>NZ_CP151991.1:15000-3694909 GCF_038593385.1 Bacillus sp. FSL R5-0820 | reverse complement strand
AAGGCTTCTCCCCCCTCCTTTTCTTTTTAAAATGACCAGTATCAAACTGTTATAGAACACGAAAAAGAGCAAATGGTCATCACCATTCGTGCACATACTTTGTTGAAAACAATTAATATAGTAGAAAAACGTCTTTTCGACAAATTACACAGGTTGTGGATAAACAATTCAACAAGCTGTGTAATAACTTTCCACAGGTTATCCACAAATTGTGGATAAGATAAATAGGCCAGATAAGTAATTAAGAGTTAAAACACAAATATAATATCAAAATAAACAAGATGGTGCAATGGGTGTCACAAACTTATCCACACACTTTACATCCTGTTGAAAAATAATTATCCACATAGGTTATTTGTGTGAAAAAAATGTCGATAATGGATGTGGATAGTCAAAATATGCCGGAAAAATATCCACAACCTTGTTTTGAAGGTTTTTTTGAAGGAAAAAAAGAATAAAATGCTGGAAACTAAAAAAGAAGGTTTCTTCACTTGATAACTTGTGTTATGCTTATAAGGTTGATAATAAGAGTTTTATCATTGATATTGACAATCGATGGGTTACACAAATATAATGAGTTAGACTGTCTTAAACAGCTATTCCTCAGGGAGGTGTCATAAATGAAAAGAACGTTTCAACCAAATAACCGTAAGCGTAGTAAAGTTCATGGCTTCCGCAGCCGTATGAGTTCTAAAAACGGACGTCTAGTTTTAAAGCGACGCCGCAGCAAAGGTAGAAAAAAATTATCAGCTTAGGCCACTGAATAATGTCAGTGGTCTTTTTTACATAAAATCGTAAATGAACTGTCAGTTTTTATCGGAGTGGAAGAAAACATGAAGAAGCGAAACAGGCTAAAAAAAAATGAAGAGTTTCAAACAGTGTTCAAAAAAGGTCAATCAATGGCTAATCGCCAATTCGTCATTTATCAGCTGGACCAACCAAATCAAGAAGAACTGCGTTTAGGATTGTCTGTCAGTAAGAAGATAGGGAATGCAGTGATAAGAAACCGGATTAAACGACTAATCCGTCAGGTGTTCTTAGAGGAAGGTCATAAGCTAAAGCAAGAAAAAGACTACATTGTTATCGCACGAAAACCAGCAAGCGAATTGACCTTTGAAGAAACAAAGAAGTCTCTCCAGCATTTATTTAGAAAATCCGCTGTTTATCAACAACAACCGAAAAAGTCTTCGTAATAGAAACTTTCGTTGAATCAATTTTTAAAAGCGCTTCCTTCATCTAGTGAATTAAAATGAAACCACCACTTTGTAATGAAAAAATGTTACCATACTGATTAGGTGAGTCACTTTCGTAATCAATTCCAACTTAAATAAAGTTTGAAGTAATGGGAGGAATCTTGTTGAAAAGGCGATTATTACTAATATTTAGCTTGATTGGCGTGTTGGTTCTATTGGCAGGATGTACACAAATCAATGAACCAATCACATCAGATAGTAAGGGATTCTGGAATTCTTACATTGTATACCCGCTATCTCAATTAATCACTTATATGGCAAACTTAACTGGTGAAAACTATGGTGTAGCGATTATTATTGTAACTCTTTTGATTCGTTTGCTCATTTTACCATTAATGATTAAACAGTTAAGAAGTACAAAAGCAATGCAAGCACTTCAGCCAGAACTAAAGAAGCTTCGTGAAAAATATAGCTCAAAAGACCAGAAAACACAGCAGCAGCTTCAACAGGAAACAATGGCTCTTTTCCAAAAGAATGGTGTAAATCCATTAGCAGGGTGTTTCCCAATCTTAATTCAAATGCCAATCTTAATTGGTTTTTATCATGCGATCATGAGAACAGCTGAAATCAAGAAGCATACTTTCTTATGGTTTGACTTAGGCAGTCCAGATCCATTATTCCTGCTACCGATTATTGCAGGTGTAGCTACTTTTATCCAGCAGAAGCTAATGATGGCTGGAAATCCTTCGGACAACCCTCAAATGGCGATTATGCTTTGGGTGATGCCAATTATGATCATTGTATTTGCAATCAGTTTCCCAGCGGCACTTTCACTGTACTGGGTTGTAGGTAACATTTTCATGATCATTCAAACTTTGGTCATTAAAACACCTCAAGTAAAAGTTGATACAAAAGAAAAAGCTGGCGGGAACAAAAAATGAAGGAAATAACTGCTGTCGGTCGCACAGTCGAAGAAGCAGTAGATTCCGGACTGAAACAAATTCAACTACTACAAGAAGAAGTAGATATCACAATAGTAGATGAAGGAAACAAAGGGTTTTTAGGATTATTTGGTAAAAGACAAGCTGTTGTCAAGTTAGTAGAAAAGCGAGATGCGCTCAAATTAGCAACACAGTATTTAGATAAAATTGTTAAATCAATTGATCCTAAAGCAAATATTGTTTCGAAAAAAGAAACGAAAAAGATTTCTTTTCACATTAATGGAGACAAAACTTCATTAATGATTGGAAAAAGAGGACAAACACTGTACTCTTTAGAAACCTTGGTGCAGTTAGTGTTTAATCGTTATTCTGATCAGTATCATCATATTACAATTGATATTGGAGATTATAGGAAGAAACGACAAGAAGCACTTGAACAATATGCAATCAAAACGGCAAACCGTGTTTTAAAAACGAAGAGAAAGGTTCATTTAGAACCGATGCCTTCGAATGAACGAAAAGTCGTTCATGATACGATTGCAGCATTTTCTAAAGAACTTGCCACGGCATCCGAAGATACAGGCAGCAAGCGTCATGTTGTGGTGATGTATAAAAAATAGCAGAAAGGCTAAGATTCAGCAAAGCTGGATTTTAGTCTTTTTTTATTGAAAAATTACCTTTTAATAGTAGATTCCTCCTTTATTTCTAAAAAGTTAGTGTGTTATTTAGATCGAAAACGTCATTTTCCCTTAGTTGCAAAGGGAGAAGGGCGTTTTAATTTATTGGATTTAGGTGTAAGATGTGAAGACAAGTTTAGAACGTCGTTATTCACATGTGGATAAGTTAAGTGTTAAAATAGACAGGGTGCAAAACTGTGGATAATTAAATGTGGGCTACTTTCGCTTCGCATGCATTTATGGTATCTTTAAATTTTGGATTAAGCGTTTTTGATATAGAGATGGACAACGTCCATTTAATAGATATAAGACTGTCTATTGAATAGAGAAAGAGGTGAATGAGCGGTGGATACAATTGCAGCAATTTCTACACCAATGGGTGAAGGGGCAATTGCCATTATACGTTTAAGTGGGCCTGATGCAGTTCAGATTGCTGATCGCATGTATAAGGGGCCTAAGGAGAAAAAACTTGTATCAGTGGATTCTCATACAATTCATTATGGTCATATTGTAGATTCAAGTACCGAGCAAGTGATAGAAGAGGTCATGGTGTCTGTATTAAGAGCACCAAAAACATTTACGAGAGAAGACGTTATTGAGATCAACTGCCATGGCGGAATTGTCACGGTCAATAAAGTCTTGCAGCTTGCTTTAAAAGAAGGAGCGAGATTAGCGGAGCCAGGTGAGTTTACAAAACGTGCTTTCCTAAATGGAAGAATCGACTTGTCACAAGCAGAAGCCGTAATGGACTTGATTCGTGCAAAGACTGACCGTGCGATGAATGTCGCAATGACTCAAATGGAGGGACGTCTCTCCGGTTTGATTAAACGTCTTCGTGGTGAGATATTGGAGACACTTGCCCATGTAGAAGTGAATATTGATTATCCAGAGTATGACGATGTGGAAGAAATGACACATCGAGTCTTAGTTGAAAAGGCGACATCTGTGAAAAAGGAAATTGAATCGCTTCTAACGACTTCACAGCAGGGGAAAATCCTACGTGAGGGTTTATCTACTGTTATTATTGGAAGGCCAAATGTTGGGAAGTCTTCCTTATTAAATAGTCTTGTTCAGGAAACAAAGGCGATTGTGACCGATATTCCTGGAACAACCAGAGATGTCATCGAGGAATATGTGAATGTAAGAGGAGTGCCGCTCCGTTTAGTAGATACTGCAGGTATACGTGAGACTGAAGACATTGTTGAGCGTATTGGGGTCGAACGATCAAGACAGGTCTTAAAAGAAGCTGACCTGATTTTACTTGTGCTCAATTATAGTGAAGAGTTATCTGAGGAAGATATTAAGCTATTTGAGGCTGTCTCGGGTATGGATATTATTGTGATTGTCAATAAGACTGATCTTGAGCCTAAACTTGATGTAGAAAAAGTAAAAGAGTTAGCGAAAGATCGTCCAGTCGTGACAACATCTTTATTACAAGAAAAAGGGATTGATGAGCTTGAAATGGCCATTCAATCTTTATTCTTCACTGGCTCAATTGAAAGTGGAGATTTAACGTATGTAAGCAATACTAGGCATATTGCGCTCCTTCAAGAAGCAAAACAATCGATTGAGGATGCTCTAGAAGGAATTGAAATGGATGTACCGATCGACATTGTTCAAATAGATTTAACACGCTGTTGGGAGCAGCTAGGTGAAATTATTGGGGATGCTGTTCATGAAAGCTTAATTGATCAGTTATTCTCTCAATTCTGTTTAGGAAAGTAAAGGGAGGAACAAAAGAAATGGGTTATGAAGCTGGCCAATATGATGTAATCGTCGTCGGTGCCGGTCATGCTGGTGTTGAGGCTGCTCTTGCTTCTGCAAGACAGGGCGCCAAAACACTTGTATTGACCATCAATCTCGATATGGTTGCTTTTATGCCATGTAATCCGTCCGTAGGAGGTCCCGCTAAAGGGATTGTCGTCAGAGAAATTGATGCGCTAGGCGGAGAAATGGCACGAAATATAGATAAGACACATATTCAAATGCGTATGCTGAATACTGGGAAAGGACCTGCTGTCCGTGCGTTAAGAGCGCAAGCAGATAAGTTTCAATATCAGCACGAAATGAAAAAAACAATGGAAAATGAACCAAACCTAACAATGCTGCAAGGGATGGTAGACCATTTAATTGTAGAAGATGATGAATGTAAAGGTGTTGTGACTCAAACAGGTGCAAATTATCGCGCGAAGTCTGTTGTTCTAACGACTGGTACTTTCTTAAAAGGCCGCATTATTTTAGGAGATCTTTCTTATTCAAGCGGTCCTAATAATCAGCAGCCTTCCATTAAATTATCGGATCATCTAGCAGAATTAGGATTCGATTTGGTTCGCTTTAAAACTGGGACACCACCTCGAGTAAACAGCCACTCGATTGATTATAGTAAGACGGAAATTCAACCAGGTGACGATGTACCACGTGCGTTTTCTTATGAAACTGTGGAATATATTACAGATCAATTACCATGCTGGTTAACATACACGAGTTTAGAGACTCATCAAATTATTGATGAGAATCTTCACCGTTCTCCTATGTATTCAGGTATGATTAAAGGAACAGGTCCTAGATACTGCCCGTCTATTGAGGATAAGGTGGTTCGTTTTAATGATAAACCGAGACATCAAATTTTCTTAGAGCCAGAAGGCCGTAATACGCAAGAAGTGTATGTTCAAGGTTTATCTACAAGTCTGCCAGAGGATGTACAGCAGCGAATGCTGTCAACCATTCCAGGGCTTGAAAATGTACAAATGATGCGAGCGGGTTATGCCATTGAGTATGATGCGATTGTGCCTACACAATTGTGGCCGACACTTGAGACGAAGAAAATTTCTGGATTATATACAGCTGGCCAAATTAATGGTACCTCTGGTTATGAGGAAGCTGCAGGTCAAGGAATTATGGCAGGTATCAATGCAGGAAGAAAAGCATTGGGTAAAGAAGAAGTCATTTTAAGCCGATCTGATGCATATATCGGTGTTCTCATTGATGATCTTGTCACGAAGGGTACAAATGAACCTTACCGTCTTTTAACTTCTCGTGCAGAGTACCGCTTACTTCTGCGTCATGACAATGCTGATTTAAGATTAACGGAACTTGGATATAACATTGGTCTAATTTCTGAAGAGAGATTCCAAGCATTCACACAGAAAAAAGAGGCTATTGAAGCAGAGAAAAAACGTTTATATTCTGTCATTATTAAACCTACAGCAGAGACACAGGAATATATCCGTTCTCTTGGTGGAAGTGAATTGAAGGATGGTATTCGCGCTAGTGATCTGATGAAGCGTCCAGAGATGAACTATGAATCTGTTGTGAAACTAGCTCCTGCTGACACACCGCTTCCTGCTGATGTGTGTGAACAGGTAGAGATTCAAATTAAATATGAAGGTTATATTGAAAAGTCGCTCCAACAAGTTGAAAAGCTGAAAAAGATGGAAAACAAAAAGATTCCGGATCGAATCGATTATGATGCCATCAAAGGGATTGCAACTGAAGCGAAGCAAAAGCTAAAAGAAGTCCGACCGCTTTCTGTTGCACAGGCTTCTCGTATTTCAGGCGTTAACCCTGCTGATATTTCTATCCTTTTAGTGTATTTGGAGCAGGGACGTATTGCGAAGATAGCAGAGTAGAAAGGATGTCGGCATGAACATTGAACAATTTACAGCAGCACTAGAGGAGAAAGGGATCACTCTTTCTCCAGTGCAGCTTGAACAATTTGAAACTTACTTCCATATGCTTGTAGAATGGAACGAGAAGATGAATTTAACGTCCATTACAGAAAAGGAAGAAGTATATTTAAAGCATTTTTATGACTCGATATCAGCAGCATTTTTTATTGATTTTCACAATGTGACAACAATTTGTGATATTGGAGCTGGTGCTGGTTTTCCAAGCATTCCTCTTAAAATTTGTTTCCCTCATCTACATGTGACCATTGTTGATTCTCTCCAGAAACGCATTACGTTTCTCAATGAGTTAGCAAAAGGGTTAAACTTACAAGATACTACTTTTTATCATGATCGTGCGGAGACCTTTGGACAACGTAAAGATCAGCGTGAAAGCTATGACCTTGTCACCGCTAGAGCAGTTGCGCGCTTATCTGTCTTAAGCGAACTATGCCTGCCTCTTGTGAAAAAGGAAGGTTTGTTTGTTGCATTAAAAGCATCTGCTGCAGATGAAGAGATGCAAGCAGGAAAAAAAGCCGTTACTGTCCTCGGAGGAGAGGTTGTTGAAAAGCATTCCTTTGTTCTTCCTTTAGAAGAAAGCGAACGGAACATCATTGTCATTGAAAAGAAAAAACAAACACCAAAAAAATATCCTAGAAAACCAGGAACACCTAATAAATCGCCAATAGAGGGTTGATCATGTAAAAGGTCGGTTTTTCTTCAATATTTATGATTTTACAGAAGGAAAAAACATGAGAAAATAGAATTATAAAAAGGTAGTTTTTAAAGGTGGTGTAGGTTCATGAAGCATTCACTCTCACGCTTCTTCGGGCTTGGTGACAAAGAACATCCTGAGCGTGATACCGAAATAGAGGCAGAGATTGCTGAGCATGAAACATTAAAGGAAGAGATACAGGAGCTCCCGGTCGACACAATTATGCCTAACCGTTTTCAGCCACGCACCATTTTTTCAGAAGAAAAGATACAAGAGCTGGCCACAACCATTCATACCCATGGCATTATTCAACCGATTGTTGTTAGACCAACAGAAGAAGAAGGAAAATATGAACTGATCGCCGGCGAAAGACGTTGGAGAGCGGTACAAACTCTTCAATGGGAGAAGATCCCCGCTATTATAAAAGATTTTACTGATACGGAAACGGCATCTGTGGCATTGATTGAAAATTTGCAAAGAGAAGAGCTGTCTGCAATTGAAGAGGCTCATGCTTATGCACGTCTTCTAGAGCTTCATGATTTAACGCAAGAAGCGCTTGCTCAGCGTTTAGGTAAGGGACAATCGACTGTTGCAAACAAACTAAGACTTTTAAAGTTGCCTGAAGAGGTACAGCAAGCCATTTTGGAGAAAAAAATCTCAGAGAGACATGCCCGTTCACTTGTACCTCTAAAGCTGCCAGAATTACAGATCACGCTGTTGCAGGAAATCATCGAAAAGCAGCTGAATGTGAAACAGACTGAAGAGCGTGTAGTGAAGATGCTTGAACAAAAAACAGATCGCAAACCGAAGCCGAAACGTAAGGCGTTTAGCCGAGATACGCGAATTGCGATGAATACCATTCGTCAGTCTCTCCACATGGTAGAAGACAGCGGACTTAAAATAAATACCGAGGAAGAAGAATTTGAGGAATATATCCAATTAACGATTCGAATTCCTAAATAGAAAGAAGCTGATGAGCATTACTCGTCAGCTTTTTTGTCTTTCTCTCCCTTCAATTCATGATATTTACTTATTATTAATTAATTGGTAAAATATGATTTTCATAGTAGAAGGGAGGTGACATATAACTGATGAAAATGAAAAAGACTGTTTTTGCTATTATCTGTTATTTACTAATCTCTTTTTCTCTTTTTTCAAATGAAACGACTGTGTTTGCTGTGAGCACGTCAACAAATCATGATACTCATTCAGCGGAAGAAACGATTACGAAAGAAGAACTGAGTACTCTGAAGAAACAAGGTGTGGTTTCGACAGATGTAACGGTTCAACAATTAAATCAAGAGCAAGCGTCTCAGGACGATGCGATCGATGTAATCACAGCTGATGATGATTTGGAGAACTATGGTTTAAGGCAAAACAAACAGGATGAAATGGTAACGGATGAAAGGCCGAATACCATTCGCCATCTTTTTGGTAAACCGTATCCTGGAACCGATATTATGCCTCAAAAAGGGGATATATTGGTGACGAGCACTGGTGCTTTGAATGGTTTAATTGGTCATGCAGGCATCGTCATTAATGAGAAAAGCTATGCATCCATTCCTGGGTTCCGGCAGCATCCAAATATAGATTCGATTCAAAGCTGGTTTCGCTATAGTGCCAATACAAAGGTGATTCGGATTAATCATCAGGAAAAGGCAGATTTAGCAGGGGATTGGGCGCATGATTACGTGAAAGACCATCCGAAGGCTCGATATTCGATCACTATGTCTATTCAATCCTTGGACCCTACTTATTGTTCAAAGATTGTATGGCAGGCTTATGCGAAAACCGGGGACGCTGTTGGACATGCCACATTTACCATTAAAGCACCCTATGGGTTTTTGAAAAAGAAGAACTATAAAACAGTGACACCTAAAGTCATTGTAAGTGAAGGCCGAAAAATTGGCGGGCTAAACTTTTGATTGTATCTCCCTCACTTTTATGAAAGTGGGGGTTTTTTGTCTCGTTATTTTCTTCAAAAGATATATTAATATATCTTTAAAGCGTATTTTTATGCATCTATTCATGTACGGAAACACAGATTCATTCACGAATTTATAATGGGGGAACAAAAAAAGCAAACGTTTCATACTTTTTTTGATAGAATAGGAAGTATGAATGAATGAGAAACTTGTTAAGTTGAAAGTGGGTGACATCGTGGGGAAAATCATAGCGATTACCAACCAGAAGGGCGGCGTTGGGAAGACGACAACTTCTGTTAATTTGGGTGCGTGTTTAGCATACATAGGAAAACGAGTGTTGTTAGTTGATATTGATCCGCAGGGAAATGCCACGAGTGGTATTGGGATTGAGAAGGCCGACGTAGAGAAGTGCGTGTACGATATTTTAGTAGACGATGCAGATGTACTTGATGTGATTAAGACGACAGAGGTCGAAAATCTTGATGTCATTCCTGCGACGATACAGCTTGCAGGGGCGGAAATTGAGCTTGTGCCTACGATCTCACGTGAAGTGAGGCTGAAAAGAGCACTTGAATCTGTGAAGCAAAATTATGATTATATGATTATTGACTGCCCGCCATCGCTTGGATTACTGACGATTAATGCGTTAACTGCATCCGATTCTGTTTTAATACCGGTTCAGTGTGAATATTATGCGCTTGAAGGATTGAGTCAATTGTTGAATACGGTTCGTCTTGTGCAGAAACATCTAAATACCGACCTTGCCATTGAAGGTGTCTTACTGACAATGCTGGATGCAAGAACAAATCTTGGAATCCAAGTCATCGAAGAAGTAAAAAAATACTTTAGAGATAAAGTCTATCAGACCGTGATTCCGAGAAATGTGAGACTAAGTGAAGCGCCTAGTCATGGGAAACCTATTATCTTGTATGATCCACGTTCAAGAGGTGCAGATGTCTATTTAGACTTAGCAAAGGAAGTGGATGCGAATGGCTAAAGGTCTTGGAAAGGGTATTAATGCGCTATTTAACAATGTGGATTCCAATGAAGAAACTGTCGAAGAAATTAAGTTGAAGGATTTGCGCCCGAACCCTTATCAGCCAAGGAAAACGTTTGATGATGATGCATTGTCTGATCTCAAAGAATCGATTCAGCAGCATGGTGTTTTACAGCCGATTATTGTTCGTAAGTCCATTAAGGGATATGACATTGTCGCGGGAGAACGCCGTTTCCGTGCAGCACAACAAGCTGGTTTGACAACGATTCCTGCGATCGTCAGGGAATTTTCAGAAACACTGATGAGGGAGATCGCTCTTTTAGAAAACTTACAGCGCGAGGATTTATCTCCATTAGAGGAAGCGGAAGCCTATGCCTCCTTACTAGATCACTTAAGTGTGACTCAGGAGGAATTAGCCAAGCGATTAGGCAAAAGCAGACCGCATATTGCGAACCACCTTCGTTTATTAACATTACCGGATGAAGTACAGAAGCTGATTGCGGATGGAACATTATCCATGGGACATGGACGCACGCTGCTTAGTTTGAAAAACAAAAAGAAGCTGGCGCCATTGGTAAAGAAGGTCGTGGACGAAGGATTAAATGTCCGTCAGGTTGAGAAACTTGTTCAGCAATTAAATGAAAATGTTCCACGTGAAACAAAGAAAAAAGAAGCACCAAAGGATCGCGTGTTGAAAGAAAGAGAATCTTTCTTACAAAATTACTTTGGTACTTCAGTGACGATCAAGAAACAGAAGAAAAAAGGGAAAATTGAGATTGAATTTCTCTCAAATGAAGATTTAGAAAGAATCCTTGAATTGCTTTCTACGAGAGAATCATCGGAATGACCATCTTGATATGAGATGGTCTTTTTTATATTCTTCCCGTGATATTTTGAATAGGGGTGAAAAGAGAACGGCTTTTTTCTCTCGTCCAATCCATTTGATCAATGTGGGATAGACTTTCAGAAAGTGTATTGGCCATAGACATTACAAGATGAAGACGTGTGTTTTGGAGAACGAAGTATTCCATAAAACCGCTCACGTTGACGATTCCATTAATATGAATATTGCCTACTTCTGGCAGCTCTTTTTGCACACCTGCACCGGGCTTTAACGGTCCTTCTCCAATTTGAAACGATCCTACACTTTTCACTCTACCTAAACAGGCATCAACGGCTACGATAAATGGATGTTTATGAGCTTGTTCAATTTCAGCGAGCTTTTCCTTTAAATTGACCGCATGCACTGGGTCAGAGAGAGTGCCGTATACATGCAGCTTTTTTAAATCAAGACTTGAAAGCTTTGTTCCTACAAGTGGACCTAGAGAGTCACCGGTTGAGCGGTCTGTTCCTATGCAGACGATGGCAACGGGTCTTTTTCCTGCTTTCTGAAGATGCGAGAATAAAATACTTTTAAGCTGCTGAATGGCATTTGTATCCGTATGGGACACGTATTCTTTCACCCTATTTCTTAAAAAAAGACCGTTCTTGCTATTCATAGGTCTCACTTCCTTGTCATAGTAGTTAGTATCAGTATACGGAAACAAGCTTAATTCTATACCTATGAGGTGATGATTGTGTGGAAGGCTGGTTCAAGGTGGACGCTTTTAATTTTAGGAAGCTTGATAGGAGCGGGATATGCCTCCGGTCAAGAAATATGGCAGTTTTTTGGCCTTGATAGCGGACTAGCCATTCTACTGTTTACGCTCATGTTTATGCTGTCTACCTATGTGGTGTTAAAAATCAGTTATGAGGTGCGTGCCGATCATTTTGTGCCGGTGTTAGAGCGTCTTGTAGGTCCTTGGCTGGCCAAGGTGTATGATATTTTAATTGTTCTTTATCTATTCACGACAACAACAGTCATGATTGCCGGTGGCGGGGTGACACTTGAGATGTATCATGTGCCATTTTGGGTTGGAATCGGTGCATTTTGTTTATTTTCATTTATGATTTTTTTCTGGGATGTGAAAGGGCTCTTATCTGTGAATGCCTTCATTATACCAATTTTGGTGGCGGGGCTCATCTATGCGTTTGTTTTTTATTATATGAATCATGATCATATGTGGAGAATTGATTTTGGCCAGCAATACAATTGGCCTGCTAGTATCGTCTTTGCTTCTTTGAATATATTATCTGTTGTGGCGGTGCTGTCTTCAGTGGGGAAAGAAATGAAGGGGCTTGGAGAGGCCAAAGTTGCGAGTATATTAAGCGGTTTGATTTTTGGTGTCATTTCTTATGTGTATAACGAAATACTAGTTGATATTTCTGGGAGTCTTTCAGCAGAGGGGATTCCTTTGTTTACAGTATTAGAGGGGGCACCAACATCATTGTTTGTGTTTATGACCATTGTTCTTTGTTTAGCGATTTATACAACAACCGCTGCAGGATTATTTGGTTTATCCAGCCGCATGCTCTCTTTTGTACGAATGCCCCGCTGGCTCATTGTATTCATCATGCTTCTTTTGATGGCACCTTTAACCTCTCTTGGATTTGCTGATTTGATTGCTTTCTTGTATCCGATTTACAGCTTGCTCAATCTTTATTTGCTTGTCTGTTTAATGCTGTATCCGATTTTAAGTAAAAAGATATTTTTCCGTTCTAAAAATTATACTGATAAAATAAAATAAACACCTCTCTTTCAAAGAGAAGTGCTTATTTTATCCGAATGGAATCAATCGCTTCCTTGATATCGTCATATACAGGCATGTGCTGGAGACGCTGCATGCGTTCCTCTATTTCTGAGATGGCTTGTCCCTTTAAATGCTGGGATACGTGCTGTTTGACAATGGTTGTCTGGTTTATCATGTCTTCGGTTTTGGACAATTGGTACTCCAAGTGCATGCGTGTGTTTGCCAATTCATCGTGAAGCCGCATTTTCAGCAATCGCTTTAAATCTTTTCGTTGTCCTTCTCTGCGCATGGCCTGAATAGCGGCAATTTCTTCAGGTGATTGCGATTGTGTTTGTGGTGCAGATTGACTTTCGAATACAGACATGGAGCGGCGGGCACTCACATTTTGTAAGAAACGCTGGGCGTCACTAGGAGGTTTATTTTGATTGATCATATGTCGACTCCTTTCTTAACGAATACCCATTTGCATCGCAAGGCGTCTATCTGCCTTGGCATAGTCATCACCCATTGTGTACATATGTCTTGAAAGGGTGGAAAGTTCTTGTTCGTAGTCTCTCAAGGTGTACAAGGCATTCAGTTGTTTTTCATGAGAATAAAAGGATGATTGCGGCTGCTCCATCCTTACTTCCTCTAACAGTGCTTCTACATCGCTATGGGTTAATAAATCATAGTGACCAAAGCCGACAAGTCCTTTCAGCTCTTGTTTTACATGATGGACGGCATCTTTGACACTATCATCAATTCCATCTATTTTCTCAAATACAGTGTGTACTTCATGTTCAATAATACTTTGTAGATCATAAGATGAATTTTTTAGTAAATGGGATTTTATGATAATTTCAATCCCGTTTTGTGCATATGCACGGCCTGAATGGATGTCTTGTAAAAGCATCGCTGTAAAACTTGTATTGTGATCAAGCTGTTCATCTAAAATACGAGCGGTTCCATTCGGATGGAATGAATACCCATTTACTTTAAAATCTCCTGAAACGAGAGCTAAAAATGCATTTGTATCAAATGATTCGTTCCACTCTATATTCATTGATGCAAAAGCTGATCTTAAAAAGGTGTCAATTTCTCTTGGTTTATATTTTATGGATTCTTGGACCGATCCCTGCTCCCGGGGCGGTACGGTGTACTTGACTTGTCCAACTCCATGATCATGGCGATTGAGTAAACCTACATAATGATTGGGTTGAATATATTCTGTGAGAACATGGGTATATTTTCCTTCTACTGCTTTTTGCTGAATGGAAGGTGCCAAGCTGCTCCATATATTTGGGCTATCGAATGTGATGGCTTTTTTGACAGCTGGTTGTTCTGTCGCAATATAAGCACAAACAGCACCGGCAAGGGCTTGTCCAGTGAGATAGATGGCTGCATTTGGGTGCTTCTGACAGATGTCCTCGATGTATTCCTTCCCTTTAAAAAAGACATGTTCTTGCTTTCCGGCTAAGGATTTTCTTTCAATGGGGTAGGCATAATCCGTTTTTAACAATGATTGGGTAGCCGTTTGAACATCTTGTGCCGATGTCACCGTCATTTGTTTTGGCAGAGGACAGTGAAACGCGACAATGAACTCATCTGACTGTTCCTGCTGCATCGTTAAACCATATAATTGATGATCTATTTTTAGAAAATCGTTGACAGTGAGCGTATGCTGACCTACTTCTATCGTATGGTTCTGCTGGTAATTCTCTGCGTTTCCAGCGTGATCGGATATGATTTTATAATCTTTGTCGGTTAATCTATCCTTTCGATTGACCATCGTACCTGCTCCCTCACATAACATTTATGCAGATATCATAAATCAAAAAATATGGAAAAACCACAGCGTTCTACCAATAAAAACCTTTTGACCTACAGTGTTTGTGACAATATTGAAAAAAAGCGGAGTTTAAGTAACTATTGGTCACAAATAAAATGATCTAAAAGAAGGGTTTTTTCTATAAAAAAGAACGGGATTGATACATGACAGCGGCTCTTTATTTTGTGCATTGCTCTCTATCGTCGTTTTTTTGTACAATAGATTTAATGAAGTGAGCAAGAGAGGTGAATGCTGATGGCAGACAAAGCATTTGGGTTACATGACGTCGTTGAAATGAAAAAACCCCATCCATGTGGCGCCAATCGGTGGAAAGTCATTCGTTTGGGCATGGATATTCGTATTAAATGCGAAGGGTGTGGGCACAGCGTGATGATCCCAAGAAGAGATTTTGAACGAAAAATGAAGAAAATTCTCGTCAAGCATGAGGAGCCAACTGCTTAAGTAGGCCTCATGCTTTTTTGATGAAATTTGTCTTTTGTTCAGAGAAACAGATGCAATTTCTCATTTTAAAGCTCCGATTTAGTCTTTTTGGTAATGTTTCTTCTATTGAAAATGCATGATGGTTAGCTTGTCTTTTCATGTAAACCTACTTATAATTGCTCTAGGTTCATATTACGCAGTATAACGAGCACGTTTCATATAGAGGAGATGAAAGAATGGCTTTAACAGCTGGTATTGTTGGCTTACCTAACGTCGGGAAGTCAACGCTATTTAATGCAATTACACAGGCTGGAGCGGAGTCTGCTAACTATCCGTTCTGTACCATTGATCCAAACGTCGGAATTGTAGAAGTTCCAGACGAGCGTTTGCAAAAACTGACAGAATTAGTGCAGCCAAAAAAGACAGTTCCGACTGCTTTCGAATTCACTGATATTGCTGGTATTGTGAAAGGTGCATCTAAAGGAGAAGGTTTAGGAAATAAATTCCTTTCTCACATTCGTCAAGTAGATGCGATCTGTCACGTGGTGAGAGCTTTTGCTGATGATAACATTACACATGTGTCAGGTAAGGTTGACCCAGTGTCAGATATTGAAACGATTAATTTAGAATTGATTTTGGCTGATCTAGAAACGGTTGAAAAGCGTTTAACTCGTGTGAGTAAGCTTGCGAAACAAAAAGATAAGGAAGCGGTAGCTGAATTTGATATTTTGGAAAAGCTGAAGGACGCATTTGAAGCTGGAAAATCTGCAAGATCGGTTGAATTTACAGATGAGCAGCAGAAGCTTGTGAAGCAGCTTCATTTACTCACGTCAAAACCTATTCTGTATGTAGCAAATGTGAGTGAGGACGAAGTAGCAGATCAGGACGGAAACGAATATGTACAGCAAATTCGTGAGTTTGCATCTGGCGAAAACGCTGAAGTCATCGTCGTTTGTGCGAAGATTGAGTCTGAAATTGCAGAGCTTGAAGGAGAAGAGAAGCAAATGTTCCTTGAAGAGCTTGGCATCAAAGAATCAGGTTTAGATCAGTTGATTAAAGCGTCTTATTCACTTCTTGGCTTAGCTACGTATTTCACAGCAGGTGAGCAAGAAGTACGTGCTTGGACATTTAAAAAAGGAATGAAGGCGCCGGAATGTGCTGGAATCATTCATACGGACTTCGAGCGTGGATTTATTCGTGCTGAAACGGTGGCTTATGAAGATTTACTAGCTGGCGGAAGTATGTCTGCTGCAAAAGAAGCAGGAAAAGTTCGTTTAGAAGGTAAAGAATATATAGTGAAAGATGGAGACGTCATTCATTTCCGTTTTAACGTATAGGTTCTTGTCATAGGCAAAGTAATTTGTTATAATATACAATTGTGAGTAATATAATTTATTGCTCCTTGCCCGTATAGGGCCGCTTAGACCAAAAGGAGGTGCAATCAGATGAGAAAGTACGAAGTTATGTACATCATCCGCCCAACAGTTGACGATGAGGCTAAAAAAGCAGTTATCGACCGTTTTAATAACGTGTTAACTTCTAACGGTGCGGAGATCACTGGAACAAAGGATTGGGGTAAACGTCGTCTTGCATACGAAATCAATGATTTCCGTGAAGGCTTCTACCAAATCGTAAACGTTCAATCTGACGCTGCAGCAGTTCAAGAATTTGACCGCTTAGCTAAGATCAGTGACGATATCATTCGCCACATTGTTGTTAAAGAAGAAGAATAAATCATTGAAATATATATTTAAAGGTGGTCTTTCAATATGCTAAACCGTGTTGTATTGGTCGGAAGACTAACAAAAGACCCTGAGCTTCGCTACACGCCTAATGGTGCGGCTGTAGCCACGTTTACTCTAGCTGTGAATCGTACGTTTACGAATCAATCTGGAGAGCGTGAAGCCGATTTCATTAACTGTGTTACTTGGAGAAGACAAGCCGAGAACGTGGCTAATTTCTTGAAAAAAGGAAGTCTTGCCGGTGTAGACGGTCGCTTGCAGACAAGAAACTATGAAAACCAGCAAGGACAACGTGTCTTCGTGACAGAAGTTCAAGCTGAAAGTGTTCAATTTCTTGAGCCTAAAAGCGGCGGTGCTGGTTCAGGTGGATACAGCGGCGGTGGTAATAGCGGAGGCCAGTATTATGGCGGCAGCCAAAATGATCAGAATCCATTTGGAAATGAACCAAGTCAAAATCCATATGGCAATCAAAACAACCAAAATCGTAATCAGGGAAATAGCTTCAATGATGACCCATTTGCGAATGATGGTAAACCGATTGACATCTCCGATGATGATTTGCCATTCTAATTGATCTGAAAAAAATGACCAAAGGAAAGGTGTGAAAACAAATGGCAGGTGGACGCAGAGGCGGTCGTGCGAAACGTCGTAAAGTATGTTTCTTTACTTCTAACGGAATCACGCACATCGATTACAAAGATGTTGATCTTCTTAGAAAGTTTGTTTCTGAGCGTGGTAAAATTTTACCTCGTCGTGTAACAGGAACTAGCGCTAAGTATCAACGTAAATTGACATTAGCGATTAAAAAATCACGTCAAATGGCATTACTTCCATACGTTACTGGTGAGTAAGTCGTTGACTTAAAAGCGAAGGGCCTTGAGCTCTTCGCTTTTTTTATTTGTCTCACTTTTATGAGAAAGTCGTTTCTGGCAGTCTAACTAGGGGAAGTATGTAAAAAGAGAGTCAACGTGACAGTTTGTTCTATACAAATACTAGGTTAATCTGTCATATTGGTATTTTAAAATATACTTGCAGTCAGGGCGTGGGAAGATGATTGAATTTAAGAATGTATCGATGCAATTTTCTGATGACCGGTATGCCGTTCAATCTGTTGATTTGGAGATTCAGAAAGGTGAATTTTTTGTATTGATTGGACCTAGTGGGAGCGGGAAAACGACGACTTTGAAAATGATCAATCGTCTCATCTCTTCTACAGAAGGTGAGATTTACATAAAGGATCGAACCATCAGCGATTATGATATTTATGAGCTGCGCTGGGATATTGGTTATGTGCTTCAGCAAATAGCGTTGTTCCCTCATATGACCATAGAAGAGAATATTGCTGTAGTGCCAGAGCTGAAACAATGGAAGCGGACTGAGACGAATCAGCGTGTTGATGAGTTGATGTTCATGGTGGGGCTTGAGCCTTCTACCTATCGACATCGAAAGCCAGCAGAGCTTTCAGGAGGACAGCAGCAGCGAGTCGGCGTAGCACGGGCACTTGCTGCTGATCCTGAGATTGTCCTGATGGATGAACCTTTTAGTGCGTTAGATCCACTGACGAGAGAGAAATTACAAGATGATCTGCTTGAGTTACAGCGCCGTATTCAAAAGACCATCGTTTTTGTGACACATGATATGCAGGAAGCCATGAAGCTTGGAGATCGGATATGTGTGATGAATGAAGGAAAAGTGGTGCAGGTTGGACGCCCAGAGGAATTGATTCAGCATCCAGTGAATCCATTTGTGCGGGAGTTTGTTTCAGGAGCTGCCCGTCATGTAGACCATCAAGCATTTGAGCTGACAACTATTTCTCAGCCCATGCCTCAAGATGATCTGTTAGGCGATGAGGCGGTCTCCATCCATGCGACGCTGGAAGAGGTTCTATCTCGACTGGCAGAGCATGAAGAGCTTGTTGTTGAGAAGGATGGGGAACGGATCGGGCTCATCACTCGTCAAGCGGTGATTCAGTATTTAGCCGGTACTTCTGCTGAGAGGGGCGAGACACATGAATGAATGGACTAGTGTGCTATGGGCTCGAAAAGATCAGCTCGGACACGCCTTACTTGAGCATATTCAAATTTCCTTCATTGCGTTATTTCTAGCGATTTTGATTGCCATTCCTTTAGGGATTTATTTAACGAGAGTCCCTAAGATAGCAGAGTGGATCATTGGGGTGACGGCTGTCTTGCAGACAATTCCGTCTTTGGCGCTGCTTGGACTGCTGATTCCTCTCGTTGGGATTGGTCAAGTGCCCGCAATTATCGCTCTTGTCGTCTATGCTCTGCTCCCTATTTTAAGAAACACATATACAGGCATTCGTGAGGTCGATCCGTCGCTGCGGGAAGCGGCGTTTGCTATGGGAATGAATCACCGCAAACGCTTATTAAAAGTAGAACTCCCTCTTGCTATGCCAGTGATCATGGCAGGTATTCGAACGGGGATGGTCCTCATTGTAGGGACAGCCACTCTTGCAGCTCTTATTGGGGCAGGTGGATTAGGGAGTCTGATTCTGCTTGGAATTGATCGAAATGATATGTCTTTGATCATCATTGGTGCTATTCCAGCTGCATTACTTGCGCTCTTATTTGATGTGGTCTTGCGGACACTTGAGAAAATCTCCTTTAAAAAAACCGTGATCTCTGTAACGGTCTTTGCTGTAATAGCAGGAGCAGTTGTCGCTGCCCCATTGCTGTTTCAACAAGAAAAGAAAGAGATCACCATTGGAGGGAAGCTGGGGTCAGAGCCTGAAATTTTGATCTCCATGTATAAGCTTTTAATTGAGCAGGATACAGATATCCAAGTCAATCTTAAGCCTGGTCTTGGTAAGACGTCCTTTGTTTTTCAAGCACTGCGGTCTGGTGATATTGACATCTATCCTGAATTTACAGGGACAGCGATTTCTGAATTTCTGAAAGAAACAGCGAAAAGCACGGATAAGGAAAAAGTGTATGAGCAAGCGCGCCAAGGTTTGGCGTCATCCTTTCAGCTTCAGCTTCTTCAGCCGATGGCTTATAACAATACATATGCTTTAGCCGTGCCTCAATCACTAGCGGATCAATATGATTTATCAAAGATTTCAGATCTGGGTCAAATCAAGAATCGTATACGTGCTGGCTTTACTTTAGAGTTTTCTGATCGTCAGGATGGATATTTAGGCATTCAAAAAGCTTATCAGTTTTCTTTTGACGATGTGGTCACGATGGAACCGAAACTTCGATATCGCGCCATTCAAAAAGGGAATATTCAGTTGGTCGATGCGTATTCGACAGACAGTGAATTGAGACAATACAAGTTGAAGGTGCTTGATGATGACAAGCATGTTTTCCCGCCCTATCAAGGAGCGCCCTTGCTAAGACAGGAGACATTAAAAGAGTATCCTGAGATTGAGGCCTCTCTCAACAAGCTCGCTGGTCAAATCACAGATGATGAGATGAGAGAAATGAATTACGAAGTCAATGTGAAGGGGAAAGATGCATTTCAAGTAGCCGAAGCCTATTTAAAAAAGAAAAAATTGCTTCAATAATCAAGGGGAAGCAGGTCTGCTATATACAAAGCGGCCTGCTTTTGAAAAGAAAAAAAACAAAAATCATTGACATCTATTTCAAAAAATAATATCCTTAATTCGAGATAAATATATTTTTTGATCATATATCTCGAATTCGAGATAATATAAAAGCATCAGTCAAGACATAATGAGTAGGGACATGTTACGTCATGAAGAGGAGGTCATTAGAAGTGAAGAAAACAGAAGGAATTCACCATATCACAGCAATTGTTGGTCATCCTCAGGAGAACGTTGATTTTTATGCAGGTGTTTTAGGTCTGCGTCTCGTGAAAAAGACCGTCAATTTTGATGATCCAGGCACATATCATTTATATTTTGGAAATGAAGGAGGTTCTCCAGGTACCATAATTACGTTTTTCCCTTGGCCAGGTGCACAAAAGGGACAAATTGGAGCAGGTCAAGTAGGTGTGACAACATATGTCGTACCGACCGGTGCCTTCTCTTTTTGGAAGGAACGCCTTGAGCAGTTTGACGTTTCTTATGAAATGATTGAACGCTTTGGTGAGGCCTTTCTCTCATTTGAAGATCCGCACGGTTTATTGATAGAACTTGTAGAACGTGAAGAAGGAAAACAGAATGACTGGACATTTAATGGGGTGACACCAGAAGTAGCGATTAAAGGGTTTGGCGGAGCTGTTTTATTAACTTCACAGCCTGAGCAAACGATGCAGCTGCTAGAGCAAACGATGGGACTTGAAAAAGTCGGCACGGAAGGAGATTATGTGAGATTCCGTTCGTTTGGAGAAATCGGCAATGTCATTGATGTGAACAAGACACCTGTTGCACGAGGACGTATGGGCGTGGGTGTTGTACATCATATTGCGTGGAGAGCAACAGATGATCAGGATCAATTAGATTGGCAAAGACATGTTGCGCAAAGCGGATATCAAGTGACGCCTGTGCAAGATCGAAATTATTTCAATGCCATTTATTTTAGAGAGCTTGGCGGCATATTATTTGAGATTGCGACCGATCCTCCAGGGTTTGCACACGATGAATCTGTGGAAACGATGGGTGAAGCGTTGAAACTGCCGCCGCAATATGAGGCGCAGCGTAGTCAAATTGAACAAATCGTGCTGCCGATTGAGGTAAGAGAAATCAAAGGGAAAGGAGATTCATGATGAAGCATCTTTTTCAAAAAGGAAAGAATGAACAAAAACCTGTCCTTCTCATGCTGCATGGAACTGGCGGGACAGAGCAAGACTTATTGCCGCTTGCAGAAGTGGTAGACCCTGAAGCATCTGTTCTTAGTGTGAGAGGAAATGTATCAGAAAACGGCATGCCGCGTTTTTTCAGGCGTTTGGCAGAGGGTGTTTTTGATGAGCAAGATTTAATTGATCGTACAGAGGAATTATATACATTTATCGGGGAAGCAGCAGATAAGTATGGATTTGATCGTCACAATGTTGTAGCCATCGGCTATTCAAACGGGGCGAATATTGCTGGAAGTCTGTTATTCCATTACGGAGATGCGCTGAAAGGAGCGATCCTGCATCATCCAATGGTCCCAAGACGAGGGGTTTCATTACCTTCATTAGCGGGGAAACAAGTCTTTATAGCAGCTGGTGAAAATGATCCAATGTGCCGTCCTGAGGAATCTCAGGAACTGGAGCAACTGCTTCAGGAGGCGGGAGCATCCGTAACGCTTCATTGGGAAAATCGTGGACATCAGCTAACGAGAGAAGAAGTCGATGCTGCGGCATTGTGGTATCGTCGTCAATTTAAATAAGGTGGGGAATACAGGTGGGATTTTTACAGAATCTTTTTGGGCAAACCAAACAAAAGGAGATGGAACAAGTGGAAAACGTAAAACTAGCGATTATTTATTATAGTTCAACAGGTACAAACTATCAGATGGCGAAATGGGCGGAGGCTGGAGCGAAAGAAGCTGGTGCTGAAGTCAAAATTTTAAAGGTTCCTGAATTGGCACCAGAAGCAGTTGTTGCATCAAATCCAGCATGGAAAGCACATTTAGATGAAACAAAAGATGTCCCTGAGGTTCAGTTAAGTGACTTAGAGTGGGCAGATGCCATTATTTTCAGCATGCCGACACGTTTCGGTAACTTACCGGCTCAAATGAAACAATTCTTAGACACAACAGGCGGTTTATGGTTCCAAGGGAAACTAGCAAACAAAGCAGTGAGTGCGATGACATCTGCACAAAACCCAAATGGCGGACAGGAGCAGACAGTTCTGAGCCTTTATACAACGATGTTCCACTGGGGAGCCATTATTGCCGCTCCTGGATACACGGATGATTCCCTATACGGCGCAGGGGGTAACCCTTACGGTGTGAGTGTGACTGTTGACCAAAATGGAAAGATCCAAGAGGATGCAGAAGCAGCCGCAAAACATCAGGCGAAACGTACAGTGAATGTAGCAGAATGGATCAAAAAAGGTCAAAACGCTTAATAGATGTATACAAAAAGAATGCAGCCACTCCGCTGCATTCTTTTTTCATTAATAAGGATCTGAAGGGGTGCTGTTGTTGATCGCATCATTGACAGCCTGTGCCGCGCCTGTTGATCCAATTGGTCCGCTTGGCTCCTCTTGTTTGAAGGCTTTTAAGCCATCGGCCACACGTTTTCCGTAGTCAGGATCAGCTTTTGTAAAGTTTTCGATCATTTGGTCTTGGATGTCTTTTTGGCAGGTAGCTAAGGTGTTGACTAAGTTTTTAATCAGTTCCTCACGTTCCCAATCATTGAAGCGGCGATAGGTTTCTCCCGCTTGTCCGAAATTGTTCGGGCGGTCAATGGCTTCTCGTTTGACTTCACCCTCTACAAAAGGCGTATGATCCTTTCCATCTTGCTGCGCTTCTTTTAATCCCCCGAGAATGGACGGTTCATAATTCACATGGGGGTTTTGTCCTTTTCCTTGATCCACATGATATTCCATTTGCCCATCTCGCTGATTGGTGGCAACATGCTTTTTCGGGGCATTGATCGGCAGCTGTAAATAATTTGGCCCGACACGATATCGCTGCGTATCAGAGTATGAGAAGGTACGTCCTTGCAGCAATTTATCATCTGAGAAATCTAATCCGTCTACAAGAACCCCCGTCCCAAAGGCAACCTGTTCCACTTCTGCAAAATAATTTTCTGGATTTTTGTTTAGCACCATTCGTCCGATTGGTTTCCATGGATAGTCATCCTTGTACCAGAGCTTTGTCGGATCGAGTGGATCAAAGTCTAGATGGGGGTGGGTGTCATCTTCCATGATTTGCGCGTATACTTCCCATTCAGGATGATCCCCTTGTTCAATGGCTTCATATAAATCCTGTGTGGCATGATTAAAGTTTTCCCCTTGAATGGCTTGGGCTTGTTCTTGTGTCAGGTTGCGAATCCCTTGCTTCGGTTCAAAGTGATATTTGACCAGTACTGCTTTTCCTTCATGATTCACCCATTTATAGGCATGGACGCCAGAGCCTTGCATGTGCCGGTATGTGGCAGGAATGCCCCATGGCGAGAAGAGAAATGTCACCATATGTGTTGCTTCAGGTGATTGTGAAACGAAATCAAAAATGCGCTCACCATCCTGACGATTGGTGACAGGGTCAGGCTTAAAGGCATGAACCAAATCAGGGAATTTCAAAGCATCTCGAATAAAGAAAATTTTGAGGTTGTTCCCAACGAGATCCCAGTTGCCGTCTTCTGTATAAAATTTGATCGCAAATCCCCGCGGATCGCGTAAAGTTTCTGGTGAATGTCCGCCGTGAATAACAGAAGAGAATCGAACGAAGACAGGGGTCTTTTTTCCTTTCTCTTGAAATAATTTGGCTCTTGTATAAGTGGAAATGTGTTCGTCACCGAATGTACCGTAGGCTTCAAAGTATCCGTGTGCGCCGGTACCTCGTGCGTGAACGACACGTTCAGGGATGCGTTCACGATCAAAATGACTGATTTTCTCTAGGAAATCGTAGTTTTCAAGCGTAGTCGGTCCTCTATTCCCAACGGTTCTCATGTTTTGATTATCTGTTACCGGGTGACCTTGGCGATTCGTCAAGGTTTCTTCTGACTCTGAAGATGATGTAGGCTGTTGATCTTCTTTCAAGGTAGAATCCCTCCTTCAATATCTCCTTAACAATATGGTCATGTTGCTCCCTATTTCATACAAGGATTGATATAATGAGTGAAAACTTTTATGAGGAGCGGACCTAATGATTCGATTACACTGCCTTCACGCACATCCATCTAATATTTCTTACATTGACGACGCTTTCTATGACACAGGATTTGATCTGCATCACATCGTCGATTCATCATTTATGGAACGAGCCAAACAAGATCCCGCATTTGATCTTGAGCAGCAGCAAACCTATGCGATCAACAGACTCATGCAAGAAGCAGAGGCTGATCTTGTTTTATTAACGTGTACACAATACATTGCGGCTTTGGGGGAGCAGCAGCACCTGTTCAAACAACCAATTGTTCCGATAGATGAGCCGTTATTTGAGCAGATTTGTGAGCGAGAGGGTCCGCTTCAGCTAGTGTTTTCAAACCCAGATACAGTAGAAGGAACGATGAAGCGACTGTCTTCATATGTAAAAGAGCGGGGAAAGCAGTTGAAGGCAGAAGTGGTTGTGCTAGAGGATGTCTTTCATCTTTGCTTGAACGGTGATATACAAGCCTACCATGAGCGAATCATGGAACAGTTAAGGCAATCTTTGAAGCAGCAGCATGGAGATATTTGTGTGATGCAGCTCTCGATGGTTCACGCTGCAAAGCAGGTGGAGCAGGAAACAGGAGTGTCCATCATTCATCCGCTATCACCACTCAAACCATTTGTTTATCAAAAAATAACGGCTTTAAAAGAGTGAACCTGTCAGGTTCGCTCTTTTTGTATAGAAACGTAAATGGGATGACATGTTAAAAAAATAATGGAGCGCAAACTATTTTTAACAGGTGCGCGTCTATCCAATGTAAGAAATAACAGATGCGCATTTAAGATAAAGGAGCTCTTTGTAAAATGAAGAAACGAAAGATTGATGATCAATTTGCGGATTACGTAATGGAGCATAAACACAGTTTTTATCGATTGTCCTATAGCTATGTCAAAAACCCAGAAGATGCGATGGATGTCGTTCAAGAGGCGATTCATAAAGCACTCAAATCTGTTCACCGATTAGAGGATGCGACCAAGATGCATAGCTGGTTTTATAAAATCGTCGTAAACGCTGCCCTCGACTTTTTACGAAAGAAGAAGCGTGTGCAAGTGACAGACGATGACACGCTTGAATTTTTATCGCAGGGTGAATCGGATGTCTATGAGGATCAAGATGTCAGACGGGCGATAGAAGATTTGCCGGAGATGTATCGGGCCATCATTATATTAAGATTCTTTGAGGATTTAAAGCTAGAGGACATTGCTCATATTCTTGGAGAAAATGAAAACACCATTAAAACAAGATTATATAAGGCGTTGCGGCTTTTAAAAGTAGAATTATCGCAGGAGGAAATATAAATGGATAAGCATTTGGAGCAATTAAAAGAGGAATATCTAGAAATCCCTATTCCCCCGGAATACGATGCTATGGTTGAACGGACATTAAAACGAAAAAACAAGCAACCTCATTTTCAGAAATGGACGATCGGACTTGTTGCTGCGGCTGCTTTATTTGTCACAACTGTGAATGTCAGTCCGCAGGCAGCAAGAGCGATTTCAGAAGTACCCGTCATTGGAGAGCTTGTGAAAGTCGTGACGTTCACAGAATTTAAAAAGAGCGATCAGGGAACAAATATTGATCTCAAAACACCACACGTTTCAGGGCTTGGGGACGGAAAATTACAAGACAGCCTGAATCAAAAATATTTAGCTGAAAACAAAAAGCTGTATCAAGATTTTGAAAAGGAAACAAAGGGTTATAAAAATGGTCATTTGAGTGTAGAGAGCGGATATGAAGTAAGAACAAACAATGATCAAATTCTTTCACTAGGTCGATACAAGGTGACGACTCAGGCTTCTGCGGCAGAGGAAATGACATATGATACGGTGGATAAGAAAAACCATGTACTCATTACATTACCAAGTCTATTTAAAGATGACCGTTATATTGATGTGATTAGTGAAAATATTAAAGAACAAATGAAGAAACAGATGAAAGAGGATTCAAATAAGATTTACTGGATGACGAAGCAAGATACGGTTGATCCGTTTAAGAAGATTCAGCCAGATCAAAGCTTCTATATCAATTCAAAAGGCAAACTGGTGATTTCCTTCAACGAATATGATGTGGCGCCTGGTTACATGGGTGTAGTTGAATTCACGATTCCAACAAGCGTGCTAAAGGATATTCTCGTCAGCGATATGTACATTCATTAAAAGAAGAAAAAAGACTGCTGAAGATGTCAGCAGTCTTTTTATGTTTATGAAGAAAGTGCGTCTGTTAGTGCAGGCACGACTTGTTTCTTTCTTGATACAACACCTTTGAGTAAAGCAGTGTTGTTTTCAAGTGTGACATTAAATGCTTTTTCTACTTTTGCTGCTTCAGCACCAAGGGCAAGCGCAAGAGAATCATTTTCTAGAATGTCTGTGATCACTAAAACAAATAGATCAAGACCTTTCGCTGCGATAACTTCATTGATTTTTGCTTCGATGTCAGCTTGTCTTGCTGTTACTTCAGCAATATCAACTGTATTAACTTGTGCAATTTCGACTTTGCTGTTACCTAGTGCAAATTCTTTTGCATCCAGTGTGATTAATTCTTGAACTGTTTTTTGGCTTAGGTCAGCTCCTGCTTTCAGCATATCTAAACCATATACGTCAGGGTCTACTCCTGCGATTTTTGCCAGCTCATGCGCAGCATCAACATCCTGCTGTGTGCATGTTGGGGATTTGAATAGCAAGGAATCAGAAATGATCGCAGACAAAAGCAAACCAGCGATTTCTTTTTCAATTGTGACTTGGTGCTCTTTGTACATTTTGTTTAAGATCGTTGCTGTGCAGCCAACTGGCTCAGCACGATAGTAAAGAGGTTCACTTGTTTCAAAGTTGGCAATACGGTGATGGTCAATGACCTCTGTCACTTGTACTTGATCAATATCGCTTACACTTTGTTGGAATTCGTTATGATCGACAAGAATGACTTGTTTTGTTTCGTTTGCAGCCGTTTCAATGAAACGAGGTGCTTCTTGTTTAAAGAAATCTAATGCGTATTGTGTTTCTCCATTGATTTCTCCAAGTCTGACAGCTTCTGCTTGAACGCCAATTTTGTTTTTCAGATCAGCGTAAGCGATAGCAGAGCAAATCGTGTCTGTGTCAGGGTTTTTGTGTCCGAATACGAGTGTTTTTCCCATGTGAATTCTCCTTCTTACTTTTATTGATGATGTTTCTATTCTAACAGCTTTTGACCTTGAATTCAGGGTTTATAGCTAAGAATAATCTAAAAAATTGTAACATGCTGTCTGAAAAGTTGCATGTACAAGACGATCTAAGTTGTTCCACGTGAAACGCTCTTGGGATAGCCTGCATTTTACTTGCGATTTGCGGCTATGGTAAAATAAAGGTTGGGTCAAGATATGACGGAGCGTACATCGTACGTATACATAGAAGTACACATTGAGCAAGATATAGAAAAATGATTGGATTGAGGTGAAGGTGTGAAACAAACAAAAGCGTTAGTAGAAGGCGCTATCATGATCAGTATTTTTGCGGTAATGACGCTGTTTTATTTGTATGTGCCACTTTTATCCATTATTTTCTTCATGGCTGCTCCGATTCCGATCATTCTCTATACAATCAGGCATGGCTTGAAAAAAGGAATTGCGGCTGGCGCTATTGGCATAGTGATCAGCTTTTTAATTGGGTCTATTAATGGGCTGTTAAGTGCGCCAATGCTGATTGCTGTTGGAATAGGTATGGGTGTTTTCTACAGCAGGAGGCAGCCAGGTCAGGCTATCATTACGGGTGCGCTGATCTACTTATTCAGTTTTCTCATTTACTTTGTTGTCAGTGTCCAGCTGTTTCAAGTAGATATACTGGGTGTCGCAAAGGAATCAATTGACCAAATCATGCCGATGGTAGAGAGTACCTTAAAACAATCTGGCGCTTCTGATCAGGACATAGCAAAACAACTCAAGCAGTTTAGAGAGATGCAGGATACGGCATTAAATTCTTTACCTGTAGCGCTTTTGATTTTTGTCACGCTGATGTCTTTCGTCAATCATTGGTTTGTGCGGCCGTTGATCAAACGGTTTGTTCCAGACATGCCAGCTCTTAAGAAATTTAAGGATATGCGACTGCCAAAAAGCATGGTATGGTATTATTTACTCACACTGCTTTTGATGCTGATTCAGCCGGAGAAAGGCAGCTTTTTATCGCTCGTGCAAACGAGTGCTTTTCAAATTTTATTTATACTGGTGCTTATTCAGGGCTTTTCTTTTATCTTCTATTATTGCCACGAAAAAAACATCTCAAAAGTGGTACCCATTTTTGCCGTCGTATTGACGATTCTCTTTCCGCCAATCGGTGTGATTGTGCGTATTATAGGGATTGCTGACATAGGCTTTGATTTAAGAGAAAAAGTAAAAACAAATAATTCACTCTGAATGTTGAGGAGTTGATATCAGTGCCAAGCTTCTATCGAAAACCTGTCATCAAGTATCCGATCTTCGCGTTAATTGTCCTTGCGGTGATCACAGTCCTCCTCAACCTTTATTTTAATTGGATCATAGGAGCGGTTGGTCTTTTAGTCCTTGCGGGTGTGCTCTACTTTTTAAAGTGGGCAGATACGCAGGTGCAAAAAGAGATTGATTCATATATTTCAACATTATCCTATCGAGTCAAAAAGGTTGGAGAAGAAGCATTAATGGAGATGCCAATTGGTATTATGCTGTTTAATGACCAGTATTATATCGAATGGACCAATCCATTTCTCGCTTCGTGCTTCCATGAAAGCACACTTGTCGGCAGATCCTTGTATGATACATTTGAATCCATTGTGCCTCTTATTAAACAAGAGGTTGAGACAGAAAATGTGACGCTGAATGACCGGAAATTCAAAGTCATTATTAAACGGTCAGAGCGCCTTTTATATTTCTTTGATGTCACGGAACAAGTGCAGATTGAAAGACAGTATGAAAATGAACGAACGGTGTTATCTTATATCTTTTTAGACAATTATGATGATGTGACGCAGGGTCTTGATGATCAGGTGCGCAGCGCGATTAATAGTGAAGTCACATCGCTGTTAAACAATTGGGCACAAGAATACGGCATTTTCTTAAAAAGAATTTCATCTGAACGATTTATGGCTGTATTAAACGAGAGCATCTTAGCAGAGCTTGAAGCATCGAAGTTTTCCATTTTAGACGAGGTTCGTGAGAAAACAGGGGCACATAGCGCCACACTTACCCTTAGTATTGGAATCGGTGCGTCTGTTCCTTCTTTAAAAGAACTTGGCGCACTTGCGCAGTCGAGTCTTGACCTTGCCCTCGGACGAGGCGGGGATCAGGTAGCGATTAAACAGCCGAATGGGAAAGTGAAATTCTACGGTGGAAAAACCAATCCAATGGAAAAACGGACACGAGTACGCGCACGGGTCATTTCACATGCTTTAAAAGAAATTGTATCTGAAAGCGGTAATGTCATGATCATGGGGCATAAGTTCCCCGACATGGATTCTATCGGTGCCTCGATCGGGATTTTAAAGGTTGCTCAGGCGAATGGAAAAGAAGGTTACATCGTCATTGATGCCAACCAGATTGGGGATAGCGTTCAACGCTTAATTAGTGAAATTAAGAATTATGAAGAACTTTGGTCCCGTTTTATCACGCCTGAGGAAGCGATGGAGCTTGCAAAGGATGACACATTGCTTGTGGTCGTAGATACACATAAACCGTCGCTTGTGATGGAAGAACGACTGCTAAATAAGATCGAAAACGTCGTTGTCATTGACCACCATAGACGTGGTGAGGAATTTATCCGTGATCCTTTACTTGTCTATATGGAGCCGTATGCTTCATCTACAGCAGAACTGGTGACAGAGCTGTTAGAGTATCAGCCGAAGAAATTGCGGATTAACATGATTGAGGCCACAGCACTTCTTGCTGGGATTATCGTGGATACGAAGAGTTTCTCCCTCAGAACGGGGTCAAGAACGTTCGATGCAGCATCCTACCTTCGTGCAAAAGGGGCAGATCCTGTCCTTGTGCAAAAGTTTTTGAAAGAGACCGTCGATCATTACATCAAACGGGCAAAGCTCATTCAGCATACAGAGCTGTATCAAAATCAGGTAGCGATTGCTTCCTTGCCGTCTGACAGATCTGAGTATTATGATCAAATTACGATCGCACAGACGGCTGATTCTCTCTTGTCGATGAGTGAGGTTGAAGCATCATTTGCTGTCGCAAGGCGAGATGACGATACGGTCTGTATTAGTGCAAGATCGTTAGGGGATATCAACGTTCAAATTATTATGGAAGCATTAGATGGCGGCGGTCATTTAACTAACGCTGCGACCCAGATTTATGGTATAACCATTGAAGAAGCGGTAGAGAAGTTAAAAGCTGCCATAGACGAATATTTCGAAGGAGGGGTTCAAAGATGAAAGTCATCTTTCTAAAAGACGTAAAAGGCAAAGGGAAAAAAGGCGAAGTCAAAAATGTAGCAGACGGATACGCTCACAACTTTCTCATCAAACAAGGGTTAGCTGTTGAAGCAACTCCAACGAACCTAAGTGCATTGGAAGGGCAGAAAAACAAAGAGAAAAAGAATGCCATCCAAGAGCTTGAGCAAGCGAAACAATTAAAAGAAACACTTGAGGCGCTGACAGTGGAACTCACTGCTAAATCAGGTGAAGGCGGTCGTCTATTTGGATCGATTACAAGCAAACAAATCGCTGATAAATTGCAAAAAGAACATCAAATCAAACTCGATAAGCGTAAAATCGAGTTGAATGATGCCATCCGTGCGCTAGGATACACAAATGTACCGGTGAAGCTTCACCCAGAAGTACAAGCAACATTAAAAGTGCACGTCACAGAACAAGCATAAACAGAAAAGAACCCGTCTCCTCGTGAGGCGGGTTCTTTGTTTATGATGGATCCGAAATATAGACGCTTCGTCCAGCACGCATACCGGATAAAAACATGAAGAATAGGACGACGATAAAGATGATAATGGCTGGCGTCCATGTATGTGTCACATCAAAAAGGATACCGATCATGAATGGACCAACAGCGGCTAATAAATAACCGAGTGACTGCGCCATTCCAGAGAGGGCAGCTGCTTGTTCCATATTGGTTGTTCTTAATCCGATAAATGTGAGGGCAAGACTGATACTGGCCCCTTGTCCGACGCCGATGAATAACACAGAGATGACAAGAATAGGCGTCGACCCTCCGAGAAGGAGTCCAATCATGCCGAGTAAATACACAAGGACAAGGCCGACGACAAGCGGTCTTTGCGTTTTTAATTTTTCTGCAAAGACGGGCGTTAAGAAGGTGGATGGCAGACCAGTGAACTGCATAATAGAGAGCATCCATCCCGCTGTCGCCAGGTTCATGCCATGTGATGTCAAAATATCAGGAAACCATGCGATACTGCTGTAGAAAAGAAATGATTGCAAGCCCATAAAAAAGGTCACCTGCCATGCGACACGTGAACGCCATATTGGCTGCTCTTTGAGTGAAATGCTTTTGACAGCTGTGTTCTGATGAAGAAGCTGCGGCGCCCACACCATCATCGCAAGAAGGGCAAGTCCGGCCCAGACAAGGAATGATGTATTCCAGCCCCCAGGCATCGCATGACTGAGCGGAACGCTGACACCAGATGCAAGTGCAGCAAAAACGGACATCGATGTCGTATACACGCTTGTCATTAATCCAGCATGTGCAGGGAATTTATGTTTCACAAGTCCAGGTAAAAGCACATTACAAATCGCAATCCCGACGCCGACTAGCGCCGTTCCCATCATTAAAAAGGTGATGCTTCCCAATGAACGAATGACAATCCCAAAGAGCAGGACAGCAAGCCCAAGCCAAAGTGTTCGTTCATTCCCAAGACGTTTTCCGATTTTAGGTGCAATGGGAGAAAGCAATGCGAATGAGAGCAGTGGTAATGTCGTGAGGAAACCAGCCAGTCCATTTGAAAGCTGTAATTCAGAACGAATGGCACCGATCACAGGACCAACAGACGTAATGGCTGGCCTCAGGTTAAAGGCAATGAGTAAAATCCCAGCAATCAGCAAAATGGTTTGCCCTGTACTGCGGGGATGAAATGTTGATTTTTCTAGTTGTTGTTCCATGAATGTAAACTCCTTTATTTCTTTAAGAACGATCTTTCTTCTGTTCAAGCTCCGCTAATTTAGCTAATAAGATGTGCTGCGGCATATGCATGATTTGCTCTAACGGTACATTGAGTGATGCAGCAAGCTTTTGTGCGGTATCGGCTGAGATTTGTAAAGGTCTCATGCGCAAATCCCTCCTCTTTCAATCTATACGTTCCAATATACCATATCAACTTTGTGACTTGCTGATAAAAAATTTGGGTTTTCTTTTATAAAACCACTTGATGGCCGATAAGAAATTTTTTTGAAATTGTTTCAGATGGTGGCCCTCTCCTTGTTCAATGTGAAAGTGAAGCTTTCGTTCCTGCATCCCTTTCTGTAATAAAAGATCATGGAGTTTTTTGTTGAATAAAGGCATGTGCTGTTGGACAGATGTTTTGCCTTTCCCTTCTTCACTGCCTACAGACAAATAGACAAGGTGGTCCACAGACTGAATGCTTTGTTGTTTAGCAACCGGTAGAAAATCTGGATACCAAAATGACCCAGAGATAGATGCGATGTTTTTAAAAAGGTCAGGGTACATGAATAAGGTATAAATAGCAAAGAGCCCACCTAATGAAGCACCTACATGGCTATGTTCATGACCGGTCTGTTTGACTGGGTATTCTCTTTTGATATATGGAAGCAAGTCATTTGCTAAAAATGACACATATGTCTGTGCCTCACCTTTAAAGTCAGGGAATCCAGAATGCAGTGATGATGCTTTCCATGGTGTATATTCGTCAAGTCGATTGAAGGGGTGTATACCGACGATGATGATTGGCGAGATGGTTTTGGCTTCAATCATGCTTTCGATCTCTAGCAGGTGGGTTCTAAACAAAGAAGAGCCATCTTGTACAAAGACAGCTGGAACATCAATAGAGGTGTCCGGTGGAAGGTAAATATCAAGCTGCCGCCCGTTCAATTCGTCATATAGAAACGTTCCGTTCATGTGTATTCTCTCCTTCAAGTTTTCAAGCTCCGCTGAAAAAGAAGAACAAAGGACTAAAATGTTTAGCCCTTTGTCAAGATGCGCATCTTTTTAGTTGGTTTGATCTAGCCATTTGACAGCCTGATCAAGGAAGGTGGTTTTGCTTAGTGCTGTTCCTCCCTGAAGCATAGGATCAACGACATTTTCATTGATGTGCCCATTTTTCACAGCTTTTAGGCTGTTCCAAATTTTATTTCCCTCTAAGTCCTTCAATGCATTTGGATTCGATGAGTTTTCCTCTTGGGAGAATTGAACAAAGATATAGTCAGGATTGAGTTCGCCTAGGCGTTCCAATGAAATCATTGCTTGTGCTTTGGCTTTTTTGATATCACTTGGTGCTGTAAACCCTAAGTCCCCATATAAAGTAGAGTTGAAGTATACGTCTTCAGGGTACACGTACAGGTCGCCCTGTCTAATGCGTAAAATGACAGCTGTTTTGTTGTTGCTTTTGTCTTTCAGGGTTTCTTTCGCTTGTTTGAGATCTTTCTGATAATCAGAGATGATGCTTTTCGCTTCTTCACTTTTTCCAGTCAGTTCACCGAGTAATAAAAGGTTGCTTTCCCAGTCGGAAGAGACATGTGATACTGGGATCGTCGTTTGGACTTTATCTAGTTTTTTAATTGTTGCAGGCGGGAACTTGGTTGATCCGAGTATCACGTCTGATTTTAGTTTTAAGATTTTTTCTAGGTTTGGTTCAGTTTTTTCCCCAATGCCTTCTGTTTTTGCTGTAATGTCTTTAAATAATTCAGGGAAAGTGCCGCCGACAGTAGAAGCACCAATAGGGTCGATACCAAGTAGTTTTGCATCTTCCATCGATTCTAGGCTTCCAGCAATGACGATTCGTTTCACTGGTGTTTTCAGTTTGTACGTTTGATCTAAGTATTTGATGTTTGTTTCTGCTGCTTCAGCTGACTTGCTTTTGGTTGTGTTTGAAGCCGGTTTATTTTCTGTAGCACCACAGGCTGCTGCGATGATCGTCATGATACAAAGGATAAGCAATGCGAACCATTTTTTCATTTGTTTTCTCCTTTAACTGATAATTGTTCTCAATTAAAGATTGTAGTAGTCATTCGTCCTTTTATCCATAGACAATGATCTGTCTAGTGATGGACTTTTTACGGAAAAAAAGATAAAAGGTCCTGAATGACTCGTTGATGACTGGCTGCTGTGTATTCACGCCAAGGGTCAGAAGCGAGTGGATAGACGGCTTGTTGCGTCACAGCCTTGAGATTTTGCCAAGCCTCCTGTTGCTTTAATTTTTGATAAAAAGCAATGGTTTTTGGTTCTTTATGCAACAAGAGGAAGATGGCATCTGGGTCTAACTGCTGTATAGAGTGAATGCTGATTTTTTTTTCGATGAGCTGGCCATCATTCTGAAAAGCTGGCAGAAGGCCAATGTCATGAAAAATTACTTCTGACATGGTGCGATTGACAGATAAGTAGAGCTGATCTTGAAAGATACGAAGAGGCAGGACGGTTCTTGGTGGATGATCAAAAAGGCATGCCTTTTTCGCTTGAATGACGAGTTCTTCGTAATGAAGGATCCATTCTTCTGCTTCCCTCGTTTCGTTTAAGAACAGAGCTGTTTGTCTGAATTGAGCGCGCCAATCCAATTGTGTGAATGGAACAAAGTGAACAGGACAGATGGTTTCCAACGCTTGTTTTTCTTCCTCTGTCACATGATCATTGGCAATGATCAGCTCAGGTTGTGCTTCCTTCAATTGCTGTAAATTGGCTTCAGCGTGTTCGTTGATACGATGTGCACTCAGATGAATCGGAATTTCTTCTGCATAATGCTCAAAATCATGTGCTGTCCATTTAGGGTGAAGAGGGGCAGCATATGGGATGATATGAATGGGTGTGAGCTGACCGAGTATGGAATGGCCATAGGCAGCCATTTTCCGTTGACGGCTTTTCATATAAGCAGAAGGAGTGATACCCGTTTTTTTCTTAAAGATACGGCTAAAGTAATAGGGGTCTTGATAGCCGATGTCCTGTGCAATGTCTTTGAGCTTTGCATGACCTTTTGCCATTAACTGTTTGGCTCTAGCCAGTCTTTTCTTGGTGATATAATCAGTGACACTCACATCAAAATGCTTTTTAAATAGCTCGCTGTAGTGATTGGCGCTGATACCAGCCATATGAGATAGACTTGTAAGGCTGAGAGGTTCTTCGGAATGTTGATCGATATATTGTTTTGTTTTAAAAAGGGCGTGTGTTGTGTCACAAATGTCTTCTTTATGCAGTGTGAAAAGCTGCATCATGAGCTGTTGAAAAAGGGTTTGGCTTCTAAAAAAGCTAATGGATTCAGGTTTTTGCCATTCTGCTGTCATGTCGGACAGTAAAGAATGAATGTGTTCAATCGAGCTAATATCGATAAATTGCCATACATTCAGTAAAGATCGGGCTTGTTCAGTTGATACTTCTTCTATGTTTTGACCTTGCGGCGTGTACATCTGAAAGCGAAACAGGTAGAGCTCGTGTTTTTGATGTGGCTCTGTTTTCAACATAAATGTTTCCCCAGGCATCATCGTATAGAGTGTCAGATTTTTCAATCGCCATCTTTGATCATTCAATGTAAGTAAACCGCTGCCACTTATGTTAAAGAGGAGGCAGAAAGTATCTGACAACTGCTGCTCCGTATGTGGAAGATCTGCATTATTTATTTTTTCAGTATATGTTAATCGATAAATGCATTGTTCAGCATTTACCTTTGTACATAATTGATGATTGTTTCCCATAAAACCACCTGATCTCTTATTAATTGATAAATATTCTCAATTGAATTGTATCAGAAAGAGCTGGAAAATGGTGTGTTTATTCTGTCAAAAAAGCACCCTGATGGAGATCAGGGTGCGTAGGGTGTAGAGAAATACTTGCATTCGTTGTCCGTCCTGCGCCTGTGATAAGGGCAATCTTTTGAGATAGATCACTATATTTCGTGTGTTCACTAGCTTTTTTTCATGTCTGTGGTTGTTAAAGGATCATCATGATAGAGTGCAAAACGAAAAGCATAATTCATCAGCACCGGCAAAACGGACGTATGTCCTTCTTCAGGGAACTCGTGATAGGCAGTATGCAAGCCGTATGACGATAAAGGCAACATACGATTTGCTAGTGAATTGGCATGATCATTCATTTGACATGGATGATGTTTTTCTAACTCACCTACACCTACAAGCAGCCTGACATCCATAGGCACCTGACGTATATAGTTGGTGAATTGGTGTTCTTTTTCTAGAAATAATTTTTTGTTCCAGTGGATAGAAGGGCTCCCTGCAATATATGTCTGATAAGCATCAGGGTGCTCAAATAGTGTGTGTAATACAAAAAGACCGCCAAGAGAATGCCCAAACAGTGTTTGACGACTTTGGTTGATCGGAAAGCGTTGTTCGATATAGGCCTTTACCGTCATTTCTAAAAAAGAAAAGAAAGTAGAAGCGCCGCCATATGTATGGTTGGAGAAGTCCTTTCTTTTCCTCCCAATGGAAGCATCAGGGGCGGTAAGAGTGAGATCATAATGCCTAAGCGGATGATAGGATTCTTCTGTTTGATAGCCAATTCCAACAATGATTGCAGGTATGATTCCTGTTTTTTCAGGTCTTCTTGACTGTAAACGAATGGCTTCGACCATTGTGCCAAAAAGCGAATTTCCATCAAGTACGTACATGACTGGAAAACCAGCCGCTGGAGGAGTAGCATTCGGTTTAAATATAAAAAGTCTGTATGGGTGTGCTGTGATATCCAGTTGCTCCGTCCCAGGTATAAAAAAGGGACGGCTTTCTCCGAAAAGTGAATTCTCAGTACCCATTCCTTCAGGGTGTTTCAACATATATAAAAATTCCCTTCCTCAAAATGATCCTCATATGGTGATAAAAGCAGACTTGTGAATATTGGTTGGATGAGAGTATTACTTGAAAACTTCAAATGAAAATGATTCTCAATTATCATGTGAGCAAACCAAATAATAATAGTTATTAATTATAAAGTCAAATGTTCATAAAGTTATGTAAATGTTAATTTCGCCCAATTCATTGATGCGGCCTGCTCTGCTTCTATATTTTGCGTCGGCAGCCGGTCATCGAGAAGTTCCGCCATACCAAGCACCGTCCTTTCATACAAAAATACACTACTCTTCTTTTTAACATTTTCATTCATAACAAAATGAAATGGTCAGTCGGGGTTCTGCTAGAGAGCGTGTTGAAAGAGGAGGGGCTGTTTTAAAAGTGGCGAAATAACATATAACATCAAAAATGAGGCAATAAGAAAAGTAAGGGATGTGCCCTTACTTTTTGATCAATTGGTGTACATATCTGTTAACATCATTCACTTAAAATCCATCTGTGACATCATATTCGTAACGGATATCGGCTTTGACATTGCTCATAGTAGATCTCGCTGTAGCTTTTGCGTTGTACTTAAAGCTCCATTTTTGAGCGACTCTTAATTGATCATCCAGAGATATACGATAAGAACCACTTGTTGCAGAGGAGAAAAGTGATTGATACCAAATGTTACTATCACTAGCCATCAGTTTGTGTGTGACATTCCCTTGGTTGGGTGTTTGAGTGCTAGTTGTCGTAATTGATTTAACTACAGCGCGTTTAGGCACTGTGGAATTATTCGTTAAATCCATTGTAATGACTGAAGAGTCAACTCCTAAAAAATTTAAAGAAGAATTCCCCAAGTTCGTAGCAGTCCCTGTAAAATTGAATGTCCCATTTCCAGATTTAATACGATCTTGAATGGAAACAGTAAAATACATGTTACCGGTATATGTACCACGGGTTACTTTCACAAAATAAGTTTCTGAAGTTGAAGTCACGTCACCAGTATTTGCAAAAATAAAAGGCGTTACTGAATCAGGATTTATAACTTCGGATCCTGTCCTAGAATATTTCGAATTATACACCTCGATATTCATCCCTGTATATTGCTTATTATACGAACTTCTGACATAAACTCTTTCCCCTTTATTGATCGTAAACTGATAATACGCTTCATTTTCACCTTCAGGTAAGATTGTCGTGTCTGAACGACTGTTTTTCCAATATCCCATTGAACTTGCAGTGTTAGGACTGTTATTCCCTGTAATAGCTGCTTCCGCTGAAGTAGGTGCAAAAAAACTAGCAACAAGCGCCAATAATAATGCTGGTAATAATAAACGTTTAAAGATAGTATTTGTCATATATTAACCCTCCTTGTAATAATTACTATATCGACATTAAACTAACAAATTTTAACTGAATTGCCGATATATTTAATAATCACTATTTTCTTAAAAAAGGAGAATCAAAATGAATATTAATACGTCGTATACAGCCAGTTCTTCGAACAATTTGAACCAAATAAACTCTAAAGGTCAATCAGCTATTAAAAGTACAAACGAAGTGATGACCGAATCTGATAGACGAATGAAAATATTAGATGAAAAATACGAAAAAATAAATGAACAAAATAAACGATTCAAAGATCCTCAGAGTCATATATATGATAAGTATCGAAATCCATACTCTTCTTATTTCAGAAGTGATCTAACTAAAGTGGAGAGAGAAGCTGCTTATACGATGGAAATGAGTTGGGCAAGGAATAATAAAGGTGGACAATATGACTTCAATGATGCTATTTTCCGTAATGAAAAACGGTACGATCCTACCCAAGAAAGTGTAGAAAAGAAACTATTAAATCGTCAAAAGGTGAATGAACAACTGCAAGCTTTGTTTTCTACCAATGGTTTGAACATTCCTAAAAACGCCAATTTAACTTTTACCATTGACCCAAATCATTTCAAATTAGTGGTGAGTGGATCAACTGATGAATCACTGATCAAACAAATAGAAGACATATTAAATACAAGCAACAATACAAGAGAACTATTTTTCCATATTATGAAAAGTAGAAATGATGATTCGACTCAATTCACGCCGGATTCACTTGCAAAGTTCCACCTTGTCAATCAAATCAAAACGGTGACAGGCTACGACTTAAAAGGTTTAAGCATTGTAAACGGTCAATTTGTAACGGATACCGGAGCGAACATTTTTGATATCTACAAAGAAGAACTTCTGAAAAACCCATACACAGCAGAAAATGCCCGCATTGCTGCATCACATTATGGTGCACAGCTCTTTGATCTAGCGAAGAACGGGTATGATTCTATTCCTGATTTGGTGCTATCTATTGGTTATGAAAACGGGTCTTTATATGATATTGGACAAAAGGTGAATTACGGAGTTAAGAAAACGATAGATTAAAAAAACGCACCTGATATTTGCAAGGTTTGATCATGTGCGTGTACATGCCGTGTTAGAATATCAATCACATGTTTGAACAACAACAGCTACAAATCCCATAAGCGATACAAAGGACTCTATAACAATTTATGTTACAGAGTCCTTTCTATTTGAAGTGTGTTGTTTCGCTGTTCAATGAAACAGCCACATGGTAATTTTGACTATAGTTGATGTTTTTCACTTTTTTATTGATGAAAATGTTAAAATGATGAGTAGCGTATTTTTTTATGAAAGGACGGTGCTTGGCATGACGGAACTTCTCGATGACCGGCTGCCGCCGCAAAATATAGAAGCCGAGCAGGCCGTATTAGGTGCTGTTTTTTTAGAACCATCTGCGCTAACGCTCGCTTCTGAAGTATTAATTCCAGAGGATTTCTATAGAATGTCGCATCAAAAGATTTACAATGCGATGCTTGTACTTGGTGATAGAGGGGAACCGGTTGACCTTGTCACGGTGACATCAGAACTTGCCAATACAGACTTACTAGAAGAGGTAGGCGGGATTTCGTATTTAACCGATATTGCGAACTCTGTCCCAACTGCCGCAAACATTGAATATTATGCAAAAATCGTGGAAGAAAAATCCATTTTAAGACGTCTGATCCGTACAGCGACAACCATTGCACAAGATGGATATACGCGTGAGGATGAAGTAGAAGATCTATTGAGTGATGCTGAAAAAACCATTATGGAAGTGGCTCAGCGTAAAAACTCAGGAGCTTTCCAAAACATTAAAGACGTTCTTGTTCAGACATATGATAATATTGAACAGCTTCATAATCGAAAAGGTGATATCACTGGGATTCCAACGGGTTTCTCAGAGCTTGACCGGATGACAGCTGGCTTCCAGCGAAATGACCTGATTATTGTAGCGGCTCGTCCGTCCGTAGGGAAAACAGCCTTCGCGTTAAACATTGCACAAAACGTCGCAACCAAGACAGATGAAAGTGTCGCCATCTTTAGTTTAGAGATGGGCGCTGAGCAGTTGGTCATGCGTATGCTTTGTGCCGAGGGAAATATCAATGCACAAAACCTAAGAACTGGTAACCTCACCGAAGAGGACTGGGGTAAGCTGACAATGGCGATGGGTTCGCTATCAAACAGTGGGATTTTCATTGATGATACACCTGGCATTAGAGTCAGTGAAATTCGCTCGAAATGCCGCCGTTTGAAGCAAGAAAACGGGCTTGGCATGATCCTGATTGACTACTTACAGCTCATCCAAGGGAGTGGCCGATCAAGCGATAACCGTCAGCAAGAGGTATCTGAAATTTCTAGGGCTTTAAAGTCACTAGCAAGAGAACTTGAAGTGCCGGTCATTGCCTTATCACAGCTTTCTCGTGGGGTAGAGCAGCGTCAGGACAAACGTCCGATGATGTCTGATATTCGTGAATCAGGAAGTATTGAGCAGGATGCCGATATTGTGGCGTTCCTTTATCGTGATGATTACTATGACAAAGAATCAGAGAATAAGAACATTATTGAAATTATTATTGCGAAACAGCGTAACGGTCCAGTTGGAACGGTATCACTGGCTTTCGTGAAAGAATATAACAAATTCGTCAACTTAGAAAGAAGATTTGATGATGCGGGTGTTCCGCCCGGTGCTTAAAGCTAAAGCCCAGCTCAAGAAGCTGGGCTTTTTTTGATCCATCTACATCGAAAGAATGACTGAAAAACAGTCGAAATGAGGAGGAGTGGGAGAAAAAGAGAGCGTATACTAAAGGGAGAGAAAAGGAGTGATGACTGATGAAGTTTCAACAATTCGAAGCCGCTCAATTACGCATCGCACGTCCGACCGTCAACATGAAAGAGGTTGTTTCTTTTTATGAAGAAGGTTTAGGGCTGAAACGAATAGGCTCATTTGATCAGCATGAAGGGTATGATGGTGTCATGCTTGGGCTTCCTCACCAGCATGTTCATCTGGAAATCACCAAACATGAAGAAGACGAAAGCTTGCCTGTTCCCCACCCAGAGCAGCTGCTTGTATTCTATATTCCGGATGAAGAGGAATTTCAGCAGATGAAAAAGAGACTGATCGCATTTGGCGGACGGCATGTCACCTCTACGAACCCGTACTGGGATCGAGGAGGCGTGACGATTGAAGATCCAGATGGATATCGAGTGGTGCTCATGAATACAGAAGGAATTACACCTGATTAAGAAAGACTCCCATCTCGTGGGAGTCCCAGCGTGTAGACAAACCCTCGCATTCGGTGTCAGTCCTGCGTGCTGGTGCTCACGAATGAAAAATTCGCTCCGCGCCAGTACTCGTCCTTCCTCGGGCTGCAAAGGTTTTCTATCACGCTGAAAAGAAGACAAAGGGCTAAAATCAACACCATTTTAGCCCTTTGTCAACAACCTGAGACTCCCATCTTGTGAGAGTCTCAGATTGTTAGGAACGAGGCGTGACACGGAGCTTCAGTTCTTTTAGTCCATACATACCGCTGCTTGTCATTGGGACGTAAGAGAGAAGCTCTAGTGATTCATATCGTGACTGTATGGCTTTGATGGCAGTGTATGCTTCCAGGCGAGCAAGTGGTGCGCCTAGGCAGAAATGAATGCCGTGGCCAAAGCCAATATGGGGATTAGGGTGCCGGTGTATATCGTACTCATGTGCGTTTGGAAATTGACGCTCATCCCGGTTCGCAGAAGCAAGAAAGACAATCACACTGTCTCCCTTTTTCAAGACTTTTCCTCCAAGTTCGGTGTCTTCTGTGACATACCGGACGATGGTAGGCGCAGGGGCACGAAAACGGACAGCCTCCTCCACAGCTCGAGGAATGAGGTCAGGTGATTGAGCGAGCGCTTCATACGCCCCCGGATTTTCTAACAAACTAAAGATCATATTGGAGATCAGGTTGGTGGTCGTTTCGTTGCCTGCTAACAGGAGAAGATTGCAGAAAGGAATTAATTCGTCTGCGGACAGCTTATCTCCATCTTCCTCCGCTTGGATTAAAAGCGAAATCAAATCCTCACTAAGGTTCTGCCGCTTCTCTTCAATGATGTCAGCAAAAAACGCCATCATGTCCGCTTCGCTTTGATCCCGTGTTTTTTGCCATTCAACGACATCTTTTTCATGTTCACTTTTAGGCATGCTGACGAGAATATCGGACCATTCTTTAAAGGATTGTTTATGTTCTGTTGGCACACCTAAAAGCTCTGCAATGACTATCACAGGAAGCGGATAGGAGATGTCTTGAACAAGATCAATCTCTTCCTTACCTTCTATTTGTCCAATGAGATCATCCATTAACTCTTGAATGCGTGGTTCCCACAATTTCATCACCCGGGGTGTAAAGGCTTTGCTCACAATGGAACGGATTCGTGTATGTTTTGGCGGGTCCATCATGACCATTGTTTTCATCAGTGAATGTTTCCGGTGGTCTTGAGGAGGTTGACTAGAAAAGGTATCTTTATCGATGGTGACGCGCTTTGCTTCTTCATAGGTGAAGACACTCCATGTTTGGCTGTGTTCATCGAAATGAACAGGGGATTCTTGACGCATTTTGGCGTACCAATCAAATGGGTGATACGGGTCCTGCTTATTTTTCCCTCTTAATAACGCTTTCTGAACGGCACTAGGTGTTGTTGTTTCCATGATCATCACTCCTTATGGGTTGTCAGATGATTCCTTTTTTTCACTGTGTTAGATTTAAGGTAATTCATCAGGAGAAAGGATTCAACCAACAGAAAGGCGAAATCTGTTGAAGAAAATGGGAAGGGGAGAGCGGCTTGTGGCGGACTGCTACAGAGGGGATAAGCGCGCAACTGAATCAAAGCAACAATTAAGAAAAGCGTTATTTCAGTTATTAAAGGAGAAGGAATGGGGGAAGATTTCTGTACAAGATTTGACGAACAAGGCAGGAATCCATCGCACCACCTTTTATCAGCATTATGAGGATAAGTTTGACTTGGCTCAGCAGGTCATGGATGAGATGTTTGATGTCATGAAAACGGCTATTTTTGCTCCTGTACATGAAAATGAGTGGAAGAGCGATCATGCAGCATATGTGTATATTTACCGCTTTTATCAGCATTTGCAGGAACATGAAGAGGAGTATCAGATTCTCTTGAAAAGGGGAAGAGAGCTTAATATTCATCAGACGGCCAGTGCTTTTTTTGAAGAAAGCTTTACTTTAGGGCTAGAAGAAGTCACAGGTTCAACACCTGATCCACAACACGTTCCTCTCGAGATGCAGAAGCAATTTGTCATTTCTGCTTATGTTGGAACAGCTGAGTGGTGGCTGAGAAAAGGTAGACCATACTCACCCGACTTTATGGCAAGTTCGATGATTCAATTGATTGAAAATCACTGAACAAACGGAAATGAGAAAAACAGTAATTTTGATCGAAATCTTCTTGTTCAAGCGTAGAATGAGCAATTAAAGCGCTTTTCCTCACATGTAAAACGAACAAAATTTGATTTCAAGATATTAATGTTCGGATTTCACGTTGACTTTTTCATTGTCCATTGATAAAATAAATGTGTTTGAAAGAGATAACGTTTTGAAAGGTTAACGGAGGTGCACGATATGTCTTCAGTAGTCGTAGTAGGTACGCAGTGGGGTGACGAAGGGAAAGGGAAAATTACCGATTTCCTTTCAGAAAATGCAGAGGTGATTGCCCGTTATCAAGGGGGAAACAATGCAGGTCACACAATCAAATTTGATGGAGTGACTTACAAGCTACACCTCATTCCATCCGGTATTTTTTACAAAGAGAAAACTTGTGTCATCGGTAATGGAATGGTGGTTGATCCTAAAGCGTTGGTCACTGAGCTTGCGTATCTTCACGAACGGAATGTGAGTACAGATAACCTCAGAATCAGCAATAGAGCCCATGTCATTCTGCCTTATCATTTAAAATTGGACGAGGTAGAAGAAGAGCGGAAAGGGGCTAACAAGATCGGTACGACGAAAAAAGGAATCGGACCAGCTTATATGGACAAAGCTGCCCGCGTAGGAATCCGTATCGCAGATTTATTAGATCGTGAAGTATTTGAAGAGAAGCTTGCCCGTAATCTAGAAGAGAAAAATCGTCTTTTAGAGAAAATGTACGACACAGAAGGCTTCAAAATTGAAGATATTTTAGATGAGTATTATGAATATGGTCAGCAAGTGAAAAAATATGTTGTGGACACATCTGTTGTATTGAACGATGCTCTAGATGAAGGCCGCCGTGTTCTTTTTGAAGGGGCACAAGGCGTTATGCTTGATATCGATCAAGGGACATATCCGTTCGTGACGTCATCTAACCCAGTGGCTGGAGGCGTGACGATTGGTTCTGGTGTAGGTCCTACGAAAATTCAACATGTGGTCGGCGTATCAAAAGCTTACACAACTCGTGTAGGTGATGGCCCATTCCCGACAGAACTCCATGATGAAATTGGCGATCAAATCCGTGAAGTTGGCCGTGAATACGGTACGACAACTGGCCGCCCGCGCCGTGTTGGTTGGTTTGACAGTGTTGTTGTCCGTCATGCACGCCGTGTGAGTGGAATTACAGATTTATCTCTTAACTCCATCGATGTACTGACAGGGATTGAGAAATTGAAAATCTGTGTTGCTTATAAATTGAACGGAGAAATCACTGAAGAATTCCCAGCAAGTCTAAATGAATTAGCGAAATGTGAACCTGTCTACGAAGAAATGCCAGGTTGGACAGAGGATATTACAGGCGTGAAGAATTTAAGTGAACTGCCTGCAAATGCCCGTCATTACTTAGAGCGCATTTCACAATTAACAGGTATTCCACTTTCTATTTTCTCAGTCGGACCAGACCGTTCCCAAACGAACGTTGTCCGCAGCGTGTACCGTCCATCATTATAGACTGATCAGACACCAGTAAAATCACACATTTTACTGGTGTTTTTTTGTTTAAATATTCCTTAATTTCTACGGAACGCTCTTCCTGTCATTACCAAAATGTGATAACTGTATAAAAGGGAAGGAGCGTTCTAGTGAAAGAAAGAATACGATTATTAGATATTTTACGAGGTTTTGCGATATTAGGCACATTGGGTACAAATGTCTGGTTTTTTGCGTACGCAGGGGATACCTTTGCGACAGATCAGATTGCGGATGAATATGAAAATGGCAGTTTTCTTGAAAGTCTTGTCTCTATGTTCGTTTATGGCAAAATGCTATCGCTGCTTACGATCATGTTTGGTGTAGGGCTAGAGCTGAAATACCAGCAGGCGAAAAGAAAAAATACGACTTGGCCGGGTACATATTTATGGATTCTTTTGTTCTTATTGATTGAAGGCTTTGTCCATTTTGCGCTAGTGATGGAATATGATGTGCTCATGAGTTACGCCGTCACGGGTTTGCTTGTGGCGTTTATTGTCCGTGGAGGAAGTCGGCGCATCAAAAAAGGCATGATTGTCTCGGGTGTCATTCATTTGTTGGTGACGGCTTTTCTCGTTGTATTTTCTTTCTCTGAATTGGAAACTGAATCCTATGACGGGAGCAGTGAACCAGCGTACGAAGAACAACTGCCGGAGACATGGATATCTCAAGTTCAAGACCGAGTACAGCACTTTTTGATGTATCGAGAAGAAGCAATCTTTATTATCCCAATGAATACCTTTTTGTTTTTATTAGGTGTGCGGATGATGAGAGCCGGTGTATTTTATGCAAATGAGCGTGGGCAAACTCTGCGGAAAACATTATTCAGAATGGGTTTGTGGATTGGACTGCCGCTGAATGCGCTCGTCTTCGTACCAAATGACATAGTAGAATTTGTGGTGCGTTATGTGTTTTCACCATTCCTCTCTATATTCTATATTGCTGTTGTGGCGAAGCTTTTAGAACGGACGGAATCATGGTTCATGTGGACTTGGTTTGAATATGTAGGAAAAATGGCGCTTAGCTGCTATATCCTGCAAAATGTCATCTGCTCGCTTCTTTTTTATAGCTGGGGATTGGGTCTTGGCGGGCAAATCAACGCCCCCCTTATCATCTTGTCATGGCTGTTCATTTCACTTCTGCAAATTGCCATTTCAGCCCTTTGCTTAAACGTCTGGCGGATTGGACCAATGGAGTATATCCGATCACAGGCACTTCGCCGGGTGACAATGAAGAAAGCATCTTAAAGGGGAATAGATACAATGTTTTTCAAAAAAACGACGAAAAGAGAACAAGCCAATGCACAAAAAGCAGCAGGATCGGCGTTTGTTTTTTATCTTCTAGCATTAGGAGGACATGCGTCTTACGCTTTTTTTCAAGGTGAGAGTACACCTGTGACTTTTGTGATTTTAATGACAGGTCTTCTTGTGTTTTTCACCGCAGATTGGCTATACAATAAAAAACATTCATAAAAAAGAAGCCCTCTGATGAGAGCTTCTTTTTTATTTTAGGCTTTTATATTGGCCTTTTAAATTTTTACGAATGTATTGAATGATTTTGCGCAGTTCGTTGGCATGCGGTCTGCCAAATGGACTTGTTTGTCTTTGCTGATAGAGGACTTGGCCTTTTTCATTTAATAAGAAATAGGCAGGTTCTCCGTGCACCCCATGATCTTCGTAGGGGGCATCTTCCCCGTGATAGAAGACTTCATAGGCTTTCAATGATGTGAGGTCTTGGTCAGACATGATGGGGAAAGAAAGTCCCTCTTTGTCTGCAAATTCCTTCAAGTCTTCAGGGTTATCTGTTGAAATCGTCATTAAGTGAATATCCTTGTCTTGAAAATAGGATTGCTGTTTTTCCAGCTCTTTTAATTCCTCGACACATACTGGGCACCATGCTCCTCTAAAGAAAACGATGAGGTGCCAGCTTTGATGCTCCTCTAAATGTTTGTAAAACTCAATGTGATCGCCCTGCACTGTTGGCAGTGAAAAATCGGGCATTTTATCTCCTAATTTAAATGAACTCATCCTATGCTTCCTCCTTTTTCAATCACCATGCTGTTTGTTTCTTGTATAACCAATATTGGTCGGAATCAAACGTTTCTGTGTGCTGGATTGGGCAGTAGCCATTGATTGAATGAAGGCGCTTTCGGATTTAGGCGATATAACAGAAGATATCAAATCCGACACTTTTTTTAAAAAAATGTCGAAAAACGTATTGCCATATGTAATTACTCTATGATATTATAAATCTCGTTGTTGCAAAGGTCTCTGAAACTTGTTAAGATGCGATTTTCCAGCTTTTAAAGCGATTGGTTTGACGCAATACAGCTTCTTCAGATTCACTTTTCACAAACCGAGAGCCATTAGCTCAGTTGGTAGAGCATCTGACTTTTAATCAGAGGGTCGAAGGTTCGAGTCCTTCATGGCTCACCATGTTTTGGCCCGTTGGTCAAGCGGTTAAGACACCGCCCTTTCACGGCGGTAACACGGGTTCGAATCCCGTACGGGTCATTGATTTACTTTAGCGTTAAGCTAATTTTTCCTCACTTGCTTGAAGGAGCACCACGATTGCTTTTTCGGGCAAGTTACTGAGGTCCGGTAGTTCAGTTGGTTAGAATGCCTGCCTGTCACGCAGGAGGTCGCGGGTTCGAGTCCCGTCCGGACCGCCATTTATACATATTCATCTTTTGATGATGGCTCGGTAGCTCAGTTGGTAGAGCAACGGACTGAAAATCCGTGTGTCGGCGGTTCGATTCCGTCCCGAGCCACTTCCAAACGCATCTGCAATCGCAGGTGCGTTTTTATTATGAAAAGAAGGCATAAAAAGGGAGAAGCCGGACCTAGGTAGGGCCCGGCTCCATAAGAAGAAGACGTTACATGTATATAGACGTTTGGTGACTGGAAAAGTTTCAATAAAAAAGGAAAAAGTCATCAAATCTTTTGGATGAAGTTCTTCTATCCAACGTTTACTAGCAAAGAAAGCCGTTATTGTTTTTATCTTTGCCTCGTAAAACGTTATAATAGACAGTGAGCCTTTTTTGCGTAAATGAAAAAGGCGTAATGAGACATGCAAAATGGAATGACATAGATGCTAAAAATGCAGGAGGAAATCACAATGGAAAAAAAGATTCTTGTCGTAGATGATGAAAAGCCGATTGCGGATATATTGGAATTTAACTTAAGAAAAGAGGGCTACGAGGTTCATTGTGCGTATGATGGAAATGAGGCCCTTGAAATGGTAGAAGAAATTAAGCCAGACATTATTTTGCTCGACATTATGCTGCCGAACAAAGATGGCGTTGAAGTATGCCGTGAAGTGAGAAAGAAATATGATATGCCGATTATCATGCTGACAGCAAAAGACTCTGAAATCGATAAAGTCATTGGTCTTGAGCTTGGTGCAGACGATTATGTCACAAAGCCATTCAGTACACGCGAGCTGCTTGCACGTGTAAAAGCAAATTTAAGAAGACAGACGGCTGCTCCGCAATCAGAGGAAGAATCTGAATCAAATGATATCGAGATTGGTTCACTTGTGATCTACCCAGATGCGTATGTCGTGTCTAAGCGTGACGAAACGATTGAGCTAACGCATCGTGAGTTCGAATTGCTTCATTACTTAGCGAAACATATTGGACAAGTCATGACACGTGAGCACTTACTGCAAACGGTTTGGGGCTACGATTACTTCGGAGATGTCCGTACAGTAGACGTGACAGTCCGCCGTCTTCGTGAAAAAATTGAAGACAACCCTAGCCACCCGAGCTGGATCGTAACAAGACGAGGCGTCGGCTACTATTTAAGAAACCCAGAGCAGGACTAAGATTCTTATGAGTAAAGTAGGTTTTTTTCGCTCGATTCACTTTAAATTGACCTTGATTTATGTGCTGCTGATCATTGTCGCCATGCAGATCATTGGCGTGTACTTTGTGAAGCAGCTAGAGCAGTCCTTAATTAATTCCTATGATAATTCCTTGAATCAGCGAATCTACTCGTTATCGTATTACCTAGAACAAGATTCATCGAAAAGCAAGGCAGAATTAAAAGAGGATGCTCAAAAGATATTAAACGATTTTAACAACAAAGATGAGTCTAATGAAATTTCTGAAGTCAGCTATATTGACGAAAGCAGAGAGGTCATTGCCTCTGTGAATAACGGCAGTCAAGAGATTGCCGGGAAGAAAATCACAGATCAAATCATTAGCCGTATTTTCGCGGTTGGCAAAGACTACGAGAAAAAATTCTATGACCCAGAATCGAATAAACGAGTCCGCATATCAGCGACAGCCGTGAAAAATGAGAACCAAGAAACCGTTGGTGTCATTTATGTGGTCTCATCCATGGAAAGTGTTTTTAACCAAATGCGAACGATCAACACCATTTTGGCGACGGGTACACTCATCGCACTTGGGACGACCGCTCTACTTGGTATATTCATATTCAGAACCATTACCCACCCAATTTCGGATATGAGAAAGCAAGCGATCGAGCTCGCCAAAGGGAACTTTTCCAGAAAGGTCCGAAAGTATGGACATGATGAGATTGGTCAGCTAGCAACGACATTTAACCATCTGACGAGAGAGCTGGAGGAAGCGCAGCTGATGACAGAGGGTGAGAGGAAAAAGCTTTCTTCTGTTATCGCCTATATGACCGATGGCGTCATTGCCACGAATCAAAATGGGGCCATTATTCTATTAAACAGCCCGGCACTAGAGCTTTTGAATGTTTCACGTGAAACAGCTCTAGAGATGCCGATCACATCCTTGCTTGGCTTAGAAGAAACTCATACATTTGAAGATTTAGTCGAAAATCAAGACTCCATGCTACTAGAAATTGAACGTGAAGATCAACTGTCTGTTTTGCGTGTCAATTTCTCAGTGATTCAGAAAGAGCATGGGAAGATTGATGGCTTGATCGCGGTCATTTATGACGTAACCGAGCAGGAAAAAATTGATGCGGAACGTCGTGAATTCGTGGCGAACGTATCCCATGAGCTGCGCACACCGCTTACGACGATGCGAAGCTATCTTGAGGCTCTCGCTGAAGGTGCGATTGGTGATAAAGAGCTTGCGCCAAGGTTCCTCAGTGTCACGCAAAATGAAACAGAGCGCATGATTAGACTTGTGAATGACCTGCTCCAGCTGTCTAAGTTCGACAGCAAGGATTATCAATTCAATCGTGAGTGGACGAATTTTATTAGGTTTATCTCGCTCGTCATTGATCGTTTTGAAATGACGAAGGAGCAGCATGTCGATTTCATCCGGAACCTGCCGCAGCGTGAAATATATGTGGAAATTGATCAAGACAAAATCACACAGGTGCTCGATAATATCATTTCCAATGCTATGAAATACTCGCCAGAGGGTGGACACATTACGTTCACTGTCGATTTGGATGAGGAGCAAGGTCTTGTGTTATTCAGTGTCAAAGATGAAGGAATCGGTATTCCGAAGAAGGATATGGATAAAATCTTTGAACGTTTTTATCGAGTGGATAAGGCAAGAACAAGAAAACTTGGCGGAACCGGCCTAGGTCTTGCGATTGCAAAAGAAATGGTTCAGGCTCATGGCGGAGATATTTGGGCTGACAGCATTGAAGGAAAAGGAACAACAGTAACCTTTAGCCTTCCGTACAATGAAGAACAAGAGGATGATTGGGATGAAGCGTGAGACCTTTAAAACCATTATATTGACAATCCTAATTGCGATCAGTCTTGTGTTTACATGGAATATTTGGATGTTCCAGCCCGTCATGCAGGATCAGGCTGATGCCGGCACACAGGTCGTGGAAACGAAGAAGATTTCAAGCGACGAGCCTCGGAGTCTCATTGATGTCGTGAAGCCGCGTGAGATGTTCATCCATTCCAATGGAGAGCATTTCAAAGTCGATCAAAAGGAACTCTTCCAAAACTTTTGGAATGATGTGAGCCTGTGGGATGTCAAAGAGATTGCCGATGTGTCGGACCAATATTCCGAGCAGAAATTTAAGAATTTCTTCTATGGACGCGAGGGGCAAGGCAAAACATTGGATCTTGTGTTCAATGATCCGATTCCGATTGATATTTTCCAAGCGCTGTTTAAATGGCCGAATAAATCCATTGAATACAACTCATTTGACCGGATGATTGTGCCGTTTGCTCAGCCGGATAAGGCCAATAAGAAAGTCTATTTGGTTTCATACAGCAAGGAAACGGTGCTTGAGCTGACGATTGAATCAGCCAACTATCGTAATCTGATGGATAGTATTGCAGCCGCTCAAAACGAGATGCCGCGCTATGATCTATATACTTTCTCTACGAATTCAAAACGAGATTTCCTTCTGCCGCAGAAGCAAAAGCAGCTTGAAGCGAAAATGTTCTTTATCGAAACGATTAAGACAAGCAAATTCAAGGACGCTTTGTTTACAGACCCAAGTCTAGTTGGGGAGGAATCTAATTTAAACCGGACGGTGTATACAGATGGAACGAGTCGTCTTGAAGCAAATCAAAAAGACCACCGCATCCAATATCAGCATCGTAATATCAATTCTAGTACCGTATTCCAAACGGGAGATTTGATCAAGCGAAGCGTGAAGTATTTCAATGATACCGGAAGTTTTACCGATAATTATCAATACTTCGGCATTAACAGCAACCAGCAGCTGTCCTTTAATATGTTTATGGATGGACTGCCGATCGTCAACAGCACAAAACATCCATTTGGTATGACATCACTTGAAGTACAATGGGCGAATGATGACATTTTGAGTTATAAGCGTCCAAACTACATTCTCGGCAACAAAGCGAGTCAGAGTGAACAGGTCAAACTGATGAATGGGACAGAGCTGAAAAACTTGATCATCAAGCAGACGAAGTATGATGATTTAGAGAAAATTGAACAGATATTCCCTGCCTATCAAGCGACATCCACGGCATCAGATCAGGATCAAGCGATGTTTGTCTGGCTAGAGCCGGTATGGTGTATGAAATATAACGGAAAAACCGTCATTTTAACGAATGATTTGCTGACAGAGGGGAGCGAGAATCATGGAGTGGAATAAGACCAAAACGATCTTTATCCTAGCCTTTCTCGTTCTCGATATCTTTCTAGGTTTCCAATACTTTGAAAAGCGATCGACCGATCATTTTGCGATTATCGAAAAAACAGATACGCTGGAAGAAATGAAGGCAGACGGAATCAAATATGGCAATCTATCAGATGAAGCGAAGATTGGATATCGCATTACAGCTGAGAAAAAGCAATATACGAAAAAGGATGTCGACGGATTAGCTGATCAAAAGACGAAAAGCACATTCCCGAAAACCGAGAAAGATGATCCTGTCACCCTGCTTGAAATGACCTTCAATAAACCAGTCGCATTGCCGAAAAAAGATATGAAAACAGCAGCGACCAATCTTGTGAGCCAGCGTTTACTGGATGGTAAGAATTATAAGCTCTGGAGCATCGATGAAGAAACAGGTGAAATCGTCTTTTTCCAAACGTATAAAGGAAAATACATCTTCCAAGAAGGTCTTGATGACACCGAAACTATTGGGAAGATCACATTGGATGTGAACGATCAAAACGAGGTCGTCTCGTACCGGCAGTCGATGGTGATATCGATTAATGAAGTGAGAAAAGAAACCCTTGTCCCAGCGCTTGAAACGGTGAAGGACTTATATACACAAAATATGCTGAGCCAAAACACGACAGTGAAAAAAGTGGAGCTTGGCTACTACACGCAATACCCAGGTGCAAGCACTCAAGTCATGGTTCCTGTATGGCGAGTAGAGATTGAAGGCGTGGCAGCTGGTTCAAAGAAAAAGACAGAAGAAGAATATTTGATCAATGCCATTGATGGCTCAACACTTGATCATATAGAGAAAGAAGACAAATCTTCATTGGAGTGAGAGAACATGAGCTTGCAGTTCAGTGTACTAGCGAGCGGAAGTACGGGGAACGCTTTTTATTTAGAAACAGACGAGCATGCTTTTTTAGTAGATGCGGGCTTAAGCGGCAAACAGATGGTAGAGCTGCTTGGTCAAATCGACCGAAAGCCAGAAGATTTGGACGGAATTTTTGTCACTCACGAGCACTCAGATCATATTAAAGGACTCGGTGTGATGGCAAGAAAGTACAAGCTTCCTGTCTATGCAAATGCGAAAACATGGAAGGCGATGGAGTCACATATTGGGAAAGTGGATACGGAGCAGAAATTCCACTTTGATATGGAGACGGTTCAATCATTCGGCGGTCTCGATGTTGAATCATTTGGCGTATCACATGATGCGGCAGAGCCCATGTTTTACGTATTCCATTATGGCGGGCGTAAACTTGCCCTTATGACGGATACAGGCTATGTGAGTGACCGGATGAAAGGGATTATTAAATCAGCCAATACGTTCGTATTTGAGAGCAACCATGATGTCGGCATGCTGCAAATGGGGCGCTACCCATGGAGCATTAAACGCAGAATTTTGAGCGATGTCGGACACGTATCCAATGAAGATGCGGCTCTTGCTATGACAGACGTGATTGGAGACGCCACCTCACGCATTTATTTGGCCCACTTGAGTCAAGACAACAACATGAAGGACTTAGCCCGTATGGCGGTCCAGCAGACGCTTGAAATGAAGGGCTTTGTTGTAGGGGACGGCTTTGATTTATATGATACGGACCCGAAAAAAGCAACCCCGCTTTGCGCCGTATGATTTTTACAATCGTATGATTAAGATAAGAGCTTCTTACCAACACTATATACATCATCTATTCACTGAAAGGAAGGAAACATAGTGGATTATCGCGATGTAGAGTGGAAGCCGAGACGAAGCAGAAAAGGATATTTCCTATCTGGTCTGATCGGTGTATTGGTAGGAGCTTTTTTAATGGGATTCTTTTTCCCCTATGTGTCTGGACAAAACGGCAGCCCCTTTGGCTGGCAGTCAGCTGGAGATCAGCAGGCATCAGATGGCCCTTTAAAGACCGTCAATGTGAACGTGAATGATGCGGTCACAAAAGTGGTATCGAGTATGTCGGATACAGTTGTCGGCGTCATTAACATTCAAAAGTCGAGCTTTTGGGAAGAAGGCGGTGAAGCAGGCAGCGGGTCAGGTGTGATTTATAAAAAAAAGGGTGACACCTTTTATATCGTGACCAACCATCATGTCATCAAAGGCGCAAACCAGCTTGAAGTGAGCCTTCAGGACGGGACAAGGATCGGGGCAAATCTTGTCGGCAGTGATCAGCTGATGGATTTAGCGGTACTTACGGTCAAAAGTGATAAGATCAAGAAAACCGCTGCCTTCGGCAATTCAGACCATGTTAAACCAGGTGAGCCTGTCATCGCCATTGGAAATCCATTGGGCCTTGAATTTGCTGGCTCCGTCACACAAGGTGTGATTTCTGGAACGGAGCGTGCGATCCCTGTTGATTCTAATGGTGATGGACAGACGGATTGGAATGCGGAAGTTTTGCAAACGGATGCCGCCATTAATCCTGGGAACAGCGGCGGAGCCTTGATCAATATGGACGGCAAAGTGATCGGCATCAATTCAATGAAGATTGCTGAGTCAGAGGTGGAAGGGATTGGGCTGTCTATTCCTGCGAATCTGGTGATCCCTGTCATAGAGGATTTAGAGCGCTATGGAGAGGTGAAGCGTCCGTACCTTGGTGTTGGGATGAAATCACTAGCAGATATTGCGAGCTATCATTGGCAGGAAACGTTAAAGCTGCCATCAAAGGTCACAACCGGAGTCGTCGTGATGAGTGTCGAGCCTTTATCTCCAGCAGGAAAAGCAGGGTTAAAAGAGCTGGATGTCGTGACGTCGTTTGACGGCAAGGAAGTACAAAATATCGTTGATCTGCGTAAATATCTTTATCAAAAGAAAGTCGGCGACAAGGTAAAGGTGCAATTTTACCGAAGCGGAAAGAAAAAATCAGTCGAGATCAAACTCTCCCAAACCGATCAGTTCGGTGGCTAGCCAGTTCCTATAGGGGACTGGCTTTTTTTACATGCCCGGCATATGATAAAGGAAAGGGGGAGATACGTTTGGTCACATTACAGCCGATGTCACAAACGGATTATGACGTCTTGATAGAGGCATCCATTAAGAGGTACGCAGAAGAAAAGATACTCGCAGGGACGTGGGGTCAGGAAGAAGCGCAAAAGAACGCAGAGGAACAATTTGAGCGGCTGCTACCTGAAGGTCTTCAGACAGAGGATCATGAGCTGTGGACATTCATGCATGGAGACGAATCCATTGGGTGGGTATGGCTTTGCTATGATCCAGATCATCCCCAGCATGAAGGATTTATTTATAATTTTATTTTGTTTGAAGCGTATCGAGGAAAAGGGTTGGCAAAACAGGCCATGGCGGCATTAGAAGAGCAGGCAAAGTCATTAGGTGTGAAGAAACTATCGCTGCATGTCTTTGCCCATAATCAAATCGCCCGCTCACTTTATGAGAAAACGGGATTCGCTGAGACTGGGATTTACATGAGCAAGCCTTTATAAAAAAAGAGAAGTACCGTGCGGCGAGCGTACGGTACTTTTTTATGTGGACATCATGGCATCTTGCGCCGTGACTCGGTATAGATCGACTTTGCATTTCACAAACGCACGGATGATGGCTGGGACTTGAGCTTCTGAACGAATCAACAATGAGGTCTCGTCATCTCTGATCACAAGGTCTGTTCCCACACTTTGTAAGTACTGCGTGAGAACAGGCTTCACCTCATCATCAATCCATGCATGCTTGAAGGTGGCACGAATGGTTGAGGACGTGATGGTTTTCTCTTGAGGATGAGTACTTGAGGACACGATTTTTCCTTCAGATATGAAAGCTGTTTTGGTACAAATAGGCTGGGTGAACCTTGGCTCGTCTGCTGTTAAAAAGACAGTTTTTCCTTCAAATTTTAACGATTCAATCACCCGCTGGATATGTAAGATAGAATCTGCATCAATATCCGCAAAAGGCTCATCAAGTAAAATAAAGTCAGGCTGATGAGCGATGGCTTGAGCCATTCCGAGCCGCTTCTTCATCCCAGGTGTAAAGGCACCGACTTTCTCTTGATGATAACGATGTAAGCCAACAAATTCGAGTAATTCTTCATAATAGCTCGTTTTCTGGCGAGTACCCGTAATTTTCGATAAATAGGCAATATGCTCAATAGCAGTCAGCCCTTCATATAAATCTGTATATTCAGGCAGAACACCGATATGATGACGTACTTTTTTTAACGACGTCATGTTCATCATGATAAATGTGCCAGAGGTGGGGCGGGAGATCCCTGTAATGATATTAAAAAAGGTCGTCTTACCAGCACCCTTCGGTCCAATGAGGCCGAAGATATCCCCTTGATGGATATCAAGATCAATATGATTTATTGCGACTTTTGTCCGATATTTTTTTGTCAGCCCTTTTGTGTGAAGCACTTAGACATCCCTCCTCTGAAACAGTAGTGCCGTTCCAACGAGTAAGACAACAGTCAATGCGGCATTCATCAGCACATAGGTCAGCGGTTCACTCCAGCGCGCATAATAATAAGGCGTCACGTATTGGAACCAGTGAATCAACCGTTCTGAAGAAAGAACAGACATCATGCTCATGATTGGAAATAGAAAGGAAAACAACATGCCAACAAACATCGATTTCTGTGGTGTTGGAAAGAGCATGGACAAAAACAAAGCACAGGAGATGCCGACACTGATAAACGTTAATATTTTTAAGGCATCAGAGAACAGAAAACGATGTGAAATCACCATATTTAATATATATGTGGTCATAATGCAACTGAGCCAAAACAGCATCAGCCCAAGATATTTCCCGATGACAATGTTTAAACGGGTCGTTTTGCTGACGAGAAAACGAATGGTTTTCAAATGAATTTCGCGGCTCAAAATATCATGAGATAATAAAAAAATAAGGAAGAAACCAAATAACGAAATCACTAGTTCATTCCCAATGGAATAAGGGTCCTTTGCCTGTTCCCACTTCCCTTGATAAGCAGCTATAAATGGAAGACTTGATACAAAAGTAGATAAAATGAAAATAATAACAATAGTTAAGATGGATTTTGTGCTTTTGAAGAGCTGCTTAAATTCATTCATACAGATGGTCCACACACACTGTACCTCCCTTCATCTTTATTATACCGCTAGAAAAGAAAGACACCATATCTCGCTCTTTAACATTTGCTTAAATTTTATAAAAAAGAAGACTCTTCCAGAACAGTTAACTCATTTTTAAAAATGTTCAGAAAAATATCTTGATTTATCAAAAAACATCATGTATGATAGCTTTAATTCAAGATAGTTAAACAGGCAATGACGAGAGAAAGTACAATCATCAATTTTTCCACAGAGAGCTTCGGCAGCTGAAAAGAAGCAAAAATAATGATTCGAAAAATGGTCTCTGAGCCTCGTGCTGAACATATCCATGATATTAGTAGGTGACGACGAGAGTTGGTACTCGTTATCAAAACCACAGTATATGAGCCAAATTGGAGCTTTGTACTTGTAGAGGCTGTTTAGCGCGAGCAAACAGTAAATAAAGGTGGTACCACGAGACAAATACCTCGTCCTTATGATTCATAGATAAGGATGGGGTATTTTTTATTGTCCACTTTTTTTCATACAAATGTTCAAATGTTCCACGTGAAACACCACAACCATTTTTTCAAATGAAAGGGAGATTAACATGAGTGAACATGCATTGGTTTTGCAATCAGATTTCGGTATTGATGATGGAGCGGTCAGCGCAATGTACGGCGTAGCCAATACAGTGAGGAGTGGCATCCGCATTTTTGATTTAACTCACAACATTCCCCAATATGACATTTGGGAAGCGTCTTATCGCTTGCTTCAGACGGTCACATATTGGCCGGAAGAAACGGTGTTTGTCTCCGTCGTTGACCCAGGCGTTGGATCAGAGCGAAAGAGCCTTGTCGTCAAAACAACAAGCTCCCACTACATCATCACACCTGATAATGGGACACTTACGCATGTCGCCCAGGATATTGGCATCGTGGAGGCTCGGTATTTAGATGAAACCATCAACCGTCTGCCGAAGTCAGGAAAATCACATACTTTCCATGGTAGAGACATTTACGCCTATACAGGCGCGAGAATTGCTTCAGGTGTGATTTCTTTTGAAGAGGTCGGGCCAAAGGCGAATATAGAGGACATTATTCACCTTCCAGTCGTACAAGCTTATGCGGAAGAAGAAGTGATCACAGGGACGATTGATATTTTAGATGTGCGGTTCGGAAACCTATGGACAAACATTCATCATACGTTATTTGAACAGCTTTCAATCAATTATGGGGATGCAATAGAAGTTACCATTGCCAACGGGCCAAAAAATGTGTATAAAAATATCATGACCTATGGACGATCTTTTGCCGATTTAAAGGTAGGCGAACCACTCGTATATGTCAATTCACTCGATCATTTAGGCGTGGCGATCAATCAAGGGTCATTTGCAAAGGCTTATAACATCGGTACAGGCACAGGCTGGCGCCTTTCGATTCGCAAAGCTCCGCGCATTATATACGAATAAGAGGAGGAAACATCATGGCAGGTAAACAACTTTCAACGAAAACTGTCGTTGCCATCGGGATTGGCGCAGCCGTCTTTGTCATTTTAGGACGCTTCGTCTCCATTCCAACTGGGATTCCGAATACACAAATTGAAACATCGTACGCGTTCCTTGCATTAATGGCCGTGCTATTTGGTCCTATTGCAGGCGCATTGATTGGATTTATTGGTCATCTCATTAAAGATGCCACCACATTTGGACCTTGGTGGAGCTGGATTATCGTTTCGGGTGTTGTTGGTTTATTGATCGGTCTCATTTCGAACCGTTTAAAAGTAGAAGAGGGCGACTTTGGCTGGAAAAAAATCACGCTCTTCAACGCCGTCCAAGCCGGCGCACAAGCATTAGGCTGGTTTGTCATTGCGCCGGTACTCGACATTGTGATCTATGCAGAACCTGCAAATAAAGTGTTCGTTCAAGGCATCGTAGCAGGAATCTCAAACATCATCACAGTCGGTGTACTAGGCACCATCATCATTGCGGCTTATGCGAAAACGAGAAGCAAAAGCGGCAGTCTATCGAAAGAAACATCATGAAGCAAGGTGGAACACATAAATGAAGAAACCGATGATTCAATTCGAACATTTCGGATTCAAGTATCGCAGTCAGGCAGAACCAACATTGAAAGATATCAACCTGACCATCTATGAAGGAGAAAAAGTCCTCATTGCAGGCCCGTCTGGATCGGGAAAAAGCACACTAGCCCATTGTATCAATGGGCTAGTTCCTGCGTCTTATAAAGGTTCTATGGAAGGAAGTCTCCACATCGGCGGAAAAAATGCAGAGAAAGAGAACATTTTCTCCCTCTCACAGCTCGTTGGGACGGTGCTGCAAGACCCTGATGGACAATTTATCGGGCTAACCGTAGGAGAAGACATCGCATTTACACTTGAAAATGATCAAGTCACACGCGAAGAAATGAAAACACGTGTCGAAAAAGCGGCAAAATTAACAGAGGTAGACGGCAAACTCGCATCGTCCGTACATGAGCTGTCAGGAGGTCAAAAACAACGTGTCGCCATCGCAGGCGTACTTGTCAACGATGTCGATATTTTGCTATTCGATGAGCCACTGGCAAGCCTTGATCCTGCTACAGGTAAAGAAGTGATCGACCTTATTGACCATCTGCAAAAAGAAACGAAAAAAACGGTCGTGATGGTGGAACATCGATTGGAAGACGTCCTCTTCCGTCATGTCGACCGCATCATCGTTGTCAATGACGGCACGATTGCAGCGGATATGACACCAGATGCATTGCTCGCCTCCAATGTATTAGAAGCCGCGTATTTACGTGAGCCTTTATATGTGAAAGCGATGAAATATGCAGGCATTCCGGTTGAAGCAGGAGATCAGATCGCTAATTTACAGCACCTCACCTTAAATGACGAGGCAAAAGAGAAAATCGAACAATGGATGGAAGCATCTGAGCCATCAGTCGAGCAGAATGAAGCGCCGGATTTACTAGAAGTGCGTGAGCTGAGCTTTGATTATCCGACAAGACCCAACACACTGAACAACATCTCTTTTACCGTCAAAAAAGGAGAAATGATCAGCATCGCCGGTGCCAATGGCGCAGGCAAGACGACACTATCCAAGGTGCTTTGTGCATTTGAAAAGCCAACCAAAGGGACAATCCTTTTAAATGGCGATGACATCACAGGAGACACCATCAAACAGCGCTCCGAAAGAATCGGTGTCGTCATGCAAAACCCAAATCAAATGATTTCTAAACAAATGATTTTTGATGAAGTCGCACTAGGTCTCGTTTTAAGAGGCGTAAAGGAAGACGACATCAAGGCTCGTGTAGAGCGGGTTTTAAAAGTATGCGGGCTGTATCCATTTCGAAATTGGCCGATCTCAGCACTCAGTTTTGGACAGAAAAAACGCGTCACCATTGCATCCATTCTTGTGTTAGAGCCAGAAATCATCATTTTAGATGAGCCAACGGCCGGTCAAGATTTTAGACATTACACAGAGATGATGACGTTTTTAGAGCAATTAAATCAGCAGGGAGTCACGATTTTGATGATCACCCATGATATGCATTTGATGCTCGAATACACAACAAGAACCATTGTCATTTCAGATGGAGAAAAAATCGCAGATGATACACCAGCCAAAGTGCTGACAGATCAGCTGCTAGTCCAAAAGGCGAGCTTAAAGGAAACGTCGCTCTATGAACTGGCGCTAAAAGCAGACTGGCCAAATCCAAATGAACTCGTGGATCGCTTCATTGAGGTTGACAGAAAGGAACGAATGACATGGCTGTAGACATGCTGTCCTATATCGATCGCCCGTCGCCGATTCACCGGCTGACAGGGGCAACCAAACTCATTTGCTTTATCCTCTGGTCATCCGCAGCGATGCTCACATATGATACAGGCGTATTAGTGTTTATGCTAGTTGCCAGTATCGTGTTCTTTCAACTGTCGAATGTGCGATTTCGTGATATCTCTTTCGTAGTGATTGTCTTGGCGATTTTTCTTGTCATCAATAACATCGCCATTTACGTCTTTGCGCCTCAGCAAGGTGTCGCCATCTATGGAGCGAAGCACGAGCTGTTTCACATTGCAGGCTGGTACAATGTCACACTTGAACAGCTTTTCTATCAATTGAACATTACACTGAAATACGTGACTGTGATGCCAGCAGCGCTTTTATTTATCGTGACAACAAATCCAAGTGAATTCGCCTCATCGCTCAGCCGAATTGGGGTCAGCTACCGGATTTCGTATGCTGTAGCGATTGCTTTGCGCTATATTCCAGATATTCAGCGTGATTTTCGAACGATTGCCATTTCTCAGCAAGCAAGAGGCATTGATTTATCAAAGAATGAAAAACTGGGAAAACGGATTAAAAATGCGCTGTCTATTGTGATGCCGTTGATATTTTCTAGCCTAGAACGGATCGAGACCATCAGCAATGCGATGGAGCTGCGCGGGTTTGGGAAACATAAAAAGCGTACATGGTTTACGGCGAAAGACTTTCAAAAAGCAGATTATGCGGCGTTATTGTTTGTTGGTGTGGTATTGATCGTGTCGCTAGTGATTACATTTGTTAGAGGAACGAGATTTTACAATCCGTTTTGATAGAAGGAAGCCTTCACAGGAGTGGAGGCTTTTTTATTTGGTTTGTGGATAAAAGGTGTGGAAAATGGTAAAAGACTATTAACATGTGAATAAATCGGTTATATTGAACAATGAGCGAAACACTTGTGAATAACCAAACAACATATTGGAGGAATTAGAAACTTATGAACAAATCACTTTATGCTTGTGCAGAACATATAGAAACCGTACTAGACATGTACATAGATGATCACGAAACACCGCCAGAATTCAGAAAAATCGAACATACACACAGCTTATCCACAACCTGTGAATTGTGCGATGAACCTGCAATATATATAGTGGGGAACGAATGATCGGACACAAAATACACAAATTTTATCCACAATTGTTGATAACTTATATGAATAACTTGTTCTTAAGGTGGGGATGACCTGTGAATATATCAATTATCACAGTAGGAAAACTAAAAGAGAAATATTTAAAGCAAGGCATAGCCGAATACACAAAACGATTACAGGCATACGCAAAAATCGAGATCATTGAGCTCGCAGACGAAAAAGCACCCGAGAATCTCAGCGAGCAAGACATGAAAATCATCAAAGACAAAGAAGGCGAACGCATCCTAAGCAAAATCAACCCAGACGCCCACGTCATCGCCCTCGCCATCGAAGGAAAAATGAAAAGTTCCGAAGAATTAGCCGATACAATAGATAAGCTGGCAACATACGGGAAAAGTAAGGTATGTTTTGTCATAGGTGGATCCCTTGGATTAAGCGACGCTGTCATGCAGCGGGCGAATGAGAAACTGTCGTTTTCGAAAATGACGTTCCCGCATCAGTTGATGAGGTTGGTGTTGGTGGAGCAGATTTATCGGGCGTTTCGGATTGTGCGGGGGGAGCCTTATCATAAGTGAATGAGGTTTTTGAAGAAATATATATATAATCTGATGTAATAGAGTTCTTATTATAAGGGGGATGAATATGGAACATGATATTCGTTTGAAAATTATAGATTTGAATTTGGGTTTTAAAATACTAAAGAAATTTGAAGATAATTGGATTTATATAAAGATGGTATCACATACTTCTAAAAACTCGAGTAATTGTGCCTATTTTAAATTTAAGCTGAAGGATCTTATGCTCTTAGATGATGATATATTTTTATATGGGAATGAGGATGAGGATAGGCTGTATTTAAACAAAAGCGGAATTGTTCAAACTGAATGTTCCCCTGAAGAAGATGAAATTCTTTTTAAAATAGCCTCCTCCGATGGAATTATAGAGGTATTTATAAAAAAATATCTTCCTATCTTAAACGTTAGATTAGATGAACTAACTAATCTAGTAAAAATATAATTATTACAGAAGGACAAACAGACTGGAGACATTTAAAATATGCTTTAAAAAAGTTAAATGGAAATGACATGTTTCAAAGCTTAGATATTGAATTTTTTGAACCTGATAAAAAAACTCAGATGGGTAACGATAAATTAAAAAAAATTCGTGATTATCATGCTTTATTGGAGAATGAATATTGTAAAATATTTATTTTTGATAGAGATGCTGATGATATTAATAGTGAATTTGGAGATGCTGAAGTATTATATCATGGGAACAATGTGTATTCTATGTTGTTACCAGTACCAGAGCACCGTAAAGACACACCATATATTAGTATCGAACATTATTATTTCGATAAGGATTTATTTAGAGAAGATATTAATGGAAGAAGACTATATATGGTAAAAGAATTCGATAAAATTACAAAAAAACATCTACTAATTCCTAATTTATATGCACTTAAAATAAATAAAGAGTCTAGTGATATAGGTATTTTAGATTTTAAAATTATGAAGTATGAAGAACAAGAAGGGGACTTATCCAAAGTAGCTAAAGATGGACAAAATATTGCATTAAGTAAAAGCAATTTTATTAAACATATTGAAAATGAAGAATTTAAGGGAGTTAATGTAGCGGCATTTTCATCAGTCTTTACAATGATTGAAGATATATTACAAGATTATTTACAAAATAAAGCTGGAGAAATAGAGATAAGTAAGGGTGTGTATTTAAAAAAGTATCCTACAGGATTAAGTACATTATCTTTATTTGCAGAGGCTCCAAAAGAATTATTAACTCTTTATAAAGGTACAAATCTAGTAACCGTTGGACCTGTAGTACTAGAAAATCATAATAAATTGATACTCGAAATTAAGGCTTTGATTAATGAAGAATGGCATCAGATTATACAATTTCCTTTAGATATTACTCCCTACTTAGTGGATTTTATAATGAAGAAAAATAAGAATAGATATAATCGTATAGAGCTTCATTTGTTTAGCCCTGATAGAGCAATAAGTTCTTCAAGAGAAATCTTAAAAGATGACATCTCTGGAACTATTCTATTAAGAGCGCTAAATTTGTAAAAAAATTCGTTAAATAGATAGGTAGTTTAGACCTAAAAAAGTAAAATATTTTTTTTAGACTTTAAAAAAATGCTCAAGAGCCTTTTAAAAATGTATTAAAGGGCGAGAGTTTTATAATATAAAGTATTGAGCAGTGACTATCATTCGTGTTAGGAGCTGCCTTTAGATAAAACCTCACTTAGGTGCATTACGGAGAGCCTTATCATAAGTAAAATCAAATCGTTAGTATTAATATATATAGTATTTTATATTAAGAAAGGAGCGGAATTGTGAAGAAGGAGTACAAAAATATAACTATAATATCAGAGATAGAAACAAAAATTAATACTTTAAATAGAACTAGAAATAATAGAATAGAAATGAGTAAACGTTTAAAGAAGTATAGTGACAAATGGAAAATAATTTTTTTCTGGTTAAACATTGAAGCGGTAATATTTGTGTTATTGTCTCTTGGAGGAAAGGAAGTAGAACCTAGTTTTTCAAATAGTGGTTTTAGCTTAATTGCTGGAGTTTTCTCGATTTACGTAATCCTATTACAATACTATGTAAATGAGTTGAATTATAATGAGAGGGCTTTAAAAACACACTATCATCAATTAGATATAGAAGACTTAATTTTAAAGTTAAAAAAGTTGTTTTTAGAAAAGAATAATAGTAATAGTGATGACAAGTCATTAATAGAGAGATTTGATATTATTATGTTTGAGTATCAGTCAATACTTAAGAATAACGAAAATCATGATTCTGTTGATGATGCAAAACATAGATTTAATAAAATAATAGAAGATAAAGAATTTAAGAAAAAGAAAATAAAAGATTTTACAGTAGACAACATTTTATTACATGTTAATATGGCCATACTCTTATTTCCTATAGTTACTATTTATATTTATTTTCTAAAGTGAGTGATATGATGGAACTAATTGAGCTTACATATAAGTATATATTATCAATGTCCAAATCTAAAAAATATAATCCACAAACTATTGCTATTACCAATTACTTTGATAAACATAGTTTCTCGGCTATTAAAATTGAATTAGAAAGAGATGTTAAAGATTTTTGTGAAAATAATTACCCTTTTAAAGCAAGAGATTTTATTTATAAGAACGATTATTTTACACCTAGAAATATGTATTTGATAAGTCCAATATACTATACCTATTATACTTATATTGTTTTTAGAATAGCCAAATTGTTTTTAGATGAAGATACTAAATTAGATTTCTCAAAAGAACGAATGAAGATATTTTATTCAGGATTTTTAGACATAAGTTCTAATCATTCGGATGTCAAACAAAATGCTAGATTTAATAAAAGTTATAGCAGTTTTCAAAAAGAGAGAGAGAGATACTTTGATTTTCCCGTGTTAAAAATAGATTTACAGGATTTTTTTAACTCGATTAAATTAAAATCGTTGATAAATAAATTAAAAACGTTACTAGGAGAAAATAAGATTATTGATGATTTGAGTTATTTTCTTAATTTTTGTGGATTTGATTGTTTACCACAATTTCATTATTCAATAGGTTCATCAATATTATCTCAAGTATATTTGCAAGACTTTGATTCAAAAATAGAGAAAATAGCTTCAAGAGAAAACATAAATCTAATTAGATTTGTTGATGATATGTATTTTATTTATTTAGATGGTGAGATGGACTATAAAAGAAATAATAACTTGCTTAATGAAATAAGCTATTTACTATGGAATGAAGAGTTAGTGTTAAATTCCTCGAAAACAAAATTCTTAAGTCCAGAAGAATATAAAAATACAGTTGAAGTAATTGGCTTTGACTATGGTGAAGAAATGGTATCCTTCACTAGTGAAAAAATTATAGATAAAAGAACTAAAGAAATAATTAATAATGGTAACTTAATTCAATTAGTTAATAAATTATGTAGATTAGAAGAAGAGAGCGGTATAGATTTGAAAAGGTACAAGGAAATATTAGATGAATACATATCAATTGAAGGCGAAGATAATAGAAAAATATTAAATAATATTATTTTCTCTGGTAAATGGAAAGTGTTAAGTGATAAAGAGTTAAAGAATTTAGTTGAAAACTGGAGATATATTCAATTCAATCCATCTCAATTTACCGTCTTATATGTATTAATTTGTCGGCATTTAGAAAGAAAAAATGTCATAAATGGATCGAAAATAAAGTTGATTTTAAACTATTTATTAAATAATAGTAACTTTACATTTCGTGATACATTAGTAGCGGTTGCATATTTATTTCAGAATAAAAATAAACATAGTGATTTATTAAATAAGATCGAAATAGTTAATGTGGATTTTGTTAAATTTGTTAAAAAATATGTATGAAGGAGTTAATTAGTAATGATTCTGGGAGTTATAAAATAAAAGTGAAGCTTTATTTAAGTAATTAATATTGAATTATTATTTCAGTATTTGACAACGAACATATATAAGGACATATTGCGTTCTTAAAGGAGACTTTCATGGGTTTCAAAGCTGATTTTAAACATGAAATACGTAACGTAATAAAAGACGTAGAAAAAGAAATAAATAAAACATGGAAAATTGAATATAAAGGGCATTCTATAGAAATTACAAACCAAATAAAAGAAGAGCAACTAATCATTGATGGTGTGACAGTTGATAAAAAACAACGAAAAAGTTTATTGACTCATATGATCCCTTATTCAAAATTGTCAGGGATATTGGAGCTTCAAGATGGTACAAAACACAAGGTGTCCGTTAAACTTGGTGGGTATGTACGATTTCGTTGTATGGTGAAGGTAGATCATGAAACGGTTTTAGATGAATCAATGAAGATAGACCTTCTATCATGGGATCATAAAGAGAAAATCGTTCCCTTTATTCAACAACAAATTCAAACACATCATAAAATAGTAGATGATCGTTTACCCGATGAAGATTATTTATTTGACGAAAATGAACCACGATTGGCTCCCGGTTTATCTGATTATTATGTAGATGAACGACCTGCCCCTTTTTATGTGAAGAAACTATTGAAGCTTTTTGAAATACAACTGAATCATCCTACAAACGAAACTAGAAAAAAAACATATGAAAAAATCATTTCTAACAATATGGCGAGTCGCAACAGTGAGTTAATTGACCGATTTCAACAAACACAATGGGATGAGTATCTTGTACAGCAAGAAGCGTTATGGCTTCTTGAGCATGCAGCACATCGGGAGGTAGTTAAATTTGCAGTTATGATACTGGGATGTACGAACTGTGAAAAATACAAAGAGCTTTTATTCACAATAGGTATGCATGAAGAATTTACTTCTTATGTCGTGTTTGCATTGAAGAATGGCACAATTCAAGGAAACGAACATGTTTGGCGTCTTGCAAAGTCCGTCGATGGATGGGGGAAGATTTCGGCTGTTGAGCAATTGGAAGCATCGACGCCAGAAATAAAACGATGGCTCCTAACAAAGGGCTGCGAAAATACAATCATGAATGAATACTTAGCTTATACTTGTGCTCTTAATGGTGATCTGGAAACAGCTTTATCAAAAGATGAAATTTCCAAAGAATTATATGATGGAGCGAGTCTCATCATTCAAGCATTATTAGAAGATGAGGTTTCTAACTATGGTATCGAAGAGTATCCAAATGCAAGCTTAGTTCTCTGCCGTTTTATTCACCATGCTCATAAGCACTGTCAATCAATTGAGGACTTTTATCCAATATTGAAAATAAATGAGTTTTTAAATGATGAACAAGAGATTTGGGAAGACCGATTGAATGCTTCATGGAAACAGGACGATTATAAGGCTATCCAGGAAGCTGTTCAACCGTTTATCAATGACAGTAGATGGCCAAAGCTTGCAATCGATTCGTTACAACAGGGTTTCAGCTCCCAAGCACTTAAAATCGCTCTCTTTTATCGTTTAGATGTGATTGAGCATCTATTTGCTTTACTTGAGAAAGATCCGGCAAATAGTGAAATATACTTTGCTGTGATGGACACAAATCATCACCAGCATATTAGAGAGCTTTGTACATTTGCAGAAACACATTTATCGTTATCAAACCTCTCAGATGATGAAGTGGCTTGTCTACAATATATTGTGCAAGATTTATATGAACACGAAGGTATAGGATTGCCATTGATTCAAGCTGCACTTAGATCAGATGATGGAAATTTACAGTATCATGCTTTAAGTGTATTAAAAGAATGGTCTCCTTCGTATTCGCAGCAAGCGGCCACAAGAGAATTGATTGAACATATTGCTGTGAAGACAAAGGATAAGGAAGATCGAAAGTTAACCAAATACTTATTAAAGAAATAGGATTCGGTTTACCTTCGCACTACGAGAATAAAATCTATATATTAGAAAGCAGGCACACCATGCACACAATCAAAAAAATAGGCAAAACCTTCTCCTACATCACGCCAGTATCACTCACCGACCGCCCCATCCTAGGCATGGTCGAAGGCAATAACAAAACATTAATGATCGATGCCGGTAATTCAGAAGATCATGCGAACTATTTCATCCAAAAGACCTTAAAACAAGAGAACGCTACACCTGATCTGGTAGTCCTCACGCATTGGCATTGGGATCATATTTTTGGTCTACCGGCGTTGCCTCATGCGGTTTCAATTGCTTCTGCAAAAACCAGAAAGGAAATGGAGAAGCTTCTTCCGTTTTCGTGGTCTGATGAGGCGATCGATGAGCGGGTGAGGGAAGGAACGGAGATTGAGTTCTGCGCGAAGGCGATAAAAGAAGAATATAAGAATCATCGAGAGATTCAGGTCGTCTTACCGGTTGTGACGTTTGATCGTCGGATGGAGATTGATCTTGGCGGGGTGACTTGTGTTGTGCAGCATGTTGGGGGTGATCATGCCGCAGATTCAGTGATCGTGTATGTGAAAGAGGAAAAAATCCTGTTTCTTGCTGATTGCATTTATCCGAAAATGTATGCTGAAAAAGTACATTATACGGTAAAAGAAATCTTGCGTCTTTTAGATGAGTTAGATGCATTTGATGCTGAAACGTATATTCCTTCACACCAAAGACCGTGGACAAAAGAGGAGTTTCGTCAGGAAACAGACAAGCTTCGGATGATTGCGAAATTCACCGATCTTTGTGGTGGAGATCAACAGAAAATCACGATAGAATATCAAAATTACGTGAACAGAGAATTGAAAGAAGATGAACTAGAAACCATTGCTTACTTTGTAAATGGTTATTAAATAATTATGGTGACTAAACAGAAAAAGTCTCATTTGAGTGATTTCCCTCAAACGAGACTTATTTCATTTCTATGGTAAACCTACAAAGTCTTCTGCATCACGAACTGTGACAGACATCTGTTTTGCATTAATAATAATGACACAATCCCAAGTGGGCTTTATTTGCAGTTCATCATTCTCATCAATACGAATAATCCCTTTAAATTCAACAGTCTGTTCTAGAAAGACCATTTTCTTTTCTGTATCATCTTTGACGGCTGTTAAATGTTCAGGATAGTGAATCGTCCAATCATAAAAAGCGGTTTTCTTCATAGTTCCTCCTATTTTCATTCGTACACATCTCCGAATACTTCTTTTGTTTGCCGGATTGTCAGTGATTTATTGGTTGGATCAATTGAAATGACACAATCCCAAGTAGGTTTGATTTGTAGCTCGTTGTTGTCATCCATCCAGATGATGCTATTTAGTTCAATGGATGGCTCTAAAATGACCATTTTCTTTTCATAATGATCTGTAATCGCTGTTAAGTCTGCTTGTAAATGGATGGTCCAGTCAAAAAAAGTGATCTTTTTCATTGTTTTCTCCTCTCATCATCGCTTATATTTCCATTATAACCTGAGTGTTTTCTGACACCATTTTTTATCAATTCTTCTATTAATCGAGAGGTTACTTACAGATGGACAAAATAACTGACCCATACGACACCTTCAAAACCAAAATATCGAAATATCCAATTGAACAAAATCATTGGCAAGCCTTCAAAGATGGAACAGCGATTAAACAATTAAAAGCGGGTACATGCCTGATCAAGGCTGGCGATCCAGTGAAGCATGCTTATTTCTGCATAACGGGGCTCTTCCGTCTGTTCTATTTGTTACCGGATGGAAGGGAGTATAATGTGGCTTTTACGTTGGAAGATGATTTTGCTACTTCTTATGCAAGTATGATCAACGGGCAGCCTTCTCCTTATTCGATTGAAGCGATGGAGGATTCTATCGTGATTGAAATTCCGTATGATCTGCTTCAAATGTTGATGGACAGAAGTCATATGTGGGAGCGGTTTGTTCGGGTGAGTGTTGAAAGGCTGTATACGAGAAAGGAAGAGCGTGAGAGGGAACTGCTATATTTGCCAGCAATTGAGCGATATCAGGCGTTTTTATTGAAATATCCCGGGTTACATCAACGTATCGCTCAATATCATATTGCCTCATATATCGGTATTTCTCCGGTTTCGCTGAGCAGGCTGCTACATCCTGCTGAACATTAACCTATGTTAATGCACATTCTCTAGATCTGGCGTACAATCATCACATCATAGAAGAATCGAGGGGCATGATGATGAAATATATGATGGTTGTTTTATTAGAGTTCTATCCATCTTGGCTTGCTTTACCACGAGAGGAGCGCAGAACCCATGCGGCTTCGCTGCAAGAATTGATGCAGAAATATGAGGAACATGTGACGGTGCGCTTTTTTGATGCTGAAGCTCTTCCAGGTAAGGATTACACAGATTTTGTGATGTGTGAAACGGATGACCTGAAGTTCTATCATTTTATGTGGGAAGAGATTAGAGATTCTATTCCTTACACAAGTGGTTATGTCAAAATTAAAGAGGTCATCATGGGAATGGAAAATGCTTTTCAAACATATGAAAAAGAATCTCTGAAAATGGATCAGTAATCGAAAACCACCTGCTATCAGGTGGTTTTTTGCACATTCTATTTTTTGGTATAATCAGTGGTAAGGTAAGAACGGATAAATTTTTGAACTGAATCGGAGGTAATTATGAAGCAGCTGTATATGAAGCAAAAGGTATTTAGTCTGAGCGGCAGGTTTACAGTCAAGGATCAACAGGAGAATGATGTATATGTGGTCGAAGGCAGCTTTATGAAGGTGCCAAAGACGTTTACCATTTTGAATACAGAACGAGATGAAATCGCTGTGATTACGAAGAAAATGTTTACCTTTTTACCGAAGTTTGTAGTAGAAGTTGATGGTCAAGAGGTATTGACGATCAAAAAAGAATTTACGTTCTTCAAAGCCAAATATTCAATTGATGCTGCGGGTATCGAAGTACAAGGGAACTGGTGGGATATGAATTTCCAAGTGCTGCAAAGCGGCGAAATGATCGGTCAAGTGAAGAAGGAATGGTTTACTTGGGGGGATAGCTATAAGGTGGATATTTTGAAAGAAGAGATGGAGCCTGTGATGATTGCATTGGTTGTTGCGATTGATTGTGTGAAGGCGGATGAAGCGGCGTCGAGGTCTTCGTCGACGACGATGAATAATTAATTGGAGGGTTTAAAAAGTTGGACAACCTCACCCGCATTTTAAGATTAAGAGATGCAGAGATATGGGAGTATGAATTTCTCGATAATAAAGACATCATCGTCTATTTCTCGATTACAGATTTAAATAGAAAAGCAACGATTCATGATAACCCTCTGGCCACTCAAGAAGAACTGGATGAAAGAGATAATTACATATCAATGGATGTGCACAGCCATCTAGATCTCAAGAAAACGCTAGAAGAAGATATATTTGATGACTTTATCACCAATATCTCAGCTTTAGTAGAGCATATGCATGATTTTCACAATGCGCATGTTTTTATTCACATGCATGTTCATGACAAAATCGAATTGACAGATTTTCAGTTAGAAAAAGATGAAGAGATGCATGGCGATGAAAAAGAACAACTCTATACATTTAAACGTTTATGGATTCAGCAGGCATGTTTTCAATTGGTCGAACAACAATTAAATCGAAAAATCACAGACATGTCTAACAGTAGGTTTTGCCAAGATCTAAAGTGAGGTGAGCAAACGAATGACATTCCCATACAAAGTATTTCAAACAGTCGTCGAATGCGGCAGCTTTACAAAAGCTGGAGAGAAGCTTGGGCTGACGCAGTCTGGGGTGAGTCATAATATGGCGAAGCTTGAGTCAGAACTTGGGATTGTGCTGCTTCATCGGAATCGAAACGGGCTGTCGCTGACAGATGCAGGTGAGCGGGTGATGCCGCATATTCGCCAAATCATTCATCATGCGTCATTGCTTGAGCAGGAGGCGGCGTTGATTCAAGGGATGGAAGTGGGGAGCATTAAAATCGGCACGTTTTCTAGTTTTTCTTCAAAAATGCTTCCGCAGCTGATTCATCGTTTTACGAAAAGTTATCCCAATATCCAATTGGAGTTATACGAAGGCGGCTATGAAGAGATTGAAGAGTGGATCGCGTCTGGCACAGTTGATCTTGGGTTTTTAACACAGCCATCTAGAGATTTGGTAACTGTTCCACTGTTTCAAGATGAATTGGTGGTGCTCATGCAAGAGAGTCATCGTTTCCATACAAAGAAGGTGATGGAAGTCGCTTCGTTTCAAGATGAACCGTTTATCATGCCAAAAGCGGGCTGTGATCAACTCATTAAGAAAATATTAAAAGAAAGAGGCGTAAAACCCCATGTTTTATTTGAGATTGAGGACAACAATACGCTCATCTCTATGGTTCAGGAAGGCATTGGGCTCACGATCATTCCGAAGTTGATTTTGCCGCCTCAGGTGCCTCATGCGAACGTAATTCCACTTGAGACCAGTGTTTATCGCGAAATCAATATGGCGTTTAAATCTTTTAACGCAGCCTCTCCCTCTACTAAAAGATGGATTGAAGCGGTCAAAGATCATTTTAAATAGATTCAGCTTGAACGAGAGTCTCTATTCAAGCTGATCAATTTATAGCGTGATCACCCCACGAATGGTAATAACCGCTGCACCTGCTACTTTAATCACCGGCTTTGCTTCATTCGGAATGACCGTGATACGAAGCAATCCTGGTCTGCCGATTGCATCACCTTGAGCAATGCGCAGATGAGTGGTTTCTTGCTGAGGAATGATCCCTTCCAAATACAGATATCCGGCTAATGCTCCGTTTGCTGCTCCGGTTACAGGATCTTCGGGTATACCAATGCCAGGTGCAAAATCCCTTGTATAAAGATCACAGTCCTTTGTGGCTTGAAACGTATAAAGATGAGTCGTTGTGATACCCTGCGCTTTATTCATTTTCCCTAAAGCTGCTAAGTTTGGTGCCGCTTGATCAATGTCATCCTGATGTTTCAGCGGAACCAGGAGATGCCAGTTTCCGGTGTTTGCTAATTTTATAGGATAGGATGGATCAATCCTGTCACTGCTTATACCGAGCATGTCACTAAGCTCTTCTACATCGATGATAAAATCTCGCGTCTTTGGCGTGACCTGTGTCATCTCCACATCCACAACTTTGCCATTTTCCTCGTGCCATATAACGGGAACATGGCCGATCTTTGTTTCTAACACAACCCCTGATTTTTCTTTAGCCATCCCTAGCTCCGTCGCTAAAAGCCAAGTCAACCCAACCGTCGCATGCCCGCAGAAATTGACCTCTTCCGTTGGAGTGAAATATTTCACTCGATAATCAGCTTTCTCATCATGTGCCGGCAGTAAGAAAACGGACTCGGGTAAGTTCAACTCCTTGGCGATATTCTGCATCTCATCCTCCGTTAACCATTCCCCATCCAACACCACCCCAGCGGCATTACCTCCAAATTTCTCAGTTGTAAACGCATCGACATGATACACCCTAATATCTTTCATCTGACGAATCCTCCTAAACATGTTGTTATGTTCATCATAAGTTTGTATGATGCATTCGTAAAATGAATCTTTTGAATGTGATGAATTGGAATTGTTCATGTAATATCAAACAACTAGGCGCTAAGGGCGGAAAGGTCTTACCGTTACAGGAAAAGGAATGTCGGAGAGTAGTAAGACGGTAAAGTCGTTTAAGGCTGAAAGAAAATAATATCGGATCAAAAGGCAGGTTCAAAGAGAATCTGCTTTTTTTGTAGTATGCTTGAACAAAACAAAAAGAAAGCGAGGGGGTCAGCATAGCTTTAGGAGGATATATCAATATTGGATTGGTATTCTATGATGACATTCATTTAACAATCACTTTTCGCAAACTGACTGACTTTTTAACAAAAAAAGGAATATTGATAACGAAGGTAAAGTTTAGTCAGGACGCTAATGGCGAAGCATGGATCGAACATGATGTAAAAGAGAATAAAATCAAAAACAATTACTTGGAAGCCTATTATACAGAATTTGAATTGACGGGAACATGTCTAAAGCATACGACCATGAATATACAAAAAGAAGCTGGTTTTGTTGGATTCGTTCTATATTTAAAGTGGACAGAGGTTGTTTCACATGATGTCGTTCGTATTCAACAGGAGATCGTACAGTGTCTTGTAGAACTTTATCATACTCTTACGTTCGAGTATGCATTCATTGGTCATGAAATGGAAGTCGAGCTTCATCCAGATGATGTTGAAAAGAGTCTGCAAGAACATCATGCTTTTCCAGTTGTTCTTATAGGTAAAGGGGATTGTTTAGTCATTTTTTATGGTGATACTCTCATTGACGGGCTAACTACTCAAGAGAGAGGGAAGAAATATTTAAAGGTTAAAAGAGAACAGTAGAAAAGCCTCCTGAATGTATCAGGGGCTTTTTCCTTTCATCACCCATAATAATTATTCGCTTGAATAAAAAATTGGGATTGTGTGTAGTTATATGTGATTTTCGAAAAGTCGAAGGGCTGGCCGTTTGTGAGATGAAAGACCGTCTCGACGCGGAGAGCGGGATCGTCTAGTTTGAGGCCGAGGTGCTTTGCTTCGGTATCGTTCAGTTTGCCTACTTGTAAGTACATATCGGAGAAGCCGACTTTGAGTCCAAGACCTTCACTGACGAATTTAAATACAGAATCGGCTGCAATTTCTGTGTTGAGGTAAGGAATAATGGTTTTCCGGTAATAGGACTCTTCTAAACATAAAGTTTGTCCATTGATGTAACGAATGCGTTTAAGGTAGAAAACATCCTCATCTGGTTCAATGTTTAAATTCAGCGCAGCTTCTTCTGGCGGTTTGATGGTATCTAACGTGAGAACTTCTGATGTCAGTTGAAATTCCTCTAAATCTTTTTTAAACCCTTGGTTGGATAAAAGGCTGATATAGCCTTTGCGTCTATGCCTTCTCACAAAGATGCCGCTGCCCCTCACCTGATAGACAATCCCTTTTCTTTCGAGTAAATCTAATGATTTGATAATTGTACTTTTGCTCACAGCAAATTGATTCATGAGCGTCTCAAGCACAGGAAGTTTGTCTCCTTGCTGTAGCTCATGTGTGACAATATATTTTTCAATATCGCTCGCAATTTGTTGATACTTTAACATAGCCATTCCTCTTTGTTTTCACGATTTATTGTCTTTGTATTATAGCACATCCCGATTTCTTTTTGATATGCAAATTGAAATTATATAGGTATTGATAAATTGTACCGGTATAATTATAATGTACATATACTAGTAGTGATAAAGGGGGGTTTTATATGTCAAAAGTGAGGGATTATCAAAAGCTTGCAGAAGACATCTTAGAAGCAGTTGGCGGAGAAGAAAATGTGGTGAGTGCTGCAAGATGCGCCACGAGGCTGCGTTTGGTGTTGAAGCGTTCTAATCCAAAGGCAAAAGAAGCAGTCAACGCCATGCTTGGCGTCATTACAGTGGTGGAAAACGGTGGTCAGTTTCAGGTTGTGATCGGTCAGCATGTAGGTGAGGTATATGAGCATTTTTCCAACCTTGTTCAGCTCCAAACGTCGGATGATGATCAGCCGAATGAAAACAAAGGAACGATACTGAATCGGGTCATTGCGACCATGTCCGCTGTGTTTGCGCCATTTGTGTATATTTTAGCCGCAGCTGGTATTTTACAAGGTGCACTTATCTTAATAAATTTGATATTTCCAAGCTTCTCGAAAACAGGAACTTATGAAGTGTTTAGCTTTATTTCTTGGGCACCGTTTACGTTCTTGCCCATTTTTATTGCGATCACTGCAGCCAAGCATTTCAAAACAAATATGTATATCGCGGTTGCTTGTACAGCAGCGCTTGTCAGTCCTTCTTGGACAGAGATTGCTGGACGTGTAGCATCAGGGGAAGGTGTGACCTTTTTAGGGATTGCGTTATCTGAAACGGTTTATACATCATCCGTCTTGCCACCGCTTTTCTTAGTATGGATTCTTTCCTATGTAGAAAAATTCTTAAACAAACGAATTCATGAGGTTGTCAAACCGCTATTTGTCCCATTTCTATGTATGGTCGTCATGGTTCCGTTAACCATTCTATTAATCGGTCCTCTTTCGACAGCAGGTGCAAATGGGATTGCAAACGGATACAATATCTTAGCTGAAAATGTACCAGCTCTGGCAGGGGCCATTATCGGCGGTTTCTGGCAAGTACTCGTGATTTTCGGTGTTCACTGGGGCATCACGCCAATGGTACTTGCGAACTTTGAACAATATGGACGTGACTCCTTTCAGGCATATCAAACCATCGCTGTTATCGCTCAAGTCGGTGCGGTGCTGGGAGTTATTTTAAAAGCAAGAAATCGGGAAACACGGAAAGTTGGGGTTTCAGCTGGAATCACAGGACTCTTCGGTATTACGGAGCCTGCGATTTACGGTGTCACCTTACGTTTTAAAAAGCCGTTTATTTTCGGGTGTATTTCTGGAGCAGTCGGTGCCATTGTGGCCAGCTTCTTTACGCCTTATTACTTTGCATATGCAGGGCTGCCTGGCCCTCTGACCATTGTGAACGGAATCAGTGCAGATTATCCAACGTCTATCATTGGTATTTTGATTGGTGTGGCCATTGCGCTGATATTACCAGTTGTGCTTATTCAATTGTTCGGTTATGGGGAAGATACGGTAGACCAGCCAGCTGGTGAAACACCTGTTAAAGATCAAGGCGGAGAAACGACACAAGCTTCTATGAACAATGAAGAAATGATCACGGCTCCACTTACAGGAAAGGTGCTTTCGTTATCTGAAGTGCCAGATGCCGTATTTAGCTCTGGAGCGATGGGGAAAGGCTTTGCCATTCATCCGACCGATAACAAACTGTTTGCACCGTTTGATGGCAGTGTCGTCATGCTTGCACCAACAAAACATGCGATTGGTCTGCGTTCTGAATTTGGTGTGGAGTTACTTGTTCATGTAGGAATTGATACGGTCTCTCTAGATGGATCGGCATTTACACTCAATATCAAAGAAGGCGACAAGGTGAAAAAGGGTGAATTGTTGATGACATTTGATCAGGAAGCAATTGAAAGCAAAGGATTACAAACAATCACACCTGTTATCATTACCAATACCCAAGCATACGAAGATGTGATTGTAGAGAAACGTTCGACATGTCAGCCAACTGACGTCATGATGACAATTGTGAAATAGGAGGAATAGATAATGACTTTACCAAAAGATTTCTTATGGGGCGGGGCATTAGCCGCTCATCAATTCGAAGGTGGATGGAATGCAGCTGGCAAAGGGCCGAGTGTTGTAGATGTCATGACAGCAGGTGCTCATGGTGTTCCAAGACAGATCACGGAAACGATAGAAGAAGGAACTTTTTATCCAAACCATGAAGCCATTGATTTCTACCATCGTTACAAAGAAGATATCGCCATGTTTGCTGAAATGGGATTAAAATGCTTGCGAACATCGATCGGCTGGAGCCGAATTTTCCCTAAAGGGGATGAAGAAGAGCCGAATGAAGCAGGCTTACAGTTTTATGATGATGTGTTTGATGAACTGATTAAACATGGAATCGAGCCTGTCATTACGTTGTCTCACTTTGAAATGCCCCTTCATTTGGCAAGAGAATACGGCGGATTCCGAAGCAGAAAAGTCGCTGAATATTTCGCGAAATTCGCGGAAGTATGCTTCAATCGTTACAAGAACAAGGTCACGTACTGGATGACATTTAATGAAATCAATAACAAAATGGACGTCAACAACCCGTTGTTCCTTTGGACAAATTCAGGGGTATCTGTCAAAGAAGGCGAAAATGCCAAAGAAGTCATGTATCAAGCGGGCCACCATGAATTGCTTGCAAGTGCATGGGCAGTGGCAAAAGGAAAAGAGATCAATCCGTCCTTTCAAATTGGAGCGATGGTGTCCCACGTGCCAATTTATCCATATTCCTCAAACCCAGAGGATGTCATGCTGGCAGAAGAATATATGAGACAGCGCTATTTCTTCCCAGATGTCCAAGTGCGTGGCTACTATCCAAGCTACGCGTTAAAAGAATTTGAGCGCGAAGGCTATCACATTCCATTTGAAGAAGGCGATGAAGAAAGTTTAAGAAAAGGAAAAGTAGATTATCTTGGCTTTAGCTATTATATGTCAACAACGGTCAAAAGCGATGCAGTATCTGATCACAAAGGAGACATTGTCAATGGAGCACTGCCGCATGGTGTAGAAAATCCGTATATCAAATCAAGTGACTGGGGCTGGTCCATTGATCCGACAGGTTTAAGGTATACATTGAATCGTTTTTACGATCGCTATCAAATCCCGCTATTCATTGTGGAAAATGGCTTTGGTGCCATTGATCAAGTGGAAGAAGACGGCTCTATTCATGACCCAGAGCGAATTCAATATCTCGCTTCTCATATTCAAGCACTGAAAAAAGCGGTTGAATATGACGGTGTGGACCTCATCGGCTACACACCTTGGGGCATCATTGATATCGTGTCATTCACAACCGGTGAAATGAAAAAACGCTACGGCATGATCTATGTTGACCGCGATAACGAAGGTAATGGTTCAATGAAGAGACTCAAAAAAGATTCGTTTACTTGGTATCAAAACGTCATCGCAACGAATGGTGAAGAAGTGTAACAAAGGAAAATGCAGACCCGGATGAGTGTGGTATACGCTTGTTCGGGTTTTTGTGTTTCTTTCGACAAAAATGGTGCGCATATCCTTTTGTTAACAAGAAATAAGTCTTATAATTTAGATAGAATATTTGATGATGAAAATAAGAGAAGATAGATGGAATGGGAGAGGTAGTAAATGACGAAATGGTGGATGGTTCGTGCGGGTGACCAAAACGAATTAATTACAATTTGGGAAGAGAAAGGCATTGCATCGATAGGGTGGCCTAAATTAGGTAATCCAAAACAATATCAAACAAAGCAAGAGATGAATGCTCGAGCTGATGTCATATTCGCTGAGAACAAACCTTTTACGAGAAGAAGCTGGGTCAGTCAGGTATGGAGGTTTAGTAGAGAAATCAAAAAGGGAGATCGAATCATTACGTACATAAAAGAAAGCCGTGAATATCGAGTAGGTACGGTGATTGCTCCGCATTTTTTTGATGAAGCAGTTGGAGATAAAATGTATCCAAATCATATTCAGGTAAATTGGGAACCAATAGCAGTTAAACGAGATTCTCTCAGTCAATCAGCTAAGAACAGCCTCGGTTCTATATCAACTGTTTTTCGTGTAGATGATTGGGGGAAAGAGATTGAACATTTACTCAAAAACCCTACATCTATATCAGCACCTGAAGATGAAACCGAAGAAGATGAAATTATCGAAGATTTAGTCAGCAAAGCTACTGTCATGATTGAAGATAAAGTAGATAAATTGGACCCGTGGCAAATGCAAGACTTAGTCGGAGGCTTACTGCAAGCAATGTCATACAATGTTCGCGTGAGTCCAAAAGGGCCAGATGGCGGTGTGGATGTATTAGCTTATAAAGATGCATTTGGATTTGAAAAGCCTATTATTAAAGTACAAGTAAAGCATCGGAAAAATTCAGCCAGTTCGCCAGAGGTGCAGCAATTATTAGGTGCTAATCCAATGAATGCTAACAGTTTATTTGTTTCTACTGGTGGGTTTACTTCTCATGCAAAAGCTGTTGCGAAGCATAATGAGGTTCATCTAGTGGACTTAGAAGAACTCGTAAATCTTATTGTACATTGGTATGAACATATGCCAGCTGAGACAAGATCCTTATTACCTCTGAAAAAAGTGTATGTACCTGAGTGATCTTTTTATTGTCTATGTTTCAATAACTCCTGAATACAAAGAAAAAAGAGGGTAATGACGGTAAAATAGTTCATTGGATTCTGAAAGATATTGATGTTCATTGATAATTGAAGAAGAATCCACAGACTGAATACCACCATAACAGCAGGAATAATTAATTTATACACAATGGTTCTCCCTTCTAGAGTAGTGCGGTTTTAGTTGGCATTGTCTCATATCATTGTAGAGGTTGAAAAGAGGTAAAGGTTTTAATAGGTTCTATCACATAATTCGGTATAATTGATCTATAAAAGCGATAAATGGTAGATAAAGAATAGGAGTTGTTGAAATGAATCAAACTCTGCAAATGGGTGCCAATACCGTACTAAACTCTCCAAAGGGGCAATTATTCATCAGTTATGAAGTGTCATCTGCAATTGATATTTCTTTAACGGCGTTTCTCTTAACAGATTCAGATCTAGTTCAAGGAGATAATGGCATTATTTTTTACAATCAGCCGGAGAGTGCTACGGGTGTCGCGACACTTTTACCAGCAGAGATATCAGATCAGTTGAAAAGACATCAATTGAATTTTGATATGAGCAAAGTGCCCGTCGGAATCACAAAGATGGCTATTACACTAACAGAGGATCGAGGAATCGGCTTTTCTCATGTGAAGAATCTGCAAGCAGAAATTCGAACAGGTGATGAGGTGCTATACTTAACACCAGTAAGCTTTACAAATGAAAAGGGTATTGTCGTAGTAGAGCTATACATAAGAAATAGTGAAACGAAAGCACGATCCATCTGGCGTGGCTTCGATTCTGGATTGGAAGGGCTATGCAAGCTTTATGGGGTGGAGGTTGAACCTGATGAACAGGATGTTTCTACACCTCCTCCAATGGTTTCTGAAAAACAAATTAATGAGCCTGCTCCAATGAACACAGCCGCTAAAGAGAAAGTCTCTGCACCTATTAGCTTAGAGAAGGTTCAAGGTAAAATTAGTCTAGACAAAGGTCATAAACCGATCATCATTGAAAAAACACCAGAGATTACGGCTACAGTATCTTGGGAGTCTGGAACCGATTATGATATCTACGCATTGGTCTATACGAAGTCAGGAAAACAAATAGATGTGGCCATGTTTGGCGCAAAAGGTGTTCCCGCTCTCAAAAGTTACGGTAACGGAGCTGTTGAGCATATGGGAGATGTCGGTAGAGATCGTGAATCAATGAAAACGGAAGTCATTAAACTAAGGTTAAATGATGATATCCTTGCGGTGGTACCCGTTGTTTACTCTGCTCAATCAAATGGAACAGGTTCTTTCTATAGATATAGAGTGTCTATGAGTATCGATAATCATCAAGGAACGTCTGTCACTATTCACGCGAAACATGCAAATGACAATGATCGAATTTATTCTTGTGTCCCAGGTATTCTTCAAAACACGAATCATGGTGTGATCATCCGTCCATTAGAGCTTTACAGCAAACCGAATTCCGAGCGCAGACCTAAATTAAAAATGAAGTATTCAAATGAAATTGATGTTTTGATGGATAAAGGACCAATCAATGACTATAAGTAACGTGAACATGTGGCTAGACAGAGTATAATGAACTGTCTGGCTTTTTCTATATCCTACAATTAATAAACTTGTTTATCCGAATTAGCGGGTAAATTGGATAGAGAGTTCATTCCATTTTTTATGTCATTTAGCCTATTTTTCCGTTTTGAAGGTCACGGTAAAATAGACTTTATGATCAATAATGGAGGGAGTGGCTTCTTCTGGGCAAGATACTTGATGCAAAAGCACTAACCAGTGCCATGGATACAAGGGCAAAACACTATCAGGAACTCCGCGAACAAATGATAGATTTAAAAAAGGCATTACAAGGTGTTGCCAATCTCGGTGACGACTTTACTGGAAAAGGTGCCGATAACATTAAAAGCTTCTACAAAGAACTCGCCGGAAATGTGGACATGTTCATCAGCTTTATTGATAAGCAAAAAGCCTTTCATGAAGGTGTTTCTGGAACGCTTGATGATACAAACTTTGGCGGCGATACCTTTGTAGAAGAACACTTTTTAGACAACGCTGTACATATGGGAATCAAAAATGCCAAAAGTATTGTAAAGGATCAAAAAAACGCTCTTAAAACCATTTTTCAAGACATAGATGACCTCATTTCACTAGAAGTATTTGATAGCCAAACTTTTGATGAAAAAATAGAAGATGCGGAAGACGAGCGAAAAAAGACAGTGAAAGACCTAAGAGAGCTTGATCAAAATTTAAAAGATGAATATGCTTTGTCAGAGACGGAGCAGCAAGCTACAATGGCATTGTACGCAGAAATGATGAATGCGACAAATGACGGAAAATCCATTTCGCCTATGAATTTTGACAAGAAAGCGTATCAAAATAGCGAAATCTACAAGGCAAAAAGCGATATTGAGAAGCAAACTTCTGAATATCTAAAAATAAAAAAAGATCAAGAAGAAGCCCGCAAGATTGCAAAGGAACAAGAAGCACTAGCCAACCGTCCTTGGTATGAAAAAGCCCTTGATTACGGTGGGAATATCGTTAATGAGCTGACAGGCGTGAACGATGCAAAACGTGCCGCAACAGGTGTCGATCCGATCACAGGTGAAGAACTCACCGCAGGCCAGCGAGTCGCCGCAGGCGGCATGGCAGCAGCAGGATATATCCCAATCGTCGGATGGGCAGGACGCATTTTCAAAGGCGGTAAAGCCGTTTATAAAACGACTCAAGCCACGTCCGCCGCAGTAAGAGCGGTCGACATTTACAAGACATCACAGAAGTCTTTTGACGCCCTGAAAACATCTCAAAAAGGCTTATATGGACTCACCGCAACTAACGGCTTCAGCGAAGCGATTACGGGTCGAGATATGTTTGGAAATAAAGTCTCGAAAGAACAGCAGGAAGCGAGTATGAATGCGGCGCTTGGGATGCTTTTGCCGTTTGGGGCAAAAGGGTTTCATGGGAAGATGGGTGTAAAGAGTTCAGGTATACCTAATATTTCAAAAAGGCATGATGAAATTGCTCATAAAAGTTATTATGGTAGAAAAGATTTTAGAATAAAGATAAATAGTGCAGTATATTCTCATCATGATAATAAGCATTTAAAGGCTAGAACTGCCGAAGAAGCGAAACGTTTTAGTGAAACCGGAAGACGAAATGCTCAATACCTACCTGAAATAAATAATAAAGTGATAGAAAAAGAAGCTCTTCAAAGAGGGCATATCATTGATAATGGCAATAATAATTTTTACTTCATTTATGATACTGGTAAAGTTGTTGGTTATGATAATGGAAAATCTACTAGTTGGATTAGAGGAGAACTAACGAGTGGTAATGTGTATCACGGTCATCCAATAGCTGGTGATAGATTAAATAAGTATTTAAACAAATTAGGAATAAAATAACTATAAAATTAACAAAGAGGTCGGATAAAGATGAGAAAGCATGTGAAACTTGATATTCCGGAAGTAAACATTCATCCCTTGAGGATAACTGAAGGTTGGAATGTCCGTTATAATCATTTTTGGGAAATTGACCCTAGAAAGTTAGAAACAGAAGATGAAAGATGGTTTATGTTCACTGAAAGTTTGTTACAGCTTTATCATGAGAAATCATCAATAACATTGGACTTAGGTTGGTATCCCGATTTATCTTCAGATGGCAACTATCTTGTTCTAATAGTTAAAAATACAGATTGGGACAATCCTATTCAGGAGTTTAGCTCTGATGACTATAGCAAAGTGATAGATTTTATAGAATTTCATTTAAAAGAAATTACATCTAACTGGTGGAAATAAAACTGTATGTATTTCTACGAGGTTAATAAGGCTAGTGCTTCTCTGTTTTGCCGTTTCTATGGTGGTGGTCTTATAATGAATAAAAACCAAACAATGCTTAAAAAGAAAAATATGTGGAACCATCATTGGAGCATTAAAAATGTATATAGAACTGGATAAAATTTTATCCGCTGATAAATACTAGTAAGTGAGATACTCTTGTATTTTAGCCTAAACGATTGGGAAGAACTATCAAAACAGGTACTCAATAAACTAATAGAGTGGCAGCGAAAAATTGCGTACTGTCTCGATAATGAGTGCAATGAATATGAGTTTCATATTTTATTGGATTTGCTGAATACTAATGATGCGGAATTATTTGAGATTTGTATTGATACATTAAGAAGTTATCCTATTGAAGAGGGTAAAAAAATAGTACTGAAACATCCTCAGATTACAGAACGTATAAATCAAATGTTGACTACTACTGCGAACCTACCAGCAAAGACAGTTCTTCGAGATTTCATTTCAAAAATACATTCAAATTAGTCCGTTATTGCTGAAATTTAATGATGAAATAAGATCTTGATTGGTTTTATACTGATCAAGATTATTTAATTTACACTGATGAAAAATGTCACATTGTAAAAAGAGTAAGTAGGAATGTATTTATTCGGGATTTTAAACAACATAAGATTCATTATTACGTACATGTAATTATACAAAGTCCCCATTTATATTGATTTCCTAGATTTATATCCGGAAATTTTGAAAAAAAGCATAGTTATCTAGAAATCAGTTCATTCCACCGTGTAGCCTGGTGGAATTTTCAAGGGGGAGATGTCTAGAGAGCAATGTTTATACGCCTTGTGGAGGTGCTCCTATGAATAATAAAGGAAAAACAAAAATCGAAACCTTAAAAAGAAAAAGCAGAAGAAAGCACTTAATAAACGAATTAAGCTATATGACACTTCCAGAACCCCCTTTTTTGGAGGTCGAAGAGAATCAATTTTTTTGTCAGAAGGTATTTACTTTCCTGCAATCGAGAGAACATAAAAGTCAAATACATGGAGACAACTATCTAGAGCATATTGAAAAGTCTACACAAATGTTAAATGAAATGGTCGGGAGGATAAAAGAGATTCCTAAACAAGGGAGATTGCTTTTTTTCCGAGATCATGAAATTGAAGCGCTTTTAGTGAATGTGGATGAAGTGTTTCATCATTTAAATCAACTTCTTGAGCAAACCAAATTTTTAAGTGGATACGGAGATTTCATTTTAATAGCAGAGGATTTTCATTTTGGATTATGCATAGAGCGTACAGAATATTTTTATGAGTTTAGTTTTTGGGGAATGTGAGTTTAGATCAAGCTTCATTTCAAAAAATGACAGGGATTTTTCTCTATAACCATTTCCCTCAAATTTAAGCAATTCACTATCATTACCTTTCACATTCATATAAAATAAGAGCTAGTGAAAATTTGAAGAGATGCTTGATAAATGAAGGGCATGTAAGCTGTATGAAATGATGAGATGTTTCAAGTACGTGAAGGTTGCAAAGCTGTTTCTCCTCACGCATGAATCTTGTAAGCGTAACCATTATTTGTCACTTCATTGCAATGTGTTGAGGGGTGTGTCAGCATGAGGAATCCGTATTTGAGAACGGCTTCTAGTCTTTATATCAATTATTTTTTATTAGGTATGGTCAATATTATTTTGGCTTCTAATATGCCATTTTTGATCAAACAATTAGATACAAATAGTGCGGGGATAAGTTATATGATATCTGCACTCGGTATTGGCAGGGTGCTCACGTATGGTTTATCGGGCGTACTGTCAGATCGTTTTGGACGAAAGCCGGTCATTTTGGTTTCGGGGGTGCTGATGGCGGTGTTCCTCATTGGAATCCCATTGTCTCCGAATTATCAAATCGCGTTTGCGTTTGCGATTTTGGCAGGGGTGGCGAATTCGGCGATGGATGCAGGGACGTATCCGGCTTTAATGGAAGCTTTTCCTCAAAACTCGGGATCTGCAAATGTGATGGTGAAGGCGTTTATTTCGATTGGGGCGACCATTCTGCCGCTCGCTATTTTCTTTTTAGCAGAGCATGATCTGTTTTATGGATTTGCGTTTTTTGTACCTGCTTTTATCTATTTAGTGAATGTGATGATGTTGTGGACATTGCCATTTCCGAATCATCGCAAGGTGGAGCAAGTTCAGGTGACGGAGCATGATGGACTTCCGCGCTTCTCATCAGAGCCTACGTTTTGGAGAGAAGGGGTCGCACTGATTGTGATCAGTTTTACATCAAATGGTCTGTACGCCTTGCCGCAAATTTGGCTGCCTACGTACGGTGAGGAAATATTGGGAATGGCTTCTGGCAGTGCTGTGAAGCTGCTTAGTTACTATAGCATGGGCGGTTTGCTGTCTGTCTTATTGCTCGCATTTCTTTTGCGCCGCATTGTTCGTCCGGTCACCGTGCTGCTACTCTATCCGATCATTACACTCGCTTCTATATGTGTGCTATTGGTCGTGAAGTCTCCAGTCATCGGGACCGTCAATGCATTTGTATTGGGCTTTTCAACAGCTGGTGTCTTTCAGCTGACGTTAACCGTAATGGCTGAGTTCTTCTGGAAAAACAAAGGGACGATGACAGGAATTATCTCAACAGCAGGCGGAGTGTCCGCCATTGTGATTCCGGTTGTCACTGGTTTGATCGAAACCCACGCGACCATTTTGCAAATCTTTATATTTGATGCGGGTGTCGCTGTTGTTGCGATCATCGGGGCGATGTATATCCTCAATCGATATCGCCGGATTATGATACACGAATAAAAAAAGACGACTTCCAAAGCGGAGGTCGTCTTTTTTCTGTGTTTCGTTTAGAAACGGTCATTTTCAAATAGAATTTGTTTCACTTGTTCAACTGGCATATCCTCGCCAGTAAACAGTTTGTACGCAAGGGCACCTTGCCATAGCATCATGCCAAGACCGTTAATCGTTTTGGCACCAGCTTCTTGTGCTTGAGCAAGAAGTTTTGTTTTTTGCGGGTTGTAGACAACATCTGTCACGATTAAGTCTTTGCGTAATACATCAAGGGTATCGTCAATAATGCTGAGTTCATCTAATGGTTTCATGCCAAGGCTTGTCCCGTTTGCTAAGATCGCACTTTCAGCTACTTCACGACGGAAAGCGTCTTTGTCTTCAAGTGGGAAGATATTCGCTTTGACACCGAATGATTTCATTTCGTTGTTGATGTAATTTACATTTTCTTCTGCTTGAACAAAGTATTGATCATTACGAGCAAAAATACTAATTTCACGAATACCTGATTGTGCAAGCTGAATGGCAATCGGTGTTGCAGCGCCGCCAGATCCAACGAGTGTAACCTTTTGTCCAGCTAATTCAACGCCATGTTCAATTAAGTTTCTTACGTAACCAAGACCATCTGTGTTGTAGCCAACCAGCTTGCCATCTTTGTTTACAACTGTGTTGCTTGCGCGAGTATGTCTTGCAGAATCATCTAGTTCATCTAAGTAATCGAGTACTTTCATTTTGTTCGGCATGGATACGTTAAATCCAGCTGCACCCATTGCTTTCATCCCGTTTACTGCTGCTTCTAGTTCATCATTTCCTACCTCAAAAGCAAGGTAAGCATAGTTGATTCCTGTTAGTGTATAGCCAAGGTTGTGCATCCGTGGTGACAGGCTGTGCCCGATTGGTGTTGCAAGAAGACCGACTAATTTTGTTTTTCCATCAATATTACGTTCGTGTATGTTTGTCATGATTGACATCTCCTTTAATTATCTAAACAATTTTTTCATGCGTCGTAAAACAAAGACTGCTAACAATACGCTGATGACCGCAATGATCATATCGAAGAATAAAGTCATTTTAATATCGTACGTGCTAACGAGTCCGCTTGTAATCAGCGGAACAAGGATAAACGCTGAACTTGCCGCAATGTTGACATATGATGAAGCCGTTGCTTTGTTTGTAGGGAATAATTTCATCATAATACTCATCGCCAACTGGAAAATGCCGGCTGTAAATAATCCTAAGAAAAAGGTACTAACAATGACAATGCCGTACGTTTCGATTTGAAATAGTGAAAGCATGGCAAGGAATGCCCCGATTGGGTAAATTATGGCGACCATAATCGGTGAAATGAATTTATCTAATACGATTGAAAGCAATAGAACAGATACGAGTGCACCAATACTAAAATAAGAAAGAAGCTGTGTCGCTTGTCCTGAACCAAGCCCAATCAATTTCAACCCGAGCTGTGGAAGCCAAGTTTGCCATACGACAAATAATGCAGTAGACGTGAATCCCATAAGTACAACAGCTAAACCTTCACCAAACATTTTCGGTTCTTCCTTCATTTGCTCTTGAACGGGAAGATCGTTTTGAGAAGCCGTTTGCTTATGATTTGGGAACGGCATAAAGATCAAGTAAATGCCTACAAGTAAATAAAGAAGTCCTAGACCAAAGAATGCCCAGCCCCAGAAGATGTCATGTGCAATAAGGAATGCCAAGATAAATGGAAGAACAGTCGCACCAATTGATACAGACGCCTTCACTAATACAGAAGCTGAACTTGCTTTTTTAGGAAATGACTCTGTCAAAGCAGGATATGTCCCTGAATCAAGCAATGAGTTTGCAATCCCTGCGGAAATGGCAAAAATGAAAGCCAATGTATAATTGGTCGTCGTTGGAATCCCAATTAAGAATAATAAGTAAAGAAAGTTACCTGTAATAATGACAGGTTTTCGCCCCCAGCTGTCTGCCAGCCGGCCAGAGAAAAAGAGAGCAATTAATTTACCGATACCGATTGCTGATACAAGCAAGCTGATTTTTGGAATATCTACATGGTAGCGTTCAGATAAGCTTTCCATGTTTGATGCCACAATAATATTGATCATGCCTAGCATGAAATAGTTTAAGTACATGCCAAGTGATGATTTAATGTATGGATTTTTCATGTTCCCACTCCTATATTTGAAACCCTGTTCGGGCCAAATTCTTGTTACCCTTTGTTATTTCCTTAAACGTAAATAATATTAAGTCCATCACAACACCCCTTGTGTGATTGATGAAAAAATAATGAATATTCATCTGTTCTTCAAATAAGTACATCGTTCTACTAAATAATTAAAAATAATAACAGTTATCATAAGTTGATGGACTTTCTCGATTTGATCAGAATCAAAAGATCCATCTTTAACTGTAGTTGATATCATAAATAACGATATGTTCATAAAAGGTATAACGATATACTAAAAGAAGCAACGAGATAAATATACTCCTGTGTATAAAATGTGTCAAGTTTATGACTTTGCGATTTAAAAAAAGAAAAATGTAATAAAGAAATAGTTGACTTGCTCAATAAAAAAAGGAGAATCGCTTTGCAATTCTCCTTTCAGCGTGTAGACAAACCCTCGCATTCTTTGTCAGTCCTGTGCGCTGGTACTCACGAATGTCAAATTCGCTCCGTGCCAGTGCTCGTCCTTCCTAGACTGCAAAGGTTTTCTATCACGCTGAAAAGAAGACAAAGTGCTAAAATAAAGTTCATTTTAGCACTTTGTCAACAATCTGAAAGGAGAATCGCTTTGCAATTCTCCTTTTCATGATCATGTCGAGGTTTCTCGAATATGAAGTTGAGGCTTTAATATCAATCGCTGCAGTTCTTCATCCTGCTCGTTCATTTTATGATACAAAAGGTTGGCTGCTTTGACTCCAATGGATCGTGGAAAAGATGAGACTGTGGTGAGCGGCGGGTGATACATCTCCGCTTCAGGGATGTTATCGAATCCAACTACATCAATGTCTTCACCAGGCTTGATGTCACGCGCTGCTAATTCTTGAATCACCCCAAACGCCACTAAATCACTGAAGCAAAAAATAGCAGTAGGTGGTTCGGGAAGGTCAATCACTTGGGCAAGGGCTTCTTTCCCGCCTTCACGGGTAGGCACCATATCGATAATAAGAGATTCATCCATCGTTAGGTCTTCATCATCATGGGCTCTTTTGAACCCTTTCATCCGTTCAATCCAAGTCGAGGAGGATTTGATTCCACCTAAGAAGGCGATGCGGCGATGACCTTTTTGAAGAAGATGACGGACCGCCATCCAAGTGCCTTGTTCATAATCAACGCCGACATAATCACAATGGACATCTGCTAATTCACGGTTTGCCAATACTTTTGGTGTGCGAATGTTGTTTAACTGTTTCACCGTTCGTGTCGAACTTTTCGATGCTGGATTTAAGATGATTCCACCCACTCGGTGCTCTACCATTGTGGAGATGAGCCGCTCCTGCTTATCTACACTATCAAAGGTTGTCCCAAGTAAAACGGTATAGCCAAGTGATTCAAGTGTGGTTTGCACACCGATTAAAAATTCAGAAATAAAGGTGTTTGAAATATCCGTGACGATCACACCCACAATATTTGAACTTTTCGACCGCATGTTGGCAGCGACGCGATCGTACACGTATCCCAAATCCTCCATGGATTGCAGCACTTTTTTCCGGGTGGCTTCAGAGATCCTAGGGTTGTTGCGAACAACGAGTGAGGCCGTTGAAGTCGATACACCGGCATGCCGAGCGACTTCTTGTAATGTCACACGCTGTTTGTTCATTTTTTTCATTTGTCTTCACCAACTTCATTGGATTGCCTAACTATGGTTCATCATCAAGATGGATGTCTCCACCAAACGAGCCGAACATTCTTTGTTTCATTATACCTTAATCAAGGGGTGTTGATGAAGTGATGTCATATCAGCTTCAGATATGGAGGAAACAACATCTTAAAAGATTACCATTGACAGCTTTCTTTTAGAGGCGTAAAATATAAAATTATTCAGAAATAGCAACATTTAAAGTAAATATCGAAGGCTATGATTGCTGTGGGTCACACTATGGCAGGAGCAGCTTCTGGAGAGACCGCATGTATGTGCGGCGCCGAAGGGTTCACAATCTCAGGCAAAAGGACAGAAGAGTACGAAATATTGTATTTGTGATGCATGGATCATACTGTGTATTGCTTTTCTCTATTTTGCTATTCTTTTATGACCGTGAGATTGGAGCGCATCCAATCTCTTTTTTTATGGACTTTTTGAGAGTTCATTATTTCAGTATAGGATCGTGTCGTAGGAGGGTGTTGAAATTGGCACAACAAGAGTTAAAGCGAGATTTATCAAACCGTCATGTTCAATTAATTGCCATTGGCGGAACGATTGGAACGGGGCTGTTTTTAGGGTCTGGAAAGGCTATTCAATTGGCAGGACCATCGATCATTATTGCGTACTTAATTGTCGGAATGGCCATCTTTTTTGTCATGAGGGCACTTGGAGAATTGCTCTTATCTAAGGCGGGCTATCAGTCTTTAACGGATATAGCAGAAGATTATCTTGGACCATGGGCTTCCTTTGTGACAGGGTGGACGTATTGGTTTTGTTGGATTATGACAGCGATGGCGGATGTTATTGCGGTCGGGGTGTATGTGCAGTACTGGTTTGATATTCCGCAGTGGATTCCTGCTATTATTTGTTTATTGATTTTGCTAGGATTTAATTTATTAACGGTGAAGCTTTTTGGAGAAATGGAATTTTGGTTTGCACTTATTAAAGTGATTACGATATTACTGTTGATTGGCGTTGGAATTGTCCTGTTAATCATTGGTTTTCAAACAGATGCAGGGCCCGTGACGGTAACGAATCTGTGGTCACACGGAGGATTATTTCCAAATGGTGTGACAGGCTTCTTATTGTCATTCCAGATGGTGATTTTTGCGTATGTGGGCGTGGAACTTGTCGGTGTGTCAGCAGCAGAAACAGCGAATCCGCAAAAAAATATCCCGTCTGCGATTAATAAAATTCCATTAAGAATTCTATTTTTCTATGTAGGTGCGATTTTTGTATTACTATGCATCAACCCATGGACAGAACTCAGTGCATCAGAAAGTCCTTTTGTGAAAACCTTTGGGCTCATTGGGATACCAGTAGCGGCGGGACTCATCAACTTTGTCGTCCTGACATCTGCGGCTTCTGCTTGTAATAGCGGTATGTTCTCAACGAGCCGAATTTTGTATAATCTCAGTCATCAAAAACAAGGACCGGCATCTTTTGGCCGTCTAAATAAGCATGCTGTTCCAAGTAATGCCCTGTTTGTGTCGACGATTGTGGTGTCAGTAGGGGCTCTTTTAAGCAAGCTGATTCCTGAACAAGCCTTTGGTATTGTGACTACGATTAGTGCCATTTGTTTCATTTGGGTATGGAGTATTATTTTAATATGCCATCTGAAATATAAGAAAACACGTCCTGAACTGCATAAGGCGTCTACCTTTAAAGCGCCATTTACACCTTTTGTGAATATAGCGGTTCTTGTGCTCTTTGCTGCCATTCTTGTCATCATGCTTTTCGCTGATGCTACACGTCCAGCCCTGTTATTGACACCCGTATGGTTTGGGTTTCTATTTTTGATTTATGCACGAAAGAAACGCCGTTCAGCATAATGAACGAAAAAAGCACAGCCTTTTTAAATGGCTGTGCTTTTGCTTATTTAACGATTTCGAATCTTCAACATATAGTATGCATTAAGAATGATCAGAACAAGCCCAACGACGATGATGGAGAAGAGCTGAGAGTGATTGGCGCCAAGAGAATAGACAATCAAAATAAACATGGCACCGGTCAATAAAATATTCATCATTTGGAAAGTGTGAAAAAGCCCATCGAGCATCACATGCTTTTCGCCTTCATCAGAAATGGCGAGCAGTTTTTTGCCATAATCTTTATCGGTTGGACTAGGTAGGTGACGATTAGGATAGACGAGCTTTAGGACAGAGATCGATGCATAAGAAAGAATGACGGTGATCAAAAATAAGGCAGCATTTGCGAGAATCAGCCAGAGTGGCTGCTCGGTTACGATGGAAATACCAATTGCAATAATCGATAAAATGGTACTCACCGTATTAGCTAACGTTACATCAGTAAAGGTTCGGTACTGTTTTGCCTCTAGTTCATCTTCCTCATCACCAGATACTGAAAGAGAGACTCTTTTCTTCATGCGTGAAATGCCTGAAAAACAATAAATGATGAATAGAACTGTCAAGCCAGTGATGACAAGAGTCGCTTCAAATGAAGCTTGCAGAAGTGTCAGCTCAAATTCGGCTGCCAGCAAACAGTAAGCACCGAGAAAACCAAGGAGAGCACCTAAGAGCATTTTGTATACAGTTTTCATGTGAGTTCATCCTCCTCAAATAGAAAAATATGTTCAATGGGTTCTTGAAAAATACGTGAAAGCCTCATAGCAAGTAAGAGAGACGGCATTAATTCATCTCGTTCCATTAAGCTGATCGTCTGGCGGGAAACCTTTGCCCGTTTCGCAAGCTCCGTTTGGTTTAAACCATCACGTGCCCGCAGCTCTTTTAGCCGATTTTTCATTCTGTCACCTCAACTCTGATCAAAATGTTATCTTGATTGTAAAGTATTATATTCATTTTGACAAGTATATTTGTCAAAATGATAAAAGTAATTGTCAGAAAGATCGCCTTTATTCAAAAGAGAATCAATGATACGCTAAAGAAAAGAGAAACAGAAAATAGGTGATGCCCATGTTCATTGATCAATTAAAAAGTGACTTACATCAATCACAGCCGCTATTTATCGGAGAAGAGACAGCGTTCAAAGCGGCAGTCCTTGTCCCTTTGGTGCAAGTAGACGGGGAATGGCATGTTTTATTTGAAGTGCGATCACTGACGATGAGAAAACAGCCTGGCGATATTAGCTTCCCAGGAGGCAAACTCGACGGCGGCGAAACCGCACAAGAAGCTGCAATGCGGGAAACATATGAAGAACTAGGGATTCCGCCCGAATCCGTCAAGGTTTTAGGACAGCTCAGCCCTTATATTGCCTCACCATCCTTTGTGGTATATCCATTTGTCGGGATCATTGATGAACAGCAGGTCAAACATTCCTTTAATCAAGAAGAAGTAGAGGAGACCTTTACTGTGCCTCTATCATGGCTCAGCCAATACGAACCGTACTTACACCATGTATCGGTGCAGCCAACACCAGGAGAGGACTTTCCTTATGAAAAAATCATGAATGGTGAAAAATACAGCTGGGGGAGTCGTTCGATTGAGGAGTGGTTTTATGATTACGATCGTTACACCATTTGGGGATTAACTGCCCGCATATTAAAACATTTTGTGATGGTTGCAAAAAGAAATTCCTAGAGAATCAGCTCTAGGAATTTGTTGTAGAAAGGCGTTCTTTTGCAGTTTCTTTTCCTTTCCCTTTTCCAATTAGGATGGGCGCTTTCGCTTGGCTCAATCCATATGAAGGCATGTTCACGTAGATAGATTCATATGAGCCGGCTTGAATTTGATACGTTTCATGATAAATTCCGACCGCGTCATTATTTCGTGCTCTTTGGTTAAATCCTTTCCAAGCAGCCAAATGCTTCTCCATCTTGGCGTAGGCAAGGAGGTCCTCTGTTGATTTCCAATATTGGATCATGGTAGTGGTGCGTAAACCGAAGTAATTTTCTGTCCCGAGAAAACCAAGTTCTTCTTGATGTGTATAAAGTTCTTTGATCATCCCCGGCATCGCCTTAAATACTGGCAGCCATTGATGGACAGCCCAGCGTTTATTGATTCTCATTCCGATAATGAACACAACAATCGGCTCAGAATTGTCTGTTGTATACCTGCCAGCACGTATATTTTTTTTCATTTGTTCACCCTTCTTTCTTCATCGATTCACAGGTCTCCACGCACCAATCAATTCCAGCCTGCGCCACTTTCTTTCCGTAATCTAACGTATACAGCCAATACTTCGCATCAGCTTCATCTGGATACAGCTCTTGAATGTTTTGTTCAATCGCAACATATGTCTCATAACGGATACGGAGCTGCCTCTCATAATCCTGCAAAAGCACCAATTTTTTCTCAAACGAAAGATATTGACCAAAAAATAACTTTAATAACACTTCATTTCGTTCTGATGGTACTTGATCGAGCGGCTGCGCCAGCCATTGCCTCAACGTGTCCAGCCCTTTTTCAGTCAGATGATACTCCCGCTTGTCTGAGCGCCCAGTTGTAGAAGCGGGTGAAACCTTCGCAAGCCCTTCCTCGACTATTAACTTTAAAGCTGGATAAATTTGTCCATAACTAATTTTCCAAAAGTGATGCAAGCTCCTATCAATTAATTGCTTCACTTCATACCCAGACTTACAATCTGTCGTTAAAATCCCCAAAATCGCATACGTCGTATCATTGTATTTTTTCATTGATCAACACACCTATCTAAAAGATATATCATTTAGATATATAATAAACGATGTATAACTGCAGATACAAGAGGTATGAGAAAAAAATAAATGCTAGAAAGGAGGTGAAGAGATCACTGATTTGTTAATCAATGAGAGGAATCCTTCATATAGAATGAACGATCATAGTTTGGAGGGGACATATGAGTAAATCGAAAATCTGGATCATGACTATTCTGGCGGTACTACTGATTGGTGGAGGCGGCTGGATAGCCTATCAAGCAATCGCAAAAAAGAGTGTATTGAATCATCCCTACGCCTTTGCATATAAGACTCATGATCGTGTGAACTGGTTCAAGGTAACGGAGAGAAACGGAAAAGTAACAGGTCATCTGAATGAAACCATTTTAGAGGAAAATCCGAAAAGGCATTATGATCCCAATCTATTTATCAACAAATATCAATTAACTGGGAAATCAATTGAAAACGGTTACGAATTTTATGTGAAGCAAGGGAAAGAAACGGTCACATATGAAGTTCACCTTGCCGAAAAAGATCTTTCTGTGAAAAAACAAGGTGAAAAGCACAGCATCACATACAAAGCAGTTGATCAAAAAAACCTACGTGCTGTTCAACAGGACATTCATACTCGATATGAGAAACTGATGGATGACACGGAAAATAGATTTCATGATTATGTACGAAACTTCATTAAGAAAGTAACAGGCGCTTATGGTTATCTGTATACGGCAGAGGATGGTTCGTACCAACTATTTCTAAAAGTAAAACGAATGTATATGCAGTCTGAATGGGCAGGTTCTTTTCTAATGAGAAAGGTCCCAGGAGATGGTGGTGAACCATATAAAGAAACGAAACATACAGCCGGTGGAGTTTCAGATGGGATGATGTTTGATTTGAGTACTTATCCTGCAATTGAAAAGGGTTTTATTTTAGGGGAAACTGACCGAGACGCAACATACATTAAATTTCCTTTTAAAATGGCAGGCGGGACAATAGAATTTAAAGCGGTCACGAAAGAGGAATATCAAGAACAAACGGAAGCATTTAAAAAGAAGGCGAAAGAATGGCAAAAGTAGATCGTGTTGGAACAGATGAATGTTGTGAATGGCATTTCAGGGCGATCAGAATTTAGTTGAATAAATAGGGATAATGAAGATTTTTTAAATCATATATTAGTGGAGGTACCTATGAGTAAATTGAAAATGTGGGTCGTGTCTATCCTGGCAGTACTCGTCTTAGGTGGAGGCGGCTGGACAGCATATCAAGCAATCGCACAAAAGAATTCATTGAATCATGCCTATGCATTTGCGTATAAAACGAAGGATAAAATGAGCTGGTTTGAGATATCTGAGAATAAAGGCAAAGTAACGGGGCATTTGAATGAAAAGTATATAGAAGAAATATGGTGGGATCCCAAAATATATAAAAAACAATATGTAGTGTCCGGGAGTTCAAAGGAAAACGGTTATGAATTTCGAGTCAAACAAGGCAAAGAAACAATCATATACGAAGTTCAAATGTCTGGGAAAGACCTATCTGTAAAAAAACAAGGTGATAAGAAAAGCAGGATATATAAAGCAATCAATCGAAAAAAGCTAGATTCGTATCACAAAAAAATTCAAGATCGACATCAACATCTAGTTGATACATCAGAAACTAGATTTTATGACAATATGAGACACTTCAGGGATAAAGTAGCGAAGGTATATGGTTTTCTATATACGGCAGAGGACAAACAACTATTTTTACAAGTGGAAAGCATGCATATTGAGAATGGATGGCTCGGCTCTTTTCTAATAACAACTGTTTCTGAAGAGGGGTGTAAGCCCTATAAAGAAATGAAATTAGAGGTCGGGGGCGAAACTGATGGTGGAGACTATTTAGACATGAGCTATGATCCTATAATTGAACGAGGTGTCATTATAGGTTCGACTGATCGAGATGCAAAATCAATCAAACTGCCAATTAAAAAGACTAACGGTACTATAGAGATAAAAGCTTTCACGTATCAGGAATTTAAAAAACTCCCTAGACCATATATCATGACAGGCGATTCAGTAGAGTTAAAAGCTGTCACGAAAAAGGAATATGAAAAACAAGCGAAAGCATTTAAAAAGAAAGCAGAAGAAAAGAGAAAATAGGCATCTTAAACCAGATGAGTGAATCAACTTATCTGGTTTTTTATGGAGAAACATTTTGTTGATTGATGATAGAAGGAACAAAAGAGTTGCTTTAAGTAAATAAAGAAAAGTATTTTGGGTATATAGACCTTAATAAATTTCAGAAAAATAAATGTTGACGCTTTCATATAATCAATATATACTAAAAACAAATCCAATATAAATAAATTAGACATGTGACTGGTCATGCAGGCAGGATCTAAAAACGATGAATTTCTTTAATTTGTCGTTTTAGGTCCTTTTTTTATTGCCAAAATATAGGTCTCATGTATGAGAAAAGGAGGAGAAGAAATGGATTACACACAAGTCGCCAAAGATGTTTTGCAGCATGTAGGTGGTAAAGAAAACATTGCGCACCTTGAGCACTGCTCAACAAGACTTCGCTTCACACTAATTGATCAGAAAAAAGCAGATGTACAGGCATTAGAAAAAACACCAGGTGTCATAGCAGTTAGAATGTCAGGACAATGCCAAGTGGTCATTGGGAATGACGTGATTGAAGTGTATCAAAAGGTAACAAATTTAATGGGCGGCAGCTCGTCTGGGCAAGGCGTGCCATCCAATCAGCCAAAAGAAAAAAGAAAAGCAGGCACAGTTCTATTAGATTTCATTGTGGGTGTCTTCCAGCCGCTTGTTCCGGCTATCGCAGGCGGAGGGATTTTAAAATCATTTCTTCTCCTTTTCTCTTTATTAGGCTGGGTGGATGCAAAAGGCCAAACCTATCAAATACTGAACATGGTGGGTGACGCACCACTATACTTCCTGCCATTATTAGTCGCTGTCACAACGGCAAATAAACTAAAGGTAAACCCACTGGTCGCATTATCAGCAGTCGGTGCACTCCTTCTTCCGAACATGACAGCCATGCTTACTGAAGGTGCGCAATTAATGTCATTCGACGTAAAAAATATAGCTTATGCGTATCAAGTGTTTCCAGCAATCCTTTCTGTATTGCTTTACGCTCAAATGGAAAAATTCTTCACACGATTTTCACCAAAACCAATTCGGATTTTCTTTGTCCCAATGATGTCATTAGTCATTACTGTACCAGTTACGTTACTGCTATTAGGACCACTTGGTTTTACAGCAGGACAAGGGTTTTCATCCGTTATTCTTGCGATGTTTAATACAGTAGGCTGGGTAGCTGTCGCAATTTTAGCAGCGGTACTCCCGTTTATGGTTGCATCAGGCATGCACAAAGCAATGGTCCCTTATGCAGTGACAACGATGGGGAACCTCGGGAAAGAAGCACTTTATTTACCAGCATCCCTTGCGCATAATATTGCGGAAAGTGGAGCTTGTTTCGCAGTGGCACTACGCACGAAAGACAAGGTACTCAGATCAACAGCCATTTCGGCAGGAATTTCAGCATTTTTTGGCATCACAGAGCCTGCTTTGTATGGTGTGACACTTCAAAATAAACGCGTACTTGGAAGTGTCATGATTGGTTCGTTTGTTGGCGGGATCTTCATTGGATTAGTTGGTATACAAGCCTTTGTACTAGTTGGTCCTGGATTAGCAAGTATGTCGATGTTTATATCAGATGAGCTTCCACGAAATCTAATGTTTGCTGTCATTGGAGCTGTCATTTCCTTCGTTGTTGCTTTTATCGCTGCTTTTGTATTAGGTAAGGATAAAAAAGTAGAAGAAAAGACAAATGATCAAGAAGCATTTGCTGAACAAATTGGAGCAGGGGAAACTTTCAAAAGCCCTGTGATTGGTCAAATGATCTCTCTATCTGAAGTAAAAGATGATATTTTCTCTTCAAAGGTCATGGGAGACGGAATTGCCATTGTTCCTTCAGAAGGAGCGTTATATGCACCAGTAGATGGTGAGGTCACCTTGCTGTTCGAAACAAACCATGCACTTGGTATGAAAACGGACAAAGGGGTTGAAGTATTATTCCATATTGGCATTGATACTGTACAGTTGGAAGGACAGTATTTTTATCCAAAAGTGCAGGCAGGAGATCGTGTACAAGCAGGGGATTTACTCATTGAATTTGATGTAGAAAAAATCATGGAAGCAGGATACGATCCAGTTACGCTTGCTGTCATCACGAATACAGATCAATATGATATTAAGGTACAGCCATTACAAGAGGTCAATCGCCAAGATACATTGATGGTTATCACCCAATTAGGAGGCTAAACATATGACGACAATAAAAGGTTTTCCAAAAGGATTTTTATGGGGCGGCGCCATTGCCGCCAACCAAGCAGAAGGCGCTTGGAATGTAGATGGAAAGGGCCCATCTGTTGCTGATATTGCGATGTACCGTTCTAATTTGAGTGTAGAAGATTATGAAGGGCATCTAGCTGTTACTTCTGAAAATATAGATCGAGCGATGAAAGACCCAGATGATAAAAAGTATCCAAAACGCAGAGGTGTTGATTTCTATCATCACTATAAAGAGGATTTGGCTCTATTTGCTGAAATGGGTTTTAAAACTCTTCGCATTTCTATTGCATGGAGCCGTATCTTCCCAACTGGAGAAGAGAAAGAACCAAATGAAAAAGGACTCCAATTTTACGATCGTTTATTTGCAGAAATGAAAAAACACAACATAGAACCGATTGTGACGCTGTCACATTATGAAATGCCGTTAGCACTGAGCGTGAAATATAATGGCTGGGTTGAAAGAAAAGTCGTTGATCTCTTTGTTAAGTTCGCCAATGTATGTTTTGAACGCTATAAACATGATGTGAAATATTGGCTGACCTTTAATGAAATAGATAGTATTCACCGCCACTCTTTTATTACAGCAGGAATTATTCCTGATCGCTGCCCAGAAGGGAAAGAGGAAGAGACGGTTTATCAAGCACTCCATCATCAATTCATTGCCTCTGCACTCGTAACAGCAGATTGTCATCGCATCATACCAGGCAGTCAAGTAGGGTGTATGCTGACAAAATTAACAACGTATCCGCACACTTGTCATCCGAATGATGTGGAGCGGGCATTGAAACAAAACTTAGAAAACTATTTCTATGCAGATGTTCAGGTATTTGGTGAATACCCTCCGCTTATCAAGCGCATGCTTGAGAGAAAAAACATTCATATCCAAATGGAATCAGATGATCTTTCTATTTTAAAAGAAAATACAGTAGATTTTATCTCGTTCAGCTACTATATGTCTTTAACTGAATCAGCTGATGAAGGATTAGAAAAAACGGATGGAAATACCATCCGTGGGGTCAAAAATCCTTACCTTCCATCTACTGATTGGGGATGGCAAATTGATCCGGTTGGTCTGAAAATTTCTTTAATAGAATTATATGATCGTTATCAAAAACCACTGATCATTGTAGAAAACGGCATGGGTGCAAAAGATGTTGTTGAAAGTGATGGATCAATTCACGATGATTATCGTATTAACTATTTCAAAGAGCATTTCCGCCAAATGAGAGAAGCGGTGGAAGAAGGCGTTGACCTCTTCGGATATACGAGCTGGGGCTCAATTGATATTATTAGTGCAGGTACATCACAGATGTCAAAACGATACGGGTTTATTCATGTAGATCAAGATGACGATGGAAACGGTACATTAAAACGTTCTCGTAAAGACTCATTTTATTGGTACAAAAAGGTCATTGAAACAAATGGTGAATCGCTTGATTGAAAAACCACAATCATGAAAACAGGTGATGACGATGTTTAAAATCAAAAAAGTTTTAAACTCGAGTGTGGTTCTGGCTGAAGATCAGAACCAACAGGAGATGGTTCTATTCGGCCGGGGGATTGGTTATGGACAAAAACCAGGTCAAATGATTGAAGAAAAGAAGGCAGATCAAGTGTTTATGTCTGTCGATAACATGAGAGCGAAGGAATTTCTCCAACTGTTAGATTCAATGCCGCAAGAGTTTATCGATTTAACTCAGCATATTGTTCAATATGCTGAAAAACGCTTAAACTCAAGTCTGAATTCTGGTGTCTATTTTACCTTGATGGACCATTTGAATTTTGCAGTAGAACGGCACAAGAAGAATATTAATATTACAAATCGAGTATACTGGGAAATCAAAAACTACTATACCGAAGAATTTGAAGTAGGTAATTATGCGCTTGAGTTAGTCAACAATACATTGGGCATACAATTACCAAAGGAAGAAGCGGCCAATATCGCCTTCCATTTAATTAATGCGTTAGGTGAAGAGTCCGATTCCAAAGATGGCATGAAGTATGCCAAGATGATCGGAAGTATTGTGAATCTCGTCCGCTATACGTTGAATATGAAAATGGATCAAGAGAATATTCATTACAGCCGATTTATTACACATGTGAAATTCTTTGTTGAAAGATTTTACGCAAATAAATTATTATCAGATCAAGAAAATGAGTTGTTTGAACAAATTGCACACTTGTATCCTCAAGCGATGGATGTGGCTTTCAAAATCAAAGATTATATTAAACAGGTGCACAGTATTGTTATTCCAAATGACGAACTTACGTATCTGGCGGTACATATTCACCGCCTCATTTCTTATCAAGAACTAAAATAAATGTGGACCACTTGCCTTGTAATGAGGCAAGTGGTTATTTGTATTGTATCGGTTTATGTTCCAATAGGTCGTTCTGTTGGGTTAAGATTTGTATCATTTAACGAATTGTAAGACACCGTTTGTCCGAAAACAACGATGGCTAAAGCGAAAATGAGTAAACTCACTTTTTTCATCATAATTCCTCCAATTAAGTGTAGTGTGTTCCAATTGATAGGCATCCTTCAAAAAGAGATATGCTTGGTGAATTGAACCCAGCTCTTCAAAGTGTTTGGCAGCTAGTGCACTTAATTCACGGGTACCTTCAACATCCTTTAGTTCTTTCAGAATACTGATGTCATCGAAACAGGTTTGAGCTTTTTTGGATATGTCTTCAGTGAAATATAGGTGATAGAGAAAATTCATTTTTGCTGTATAGATGGGGTTTCTGTCTATTTCTTGTTTTTGTTTGACTAATTCAAAATAATAGAGAGCTTGCGACTTTTCATCAATGGAGAGCAGCTCTTTTAGTAACATAAACATGGAGTGTTCGAAATAACAAGATGAAAGGTAGTCATCATCACTAAGAGCCTTTTCTAGGGCATCAATACATTTTTTTGATTCTCCAGCTTCGGCATATAGAATACTGATATTGTGATAAAGCTGTGATGCTAGAAAATGATCGTTTAATTGATTTGAGATGTGTAATGCTTTTGTGTAGTAATTCTCAGCTCTTTTGAAATCGCCAATATCCATGAAGTTGGTGGCTGCGATCACAAAAGCTGCTGCCAGTCTTCTTTCATAGCCATCATGACCTTTGAAAATATCGATGGCATTCTGAATATAATGAAGTGAAATCAGGCTTTGGCGAAGCATCATATATAGGTTTGCGACCTTCGTATGGAATTCTGCTACTTCTATTTCATCAGGAATGTTTTGCAGTTTTTTCTCAGCAATTTTAAACAGTCCGATGGCTGATGCATAGTCTCTGTTATATGAAGCGTAAAGGGCTTTATATAGGTAAAAATAGTATTCAATTAAGTCGTTTGTTTTAGAAGGGTATTCTAGCACTGTCGGTTCATTCAGTTTTTTACCCCTTCGTTCATATAACATGAGCTTAAACTTGCCTTCTAGCAATGAATAGTAGGTCAAGACCTCCTGATTCTCTTCCATCTCTTGAAGTAATTCCTTTAATTCTGTGTAGATTGTCTTTGCATTGTGTACATCATGCTTACGAATGGCAATTCGCCAATCATTTAAACGGTTCCCCACCTGTTCAGCTGAAATGATCATCATGGAAATTTCACCTCTTTAACATCCTTTCGCCTGTTTCAATAAAAAACGATATCACAATTTTTGGTAAAATATAATCGTTTCAGAGAGGTGATTGACAGGAGGTAATAAAAAGGACCTTATGTCATGAGATGTACGTTATTGTAATGATCATTGATTGTTTATTCAAATGAGTAAAATCTTTTTTTGGAAGTCTAAAAACGTGATAGATACTATTAGTTTTAAGTTTATGGTCGAAAATACCATCTGAATATATGAAATAAAGCTATTTTAGCTATGAGAGAAGAACAATGAAAGGTCGATCTAGAAGGGAAAATCAGTTATGATGTTGCTAGATGATTTTGGGAAAGAAACTGGTAGTTACTGAGAAAGGTGAAAATCCGAGACAAGTGTTGACCTTTCAGAAAGGATGTTGAAATGAAAAAAAGATTTCAAATGTTAAACTGGCAAATGACAATTGTGATTACTACGCTTTTACTTGTTTTAGTCACTCTTTATATCTCAAAGAGATACTTTTATAGCAAAGAAATTGAGTTGCTGACAGAATCTTGTCAACAAGAAGACGGCAAAATCATACTAGAAACAAATAGTTTGACTATGGATTACTCCTTTGAGTGTAAGAAAAAATAAAACAGGCAGAAAGCTGCCTGTTTTACACCAATTAAAACCCTAAGTTTTGTAACCACTTGTTTAACAAGGCCTCTCGTTTCTCAGCGGTGAAGCGATCGTATTTTCCTAAATTTAAATGAGCTGAAATTTCACCGTCATTCATAAACAAAATTCTTTCAGAGCAAAGGGCCACTTTTGGATCATGGGTGACGAGAAGCAGAGTTGTTCCTTCAGAATTGATTTGTGAAAAAATATCCATGACTTCCTTTGTGGTTCTTGAATTAAGAGCACCTGTGGGCTCATCTGCAAAAAGAATGTTTGGTTCATTCATAAGAGCTCGACAGATAGAGGCTCTTTGGAGCTGTCCTCCTGATACTTCTGATAAATATCTATCAGCTAAATGATCAATATCAAGTTTCTCCATTAGATATTTTGCTCGTTCATTGACTTCTTTTCTCGGCATTTTCTTCGCTAAGTAAGCTGCAGCAATGATGTTATCAAATAGATTGAGGTTCTTTAGTAAGTGGCTGTGTTGAAAGACGAATCCCATCTCTGATAAGCGCAAAGCTGTTAACTGTTTGTCTGTCATTTCTGATAGCAGTTGACCTTTATATTTGATTTCCCCTCTGGAGGATGTCTCTATACCGCTAAGTTGATAAAGCAAAGAGGTTTTTCCACATCCTGAAGGTCCCATAATGGTGACAAATTCTCCACGTTTAATTGATAAGTGAATATTTCTAAGAATGGTCTGTTTTTGTCCTTTTAATGAATCAATTTGTAAAGACAATTGTTTCGCTTCAATTAATTGTTCCATGTGAAACATCTCCTTATGAAAGTGTATGACGGCTGATTTTACTAGAAAAAAAGGACTTCAATAACCACGAGATGACAGTTAAATTCACCATAAACAGCAGGAGAGGATACACGATCCAAACCCATTTCGGGGCTAACCACTGAAGGCTGGATGCTCCTAATGATGCTCCGCCTGCACTCATTAACGCCGGACCAATAGTATGAACAGCGATTGCTCCAATGAAGGCACCAATAGAGAGAACGACGATAAAACTTGTTAAGTATTGATAGGTTAAATCTTTTTGAGAAAAACCAATCGTCCTTAACAAGTGAGTACGATTTAAATCTTTCGCCCTTAACATGTGTAGAAACATCATTAACATGAGGCTGGCTGTTCCAAAAGCTGCGATGGTTGAAAATAATGCAATCACTTTTACTAGAGATGCGGTGCTTCCTATTGTTTGATGCACATATTCTTTCATATCTGTCACTTTTGCAGGAGACATATTTGTTTCAAGTGCTGCTTTTTTTCCTGCCATATCTATTCCTTGTTTTAATTGTATTTGAATGGTTTTCCAAAGGGATGATTGAGGAAAAGGCTGAGATAATGCTTTAGCAGTTTTCCCTCCGTTGGTGACGTCTTGATAAATGCCGGTAACCATTTTTTGAACTTGCTGCCCATTTGTGGCGAGAGTGACTTTTTCGCCTATCTTTTTCTGAAGTGAGTCAGCACTCAACACCGATAAAGCAATCTCTTCCTCCTTCAACGGTTCCCTTCCTTGTAAATAGGTGAGAGGGAATGCTGAAAGATCACCTGTTTCTAAATAGAGCGTTTCTAATGTATTCTCCATTGTTTTGGCTTGTAGAGAAGTTGTTTCATAGACGGTAGATGTTTGAATGTCTTGGTCTTCGCTAATCATAGACTCTATTTTATTTGTACTTTTCTCTAAATGATTTCCCTGCCGAATATCAATTCGAAGGTCACTTTTTCCAGAGCCAAGATATGTGATGAAATCTGGTGATTGTAATGTGTACCATAACTGAATCGGCATCAACATTAAAAATGTACAAAGCGCGATAATACAAGTAATTGTTGAATACATCTTTATTCGCGAGAACAGATCTTTCAAACCAAACCAAAAATTTACTGGGAGGAATCTGTTTTTCTGGAGGTGCATAGGAATTTGTTTTTTATGGCTTGGTGAGCTTATGCCGCCTTGAATGGCTTGAGCGGCTGATATTTGTCCAAATCTCCTTAGGACAGCATAGCTGAATGAGATGACGATCATTGCCGTCAAAATTGACACCAAAAGCGGGATCACCTGATGAATAAAAGAGAGGCGATTCCCCATATATTGCTGAATATTGGCTGTAAACAAATCACCAAACATGAGCGTCATTAAATATCCTGCTATACACCCTATACAGGCAAGCACAGCATATTTCCCAACGTATAATTGTTTGATTTTTGATAAAGGGATTCCAAGTACTTTTAAGATTCCAATTTCACGTTCATCCTCTTCTATAGCGGCGGTCATAGCGAGACGAAGAGAGAGGAGAGAAATGCTAATGAGCAGAAAGCAGACAAGAAGGAGAATGGCGATCACCATACCATCTGTTAGGGCATTCAGCATGCGAAGCAGGGGTAATGTGACAGCAGGCCCCTGTTGTGGCAGCTCAGATGATTGATAGAGTGATTGAAAAGCATCTGCTTGACCAGCATCATGCAATAAAAATTCAATTAAGTACTCCTTTTTTTGAAACACTTGATTCAGTGCCGCCCAGTCCGCATCATGCAGAAGAAATCTCTTTGAACTGACAAGACTTGGATTCATTTGGGCATCTCGTAAGAACGTTTTGATTTGAAAAGAGAATTGATGAGAGCCTTTTGTAATGAGTAACCTTTCGCCAATCTTTAAGTGGTATTTTTGTTGAAAATAAATAGGGACTGCTACTTCTCCTTTATTTACAGTGAGCTTTTCATTTCGTTCGTTTAAAAGGAAATCAAAATAGCGATTTTGCTTTACAAATAAATGATCCATCACACCCGCTTGAGCAGGCTCCTGCCCGAACTTGATGCTGACATGTTCGATCGGAATCATTGGAACAATTTGATGTGCCTTCACCATCGACTGTTTACTTGAAAATGTATCGACCGCTTTTTCATCTAAGCTCCCATCGTGCATTTGGACAAAGTCTGGTGCTTTGGCTGATTGGAGTAAATCAGAAATGGAACCATTCAACTGGACTGTCATTTGCGCAGCGCTTGTTGCTAAAAATGATGTCATCATGATGCAAAGGGTTAAGCCGATTGAAATGAGACGGTGGCGGGTTAGGTCTTTCTTGATAAACGTCAATCTCATGAGGCTGATTCTCCTTCATGTCGAAGCATATTTTTTGTAAGGAAGGCAAGTGCAAACATCAAGGCACTGACGATTAACACGGTCACATACATGCTGGTGGAAAAAGTGTTGAACAAGAACCCGTACATCATTTGACCGAGCGGTGCAGCACATTGAGAGACCATTGTCAGATTGGCCATGACTTTTCCTAATTGAGCATTGGGTGTTTTCTTTTGCACATGTGAGATGACAACGATCGAAATCATGGTGAGCAGCATGGCAATTGGGAGACACCCTGCTAAAAAGAGAAAATAGGCTGGAAATGTCCCAAATTGAAGAGCCACCTTGGATGTTGAAAAAGCAACAGGCAGCAAAATGACTGCGATGACGAGCAGCCAGCGATACAAAGTAGGAATGCGCCAATGTTTCGCTACAAGCCCAACTAGCAGGGCGCCTGCGATGACGGCAAATTCAATGATGCCCATTCCTATTCCATACATGATGTCACTGCTTTTCATTGTGACCCTTAAAATAATGGGACCTCCAACGATAAAAAATGGTGTGAGGATGAAATTTAGCAGCGCTGCAAGCAGCATGGCTCTTTTTAAAAATGGCTGGCTTCCGATATAGGAAAATCCTTGTTTCATATCTTTCAAGAGTACTTTGGTCATCGGTTCTGCGAGTGGGCTAGGTGAGAAAGAGATATTTAACCGTAAAAGCATGCATGCTGATAGAAAAAATACAATGCTACTAGCACCTATGATGACCTGGCTCCCAATGAGTCCGTATAAAACGCCGCCAATGATAGGAGCGACAACACCTGAAAGGGCCTGCACGCCATTCACGATGCCATTTGCTTGTTCTAATTTTTCTTCTTTCACTAGCTGAGGAATACTCGACATCACAGCAGGAGCATAAAATGTACTCATGACACCAAGGAGAATCATGACGGCTCCAATCATATAAAGTGAATCATGACCTGAAAATAACCAGAAATAAAAAGCCAGAATCATAATGCCAGTAAGAACATCGAATAAAATCATCAAATTTCTTCTGTTAAACCGGTCAGCAATTGCTCCTGCTAATGGCGAAAGGAGGAGCGGGATATTGGATAAAGCAAAAAGCAGGGCATATAAATCAACACGATGTGTCATATCCAAGACGTGTAAAGATAGAACAAAACGAATCAAGGAAGACCCGAAAACGGAAATAATTTGCCCGAGAACGAGGTAGATAAAGTGGGTGGAACCATTTTTGGCTGATGACGACATGAAAATCACTCTCCTTTTAGACCGACCGTCAGTCTATAATGTATGCAGGATTGGTATTGAAGTGACCAATCACTGATTATTGTCTTCCGGTTCTCCAGTTAAACGTTGGAGAAGGAAGGAGAAACTTCCCTTTTCTGCATGTAAAGAGGCTTCAAGGATTGCGATAAATGCTAGCGCCCGTTGTATGCTTTCCGCTGTGGTCCATTGGAAAAGTCCCTCATCAAAGATAACCTGTGCAGAAGCGAGGAGAAATTCGACAGTTTCTTGTGGGTAATCCGTTTGAAATATCCCTTCTTCTACACCTTGCTGAATGACTTCTGCTAAAACGGGTGATAGCTCTGTAATGGCTTTGATCAAGCTTTTTTGATGCATCTCTGCATTAGCAGGCTGATGAAATTGTTCGATCATGCCTTCTTTATGGCTGCCCTGTTTAGGAGATTGTGCCATGATGATGCGAAATAATTTATCGACCACTGAGATATCTGGATCAGCGGCAATACGCTTTGCCTCGATGATATCTGCTTTTATGATCCGGTCAATGATTGCATCCATCACTTCTTCTTTGGAAGTAAAGTAATAATAGAATGTGCCTTTTGCAATGCCAACGGCTTTGAGGATGTCAATAATTGTGGTTTGCTGATAGCCTTTGGTTGAAAAAAGCTTCTCTGCTGCATTTAAGATGTCATTTTTGCGTTCCTCAGGATGTTTAACGGTTCTCATAAAGCCATCCTTTCTTTTGACTAGACTGTCGGTCGGTCCCTTGATTTGATTAAACACTTTTTGGCGTATCCTTGTCAATGGCTGTTTTTTTCAGCTTTGCATTTATTGTGCAATGACACTATGATACATTGAATGAAAACCCTTCAGGAGAGATGCAGAATGCAATTTTTAACCAGTGAATTGGCGCAAGAGATGGTTGAACGTACGATGCATATTTTACATCAAAACATCAATGTCATGAATGCAGATGGTGTCATTATTGGGTCTGGTGAACGAAAAAGGATTGGACAAAAACATGATGGAGCACGTCTAGTGCTGTCAAGCGGAGATAGTGTGGAGATTGATCAGGAGACGTCCCGCCGCTTAAAAGGCGTGAGACCTGGAATCAATCTGCCTATTTGCTTTCACGAACAAGTCGTTGGTGTCATTGGGATTACGGGTGAGCCAGGGGACATTCGTCATCATGCCGAGCTGGTGAAAATGGCAGCTGAACTCGTATTAGAGCAGTCTTTTCTACTTGAACGCTTCCAGTGGCGGCAGCGAATAGAGAGTGAAATTGTGAATCAGCTCATCTCCGAGTCTGACATGGGTGATCATCAGTTGAAGCACCGTGCTGACTGGCTTGGAATGGATCTAGACAAGCGGCGAATGGCTATTGTTTTTCAGCCGATTCCATCGTCCGAGGATACTGTACACAAAATGATGCATGCCATTCAATACGATAAGAATGCGGATGATTTACTAGGCATGACCTTCCGTCATGAATTAATCCTGTTAAGACAGCCGATATGTGACCATCAATTCAAGCATGTGATCGAACAGCTGCAACAAACAATGGCAGGTGCAGTTGATGGACAAGTGCTAGTGGGTGTAGGAACTGTCGCTGAGGACATGAGTCAATTACCGTTGTCCTTTCAGCATGCGAGAGAGGCCCTGCGGTTAGGAAAGGTGCTCCATCCAGAGGAAAACATATATGTCTTTGAATCTTATCAGCTTGAAAGCTTGTTTATAAAAGCGAGAGCCGCTAAAGAGGGCAAACGGTGGAGTGATTTTTATCATCCGCTGATACAAGAAATGGAGCTCGTTCAAACGTTAAAGGTTTACATTGAAGAGGGCGGGGATTTACAAAGAATCGTTGATCGTCTATTTATTCACCGTAATACACTGCGATATCGTTTAGATAAAATCCAGGCATTGACCGGAAAAGACCCTCGTCATGTGAAACAGTTGATGGAGCTGTACATAGCACAATTGGACAATCAATTGTCTTAATTGTGCATTTGCACAACTGGAAGAAGAAATAAATAAAAGAAGTTCATCTGGATTCACAACTCGATCCCAATGGGTAAACGCTTACAATTAAGAAAAGACAATCAGGAGGGATGGAGTATGGGTGGAGATGTGACAGTAAGTACATTGGGCGCATTGACTGCGCTTGTGATCGCTATTGTTCTTATTTTAAGAAAAGTATCACCTGCTTATGGCATGTTGGCAGGCGCATTTATTGGCGGTTTGGTTGGCGGTGTAGATGTTGTGCAGACCGTGAACGTCATGATGGAAGGCGCAAAGGACATGATTCCAGCTGTTCTTCGAATCATGGCGGCAGGTGTACTGGCAGGGGTTTTAATTGAGTCGGGTGCAGCGTTATCTATTGCGGAGGCCATCGTGAAAAAACTTGGAGAGGCGAGGGCACTTTTAGCACTCGCACTTGCAACAATGATTTTAACAACGGTGGGTGTTTTTGTAGATGTAGCAGTCATTACAGTAGCACCAATCGCACTTGCCATTGCCAAGCGTGCAAAACTTTCTAAAACGGGGATTTTACTTGCGATGATTGGAGGAGGGAAGGCGGGGAATATCATGTCACCGAATCCGAATGCCATTGCAGCCTCTGATGCCTTTGGTGTACCGCTTACTTCCCTGATGGCGGCAGGTGTCATACCGGCTATTTTCGGGATAGCCGTCACGTACGTATTAGCCAAAAAGCTTGCGAATAAAGGGACACCTGTTTTGGAAGAGGGAGCTGACCAAGGCGAGGTTCAAGTACCTGGTTTTCTACAAGCGCTTATAGGCCCGCTTGTGACCATTCTCTTGTTAGCCTTAAGACCGTTGTTTCAAATAAATATTGATCCAATGATTGCCTTACCAATAGGAGGAATTGTTGGCGCTCTTTTCATGAAAAAAGGGAAGTTTCTCAATGATTATGCGATGTCAGGGCTGCATAAAATGTCAGGTGTAGCGATCATGTTACTAGGGACAGGCACATTAGCTGGAATTGTATCGAATTCTTCCATGAAAGAGGTATTTATTCAGGCGCTTGACGCTTCGGGATTACCTCCTTACTTGCTTGCACCAACGTCTGGAATTTTTATGTCGGCAGCCACAGCTTCGACAACTGCAGGGACGGCAGTTGCAAGTGGTGTATTTAGCGGAACTCTTATTGGTCTTGGTGTATCTGCCCTTTCAGGCGCAGCTATGATTCACGCTGGCGCAACTGTTCTCGATCATATGCCGCACGGAAGCTTTTTCCATGCAACGGCGGGAAGTGTTCAAATGGATATAAAAGAACGGTTGAAATTAATGCCCTTTGAATCGTTAATTGGTTTGACATTAACTGTGGTATCGACCATTATCTTTGGTATTTTCCAGCTGTTCGGCTGAGGACTTAATGAGAAACGAGGGGTTTTTGGATGAAAATTGTGATCGCACCAGATTCATTTAAAGAAAGTTTATCTGCTTATGAGACAGCATGTGCCATCGAACGAGGATTTCGCTCTATTTTGCCATATGCAGAATATATGAAAATCCCAATGGCAGATGGAGGAGAAGGCACAGTTCAATCGTTAGTGGATGCGACAGGCGGAACCATTGTCCAGCAAGTGGTCACAGGCCCGCTTGGCAAACCTGTAGATGCCTTTTTTGGTATGTTGGGAGATGGGCAGACAGCTGTCATAGAGATGGCAGCAGCATCAGGATTACATCTTGTCCCGCCAGAAAAACGGAACCCCTTATTCACGACGTCTAGAGGGACAGGAGAATTAATGCTTGCAGCGCTGGATAAAGGAGCGAAGCATTTAATCATTGGGCTTGGCGGAAGCGCAACAAATGATGGCGGCGTTGGCATGATGCAAGGTTTAGGTGCTTCTTTTCTCGATAAAGCAGGCCAAGACCTCACGCCGGGCGGTGGATCACTGAATCAATTAGCTTCTATTGATCTATCTCGACTGGATCCAAGATTGCGATCAGTCCGTCTGGAAGTGGCGTGTGATGTGGATAATCCTTTAACGGGTGAAAGAGGAGCGTCTGCTGTGTTCGGTCCTCAAAAGGGAGCAGATACAGAAATGGTTCAACTGTTGGACAAGAATTTATCTCATTTTGCACAAGTGGCTAAGCAGCATCTTCATGTCTCCTTTGGTGAGGCGGCAGGTGCAGGAGCGGCAGGAGGAATGGGCGCGAGTTTATTAGGCTTTTTACAGGCTGATCTGCAAAAGGGAATCGATATTGTACTGAAAGCCGTACATTTTGCTGACGTACTAAAGGACGCTGACCTAGTCATTACAGGGGAAGGTCGGATTGATCAGCAGACCATTTACGGCAAAACGCCAATCGGTGTAGCCAAAGCTGCGAAACAATATGGACTCCCTGTCATTGGCATCGCTGGGTCCCTCTCAAAAGACAGTGCAGTCGTACATGATCATGGCATTGATGCACTTTTTAGTATTGTCCCTGGCGTCACGACTCTGGCTGAAGCCATGCATGATGCTAGTGTGTATGTAGAGAGAACAGCAAGGAATATTGCGGCTGTCATGACATTTGGAAGAGATAAGTAAATGATGAAAAATGTTTCCTTTTCTATCACATTCCTTTCTATAGAAATGTGGTAAAATGGTTCTAAATGAAAAAAAGTTGGAGGAAACACAAATGTCTAATCTACCGAATTGTCCATCGTGCAGTTCAACCTATACATACGAGGATGGCAGCATGCTTATTTGTCCAGAATGTGCGCATGAATGGTCGCTAGAACAAGAACAAGCGGCAGAGGAGCAGCTTGTTGTCAAAGATGCGAATGGAAATCTATTAAGTGATGGTGACACGGTCACTGTGATTAAAGATTTAAAAGTCAAAGGTTCTTCTTCGGTTTTAAAAATAGGGACGAAGGTCAAAGGGATTCGTTTAGTCGAAGGCGATCATAACATTGATTGTAAAATTCCTAGCTTTGGCGCGATCAAGTTAAAATCGGAGTTTGTGAAGAAAGTATAATATATGAAAAGAGGCTGTCGATCATCAGCCTCTTTTTTATTTCGATATTTATAGGTGAAAGGTATAATCTTAAACATCATTTCATACATATGTACCTATTGAAAATCATTCTTTTTTTAAAAAATCAAGCCTCTTTTCTTATAAAAATTCACGCTTTTCTTAACTCTACCTTAAAAAAGGCAGATGATTCTCTAAATTTTGCCTAATCCCCTTCACAACTTTTGGGCATTGCTGTACCATATGGAAGTGTTCTTCTATTTTTGACGGATCATGGTGTTTATCAGGAAATAGATGATAGATGATACTTAGACAAAGAAGGAGAGGTAACGTGACGAACGTTTTAGAACTGCAACATGTATCTAGGCATATTCGCGGGAAAAAGATTGTTCAAGACTTGAGTTTCTCTGTCCAAGCGGGCGAAGTCTTTGGCTTCTTAGGACCGAATGGCGCAGGAAAAACGACAACCATTCGCATGATGGTCGGTCTTTCTCCCATTACATCCGGTGACATTCTGATTAATGGTCATAGTATTCAAACCTCATATCAGCATGCCATCCAAGATGTCGGTGCAATTATTGAAAATCCAGAAATGTATAATCATTTAACGGCAAGACAAAACCTTGTTCATTTTGCCAGAATGAATGGAAAAGTGGATGAAGGTCGAATTGATGAACTACTAGAACTAGTTAGTTTGCAGCATGTGAAGCATAAGCGTGTCCGTACGTTTTCATTAGGAATGAAGCAGCGTTTGGGGATTGCTCAGGCATTGATACATAAACCGAAACTGCTAATCTTAGATGAGCCGACCAATGGACTAGATCCAGAGGGAATTCGTATGATACGAGATTACTTGAGAAGGCTGGCAAAGGAAGAAGGGCTTGCTGTCATTGTTTCAAGTCACCTCATGTCAGAAATGGAATTGATGTGTGATCGTTTCGCCATTATCCAAAAAGGAAAGCTGATTGCGATTGAGGATCAGCGTGCGGAGACGAAGCAGGATGATTTGGTCAATTATCGAATGAAAGTAGCATCAAGTGAGTTTGAAGAAGCTCAAAAGCTCATTGAAGCATTTGAGGAAGGCATCACAGTTAGAGAAGAGGAGCAGTACTTATTCTTCTCCATCCTAGAAGAGAAAATGCCAAAATTGATTCGTCATTTGAGTGAAGCTTCTATTCATTTGTACGAAATCAAAATAGAAAAACAAACCTTAGAAGATAAGTTCTTAAGCTTAACAGGTAAAAAGGAGGCAGACGTATGATTCGCCTCATTCAAAACGAGTGGATGAAAATCAGTTATCGTGTGGGTACTTGGATTATGGTTGGGCTTCTTGTTTTAGGTATGATTGCGACGTTGATTTTTGCTGTTAAGACAAATGACGGAGATCAAGCATCCGGTGATTGGAAAACTGAGTTGCAAGAAATCAATAAAGCAAAGAAGCAAGAATTGAAAGAGGATAATATAAGCTTTTATAAGAGATCCCTTGAAACCGAAATAGCGATCAATGAGTATCGAATCAAACATGATTTACCTCCAGCCGATCAATTCGGTAAAAATGCATGGACTTATGTGAAAACAAATGCTAATTTGCTTCAGCTGGTCGGTGTATTTGTGATTATTATTGCAGCCACAATTGTCTCGGCTGAATATAAGCATGGTACAATTAAATTATTACTGATTCGTCCGCCATCCAGGTTGAAGGTTCTTTTGTCTAAATACTTTACCGTTCAACTATATTCACTTTTCCTGATCGCTGTCCTATTTATCTTATCCTTTATCTTAGGTGCGATATTCTTTGGACTAAACAATGATTATGTGTATTTGGCTTATCAAAATGGTGAAGTCATTGAACGGTCTCAGTTTGCAAATATGGTTTCTTATTATTTGGCGCATTGTGCTATGTTTGTTGTATTAGGGACACTTTCTTTTGCCATCTCAACGGTGTTTAGAAGTGAGGCCATTTCCATAGCGATTAGTGTATTAGCCTATGTTGTCGGAGCATCCATCACAAGCATTTTGATGTTCTTCTTTGATTGGGCGAAATACTTATTGTTTGCCAACGATCCTGCACAGTATTTCGCAGAAACACCTACTTTTATCGAAGACATGTCCCTAGGATTCTCACTAACGGTCCTAGTCATTTATTGGGCCATCTTCTTGGCGGTTGCTTTAATCGTCTTCCAAAAGCGAGAAGTAAAAACAGGTTAATTTAACTTTTTAGGAGGTTTCTATCAATGATTAAGCGTAAAGGTGAAAAAATTATGGGGATTATCAGTATTGTCCTCAACGTAATTGGTGTTGGTTTTGGGGCATTGATGCTCTCTGTGGACCCAGCAGTTTATGAAGAATTGAATGAAGTGTTAAAAGAGGAAGGCAGTGCCTTGCCAGTTGAAACACTTGAGGCATCGGTTCATGCCTTTGGCGTTCAGTTTATGGTCGTTTCCGCAATTGCGGCTGTCTTAGCCCTTGTTGGTGTGATTGTCTTGAAAACAGACCGCCGTGCCGTGCTTTCTGGTATTCTTTTCTTGGTTTCCGCTGTGACTCTTTTAATTGGAACTGTTGGTCTTGCTTTCGTTCCGATGATCTTGTTGCTAATCGTTGGATTGATGTCACTAATTAGAAAACCAAAAACAGACATTCACACGAGTGAATATCCTTCATAATTCAAAGAAAAAGACATGCGCTGGTTTGCGCATGTCTTTCTTTTTTATATGATGCCAATCAGTTTGGCGATGATGAGTAAAACGATACTGAACCCCCACATCCAAAAGAACGAGTAGCGGATATGTTTCCCCATATCGACCCCTGCAAGACCGATGGCGAGCCATACAGCAGGTGCAAGGGGGCTGACAAAGGTGCCGATGATATTTCCAATCATCATGGCGTATGCTGCAGATGTCCCTGACACACCAACCTCTGATGTAATCGATTCGACAATCGGCAGAAGTGCATAATAATAAGCATCCGTACTTGTCAGCATATCAAGCGGAACCCCAAATATCCCCACAATGATATGTAAAAATGGCAGTAAGAAAGCTGGCAAAATGTGAATACTGTCCACTGCAATCGCCTTTAGCATGCCCGTTCCTTCAAGAATTCCTAAAAAAGAACCTGCGGAGAAAATTACAGCTGCCATCATTAGTGCACTTGGGGCATGTGCCTTTATTCGCTCCATTTGTAAATTCACATTTGGAAAGTTAATCAGAAGTGCTAGTGAAAGACCAATCATAAACATATAGCTAGCAGGAATCACGTTCAGCACAAGAAGGACAACAACAGCTAAAAATAGAATGAGGTTGACCCACATTAAGTGATAACGCTTTAAAGACGCATCGCCTGTTTCGCTGATCGATTGAATGGCACGATCCCAATCGGCGCCTTCTAATTGGACAGCGGCTACTTCATTTGCGGCGATTTTCACCCGAATTCGTTTTTCTTCTCTTTTTCCTAAAATGAATGCCATTCCTAATACGAGCACGACCCCGATCAGCTGAATGGGAATAAGCGGTGCCCACAGTTCAGATGGGTCCATATTTAGAACACTTGCTGCCCGTCCTGTGGGGCCAGCCCATGGAATCATATTGGTTAATCCAGCACTTGTCCCGATTAACAAAAGCAATAAATAAGGACTCATATGTAATTTTTTATAAAGCGGAAGCAGTGCAGGTACAGTTAATAAAAAGGTGGTAGCTCCTGCTCCGTCTAAGTGTGCGATGACCCCAATCAAGGCAGTTCCCATCGCAACTGTGACAACATTTCCTTTTGTCAGCTTGATTAATGCTTTAATTACAGGTTCAAAGAACCCTGTATCTTGTAAAATGCCAAAAAATAAAATGGCGAAGATAAACATGGTCGCCACTGGCAATACTTTGATAATCCCTTGTTCAAAGAAAGTTTGAATGTCATTGATACCAAATCCCGCGATGAGCGCCCCTATTAAAGGCACCATGACCATGGCGACAATTGGACTCGCTTTCCCCCAAATCAGCAAAACAACAATCGTTAAAATAATCAACAATCCAACAAACGTTAACATAAGCCCCTCCCCCTACAATAAACCGTTTACATTTGTTTGTTTTTATACCAATGCAGTCCCACATCTGCATTGAAAAAAAGAGTATCAAAAATATGAGTATTAGGCAACCGCTTTCATACCTATACAATGGTAAAAAAGGATGGTGAATCCAATCGTGGCGCGGTGTTCAATATGTCAAAAAATTTAGATAAAAAATAATGATTCTATTGGTAATCTACTACCGGAAGAGATTTTATAGGTATTTAGATTCACTTAAAAGTAAAAAGCGCCCTTTGGATGGACGCTTCTTTCACGCTATTTTTTCAAAATAACGTATTCGTAAGGATTCAGTTGTAACTGTTGAGATGTATGCTGTCCAGTCAGCATATTTTCATAGCTTTCCGCTGAATCTAGTGAAATGTTCTGTTGCTGTTCTGTAAAATTCATCATAAACACAAAGTCCTGCGATCCATCTGTTCGTTTCTGGACACTGACGCCCTCTGGAATCGAAGAGGATAGGATCGGTTGTATGCCTATTCCTGTGATAAGGTCTTCGTAAAAATCATCATAAAACGCCTGCTCATTTTCAGAAGCCATATAGTATGCTTTCCCTTTGCCAAATGGACGGACAGTAAGGGCGGGCTGTCCTTCATAGCAGCCATTCTCAAAATGCCCTAACACAGAGGCTGTTTCAGGATGAATGGACTCGCAATATTGCCCGACATGATAAGTGCGTCCATTTCCTGTGGTCATTAAAACGTGTTCATCTGGCATCAATGTGTTGATTTCCTCTGCCCAAACACCAAGTACATGGCGGAGAGGACCGGGGAAACCACCAAGGAAACAGAGGTCGTTTTCATCGACCATGCCGCTCCAGTATGTTGCCACAAAAATGCCGCCCTCTTTGACAAATGCTTCGATCTTTTCTGCCACGCCTGGTTTGATCATGTAGAGCATTGGTCCAACAAGCACTCGATAGGATGAGAAATCCTTTTCCATCCCGACAATATCAACAGGGATGCCCTTTTTCCAGAAGCTTCGATAATGAGTTTGGCAAGCCTCTACATAGCGTTTGTTGGTATTATTTAAGCCTTGCGCATCATCAATTGCCCAATGGTTTTCCCAATCATATATGATGGCGACTTCTGGTTGAACGGATGTACCCGCAATCGGCTGAAGCTGCTCCAGCTGTTTTCCTAAATCAGCGACTTCTTGAAACACACGCGTGTGTTCATGTCCTGAATGATCCACAACAGCGCCGTGGAATTTTTCAGAGGCGCCTCGACCTTGTCTCCACTGGAAATAAAGGACGGAGTCGGACCCGTGGGCAATCGCCTGCATGGCAGAGAGGTGTGCCATTCCTTTATGCTTCACCTTATTCACTTCATGCCAGTTCACGAGGCTTGGTGTGCTTTCCATCACAAGAAACGGCTGACCGCCCTTTAATGAACGATACAAATCGTGAACGAAGGCGACGTTTGACGCTAATTCTGCAGTGGTTTCTCTGCCGCTATGCCATGCTGGATAGCTATCCCATGAGATCACGTCGACTTCTTTTGCAAATTGATGATAATCCAGTCCAAGAAATGGACGCATATGCGGATAGTCGCCCATAAAATTGGTGGTTACTGGCACATGAGGTGTTAATTCTCGTAGCGGTTCAATTTCATTTTGATAAAAATTGATCGTTTGTGCTGTGACAAAACGCTTCCAGTCTAGGTTCATGCCATGAATCATGTGCTCGCCATGAGGGGCTGGTGACTCGATTTGTGACCAATCGGTAAAGGTGTGGCTCCAAAATCCCGTCCACCATGCTTGATTCAAAGCTTCAAGGTCATGGTTGTATTTGTCTTTCAAATAGTCTCTAAATGCTTCTTGGCAAAGATCACAATGACATTCACCGCCATATTCATTTGAAATGTGCCACATGATCAGCGCTGGATGATCCTTGTAGCGTTCAGCGAGCAAACGATTGAGTGTATTCGTTTTTTCTCGATAAACCGGTGAGGTGAAGCAATGATTATGGCGAAGTCCGTGTAAGTTGCGCTGGCGGTTTGCTTCAACGCGTAAGACTTCTGGATATGTTTGCGAGAGCCAAGCAGGTCTTGCTCCGCTTGGCGTGGCGAGAATGGCGTGAGCTCCCTGCGCTGCCAAGCGGTCCATGATATCATCCAGCCAGGCAAAATCATATTCCCCTTCTTTTGGCTCGAGCTTGCTCCAAGCGAAAATATTGATAGAGAATGTTTGACAGTGTGCAAGCTTCATTAATCGAAAATCTTCGTCAATGATCTCCGGCATATGGAGCCATTGATCAGGATTATAGTCGCCACCATGCAAAAAGCCTTTCACATTTGGGTGAACGAGTGGGTAATGCTTTCCCATTTTGTCACGTCCTATCTGTTTAATTACGGTGTCATTTGTTTAAATACATCAAGAGAAGGCAGGGCTTTTCCGTTGAAATCAAACATGGCCTGATTTTCCCAAGCATTCCCGACTGTCCCGGTTGTTTGAATATAAGCGAGCCCGTATTGACTAGACCACGGAGCACCTTTTGCTGGAATCCAAAGCGGCTCCCAATAAAAGAACCCTTTCCCGCGATGGTTTTTCACTTGTGAAATTTTTTCTGATAGATCTCGTATAAAAGATGCCTGCCCTTGTGGTGATGCTGGATAACCGGCCGTATTGACTGAATCTTGGTTAAATGAGTTATCGAGGTTGTCACCATTTGCTGTTGTAAAGCCGTAGGCGGTTTCGACCACGATGACATCTTTGTTATAGCGGGCGCTAATATCATTCATATTGGTAGTAAGACCGCTAAATCCCCCGTCCCAATACGGGTAGTAAGATAAACCGATCGTATCGAACGAAACGCCTCGTTTGGTGATTTCATCAAACCACCAGCGAGATGCGCCATTGTCTCCTCCATGTGCAAGGTGAAGCATGACTTTGATGTTTGAATCGACAGAGCGGACAGCATTTGTCCCCGCTTTTAGCAAAGCAGCGAGTCGGTCAAATTCACCGCCGCCTTCACCCCAGCTTTTTCCGTTCGGCCAAAGCATACCTGAATTCAATTCATTCCCGACCTGCACCATATTTGGTAGGGCATTTTGTGCTTTCATCGCTTTAAGTACATCGCTTGTGTAAGTGCCAACCGCTTTCTCTAAATCGCTTTGCGAGAGATTGGTCCAAGCTTTCGGTTTGAACTGTTTACCGGGATCGGTCCAGAAATCACTGTAGTGAAAATCAAGCAGCACTTTCATGTTTTGTGCTTTTGCACGTTTCGATAGAGCAATGGCGGTATTTAAATCGTTTGTCCCGCCGTTATAGGCACGGCCTTGGTTGTCGTATGGATGGTTCCAGAGTCTAATGCGCACATAGTTGACACCTTTCTCTTTTAATAGCTTGAGCGGATCAACCTGCTGCCAGTTTTGGTTGTAGTATTTGCCGCCGCTTCGCTCCACTTCTGCGAGCATGGAGATATCGGCTCCTTTGATGAAATCACCTTGCAATCCATTGATCGGTTTCACCGAAATCGTATCAGCCTTTGCTTCAGGCAGAATACCTAATCCCATCAGAAAGAAAACGACAACAGTGACAAGCAACCATTTCTTCATCAAATCTCCCCTTATCCTTTTGTCCCGCCTTGTGTGAGGCCGGATACAAATTGTTTTTGTAAAACAAGAAACAATAAAGCAACTGGAATCGCAATGAGTAAAGCCCCGGCTGCAAAGGTCGTGTAGCTGGCACCCATTTTGTCTGATACAAGATTGTATAGACCGATTGGGAGCGTATACATTTCGGGTGAGCGGACAATGACACTAGAGATGATGAAATCACCCAGCGGTCCTGTAAATGAGTTGATGGCAACAACGGCTAAAATCGGCTTGGCAAGCGGCATAATAATTTGGATGAAAATCCGGAAATGCCCTGCGCCATCCATTCTGGCTGATTCATCGAGATCCTTTGGAATCGCATCAAGATAGCCTTTCATTAAATACGTATTCATTGGAATTTGTCCGCCTGCATAAATCAAAATCAATGCAAGATGGCTGTTAATGAGTCCAAGCATTTGAGCCAATACAAAAATGGCAATTAGCGCTGAAAATTGAGGAATCATTTGCAGCAGCAAAAAGAGCATCAGCCCATTTTTCCGTCCTTTGAATCGGAACCTAGAAAAGGCATAACCTGTAAAGCTGACAAGTATCAACGTTAAGAGCATAGTTGCAATACTGATTTTCATTGAGTTCCAATACCATTTTGCATAAAGTGCTCCCTGACCGAAGAAGAGTTCTGTAAAGTGGCTGAACGTTGGATTCTTCGGAAACATGCTTGTGCTCATCAGGCTGTTCCCGGGATTAAAGGAAGCGCCGATCGTCCAAAGGAGTGGATATAGAATACAAACGGAGGCAATGAAAAGGATGAAATAGGTGATACTCAGGCGAATGAGCTTATTTTGTTTTGATCCCATATCACATCATGTCCTCCTCTTTGAATGAATTCGTTCTCTTAAACTGCCAAAGTGCAATGGCAATGACGAAGATCGACAGTAAGATCGTAACAGCGGCAGCGAGTGCATATTGAGAAGACTGCATCGTCAGTTTGTAAATCCAAGAAACCAAGATGTCCGTTCCCCCAGCAGTTGAGCCAGCCACAGGCGGTCCTCCGCCATTAAATAAATAGATGATATTAAAGTTGTTAAAGTTAAACGTATACTGCGTGATTAATATAGGTGCAATTGAATAGAGGACAAGCGGTAATGTAATGGAACGGAATTTCTGAAAGAAATTTGCCCCATCAATGGTTGCAGCCTCGTATAAATCTTCAGGAATGGCCTGCAAAACGCCGGTTGTCATAATGAACACAAAAGGAAAACCAAGCCAAGTCTGCATCGCAATAAGAGCAATTTTGCTCCAAAATGGATCTGTCAGCCATGGTTTTGGATCAATTCCAATCGATGCAAAAAGGGTATTGTTGATCGCACCAAACGTGTCGTTAAACAATCCAGCAAACACCAAAATGGTCACAAATCCTGGAACAGCCCACGGCAGAATCAAAATCGTTCTGAAAAACCGTTTTCCTTTTAAATCTTTTTGATTGAGCAGAACCGCTAGAAAAATGCCGACAGCACATTGAAGGGTCGATGCAGCCAACGTCCATACGACCGTCCAGCCCAGTACATCAATGAATGTGTCTCTCCAAATATCGATTGAAAAGATATTTTGAAAGTTTTTGATGCCTACCCAATCAATGAGATTGGCAGGAGGCGAGTGGTATAAATCATAGTTTGTAAAGGCCAGCGCAAAGCTGAACATAATAGGAAAGACAACAGAGAATAGAAGTAAAAAGAAAGCAGGAGTGCTCATTAAGTAAGGAAAGCCTTGATCGATGAGCTGATGGTATTGAGCACGGATGGAATGAAGCGGAACCCCTTGATCACGTTTCTTTCCGTTCATAAATGCATCTCGTATCATGAGTACATAAAAACCGATGCCAAATCCAGCTGTTAAAAGTGCAATAATTCCTTTTGCTAAAAGGAAAACAGAGTTGTCACGAGGCAGCATCGTACCAAGTGTGAACAGCCCCCAGAAGCCAATATTGAATAAATCATAAAACACAACTAGAAAAGAAACGCCAAACAGGAAAAAGAGTGCCCCTTTGCCATACTGTTTGTTGTATATTTGCCCCATCCCGGGTATAAGAGAGAACATTAGCGCCCGTCTCCGGTGTGTCTTTGATTCCACTATGTGTGTGCGGTCTAGTTCAAGGTTACCCGTCACGTTTAACACCTACTTCATATGAAATTAGATCAAGTGCAGGCAGCATGATAGATGAACAGCTACCTGCGCTTGATGTTTATTTGGAGTGATTCGCTTTAATTTGCGAGTCGATTTGTTTGACCGCGTCATCAAATGCCTTTTTCACATCGGTACGGCCAGTCGCAATCAGTCCTAATGCACTGTCAATCGGCTTCCACACCTCTGCCATCTCTGGATTGTTCGGAGTCAGCGTGGCATATTTCGTTTGCTTTGAAACAGCATCCGCATTAGCGTTTTCAGTAATGACTGGGTCTTTCATCAGCTTTTTCACTGGTGGAATTTCCTCTGTTACTTCAAAGCGCTTTTTCGAATTTTTTTCGTTCGTGATAAACTCAACAAATTTCTCGGCAAGTTCTTTATTTTTAGAATAAGAGGAGACGTTGTAGCTCTTTACACCTAAGAATGAGCTCATATGTTTTCCGTTAGGGAGTGTTGGCAATTCTGTCACGCCATAGTCGATACCCGCTTCTTTATAAGGACCAAATGACCATGGACCAGAAATCACAGCCGCAGCCTTTTTCTCAGTGAATAAGGAGTTGAGGACATTGATTCCTTGCTCACCAATGATGCCTTTCGGGAAAAGTCCTTCGCTAAAGAATGTCTGAATGTATTTTCCGCCTTCGATGGCACCATCGTTATTAAGACCAATATCATTGACGTCATAAGACCCATCGTTTTTCTGTTTGAAAATATAGCCCCCTGATCCGCCTAATACACTTTGTGCGTAGTAAATTTCATCCCACTTCGCAACAAAACCGTATTTCCCGTCCTTTGTCAGCTTTTTCGAAAGGTCATACCAGCCATCGAGTGTCGTGGGTGCCTTTTTGACAAGGTCTTTGTTATAGAAAAGCACAGTGGTTTCAACGGATTTTGGCAGGCCATACAGCTTACCATCTACCGTTTGTGATTGAATCGATTCGTCTGTGAAGGAATTGATCACTTTTTCATCTGGTTTGATTTCTTGTAACAATCCCTCTGTGACAGCTGATCCAATTTGGTCGTGAGGCATGGTGATGACATCTGGACCAGTGCCGGCTGCGCCATCAAGACGAAGCGCTTCAATTTGGTCGGCATATGCTTTTTCGACTACTTTGACTTTCACGTCGTTTTGTTTTTCAAATTCTTTGACGGCGTCTTGAATCCCATCAGACTTTTTGACATCCTCCCACACTAGCAAGGTCTTTGTACCTGTAGATGCTGGCTGTGTACCGCTTGAATTGTCATCTCCTGGTCCGCATGCTGACAGTAGCAGCACAGCAGTACCAACGACTGCCGATAATGTCGCCCATTTTCCCTTTTTCATTCGTAATCCCCTCTCGTTCTTTTTTCACAGATGATAAGAAAACGCTTTCTTAATGTGAGAATATCAACTTGAGTAAAAAAAGTAAACACATTTTATTAAATTTATTAAGTAAAATTTTTTACTGAAATAAAGAGAAAAGAAGCCCACCATATACGGCAGGCCTTCCAGCTGTTTATATCGTGCTTTTCCGAAAGACAGGTTCTGAGGCAATCAGCACGGTTTTTGGTAATGTTCTGCCATCAACAAGTCTTTCTAAAAGTAAATCGACAGCTGTTTCGCAAAGTAAAGAGGTATGGATGTGATAAGTTGTGAGCGGTGGTGACACATATTGAGAGACGTGAATATCGTTGATACTAAAGACACTCACTCGATTTGGTAAAGAAAAACCGCGTTCATTTAATGCTTGTAAACAGCCTATCGCAAGAGGATCACTTGCGACACAAAAAGCGGTTGGCAGGTGATCACCGAGCTCGTCGATCGCCTTCATCATCAATGAATAGCCTTCATCTACAGAGAAGTGGTGACCGATATAGACCAATTGTTCATCCAGTTTGTTGTGTGCTGTCATGTACTGGCGGAAGGTCGTTTCACGAATATCTGGAATACGCCTATTTGTATTGAGATCAAGATCTGTCCCGCCAATAAATCCGATGGATGTGTGGTGTTTTTCGATAAAAGAATCAATAATCTTTTCAACAATTCGTTTCAGGTTTGGTTTCACAGAATCAAAGCGGTCTTCATCTGGTGATGTATCAATAAAGACGATGTGTTTTGTGATCGCATATAATTGATCAAGCTCAGTTTTTTTAAATCGACCGATGGCGATGATGCCTTCTGTAGAAGGATCAATCGATTGAAGACCATCAGACGGTTTGTAAGCGGTAACATTTAAGCTTCTGGTATTGGTGAGTTCCTCAATGCCTAGACGAATGGATTTAAAATAAATATCTTCAAGCTCCTCTTTTTCTGTCATCCAATAGAGAAAGGCAATTTTTTTTAGTGAATGTTTGAATGTCTTTTTTTGATAGGACAAAGCTTCTGCTGCCGCGTATACTCTCTCACGTGTTTGATCCGTAACCGATAGGTTGGGATCTTGGTTCAGTACGCGAGACACGGTGGCGATGGATAATCCGGCTTTTTCTGCAATGTCCTTTATTTTAGCTGCCAAGTCAGCACCTCCTATAGAAAATATCTCCTTTCAGTATAGAGTCTTTAAAAAAATTAGTAAATATTTTTATTAAATTGATTGGTTTAGGCTGTTCTTTACGAGTTGGAAAGGAATTAGTAAGATATATGTATTGAAGATGTAGGATTAAGATTTCTGATAGGAGAGGGACAGATGTATTATGATGCACTGAAGACATTTGTGACAGTGGTAGAAGAGAAAAACTTTACAAAAGCAGCTCAGAAGCTACGGATTTCTCAACCGAGTGTCAGTCTTCACATTAAGAACTTGGAGCAGGAATTTCAGACTGTTCTGCTTAATCGTTCGCCAAAGCAATTAACGGTGACGCCAACTGGGGATATGCTGTACCATCGATCAAAACAAATCATTCGTTTATATGAACAGGCGAAGCAGGATATTTATGAGCATCATCATCTGGCACGAGGGAAGCTCACGATTGGAGCGAGTTTTACCATTGGGGAGTATGTGTTGCCGCAAATCTTGGCGCAATTTCATCAGCTTTATCCGCATGTTGATATTGAGGTAGTCATTGATAATACAGAGGCGATTGCCAGACATGTTCGCTTATTCCATGTCGACATCGGACTGATCGAAGGACAAACCAATGACAAAGAACTCTCTGTGGAAACGTTTCTAGAGGATGAACTGTATATCGTTGCACCATTAGACCATCCGTTTGCAAAGAAAAAGGATGTCACCATTGATCAATTGCAAAATGAAACATGGATCACAAGAGAAGAAGGATCTGGGACAGGAGAATACTTACAGCACGTCCTGAAATCAAATGGACTGAAAGCGCGGACCTTTGTGACATTTAGCAGCAATCAAGCGATTAAAGAAGCTGTCATTCATGGAATGGGGCTGTCTGTTTTATCTAAATATGTGCTCCAGCGGGGCAGCATTGGCGGGGAATTGGCTGTCATTTCTGTGAGGGGAATGGACTTTAAACGGACATTTTCCTATGTTGAATCCCCGATGACAGGTGGGAATAAGAATAAGGAATTGCTTGTTGAGTTGTTGAGAAAAGAGAGAAAAGACGCTTCTCCGCAGTAGGAGAAACGTCTTTTTTTTATAATCCTTTGATGTTGATTTCATCGACTGGTAGGAAAATCTCACCTGTATCTGTGTACTTCATGGTGACTTGATCGCCTTCTTTTAAATAAATAATAAGAGGCTCTTTTTCAGATGACATCGTGTAGTTTTTCCCATCGTCTAGTAAGAAGGTGACGGTTGTATAATCACCTGTCTTTTCCTTATACACCCTCTTCACTTTACCTGTTGACTCTTTCTTTTCTTGCTTCGATGAACTATTGACGGTACCGCCGCCTTTTTGAAGAGCTGTTTTATAGGCTCTTAGTGCTTCGTTTGGTGTAGAAGCATATGCGGCGATTTCAGGATTGGCTGCCGAAACAATAAAGTAGTTTTGCAGGAACCCATTTGAATCGAGAACAGGTGTAAGCCAGCTTGCTTCCCCATAGAAATTATAAAGAATCGGCATGCGGCCCTTCCATTTCTTCTCGATAAATCGTTTCTCAATAATTTGCAAAGCTCCCTGTGAATCCATGTAGGATTCTTCAAGATTACCCGTATAATACGTGGCTTTTCCTGTTCGGGCATTTGTTAGTGCATACCCGAGCATGGAATCAACGCCCTCTTTTGGACTCGTGAAATCTGTGAAGTAATACATATCCCCTTTTGAATCAAACACCGGACTTACATTGGCTTCAGTCCCCTCATCAGAAGGCAGCTTCACATCTGATTTTCCAAAGAGGCTGTTCCAGAAACCATGTACATAGTTGCCGAAGTAACTATTCTGCAGACTGACGGCCTCTGGTGACACAGCGCCATCAATAAAGGCTGGTACTTTGTCTAAGGCGTATTTCTTCGTTTCACCCGTTTTGGCATCCACAACAACCACACCTGAAGCTTTAAACCCGTTTCGTGCAGAGATGAAATCTCCAAATGTTTGGATGTAATAAGGCTTGCCATCATCATTGATCTCTAGCTGCGTGTCTCCATAGAAAATCAAGTCTGGATACTGAAGACGGATATGCCGCTCAATTTCTTTATTGAAATAGGAAGAAGGCGTATAGACCATCTCGGTTTTCACAAACTTTGGATTGGCAGATGAGTCGGTCGCACTTAATGTAAAGTAACCCGGTGTGCTACCAGAACGAATCCATTTAAAGAAATCGGAGAACTCGACGGGTGCGATATACACATACTCACCATTGACCTTCTGAATTTGCAAGCTGCCAAGCTCGTAGTAACTCGTGTTTGGCACCTGTCCGAACGATTTCTTCATCTTATTGCGAGCAAATTGCGGTGGTACACTCGCAGGTGTCTCTGTCTCATCGAACGCTTTGATTTCGACTTTTTGCTCCATTTTAGACACGTCGAATTTCTCATTTGCATTAAATAGAAAAGCGGTTGCCATATAAACACCGAGCAACAATAAAATGAGAAATAATACGCCTTTGATCTTTCGCTCCAATCCCACTGATAAAAAGGCACCTGCTGCTGTCACAACAAGTCCAATGAGCCACAGTGATGATGGGTTGCGGTCTAAATTGGTGATGTAGTAGAAGCCGAAAATCCCGATGATGAACAGCAGGGCAAGTCCTGCAATCCACATAAGGGGCACCTGTTGTTCGGTCCCTTTCTTTCTAACGATCAACCTGAGTGGTGTGAGCAAAAGGGTCAAGACAAGACCGATCACAACCGAAAATAACAACATATATCCCACAAACAGATCTCCTTTCAAATCAATCACTCTTTTAGTATATACGAGTGAGACAGGGAAAAGATTCACCGGATAGAAGGTTCATTTAAATGCCGATCGAATCAATGGCTGATTGAACATCTTCTTTCAGCTCAAAAAATGTGAGTCTTTTTTCGATTTTCTCTATTAACGCGTCAATGGCTTCACCTGACATATGGGTTTGGATGTTCCTTTGATGTTTGTACACGTTAATCAGAAGGTCATCAATTAGATCTACTATTTTTTTGGCTTCTTGACGATCCTCTGCAAATTCATTTTGAAGTTGATGCCGGATGGCTCTGATCAGCGCTGTTTTCTGTTCTTCTTTGATCTTTGCTTTCAAAGCAGCCAGCTCTGCTGGTGTCATGTCTTCCGTGTTAAAGTTTGCTTTTGAGAAAATGGAGCTTGATGTATGCGTATCTGTCATTCTTTGCAAAAAACGATCTGCATCTGTTGGTTGTTTCTTTGAAAATTCCATTTATCGTTCTCCTTAAGAAATACCCATGTTCTTGGCTAGGGCCGTATCTGCATCGTGGTATTGTTTTCCTAGCTGGCTCATATCATCTGATATTGAGTCCATCCACCTTTTCATATCCATCGCATGATCAATCGCTGCATCATACTTTTTAACTGAATAGAACTCATTGTCAAGACCCTCTGTTTTTAAGTGGCGAATGACAGCATCCACATCTGAAGCCGTCAGCTGATCATACGAGCCAAAACCGACAATTTGTTTGTATCTTGAACGGACGCGTTCCACTGATTGATCCACTTTGTCATCGAGTTTCTCAATTTTGCGAATGATTTGCTGCATATGGTGCTCGGCATATGTGGAGAATGTACGACCTGTGTTCATAAGAACATGCGACTTGATTAAAATCGCTACCACACTTTGCGGGTGAACATTTGATTGGCTCAATTGATGTAACATGGCGGCAGTGAGAGAAGGGTTTTTTCTCAACATATCATCAATGGTTTGAACGGAGCCATCTGACGAAAAGGAATACCGGTCTAAGCCATGGCTGCCGGCGAGGGCTTCAAGAAATAAATTCGCATCAAGTGAAGGATTCACACTCATTGCCCGATTGAGGAGATTTTTCATAAATTGGACGGCTTTTGAGGAGTCCTCAGTGTAATCGACGCCTTCAGGTAAAGCGGCATCATACATCACTTTCACACGACCGATTTCTGTCGTATGACGATTTAAGAGAGATAGCCCGTCATTGAGATTGATATATTCTGTTAATCTACTACGGTAATCACCTTTTAATGCTTTGGCTTGCAGACCATCCGATAGATTTGGGTAAATATTCGGATTCTCAAAGGTGACCCCGCCTTTAATAAAATCATTTTTGACAAGAACATAAGAAGCATTTGACCCGCCAAGTGAATGCCCTGTCACATACATCTTCGCATTCGGCATTTTCTTATGGATCTCTTTCGCATACCGGTCCGCCTGCACCATTTGATTCTCTGCGCCGTGTTCAAAAGGGATATTTTTAATCAAATACTTCGTATCTGAAATCAACCAATCTTGTACAATCTCATTTGTATAGGTCGTTGTCCCTGTCGTCACCTTCGTCGTGACTTCCTTTGACGTCTGTGACTGGCTAAAAGGAGGCAGCTTTGTCAAAATGGTAGAAAGAAGATCATCTGACTCTTTTTTTCCATGTTTTTTAATGGTATCTTTATATTGGCCTGCCCCAATCGGTTCTGAGCCGCGGTAGGCGATGACGGCGTTTTTGATTTTTGTGAGGTCTTTTCCTCCATCGGAGCGATCAAAATCTTCTTCGGAAACGATAGTTAGTGCATTAAGACCTTTAGTTGTTTCTTTATAATCAATGACATACATGGTCTTATTTTTACTAATTTCTATTTCACTAGAAATTCTATAGTAATCTATTTTATAAGATGCATTGGAAATAAGATTATAGTCTTTATCAGAAAGTTCGTTTTGGGCTACGGTTTTAGACAAAATTGTCACTCCTGTAATATTTATCTTATATATTATATGATATTGTATGATAGATATCTATAAAAAGAGGATTTTAACAAAGGTGGATTTATCTAATGAAAAACACAATCAAAGTTGTGATTATATTATTTACTATCGTTATTATTCTAATAGTTTCTCTTATTATCCAACAAGATAAGAAAGAAAAATCGAATGATTCAGGAGGGGAAACTGTTGTGAAAGAGAAAAGTGATCAAGAAAAAGCAGAAGAGTTCGCAGAGAAAATGAAACCAAAAATAGAAGAAAGATTACATAAAAAGGATATCTATCATTTTATAGAAAAAATAACATTCAAAAAAAAGGTATCCATTAGTCCAATGGGATATGTAACAGTTGATGGTTATATAAATGATGATCCTGAAAAATTTTATTTCTCAGCATCTTTAATGCATAAGTCTAACGAAATTGGTTCTATGAGCTTTTCCCCAGAGTTGTCATATCGTTTTAAAGACTGGAATAAATATAAAGATGAGCCTGAGATAAAAGAAAACTACCTTAACAGACTCTCTAAAAAAGAACGAGAGCAATATCTAAAGGACATTGGAGAAAAAGAGTAAAGCAGGTACTCACCTACCTGTTTTTATTTGTGTCAATTTCATTTGTAGATTGATTAAAGGTTCATAAAGGAGTTTTTATTTTTTATGAGAAATACAATGAAATTTTCTATATTATTTGTGGTCGTCATCATCTCAGTAACTGCTTTCATTGTAGAGTACATTAATCAGAGTCTGTCGGATGATGTAGTGGAAGAGAAGAGCGATGAAGAAAAAGCAGAAGAACTTGCAAAGAAGATGAAGCCTAAGATAGAAGAGCATTTACATAAAAGAGACATTCATCACTTTATTAAAACCATAACGTTTGAAAAAGATGTGACCATCAATCCTATGGGGGATATTATAATCGATGGCTATATAAATAATGAACCGGAGAAGTTCGGATTTTCAGCTTCTTTACAATATAGTGCTAAAAAAATAGGTTCAATGAGTTATGATCCTGAGTTGTCCTATCGTTTTAAAGATTGGGACAAATTTAAAGATGAACCAGAATTAAAGGAAAACTATCTTAAACGACTCTCTGAAAAAGAACGAGAGCAATATCTAAAGGACATTGGAGAAAAAGAGTGAAGCAGGTGTCTACCCACCTGTTTTATTTTCTTATTATCATTAATTGAGAAGTTTTGATTGTAAGGAGTGTTGCGTTGTATGAAAAATACTTTAAAACTTGTATCTGTTTTGGTCGTTATCATCATTGTCTCAGTGACTTCGTTAATCACTCAGCACAATAAGCAAAGTAAAACAAATGATGTGGTAAAAGAAAAGAGCGATCAAGAAAAAGCAGAAGAGCTCGCAGAAAAAATGAAGCCTAAAATAGAAGAATGTTTACGCAAAGAAGACATCCATCACTTTATTAAGACCATAACGTTTAAGAAGAGGGTAACTATTGATCCAATGGGCTACATCGTAATTAGAGGATATATAAATGATGAACCGGAAAAGTACGGTTTCTCAGCTTCTTTACAATATAGAGCTAAAAAAATCGGTTCAATGAGTTATGACCCTGAATTATCAGACCGCTTTATAGATTGGGAAGAATATAAAGATGAGCCGGAAGTGAAAGAAAATTACCTTAAAAGTTTTACTAAGGAGGAACGTGAACAGTATCTGAGAGACATTGGAGAAAAAGAGTGAAAAATATCCGTTAGCCGTATGTTCTTTAAAAAACGATGACCAAAGTAATATGCTATCATTCCCCTAACAACACTTACAAACAAGGGAGAGTTTTCAAACATGGCAAATAAAAAGAAATTGATCTTGGATGTAGACACTGGAATTGATGATGCGATTGGTATTTTGCTTGCAGTGAAAAGTAAGCGGTTTGATATGTTGGGGATCACAACGGTGTGCGGGAATGTGTCTGTTGAAGCGGCGACGTTGAATACGTGTAAAGTGCTTGAGCTGGTTGAGGCAGAGGATATCCCTGTCATCAAAGGTGCAGTAACGCCCCTTTTGAGAGCCCCTCATTATGAACATCGGGTGCATGGGGAGGATGGAATTGGCGGCGCTTTAAAGGAAGCCCGGCCTAAGAAGACCGCATGTGAAGGTTTTGCGCCTGATTTTATCATTGACCAAGTGCTGAAGTATTCGAAGCAGGTTACGCTCGTGTTGACAGGACCGTTAACGAATTTAGCCCTTGCGGTAAAAAAATGTCCTGAGCTGATTCATCACGTGAAAGAAGTCATTTTTATGGGGGGTGTCGTGCAGGGACAGGGGAATGTCACACCGGTTGCGGAATTTAATACATATGCAGATCCAGAAGCGGCGAAATTGGTGCTGGAGGCTGGTTTCCCTTCATTGACTCAAGTAGGGCTGGATGTCACGAGACAGGTCTTGTTAACGGATGAGAGAATTGATGCCATTCAAAATGAAACGTTAGCCAGTTATATCAGAGAGAGCACAAGCATTTACCGCCAGCGCTATTTTGAGCGGAATGGGGTGTGGGCATGTGCCATGCATGATCCGCTTGCTGTAAGTCTTGCAATTGATAAACAACTTGTGAATACACAGGCTTTTCATGTAGAAGTGGAGACGAAGAGTGAGTTCTGCGATGGTCAAATGATATGTGATTTTCAGCATCAATGGGGAAAAGATCGCAATCTTCAAGTGTGTATGGATGTAGATGCTGAAGGGTTTTTTGATTTAATGATCAAAGTCTTGAATTCTTAAAAAAGAAGTCTGTGCAAACAGGCTTCTTTTTTATAAGATGGGAACATGAGGAAATGTATGCGCTCACATGAATGAGGAAGGAGTGAAGTCAATTGGCTTCTGTCAGTTTAAGTAGTATGGATAAGATAAGGGCAGCAAGCAGAGGATTGCCGCCAAAACTGAAAGCAATTGCTGAGCACATTACAAGTGAGCCCCGCGACATCATCCATTTGTCGATTGTCGAGCTTGCCAAAAAGACAGCGAGCTCAGAGGCAACGATTTTTCGTCTTTGTAAAAGGCTTGGATTTGAGGGGTATCAAGATTTGAAGATTGCTATTGCCCAGGAAATAGACCAAACGAAGCCTGATTATGTAGATGAAGAGATGAGTCTTGACGATGATACTGCCGTTTTTATGCAAAAGGTATTTCAGGCAAACATCACTGCATTAAAGGATAGTTTTCAATTGTTGAATCCAGAAGATGTAGAAAAAGCCGTACAATTAATCCATGAAGCAGAGCGCTTAGAGTTTTATGGCAGCGGTGGGTCTGGCCTCATCGCCACAGATGCTTTTCACAAATTTATGAGAACAGGCATCAACTGTATTGTTCATACAGATTCTCACTTTCAAGCGATGTCGGCAGGCCTGCTTGATCAAAAGAGCACAGTGCTTGGTATATCTCATTCTGGTCGAAATAAGGATTTACTGGATGCGATGAAAACAGCTAAGGAAAAAGGAGCGAAAACCATTGGCATTACAAGCTATCAGCGTTCTCCATTGAGTCAGCTTGCAGATGTCACGCTGTATACATCAACGCAAGAAACGGCTTTCCGAACGGAAGCGATGTCTGCTAGGCTTGCCCAGCTTACTGTGATTGATGTGCTATATTTTGCGCTTGCACATTTAAGGCAGCAGGAAACATTAACAAACTTAAAGCAAATGAGAGAAACCATTTCTCAAAAAAGAGTGTAATGGTTTCAAAAATAAATTTTTCTATTAGTGAAAAATGCTGTTGTGGTAACGATTCTAAGGTTTTAAATGAAAATTATTTTCTTTTTGGTCGTTGAATGTCGAAAAAAATATTCCTATAATGGGATTTATCAGGTACACCGGCACCACGACACTTTATTTCAAATCAATGATTGGGCGTGATACAGATGAAGGGAAACCAGGCGGTAATTGGTTTGGATATTGGAACAACAAGTACAAAGGCGGTTCTATTTGGACCACAGGGGAAAGTCATATCAAAGCATTCTGTTCCTTATGACCTCATTCACCCCCAGCCAGCATGGGTTGAGCAGAACCCTGAACATATTTTAGATGCTGTGATTGCGAGTGTAAGAGGCGCATTGACGAAAGCAGCATTTGATGCAAAAAACCTCATAGGTGTGGGAATTAGTACGGCGATGCATTCCTTAATCGTCATGGATGAGAATGGAAAAGCATTAACAAACAGTATCATTTGGGCTGATAACAGAAGTGCAGAACAAGCGAAACGAATCATAACGGACTTAGATGGCTTTCAAATTTATAAAAGAACCGGAACACCGATCCATCCAATGTCACCGCTTTCAAAAATACGATGGATCAAGGAAATGACACCTGACGTCTTCAATCAGGCAGCAAAATTCATTTCCATCAAAGAGTATGTTCTTTATCATTTCTTTGGTCAGTATGTGGTCGATTATTCAATCGCGTCAGCAACAGGACTGTTCCGATTGGAAACGCTTCAATGGGACGAGGAGGCACTACGTATTGCAGGAATTCAGGTGAATCAGCTGTCTGAACTTGTTCCAACGACGCATCAGCTGCGTGGTCTTCAGCCAGAAATTGCGCTGCGAATGGGCATTGAAGAAGATACACCATTTGTTGTGGGTGCAAATGACGGTGTACTAGCGAATCTTGGTGTTGGTGCGATTGGCAAAGGTGAGGTAGCAGTCACGATTGGGACAAGTGGTGCGGTACGTACAGTCGTAGATCAGCCAATTACAGATGAGCAATCAAGAACATTTTGCTATGCATTGACGGACAAGCATTGGGTCGTCGGAGGACCGACCAATAACGGCGGAATTATGCTGAGATGGCTCAAGGATGAATTTGGGTCTTCCGAGGTGGAGGTAGCAAAGCGTCTAGGTGTAGACCCTTACGATCTGATGATTGATATTGCAGAAAAGGTTCCAGCTGGCTCAGAAGGACTGCTGTTTCTACCATTTTTAACAGGTGAGCGAGCACCTTATTGGAATCCAAACGCAAGAGGCACGTTCTTCGGGATCGGTCTTCAGCATAAGCGCGAGCACTTTATTAGAGCCGTGTTAGAAGGCGTCATTATGAGTGTTTTCTCGATCGGTGTGGCACTAAGAGATTTAACAGGTCCAGCGAAGGATGTCAGGGCTTCTGGTGGATTTGCGAGATCCCCGCTATGGCGGCAGATTTTGGCGGATACAATGGGCAGAGAAGTGCTTGTTCCAGAGAGCTACGAGGCTTCCGCACTTGGGGCGGCTGTCCTTGCACTTCATAGTTTAGGTCATATGGAAGAGATAGAAGAGGTACAGGAATGGATCCGTATTTCTGCCCGCCATGAACCAAATATGAAGAACAACGAAACATACATAGAGCTGTTTTATTTATATGAGCGTCTCTATGACAAACTGAAGGATGAATTTGATGTCATTAGTGCGTTGCAATTAAAACAAAATCGTTAAACATCGGGGAAAAGGTGGGAGAACATGCTTTTATTCATTGTGATTGCGGCTATTGTCCTTTTACTCATTCTCATTACAGTCGCTAAGTTGAATCCGTTTGTGAGTTTGATCATTACCTCTATGCTAGTAGGCTTTGCTACAGGAATGGATTTACAGGAAATCATTCAATCGATTAAAACGGGATTAGGGAACACGTTATCGTTACTGGCGATTGTACTAGCGCTTGGGACCATGCTTGGGAAAATGATGGCTGAGTCAGGGGGCGCTGAGCGGATAGCTCAAACACTCATCAGTCGTTTTGGGACGAAGAATGTGCATTGGGCGATGATGTTTGTAGCCTTTATCGTGGGGATACCTGTCTTTTTCCAGGTCGGATTCGTTCTTCTCATTCCCTTACTCTTTACCATTGCGATTGAAACGGGCATTTCGCTCGTGACGATTGGGATTTCATTAATCGCAGGATTGTCTGTTGTGCATGGGCTAGTTCCGCCTCATCCAGCTGCAATGGCAGCAGTAGGCATCTATCATGCCAACGTGGGGAAAACGATTTTCTTTTCAATCATCGTCGGTTTGCCAACAGCTATTATTGCTGGACCGATGTATGGTAAGTGGATTGGAAAACGGATACATAAACCAGTTCCAGAGATGCTCAGAAAGCAATTCACGGAACGACATGCTGATCGGAAGCTTCCTGGTTTTGCGAATACGATGTTTACCATTTTGGTGCCGGTCATTCTTATGCTGCTTGCCACGTTGGCGGATATTATTTTGCCAGAGGATAGTATGTGGTATCAGATGTTCAAGTACATTGGAGATCCCATAACAGCTTTATTGATTGCAACAGTGTATTCTTTCTTTAGCCTTGGCTTTATACAAGGGATGAGCCGTGACCGAGTGCTGTCATTCAGTAACGATTGTTTGGGACCGATCGCTTCCATTCTGCTTGTGATTGGTGCAGGTGGAGCGTTCAATAATGTACTGATCGATTCAGGCGTTGGGGATTATATTGCTGATTTAGCCAAACACTCCCCAATCTCACCGATTTTACTTAGCTGGCTGATTGCTGCGGTTATTCGTGTGGCAACAGGATCTGCTACAGTATCCATGATGACAGCGGCCGGAATTGTAGCCCCAATTGCTGCATCCATGCCGGATGTGAGCAGAGAGCTGCTTGTTTTAGCAACAGGAGCGGGTTCATTGATTTTGTCTCATGTCAATGACTCTGGTTTTTGGCTGATCAAAGAGTATTTTGGTATGACCATTAAAGAGACGTTCTTGACTTGGACGGCTATGGAGACCATCATTTCCGTTAGCGCCATTGCATTTATTATGATTATTAATATGTTTATATAACGGGACAACAGCTCAATTCTTCGGGATTGGGCTGTTTTTGGTTTGTTGTTATGCCGCTTTTGACAATTTAGGATAAAATAATGATATTGAGCTATGGGAGGCGGACACGATCGAACCTTTAAAACATGTATATAATGAACCATTTATTCAACATTTAGCAGAAAAACTTGTGCAAGCGTCAACTGTATTTGATGCTGATCACTTTCAGCAGCTCGTGTTTCAAGAGGATTGGGAGCAGCTGGAGTTAAAAGGACGAATGAGAAGAGTGACTGAATCGATGCACGCCTGTCTGCCTGAAGATTATGAGAAGGCAATCGATGTACTGCGTCAGACAGCACCGCATTTTACAGGGCTCAGTGCGCTCGTATTTCCAGACTACGTCGAGACATATGGTGTTGACCATTGGGATATTTCGATCAAAGCACTTGAATTCTTTACACCGTTTTCCACTGCTGAATTTGCCGTTCGACCTTTTCTCATTCAAGATCAAGAGAAAATGCTGGCGCAGATGCTTGTGTGGTCACAGGATCAAAATGAACATATTCGCCGTCTCGCTAGTGAAGGATGCAGGCCTCGTTTGCCGTGGGGATTATCCGTCCCTGCGCTGAAAAAGGACCCTTCTGTCACGCTGCCCATTTTAGAAAATTTGAAGTCAGATTCGGCCAAGTATGTGCAAAAAAGTGTAGCGAATCATTTAAATGATATTTCTGCAATTCAGCCAGACCTCATGAAGCAAATGGTCAAAAGCTGGTATGGAACCAATGAACATACAAACTGGATTGTCAAACATGCATCCCGTACGTTATTGAAAAAAGGCGATCCAGATATCATGGCTTTATTTGGCTATGGAGATGATCCGTCTATCCAAGTGACGGATTTGAAGGTGACGCAAGACCCCGTTCGTATTGGAGAGAAGCTGACCTTTCATTTTATTCTTCAGGCAGATAAGCCATTAAAGCTGCGCGTAGAGTATGCCATTGATTACGTGAAAGCTCGTGGTACACGCAATCAAAAGGTATTTAAAATCACAGAATTTGATACAGGATCGGCCCTGCATAGAGAATTTGTCCGATCACAGTCGTTTCAAAATATGACAACGAGAAAGCACTATGAGGGCATTCATACATTAACCATCATCATCAACGGCATCCCAAAAGCGTCTGTCGATTTCGAAGTCACAGCAGCTGCTCATGAAAAAAACCGCCACTGAGGCGGGTTTCAGCGTGTAGACAAACCCTCGCATTCGGTGTCATTCCTGCGCGCTGGTGCTCACGAATGTCAAATTCGCTCCGCGCCAGTACTCGTCCTTCCTAGACTGCAAAGGTTTTCTATCACGCTGAAAAGAAGACAAAGGGCTAAAATCAAGTTCATTTTAGCCCTTTGTCAACAATTTGATACCCGCCATTGAGGCGGGCTTTGCTTGCGTTTCTAAGCTTTCTTTTTCATTAAGAATGAAGCAATGATGGCGGCTGCTAAGAAACCGATACTGATAATCGAGCTAGGTAAGTTCTCTGGTCTGAATAGGAACAGAACAAAACTGACACTGAGTACAAGACCAGCAAATAAAGTGAAATACGGAAATAACCATACTTTGAAATACGGCTCCTGCGGATATCTTGGACGCAGTTTCAAATGAGCCAGACAGATGCTGATCCAAATAAGAGAAACCGCAAAACCAGGGATTGCCAGCATATAGCTGAAAATTTGATCTGGGTACAAGTAAGCAAAGAATGTTCCGATTAAAAGAAACAGAACGGTCACCCATAAACTTAAAATAGGTACACCTCTTTTGTTGACCTGTGCCAGCTTTTTTGGACCGCCGTCTGATTTAGATAGAGAATGAATCATTCTTGTCGTGCCGTAAATACCAGAGTTGGCGGCAGATAGAACGGCTGTAATTAAGACGAAATTAATGAAGTGAGAGGCACCTTGCATTCCAGCTGCTGAAAAGACTTGGACAAAAGGGCTGTTATTCGGATCGATTTGATTCCAAGGAATGAGTCCGCAAATAATCAAAATCGGCAGTGTGTAAAACAAGATGATGCGCCACATCATACTTTTGACAACACCAGGTAATACCTTTTCTGCATCCTTTGTTTCTGTAATGGTCAGCCCGATCAATTCAGAGCCTCCATACGAGAAGATCACCACTAATAATGAGGCAAAGACAGCACCCCATCCGTTCGGGACAAAGTTTTGGTAATTGGTGAGAACAGGCGTGCTTTGTTCGCTCGGAATGATTCCAAATAATAATGCAGCACCGAGAATAATAAACACAATAATAACGAAAATCTTCATTCCAGCGAACCAAAACTCAATTTCACCAAAGTATTTTACATTATTTAAATTAATTCCGATGACTAAGAGCGAGCAAAGTAAACATAAAGACCATAAAGGTACGTTTGGCATCCAATATTGAAGTAAACTCCCCGCTGCAATGATTTCAATGACACATACAGTGAGCCACATAAAACAGTAAACCCATCCGACAACAAATGAAAAACGTTGACCAAGCGCAATCTGTATGAGGTCGCGAAGGTTATTCCCTGGGTAGACGATGGCCATTTCAGCTAAAGCCGCCATGACAATGAGAAGAAGCAATCCAGCAAATACATAGGAAAAGATAACTCCAGGACCTGCTAAGCCGATTGTATCGGCACTTCCTTTAAAGATTCCTGTACCAATGACCCCGCCCATCGCAATCATGCGAATATGACGCGGCGATAAAAGCTTTTTTAATTCGTGTTGTTCCTGATTCGCGCTCATGACGTTCTCCTTTTTTAAAATGCTTATGTTCCATTTTCTTTTTTCGAGCGGTCAGTGTCAATATAAAAAAAGAGATTTTTCAGACTAAATAGGCGGTTGATTCTATCAAATGAGCCGTTTTCTTCCATAAATCTTTTCCATGACCCATCCCCAAAATCTGAAACTTCGTGAAAAAATGAACTTTTGCCTTCATTCTGACATAAACAATTTTCAGTTTTTGTCGATATATCTTTTGTATTACTAAAGTCCTAATAAAGAATTGTTTATAACTGTAAAATATTTCAAAAACGTATGAAAGAATGAAAGGAGTTATTGAAGATGTTTATGAGAAAAGCAAGTGATTCATCGTCGGGAGCCCTTCTTAGTGAAAGCAGTCAATTAGTTGAACGAATTGAGAAGGGAGATTTTTCAGCCAGAATTGATACTGCTGTATTCTCTTCTAGTCAAACAATAGAAGCAGTGGCTCAAATAAATGAAGCGTTGCAAAAGATGCAAGAAGCGCAAGAAGATATTCATATGCGTATGAATTTAGTGACAAAAGCCATTAAAGTGGGTCTATGGGATATGACGGTTGTAGCAGGAGATCCTGTGAATCCAAAAAACGAATTCACATGGACGGATGATTTCCGCAAAATGCTAGGTTTCCAAAATGAAAACGATTTTCCGAATGTCTTAGACAGCTGGGCATCTCGAATTCATCCAGATGAGCAGGAATACACCTTGAATGCATTCTCTACGCATTTATTGGATCATTCTGGCCGTACACCGTATGATATCGAATATCGTCTGATGTTGAAAAATGGCGAGTATCGCTGGTTCAAAGCAACTGGAACGACGATTCGAGATCGAAATGGGGTACCTCTTCGTGTGGCAGGGGCTCTTTTTGATATTCATGATCAGAAATTGAAAGAAGAAGAGCTGCAAGCATTCGTGACAAGATATGACTTGATCAACCGTGCGCTTGTGGAAGCGCCTTGGGATATGGTTGTAGAGGCTGGCGATCCTGTCAATCCAAACAATGAATTCTGGTGGTCTCCACAGTTTAGAAAAACGCTTGGTTTTACAGATGAAAAGGATTTCCCTAACGTGTTGAGCAGCTGGAGTGATCGTTTGCATCCTGAAGATAAAGAATCGGCTCTCCAAGCTTTTGCGGATCACTTAAATGACCATTCTGGCCGCACACCATTTGACATTGATTATAGATTGCAGAGTAAAAATGGCGAGTACCGCTGGTATCATGCGGGTGGTGAAACCATTCGTGATGAGAAGGGTGTCCCTTTACGTGTCGCAGGAACGATTCGTGATATTACGTTAGAAAAAAATAAAGAAAAAACAGCCAATGAAATGGCTTCCCAAGTAGAGCAGCTTTCAAGTTCTATTAGTGAAATGGTATCTGGTATCAGTTCTGTGACAAACCAAGCACAAGAGCTTGCTGTCGCCCAAGAGCAGTCAACGTCTGCTGCTAATTTGGCGAAAAACAGTGCAGATGAGACGAAGAACATTTCAGACTTAATCAAAGAAGTGGCAAACCAAACGAATCTGCTTGGTTTGAATGCCGCAATTGAAGCAGCAAGAGCAGGCGAGCAGGGCCGCGGTTTCTCAGTCGTTGCCGATGAAGTACGTAAGCTAGCGCTTCATAGTGCCAATGCGACAGAAAATATCGAATCTAGTTTAACTGAAATGAAAACACAAATCGATCAAATTCTTGAAAATATCTCCAATATGACAGCTCTTACGCAAACACAGGCTGCTTTAACAGAGCAAGTGAACGCTTCAGTTGATGAAGTGAATCATATGTCTCAGCGTCTGGTGGCATATTCAAAGAGTATCTAATGTCACAAAAAACCGCCTTTTCATCAGAAGGCGGTTTTTTTATTTAAGCATGATCTGCTGGGAAAACAATACCGGCGTCTTTCCTAGCGGCTTCAAGAACCTTCATGACAGAAAGACTGTCATCAAGCCATTCATAACACTTTTCGACATTTCCGGTTTCAATGATATGCTGAAATGCTTCTGCTTCATAAAACAGGCGGTTTGAATTGGTTTGTGCATTGAGTGAAGTGACTTGGTCTCCAATATGCAGCAACACTTCCTCACAGCCATTCGCACCATTTTTCACATGCAGGAACCCTTTTTCCCCTTGAATCAAAGCGAAATTCATACTGCTTGTATCTTTGCTGCCAACACTTGTGGCGATGAAATCATTGTAAGTAAAAGTTAAAACACCAGATGTGTCGATGCCGTTTGGATGGCGGTTGGCCTGGTAACGAACGTCTTTCGGTGAACCAAATAGATTCATAATGAAATGAACATTGTAGATGTTAATATCCATTAGAGCACCGCCAGAAAACTCTGGGTTAAAGACATTCGGCGTTTCCCCGGCGAGCAGCTGATTATATTTACTTGAATATTGACTATAGTTACATTGAACGAGTTTGATTCTGCCTAATTGATGAAGGTGTTTTTTGATTAAATGATAGTTGGGCATATGAACGGTCGTAATGGCTTCAAATAGGAAGAGCTGCTTTTCCTTTGCGAGAGCGATTAAGGCTTCTAGCTCTTTCACATTAGAGGTAAAAGGCTTTTCGCAAATCACATGTTTTCCGTGTTTCAATGCAGCCGTGGCATGCTCGCTATGTAAACGATTGGGTGATGCGATATATACCGCTTCTATGTGGGGATCTTCTAACATAGCGGTTAAATCCGTATAAGTCGTTTGCACCCCAAATTGATCTGCGAGTTTCTTTGCCGTAGCTTCCTTTCTTGAATAGACAGCGTGGCAAGAAGCACCTTCAAGCTGTTCAATTGCCTGGAGGAAACCTTCCACAATCACACCTGTTCCAATGGTTGCTATTCTCATTCTATTCATAACCCCTTCCATACGATTGATGTCACGTCAAGCTGTCTCTAGTATACCTGATGTTTTCATACAACGTGTACTTAACAGCTAGGCGCAGAGGGGTGCCAGTAAAAAATACCGGCACATCTTTGGCAGTCTCTACAATTAACTAATGTTAGCTAATGTTTGTTTCGTTAACAGTTGAATGGCCGCCTTCCTCTTTTTTAACTCTTGAATGGATTTTTGAATATCTTCTACTTTTTGTTCGAGCAGCTGTTCCGCTTCTGTTTTCGACTGTTTCTCGAATAGTGACGTGATAATTTCTCGAATTTCTTTGAGTGAGAAATCTAGCTTTCTTGCTTCAGTGATAAAGGATAGCATGAGTACATATTTTTTATCATATAAACGATAGCCGTTATGTGCTCTCTTAGGCTCGGGGAGCACACCCTCATTTTCATAAAAACGAATGGTTTCAATATGTACACCAGACATTTTTGACAATTTTCCTCTCGTAAATGTAATCATTCCCTGCACCTCCTTTCTTTGCTATCCATCATACAATTAGATTTGCTAGTTTCAAAATATTCTCCGATGAACATTTGTTCCTTTTCATACTGTTAAAATGACAGGTCTGTCCTATTCACAGCGGATTTCATAGAATAGGTTATAATAGATGAGGATGAAGTGATTTTTTGTTACAGATATGAACAAGTAGACAGTGTGAGAAAAAAACGATAGGCTAAAATAGGTACATAGTATGATGAACAGCATGTGATCATGTAGATGATCACTCAAAATAGTGACAGCATGTTTTGCTGAGAAAAGGGGAGCAGTGAATGTATAAATTAGTCGCAATTGATATGGATGGTACGTTATTAAATGATCAGCATATGGTGCCGGATGAGGTGTTTGAAGCCATTCAACAGGCGAAGGCAGAAGGCGTTAAAATTGTTTTATGTACAGGCCGGCCGATTGGCGGGGTGCACCGCTATTTAAAAGAGCTGCAGCTTGATCAAGAGGGGGATTATGTCATCGCCTATAACGGAGCGCTTGTACAAAACAGCCATACAAATGAAGTCGTATCAGAATTAACTTTATCCTATGATGATTTGACTTCTTTATATGAACTGAGCCGTCAACTGGATACACCTATGCATTATTTCGATTCAGCTCATCTATATACACCAAATCGGGATATTAGTGAATACACGGTACTTGAATCGTATTTAACGAAATTGCCGCTTAAGTATTTACCTGTCGAAGAGGCAGACCCATCCATGAGACTTCCGAAGATGATGTATATTGATCAGCCGGAACGTTTGGAAAAGACGATACAAGCCATTCCATCTGAAGTGAAGGATCAGTACATGATGGTAAAAAGCACAGATTTCTTCCTAGAAATTCTCCATCCTGATGTGAGCAAAGGGAATGCCGTGAAGCTTCTAGCGCATGAACTGGGGATTTCTCGTGAAGAAGTGATGGCGATTGGTGACAATGGGAACGACGTGTCGATGCTGGAATTTGCGGGCTGTGGCGTTGCGATGGGAAATGCCATTGATGATGTCAAAGCAGTTGCGGATGTTGTGACAAAATCCAATAACGAAGCAGGAGTGGCACATGTCCTGCATGAGAGAGTCATCGGAAAATAAAGAAAGAGCGGTCTACCAATGAGGTAGCCGCTTTTTTATATGTGTGAGAAAAAGTAAACAAGCATACGTCTGCTGTTCAAATTTGTTTTTTCGAGCATCGCCTTTACATGATCATGCACCGTATGAGGCGAGATAAATAACGTACTGGCAATTTCTTTTGTGGATTGTCCTTTTATTAAGCAGTCAAGGACGTTCATTTCTCTTTCTGTTAGCCGATATGTTTTCGCTATATAAGGAAGGATGTCACTTGTTTGAGCTCGTTTAATATGAATCATGACAGCCTCTTCCTGCCCGGCTGCCTGTGCTAAACGAAATGCTTGAAGAGAGAGAAAACGCCCTGTCGGCATTCTGGTGATGCTGACCGCTGTTTGGTCACCGCCGCCATATAAAAGCTTAGCACCTAATGCTCTAAACGGACGGGGCATGATGGCACCGTCATGAATTTGCTCAAAGGTTTGGAAGGTGTGGAGCCAATGAAGTCCGGTTTCATTTCCATAAAGAAGATGGTAATCGTGTGAAAGAATGAGGAAGCCTTGGTGTTCCGCCGTTTCATCTTCTTCCGTTTCTCTTCTTTTAAAAAGTTCATCTCTCAGCTTGGCTGCGAGTGCTGGTGTTTGGCGACTAACCGCTTGTATATCTTGTTCATGAAAAGGTTCCTTCTCCTTTTTCCGATAAAGGCTGGCAATTCCCCAGCATTCACCTTGAATCACAAGGGCTGCCCGCAATTCATCTGCCCATCCGTTAGGTAACAAAATGTGCTGGTATCGACCACTATTGATGTATTCTCCGCTTTGGACGAGACTGGCAGCGTGGACAGGACCTTTCGCTAGATCTTCATGCTGGTGCACATCTTTTTTTAAATATTCATTTTGAAACAGCTCGTTATGTATGGCTTCAATCGGTTCATCTGTAAAAGAACCCGTCGAGAGGAGAGTAGCTGGATCAATGGTTGTGATACAGGCAGCATCAAAATCACAGATAGCAGCAAGTTCATCTCGAATGCTTTTTCTCAGCTGCTGAAAATGAGCGGCTGGATTGTTCATTTGATCTCCTCCTCAATATCCCCACTTTTAGGGATCGTTTTTTTTCATCTATCTTCTTACAATGAAGATAACATACCGTTAGTGTAAAGGAAACGAAGCAAAGCGGAAACTGGAGGAGAAGACATATGAGTGTAAATCAACATTGGCATGATCCTGTTGCTGAATCCTATGCGGCGACAATTGCACATAAAGTACCGGGCTATCATCTTTTGCATGAGCTGACAGTGGATAGAGTAGAAATCGAATTAATGGGAGCGGCTTCTTGCATTTTGACAGTCGGAGCAGGTGGGGGCGAAGAGATCATCAACATGCTTCAAAGAAATAAAGACTGGCATATCACAGGGGTTGATCCATCTCCAACCATGCTTGATATGGCCAAGCGCAGAGTGGCACAGCTTCATATGCAAGAACGCGTCACATGGTATGAGATGGCCTTAGACAAAGTGCCGGTTGAAAAGTTGTACGATGCAGCAGTAAGTTTGCTTGTCATTCATTTTGTAAAAGATCAGCTGCCCTTTTTACAGGAGATCGCCCGCCGGCTTCAGCCAGGGGCACCGCTCGTGCTGGCGTTTATTAAAGGAGATCCAGAAACGCCTGCATTTCAGCAGGAGCTTCATACGCTTTCTCTCTTCATGAAGCGTCAAGGCTTGGAAAAGGAAGTGTTTACGTCCTTCCGAGAAAGGCTGGGTGTCACAACATATCCCGTGTCTGAAGAAAAGATGACAGCACAATTAACCGAAGCAGGATTTCAAGACATTAGACCTTATTTTCAAGCTGGCATGATCAAAGGGATTGTTTGTAAAAGAGGCAATAGAAAGGCGGTTGAAAAATGAGGTCAAAAGTGATGGTGATAGGCGGGTATGGACATGTGGGGCAGCAAATATGTCTTCAATTAAGTGACGTGTATCCAGGCCAAGTCTTTGCGGCTGGCCGAAGTTATGAGAAGGCTGAACAATTTTCACGCCAAACGAATGGGCGTGTACGTCCATTTCAGATAGACGTAAGACAACCAGTGGATACGGACTGGATGGATGAAACGAAACTCGTGATCATGTGTCTTGATCAAGATGACACGTCATTTGCTGAAACATGCTTACGGTCAGGCATTGATTATCTAGATATTTCGGCAAAAGGAGCCTATATTGAGCAGCTGGCAAAGGTACAGCAACCATTGAACGCAACGGCTGTGTTGAGCGTAGGTCTTGCACCTGGTCTCACCAATTTGCTTGCAGCGAAGGCGGCATCTATTCTGACCTCTGTGGAGCAAATTGATATTAGTATCATGCTTGGGTTAGGTGACCAGCATGGAAAAGCAGCTATTGAATGGACGCTTGATCATGTGCATACGGATTATGAGCTGACGAAGAATCATCAGCGAAAGAAAGTCAAAAGTTTTACTGGAGGGAAACGCATTGATTTTGGCAAAACGCTTGGAAAGCGGCAAGCCTATCAGTTCCCTTTCTCTGACCAGCAAACATTGCCTTCGACGCTCCATGTGCCTTCTGTGACAACAAGGCTCTGTTTTGATTCTGGCGTAGCGACACGTGCATTTGCTCTCACAAGGAAACTCGGAATGACGTCCCTTCTCACGATGCCGAAAATCAAGGAACGAGCCATTTCACTGATTCAATCTGCTCAAATGGGTACAGATCAATATGCAGTGAAAGTGGAAGCGGTAGGAATGAAGGGTAACGAAATTCATCAGGAAGAGCTTGGAATAAAAGGTCGCGATGAGTCTCGAGCAACGGCTCAAGTCGCAAGTGCTGCGGCACTGCATGTATTGAGCAGGCAGTTTCAGGCAGGTGTCTTTCATATCGAAGAATTATTTTCATTAGCGTATGAGAATGGTGATTTTGCGTTGGTGGATCAAAAAACGAAGGAAAAGCACGCATTAGCATTGAGAGCCAGCCTTTTAACGGCATAAAAGAAAACGACAAAAGATACGCATCAGCTCAAAAGTACAGGTCAGTCATGTGGGCGCTTTATTCATGATCCATTTAAAAACAAGGTGTCTATGATCCGAAAACAACAGCTTGCTCTCCATGTAAATGGCCGAGAGGTGAAAGAGATTCAAATCGAGGATTGTAGACTGAACTGACATAATGATTATATTTGGAAAATAAATCTCAAGTGGGTGTTTACAAGTGCTAGATACAGAACAAGATGTAGTGAAGAATTATATAGATTCACCCCAAAAATTGAAAAAATTATATAAACGAGTATTGTTCGTTGTCAGTCTATCGCAAATATTTGGAGGGGCTGGAATAGCCGCAGGAATTACGGTAGGTGCTCTTTTAGCGCAACAAATGCTTGGGACTGAAGCGTATGCAGGAGTTCCAATCGCTTTATTTACTTTGGGGTCAGCTGGGTCAGCTTTCATTGTAGGAAAACTTTCGCAACGTTATGGACGACGTATCGGTTTATCGACAGGTTTTGTTGCTGGAGGACTCGGAGCAATTGGCGTTGTGCTGGCAGCTATGATGAATAGTGTCATTTTATTATTTGCATCGCTCTTCATTTACGGCGCAGGAACATCCACAAACTTACAAGCGCGTTATGCTGGAACGGACTTAGCGAATTCTAAACAGCGTGCAACTGCCATTAGTACAACAATGGTCATGACAACATTTGGAGCAGTAGCAGGTCCGAATTTAGTTGAAGTGATGGGTAAATTTGCAGTATCAATTGGTGTTCCAGCACTTGCTGGTCCCTTTATTTTATCAGCAGCATCACTAATTGTAGCTGGTCTTGTCCTTTTTATTCTACTGCGTCCTGATCCGTTAGACATTGCCCGAAGAATAGCAGCTTACAAAGCAGAACATGGGCATGGAAATAAACGAGATGCTGCTGATAAAAAAATAGATAAAAAAGGGCTTACAGTAGGTGCCACGGTTATGATCTTAACTCAAATTGTCATGGTTGCACTCATGACCATGACACCGGTGCATATGCAGCATCATGGTCATGGATTAGCCGAAGTGGGCATTGTAATTGGTTTTCATATAGGGGCCATGTATCTTCCTTCACCTATCACGGGTGTACTTGTAGATAAACTAGGACGAACAGCTATGAGCATAGCGTCGGGCATCACATTGTTACTTGCTGGTTTATTAGCAGCATTCGCACCAAGTGATTCAATGATTCTATTAATCATTGCTTTGTCTTTACTTGGATTGGGATGGAACTTTGGTTTAATTAGTGGTACTGCTCAAATAGTGGATTCTACAGATCCATCAACCCGGGCAAAAACCCAAGGAACACTCGATGTTTTTGTTGCGTTAGCAGGTGCTTCTGGCGGTGCCCTTTCAGGAATGGTCGTAGCGAATACGAGTTATGCTACATTATCTTTAAGCGGAGGAATTTTATCGTTAATTCTCATCCCTGTCATCGTTTGGTCTTTTAAAAGTAAAACATAATGCAGCTCCGTGCTCATCCATCACAAAAAAAAGACATGCCTCCAATCATTGGAAAGCATGTCTTTTTTGAATCTCTCTTCACAGGATGCTAGTCTTCTTATGATGCCGAGGACACATCTCCTTTTTTCTTGATACTGGCTTTAATGAGCTCAGTCAATGTGTCAGAGCCTTTTGTGGAAAGATGAACACCATCTGGCTGAAAATAGGATGGCTGTCCTGTGGCAGCTGAATGCCAATCGACTAACCTCACATTGTGATGTTGATTGGCCACACGCTCAATGACTGCATTCACATCATTTTCCCAAGATCTTGGAACGCGAGTGTTCACAAGAAAAATATGAGCCTTCGAGAAATGTTGAATGAATGAGGTCAAAGTCCCCTCTGTAAAATAACCATTTGTGCCAAGCTCAATAATAACAGCGGCATCAGCCTTGTTAAAAGAAGCATATTGAGGGGCGATGCGGATGGCTTCGTTCATTTGCCTTCCGACCCTTGCGTCAATGGTGATGGGTTCATAGGCCTTTTCTAAATTTGAAGCAATGTCTAACATGACGGAATCACCAATGGCAAGAACTTGGTGAAATTGTTTAGGATCCGCTGCTTTTTTCTCATGTTTGTCTTTCTTTTTCTTCACTTTTGATTCTGTCTGACCGCCTGCCTTTTGGGGCGCTGTCTTAATTTGTGTTACTTCTTGTGCATGCGGGGATGTATGAGACGAGCTAGACATGCCAATGGTAAATAAAATCAAAAGGACTGCGGCAATCCCAAGAAACACTTTATTGGACATAGACCATTGCTTGATTCCTGTTTTCCAAATCGACCAAGAGGCAAAATAGTGTCTAAACCCGAGTTTACGAATCGGCTGTTCGATCAAACGATAGGAAGCCTCTGATATGAGTAGAATTGCGATGAGCTGCAATGTGACACGTCCCATAGAAGGCTGTCCAATCTCAATGACCGGTGTGGTCAGCACGATAATTGGATAATGCCATAGGTAGATGCCATAAGACCGCTTCCCGAGCCAAACGAGTGGTTGAAAAGACAGCCATTTCCCAATAAGACTGGCAGGATGGCAGACACACGCAATTAAGATCGCTGCATTCAGACAGAATAAAAGCATACCGCCTTGGTAGAGAAAGCCGTCAAATTCGTCGACTGCATAAACACATAAGAGGAAAATGACCATCGAACCGAATCCGGCTATATGTAGTATACGTCTGCCGACAGGAAGTAATTTTCTGCTGGAAAGTCTGTGCATGGGCCAGACAAATGCAAGACTGCACCCGATGAGGAGTGCAAACGCACGTGTGTCTGTTCCATAATAGATCCTGCTCGGGTCAGTATCCGGTGAATAGAGAATGGCCATCCATAACGCAGATACAAGTGCCAGACCAAAGGTGATCATAGGAAGATGGGATCTATTTTTCACCCATTTCAGTCCAGCAATCAACAGTACCGGCCAAATGAGATAAAATTGCTCTTCAATCGCCAAAGACCATAAATTTTTTAGTGGAGATACAGCATTGAAGCTGTCAAAGTAAGAGAGCTGATGAAAAATGTACCACCAGTTACTCACATAAAAAAAGGACGATAAGGCATCGCCACGAATGGACATTAATGCATTTGAACCAGCAATGGCGCACCAGCTGACGATTAAAAAAATCATGACGTAGGCAGCTGGAAGCAGCCTTCTGATGCGGCCCATCCAAAAAGGCAGAAGCTCTTGATAACCCAAATCCTGCTTATGCAGCAAGATGGTTGTAATCAAGTAACCAGAAATCACAAAAAACAAATCAACGCCAAGAAACCCGCCGCTTGCGGGTTCAATATGTAAGTGATAAGCAATGACCGCCAATACGGCAACAGCTCTCAGCCCATCTAATCCTAATATGTAACGTAAACGGTTTTCCTTGCTGTTCATGAAAAAGAATCCCCCATCAATGTCAAACGCGTCTTTTTTGTTGTCACTCCAAAAGAACAACGATTCTTTTATTTTATATAAGATTAGACGCATCAGCATTACATTTTGTTGGCGAATTTCTGTCTTTTTTAAAATTTTTTTATATGAAGAAACTTTCTAAGGATTGAGGGATTCTTATTTTTATACTCAAACCGAAAATCCCTGTCATAATAAAAGAAGAAGGAAAGGGGATGTGTTGAATGAGAACGATTGAAAATGATCTGTTATTGGTTCAAATCAATGAGAGAGGTGCCGAGGTGAGAGAGGTGCTTCATAAAGAAAGTGGACGTCAATATATGTGGTCTGGTGACCCTGCTTATTGGGGCAGGGTGTCGCCCGTCTTATTTCCGATTGTCGGACGGTTGAAGGATGATCAATACAAGATAGACGATCAAACGTATCAACTCTCGCAGCATGGATTTTTGCGTGATGTTGATTTTGAACTATTTGAAGAAGCAAAAGATCAGGTGGTTTTTCAATATCAATCAAATGGCCGTCACACGTCACAATATCCGTATGAATTTACAGCGCGCATCAGTTATGCACTGTCGGAAAATGGACTAACGATTTCCTGGGAAATTGTTCATGAAGGAGATGGCACGATGTATTTCTCGATTGGCGGGCATCCGGCATTTCATGTTCCGCTTGTTGAAGGCGAGCAGACAGCTGATTATTCACTTACATTGGCACCTTCCACCGAACATGATCCAGTCCAATATGAACTTCATGATTCACTTGTGAGAGAGAAGGAGAAAGGTGTTGAGTTTGAGCCGATTCAACTTCGCCCAGAACTTTTTCAGAACGATGCAATGATCTTTAGTCATATTCATCAAGTATCATTGACTTCTCAAGCAGGTCACGGCATTGAGGTCGATCTCAGTGGTTTTCCGTTCGTTGGTATTTGGTCTCCATATGATCAAGAAAAGGGAACAATGGCTCCTTTTGTTTGTATTGAGCCTTGGTATGGGATCGCTGATATGGAAGGGACGAATGGGCAGTATAAGGAGAAATTCGGCATTCAAACTTTAGAGAAGCAAGAGACCTTTCACGCAGCCTACACCATTTTCTTTAAATGAACATTTGTGCATGGTGAAGTGAACAATTTGTTATGATAGAGGAAAAAAGGAGGCGTACAAATGGATCGGGAGAAACAGCAATTAAGTATTGAAGCAGCAAGGCTCTATTACTTATCTGATTACAGTCAGCAGGAAATCGCCAAGCAGCTTGACCTGTCGAGGCCAACGGTGTCTCGTCTGCTTCAGTATGCGAAGGAAAAAGGGTACGTCCAAATTACAGTGATGGATCCATTTGAGGATTTAAATGAGCTGTCCTCATTGCTGAAAGAAAAATATGATCTGCTCGAGGCTCATGTGGTATTTTCACCAAAGGACGATTATCCAACGATTACTGATTACTTGAGCCGGTTTGGTGCAGATTATCTTCAGAATACGGTGAAAGACGGTGATATCGTTGGAGTGAGCTGGGGCACCACGATGTATCAAATTGCTCAAAAGATGCAACCTAAACAGGTAAAAGGGGTAGAGGTGGTTCAGCTGAAAGGCGGAATCAGCCATTCACATGTGAATACATATTCTGCGGAAACAATTCAGCTGTTTGCATCAGCTTTTCAAACGGCACCACGCTATTTGCCACTGCCTGTTGTGTTCGATAGTGCCGCCGTTAAAGAGATGGTCGAACAGGACAGACATATTCAGCGCATTATTGAAATGGGCAAACAGGCAAATATCGCTGTGTTTACTGTTGGGACGGTAAGAGATGAGGCGCTTTTGTTTAGGCTTGGTTATTTCCGTGAAGAAGAAAAGGCGCTGCTCAAGACATCCAGTGTCGGAGATATCTGTTCACGTTTTTATGATCAAGAAGGACGTATTTGCAGTGAAGCGATTAACAATCGCACAATCGGTGTGGAGCTGGATGATTTGAGAACAAAAGAGCGCTCCATTCTTGTTGCTGGTGGACATCGAAAGGTTGCCTCTATCCATGGGGCGCTGAGAGGAAAATATGCGAACGTATTGATGATCGATCAGCACACAGCAAGAGCTCTTTTAAATGTCACAAAATAGATGAACAAAATTTCATAACTATATTTACAATTGTTCAATAGTCATTTAAGATGAAAGTATCATATTTAAAAGGAAGTGTGAATCATGACAATAGCAAAGCTCATTGATCATACAGCGCTAAAACCAGATACATCTAAAGCTGCGATCATGCAGTTACTAGAAGAAGCAAAGACATATCAATTTGCTTCCGTTTGTGTGAACCCAACTTGGGTATCTCTTGCGGCGAAAGAACTAGAAGGAGCGGGCGTTGATGTATGTACAGTCATCGGTTTCCCGTTAGGTGCAAACACCACAGCAGTGAAAGCATTTGAAACAAAGGATGCCATTGAAAACGGTGCAACTGAAGTGGACATGGTCATCAATATTGCGGCATTGAAAGATGGCGAATATGATGCGGTTGAACAAGATATTCGTGCCGTTGTAGACGCAGCAAAAGGCAAAGCCTTAGTGAAAGTCATCATTGAAACTTGTTTACTCACAGATGAAGAGAAAGTACAAGCTTGTGAACTTTCTGTAAAAGCTGGCGCTGATTTCGTCAAAACATCGACTGGATTTAGTACAGGCGGTGCAACAGCTGAGGACATCGCATTAATGCGTAAAACAGTTGGACCTGACATCGGTGTCAAAGCATCAGGCGGCGTAAGAACAAAAGAAGACGTAGAAGCGATGACAGCTGCAGGCGCAACCCGTATTGGTGCCAGTGCAGGCGTTTCCATTATTAAAGGAGATCAATCAGCTCCTTCTAAAGACTATTAATTCATACGATCCTATGGTAGGATAACAATCATGACTCATTAGATGATGAAAAAGTCATATGCGGAAGGATCTCATTTCTGGGATTTTCTTCCACAATTTGTTTGCGAAATAGGGTTTGTTCCATACAAGCACATTAATGTAAACGAATTCATTCAAGGAGGAAAAACATGAAATACGTCATTGGTATTATCGGTTTGCTGGTGATTCTCGCCATTGCATGGCTGGCAAGTAACGGGAAAAAGCGAGTGAAATTCCGTCCAGTCATTGTCATGATTGTACTGCAATTTATTTTAGGTTATATTCTGCTCAATACAGGTGTTGGGAACTTCCTAGTCGGGGGCTTTGCAAAAGGATTCCAAATGCTTCTAGGCTATGCTGGTGAAGGGATCAACTTCGTATTTGGCGGTTTAATGAATGATAATGCGTCAACTTTCTTTATCAATGTCTTGCTGCCGATCGTCTTCATTTCTGCCTTGATTGGTATCCTGCAGCATTGGCGTATCCTTCCGCTGATCGTACGCGGAATTGGGTATTTGCTTAGTAAAGTCAATGGAATGGGGAAACTAGAATCTTACAACGCCGTAGCGTCAGCGATTTTAGGTCAATCCGAAGTGTTCATTTCCATTAAGAAACAGCTTGGATTATTACCTCAACAGCGTCTTTATACATTGTGTGCATCTGCGATGTCGACTGTATCAATGTCCATTGTCGGTGCGTATATGCAAATGATTAAACCGGAGTACGTTGTTACAGCACTTGTGCTGAACCTATTTGGTGGATTTATTATTGCGTCTATCATCAATCCATATGAAGTGTCTAAAGACGAAGATATGCTTGAAGTCGTAGAAGAAGAAAGACAATCTTTCTTCGAAATGCTCGGCGAATACATTATGGATGGTTTCAAAGTAGCCATTGTTGTGGCTGCGATGTTGATTGGATTCGTTGCATTAATTGCGATGATTAATGGTATTTTCACAGCTGCCATCGGTGTTTCTTTCCAAGATGTACTTGGATATGTGTTTGCACCATTTGCTTTCCTTGTTGGTGTACCTTGGAGTGAAGCGGTACAAGCAGGAAGTATTATGGCGACCAAAATGGTATCAAACGAATTTGTAGCGATGCTTGCTCTATCTGGCGACGGTCTTCATTTCACTGCTCGTACAGAAGCGATCATTTCTGTATTCCTTGTGTCATTTGCGAACTTCTCGTCTATCGGTATCATTGCTGGAGCAGTGAAAGGCTTAAATGAAAAACAAGGAAACGTTGTCGCACGCTTTGGATTAAAGCTGTTATTCGGTGCAACACTCGTCAGCTTCTTAACAGCAGGCGTTGTCGGTTTGATTTACTAAACTAAAAAAGGAATGGTGAAAACAATGAGAATGGTAGATATCATTGCGAAAAAACGTGACGGAAAAGAATTATCTTCAGAGGAAATTTCTTTCTTTGTCAAAGGTTATACGGACGGAACAATTCCTGACTACCAAGCAAGTGCCTTGGCGATGGCGATTTTCTTCCAAGATATGACGGATCAAGAACGTGCAGATTTAACACTCGCTATGGCAAACTCAGGGGACACAATTGACCTGTCTGCTATCGACGGCATTAAAGTAGACAAGCATTCAACAGGCGGTGTAGGCGATACAACAACGCTTGTACTCGCTCCTCTTGTTGCAGCACTTGATGTACCTGTTGCAAAAATGTCTGGGCGTGGTCTTGGACATACGGGTGGAACAGTCGACAAGCTAGAGGCAGTCAAAGGCTTCCACGTTGAAATTACAAAAGACGAGTTCATCGAGCTGGTGAACCGTCATAAAGTAGCGGTCATTGGACAATCAGGCAACCTGACACCTGCTGATAAAAAACTGTATGCCCTTCGTGATGTAACAGGGACTGTTAACTCAATCCCGCTCATTGCAAGCTCTATTATGAGTAAGAAAATCGCTGCTGGCGCAGATGCAATCGTATTAGATGTGAAAACAGGTGCAGGTGCTTTCATGAAAACACCTGAAGACTCTGAGAAGCTTGCAAAAGCAATGGTTCGTATCGGAAATAATGTTGGCAGACAAACGATGGCTGTCATCTCAGACATGTCTCAGCCGCTAGGATTAGCGATTGGAAATTCCCTTGAAGTGAAAGAGGCGATTGACACGCTTAAAGGCGAAGGCCCTGAAGACTTAAACGAGCTTGTGCTCACATTAGGAAGTCAAATGGTCGTTCTTGCGAAAAAAGCAGAGACACTTGATGAAGCAAGAGAAAAGCTAATTGAAGTCATGAAAAACGGCAAAGCACTTGAGAAATTCAAGGAATTTTTAGAAAACCAAGGTGGAGACGGCTCGATTGTAGATCAACCGGAAAAACTGCCGCAAGCACCGTATCAAATCGAAGTGCCGGCAAAAGAATCAGGTGTGATCGCTGAAATCGTCGCAGACGAAATCGGTGTTGCAGCGATGATTCTTGGAGCAGGACGTGCAACAAAAGAAGACGATATCGACCTATCTGTTGGCATCATGCTCAACAAAAAAGTAGGCGATCGTGTAGAAAAAGGTGAATCTCTCGTGACACTGCATGCAAATCGTGAGGATGTAGCGAATGTCATGGAGAAAATTTATGACAACATCCGCATCGCTGACCATGCTGATGCTCCGACTTTGATTCATACAGTGATTACAGAATAAAGAGAAAAAGACAAAAGTGATGAATCGCTTTTGTCTTTTTTTATGTAAATTTTAGGTAGCGCTTCTTCTAGATATGATAAGTTAGATGAGTAGGAGGGGATAAACCATGAGAATGCTCAAACTCATTCTCTTTATTTTTGTTGTCTTGATGATCATTGGATTTATCAGTTACTATGTGGGACCAACAACAACACCAAGTTCTTAAGACGAGCAAAAGCTCGTCCCAGCGTGAAGACAAACCCTCGCATTCGGTGTCAGTCCTGCGCGCTGGTGCTCACGAATGTCAAATTCGTTCCGCAAAAGTAGCTGTCCTTTCTAGACTGCAAAGGTTTTCTTTCACGCTGAAAAGAAGACAAAGGGCTAAAATAAACTACATTTTAGCCCTTTGTCTACGGTCTGAGACGAGCAAAAGCTCGTCTTTTTTAATTGAAATAAAAAATTTCACTTTATGAAACAAACCTCTTGCAATCATGAAACAATGGGTGTATATTAGTTGACGAGTCAATGATTGATATATCAACTAATTGATCTGAATAGAAAAGAGGGGATGGCATTGACTGCATTTTGCTCTGAAGAAGCAGAGGTATTATATCGTTTGCAGTGTGTGAACCGTATGATGGGTGTGAAGTTCGAAGCATGCACGGGCATCAGCCAATCAAGACTGGAGTTGCTATCACTGTTATTCCAAGCCGACGAAATCAGCCAATCCGATTTGCAGAAAAAAGTAAATATTGATAGTGCGGCTGTGACGCGTCACTTAAAACAGTTAGAAACAAAAGGAATGGTCACGCGCAGAAGAAAGCCGGAAGATAATCGCGTCACGCTTGTTCGTCTGACAGATGAAGGCAGAACAAGAATCGAAGCTTCTAAAAAAGAAAAAGAACGATTTATCTCAGAAATGCTTGAAAACGTAAGTGATGAAGAACGAAAGCTTCTCACTGATGTGCTCATCCGTATACAACAAAACATCAAAAAGATTCAAACAACCTAAAGGAGTGTTACACATGGCTACAACATTAAAAACAAACGATTTTATGGATATTATGAAAGGGCGCCGCTCCATTCGTAACTATGATCCAGCAGTGAAAATTAGCAAAGAAGAAATGACAGAGATTTTAGAAGAGGCAACAACAGCACCATCATCAGTGAATGCACAGCCTTGGCGCTTCATGGTCATTGACAGCCCAGAAGGAAAAGAAAAGCTTGCACCACTCGCAAAATTCAACCAAACACAAGTAGCTACATCATCAGCTGTCATCGCTGTGTTTGCAGATATGAAAAACAATGAATACTTAGAAGAAATTTATTCAAAAGCAGTAGAAAATGGCTACATGCCGCAGGAAGTAAAAGAAAGACAAATTGCTGCATTAACTGCACATTTTGAAGCTCTTCCAGAGCAAGTGAATCGTGAAACGATCTTAATTGACGGTGGACTTGTGTCAATGCAGCTGATGCTTGCTGCTCGTGCGCATGGCTATGATACAAACCCAATTGGCGGATATGACAAAGAAGTCATCGCTGAAACATTCGGCTGGGATAAAGAGCGCTATGTACCAGTTATGCTTCTATCCATTGGGAAAGCGGCTGACGAAGGTTATGCTTCTTACCGTTTACCGATCGATCGCATCACAGAGTGGAAATAATTTTTAAAAAAAGGGAGACGATCATATGATTATTATTCATGCAGGGATGACCATTCATCCAGAGAAAGAAAATGTATTTCTAGAAGAAATCAACGGTTTAATGAAAGCTTCACAGGAAGAAGAAGGCAATGTGTCCTACAAGCTTTTCAAGGATACAGAGAAAGAAAACACCTTTTTAATGGTCGAAGTGTGGAAAGATGAAGCAGCGGTTCAAAGCCATAATGCAAGTGCACATTTCCAAGCTTTCGTCGCAAAGGCAAAAGAATTTTTAGCCGCTCCACTTGATGTTGTTGCATATCAAGGAGAGCAGCTTTCATAGAAAAACAACAAACACCCTAGGCATTTATAGCCTAGGGTTCTTTTATTTTCGACAATTCGTTCCACCTATTTCAATCTCGTATTGTGCATTTTCCACAAAGTTTCTGAAAATAAAATGTTTTTCGACTTAAGTATATTGGAATATGCTAGAATTAGATATTATTTATTACCAAATTAGGGAGGAACCAATATGAAAAAAGGGAAATGGACGAGCATCGCACTAACAGCTGTCCTCAGTTTAGGCACATTGACAGCTTTCAGCACCCCTCTATCTGCCCACACCTCAGAAAAGTCAACATCCTCAGATGGTGGTCATTATTCAGGTATTCCATTCGACGCAAGTGTTGTCAATGAAGACCGCCTCATCAAAGCCTTGAAAAAACAAGGAAAGATCAAAAAGAATGCCAATGAGGCAGAAACCCAAAAAGCATTAAAGAACTACCTAAAGAAAAAAGAAGAAGCAGCGATGAAACAAAGCGCAAGTACCTTAACAGAAGAACCTGAATTCCTAAAAGAATACAAACAAAATGTACATAATAAACTAGCCAAAAAGAAAAAGTTAAAGAAGCATAAAGGAAAAGAAGGCAATCAAGTAAAGCCGGTGAAAAAGGAAAAATATAAAGGCGACGTCCGTAATGATAAAGTTTTGGTCTTATTAGTAGATTTTAAAGATTATAAGCATAATAGTATTAAAAAAGAAGAGACTGATATGTACTATGACAAGTACGATCAGCAGCATTACCAAGATATGCTTTTCGGAAAAAATGGCTACATCGGTCCAGATGGTAAAAGAAAAGTATCTATGAAGCAGTATTATGAAAAGCAGTCCGGTGGAAGCTACACGATTAGTGGAACAGTAGCTGGATGGTATACAGCCAAGCATGAAGCAGCATATTATGGCGGGAACGTACCAGACGAATCAGGAAGTGACGGCAGACCGCGCGAATTGGTGAAAGAAGCCCTCGAAGCAGCGGCAAAGGATCCAAACATTGACCTTGGTGAATATGATCAATGGGACCGCTATGATATGGATGGGGACGGTGTTTATAATGAGCCAGACGGTATCATTGACCACCTCATGGTTGTACACGCTGGCGTAGGTGAAGAAGCTGGCGGCGGACAGCTTGGCTCTGACGCGATTTGGTCGCATCGCTGGTCACTTGGTGATGTATTTGAGATTCCAAACACTGAATCAGAAGTGGGTCAAGGCGGAAAGTTAGGCGCTCTAGATTATACGATTGAGCCTGAAGATGGCGCAGCAGGCGTGTTCACACATGAATTTGGACATGATCTTGGTCTGCCTGATGAATACGATACACAATACACAGGCAGAGGAGAGCCCGTTTCTTATTGGTCTATCATGTCAAGCGGAAGCTGGGCAGGTAAAGTACCTGGTACGGAACCAACAGGTTTTAGTCCATATGCAAAAGAAATGCTTCAAAACTTGCATGGCGGCAACTGGCTTTCTGGAAAAACCATTGATGGTAAGACATTAACAAAAAGCAAAACAGTTTTAATCGATGAAGCAGCAACAAAAGGAACCAACCATGATGCGGTTCGAGTCGATTTGCCAGATAAAGAGATTGTGGTCACTCAGCCTGCACAAGGGCAATATTCATACTTCAGCGGAACAGGTGACAATTTGAATGCTACCATGACGACATCAGGGATTGATTTGTCGAAGGGAAGCAAAGCCGAGCTTACGTTTAAAGCATGGTACGATATCGAAGAAGATTATGACTATGCGTATGTAGAAGTTCGTGAAGCTGGGACAGACAAATGGACAACCATTGCTGGTAATATTACGAATGATCGAAATGAGGCAGGAGCGAATGAAGGCAATGGCATCGATGGAAAATCAGATGGCTGGGTAGATGCATCCTTTGATCTTTCTGCTTATGCAGGGAAGAAGATCGATCTTCAATTCCGCTATACAACCGATGCAGGATATTCACTGCCAGGTTTATTTGTAGATGATCTAAAGATTACAGCAGATGGAGCAAAAGTGTGGTCAGATGATGCCGAGGGAACGTCCACGTTCACTTTTAATGGATTCTCTCAATCTAATGGAAAACAATATGCCGCTCAGTATTATTTACTAGAATGGCGCTCTTATGCTGATGTCGATAAAGGCTTAAAGCATATCAAACGAGGAGCAAGTCTGATGAGCTATAATAACGGTTTGGTCGTGTGGTACGTCGATCAATCGTACAGTGATAACTGGGTTGGAAAACATCCAGGGAACGGCTTCCTTGGAGTCGTAGATGCAGATCAACAAGTGTTGAAATGGAGTGACGGCTCTATTGCAGCGACAGGTTTCCAAGTACATGATGCAGCATTCTCTTTGAATCCAAGCACGAAGCTGAATATTGATTATACAGCGACAACAGGCTTAACCTTAGAGGATCGCTATATCCGCCCAACGCGTACATTTAGTGATAAAAAGAACTATGTGAATCCAAATAACCCTGATGCAGGACGTGATGTGCCAACATACGGCCTATCCTTTAAAGTCGTCGGACAAAGTAAGGACCGTTCTGTTGGAAAGGTATTAATTTCTAAAAGCAACTAAACAAAAAGCCGGATTCAATCCATGAATCCGGCTTTTTGATACGTTAAGACATGGATTTTTAGCATATGACTCGTCTTTGATCGAATGTTTGTTCTTTTTTATTTTGATATCCGAATGAAACCATTATATAATAGAGATTGGAAGGTTTTTCTTTCATTCAATGTTCTTTTTAGTTGTTAAAAAACCAAGAAAGGATGAGCGTTACCAATGAGTTGTGTCACTGCCAAGCAATTAAAGGTGATTCGAGGGACGATGCAGACTTTTTGCAGCCATTTAGAGTATGATGGCCACGGTAAGCTTCATATTAATACCATCATGGCTTTTATTAAAAAGGAATTTGGTGTAAGAAAAATGAAAGACATTCCACAAAGTCGTTTTCATGAGGCGTTAGAGCTAATCCAAGACTTTGATTTATACACGGACAAAATACAAATACGAGACCGTCTATCAGAAAGGAATTCACTAAATTGAATATTTTAGCAATGATTTTAGTAGGAATTGTCGCTTTAGAGCACATTGTCATCATGTTACTAGAAATGTTTTTTATGGAATCAAAAATGGCGAAAAGATCGTTCAATCTGCCTGAACACTTACAAAAGGATCCAAATGTGAAAGTGATGTTTGCTAATCAAGGGCTATACAATGGCTTTCTAGCTGCTGGACTCATTTGGGGGCTCATTCTTGGTTCGAATACCGTAGGATATATGATTCAGCTATTTTTCGTTCTTTGTGTGTTCATCGCAGCAGTATTTGGCGGGGTGACGTCTAATAAATCGATTATCATCAAACAAGGGTTACCAGCTTTTCTTGCATTAATTGCACTTATCCTGGCTATATAATCCTATCAACGTGATAGAAAACCTTTGCAGTTTAGGAAGGACGAGCATCGGAGCGAATTTGACATTGGTGAGCACCGAAGCGCAGGACTGACACCGAATGCGATGGTTTGTCTACACAGTAAAGCCGCCCCAGAGGGCGGCTTTTATCTTTTACGCATTCCCATCAAACGAATAATGGACGTAAGACAAAGGGCAACAGCGACAGCCAATATGATTTTTCCATACATGACGCCCGTAAGATTCATTAAAAAGACAGCCAATATGATACAGAGCGTGATGATAATCATCACAATCGAATAGGTTTTCATCTCTTTTTCCACTCCTTTTAAATTCCCTCTAGCGCAAGAGGTCTGTCAATTGTTTCTCATATTATATCATTTCATCACAATTTTACATGAAATTCCCTGTCAATAGAATGTGACAGAATGATTAGATTTGAAGTGAGGCTATATTTTTTAAAAAATCGGGTATAACATAAAGAGTTGTATCTAAGTCTGATTGCTTGATATTTAATTGTGCAAAATACAAAATAGCCACATGATAAATAGAAAGGATGATCAAGTTGAGCAAAAACGTCTTATTAGTATCAACAAGCAGCTCAGAAATGAACGGACACCCTACAGGCTTATGGCTAGAAGAATTGGCCGAGCCATTTCATATTTTTAAAGAAAATGGACTCAACGTGCAAATTGTTTCAATAAAAGGTGGAACAGTACCGATCGATAAAAATTCAATTCCTGAAGGAGTTCCAGCACAATATCAAGATGTGTATGAATTACTTCAAGACACAAAGGCACTGACAGATGTAAACCCAGCTGAGTATGATGGCATTTTCTTTGCTGGAGGACATGGCCCAATGATCGACTTTGCATCCAATCAATTGGTTGCCGATGCGATCTTAGCGATTTCAGACAAAAATGGAGCCGTTGGGGCAGTTTGCCATGGCGTTTCTGCCTTTGTTGATGTGAAGGATCGTGATGGAAAATCATTTATCGACGGCAAGAAAATAACAGGATTCACAAATGAGGAAGAGGATGCTGTTCAGCTGACATCTAAAGTTCCATTTTTATTGGAAACAAAACTTCGCGAGCAAGGGGCAGCATTTGAAAAAGGCGATGCATTTGCGCCATTCGCTGTTGTAGATGGACAAATCATTACTGGACAAAATCCAGGATCAAGTGCAGAAACAGCACGCTTATTTGTCAAAACCATTGCATAAATCATCAAATAAACCAGTCGTGACTCATACGGCTGGTTTTTTGTTATAAAAATTTCCTAAAAAAGTCCAAAACAAGTATTAGAAAAATGGTAAAATAATCACAGGGTAAAAAACCCAAATTAGGGAAAAGGGGATGTTCCTGTGAGAGCATTTTATGTCAAAATCACCGCCGCCTTACTGTCTATTTTATTGGTCACAACAGGTTTATTTTCACCAGCAATCAATGCAGAAGATGCACCAAAATCAAGTGAAAAAGTATCGCCACTGACTGAAAAAGCCATTCAGCAAGTGCAAGAGTCGTTTGAAAAACAGGATAAAGGGACTGCGGTTCAACAGAAGGAAGTAAAAAAATCATTTAAAGTAGATAAGAAAAAGGGAATAAGTATTAAACGAAAAGCGGCTGCAGATGGAAAGATGCGTACGTCTGCCGTTCGCTCTATTGATGGACTAGCCATTAATCAATCGGCAGTTTTAAACGAGGAAGATCCAGTTGATTTATGGTTCTTAAGTACATCGTCTCCTCAGGCGCTCATCAGCCGGATTACCTCTCCAAATGCTGATTATTTCGTTCAGTTATTTGTTATTGATTATGAAGAAGGACAAGCTTATCCAACGGATCTGATTCAACCGGCAGGCAGTCTGCTTGCGTTAAGCAATTTACCAGCGGGGGATTATGCGTTTGGTATTACTAGCGGTGGAAACTTTGGAGACTCATATACATTACAGGTGAACGCAAAAAACCCACCAAATTTCACAGGTGCTGAATCCCTATCATCAACATTGCAATACTTTGTTGCTGCGTATGCCAATGGGGATGTTTTCGCAAATGGTACAAAAGTGTATAACAAACAATCTAAGACCGCCGATTATAAATGGGAGCGTGTATTTTATTTCTCATATGATGGAAAATATCAACAGAGAACGCATTCTGTTGACAGTGTAAAAGTGAAAAGTATTTCGGCACCAGTATCGTACTCTGCTCCATATGCGAGTTCCTCTGAGGCCATTCTTGTATACTTAGATGTGGAGACATTATTTATGTATCATGAATCATCGTTTGCTAGTGGGCAGTACTACCATAGCAGCTTTGTTGATACTCTCGGAAAGACAACGCCAAGGCGTTTAGACATTGATGATCTGACCAATTATGGCGATCATATTTTGGCTGTTGATATAAAGACAGGAAAGCCAATTGATTTCTTCAGTGTCCTTAATTTCTACTATGCAGCAGGGATCGAGAAGCTGCCAACGATCAATACATTGAATTAAGATCGGCGGTTGACATCAAATCGCCACATGTGTAGAGTAAAGATAATTAAATGACAAAAGTCCACTAGGGGAGTCATGTATGACTGAGACAAGAGAAAATCTTGGACCCTTTGAACCTGATCTAGTTTGTACTAGCGGAGGGAAGTGGAGCAGGACCTTGTCTTATTCATGATTGAATCGATAAGAAGGCCGCTCCATTTGGGGTGGCTTTTTCATTTATTCAACTGAAAAAGAGGAGGCTTTTTTTATGACATTTTCAACGCAATTAAGGCAAGAAGCAGAACCATTATTTGAAGCGATTTATCAGCATCCGTTTGTGAGAGGACTTGCAGCAGGAGAACTCGAAAAGGAACAGATCATTCATTATGTCAAACAGGATGCAGAATATTTAAATGCCTTTATTAAAATTTATGCGGCAGCCATTAGCAGATGTACAGACAGAGAGGACATTACCTTTTTCCATCAACAAATGGCTTTTGTTCTTGATAGTGAGACACATCCTCATCAAAACCTTTGCCGGGTGGCAGGTGTAGCTTATGATGAACTGCAAGGTGCATCTTTGGCGCCAAGTGCTCATCACTATATTCATCACATGCTGCAAGTCGCCGAGGAAGGGACGCTAGGAGAAATCATTGCGGTTTTGCTCCCTTGCCCTTGGACCTATTGGGAAATAGGCAAACGAATGCTCAGAGATGTAGAGCCCGATCCTGCCCATCCATTCTATGAGTGGATCACGTTTTATGGCGGGTTAACGGACTCTGTTACAGTGGAGCTTTGCAAACGGCTTGATCAGTGGGCGGAAGGAGCAAGTGAGAAGGAAAAGGAGAAAATGAAACAGCACTTCATCTTAAGCTGTCAGCTTGAGTATAAATTCTGGGAAATGGCCTTTACTGTCGAAGAGTGGCCTGTCCAAATGGAGGTGCATTCTTTATGACATGGAAGATGAAAGAAGTCGTTCTTGCTGTCATTTTATCAGTGGCATGCGGAGTTATCTATTTAGGGTGGTCGACGCTTTATTTACCGATTACAGCCCTTGTCGGTCCAGCAGGAGGCAACATCATGTTCGGAATTTGGGTCATTGCCAGTCCAATCGTTGCTTACATTATCCAAAAGCCTGGCGCTGCCCTCATCGCAGAAACAGCTGCCGCCGCCGTGGAATTACTGACAGGCAGCCACTTCGGTCTTTCTGCGCTTTTGATTGGTGTGTGCCAAGGACTTGGAGCAGAAATCGCCTTCGTTCTATTTGGCTATAAGCGATATCGCATGTGGACACTCATGTTGTCTGGTGCCTTTGCAGCAGTAGGGGCAATGGCATATAGCCTCATTGCCAATGGATTCGGCTATTACACGCCTCAAGTGTTACTCATGACCCTTGTCACTCAAGTCATTAGCGGCATGTTACTCGGTGGTTGCTTGGCAAAGGTTGTGGTGGATGCTTTATCTAAAACAGGTGTGCTGAATCAATATGCCATCATGAAAGAAAAACGAAGTAAGGGTGACCAGCATGGATTCATTTCTCGCGTGCAGTAATCTCACTGTCCGTTTTTATGAACAGCCGAATCCCGTTCTTCATCAAGTATCTCTTTCTATTCAAAAGGGGGAAAAGGTGCTGATATTAGGACCAAGTGGAAGCGGGAAATCTACGCTGATTTCTGTGCTTGCTGGCATTATTCCAGAGCATATGGAAGCTGAAGTACAGGGAGAAGTGATGCGGCAAAGGCATACTGGTGTCATGTTTCAAGACCCAGATTCGCAGTTTTGTATGCACCGAGTCAATGAAGAAATTGCGTTTAGCTTAGAGAATCGATCTGTCCCTCGAGAACAAATGGATGACATGATTCAGCATCTCATGAAAAAGGTACAGCTGGATGTCGACCCAAATACAGATATTCATACCTTATCTGGCGGAATGAAGCAGCGGTTGGCGCTTGCTTGTTTACTAGCATTAGAGCCAGATGTCCTGTTCTTTGATGAACCGACTGCACAGCTTGACCCAGCAGGAAGAATGGAGATATTTCAATTGCTTCAGCAGCTTTCGGCTGAACAGAATCAGACGATGATTTTTGTGGAGCATGTGTTAGACGGTGTCATCGAGTGGATGGATCGGGTGATCTTATTAGATCATCAAGGCTGTATTATAGCAGATGGAACGCCAAAAGACGTGATGAACACATTTGAGGGAGAAATGAAAGAAGCCGGCATTTGGCGTCCGAAAATATTTCCCGAGAAATGGTCCAATGTCTTACAAGATCCGTTTCATCCACTGAGTCAAACACTCTTGCAAACCTTTGAGGCGAGAAAAGTACGGCATGAGAAAGTGTCATCAACAGATCGAGAGACAATCATTCGCACAGATCATCTACAACTAAGCTACGGAAAAAAAAGCATTATAGATGACCTGCACCTTGATATAAAAGCAGGAGATTGGGTTGCGATCATTGGTGAAAATGGCAGCGGAAAAAGTACGTTTCTTAAACATGTCATCCGTTTAGAACCAATAAAGAAAGGTCACATTTACTTAAAAGGAAAACACCTGAAAAAGTGGTCTGACCGAACATTATATGAAAAAGCAGGCTTTGTATTTCAAAATCCAGAACTTCAATTTATACAGGATACAGTGTTTGATGAAATCGCATTTGGTGGGAGACAGCGAAATTGGTCAGAGTCTGTGGTGCAAGAAAAAACGAATCAGCTATTGGCAGAGTTCGGCCTAGAGAAGCATAGAGACGCGCATCCTTTCACCTTAAGCTTAGGACAAAAAAGAAGATTAAGTGTTGCCACGATGCTTCTTTTTGATCAGGATGTACTCATTTTAGATGAGCCGACCTTCGGGCAGGATGAGAAAACGGCGAGGGAGTTAATCCGGCGTTTAAAAGAACGGCAACGACAAGGCACCACTATTATTATGGTCACACATGATATGGAACTCGTTGATGAGTGCGCTGATCAGGTGCTTGTTTTTCATCAAGGGGAGCATGTTTATGATGGTACGCCTTTTGATTTATTTTCTCATCAGGAACTTGTCACTTCCTGTGAGCTGAGAGTGCCGTTACATTATCGCTATATGGCTGAAAGAAAGGAAGTGATGACGATTGCAAAGTAATCACTCCTTTCTATCCACTGTAAATCCAGTCATGAAATTACTCGCCCATCTCCTTGCGATGTGCTGTCTGATGGCAATTTCTGATCCTAAAACGACGTTCATCATCTGGCTGTTTGCACTTGGAATTGGACTTGTCCTAGGCGGCTGGAATTTGAAATACCTCATCACCAGACTTGTACCTTATCTGCTCTTTTTCATTCTCGTGTTTTGGATGATCGCGGCCTTTGGCAAGGGAGATCATACAGTTTGGAAGTGGGCATGGTTTCATATCACAGAGGAGAGTTTAAGAAATGGGCTGACCATTTCTTTTAGAATGCTTGGCTTTGTGACATTTGGTCTCCTTTTTACATCAACAACTGATTTGACGGCCTTTATGATGAGCTTAATCCATCAATGCCGAATGTCACCCAAATGGGCATATGGGATGCTGGCAGGCTTCCGGTTTATCCCGTTGTTTCAAAGTGAATTGAAGCAAATGAAGGCTGCACATAAAATTAGAGGTTACAAGCAAAAAAACAGTTGGAAAGCCTTTATACGTTATGCACTCCCTCTTTTCACGCAAGGCGTACGGAAATCTGAACGACTAGCCATTGCGATGGAAGCAAGAGGCTTCACAGGGACGAGGGAGAGAACGTATTATCATGTCATCAGCACTTCGTGGATCGACTGCATGTATCTTTTTTTCATCGTCATTAGTGTGTTGATATGCATCTTCTTCTTTTAAAAACAGCCACATTCTCTTGATAGAATGTGGCTGTTTTATATGTCTTAGGTCATTTGGTTGATATTAGTACACATTGCAGGCTGTAATAGATCATATAAAGAACCGATAAAGAGAGTGTACTGAGAAAAAGAGAGGATGAACGTGAGCGAATGTCACAGAGAATTGATAACATAATAGACGCTTTACCAATCGTTGGACTAGCTATGAGAGAGCAGCTAACCTTTTCTGTATTAGGGAAAGAGAAGGTTCTTTATTATCAGCAGCACGGGAACATTGATTTAGGGTTTAAAGCAGGGGACGTTGTAGCTCCCGGGTTCCAAAACTTTTCGATGTTGAAAAATGGGAGAGAGCCATCATTTATCCAGATTCCTAAAGAGGTGTACGGTATTCCTATGGACATCGTCGCCGTCCCGATTAAAGATGACAATGGTCAAGTGATCGCTGCCTTCTGTGTAGCATATGACCAAACGAATCAACAACGATTAGAACACATTATGACGGAAAGTAACGATGCTTCCGAAAAACTAGTCGCGATGGTACAGCAAGTGGCTGCACATTCAGAGGAACTACAAGCGACAAGTGAACAAATTTTACAAAATACAAAAACCACTGTCGAAAATTCCTCTAAAATCAACCAAGTGTCTAATCTCATCAAAGGTATCTCTGATCAAACGAACTTACTTGGACTCAATGCATCCATTGAGGCTGCAAGAGTAGGTGAAGCAGGAGCAGGCTTTGGGGTGGTTGCTACGGAAGTGAGAAAGCTGTCTACTCACGCAAAGCAAGCAACGACTGATATTGAAACAGCGCTAAAAGATGTGCAAGGCTCTATCAAAGGAATGGAAGAAGAAATAGCACAAATCGTGGCTTCTTCTGAACATCAAGCAGAACTTGTTGGCACTTTCACAAAAATTATTGAGGGGCTGCACGAAACGAACGAAACGATGAAAACATTGGCAACAGACTTAGTGAATTATCAAGTGAAATAAATAAACGAATCACAAAACCTCCAGCCGTATTGGAGGTTTTTTAACGTGTTGAAGTGAGTTTTTTGTCATGATATTGACGGGTTTTTCACTGACAGGGAAGTTACACTTCTGTATGATAGAAAAAGAGAGACCTGTTTTGATCATTAGACCTATACATAAGGAGGAAGCCCATCTTGACACAATCAGCAAAGCTGCAAGAAGTACTTGCGCCTTACCGTCCATTGTTAGATCAAACTGAAAAACCACTGATTCAATTACAGATAAAACAAGGAAAAACAGGACCATATGACAGCAAAATATCAGGTGATCCTTATTTCCCAAAAAACGACGAATATCCCGTTGATGGAGAAGGCCATCCTATGAAGCTGCTGGCACAAATCAATTTCGGCCAGCTGCCAAAGCTGAAAGATTACCCAGAAACAGGACTTTTGCAAGTTTTTATTTCTGTACATGATGATCTTTATGGGATGAATATTGACCATAAAACAGAGCAAAAAGATTTTCGGATCAAATTTATTGAGGAACCTTTCTTAGCTGAAGAAGACTTATTGACTGATTTTTCATTCGTGAAAATTCCTGACGATTTTTATTTTCCAGTTACGAAGGAAGGCGCGATTACAGGTGAATTATCAAGCGAAACGATCAGTGTAGAAGATTTCCGCTTTGAAAAAGTCACAGGAAAGCGAAGCTGGGATCTATTCGAAGATGCTGTTGGTATTGATGGTGATGAAGCAGATACTTTACTAGATGAATTTTATGAGACAGCAAGTGGCTTTGGCCACAAAGTAGGCGGATACCCAGGTTTTACACAAGAAGACCCGCGTACCTATGTAGACCAAGAACATACTGTGCTATTATTGCAAATTGACTCAGATGATGAAGTGGACATGTTGTGGGGAGATTGCGGCATTGCTAACTTTTTTATCAAACCAGAAGACCTCAAACGAAAACATTTCGAAAATGTCGTCTATAACTGGGATTGCTCCTAATTTTGTAAAAAACACTCTTTTTGAAGAGTGTTTTTTGTCTATTTTTAGCCTTTTTGCCCCTAAATCGTCATTTCTGAGAGGTAATATGTCATTCTTTCTAGTTGACCGTATCAAAAAAAAATGTAAAATCATCTTAAAGTCCTCTTTTTTGAAAATAATAATAAAATGACATATCAATCAACAATGAAATGCTCGAAAAAGCGGAATGTACTGGGGGGGATCAATTGATCATTTCGAAAGTAATCAACAATAATGTGGTCAGTGCGTATGATGACGAGCAGCATGAGCTGGTCATTATGGGCAGAGGGATTGCGTTTCAAAAGAAAAGCGGAGACCCGATTGACGAAGAACGTATTGAAAAAGTATTTTCCATTCAAAATAAAGATATATCAGAAAAATTCAAAACCCTGCTTTATGATATTCCGATCGAGTATATGCAAGTGTGTGAGGCAATTATCGATCACGCGAGAACGACCCTTAACAAAAATTTAAATGACAGCATCTATGTCACGTTAACGGATCATATTACCTTTGCTATTGAACGTCATCAAAAAGGAATGGACATTAAAAATGCCTTGCTTTGGGAAATCAAACGGCTGTACAAAGAGGAATTCATGTGTGGTGTAGAAGCGATTCGGATCATACAGGACAAGCTCAACATCCATCTTCCCGAGGATGAAGCAGGCTTTATTGCGATGCATATTGTCAATGCAGAACTGAATGAGGAAATGCCGAATGTCATTCAAATTACAAAACTGATTCAAGATATTTTGAACATCGTAAAGTATCATTTCCAAATTGATTTGGACGAAGAATCATTAAATTATTTCCGTTTTGTCACGCATTTGAAGTTTTTTGGACAGCGTCTGTTTAACGAAACACAAATGGAAAATCAAAATGAGTTTCTGTATGAAGTGGTAAAGGAAAAAAATACAGCCGCTTTTCAATGTGCGGAGAAAATTAATGACTATGTTCAAAAGGAATACAACCGAAGTCTCATAGAAGATGAGATGTTATACTTAACTTTGCACATCGATCGAGTCATAAAAAGAAAATAAATCAAAAAGAAAGCGTTGACATATCAAAATTAACATGCTAATTTATAACTATAAACTCAATAACCCACAATCTTTTAGGATTGTTACTGGTCAAGCAGGCAAAACCTAAATCATTGTCCCTATCTTTGATAAGGCGTGATTTAGGTTTTTTTGTATCTAAAGGCTTATAAAATTGAATAACGATCAATCGCTATGAAGGATTGTTACTGGTTAAGCAGGCAAAACCTAAATATCGATTAATGTCTGAATCGCTATTTTTCGGGCATTAATGGATGTTTAGGTTTTTTCTATATCAAGATGAAATCAACGATTGGAGGGTAACACAATGAACCACAAACAAACAGCAAAAGAAGTTCTAGAGCTTGTCGGCGGTGAAAAGAATGTTAAGCATGTCACGCACTGTATGACAAGGCTCCGCTTCAACTTATACGATGAAAGCAAAGCGGATAAAGAGAAGCTGCAATCAACAGACGGCGTCATGGGCGTGAATCAAAGCGGCGGTCAATACCATGTCATTATTGGCAACGACGTATCAAACGTCTATCAAGCAATGATTGCTGATTCTGGGTTATCAACAGATGTAAAGTCAGGCGATTCAGATGAATCATCAAAACAAAATGTGATTTCAAAACTTTTCGATTTTATCTCTGGTGTCTTCACACCGATTCTTCCAGCCATCGCTGGAGCTGGTATGATCAAAGGGATCTTGGCATTAATGCTGACGTTTCAATGGATCTCAGATAAAAGCAGCACATATGCGATTTTAACAGCTATCGGAGACGGAGCCTTTTACTTCTTACCGATTCTGCTTGCTGTAAGCGTAGCCAAAAAAATTGGCACAAATCAGTATATCGCCGCTGCCATTGCAGCAGCCGCACTGCACCCGCAGCTCACCGCTTTACTAGGTGCAGGAAATACAGAATTTCTAGGCTTGCCAGTGGTTGCCGTTGTGTACTCTTCATCGGTGATTCCAATTCTACTCACTATCTGGCTCGGCTCATATGTGGAAAGATTCGCAGAAAAATATAGTCCGAAATCACTAAAAATCATTCTTGTTCCAACAGTTACACTTCTTGTCGTGGTACCAGTTATGCTTATCGCGGTTGGACCGCTTGGTGGGATTATCGGAAATGGTCTTTCAGGTGGAATTGATTTATTGTTCAAACATGCAGGTATTTTGGCCGGACTCTTAATCGGTGGCTTTATGTCACCATTGATCATTACTGGCATGCACTATGCACTACTTCCAATCATGATCAACAACATTACATTAAACGGTTTTGACTTCATTCTTCCAATGATGTTTGTAGCGAATATGGCACAAGCAGGCGCAGCATTCGGTGTCTTCTTAAGATCAAAAAACAAAACATTCAAATCATTGGCGATGTCTACAAGTATCACTGCGTTAATGGGTATTACTGAACCTGCTATGTATGGTGTGAACATGCGATTGAAAAAACCGTTCCTTGCAGCCCTCATTGGTGCAGCAGCAGGCGGCGTGTTCATGTCTATCTTCAAAGTAAAGTCATATGTGATATCAGGATCAGCAGGTCTTCCAGGTCTCCCAACGTTCATTGGACCGACATTTGTTTACTCCATCATTGGATTAGTGATCGGCTTTGTTGTAGCAACCATCATGACACTTGTTCTAGGGTTCAAAGATGTACCAGTGAAAGATGATACAAAAGCAGACAAACCAGAAGAAAAGAAAGACACAGTAGCGCTTCAAAATGAAGTGGTACAAAGCCCGCTTGAAGGTCAACTAAAGCCGCTCAATCAAGTAAATGATGCAACATTCTCTAATGAAATCATGGGTAAAGGAACAGCCATTGTCCCAACAGTTGGACGTGTAGTAGCACCGTTCAACGGCAAGGTTGAAACCATTTTCCAAACGAAACATGCCATTGGTTTAAAGAGTGATCAAGGCACAGAGCTTCTCATCCATGTGGGGATTGATACAGTAAAACTTGGCGGTAAACATTTCACAAGTCATGTGCAGTCAGGTGATCTCGTTCAAGCAGGAGATCTGCTAGTTGAATTTGATATCAAGAGCATTCAGCAAGATGGCTATGATGTAACAACGCCAATTATCGTCACCAACACAAATGATTTTGCACAAGTTGATGCGAAAACAGATGGGGCGATTACAGTAAAAGAGACATTGCTTACAGTCAGTGTAGAAGAAAATGAGGAGGGCATTCAACATGACGAATTTAGAAAAAACATTTCCTAAAGGTTTCTTATGGGGCGGCGCAGTAGCCGCCAACCAAATTGAAGGCGCTTATAACAAAGATGGAAAAGGCTTGTCGACAGCCGATATATCACCACACGGTATTATGCACCCATTTGACGAATCAATGAAAGACCTTAATTTATATCATGATGCGATCGACTTCTATCATCGCTATAAAGAAGATATTGCCCTGTTTGCAGAAATGGGATTCAAGTGCTTTAGACTATCCATTTCTTGGCCACGTATTTTCCCAAATGGCGACGATGCGGAACCGAATGAAGCAGGCCTCGCTTTCTATGAAAAAGTATTTGATGAACTGCATAAGCATGGAATTGAGCCAGTTGTCACAATCTCTCACTATGAAATGCCGCTTGCGCTTGTGAAAAACTATGGCGGATGGAGAAACCGTAAGCTTGTGGGTCTTTATGAAACATACGCTAAAACATTGTTCACTCGCTTTAAAGATAAAGTGAAATATTGGATGACCTTCAATGAAATTAACGTCGTCTTACATGCTCCTTTCACAGGGGGCGGCCTTGTATTTGAAGAAGGCGAAGACGAGAAGAGCATTCAATATCAAGCAGCGCATCACCAATTTGTTGCAAGTGCTCTAGCTGTTAAAGCAGGACACGAAATCATTCCAGATGCGAAAATCGGTTGTATGATTGCAGCGATGACCACATATCCGTACAGCTCAAGACCTGAAGATATGTTTGCTGCGATTGATCAAGATCGTAAAACATTGTTCTTCTCAGATGTACAGTCAAGAGGCTATTACCCTGGATACATGAAACGTTATTTCCTGGAAAATAACATCAATATTGAATTCCAAGACGGTGACGAAGACATTCTAAGAAACCATACAGTCGACTATATTGGCTTCAGCTATTATATGAGTTTTGTGACAAGTACAGATCCAGAGGTTCTTGGACAAGTTACTGGTGGTAACCTATTTGAAGGCGTGAAAAACCCTTATCTAGAAGCAAGTGATTGGGGCTGGCAAATTGATCCAAAAGGACTTCGTACAACACTAAACCAACTATATGACCGCTACCAAAAACCATTGTTTATCGTAGAAAATGGATTGGGTGCTGTGGATCAAGTAGAAGAAGACGGCTCCATTCAAGACGATTACCGAATTGATTACCTCAGAAGTCATTTGCTTGAGGCAAGAGAAGCGATCGCAGACGGCGTTGATCTGATCGGCTACACAAGCTGGGGCCCAATTGATCTTGTCAGTGCATCAACAGCTGAAATGAAAAAACGCTACGGCTTCATTTATGTCGACCGTGATAATGAAGGAAACGGTACATTAGATCGAAAGAAAAAGAAAAGCTTTGATTGGTATAAACAAGTGATTGCGACAAATGGAAAGCATTTAGACGCATAAAAAAGAGAGACAAACCGCTGATGAAACGGTTTGTCTCTTTTTATTGTGAGTGGCCTATGATGTCCACACTTGATCCGCAATCTCAATCACATGACGCAGCTTTTCCCATTGCTGTTCTTCTGTTAACAAATTGCCTTCCTCTGTTGAGGCGAATCCACATTGTGGGCTCAAACAGATTTGGTTGATGTCCACATATTGAGCCGCTTCCTCGATTCGTCTTTTGATCTGATCAACGGGTTCAAGTTCCCCATACTTTGAAGTGACAAGACCTAGTACGATTTGAAGGTTTGGATTTTTCACATAACGCAGGGGCTCAAATCCGCCAGAACGGTCATCGTCGAATTCTAAGAAGAGACCATCCAAATCGAGACCCGCAAAAATCGTTTCTGCCGCTGCCTCGTAACCACCTTCGGCTGCCCATGTTGATTTAAAGTTACCACGGCAAATGTGCATGGTGATCACTAAATCATCTGGTCGATCGGCAACCGCTTCATTGATTGTTTTCGCAAATGATTCACGCAGTTCATCTTCCTCGCGGCCAAAGGCTTTGATTTGTTCATGTCCTTTTTCAGAAAAGAACACAGCCCAAGCTGTATCATCTAGCTGTAAGTAACGGCAGCCTGCATCATAAAAAGCACGGATGGCTTTTTTATAAGCTTGTGCCACGTCATGGTGAAAATCATCTAAGCTGTCGTACACACCTTCTTCAAGCTTTCCACGGAAAAAGAGCATATTCGGACTTGGAATCGTCATTTTAGCCGTATGATCACCCGCGATGCTGTGAAGGAAGCGATAATCCTCTAGCATTGGATGATCAGTAAAATCAATCTTACCTGTTACTTTGATGCCTCTCGCTTTTGTCGTCGTATTGTGGAATTGAATGCCTTGGTCTGCTTCAAATCCTTCGACCCCATCAAGCCCTTCTAGAAAGTCAAAATGCCACCATGCACGTCTGAATTCTCCATCTGTGACAACCTCTAATCCAATTTCCTTTTGCTTCTCTACAATACGAGTGATTTCTTCGTTTTCAATTTGTCTGAGCTGTTCTGCTGTCAGTGTACCGTCTGCTTTTTGCTTGCGGGCTTCTTTGATGCGTTCAGAACGAAGTAAACTCCCTACTTGATCTGCGCGAAATGGCGGCTTTGTTGTTTTCTTACCAATGGTTTGTACTTGTGTCATGCTGAATCCCTTCTTTCTTCAGGTTATAAATCAAATAAAAAAGCTCTTCCTTGGATAAGGAAGAGCATCATATACTGTGAGATCTCTGCCTTATCTTCAAACAAGCATCAGCTTGCTTAAGGAATTAGCACCATTCTGTTCCTAGGAACAGCGGTTGCCGGGTTTCACAGGGCCAGTCCCTCCACCACTCTTAATAAGGTTACCTTTGATTCAATTTTCTTAATAAACACAATTATTCAATCTTTTCGAGAAAAAGTCAATGGTTTTTCCTATTTATTTTCCTACATAAACAAATCAGCGACGAGAACACCTGCTAATCCAACAAGTGATAGAACTGTCACCATTAATGTCCACGTTTTAAAAGTTTGAGCCATCGACAAATTAAAGTATTCTTTGTAAATCCAGAAACCTGCATCATTCACATGAGAGAATGTTATACTGCCGGCGCCTGTTGCAATCACCATTAATTCTGGGCTGACTCCCGTCAAACCAATCAGCGGTGCAGAAATGCCAGCTGCTGTGAGACCCGCAACAGTCGCTGACCCTAAAGAGACACGAAGGACAGCTGCAATCAGCCAAGTGAGGAGCAGAGGAGACAGTGTGCTTCCTTGCATAATCCCTGCAATGTATTGATCAACGCCGCTGTCAATGAGCACCTGTTTAAAGGCGCCGCCACCTGCAATGATCAATAGAATCATCGCAATGGAGCCAATTGAATCCGTAATCGACTTCATGACGTCCTGCATGCTCTTTCCTCTGCCAAGACCAAATGTGTAGATGGCAAGCAGCACAGAGATTAATAGGGCAATCGCCGGCTCACCTAAAAACTCAGCCGCCGGTAGCAGTGGAGAGGACGGGAAGAAAATTTCTAAACATGCTCTGAATGTCATGAGCAATACAGGTAAAATAGCGGTGAAAATACTAATGCCGAAGCTTGGCATTTCCTCTTCTGTAAATTCCTTTGGATTAAACAAGTCCTTTGGAATGTGTGCATGCAGTTGATCTTTCTTAAATAGTTTCGTAAACAGAAGTCCGCCTACTAAAACAGCAGGAATGGCTAAAATAATTCCAACCAATAAGGTTTGTCCCATGTTGGCTTGAAATACATTGGCAATGGCTGTCGGCCCTGGGTGAGGAGGGAGAAAGCCATGTGTTGTAATGAGTGCAGCGACGAGCGGCATTCCCACATACAACACAGGGAGTCTTGCGGCTTGAGCAATGGTAAAGACTAATGGAATAAGAATAATGAATCCGGTTTCATAAAATAGAGCAATTCCGATAACAAATCCAGTCAGCGTCGTTGCCCATTGAATTTTCCCGATACCAAAGCGGTCGATGAGTGTCATGGCAATACGCTGAGCACCGCCAGAATCAGCCATCAATTTACCAAGCATCGCTCCAAAGCCAAGAACCAACGCCAGATGGCCGAGTGTACTTCCAAGCCCTTTTTCGACTGAAGCAATCGCTTCAAGTGGTGACATGCCTTCTAAAACGGCAACGATTAGAGAGACAATAATCAACGAAATGAAAGCGTTTAACTTAAAGACAACCATGAGTAAAAGTAATAACAAAACGCCAAGTCCGATAAAAACTAACGACATGATCTTTCCTCCTTTGTGCTGCATAAGGGAGCGTGAACGCTCCCTCTGCTTTATCCTTCAAGTATGTCTACTGCTTCTTTTAACGTATCCTTTGAGCCAACATTTCCCGGGAAAATCACATAAGACATGAATGGGAATTTACTTTCTTCTCCTGTTTGCCAAACGGGAATACCTGGTCTGATTTGACCTGCGACAGTCGCACGTTTGACGCTGAGTCCTCTTGTTCCAATATCACTTGAGGTGATTCCACCTTTGGCAATGAGGTACTTAGGGCGAATGGAGAGGCGCTGAACAATGCTTGTCACAGCATCACTAATCTGAACAGACAGCTTCAATTCTTCCTCTTGACGATCGTCCCCAAGATCAAGCCGTTCTCTCCTTGTATAAACAGCAACCGATTGCCCGGTTGTTAAAAGCCTTTCAGTTTGTTGAATCACGCGGTCAATTTCCTCTTGAAATGCTTCAGGTTCTAACACGAGGTGTGTATCAAATTCAATAAATGCGATGTCTTCATTTTGCTGCAGCGCTTGCAATTGTTCGGTTGTTTTTTTGACATGGGAACCGACCATGATGAGGCCACCGTGCCTGCTTTCTTCCTGTATTAAGTCTTGTCTAGTTAATAGAGCTTGATCCTCAATGCCGCCAAGCACTTTTGTGAGAGCTGCCGCACTTCTAAATAGAAAGTGCTGACCTGCTTTGATGGCATCTATGAGGGCAACGACAAAGACTTTGACATCGTCATAGTCCACTGCATTTACAACTACTTTTTGAAAATCCTTCACGGTCATCAGCTGATCCTTGATTTGTTCAATACGTAAAGCCCGGATATCTTCTAAAGAAATATAAGTAGTGTTTTCTTTAGTGAACGATCCGTTTGATTTCTCTTCGATCCATTCTCCGAGGTGAGAAGATTGAAATCCGAATGTACGATCCAATGCAAATTCTGTGTCACCAGCAGGAATTAATTCGTGACCTTCCTGTACGTAGTGAATATTGCCAATCGTAAAGCGGCCGCCTTCTTTAAAAAAGGGAAGAAGAATTTCGCCGTCAAATTGGCGGGAGCTTTGCTGTTCAATGGTCGTTCTGAGAATTTCAGTCTCCAGTGGGAAGTGTCCACGCAGGGTGGAATCCCCCCGGCTGACAATGATGAAATCTTGATCAAGCTGTTCAGCCGTTTTCACAATCGTTGATGCGATCGTTTCATGAAGAACCGCCGTTTCTTTCTCTGTCATACTGCGAGAGTTGGTTAAGATAAAGAACATACGGCTGTCTTCAAGAAAACCAGCCTCAATGCTTTTCTCTGACCAATCGGTGAAAACAGAGACGCCGTGCACGGTTTGAATGCCTGTTGGGTCATCGTCTAATACAATCACTTTATGGTGAAAATGGTTTAGTGCTTGTTCGTATGCTGATTGAATGCGGTCTGAATCCGCTTTCGGAATGGCATTTAGTATCTCAATGCTTTGTTTCATAGAACCTCATCCTTTCTTCACTTCAACATGAGCCATTTTTTCGTAATATTGAACGATCCCGCCGTGATCAAGTCCAGACTTTCCGTCCGCTTTGAGGGCGTGGAAGATTTCCAGCAGCTGACTAGAAAGCGGGAGAGGAACGCCGATATCATGGGCGGTTTCCATGACATTGGTTAAATCCTTTAAGTTGATGTCAATACGTCCACCAGGCTCAAAGTTTCGTTCTAAAATGAGGGGAACCTTCGCATCGAGGACAGCACTTCCTGCCAGTCCACCTCGGATGGCTTCATACATTTTATCAATCGCAATGCCAGACTTAGCGGCAAGAACGAGTGCCTCGGACATGGCAGCGATATTTAAGTTGACGATGATTTGATTCGCAAGCTTAGCGGTTGTCCCGCTTCCATTTGATCCAACTAATACGACATCTGTGCCCATCGCATAGAGGACATCCTTTACTTGTTCAAAGATCTCTTCTTCTCCGCCCGCCATAATCGCAAGTGTCCCGTCTATCGCCTTTGGCTCTCCGCCACTGACAGGAGCATCGATAAATTCGACCTGATGCTGTTTTGCCAGTGCCGCTAATGCTCTAGAAGTAACAGGTGAAATAGAGCTCATATCTATAATGATCGTGCCAGGTTTTGCTGCAGCCAATATGCCTTGTTCACCTGCTACGACTGCTTCTACATGCTCACCTTTTGGAAGCATCGTGATGATGATATCGCTTTCAGATGCTGCCTCAGCAGCTGATGCAGCGGCATTTGCGCCCACTTCTTTTAATGCTAGAACAGCTTCTGTATGAATATCGAAAACAGTCACAGTATGACCGGCTTTTAATAGATTGAGTGCCATAGGTTTCCCCATAATGCCTAATCCAATGAATCCAATTTGCTTTGCCATTTTGTCCGCCTCCTATTTAGAAACCCCTTACAAAAAGCGCTTTCTTTTCTTTTTGTTAGTATATATACTATCTTTTTAATTTGATAGTAGGAAATAAACTATTGTTCATTTAATGTACATGACGAAATAGGAATGTGTCAACGGAAAATATGAGAAAAGTCACAAAAAAAAGACCGGAAACAGCTCCGGTCTATTGTCGATTATGTTTTATTTTTAGCTACAGCTAATCGAGAACGTTTGACGTTGTCGATCGCATTTGATCCTAATTCTAAAACAGCTGCGACGTACAAAACATCAATAATCACAAGCTGATTAATACGAGAAATCATTGAGTCAGAACGATAGGTTGTTTCTCTCGATGAACTGAGCAGATGAAAGTCGGATTTCTTGGCGAGCTCTGATTTCGGATAGCTCGTAATCGAGGCGACCGTTGCACCTTTTTCCTTTGCAAATTGCACGGCATCAAGGATTTCTCTACTTTCCCCTGAATGTGAGATCGCGACGATAAAATCATGTTCCGTTGCATGTGTTGCAATCATATTCATCATATGAGGATCGCTGCATAGACTCACTTCAAAGCCAAGCTGGAGAAACTTATGATAGGCATCTCCGGCAATAAAACTGGAGGCACCTGCTCCAAAGAAGACGGTTTTATGAGCCTGTTTCATTTGCTCAATAAATTGTGTCACAGCTTGGTCTTCTAAAATATGTTTCATATCCTGAATAGAGTTGGTTGTTAACTCTATGACCTTATGTTTAATATCTGCGACACTATCAGATGCTTCGATCTCACCGTATATGGATTGAGGCGTATTGGTCGCAATATCCTGCGCGACATGGACACGAAACACTTGATAGGACTCATAGCCAATTTTTCGCAGAAAACGAAAGATCGTCGTTTCACTTGTGTTGCATTCAGCAGCGAGTGCACTAATCGAATGAAGCACAACTTTCTGAGGGTTTTGTAAAATGTAATTGGCAATCTTTTTCTGGGTAGGGGACAAACTATGAAATGTTGTCCGGATATGACTAAAAATATTCTCTTCTATGATAAACACCACACTTCATCTAACATTCTATCTTAAGCATACAGGAACTTATGAAAACGGTAAACAAACCTCACATGAAAAATAAAGAATAATATGGAAGAAAACACTTCTTTTGGTTCTTTTGTCATGGTATACTCAATTGGTAATAGACAAAAATGGGGGTTTTTACTATGACAATGAAAAAAGGCCTAACGATCAGCCTGCTCATTTTTTCGCTGATTGTTTCGTTGTTTGCGCCAGTTGGATCTGCGGATGCCAAACAAGTGAAAAAAGCAAAAGTAAGTACACACTATTATAAAAAGAAAAAAACGTTTAAATATGCACAGGTGAAAAACCTTAGTAAAGCGCATATGAAAACCATCAATCGTGATTTAAAAGAAGATATTGCATTCTCTTATTCTACGTACTTGTTCTTAAAGGACGAAGCGAAAAAGGAAGGCTACGGGAAGGTCACGTATGAGAGAACGTATGAAACGAAATTTAACAATGGTAAGAAACTGAGTATCTTAAACTATGATTACATGTATAACGGTGGAGCGCATGGGGATACGATGGTTACGAGCATGAACTATGTGTTAACAAAGAAAAAAACAAAGCAACTGTACTTTACAGATGTGGTAAAAACAAAGAAAAAGCGTACAAAAGTAAGAGATTATATCTATAACTACACAAAGAAGCATAAAAGTAAATTCTATGCGAATCTGAAAAAAAGCGATATTCAAATCGGCTACGACACGCAGTACTACTTCACGAAAAAGGGAATCGCTGTTGTCTTCCAGCCATATGAAATTTCACCGTACTATGTAGGAATTCCTATGATTCAAGTACCTGCGAAGGTGTATAAATAAACAAGAGAAACGGCCATGAATTTGGTCGTTTTTTTATACATAAAAAGAGCCCCTGGTGATGAGGCTCTTCTTTTTACATTTATACTTGTTTGGGTGCATCGTTTAGTGGGTGACGGCGTTTGCCGTTGTAGTGGCGGCGCATACGAAAGATTTCAAACTCCGAAAGCTCTGCGCTTTTTCGTTTTTGGGTGCGGTTATCTTTTTTGAAAGAGAATAGTAAGTAGCAGCAAAGTGAAGCGATAATCAATAAAATCATCATATGACATTCCTCCAATTCATCCTATTCTTTAAGTGTAGACAGGGTGAGTGATGTTTATAACTGAAAATAGTGAGCAAATAGCGTTTAGTTCTAAAGGTTTATTCTGGCTGCTTTTTTAGGTCTAAAATACTGGTTGTTTTTAACTATTATATTTCCAGTTATTTCACTCGTCAAGAAGAATTTTTCTGGGGTTGTCTCTATTAGTACGATTAAGTGTCATAAAAGTTTCAGAAAATTGTAAACTTTTATTAAAAAACCGTTCCCGAACAGGAACGGTTGTAAACATGTTTATGCTTTTTCTTCAAATAAACGTGCTATTTCCACGATCACTTCTGATGCTTTCAGCATGTTCTCTACAGAGATGAATTCATATTTACCGTGGAAGTTTTCCCCGCCAGTAAAGATGTTTGGCGTTGGAAGTCCTTTATATGAAAGCTGTGAGCCATCTGTACCGCCGCGGATTGGTTCAATGACAGGTGTCACTGAGCGGTTTTCCATGGCTTCATGAGCGATGTCTACGATATGTTTGACTGGCTCAATTTTTTCTCTCATATTGTAATATTGATCCTGAATGCTAAGGGTGATGCTGTTTTCGCCATATACCGCTTTTAAGTCGTTTGCGATTTTTTCAAACAGTGCTTTGCGCTTGTTGAATTTCTCTTTATCAAAATCACGAATAATATATTGCAGCTCTGCTTCTTCTACTTCTCCTACAAACCTCGTGAGGTGGAAAAAGCCTTCGTATCCTTCTGTGTATTCTGGAGATTCATCTGAAGGAAGTTTGTTGTGAAAGAGCATGCCGATCTTTGCAGCACTGACCATTTTGTCTTTTGCTGTGCCTGGATGGACGTTGTTTCCTTTAATTGATACTTTTGCACCTGCGGCGTTGAAGCTTTCATATTGAAGCTCTCCTAGCGGGCCGCCGTCAATCGTATAAGCATAAGAAGCGCCAAAGGCATCAACATCGAATTTGTGAGGTCCTCTGCCGATCTCTTCATCTGGTGTGAAGGCGACACGAATTTTTCCATGTTTGATTTCTGGATGCTCAATCAGGTAATGCATGGCGGTCATAATTTCTGCGATACCTGCTTTGTTATCTGCACCAAGCAGGGTCGTGCCATCAGTCGTGATGAGCGTATGTCCTTGGTATTTTTGTAAATTTGGAAACTGTGCTGGAGATAATACGATATGTAGATCTTCGTTTAACGTGATGTCCCCGCCTTGATAGTTCTCATGAATCTGCGGTTTCACGTTCTTGCCAGTGAAGTCAGTGGCTGTGTCGATATGAGCCAGGAAGCCAATGGTTGGCACTTCTTTGTCTGTGTTAGATGGGATCGTGCCCATGACATAACCGTTTTCATCCATTGTCACTTCTTGAATGCCGATGGATTTCATCTCTTCAACTAGCTGCCTTGCTAGGTTTAGCTGTCCTTCAGTGGATGGGCAGCTCTCCATGTCTGCATCAGACTGTGTATCCACTTTTACATAACTTGTGAATCGCTGGATCATTTCCTCTTTCATCAATACGTCACTCCTTTTGTAGAATATGTTCATTTTATCATGTCTTGAATGCGCTTCATAACAAGAAAGGCTTTCTCTGACAATTAGAGAGGAAAAAGACCTACTTTTATTTTGTGATGTGCTGAATGGTTCTTTAGGGTGATTTTTTTGGGTGTCTTTTTATTTATAATGAGGACATATAAAATCATCCATTTGTACGTTAATTTGGGAGGAAGGGGTGCGAAAGTTGGATTCTAGTCAAACACTTGCACTCGCTCAAAAGTTCCAGGAAGCCGCTGATGGCATTCGGCAGTCGAAGCAGCTGCTTGAGAATCGGCTGAAGGCAGTTGGATCAGGCTGGCAAGGGGAAGCAAGAGATAAATTTGATCAAAGCTTTGAGGAAACAGCGGTACGCTATGATCAATTTGAAAAGGACTTGCTTGAAACAAGTCAGGAACTGCGGGATGCTGCTGTCAAAATCGAGGAACGTAAAGCTGAAATCGCCAGAATGGAAGAGCTTGAGCGAAAAAGGCGAGAAGAACGGAGAGAAAGAAATTGAGAAGGGAGATGATGTGATGGCGCGTGACATTGTAGTAGATCCAGATCAGCTGACAGGGCTGGCGAATGATTTTGTAGGAGAGCTTTCGGCCATCGAAACAAAGCACCACGATTTACATAGTGAACTGGATGGCCTCATCCTAGGCTGTGATCCCCGTTATCGAAGCTGTTTTTCTGGAGTAGGAGATGCATGGGGTTCTGGACAAGCCTTAATGAGCAAATTGAGCAGTGACGACATTGCCATTCGTCATGCAACGGATAAAATGGTCGAAGCTGATGATATTTTAAGGAAAATGTACAGTCTGTATGATCAATATGGTACACTCACGAGCCTAGCTGGTATTGTGATGATGCAGGCAAAATACTATGGGCTTGGAATGACGACTTTTATTAAAGAAAATGGCCGATATGCTGCGCAGCATTCAAAGCTCCTTCTTGATGTGACCGGACGGGTAGAAGGTACGAGATTTGACCGGTTGGCAAGGATTTGGCTGAGCAAAAAAGAATTATTAAAACGATCGAATTGGTCGATGGCTGACCTGGTCCATAAGAAATTTACAAAATTTTATCCTAGCGATACAGTGGCGTTCACGAACAGTGTACGTGATTTCACAAAAGGAAGTATCAATTGGAAAGACACAGCTGGCATCAAGTCTGTTCTGAAAAATGGTGCAAGGTTTGCGAAAGGAAATGCCATCATTGCAACGGTCGTCACGGGTGCAACAGAAACGGTTGGCTGCGGTCTGAAAATTGCGGAGAACTATGCGGAATTTGGGGATCAGCCAGAAGTTCTCAAGCGTGAAAATGCAAAGGCTGTTGGAAATGCAGTGAATAATACGGTCTTTATTGCAGGCGGATCTGTTGCAGGTGCCGTTGTGGGCGGCGCTCTTGGAAGCTTTGCAGGACCGATTGGAACAGTGGTTGGCGGTGCGATAGGATCAGCAGTAGGTGGCTTTATTGGTGAAAAAGTCGCCAAGCTTACTTCTGGTTTTGCAGAACAGGTCGCAGTGAAATTAAAAGACCCAATTCATGCGGTTGTCGATAAAGGAAAAAAAGCATTTGAACTGGCAGGTCAAGGTGTTAAAGCAGTCAATGACACCATTGATCAAGCAAATCAGGTGATAAATAAAGGAATAGAAAAAACAAAAGAAACCGCAGATTCGCTGTTGAAAGGTGCAGGTGATTTCTTGAAGGGCGCATTTTCTTTTGGATAAGGAGAGATCAAGTTGGATCAGCTAAGTCTAAGTATCGAGGAACTCATCTTTAGTTTTTACAGTGAAGGCTATTTTGAGCAAGGGATGTCTTTAAAGGAAGCCTATTATCCAGATGTAGAGGATGAACGTCTTGGATTTTTATTTGAAATTGCATGTCGCTCTTTGCTGGCAAAAGACGTGCTGGAATTTCGAAATAGACAATACCGTTATAAAGAAAAATACCGGCATTTCATTCAAGCCATGAACGATGCATCACATACCGTGAAAGCTTCAAGGTTTGGTGCATTAGATGAAGAGGTCAGTACGTCCTTTCATACGACTCAGGCAGGTGTGTATTCACACCATACGCTTAATGATCAACAAGTGCATCAGATTCACAAACTAAAAGACGATCAGCAGACTGTGGAGCAAGTGACAACCTTTTTGAACATACACATGAGTGAACACCTCACACCAGTCATCAATTTGCAGGCGGAAGAATTTGAACTGCTGTTAGAACAAGCCAGTCAAGGGAATGATGATTGGCCTTCTTTTCTAAATAAAGCCGAGAACCAAGAGCTTGTGCGGGCATTTGTTTCTGATGTAAGGGTCAGAAGAGGAAAAATGGATTCTTTGATGAAGGTCACTTATGATAAAAATAATACGCCGGATGTAGAGTCTATGATATTTGTTATTCCGGGGCAGAAGCATTCTTGGCTAGTGTCGGGCATGAAGGAAAATGAATTTCGGATAGAGACGGCTCATAGGGACGGATTACGTTCTATATTCTAATGGAGAAAAGGAGAATGGCGCTTGAATCCAAGTGAAGTAATAGAAGTGAGGAGCAGACCCTTTCTAAGAGTATGGGCATTCTTAGCAACGGGCGGGTTTGGCATCATCGGTATTTGGTTATTTTCAGAAGCTCTTACATTTGAATCGAATTATACGTTGTTTTTATTTTTAGGCGGATTATTAGGCATTGTCTATGGGTGGATCTCTTTTTTGATGATTCTTCCGGCTTTTACGAAGAGGGGAAATGTGATTTTTCGCATTCAGCGTGGAGAGAATGGCGCTGTTTTATACCGGCAACAAACAATCCCTTTTCAAGACATACAATCTATTGATATGCGCAGGCATCGTTACAGTATTAGGGGATTTCTGTTCATGGATGTGCTCATTCGTAAAATAGATGGGAAATTGATCAAGATTCCGGCGTACAGTATTTTAGATGAAGAAGTATTTGAGCAAACGGTGAAACAAGACATTTATCCATATTTACATGAGACCGCCCAAGAGAATTGGAAACAGCAGCATGGTCATGGTGAAAAGCAGAATCAATAGATGTTTTCGCCATCATTCCATGAGGTGAGACGCCACTTTTTTTAAGAAATCGTGTATGATGTCAGTAAAGACTGAACAATCAAGAGGTGATGAGAGATGGACAAAGAAATGGTAATCGACCTCGTCACAGAACAAATGGCACGAATTCGAAAAGAAAAAGACTATACGCAGGACCGTATGGCTGAGGTGCTTGGTCTATCCAAGCGGCATTTGCAACAGGTAGAAAAGAATCGTCTTCGCCTCAACTGGACGCAATCTGCGGCCGTATGTGCATTATTCAGGGATAGTGACATTTTAAAAGGGACACTTGGGGATGATCCGCTTGAGATTTTGGAAGTCGTCGCCCACGATGAATTGCATTTATCTGTTGAACGTACGATTGGCGGAAAGGTTTGGTGGCGGACGTCTGTGAAAAAAGGTACGTTTCGTCTCCAGCAAAATGTACTAAGCCAGCATTACCGCATCTTAGATGATGAGAATTATCGCTATTATAGTTCCTTTAATAAAGAAGAAGCGAAGCGACGGTTAGAGGAATTAAGTGAGCTGTCGTAAGCAGAAAAAGAGAGGTACCTCTATGACAGGGACCTCTCTTTTTTGTGTTGTTTATACTTTCAGAGTGTTTTTCGCCCGAATAAAGGCAACAAGCTGTTTGATTTCTTCATCTGTTAGTGGAACGCCGTCTACATGGATGGTTCCTTCTTTTGCTTCCGTCAGCTCAATTTTGATATCAGAGATTTTGCGTTGGATCTCTGGCTCGTCCGTTCTACCAAGTAAAAAATCAATGGACGTATCATACAAATCAGCCAGCAGTTTCACTGCTTCAAGCGAAGGTCGTCGGTACCCAGATTCGTAACCGGCATAGGTGCTTTTGGCGATACCTAGGCGATCTGCCGTATGCTGGAGAGACCATTTTTTCTTTTTTCTAAGGGTGGTTAAACGATCGAGTATCATACATGAACGCTCCTTTATATACAACAACAGTATATCATATTTTGACAAAGAGTGTACGCGTTATGCGTAATAATTTCTTGATTAATTCGCGTTATGTGACTATAATGGCAATGAAGGTACGCGTAAAGCGTATATTATAGAATAGCACAAGCTGGCTTATAATATGTGTGACAAACGAAGTAATTTTACTGAAAGAGGTGGACCTGTTGAAGAAATTATTGCTTTTAACCACTGGTGGGACGATTGCATCTGTAGAGAGTGAAAATGGTTTAGCTCCAGGTGTTAAAGCTGAGGACCTTTTAAGCTATTTAAACGAAATTAATGCAGACTACACAATGGACACAAAGTCCCTAATGAGTATAGATAGTACCAATATGCAGCCTGAATACTGGGTTGATATCGCAACAGCCATTTATGAAAATTATGATCAATATGACGGATTTGTCGTCACGCATGGTACGGACACAATGGCCTATACATCAGCAGCACTATCGTATATGCTGCAAAATCCTGATAAGCCAATTGTCATTACAGGGTCACAAATCCCGATTACGTTTAAGAAAACAGATGCGAAGAAAAACATTACAGATGCGATTCGTTTTGCATGTGACGGTGTTGGCGGCGTATACGTCGTATTTGATGGCAGAGTCATTCAAGGAACTCGCGCAATCAAACTAAGAACGAAAAGCTACGATGCATTTGAAAGTATTAACTACCCATATATTGCATCGATTGAAAATCATCAAATTGAATACAATAGCAAAGTAAAAAGATCATCAATGAAACCGCTTAAATTAGATGCATCCTTGAACACAGACGTTTGTTTATTAAAACTGCATCCAGGACTGAAGCCTGAGTTTTTAGATTCAATCAAAGGTTTGTACAAAGGGGTCGTCATTGAAAGCTACGGCAGCGGCGGAATTCCTTTCGAAGGAAGAAACCTTTTAGAAAAAATCAACGAATTGCTGGAAGAAGGCATTTCTGTTGTGATCACCACTCAGTGTCTCGAAGAAGGAGAAGACATGAGTGTGTATGAAGTAGGACGTAAAATCAATCAAGAACTGGTTGCTCGTTCTAGAAACATGAACACAGAAGCCATCGTGCCAAAGCTCATGTGGGCATTAGGTAAAACAACAGATCCACGAGAAGTGAAAAAGATTATGGAAACGCCAATCGCAGAAGATTTAGTGATTTAACTATTCTATAGAAAGCAGGTCATACGAGATGGTTCAAGCAACTTATCGTTACGAGAAGGATTTTCTAGGTGAAAAAGAAATTCCCGCAGACGTGTATTATGGTGTTCAAACGCTTCGTGCAAAAGAGAATTTCCCGATTACAGGATATCGCATGCATGAAGAACTCATTCGAGCATTTGCCATCGTCAAAAAAGCAGCAGCTCAAGCCAACATGGAAGTCGGACGTTTATATGAAGGAATTGGAAATGCGATCGTTCAAGCTTCAGATGAAGTGATTGAAGGCAAACTCCATGAATATTTCATCGTAGACCCGATTCAAGGCGGCGCAGGAACGTCTATGAATATGAATGCCAATGAGGTCATTGGAAACAGAGCCCTCGAGATCATGGGACATCAAAAGGGCGAATACATTCATTTAAGTCCAAACACACATGTGAACATGTCACAATCGACAAATGATTCGTTCCCAACGGCGATCCATATTGCAGTGCTCAAGCAGTTAGACATTTTACTTGAGACGATGCAGGCCATGCAGGACGTATTTCAAAAGAAAGCAAAAGAATTCGATCATGTCATCAAAATGGGGCGTACTCATTTACAAGACGCTGTTCCGATCCGTTTAGGACAAGAGTTTGAAGCATACAGCCGTGTGCTCAGCCGTGATATTAAACGAATCAACCAATCAAAACAGCATTTATATGAAGTGAATATGGGTGCGACAGCTGTTGGGACAGGCCTCAATGCAGATCCTCGCTACATCGAAATCGTAGTGAAGAAGCTTGCTGATATTTCTGGACTGCCATTAGTAGGCGCAGAGCACCTCGTAGATGCGACGCAAAATACAGATGCATACACAGAAGTATCTGCTGCCTTAAAAGTATGCATGATGAACATGTCTAAAATTGCGAATGACCTTCGCTTAATGGCATCTGGCCCACGTGCAGGTCTTGCTGAGATTGCATTGCCAGCCCGTCAGCCGGGATCATCCATTATGCCTGGGAAAGTCAATCCAGTCATGGCAGAGCTCATTAACCAAATCGCATTCCAGGTCATTGGGAACGACCACACCATCTGTCTTGCTTCTGAAGCAGGCCAGCTTGAGTTAAATGTGATGGAGCCTGTTCTGGTCTTTAACTTGCTTCAATCTATTAGTATAATGAATAACGGATTCCGCTCATTCACAGATCACTGTTTAGCGGACATCGAAGCAAATGAAAAACGTTTGAAAGAATATGTCGAAAAAAGTGCAGGTGTCATTACAGCGGTAAACCCTCACTTAGGCTATGAAGCTGCGGCTAGAATCGCAAGAGAAGCCATTTTAACAGGACAATCGATCAGAGATCTTTGCCTGCAAAATGATGTGTTAACAGAAGAAGAACTTGATATTATTTTGAATCCTTACGAGATGACAAAGCCTGGCATTGCGGGTGCAGAGCTCCTAGAGCGATGATAATATCAAAAATTTTATTTTATTAATATGTTGAATTGCCTGTGAAAAAGAGAAAAACAGGCAATTCACTTTCTTTCGAATTGACACACTTTTTTCACAATATTTTGAAAACGCTTAACGCACGCACAAAGGGAGGAAACAAAATGAAAACACCACGTCTACCGTCTATTTTAGAAGTCGTGTCTGTACTTGGCTTATTTTTAGCAATTGTTTTATCATTCACTCTTTACTTCAAATTAGATATTCAGCTAGCATTGTTCATCTCATGGTTTATGGTTATTGCTTTAGGAATTCGTTTAGGGCATTCGTACAAAGACCTTCAAAATGCGATTACAAAAGGGATATCAAATGGATTAGAGGCTGTTTTAATCTTAATTGCAGTAGGTGCACTTGTTGGTACATGGATTGCTGGCGGTGTTGTACCCACGTTAATTTATTACGGACTGGAATTTATTCATCCTAATATCTTCTTATTAGCTACACTGATTATCTGTTCTATTATGTCTGTTGCTACTGGTACGTCTTGGGGTACAGTTGGAACAGCAGGTATTGCGATGATTGCGATTGGTGAAGGATTGGGTATCCCATTACCGATCGTAGCTGGGGCTGTTTTATCTGGCGCTTATTTTGGTGATAAATTATCTCCTTTATCTGATAGTACTGTGCTCGCTTCCTCTCTTTCAAAAGTGGACGTGCTGGCGCATGTAAGAGCCATGATGGTCTTATCCATACCTGCCTTTGTTATTACGGCTATTATGTTTACAATTACTGGATTTATGTATGGCGGAAGAAATATTGATCAAGATAAAGTAGAGTTTTTGAAACAAGCATTGCAGGATACATTCACGATTAATATTTGGATGATCATTCCGGCAGTCATTGTTGTCCTATTACTTGTATTGAAAAAACCGTCAATGCCTGTTATCGCAATTGGTGCACTGCTTGGGGCAGTCTGGGCGATGGCATTCCAAGGAATGAACCCAGCTGATGCGCTTGGTACAGCATATAACGGCTTCTCTATTAATTCAGATGTAGATTTCTTAAATACACTGTTGAACCGTGGCGGTATTGTGAATATGTTAGGATCTCTAGTGGTCATTATTCTTGGACTTGGTTTTGGTGGAGTTCTTGAATACTTAGGCGTGTTAAAAGTGATCGTCGCAACATTCGAGAAAAAATTGCACAATGCAGGAAATGTGACACTGTCTACACTTGTAGTAGCATTCTTCGCGAATATCTTTGGTTGTGCAATGTATGTCTCATTAATTCTTACACCAAAAATCATGGAAAAAAGCTATGACAAATTAAAATTAGACAGACGTGTGTTATCTAGAAACTCTGAGGTTGGTGGAACACTTACGTCTGGTATGGTTCCATGGTCAGATAACGGAATTTACATGGCAGGGATTCTAGGCGTCTCGACATTCTCGTACTTACCATTTATGTGGTTGAGCTTTGTCGCCATTGGCCTTGCCATTATCTACGGATATACAGGGAAATTCATTTGGTACGTCAAAAATCAACAAGAATCAGAAGAATCGGCTTCATAAGCCGCTACAAAAGCCGCCCCTCCCCTGGGCGGCTTTTGTTTGTCCTAGGACCGTAAGACTATGTGTGTTACCAGAAGGAAGGGTGTGTATTTTGACCCCCTATAAAAGAGGGCTTAAGGTGTGGTATGAAGGTGATTCAAAGCATATTTATACCATAAAAAGGGCACAAATCCCTATTCAAACATGAGTCTTTGAACCTTATAATAACAATATTGGAAAAAGTGCGATTCACCATTACGCTCGTTTAGAGGGACTCTAAGCAGCGTTTTTATTTTTGACAGGAGGAGGAACCCATATGAGCTTATCGGATATGCTGTCTGCCCTTAACGGTGGCATTTCAAATAAAAAGGCAGAGATCGAAGAGAAAATTGCTCGACTCAAAAAGGCAAAAAGTAAGATTGAACGTGAACAAGATGCCGCAGAAACAGACCTAAAACAAATCAAGCAGCCAAAGCTTGGGGCCTCTTGGAAAGGGGAGCGGAGCCAAGATTTCAAATCAGAACGAAATGAAGCGCATGATGCGCTGCAAACGATCGTAAGCGATAAATATCCACGCTACGTGAGCCGAATCGAATTCAAAATCAGTACACTAGAAGCAGAGCAGGCTGCCTTATCCTTTGCCAGCTCTTTAGCTGGAGATGCCGCACGTTTGGCTGAAAAAGGAGAAGACGCAGTAGAAGACGCAAAACGCTTGATCTCAAAAGCATGGAGCAGCTTGTAAGCGAGCTTCATGCTGAACCAATCTGGAGGATATCATAATGGGACAAATTAAGTTAAACTACCAAACAGTGATGGATAAACTAGATGAAGTCTCCCAAGCAGTTGAAGCTTTAACAATGAAAAAAGCAGCAGATAAAGCTGGTGAAAACAGCCTTGAATTTGTAACCAAATGGACGGCACGTGAAGCAGAGGTGGGCGAAATGGTCTCAAGCTTTAAAGAAGCCTTAATCAAAAACGTTCAGGATACACGCTCAAATGTGAAGACGCTAAAAGAACAGGATGAAGCGATTGCGGCAAAATCATAAGCCCCAATCGTTTTATTGATAGCGTAGCTGAGTACGATGTAAAATATAGTCGTAAAGACTCATATATAATTCGGGATTTATGACCTTAGATTATTCCGTTTTTCTTCCAAACACCATGTTAAAAGGACACCTTTTCCCTATTTAAGCCTAAGGCTTTTCACCTTATACTATACTTAATGAAAGCGAACGATAGAAATGTCAGGACTGGAAAAAGCAGATGATCTGCCCGGTTTCAAAAACGCTGACGCCGTGCTTTCTTATGAGGTCTAATAGAGGTGGATGACATGAGTTTATCCGAGATGCTGCATCATCTGCATATGGGGATTGAAAACAAACGTGCAGAATTTGACGAAATGATCTCTCGGTTAAAGACAGCCAAAAGTAATATTCGAACAGAACAAGATCTTGCGCAGTCTGACATAAAGGAAATCAAGAAGCCTGCTCTAGATTCGTCATGGAAAGGTGAGAGAGGAACGGACTTTCACCGTCATCGGAAAGAAGCCTATCACGTGCTGCACGACATTGTGAACAATGAGTATGAAACCTATATTACGGAGATAGACCAAAAAATTATGCACTTTGAGTTAAAAAAAATGGAACTCGCTGTCGCTAGTAATTTTGCAGGAAGAGCCCAAGATGTGATGGAAAAAGGCGAGGATTTTGCAAAGGATGTCAAACATTTAATTGAACGGGGCTGGAAAGCTCTTTAATAAAATAAACGAAACAGCCGGCTGAACAAGCGGCTGTTTTTTTTGGTTTAGTCACATCCGCCGCTACCACCTGAATCACCACCGCAGGAGGCATCAGAAGCGTGATGTGTATACGAATCAGTATAGTTACTGGTTGTTGAACTGTGATGTGCAGAATGCTTAGAAGATGAACGCTTATCTTTTGGTGTAAACATGTGGGCGGTAATGGCGCCTAAAGAAGCTAGTATGATGATGATAACAAACATGATGTATCCCTCCTCTTGTTTCATATTCATACGTTTGAGCCATAACAAAGTTCCCGGTCGGAAAGAAAAACTGGGCAAAGAGTTCTATTTTCGTTTATGATGATAGGCAAAAGTAATTGACCAAGGGAGGGGAGTCTATGTTATCTCTACGTCAGGAGGAGCTGTTGAGGCGGTTAATGCAGGCAGAGCAGGAGCTGACAGGTGAAGAAATTGCACGCCTGATAGGCGTCACATCACGAACAGTTCGAACAGATATGAAAGCGCTTAAATCAATATTAGAAGCACATGGGGCAACACTTCATATGAAACGTGGAGCAGGGTATACATTGACTGTCGAAGATTATGGAGCATTTCGTACTTTTTTGAAAAACTCAATGAGAGAAAGAAATGAAAAAAAGAATCAAGTTATTCCAAATCAGCCTGAGGATCGTATCTCTTATTTATTGAGAAGGCTTTTGTTGTCCGAAGACTATAAGAAATTAGATGAATTGGCCGAGGAATTATTTGTGAGTGAATCTACTGTGAAAAATGACCTGAAAGCAGTCAAGCATCTATTTTCTTTACATGGACTCTCTGTTGCACACCGACCTAAATATGGACTGAGGCTGACTGGAGATGAAATGAAATTAAGGTATTGTCTAGCTGAGCATGTGTTTCAGCAGGAGCATCCGAACCCTGCCCTTTTACCTGAAGAAACGTATCAATTGATTCAAGATATGGTGCGTTCACGTACAAAGGCAAGCGGCCTTCATGTCTCAGAGATCGGTTTAAGCAACTTAGTGACACATATCGCCATTGCGTGCAAACGAATTGAAGAGAAAAAATTGGTGATGATGCCGGAAGGAGAACTCAAAGACATTCAAACACAGCCCGCTTTTCAAGTGGCGAGGCAAATGGCAGAAGATATGCGTCACGTACTCGGTATAGATTTTCCATTATCTGAAATGGCCTATATTGCGATTCATTTAATGGGTGCAAAAATGATGGCGTATGGAGAAACGGGCCACACGCTATTTCACATGCTTGATGAAGAGCATTTCCGTTTAACTCACCAACTACTTGGTTATGTCGAAGAGCACATGTCACTTGATATTCAGACAGACAAGGAATTGATTGTGGGACTAAGTCTTCACCTGAGATCAGCGATTCATCGGTTCCGATATGATATGAACATCCGTAACCCCTATTTATCAGACATAAAAAGGCATTATCCGATTGCTTTTGAAGCAGGTGTCTATATGGGAAGATGGCTGAAGGAAAAAGAGAATGTAGAGATTCATGAAGATGAAATCGGATATTTGGCGCTGCATATTGGTGCTGCCATAGAGCGGACAAAAACTCAGACTGTGAGAAAAAAATGCTTGATTGTGTGCGCAACGGGTGTCGCGAGCAGTCAGCTTCTTCTTCATAAGCTGAAGGCCGCCTTTAGCGAAAGGCTAGAGATTGCTGGAACTGCAAGTGTCAGTGACCTTTTGTCGTATGACTTGAGAAGTATCGATTTGATCATTAGTACCATACCTCTTCAGAACACACTACCTGTGCCAGTGATTGATGTACATACGATCCTCAGTGAAGACGATATGTTGAGGCTGAAACGATTTGTACAGGGGTCACAAGAAATGGGTGTCTTGCGATATATCAGTCCGAAGATGACTTTTTTTCAGCAAGATCTACAAACAAGGGAAGAGGTTCTTCAATTTTTCGTGAATGTATTGCAGGAACAAAACCGAATCCCGGATGATTTTGAACAGCTATTGCTGGAAAGAGAGGAAGTGTCACCTACGTCGTTCGGTCATTTGGTCGCGATCCCTCACCCAATCAAACCGGCAACAGATGATACGTTTTGTGCGATCTGTACGTTGAGAAAACCAGTGCTGTGGGGCGACGATCGGGTACAGGTCGTCTGTTTGTTAAGTATACAGAAGACGTATCAGAAAGAATTGCAGTCACTTTATCAATTTCTTGTGCGTTTGACAGAGCAGAAGGAAGTGGTGGAGCAAATCATCAAAGCTGCTTCATTTGAAGAACTGACGGCGGCGCTGCACGTGTTGGAACAGCCAGATGAAAAAAAAGGACACCCATTTCCGCATCTGTGAGGAAAAAGATTAGATGTTAATGAAAGCGCTTTTAAAATAACATCAATAAGGAGGATGATCACGAGTTTTTGTAAAGGGGGAGACGGATCATGAGCTTTAAAGAGAGAGCGGCCGACGTCATGGGACATGTCGCTTATCGTATTACAAATCAGAAATATATTATGGCGATCAAGCAAGCATTTGTCACATTAATGCCAATCATCATTACAGGGGCATTTGCTGTACTGGTCGCAAATATGATCATGAGCCCGGAAACGGGGCTTGCCCATTTTGAGATATTCAGGTTTTTAGCAGAGCTTCAGCCAATTATGAAGGCAATCAATTATGCCACGCTGAACTTTTTAACGATCGGGGCTGTGTTCCTCATCGGGATTGAGCTTGGGAAAATCAATGGACATAAATCATTATTCCCAGGATTAATGGCATTGATTTCATTTATATCCGTTATTCCGACGACACTTCTTCTTGAAGTCGATGGATCGATGCGTGAGGTTGTCGATGTGCTGGCGAGGCAATTCTCCGATCCAAAAAGCTTATTTTTGGGTATGATCATTGCCATCGTCTCTGTAGAGATCTTTTGTAAGCTTACCGAGGTGAAGTGGCTGCAAATTAAGATGCCAGATTCTGTTCCATCAAATGTGGCGACGTCTTTTTCTTCACTTTTCCCATCAATTATTACGATTACAATCATTAGTTCATTCGGGTTTGCGTTTCATCGTGTGACAGGCATTTATTTGCATGAAGCGGTGTATAACGTCGTGCAGCGTCCGCTTGAAAGTGTTGTGCAGGGACTGCCTGGTATTTTAACGTTAATGTTTGTGGCTCAATTTTTCTGGGTGATCGGTATTCATGGCAACCAAATGATTAAACCGATTCGCGAGCCGCTCTTATTAGGATCAATTGCAGTGAATATGACAGCATTTCAAGAGGGCAAAGAGATTCCGAATATTATCACGATGCCATTTTGGGATGTGTATATGAGCATTGGTGGTTCGGGTGTGACGATTGGTCTGTTGATCGCCATTTTTATAGCGGGTAGAAGGGAAGAGATGCGTAGCATTGCCAAGCTTTCATCGGGACCTGGACTGTTTAACATCAATGAACCAGTTATTTTCGGATTACCTGTCATGCTGAACCCTGTGATGGCGATTCCGTTTATTGTTACACCACTCGTGACAGGTACGATTGGCTATATCGCAACCGCTACAGGTTTTGCCGGGAAAGCGGTGGTGATGGTGCCGTGGACGACACCTCCGATTGTGAATGCTTGGCTGTCTACCGCTGGCAGTATGGGGGCTGTCATCACACAGCTCATCTGTATTGTTGTCGCTGTTTTTATCTATTTGCCTTTTGTCCTCTTGTCCAACCGGAAGCCAGAAGCAGCACCTGATTCAGAATAGAAGGAGGGCTCATGAATGAACATGCAATTTAGATGGTATGGCAAAGAAGATCCTGTCTCCCTTTCATATATTCGGCAAATTCCCGGCTTGAAAGGGATTGTCAGTGCCGTCTATGATGTGCCGGCTGGCGATCTGTGGCCGGAGGAAAGTATTGCTCATTTAAAAGCGGAAATCGAACGTCACGATCTTGCTTTTGAAGTCGTAGAAAGTCTCCCGGTCCATGAAGATATTAAGCTGGGAAAGCCTAGCCGGGATGTTTATATCGAGCATTATCAAGAAAATATCCGGCGATTAGCAAGGCATGGTGTGAAGGCCATTTGTTATAACTTCATGCCAGTCCTTGATTGGACACGAACACAGCTCGATTTCCCACTAGCTGATCAATCGACGACTCTTGTTTATTTTCAGCATCAGCTTGAACAGATGGATATAGAAAAAGATCAACTTTCCTTACCAGGGTGGGATACGTCTTATACGCAGGAAGAAATGAGAAAGTTGATGGCTGCATACAGGGCATTGGGTGCGGAAGGGTTGTTTGAGAACCTAGACTATTTCTTGGGAAATATCCTTCCAGTTGCAGCGGAAGAGAACATGAATATGGCACTGCATCCAGATGACCCTCCTTGGAACATATTTGGTCTACCCCGCATTGTCAGTTGTGAAGAACAAATAGATCGTATCCTTCAGCTCGATGAACGCTCACAGCACGGACTGACCTTTTGTTCCGGTTCCCTAGGCTGTAATGCGAAAAATGATGTTCCTGCACTTGCGAGAAAGTATGCCAAAAAAGGGCGTATACACTTTGCTCATTTACGCAATGTCAATTTGTATGAAAACGGTGATTTTGAAGAGTCAGCACACCTGTCGTCAGCAGGCAGCCTCGATATGGGAGCGATTATGAACGCATTGTTTAAGGAAGGATTTGCTGGCTATGTCCGGCCAGATCATGGACGAATGATCTTTGGTGAGACGGGCAGATCTGGCTATGGATTATACGACCGGGCACTTGGAGCTATGTATTTACAAGGGATGTGGGAAGGACTTCAAATTCACACGAAGAAAGGTCAGGTGGCAACATGAACAAAATCGACATACCCAATGACTTTATTCTAGGTGCTGCGGCTTCTGCTTGGCAGACAGAGGGTTGGAAAGGGAAGAAACCGCATCAGGATTCGTATATAGACCTTTGGTATAAGGAGGGGTATCACGTATGGCACGAAGGATACGGACCAGCGGGAGCAACGAATTTTTACGAGCGCTATCCCGAAGATGTAGCCCTTATGAAGGAAATTGGGTTATCTCATTACCGGACATCGATCAATTGGTCGAGGTTTCTCATAGATTACGAGAATGGAATTGTAGATGAGGCCTATGCTCGTTATATTGATAATTTCATCAATGAATTACTTGAAGCGGGTGTAGAGCCGATGTTTTGCTTAGAGCATTATGAGCTTCCTGCCGTTTTGCTTGAAAAGTACGGCGGCTGGTCATCTAAACATGTTGTCGATCTGTTTGTTCTCTATGCAGAAAAGGTGTTTGAGCGCTATGGAGACCGGGTCAAACATTGGTTTACCTTTAATGAACCAATTGTTGTTCAGACTCGTGTGTATCTAGATGCTATTCGTTATCCTTTCGAGCAAAATACGAAGAAGTGGATGCAGTGGAACTATCATAAAGCCTTGGCGACAGCAAAAGTGGTGAAGCTGTTTCAGGAAATGGGCTTGAAGGAATCAGCCGGTGCAAAAATCGGGGTCATTCTCAATCCAGAAGTGACGTATGCGAGATCGACTGCCTCGCATGATCAAGAAGCTGCCCGCATGTATGATTTGTTTTTTAATCGAGTGTTCTTAGATCCCTCCATTAAAGGCGAGTATCCAGAAGAACTGCTTGATGTATTGAAAAAGCATGACATTCTTTTCGATGCAACGGAAGAAGAGCTTCAGACCATTAAAGATCATACAGTCGATGTGGTCGGTCTTAATTTATACTATCCGCATCGCGTTAAGGCACCTAGCAAGGCTTGGAACGAAAATACACCGTTTCATCCATCTTATTATTACGATCTATTTGAGCTCCCAGGGAGAAAAATGAATCCATTCAGAGGTTGGGAAATCTATCCGAATATTGTCTATGATATGGGTATGAGAATAAAAGAGGAATACGGGAATATCGAGTGGTTTGTGGCTGAAAACGGTATGGGGGTCGAGCAGGAAGAACGGTTTAAAAACGAAGACGGCATCATTGATGATCAGTACCGAATTTCATTTATCAGCCAGCATTTGAAAAAAGCCCTCCAAGCGAAAAAAGAAGGTTCAAACTGTAAGGGATATATGCTGTGGGCTTTTACGGATAATGTCTCACCGATGAATGCATTCAAGAATCGCTACGGATTAGTAGAGATCCAGCTGGAGAATGAACGGAATCGTCAGATGAAAGCGTCAGGATACTGGTACAAGACATTAATCCAAACGAGGAAATTAAGGGATGAACCAGATTTTATTTATCAATAGGAGTGATGGGATATGAAGCGAATCATTCTCGCTTGTGCAGCAGGAATGTCAACGTCGATTGTGGTATCTAAAATGAAGGCAGCCGCAGAAGGAAAAGGGCTGGATTATGAAATTTATGCGATACCTGAAGGGGCCATTGCGGATGAACTAGAAGAGCATGGGGACGATGTAAAGGTCATTTTGCTAGGACCGCAAGTTAGCTTTATGAGAAAGGCAGCAGAAAAAACAGCGGCACCTTATCATATACCTGTCGATGTGGTAAATGTAAGATTATATGGAACAGCGAATGGAGAAAAAATTCTAGAACATGCACTGAAACTAGCAAATGAATCTTGAGCAATCGGAGGAGAAGCAGATGACGGTATTAGAGGAAATGCAGGGAGCAGCCTTTCAAATCATTGCCCATGCAGGTGAGGCACGAAGCCATTATGTAGAAGCCATTCGTCTAGCAAGAGCGGATGACTTTGAAGCAGCGCAGCAGTTGATTGAAAAAGGGGAGGAAGCGTTTCGAAGCATCCATGACCTGCACTTGTCACTGATACAAAAAGAGGCGGCAGGGGAACAGCTTCCCTTTTCTTTACTGCTCATACATGCAGAAGACCAAATGCTCACAACAGAGACCATCCATCTGCTTGCCATTGAAATGATCGAAATGTGTAAAAAAATGAATACCCTGTCAAAATAGATATCAGTTATTAACCAATTTCTGTTATAATCATTCGGTAGATAAAGAGAAAGCAGGATTGGTGAATGAAAAAAACATGTATGTGGCTTGCAGTTGGTTTAGTCATGCTGCTCATTTCGGGCTGTATGGGTACGAAACAGCAAACAGAAGGAAACCAGCAAGCCATCAAAGAGGTAAAGGGTCAAGGACAAACGAAAGAAACAACAGAAACTCAGCAAATTGAAGCGGCAGAGATAGACAAACAAAACTGGATTCAGCAAAAGGAACCCGTTGCGCTTCCAATCTTGATGTATCACAGTATCTCTAGCGGTAATTCGTTACGTGTGCCAAAAAGCGAATTTGCAGCTCATATGAAATGGCTGAAAGACAACGGCTATGTCACGCTGTCGCCGAAAGAGGCATATCAAGTTCTCGCGACCAATTCGACACCAAGTGAAAAGTATGTTCTTATCACATTTGACGATGGATATACGGATAACTACACAAAGGCATTTCCGATTTTAAAGGAATATGGAATGAAAGCCACGATTTTTATGATCGAGCAGTCCATCGGCCGCCCGCATCATTTAACCGATGCCCAAATGGATGATATGGTGGCGCATGGTATTTCAATAGAGAGTCACACCATTCATCATTTAGAGCTCAATCGTTTATCACAGAAGCAGCAGGAAGAAGAATTAAAAGGATCGAAGGTATTCTTTGACCAGCGGTTTTCCCAACAAACGGTCATGGTCAGCTATCCGGTCGGTCGCTATAACGAAGACACGCTGAAGCTGGCGAAGGAAGCAGGATATGAAATGGCTGTAACCACTGAACCAGGACATGCGAAGAAAGAACAAGGCATGATGTCCTTACATCGCCTGCGCATTTCACCGGGACTTTCACCCGAAAGCTTTGGCAGGCTGATAGAGGGAAATTGATCAATATTAGATCACAGATGTTTCACATGAAACATTTTACGACACGTTTCGTGGATTAAATACGATTTGTTTGAGATAAATGTATGCAGAAAGAATCAGTTTTTATATACTGATTCTTTTTTATTTAACTAAATAAGGTCTTACAGTTGCCAATAGAAAGTAGGAGGGCTTAGAAGAAAAGTACAGGTTATTATACTTGAAAGTTATTTTGAGTGTTGTTCAGTTTATTTGATTCATTGCATAACAAAAAGCTGTATAATTTATTTGAAATAATGAAAATTCTGCATTTGAAATGAATCAGTAAGATTAAAAAATAAGCTTAACTATGGTAACAAATTGTTACTTATGGTAACATATTGTTGCACAAGTTTTTTGTTCAACTCGGACTAAGTTGAACTAGTTTTCAAACTGAAGCACGAGAGCTTCAAGGTGAATTTCTTGAACGTTCACCATACAACTGAAAAGAAATTTAATTTGGGCACTCGGCTGACTACCGTGTGCTTTTTCTATGTATAAATTTAAAATGTGAGGAATACACTGAAATAATATGAAAAAATAAAGCAGCCCTCCAAAAAACAGAAACGAGATAGAACCAGCATTACCTTGACTAGGGGTAATGAAGGTGCCGCTTTATTTTTCATTATCATCTTAAGGGTTCATTCAGAACGTTCTCTTATCTAAAATCCATATGATGAACTGGACTAGAGTTCGGATTGAATTTAAGATAAGGAACCAAAGCTTGTACTTACAGGTACAAGCTTTTTTCTTTTTGTTTTTGCGTCTCTCAACGCGTGAACGCACAAGTTTTGTTCTCAAACTGACCCCTCCTTTCTAGGCATAAAAACACCTTTAGTATGGAAGGGGGGAGGACTATCGTTTGCAACACGTTTCTATGTATATTTTACCATCTTTCCTATTTAATGACGAATAGCACCTTGTTGTTTCCTCTCTGTTTTTCTTTGCGTTTCATTCATAAAACTCCATATGTGTTTTCTCTAGTTTGTAATAATCCAATCGATCTTTCAAGGTTCCTGTATGAAATTCAAATTTATGTCCATCAGGGTCTGTGAAATAAATCGACTTCTGATCTCTTTCGTCTCTTGGCCTGCTTGGTAAGATGTTGACGTTCAAATCTTTTAGTTTGTTATACATTGGATCTACATCCTCCTCATCAATAGAAAAAGCGATGTGTGTGTAAGAGTGATGGATGTCTTGACGAGGAATGTCTTTTTCTACATTGAGGGCAAGCCACAGGCCGTTCAAATCAAAGTAAGCTGTCGTTCTGCCCTTTGTTAACAATTTGGCATTAAAGACCTTTGTGTAAAAATCAATAGATGTCTCTAAATCAGAAACAGAAAATAATAAATGGTTTATTCCTTTGATGTTCAATTTAATCACCTCAAATTCAATGATGAGAAAAAAGCTTGCAGACTCAATCTACAAGCTTTGTTGTTTATTGATAAACAGGATAACCCGTTATCTTTATATCTTTTCCCAGCGGTTCAAGAGAGAGTTGATCCAGTTCAATTGCATCACTCATGAGGCGTATGCCTTCGCCTCCGAAAAAAGAAGGAGAGAGTCGTCCGCCAATGAGCTTGGGCGCCATGTAGATGACGAGTTTATCGACCAGCTGCTGTTCTAAAAATGAGGCATTGATTTGCCCGCCGCCCTCAATCATTAGGGAGGAGATATTTCTTTCTCCAAGCACTTGAAGTACTTCTTGTAAGGGCACCCGGATATCGCTATCCGTCATGATGACGCTGACGCCAGCTGCTTCTAAAGCGGCTCGTTTTTCTTCATCGGCTTGTTTTGTTGTAAAGATCCATGTTGGCGCCATTTGATCCGTGACCACCTTTGCTGTCAGCGGGATAGACAGTTTAGAGTCTAAGACAATTCGAATCGGATGATGACCGTTTGGAATGCGTGCTGTTAATGAAGGATCGTCGTGAATGACGGTTTGCGCACCGACCAAGATCGCATCGTTGATACTGCGAATGTGATGTGCATCATAACGGGACGTCTCTGATGTAATCCACTTGCTGTCAGACGTAGCAGATGCAATTTTTCCGTCTAACGTAATGCCTGCTTTGAGTGTCACGAAAGGCGTTTTTTTCGTAATAAAGTGGTTGAACACTTCATTCATGAGAATGGATTCTTGCTCCATGACGCCTGTGATGACTTGAATGCCTGCATCTTGTAAAATGGCAATCCCACGCCCGGCAACAAGCGGGTTCGGATCCAGTGCAGCAACGACGACTTTTTCTACGCCAGCTTTCACAAGTGCTTCAGCGCATGGGCCTGTGCGGCCATGGTGGGAACAAGGCTCTAGTGTCACATAGATCGTGGCACCTTTTACCTTGTCTCCAGCCATTTTAAGTGCATGAATTTCTGCATGTGGTTCGCCGGCCTTCATATGCGCCCCGACCCCAACAATTTCATTTTCTCGCACAATCACAGCCCCGACGAGCGGATTGGGAGATGTCTGACCTTTCATTGCTTCAGCATTTTCAAGGGCTAGTTTCATATATCGCTCATGATGTGGCAATCGTACGCACCTCTTGATCCGCCTTCATATGACCTGAGCGGTTAATTTTTGTCTGCAAGTATTTTTCATTGAACTCAGAGACATCACCCCAAAGTGGAATCCGTCCAGAAAGAGAAAGGCCTGCATGACTGATAGCATCGGTCTTTTTCGGATTATTGGTGATAAGTCTGACTGGCTTTGTACGCAATGTTTGAAGAACAGCAATCGCTTCTTCATATTGACGTGTATCATCTTCAAAGCCTAGTGCTTCGTTTGCTTCTACTGTATCGTAGCCGTTTTCTTGCAAGATGTAGGCCATGGCTTTACTGAAAAGACCGATCCCGCGTCCTTCATGGTTGGCTAAATAAAACAGTGCGCCTGCTCCATTGTCCTCAATCATTCGCATAGACTGTTTCAATTGGAACCCGCAATCGCAGCGTTTGCTTCCGAAAATATCGCCGGTGTGGCAGATGGAATGCATGCGGATCAGCGCTTCATCAGCATGTTCGAAATCTCCGTAAACAAGGACACTTGATTGCTGATGATCTGCAAGCTCACGGGAGGAAAGGCTTTCGATTAAAGCTTCATCTGATAATGGTTCTTTCCCATCGTCTTTTAACCATGAATACCAGTTAAACATGACCGTTCTACCGTCTAAATTCACTGGCAGTTTAATAGGTCCAGTGATATATATAAATCCGTCTTCTTGCTGTACTCGTTTGATTTTATCTTTTAAAATGGCTGTTTTAACCTCTGTGTGTTTGTCCATATTCTACACCTTCTTTTTTGTCTGTTTCTTCAATCTGTAAACGAACGAGAACGCCAAATGGATCAACAAATTCGTTACTTTTTCCTGTCGTGTTCATGTGAACACCTGCTTTTGTCAGACGTTCGACGACGGATGTTCTATCGTCTTCTTTTGGGAAAACCAGTGTATAGCTTCTAATTCCTGAAAAACGTGGATCAATGGCTCCTTTTCTCCCGCGTCCCCATGCATTAAAGGCAAGGTGGTGATGATAGACGCCACCAGCAACGAATAAGCTGGCTGGGGGAGCCATTCGGATATGAAAACCGAGCGTGTTCACATAAAAGGAATCGGCTTCTTCTGGGTTGAGATGGAAATGCAAGTGTCCCATGACTGTACCAGCCGGGAGTCCTTCCCAGGTGGAATCAGCGGCTTCTTGCAGGAGACCATCTCCATCAAGCGGAGCATTTCCGCCACCTTTCAGCTCTCCATGCTCACCTACCCATATGTCCTGAGGACGATCAGCATAAATCTCAACGCCGATGCCATCTGGATCACTTAAATAAATGGCTTCACTGAAAAAGTGATCGCTCGCTCCAATTAAAGGATAGCCTTTTTTGATCACATGCGCCAGCCATGTGCCCAGGTTTTTTCTGGTAGGTAATAAAACCGCAAAATGATAAAGTCCTGGCTCATGATCCGGCTTCTCTTTCAGCTGCACATCTTCTTTCAGCACAAGGATTGGTTCCTTTGCGTTGCTGCCAAGCGTGACAGTAGAATCCGTCTGTTCTAATAAAGTAAAACCTAAAATGTCTGTATAAAAAGGCAAAGAACGCTCAAAGCTGGACACATGTAATTCTGTTACACCTAATCTTACCTGCTCTATTGTATTCAAAGCTCGGTCATCTCCTTCATGTTATATGCATCTGCATGTTCAATGGTTTATTGAAAATTGATAAAAATGATTACCTTGTTACTTTTAGTAACTAAACTATATAATAGTTAGTGACTTATTTCAAGTAATTAATTATGTTATAATGAAAAAAAGTAGAGAAAAGCAGGAGGGAGTAAAGTATGGCTCAAGTAGATGGCTGCCCAATTACAGATGCCATGGAGATTTTAGGGAAGAAGTGGGTGATTCTGATCATCAATCAGCTTTTGACAGGGCCAAAACGTTTTTGTCAGCTTGAAAATGAAATGAACATCAGCGGACGGTTATTATCAGAAAGGCTGAAAGATTTAGAAGCTGAAGGCCTTGTTGAGAAAAAAGTTTATCCCGACATTCCCGTGCGGATTGAATATGAACTAACAGAACAAGGAAAGAAAATTGAACCAGTCATACGGGAAATGTATGCTTGGTCTTTAGAGCGAAAAAATAGTGAAAAGGGTGAACATGTCCCTTCTTAATCGATTTCGATCAGTGTCCCTGATCGATTTTTTTTGTGATTTTCCAGAAATCTAAGTCAATAGTATGAAAAATGATGTTGACAATAATTTCATTCATCATATAATATCAAGGAGAAGAGGGTTCTTTTCCCTGTAATGGAATGGGGAGGTTATGCCATGGTATCATGAATGGGACAGATTACCTAAACCGTGTATCACTACATCATGTAGCAGCAGACATCTTTGACTTGTCGAAAGCAAAGATTTATTTTTTAAACTCAATTGATAATGATTATCATAATCATTTATGAGTGTGATTCATACGCTGATAAAGGTTATTTTTTTTATTGTCTATTGAGAATAATTATCAATATCAATTAGGAGGATATATATGAAATCACTTCGTTCAGCATCACACGTCTTATTATTCTTTAGCTTTGTCCTATTGTTTGCTCTAGCCCCGGTTAGCTCTGCCTCAGCAGCAGGCTTAGCAGATGGTCAATATTCAGCACAATATGTGGTATGGAAAGCAGACAGTGATTCAACGTCAACAGCAAATACGTATTTTGAAAAACCAGCTAAGCTTGTTGTGAAGGACGGAAAAATCAAAGCGCAAGTCACGTTAACGAACAGCTCTTGGATTACAAGCTTTAAAACATTGGATCAAGGTGTTTACAAAGATGCGAAGGTGATCAGTACAAACGCAGCTGCTAACAAGAGAACGGTAGAGTTCAATGTCAACAGCCTGACAGATGTTGTACCAGCTAAAGTGAGTGTGACTGTACCGGTCATTGGATATACAGGCAATTACGATATTCGCGTCAAGTTTGATGCAGCAACTGTTCAATAAAAAGGGAGGAAATTCATCTGATGAAAAAATGGATCAGGATGCCAGCCTTTGTGGCTGCATTATTGCTGGCACTTATACTGCCTTTTTCAAATGCACAGGCTGCCTCATTAAATGATGGTACATACTCCGTCAATTACACTGTGATGAAGGCCGAAGGGACTGCCGTTTCGATGGCAAATGATTACTGGCTGAAGCCGGCAAAAGTGATCGTGAAAAATGGCAAGCTGACTGTGCAAATGACCATTAAAAACAGCAGCTGGGTAACGGAATTTAAAGTGCCGGGAAATGGTGGCTATGTCGATACGACGGTTCTATCAACGAATAAGAAAGCCAATACAAGGCTTATTCAATTCCAAGCACAGAGTTTGTCTAAACCAATCAAGTCAAAAATCCATGTCACAGTCAAATCGGCTGATTATGATCACGACTATACCATCCAGCTGAAATTCGATGAAAGCAGCATCAAGTCACTTTCTTCTGACAGTTCAAAAGAAACAGCAGGTGCAGCAAAACATCAAGAAACATCAAAAGAAACAACCAAAACAACTGATTCATCCACCAAAACAAAACAAGAAGAAAATCCTCAAACTGGTGATACAAGCCAGATGGGATGGCTCCTTGTGCTTGTCTTATGTTCAGGCGGGTTTTTAGCGAGAAAGTGGATCATCAAGCATTAACGGAAGGAAGTGTCATCTTTTGAAACGTCTTTTTCATCTACAGACAGCTATTCTGCTCGTTTTATTCAGTTTGTTGACTGCGTTTCAGCTGCCTCAAGGAACGGCTCAGGCGGCATCATTGGTTGATGGTGAATATACGGCCGGATTCACCATTTTAAAAAATGGCAGCACTGAAGCATCCATGATGGATACGTATACAGAAAAGCCAGCTAAGCTCATCATCGAAAATGGCAAGACGACTGCCTATCTTACGCTGAAGCAAAGCAAAGAAATCACAGATTTCAAGGTCGAACAAAATGGCTCTCTCGTCACCACTGAAACGGTCAGTGAAGATGAGACAGCGAATACGCGTGTGATCAAATTTGATGTAGCCGATGTATCAGCCAAATTAAATGGCTGGGTCAAAATTTACTGGGACTTAGGCGGCTTTATTTATGATGAGGCGTATGACGTACAGCTCGCTTTCGACGAGAGCAGTCTCACACTTGTCACGCCTGCGAAGCCAGACGATAGTGAAACAACACCTGATGATCAAAACGGTACGACGCCAGGCGACAGCGAAACAAAGCCGGATGATCAAAGCGGCACGACGCCAGGCGACAGCGAAACAAAGCCAGATGATCAAAACGGCACGACGCCAGGCGACAGCGAAACAAAGCCAGATGATCAAAACGGCACAACACCAGTTGATTCGACACAGAACCAATTAAAAGATGGTGTGTATCGTATCAACTACAGTGTGCTGAAGGGCGATGAGGATGAGGTATCTCGGATGAGCCAATACTTCTCACATCCAGCATCGTTAACCGTTAAAAATGGAACGCAAACCGTTTCCTTTACGGTGAAGGATCATACGTCAGTTGATTCTTTGAAAATAGAGAAAAACGGTTCTTATCAAGAAGTGAAAAACGTGAGCACAGATCAAGCAAAGAACACAAGAGTGGTTTCATTTGAAGTGTCTGATCTGAAAAAAGCAGTTAACGGAAAAGTACACATTGTAGTAGCAGCAGCTCACTATGATCAAACGTACGATATTCGTTTTCAATTTGATTCAAAAAGTATCGTTCCACTGAAGGACGGTCAAATAGAGGAAGAAACACCGGCTACACCAGAAACACCAAAACCAAATAAACCAGCACCAGAAACAACGAACGGCGGAACGAATCAAGAGACAGTTCAGCTAAAAGACGGGGTGTACAAGCTTCCTTTTTCAATGAAGAAAGCAGACAAAGATGAGCTTTCTCGCATGAACGATTACGTCGTGAGCCCTGCGACATTGGTGGTGAAAAATGGCCGCCATTTCGTTTCATACACTGTCAAGAACAGCTCAGCCATCACGTCGTTCCAAGTAGGAACCGGCGGTAAATTTGAAGAGACGCTAGTTGCAAAGGCTGATCAAAAAGCAGATACACGAGTGATTCAATATGAAGCAAAAAGTTTGAGTAGTGCTCAGGCAGCACGCGTGAAAATTGACATTCCAGCTGCCAATTATCATGAGCAGTACGATGTCAAACTTGTCTATGATACGAAAGGCATCGCAAGTGGTGAAGGAAGCGGAATTGCGACGGTGATCGGAGACGATGAGAGCATCGGCTTTGTGAAAAATCCGAATGATCACGATTCTCAACCAAACCAGCTTGCGAATCTCGCACCAGAGGAAACGGGCGCAGAGCAGATGACCTTTACGCCATCAGATGACCAAACCAAGTCTGAGACAGGTCAGCTGAACCCGAAAACAGGAGATACTTCACTTCTTTGGGTGTACATTCTTTTATTCGGCGGGTCACTATTCGTGCTCGTCAGAAAGTATCAAACTCGTACAAGATAAAGAATCTATTTTAAGTGAGGTGCGCCATTCATCTCGGCGCACCCACTCTCTTTTTTCGAAAGGAGGCTTTTGTTTTTTGAAGCATCGAATGTTATGTACCCTGATTACTGCTCTATGTGTGTGCGTCCTCCTAGCAGGCTGCTCACAGTCAGCTGAAAGCTCAGCGAAAGGCAAAAAAAGCGCAGCATCAAGTGCCCGCATTGTGGCAACGACTGTAGCTGCTGCTGAGATCATGGATGCGCTAGAGGTGGATCTTGTCGGGGTGCCAACAAGTCAAAAATCCTTGCCGGCTCGATACAAAGGACTCCCAGAAGTCGGTAACCCAATGAGCCCGGACATGGAAATCATCCAATCACTTCAACCGACAGATGTCCTGTCTGTCACGACCCTTCAATATGATTTAGAAACGCCTTTTCAACAAGCTTCTGTCCCTGCGACATACCTTAACCTTGAGAGCCTGGACAAGATGGAGAACGCCATCACAAAGCTTGGAGAAAAATATGATAGAAAGACACAAGCGAAACGCATTGTGGATGATTTTGAACAAAAAAAGAAAGACATACAAGAGAGAACGAAGGGAAAGACGAAGCCATCCGTTCTCATTTTGCTTGGTGTACCAGGCAGTTATTTAGTGGCAACAGAGAATTCCTATATCGGTGATCTTGTGCGTATTGCAGGAGGAAAGAACATCGTAAAAGGTGAGAAAATGGAGTATTTGGCATCCAATACGGAGTATTTACAAAAAGCCAATCCAGATATCATTCTTCGAGCCGCACATGGGATGCCGGATGAAGTCGTCAAAATGTTTGATCAAGAATTTAAAACAAATGACATCTGGAAACATTTCCATGCGGTCAAACAAGACCGGGTGTACGACCTCGAAGAAAGCTTATTCGGGACAACAGGCAACTTAAAGGCAGCAGAGGCATTAGATGAATTGACTCGTATGTTGTACCCGTCATAAGCGGCGAATCTTAATGATAAAAGGACGTTCAAGATGAAAAAAACAGGGATTTTATTTCTGATAGTCAGTCTCTTACTAGCCGGCGTATTTATTTATTCCGCCATTACGGGGAGCATTCATGTTACACCGATTGAATTATTGGAAGGGCTTATGACCGGTCAACATGCACAGGTAGAAATCATTAAAGATTTAAGAATCCCCCGCATGCTCATTGCGATGTTTACAGGGGCGGCTTTATCTGTCTCCGGTGTCCTCTTGCAGTCTGTGATGAGGAATCCATTAGCAGATGCCGGTGTTATTGGTATTTCATCGGGAGCTAGCTTCTTTTCTTTAATGGCAATTACAGCGCTTCCTCAATTTTATTTCTACTCTCCTTTATTTTCAGTTTTAGGCGGGGCAATTGCCTGCTTCCTCGTATACGTGTTGTCTTGGAAAGGCGGCTTAAGCCCGATTCGAATGATTTTGGTGGGGATCGCCATCAATGCCATGTTTACAGGGATGGCAGAAGCGTTTGTGACCATTTGCAGCTATTTCAATATCACCATTAATCAGTCGGGGCAGTCGAATCTGACGATGAAAACGTGGGGAGATGTCCGTTTAATCGGTGTCTATGGCGTCATTGGGCTTGTGGTTGCGCTTTTCTTTAGCAGATGGTGTAACTTGCTTGCCCTTCAAGATAAGACGGCGAAAAACTTAGGATTGCGTGTGACCAGAATGCGCCTTTTGATTTCAATCACGGCGGTGTTATTAGCAGCGGTGACTGCTGCGGTAGCGGGCGTGATTGCCTTTGTCGGCTTGCTCATTCCCCATATCTCTAGAAGGCTTGTCGGCTCTGACCACCGGGTACTGATTCCATTTTCTGCGTTAAGCGGGGCCTTGCTCATTTTGACGGCTGATACGCTCGGCAGAACGCTAGTGGCACCAAATGAAATCCCTGCTTCTACAATCATGGCTGTCATTGGCGGGCCGTTTCTGATCTTTTTATTAAGAAGGGGGGATCGTCTGCATGGACATTCGTGAGGTGTCGTTTTCCTATGATCGACAGAGGGACATTGTTCAATCGGTCACCACGAAGATCGAAAAAGGAAAAATTACGACCATTATCGGTCCAAATGGCTCGGGCAAATCCACGCTGCTTTCCTTGATGGCACATAACCATTGTCCACATAAAGGACAGATTCATTTAGATGGACAAGAGCTGAATGCGTTCAAGCCAAGGGAACTCGCGAGAAAGCTGGCAGTCGTACATCAGCAAAATGAAGCGCCGCTCGATTTAACGATCGAACGAGTCGTGGCATTTGGGAGAACGCCCTACCAAACGATGCGCGGCAGTGACAAGGAAGAAGATGAGAAAGCAATCGAGTGGGCGCTGTCCTGTACCAAGCTGACGGATAAGCGAAAGATGCCACTCGCCTCATTGTCAGGCGGAGAACGGCAGCGTGTATGGATTGCGATGGCTTTAGCGCAAAAAACACCGATCCTTTTCTTAGATGAACCGACGACTTATTTGGATATGTATTATCAATTTGACATTCTGGAGCTCATTCGAGAGCTCAATGTCGAGCATGGATTAACCATCGTGATGGTCCTGCACGATATGAATCAGGCGATTCGCTATAGTGATGTCATCATCGCCATGAAAGATGGACAAATTATCCGCGAAGGGCGGCCCAATGATGTGTTAACCGAAGAAATGGTGCGGCACATTTATCATGTGTCCGTCACAATTAAGCAGGATGCAGAAACAGGGATGTATATCGTGCCTGTAGGCATATAAGTTGTGCAAAAAGCAGGTGAGACAGTGTGAAACGAGGGAAAAGGATCGGGCAGCGAATGCTGACGATCGTCTGTTTAGGTGTTTTCCTATATAGCGGTACTGCCATTGGCTTGGAGCTCTTTGGCTATTATCAAAATCGTCAGGTGCTTGCAAAGGCTCAGACACTTTACACACACGAGGATGGAATGAAACAGCGAAAACCTGGAGAAATCCGTCAGTCATTTGATGATTTGCGAAAGGTGAATGAAGACATTGTCGGTTGGATTGATATAAAGGACACGATGATTCAGTATCCAATTGTTCAGTCAAACGATAATGCATTCTATTTAACTCGTAATTATGTAAAGGATGACACACGGGCAGGCAGTATCTTTATGGATTATCGTAATGACGTCTTGCATGAAAGTCCCAATACAGTGTTGTACGGTCATCGGATGAGGGATGGGTCTATGTTTGCTGGTCTCACAAACTATTTGAAAAAAGATTTCTTCCAAGATCATCGCACATTTCAGTACGATACGCTGTACCAAAGCTATGAAGCAGAGATTTTTGCTGTGTATGAGACGACAGTCGATTTCGATTATATTCAGACTGATTTTCAGGATCTTGGTGAATATGCGCACTACTTGCAAGCTGTGCGTAAGAAGTCCATCTATCAAACGAAAACAGACGTATCCACAGATGACTTGATTCTCACATTATCGACCTGTGATCACGTGCTGGCACCTAAAAACAAGCGTCTCGTGGTACAGGCGAAGCTAAAGAAAGTTTACTAGAAAAGGAGAGACAGACGGTTGAAATGTTTACATGTGATTTGGGCAGGACTCGTCGTCGTGCTTCTCCTCGGCGGATGCAGCCAGGCGGCGCCTGTCGAGAATGGGAGCAGGCAAGGTGCGCTCAACATTCAGGATTTTGCCGGCAGAACATTATCGTTTCATGAATCACCTGAACGGATCGTCTCGTTGTCAACTGGCGACATGAGCATCATTTATGCTCTAGGTGGTCAGGTTGTCGGCCGGCCAACTGCCGAATTGCCAGACAATCTACAAAAGGCAAAGTCCGTACAATCAATTGGCACAACCCATCAATTTGATGTCGAGCTGATCACGAGTTTAAAGCCCGATGTGGTGCTTGGGAATGAATCATTAAACAGCAAGGATATCTCTACTATAGAAGGAATTGGTTCACAGCTTCTTTTGACAAGTGCCAACTCAGTGAAGGATGTCCAGCGTCAAGTTACTTTATTTGGTGATTTACTTGGAAAGCAGCAAAAGGCCAAAGCGCTCAATGCTCAAATCGATCAGCGGATCAAGCAAGTGAAGCAGCCTGAGAAAAAAGTAAAGACGCTCGTTGTGTATGGTGCACCCGGCACATATATGGCGGCACTTCCGCAATCTTTAAGCGGTGATCTGCTGCGGATCGCTGGTGGGGCGAATATTGCTGAAAATGAACCAGCACTCGAAAAGTTTCCGCAATATGCACAAATCAATGCAGAAAAGGTAATCGAGGCCGATCCAGATCTCATTTTGCTGATGACACACAGCAATCCTGAAGATGTCAAAGCAGGCTTTATGAGTGAAATGAAGCAAAATGCGGCGTGGCACGATGTATCAGCTGTCAAAAATGGACACGTTGAGATTCTACCAAGTGACCTATTTGGGACAAATCCAGGCGCAGAAGTCATCAGAGCGATCGATGAATTAGAGAAGAAATTGAAGCGATTGTCATCATGAAGATGAATGCAGAACTAGATTTTCAAAAAAGGCAGTCAAGACGAAAATGGCTGTTACCAGGATTGTTTCTCTCTTTATGTGTGGGCGTCTGTCTAGGACTTGCGGTAGGTTCTGTCCAATTATCGCTGACGGATTTAATGGCTGTCTTCACGGGATCAGGTCTGCCTGTTCATGAAAAAATTGTCATGGATTTACGGTTTCCGCGTGTGCTCATTGGTTTTCTCGTTGGGGCCTGTCTCGCAGCATCAGGAGCGATTTTACAAGGAGTTGTCCGAAATCCACTGGCTGACCCTGGGATCATTGGTGTGACTGCGGGCGGCGGGTTAGCTGCTGTACTCAGCATGATTGTTCTTCCACAATTCACGTATTTGCTTCCGGCAGCCGCTTTTCTGGGCGCCTTATTAGCAGCTCTTGTCGTGTATATGCTGTCATTTGATCAAGGGGTTTCACCGCTTAAATTGATCTTGGCAGGTGTTGCCGTCAATGCGTTGCTTGGTGCGGTGATGAATGGGTTTATGGTGCTTTATAGTGAGCGTGTGCAGGCTGTTTTGCCTTTTCTATCAGGCGGATTAAACGGACGGAGCTGGCATCATCTTAGCTTTGTGTCGCCATATGCGCTGGCTGGATTATGTCTTTGTTTTTTCGCCATTAAACCGTCCAATCTCCTTTTGCTTGGCGATGAATCGGCTCAGCTATTGGGCCTTCGAGTAGAGCGGACTCGATTTTTTCTCATTGCGCTGGCCGCTCTTTTAGCTGGAGCGGCTGTCAGTGTCAGTGGTTTAATCGGATTTGTCGGGCTTGTTGTGCCTCATTTTATCCGTCTTTTAATCGGAGATGACTACCGGTATTTGCTACCGATTTCAATGCTTGGAGGGGGCGTGCTTGTGGTCTTTGCCGATACAGCGGCACGGGTCTGGTTTACACCGGTTGAATTGCCTGTAGGGATCTTGCTTGCCTGCATCGGTGCACCTTTCTTCCTCTATTTATTAAAAAAGAAAGGGAGGGGTTAAGATGGATGTCATTGCAATGGATGACGTGAGTCTCAGTCAAGGCGGCTTTCGGCTGTCTTCCATTTCAGCAGCTGTTCCTAAAGGGAGTGTGACCGGAATCATTGGCCCGAATGGGTCAGGTAAGTCGACTTTTATCAAAGCGGCCGCACGACTGACCTCAATCGAAAGCGGCATGATTTACATTCACGACATCCCACAAAAAGAGATGACGGCACAGGAGATCGCCAAGGAGGTGGCAGTTCTCATGCAAACAAGAACCGCCATTCCATCGATGACAGTACGTGAGCTGGTCGCACTTGGACGCAGTCCGCATCGTTCCATCTGGAAAAAAAGCACCACGTCAGATCATGAAGCGATTGAGTGGGCGCTTGAGGTGACGAATAGCCGCACCAATGAAAACAGAATGCTCCATACATTATCAGGCGGAGAAAGACAAAAGGCATATATTGCAATGGCACTGGCTCAGAAGACAGAGACTATCATTCTGGATGAGCCAACCACTTATTTAGACATTGCGCATCAGCTTGAATTACTGGAGCTGCTCAAACAGCTGAATCAAACACATGGCATCACCATTTTAATGGTTCTCCATGACTTGCAGCAGGCCGCAAAATATTGTGACCGTCTCATTGCTATGAAGCGAGGTCAGGTGCATCAAATTGGCTCACCAAAAGAAGTGTTAACAGAAGACTTTTTCAAGGAGGTTTTTGGGATTCAGGCAGAGGTTCACTTAGACGGACCGCATCCACTCATTATCCCCATTGCCTCCATTCAACAACAAAAGGGAGATGAACCAAACATGATTATTGTAAATAACCAAGTAAGAGTAGAAAAAGGCAGTGCCGACCACCTTGTTAAACGGTTTAACAAGCAGGGGCAAGTAGAATTTATGGAAGGTTTTTTAGGAATGGAAGTATGGGTCACTCAGCAGACAACTGATTACGATGAAGTAACCATTCACACCCGCTGGAATCGAAAAGAAGACTTTGTGAATTGGACAAAATCTCAGGCATTTGGTGATGCGCACGCTCATGGAAAGGCGAAACCTGAAGGCCTGTTAAAAAACAAAATTACGTACTATGAAGTGCAAGTCACAAGACCTGCTTTACAGAAAAAAGCCTAAATATTCAAAAGCGCTGCAGCGAAGAAGCAGCGCTATTTTTTTGTGATTGTCTCTTTCCGTCACATATTTTTGACAAAGTATTCAAACAACTGACACAATCCCATCCAAATTTTAGGTAAAATTTACTTTATTTTTGAAGCGCATGGGTGTAAAGTACAGGTATAAATAACTAACCGAATGAAAATCAAGAGTAAAATTTCACCGAGTGAACTATATCAAATGGACTTCCACTTGTGAATCATTGAACAAATAGTGAACTTTTTGTGAAATGGTGAGCATAAATATCTCGAATCATTCGGCATGCGAAAGTAAGGGAGGATGTAAGGCTGTGAGTGAGCTGTTTTTAGCAAGATTTCAATTTGCCTCAACGACATTATTTCATTTTATTTTTGTTCCTATGTCTATAGGTTTGGTATTTATCGTTGCATTGATGCAAACCCTTTATGTCGTCAAGAAAAAAGAGATTTATAAAAAGATGGCAAAATTTTGGGGTCACCTTTTCTTAATTAACTTTGCAGTAGGTGTGGTGACAGGGATTCTGCAAGAATTCCAGTTTGGGATGAACTGGTCTGATTATTCAAGGTTTGTCGGTGATGTCTTTGGTGCACCGCTTGCCATTGAAGCGTTATTGGCCTTTTTCCTTGAATCTACATTTATTGGACTTTGGATATTCGGCTGGGATCGTCTGCCGAAAAAAATTCATTTGTTATGTATTTGGCTCGTTTCTCTTGGTACGATCTTTTCGGCGTTTTGGATTTTACTCGCCAACTCATTTATGCAGGAGCCAGTTGGATTTGTGATTAGAAATGGCCGTGCAGAAATGAATGACTTTGGGGCGCTCGTGACAAATCCGCAACTTTGGGTTGAGTTCCCGCACGTTCTGTTTGGTGCATTGGCAACCGGTGCTTTCTTTATCGCGGGTGTCAGTGCCTATAAAATGATCAAAAAACAAGAAGTGACCTTTTTCAAAAAATCTTTCCAGATTGCCATGGTGCTTGCTTTCATTTCTGGCTTAGGTGTGGCGTTCTCTGGACATGATCAAGCAAAGCACTTAATGGAATCACAGCCGATGAAGATGGCAGCAAGTGAAGCCCTTTGGAAGGATAGTGGAGATCCAGCGGCTTGGACACTATTTGCCAACATTGACACAGATAAAAAAGAAAACTCTGCGGAGATCAATATTCCGTTTGCTTTAAGTTACTTGGCTTATTCGAAGTTTAGTGGAGATGTGCCAGGCATGCTGACCCTTCAAAAAGAATATGAAGCAAAGTTTGGTCCTGGAGATTACATTCCTCCAGTCAAAACAACCTTCTGGAGCTTTAGAATCATGGTGGGTGCCGGCATGTTGATGATTTTTGCTAGTATGATTGGTTTGTATTTGAGCTTTAGAAAAAAACTAGAATCAAACAAATGGTATTTACGCTTCATGGTATGGATGATTGCGTTCCCGTTTATTGCAAACTCAGCTGGTTGGATCATGACGGAAATTGGGCGTCAGCCGTGGACAGTCTTTGGTATGATGACAACCGCACAATCCATTTCACCAAACGTATCGTACGGCATGTTGCTATTCTCAGTCATTAGCTTTACGACCATTTATCTGATTCTTGCCATCGTGCTTGCCTACTTATTCATTCGAGAAATTAAAAAAGGTGCACATTCTGAAGAGAATACAGATCAAAAGGATGAAACGGACCTGTCTACAGATCCATTTGATGGAGGCGCATATCATGGCATATCTTAACGAGATTTGGTTTATTCTTGTCGCAGTACTGTTTGTTGGATTTTTCTTCTTAGAAGGATTTGATTTTGGTGTCGGGATGTCCATGCAGCTGCTTGGAAAAGATGCACATGAGCGCCGCATTTTAATCAATACGATTGGCCCTTTCTGGGATGCGAATGAGGTCTGGTTGATTACAGCAGGCGGAGCTATTTTCGCCGCTTTTCCTCACTGGTACGCTACGATGTTCAGCGGATACTATATTCCGTTTACGGTTCTCCTGCTAGCGCTCATTGGGCGGGGGGTCGCCTTTGAATTTAGAGGGAAGGTCGAGAAGGCTTCATGGATCAAAACGTGGGACTGGGTGATCTTCTTTGGCAGCCTGCTTCCGCCATTTTTACTCGGCGTGCTATTCACAAGTATTTTACGAGGAATGCCCATTGATCAAAGCATGAATATGTACGCTGGATTTACAGACTTTGTGAATCTTTATTCAGTGATCGGCGGGGTAGCTGTGACGGTTCTTTGCCTTCTGCATGGATTGATTTTCGTCACACTCCGCACTGAGGGTGATTTAAGAAATCGTGCAAGAAAGCTCGGTCAGCGTGTTTTATTGATTGCACTGCCGGTTCTTGTTGTATTTGTTGGTGTGTCTATTCTTGAAACAGACATTTATACCGTGCGTCCGATCATTACGATCCCTTTAACTGTACTCATTGTGGTTTGTTATGTAGCGGCTCTATTCTTTATGAGAAAAGAGCGTGATGGATGGACATTTTTATTCACAGGTGCAGGTATTATGGTGACGGTGACCATGCTTTTCACAGCATTATTCCCGCGTGTCATGATTAGTTCGATCAACCATGCATTCGACCTCACCATTCAAAACGCTGCATCAGGATCTTATTCACTGACGGTCATGACGATTGTTGCCATTTCTTTGCTGCCTTTTGTGCTTGGGTATCAAATCTGGAGCTACTATGTCTTCCGTAAACGTGTAAGCGGTAAGGAGCCAATGACCTACTAATGGATAAACGTTTGCTTCAACTAAAAGGAATGAGGGGGCTTCTTGCCCTCTTAGGTATTGTGTCAATCATCCAAGGAGCAAGTATTATTTTTCAAGCACAGTGGCTGGCACATGCCATAACAACGCTGTTTGACGGGAAGAGCCTCATGCAGGCAACGCCTTATGTCTTGCTGTTTCTTGCTGCCTTTCTGGTGCGGCACGGTCTCACCTTGATGCGGGAGAAGGTCATGTTCACCTATTCTTCCCGAATTGGAGCAGACGTCAGAAAGCAGCTGTTGGACCAGCTGTTCCGTTTAGGGCCAGCTTTCACGAAGAAAAAAGGAACAGGAAAGCTTGTGACATTGGCGATGGAGGGCATTGCCCAATATCGTCAGTATTTACAGCTGTTTTTGCCGAAAATGGTGAACATGGCAGTTATTCCGGTGATGGTGCTTGTCTATGTTTGGACATTAGATGAAACATCTGCTGTCATTCTGATTGTCACGCTGCCGATTTTAATTGTTTTTATGATTTTGCTAGGACTTGTCGCTCAGCGTAAAGCGGCCAAACAATGGAGATCGTATGAGAAATTATCCAATCATTTTACTGATTCTCTCCGTGGCCTTGAAACGCTTCGCTACTTAGGGATTAGCAAAAAGCATTCTCGCAATATTGCAGAGGTCTCAAAGCGTTATCGAAAGGCGACGATGAGCACACTGAAAGTCGCCTTTCTTTCATCTTTTGCTCTCGATTTCTTTTCTATGCTGTCCATTGCGACTGTCGCTGTATTTCTCGGCTTGCGCTTAATTGAAGGAGATCTTTTGTTATTGCCGGCTTTGACCGCACTGATGCTTGCGCCAGAATATTTCTTGCCAGTCCGTGAAGTGGGAAATGATTATCATGCGACGTTAAACGGTAAAGAAGCGAATGAGGCGATTCAAGTGATTTTAGAGGAAAAGGGCTTCCGAGATCAGGAGACACAATCCGTGCAGCTGAACGAGTGGAATGAGCAATCTGAGCTCACACTGCAAGATGTCAGTGTGTTGCATGATGAGCATGCTCCTTATTCGATTCAGGATGTGGACCTCACTGTGAAAGGAAAGAAAAAGATTGGGATCATCGGTGCCAGTGGTTCGGGGAAATCGACGTTAACGGATGTTCTCGGCGGTTTTGTTGAACCGTCTGCAGGTGAAATCATCCTAAACGGAAAGCCGCTTGCTCATTTACAGCTGGCGGCATGGCAAAAAGAAGTCGTTTATATGCCGCAGCATCCTTATTTATTTCACATGACACTGAGAGAAAATATTCGTTTTTATGAACCGAATGCAACCGATGAAGACGTCGAAAGAGCGGTGGAAGAGGCAGGTTTGTCTCATCTCGTAGCGGAACTCCCCAATGGACTGGATGAGGTCATTGGCGAACAGGGCAGAGGACTGAGCGGCGGACAAGCGCAGCGGATTGCACTCGCTCGCACAGTGCTCGGCCAGCGATCCATTATGCTGTTAGATGAACCAACGGCTCATCTGGATATTGAGACAGAGTATGAATTAAAGAAAACAATGCTTCCATTGTTTGAAAATAAACTTGTGTTTTTAGCCACACACAGACTTCATTGGATGACGGATATGGATGAAATCATTGTGATGGATCATGGGACGATTGCAGAGATGGGGACTCATGAATCATTAATGAAAAGAAAAGGTGTGTACTATCAATTGGTACAGGAACAAATGGGGGCGGTCACACATGGTCAGTAAAGGCTGGTTTATACCTTATATCAAGGAGAATCAAAAGCTGTTTGCCTTGGTGCTTTTTTTAGGGGCGATTGCGGTGTTTTCTGCTTCTATGCTCATGTATACGTCAGGGTTCCTCATTTCAAAAGCTGCCACAAGACCTGAGAATATCTTGATGGTCTATGTCCCAATTGTGGCAGTACGTACCTTTGGTATTTCACGCTCAGCTGCTCGTTATGCAGAGAGACTGGCGAGCCATCAGCTCATTTTGACGATGATTGAAAAAATGCGGGTACGTCTTTATGACATGGCTGAACGAAGTGCCAAACAGACTAAGCTTGGAACAGGTGAAATGCTTGGGCTGTTATCAGAAGATGTGGAGAGATTACAGGATGCGTATTTAAAAACAATTTTTCCATCCATCGGTGCGCTGCTTTTATATGCCGCTTCGATTGGAGCACTTGGGCTTTTTTCATGGCCTTTTGCCGGATTGATGCTGCTTTATATGGCGCTGCTCGTATTTGTATTCCCATACATCACAGTACTTGTGAACCGGGCACGACAAATTCAAATGAAGAAAGGCAGAAATGAACTGTACAGCCATTTAACAGATGCCGTCATGGGCGTGAGTGACTGGTTGTTTAGTGGCAGACAGAACGATTTCGTTGAAGGCTATGAACGAAAAGAAGCAAAGCTATTAGCGCTCGAAGCGGCAAAGCATCGGTTTATCCGTCTGCGCCAATTTTTAGCACAGCTAGTCATTGGAGGAGCAGTCGTCCTTGTTGTGTATTGGAGCGGCTCAGTCGTTCAGGCTGGTTCTATGCCACACACGCTCATCGCAGCCTTTGTGCTTGTGCTGTTTCCATTAACAGAAGCCTTTCTTCCGCTGTCAGATGCAGCAGGCGATATTCCTGTTTATCAGCATGCCGTCAGCAGATTAAATCATTATGAAGAGCAGTCGTATGAAGGATTAGTGGAGAGGAAGGCAGCAGACGAGACACCCGTCTCTGATGGCTTTGAAGCGGTCTGTTTTGATCAAGTCACCTTCGGATATGAAGCAGATCAACATGTACTCAAGCATTTTTCGTTTTCACTGAAGCAAGGTGAATCGCTCGCTCTTTTAGGAAAAAGCGGTGCAGGCAAATCGACCATTTTAAAATTGTTAGAAGGGGCAGTCGTGCCAAATCAAGGGGTTGTCAGCATTCAGGGGAAACCGGTACAAAGCATTCAAGATGAGATTTCCTCCTATGTGTCTGTACTCAATCAACAGCCCTATTTATTCGATACGTCTGTTTTAAACAACATTCGCTTAGGCTCTCCAGAAGCGACAGAAGAGCAAGTAAAAGAAGCCGCGCGGCAAGTGCAGCTGCACGATTACATTGAGTCTTTGCCAGAAGGTTATCACACAGGTGTACAAGAGACAGGGGTTCGTTTCTCTGGTGGAGAAAGGCAGCGTATGGCTCTAGCTCGGATTTTGCTGCAAAACACACCGATTGTTGTATTAGATGAACCAACCGTTGGGCTTGATCCACGCACAGAGCGTGAATTGCTTGAAACAATCTTCCGTGTGTTAAAAGGAAAAACAGTCATTTGGATCACCCATCATCTCACTGGCTGTGAGGCATGCGATCGTATGATGTTTATTGAAGGTGGACGCATTGAGATGCAGGGGCAGCATCATGATTTGCTGAAAGAAAATCTGCGTTATCAAAAGCTGTATGAAATGGACCGTCCATTTTCGGTCGTGTAAAAAATGGATGACAAGAACGTTCGGACAGAAGATTTCTGCCCGAACGTTTTTTTGAGATTAAGGATTTACTTTTCCTACACCCGCATTTGATACAACTTCTGATTTCACATTGTTCACGTTAAGCAAAGAGTAGTTATAAGGAGGGTTGTACGTACCTGTTGAAGACGTTGGCAGGCTACCTGTGCTGTTAATATAAGAGTTGTTGATGACATGCCAAGTACCGACTTGACGGCTGTCCCAGCTGCCGATGGCATTTTTCGTGTTTTCAAATACGTTGTGTTCAATTCTCATTTTCGCGCCCATACGTGAATTAATCGCTGTTGTTAGGATGTTTTTGTAATAGTTGTTATACACATGGCCTTCCCCGAAGCGCATAGACGGTACACGAGAGTTCAAGTTTTCAAAACGGTTGTTGTGGAACGTGATTTTTCTGTTGTAGTTATCGTTATCGGAGCTGCCCATCAGCATCGTTTTCCAGCTGTCATGGACATAGTTCCATGAGAACGTAATGTAATCAGAGTCATTTTTCACATCGAATAACCCATCATAGTCATCTTTATCAGAGTTTAAAGTGTTGTAGAGTTCATTATGGTCGACCCATACGTTTTTAGAGGCACCTTCGATTCCGATGGCATCTTTATCACCGATTTTGCTGTGATGGATTTTGAGGTTGCGGATGATGACGTTATTGGCGCGCCATACTTTAATACCAATCCCATTAAATTCGCCGTTTGTCCCTTTACCGACGATGGAGACATTGTTTGTATCTTTCACATCAATTTTATTGGCTGAAGTATTAGAAGGAGTAATCGTTCCGTCTACCACGATTTTCAATTTTTCATTTGTTCCTTTGCTTTTGAGGGCAGCTAATAGTTCATTTCCGGTTTTCACCGTCACCGTTTTACCGCCTTCACCGCCTGTTGTACCGCCATTTAATGTGGAGAATCCTTGCTGATTAAAATTGGCCATAATCGAAGGGCTTTCTGGATATTTCGTTGCTGCTTTTGCCTCCCCATTTGGCGCAAATAATGAAGTCACGAGACCAACCGCTAACACACCAGCTAACATTGGAACTTTTTTCTTCAACATGAACATCTCCATTCTCTATTTTGTTTTAATGTAAACGTTTCCAAAATAAGCTGCGATTCAACCGCTCCTCCTTCCTTCGCCAGCATCGCCTCTTTCGGAATGTAGGAAGAGCATAGCACGCAAAAAGGTATCATCGGCTAAGAATTGGAACGAAGTATTCCACGATTTTCAAGGAAACTAAGGCAATGATTATTTCAATTTATCTACATGAGACAAGGATCATTGACGATAGGTACTGGGGTAACCTAGTGATTATGAAAAGGACGTTCTTCTTTTTAAGGAAAATCAAGATGATTACGAAAGCGTCATTTTGTTAGAGACAAAGACATGTCATAATCATTACATAAGAAAAAATTGGATATCAAATAGATCCGTGCGCTAAACAAGAGGTAGACAAGGCTCCAATTAAAAAAAGAAGGTCTATTTTAAACGATGCGATCACCGGTGTCGTCTAATCAATAAGAGATAGAAAGGAAGGAGGGACGTGTTTGGAGCAGACCGAGGAGACTTTATGGATCAAGCGGGCAAAACAGGGGGATGATGCCGCATTTACCGCCCTTTATCGGCATCATTATTCGTTTCTTTACCGTTATTTGATGAAATTGACCCTTCAACAAGAGCTGACAGAGGAGATCATGCAAGAAACGATGCTCAAAGCGTACATGAAACTTTCTTCTTTTAGAGGAGATTCATTATTTTCAACATGGCTCATGTCCATTGCATCTAGACAATTTTTAGATCATCAAAAGAAAAGAAAACGTGAACAAACGAGAGAAGGAAAGGCGAATCAAGAAGCCATCCGCCGGTTCAAATGGGATGTTCAGCAAAAAGGCCATACTTGGCATGACATGTGGGATGCTCTAAATGAGTTAAAGGCACAGGAGAGAGCATCGATCCTTCTCCATTACTATTATGGCTTTACTTACCCTGAAATCGCTTCGATGCTCGGGGTGAGAGAAGGTACGGTGAAATCGAGGGTTCATCATGGGATCAAGAAAATTCGAAAGGAGTGGGACTGATGAAAGAAGATCGTTTCGCCGATCGTTTAAAAGAGGAGCTGCAGGAGCTCGATGAACAAATTGAAGTAGAAAAGCCGAGTGAACAAGCTTTGATGTTGATGCTAAAGCAGGCAAAGGAAAAAGAGAAAAAACGTTTTAAACAAGAAGTGCTGGCGTACATCATCGTCAGTCTGACCATCATGACACTTTTTGCAGCTGCCATTACTCATTTGCCCATCATCTTCATTCTTCTCCAAGTGGTGAGCGTGCCACTCTGTGTGGTTGTCGGCATCAAGGAATATCAACAGATTAAAGGAGGGTCTTCCTTATGAGTCAGACGGAAATGATCATCTTATTGTGCGCATTACCGTTACTGTTTGCACAGGGATTTCTCTTATTTATGGATGCCAAGAAAAGAGGGCGTTATAAATGGTTCTGGGGCATCATTGGGTTAATCAACTTCCCATCTTCTTCTATTTTATATTGGCTGTGTGTTGTCTTACCTGATCGGAAAAGAGGAGAAAAGCTCAGAAAAGATTGAAAGACATTGTAAAACTTTTGACCTTTTTTTTGAATGATCATCATCTAGAAAAAGTGAAAGTTTCATGAATGTGTCAAAGAAAGCGGGATGTTGAACGTCCAGTTCGTCATTTCTAGCACGATAGTCATTCTTTGAGCGGGTCATTTTCATGACGGAAGGTGATTCTGCTTGATCTATCTCATTTCGGCATCGTTTTCATCTGTTATCAATATTGATCAGTTTTTACAAATGGTGTTAAATTAATTTCAATATGCGTTAGAAAATCTAACAACCAAAGAGTGAGATATTGACAAGGAGGCAGATGAGACATGTTGACCTTAGATCGAGCAGCACAAACAGCACAAAGCTACATCCACCGTGTGCTAGGGGATGTAGAAAAACGGAATCCAGGCGAGGCGGAATTCCAACAAGCCGTAAAAGAAATTCTGGAATCCCTCGTCCCGGTTTTTGCAAAACACCCAGAGTATGAAAAACAGGGGATCTTAGAACGCTTAATTGAGCCTGAGCGGCTTGTGATGTTTCGTGTACCGTGGGTAGACGATGAAGGCAAAGTACAGGTGAACAGAGGATTCAGGGTTCAATTTAATAGTGCCATCGGTCCTTATAAGGGGGGCATTCGGTTTCACCCATCGGTCAATGCAAGCATCATCAAGTTTTTAGGATTTGAACAAATCTTTAAAAACGCACTGACAGGTTTGCCGATCGGCGGAGGAAAAGGTGGATCAGATTTTGACCCTAAAGGGAAATCTGATGGAGAAATCATGCGTTTTGTTCAAAGCTTTATGAGTGAACTCAGTCGTTATATTGGACCTGATCAAGATGTACCGGCAGGAGATATTGGGGTAGGCGCACGCGAAATCGGCTATATGTTCGGCCAGTACAAAAAAATGCGTGGTGCGTATGAAGCAGGTGTCCTGACAGGAAAAAGTCCTGGCTTCGGAGGCAGTTTAGCAAGAAAAGAAGCGACCGGCTATGGACTGGTGTACTTTATGGAAGAAATGTTAAAAGCCCACGGAATGCAATTTGAAGGACGATCTGTTGTTGTGTCTGGGTCAGGAAATGTATCGATTTATGCGATGGAAAAAGTATTGGAATTAGGCGGAAAGGTTGTGGCTTGTAGTGATTCAAGCGGAGCCATTTACGACCCTCAAGGCATTTCACTTGAGACAGTGAAGCAGCTGAAGGAAGTCGATAACCAGAGAATTAGTGCCTACATAGACATTCACCCGCATGCTGAATTGATTGAAGATTGCGAACAAATTTGGTCTCTCCCTTGTGATATTGCGCTGCCATGTGCGACCCAAAATGAAATTTCAGAGTCGCAAGCACAGCAACTAGTGGCAAACGGTGTCATCGCTGTAGGAGAAGGGGCCAATATGCCGTCCACGCTTGAGGCCGTCAAAGTATTTGAACAACATGATATTTTGTTTGCACCAGCAAAAGCAGCAAATGCTGGGGGAGTGGGTGTTTCGGCGTTAGAAATGGCGCAAAACAGTGCGAGAATGTCTTGGACTTTTGAAGAAGTAGATGGTCAGTTGAAACAAATGATGCAGTCGATTTATAGTCAGTGTACCGAGACAGCTGAAGAATACGGACACTCTGGAAACTTAATGGTAGGCGCAAATATTGCAGGATTTCGCAAAGTGGCAGATGCCATGATCGCACAAGGCGTCATTTAACTCCTGCTCTCCCGCACCTGTTTATTTCATAACAAGATCGGGAATCGTCTTGTAAGAATGACAATAAGGAGGCGCGGGAGAAAATGAAAAAGTGGCTGAAACAAATTGTCAAATGGGCACCAGTGATTTATCCAGTGGTGAGGAAAATATACAAAGAACGAAAAGCATCCAAAAGTCGTAACGTATCAGCCGGGTAATCCGGCTTTTTTTTATGAAATGAATGAAACAAAAAAATATGCTGTGGGAATGATCCATTTCACTTCTCTCTCCGTTAAGTACATAACAAACGGAAAGAGGAGGCAAAACAGATGAAAATGAAAAAAGCATTTTTAACGATCCCGCTTAGTGCAGCATTATTATTACCAACTGCTCAAATGGCAAGTGCACACGAAGGACATATGCATGGGGATGCAAAAAAGTCGTCATCATCACAAGAGGTGTCAAATAAAGCAACGGATCTTCGCGCAGCGCTTGATCAGCTGTTCTCAGAGCATGCTTATTTAGCAGTGATCACGATGCAAAAAGGAATTGATGGCAGTAAAGATTTTGATCAAGCAGCAGCAGCGTTAAATGAAAACACGAATGATCTATCAGATGCGATCGCCTCTGTGTATGGAAAAAAAGCAGGGAAACAATTCAAAGAGATTTGGTCAAGCCATATCGGTTACTTCGTTGATTATGTACAAGCAACAGCGAAAAAAGATGAAGCAGGTAAAAAGAAAGCGGTCAAAGAGCTTGATCAATACCGCATGAAACAAGCTGATATGCTTGATAAAGCAACGGATGGAAGATTGAAAGCAAGTGAACTTGAAGAAGGTTTAAAAATGCACGTCAATGAACTGCTAAAAGCTTTTGACAGTTACACAGAAAAGGATTTTGATACAACCTATGAAACGGTCAGAAAATCCATTCATCATATGTTTGAAGTAGGTAAAGGCGTATCATGGGCGATTACAGATCAATTTCCTGGGAAATTTGATCAAAAATCAGTGGATACTCCAGCCGCAGATCTTCGTGAGGATTTAAACTACTTGTTCTCAGAGCATTTGGCACTCGCGGTAGTGGCTATGCAAAAAGGGAATGATGGCAGCAAGGACTTTGACCAAGCGGCAGCAGCGTTAAATGAAAACACGAATGATCTATCAGATGCGATCGCTTCTGTTTATGGAAAAGATGCAGGAAAACAATTTAAAACGATCTGGTCAAGTCATATCGGATATTTAGTTGATTATGTTAAAGCGGATGCATCAGGAGACGAGCAAGCAAAAGAAAAGGCCGTCAAAGATTTAGATGCTTACCGTATGAAACAAGCAAAATTTTTAGATCAAGCGACAGATGGCCGCTTGAAGGCGGCTGACTTAGAAGCCGGGTTGAAAACCCATATTGATGAGCTCATCAAAACGTACACGTCTTATCACAATGGCGAATATGATCAGCTGTACCCGACTGTCAGAGAAGCATACGGCCATATGTTCATGGTTGGTCAAGATGTCGCATCAGCTATTGTCGATCAGCATCCTGAATTATTCAAATCCAACATGCCAAATGAGATGCCGAAAACAGGTATGGGAGGCACAGCCGGTCCATTAGGTATGTCATATGAAGCATTTGCTGGGATGATGGCAAGTCTCATCTTAGCCGGAGGTGCAGTGGGCGCGTTCTTCCTCATTCGCCGTAAACCATCAAATTAAACAATATCAAGACAAGAGGGAACGTGCACAATCGTGCCGTTCCTTTCTTCAAAAGGAGGTCGACTTGCGTGAAAAGATGGCTGTTTGGTATTCTTACGCTTCTCATCATCACGGGCTGCGCATCCCAATCAATAGATGAAAAGTCATCCTCTGAAACTGCATCATCTCCTGAGCCAATGACAGCAAAACAAGCCAAGAATCAATCTCATTCACACGACACGTTAAAAGATGAGCCATCGGGTATTGTCCCCGCTGACATCTCCATTCCAGCGATTGATGTCCAAGCAAAAGTGGAGAAAACGACTTTATCAAAGGATGGCAGTATGGGTGTTCCGCAAAATACAGATCACACGGCTTGGTTTGAAGATGGTCCGAAGCCTGGTGATAAAGGGAATGCTGTCATAAATGGACATGTTGATAATAAGTGGGGCCCAGCTGTTTTTTATCGACTAAAGGAGCTAAAAAAGGGAGACAAAGTCATTGTGACATCCTCGTCAGGGGAAAAGCGAACCTTTGAGGTTCTCAAGGTGAAAAGCTATCCGCGCGAAGAGAAACCAAATGCTTTTTTCGGGTACGCCTTTACACGGAATCTCAATTTCATCACATGTACGGGAACTTTTGATCATGCAGCCGGTACACATGAAAAAAGATTGGTTGTCTTTACACAACTGATTTCCTCATAAGAAAAAGGCGGATACACGGAGGTGTAACGCCTTTTTTTCATGATTTCCACAACAGCATCTTAGAAGAAGATTCATAGGTCATTAGATATGGTTGGTTGTATAAATAGGGGCGTTTGTCATATAAATGAGTTGGCAATTTTTATTTCTTTTCAGTAGAATATGAGTAATGAAGAGAACTGTAAGCGTATACAACCTGTCCAAACAAGGCAGATTCTCCACCCTAAATGAAGGAGGCCGATCTAATGCTGAGTAAAAGACTGGCGCACATTTTAAGTCAGCTGATGGCAGCTGAGACTCCTCTCACGAGCGCAGCGCTTTCTGTCAGTTTACAAGTGACAAGCCGCACCATCCGAACAGACATCAAGGAACTGAATGAGCGTCTAGCCCCTTATCAAGCAGCTGTATCAGCTGTTAGAGGCGCTGGCTATGAGCTGTTGATCAACGATGAGAATGCCTTTCGCCGTTTTATGAAGGAAGAAGTCGAACAGGAAGAACCGCTTGCTGTTCTTCCAGAAGAACGAGTTCGATTTATTTTGAAAAAGCTGCTTCTAGCGGAATCATATGTGAAGCTGGAAGACTTACAGGAGCAGCTGTTTATTAGTAAATCGACGATGAGTAATGACATGAAATGGGTCAAACGTAAGCTCGAACCCTTTGATCTGAAGCTGGAAGCAAAGCCGAATAAAGGCTGCCGGATTAAAGGATCTGAGATGAAAATCCGTTATTGCATGTCAGAATATTTATTCAATGAACGGCGTTCCTATCAAACAATGCTGGACACGGCGGTTACGATTTTGCCAAAACATGAGCTGGAATTGATTCAGAGAACCATGATTGATTATATCAACGAGGAAAAAATGAATCTATCAGACATTTGCATGAATAATTTAATTGTTCATATTGCTATTGCCTGTAAACGGATTAGACACGGAAACTATGTATCTGTGCTGCCTGAAGAAATCAACGAAATCCCAAGGGCAAAAGAATACAAGGTAGCCAAAAAAATGGTTGAGCGTCTTGAAGGGCTGCTGGATGTCTCATTTCCACAAGAGGAAATCGTTTATATCGCCATCCATTTGCTAGGAACAGCCAAAATGGTACAGTCTTTTTCAACGGGCGGTCAAAAACAAATTGTGGATGATGACACGAGCCGTCTTGTTCAACTGATGCTGAAAGCCATTGATCAAAAATTGCAGCTGGATTTAGCGGGAGATGCGGAATTGCTGATTGGCCTCAGTTTGCACTTAAAGCCAGCGATCAATCGGTGTAAGTATGGAATGAATTTAAGAAATCCAATGCTAGATGAGATCAAAGCGGGCTATCCAATTGCCTTTGAAGCAGGGATTGTGGCGAGCAGGGTCATTGAAGAAGAGACAGGTTTGTCCATTCATGAAAATGAGATCGGCTATATGGCACTTCATTTTGGTGCGGCCTTAGAGCGCAGGAAAATGGAGATACCACCGAAGCGATGCCTGATTGTCTGTGCGTCTGGTGCAGGGAGTGCAAGGCTACTTCAAGATCGTTTGCGGTCACAATTTGGGTCAAAGCTGACCATTTTAGGAACAGCAGAGCTTTATTCCCTTCCGCATGTCTCTTTACATGCATTGGATTTAATTATTACGACCATTCCCATTCATATGGATTTACCGATTCCTGTCATTCAAGTGAACACGATTTTAGGAGGCAGTGATTTTTTAAAAATAGAAGAAGCTTTGACAAGTGAAACAAGAGTGACATTAGCCACGCAATATATGAAAAAGGAATTGGTCTTTACAAAACGCGCCTTTCAAACAAAAGAAGAGGTCATACACTTTCTCACGCAAAAGGTCATTGACATGGGCTTAGCGCCAGTAGAACTTACACAATCTGTGATGGAAAGAGAAGAGTCTGCACCGACTTCATTTGGGCATTATACAGCGATTCCGCATCCGATGACCCCGCTGACAGAAGAGACGTTTTGGGCGATCTGTACATTAGAAAAACCGATTATTTGGGGAGAGAAAAAAGTTCAATTTGTGTGCTTGCTTTGTGTCGAAAAAGAGAACGCCAAAGACTTAAAAGGCATGTACCGTCTGCTTGGAGAGCTTGTCCATCATGTGAAATTTATTCAGCACCTCATCACCTGTGACACCTTTGAAGACATGCTGGATGTCATGTATAAAAAAGCGCCTTCGTACAAGAACTAATGGTGTGATATTAACTTTTTCCGCTTCCTAAAGGAAAAAGTATGGGTGTTTATGAAAGCGGTTTCATAATATGATGAATGTGTAAAGAAAAGCTTCATACTTCAAAAAGGGGGCGTTTACAATGAACATTTTATTAGTTTGTGCAGCAGGTATGTCAACAAGCTTACTTGTCACAAAAATGGAGAAAAGTGCACAAGAACAAGGAAAAGACTATCGTATTTGGGCAGTATCTGGAGATGCTGCAAAAAATCATATTGATCAAGCCGATGTGCTTTTATTAGGACCTCAAGTTCGTTATTTATTACCGCAAATGAAAAAACTAGGAGAAGACAAAGGAATTCCAGTAGACGTGATTAATACCGTGCATTATGGCGTATGTAATGGTGCTGAGGTTTTAAAATCTGCTGAACAGTTAGTGAACGGATAAAGGGGGCGGAAGGGATGAATGGATTCAACCGATTTCTAGAAGAGAAGGTTATGCCGTTTGCAGGGAAGATTGCCGCTCAAAGACATTTACAAGCATTGCGTGACGGAATTGTTTTAACCATGCCTCTCATTATCGTCGGTTCACTGTTTCTCATTTTAGCCAACCTTCCGATTCCAGGATATAGCGATTTTATGGCAAGTGTCTTCGGAGCCGAATGGGCCACGAAACTATCCTATCCTGTGAATGCCACCTTTGACATTATGGCACTTGTTGCGACCTTTGGGATCGCGTACAGGTTAGCTGAAAAGTATGCAGTCGATGCACTGTCATCTGGAGCAATTGCTGTCGCAGCTTTCCTTCTAGCCACACCTTATCAAGTCCCGTTCACACCTGAAGGATCAACAGAAGCTATCCTAGTGAATGGCGGTATTCCCGTCACACTGATGGGCAGTAAAGGGCTATTCGTTGCCATGATTATTGCCATGCTTTCCACCGAAATTTACCGCTTTATTGTACAGCGGAATATTGTCATCAAAATGCCTGATGGTGTACCGCCAGCAGTTAGTAAATCGTTTATCGCACTTATTCCAGGTTTTGTGGTCATCACGCTGATCTGGGTCGCTAGGCTTCTGATTGAGATGACACCTTTTGAGAGTATTCATAATATCATCACGGTCTTAATCGGCACACCACTATCCATTCTTGGTGGAAGCTTAGGCGGAAGTATCGTTGCCATCGGTGTGCAAATGCTCCTCTGGGCATGTGGTATTCACGGAGCCACCATTGTCGGCGGAGTCATGGGTCCGATTTGGCTCGGTGCGATGGATGAAAACCGTCTTGCCTTCCAAGCAGGAGAAGTGCTGCCGAATATTTTCACAGCGCAGTTCTTTGAAATCTTTATCAATGTCGGCGGAAGCGGCGCGACGCTTGCTTTGGTACTGACCATGATCTTGCGTGCGAGAAGTAAACAAATGAAACAGCTTGGCCGTCTTGCGATTGGGCCAGCCATCTTTAACATCAACGAACCGATCATTTTTGGAATGCCGATTGTGATGAACCCAATGCTTCTCATTCCGTTTATCCTTACGCCAATTATGATGATCATCACCACATATATCGGAATGAGCACAGGACTTGTAGCAAAACCGGCAGGGATCGCTGTCCCGTGGACAATGCCGCCAATCATTTCAGGCTATCTCGCAACAGGCGGGAAAATCTCTGGCGCGGTCATGCAGCTGATTAACCTTGCCTTGTCATTTGCGCTATACTATCCATTCTTTAGAATGTGGGATAAGCAGAAATTGAAAGAAGAAAATGAGCTTGAAGCAAAAGCATCAACAGATGAAAATGTCGTCAGCATGTAATAGAGGGAACAAGGGGGATGCGGCCGATGGAAATGGAACAAATTGTGTTTCAACTCATCTTGCACGGTGGTAATGGCAGAAGCTCGGCCATGGAGGCCATTACATGTGCAAAGCAAGGCAATTTTGATGAGGCGAAGCAAAAATTGCAGGAAGCACAAGACGCGTTAAATGAGGCGCATCACGCACAGACAGAGCTGATCCAAGGAGAAATCAGAGGAGAGAAAACCGACGTCAGTCTCTTGATGATTCATGCACAGGATCATCTGATGAACGCAATGACCGTCAAGGAGCTTGCAGCTGAAATCATTGAGCTCCATGAAAAAATGAAGCAATTCGGAGGTGTCAATTCATGAAAGACGGAATCAAAATTGTCACAATAGGCGGTGGATCAAGCTATACGCCTGAGCTGGTCGAAGGGTTTATCAAACGATATCAAGAATTGCCTGTAAAGGAATTATGGCTTGTGGATATTGAAGCAGGTCAGGAAAAGTTGAACATCGTGGGTGCCCTTGCAAAACGTATGGTCGAAAAAGCAGGTTTGCCGATTGAAGTGCACCTCACCCTTGACCGCCGGGCAGCTCTGAAAGATGCGGACTTTGTCACGACACAATTTCGTGTAGGACTGCTCGAAGCCAGAGCTAAGGATGAGAGAATCCCGCTTAAATATGGCGTCATTGGACAGGAAACGAATGGTCCAGGCGGGTTATTTAAAGGTCTACGCACCATTCCAGTCATTCTAGACATCGTGAAGGATATGGAAGAGCTTTGCCCAGATGCCTGGCTGGTGAACTTTACAAATCCAGCAGGCATGGTCACAGAGGCGGTGTTACGCTACACGAATCTGAAAAAAGTGGTCGGTCTATGCAATGTGCCGATTGGAATCAAAATGGGCATTGCAAAAGCGCTGGATGTCGATGTCGAACGCATTGAAGTACAATTTGCAGGCCTCAATCACATGGTCTATGGCTTAGATGTGTATTTAGACGGGGTCAGCATTATGGATCAAGTGCTCGATGAATTAGGAAATCCAAATAGCCAGTGGTCCATGAGGAATATTGAAGCGAAAAACTGGGAGCCTTCTTTCGTCAAAGGCTTAGGGGTCATTCCATGTCCGTATCATCGTTATTACTATAAAACGAAAGATATGCTGGAGGAAGAACAAAAAGCGGCTCAAGAAAAAGGAACAAGAGCAGAGGTTGTGCAGCAAGTCGAGCATGAATTGTTTGAGTTATATAAAGACCCAGATTTATCGATTAAACCGCCGCAACTCGAAAAAAGAGGCGGGGCTTATTACAGCGATGCAGCATGTAATTTGATCAGTTCCATCTACAATGATAAACATGACATTCAACCGGTAAACACAGTGAACAGAGGAGCGATTGCCAGCATTCCGGCCGAATCAGCGGTTGAAGTGAACTGTATCATTACAAAGGACGGACCAAAACCAATCGCGACAGGTGATCTGCCTGTGGCTGTGAGAGGACTCGTTCAACAAATCAAGTCCTTCGAGCGTGTGGCAGCTGAAGCAGCTGTGACAGGAGATTACGAGACGGCTCTTGTCGCCATGACCATCAATCCACTCGTTCCATCTGATGAAATTGCAAAGCAAATCTTAGATGAAATGCTTGAAGCGCACCGTGAATATTTACCGCAGTTCTTCAAATCAGTGAATGCTTAAAATAAAATGGCCCCTTTATGGGGTCGTTTTTTATGATTTTTTCATATGGAAACCGGAGAAAGCAGTGTATGATAGAAAAAACAACATGTACTGCTTCAAAGAAAGGACGGTTAGAATATGGTGGCAATTGGTTTAATGCTTTACGGCTTTATCGTTCAACCTCTACTTAGTTACGGCACAGTGGTTTTGTTTTTGTATGGAATCATCGCTTCATTTATTGGTCTGATTCGGCATAGACAGGATGTGTGGATGTATGTTCTCCGCTTGCTCGTTTGTTTTACCATTCCAGTAACCAATCTGTTAATGTATTTCGCAACCATCGGTGGAGATGAAAGAGACTTTGATTTCCAGCCGATGCCGCCAGTTTATCATCTTGTTTTTATCCTAGAAATCATCATCGTCTTTTTACCAGAGATCTTTTTACTGATCGAGAGAAAGCGGAGTATCAAAGGGAAACAGTGGATATATGCAGGGGCCATTGTGGGGATATCGGTCTTGTTTTGGTGCACGATTTGATAAGAGGCTGACTGACATCTAAGTCTTTTTCGCCTTTTTGTTGCGTAACCTCTTTCGCCTCACCTTTACAAAAGTAATGGAAAGAACAAAGATAGAAATTCCGAGAAACTTAAATAGAAAACGGGTGAAGAACGATGAATCATCGAAACCTGTAGCGATGATGATTGATCCGATGCAAATCCCAAAAAACGCTAGTAAATAAGTAAAAAACATACCATCACTCCTTAAGTGTGGAATAGATCCATATTTTCCATTATGAGGTAGTGGAGGAGATAAAGAAACAAAAAAAGAACCCTTCATCAAATGAAAGGTTCTTTCGCTTGCTTATGCCTGCTTGACAACCGAATCGACTTCTACTGTCCAGCCGAAGATGTCTGGCTGAGTTCCTTTTTGGATTCCGGTAATCGCTTCGTACAATTTCTTCGATACTTCGCCTGTTTGACCATTTTGAATGACGTATGGCTGATCGTGATAAATTAATTCACCGACAGGAGAAATGACGGCTGCCGTTCCTGTTCCGAAGATTTCTTCAAGTTCACCTGACTGATGTGCTTCAATTAACTCATCAATTGAAATTTTACGTTCTGTCACAGGGATTTCCCAATGCTTTAACAGCTCAAGCACAGAATTCCGTGTGATCCCTTCTAAAATGCTGCCGTTCAGTTCAGGCGTCACGATTTCTCCGTTGATTTTAAAGAAGATATTCATACTACCGACTTCTTCAATATACTTTTTCTCGATGCCATCAAGCCACAGAACTTGTGAAAATCCTTTCGTTTCAGCAACTTGCTGTGCTTTCAGGCTTGATGCATAGTTTCCAGCTGTTTTGGCATTTCCTGTTCCGCCTTTAACAGCGCGGACAAATTCGTTTTCCACCGCAATTTTGACCGGATGAATGCCTTCTTTATAATAAGAACCTACTGGAGATAAAATGATGATCAGCTTATAGGTGCTTGACGGTGCAACACCTAAATAGGGCTCAGTAGAAATAATGAATGGACGAATATACAAAGAAGTGCCCTCTGCATCAGGTACCCAATCCTTATCAATGCGAATGAGTTCATTTAAGCCTTCTAAAACCGTTTCTGTATCAATTTGCGGGATACATAGGCGGTCATTTGATCTGTTTAAGCGTTCCATATTTTTTTCGGGACGGAATAAGAGAATCTTTTGATTCTCAGACACATACGCCTTCAAGCCTTCAAAAACAGATTGGCCATAATGATAAACCATAGAAGCTGGGTCCATTGGAATCGCCTGATAAGGAATAATTCTCGGATCATACCAGCCTTTATCAATTGAATAATCCATCACAAACATGTGGTCTGTGAAGATTTTTCCGAATTCAAGTTGATCAGATTGAGGTTTTGGTTTTTTTGTTGAACTAAGTTCAACGCGGATGGGTTGTTTTGGCATCGTAAATCTCCTTGCTGTTTGATTATTTGAAAATTCTAATAATATGAAATAATTATGATTCTATTCTATACCTTCACAAAATATTAGCAATAGGTTTTCTGGAATTCAGACAAGAAAAATCTGTTAAAGCGCTTTCCTCCTCTCTGTCGTGGTTTTACTGAAGTTTTCCCTTAGAAATAAAATCCAATTTCATTATTAACTGATTAATCTGACAATTTAAAAGCGATTTGTTTTCCTGTAAGATATTCTTTCAACCATACACCTTTTGACTAGTACATTGCAAGGGGCATTGCCATATTTTAATCCTCTTTTTTTTAACCGATAAAGGTAGAAGAGAGTGGAAGGGAGCAAACAACGAGATGAAACGAATGATATCAGGCGCCTTATTGATTTTATTGATGACCGCCATTAGTTTTGGCTGTCAAGCGATGACGGAGGAGGCTGGTGCGAAGCAAGGTACTGCCTATTACGTCGCAGCAAATGGGAACGACAAATATCCAGGGACAAAGCAAAAGCCTTTCCGTACGCTGAAAAAAGCGGCAAGTATCGCGAAAGCTGGGACAACAGTTTATATGAGAGGCGGTACATACAAAGAGAGATTGATTGTCCGCCATTCTGGAACAAAGAAAGCACCAGTTGTTTTTCAAGCGTATGGAAAAGAGAAGCCTGTCATTAGCGGAGCATCTCTTAAAGGAAATCAAGCAGACGGAGGTCTCGTGAAGCTTGATCAAAAAAGCTATATCACCCTGAAAGGTTTGACAGTCGGTCATATTAAAACGAATAAAGAAGATGTGACACCCATCGGTATATTCATCACAGGAAGCGGCAAAGGCGTCAAACTGCTTAACAACCGTGTGTACGACATTCAGACGACACATCAAAATGGGAATGCTCATGGCATTGCGGTCTATGGAACGAAAGCACCTGCAGCCATTGAAGACATCGAAATCAAAGGAAACACTGTGGAAAAGTTAAAGCTGGGTTTTAGTGAAGCCCTTGTGCTAAACGGAAACGTTAAAAAATTCCGCGTGACACATAATACAGTCCGGCATACGGACAATATCGGGATTGATTTAATTGGTTTTGAGAATGTCGCACCTTCTAAAAAGTATGATCAAGTGCGAAATGGTGTCGTATCTAGAAACAAAGTTTATGAGATTACGAGTGTTGGGAATCCAGCGTACGGCAAGGACATCTCCGCAGGAGGAATCTATGTGGATGGCGGGAAAGACATCGTGATTGATCATAACATCAGCCATCATAATGACCTTGGGATTGAGGTCACAAGTGAACATAAAGGGAAGATGGCCGAACGCATTCGCATTGAGCACAATCAAGTATATTTAAATCGTTATACAGGCATCTCCATCGGCGGCTATGACAAGAAGCGGGGCGGAACCACAAACACGACCATCTCCCATAACATTTTGTACAAAAATGACACAGCCGGCTTAGAAGGCGGTCAATTGCTCATGCAATATCAATCGGTGAACAATCGAATCACGAATAATATCATGACAGCCAGTGCTTCGCATTACTTAGTCGTGAATCTTTACGAAGTGAACAAGAAGAATACATTCCAAAAGAATGTCTACGATGACCGCAAAGGTGCAAAAGCCTCACAGTGGGTATGGCGCGGGAAATGGCTGGAAGGCTACAAAACGTATCGCTCGAAAAGCGGTCAAGATAAAGGATCAGCACACCTCAATCCCCAATTTGTGAATGAGAAAAAATATGATTTCCGTCTTAAGGCATCATCACCTGCTAAGAAAATCATCGGCAGTTAAACAAGGCATTCGGTGCAAATGATCATTTTAGAAATTTTCAAAAAAGTCATTGACATTGATGAGACATCACATTAAAGTAAAGAAGACATTTCAACTAAAACAAATTTCATAACGGATCTCTTATCAAGAGAGGCAGAGGGACTGGCCCTATGACGCCCAGCAACCGTTTCTATTTAAGAAATTGGTGCTAATTCCTGCAAAGCTGTTACAGCTTTGACAGATAAGAGAGGAAGACTTCCCGATACATGTTTCATGCAACGGTGATCAAGCCTCTCTTTATAAAGAGAGGCTTTTTTTGATCTCTTTTTTTAGAATCAAAAGACTGGGTTCACAGGCATATTTCCACTTCTTTACCTAGTTTTCCGATGTGAAAAATAAAACAACTTGAGGAGGAACAGTAATGAAACGTAAATATTGGACATCATCTCTTGTATTATTGACGGTCCTGACCGTGCTATTATCTGGTTGCGGTACGGGATCAAGCGCAGGCTCAAAGGCTAATGCAAACGAAAAGGTCTCCTTTGACAATGTCCCGAAGCGATTTGCAAAAGGACAGGGAGCAAAAATTAAAGTGATCCGTAAAATTGGCGGGGACGATCATACTGCTCAGTTTTTAGCAGGAACGAAGGCAGAAGGTGAAGCGCTAGGCTTTACAGTAGATGTCTACACGGCAAATGGTGATACGGCGAAGTTTCATGATGCCATTTCTCAAGCACTAGAAGAAAACTATGATGGCTTTATCATCTCTCATGGGGATGATGAGGCGACAGTCGCTGATGTGAAGAAGATCACAGCGAAAGGCATTCCAGTTGTGGCGTTTGATTCAAATCCGAAGCTGAAGGACATCAAAGGGGTCACAGTGACGTCTCAAGATGACGAGCAATTAGCGAAAAAATCATTAGATGCACTCGTGGCTGATTTTAAAGGGAAAGCAAATATTGCGTATCTTTGGGTAGACGGATTCCCTCCAATGGTGAGACGAAACAAGGTGTACCAAGAAACGCTCAAACAGCATACAGGAATCAAGGAACTTGACCGATTTGGCGTTGCGGCCTCTGATACATCAGTTCAAACACAAAATGCGGTTGCGGCGATGCTAAATAAATATCCAAAGGGTAAACTGGATGCGATTTTTGCCACGTGGGATGCATTTGCGATTGGTGCCGCAAGAGCTTTAAAAGAAGCAGGAAGAACCGAAGTGAAAATATACGGTATTGATGTATCTAATGCCGATCTGCAAGAAATGACTGCGAAAGACAGCCCTTGGAAGTACACTGCCGCTGTCGATCCGAAGCTCATTGGCGCAATCGACGTAAGGATTCTTGCGAAGAAACTAGCTGGCGAGAAAACGCCATCTTCCTATGACCTTGAGGCCTCTCTCATTTCACAAAAGCAGCTTCAGGATGCAGGAAAGGCCATCAATATGGTCAATCTTGCAGATGAAGTAAAAGGATTCGGATCATCGACTGCTTTTGAAGAAGACTGGATGAAGACCTTGAAGAAGCATTATGCAAAATAAACAACGTGCACTCTCTTTTCATAGAGGGTGTTTCGTTTTTCAATTGACGATCAGGAGAGAAGGAGGACACCTATGACAACGCCGCTAGTTCATATGAAAAACATTTCGATTGAATTCCCAGGAGTCAAAGCGTTAGATCAAGCAAATTTCACATTAAAAAAAGGCACAGTCCATGCCCTGATTGGGGCGAACGGCGCTGGGAAGTCAACGTTAATGAAAGTTCTCTCTGGTGCTCATTCACATTTTGAAGGAACCATCCACATCAATGGCGAGGCGGCGACCATTCATACTCCGAAGGATGCGGCCTCATACGGTGTGCAGACCGTCCATCAAGAAGTGGATACAGCTCTAGTGCCTTATTTAAGTGTTGGCGAAAATATGATGATTCATGAAATGGAGAAAAAAACCTTCGTCCGCTGGAAAGAGATTCACCGCAAGGCAGCACAGCTGTTAAAAGAGATGAATATTGACATCTCGACGAAGCGTCTTGTGAGTGATTTGACACTGGCAGAAAAACAAATGGTGCTCATTGCCAAGGCTGTGTCGATCAAATGCAGCATTTTAATTTTAGATGAACCAACCGCTCCACTTAGTCATGCAGAAACAAGCAAGTTATTCTCAATGATTCATCAATTGAAAAAGAACGGCACAGGCATCATTTTTATCTCGCATCGCATGCCGGAGATTTTCAACATCTGTGATGAACTGACTGTGATGAAGAATGGAACTGATGTGGCGGCGCACCTCATTAAAGAAACCGATCCAAAGCAGGTCATTGAAGAAATGCTTGGCGCGCCATTAGAGGATCAATTCCCATTCCGTACACCGCTAGAGGATGCACCGATTGTGCTTGATGTGAAAGAGTTGCATGACCAGCATAAATTAAACAACATTCATCTTCATGTGAAAAAAGGAGAAATTCTCGGGATTGCAGGACTAGTCGGTGCTGGTAAAACAGAATTGTGCAAAGCCCTATTCGGCGCCTCAGAAAAAAAGTCAGGCACTGTGCAGCTGCATGGTCAAACCATTCATATCAAGTCGCCTCATCACGCTGTGAGAGCGGGTATTGCCCTTGTGCCTGAGGAACGGAGAAAAGAAGGGATTCTAACAGAAGAAACTGTTGGATGGAACGTAACAGCTGCAAGTCTACGTTCGTTTACACGGCCGTTCAGCTTCTTACATCGTTCTAAGGAACGGAAGGCAGCAGATGGAATCGTCAAGCGGCTTGGCGTCAAGACACCTTCTCTTGAAGCGAAGGTGAAGCATCTCTCTGGTGGAAATCAGCAAAAGATTGCGATTGGAAAATGGCTGTTGGCTGAGGCGGATGTCTATCTCTTTGATGAACCAACCAAAGGTGTAGACGTTGGAGCAAAAAAGGACATTTTCTCCCTTATTGCAGAACTAGCTGCAAGAGGAAAAGCGGTTATTTATGCTTCAAGTGAGCTTTCAGAAATTGCAGGAATTGCCGACCGAGTATACGTCTTATATGATGGCAGCATTGCCCGGGAAATGACGGCACCAATGACTGAAGAAGAGCTTTTATATCATTCAACAGGAGGACAATCATGAGTGAACGACAAGTTTCAGCCCCAGTTCAACAAATCAAGAAACAGCGGCCATCCTTTCATCTGTTTGATTTCTTTTATCAATATGGCACCATCTTAACGATTGTCGTATTGATTGTTGTCTTTGCGGCAGCCAATCCGGCATTTTTACAGTCAGGAAATATCATCAATATTTTACGATCGATCTCGATTGTAACCATCATTGCGGTAGGGCTGACGATCTCCCTAGCAGTGAACGGCTTTGATTTATCTGTAGGCTCAGTTGCTACGTTATCAAATGCAATTGTGATCTCCATGTTTGTATGGTTCTCGCAAAACCCACTCATTGCGATCCTTTCTGCGCTGGCGGCTTCTCTTATTGTCGGTTTGCTGAATGCTTGGATGATTGTCAAAATGAAGATTCCAGATATGCTCATGACACTAGCCATGATGTTTATCATTCAAGGGCTGGCACAAACCTATACGAAAGGTGCGACCATTTCTGAAAATATGGTGCTGCCTGATGGCACTTTTTCAACTGGCACCATCCCTGCCTTTTTCAGCAAGATTGGGCAGGTCCCCTATATCATTTTGATTATGGCGGTTATTGTGCTTTTTGCACATGTTTTTATGACTTACACAAAGCATGGGCGATTGATGTATATCATTGGTGGAAATAAAGAAGCCGCTCGATTATCTGGTATTCATGTGAACAAATACAAAATCGCAGCATATCTCTTGTCTGCCTTATTTGCGGCGATCGGTGGTATCGTGCTGGCATCAAGGGTGATGACAGCAGAAATTAACGCAGGAACGCCATATTTAATGGATGGGGTAGCTGCTGCTTTTATTGGGTTTTCAGTCATGGGAGCAGGTAAACCAAACGCATTCGGTACATTTATTGGTGCGGTGCTCATCGGTATTTTGCAAAATGGACTTGTGATGATGTCTGTCCCGTATTATGCAATGGATATCGTGAAAGGATCTGTGCTTGCACTGGCACTCGCGCTGACTTATTACAAACAGCGTGGCTAAGATGTATTTTTTTAAAACCATTTGCGTCCTCTCTCCGTCTAGTAAACGGAAAGCAGTGTAACAGCTGTTTGCCAAAAGGAGATGACAAAAAGAATGAATATGTCAGCAACTCATGTAGAAGATTTGAAAAGTGTCATGGAAGACTGGAAAAATGAATTATTAGTATATAAATTTGCATTAGATGAAATGGATACAAAGTTTTCGATTATTAGTCAGGAATATAATTTAATCCATGGACACAACCCAATAGAGCATACAAAATCACGGATCAAATCCTTTGAAAGCATCGTGAATAAACTAGCGAGAAAAGGATGTGACATCACCACACAATGTGCCAAGGAGTACATACATGATATCGCTGGTGTCCGCATCATCTGTTCGTTTATTCAAGATATCTATAACATTATTGATGTTCTGAGGCAAAGAGAGGATTTAAAGATCCTTGAAGTGAAGGATTACATTCAGCATCCGAAACCAAATGGCTATCGAAGTCTTCATTTAATTGTTGAGATTCCTGTTTACTTAACGAATCGTGTGGAGCATGTGAAGGTTGAAATTCAGGTGCGGACCATTGCGATGGATTTCTGGGCGAGTCTCGAACATAAAATCTATTATAAACTGCAAAACGATGTTCCTCATCAGCTCACTGATGAACTAAAGGAAGCGGCAGATATCGCTCACTACTTAGATGAAAAAATGCAAAATATCAAACGAGAAATTGATTAACCAATAAAAAGAGTAGCTGTTTTGAATGACAGCTACTCTTTTCAGTCTTATTAAGGGTTGGTGCCTCGATCTCTCTTTTGAATGATCGTACCGTCATCTTGCGATTGTGCAGACGGGCTGCCTTTTTGTGTAGAAGTACCAATCCAAACACCTGTGAACAAGAGCGCAAAAATCGCACTTGAGATCAGCCATTTTTTCATCATACATCACTCCATCTTCTTAACAAGTTTTGAATGACAACGCCTTGTTCTGAAAATAAATCGCTTCTTTCGGAAGACCATTTTCAGTTAAGTAGGCGGCTACATCCTGACAGATAGCCTCAAGATCAACAAGGAAATTCATAGATTCTAATTGATCACAATAAGAAATGATCTGCTCAATCATGTTGTTTGGCTGGAGCATCAATGTTTCTAAAATGGATAATTTAAGTGAAATGTTTCGTTGTTTTAAATTTTCTGCTTTTTGAAGTGAAAGCTGTACATAATAGTGGAACAAACCAGGCTTTTTCAGCTTAAATAGCGCTTTCGTGTAGGCATACAAGGCCAGTAAATAACCGCCTGGAGAAGAAGTTTCGAATGCCTCAATCAATAAAGCTTTTTCTAGGAGCGGCACAGCTTCACTGTATTCACTTCTTAGACTTTTAATAAAGGCTGCATTGCAATATGCGTGACCAAGTAAATCCGGATCCTCCATCTGTTCTAGTGAGTAAATCACCTGTTGAAACAAAGTTTCTGCCTCATCATATTTAGATTGATCCGCATAATTCAGAGCAAGCATCATTTGACAGCTGATTGATTTTTTCACATAACATGGATCTGCGTCGTAAATAGACGAAGCCTTTTTTAAGTGGTGGATGGAGAGAAGTGTGGATCTTATATTATAGTATAGACATCCTGTTTTATAATGGAATTCTGCCTTTTCAATGTCATCATGTACGAGATCTAATTTATCCTCGGCCAATTTCAAATGGTGAAATGCTGTATCTTGATTCCCTCTGCGCATTTCATACATGCCTTTAAAGAAATAGAAATAGTAGCTGAGCATATCATCTGTACGAATCGCATTTTCATCCACAAAAAGACTGTGATCTAACGAAGCTGTATCTTCGACTAAATCTTTGAAACGGTATTCTAAAAGTTGATAGTAGAGTAAGACATCTTGATTCTCTTCCATTCGATCAAATGCTTGAAGAATCTCTTCTTTTAGCTGTATTGCTTCTTGTATGTCTCTTTTTTTCATCAAGACATACCAGTCATTTAGCATATTTGCTACATCAACGGATGACAAAACACCTGTTTCTTCCAATTGGTATCCTCCTTTCTTCACCTATTCATTTCTGCTGATTCTTATTTGTCTGAATCATCTTTCCATATTAAGTATCTTCTTATATTTTAAGCGGTCTATCTCAATTTGTAAAACATGTTTTTTGATGTAAATTCAACCAGTAGTGAAAAAAATAGGGAGTAGTGATCTAATTGTATACGCTTACATTTTTTTAGGTAAAAAGAGGATGTTCAAAAAAATATATCAGGATATCAATAGAGGAAGAGAGACAGTGAAAGAGGGTTTTTTCATAGGTGAGAAAGAAGTGGTATTTATAAAGGAGTGTTCGCGGTTTTTTGTGAGATTATATCACATGAATATTGTGAAACATGCTTCTTTCAGAATAAAATGAGTTATTCGCAAAAAAGTAAAATTTAAAGAGACTATCGATCTAGAATTGTATGGATCTTTGGTATTGATAAAAAATATCACACAGTATAGCTTTAGCGTGGTATAGTAAGATTGTTGTTGCGAATATTTAGACAAAACTGACAATTGGGGGTCGTGTTTTATGAAGAAATCGATGTTACTGATCATGGGACTAATTGTTGTGCTCGTCATGGCAGCCTGTGGTTCAAAATCGGACAGCGGTTCGGGAGAAGGCAAAGGCACATATAAAATCGGGATAGATACAACATATCCGCCATTTGAATTTGAAAAGGGCGGTAAATATGAGGGAATAGACGTTGATTTAATTAACGCAATTGCAAAAGACCAAGACTTCAAAGTGAAGCTTGAAGCAATGGATTTCTCAGGGATCATTCCAGCGATGCAAGCAGGTCAGCTTGATGTTGGAATGGGTGGTATGAGTATTACAGATGAGCGTAAAAAGAAAGTGGATTTCTCAGATCCATACTTCGACGCTGGTCTGACAGTTGTTGTGAAAAAGGACAGCAGCATTAAATCGATTGATGATTTAAAGGGGAAAAAGCTAGCTGTTAAAAATGGGACAACAGGTGCAAAATTTGCATCAGATAACGCAGACAAATATGGGTATGAAGTAGTTCAATTCAATGACAGTCCATCTATGTTCCAAGAAGTATCTAATGGAAATGCAGATGCTTTAATTGAGGATTATCCTGTCATTACGTATGCGATCGCACAGCAAGACTTGAAATTGAAAACAGTTGGAGACCGCTTGAATGGCGACCAATACGGGATCTCAGTCATGAAGGGGAAAAATCAGGACTTATTGAAGAAAATCAATAAAGGGCTGGAAAACCTAAAGAAAAACGGTGAATATGACAAAATTATTGAGAAATATTTGAAGTCATAACACAAGCGAGGCGCGCTCAGAGCGCGCTTTCTTTATGTGTCAACCGTATGTGAATTAGGGAGGGAGAAACATGGATACGATTGTTAATGCATTTCCGTATTTAATGGATGGTTTGCAAACCACTTTATATATCTTTGTTGTTGCTATCATTTTAGGTTTTATCATCGGGTTGATTGTGGCGTTATTCCGCCTGTCACCATTTAAAATCTTGAACTTTATTTCACTCGTTTTTGTCAATGCCATTCGAGGTACGCCATTTATCGTACAGCTATTCTTCATTTATTTTGGGCTTAATACACTTGAATTCATTTCGCTTGATCGAGTGCCGGCAGGGATTATTACAGTAGCGATTAATGCAGGAGCTTATTTCTCAGAAATTATTCGTGCAGGGATTCAGTCCATCGATAAAGGACAAACTGAAGCCGCACGCTCTTTAGGATTCACAGGTGGACAAAACATGCGTTTTATCGTTCTTCCACAGGCATTCCGCCGTATGCTTCCAGCCATTACGAACCAAGCCATCATCAGTTTGAAGGACACCTCTCTCTTATCGATTATCGGTATTGCTGATATCATGCAGCGGGGACAAGTTCAAGCATCGGCTACATTTGATCCTTTGAATGTCTGGCTCATTGTCGGTGTCATTTATTTCGTGATCATTTATTTACTTTCTCTACTGGCTAGCTACGCAGAAAGGAGATTTGATGTGAAATGAGTATGATTACGGTGAAAAACTTGAAGAAATCCTTTGGTGATAACGAAGTCTTAAAGGATATTAATGCAGTCATCGAGGAAAAAGAGGTTGTATGTGTCATTGGTCCTTCAGGGTCAGGGAAAAGCACATTTCTAAGATGTCTCAATAAATTAGAGGATATTACGGCTGGGGAAGTTGTTGTCCACGGACATACGATTACAGACCCAAAAGTGAATATCAATAAAGTACGACAAGAAGTTGGCATGGTGTTTCAGCACTTTAATTTATTTCCTCATAAAACCGTGTTAGAAAATATCACGATCGCACCGGTGAAAGTAAAAGGGATGGAGAAGAAAGCCGCAGTCGATAAAGCATTAGACTTGCTTGAAAAGGTCGGCTTGAAAGACAAGGCCAAAAGTTACCCTAACCAATTATCTGGTGGACAAAAACAGCGTGTTGCCATTGCAAGAGCCTTGGCGATGGACCCGAAAGTGCTCTTATTCGATGAGCCGACATCTGCTCTTGACCCTGAGGTCGTTGGGGATGTTTTAGCTGTTATGAAACAATTAGCAGTCGAAGGAATGACGATGATTGTCGTCACACATGAAATGGGCTTTGCAAGAGAAGTGGGAGATCGCGTGATCTTTATGGATGGCGGATATATCGTCGAAGAAGACAAACCAGAAGCACTCTTTGGAAACCCGCAGCACGAGCGTACCAAATCATTTCTTAGTAAGGTGCTATAAAAAAAGAGTAAGAGCAGGTATGCTCTTACTCTTTTTCTTTTGTGACGAGAATGAATATACCGATTCGCATGCATTTCCTAGGAAATATTATCGCTGGAAGAACTCAATCCACTCTTGGTCTGGCCCTCGGAAAAAGAAGTAGCAATAGCCATTGGGCAATGTTGTGATTTCTTCATCTATTAGCTCAATTTGCAGCTTTTGAATACGGTTAAATTCAGCGTGAATATTATCTGTTGTGAAGGCGAGATGGTGAACCTTTCCTTCAGATGGAAGGTCACTGCTATACCCTTGAATGAGTTCAATTTCCGTTTCCGCTTCGTCTTTAAAGCCAAGAAAGGCAAGTTCAATGACTCCGTTTGTATGAGTGATGCGATCCTTTAATTTCATGCCCACCACTTTTTCATAAAAATCAATGGACTGATCAATATTTGTCACCATAATCCCTGTATGATCTAAGCGTAATGTTGTCAAAAAAGAGCCTCCTCTATGTCGAGTTGATATTTTTCTCCTCATCTTATCATAATAGAAGTAACGTATACATTCATATGGTAGGATAGAGAGAGTCAATTTAGGATAAGGATGACACAAATGAAAAAAATCTCATTAAAACAAACATTTGCAGAACAAGTGAAAAAGGGATATCCGCTTATTTCAAAAGATGCTGTGTCGCGTGTGAACGGTGTACAGGAAGGCGAGCTCATTGAATGGGTAGATGAAAGAGGCTCTTTTTTAGGGAAAGGATATTATGGTGTGCAAAATAAAGGCATCGGTTGGGTGCTTTCCTTTGACGCTAACGAAAAAATAGATCAGCCCTTTTTTGTTTCTAAACTTGAACAGGCATCCAAAAGCAGAACGCATCTATTTCGTGATGCACAGACGACGGCTTTCCGTGTGTTCAATGGGGAAGGGGATGGAATTGGTGGAATCACGATTGATTATTATGATGGATTCTATCTCATCCAATGGTATAGCGAAGGTGTTTATACATTAAAAGAAGATGTATTGGCTGCGATTGAGCAGGTGTACCCTGACTATAAAGGCATTTATGAAAAGAAACGATTTGATACGTCTGGACAATATATCGAAGATGACGATTTTGTAAAAGGGGAGAAAGGTGAATTTCCTCTTATCGTCAAAGAAAATGGGATGAACGTGGCGGTTTATCTAAATGATGGTGCGATGACAGGTATTTTCCTTGATCAGCGTCATGTGCGAAAAGCAATTCGAGATCGCTATGCAAAAGGAAAGACCGTCCTTAATACGTTCTCTTATACCGGCGCTTTCTCTGTAGCAGCAGCGCTTGGCGGGGCAAGCCGTACGACAAGTGTAGATGTTGCAAACCGCAGTTTGAAAAAAACATCTGAGCAGTTTGAAGTGAATGGCATTGATGTAGACGGGCAGGATATCAAAGTCATGGATGTCTTTAAATATTTCCCGTTTGCGGCGAAAAAAGGCTGGAGCTATGATGTTGTGATCTTGGACCCACCTTCCTTTGCACGAACGAAGAAACACACATTCAGTGCGGCGAAGGATTATAAGAAACTATTAAAAGAAGCCATCCAGATCACAGCTGAGAACGGCGTCATTGTGGCGTCAACCAATAGCAGTGCATTTGGGATGAAAAAGTTTAAAGGATTTATTGCACAGGCCTTTAAAGAATCTGGGAAAACGTATCGTATTCTTGAGGAATATACACTTCCTGAGGACTTCCGTACAACGAAAAATTATCCTGAGGGGAACTATTTAAAGGTTGTCTTCATCCAAGCATAAGAAAAAGCCATTTTCCGATAAGGGGAAATGGCTTTTTCTATAAGGCAAACGACATCAGGATAGGCGCTGCACATAATGTAATAATGGCCGAAATGATCATGGACACACTTGAGATCGTGCCTGAGACGGAGCTCAGTTCAAAGGCCTTCGATGTGCCTGCACCGTGTGCTCCTGTACCAAGCAGAACGCCCATTGCAATGTCATTATCAATGCGGAAATAACGGATAACCAATGGCCCAATGATTGAACCAAATAATGCTGTTAAAATGACGAATACAGCCGTAACGGACGGCATCCCGCCAATCATTTCAGACACACTCATTGCAACGGGTGTTGTGACGGACCTTGGGACGAGGCTCTCGATCAGACTCGTGTCCAAATGAAACAATTTAGCGATAAACGCTGTTGATAAAATCGCAACGATAGAACCGCAAGCCACATTCAAAATAATTTCTACTGCATGCTTCTTCAAAATATGAAAATACTTATATAAAGGAATGGCAAATGCCACAGTCGCAGGTTGAAGCATATTTGTCAGCCATTTTCCGCCTTGATTGTAAGCATCGTAAGGAATGTTCACGATTAACAGCAAGACCACAAGAACAACCGGTGTTACAAGTAAAGGGGAGACATAGACTTTCGGATGACGTTTATAAACCGCTTTTGATCCGAGATAGATCAGAATGGTTAAGATCAAAAATAGTCCACCAACTAACATAATTTTTTTCGCTCCTTTCTTTTCGCAATCATCTGCGTCATCATGCCAGTCGAGAGCATGACCACAAAGGTACTAAGTAAAACCACAAGGACAATACTTGTGCCAGATTGAGAAAGTAATGTTCCGTAATCAATCACACCTACTGCTGAAGGGATAAAGAAGAGCAGCAGTTCTCCGAGCAGCCATACGGCGCCAAGTTCAATCCATTTTAATTTAATGATGTTAAAATGAAGTAATAAGAAAATGACAAGAATGCCTAAGATCGTGCCCGGAATTCTTAAATGCAAAAAGGCCGCCAGCACATTCATCAATTTCGCAAAAGCAAATAAAGCCATAATCTGAAGGGTAGCAATCAGCGACGTTTTGAGCAATTGCACTTTCTGTTCACTCCTTTTTCTATATAAATTGTTCACTGTTTCACAAAAACAACACAACGTTCTAATCGGTGAGCTTACTTTAAAGTGTACAGCACGTTCTATTATAGGTAAAATACATATATCGAATAGTTAGTATTCCTTTTGTCTATAGAAAGGATGAACCATGTGGACATCAGACATTTAACATATTTCTTAGAAGTGGCACGGTTAAAGAGTTTTACGAAAGCATCGCAATCGCTCTATGTGTCGCAGCCGACCATTTCCAAGATGGTCAAAAACCTAGAGGATGAGCTAGGTGTGCAGTTGTTTTACCGTAATGGCAGACAGGTTGAAATGACAGATGCTGGACAAACCATGTATACACAGGCGAGTGAAATCACACAATCCTTTCAGAACTTAACGAGTGAATTAAATGATTTAATGAATGTGAAAAAAGGACATATCCGAATAGGACTGCCGCCCATGATTGGATCAAGCTTTTTCCCAAATGTGATGGGGGAATTCCGCCAGCAGTATCCAGATGTCACCTTTCAATTGGTGGAGCACGGCTCCATTAAAGTAGAGGAAGGGGTAGAGGATGGATCATTAGATATTGGTGTCATTGTTCTGCCTGCAAATGATAAAATTTTTCATACATACACCATCATTAAAGAGAATATGAAGCTTGTCACCCATCCATCACATCCGATGGCAGGACGTGATGAGGTTCATTTGGCTGATTTAAAGGAAGAGTCTTTTATTTTCTTTCGAGAAGATTTCGTTCTGCACAGCCGAATCTTAAATGAATGTATGAATGCGGGATTCAGGCCAAACGTTATTTATGAAACGTCACAATGGGATTTCATCAGTGAAATGGTTGCTGAGAACCTTGGAATCGGGCTTCTGCCTGAACGGATTTGCCGTGATCTAGATCCTGATAAAGTGAGGATCATTTCCTTAAATCCGTCTATTCCGTGGCATTTGGGTGTCATTTGGCGAAAGGACCGCTACTTGTCCTTTGCTGCAAGAGAATGGTTAAAGCATACAAAATCCTATGTGTGGGATGCAGAGTAAAAGGGAGGACGATACAGATGAAATTAAGCTGCGTGTCTCATCTTTTGGAAAAGGTTCGAGCGGAAAATCCGCTTGTCCATAATATCACCAACCAAGTTGTGACGAACTTTACAGCGAATGGACTGCTTGCTTTAGGTGCTTCTCCAGTCATGGCAAACGCCAAAGAAGAAGTGGCAGAAATGGCGCAATTAGCGGATGCACTTGTGCTGAATATCGGTACACTAACAAAGGATACAGTAGAGGCAATGGTCATTGCTGGACAAGCGGCCAATGAAAAAGGTGTACCAGTTCTATTAGATCCTGTTGGTGTTGGTGCGACAACGTTTCGGACGAGTGCGGCGAAACAGCTGTTACAGCAAGTGGACATCACTGTTGTCAGAGGGAATGCTGCTGAAATGGCTCATTTAATTGGAGTGGAGGGCTGGCAGTCAAAAGGCGTTGATGCAAAAGGGGTAAATGGAGATGTATTGTCTTTAGCAAAGCAGGCGGCAAAAGCACTTCAAACCGTTGTGGCGATTACAGGGAAAGTGGATGTCGTGTCAGATGGAGAAGAGGTTCTATCTATTCATAATGGACACGAATGGTTAACCAAGGTGACAGGGACTGGCTGTTTACTCACCTCTGTCATAGGGGCATTTTGTGCAACAGGGGAACGGCCAATTCATGCGTCGGCATCAGCTCTGCTGTTTTATGGTGTCGCTGCAGAAAAGGCAGCTCAGCAGACAGAAGAGAAAGGGCCAGGCACCTTTCAAATCGAATTGTTAAACGCACTATCCAATACAAATGGTCAAGATGTGATCACGTTAGGGAAAATAGGGGGAGTTTTGCATGACGAAGGTTGATCAGCAGCTAATCAAACAGCAATTATCGGTTTATTTTATTATGGGAACAGCGAATACAAGCCGGCATCCGCTTGATGTGGTGAAAGAGGCCATTCAAGGCGGGATCACGATGTTTCAGTTTCGTGAAAAGGGTGAAGGTGCTCTGCAAGGTGAAGAAAAGAAAAAAATCGCTCAGCAGATTCAAGCACTTTGCCAAGAAGCGAATATCCCCTTTATCGTAAATGATGATGTACAGCTTGCAATAGATCTTGATGCAGATGGTGTCCATGTTGGGCAGGAAGATACACTTGCACTAGACGTACGGCAAAGAATCGGGAATAAAATATTAGGCGTGTCCACGCACAATCTAGATGAAGTGAGGCAAGCGATGAAGGACGGGGCAGACTACGTTGGGATGGGTCCAGTCTATCCTACAGAAACAAAAAAGGATACACGCAGTGTCCAAGGTGTTTCTTTAATCAACGAAGTACGTCAACACGGTCTTCACATTCCTATTGTGGGCATCGGCGGGATCACGTATGAAAATGCGGCACCAGTCATCCAAGCGGGAGCCGATGGCATTAGCATCATCAGCGCCATTAGCCAAAGCGCTGATCCGAAAAAAGCTGCGGAAGAACTAACATCTCTTGTCGAGTCAGAGAAAGCAGCTCTTTCATCTGTAAAAGACATGGATTGACTCATCCATGTCTTTTCTTATCTGCGTGAAAAATAGACAGTAGAGATACAATTGTGTACAATCTAATTGTTCGATTATTTTCGAAATGACAGGTAAATAAAGGAGAATGAATGATGGAAGTGCTCGATACGTATTTTCGCCGATATGATGAAGCGGGAAAAGGGCAAGAGCAAATGAACGAATTGCTGGCATTGTTTTCAGATGATGTCATGATTGTCTTAAATGGTGCTGAAAAGCCTGGCATCCAAGCGTTCACACAGTTTTTGAACACATTTTTCCACGTACATGAAGACATTAAACATATGTGGGATGGTTGGGTAAAACGAGAAAATGGGAAGTATGAAACAAACTGGGCTGTTTGCGGAAAGTTAACAGACGGTCGTGTATATACAGCAGAAGGCATTGATATTGCGGAGCTGGATGATCAAGGAAAGATCGTTTATTTAGAAAACGTCCCGAAAAACCCAGAGTTATTCCAGCGATATTAAAAAGCCGGCAGAGCAGATATTATCCCCTCTAATTAGACAGTATGAGATAATAAGCAAGCATGAGGCTTGCTTATTATTAGATTTATTTATCCGTAAATAGCTTATCAATCAAACTTATAGCAACAAAACAAAATGGAAATGCAATGAAAATGTACAGAACGTTTTTAGGTACAAACATATTGTAATAATAGAAAAATACACTCATAAATAAAAGCATCACTGCATACTTGATCATACTCTTCACAACATTCCTCCTAATATATATCTACCAACCATTATTAGCGCGCTTATCCCTCTTATCTAACTGTTTAGCAATTTGAGTTCACACACTGGTAGCTTAGACTTCTTTTATTTGTCTAACGAATAAGCGTCAATCGCTTCTTTAGCAGATGTTTCGTGATCAAAAAGAAGATATCGGCTGTACACTTCACTTAAATGCAGGGGACCTTCGTCTAAGTTTTCAACTAGCTCAAAGATATCTAGTACGGCTACTAGTTTTGTGGTTGTTTGTCCATAATCTCCATTTTCAAATGTCTCATCTGGAAAATGGTCTTTGACGATTTGTTTCACTTTTCGATTGTTTTTTGCTCTCACTAAAATGATTCGTTCCTCAAAGATTTTATCCGGTCTCACCTTTGGTGAGGAGCTAGATTCAAATAATAATTTTGCTGAGTACAATTTATGCATATGTTTCACTTCTTCCTTGTGGGGTGAATTTCCAGTATGTGTTTAAAATGATAACATAGGAATAACAAGAGAAGTCTATGGGGGTAATAGGGTTGAAAAGAATCATTGATAACAGAGGAGAAGTTCATGAAATTCTGCTGATCGTCATCACATGCTGTTCGTTGATCACGTTGAGGAAATGTGACAAGTTAGAAAGATATAAAGAGAGATTAAAAGGCCAATTTATCCCATATTGAGTACAGTTTTGAAATAGCAAGCACTGAAAAAGCCGGCAGAGCAGCCGGCTTTTTCTCATCAATCTGTATCCATATGCATACCTGTGTGTGCTTTTACCTGAATTTCTGTAAAGGTGTCTTCATCTGCTTTTTCAGAGGAGAAAATGGTGCCTAAGTAAGCCGCAAGGAATCCGAGCGGGATCGAGATAATCCCAGGGTTCGATAGTGGGATAAGCGGCTCTCCTGTGAAAATGGCTGCCCCTGATGGGTCCCAGACGCTTGGGCTGAGTGACACGATCAGGAGTGCGCTCAGAAGGCCTGTTAAGCTTCCTGCGATAGCACCTGTTGAGTTAAATCGTTTCCAAAAGACAGTGAAGATAATCAACGGTAAATTCGCACTTGCTGCCACTGCGAAGGCAAGTGACACAAGAAAAGCGACGTTTAAAGATTGCGCAAATAATGCAAGAATGATGGAAAGGATGGCCACGCCGATAGAAGCAAAGCGTGCCGCCTTCACCTGTTCCCGTTCACTCGCTTTCCCTTTGCGGATAATCTGGCTATAAAAATCATGGGCAAAGGCAGACGCGGCGGATAAAACAAGACCGGTCACCACTGCTAAAATGGTCGCAAAGGCAATAGCGGAAACAAAGGCAAATAATAAATCTCCTCCAAGCGCTTGGGCGAGTAGTGGAGCGGCCATGTTTCCTGCTGCATCGGCTGCCGTGATCGCTTCTGTTCCGACAAAAGCAGCGGCACCGAAGCCGAGGAAAACCGTCATTAAATAAAAAATCCCGATGATCCACGTAGCGGATAGAACAGATTTACGCGCAGAAATGGCATCCTTTACCGTATAAAAACGGATCAAAATGTGCGGCAAACCTGCTGTTCCTAGCACAAGGGCAAGGTTCAGAGACAGGGTCTCTAAAGGCACATCATATTTATTTCCCGGGTGAAGAAAAGCTTCACCAAGCGGGGTCGCTGTTTTCATCTGCTCAAACATCTTCAGCAGGCTAAAATCAAACTTGGCAAACACAAGCAGCGAAATAATCAGCGTGCCCAGCATGAGAAGCACAGCTTTCGTGATCTGTACCCAGCTGGTGGCGATCATGCCGCCAAACACGACATAAATAGTCATCAAGACACCTACGATCAGCACCGCAATCCAGTAATCAATGCCAAGAAGCAGCTTAATTAATGCACCTGCCCCAACAAGCTGTGCAATCATATAAAAAGTTGAGACTGTGATTGTGTTAAATGCGGCTACCCCTCGAATGGCAGGACGCTTAAATCGTGCAGCAATCATATCAGCCATCGTATATTTTCCTAGATTTCGAAGCGGTTCAGCCACGACATAAAGGACGACAAGATACGCTACAAGAAAGCCAATACTATAGAAAAAGCCGTCAAATCCATTTAAGGCGATCATGCCGGCGATCCCTAAAAATGAAGCAGCAGACATATAGTCCCCGGCGATGGCAAGGCCATTTTGAAATCCAGTCAGTCCGCCGCCTGCGGTGTAAAAATCACTCGCATTGCTTGTTTTTTTCGCAGCAAAATACGTGATGACCAATGTGAGACCTACGATCGCTATGAATAAAATAAAAGCGGTCATACTCATTCGTCATCACCTCTAGATTCAGTTTTTAAAGCGCTTACATATTTGTCGAACTGAGCCGCTTTTTTTGCATAAAGCCCACATAAAACCCATGTCATCACAAATTGCGTGAGGGCAAATAACCAAGCCCACGTGATCGCTCCAATTGCTGGCATGTTCAAAAAGGTGAAGTAGGATGTAGCAACCGGAAGTGAAAAGTAAAAGAGAAAAAAGAAAATCGTCATCGGTACGATAAATCTGCGTTTTTCCTCAAGAAGTTTTCGAAAATCCTTTGAAGCGGCAACCTTCTTATAATGAACGTTTTTGTCTGCCATTGTTTCCTCCTTTGTACGAATTAGGGACAAGGTACTCCAATGCATATGAGACGATCTGGTTGTTTATGACAGTATATCATAAAAAAGGCACCCAAAAAGGGTGCTTTCTACCGATAATGCGCAAGAAATGTTTGTCTTGCTTTTTCATATGCTTCTGCATCAAAATGATCTCCGCATTTGTGAATACACCAGGGCTCCACTTGCCTTGCAATCCCAACCTCATATCCCTGCTGTGCAAACTCAAAAGACTGTGACACATCATAAAAATGAAACCCGTCTAAGAGGTCCTCACGCCACTTGATATCATATTGTGTTGCCATAAAAAGACCGTCAATAGCAGAAGCTTTGATATAACCTTGGGGCTCTGTCTGTGGATGACCAGATTCAAACGTTAGCAGCTGATAGGTGTCGTGCCGATATTCAATGACTTTCCCTCTGCAATCATGGCTCTCCCACCAGATTCCATTGTCTGGCACACTTTCTGCACCTATTACCCCAAGCATGCCAAGTGACGGATTCTGCAAGAAAAGTGGGATCAGCTCGAGAAGCATATGCTGTTTGACGATGAGTGTATCTTGATGAAGATAAATTTTAAACTGTGCAGGATGAGTGAGAGCTTCATTGTATCCAGAGGCCATACTTGATGCATGTCTAATGGGCAAAACCTCTACATGATACCCGTGCGGAGCAGGAAGTGAAGCAAGCTGCCGGAAGCAAGCTTGAAACATCGACTCATCATTTACACATAAAACAAATAAGATGGTGGGGCTACTCATTGAGTTGAACCGCCTCAACCACGTATTGATAGGCTGTCGCTGCCTCGTTAAAATCAAAACGGATGCCATGTTTTACGAGTAATTCATGTAGATCATTCATGACGCCCGTATAGGAAGGGTGTTGTACACGAATGGTTTCAAGCTCACGAACATGGAACCCGGCTGACTGAAAGAGGGCATGAATTTCGTGAAGGGTAAAGAAGCGTAAATGTGTTTGATCCATTAATCCTGCATCTGTATAAGAAAATCTCCCAGCCAGTAATTCTAAAACCGTTGAAATATGACCAATATTCGGAATGGAAGACAAGATGACCCCTTCCTTTTTCAGAAAAGGTTTGACCTTTTTTAAAACGGCCCAAGGGTCCAATAAATGTTCAAGGACGTCTCCGAAAATGATGCAGTCAAATTGTTCATGCTGATAAGGCAGCGCCATCTGTTCAATATTGCCGCATAAAACATGATCCAGCGCTTTCTCAGCTTGCTTTGCCGCATCTTCAAAAGATTCAATTCCATATATGGTACGGTCTTGTTGTTTTAGGACTTTGCCAAGCTGGCCTGTGCCGCATCCGATATCCAAGATAGACGTCCATTCCTTACGAATACGATGGACAATCACAGGGTTCACACCGTGATAATATTGATCCTTCTTTTGATGATAATAAGATAGGGAATCTGAACTCACGCGCCACCCACCTTTCTTCTTTCTTGTGTCTCATGCTTAATATATGGGTGGGGAGCTTGGTTTTATAACGAAAATGGGCAATTTCCATGAATGACAGCTAAAAAGGGGTCATATAAAGAACAGGGAACGGACTGTCCTCCTAAAAATAGAAAGACAGAACCCCATTGAGTGGAAGGGATTGGTATGATGAGGTGTTCAATTATTGTAGCGTATCGTCATGAAAGGATGTTTAAAAGGTCAATTGACAGGTTAGAACTTTAGCCAAAGCAATCTGAAAGACAAAGGATAACGGCGTTGATTACGGTTTGTTTATCATCTTCTGATCACCGTTGGATGTTAAAAAAGCTTGTATTTCCTCGATGCCTAGTCCAATTTTTTTCGCTTCTTGAATCAAATAAACCCACTCTTCGTCAACTCTTCTTTTCACTTGCGTATCCATAATATCCTCCAGTTCAATAAGACATATTCATCTGCAACCAATGACTTGAACAAACCGTCTAGTAACTGTACGTGTATGTGAATGGAGTACAAAAATAGATTTTTGTCGAAAAATGATGACATTTAACCTATTTTGTAAAATTTATCACCTACCACGTTCCTAAAAAAATGACTAAAAAACCCATAAATATTGAATTCTTACTTCTCATAATAAACAATTGTAAAGTCAGTTAAAAGATTATAAATTAAAATAATGATAAAGACCTAAATCATTTGACTCATATAAACCAATAAGGTTGACATATGCCATCAGCGTGAACAAATTTCATCTTTGCAGGACGCACATATTGTTCGTTTGGGAAGTTCTTCTTAAGATGGTATTCTAAAAGAAACAGAATTCACCAAGAAGGAATGAAGAAAGACATGTATAGCCTTTTTCAAAAGTATCAAGAAGTTGTCATGTATCTGATCATGGGTGTGTGTACAACCATTGTCAACATAGTCAGCTTCTATTTATTCGTTGAGATGTTTTCTATGGATTACAAAACAGCAACGGTTGTTTCATGGGTGTTTGCTGTGCTCTTTGCTTATATCACCAATAAGAAGTATGTCTTCAAGCAAAAGGCTCGTGACACAAAAAGCCTGATGCGTGAGCTTTCTTCATTTTTTAGTGTCCGTCTCATGTCTCTAGGTGTAGATCTGGGGCTGATGATTTTATTTGTGAGCCAAATGGCGCTCAACGAAACCGTCGCAAAAATTCTTGTTAACTTTGTGATTGTCGTGGTCAATTATGTCGCCAGTAAATGGTTCGTCTTCAAGAAAACAAAAGAAGATGCGATTTAACACATGAAAAAGATAGGTGATGTGAAATGAGCAGCAGGCCAGACGAATTATATGATGCCATATATCAACAAACAGAAAAGCAGCATGAACAAGTGTTGAGGCTAGTCAAAGAAATGACCGCACATCCAGAAGCATTTTCTGAACAAGAAAAGGAAAAGATCAACCGAATGGACATTGCGCTTCAAACAGCGACGGACATTTTAGAAAATTTAATGACCCCTGATACGCAAATGACCATTGTTTTAAGACAAGGGAGAATTCGTGTTGACCTGACGAAAGCGTAAAAGAAGCAGCCAATTGAAAAGCGGCTGCTTTTTATTATGCATCGCTTGTTTCCCGGAGTTGCTTTGGAGACATGCCGATTTTCTTTCGAAAGACTTTATTCAAGTAATTCGCGTTTCGGTAGCCGCACTGTGTGGCGATTTCTTCAATCGAGTATTTCGTTGTTTTCAGTAACGTTTCCGCCTTTTCTAAACGAATATTGGTTAAATAATGAATCGGTGTGAAGCCAGTTGCCTTTTTGAATTCCCTCGTAAAATGACTTTTGGATAAACGTGCCGCAGCTGCCATATCGTCAGGCCCAATCTCCTCGTGAAAATGGTGGCTTGCAAATAAGGCCGCTTGGACGATGGGCTCAGGCCATTTCTCCATTTGTCCCTCAAGCTTTGGCAAATATGAATACAGTTCCATGACAAATTGATAAGCAAGGCTAGACCCCTCAAATGGATTGGTAATCCGTCTTTCACTGGCTTCATCATAAATCTTCTTTAGCAGGCGGATCGGTTTGGAATTCGGATGAAAACGCATGACCTGCTTTCCTTGATCGATAAATTGATCAAAGCAAAGGTCACAGGCTTCCCCATAAAGTGTTAAATAGAGAAATTCCCAATGTTCACTGTCTTCTGGAAAATAGTATTGATAAGCACTGGGGCTTTTCACCAGAAAGGCCTGTCCAGGCAATACTTTGAATCGTTTCTGTCCGATTTCAATCATGCCGTGTCCAGACAGTGTGAGCTGAAAGATGCACTTGCCCTGATCCTTCCGCTCTACGCCATTCCAGCTGTATAACGAAGATGATTGAACTTCCCAGCCAACAGACCAGATTTGGGCCGGCAATGTCACATCAGAATGGTGAAAACGAAATGCAAATGCTTCCTTCTTCAAATTGGAAACCCTCCTTCACAGCAAAAAACAACCTTTTTCTATTTTGAATCATGTTACACCTCATATCACATCGTACCATTCACAGCAAAAAAAGGGTATTTTTTAACGATTTTTTTACCATTGAACTTCAGCTGACGGGGCAACTAAAATAAGATTATCAGAAGAGAAAAGGGGAATGGATATGATCGACACATTACGAGCAGCATTTCACCAGCAATTTGGAGATCAGGAAGAACTCCGCTATTTTTTCGCCCCAGGCAGAGTCAATCTGATTGGTGAACACACAGATTATAATGGGGGCCATGTCTTTCCATGTGCACTCACTCTTGGTACATATGCTGCGGGAGCAAGACGATCAGATGGACGCGTCAGAATGTATTCCTTGAATTTTGAAGAAGAAGGTGTGAAAGAGTTCGATCTTTTTGAAATCGCTTTCTCAGAATCGGACGGCTGGGCGAATTATCCGAAGGGAGTATTCCAACAGTTTATCGAAGCAGGCATGGATGTGAAAGAAGGCTTTGATATTGTATATGCCGGCAATATCCCAAATGGCGCAGGCCTGTCATCTTCTGCCTCTATTGAGCTCGTCACGGCTGTCTTGATCAATGAATGGTCGTCATTCGGCGTAACGCAAATCGACCTAGCCCTTCTTGGGCAGCGTGCTGAAAATGAGTTTATTGGCGTGAACTGCGGCATTATGGATCAATTTTCAATTAGTCTTGGAAAAGAAGGTCACGCTATTTTGCTCAATTGTGACACGCTTTCCTTTGAATACAGCCCATTTCGGCAAGAGGGTCTGGCACTTGTCATTGCCAATACAAATAAAAAACGAACACTTGCAGATTCCAAATACAATGAACGCCGTTCAGAATGTCAATCTGCTTTAAACGATCTTAGAAAAGAACGAGATATTGCGCATTTATGTGAGCTCACGGCGGATGAATTCGCTAAGCATGAACATTTGATACAAGATGAAACGTGTAGAAGACGTGCAAGACATGCCATCACGGAAAACGAGAGGACCATGAAAGCAGTAAATTTTCTGAAAGATGATAAAATGGGAGAACTAGGTGCACTCATGAAGGCATCTCACCTTTCTTTAAAGAATGATTATGAAGTCACTGGGCTTGAGCTAGATGCACTGGCTGAAGCCGCATGGCAACATCCAGGGACGATTGGTTCGCGTATGACAGGTGCTGGCTTTGGGGGCTGTACCGTCAGCATTGTGAAAGAAGAGCTGCTGGACTCATTTATAGAAGAAACAGGTGCGATTTATCAAGAAAAAACAGGCATTCAAGCCTCTTTTTACACAGCTGGAATTGGAGGCGGCGCTAGAGAATTAACGAAGGAGGAATTTTGATGGCAATTTTAGTATGTGGGGGAGCAGGTTTTATTGGCAGTCATGCGGTAGCGGCTCTTTTGGCTAAAGGAGAACAAGTAGTAATTGTGGATAATTTGCAGACAGGTCATAAAGAGGCAGTCGTAAAGGGTGCCGTATTAGAAGAGGGAGATTTAAGGGATCATGCTTTTTTAAGACGGGTTTTTCAAACGCATGACATAGAAGCGGTCATGCACTTTGCGGCAGATTCACTTGTTGGAGAAAGTGTAACAGACCCGCTGAAGTACTATGACAACAATGTCGGAGGGGCAACGGCTTTACTTCAGGTGATGAATGAATTTGATGTGAAACGCATTGTATTCTCTTCAACTGCTGCGACATATGGTGAACCAAAGCGTGTACCGATCGTTGAAACGGATGAGACGAACCCAACAAATCCTTATGGGGAAACAAAGCTCGCGATTGAGAAAATGCTGAAGTGGTCTGAGCAGGCATATGGTATTGAATATGTTGTGCTTCGTTATTTTAATGTAGCCGGTGCTCATACAGAAGGGATTGTCGGGGAAGATCATCAGCCAGAAACGCATTTAATCCCAATTATTTTGCAAGTGGCATTAGGAAAACGTGATCAAATCATGATTTACGGTGAGGATTATGAAACAGAGGATGGCACATGCATTAGAGACTACATTCATGTCATGGATTTAGTAGAGGCGCACATTCTAGCGGTTGAGCGTCTGCGTGAAGGAAAAGGAAGTGCGACGTACAACTTAGGGAACGGCACAGGCTTCTCTGTGAAGCAGGTCGTAGAAGCTGCAAGAGAAGTGACGGGGCATGCCATTCCAGCACAGGTGGCAGAAAGACGTGCGGGTGATCCAGCTAAGCTGATTGCTTCATCAGAAAAAGCGCTGAAAGAACTAGGATGGAAGCCGCAATATGCAGATCTCCACACCATCATTCAAAGTGCATGGGATTGGTTTCAGAAACATCCAGATGGCTATCAAAGTGAGTAACGTGTAGCAGGCAGGGGAGGAGACAAAGGGAATGGCGATTGATATTTTTGAAAAGCTAGAACAGCTGATTCAATATGGGGTTAATAAAGAGCTGATATCACCACTAGATATGGATTATACAAGGAACCGGCTGCTAGAGGTGCTTGGTCTCGATGATGCTGAGGCAAGAACAGTCTCAGGAGACAGCGACCTTGAAGACATCTTAATGCCGATGCTCGATTGGGCAGTTGAAACAGGTCTTATTCCTGACGGGACAGATACGTATCGTGATTTATTAGATGCCAAAATCATGGGCTGCTTGGTGGCGCCTCCGAGTGTCATCTATGCAAAGTTTGAAGAGAAACGCAAGCATTGCGGACCAAAGGCAGCGACAAGCTGGTTTTATGAAATGCAGCAGCATGCCCACTATATTCATACAGGCAGAATCGCCAAAAATGTGCAGTGGTTTACACCGACAGAAGATGGTGAGCTTGAGATCACGATTAATCTATCGAAACCGGAAAAGGACCCAAAAGCGATCGCTGAAGCCAAACAGCTTAGTCAAAAGCAATATCCTCTTTGTCTCCTTTGTAAAGAAAACGTTGGGTTTGGGGGACGCATCAATCACCCAGCAAGACAGAATCACCGGATTATTCCGGTAACACTTACAAATGAGTCGTGGTTTATGCAATTCTCGCCGTATGTGTATTACAACGAACATTGTATTGTGTTCAAGGGCGAGCATGAACCAATGCAGATATCTAAAAAGACCTTCGAGCGTCTGCTTTCCTTCATATCTATATATCCGCACTATTTCATAGGATCAAATGCTGATCTTCCCATTGTTGGAGGCAGCATATTAAGTCATGACCACTTTCAAGGTGGTGCTCATGAATTTCCGATGGCGAAAGCAAAGATGGAAGAAGTGTTTTCTCTCGAAAAGTTTCCGAGGGTGAAGGCGGGTATTGTGAAATGGCCGATGTCAGTGATCAGGCTTCAAAGCAGCGACCAGCAGACGCTTGCGGAGGCAGCAGATTTTATATTACATGAGTGGAAAATGTATTCAGATCCAGAAGCGGGGCTGTTCTCACATACAGGAGAGACCCCGCACAATACCATTACACCGATCGCACGCCGCCATGGGGATGAGTACGAATTAGATCTCGTGCTACGAAATAATCGTACAGACAAGCAGCACCCAGGCGGAATCTTCCATCCGCACAAAGAAGTTCATCATATTAAAAAAGAGAATATCGGATTAATCGAAGTCATGGGTCTCGCCGTGCTTCCTGGAAGATTAGCAGAGGAATTAAGCCAGCTAAAAGCGGCGCTGCTATCCAAAAACCCTCTTGAAGAAATCAAAGCCTGTCCGCCTATCATGAAGCACGAGTCATGGGCAGAGCGTCTGATCGAAGAGAATACCTTTACGAAGGACAACGTAGAAGCCATTTTACAAAAAGAGATCGGCCTCATTTTTTCTCGTATACTCGCGCAGGCGGGTGTGTTTAAAAGAACAGAGCAAGGGAAAACAGCATTTAAACGTTTCATTCAAACACTCCATACAGGCAGGTGATGAGTTGATGATTGAACAGGTAAGAACTTTAATGGAAGAAAAGCAACTTGACGGTGTTCTGATTCAAAAGCGTAATAACTTTTCTTGGCTGACTGGAGGAAGAAGAAATCACATTGTGTTAAACACGCCAGAGGGCGTTTGTCAGCTACTTGTGTTGAAAGACGATATTGTCCTAGTTGTGAATCAAATGGAAGAAAAACGAATCATTGAAGAAGAAATGGCGTATTTTGACCATCCCTTTCAAGTCGTCACAATGGATTGGTTTGAGGATGAGACTCCTTACATTCAAACACTCATAAAAGACAAACGAATTGGTGCGGACATTCAAATGGAAGGAGTGGAATGGATCGAACCCGATTTGTCTCGTGTTCGATCCATCCTTTCAGCGCCACAGCTCAGCCAATATGAAACCCTTTGTCATGACACAGCTGTTATTGTAGAAAGTGTCTGTCAAGAAATCGTTCCAGGACAGACGGAGCATGAAATTGCTTCGCTTGTTGCTCAAAGAGCGATCGGGCAGGGGATGACGATAGAAGTGCTGCTTGTGGCAACAGATGACCGGATTCATCAATATCGCCATCCGATCCCAACAGAAAAAGCACTTCAAAAGCATGCACTGGTTGTCCTTTGTGCTGAACGGCATGGACTCGTGGCAAATGTCACAAGATCCGTTTACTTTGGACAGCTACCAAAGGAGCTTGAAGAAAACAAGGAAAGGCTTGCGCGAATTGACACGGTCATGAATGCGGCCACTCGTCCAGGGAACACCATTGGAGATGTATTGAAGGCCGGCATTGCTCAATATGAAAAAGAAGGATTTCCTGATAGCTGGAAAAAGCTTCACCAAGGTGGCAAGACTGGATTTGTGTCTAGAGAGATCATTGCAGTTCCTACATCGGTGGAAGAGATCCAGCTTCATCAAGTATTCACTTGGAATCCTTCCTTACCAGGATTGAAATCAGAAGATACGATGGTCGTCGAGAAAGAGGGGAATCGCTTTTTAACCTATACAGGCAAGTGGACGTATATAGACATAGAACATGAAGGAAGCATCTATAGACGACCAGACATTTTGGTGAGAGACGAATAATGAGAAGCCGGCGATGAGCCGGTTTTTTGCTGGAAGTCTTTAGTGAGTTTCCACTCATTTATCACCATTACCAATCATTACAGCGCATAGGGGGAGGATCGATACTTTCTTTTCTTGTCGACTTGCGTTAAAATGAGTAAGGTTTTTGTTAAATATGGGGATACCTATTTTAGAATTGTTTACCTAGATAAAATTTCATAAAGTTAAATTGAAATTTGACCAAACTTTTTTATTGTGGTAAACCTAAATTTGACAAAGTTCTTGATTGTTTGTCCTTTGCCTTCAACTCTCAACTTTTCAAATTCCTAGAAATTTATTGTGTGTGCAATAATATAAATTTATGGCGAATTTATGACATTTCAATAGAAATCTGTTGAAAAATAAATGAACTTTTGAAAAAAGGGGAGCTAACTCCAACAGATTTTGATAGCATTACAAAGGGAAGAAAAGTTTTCGAAGGCAGATGGCTTTTCACAATTATTCAGCAATTTATACATTATTTAAGGAAGGATGGTGATCTTCTTGTTCAGAGCCATTAAACCTATGCTTTTATTAGCGATGCTCGTGAGTGTTTTTGTATTAGGAGGTTGCAGCAATATCGCTGTTTTAGATCCTAAAGGACCAGTCGCAGCACAACAAAAAGACTTAATCCTTTTATCTATTGGATTCATGCTCTTTATCGTTGGTGCGGTATTTGTACTGTTTACCATCATTTTGGTTAAATACCGTGAGCGTAAGGACGTTGGAAACGCCTCTTATAACCCAGAACTACACGGGAATACGCTTCTAGAAGTTGTCTGGACAGTGATCCCAATATTAATCGTTGCTGCCCTTTCAGTTCCAACTGTAAAAACCATTTACTCTTTGGAAGAGGCGCCTCAAGCAACAAGTCATAAAGATCCACTTGTCGTTTATGCTACAGCAGTTGATTGGAAATGGATCTTCAGCTATCCAGAGGAAAATATTGAAACAGTGAACTACTTAAACATTCCAAAAGATCAGCCGGTTTTATTCAAAATCACTTCCGCTGATACAATGGCATCTCTATGGATTCCTCAGCTAGGCGGGGAGAAGTATGCGATGGCTGGAATGGAAATGGAACAATATCTTCAAGCTGATGAAGTAGGCACATATGAAGGAAGAAACGCCAACTTCACAGGAGAAGGCTTTGCTCAGCAAAAATTCAAAGTCAATGCGATGACGCAGTCTGACTATGATAAATGGGTAAATAAAACGAAAAAAGAAGCACCAAAGTTAACGAAGAAAACGTATGACTACTTGATGCTTCCTGATGCTGCAGATGTGCAGACATTCTCATCAACACATTTATCTTTTGCGAAGCACGGAGAGGATTCTGAATATGCACTCCAAGCACGCAAACGTTTAGGTTACCAATCAGTTTCTCCGCATTCCAAGACAGATCCTTTCGAGAATGTGAAGAACTATAAAAGAAAACTAGAAAACGAATAAACTGACTAAGGAAAGGAGGAGGCCGTTATGCATTTAAAATGGGATGAGTTTTTTGTAACTGGAGACCCATTAATTCTTGGTGCGCAAATTTCTATCGCTCTTACTTCCATTGCCATTGTGTTTGTTTTAACCTACTTCAAAAAGTGGAAATGGCTCTGGAAAGAATGGCTGACATCAGTTGATCATAAAAAGCTTGGAATCATGTATATCCTTGCTGCTGTGATTATGTTCTTCCGCGGTGGGGTAGACGGACTGATGATGCGCGCGCAGCTGGCGCTTCCTAATAATACGTTTTTAGATTCAAACCACTATAATGAAATTTTCACAACGCATGGTACGATCATGATTTTATTCATGGCGATGCCATTCTTAATTGGTTTAATCAACGTCGTGGTTCCTCTTCAAATTGGTGCACGTGACGTTGCATTCCCGTATTTGAACAACTTGAGCTTCTGGACATTTATGGTCGGAGCAATGCTGTTCAACATTTCCTTCGTTATTGGAGGATCACCAAGTGCAGGCTGGACGAGTTACATGCCGCTCGCCGGAAATGATTTCTCACCAGGACCTGGACAGAACTACTACTTGCTCGGGCTCCAAATTGCAGGTATTGGTACACTAATGACAGGTATTAACTTCATGGTGACCATCTTAAAAATGCGTACAAAAGGTATGACGCTTATGCGTATGCCGATGTTTACATGGACAACATTGATCACGTCTGTCATTATCGTTTTCGCATTCCCTGTTTTAACAGTTGCTTTAGCACTTATGACATTCGATCGTTTATTCGGTTCAGCATTCTTTACACTCGAAGCGGGCGGTATGCCAATGCTTTGGGCGAACCTTTTCTGGATTTGGGGACATCCTGAGGTATATATCGTTATCCTGCCGGCTTTCGGTATTTTCTCAGAAATCTTTGCGACGTTCTCAAGAAAGCAGTTGTTTGGTTACAAAGCGATGGTTGTATCGATTGTGGCAATCTCTGTTCTTAGTTTCCTTGTGTGGGTTCACCACTTCTTTACAATGGGGAACAGTGCAGCGGTTAACTCATTCTTCTCGATCACAACAATGGCGATTTCTGTACCAACAGGTGTGAAAATCTTTAACTGGCTCTTTACAATGTATCGAGGCCGTATCAGTTTTACATCTCCAATGCTTTGGGCACTTGGTTTCATCCCGAACTTCGTAATCGGTGGTGTGACTGGAGTTATGCTTGCGATGGCAGCTGCGGATTACCAGTACCATAATACGTACTTCCTTGTATCCCACTTCCACTATGTATTAATCGCAGGTACTGTATTTGCTTGTTTTGCAGGTCTTGTTTTCTGGTATCCGAAAATGTTTGGTTACAAGTTAAACGAACGAATCGGCAAATGGTTCTTCTGGGTATTCATGATCGGATTTAACATCTGTTTCTTCCCGCAGTACTTCTTAGGACTGCAAGGAATGCCAAGACGTATTTATACGTATGGACCAGAAGATGGCTGGACTGCACTAAACTTTATTTCAACAATTGGTGCATTCATGATGGGTATCGGATTCATCATCCTTTGCTATAACATTTACTACAGCTGGAGACACGCGAAACGTGAAGTGTCTGGAGACAGCTGGGGAGAAGGACGTACGCTTGACTGGGCGACATCTTCTGCAATTCCGCCGCATTATAACTTTGCAGCACTTCCAGAAGTGACGTCACCAGATGCATTCCATCATTGGAAGCAAAACAATGTAGACGTTCATCCTGAAAAAGAATTCAAGAAAATTCACATGCCGCACAATTCAGGCAGACCGCTGATCATGTCTGCATTCTTCGGACTTGGTGCATTCGGTCTTGTATTTGAATGGTACTGGATTGGCGTTATCGGCTTAATCGGTGTATTCGCAACAATGATTTTACGTTCATTTGAATATGACGATGGCTACTATATTCCTGTTGAAGAAGTGATTGAAACAGAGAAAAAGAATAAGGAGGCGCAGAAGTAATGGGACATAATGATAGCAGCTATGCAAATGCACCGCTTGAATATCAGTCTGAAACAGGACGTTTAAACATCCTTGGTTTCTGGATATTCCTTGGCGCGGAAATCGTGTTATTCTCAACACTTTTTGCGACCTACTTTGTTCTTCATGGCAGAACAGCTGGCGGCGTTTTGCCAGCTGAGCTATTTGATATGAAGCTTGTATTGATCATGACATTCCTGCTATTGGTGAGTTCATTTACATGCGGGATTGCCGTTCATGAAATGCGCCGTGGAAGTACAAAAGGGGTTGTCATTTGGACGATTCTGACACTGCTTCTAGGTGCAGGCTTCGTTGGTTTTGAGATTTTCGAATTCTTCCATTATGTACATGAGGGTGCGAGCATCCATACAAGTGCATACTGGTCTGCATTCTTTGTTCTTTTAGGAACTCACGGATTACACGTATCCATCGGTATCTTCTGGATTACGGGCGTCTTGTTCCAAATTAAAAAACGTGGATTAACACCACAAACAGCAGCGAAGATCTTTATCTCAAGTCTATACTGGCATTTCCTTGATGTTGTATGGATTTTCATCTTCACAGCTGTGTACTTGATCGGATTAGGGGGGCTTTTGTGATATGGCTGGAAAAACACATTCCTCAGCAGAGCACGAACACTTCCCTTGGAAACACGTAGTCGGCTTCATTCTCTCCATTGTGCTAACCATCTTAGCATTCTGGATTGCCATCGGAGCTGAAATTGGCAGTTCCGCAAAACTATGGATTATCTTTGGTTTTGCCTTCATTCAAGCATTCTTGCAGCTGTTCATGTTCATGCACATGACAGAGAGTGAGAACGGAACTGTTCAAGTCGGAAATACTTTGTTTGGTCTGTTCTGTGCGATCATTTTCGTCATCGGGTCTGTTTGGATCTTCGCGGCTCACTACAGCCACGGAGAGAACAGCAAAGACGGTTATTCACCATCTGCGCCAAAGCAGTCTGAGCATTCAGAGAAATAATAAAAAACCACTCATCTTTCATAGGTGAGTGGTTTTTATGCTGATTGTGATAACGCTTCCAATTGATGATGTGATATCTATCTGCTGCTGAATCTTTTACGAATGAATGGAAGTCCATAGATGAGGAAAGCTGCAATGTGAGCCAGAATCACGTTAATGGCAAAGAATGCGATCATGAAGGTATGTCCTGCTGGAGATAAACTGCTTGTCATGTAAAGACCGAAGAAAATCCACATAATCATGATGGGTGGAATAGATGCTAATGCAATCTTTCTGTTTTCCAACCATAAAAACAGGGGTGTAGCTGTTGCAATACATAGGTACGCAAAGAACATATCCATCGTATCCAACTCCTTTGTAAGTTGATGTTCAATTCAAATGAGAGGTCAGGATGCAATTGTGTCTGTTTTTAGGAGATATTGTGAACATTTTGTTACAAATATTATACCACAATTGACTTTGAAGTAAACTCAATAATTGGAAAATGGGCCTTATTCCGCAGAAATTGTTTTTTTTCTTATACCTCAGTTAAGCTTATGCTGGCAAGATGTTCACCTTTCATATCGCCACATAAGTCATTGAATTTTCCCCTTAAAATCTGTAAAATAATCTTTTTAAAGGACTTATGATCGGTTGTCATGATAGAGTGGAAAGGAATTTTTTCCTATTGTTAGGATGAAAAGTATTTCATTTTTTGAAAATAGAATGGAACCTTTCAGGTGTCACTTCCGTCATATTTAAGGTGAGTTGCTTTTGTGAAAATTTCAATCTAATATAAATAAGGGCTTTTATGTTTTGTAATAAGGGTGGTTAGTTCATGAACAAGCAGAATACATCTCCTTACTATCAGGGAGATTTGATTTTTATATTTTTAGCCTTCTTTGCCATCAGTGTCATCGCTATTTATGCTGCGGGACAGTTTGGGCAATATGGATCTAATGCATGGACCAGACAGATCATTTACTACATGGTCGGGGTCATCTGTATTGTGGCTATTAATTACTTCGATCTGGAACAATTAGAAAAGTTAAGCCTATATATTTTTATAGGCGGCATTATGCTCTTAATTCTTTTAAAAATTGCTCCTGCACAAATTGCAGGTCATGATTTTGCTCCAATTAAAAATGGTGCAAAAAGTTGGTTTGTGTTACCGGGAATTGGAACATTTCAGCCTTCAGAGTTCATGAAAATTGGTTTGATTATGATGCTCGCCTCTGTCATTGGGAAGGCAACCCCAAGAGGAAAACGAACATTAGAAGATGATATTTTCCTACTATTAAAAATTGCCGGCGTGGCTGCTGTACCAGTCGGACTCATCTTTTTGCAAGATGCAGGTACGGCTGCGGTATGTATGTTTATTGTCGTTGTCATGGTCTTTTTATCAGGGGTCAACTGGAAATTGATCTCTCTCATCGGTTCAGTGGTTGTGCTCTTAGTTGCCGCTGTGTTAGCCGTGATTATTCTATTCCCTGATTTCGCACAAAAGATCGGGATTCAGCAGTATCAGATCAATCGGATTACCGCTTGGCTGCCTGATAGTTCTTCGACAGCCAACCAAGCCCAGACACAGGATGCATCTGGATCTGATAAATATCAAGTCGAGCAAGCCATTATGGCAATTGGGGCAGGACAAATTTTCGGGAACGGTGTTAAAAACTTAAAAGTGTATGTTCCAGAAGCACAGACAGATATGATTTTCTCTATCATAGGGGAAGCCTTTGGTTTTGTCGGCTGCGCATTTGTTGTGATCATGTTCTTCTTCCTGATTTACAGGCTTGTTGTGTTGATTGACCGTATCCATCCTTATAGCCGGTTTGCGTCATTTTTCTGTGTAGGATATACAGCATTGATTGTCATCCATACATTCCAGAACATTGGCATGAACATAGGCGTCATGCCTGTAACAGGGATACCGCTCTTATTCATCAGCTTCGGGGGAAGCTCTGTTTTATCTGTTCTGATTGGATTTGGTATCGCCTATAATGCAAGTGTTCAATTAACGAAATATCAAAGTTATTTATTTAAATAAAACGGGTAAAGGGCAGTCTAAGCGTAGGCTGCCTTTTTGGTGTGAGTTCTAACTTTTGAAAAGCAATATTCATTTGTCTTATGATAGTAGGAGTGAAGGAGGTCTTCGAATTGAATAAAACGATAGAAACCATCTTAAATCATCGGTCCATCCGTTCGTTTACAGATGAGCGTCTGACAGACGAAGAAGTGCTGACACTTATCAAAAGTGCACAGGCTGCTTCGACATCAAGCTATGTACAGGCGTATAGTATCATTGGTGTAACAGATCAGGAGAAGAAGGCGAAGCTTGCTGAACTGGCTGGAAATCAGCCATACGTTGAGAAGAATGGGCATTTTTTTGTTTTCTGTGCAGACTTGAAACGCCACGACTATATCGCAAAAAAAGCAGGGAAAAACCATCAAGAAGCGCTTGAGAATACTGAAGCCTTTCTGATCAGTGTGATTGATGCGGCGCTCGCTGCGCAAAATGTCAGTGTCGCCGCAGAATCTATGGGACTTGGCATCTGCTATATCGGCGGACTGCGTAATCAGCTGAAGGAAGTATCAGAATTACTTGAAACGCCTTCCTATGTGCTGCCGCTATTCGGCCTGGCCATAGGACATCCTGCCAATTCATCATCTCAAAAGGAACGGTTGCCCGTTGAGCTGATCTATCATGAAAACACATATCAGCAAGACGAAGCTCATGTGGATCGTTATTTAAAAGAATACGATGATCGTATTTCATCATATTATGAAGAACGAACAAACGGTGAGAGAAAAGATACATGGTCTGAGCAAATGCTTCGAGGCTTTAGCCAGCCAAAACGTGCTTTCCTCGGAGATTTTGTGAAAGAGAAGGGCTTTAATCGAAAATAAATCAGGAAATCCCCCTTTCAAGTGAGAGAGGGGGATTTCTGTAAGAGGTGCGACATCATGAAATTAAGTATACTTGATCAATCTCCTTTGATTGGAGATGCGACGCCTGCTGAGGCGCTGAAGCAAACAGTCGAGCTGGCGAAGCAGGCAGAGAAATGGGGTTATCATCGATTTTGGGTATCAGAGCATCACTTTTCAAACCGGCTCGCAGGATCGAGTCCAGAGGTGCTTCTCGGTCATTTATCAGCTGTGACGTCACATATCCGTATTGGTTCAGGTGGCGTCATGCTGCCCCACTACAGTGCCTATAAAGTAGCAGAGAACTTCAGAGTGCTCGAAGCCTTGGCTCCGGGCAGAATTGATCTTGGCATTGGACGTGCTCCTGGAGGTATGCCGATCTCCTCCATTGCCCTTCATCATGGAGAACGGAAGCGACTTGGTGATCAATACCCCGAGCAGGTAGAAGAATTAAGGGTGTATTTACATGATTTAGCCGATGAATTTTATCCGCTGCCTCACCTGACCGCTTCTCCGAAAGTAGATACTGCCCCAGAGGTATGGATGTTAGGTTCCTCTGGAGGAAGTGCACGGCTTGCCGCAAAAGCAGGTGCAGGTTATACGTTTGCTCTTTTCATTAATGGAGAAGGCGGAGAAGACTCTGTGTCGCAGTATATCAACCGATTTGAACCTTCGGAATTTGGTGATGAGCCGCGTGTCAGTCTTGCGGTCTTCGTTTTATGTGCAGAAACAGAGGAACAGGCAGAAAAATTGGCTGTCAGCTTAGATTTATCATTATTAGCTAGCGAACAAGGACAGAACCTTGGCGGCTTTCCTTCATTTGAACAGGCAAAGGACTATTCCTACAGTCCATATGAACAAAAACGAGTAGCAGCCAATCGACAGAGAATGGTTGTTGGCACGCCAGCCTCTGTGAAGCAGCAGCTGACAGAACTCGCAAAGGCGTATCGTACAGATGAAGTGATCGCTGTGACCATCACACATCACATGCAAGAACGTCTCACATCGTATCGTTTATTAAAAGAAGCTTTTGACGCATAACTTATGTGAATTTACCGTCTGCGCAGCCAATAAAAGGGATAGAGGAGCATCATGGTGAGAATAAAGGCAGCTGTCACCGCCAAGCTAAGCGGATAAATGCAGGTGGTATAGACAGTCAGTTCACATGCTTGATGAAAAGGACGAGGCTGTTTTGCATGTAAAAAGGTAAAAAAATAAACCAAGGTGATCGTGAGAAAAAAAGCCGTCATAAAAGAAACGATCCATAGCCATATCAACATGAATTTCTCTTTCCTCCATATATGATAGAAAAGCCTTGTTGAGCTGATGGGCTCATACAAGGCTTATTATGTGATTCTTGTTTATTCAGGATAAATATCGAATGGTTCTTTCGTTTGAACCGTATCTGATTTGCCTTTCAGGCTTGCATACGCAAGCATTGTATACTCACCTGCTTCTAACTTCTGTCCTTTATTGATCGTGCCATTCCATTTCACACGATGCTCTCCTTTATCAACATGTTGATAAACTCCTGCTTCACCTAAATACTCTCCATCTGTCGAGTAGACGAGGAATGCAAGATTTTCAGCACCGCCTGGGAGATAGCTACTAATGACATAGCTTCCAGCACGGTTATCAGGCTCTACGGAAACCGAAGTGACGCGCGGGTAATCAGGCTCTTTTACAATCAATAAAGTAGGGATTTCAGTGACCTTTCTGCCATTTTCGCGAATGGTGATACTGCCTTGGTACGTTCCTTTTTTCGTTTTTCCATAATTCACTTGTACTGCGGAAGTAAAGGACCCTGTGGAATTCCCTTTTACTGTGATTTTTTTCGTGCCGTTTGTGCTAATGCCATTGCCATCGAACTTGTAATCAATGGTATAGGTTTTCGGTGCTTTTGACAGGTTTTCTACCTTGAACTTCTTCGTTTTGATTTGAACGCCCTTTTCTTTTAAGAAAGTGCCGTACGAATAGCTTGCATCAGACACAATAGAAGACGCTTGAAGTGATTCGATGATTCGAACGCTGCCTGTGCCCTGCGTATTGTGAGGGAACTGGCTGCCATTTGGGTCATACAATGTTTCTGCTGTATTCATCATCAGCGCTTTAATTTGCTCTGTAGAATACGATGGTTTTGCTTGTTTAATAATCGCTGCTACTCCGGCTACATGAGGAGATGCCATGCTTGTTCCTTGCTTCGATCCATAGCCGTATGGCTGAGAAGGATCGTGTGTCGGAATGGTGCTGACAATACTCACGCCAGGTGCTGAAAGATCTGGTTTGATCATCCACGTATCGACAACAGGTCCGCGAGATGAGAAGTCAGCGACTTGTTCACTTAACTCTTTCACAAATTGAATCGAGAAAGTTGTTGTATTGTTACCAGCCTCAATGGCTTTAACAAGTGCTGTTCCTTCCGCTTTTGACAGCTTAATCGTCGGAAGTGCTAGACCTGGTACATCCACAGGGATTTCTCCATCGGTATTGTTGTACATGACAACGCCGATCGCACCAGCAGCTTTCGCATTGTCCACTTTATCAACAAAGGCAATGGCTCCACGTTCAATCACTGCCACCTTTCCTTTGACATCGATGTTTTCAAAATCTTTTTCGTCACCGATGCCTGCTTGGACGAGTGTGACTTGTTTTTGGTCAAGTGCTTTTAAATCATTTTCTTGATAGTAGCCCATCACTTTTGCTGTTGAATAGTTCGGGAATTTCACGTTGTATAAACTGTACGGAAGCTGAGTGGCTCCGACAGAAATAGCATCTCTTGATGTCCCAGGAGATCCAACGGTCCAGCTGTTTGGCCCACTGTTTCCGTTTGATGTCACAGCAACAACCCCTTCAGACATGGCCCAATCCAGTGCGATGCTTGTTGCATAATCAGGGTTATTCACACTGTTCCCAAGAGAAAGGTTCATGACATCGGCTCCGTCAGTGACAGCCCGGTCGATGCCTGCAAGGACATTTTCAGTTGTTCCTGATCCGCCTGGTCCAAGGACACGGTAGGCGAGAAGGGTAGCGTCTTTAGCGACACCTTTAATTTGTCCATTTGCCGCAATTGTTCCTGCGACGTGTGTACCATGATCTGTCGATTCGCCTCTAGGATCTCCTTTTGGTGTTTCTTGTGGAGAATAGTCATTATCAACAAAGTCATAGCCTTTGTATAATCCGAAGTTTCCTTTTAAATCAGGGTGGGTATAGTCTACTCCAGTATCAATGACAGCGACTTTTACCCCTTTTCCAGAGTAGCCGGCATCCCATGCTTTTGGGGCACCGATAAATGGAGCACTTTTATCCATGAGTGGAGAGACATCCTCATTAGGAAGCTGGACGCTTTCCTTTTTCACTTCATCTGTTTGATATGTAACATCCGGATAAACGGCTTTTACTCCGTCAACTGCGAGCAGTTTCGGGATTTCGTTTGCAGGAAGTTTCATAGAGAAACCAGAGAAGACTTTTTCATATTCTTGACGAACACTCGCTTTATCTAACTTTTTGAGTGCTGCATTCTTTACTTTCGTTCGAGATTTTTTGAGGGAGGCCTTTGTTTGTGCTTCGCCTTCTTGCTTGGCTTCAACTAAGGATTTTTCCTTTAATTCAACAATGACAGTGGTGTGTTTTCTAGACTTAACATTGATTTCGCCGAAGATTTCTGCTTTTTCCAGTTCCACCTGTTTGTTCGATGGAGCGGCAGCAGCCTGACCTGAAAAGAATGTGGATAAGGTAAAAATAGTGGAGAACAATAGAACAGAAGAACGAGAGATTACTTTTTTCAATTAATTTTCCCCTTTCTAGCTGTGTATTTAGGGAGATAGCCTTTCTTTTTGTGGATAAATAGGAAAGATTCACTGCCCGTTATTAAGTATTCCATACGATGAAACCAATTCCTTTACTGAAATGGTCTTATTTTACATAGTCATAAAGAACTATTTTGTTTATAAAGTCACACTTATGCACAATAATCTGTTGATAACTCGATTATTCAGATATATATATGGAAAATAAAAAAATCTCATACACAAAATCTAGTAAGAGGGTGTTGATATGTGGATAAACCCTGTTGATAAGATGTGCTTATCTTTGGGATAGTGTGTGTATAAAATTTTCATAGAAACATTGTGGAACATGATCATCTTCTGCACTTTTCAACAAAACTTCTGAAAACTAGTTCGTTTTTTCACCCAGATTGTGACAAACCTCTCTTTTTTCTCGGGATATGATAGGAACAGTTAATTTGCTAGAACTGCTAGATTCTAAGGAAAGCGGAGGGATGTTCAGTGAAGAAATGGAAGAACTGGTTGAGTGTATGGTTTGGTTTTGTGATGAATGTGCTTGTGAATCCTGGTGAGCTGCTGAAGAAGCAAGGGGTGAAAGTGACAGCAGTGGATGGAGGATTCTTTCTTGCGGTGAATGAGAGAAAGCTAGAGAAACTGGCAGATGAAAAGAAGAAGAAGCGCAGGACAGAAAAGCCGTTTCAAGAAAGTCTGATGATGCTTTATGAAAAGACAACGAGAGAGGCGCGTGCCGGTCCGTTCTTATCTTTACAGAAAAGTTGAAACAGGGTAAAATCCCACATAAGACACGTTATCTGTGGGAGAGGATGCCCCTTGAAGATATATAAAATATTGAATAACAATGCAGTGGTTGTAAAGGAGGGTGATCAGGAGAAAATTGTGATGGGGCCCGGAATTGCTTTTCAGAAGGGGAAAAATGACGTCGTTCCCGTTCAAAAAATAGAGAAGATTTTTGTTGTGCGTGAAGAAAATGAGAAATTCAAACAAATTCTTGCGACATTGCCAGAAGCGCATATTGAGGTGGCAGAGCATATTATTAGTTATGCAGAGGGTGAACTCATGATGCCGCTCAGTGATCATATCCACATTTCACTGACAGATCATTTATCCTTTGCCATTGAACGCGTTCAAAAAGGCATTGTCTTATATAATAAATTGCTTGGTGAGATCAAAGTCTTATATAAGCAGGAATATGATATTGGAAAGTATGCCATTCGTTATGTAAAGGAGCGGCTTGGGGTTGACCTGCCGGACGATGAGGCAGGGTATGTGGCACTTCATATTCATACGGCCAAAATGAATACGGAGTCCATGAAGAAGACGGTCAAATACACAACGATGATCAAAGAAATGATCGAGCATATCGAAAGCGTTTTTGAGCGCTCGATTGATGAGGATAGTATTTCATATCAGCGCCTTGTGACACATTTGAGGTATGCATTAGGCAGGTTGGAATCGAATGAAGCATTTCAAATCATGGACGATGACATGCTGACTTTTATCCAAACAAAGTATGATTCGGCTTACCGGTGTGCACTTGGACTGGCTGATTTGCTGAAAAAAGAATATGGACTTCATCTCCCTGAATCGGAGATCGGCTACATCACGCTGCATGTCCAGCGTCTGCAGGATGCCGAATTGGTGTAAAGGTTGTGCCTGTCCGCAGGCTTTTTTTTATGCACACTACTCTAATTAGTGTATATGGGTCATTTGATTCGAAAAAATAGGTTGACGCAGGTCACGCTCTTATACTATGATGAAAGCGTAATCAAAAACCAATATCGTGGGATTGTGACTGTCAGGCAGGCAAGACCTAAAATTTGCGTAACGAGGGGACGTGTATGTCCTTTCATCGTTAGTGAATTTTAGGTCTTTTTTGTTTTAAAAAAAGGGGGAGACAACATGGATTATCAAAAAACAGCCAAAGAATTAACAACATTATTAGGCGGCAAAGAAAATGTCATTAGCGCAACACATTGTGCCACACGACTCCGATTGGTGATGAAAGATGAGGCGTTGATTGACAAAGATGCCATTGAAGAACTTGAGGGTGTGAAGGGTGCCTTCTCAAGCTCGGGTCAATTCCAGATCATATTTGGAACAGGTTCTGTCAACAAAGTATATGAGCCTTTTGCGCGTGAGGCGGGTCTTGAGGCAGACGACGAGAATCAAAAACCAGCCAGCCATGATGAAGCCGTGAAGCAAAAAATGAATCCACTTGCACGTTTTGCCAAGACGCTATCGAATATTTTTGTACCAATCATTCCAGCGATTGTAGCAAGCGGTTTATTAATGGGCCTATTAGGTATGATGAAAGCCTTCAAATGGGCTGATCCAAGCTCTGCCATCTTCCAAATGCTAGATATGTTCTCAAGTGCTGCCTTTATCATTTTACCGATTTTAATTGGGGTTAGTGCAGCCAAAGAGTTTGGTGGAAATCCATATTTAGGAGCTGTCATTGGGGGCATTATGATTCACCCGAGCTTGCTGAATCCATGGGGACTGACAGACGCAAAACCAGAATATATGCATCTATTCAACTTTGATATTGCGCTTCTTGGTTACCAAGGAACGGTCATTCCCGTGTTATTAACTGTGTATATCATGTGCGTGATTGAAAAGAACTTAAGAAAAGTTGTGCCGAACAGTATTGATTTACTTGTGACGCCGTTTGTGACGGTGATTGTGACTGGATTTGTGACGTTTATTGCTGTAGGACCGCTAGGGAGAATGCTCGGTACAGGGATCTCGAATGCACTCACTTATGTTTATGACCATGCAGGATTCTTAGCTGGACTGATTTTCGGAGGTGCTTATTCTTTAATTGTACTGACAGGTGTTCATCATAGCTTCCATGCGATTGAGGCAGGACTTCTGAATGATATTGGACGGAATTATTTGCTGCCGATCTGGGCCATGTCCAACGTCGCTCAAGGCGGAGCTGGGCTAGCGGTCTTTTTCTTAGCAAAGCGTGCAAAAACGAAAGAAATTGCTTTACCAGCAGCATTTTCTGCTTTCTTAGGTATTACAGAGCCGGTCATATTCGGTGTGAATCTTCGTTATCGTAAGCCATTTATTGCTGCAATGATCGGAGGTGCATTAGGCGGGGCGTTTGTCGTCTTCACGAAGGTAGCCGCCAACGCTTATGGTTTAACAGGGATTCCGATGATTGCCATTGCAGCTCCATTTGGTTTACAAAATGTGGTAAATTATGTTATTGGTATGTTAATAGCTGTTGCTGTTTCATTTATTCTTACCATCATCTTTAAAGTCAAAGAAGTCGAAAAATAATCAAGGAGTGGTCACAGTGATGACAACAACGGACGCAGCACTTCGTCAAAAGGTAACAGATCGTATTCGAAACTATGAGCATTTGGTGAAAAAAGATGTGTACCGTCAGAACTTCCATTTAATGCCGCCAGTCGGTCTTTTAAATGACCCGAATGGATTGATTCAGTGGAAGGGAGTCTACCATGTGTTTTATCAATGGCAGCCATTTAAAACAGGACATGGGGCAAAATTCTGGGGTCACTACACATCAACCGATCTAGTGAATTGGCAGCATGAAGAGGCTGCCCTCACGCCAAGTGATTGGTTTGATCAGAATGGATGTTATTCTGGCAGTGCAGTCATTGATGATGGTCGTATGTATGTGATGTATACCGGAAATGTCCGTGATGAGCAAGGAAATCGTGAGACATATCAATGTTTAGCTGTGTCAGAGGATGGGATTCATTTTGAGAAAAAAGGTGTCGTGGCGACTTTGCCAGCGGGATTCACTGCACATTTTCGTGACCCGAAGGTGTGGAAGCGGAATGGAAAGTGGTACATGGTCCTTGGAGCACAAAGTGAAGATCTCAAAGGACATCTTGTCTTATTTACATCTGATACATTAGACAATTGGACGTTTCAAGGCATTATTGCAGGCAGTGGAAAGAATGGTTTAGATCATTTCGGATACATGTGGGAATGTCCAGATCTGTTTGAATTAGACGGTCAGGATGTATTGATCGTGTCACCACAGGGGCTGAAGCCTGATGGATTCAAATACAACAATACACATCAATCTGGTTATTTTGTTGGTACATTGGATGATCGTACCTACCAATATACGCATGGAGCGTTTGAGGAGCTGGATCGTGGCTTTGACTTTTATGCACAGCAGACTTTCCAAGATGAATCGGGCAGACGCATTTTAATGGGATGGATGGGTGTACCAGATCAAGGGGAAGAGCATCATCCAACCATCTCTTATCAATGGATCCATTGCTTGACGATTCCGAGAGAGCTCCGTTTAGATGATGAAGGACGTCTTATTCAACAGCCGGTAAGTGAACTTCGATCTATGCGGACAAATGAGCAGGAGCATGTTTTTCACGTTAAACGATCTGTTCACTCCATTCCTGTTGAAGATTTGACGAGCGCAGAGGTATTCATTGATCAAATTGAAACTCAAAAAGGATTTGAATGCTGTATCCGTGCTGCTGCTCGTATCATTTATGATAAAGATGAAGGCAAACTAACGTTAGAGCGAGATCGATTTGAAGATCGAATAAAGGAAGTTCGTGAAGTAGAAATTGAGGAATTACAGGATCTGCATATCTTTATTGATGCATCATCGATTGAGATTTTTGTCAACGGAGGCCGGGAAGTATTTACTGCACGTTACTTTCCTTCCCCGGGAAATAAATCAATCTCCATCAGTGGTAGAAATGAAACGAAGCTTAAATTGAAGACGTGGCATTTGCAAAAAGAAGCAGGTCATTGATCTGCTTTTTCTAGTGAGATCAGCCTGTATCTTAGTGCCTATAGAGCGTGGAAACAAGGGTCGCCTCAGGTGATGGAGATCGGTTTGATGACGTTTTACATATATGATAACAGGTTCAATTATGGTATCATTTTAAAATATATACAGCTGAGGCTGACGTTTATCCAAATGCGGTAGGACAAAAAGGGGTTGTTTACTTGAATTCAAAACAGCAGCCGACGACTAGAAAACGCTTGGAGACAATGGCAGATCATGTTGAAGATAAACGTGAAGAATATAAAGAATTGCTGATTCAAGTCCAATCTATTCTCGGTGAACCTTCTCTAGAGCAGGAAGAATTAAAAGAGAAGCTGTCAGATACGTATAAACAAATGAAAGAATATGCCTTATTTGTTGAATCCATTGAAGCCTTTATTCGAAAAATGGCGAAAGAATCTGATCAGCAAAAGTAGGTAAAAAAGTATGGTGAAAGAGTGTACCTGGGTGTGGGTATGCTTTTTTTATTTAAAGATTATCTATGTCAGTTTTATTCTAAATCTTAATGTATGATGATAAATAGAAATTTGTAGATAGAATATTTAATGTATATGAGTTTTAAAAGTGCAAGAAACATTACAATGCGGAAGGATAACCATTCTTCTCAAAACGAATGTAGAGAGAACTGATATCCATATTTTATTTAATATATGAGTAGATAGTAAAAATAATCCTAAGGTCTGTCTTAGGATTATTTTTGAAATTCTTTTATGTATTTCTTGAACCCACTTTCAATCCAGTAAAGTGAGATCAATTATTGTATTTTGTATCTTATTGAATTGTGGAATTTATTTTTATGGCTTTAATAATAGTTTTTGAACTCCGTATATAACATTTCTTCTAGTTTTTTTTCCTCTAGTATACTAAGGACTGTTACAGCTTTTTCAGTATACTCTTCAGGTGAATCCATGTTTAAGTTTTTTAGACATATCCCTTTACGACCATAGCAGATTGCCATCTCCCTGTATGCACCATGTCTTTTACAGAGAGGGATTGCTTCTTCTAATACAACTAATGCCGACTTAAATTTATTGTATTTTATTAAAAGAAGCGAAAAATTAACTCGAATATTAATTTCAATTTTATAAGTATCTTGAAAATTCTTATATATATTAAGTCTTTTCAATGCATTCTTTGCTATATGTATAGCTGTTTCTATAGGAAATATAAAAAGTATAGAGTTTATCAGTCTAATATCAATCAGGTACCAATTTTCATGCTTAGAAAGACGTTCCCAAACAGTATCTACATGATTGCGTGCTTGTTCAATACTACCCGTTTCATGGAGCACTATTAAAGCTGTACAAATACATTGAATATCACTGACCAATTGGTCCTCCGAATCTGATAGCAACCTTTCAGATTCTGTTATCAATTGTCTTAATTTGTTTGGATGATTGAAAGTCGTACGAAAAAAATCGTTAATAAACTTTTGCCTTCGAGTATATTGAAAATCGTTCATAATATAGTGAAACTCATCTAAAGAAACGTCTACTTTTTCCAGTAAAGCCATAAAAGATGACGCAAGTATGTCGATTCGATGTAGTTCAAACTTTGAATAAGCACTTTGTGATAGTAAACCACTAGAAACATAATGCTGAGTATATCCTTTGTTCTTTCTAATTGATCGCATAGTCTGTCCTATATTGTTAAGCAATTTTAATGTCCCCTTTCAGTCTTATTTGACTAAAATGTTATGAATGGTTCATACCATAATATAATAAATCCTGGAAATTGAAAAAAGCGTAGAGAACTATTTATAAACAGCATTACAAATATAGAGGAGAGTTGACTAAATGATAATTTGGGCTTTAATCACTACAATAGTATCTTTTATTTTAATTTTTAATTTTTGGAATGAAGATAGAAAAACATCATATGTATTCATAATGGCGACAATTTTTCTTATTTTCCTTGACCTTGGTTTAATATTTATTTGAGTATTAAAATTGTGTTTATTTTGCGGGTTGAAATAAGAATATTTGTCGTGATGATGATTTCTCGCCTAATATTAATAACTGCTTCTATAAACTTTAAAGAATACTGGTAATAGAGAAGTAATCGTCGATGTTGTTGTACCGAAATAAAAAATTTCTTTTGAGATGATAAACAGGAGAAGTTCGACTTAAAGAGTACCAAAAATTGTCGTGTTGCAACTTTATGTGAACTCTATGTTCCACGGAAGATGTGGAAAGGTATCTTTGGAAAAGATAGTATCAAAACGAATTAAGATTGATTAAATCAAATGAATGGAACATTCGGAGTTTATAAAAGTAGGATAATTCAGGAAATATCTGAGTGGAAGAACTCTTATAATGACTTAGCGGAAGGCTTGTAATACTGATATAAGTTGAACCCCCAAAATTGACTTATTACATATAGAATGCAACAAATATAAAAAGGGAGTTCAACTGTTGATGAATTGTGCAATATTAAAGGAATGACTAGTTTACACATCAATACGCTCTGTAAGTTTTATAAATTACTTTGAAATTTATTTATACATATGGTTTATTGCGTTGCTTCTGTATCCTTTGAGTTTTCAACTTATTTGTCCAAACGATGTGCGGAATGTTTCGTTGGTCCGATGTATTCGTTTAGTTGGAAAGAGCCTTTAATGGCAGCTGTGATGAATTCTTTTGCTGCATAAATGGCTTCTTTCACGTCTGAGCCGTTGGCTAGTTCAGCTGTGACTGCGGCTGAGAATGTGCAGCCTGCACCGTGTGTGTATTCTGTGTCGATCTTATCTGTTTCAAGGCGTTCGAAGGTTTGTCCATCATAAAGCAAATCAATCGCTTTATCAGGGCTTAGCTTACCGCCGCCAGTGATGACCACATACTTTGCACCAAGTTCATGGATGCGTTTTGCGGCTTCTTCCATTTGTTCCATCGTTTTGATCTCGCCAATGCCGCTTAATTGACCTGCTTCGAAAAGGTTAGGTGTGATAACTGTTGCCAGTGGCGTGAGCTTTTCGCGCAATGCTTCAGCGTGCTCTGGGTAAAGGACTTCGTTCGCACCTTTACATACCATAACAGGATCAATGACGACATTTTTCAGCTCATATGTTTTGATCGTTTCAGCTGCGAGTTCAATGACGTCAACTGTTGGCAGCATACCTGTTTTTAACGCATCTACACCGATGCCTTCCACGATCGTTGAGAGCTGCGCGCGGATGGTTGATGTATCGATTGGAAACACTTGATGATCCCAGTTGTTATGAGGATCCATTGCAACGACAACGGTTAAAGCTGTCATCCCGTAGACGTTTTTTTCTTGAAACGTTTTTAAATCTGCTTGGATACCTGCACCGCCGCTTGAATCCGAACCTGCGATGGTGAGTGCTTTATTCATAGACATAGTTGCTGAACCTCCAATGTGATGTGTAACAGTTACTGTTCTATCCCTTATTATAATCAGCTTTTCCATTTATCACAATGAAACGGCATAAAAAAGCGTTCCACTCTTCATGGAACGCCTCATTCTTTATCTTTTACAAATCACCAATTTCCCTTTTTTCAGCTCCTCTAAAAGCGTTAAGGCTAATTCTTGATCGGCGCCGGTCGACATGATTTTGGCCATCAGTTCATCATCCCTGGTGCGAATGACATTGGCGATCTGATCTAAAATCCCTTGATCGACAGCTGTCATGCTCTTTGCTTCCGTGTACTCAGTAACGGTATCAGAGCGTTCGGGGTCATACGCGAACACAAACACATCGTCCTTTGTGGATTGTATCTGTTCGATCGTCTGTTTGGCTTCTTTACTATTCTCAACTGTGAAAAATTCCATCATCATCACTCCTTTTCATCAAAAATTCCCATTTTCTCGATCAATCAAACCGCCTTTTATATCATGAGAAGAAAGCCGATTTATGTTTTAATGAAAAAGACGAATCTATTAAAGGAGTTAGGCCGATATGAAGATTTCTTTACTAATTGTGACACATAACCGGCTGAGCGCATTGTGTGAACTGCTTGAATCCATCTCGAGACAAAGCGTACAGCCTTTTGAAATTGTGGTCGTAAATGATGCAGGAGAGCGAGTGGACGTGATTCAGGAACTCTATCCAGAGCTGCCAATTCGCTTGATTCATTTAGATGAGAATGTCCAGCATGTGAACGCAAGAAATGTTGGCGTGCGTGAGCTGACAGGTGACGTCATTATGCTGAGTGATGACGATGATTATTTTACACCTTGTCATATTGAACGTATGAGCAAGGCGCTGGAAGACGCTGATTTTGTCTTTTCGGATGCGGAAATTGTTTCGTTTGAAGAACGAGGTGCGACTCGTTTTCCAGTATCAAGACGTTTGTTTGCTTATACAGCGGACATTGAGGACATGCGTGTTTTTTCTACATATGTTCCTTCTGGCAGTATGTACAAACGACGCATACATGATGAGATCGGCTATTTTGATCCAGCGATGCATCACTACTGGGACTGGGACTTTTTCCTGCGTGTTACGCAGCATGCACGAGCCAAACGAGTGCCAGTTGCCAGTGTGATCTATGCGTTCTTTGATGGTGGGGGCAATCAGTCGAGTGATCTTGGTGAAACAAGGAAGAACTATTTAGATGACCTGAGTGAAAAGCATGGGCTCGGTGATTTGCCAACAGCGAATTTTGCTGTCCTATTAGAAGAACCAGCGATGAAAAATCGAGAATCAGAGAGTGAGATTGTATGGGATGGAAAACCGATGATCTCAAGATTGGCACAGCAGACAGAAGGAGGACAACCGCAATGAAGCCATTTTTAAATGATAGCTGGTGGGCTGTGATGAAAAGTGAATTTGAACAGCCATATTATCAGGAATTACGTGAGTGGGTAAAGGAAGAATATCGTACGCAGATCGTGTTTCCAAAGCCAGATGACATTTATCGTGCCCTCCATTTGACGTCGTATGAAGATGTGAAGGTCGTGATTTTGGGACAAGACCCTTATCATGGCCCAGGACAGGCACACGGATTAAGCTTTTCTGTTCAGCCTGGTGTCAAGCATCCGCCATCTTTGAGAAATATTTTTCAGGAGCTAAAGGATGACCTCGGCTGTCCGGTCCCTAACCATGGCTCGCTTGTCAGCTGGGCAGAGCAGGGTGTCTTGCTGTTAAACACCGTGCTCACTGTAAGAAAAGGAGAAGCGAACTCGCATAAAGGCAAAGGCTGGGAACGTGTGACAGACCGCGTCATCGACGTCCTGAATGACCGAGATCAGCCAGTCGTTTTTGTGCTTTGGGGCAGACATGCGCAAAATAAAAAAGAACGCATTGATCAAAGCAAGCATTACATCATTGAGTCACCTCATCCAAGTCCTTTTTCCGCAAGAAACGGCTTTTTTGGCAGTCGTCCGTTCTCAAAAGTAAACGCCTATTTAAAGCAAATGGGGATCGATGAAATCAACTGGTGTATCAAGGACATCGAATCAAAATAGGACGAGGGAAAATCCCTTCGTCCTGTTTATTTTAAAAATTTACGGACAATGTCGAGTCCGTTTTTCGCATTTGGATAGCGGAAAGAAAAATCAAAGCGATTGGTTTGCCGCAGGACGCTTTTTTCATGTGTAAAGGTGAAAAAGCTTTCTTTTCCATGATATCGTCCGATACCGCTTTCACCAACGCCTCCAAATGGTAAATATGGAGTGGCGACATGCATCAGTGTATCATTAATGCAGCCCCCGCCAAATGAGAGGTTGTCTAGAATATAGGCTTCTGTTTCTTTATTTGTTGTAAATAAGTAAAGAGCGAGCGGCTTCGGTCTTGCCTTAATCATGTCAGCTGCCTCTTGAAGAGAACCAAATGTGATGACCGGCAAAATAGGTCCGAAAATTTCCTCCTGCATCACAGGGTCTTCCCATGTAATGTGATCTAGAATGGTCGGTGCGATTTTGAGCTCTTGTTCATTGCGCTGTCCACCTGTCACCATCGTGCCATTAGAGAGAAATTGTGAAAGTCGATCAAAATGACGCTGGCTGACATTTTTTCCGAAATGCGGATTTGTTTCAGGCTGGTCCCCGTAAAAGTCTCGGATACAGGTCGTCATTTCACGCAATAGTTCCTCTTTGATCGATTCATGAACTAGTAAATAGTCTGGTGCAATACATGTTTGACCAGCATTCGTGAATTTACCAAAGGTGATTCGTTTCGCAGCGAGCTTGATGTCTGCATCAGGCATGACAATGCATGGACTTTTTCCGCCGAGCTCAAGTGTGACAGGTGTGAGATGTTTTGCGGCCGCTTCCATGACGACTTTGCCGACGGCTACACTCCCAGTAAAGAAAATATAATCAAAAGGCAGTTTCAGAAGCTCTGTGCTGACATCCACACCGCCTTCAACGACCGCTGCAAGATCTTCTTGAAACACGCTTTCCACAATCGTGCCAATCACGTTTGAGACGTGCGGCGTTAATTCTGACGGTTTTAAAGTAACGGCATTTCCGGCAGAAATGGCTCCAACTAATGGCGAAAGGGCCAATTGGAAAGGATAGTTCCAAGGGGCAATAATCAGAACACTTCCGTACGGTTCCTTAATGATCATACTTTTTGATCCGATATGGGTCAGAGGTGTTTTCGCGCGAGATGGTTTGGCCCATTTGTGAAGATATTTGACGGTATGATTGATCTCTTCATATACCATGCCAATTTCTGTTGTATAGGCTTCCTGTTCGGATTTATGTAAATCATGGGCTAAGGCTTGTAATATGTCCTTTTCATGATGTTTAATGGCTTTTTTTAAATCGTTAAGAAGACGGATTCGATCTTGAACCGCTGGTGTTTGCACGTTTTTTTGTTTGTGAATGAGTTCAGTGAGTTTGCTCATCTTTCAGTCCTTTCAAAGACGATATTGTTTCTTTTTTATTATGTGTGAATCTTGGGTAAGGGTCAAATAAGAGGAACAGAAGCACACAGCTTTGAAAAAATGAGCCCATTCGGTTTGTTCATTTGGTAAAATAATGTTGGAAAACGAATTTTTTAGATTGGAGGGTCTACCCTTGAATATTCATATATCAAGTCTGCTTCAAAAAATGGAGGAAGCCATTCAAAAAGCAAAACAAAGTGGAAATGATGAAGAGGTGAAACGTCAAGCGGCGGTCATTTCTTCACTATGTGATGTCATTCTCGACACATCATCACAGGTGCAAATGCCGCAGTCTTCGGTTATTTCACCACCTCCATCTATACAGACACCATCTGCACCGGCTGTGTCTACGGATCAAGCCATGCTAGAGAAATTGATGGGCACTAGCGGTGCAAAGAAATTTCAGCATAAAGAAGAGGGTCAACAAGAGAAAGATGGCAACGGTGACTCTATTTTTGATTTTTAATGGTCTTGTCACGACAAAGGGAAGGTGATCGGGTTGAAACTATTTTTGGGCGCCATTCAGTGGATGGCATTTTTTATCGCAGCTTCTATTGCTGTGCCGATTGCGATTGCACAAGCATTTGAATTAAATCAAGTGCAGTCGGCGGAACTGATTCAGAGTACATTCTTTTCACTTGGACTTGTGGCGATGGTGCAGTGTTTATGCGGTCATATGCTGCCGATCAATGAAAGTCCAGCAGGGCTGTGGTGGGGGGTATATACCCTTTATGCAGGCATGACAGGGACGATTTTTGCTACATATCCTGAAACCTTGCAAGCGTTACAAGGGGCGTTAATTTTTAGTGCTGCGTTCTTTTTTATTTTTAGTCTCTTTAAAATCATTAATTGGCTCGCGTCTTTATTTACGCCGGTTGTCACAGGTATTTATTTGCTGCTGCTTGTTGTGCAGTTAAGTCAGCCAATTATGAAAGGGCTGATGGGGATCGGCTATAGGGGAAATCAGGTAGATGGGCTTGTCTTTTGTCTATCGATCTTGATTATTGTCATCACCTTCATGATCAGCCGCTCAAAATGGCATTATTTAAGACAGTTTTCTGTGTTATTCGCACTTGCAGGCGGCTGGCTGTTATTTGCTTTACTCGGACTAGCGAAGCCTGTTCGCATTCCTGAGCAGATCATTGAGTTTCCAAAGCTGTTTCCGTTTGGCATGCCGGTCTTTGACAGTGGACTGCTTGTTACGTCCTTTTTTATTACGATCTTACTCATAGTGAATATGCTGGCAAGTATTCGAATTGTGGAAAGTTCCGTCAAGGCATTTGGTGAACTGCGTGAGCGGAAACGAGCCAGACCGGCTGGTTTTGTCGCCGCATTTGGTCATTTGCTGAGCGGACTGATTGGTGCGATTGCGCCTGTCCCTATTTCAGGGGCAGCGGGTTTTATACAAACAACCAAAATTCCATCGAGAAAGCCATTTTTCCTTGGCAGTCTGCTCATTGTCCTCATTAGTTTATTTCCATTATTGATGAGCTTTTTCTCTGCATTGCCTTCACCTGTGGGGCTGGCTGTGAACTTTGTGGTGTTCTCTTCTATGATTGGGATTGCTATGTCTGAATTCGATCAGTATGAAAAAGAAGACATCCCGCGCATTCGATTTGTGCTTGGCATCGCTGTTTTAGCAGGCGTGGGCGCAATGTTTGTGCCGCAGGGGGCATTGAAAGGCATGCATCCTGTGCTGATTTCTTTATTGAGCAATGGTCTTGTGCTTGGTACGCTGATTGCAATTGTGGTCGATCAAGTGCTACTGCGAAAGAAAAAGAAATCCGACAATCTCGTGTCAGCATCATAGGAAAGTTGAATGTTGGATGAGACCCGCGCTATGATAAACATAATTGACGAGATAAGGAGAATGACGAATGAAACTATTTTTCATATTAGGTGCCATTAACGCCATGCTTGCGGTTGGTCTTGGAGCCTTCGGTGCACATGGACTGGAAGGGAAAATTCCTGAAAAGTATATTGAGATATGGAATAAAGGGGTTCAATATCAGATGTTCCATGCCATTGGCCTGTTTATTGTCGCCTTTCTGGCAGATAAGCTGTCAGGTGTTTCCCTAGTGCCGACCGCTGGCTGGGTGATGCTGGCAGGCATTCTTTTCTTCTCAGGAAGCCTTTATGTGCTTGCCTTGACTCAGGTGAAGATATTAGGTGCCATTACACCAATTGGCGGAGTGGCATTTATCGCTTCTTGGATCATGCTAGTGATTGCAGCAGCAAAAAATTTATAAGCTAGGAAAACCGATGCTCTCATAGGGGCATCGGTTTTTTTCTTAACTCCAATAAGGAGAATAGTTCGGAGGTGCTTGATAATAAGGTACATAGTGGGAAGGGGGGACAGGGTGAGTTTGTGCCTCTTCCTCCCGGTGGCAGAAAGGTCCGATAAACACACCAGGCTTCACAGGCTGCGTCGCCTGTTTCCACTGCGTTTCGTTCATGCAATAAGTATGTGCCATGATGTGAGAAGGCGTGAGGGTTAGAAGGTCTGAACCTAAGATGACTTCTGGTGTCGATGCGTTAAAAATGGCTAACAAATGGGTTTTGTCCTGTAAGGCGACTTCGTAATGCCACCAGCCTTGTGGCACATTGGCTACCTGCCCGGGGGTAATGGTGTAGGTGGACAGCTTTTTTGTAAAAGGGTTCAGCATGGATACAGCAGCAGAGCCGGCGATACAATAAACAAGCTCGGCAGCATTTTGATGATAATGAGGCTCTACTACTTTGCTTTTACTCAAATATATATCCAGCAGAGATACTTGATCGAGCGAATTTAATTGTTTTTTTCCTAAAACATTAATCAGGTTGTGTTGGTCATATTTCACAAGGGGGCTTTGATTCAAATCAAATGAATATTTGACATTCGGCGATGTATAATCCAGCTCAACAGTCATTGATGTCACCTCTAGGCGTTTAATAAAAACTACTAGGCATCTTATGAGCCTTCCCCCGAAGGTGTGTCAAAAACCTAGACAAAAGAAAAAAGCAAGGGCGTCTGCACCTTGCTGTTGATATGAACTTGAGGTTATCTCGGAGAATACGTAGACATCGAGTATGGATAGTCATATTGAATTTCCCCATCAAACGTAATGTAATCAAGATAGATCGTTAACAATAAGTATCGTGTCCCTGTTTTGTTATCACTGATGATAATGTGATCACGTCCTGCGGCCTCAATGACCCCTCTAAAAATCTTAGAGTTCCATTCTTTACTTGCCTCAAACGTCATATAGATCGTGGCTACTTTGCCGCGGTTTAATCGTAAAATATTTTCAATATAGGACTGCTCAAGCGGCAGCTGACCGGTGACGTTCTGCTGATAAATCGGTCCAGAAGGAATTTGATAGGGCTGCCCGCCACTTTGCCCACCTTGGCCTCCTTGTGAAGTACCAGTAGACGGCATTGGCGAATACCCCTGCTGCATTTGACCTTGCATTTGACCCTGCGTTTGGGGAGGGACTGAATAACCCATCTGCTGCGCAGGATACGGATTTGCTCCATATTGTTGCTGGCGAAAATCTTGACCTTCGAAACCCGAACCTTGCCCAAATTGATTTTTCAATTTCATAACGTTCCTCCTCTTTCCTCATGGTGTTCTAAACAGAAGGCAGAAAAGCGCCTGTTGTTTCCATAGCATTCTTTTTCTCTTTCACACTATGAGACAGGAAGAGAGAATATGTACATTGAACGAAAAAAGGAACTGCTTTGTGCAGTTCCTCAGCGTGTAGACAAACCCTCGCATTCGGTGTCAGTCCTGCGCTTCGGTGCTCACGAATGTCAAATTCGCTCCGCGCCGATGCTCGTCCTTCCTAGACTGCAAAGGTTTTCTATCACGCTGAAAAGAAGACAAAGGGCTAAAATCAAGTTCATTTTAGCCCTTTGTCAACAATCTGAGGAACTGCTTTGTGCAGTTCCTCAGTATTCAGACAAACCCCGTATTCGTACTGCCTAGACTGCAAAGGTTTCCAACAATCTAAGGAATGCCTGTTTACATCAACCAATTCATAGCCCGCTGGACGTCATAGAGAAGGGTCATGATGAGAAAAAATAAGGCGATCGGTGTGATGGCAATGATAAAGGCCTGCCATATTCTCAGCTTCATCACAGCGACAAGGCCTAAAACAGCCATCCCAAATATCCATGTCTTGGTATACGCATCAACCAGTGGTAAAACACTGAGATAATACCATACTTCATAGTGCTGGTCTAAATAGGGTGAGATTTTCACAAATGTATACGGACCAAGCAACCCCACAGTAAAAATCCAAGTAAGAGCAAATAAGGTGGAAGGAAAAATGACCGTCAGTGTGCAAGCTTTGAGCACATCTCGATACGGCGCTTTACTGCCAAAAAACAGTCGCCCTAACCACTGTAAAATGAATGAACCGAAAAATAGAAAAAAATTGCCTACTAAAATACCAAAACCTGCTCCGTGTAACAGAATAAAAGGATATGGAATATGATTGCCCATATACTCACTAAAATACCCTTCGTACATCCAGCTAGTACCAGCGATACTTGCAAGGAGTATCATCAGCCACATGGGAATAGAGGTATGTTCATATGAGCGAATAATCGTTTTTGTCGCGACAAAAATTTTAAAGAATCGAAAAAAACCTTTTGCTTCCTCTTCTTGGGAGAGATCACTCTTCATATACTCCAATGTTCTTTACTCCTTTAATACACATAAATGATTACTTATATTACCAAAATTTTTACGTTTTTCAAAGATAGATCATGAAAAAAATCCAATTTTATAAAAAATAGGTCACTCTACAGTCTCTTTAAGAGGAGACACATATGATAACCATAGTTTAAAAGAGACCGAGGTGAAAACATTGACGAAAGTAACGGTCATTATGACGAGCTACAACAAAGCGGCCTACGTTGGCAGATCAATTGAAGCGGTGCTGCAGCAGACCTTGTCAGACTTTGAACTTTTTATCATGGATGATGGATCAAACGAACAAACCCTTGCTACTATTGAGCCTTTCCGTAAAGATCCACGCATCCATTTTATCCAAAGCGGGGTGAAAACGCTGGAGGAAAGAACGGCGAAAACACGCTATGCCGTCCTCATTAATCAAGCATTAGAACAGGCAAAGGGCGAGTATATTTCCTATGCCACAGATGACAATGTCTATGCACCAGACCGTTTAGAGAAGCTCACGAATTATTTAGATGCTCGTCCGAATGAACATATTGTCTATTCTAGTTCAAAAGTTATCTATTTAAATAGCGAAAAAGAGCCAGTAAAGGAAACGATTCGACCTGCGCAAACTGTGCAGTGGAATGCACCTTGTGCTATTGATCACTGTTCAGTTGTACATCGTGCATCCATTTTAACAAAGATTCGAGCTGAGTTTGGATCCTACTGGGACGAGAGTCCGCATTTTTATCGAATAGGGGATGCGCGGTTCTTTTTTAGATTAAATCACTTTTATCCGTTCTACCCTTTTGATGAGGTATTGGATACAAACTACATCACAGAACAGTCTATTCATTATCAGTTGGCAGAAGATGAGAAAAGCGATTTTATTCAAGCACTTCCTCCGCAGTCTACCTGCAGGGAGCTCCGCCATATATTAAAACAAAGACATGGGAGGTGACCTTAAGTGTCGCATTATATTCATCATTATTGGCAGGTGTACTTTGAGTATGTGAATCTGATGAAAGACTTATCCTATCGCCACATACCCCTTGGATTAATCAGTAATTTTTATCAATACATCAGCCCTGAAGTGAGGGAACGTATGGAAGATAAGGCGTTTGGTGAAGAGCTGACAACAACTTGTCCAAAGCCGCAAGACATTCAGCCATTTTTTGATCAGCATAAACAGCAGATCAAGCGTATCCCTTATCGTCCGAGTCATGGAAAGGTACTGCTTCACTTTGAACACCTGCGTTTTACTGAACACAATTACACGCGATTCCATCCGAACCAAACAGTGGTGCTCGCGCGCTGGAAGAAGGCTGATTATTTCGGATTACCGGTGATCAGCAAGCCGGAATTAGCCGGAGAGGTTAATAAAGAAGCCCATGTTGAATATATTGAAAAAGCAAATGCTCTATTGAAACCTTACGCCCACCATCCTGTCTTTGGCAATGTCTTTTTTAGAGAAAAGCTTCGGAAGGACATTGTGCAATTTATTGATGTGATTGACCAAATAGAAACGCTATTTGAGATGCAGCCAATCACAACTGTCGTAGTTGGTACGACGGAGGATGCATATAGCCGTGTGCTCGCCTTGCAAACCGTGAAGCGCCATCTCACAAGTATTTGTCTTCAGCACGGTGCGCTCATGGGAGATGAAGCCTTTTTGCCGATTTTCACCACCTGCCACGGAGTGTTTGGAAAATATGAAAAGGACTGGTATGTAGACAAAGGCTGTCAGCCTGAGCAGGTGGAGATCACAGGTCACCCGAGATTTGATTTGGTGCAGGAGCGAACACCGCTTCAACAGGAAATGGTCTTTCGTAAATTGAACTTCAATCCTGCCAAAAAGACTGTGCTCGTGGCAACACAGCCGTTTTCAGAAGCCTTTTACGGTGATGTTCTTAAAACGATTGCAAAACGGAAAGATATTCAGCTGATTATGAAACCTCATCCGTGGGAAATCGCTCGAAATCGGTTAAATGACTACACAGCGATTGAGCGTGCGGGGAACCATGTGAGATTAATTAAAAAAGAGATCGACTTGTATGACCTCCTGCCGTATATGGATATGGTCATAACGCTCACATCAACAGTTGGTCTGGAAGCAATGCTCTTTAAAAAGAGTGTACTGATTGGAAAAATGACAGAAGGCAGAAGATACCCTTATTACGAGTCGCTTGGCAGCTGCCACATCGAAAACCCTATTGAGCTGGCCGAGAAAGCGATCCGTATTTTATCGGATGAACAAGAAATGAAGCTGGCGAAACAGCAAGGTGCTCGTTTCATTCAAGAACATTATCCGCATGCACAATCGACCGATGTTCTGCTTTCTCTGCTCAAAACAAAAACAGGCGTGGATTTTCAGAGATGAAGATAGGGGTGTGCAAGCGATATGGGACAAAAGAGAGCACAATTTCTTCCTTATGCACTGCCTTTTATTGAACAGGAAGAAATTGATGAAGTCATTGGAACATTAAAGTCCGGCTGGTTGTCCACCGGACCAAAAGTTAGACAGTTTGAAGAAGAGTTTAGGCAGCTGACTGGAGCGAAGCACGCAATAGCAGTCAATTCATGTACAGCTGCTCTATTTTTAGCGTTAAAGGCGAGAGGCATTGGAGCTGGTGATGAGGTCATCACAACGCCTCTGACGTTCTGCGCAACAGCCAATACGATCATCCATACGGGAGCAGCCCCTATTTTCGTGGATATTGATCCGGCGACACTCAATCTAGATGCGAAAAAATTAGAAGCGGCCATTACACCACATACGAAAGCGGTTGTCCCTGTACATTTTGCTGGTCAATCGTGTGATATGGATCAAATTTTAGCGATTGCCAAAAAGTATGATTTGTTCGTGCTGGAGGATGCCGCTCATGCCCTCTATACGACCTATCATGATCAACCGATTGGATCAATTGGTGATGCGACCGCTTTTAGCTTCTATGCAACGAAAAACATAGCGACTGGTGAAGGTGGCATGCTGACGACAAATGATGATGCACTTGCGGCTAGAATCAGAAGGCTGGCGCTTCACGGGATGAGTAAGGGAGCGTGGAATCGTTATGGAGAAAAGGGAACATGGTATTACGAGGTCGAGGAACCGGGCTATAAAATGAACATGTTTGACGTGCAAGCATCGTTAGGGCTCGTTCAGCTAAGCCGGTTGAAGGAGATGCAGACACGTAGAGAACAGATTGCAAAGACATACAATCAGGCATTTCAACATGAAGCTGGTCTCATCTTGCCGCCTGTACATGATGAGGGAAGACATGCGTGGCATTTATATGTGCTGCAAGTTGATCCAAAAGAAGCAATGATCACACGCGATGACATGATTGATCAGCTGCAAAAGGAATATAAAATCGGCACGAGTGTTCATTTTATTCCCGTTCACTTGCATCCATATTATCAAGAGACCTACAACCATTCACCAGAGGATTTCCCTGAGGCACTCACTTATTACAAACGAACGCTTTCGCTCCCGCTCTATCCAAGTATGACAGATGAAGATGTGCAGGATGTCATCACCGCAGTCGTGTCAATTTTAAAAGACAAGAAGGCCTCTTCATGAAAGTCGTTCATGCAATAGACGATCAGGTGCTGGCAGCTTGGCTGAAAACATATGGTCATGAAGCGGAACGCATGGCAGGATTCAAGCAGTTTGCTCTTGTCAGCGGCGCTAAGCTCAAAGCAGTGCTGCTATACGAATGGTCCAAATGGGAGAGCGGCATTTTTGACAAGCATATTTTTCATGTGAAGTTTGTGGAAGCTGAATCAGCGTTGCTCTTTAAAGAATTGATGGAGAGATTCATCAATTGGATGAGAACAGAAAAATGTGATTTTTTCTTTTTACGTCTTGAGGCGGCTGATCTTGAAAAAAACCGCATTGTTCAAAAACTATCCCATGTGTATTATGTCGGTGGTCTCACTAGGCTTGAGGCACCGCCTGCCCTCATGGAGATGCCATCATCAGATCAAGATGTGGTGATGGGTGTGCCAGATGAAAAGGATTACGATGAGGCGGTCTTACTAGGTGATCGGGCTTTTGTGAAAAGCCGTTATGCCCTTGATCCATATTTAGACCAGCGTGTTGTTCAGCATTTTTATCAGGAGTGGATGAGAAACAACCTACTCGGACGCGCAGATATCAACCTCGTTGCCAAGGTAAATGATGAAGTGGTTGGCTTGATTCAAGGTATGACAAAGGGGCATGAGATGGGGCTTGAGCTTTTTGCGATTAGACCGGATGTTCAAGGAAAAGGGATCGGAAAAAAGCTGTTTATTGAGATGATGAAAGTGTCTCATCACAGAGGGCATCACTTCATTTCTGCGGGGACACAGCTTCATAATACGACAGCCATCCAGCTGTACGAAAAGATGGGGTTTAGGACAACAAATGCCTTTTTGTATTACCATGTGTGGCCGAAAAAAGGAGAGAGGTAAGATGGCGCATTTCTATATCGGAGATCGCAAAGTGGGAGATGATGCGCCTGTCTTTATCATTGCAGAGGCAGGCATTAACCATGATGGAAAGCTGGATCAGGCACTTGCTTTAATTGATGTGGCAAAAGAAGCAGGGGCTGATGCGGTGAAGTTTCAAATGTTTCAAGCGGATCGGATGTATCAAAAGGAACCGGGGTTATACGAAACGGCCAAAGGAGAAGAAGTGTCTATTTTTTCTTTAGTGGAACAAATGGAGCTGCCGCCGGAATGGCTGCCTGTCTTATTGAGGCGTTGTAAGGAAAAAGGATTGATGTTTTTAAGCACCGTGTGTGATGAAGAATCGGCTGATTTATTGAATCAAACGAATCCACCTGCTTTTAAACTGGCATCCTATGAAATCAACCATTTGCCTCTTTTTCGTCATACGGCTTCTTTTCAAAAGCCGATCATTTTTTCAACAGCTGGGGCCACCATTGCAGATGTTCATGAAGCATATGAAACGATTACGAGCCAGCAAAATAAGCAAGTCGCTATCATGCATTGTGTGGCAAAGTATCCAGCGCCTAGAGCATATACGAACCTGCGGGTGATTCAAACCTTAAGATCCGCTTTCCCTGAAGCAGTCATTGGCTTTTCAGATCATAGTGAACACCCGACGGAAGCGCCAGTAGCCGCTGTGAAGCTCGGGGCAGCAATGATTGAAAAACATTTTACAATAGATAAAACATTACCCGGAGCGGATCATTCCTTTGCTCTTAGTCCTGAAGAATTAAAGGAAATGGTTCAGCACATTCGAGCGGCAGAAAAGCAGCGGAATCAAGCAGAAATAGACGTTCATTCATTACCAGAGGAGCTTCTTGGCAGTTCTTATAAAACGACAACAGCCATTGAAGGGCAGATTCGAGAATTTGCGTATCGAGGAATTTTTACGACCAAAGGCATTGCAAAGGGTGAGACCCTCACGTCAGAAAATGTAGCCGTGCTGCGCCCTGGACAAAAAAATCAGGGGTTGCATCCGCGATATATGCCGATTTTACTTGGCACAAAGGCTGTGAGAGACATCCCAGCCCATACAGGCGTTTCGTGGAAAGACGTACTCATGCAGGAGTCTCGAGATGATGCATGATGTACTTTTTGTCATTCAGGCTAGGATGGGGTCAACAAGACTGCCCAAAAAAGTGATGAAACCGATCGGCGGCATGGCGCTGATTGATTTGATTGTGGAGCGGGTGAAGCAATCAGATGATTACCATCACAAAATGCAAAACCTTATGATTGCCACAACGGTCGAGCCAGAGGATGACTATTTGGCTCAATACTGTATGTCAAAGGGTTATAAGGTGTTTCGAGGCAGTGAGGCAGATGTGCTTGAGCGGTTTGCGCAGATTGTCCGCCAATTTGAACCTAAAACGGTTGTACGTTTAACGGGAGACAATCCATTTATAGATCCTTCGCTTTTGTCGAAAATGCTTGAAAAACATAGACAGGAAAAGGCTGATTACACATATACGAATGGAACACCACTCGGTATTTCCGGGGAAATGATTGAGGCATCTATTTTATGTAAAATCGACAAATTTCCCCTCACTTATTCAGAACGTGAGCATGTCACGCTGTATATCAGAAAGCATCCCGAGCAATTTCACCTTCAATTATTCACACCGCCCAAAGAACTTGCATATCCTGCTTATCGATTCACGATTGATACAGAAGAAGATTATGTGTTTGCTACCTGTTTATTAGAGAAAGCTGGTGGTTCTATTGCTGTGCCGACAGCTGAGCTCATTTCCATCTGTGAACAACATCCAGACATTGTTCGTTTGAATCAATCTGTGAGACAGAAGGATGCTGAATGAACAAAAAAATCATGATTGTTGTTTATGGGGGTTTTTTAAGAGGAATGGGTCATGTCGTCAGAATGAAACGTTTGGCAAAAGAACTGCTTCAGGAAGGGAACGATTTATATTTCTATACAAATGATCAGATTTGTGTAGAAATGCTTTCGCACCCAGAGTGGCACGTTCAGATGGTGCATGAGTCGAATGCGCTTCTACAAATCCAACAAGACATCAAAAAGCTAAAGCCTGACCTTTTAGTCATAGATGTGCTTGATTGTGATCTTCAGTTTCTTCAAACGATCAAAGACTCCTGCGATAGTGCGAGGCTGGTCTTATTTGAGGAAAAAAGAGAGGAAGCTTGTCAGCTTGCAGACACGGTCATAAACGGCATTTATGGCGGTCTGGACGGGAAGCACGAGCAGGTTAATGGCACGGCTTATTATCATGGAACGCCCTATTTATTGTTAGATCACGAGTTTAAACGATTCAAAGACACATATGAGGTTCGAAAAGAATGTAAAAAGGTGGTCATCAGTCTTGGCGGTAGTGATCCGTGCGGCCTGTTATCAAAGGCTGTATCGGCGCTTCTTCAAACAAATCACCTAGACATTTTAGCGGTCGCAGGAAAAGCCTCTCACATCAAAGAGCAAGTAGAGGCGGAACATATCCAATTCATTCAACATACAGATCAACTACCGGTTCTTTTATCAGAAGCTGATGTGGCTATCGTAGCAGGCGGTATGACGTTATATGAGGTAATTTGTATCGGGGTGCCCAGCATTGTCCTATCGCAAGTAGACCACCAAGCAGTGACAGCGAGCATGTTTGCGCAAAAGGGCGCTTGTTTTCACCTTGGATTAGGTGACCTTGTGGAAGAAAAAGACCTGTTGCAAGCTGTTCAAAAACTGTCTGACAGCTATTTTCTCCGCAGAAGCATTCATCTTAATGGACGTTCACTCATTGATGGAAAAGGAATCGAACGAGTGAAAAACATTCTTATACACCTCATGAATTCACACCAAAAAGAACATAAGGATGTGTAGATGTGAAGGGAGTTATTTTAGCAGGAGGAAAGGGATCACGGCTGGCACCATTAACGAAGATTTTCAACAAACACTTGCTGCCGGTTGGTCCATACCCGATGATTTATTGGTCATTATTCAAACTGAAAGAAGCAGGAATTGTAGATGTGATGCTGATTTCACAGGAAGAACAAATTCCGTTGTTTCAAAAGTTACTGGAAGATGATCGTGAACTTGGGATGAACATTGTGTATCAAGTACAGCCAGAAGCGTCTGGTATTTCCGATGGTTTATCCTATGCAAAGTCCTTTGCTCAAGGGGAAAAATTTGTGCTGATGCTTGGTGATAATGTATTTGAAGATTCTTTACGCCCTTTTGTCGACGCCTTTAGGCAACAAGAAAGCGGAGCCAAGGTTTTATTGAAAGAGGTGGCAGATCCAAAACGGTTTGGCATTGCAGAAATTGATCCTGCTCATCACCGAATTTTATCAATTGAAGAAAAGCCAGAGCATCCGACGTCATCTTACTGCGTCACGGGCATCTATTTTTATGATCAAGACGTCTTTCAATATATCGAGGAAATCTCGCCGTCAGATCGAGGTGAACTAGAGATTACTGATGTGAATAATCTCTACATCTCAAATAGCCAGCTGACCTATGATATGTTAAAAGGGTGGTGGATTGATGCAGGAACTCATGAATCTCTCCACGAAGCATCAACAAAAATGTTTGAAACGATGAAGGAAAAAGAGGGATACGAATGACGAAGTCTTATTTAATTACAGGTGGAGCAGGGTTTATTGGACTGAATTTTGTGAAGCTGCTGCTTCAAGAATCCGATGTCCGGCTGACCGTATTTGATAAATTAACATATGCCAGTCATCCAGAGGAGATGGAATATTTATCAAAGCTGCCTCATGTCCGTTTTGTCCAAGGAGATATCACGCTGCAAGACGAACTAGATCAAGTATTTGATGAAGCGTATGATGCCATCATTCATTTCGCAGCAGAATCACATGTCGATCGCAGTATTCAGTCAGCAGAACCTTTTATCCAAACAAATGTCTTTGGTACCTATCGTATGCTTGAAGCTGTCTTAAAGGGAAAGGCGAATAAACTCATTCATATTTCCACAGATGAAGTATATGGAGATTTGGAGCCGGATGATCCTGCTTTCACAGAACAAACACCACTCTCACCGAATAATCCTTATTCAGCAAGCAAGGCAAGTTCAGACCTGCTTGTGAAATCTTATATCCACACCCACCAATTACCCGCCATGATCACAAGATGCAGCAACAACTACGGACCTTATCAGCATGAAGAAAAATTAATCCCAACCATTATTAGAAAAGCGGTCAATGGTGAAAAGATTCCGATTTACGGAGACGGCCAGCAGATCCGGGATTGGCTGTATGTAGAGGATCATGCGAGAGCCGTAAAACAAGTAGTAGAAAACGGAACAGCCGGTCAGGTGTACAATATTGGCGGCGGCAACGAGAAAACAAATCTTGATTTAACCAAAACCATTCTCACACATCTAGGCATCTCTCATGACCAAATCGCGTTTATTCAAGACCGGAAAGGGCATGACAGGCGGTATGCCATTGATGCCAGTAAGCTAAAAGAAGAGCTTGGCTGGGTGCAGGCAACTTCATTCGAAAAAGGTATCGAAAAAACGATTGATTGGTACCGTGCCAAATATGATCAAAGTGAAGAAGGGTGACCGATGAAAGTTTTAATCACCGGTGCAGGCGGCCAATTAGGGAAAGAATTGACGAAACAGCTGAAAGAAAAAGACATCACCGTCATTGCTTTAACAAGGAGTATGCTGAATATCACAGATCAACAGGCAGTCAGACATGCAATGAGACATTTCCGTCCGGATATTGTTGTCAGTGCGGCTGCTTATACGTCTGTCGATCAATGCGAAACAGAAACGGAAAAAGCCTATCTTGTGAATGGGATTGGCGTCTACTATACAGCGCTTGAAGCTAAAAACGTAGGGGCAGATGTGTTACATGTCAGCACAGATTATGTATTTGATGGGCAAGCGGATACCCCTTATCAAATCGACGCACAAGCAGATCCACAAACCATTTATGGAAAGAGTAAAAAACTTGGAGAAGAATTGATTCATCTTGTATCAGATGAAGTGAAGATCATTCGGACATCGTGGCTTTATGGACATGAGGGACATAATTTTGTGAATACCATTCTTCGGCTGGCTGAAACGAAGGATCATTTGCGCATCGTCAATGATCAGTTAGGGTCTCCTACTTATACAAAGGATGCCGCAGAAGCTTTGATTCACTTGTTTGACCAGAAAGCAGGTATTTATCATGTCAGTAACCGAGCAAGCTGTTCATGGTTTGACTTTGCGACAGAAATTGTGGCAGCAAGCGGTCTGTCTACGACAATTGAACCCATTTCCACTGAAGAGTATGGCTTCCAAACACCTCGGCCCGCCTACTCTGTGTTAGACCTGCAAGCGATTGAAGCGACTGGCTGGAAGCCAAGACACTGGAAAGACGCACTTCACGAATACTTGCAGAAAGAAGGGAGATTCGAGCAGCATGATTGATGGTGTACAAACGAAAAAACTCATGAAACATTGTGATGATCGCGGCTTTTTCGCAGAGCTTATTCGAGATGACGAACCGATGCTGAAGCGCTTTGGGCAGGCGTCGTGGTCGAAAAGTTTCCCAGGAGTCATCAAAGCCTTTCATTATCATGAAAAACAAGACGATGTTTGGTTTTTCCCAGCAGGTCATGCACAGGTCGTTTTATACGATTTGAGAGAAGATTCTCCGACAAAGGATCAAACCGATGTGTATTATATGGGAGAAGATAATCCGATGCTGCTCCTCATCCCAAAGGGAGTTGCCCATGGCTACCGCGTATTAGGGGAGACGCCGCTGCAGATTGTGTATTTTACAACAGAATCGTACGACCCAAAAAACCCAGATGAGAAGAGAATTGCGTGGAATGATGAGTCGATCGGATTTAATTGGGAAACGACATTTAAATAGAGAAGAGAGGCCTTTCGCAGGAGAAAGGTCTTTTTTTGTTGAAATACATTCTGTATGTGTCATTTTATGTATATTGATGAAAAGGGATGTGGATGAGTTTGTCTAAAAGAATTGCATTTGTAACAGGGGCAAGTACAGGCATTGGAAAGGCAATCGCAAAAAAACTTGCCGCTCAGAGCGATATGAAGGTGATCATCAACTCTAGAAATATGGCCTCACTTGAACAGACGAAACAGCACATTCAAGATATGACAGAAACAAAGGAACCGCTGTCTCTATTTTGTGGAGATATGTCGCTTGAAGCAGTGAGGTCGGAAGCCTTTGAAGAAATAGAAAAGGAGTTTGGCAGACTCGATGTGCTGATCAATAACATTCCAGGAGGAAAGCCAGATACATTTGATTCATGTGAAACTGACCAGATGCTGGATGCTTTCTCCCAAAAAGCCATCGCTTACGTCGATACAATGAAGCGTGCAGCCGCATTGATGAAAAGACATGAATATGGACGGATCATTCAAATTGTCGGGAACCTGTGGAAGGAACCTGGTGAACAAATGTTTACGAATAGTATGATGAATGCAGCGATTATTAATGCCAGTAAAAATGCAGCGACACAGCTCGCGTCGTCTAGTATTACGGTAAATTGTTTAAATCCAGGTTTTATTGCAACCGATCGGTATGAACAATTTATCGGCAATATGATGACGAAGCAGGCATTGTCACGAGAGCAGGCTGTACAAGCTGTCGCATCAGGTATCCCAATGCAAAGAGTGGGCTCAGCGAGTGAGATGGCGTCATTGGCTGCTTTTATGGCATCAGAGGAAGCTTCTTATATCACAGGTCAACAAATCTCCGTAGACGGTGGAACGATGAAAAGTATATAAACTGAAAAAAACCCGCTATAGGCGGGTTTTTTGATGAAATCGAATGGGGAGGATGGACAGGCGATCGATAAAGAGAGCAAGCTCCTCAATCGGGGCAACCATTGAAATGCGTACATGACGGCTTCCATTGGCTCCAAATACTCCTCCAGGCGTGACAACAACATCGGCATGTTCGAGTAAATAGTCAGCAAAGGCATGAGAATGTTCAAAGTCATCAGGAATCGGAGCCCATAAATAAAAGGCGCCGGGTGGACGTTCGATTGTCCAGCCAAGCTTTTTCGCCGCTTGCCGGATGAAGAAATTGATTCGTTCAAGGTATATCGCCTTTAATGATTGAATATGGCAGTCATCACTTTGCAAGGCAGCAGTCGCAGCGTGTTGAAATCCGCCATACATACTAACAAACACGTGGTCTTGGAAGGTGTTGATGGCTTGGATGATCTCCTCATTTCCAACAGCAAAAGCGACTCTCCATCCTGCCATATTAAATGTCTTTGATAGAGAATATAATTCGACTCCTACACTTTTCCCGAGAGGAGTATTCATGAAGCTCACGGGTGTTTGTTCATAATGAAATGAACCATAGGCAAAATCATGAATAACATACAGCTCGTGAGCGGCCGCAAAGGCAGCAGCCTCTTCAAAGAATGCCTCATTTGCAACAGCACCCGTGGGGTTATTCGGATAATTCAAGAACAGTACTTTTGCTTTTTTGACTATGTCAGGATCAATTGAGGAGAGATCTGGTAAATAGCCATTTTTCTCTTCAAGTTTGATACTGTATGGCTTGGCGTCCGCCATCAAAATGCCTGAATGATATTCAGGGTATCCTGGATCGGGAACGAGTGCGATATCTCCTGGATCAAGCAGACACTGACTCATGACATACAGCCCCGTTTTTCCGCCAGTGAAAAGAGCAATTTCCTTCTGCGGATCAATCTCAGCACCGAATTCCGATCTATAAAAATCTGCAATGGCTTGTTTGAAAAAGTCAAAGCCTCTAAAAGGGGCATATTGTTGAAATGGCAAAACACCCGCTGACTCCTGTAGGGCACTCACGATATGGGGAGGAGTTGGTAGATCAGGGTTTCCCTGACCTAGATTCATGATGTTTGCTCCGTTTTTTGTCTTTTGAGCTATTTTTTCAAAGACGGTGCCGAATTTCTGTTCAGGCAGCCGTTCAATCATTTTAGATGCTAACATTTTCACCACAGCAGCCTCTCTTTCTATCCCTTCACTAATTCATCCATTAACTGAATCGTTGCCTGTTTCTGAATGTTGCGGATGGACGCGGCAACATCTTGTGAGGATGATCCTTTTAATTCAAGAGATACGATTCCATTAAAAGCTTCAAATAAATCAAGATCCACCATAGTCCCTTTGGCAGGGAATGATTGACTGACAATCGCAGTATCTCCAACGAATGCTTCCTGCGGAATAGACACATGATCAATGGTGATATGTGTGGATTCAGGTGGTATGTGCCCACTCTCTTTAAAATGCTGAGGATACAAGTGGCAGTCCGCTACATAAAATGTATGTCCAGAAAGCAGTTGTTTTGGCAGTACAGCCTTTTTTCCATCAACTAATACATCAATCAATAGCTTGGCCATATCGACGCCAAAGACCTTTTTAATATTCGGGATCATATTCCAGCCAGCGAATCGAGCCGCTGATTCGATCAGTCCAGTTTCTCGATTTTTCATGAGTTTGATTTCTGTATGGGTTGCACAATGTTCAAGACCTAGCCCTTCATTTGCCTTCCTTGCTGCTTCAATGATGATTTGCTTTGCTTCATTGTCTAAGATCGTCGGAGTGATATGAGCCGTTTCTGTAAAGCCGATTTGAGGGGTTTTATCATGTATGACAAAAGGGAGATATTCGCCCTCTACGACCAGCCCTTCTACACTGACATAATCAGCATAACCTTCATCTTGATACCAATCTTCGTAAGCACCCTCTAAATACGTTTCAGCGACAAACGGTGCTTCATACGTGACAGCGTCTGGGACTGGTATGGTTTCCAAATACGATTGTACTTGTAAAAACAAGTCATCACTTCCGGCTTTGTCATGAAACAAGGTGACGCCAATAGAACTGGCTAAATATGTAGGCTTTAAAATGAGCGGTGTTCCGATAGACTCAATGGCTTGTTGGAAATCAGATAAAGTCGTGACAGGCTGAGTTTTCACCGCTTTGACGCCAGAGGCATTGAATGCAGCCCTCATTTGGCTTTTATCACGCGCCATTTCGGCTGCCTTGACACCGGCACCTCGTAGCCCAAGACGTTCAGCGGCCTTTGCCATCGGTGCAATGAATAATTCATTATTGGTCGTGATTGCATCTGCTTTGAAAAAGGAAGCCACTTGAATGAAGTCTTCCACAACCTCTTCTTCTGATTTTGGATAATCATCATGTGCCCAGTAAATAGAATCAGGGTGTTCAAAAGAAGGGTGTGTCTCAAAATAATCACGGTCTTTGATGACCGCAATGGAGTATTTTTCGATTAGCTCGGCATGTCCCTTTGTAATCGCAAAGGGTCTTGGGATATAAGAAACGATATGGTATGATGCCGCCACGCTTTCATAAAACATATGAGGCGGGCACCCTCCTAAGTCAGCAATGACAAGTACAGTTTTTTTACTCAATGAAAGCACTCCTTTTATCTAGCGGTGTAACCGCCATCTGCAGTGACGACACTTCCAGTCATATAGCTGGATAGGTCAGAGGCGAGAAACAGCATCACGCCAGCAATTTCTTCAGGTTTTCCAAGCCGCAGCATAGGATTCACCTTTGCTTTTTCTTTTTTGACGATCTCGAGACTTTCTGTGTGATTGTCTAAAAAGGACTTTTCATTTAGTGGCGTATCAATGATGCCAGGGGCAATACAATTTACCCTGATTTGATGAGCGGCATAGTCGATGGCCATTGATTTGGTGAGCTGAATGACACCGCCTTTTGTTGCATTGTATGCCGGAATGTCAGGCCAGCCCACAAGACCTCCGACAGATCCGGTATTGATAATACTTCCACTCTTCTTTTCAAGCATATGCGGCAATGTATGCTTACTCATGAGAAAGACGCCGGTCAGGTTGACCTGAAGAATACGATGCCAATCCTCCAGTGCCATCTCATGAATAGGTGAGACAATTTCGATGCCTGCATTGTTAATGAGGACATCAATGGCACCGAATCGGCTCAGCACGTTCTGAACGGTTTGGTGACAGTCAGACTCCTTCGTAATATCTGTTTTAAAAAATGCAAGGTGCTCATGCGGCAATGATTCAATGAGTTGGTTGCCGCTGCTTTCATTGATGTCAGCGACAGCTACTTTTGCTCCATTCTCGAGGAAGAGCTTGACGGCAGCAAGCCCAATCCCCGACGCACCCCCTGTAATGAGGACAACTTTTCCGTCTAGCTTCATTTCTTCACCTTAGATGCTTTTGGTTTTAAGCGATTATAGCGAGGAGGGAAGAAGAGATTAATAGACTTTGATGCTTCTGGCTTTGGATTGATGGCCCCATGATCTTCCCGTGGATCACAGAAATAGGTGGTGCCAAATTCCATCTTTTCTGTAAAGCCTTCGATTGTCATATCATACCCTCCACTGATGCAAATGCCGATTTGTTCATTTCTATGTTTATGAAAAGGCATTTCTCCACCGTTTCCAGGGATATTGGCAATCATCAGCTCCATCCAATCCTCCACAAAAAAAGTCACTTCCATGCCAGGGAGTAAATCCCGTGTTTTGAAAATGTCTAAGAAATAAGTGGGTGGAGCTGTATATTCTTCGTCATCCTTTAATCTCTTAATATCAATGGCGATCACTTCTTCATCTGTCAGATTTGAAGCGCCGTGAGGGACAAACGGTGGTGCGATATAGGCTGATTCTAAAGGGGTGAGCAGTTGAGTCGATTGGCCGACAGTCATTTGAAGCTCGCCTTTTAATACAATGCCGATTTGTGCTTCGGGATGTTCGTGAGGTTCAATGATTGTGTGGGGAGGGACGTATGAAATTAACACTTCCGTACCGCCTCTTACAGTGGAATATTGGATAACGCCATTATCCCATTCTAATTTTTTCGCTTGAGGAAAATATCGTTCTTGCGTCTTTTGTTCAGTTTGCATCTTACATCTCTCCTTTTCCGAATATGGACCAACTCATGGGTATACTTTTAAACGTTCGAATGAAGATGAGGCCATATGTGGCTCTTGCTACCTCATTCGTTAAAGCAAAATCAAATTCGCCGTCCCTTACTTTCTGCGCGGCAGTACTTGTAGAATTAACAAGTTCAAATTCAGCATTTTGGTGAATGAAATATTGAATTAAATTGACAGGTGCAGGATGTGAGACAATTTTTAAATGGTGGAGCATTTGTTCATGGAATGGGAAATCAGGTCTGACAGCCAAACCATACATGGGCGTGTCACATCTGAAAATTTGTAAAAGCTGTAGATCTGGTCTCATGTAGAAGTGTTTGATGCCTTCATATGCGTGTGGAACGAGAGTAAATTGAAGTGGTTGAGAGAGAGTATGTTCAATGCAAGTTTCGAATGTGTCATAAAGGGATAGTTTCGTATGAGTGCCGAGTGTAGTGGTGGATTGAGAGATGAAATGTTTTGCTGCGTATTCACTGCTTGTCCCCTTAGGGCCTAGTGTGTTGACTGTAAACATCTTAGGTGAAGGGCTGGGCTCTTCTTTGAAATGAAACACATCATTCTTTAGGATCATGTTTACCATCCAATCTTTTTCAAATTTTTACTAGATTATAAAATTTAAAATTGGCAATTGTCAACAAATTTTATAAAAAATGTAATATATGATGATATTAAAAATTGATCTAAAAAACTGCACATATCGAGATGTGCAGTGAAATGTGCTTACGTTTCAAGTGTAGTTGGCTGTTTTTTCTGTAAGGCACGTTCTCGTTTATAGCTGCCGAAGCTGATGATAAAACCAACAAGTGTGATCAATGCACAGACAAGACCTACCGTATGATATCCGAAATGGACATAAACGGGTCCCATCAGTGCGGAACCGAGCATAACAGCAAGGTTGGAGGCCAGGCTGTAAAAAGCCATCACTTTGCCGCGATGGGTTTGAGAGCAGTCGCTTAGAACGGTGCTTAGAAGCGTGACAGATAAGCTTTGCATAGCCCCCCAAATAAATAGGGCGAAAATCAGCAACATCCACGAGAATGGCGCATAAGGAAGCAAGGCTAGAACAAGCGCAATTCCACCCAGCACAAAGACAAGGGAACGGGTTTTACCGAACCAGTCTGCTAATTTTCCAGTAAACATACTCATAGAAAAGCCGACGCCATAAGCCATAATAAGAAGTCCAGCTGTTGATTGTCCGCCATCAAACAGACTTTGCAAATAAGCACCTAAAAACGAGTACATGCCGTAAAATCCAAGCATATTGCAAAACGTCACAGTCAAATAGGCAGGCACGCGATCAATTTTCAAAGCTCCCCATAAAGAGCCTGTTTTCTCTCTAGCTTGAGGTGCCTTCGGATCAGCTGCTCTGACTTGTTTTCTTGATTCAAGGATGACGAGTAGCAGGACAATGAGACTCATCATAGCGAAGATCCAAAACGTCCAGCGCCAGTTTAAACTCTGGCCGATAAAGGCGCCAATGGGCACACCAAGGACAAGAGAAAGAGACCAGCTCGATACAATGAGTCCCATCACTTTGCCGCGGTATTCGTATGGAACCCGGTCGCCCACAAGAGCATAGGCTGTTGGCACGAATACACCAGTTGCCAGCCCTGAAATAGCACGGCCTGCAAAAAACACGGCCAAATTTGGGGCAGCAGCACACATCACTGTTCCAATTAAAAAGAAGGACAGCCCAATTATCAAACACAGCTCTCTTGAATATCGGTCCCCTAAAGGAACGAGTAGCGGAGCTCCAACCAGCACAGCTAACCCATAAATGCTGATGGAAAGAGCGAGAACATCAAGAGAGTGCTGAAAGGAGTTTGATAAATCAGGCAGCAGTGGTGAAATCACCAGTTCCTCCGATCCCGCCGCAAAAACGCCAAGTGTGAGTGCAATGGCAAGTGTGATGGGAAAAGTTTTAGAAGCCTGGCTGTCTAAAGATTCTTTCATCAAGTGATCCCTCCATACTTGCTTTTTCATTCAATTCCGTTAAAATAAATTCTACCATTATTTAGTTTTATTTTACATTTCGTATCATAAGTATCATCATAAAATACTTTTCAAATGGAACGATTTTGGGATAGGAGCGTAACGAATGAAAATCACCGATGTGGATGTGCATATTTTAAACGAATTGAGAGAAGATGCCCGCTTATCAATGAGGGAATTGTCCAAACGAGTGAATTTATCGGCGCCTGCGGTAGCAGAAAGAGTGCGAAAACTAGAGGATGCAGGGATTATCGAAGGGTATTCTGTTCAAGTCAATTATAAAAAGCTGGGTCTGATGATAGACTGTTTACTGGAAGTCACCGTATTAAATGGGGAGTATCAGCGTTTTGTGACATTTATGAACCAGCATCCACGTGCGTTCTTTGCTTATCGAGTGGCAGGACAGTCCTGTTTTTTCATTAAGCTGTCTGTTTCTTCTCTTGAAGAAATTGAAGCCTTTATTCAAGATGTGTCTGGCTTTACAAAAACGGTCTCCCATATTGTCTTATCAGAGCATTCCTTTACCCATCCCATTCAGGAACGTGTGAAACAAATAGAAGAGCCAGAAATGACCGTGGTGAAATAGAAAAAGGACCTGCCCTCAGGTCCTTTTGATTCGTTTATCTGACTGATAGCTCATGATCGTAATGATCAATCCAATGAATGTTACACCTGCCGCAAAGAGTGGGACAAGCTGTAAATGAGTGATTTCGATAGCAAGACCGCCAAGCGCTGCACCGCCGGCATTTCCAATATTAAAGGCAGAATGACTGAGCGTTGATGCGAGTGTCGGGGCTTCATGTGCCATGTTCATCGTGCGGTATTGCAAGGTAGGAACGAGAATAAATGAAATAATTCCCCAAACAAAAATCGTCAGCACGGCAGGCACTTTAAAGGCAGATGTATATGTGAATAACAACAGAACAGCCATCAGCAAGATCAATGTGATGATAATACTCGGCATCAGCTTCCAGTCGGCAAGCTTTCCGCCGACTAAATTCCCAATGGTGACCCCAAGCCCAAAGAGGACAAGAATGAGGGTGACCCCGTTTTCCTGAAAGCCAGTCACTTGCAGCAGGATCGGGCTGATATACGTAAAGGCGGTAAACACACCCGCAAAACCGAATATCGTCATCGCAAAGGAGACGAGAACCTGCGGCTTTTTCAACACCGATATTTCATTTCGAATATCTAATACTTCTTCTTTCGATTGATTTGGTACTAAACTGATTATACCGATTAAGGAAATGAGACCAATGACGGCAATGACGAGAAATGACATGCGCCAGCCGAATTGATTTCCGATAAAGGTGCCAAATGGCACACCCAGTACATTGGCTACTGTCAGTCCTGTAAACATGAAGCTGATCGCACTTGCGCTTCGCTCCTTGGGAACAAGCCGTGCAGCCATAATGGCGCCGACACCAAAGAAGGTACCATGAGCAAATGACGTTAAAATACGTGCAACCATCAATAGACCATAAGAAGACGATACAGCTGCGACAGCATTTCCTGCTACGAAAAGAATCATTAATAGAATGAGGAGACGTTTTCTCGACATTTTTCCAGTTGATAACGTTAAAATAGGGCCGCCAACTGCGACACCGAGTGCATATCCGGTAATCAACTGACCTGAAGCAGAAATAGATACATGAAGATCATTTGCGACATTTGGCAAAAGTCCCATGATCACAAATTCAGTCATGCCAATCGAAAACGCACCGAGCGTTAACGCAAAAATAGCGATGGGGAAGTTTTTCATGATGAGATCACCTTTCTAAACAAATACATAAAAAGGCTCCGGAAAGATCCGAAGCCTTAAGAGTTTATCATACATGGAAATAAGACGCTAGTTGCTCGTTTGCTAATCGGTTTCCAACAAAGAAGGAACCAAATTCGCCGTAACGTGCACTCACTTCATCAAATCGCATTTCGTAAACCAATTTTTTAAATTGAAGCACATCATCAGAGAAAAGAGTGACGCCCCACTCATAATCATCAAAGCCAACAGAACCTGTAATGATCTGTTTTACTTTCCCAGCATAGCTTCTGCCAATTAAGCCATGGCTTCTCATAAGGGATTTACGTTCATCCATTGAAAGCATGTACCAGTTGTCATTGCCAGAACGTCTTTTATCCATTGGATAGAAACAGACATATTGAGAAGAAGGAAGCTCTGGATAGAGGCGCGCACGTACGTGCGGGTTCTCGTAAGGGTCTCCGCCATCTCCGCCTCCTGCTAAGTAGTTGCTGAGTTCAACAACTGACACGTAAGAATAAGCTGGAATCGTAAACTCAGCTAGTCGTGTCTTGTTGAATTCAAGTTCAATTTCACCTAGTTCTTCCATGGTCGGACGTAAAATCATGAGCATAATATCTGCTTTTTGGCCGACAATACTATAGATTGTTTGGCTTCCAGCCTGATTGTGCTCGGCTGTTTTCCATTTTTCTAATAGACCTGTGAACTCATGAATGATGGCTTGACGCTCATCGCTTGTTAGCAGCTTCCAAGCCGTCCAGTCGATCGTTCTAAAATCATGCAGCGCATACCAGCCATCTAGTGTTTGAGCTGCTTCATTTGTTGTATGTTGTTCGCTCATTTCTTTCACTCCTATTTACAGTTTTCCATCTGTTCCAACTATAACATAGTTTGTCCAAATGAAGATGTGATCAAAACTTGAACGACGAAAACGCTTTTCTAGAAATTGATTTAATTAGTTTGAAAAATAAGAATTTAATTTGTAAGCGCTATAATGTAAGTTGGTAGTTTGAATTTATGTAGAAGAAGAGTATGCTTAAAAGAGAACGCTTTTTTTGTAAAATCAAGGAGGGTATTGAAGTGGCAGATATTTTTTCAACAGTTCAGGAAAAGGTTGCAGGTAAAGGAGTTAAGATCGTTTTTCCTGAGGGAATGGACGAACGCATTCTAACAGCCGTTCAAAAACTAGCAGATGGCAAAGTATTGCAGCCAATTGTTGTAGGTAAGAAAGAAGAAGTAGAAGCAAAAGCAAAAGAATTAGGTCTTACACTTGATGGTGTTGACGTGTATGATCCTCATACATATGAAGGTTTTGAAGATCTTGTGCAAGCTTTCGTTGAAAGACGTAAAGGCAAAGCGACAGAAGAGCAAGCGAGAAAAGCATTACTGGATGAAAACTACTTCGGTACAATGCTTGTGTATAAAGGTCTTGCAGACGGCCTTGTAAGCGGAGCAGCACACTCAACTGCTGATACAGTGCGCCCAGCACTTCAAATCATTAAAACAAAAGAAGGCGTAAAGAAAACTTCTGGCGTCTTCATTATGGCTCGCGGCGAAGAGCAATATGTGTTTGCTGATTGTGCGATCAACATTGCACCAGACAGCCAAGATCTTGCTGAAATTGCGATCGAAAGTGCAAACACAGCAAAAATGTTTGACATTGAACCACGTGTGGCGATGCTTAGCTTCTCAACAAAAGGCTCAGCAAAATCAGACGAAACAGACAAAGTGTCTGAAGCGGTTCGCATTGCAAAAGAAAAAGCACCTGAACTTGTTCTTGATGGGGAGTTCCAATTCGATGCAGCTTTCGTTCCTTCAGTGGCAGCGAAAAAAGCACCAGATTCCGTCATCAAAGGCGATGCTAGCGTATTTGTTTTCCCTAGCCTTGAAGCTGGAAACATTGGCTACAAAATTGCCCAGCGCTTAGGTAACTTTGAAGCTGTAGGTCCAATCCTGCAAGGTCTAAATCAGCCAGTAAACGATCTTTCAAGAGGCTGTAATGCCGAAGACGTTTATAATCTTGCGCTGATTACAGCAGCTCAAGCACTATAAAATAGCATCTCGACTAGAGCAGTCAGTACGATAGATTCGTGCTGGCTGTTTTTTTATTTTGTCCAAATGTGTACAATAAAGGGTGAAAAGAAAACACGAATCGTAGATAAAGCCGATAGGATAGGCAGGTGCTATAATGGAGGATTTAATATATAAACTTCAGCATAAGGTCGCATTTTTAACCGATGCGCAGAGGAGAATTGCAGATTATATCGTACAAAATCCAATGGAAGTCGCTTTTTTAACTGTCGATAAATTGGCGTCAAAAGTCGGGACGAGTACAGCAACGATCATGCGCTTCTCTGCTGCTGTGGGGTATTCCGGTTTTTCTGAATTCCAAAAAGAGCTTCAATCAGCTATGAAGCATAAAGCCGACCCTCAAACGAGACTTGAAGCGAATCTCAAGCATTCAAATAAGAATAAGCTCCTGCATGAACATGTAGAACTTCAATTTCAAAATATCCAGTACGCACTGGACAATATCACGGAAGAAACCTTTCAGCAGATTGTTGGGAAAATAGCCAGCGCACGCCACGTTTTGTGTACAAGTGTTCGAAGTGGAAGACCTGTTGGTGAGTATCTGTCACTCGGAATCAATCGGTTATTGGGGAATTGCCAATACATTGATGCAGACAAAAGCGACTGGGTGGATGATTTGGTTCATTTCGACTCGGGTGATTTCATTATAGCTGTCAGCTATCCGCGCTATGCAAAGCGTATGAAAGATTTGATGGAAGCAGCGAAGTCTTATGGGGTGGAAGTGCTTTTAATCACAGACAGCTACAGCTCTCCATTAACCAAATATGCACAATATGTATTACCATGTTCCTCTGCAAGTGTAGGCTCTCATAACTCTGTCGTATCTGCTATCTTTATCGTCGATTACATTTTAAGTGCCTTAGCGATGAATGATCCTGAAAGAACAAAACCACGTTTAGATCAAATCAATCATATGTTAACGAAAATGAGTTACCACACAACACATTAGTCGTGTGGAACTCATTTTTTTATTTTTTTGAAAGCGCTTTACTAATTGAAAATGAGGTGGTATGATCATATCACGAAAGTAATAAATATTACTTTAATAAAAATAAGTGTAATGAATATAACTCAAAGGGGATGATGGAAACAATGAGTACTGTTCATTTCGTGTCAAATGATCTTATCGCTAGGGCAAAAAAGCTTAACTCGACCTTGCTGTCAGACGTAATGGGATGCACCGGCGCGATGGATCATCAAATCAAACCAGTTGCGAAAGGCATGAATGTAGTCGGCACAGCTTTTACTGTTAGCTTACGGCCAGGGGATAATTTATTTCTTCATCAAGCGATCTACTCTGCTAAAGAAGGAGATGTACTGATTGTGGATGGAAAAGACCATAAGGGCCATGCCTATTTAGGGGAATTGATGGCACATTCAGCAAAGGCTGTAGGAATAGAAGGAATCGTGATTGACGGGCTTGTTCGCGACAAACTCTCTTTAGAGGAGCTGGCTTTTCCAATCTACAGTAAGGGATTTATGCCAAACGGACCTTTTAAAGATGGTCCTGGGGAATTGAATCAAACCATCTCGTGCGGCGGTGTCAAAGTAGCTCCAGGCGATTTAGTCATTGCTGACGATGATGGAGTCGTCATCGTTCCAAAGGAAAAGGCGGAACACCTGCTGACACTAGCGGAAGAGAAACAAGCGTATGAACATCAGAGACTAAAAACGATTCAACAGTATGTGGATGAAGGAAAGCATGACATCAGCCTCATAGCACCGGCATGGCTGGAAGGCAGAATGAGAAAATTTCAAGGATAGGGGAATCGGTGATGAAAATAGGCTTTATCGGATATGGTGAAGCAGCATATGAGCTGTCAACGGGATTGAAAACAGAAGGATTAGACCAATTTTATGCGTATGATGTCCTATTACTAAGTGAGAAATTAGCTGGCTCGTTGAAAGAAAAAGCATCGCAAACAGGCGTTCAATTAACGAGCAGTATTAGCGAAGTCATTGAGAAATCTGATCTTGTGATTGCAGCTGTGCCAGCGAATAAAACCTTAGAAGTGGCACAATCCGTATCGGGAAGTTTGAAAAAGAATCAATTATATGTAGATGTATCGGCATCAACACCAGACATCAAAAAACAAGTAGCAAACGAAATTGAAAAACAAGAAGCGCTATTTGTAGATGCCGCCATGCTAGGGCCTCTTCCAATCAACAAACACAAGGTTCCGATCACGGCAAGCGGCAGTGGAGTTGACCAATTCATGAAAGTCATGAATGCTTATGGTATGAATATCACAAAAATTAGTGACCAGCCAGGAGATGCTTCGGCACTAAAACTAATCAGAAGCATTTATATGAAGGGGATTGTCGGTCTCTTGATTGAATTTTTGGAAATTTCCAAAAAATATAATGTGGAACATCAAGTGATTTCTTCACTAAGCGATACAATCGATAGCAAAAGTTTTGAAGAGACCATGAACCGTCTTGTGACAGGGAGTGCATTGCATGCAAAAAGACGGGAGATTGAGCTGCTTGGCTCTATTGAAATGCTAGATGAAGCAGAGATTGATGCTAGTATGTCTCGGGCAGCACAACAGAAGCTTAAGAGATTAGCAGACTTTCACTTTGCTGAACGATTTGACGGGGTAAAACCTGCTAGCTGGGAAGAAGTCATTGACGTGATGCAGCAAGGGGAATAAATTGTAAGCGTTTTATTTAATGAAGGGGAGGCGAAGAAACGATATGGGTTTTATTGCGTTGATTGTGTTCATAGCTGTCATCATTATATGGAATGTTATGGTGAAACGGAATATGGGAGAAGCCATGCTACTAGGCTTTATTGCGACCACATTATTTGGCGGATTGGATGCGTTAAGACTTTTCTGGGATGGTTTAATATTTGCATCCACATATGAGGTGCTTTATGCAGCTGTCGCATTTGTATTCATGGCCTATTTAATCGAAAAGTTGGAATTAATTCATGCACTCTTACGAATCCTAAATTCGGTTGTAGGCAAACTTCCTGGTGGAGCGGCTTATATGAGTACGTTAGGTTCAGCAGTGTTAGGCGCTCTTTCAGGTTCAAATTCTGCAAACACAGCTGCGACTGGCTCTATCACGGCCTCTTGGATGATTAAATCCGGGTGGAGCCGAACTCATACGGCCACGATTCTAGCAGGGAATGGCGGACTTGGAGCGGCACTGCCTCCGAACTCTTCCATGTTTATCATGCTTGGGTTTGCCCCAGTTGCCGCCCTTGTATCTGAGGGAGATTTATATATTGCCCTTCTAATAGGAGGACTGTATCAAGTCGTATACCGATTTATTTTGGTGTATCTTCTGGTGAAAAAGAATAAAATTCAGGCCATGCCGCCAGATGATATTCTTCCTTTCTGGGAAGCGGTAAAACAAGGGTGGAAGTCGATCTTTATTTTTTTCGGTGCCTTGATTCCTATCATGATCACCATTGGTCCGTTTGCAAACTACTTAAAAAGTAATCCAAACATCGGACCGGAGGCAATGGATCAAATTTCTTTAATTACGTGGATTCCGATTCTCATGATATTAATTAGTCTAACAATTGGAAGAAAAAAGGCGTCTGCACTTGATTGGTCTCAGTTTTTCAAGTCGGCTATTCCTAAGTTTACAACGATCGGAGCCTTGATGCTGTTTGCGGTGGCTGCTAGTCAAGTGCTTGCAGAATTAGGGCTCGCAGATGATTTGACGCAAATCACATCAGTACTTGCCATTCCGAAATGGCTCATGGTGCTCATTGTGGGTGTTCTTGTCACACTGGTGGCAGGCCCTCTATCTTCAACAGCGACATTAACAGCAGTTGGACTTGTCTCATTTTCAGCTTTAATCTCAGTTGGAGTGGACCCAGTTGTGGCTGTAGTTGCCATTCTTGCTTTTTCATCAACTGAAGGCGCTTCCCCGCCTGCATCAGGGTCCATATTTATCGCTTCTGGTCTTGCAGGGGCCAGACCAGAAAAAACCTTTATCCCACTGATCCTCTATTATATGCTTCCGATCGTTGGCATTGGCTGGCTCATTGGAATGGAGATACTTCCCGTATAGAAAGGAGAAACAGATGAGAGTATTGATGGAATTCTTATTTAAAGTGCTGCTTGTCCTATTTCTAACGTCAGGAACGTTGTTGGTATTCGGTCAAATACTAGGAATACTCTTGCAAAAGGGAGATATGATCATTGCTAGTACAAACCTATTTAAAAACCCAACACTGGTGTTAAGTGCCTTTTTTAGCCTTGTCGGGTTTTCACTCCATTATATCCCTGAGAAGAAAGACGCTGCATGTAACGATCATGACTCAGCATCGGTCACTGAAACTTTAAAATAACCATCAAAAGCTGGATCCTATCGAAGGATTCAGCTTTTTTATGTGAATTAGGTATAAAAACCCAATACATACGATTCATTTTTTAGTGAATTCGTTTTCAATCATATGCCTCTTGTGCTAGTAAATGGTAACATAACGGAGGACTATTTGAGGAATAGAGGTGTTTGACGATGTCTGGAGCTATCATCGGTTATACAACAGCCTTGTATTCGTTAAAGGCAGACATATCCATAAAAAAAGAACAAATCATAGAACTGAGCATATGCCGAAAAGAAGTGAAAGAGGCAAAGTCTGCTCTGGCAGATGCTAACAAGAAAATGACTCATCCAGATCTGACATCACATACATGGTTTGGCCATCTCGCAGATACGTTTGATGACATTCGAGACGAGATGGCATCCGCCAGTCAAGAGATAAAAAGTGTACAGCTGACCAATCTATTGAATCGAATTGATGAGAAAATCAGCGACTTAAAATCAGAGATCCATTCATTAGAACATGAAATTCATTCGGTTGAAAGAAAAATAGAGAAAGAAAAACAGAAACAACTGGAAGAAAAAAGAGGGTAGTCACATGAGCAGAGAAATTAAAATAGATGCCAGTCAGGTCAAACGAGTATTACAGCATGCAAAACAATCAGGCGCTCAAATGAATGCAACACTTCCAACAACCATCAAAGGAAGAAATCAGCTCCTGACGGCAGACACATTAGAAAAAATCAATCAGCAGCTGAACGAATTAAGTACATCCTATATAGACATTCTTCAGAAACAACTTGTACAAACAGAACAAGCGGTGAACACCATGATCGAAACGGACAAGGCGCTTGCTTCCAGCAGTAAAAGAAAATAAAGGAGAACGTAATGAAAACCCTTGATGCTTTTGCGCTAATAAACGGAATTGACCAAACGCTGAATACATTAAAACAGCACTCACAACAGATTAGATCCATAGAAAAACAAATCCAACAGATCATCTCACTTGATGGCGCACTAAAGGGAGAGGCGGGGCAAGCCATCCGCTCCTTTTATGCAGAATGCCATATTCCCTTCCTGCAATTTTTTCAGGTTGTCATTGAGGAATACAGCTCTGCGCTCAAACAAACAAAGCAGGCACTTCATACCCTTGAATCAAATCAGCAAGGCTTTATATCACAAGCATTTATTGAACACGAACTTGATTCAGGTTTAAAAAAAGCGGAGCGAGCGATTTCTGACATTGTTTCAGATGTGAGTCAGGCGATCGGCAGGGTCAGTCATATCGTTCACTTGCCTCATGTAGACGAGTCTGCTTTTCAACAGAGCTATCAAAAAGCGTGGCTTGAGACATCCAGAACCATTGGACTGCTCCATGCCTTTGACAGAGAACAAACAAGTGCTATGAATGAAACAACAAGTGCATTGCAAACAATGAAGCAATACATCAACACGCTAAGCACCATGTTCACCGGCCCAAAAATCGAAATCACCAGCTATCAAAAGGGATCTATTTTCAAAGACACAAAAGAAGAAAAAATAAGCAGCACGATCAGCGGATTGAATGACAAAATAGACAACACGAAAGACCATCCGATGATGATCATGCTGAAGAAATTGAGTGAGAAAGAACAGGCGAATGTGGATACGGTGGTTCGGGACGAATCTCATAAAAATATTAATCAACAAGTCATAGCAAACGATCCATCACTTACGACATTGCAAAGGGAAGCTGTGAACGGGAAAAACAAGATTCATAGAGACATCAGGGTCATAAATGATAAACTATACAACGTTAAAGGCATTAAAAAATTAAAAGAATTCGATATAGCAGATGAAGTCGTCACCGACTCATCCGATATTGATTTTATTGGCGGTCGATACACCGTTTACGCCAATAAACAAATCATCCGAACGTATATCGCAAACGGTGAAGTTAGAATAGAAGAAGTCGACAAAATCCCAGCAAGCCGGAGCCGAGGCAATGCGAAACGCATATTAGACGGTGAAGTTGTCTCAACAACCGAAAACATCATCCTAGAATACAGCGGAATCTATGACGGTTATCGAGCCGTCACCGGCAAAGACCCAGAAACCAGCAAAAATATTAGTAGCACAGAACAAGCCCTATCCGCAGCCTCTATTATCCCATTTATGAAAATCATTAAAGGTGGGAAATATGTCTTTAAGATTGATCAAGGGAAGAATGTGGTGAAGAGGGTTGAGAAGACAAGAAAGGGTACGGGTGAACTGATTAAATTCAAAGGTGATGAAGCTATTATTCATTTTGAAAAGCATAGTAAAGAGATAATGGGTGCAATGGGCAAAAACAAATACAATATTAAAAATTATCTTGAAGATGCAAATCACCTTATTCAGAAGGGACAATATGTACCAGAACTGAATGGATATGTGAGAATTGTTGGTGGAAAGGGAAGTGCAAAATACGGATTTGTTGGGCTCGATAGAAAAACAGGAAATATCACCACATTTCATATAAAATCGGTTAAAGAACTTTCTAAAAAAGCACCAAGTTTAGGGATAAAAACAAAGAAGTAAAAAAGGGTGATCGTATTGAAAATAAAAAAAATAAACTGGATTTCACAAGAAGCCTCAGAAGCTGAAGTGATTGTAACAGATGGCGAACTGGAAATAATGTGTTTTGCTCAACCATTAAATTACCTTGAAGAAAATGAACTATTAGAACCTATTTATTGTTTAGACGTGTCAGACTTAGTGAAAGCTGAATTGTCAGAGTATAGAATTGAAAAATTAGATGATAATTTCAGTTATAGTTTTTTAGGACAATTAATTGATAAGCGTGATGAAAAAGTGAAGGTAGGCGGACTTTTATTAGAATTAGATTACAATATACCGGGAGATATAAATGAAGGCGATTTTATAAGTTTTAATTGTCAACGGTTAGATATTTATTAGTATGAGCCGAAGTCTTAAGGAGCATTAAATGCACAAAAAACAAGAACTAACGAAACAAATCCAAACGGTCATCAACATCCTAGAAAAAGAATATTCGCAAGAGATCCATCAAGGTGTACTTGAATTAATATATAGAAGATACAAGAATGCCCAAAGAATCATGCAAGCCAATGATGATCTCCAAAAGATCTTTATCATTGGCGGAGTTAGGGCTTACTTGGATAGTCATAATGACTATCTAAATCCATTCTTAGATGAATTACATAAAGCGGAAAGTCTACTAAAAGAACTGTTGTATTGATTATATAGTGATAGGTAGAAGTCTTTGTATTAGAAAGCGATACAAAAACACAGAAAGGAATTCGTATGAATCAGAAAAAACACATCAACAAAAAAACAGTCAATTGGCTATTAAGCATCAGTGTTCTTCTCGTCATTGGGACAGCTTTTATGAGAGGGGTTTATGTCCCACATGCCGATTCGGATTATCGAGGTTTTCCCATTGATTGGCTAGTCCTGCATTCAAATTATGGTGTTGAATTTCTATTTTTTGGTTTTATACTCGATGTCATCATTTTCTATTTTCTATTAAAGGTGCTCCTGCGGGTGTATAAAAGGATTATGACAAAATCAGCTGAATAAACGCTAGTTCAACCTTTTAGGAGGCTTTCAAAATGATTCATTTTTCTCAGATTCCCAACTTGGTCATGAACGAACCAGCAAGTGACATACATATCAAAGAGGCAGAAGCTGAACTAAATATGATGTTTCCTCATGCCCATCAAGTCTTACTGAAACAATCAAATGGATGTTCCATTGGAGGCGACCTGCTTTTATACGGAACTGAAGACATTGTAGAACGCAATAAAACATGGGAAGTCCATCATTATGCCAGCGGCTATGTAGCCATTGGTGACGATGGCGGCGGGCGAGTATTTCTTATGCGGCAGGCAGAAGAAGAGAAAAAAGTGTGGATTGTCGATGCTGGTGTGATGGACCCTCAGCATGCGGAATTGGTGGCTGAAGACTTGTTAAGCTGGGTAAGTCACGGCTGTTTCATAGAAGTTTAGTCTATTAAGGAGATGATCGATTTGCCGTGGAACACATTGATCGCTGCGGGCCTCGTGGTTGGGGTTCCAGTCATTTTAATTACAGCTGTTTATTTCATCGCGAAAAGGAAGAACAAGAAAACCAAATCCAGTTGAAAAGCTCTGTGACGTTCCTTGTCATAGAGCTTTTTTCTCTCTCATTCTCCCTCCATGTTATAATAAACACAGTTTATGAACGAGAGGATATGCAGGACATGAAAAATGAACCTATTGAGTTATTGACACAGCCGACATGGCGAATCATAGATCAATCGAGCCTTGGTCTCTATGTAGACCCAAAGCAATCTTTTGCGATGGATGATACGCTTTGTGCGTCGGTCGGGAAAGGACTCTCGCCAGCGACAGCGCGTTCTTGGGTGCACCACAATACGATCGTTCTTGGGATTCAGGATACAAGACTTCCATTTCTCCAAGATGGTGTAAAGCTTCTTGAGGAAGAGGGATATCGCGTGATTGTGCGCAATTCAGGCGGTCTTGCTGTGGTGCTGGATGAAGGCGTACTGAATGTGTCTTTAATCTTTGCTGAACAAAAGAAGGGCATTGATATTGACCGAGGATATGATGCGATGGTGGAATTGATCCGCCGGATGCTGTCGCTGTATGAGGTGGACATTGAAGCCTATGAAATTGTCGGCTCTTACTGTCCAGGTAGCTACGATTTGAGCATCAATGGAAAGAAATTTGCCGGCATTTCTCAGCGTAGATTACGCGGAGGGGTCGCTGTGCAAATCTATTTGTGTGCAGATGGAAGCGGCCGGGAACGAGCTGATTTGATTCGCCGTTTTTATGAGGCGGCCTTAAAGAATAAACGGCATGAGGTGAAAGCGGTATTCCCTGATATACAGCCTGATACGATGGCATCCCTATCAGAATTAACTGGAAAACCCATTGACTGTGCGCTTCTCATGCGTCTTTTACTAGAAGAACTTCAAAAGCTGAGCGAGCAACTGACCGCTTCAGGGTTGACCACCGAGGAACAACTGGAGTTTGAGAAAAACATGACGCGGATGATTGAGCGGAATGAGAAAGTGTTCTCGTAAACACATCTTTCCATCTTAAAAATAGGGGTGATGTAATGGAAACGAAACTTCTGAAAGCGATTGAACTTCGAGAAAGTGGACATCTTCAAGAATCCAATGACATGCTCATCCGTCTTGTAGAAGAGTATCCAGATCATGCCTCCATTCACTATCAATGTGCTTGGAGCTATGATGTGTTAGGGGAGGAAAAACAAGCTGTCTTTTTTTATGAGAGGGCGCTTGAGCTAGGTTTGTCTTCAGAAGAAAGAGAAGATGCTTTCTTAGGATTAGGAAGTACATACAGAACCTTAGGGGAATATGAAAAGTCAAAACAAATATTCCTCCATGCGATGGAAGCTTATCCGCATAATAAAGCCATTCAAACGTTTTATGCCATGACTTTGTATAATTTAAATGAACATAGCAAAGCAATGGAAATATTACTGAACTGTTTAACTGAGACGACAAACGATCCTGCTATTTTGAGTTATCGAAAGGCCATTGACTTTTATTCAAATCAGTTAGATCGATTGTGGAAATGATTTATATAGAAATGGAGGGGCAATGTAATGGAAGAATCCCCTCCTTTGCTATGACATTTTATATGTGATAGTCCTTTATGACATAAGAAAGAAGGAAAATGTTTTGTCATTCATCACCACGTATTACCCGCTGTTTATGCTTTGTATTTTGTCTCTGTTGTATATGATATATCGTATCCAGCCAATGGCCTCTACTGTGAAAAAAATCATCATTGTGCTTTGTGTGTTAACAAATGCTGCCTATATTTGCTGGCGCCTCTTCTTTACATTGCCGCATGAAGGTACTTTTAATATTGTCATGGGCATTTTGCTTGTTGCCTGTGAATGCATTGGGTTTATCCAGCTGCTTGTGTTTTATACACTGGTTTGGAAGCCTTCAAATCGGAAACAAGTCATGATCAGTGATCTTGACAGGCTGCCAACAGTTGATATTTTCATAGCTACATATAATGAACCGATTGAGGTGCTGAAACGCACTGTTGCAGGTTGTTTGAATCTCTCTTATCCGAAGGAAAGCTTTCAAATTTATTTATGTGATGATGGCAATAGGGAAGTTGTAGAGCAGCTTGCTTCTGAGTTTGGTGTTTATTATCTGACAAGAACAGATAACAGATTTGCTAAGGCAGGTAATTTAAATCATGCGATGTCTCAAACGGATGGGGAGCTGATTCTGACGCTTGATGCAGATATGGTCCCTCTTCCTTCATTTTTAGAAAAAACAGTGCCCTATTTTCATGATGGAGCAACTGCGTTTGTTCAAGTTCCACAGGCGTTTTATAACGAAGATCCTTTCCAATATAATATGTTCTCGAAAGATCGAATTCCAAATGAGCAGGACTTCTTCATGCAAACTCTCCAAGCTGGTAAGGATCGGTTTAATGCCGTCATGTATGTTGGGAGTAATACGGTTTTTAGAAGAACGGCATTAGATGAAATTGGCGGATTTGCTACTGGAGTGATTACAGAAGACATGGCAACAGGAATGCTTCTCCAGGGGAAATTCAAATCTGTGTCTGTCGGAGAAGTATTAGCCGTCGGTCTGGCACCTGAAAGCTGGCTTGATCTGTTAAAGCAGAGAGATCGCTGGTCGAGAGGGAACATTCAGTGTGCCCGTAAGTTTAATCCTTTGAAGGTGCGCGGCTTAACGCTGATGCAGAGAGTTCTTTATTTAGATGGCATTGTGTATTGGTTTAACGGTTTGTTTAAAATGATTTATATTCTCACACCGATTTTGTTTTTATTGTTTGGTATTCAAAGTTTCTGGGCAGATTTCCAGTCCGTTTTCATGTTTTGGCTGCCGGCATTCTTTAGCTCGTATTTAGCGTTTAAACTTGTGTCGAATCAAAAAAGAAGTATGTTTTGGAGTCATATTTATGAAAGTTCAATGGCATTCCACTTAGCTGGTGTGGCACTCAGTGAACTGTTCTTGAAGAAACGGGTTGAATTTCTGGTGACACCGAAGGGAATTCAGACGGACAAAAGGCATTTTCATCTGAAAACGATGATTCCCCATCTGATCTTCTTGTTGCTCTCATTGCTTGCCCTTGTGAAAATAGGTTACGATGTGAAGGTAAATGGGACGATGAACGCTGATCTTATGTTGATTAATATTTTTTGGGTGCTTTATAACGGTGCAGGCTTATTCATGGCACTGCTTGTGGCGTTTGATCGACCGCGTTATCGGAAATCAGAGCGATTTGTTATTGAAAAAGAGGGGCATCTTCGTTCTGATCATCAAGATCAGTCGATTGCTTGTTTTCTACTAGATATGAGTGATTCAGGTGCGCGTCTATCCATTCCATTGGACCAAGCGTCTTCTCTATATCAAGGACAAACGCAATTATTTTTTTCAGAGAATGAAAGTGTGGCGTGTGACGTGGTTTGGAGCTATCCAGAGGGAGACAAGCTGATGGTTGGTGTTGCCTTTACTGACACAAAAAAATCAGAGTATTTATCACTGATCCGTTTCTTATTCACACGAGAGCATGTAGCGATGACGGATCGTGAGAAAAAATCGTATGCCGTTCGGACGTTTCTCCGCTTTTTAAGAGAAACGGAGAAGGTACCAAAGGCTCTGCGTCGCAAATGGATGAGAAGGCCATTGCAAGGTGTGACAGGTACGATCGCCTATGAGGACCGACTAGAAGAGAAGGTGCCGGTGATCATACATGATATCAGTTTATCTGGGTGCAAAATTGAGTTTGAAGATTCAATTGAATTAAATGGGAAAGTGCTGATCACCATTGACACAGAATCTCTAACGGATCAGCCGGCGATTGCGATTTGGACATCACAAAAGCGAGGTCGTACAATGGCCGGACTCAAGTTTGTTCAGCCTGAAATCAAGCAGATAGAAGAAAGAGAGGGAGTGGTTTCTTGAAATCTAAAAATGGCGGTTACCTCTATTTACTATGGCTTCCTGTCATCATAGGAGCCGGCTACGGCATTTCGCTTTTCGTGCCGTTTCTTCAGCCTGTACTGACGCTTGGTATCGCAGGGCTTTATATTTTTATCTTTGGTGATTTTCAGGTGAGGCAAGTTAGGTACATTTTTATGTTCGTCTTCTTGATCAATGTCCTTTTTAGCGTGATGCTATTTTTGGATATTTAAAAAAGTGCTTCCCGCAGGTGGGGAGCACTTTTTGGTTATTCAGCCATTTTTTCAAGGTTGCCGTTCCGGTCCATTTTAAAGGTTGGTGCGGCACTGTCGTCCTCTTCAAACAAAACTAGTTTTCTTGCACGGTTCATGATTTTGACGAGTGTTTCATAATCTTCTTGAATGGTGAGCTGATCCTTTTCAAGCTTTTTCACTTCAGCTTCTAGTTGAGACACTTTATGTGAAAGTTCGTTGTTTTCTCGTTTTAACCGGCTGTTTTCCATCCGTAAGGCAGATGATTGCTGTCCATCGCCTTCATAGCGGCGTAAGAAATCAATGATATCCTCAATGGTTAACTCTTGGCGCTGCCCAAATGGATTGGCTTCTGGCTTTTTCTCTGTCACTTGAGAAGCCTGTGACAATAAATGTGATAAACTAGCTAACTCTTCATTGTAGCTTTGATCCACAAACTGAAGCTGTTCGGCTGTTTCGGCTGCAGGTGCAAATGTTTCTTCTTGCGCAGGTTCCAGTTCTTGAGAGAACTCTTCCTGTGTGATCGTTTCTTCAACTTGCGGCTGATAGAGCAAACGTTTTTTCGCAGGCTGTCCATTGCCGAGTGCACGCATGCGTTGTTTACGCTGTTTTTTGGCAAGTGCCAATGCTTTTTCATATTGATGCCTCACGACAGCATTCCATCTAAATCCGCATGCCGCTGAGGTACGGTTTAGCTTGTCTCCAACTTCTTCAAATGCGTTCAGTTGTGTACTGCCCTCTCTGACGTGACGTAAGACGGTTTCTGCCAGAAGGAGATCATTTTCCTCTGACCAAGCATCTTGTCTTTGTTTTGACATGTGTTTAAACCCCCATAAGATTTGATGGTATTAGATTAGCCAAGTTGAAGAAGGTTTATACAAGTTTGCTAAAAGGATAGTGGAAAATACTAGCTTTTATGTGAATACGTCTCTGTGCTGACAATGCTTCTTGCAACTCCAGTCGCTTCGATGTACAATGTTGGGTGGTATATTATTCACTCTTAGTTGTCCAACTGTTTCATATAGAATGAAGTTTCATCATTGAAAGGAAGCGTAAGAACATGGCTAATGAGTTTCGCGTATGTGACGATTGTGATGCGACGAACCTAAAAACGTTATTGCCTCGACTTAAATCGGTTGACCCTGATGCAAAAATTGAGATTGGCTGTCAATCGTATTGCGGTCCAGGACGAAAAAAGGCTTTTGCGTTTGTGAACAATCGCCCATTATCCGCACCAACAGAAGATGAGTTACTCGAAAAGGTTCAAAAAAAAGTCAAATAAATGTCACTGAATGTGTTCAGTCGACCTAAAAAGAGGTCCGTCCCTGTCAGGTCGGGCTTTTTACGTCCGTTCAATCTATGAGAACACATTCGCCAGCAAATTCAAGGATGTTTTCGGGAAAAGTTACCCGATATAATAGAAACACGTCTTAAAAAAAGAGGGACGAAACGATGGCGTATCCAAAAGGGAAATTATCCGAAGAAAAGGTATTTAAAGATCCTGTGCACCGCTATGTTCACGTACGGGATGCATTGATATGGGATTTAATCGGAACGAGAGAGTTCCAGCGCCTTAGACGAATTAAACAGCTAGGCACCACTTATTTAACGTTTCATGGGGCAGAACACAGCCGATTTAATCATTCACTCGGTGTATACGAGATTGTCAGACGAATTGTGGATGATGTGTTTAAAGGAAGACCCGAATGGGATGAAGGGGAGCGTGAGCTTGTACTGAGTGCCGCCCTGCTTCATGACCTTGGACATGGTCCGTTTTCTCATTCCTTTGAAAAGGTCTTTCATTTAGATCATGAATCGTTTACAAGAGATATCATTTTAGGGCAGACGGAAGTCAATGAAGTGCTGCGCCGGGTCAGTGACGATTTTCCAAAGCATGTAGCAGAAGTCATTGCCAAAACGTATCAAAACAAACAGGTGGTCAGTTTGATTTCAAGTCAAATTGATGCCGACCGAATGGATTACTTGCAGCGTGATGCTTACTATACAGGCGTCAGCTATGGTCATTTTGATATGGAACGTATTTTACGCGTGATGCGTCCAAGAGAAGATCAAATTGTGATGAAACAGAGCGGGATGCATGCCGTAGAGGATTATATTATGAGCCGCTATCAAATGTACTGGCAAGTGTATTTCCACCCAGTGACCCGCAGCGCAGAGGTCATTTTAACAAAAATCCTCCATCGTGCAAAAGAGCTGCATGAAACGGGCTACATTTTTACACATGCCCCGGTTCATTTTTATTCAATTTTTGAAGGAAACGTCACCACAGAGGACTATATTAAGCTGGATGAATCCATTGTCTTATTTTATTTTCAGGCGTGGGAAGATGAAGAAGATCACGTGCTGGCTGATTTGTGCCGCCGTTTTATGAACCGCCGTTTATTCCAATATACAGAGTTTAATCCTAACGAAGAAATGACGAAATATTTCAAGCTGACGGCTTTGTTCAAAGAAGCAGGAATTGATCCTGACTATTATTTAGTGGTCGATTCTTCCTCTGATTTGCCTTATGACTTTTATAGACCGGGCGAAGAAGAAGAGCGGCTGCCGATCCACCTTTTGACGCAAAGTGGTCATATTAAAGAACTGTCGAGACAGTCAGATATTGTTGACGCCATTTCCGGTAAACGAAGAACCGATCATAAACTTTATTTCCCGATGGACTTAATTGTAGATATGTCGGAAAAAGCTGAAGAAAAGAAGGCGATCATGAAGTTGCTTGGATTGGGATAAGGAAGTACTGAAAAAGGAGATGTCGGGAATTTGTTGAAAGAGCATGCAAAGTTGATGAAGGTGTTCTCTGAATCTGGGGAAATCGTTGGACGGAAGAAGCTACAAAAAATGATTTACATAGCAAAAAAGCTAGATTTGCCTTTTTACGAGAAATACGATTTTCATTTTTATGGCCCTTATTCAGAGGAGTTGACGCTCAGAATTGAAGAGCTGTGCAACCTTGGATTCTTGGACGAAATGAAGGAAAAAAAGGGCGGATACTATCAATATCGTTATTCGCTGACGGACAATGGGAAAGAGTTTCTCGATCAGTGTGAAGTGGACATGCCTGACCTCAAAGTGCTGACGCAGCAGATGAATGAGCAATCGTCTCGTTTTCTAGAGCTTGTCTCAACGATTTTATACTTTGATGATCTGCCAAAAGATGAGGTAAAGGAAAAGGTCTTCACCATTAAAAGCAAGCAGCGCTATACGGACGAAGAATTTGAGGCAGCCCTTGCGTATATTGATCAGTTGAAGGAATTGAACTAACTTTTCAAAAGCCCAATTTTTGGGCTTTTTTTGTTTTGTAAGACCCGGACCGAAAGCGCTATTTTTGAATGAAATGTGTTTCAAAATATCCGAAAAATTAGTGAAAATGACATGTTTCGACTTTCTTCCTGTATATCCAATTTCCTGTTTTTGACTGAATAGAAGGAAAATGGTGAATTTTCAGTGAATATATAACCTTGTGAAAAACAAAGGAGGGATAGGAATGAAAAAGCGTTCAGTCTTTTTGTCATTTTTATTGGTAGGTAGTTTGTTACCGGGGGTAAGTTCAGCTTCTGCACCAGTTACAAGTGCAGGTCATGGGCATGATCATGGTCATGCGCCGTTTGAAACACATATTAGTGAAGGGTTGCCAAAGGCAAACGATTTTAAAGATTTGACGAAGGCACCTCCTATTGAAAGAGATGTGACAACCAAGATTTTAGACGAGTCTGGTAAACAGGTAGGGTCTAGAACCTTTAAAGCAAATACAGGAGATTCGATTTCAACAAAAGCTAGTACAGGCAGTCAGAAAGTGACCGTCTATGCAGTAGCTGATGCGCAGTATCGTGCGAAATATAGTGATTGGCAGACGCGCATTGTCAGCATCATTGAGCAAGCGGATGTGACATTTAACCGTGATCATGATGTGGACTTTGTCGTACAAGCCGTAGGGTCTTGGACGTCTTCAGGATCAAATGCATCACAAATTTTGTCTAACCTTCAGCGCAGCTTTGATGGCAGAGGATACGATTTTGTCACAGGATTTACAGCAAATCCAAACTTTGATGCTGGCGGAATCGCTTATGTTTACAATAGTGCACCGAGCGGAAGTGCATTCAGTGTCAACCTTGATCAAGGAACAGCGAATACAGCAAAAGCGGCTACACATGAATACGGCCATAACTTTGGTTTGCCGCATGACCCTCAAGGCAGCGGAATTGTCTGCTTAATGAATTATGATTATTCTTACACTGTCGATTACTTCGATGCGGCTCATAAAAATCAAGTGAACCGTAATAAAGCTTGGTACAGATAAGGTAAGAGACAAAAGGACAAACACCGAAAAAGTGTTTGTCCTTTTTATATGCTTACAGGTCGCTCATTCGCTTTCCTGCTACAGCATAATGTTCTTTTTTCATTTCTTCAATAATGACAGAGACTTTTTCTGCACCTGCGCCTGTTGTTTCAACAACGGCATCTGTGACTTTCTCCACAAGAGCTCTTTTCTGCTCATCTGTTCTTCCTTCAAGCATTTGAACGGTGATAATTGGCATGGCGAAAACCTCCTTTTTCCTTTCATGCTACGCTTCCCTTTAGTTTAAGGGACTTCTTATAGTATACTGAATGAAGTAAATCATTGTATAGAAAGAAAGAGGGATTCATGCCTTTGGACCAATTTCTTGTTTATCCATTAGAACTGATTCCATATGTCGCCATTACGCTTGTTGTGGCTTTTACGATGCACGAGCTGGCGCATGCATATGTTGCGTATCGTTTTGGAGATCCGACAGCTAAAAATCAAGGGAGACTGACGCTCAATCCATTGAAGCACCTTGATATTTTCGGGACGATCTTGATCTTTGTGGCTGGGTTTGGCTGGGCGAGGCCTGTACCTGTGAATCGGTACCATTTCAAAAAACCACGTCTCGCAGGGATATGTGTGTCGATCGCTGGACCATTAAGCAATTTGGTTTTGGCATTTTTGGGCTTTTGTGTGTATGCGCTTCTTCAGAAATTTGGTGGGGAGTCGCTCATTCGCTTTGAGCCGGGGGTCGATTATTTCTTCCAAATCTTTATTAACTTGAACGTGATTTTGTTCCTATTTAACTTATTACCGATCCCGCCGCTGGATGGATATCGTATTATTGAGGATGTTGTCAGTCCCGGCATCCGTGCAAAGATGACGCAGTTTGAACAGTATGGAATCATCATTTTCCTCATCTTCGTCATCACGCCGCTAGGTCAGTTTGTTTTTGTTCCATTGATCGGAATGCGGGATCAAATCATATACTGGTTTAATCTTATTTTGAAGCCGCTGCTTTAGGAGGTTTAATGAATGGAAGGTAAAAAGAAGAAACCAATTGGTTTTAATATCATTAAAAAAACAGATGCAACGGATGGACATGGAGGTTTTGGGGCAGGTGCCCTCAGCCTTGATAATATCTCGCCAGTCATCATTGATGTGGAGGAAAAGGAAGCCGTCATTGATATTGGTGCGATGCATGCAAGAAGTGCCGTCGAAAAAGGAATTAAATTTTTAAAAACCAAAGAAGAGGTACCTAACGGAAAACCGTATTGGCTCGTATGGGTGACGATTGACCGCAGAGAAGAAGGACCATATTATGCAGGAGTCACAGCTTGTGAAATGACGGTTGACCGCTCGATCCGCAGAGGATATAAGTCGCTTCCTGAGCATGTGAATTTAATGGATAAATCCATGAAGCGTAAAATCGTTGTCAGTCATATGGATGATGGTTCGAAAAAGGTGCTCGCTGATTTCTTGAAGAGTCACAATGAGGCGTTATGGGAAGCATCCACAGATGAATTAAAAGAAGGATTGGCTGTTCCTGAGTAATTGTGAAATTTTTGTGAAGAATGATGAATGGATACCAATTCCAGTCGTTTTTTCAGTAAACTGGTGTTAAAGCTAGGACATGGAGAATCCCGAGATGCAGATCTCGGGGTTTTTCATGTCCATTTTTAACGCTTCAGCCATTTTTCCCACCATTTCTTAGGCTGTTGATCTTGAGCTTTGTCTTGCTCAGATGCTTTGTTCTCAGCACCATAGCAGACACCGGTCGGCTCCGTTCCTTCTATAAAATAGGTAAATACCTTTGATTCGCATCCTGGGCCTGCGAGATCACCGGTTTTTGGATTGATATATACGCCTTTTACACCGTCTGGCGGCATGAAGGAGGAGGCTGGCTGATTCGAGAGGGCTGATTCCATAAAGGAAGCCCATATCTTTTTCGCATAGGCGGTTTCTTTGACCGAGTCAATGGTGCGTCCTTTATCGTAGCCGGTCCACACACCTGTGACGAGCTGGGGAGAGAAGCCGATCATCCAGCTGTCAGCGCCTGTCGTTCCTGATTTTCCTCCATAATTTCTGGTAAGATCTTTTGAAATGGTACGTCCTGTGACACTTGTATAGCCATTTAATTGATCATTGAACATCCCTGACATCATGTCAGTGGTGACAAATGCTACTTTTTCATCTAGTACTTGCTCTCGTTTTTGTTTCTCCTCAAAGAGTACGTTGCCCTTTGCGTCCGTTACTTTCATAATAAAGGTTGGCTTGACACGTTTTCCTCCATTGACCAGCATCGCGTAAGCATTGGTCATTTCGATTGGTTTGACAGGTGAAGTACCTAGCGCAAGTGAAGGCACTTGATCTAGTTTTTCGTGAATCCCGAACGTTTTGCCTGCACGTACAAGCTGTTCCATTCCTAAAAATAGATGGGTTTTGACCGCATAAATGTTATCAGATAGAGCCAAAGCCTGAAGCATCGTAATACCGTCATTGGCGTAATAGCCGTGATAGTTGCTTGGGGAATAAGCAGCGCCGCTTCCTTGTTCATCCAGTTCAAAAACGGTTTCCTCACTGCGCATCACCGTTGCTGGAGTGAACCCATTTTGCAAGGCCATGTAATAGAGAAGTGGTTTCATTGTTGAACCGGGCTGTCTTTTCGCTTGTGTGACCCGGTTGAATGGGCTTTTCTCATAATCTCTTCCCCCGATGAGTGCAAGCACATGACCTGTCTGGGGATGAATGGCGGTTAAGCCAATTTGGATACCTGATTCAGAATCCATGATGTTGGTTAAAGTCTTTTCAGCGATTTTTTGTAATTCAGGTTGTAAGGTCGTTTCGATATGAAGACCATACGTTTCAATTTGTTCCTCGGTTAAACCCAGCGTTTGTTTCAGTTCGCGAATGACATCATCATAAAAATACGGGGCCTGCTTTGCTTGCAGCTGCTTTTGCTTGAGCGGGCGATAGGACAGCTTTTCCTTGCTGGCATCAGCAGCCGCTTTTTTTGTGATCATGCCATCCTCTTGCATTTGCTTTAGGATCATCTTTTTTCTTGCTTCGGCTCTTTCTTCGTTCACATAAGGGGAGTAGAGAGAAGGCCCCTTTGGAATCCCGGCAAGCAAGGCAGACTCAGCTAAAGTTAAGTTCTTCGCTTTTTTTCCAAAGTAAAGGCGGGATGCCGCTTCCACACCGTATGCGCCGTGGCCATAATAAATGGTGTTCAAGTATCCTTCCAATATCTCATCTTTTGTATAGTTTTGTTCTAAGCGGATGGTGTAAAAGGCTTCATTCCACTTCCGCTTCCATGTTTTATCATGATCTAAATATAAATTTCGTGCGTATTGCTGGGTGATCGTGCTGGCGCCTTGTACCTTTGCCATTGCACGAATATCTGCCACAGCAGCACCTGCCATTCGTTTCACGTCAAAGCCGTGATGCTGATAAAAGGTTTTATCCTCAACTGCGACCACTGCCTGCTGTATATGAGGGGACATGTCCTTTAACGGAACCCAGTATCTCTTTTCTCCAAAGCTTGATTCGCCAAGTTTAGACCCATCGGCTGCATAAATGGTCGTGGATTGGGGAACTTGAACAGAGGGAGCGCCTTGCCACTTAGCTAGTAAAAGAATCGTCAAAAAGACTGTGCCAGCAAATAGAAAAGCGAGCAAGCCGATAAAAAAACAGGCCCGAATCGTTTTCACGGTCATGCGGATTTTTTTATTACTCATGATTGTGTCCATGCAAAGCCCCCATTTTGACGGTTTTTTATCAGTATGGGACAAAGAAAACCGTTTTAAACAGGCGACTGCAAGGGTGTACTTTAAAAATGAAGTTATCTCATGCGGTTCTTTACAATTTGATATGAATCCACTATACTTTTTTCTTGGACAATCGATATAGTCATAGCCGATAAAAGGCGCTAACAATAGATGTTTGTTTATTATTGGATGAGAGGAAGATGAACAATGAGCGAACTTTGGTATACAGAGAAGCAAACGAAGAATTTTGGCATTACATTGAAGGTGAACAAAACCCTTCACACAGAACAAACAGATTTTCAGCATTTAGAAATGGTGGAAACAGAAGAGTTTGGCAATATGCTGTTTTTAGACGGTATGGTGATGACATCAGAGAAAGATGAGTTTGTATACCACGAAATGGTGGCACATGTTCCTCTTTTCACTCATCCAAATCCGGAAAATGTTCTTGTCGTAGGCGGAGGAGACGGTGGTGTCATTCGTGAAATCCTGAAGCATCCAAGTGTGAAAAAAGCGACACTTGTTGATATTGATGGCAAGGTCATTGAATACTCGAAGAAGTTCCTTCCTTCAATTGCTGGGAAACTAGACGATCCTCGTGTAGAGGTGAAAGTCGGAGACGGCTTTATGCACATTGCGGAAGCTGACAACGAATATGACGTGATCATGGTTGACTCAACTGAGCCAGTTGGACCAGCTGTAAACCTGTTCTCTAAAGGTTTCTATGCAGGAATCTCAAAAGCACTAAAAGAAGACGGTATTTTCGTTGCACAGACGGACAACCCTTGGTTCACACCTGAGTTAATTACAAATGTACAGCGTGATGTAAAAGAAATTTTCCCGATTACCAAGCTATACACAGCGAATATCCCAACATATCCAAGCGGTCTTTGGACATTTACCATTGGTTCTAAGAAGTATGATCCACTTGCTGTAGAAGACAGCCGTTTCTTTGATATTGATACGAAATATTACACAAAAGAATTGCACAAAGCGGCATTCGTTCTGCCAAAATTTGTGAGCGATTTAATCAAATAAATCAAGCGAAATGGAAATGCGCAAATGTCAGTTTGCGCATTTTTTGAAGCGTAAAAGGAGGAATCTTGCATGAGATTCGACGAGGCTTACTCAGGAAAAGTGTTTATTGGAAGTCATCCGACATGGGAAGATGCGAAAGTCATTTTATACGGGATGCCGATGGATTGGACCGTCAGCTACCGTCCAGGCTCACGTTTTGGCCCGAACCGTATTCGTGAAGTATCCATTGGATTAGAGGAATACAGTCCTTATTTAGATCGTGAACTGCACGAGGTGCCATTCTTTGATGCTGGCGACATCCCGCTTCCATTTGGCAATGCACAGAAAAGCTTAGATTTAATTGAAGAGTATGTTGACAGCATTTTAGAAAAAGGGAAGTTTCCATTAGGAATGGGCGGCGAGCATCTTGTGTCTTGGCCGGTTTTCCGTGCGATGTATAAGAAATACCCTGATTTGGCCATCATCCATATGGACGCACATACCGATCTTCGTGAGGAATATGAGGGTGAGCCGCTTTCACATTCGACACCGATTCGTAAAGTGGCAGGACTTATTGGACCTGAAAATGTATACTCTTTCGGCATCCGTTCTGGGATGAAAGAAGAATTTGAATGGGCAAAAAAAGCAGGCATGCACATTTCTAAATTTGAAGTGCTGGAGCCATTGAAGCAAGTATTACCAAAGCTGAAAGGCCGCCCAGTTTATGTGACAATTGACATCGATGTACTTGACCCGGCACATGCACCTGGTACAGGAACGGTAGATGCTGGCGGTATTACGTCAAAAGAACTGCTGGCATCTATTCATGCCATTGCTGGTTCTGATGTGCATGTCGTCGGTGCAGACCTTGTAGAGGTAGCGCCTGTATATGATCATTCCGATCAAACGGCGAATACAGCAAGCAAACTTTTGCGAGAAATGCTGCTTGGTTTTGTGAAATAACATCTTGATAGAGGAGCTTGTCATCTCATATGGACAAGCTCTTTTTTTTACATTGGTGACATGATAAAGGAGGCAGGTCGTGTTTTCTTCTGTATTGATGGTATTACTCGCTTTATGTGTGTTAGCGGCAGGCTTTCTTACGTTGAAAAGAGAGCTTGCAGTGAGTCCGCCCACGTTCACCTCGAAAAAAGAGGCAAAGGATGAGATGGTTCATCTGTTTCAGGATCGAGGCTTTTTCTATCTCACTGGCATCGCGCTGTTGATGCAGTTTGTTTATAAGCAAGGGCATCTTCTCCCATTTGATTTCTTTCAGGCATTTTTGGCAAGTTCAGGTATCCAAGCACTGTTTTATCTCATTAATCGAAAAAGCGCGGGGCTCAAGACTGGACTCGTGATAGGGGTGAGCTTCATTTTTCTTTTTCTCTAAAGAGACATGTGAAGATCAAAAATGGGGTTTCATCCACACGAAGATGAGAAATGATGGGATGATAGGCAATCGGGATTATGGTATACTATTTTAGTTAAACGGGTCTTAGCAAAGGAAGTGCAAAATGACACAAAACCAAATTTCAATTCATGTAAAGTCAGTGATGAAACCAGAGACGGAACCGGCTGAAACGATCGAATTCCGCACAACTGGAACGTATCAAGAGAAGAATGACAAAACGTATCTCACTTACCATGAAGAACATGAAATGGGTCAAGTAAAAACTGTTGTCAAAATAAGTGAAAAAGAAATTTTTGTCATGAGATCAGGTGCGATTCAAATGAAGCAGCGCTTTCTCATTGGAGAAACGACCGTGACACATTACACGATGCCATTTGGCACACTTCAGCTTGATGTGCACACACATGGCATTGATCTTGATGTAGACAATGGGCTTCTGCACATTACGTACGATATGCTGACAGGTGAAGATCAAAAGCATTTACATACATTATCGATTTCATATAAGGAGGATTTACGTTCATGAATATCGCAGAACAGGTCAAAGATGCGTTAAAAGAAGAAATCATTGCGGCAGTCGTCAAAGCAGGACTTGCTGATGAAAGCCAGGTGCCGGATGTTCTTTTGGAAGTGCCAAAAGACAAAACTCACGGTGATTATTCCACCAATATGGCGATGCAGCTTGCCCGCATTGCGAAAAAAGCACCTCGTCAAATCGCCGAGGACATTGTGAATGCATTTGATAAAGGCAAAGCGTCAATCGAAAAACTGGATATTGCAGGTCCAGGATTCATCAACTTTTATATGAACAATCAATATTTAACGAAACTGATTCCGGCAGTTCTTGAAGCAAAAGAGGCTTATGGCGAAACGAATACAGGCGGCGGTCAAAAAGTGCAAGTCGAATTCGTCTCAGCCAACCCAACAGGTGACCTTCATCTTGGACATGCCCGCGGTGCAGCTGTAGGAGATTCTCTTTGCAACATCCTTGATAAAGCAGGCTTCGACGTGAGCCGTGAATACTATATCAACGATGCAGGCAATCAGATCAATAACCTTGCTCTATCTGTAGAAGTACGTTACTTTGAGGCGCTCGGTCTTGAAAAAGAAATGCCAGAGGACGGGTACAGAGGAGAAGACATCAAAGGCATCGGGCAGAAACTGGCAGATGAATTTGGTGACCGTTTCGTGCACGAATCAGAAGAAGAGCGTATGAAATTCTTCCGTGAGTACGGTTTAAAATATGAACTAGAAAAACTACGTGTCGACCTAGAGAATTTCCGTGTCCCATTTGATGTGTGGTATTCTGAAACGTCTTTATATGAAAACGGAAAAATCGAACCAGCGCTAGAAACACTTCGCGCTAAAGGCTATGTCTTTGAAGAAGATGGCGCAACATGGTTACGTTCAACTGATTTTGGTGATGACAAGGACCGTGTCCTGATTAAAAAAGACGGCAGCTTCACGTACTTGCTTCCAGATATCGCATATCACAAGGACAAATTGGACAGAGGTTTTGACCAGCTCATCAACATTTGGGGAGCGGACCATCACGGCTACATTCCTCGAATGAAAGCGGCGATCCAAGCACTCGGATATCCAGAGGACAAACTGGAAGTCGAAATCATTCAGCTCGTTCACCTTTACAAAAACGGTGAAAAAATGAAGATGAGTAAACGTACAGGTAAAGCCGTCACAATGCGTGACTTGATTGAAGAAGTGGGCTTAGATGCCACTCGTTATTTCTTTGCGATGAGAAGTGCGGCGACACATATGGACTTTGACTTAGACTTAGCGATTTCTACGTCTAACGAAAACCCTGTGTACTACGCGCAATATGCACATGCGAGAATTTGCAGCATGCTCCGTCAAGGGGAAGAAAAAGGCTACGAGCCAAACCTTGAAAAAGCAGATTTCTCTCACATTCAGTCCGATAAAGAATACGATCTTCTGAAAATCATCGGCAGCTTCCCAGAGGTTGTAGCAGAAGCAGCAGAAAAACGTATTCCGCACCGCGTCACAAACTATATCTATGATCTAGCATCAGCCCTTCACAGTTTCTACAATGCCGAGAAGGTCATTGATGTTGAAAATGAAACAAAAACAACAGCACGTCTATCGCTGATGAAGGCGACACAAATTACACTAGCCAACGCATTAAAACTCATTGGCGTATCTGCACCGGAAAAAATGTAATGCACAAAGCCCCGCTCTATTTTATGAGCGGGGCTTCTTTATATAAAAAAACCCGCTATTCTCGAGAGATAGCGGGTTTTGAACATTAACCAAGCGTATTAATAATGTTAGAAATAGAATCGAATAATTGACTAAGTACATCAGAGAACATGAGCGTATCCTCCTTTCAGAAAGCATGTAGTATGTGCGTGTCATAGGAATTACCCAAGTGTGTTAATGATGTTAGAAATAGAATCGAATAATTGGCTAAGTACATCAGAGAACATAGTTTGTATCCTCCCTTCGGCAAGCATGTAGTATGTGTGCGTTAATGGGGTTATCCAAGTGTATTGATAATGTTAGAGATAGAATCAAATAATTGGCTAAGTACATCAGAGAACATGTTTTTGCCTCCTCTCTTTTCTTTTTACATCTACTTAACGAAGGGGATGAAGGGTTGGATCACTTTTTCTAAAAAATTTTAAAAAAAGAATCGATGGCATAGAAAAAGCACCCACATATGAGGGTGCTTTTTAGGTTTTATTTATGGATGAACACGCCATTGGATTTGTCCGTCGTAGCAGGATAGCTCGGCACTCCCGCCAATCGGCAAGGTGAAGACCGGCTGTGTATGTCCGATATCGACATCGTAAATCACTGGAATGTGTTGAAGCATTGAGTGCTTATCTAGAATGAACCTCAAATGTTCCTCTGTCATCTTGGATTTCTTTTGAAAACGTCCGATGATTAACCCTTTAATGGATTCGGCATGCTGCAAGAGCGAGGCAAGGTCTCTGGCGAACATTTCAGGAAAGACCAAGTCATCATCCTCCACAAATAAGATGGCATCCTTGATGTGAGGCATAAAGGGTGTCCCTTGCAATAAGTTCAGTGTACAAAGATTTCCGCCATACAAGGTGCCTTCAGCTGTTCCTTCTTGATAAATCCCCCATGTTGTCGGCTGAAACTGCCTATTTACTTGATCAAGATACCACGAATCATCACTCCACTTTGTAGAAGGGGTGAAATCAAATGGCTCGCTGCTCATCACGCACGCTTGAAACATGGCTGTCTGCTCCTCTTGGCCTTGTTCCATTTGGAAACTGGAGAAATGAGGGCCTGAGTACGTCACCATGTCACATTTGGCGGTAATGGCATTTGCAAGTGCGGTAATATCACTGTAGCCGCAAAGAACCTTTGGGTGCTGACGAATCAAATCATAATCTATATAAGGCAAAAGCTCATTGCAGTTAAAGCCGCCGATTGCTGTCAAAATGCCGTCGACTTCATCATTTGAGAAAGCCTCATGTAGATCAGATAAACGGTGTTCAATAGAAGAAGAGGAATGCAGATCACATTCAAACACGTGTTGTCCAAAAGAAACAGTGAACCCTAATTCCTCTAAACGTTTTTTTGCCTGAGCCATTCCTTCTTCTGATAAAATGCTGGCACTTCGGCTTGGAGCAATTACCCGAATGTGGCTTCCCTTTTTTAAAGCAGATGGTGTACGCATCAGTCATTCGTCCTTTCCTTCACATATTTTCCATTATATCGGATCAAAACGCTCCAGTCTGTAAAAGCTAAAAGAAAGCAGCAAACCGTGCGTTTCAGACGAGCTGTGCAAAGGGTATGGAAAAGAAAAAGACAGAATGAGGGCGGAGAATGTGAAAAAGAGGAGACTGGAATTTCTATTTTTATATTTCATGATATTCGGGGCATATGTGGTGTTTTGGTGGCCAGTGCCGGCGTGGGGTTTTCAGCTTTACGCAGCTAGTTATATCGCCATCATTTTATTTAGTATTATCTCGCTTATGCTAGAGAACCGGACATCACAGCACACGCTGTTATGGATGTATGTACTGATCTTTTTCCCGATCATCGGCTATATGTTTTATTTGTTCTCGGGGCAGCTTTATGTCAAAGGACATTTGTTTAAATCAAAGAGAATGTATAACCGAGAAAAATTACGCAGAATATCAGAGCTTGAGAGTAAGCCGGATGAGACGCGTTTAACCGATAATCAGCGTGCTTTTTTTCATTACACAGAAAAAGCGACAGGGATGCATGTAAATACAAATAGTGATATGGAGATTTTAAAGAATGGAGAGGAAACCTTTCCACGTATTTTTGAAGAATTAAAAAAGGCAAAAACGTTCATCCATATAGAATATTACATGTTCAAATCTGATTTTCTCGGTCACCGGATGATGGAGATCCTGATTGAAAAAGTGAAAGAAGGAGTAGAGGTTCGATTCATCTATGATGCGGCTGGCAGCATTCGCTTCTCACGAAAAGATATTAAACGATTGAAGCAGGCGGGGATAAAGGTCGCTCCTTTTCTGCCATTAAAATACGGATTCTTTAATCAAAAATTCAATTTCCGAAATCACCGAAAAATCGTGATTATTGATGGTGAAACAGGATTTGTTGGTGGGCTCAATGTGGGGAAGGAATATGTAGGACGCGATGAAAACATCGGCTTTTGGCGTGATACGCATACGATGTTAAAGGGTGAAGCCGTTCAGACACTTCACTCCATATTTATGCTGGACTGGGAGTATGTATCAGATGAAGTGTTAATTGATGATCCGAAGTATCACACCCCGCATCCTGTGACAGGAGAAGATGTCATACAGGTCGTGCCGACTGGACCTGATATGAAGGAAAGTATGAGTGATTTATATGACGCACTCATTTCGAATGCACAGCAATTTGTCTGGATTGCGACGCCTTATTTTGTCCCAAATGAATCCATTCGCACAGCGTTAAAAATTGCGGCCACAAGAGGGGTGGATGTGCGTGTGATGGTGCCTGAGATAAACGATGGCTTTCTCACGCAATACGCCACACGATCTTATTTTTCTGAGCTTTTGAAAGAAGGCATCAAGGTGTATCACTATCAAAAAGGATTCATGCATCAAAAGGTCATGATTGCAGACGGAGAGCTTGCCTCTGTCGGAACGGCCAATGTTGATATGAGAAGCTTTCAACTCAATTTTGAGGTCAATGTCTTTACAGCGGCAAAGAAACCGATCGAGCAATTGATGGCTCATTATGAGGAAGATATGAAAGAATGTGAGCAAATGGGGCCGGTTCATTTTTATAAAAGGGGCTTAAAGGAACGTTTAAAGGAATCGTTTGCTCGGTTGTTTTCAGGTGTATTGTGAGGGAATCCAGGGGAAGAAATCATTTCCTGATCTAGTATTTCTATAATGATTCCTCTATAATTGAAAATGATTATCAATTATAGAGGAAGTGAGGTTCTTTTACATATGCTAAAACGCTTTTTTGCCTATTACAGGCCCTATCGTGGTCTGTTCTTTTTAGATTTCTTTTGCGCTGTGGCCGTCGGACTCATGGAACTAGGTTTCCCGCTGATCGTGAACTACTTCATTGATACATTACTGCCGACAGGGAACTGGACGGTCATTGCCTGGACCGCACTTGCGCTGTTTGTCATTTACGCACTCAGCTCAGTGATGCAATTTATCGTGTCATATTGGGGGCACATGCTTGGCATCAATATTGAAACAGATATGAGGAAGAAGCTGTTTGATCATTTTCAGCGTCTGTCCTTCAAATTTTTCGATAACAACAAAACGGGCAAACTCATGTCACGGATGACAAATGACCTTATGTACATTGGAGAGGTAGCGCATCATGGGCCGGAGGATTTGTTTATTGCGATTATGACCATTCTTGGCGCTTTTGCCGTTATGCTCATGATTAACTGGCAGCTTGCCATTTTAACGTTCTTGATTATGCCAGTCATCATCTGGTTAGCCCTTCATTTTAATAAAAAAATGACACAGGCGATTACACAACTCAACAATGACATTGGAGATTTTCATGCAAGGGTTGAAAATAATATTGGTGGTATTCGTCTTGTTCAAGCCTTTGCAAATGAACATTTCGAGAAAAAGCGCTTTGCTGAAAATAACAACCGCTTTCGAAAAGCGAAACTTCTTTCCTATAAAATTATGTCGGTTAACGGATCAATCAGCTATATTCTCACAAGGCTTGTGACGCTGTTTGTCCTTCTGGCAGGTACATGGTTTGTTCTTCAAGGTCAATTAACGGCAGGCGGATTTATCGCCTTTGTCTTGATCACAAATGTGTTATTCAGACCAATTGATAAGATCAACACGGTGATTGAAATGTATCCAAAAGGCATTGCCGGTTTTAAAAGCTATGTCGATTTGCTTGAAACAGAGCCAGATGTGAAGGATACAGAAGGAGCACGTGATCTTTACGGCTTGAAAGGTGAAATTGAGTATCGAGACGTGACATTTGGCTACGATGAGCACAGTCATGTATTGAAGGATATCAACTTGAAGATCAAACAAGGGGAAACTGTTGCGTTTGTCGGGCCATCAGGAGCGGGGAAATCGACCATTTGTAGTCTGCTGCCTCGTTTTTATGATGTGGACGAAGGAGACATCACCATAGATGGTGTGAGCACAAAATCGATGACCTTGTCCTCTTTAAGACAGCAGATTGGCATTGTGCAGCAGGATGTCTTTTTATTCTCAGGCACCATTCGTGAAAACATTGCGTACGGTAACCTAGAAGCGAGTGATGCAGACATTTGGGAGGCGGTGCGACGTGCCCATTTAGAGGAGCTCGTTCAGCGTTTCCCAGAAGGGTTGAATACGGTCATTGGTGAACGCGGCGTTAAGCTATCCGGCGGTCAAAAGCAACGTCTGTCAATTGCACGGATGTTTTTGAAAAACCCATCTATTCTTATTTTGGATGAAGCGACGTCAGCACTTGATACAGAAACAGAAAAAGCGATCCAAGACGCACTAAGCGAACTGGCAGTCGGCCGGACGACACTCGTCATTGCTCACCGCCTTGCGACAATTAAACATGCAGACCGAATCATCGTCGTGACAGAGGAAGGCATTGAAGAACAAGGCCGTCACCAAGATTTAATTCAAATGGGCGGCGTCTATAGCAGACTGCACGAAGCGCAGTTTGGTCATTGAAGAAAAAGCCCTTTTGATAAAGGGCTCAGGCTGTCGAGAAAATCTCGACAGCTTTATTTTTCCCTTAAAGTTTCCATTTATTTGACAACGCCAATCTGTAAAGGTTTATCCGATTGTCGTATTTTTGGTGTCATCGCACATAGACGCTTTCATCCATCATCATTACGTTGAAAATAAAAAAGATTGTAGAAAAACATGAGTTTCTCTACAATCTGAACAGGCTCTTCAGCCTGTTCTTTATTGTCCAGTGATGACCATATTGACAATTGGCACACACAGTAAAAAGAAAACGACGAGAAAAACAATTTTATATCCCATCTCTTTTTCCTTATTATTCTTACGTTTTTGCATATAAACAGCAAAATAAGAAACACCAGTTAACATCATTAATACCGATATTATAGTCAACATAAGATCATCACCTTTTCAATATGTTGTTGATGTCCTTGATTTAAAACCACTTCAACACTAGAGTTATTACAACACTTTGAATTACTACTAACAGCGCTAATAATTTCCATTCCTTTTTATTGATGTTTCTTTTTGATAGATATTTCCAAGATATAAGATTAATAATTAATACTATTATTAATACTATAAAAAAAGTAAAAATAAAGGGTGATGTTACTACTACCATATATTCTCCCTCCAATTAAAGATTTTAGATTTTTAAACAAGAAGGTTGAGCATAAAATGCTCAACCTCAACTTTCTTCTTTAGAAACCTATAGTTGCTCTTTCTATTCTGTAATCCCCGCTGCCTAATAATTTAACAGTTAGATAAGTATTGTATTCAAAAAGAAATTTAAAAGCTCTAAATGTACCGTGACTTTGTACAACCCAAACACTAGGATCAAGTTTATCTATCCAAGTATTGTGAGATTCACTATACATAGCTCCTGTCAAATTAACATCTTTTGTTGCTCCAGTGACTTTTCCGCCTTTAAATTGAAATTCACCAGCTAGTCTGTGTTGAAAATGAAATCCAGCAGTATTTTTTACATACGCTTTATAAATTTTTTTACCTGAAGGATACTTACTTTTACTTGAAGATACATCATAAACATTTTCACTTTTGAAAAACAATGATACTGTTTCATTAGTTTTACCAATTTCTCTTTTAAGAGAAATTTCAGTTTGGTCAGTTTCGAGTTTTTTATTTGCTTCAACGACCAATTCATCAAGGGCTTCATTTATATCTGCAATTTCTTTAGCAGTAGGATATCCCTTTTCTTGGTCTACAGATGACGTTGATTTTGCTGAAGCAAAACTTGGAATTAACAAAAAACATATCAAAGATAAAATCAGAATTTTTTTCAACTGTTCATTCCCCTTTATAGTTTTTTCAAAGCAGCTTGTAAGAGTCTTACCTTTATACTATAAACAAATTTTTGTTATTTTTGTATATATTTAGGTAATTTTAAGGGGGTTTTAAGGAGAAGAACAAGTTGCTAAATCGGATCTAAAGACTATGTGATACCCATTTGCACATAGTCTTTTCATTGATCTTATATTTGATTTCCAGCTTCTTTACCACCTACACTTGATGTAATCACTTTGTCAGCCATTTCATGTGAGACAGCAACAGAATGAAAAATTGGTAATGCTAATGCTACAGTTACAAGCATGATGGGAACAAAAATTTTACTCTTCAACATATAACAATTCCCCTCCTTGAATTAATGACTTTGCTTCAAGTGCTCTTTCATAAAAAACGACAGCAATTTCCAACTGCCCACTTCTATTATAATATCGTGCTGCTTCAAAAGCTAGTTGATACACATCTTCGTAAAGATTTTTGCTTTGTAGTGTATCAAGCCAATGTTTTAACTCTGTGGCTGTATTGGATGTGTTAGATTGAACATAAAGGCAATATAAAAATTTCATTTGTGTTTCATAAATTATGTCATTCAGTTGTTGGGCCGCGGAGACCCCTTTCTCAAATGTTTCGGCTGCTGGAACAACCTGTCCTAATTTCAATAGAGTATACAGTTTGTTAAAATAGGATTTTGGAACATGTGATGTTTCATTCTTTTCAAAAAGTTCACAAGAAGTATCAAAATGGAACAAGGCTTCTGGATATTTTTCTAAGTGGAAATAACACTTGCCTAAGTTAAAGATCGTAGAGGATATAAGGTATTCGTTTTTCGTCTGCTGTGCATAAGAATGGGATTTTTTAAAGTAAGTAAGTGCATCAGCGTATTGTAGTTTGGATAGATAATTTCCGGCGATGACTGAATAGCACCAGGCCATTTTTTCTTGCATTAATGGTTGCTCTGTAAATAGGCTCAATGCTTTATGTGCATACATGACAGAAATTTGATACTGATCTATGTGGTAGTACACTTCTGATAACTTGTAGTAAAATTCAGCCTTTTCAGTAGGGTCTTCAATATCCAGGAGAACTTTTTCAGCAGATTTATAAGAACTGATCGCCTCGTCAAATTGTTTTTTTCTAAATTCGTGCATTCCTTTAAAAAACCAAAAATAAAAATCTAACATCTTTTCAATTTGATCTTTGTCTTTATGAAGTGATTGATCAACCTTATGTTTCTGCTCATTGATCTGAACCATATATTCATCTAACTCACGGCTAGACAACTTAGGTTTGAGGTAACTTAGCATTAAGTCATGTCGAAACTCCAGCAGAGTAAAATATAATAATACGGTTTGATTTTCTTCCATACCGTCAAAGAGTCGTTTAACATCTGTTTTTAAAAATTCTGCATCAGTTATTTGATCTTTTTTGATGGCTGAATACCATTCATTCAGCTTGATTGCCACTTCGTCATAAGTGATAGAAGCACCCATATATACTCCCCCTTCAAATTCCTATAAAACCATTTTATACAATATTTTAACATGTCTAACTATTCTAAAATCGAATAGATGCGCTCTATATGTAAATTTTCGGTATACCGCAAAATCAAGCCTACTTTAAGAGGAAAATGAACGATTTTTATCACATAAGACATGCTGCATATTTTGCAAAGTGAAACTTATTTCCTTTAAAATTATGTCAGTAAATGGATCTATCAGCTATATTTTGACACGCCTTGTGACGCTGTTTGTCCTTCAAGGTCAATATTGCTCACCGCCTTGCGACAATTAAACATGCAGACCGAATCATCGTCGTGACAGAAAAAGGCATCCAAGAACAAGGCCGCCATCAAGACTTAATCCAAATGGGCGGTGTCTATAGCAGACTGCACGAAGCGCAGTTTGGTCATTGAAGAGAAGTGATTGAATGAGTCCAGCTATTAAGCTGGGCTCTTTTTGATAGAATAAAATCTTCTTTTCCATTTAAATGGAATGTTGATATACTATAAGGCAATTGGATTCAAAAGGAGAGGATGGCTTGAGTGAAACGGCAAAAACAGTCATGATCAAAAGCATTCACTATGTGACGCTCGTTGGCTTATTTATCTTAATCATTCCCGCTGGACTCAATCCAGTCTTTTTTTATGTGGGAATGATTTTGTTTGGCATCAATACTGGAGTGAACATCATAGGTAGTTCTCTGAGCAAAAAAAAGATATTTGCGACGCTCGCCATCAGTTTTGCTGTCATATTGTTTGGGCTGTTTAAGCTCTTATATTAAATCTTAGCCCTTTTGAAAAAGGGCTTTTTTTGCTAGGATAGTAAAAACTCGTGTAGGAAGGATCTGATGGAATGAAGGGGCTTCGGCGTTTACAGAAGGGCGATAAAATAGGTATTTATTCTCCCTCAAGTCCAGCATCTGCTACCTCGCCTCTTAGGTATGAGCGGGCGAAGGAATGGCTTGAACAAAAAGGATTCATTGTGGTACCAGGATCATTAACAGGGAAAGAGGATCACTATCGTTCGGGAACGATTCAAGAACGAGCAGCTGAGCTGAATGAGCTGATGGCGAGAGAAGATTTGTCCTGTATCATGTCGATGATCGGGGGGACGAACTCGAATAGTTTGCTGCCTTATCTCGACTTTGAGCTGCTGATGAAGCATCCGAAAATCATGATTGGTTATTCAGATGCGACGGCGATTCTTTTAGCGGCTTATGAAAAAACGGGTCTGCCTGTTTTTTACGGGCCTGCACTTGTGCCGTCTTTTGGAGAGTTTGAACCATTTGTCAATCATACATATCAATCTTTCGAGGACATTCTCATTCATCCGCAGCCCATCCCATATCAGGTGAAAAAACCGCCCTTCTGGACGGACGAACGGATCAACTGGGAAGAGAAAATACGAGAAAAAGAAAAACGTCCAAACGATTGGATGTGCGTCATTGAAGGGCAGGCAGAAGGCAGACTGATCGGCGGGAACCTAAATGCCATGTATGGCATATGGGGAAGTGAATTCATGCCTCAAATCCAAAAGGGCGATATCCTTCTCATTGAAGATTGTATGAAAACCGCCTCCATCGTCGAAAAGAACTTCTCTCTGTTAAAGATAAATGGTGTGTTTGAACGGGTATCTGGTATCCTTTTAGGGAAACATGAGCTGTTTGATGATGAAGGAACGGGCAAAAGGCCGCACGATCTATTACTTGAAGTACTGGGAGATACAAAGAGGCCGCTCATCGCGGAATTTGACAGTGCCCATACGCATCCGATGCTCACGATGCCAATCGGTACACAAGTAAAAATGAATGCAGCGTCAGGCGAGGTTTGGCTGACAGAAGCATGGATATAAGAAAAAGAGCAGCCCTAAGGCTGCCCCAGCGTGTAGACAAACCCTCGCATTCGGTGTCAGTCCTGCGTGCCGGTGCTCACGAATGTGACATTCGCTCCGCGCCGGTACTCGTCCTTCCTAGACTGCAAAGGTTTTTAACTACGCTGAAAAGAAGACAAAGGGATAAAATAAAGTTCATTTTATCCCTTTGTCAGCCTAAGACTGCCTTTCTTTACGATTACGAAGCATTCTCTTTTTCAAATGGCTGAAGGAGGTCTTGTGCCTCTTTTCCTTCTACCACGATTAAATAGTCTGATTCTAAATGAGTGAGCCTAAAGGTTTCTAGCTCTACGATGTTCTTAATGTTGCACATTGTTTTTTTAGAATATACATATAAACGATGCTGAGCGTGCTGGCACTTTTCGTATAGAGAAATAAGCTTATGTAAATTCAATGCTTTCGCAGCAATTCGGATTGAATAGATTTGTGACATCTTCATATCCTCCTGTTAAATACTTTCTCACAATAGCTTTGTTACCCCCGTTGTGATAGAGGTAAACCTTTCTCTACGATTTCCACTCAATGGTGCCTCCGCCCGTCCGCCGATTGCCTCTGATCGCTGACAGCTCCTCAACAAGATGGAGTAAGGCCTGATCCTTTTTCTTTGCCTCAATCATAAAATCCACATCACGACCATACGGCTTTAAAGCTTGAAAAAGTGGCAATACAAAGGACATCTCCACTCCATCCGCATGGCTTCGTATCGCCTTTTCTGATTTTGGTGAGGATAAGTGGATTTTAGGCAGTATGCCAGTGTTTGCCCACGTGTCAAACACTCTTGGCAGAATGTCATCAAGTGCCGCATCATCATCTTTGTTTGCCATATGATGGTGGTAATCAAATACAAACGGGATGCCATGCTTTTCACAAACATCAAGCGTTTCTAATGACGTGTATGTTTTGTCATCATTTTCAAGCGTCATTCTCGCCTTGATATGTGCAGGAAGCTGCTTTATATTTTCATCAAAACGCTGTAAAGCAGATGCCTTGTCACCATATGCACCTCCGACATGAATGTTCATATAGCCTTCCTTTTCAAGCTTCATGGCCTCAAGCATTTCATAATGATAGGTCATATCGATGACGGCATTTTCTGTAATGGATGGCTTTGGACTTGTGAACAAAGTAAATTGATTGGGGTGAAAGCTCACTCGTAATCCGTGCCGCTTTACGAGTTGACCAATCTCTAGAAATTCTTTGTGAAAGGGTGTCACAAAGTCCCACCTCACCTCAGGGTGGGTGGCGAGCGGGACAATCGAGCTTGAAAAACGGTAAAGCGGAATATCATGGGCAATCGCAAAATAAAGCGTTCTTAATGTATTGACGAGGTTGGCTTTCGTCGTTCGCAATAGAGCCTCTGTCCTCTCTTCCTTTGAGAGCTTACTGTATCTTGCAAAGGTCAGCGACTTGGCAGGTGAAGCTTCCCATAAAGTGACGGCGTTGGATACATAACCAAATCGATAACGCATAGGTCAACTCCTTTATAAAAAATACGAGAACAGGGCGCCTATCCACTCAATTGGACGCGTGAGAAGTGGGCGTTGTTTGTATTTTTCTTCAGTCATCAGTTCTGAAACTTCCATGTGTTCACGAATCTTTTCCTCTACATGTGCGGTGAAGGCGGGATCATCAATGGCCACATCCACTTCTTCGTTGAAAAACAAACTTCGTTTATCAAAGTTCGCCGTACTGATCATACAACGGCTATGATCGATGAGAATGGCTTTCGCATGATAAAACCCTTTATAAAAACGATACACAAGACATCCAGCAGCGATCAGATCTTTCAAATAATGAAATCCAGCTTCTTTCACAAGCGGGTGATCTGCCTTCATTGGGATGATGATGTCGACAGTCACGCCTCGCTTCCGTGCGTCAAGAAGGGCGCTTAGAAGAGGAGCAGATGGAATAAAATAGGGCGTGCAGATGGTGATTTGCTTTTTCGCCTGTTGAATATCGTGAAGAAATAAGGCCTCTAAAGAAAAACCTGCCGTCGCACGTGTTGTGCACTGTAATGTTCCCGGTTCCAGTGTAGGAAAAACCTCGTATTGCAGCTGTTGAATACCAGATGAGCGGTACAAATCATTCAGAAACACATGCTGGAGGTCTGCGACAACCTGTCCTGTCATGCGCAGGTGATAGTCCTTCCAAATGCCAAACCTGCCGTTTTTCCCTACATATTCATCGCCGATATTAAACCCGCCAATGTAGCCGATCTTCCCATCGATCACCGTGATCTTCCGGTGATTTCTCATGTTCAAGCGATAAATGAAAAAAGGAAAACGTGGTTTATTTAAAAAGTAAAATTGAATGCCGCTTTTTTCGAGCATCTGAATGGATGTTTGATCAGATGAATAGGAGCCTAATCGATCAGTGAGCAAAAAAACCGAAACACCTTGCTCTGCTTTCGCTTTAAGTGCTTGCAGAATCCTTTGCCCAATCTTGTCGTTCTTTACAATAAAGAACATCATATGAATAGAAGAAGAGGCTTGCTGTATATCCGTAAGAAGCTGATCAAACAGTGGTTCGCCATCATGATAAAAGGCTGCATCGCCGCTTGTTTGGTCAAAAGACCGTTCAAAAGCATGGGTAGAAAAATATTTTCTCCCTATATAAAGATCTAGCCTGACGAGTAGAACAATGACGAAGACGACGAGTAGAATGATCCATGCGATCATGAAGGTTCCTCCTTTTTTACATATGACGATAGTGTACCCAAATGGGCAAAAAATATTGACTGAATACTCATTCATTATTTATGATAGAGGTACAACATGGAAACGGAACAAAGTGGGTCTTGGGGAATGAAAGGGGGAGCAAGATGAATAGCCTTTTAATTGTTAACTTGATTGCATTTGCGGCAGTGACCGCTTACGCTGTGTATTTGTTTATTTATCTCATTCGAACACGAGCGGCGTATATTCGTCTTGGCAAAAAAGAAGAATTTCAGAAAGACATGAAAAAACGCTTAGAACGTGTTTGGGTGAATGTGTTTGGGCAAAAGAAACTGCTCAAGGACAAGAAGAGCGGCATCATTCATGTGCTGTTTTTCTATGGATTTATTTTAGTGCAGTTCGGAGCCCTTGATTTTATTATGAAGGGACTTGTTCCAGACAGCGGGCTACCATTAGGTCCGCTTTACGGTGTCTTTACGTTCTTCCAAGAGGTGGTCACACTTCTCATTTTAGTGGCGGTGGTTTGGGCGTTCCATAGAAGATATGTCGAGAAGTTAGTCCGTTTAAAAAGGGGCTTTAAGTCAGGGCTTGTCCTTTTGTTTATTGGCGGATTGATGCTGACCGTATTACTGGGAAACGGAATGAACATCATTTGGCATGGGCACTCACTATCAGCAACTGAGCCAATTGCTTCCGGCATTGCTTTCTTGCTGGGCTGGCTGTCACCACTTGCGGCAACAATTGTGTTCTATGTCGCATGGTGGGTGCATCTTCTTATTTTACTGACGTTCTTAGTGTACGTCCCGCAGTCTAAGCACGCCCATCTCATCGCTGGCCCGGTCAACGTATTTGTCAGCAGATTGGACCCGCCAGGCAAACTGCAAAAAATTGATTTTGAAGATGAGACACAAGAAACGTTCGGCGTTGGGAAAATTGAAGATTTTCGTCAATCTCAGCTGATCGATCTTTACGCTTGTGTGGAGTGCGGGCGCTGTACGAATATGTGCCCGGCGACAGGGACGGGGAAAATGCTGTCTCCAATGGATTTGATTTTACGATTAAGAGATCATTTAACAAATAAAGGGGCTGCCATTACTTCAAAGACACCGTGGGTTCCGCAGCTTGCTTTCAAGCAGACGACAGGAAATCAGCTGGCATTACAGGCAAGAGGAGCCGGAGCGGAAGAATCTGCGGCGAGCGCAATGTATCAACCTTCTCTCATTGGTGAGGTCATTACAGAAGAAGAAATCTGGGCATGCACGACATGCCGAAACTGTGAAGATCAGTGTCCTGTCATGAACGAACACGTCGACAAAATCATTGATATGCGCAGATACTTAGTGCTGACAGAAGGAAAAATGGATGCAGATGCACAGCGTGCGATGACAAGCATCGAGCGACAAGGGAACCCATGGGGATTGAACCGAAAAGAAAGAGAAAACTGGCGTGAACTAAGAGAAGATGTGCACGTACCGACGGTGAAAGAACTGAAAAAAGCAGATCAGACCTTCGACTATTTATTCTGGGTTGGATCGATGGGTGCATATGACAATAGAAGCCAAAAGATTGCTCTTGCCTTCGCAAAACTGCTCAATGAAGCAGGGGTTTCTTTTGCCATCCTAGGCAATAAAGAGAAAAACTCAGGCGATACACCGAGAAGACTTGGGAATGAATTTTTGTTCCAAGAGCTTGCTGCAAAGAACATCGAAGAATTCCAAAAAAATGACGTAACCAAAATTGTCACGATCGATCCGCATGCTTACAATTTATTTAAAAATGAATACCCAGACTTCGGGCTCGAGGCAGAGGTGTACCATCATACAGAATTACTGGCAGAGCTAGTAAAAGAGGGAAAATTAACGCCTATTCATGAAGTGAACGAGGTCATTACTTTCCACGATTCTTGCTACCTAGGCAGATATAACGAGGTCTATGATCCGCCAAGAGATATTTTAAAATCCATTCCGGGTGTGACACTGAAAGAAATGGAACGGAATCGTGAATCCGGGATGTGCTGCGGTGCCGGCGGCGGTTTAATGTGGATGGAAGAAGAGACAGGTACTCGGATTAACACAGCGAGAACGGAGCAGGCCTTACAGGTACAGCCGTCCATCATCAGCTCAGGGTGCCCATATTGTTTAACCATGCTTGGGGATGGGACGAAAGCGAAGGAAGTAGAAGAACAGGTCGGCACATTTGATGTTGCAGAACTTCTTGAAAAATCAGTGTTTGGCGAAACGAGAACGCAGGCTTCATAAAGATGTCAGGCCGATGGATCGACTGTTCATCGGCCAGTGGACACCGATATTTAAAAGCTGTCTAGCATTTATGTAAGCGGTAACAAACAGGAGGGGAAAGAAATGAGCACGACGGTCATTGTATCTGGAGCGAGAACACCATTTGGGAAAATAGGTGGAACTTTAAGTCGTTTGACTGCTGCAGAATTAGGCGGGATGACGATAAAAGCTGCGCTGGAAAGAGCCTCAAATGTTCATGAAGTGGATGAAGTCATCATGGGTAGTGTCCTTCAAGGAGGACAAGGTCAAATTCCTTCAAGACAGGCAGCTAGACATGCAGATCTCCCTTGGTCGGTTCCGACGCAAACCATCAACAAAGTCTGTGCTTCAGGAATGCGCAGTGTCACGACAGCCGATCAAATCATTCGAGCGGGAGATGCCAATGTGATCGTGGCAGGCGGCATGGAATCCATGTCTCATGCTCCTTATCTTCTGAAAAAAGCACGATGGGGTTACAAAATGGGAGATGGTGCTGTACAAGATGCCATGATTTTAGATGGATTAACCTGTTCGTTTACAGGTGTTCATATGGGTGAGTATGGAAGCATGGCGGCGAAAGAGCTTGGCATTACACGAGAAGAACAAGACCTTTGGGCGTTAAGAAGTCATGAACGAGCCATTGAGGGGCAAAAAAGCGGCTTTTTTAAAAATGAGATCATCCCCGTTACCGTCAAGAATAAAAAAGGAGATCAGCTGATTTCAGAAGATGAAGCCCCGAGGCGTGATACGTCATATGAACGTTTGTCAAAACTGATGCCCGTTTTCGATCAGGCAGGTACGATCACCGCTGGCAATGCACCTGGTGTCAATGATGGTGCAAGTGCGCTTCTATTAATGAAAGACACATACGCCATGCAGCAAGGTGAAAAACCTATGGCAGTTGTGCTTGGGCATGCCCAAGTAGCAGTAGAGGCAAAGGATTTTCCGAAAACACCAGCCTATGCCATCGAAAAAGTGTTAAAGAAAACAGGGAAGCGAGTAGAGGATATCGATTTGTTTGAAATCAATGAGGCTTTTTCAGCGGTTGCATTGGCATGCGAAAAAATGCTTGGACTGGATCGGCGGAAAATGAATGTGAACGGAGGGGCAGTCGCGATTGGTCACCCGATTGGAGCAAGCGGAACACGTATTATATTGACCTTGATCCATGCACTCAGACAAAGAGGAGGCGGGATCGGCATTGCGGCGATTTGCAGCGGCGGGGGTCAAGGTGATGCGATCATGATCAAGGTGGATTAAAAGGGAGGCGTTCATTGTCATGAGTATAGAAGAGACCGTCATGGTCGTTGGGGCTGGGCAAATGGGCTCAGGTATTGCCCAAGTATTTGCACAGTCAGGTTATACCGTCCTGCTCCATGATACAGAAGAGGAGCAGATTCATCGAGCCATTTCCTCAATGACCAAACAACTGACGAAACGAGCAGAAAAAGGAAAGCTGGCACATCAGGCAGTCCGTGATATTACACAGCGGCTGGCTGTTTCAACAGATTTAAAGGATGTACAGCAGACGCATTTAGTGATTGAAGCCGCATCTGAACAAATGAAGATCAAAAAACAAATCTTTGAAACCCTCGATCAATTTGCACCTGATGACACGATATTTGCGACAAATACGTCTTCCTTGTCGATCACAGAATTAGCAGCCGTGACGAACAGGCCAGAGAAAGTGATTGGCATGCATTTTATGAATCCAGTTCCCGTGATGAAACTTGTTGAAGTGATCCGTGCGCTGCAAACGGATGATGCCACGTACCAAGTTGTTTTTGATACAGCAAAGACATTAGACAAAACGCCAATTGAAGTGGAAGACTTCCCCGGTTTTGTGTCAAATCGCATTTTAATGCCGATGATTAATGAAGCCATTTACACCCTTTATGAAGGCGTGGCAGATGTAGAAAGTATTGACGGCATCATGACGCTTGGAATGAACCATCCAATGGGCCCGCTTCGTCTCGCCGACCTCATCGGGCTCGATACTTGTTTATTTATTATGAATACCCTTCACGAGGGTCTTGGAGATAGCAAATATCGACCTTGTCCTCTTTTGAAAAAATATGTGAACGCAGGCTGGCTGGGCAAAAAGACAAAGAGAGGTTTTTACACTTACCACGACCACTCATAGGGGGAGTCAAGATGGATGTGTTGCTGACAGAAAAACAACGTCTTTGGAGAAAACGAGTAGCAGAATTTGCACGCCAGCATGTCTTCCCAGAAGTAGAAGCGATGGAACAGGGCGTGTTCCCGAAAACGCTTTTAGCTGAAATGGGTCGGCAAGGCTTTTTAGGCATTCCGATCCCAGATAAGTATCACGGATTAGGGGCAGATTTTACAACCTATATCATGGCGATTCATGAATTATCCAAAGTAAGTGCAACCATCGGTGTCATTGTATCCGTTCATACATCCGTTGTGACGATGCCGATTTTGGCGTTTGGAACAACTGAACAAAAAGAATCCTACGTTCCCAAGCTTGCGTCCGGGCAGAAGCTGGGCGCCTTTTGTCTAACTGAACCGAAGGCAGGATCAGATGCCTCTAGTATTCAGTTGAAAGCAGAGCGGGCAGACGATCACTATGTGTTAAATGGAACGAAAATTTTTATCACAAGCGGCGGTGAAGCGGAAGTGTATCTTGTATTTGCTGTGACAGACCCTGCTTCTACTAAGAAAAATATATCAGCGTTTATTGTGGAGAAAGGGACACCAGGATTTACGATCGGAAAAGATGAGAAGAAGATGGGCCTGCATGGATCAAAAACAGTCACACTTCATTTTGACGGTGTTCGAATTCCAAAAAAACAGCTGCTCGGTGCAGAAGGAGAAGGCTTTCGGATTGCCATGTCTAGCTTAAATGCGGGGAGAATTGGCATTGCGGCTCAAAGCCTTGGCATTGCAGAAGCCGCATTAGATGAGGCGGTGACGTATTTAAAGCAGCACCCAGCTGGCCTTGAAACGACCATTCGGTTGGGCGATCTGGGCACCAAGCTGGAAGCGGCAAAACTTCTTGTCTATCAAGCCGCCTCTTATAAAGAGGCCAATCGCCCTGTCACGAAGGAAGCGTCGATGGCGAAGTTATTTGCATCTAAAACAGCGGTTGATATTAGTACAGAAGTCATCCATTTGCTTGGTCTAGCCGGTTACACGAAGCAATACCGAGCAGAGCGGTACTTTCGTGATGCGAAAATTTGTGAGATTTATGAAGGAACAAGTGAAATACAAAGGCTGGTTATTTGTAAACAGCTAATATGAAGTGAGGTGGCTCATGATGCAGTTCCAATTAAGTGACGAACACGAAATGATACAAAAAATGGTGAGAGATTTTGCGAAAAATGAAGTGGAGCCAACAGCAGCAGAGCGAGATGAAACAGAATCGTATGATCCGGCTATTTTTCGTCAAATGGCAGAGCTTGGTTTAACGGGAATCCCTTGGCCAGAAGAAAATGGAGGGATTGGTAGTGATTATTTGGCTTATGTCATAGCGGTTGAGGAGCTCTCGCGAGTGTGCGCCTCTACAGGTGTCACCCTGTCTGCTCACACATCACTCGCTTCATGGCCGATCTATACATTCGGAACAGATGAGCAAAAGGAGACGTATTTAAAGCCGCTTGCAGCGGGTCAGAAGATCGGCGCATACGCACTGACCGAGAGCGGCTCGGGCTCAGATGCCGGCGGAATGAAAACAACAGCAGTAAAAGCAGGGAATGAATACGTCTTGAACGGTGCAAAGATTTTTATTACCAATGGAGGCATTGCGGATTATTATATTGTGTTTGCTGTTACTGACCAGGATGCTTCATCCCGCAATACAACCGCTTTTATTGTAGAAAAAGAGACGCAAGGCTTCTCAATCGGCAAAAAAGAAAGCAAACTGGGCATCCGCTCATCGCCAACGACAGAAATCATCTTTGAAGACTGTCGTATACCCGAAAGGAACCGGCTTGGTCAAGAAGGCGAAGGTTTTAAGATAGCGATGATGACACTTGACGGCGGCAGAAACGGTATTGCCGCACAAGCTGTTGGTATTGCTCAAGGTGCTCTGGATGCAGCAGTCAATTATGCAAAGGAGCGCAAACAATTCGGTAAACCAATCATTCAGCAGCAAGGCATTGCTTTTAAGTTAGCGGATATGGCAACGGCAATTGAGGCCTCAAGACTGCTCACCTATCAGGCAGCATGGCTTGAAACAAAAGGGCTTCCGTATGGGAAAGAATCAGCTATGTCCAAGCTCTTTGCCGGTGATACAGCCATGAAGGTGACGACAGAAGCCGTACAAATCTTTGGTGGATACGGCTATACAAAGGATTACCCAGTCGAACGATACATGCGTGATGCGAAAATCACTCAAATCTATGAAGGTACACAAGAAATCCAGCGGCTGGTCATCTCACGGAAACTGCTAGATATGTAGAAACCAAGTAAAGACCACCTGATGTGAGGTGGTCTGTTTTTGTCTCAAATGTGAAATCCTCTCCAATGTGATCTCATATCACCTGATCGTTATGGTAAAATTGGAAAAAGAATCAAAATGGAGGTTATCATGATGAACACAACATTGATTGGCATTTTAGGAATCGTCACAATGATCATATGGATTATGGTCTCCACAGAGCTTTCAAATTCTCCAAAAAAGAAGGAAGAAAAAGAAAACAGCCGCAGAAAACTCATTGTACTCATGTCTGCGGGCACTTTATTCACCGTACCTTTGGTTTTTTCACTCATTCAGAATATCCAGCTGTAACATATCCCTTCGACTAAACCGCTGCTGTCTGTTTTAATTTCATCCATTTGAAGAAAACAAAACGGACGAGTGGTCCCATAATCAACATCTGCAAAGGGAACGCCAACATGACATTATGGCCGAAAATCGTTAAGTAATCAGATAGAATCGATTGTGTTTGAAATCCTGTGCCGATGCTTTGAACAACATATCCGCATAAAGACATGAGACACACCATCCCAAACACGATAAAGATAGAAAGAGTAAGAATAAAATAGATTTTCTTGCCTTTTGGGGCAAAACGGTTGGCTGCTTTTTTTGCTGAAGGCCCAACAATACACATCTCAATCAACAACGTGATGGCAAAACCGATCACATAGGTGAGTACACCTTCTAACCATGTCATATGTCCAAGCCGTCCATTTAAAAATAGGTTATAAAAGAACATCACTGAAAACATACAAAAACACATCAAGACACCAAATTGTATATCTTCTTTTTTTGTCATTGGCAATTTGATCAACCTCTCAAAATTAGTCTATTTATTATAGATTTCTGTTTCAATTCGTCGTAAGTGAACATTTTGTGAAGGAATAAATCCCCTTTTTTAAGAAGAGTAAATGGCTTTGTATTCATCAAAAGAGAAGACAAAAAAGCATGCAAAATGTGTACTTCACACATGAATTATGCCAATTCGGCACAAATGATTGACCGCTAGAGGCTTCTCTTGTGAAAAAATCAAAAATTAACATCAATAAAGGTGGCATAAACTCCCCTAATTTGTTTATAATGAGAGGTATGGTTTGTCGTAAGAATAAGGTATAAATACTTATTATTTCACTGATAAATGGATACATACATGTAATAGAAAGGGAGTGTCTGACCTTGAGTTTGAAAGAATACTCACAGGAACAGCTCAAACAAATGTCTTTAGTTGAACTTGCTTATGAAATTTTCAGAGACAGCAAAACACCGATTACGTTTTCCGAGTTAATAGATGAAATTGTCCGTTTGCAAGGGATACAAAAATCTGATCTTGATGATCGACTTGCTCAATTTTATACAGACTTAAATATAGATGGCCGCTTTATTTCGTTAGGTGATCAGAGATGGGGACTTCGCAGCTGGTATCCAGTTGATCAAATCGAAGAAGAAGTTCAGCCAGCTGTGAAAACAAAAGCGAAAAAGAAAAAAACAAAAGCTGCTGTCGTTGAAGAAGACTTCGATGATATTGAAGAGGAAGAAGAAATCGACGAGCTTGAAGAAGATCTTGATCTTGTTGAAGACGACGAGGACCTTGACCTAGATGATGAAGAAATCGATGAAGAGATAGAAGACTTCGACGAAGATGATGATGAAGATGATGACGGCTTAACGGAAATTGATGAAGACGATTTAGACGATGATGAGGAAGACAAATAACCCTCACAAACCGGTCCTGAAAACAGGACAAAACCGTCTTGACTTTCCAGAGCGAACTATGTAGTATGTATTTTGGGCTCTCTAAAAAAGAGTACGTAAAGATACGTTCATTTACGCTCCCTTTCATTTATTTGAAAGGGAGCTTTCTTATTTTTCAAGAGATTTAGGGATACACTCTAAAAGGATGAAGCTGTGCATGTCTAGTCATGCAAGGGTAAAAAAGAGAGGAGCATACGAAATGACAAAGTATATTTTTGTAACAGGAGGAGTTGTTTCCTCACTTGGAAAAGGGATCACGGCTGCATCGTTAGGCCGCCTTCTGAAAAATAGAGGGATGGATGTCACCATTCAAAAATTTGATCCATATATCAACGTAGACCCAGGGACAATGAGTCCATACCAGCACGGTGAGGTATTTGTCACAGACGACGGTGCTGAAACAGACCTTGACTTAGGTCACTACGAGCGTTTCATTGACATTAACTTAAATAAGTACAGCAACGTTACAACAGGTAAAATCTACTCTACTGTTTTGAAGAAAGAGCGCCGCGGCGACTACTTAGGTGGAACAGTACAGGTTATTCCCCACATTACAAATGAAATCAAAGACCGTGTGTACCGTGCCGGGAAAGAAACGGGTGCAGATGTGGTCATTACAGAAATCGGTGGAACAGTAGGAGACATCGAATCCCTTCCATTCCTTGAAGCGATTCGTCAAATGAAGAGTGACATCGGCCGTGAAAACGTGATGTACATTCATTGTACTCTTGTTCCTTACATCCGTGCTGCAGGCGAACTGAAAACAAAACCAACACAGCATAGTGTAAAAGAACTTCGTAGTCTAGGTATTCAGCCAAACGTCATTGTGGTCAGAACTGAAATGCCATTGGCACAAGACATGAAGGACAAAATTGCGCTATTCTGTGATATTGATACGAAAGCAGTCATCGAATGTCAGGATGCAGATACCCTTTATTCGATTCCGCTTGATTTACAAAAACAAGGATTAGACAAGCTTGTATGTGAGCACATGAAGCTTGACTGTCAAGATGCGGACATGACGGAGTGGACGGCGCTTGTTGATAAAGTGCAAAACCTTTCAAAACAAGTCACAATTGGTCTTGTAGGGAAATATGTTGAGCTGCAAGATGCATACATTTCTGTCGTTGAATCACTTCGTCATGCGGGCTATGCATTTGATGCGGATGTTCAAATCAAATGGATCAACGCAGAAGAAGTCACAGCAGAAAATATGGCTGATTTCGCTCAAGATGTAGACGGCATTATTGTTCCTGGAGGCTTCGGAGACCGCGGAGTAGAAGGGAAAATCATTGCAACACAATATGCGCGCGAAAACAAAGTGCCATTCTTCGGAATCTGCTTAGGTATGCAAGTCGCATCTATCGAATATGCGAGAAACGTACTAGGTTTAGAGGGAGCACATTCCGCTGAAATTGATCCAGAAACAGCATTCCCAATCATCGACCTTCTTCCAGAACAGAAGGATGTTGATGACTTAGGTGGAACACTTCGCCTCGGCCTATACCCTTGTAAATTAAACGAAGACTCAAAAGCATTTGCTGCATACAATGACGAAGTCGTGTACGAACGCCACCGTCATCGCTATGAGTTTAATAACGAATTCAGACAGCAAATGGAAGCAGCAGGTTTTGTCTTCTCTGGTACAAGCCCAGACGGACGCCTTGTTGAAATCATTGAACTGAAGGATCACCCATGGTTCCTTGCTTCTCAGTTCCACCCAGAATTCATTTCAAGACCAACAAGACCACAGCCGTTATTTAGAGATTTCGTTGGTGCTTCACTACAGGCATCTGAATCAAAATAAAACAAAAAACTGCCGAGAATATCATCTTCTCGGCAGTTTTTTTTATTCATATTCCTCAACGATTTCTTTCACAGTAAACGATAGAGCATGGTAGACATATAAGCAGGTCATCAGTGCAGGATAGCCGAACCTTGTTCCATCTTCTGCAGGCACAAGTGGTTTTTTGAGCTGAAAATCAATGTGGACATCACAATGCTCTTCAATAAATGATGTCTCCTTTTGTGCAGGACCGACCCCGACAATAGGTGTACCTTGTTCGTGCAGCTCTTTGACAAGGGATTGAATCTCTTGATCTTCTGGATCTGAATAAAATAAAAGCACCCTGTCACTTGGATGAAGTAAGCTGCGCTCCTTTTGATCCAGCGGCAGAACCTTCGCACCCGGAAACGGTTCCTTGCTCTCAGATGCCTCTAAGGCTACAGCCGCCAGTTCATTCTTGCCATGAAAATACACGGCATGTCCACTGACAACGGCCTGAGCAAGAAGGCGTGCACCGTCTTCGATCGCTTCGGCCTGCTTACCTCCAATACGTGAAAAAATACCTGATAATTGGGTAGTGAAAATTTTTAACAAGACTCATTTCCTCCTTCTGTCAGATCATTTTATAATAGAATATATAGAGAATATTAGGAAAAATGCTCAGAAAATGTCGTAAAGTAAACTATTATAATTAAAGGAAATGTGAAAATCAAACAGAATTATTTAACAACAGCTCTTTTTATGGCGAAAAATGAAAGCAATGGGGTGTAACAGATGAATGAGAAAATTTTAATTGTCGATGATCAGTACGGTATTAGAATATTGCTGAATGAAGTGTTTCATAAAGAAGGCTATCAAACCTTTCAAGCCGCTAACGGACTACAGGCATTAGATATTGTGAAAAACCATAGACCAAACCTTGTCCTGCTTGATATGAAAATTCCCGGAATGGATGGCATTGAGATTTTAAAACGCATGAAATTAATTGATGAAGACATTCGCGTGATCATTATGACAGCTTATGGCGAACTAGATATGATTCAAGAGTCTAAAGAGCTCGGTGCATTAACGCATTTTGCTAAACCATTTGATATTGATGAAATCCGTGATGCGGTCAAAGAATACTTGCCGCTCGAAACAAATGGCTAGATGGAAATGATTGAATCAAGTCATTCTGTTGCCGATTTGTCGAATAATTGGTATTCTAGATAAGAAGAAGAAAGCGATCTGACTTTGAAAGTTTACATATGGCGAGAAATTCTGGTCATGCTAGGGTGGAGAGCTTTTTTTAGTAAGCAAATTAGCTACATAGGGAGGATTTTTCATCATGCCTTTAGTTTCAATGACAGAAATGTTGAAAGACGCAAAGGAAAAAGGTTACGCTGTTGGACAGTTTAACTTAAATAACTTAGAATTCACGCAAGCGATTTTACAAGCTGCTGAAGAAGAGAAATCTCCAGTTATCTTAGGAGTATCTGAAGGAGCAGGACGCTACATGGGCGGCTTCAAAACAGTTGTCGCAATGGTAAAAGCGTTAATCGAAGAATATAATGTAACAGTTCCTGTTGCGATTCATTTAGATCACGGTTCAAGCTTTGAATCTTGTGCAAAAGCGATTCATGCAGGATTTACTTCTGTGATGATTGATGCTTCTCACCATCCATTTGATGAGAACGTAGCGACAACTGCAAAAGTGGTTGAGCTTGCACATTTCCACGGTGTATCTGTAGAAGCTGAGCTTGGAACTGTTGGTGGACAAGAAGACGACGTCATCGCTGAGGGCGTTATTTATGCTGATCCAAAAGAGTGCCAAGAGCTTGTAGAACGTACTGGTATTGACTGCCTTGCGCCTGCACTAGGTTCAGTTCATGGTCCATACAAAGGTGAACCAAACCTTGGTTTCGCTGAAATGGAAGAAATCGGTAAAACAACTGGACTTCCACTTGTTCTTCACGGCGGAACAGGTATCCCAACTGCTGACATCAAGCGTGCGATTTCACTTGGTACAGCAAAAATCAATGTAAACACTGAAAACCAAATTGCTTCTGCGAAAGCAGTTCGCGAAACACTTGCTGCAAAAACAGAAGAGTATGATCCACGTAAATATCTTGGACCAGCTCGTGACGCAATTAAAGCGACTGTTATCGGCAAAATGCGTGAATTTGGTTCTTCTAACCAAGCATAATTTGATGAGAACCGAAAGCCGCCTGAGTCACAGGCGGTTTTCTCCATATCATGAGAAAGCGCAATCAAATTTACATTTCAGACAATTTATTGATAGGAGAGTGGCACAGTTATGTTATTTTTCGTAGACACAGCGAATATCGCAGACATCAAAGAGGCACACGAGCTTGGCATTTTAGCAGGCGTGACAACAAACCCTAGTTTAGTAGCGAAAGAAAAGGACGTATCGTTCCACGACCGCCTTCGTGAAATCACTGACGTGGTATCAGGTTCAGTTAGTGCGGAAGTCATTTCTCTCAAAGCAGAAGAAATGATTGAAGAAGGAAAAGAGCTGGCTGCTATTGCACCAAATATCACAGTGAAAATCCCAATGACAACAGACGGTCTTAAAGCAGTCAAAGCGTTAACAGACCTTGGGATTAAAACAAACGTCACGTTGATTTTTAGTGCAAACCAGGCACTTCTTGCAGCTAGAGCTGGTGCGACGTATGTCTCTCCATTCCTCGGCCGCTTAGATGACATTGGCCAAAATGGTCTTGATCTCATTAGTGAAGTGAAAACCATTTTTGATGTTCATGGATTAGATACACAAATCATTGCTGCATCCATTCGTCACCCGCAACATGTGACAGAAGCTGCGCTTAGAGGTGCTCATATCGGCACAATGCCGCTGAAAGTCATCAAGCAGCTGACAAAACACCCATTAACGGATGCAGGCATTGAGCAATTTTTAGCAGACTGGAATAAATAAGTGATTGTGGCAGACGGATACGCATCCGTTTGCCGCAGTTTTCCTTAAATACGCTAAGAAATGTTTTGTGCAAAGAAGAGAACATCACAGCCTCGCAAAGCTTCGATTATTTTTCTTCCGACAAATTTCGTTTAACCTGTATTCTTTCTCTTGATATTGGCTAAATTTTGGACAAGACCTTTTAAAGCGCGACATCCACAAACAGTATAACTCCAACAGTGATCTTCTTTAAGAAGGGAGACAAATATGGAAAAGTTAAACATTGCCGGCGGTGACCCCTTGCGCGGGACCGTACATATTAGTGGTGCGAAAAATAGTGCTGTGGCACTGATTCCTGCCACGATTCTCGCTGATTCTCCAGTAACCATTGAAGGCCTTCCGCATATTTCAGATATTGACACATTACGAGATCTGTTAGAAGAGATTGGCGGAAAGGTCACGTTTGAAAAAGGTGAGATGGTTGTCAATCCTGCCTCCATGATCAGCATGCCGCTTCCTAATGGGAAAGTGAAGAAACTACGAGCATCCTATTATTTAATGGGCGCCATGCTCGGTAGATTCAAGCAGGCTGTCATTGGATTACCAGGGGGCTGTCACTTAGGACCTAGACCGATCGATCAGCATATCAAAGGCTTTGAAGCACTTGGAGCCGAGGTGACAAACGAACAGGGTGCGATTTATTTGCGCGCTGAAAAATTAGTCGGAGCCCGTATTTATCTTGATGTTGTCAGTGTAGGTGCGACCATCAATATCATGCTGGCAGCCGTGCTAGCTGAAGGGAAAACAGTGATTGAAAATGCCGCAAAAGAACCCGAAATTATTGATGTAGCAACACTGCTTGCAAGCATGGGAGCTAAAATCAAAGGTGCGGGGACGGATGTGATTCGGATCGAAGGTGTGGAATCTCTTCATGGCTGCAGGCATTCCATCATCCCTGACCGCATAGAAGCAGGTACATTTTTAATTGCAGGTGCAGCGATGGGGAATGAAGTTGTGCTTGATAATGTGATCCCAACTCATTTAGAATCAATTACGGCGAAACTTAGAGAGATGGGATTTACAATTGAAACAAGCAACGATCAAATGCTGATCGTTGGCAGAAATGAAGGACTCAAGCCTGTCGATATCAAAACCCTTGTGTATCCGGGCTTTCCGACCGATCTTCAACAGCCGATGACGGCTTTGTTAACAAAAGCGAAAGGCACGAGTGTCGTGACAGATACCATTTACTCTGCCCGCTTTAAACACATTGACGAATTGCGTCGAATGGGTGCTAACATGAAGGTGGAAGGAAGATCTGCCATTATTACAGGTCAAACGCAGCTTCAAGGTGCAAAGGTCAAAGCAAGTGATCTGCGAGCAGGTGCTTGTCTCGTTGTTGCAGGGTTAATGGCAGACGGTGTGACCGAAATCACAGGGCTTGAACATATAGACAGAGGATATAGTATGCTTGAGGAGAAGCTTGAAGGCTTGGGTGCAACCATCTGGCGTGAAAAGCTGAATGACCAAGAAATAGAAGAACTTCAAAATTCATAAGGCTTTGACTGTGAGAGGAGATTTGGACAAAAATGGAAAGAAGTTTATCGATGGAACTAGTACGGGTGACAGAAGCAGCTGCATTAAAATCTGCTCGTTGGATGGGTAGAGGTTTAAAAGACGAAGCGGATGATGCTGCAACAAGTGCCATGCGTGATGTATTTGATACGATTCCGATGAAGGGAACTGTGGTCATCGGCGAGGGAGAAATGGACGAAGCGCCAATGCTTTATATTGGGGAAAAGCTTGGAAACGGATATGGACCTCGCGTGGATGTCGCTGTTGATCCATTGGAAGGAACAAATATTGTGGCGAGCGGCGGCTGGAATGCTTTAGCTGTTATCGCTGTTGCAGATCATGGCAACTTGCTGAATGCACCTGATATGTACATGGATAAGATCGCAGTAGGTCCAGAAGCGGTAGGCTGCATCGACATTGAAGCGCCTGTCATTGACAATCTTCGTGCTGTTGCAAAAGCGAAAAACAAAGATATTGAAGATGTTGTTGCGACAATTTTAAACAGAGAGCGACATGAAAAGATCATTGCTGAGCTGAGAGAAGCTGGAGCAAGAATCAAGCTGATCGATGATGGTGACGTTGCAGGAGCCATTAATACAGCATTTGATCACACAGGTGTTGATATTCTATTTGGTTCAGGTGGAGCGCCTGAAGGTGTCCTTTCTGCTGTTGCGCTTAAAGCACTTGGTGGAGAAATCCACGGTAAGCTTCTTCCACAAAGTGAAGAAGAGCTGAGACGCTGTGAGAAAATGGGACTGGATGTTGGAAAAGTCCTCAGAATGGAAGACCTCGTGAAAGGCGATGACGCCATTTTTGCAGCGACAGGTGTAACAGATGGCGAGTTATTAAAAGGTGTTCAATTTAAAGGCTCTGTTGGAACAACACATAGTGTTGTCATGCGTGCGAAATCAGGTACTGTTCGATTCGTCGATGGCAGACACAGTTTAAAGAAAAAACCGAATCTTGTCATTCGTCCGTAATCTGAAAGCGGGTATTCTTTACCCGCTTTTCATATAGGTGTCAAATATATATCATTTTCTTTTTAAAGTTGAATATTCCCTGCAAATGAGGTAAAACTAAAGAGTGCTGCGAAATTTTCTACGAATTTACTTCTTTTAAGCTTCAACAAGTTTAAATACTGCCGCATCATGACGATATACTCATTATCCTTCTCTATGTTGACAAAGCTCAATTTCACATTGTTCCTATCTTTACGATAAAACGAGTGGGAGCGTTACCATGAGAGCGAGGTCATTCCAACAAAAACGGAATTAAAAGCTAATCAAATACAATAGTCATGCATTCGTAATGAAATACATTGACTAGAAAAGTGTGGTGTCCATATTGAAAGATGTTTCGATTTCATCTTTGGAAAATATGAAATTAAAAGAGCTGTATGAGTTAGCAAAAAAGTACAAAATCTCTTATTACAGCAAACTAACAAAAAAAGAATTAATTTTTGCCATCTTAAAGGCGAATGCTGAGCAAGAGGATCTCTTATTTATGGAAGGGGTTCTAGAAATTATTCAGTCAGAGGGATTTGGTTTCTTAAGACCAATTAACTACTCCCCAAGCTCTGAAGACATTTATATTTCAGCTTCACAAATCAGACGCTTTGATTTAAGAAATGGTGATAAGGTGTCTGGAAAGGTACGACCTCCAAAAGAGAATGAACGCTACTATGGCCTCCTTCATGTCGAAGCGGTAAATGGGGACGACCCAGAATCAGCTAAGGAACGTGTTCACTTTCCTGCACTCACGCCGCTATTCCCTGATCGTCAAATGATTCTTGAAACACAGCCTAATCACCTGTCTACTAGAATTATGGATATGATGGCACCAGTTGGGTTTGGACAGCGTGGTTTAATTGTTGCACCGCCTAAGGCTGGGAAAACCATTTTGCTCAAAGAAATTGCCAACAGTATCTCTGAAAATCATCCAGAGGCAGAACTGATTGTTCTTCTTATTGACGAACGTCCAGAGGAAGTAACAGATATCGAACGTTCTGTTGCAGGGGATGTCGTTAGCTCAACCTTTGACGAAGTACCGGAAAACCACATTAAAGTAGCAGAGCTTGTATTAGAGCGTGCGATGCGTCTAGTTGAACATAAAAAAGATGTCATCATCTTAATGGACAGCATCACAAGGCTTGCTCGGGCATACAACCTGGTCATCCCGCCAAGCGGCCGAACGCTTTCCGGTGGTATTGATCCAGCGGCTTTCCACCGTCCAAAACGCTTCTTTGGTGCTGCGCGTAACATCGAAGAAGGTGGAAGCTTGACCATTTTAGCTACTGCACTTGTTGATACGGGATCACGTATGGACGATGTGATTTATGAAGAGTTTAAAGGAACAGGAAATATGGAGCTCCATTTAGATCGTTCTCTTGCAGAAAGAAGAATTTTCCCAGCCATCGACATTCGTCGTTCCGGTACAAGAAAAGAAGAACTGCTTGTGCCTAAAGAACATCTTGATCGTCTATGGGCGATGAGAAAATCAATGTCAGATACACCTGATTTCGCTGAGAAATTCATGCGCAAAATGAGAAAAACAAAGACAAACCAAGAATTTTTCGATATTTTAACGCAAGAATGGAAACAAGCAAATATGTCTGCATCAAGAAGATAGCTTCCTGAAAAAATACATTTGCAATCATAGACTCACACTGTTATAATTTTATCATGTGCGTTTCAGAATTTATTCTGAGATATTAACTCTGTTTCCGAATTGGATTCAGGGCGGAAGGAGATGACAGTAGATGAAAACAGGAATTCATCCTAACTACAAAAAAGCTACAGTCAAATGCGCTTGTGGAAATGAGTTTGAAACTGGATCAGTAAAAGAAGAGGTACGCATCGAGATTTGCTCTGAGTGCCATCCTTTCTATACAGGCCGTCAAAAATTCGCTTCTGCTGATGGACGTGTTGACCGCTTTAACAAAAAATACGGTCTTAAGTAATAATAGATACAATAAACAGGCAGGAATCCGTTCTTGCCTGTTTTTTTACGTGGATTGATGGAACTTTAAAACGGGGGAGAAGACCTTATGTATGTGATGAAACAAAGCGGTTGGCTTGAAGTCATCTGCGGAAGTATGTTTTCTGGAAAGTCGGAAGAATTGATTCGGAGAGCCAAAAGAGCCACCTTTGCCAAACAAGAAGTAAAAATATTCAAACCAGCGATTGATAACCGGTATAGCACAAGCTCAGTTGTGTCACATAACGGTTCATCCGTCGATGGGATTGCAGTAACCTCACCAAAAGACATAATAACGCACATATCAGAACGAACCGATGTCATTGGCATTGATGAGGTGCAATTTTTTGATGAGACAATCATTGATATTGTCACTCAATTGGCTGATAAAGGCTACCGAGTCATTGTTGCAGGCCTTGATCAAGACTTCAGAGGAGAGCCATTTGGTGTTGTTCCGCATTTAATGGCATGTGCAGAGCTTGTAACAAAACTTCAAGCAGTTTGTTCGGTATGCGGCTCCCCAGCGAGTAGAACACAACGCTTGATCGACGGTAAACCCGCATCTTATGATGATCCCATTATTTTAGTAGGTGCGCAGGAATCATACGAAGCACGATGCAGACATCACCATGAAGTACCAAAATTAGATGTTGGTACAACACTTGACAATTAAAAAAATAGCAAATGCCGCTGTGTTTCGTTTTTCGAGATTTTGGCTGAACACCCATCATTTGTACTTAAATAAATTAAATAACGCTACGAAAAAATTATCTAATTTTCAACGCTTGCGTTTTGGTATAAGCAGGCATAAAATGACTAACTGTAGTGTAAAGCATTTAAACGAAAAGTTCGATTTCTTGTCATAATTTTTTTGATTAAGGATTTTTCTCCTTGATCGTTCTTTGTATTAATAGTTCACTTTATTTATATTTTAGAAAGAGGGTAGTTTTTGATGAACAACGTGAAGAAAACAAAAGAAGGGTACCTCGAAACCACTTTGACAGGTAAAGATGTATTATCGATTCCAACGTTGAACAAAGGCGTTGCTTTCTCTGAAGAAGAAAGACAAGAGCTTGGACTAGAAGGATTACTTCCTCCAACTGTTCTGACTTTAGAACAGCAAGCAGAGAGAGCATACAAGCAATTTCTAGCTCAGCCAGATCGTCTTCGTCAAAACGTATACTTAAGTGATTTGCAAAACCGTAACGAAGTATTGTTCTATAAGCTTCTAACGGACAAGCTTCGTGAAATGCTTCCTGTTGTTTACACACCAACTGTTGGTGAAGCGATTCAAGAATACAGCCATGAATACAGAAGACCTCATGGTGTCTATCTTTCAATCGACAACATTGACGGTATTGAAAAAGCATTTGAAAACTTACATGCAACAGCAGGCGACATCGACCTTATCGTAGCAACTGACTCTGAGAGTATTCTTGGAATTGGTGACTGGGGTGTTGGTGGTATCAACATCGCAATTGGTAAATTAGCTGTTTACACGGCTGCAGCAGGTATTGATCCAAGCCGCGTCATTCCAGTTGTATTAGATGTTGGAACTAACAATGAAAAATTATTAAATGATCCATTGTACATCGGGAACCACCACAAACGTGTACAAGGTGAAAAATACGAAGAATTCATTGATGCGTATGTAAAAGCAGCACTTAAATTCTTCCCGAAAGCATTGCTTCACTGGGAAGACCTTGGAAACAAAAATGCGCGTAACATCATGAAAAAATACAACGACAACATCTTAACATTTAATGATGATATCCAAGGTACTGGTGCCATTACTTTAGCGGGTGTTCTTGCAGCTGTCAAGAAAACTGGTACTCAATTGAAAGATCACCGTGTGATGATTTTCGGAGCTGGATCAGCTGGAATCGGAATCGCCGATCAAATGCGTGACACAATGGTTCTTGAAGGTCTAAGTGAAGAAGAAGCAAACAATGCATTCTGGACGTTAGACTACAGAGGGTTACTAACAGATCAGTTTGAAGATGAAGTGCTTGATTTCCAAAAACCATACCTTCGTTCTTCTGATGAAGTAGAAGGCTGGGCTCGTGATGAAAAAGGACAAATCTCATTTGCTGAAGCTGTTCGCAAGGTGAAGCCAACCATTCTTATTGGTACATCAGGTCAAGGTGGCGCATTCACTGAAGAAATTATTAAAGAAATCGCAGCTCATACAGAGCGTCCAGTGATCATGCCGATGTCTAACCCAACTCCACTTGCTGAAGCAGTACCGGAAGATCTATTCAAATGGACAGACGGTCGTGCACTTGTTGCAACTGGAAGCCCATTCGAAAATGTCGAGTATAACGGAATTGAACATGAAATCGGACAATCAAACAATGCGTTCGTTTTCCCTGGACTTGGTCTTGGTTCAATCGTAACGGAATCAAAAATTATCACAAAAGGCATGTTCGTTGCTTCTGCAAATGCGATCGCTGAAATGGTTGATCATGAAAAACCAGGCGCTGGACTGCTTCCAAGCATTGATAAATTGCAAGAAGTATCAATCAAGGTAGCTGTTGAAGTAGCAAAAGCAGCAATTAAAGATGGTGTCGCAAGAAGAACACCTGACAACATCGAACAAGCTGTAAAAGATGCTATGTGGATTCCTGAATATAAAAAAATTGTAAGAGCATAATAAAATGTGTAACGCGGCATTGTTTCGGGTAATGTAAGCAATGCCGCTATAAAATAAGAAACATGTAAAGGATTCAAGGAGGAATAGTAAGATGGACTTTTTAAATATTTTGATCCTCCTAGCACCGATTTTTTTCGTTATCGCGCTGGGTTGGTTCGCAGGGAACTTCGGCAGCTATGACGCTAAATCTGCAAAAGGTGTAAGTACACTTGTTACAAAGTATGCTTTGCCAGCGCACTTTATCGCCAGCATTCTGTCAACACCAAAAGATAAATTCTATAGTCAAATTCCATTTTTCGTTGCATTGATTCTCGGAATCGTAGGCTTTTATATCATTATCCTTTTAGTTACGAAATTTGCTTTTAAATATGATTTAACAGATTCATCTGTTTTCTCATTAAACTCAGCACAACCGACCTTTGCATTTATGGGGATTCCGGTCTTGGGCAGTTTATTTGGGGCTCAAGAAGTTGCAATTCCGATTGCTATTACCGGAATAGTTGTAAATGCATTGCTTGATCCAATTGCTATTATTGTGTCAACTGTCGGTGAAAAAACAAAAGGAAAAGCCAAAGACGGCGAAAGTTTCCTGAAAATGACGACGAAAGCGATTTTGCACGGTTTATCAGAGCCGCTTGCGCTTGCACCGTTAGCAAGTATCATTCTTGTTCTTTTAGGATTTAAACTTCCTGAAATCGGACATGAAATGCTAGAGGAAATTGGAAGTGTGACATCAGGGGTTGCGCTCTTTGCAGTCGGTGTCACAGTCGGTATCCGCAAAATTAAACTGAGCTTACCAGCTTTCAGTATCGCATTGCTCAAAGTAGCTGTACAACCGTTACTTATGTATTTTATCGCCATTCTTATGGGTCTTTCGGCGGATGAAATTACAAAAGCTGTATTGCTTGTTGCCTTCCCAGGTTCAGCTGTTGCGGCCATGATCGCCACTCGATTTGAGAAACAGGAAGCAGAAACAGCATCGGCATTTGTGATCAGTGCGATCATGTCACTCATTACATTACCGATCATTATTGCACTTACCGTATAATATAGTAGAAAGGCTGCCTTATAGGCAGCCTTTCTTAGCGAAATGAATGAAACAGAGGGAAGAGCACACGCTTTTTTTTCATGTCGGGGTGTGCCTTTTCCTTTTCTTCTTCTTTTGATGGTTTTGGTTTTGTCAATGTGGCTGTGAGGCGTTCTAATTTTGCAGTTAATTCTTCAATTTCTCTTCTGTGCTGGAGGAGCTGGTAGGAAACGCCTTCATCTGCTTTCTTAGCGAGTTTCCGTTCTAATTCTTGGAAACGGGCTTCAATATGACTGACATGTGATTGCTCTTGAAGGAGCTGTTTCACTTGTTCTTCTAAGGCTTCTATCCGTTTTGATGAGTCAGAAGTTTCTACAGCAGGTGATAATTGCTGGGCGGTTTCTTCATGGATCGGCAGTCTAATGTCATGGAGAATCACACCTTCGTTCATTTGGTGTTGGACCTCTTTGAGCAGCTGGACAATGTCATCATGAAATTCGTAATGTCCAAGTTCATTCCGGGCGACAGGGATGTTGAGCTGTTTGACCCAGCGCTGAATGGTTTTTGAAGATACACCAATTTCCTTTGCAACCTCATTTGTATTCAAACCAAATGCCCTCCCTTTTTTCAATTACAAGTACCATTCTCTTTCGTGAGCATCCGTTCCTTCACGTTAGACAAAACAAGTAACCAATCGCCAAAGATCGTGTTTTCTAGTGAAAAATTGCAGAAAATCAATTGTTTTGGAAATTTTTTTGACTGTCATACCCCGCTATACTATAATTAGACTGTTACGCACAAAACAGAGGTGAAGACCATGTTAGACCGTTTAAAATCAATTGAAGAACGCTATGAAAAGCTAAATGAATATTTAAGTGACCCTGAAGTGGTGAACGACCCTAAGAAGCTTCGTGAATATTCGAAGGAACAATCTGATATTCAAGAAACTGTTGAGGTATATAGACAATATCGTGCGGCATATGATCAGCTAAGTGATGCGAAAGCCATGCTGGAAGATAAGCTCGATGCCGATATGCGCGACATGGTCAAAGAAGAAATTTCAGAGCTCACAGAGGAAACAGAACGTTTAGAAGACGAGCTGAAAATCTTGCTCATCCCGAAAGATCCGAATGACGATAAGAACGTTATTGTGGAGGTTCGTGGTGCAGCGGGCGGAGAAGAGGCTGCGCTGTTTGCAGGAAACCTGTACCGTATGTACAGCCGTTATGCTGAAATGCAAGGCTGGAAAACGGAAGTCATGGAAGCGAGTGTCACTGGAACTGGCGGTTATAAGGAGATCATCTTTATGATTAGCGGTAAAGGTGCATATTCTAAACTAAAGTTTGAAAACGGTGCACACCGCGTGCAGCGTGTTCCAGAAACTGAGTCAGGCGGCCGTATTCATACATCAACAGCGACAGTTGCTGTATTACCAGAGGCTGAGGAAGTTGAAATTGATATCCACGAAAAAGATATTCGTGTGGATACATTCGCATCAAGCGGACCTGGGGGACAAAGTGTTAATACCACAATGTCTGCTGTTCGTTTGACTCACCTTCCAACAGGTGTAGTGGTTTCCTGTCAGGATGAGAAATCACAAATCAAAAACAAAGAAAAAGCGATGAAAGTTTTGCGTGCGAGAATTTATGATAAATTCCAGCGTGAAGCACAAGCTGAATATGATCAAACCCGTAAATCTGCTGTTGGAACAGGGGATCGTTCAGAACGTATCCGTACGTACAATTTCCCACAAAACCGCGTGACGGACCACCGCATTGGATTAACGATTCAAAAGCTTGATCAAATTTTAGAAGGAAAACTTGACGAGGTCATTGATGCATTAATTATGGAAGACCAAGCAAGAAAACTTCAAAATGCAAAATAAAGAGCGAACGATCTTTGAAGCCCTTAAATGGGCTTCTTCTTTGTTAACGGAAGCGGGCAGAGACCAAAACGCAGCAGAGTTAATGTTGATGCATGTGCTTGGATGGAGCAGAAGTGAACTTCTTGCCCGTTTTCATGATCCACTGCCAGAGGAGCAAGATTCACAATTCAGCGAGTTCGTCGCGCAGCACAAGCGTGGAGTGCCTGTGCAGCATTTAACGGGTGTTGAATTTTTTTATGGGCGTCCTTTTGAGGTAAACAAACACGTTCTGATTCCTCGTCCTGAAACGGAGGAAGTGGTGTTGGCGGCATTGAACATGATAAATCGTGTGTTTCCTGATGATCAGCCGCTCAAAGCGGTTGATGTAGGAACAGGTAGCGGTGCAATTGCGATTACGTTAGCTCTTGAAAAAGAATCTCTCACTGTGACAGCGACGGATATTTCACGTGAAGCACTTGAAGTAGCAAAGCGAAATCAAGAAGCGCTTGGTGCAGACGTTCATTTTGTCCAAGGGGATTTACTTGAACCGATTATGGATCAAGGCATCAAAGTCGATGTGTTTATTTCTAATCCGCCTTATATTGCGGCAGAAGAAATGGATGGTTTATCAGAGGTTGTCACAAAGCATGAACCTGTCAATGCGCTGACAGATGGGCGTGATGGCCTGTGGTTTTATGAGCGTATCGCCTGTGATCTCCACAAAGTACTTCATCAGCAAGCGGTGGTTGTCTTTGAAATAGGACATACACAAGCACAAGATGTAAAAGCGCTTCTTTTGCAGGCGTTCCCTTCAGCTGATGTTCATATCATCAAGGACATCAACAGAAAGGATCGAGCAGTTTGCGCACACATTCAAAACGGAAGTCCGGCTGAATAAAGTCGGACTATTTTATTATGTAAAGATGAAACTTATGGTAAAAGGGAAACGTATATATAGAAGAATGAACATTCTGATCATGATTTTTTACATAAATTTGTTTTGAAGGAGCGAATGGTGTGAACAGAAGGTATGCGATGGTGTTGGTCATCGTCAGTGTACTATTGATTGTGAGTGCTTGCGGTAAACCGAGCTTTAAAAAAGAAGCAGCAGCATTTGGGGAAAACTATAAAAAAGCACAATACACAGTGAATCGGACGGATGACCTATCTGACATGAAGGAGAAGTTGAAGGATTATTTAACCGAGCATGAATATCAAGAATATACAGAAGACAGCATGTTTCCAAGTGTATTAGAAGCAGCAAAAGATCAAGATTGTCAAATTAAACTGAAAAAAATTACGTTTACACCTTCAGATGAAAGCGATGACAGGATTGAATTTGACTATGAAATGATCATTCAATTTATTGACCATAAAGGAAAGGTCAAAAAGGAAATTGAGAAAAAAGGTGCAATGACAGTTATCAAAACAGATTCGGGATTAAAAATCAGCCGAGATTGGGATGGGAGACTGTACCCGTCCGATTACCAATCCTCACTAAAAAGCCGTTCATAAGTTGTTGAATGGCTTTTTTGCATGCAGAAAAAACATTGATTCGCTTTCCTCATGTAGTTGTTTTTTACTCATAATCTATTAAAAAAATCATTTTTGCTGTTTACGAGATGCGTTTCCTGGACACAATGTTTGTAGCGAAGAGAAAAAGTGGGGGGAACACATCATGTTCAAAAGTAAAATGATGATTTGTCTTTATATGTTTCTATTATTATGTGGTGCTTTTGCAAACCTTGGAAAAGAGGAGACGGCGGCTGCTTCTGCCAATCAGCCTGTTGTGATTCCAGATGAAGCCATTCGTTTACGCATTTTAGCCAACAGTGACCAGTCGGCAGATCAAGATGTGAAACGAAGTATTCGAGATGAGGTCAATGCCAATATAACGGAATGGGTGAAAGACCTCACATCCATTGAAGAAGCTAGACGTGTGATTCGTTCAAAGCTTCCAGACATCAATCGTATTGCCAAAGCAAAATTAAAGGAACAACACATTGATCAATCCGTATCGGTCAGCTTTCAAAAAGCCTCATTTCCAACAAAGCTATATGGCAACTTTGTTTATCCTGCTGGGAAATATGAAGCCATTTTGATTACGTTAGGGGAAGGAGACGGAGCCAATTGGTGGTGTGTGTTATTCCCACCTCTCTGCTTTATCGATTTTTCAAACGGAGAAGCGATCGCCTCACCAGAAGGAGATGATAAAGAGCAGGTAGCCGCAGAGCCATCAAATGAATCTGTCAATGAAGTGGTAAAAGAAGAAGAGACGGGTGAAGTGAAATTCTTTCTGTTCGAATGGGTCTCTAGTCTTTTCTCTTAAAAAAGGTCTAAATCTGTTTTTGCCTCATAGAGTTGAAGTAAGAGAACAAAAAGAGGTGAAAGCATGTATTATCAATTAAGAATAGCGACAGAAGAAGATGCCCCGGCCATTAATGCTTTTCTTGAAAAAGGCCAAGCAAAAGGCGGGGTGACGATTGCAGAGCGTACGTCATTTGTGGTCATGGAAGATGCAGACGGTGAGCTTGCAGGCTGTTTAGGCCTTGAACGACTAAATGAACAAGAAGGATTGCTAAGATCACTTGTGATATCAGATAAACTTGGTCAGGGGCATATCGTTTCTCTGTTCCAAAGTGTTCAAACGCTAGGGGAAAAGCAAGGTGTGGACACCTTTTATGTTGTAGCCAATCACTCCTCTTCGCATGATTTTTTAGCGCTGATGGGCTTTACGCCTATAGAGGAAATCCCAGAAAGTGTGTGGGTATCTGCGCATGCAAAAGAGTCGTTGGGAAAAGAGCAGGCGGTTGTGCTGCAAAAAACAGCGAGTTAATCACAAAACACCGGACTTATTCACATACTTATCCACTGTAAAACAAGCGTTATCCACAAATTGTGGACAACGCTTGTTTTATTTAGCATCATCTTTTATACTTTCAAAAGGATAATTGAGATATATCAACAGTTTTATCTTTTTTAAAAGGAGTTTGTATGATGTTAAATACAAAAAGATGGTCTGTGGATTTAAAAAAGGATTTATCCACATACTATCCACAAATTGAACAAGCAGCTCTGTTGTTGCGGCAGAATGAAGTGGTCGCTTTTCCGACAGAAACGGTGTATGGACTAGGGGCAAATGCAAAAGAGACAGAGGCTGTGAAGAAAATTTATGAAGCGAAAGGACGCCCAAGTGATAATCCGTTGATTGTTCACATTGCGGACGTTCAACAGCTTCATGAATTTGCGCAAATAGAAAATGAAAAAGTAACAGCGCTGATGGATGCCTTTTGGCCAGGCGCTCTCACCATTGTTCTACCTTGTAAGCCGGGCACATTATCAAAGCAGGTGACGGCAGGTTTAACAACAGTAGGCGTAAGAATGCCTGATCATCCTGTTGCGCTTGAACTCATCCGAGCAGCTGGTTTGCCAATTGCCGCGCCTAGTGCCAACCGTTCGGGAAAACCGTCGCCGACACTTGCGGATCATGTCGCGAGTGATCTTGATGGGAAAATTGCTGGCATTGTCGATGGTGGTTCAACAGGTATTGGCGTGGAGTCAACGGTTGTATCCTGTATAGACGAGATTCCAGTGATCTTAAGGCCGGGGGGTATTACAAAAGAAGCGTTAGAAGAGGTCGTAGGAACGGTCAACATGGATCCAGGGCTGACGAAAAAGGATGAGGTGCCAGTATCGCCGGGAATGAAATACACACATTATGCACCTGAAGCACAAATGTATATATTTCATGGAAGTGATGAAGACATGCAGCTGCACATTCAGAAGTACCGAGCTGAAGGGCTAAAAGTAGGTGTGCTGACGACAGAAGAAAAGAAGGAATGGTTTGCGGCAGATGTTATCTTTAGCTGTGGATGGAGAGAAAAGCCTGAAACGGTTGCTTCAAACTTATATCGTGTGCTGAGACAATTTGATGAAACGGATGTAGACTTGATCATTTCAGAAGCCTTCTCAGAGCAGGGAGTTGGTTCTGCGATCATGAACCGTCTGCAAAAAGCGGCAGGAGGGCGCACTCTCTCTTCATTCAAATAGTTCTAACCTCTCTTGGACAAACATAGGTTAAAGGAGAATGCGTGTCCAAGGGGGATTTACATGAATGAACTAGCTGGCGAATTGCTGACACTCAGTATCATGGCTTTTGCACTTGGAATGGATGCCTTTTCGGTTGGACTCGGCATGGGGATGATTCAGCTGAGATTCCGCCAGATCCTTTATATTGGACTTGTCATTGGGATATTTCATATGTTTATGCCTCTTTTTGGCATGCTAACAGGTCAGCTTTTATCTGGCTGGCTTGGGCTCCTAGCAACCTATATAGGCGGGGCGCTGCTTTTGGTGCTAGGTCTGCAAATGATCATCGCTTCTATCCGAAAAGAAGATAAGCCATTTATCGCACCTGTTGGGGCCGGTCTCGTTCTTTTTGCAACAAGTGTGAGTTTAGATAGTTTTTCCGTTGGCTTAAGCCTGGGGATTTACGGTTCTCGGGTGTTGATGACCATTTTATTGTTTGGCTTTTTTAGTATGATGCTCACATGGCTTGGATTATTACTCGGTAAACAGGTTCGGTCATGGGTAGGTTCATATAGCGGTGCGCTTGGCGGGTTTATTTTACTAGCCTTTGGAATCAAATTATTATTTCCGCTCTAGCCAGTCTCCTTACATAACATGTAGAATGAAATGCTATATAATAGAAGAAAAGGAGGTCGAAAGATGAATATCTTATTTGTTTGTACGGGAAATACTTGCAGAAGTCCGATGGCTCAAGCCCTTTTTTCCTCCATTGCAGATGAAAAAGGCTTACAGGTCACTGTAAAATCAGCGGGCATCTTCGCCTCTGATGCAGGGAAGGCTTCTCCTCAAGCAGTCGAAGCATTATTTGAGAAAAGCATTCCACTCAATCACTCGTCGTCTAAACTAACAGAAGAACTTCTTCATGAAGCAGATTATGTCTTCACCATGACGATTCAGCATAAACAGTTGATTGTGGAGCAATATGCTCATGTGAAAGACAAGGTCTTCACTCTAAAAGAATTTGCGACAGGATCAGAAGGTGACGTGTCGGATCCATTTGGAGGGAGCCTCTCCATTTATCAGGAGACACGAGATGAACTAGAAACGCTATTGTATCAACTTGCTAAAAAGCTTAAACAGGATCACAAATCCTCATAAATGGACAACCTGTAAAACCGTTGCGCAAACGGTTTTTCTGCTTTTGTTTGCAAATGACTAGGCAGAGGTTAAAATATAACTGTAAATAAAGAATGAATGTAAGACATGACAGATTAACTCACCCTTAGGAGGAATTGCCCGATGAAAGTAGCCATTGCATCCGATCACGGCGGAACGAATATTCGTGAAGAAATCAAACAACTAATGGATGAATTAAAGATTGAATACATTGATATGGGTTGTGAATGTGGATCAGGTTCTGTAGACTACCCTGACTATGCTTTTCCTGTAGCCAATATGGTGGCAAACGGAGAAGTCGATCGAGGCATTTTGATTTGCGGGACAGGTATCGGTATGAGCATTTCAGCAAACAAAGTGAAAGGCATCCGCTGTGCACTGGCGCATGATACATTCAGTGCAAAGGCGACAAGAGAACATAACGATACAAATGTTCTTGCGATGGGAGAACGAGTCATTGGACCAGGATTGGCAAGAGAGATTGCTCACATTTGGCTGACAACAGAATTTACTGCAGGACGTCATGCTGTGCGGATTGGTAAAATCGCTGATTACGAAGAAAAGCACCTGTAAGGAGCGCTTAACATGAACATTGGTCAAGATTGGCTTGAGATGTTAAAAGAGTTTCATCAAACAGTTGAACTGCGAGCCGGCCACATTTTAGTGATTGGCTGCAGTACATCAGAAGTGGCTGGCGAGCACATTGGGACAGCGGGAAGTGAGCAAATTGCTGAAGCTATTTATCAAGAGCTCGATCAACTGAGACGCGAGACAGGAATCGAATTGGCTTTCCAATGCTGCGAGCATTTGAATCGTGCCCTCGTTGTGGAAGAAGAGGTGGCGTACCGGCTTAACTTAGAAATTGTAGCGGCTGTACCTGTCCGTCAGGCGGGTGGTTCTATGGCGGCTCATGCGTATCAGCAAATGGAACACCCTGTGCTGGTTGAATCCATTTCAGCACATGCAGGGATTGATATCGGTGATACATTCATCGGCATGCACTTAAAGCGGGTAGCCGTACCGGTCCGTCTCAGCCGTCATCAATTAGGACAAGCACATGTGACGTTTGCAAAAACTCGTCCAAAGCTGATTGGCGGAGAACGAGCCGTTTATACAAGATCATAGTTCGGATATATTTCTAATATAATGTTGAATGATGAAGACGCTCCACCCCTTGAATATTCGGATTTTCATAAAAAAGAAGTCGATTTTCCAAAAAAAACTTTTACATTTTACTCAAAAACCGTGTACAATGAGATGGTGAAAACATCGAATGGAAATAGATTGGAGAGGATTTCGCTGATGAAACATTTACCTGAGCAAGACGCACAAGTATTCAAAGCAATTCAACTAGAGCGGAAACGCCAGCAGGACAAAATCGAATTAATTGCATCAGAAAACTTCGTAAGCGAAGCAGTCATGGAAGCGCAGGGCTCTGTCTTAACAAACAAATATGCAGAAGGTTACCCTGGTAAACGCTACTATGGCGGCTGTGAACATGTAGACGTTGTAGAAGATATCGCACGTGACCGCGCAAAAGAAATTTTTGGCGCTGAGTATGTGAACGTACAGCCTCACTCAGGTGCTCAAGCGAATATGGCCGTATACTTTACAATCCTTGAGCATGGCGATACAGTGCTAGGCATGAACTTATCACATGGCGGGCATTTAACACATGGAAGCCCTGTAAACTTTAGCGGCGTACAGTACAACTTTGTAGAATACGGTGTAGATAAAGAAACACAGCATATCGACTACCAAGATGTACTTGAAAAAGCACGTGAGCATAAGCCGAAACTAATCGTAGCGGGGGCAAGTGCTTACCCACGTCAAATTGATTTCAAAAAGTTCCGTGAAATTGCCGATGAAGTCGGTGCTTACTTTATGGTGGACATGGCTCACATCGCGGGTCTTGTTGCAGCAGGTCTTCATCCAAATCCTGTTCCTTACGCTGATTTTGTGACAACGACAACTCACAAAACATTGCGCGGACCTCGCGGCGGAATGATTCTATGCCGTGAAGAGTTTGGTAAAAAGATCGACAAATCGATCTTCCCTGGTATTCAAGGTGGACCACTCATGCATGTGATCTCTGCAAAAGCTGTTTCTTTCGGTGAAGTATTGAACGGAGATTTCAAAACATATGCACAAAACGTGATTGATAACGCAAAACAACTAGCTGAAACACTTTTATCTGAGGATATTCAGCTTGTATCTGGTGGAACAGATAACCATCTTGTTCTCATCGACTTGCGCTCTCTTGGCATTACAGGAAAAATTGCAGAAAACGTTCTTGATGAAATTGGTATCACGGTGAACAAAAATGCAATTCCATATGATCCAGAGAAACCATTTGTTACAAGTGGTGTACGTGTAGGTACAGCAGCAGTGACAAGCCGTGGCTTCGATCAAGAAGCGATGAAAGAAGTCGGTTCCATTATTGCGCTTGCTCTGAAACATCATGAAGATGAAGCGAAATTAGAAGAGGCGAAAAAGCGTGTATCTGATCTGACAGCTCGTTTCCCTCTATATCAAGAATTAGATTATTAAGATGCAGACCCATTTGCCTATTTTTGGCATGTGGGTTTTTTTTGTAGGATTTGCGAATCATATTGAAAGATGATGTCTTTTTATGTAGAATTGTAGGAAGTGTGCAAAGTTCACCGGAAGATGACAGAAAAGGAGTTGTAGCAAGCAATGGCAAAGGTTTATGTATTTGATCACCCGCTTATTCAGCACAAACTTACATATATTCGTGACGTTCATACAGGAACAAAAGAATTTAGAGAGCTAGTGGATGAAGTCGCAACATTAATGGCATTTGAAATCACAAGAGACTTACCGCTTGAAGAGGTAGATGTAGAAACACCTGTACAAGTCGCTAAATCAAACGTGATCTCAGGTAAAAAACTCGGAGTTGTGCCGATTTTAAGAGCAGGTCTTGGAATGGTAGACGGGATTTTGAAACTCATTCCAGCTGCCAAAGTGGGACATGTCGGTTTATACCGTGATCCGAAGACATTAAAGCCTGTTGAATATTATGTGAAGCTTCCATCTGATGTGGAAGAGCGTGAATTTATCGTAGTAGACCCAATGCTTGCAACGGGCGGATCAGCTGTAGAAGCATTAAACAGCTTGAAAAAACGCGGTGCGAAAAACATCCGCTTCATGTGTCTGATTGCTGCGCCAGAAGGTGTAGAAGAAATGCAAAAACATCATCCAGATGTTGATATCTACATTGCGGCATTAGATGAGAAGTTAAACGAAAAAGGTTACATCATCCCAGGTCTTGGTGATGCTGGTGACCGTATGTATGGAACAAAATAAGAAAGATTCATGAAAAGCCCACATGCAAACGTGCATGTGGGCTTTTTTGAAAAATATGACAAACGGTTGATATCGTTCTTAGAAAAATCAATGTATACTGAACATTAGCAGTTTTTTTGAATGAATGTCACAACTCTCCTAAAGTTTGATGAAATTGTGAACATTTTGTGTGCTCTCTCATTATAGAAAAGTTTTTTAACTTTCAACGGATTGACACATCATAGACGCTATTGTATGCTAAACGAGGGTATTATGGTAAGGTTTTCATAGCCTATAGCACTCTACTAATCCTCATTGTGAACCCTTTAATAATCAGGGTTTGTATCAGCGAATGAAGCAGAATCCCATAGATCTAAAGATTTCAAGTCTGATTGCACAATTAGACCGATGGGTGATTGATTTTTTTCAAATAGGACGGCTTATCATAAGCGTCTTCTACGCAGTTTTCATCACCATTTATCACCTTTTTTACAATATTTTTCATCGGGAGTCAGATGAATGAACGATCCAAACGTCATTTTCCGCAGACAGAGTAAATATATGTTCTATTTATTGGCAATTTTTGTGTTTGGCTATGCCATGCCTGGTTTTAAACCACTGTTTCTTGGTTTCATTATCGGCACAATTTTTGCTTTCTTTAATTTATTCCTGCTTATTCGGAGAATGCATGCTTTTGATCGAGCAGTTAAAAAAGGAAAATCTATTCGTTCAATGGGAAGTACAGCCAGGTGGGCCAACGCAATTCTCGCAGTAGCGATTGCTTGGCGTTACCCTAACGAAGTTCATCTGGCAGGTGTTGTTATAGGATTAATGACAATATATCCTGTCATTATGATAGATTCCTTCATTCAACTTAAACGTTCTACTATGGAAGAGAGGTGAATACTCTTTGGGTCACAGTTCAAAAACTACAGAATTTTTAGGGTTAACGTTCAACTTATCCAATGTTCTCATGATTACGATTGCTAGTATCATCGTTCTTCTCATAGCGGTGCTGACTACTCGTGTTCTGGCTATTCGTCCGACAAAGGCGCAGAACTTCATGGAATGGATTGTTGATTTTGTTCGAAATATCATAGGTAGTTCGATGGACATGAAAACAGGAGCCCCATTTCTAGCGCTTGGCGTTACATTACTCATGTACATATTTGTTTCAAACATGCTTGGACTGCCATTCTCGATTACGGTCGATCACAACTTATGGTGGAAATCACCAACTGCTGATCCTGCAATCACAATGACACTAGCAATTATGGTCATGGGATTGACACATTATTATGGTGTCAAGGCGAAAGGAGTCAAGGAATATACAAAAGACTTTTTCAAGCCGATCCCATATTTAGTGCCGCTGAAAATCATTGAAGAATTTGCAAACACGTTAACACTTGGTTTGCGTCTTTACGGAAATATTTTCGCTGGAGAGATTCTTCTTGGTTTGCTCGCAGGACTTGCGACCAATTTCTACACGCAAAACATTGCACTAGGTATTGTTGGTACATTAGGTGCCATCGTGCCGATGATTGTATGGCAGGCATTCAGTTTGTTTGTCGGAACCATCCAGGCATTTATCTTCACCATGCTGACAATGGTGTATATCTCCCATAAAGTCAGCGACGAACACTAAAAAATTGAGAGTCCAAAATGGACGTTATTTTAAAGGAGGAGCTTTTTAATGAATTTAATAGCAGCAGCAATTGCAATCGGTTTAGGAGCACTAGGAGCAGGTATTGGTAACGGTCTAATCGTATCTAAAACAGTTGAAGGAATCGCTCGTCAGCCAGAGGCTGGTAGAGAACTAAGAACACTTATGTTCATCGGGGTAGCTTTAGTTGAGGCACTTCCAATTATCGCTGTCGTTATCGCATTCTTGGCATTCTTTGGTTAATATGTGAGAAGCGTTCTAATATGAATTTTAATGGCGAAGATCAGATTAGTTCGAAACTTCGCCATTCCTTTATGTTTTGTTTCTTAACATATTATTTAAAGAAGGGAGTTGCCGTACTAAATGTCTCAGTTACCAGTGGTTTTAGGAGCAGGGGGCTTAAGTTTTAATGCCGGGGATATGTTGTTCCAGCTAATCGCTATGCTCATCCTGCTTGCACTTTTAAAGAAATTTGCGCTTAAGCCTTTATTAGGGATTATGAAACAGCGTGAAGATTATATAGGAAATGAAATTTCAAGTGCTGAAGAAAAGCACGTTCAAGCTGAAAAGCTTCTTGAAGAACAACGTGTCTTATTAAAAGAAGCACGCGAAGAATCACATACACTCATCGAAAATGCGAAAAAGATTGGTGAGAAACAAAAAGAAGACATCATTCAAGCAGCACGTCAAGAATCAGAGCGCTTGAAAGAGTCTGCTAGAACTGAAATCGTGAAAGAAAAAGAACAAGCTGTGGCTGCACTGCGCGAGCAAGTTGCATCACTTTCTGTATTAATTGCTTCTAAAGTGATTGAAAAAGAACTTGATGAGCAAGCACAAGAGAAATTGATCCAAGAGTATCTTAAAGAGGCAGGCGAAAGCCGATGAGCGTGACTATTGTCTCTAAGCGTTACGCTTCTGCTCTTTTTGACATCGTTCTTGCTTCTTCGGCAGTAGACGAAACTGAAAAAGAGCTGAATGAGATCAAAAAAGTTCTGAAGGCTGACCAAGAATTAAATGACTTTCTTGTTCATCCGAAGATTACGGCAGACAAAAAGAAACATCTGATTGCAGAAGCTTTCAAAGGTGTTTCGACATATGTTTTGCACACAATGTATTTATTGATTGACCGCGGACGCACGAATATTTTTCCTGAAATGGCGTCTGAGTTTGTGAAACTTGCAAACCGTACGAAACAAATAGACGATGCGATCGTGTATTCAGTTAAACCGCTCAGCGGAGCTGAAATTCAATCTTTATCTGAAGTATTTGCCAAAAAAGCCGGAGTCACATCACTGCGTGTTGAAAACGTGATTGACAAGGATCTAATAGGCGGAGTGAAAATCCGTATCGGAAACCGCATTTATGACGGCAGTGTCAGCGGAAAGCTTTCCCGCATTGAACGTCAGCTTGCAGGCGAAAATCGTTAGAAGGGGTGAAACCTTAGTGAGTATCAAAGCTGAAGAGATTAGCGCGCTGATAAAGCAGCAAATCCAAAACTATCAATCTGAAATTGAAGTAAAAGATGTCGGTACAGTCATTCAAGTAGGGGACGGTATCGCGCGTGTACATGGCCTTGACAACATTATGGCAGGAGAGCTTGTTGAGTTCTCTAACGGTGTAATGGGTATGGCTCAAAACCTTGAGGAGTCTAACGTAGGTATCGTAATCTTAGGACCTTACAAAGATATCCGTGAAGGTGACGACGTAAAACGTACAGGTCGTATCATGGAGGTTCCAGTAGGGGAAGAGTTAATCGGACGTATTGTGAACCCACTTGGTCAGCCTGTTGATGGACTAGGTCCAATTTTAACAAGCAAAACACGTCCAATCGAAAGTGAAGCACCAGGCGTTATGGATCGTAAATCGGTACATGAGCCGCTTCAAACGGGAATTAAAGCAATTGATGCCTTGATTCCAATCGGACGCGGACAGCGTGAATTGATCATTGGGGACCGTCAAACAGGTAAAACATCTGTTGCAATCGATACGATCCTGAACCAAAAAGATCAAGACATGATCTGTATCTATGTAGCGATCGGACAAAAAGAATCAACTGTTCGTGGTGTTGTTGAAACACTTCGTAAGCATGGTGCGCTTGACTACACAATCGTTGTCACAGCTTCTGCATCACAGCCAGCTCCACTTCTTTACCTTGCTCCTTATGCAGGTGTAACGATGGGTGAGGAATTCATGTATAACGGCAAGCATGTGCTTGTTGTGTATGATGACCTTTCTAAACAAGCGGCAGCTTACCGTGAGCTTTCATTATTGCTTCGTCGTCCTCCAGGTCGTGAAGCATTCCCTGGTGATGTTTTCTATCTTCACTCTCGTTTATTAGAGCGTGCAGCGAAGCTTAGTGATGAAAAGGGTGGCGGTTCTATCACAGCATTGCCTTTCGTAGAAACGCAAGCTGGTGATATCTCTGCATATATCCCAACAAACGTTATCTCAATCACAGATGGACAGATCTTCTTACAATCTGACCTCTTCTTCTCAGGCGTACGTCCAGCGGTAAACGCAGGATTGTCTGTATCTCGTGTAGGTGGTTCTGCACAAATCAAAGCGATGAAAAAGGTAGCAGGTACACTTCGTTTGGATCTTGCTTCTTATCGTGAGCTTGAAGCATTCGCTCAGTTTGGATCTGATCTAGACCAAGCGACTCAAGCCAAATTAAACCGTGGTGCTAGAACAGTTGAAGTCTTAAAACAAGACTTGAACAAACCGCTGAAAGTTGAAAAACAAGTAGCGATTCTTTATGCACTGACAAGAGGATACTTAGATGATGTAGCGATTGCTGATGTCAAACGCTTTGAAGCTGAGTTATTCATGTACATTGAAGAAAACCATAAAGACTTGTTTGACACAATCTCTCAAACAGGAAACATGCCTGCTGATGAAGAGTGGAAAGCAGCGATCGAAGGCTTTAAACGTACGTTTGCACCAAGCAACTAATTAGTAATCTTTCCGAGAGAAAAAGATTCTCTTTTTCTCTCTTTTCACGTAAATGAACACGGATTCCTGAAAAAAGGTGGTGAAATCTTTGGCCTCATTACGCGATATTAAGTCAAGGATCACGTCAACAAAAAAATCGAGTCAGATCACAAAAGCGATGCAAATGGTATCAGCTGCGAAACTGAATCGTGCTGAAAATAATGCGAAGTCCTTTGTTCCATACATGGAGAAAATCCAAGAAGTCGTTGCGGCAATCGCAACTGGAACAAGTGCTAAGCACCCAATGCTTCTTTCAAGACCTGTTAAGAAAACAGGGTATCTCGTCATTACATCTGATCGAGGACTTGCAGGACCTTTTAACAGCTCGATTTTACGTGCCGCTTACCAAGCCATTCAATCTCGTCATCAATCTGCTGATGAATATGCGGTGATTGTGATTGGTAAAATCGGACGCGACTTCTTCAAAAAGCGTGGTATTCCAGTTATTTCTGAAGTAACAGGGCTTGGAGACGAAGTAGCGTTTGCTGATATTAAAGAATTAGCAAGCAGTACAGTGCAAATGTTCTCTGATGAAGCGTTTGATGAGCTTTACATGTTCTATAACCATTTCGTCAGTGCCATTTCACAAGAAGTAACAGAGAAAAAATTATTGCCGCTAACGGACCTTTCGGCCGCAGCGACACCAAATAAACGTTCCGCATCTTATGAGTTTGAGCCTTCTGAAGAAGAAATTCTTGAAGTTCTCCTTCCTCAATATGCAGAGAGTTTGATTTTCGGTGCGCTTCTTGACAGCAAAGCAAGTGAACATGCTGCAAGGATGACAGCGATGAAGAGTGCAACAGACAACGCAAAAGAATTGATCGACAGCCTGACACTCTCTTACAACCGTGCTCGTCAAGCAGCGATTACACAAGAGATTACAGAAATTGTCGGCGGAGCAGCTGCCTTAGAATAGAAATAATTGTCAGGAGGGAATGCAATGAAAACAGGACGCATCAGTCAGATCATGGGACCAGTCGTAGACGTTCGTTTTGAAGACGGTCACTTGCCTGAGATTTATAATGCGATCAAAGTTTCGCATAAAGCGGAAAGCGAAAGTGAAGTTGATATCGACTTAACTTTAGAAGTAGCACTACATTTAGGTGATGATACAGTGAGAACCATCGCAATGGCATCAACAGACGGTGTGAAGCGCGGTATGGAAGCTGTAGACCTTGGAAAACCAATTTCAGTACCAGTTGGTAACGTAACACTTGGACGTGTATTCAACGTACTGGGAGATAACATTGACTTAGATGAGCCACTTGGTGTGGAAGCGCAAAGAGACCCAATCCACAGACAAGCGCCTTCTTTTGATCAACTTTCTACAGAAGTTGAAATTCTTGAAACAGGTATCAAAGTTGTTGACCTTCTTGCTCCTTACATCAAAGGTGGAAAGATCGGTCTATTCGGTGGAGCCGGTGTTGGTAAAACCGTTCTGATTCAAGAATTGATCAACAACATCGCACAAGAACACGGCGGTATTTCTGTATTCGCTGGTGTTGGAGAGCGTACACGTGAAGGAAATGACCTTTACTACGAAATGAAAGATTCTGGCGTTATCGAAAAAACAGCGATGGTCTTCGGCCAAATGAACGAGCCACCAGGTGCACGTATGCGTGTAGCTCTAACTGGTTTGACAATGGCAGAGCATTTCCGTGATGAACAAGGTCAAGACGTATTGTTCTTCATCGATAACATCTATCGCTTTACACAAGCAGGTTCTGAAGTATCAGCCCTTCTTGGACGTATGCCTTCAGCGGTAGGTTATCAGCCAACTCTTGCAACAGAAATGGGTCAGCTTCAAGAGCGTATCACGTCTACAAACGTAGGATCGGTTACATCGATTCAAGCGATTTATGTACCTGCGGATGACTATACAGATCCAGCTCCAGCTACAACGTTCGCTCACCTTGATGCAACGACAAACCTTGAGCGTAAGTTGACAGAGATGGGGATTTACCCAGCGGTAGATCCACTTGCTTCAACATCTCGTGCCCTTGCACCTGAGATTGTTGGCGAAGAGCATTATGCGATCGCGCGTGAAGTTCAGCAAACATTGCAACGTTATAAAGAATTGCAAGATATCATTGCCATTTTAGGTATGGATGAATTATCTGAGGACGATAAGCTTGTGGTACACAGAGCTCGTCGTGTTCAATTCTTCCTATCTCAAAACTTCCACGTAGCAGAACAGTTCACTGGCCAAAAAGGTTCTTATGTGCCATTGCAAGAAACTGTTAAAGGCTTCAAGGAAATCTTATCTGGTAAATACGATCACCTTCCAGAAGATGCATTCCGCTTAGTCGGCCGCATTGAAGAAGTGGTTGAAAAAGCCAAAGAGATGGGTGTAGAGGCCTAATCTGGTCCTTAGGAGGGTAAAAGCATGAAGACCGTTCAAGTCAATATCGTTACTCCCGACGGCCCAGTGTATGAAGCGGATGTGGAAATGGTCAGTGTAAGAGCAGAAAGCGGTGAGCTTGGGATTTTAGCTGGCCACGTTCCAATGGTTGCTCCGCTAAAAATCGGTGCAGTTCGCTTAAAACATAGTGGATCAACTGAATTGGTTGCAGTAAGCGGTGGATTTGTTGAAGTTCGCCCCGAAAAAGTAACCATTCTTGCTCAGGCTGCTGAAACATCAGACAAAGTTGATGTTGATCGCGCTAAATCAGCGAAACAGCGTGCTGAAGAGCATTTGAACCACCCGAATGAAAGTGATGTACGCAGGGCGGAACTCGCATTAAAACGGGCATTAAACCGTTTAAATGTAGCAGGGAAATAAAACAGAAAATCCTTCTTATCATTGCGATAAGAAGGATTTTTTTAGGATGACATGAGAGACTGATACATCGACACATACGGATGAGATGCTTGCTTTTCAAGATATAAATGCTCGCAAAAATGCGTACTATGCCACGTTTTATTGTTTCGGCGCAAGCCAAGGGTATATTGATGCGAAGAGTCCATATAAGGCCGCACGACCCAATCAGCATCTGAATGATGCTTGATGACAACCTCTCCCATGTACACACTCAACATCGCTTCCAATGCATCAATAGGCATTTTCCACTCAGCAAAAAGCTGCTGACGGAAGGCATCGAAGTATAATGACTCTAACTGATAAAGGCTTTCCTCTGAGTAATCCAAAGAAATGTTATGAAAATGACACAATTGTGCTAATTCTTCTAGCTGTGTCTGTCTATAATCAAAGTAGAAAGCAATGGCTTCCCATTCATGTTCAAATGAGGGAACCAGTTCTCCGTACAAATCAACAAAGTCAGGAAAAGAATCTTTCAAATATGATCAGCTCCTTCCACCGCAGTATATCATCTCCTTCGCATCAGAATAAGAGGGGATTCACTCTAAATGTAGCTCTTTTTTCCAAATGATTCATCTTTCCGATTTTGGAGGATATAATGAAAGGGAGTTTTCCTTTACAGAAATCAATAAAAGGAGGATTCAAGTGTATGGAAGACGTAGGACAACAAGCAATTGTCAGTATTGTGATCCACCTATTTTTTATCGCCATTACGTGGTGGGCATTGCTTGCGGTGAATATCGATCCACTGATTAAAAAAGGAAAAATTATTCAAGCTAGATTGCTCATGATGCTGCTCACGATTGCTATTGCATCGGCAGTCAGCAATTTCTTCCTTGATTATTTAAATTTCTCCAGACAAATCCCTTATATGTTTTAACATAAAAGGTTTGGTCACTGCCTTCTGCGGGAACGTAAAAAGAAGTGTCAAAAATATGGCCTTTGATGACTTTTCCACGTATGCATTGATCTCCTTGCGGCTACACTTGTAGCAAGGGGGAATGACAAGTGAGAAAGTATTTAAAAGGTTGGCCATTATTTGCATTTATTCTTTTTTTTGTTCTGATGATTCAAGGTGTTCGGGCGGAAGAAACATCCACGCTCGCCCAAATAGCAGAAGGTATGAAAAACCAGCAAATCGAAGTAAGTGGATGGACGCTTCATGCCAAAACAAATATAGACATTTCATCCGAACAATTTTCAAAAAAAGTGAAACGTTTGAAAGACGAACTACGACAGTATGAGTGGACCGAAAAAAAAGAGAAACATGTCACCAAAGTCACAGGAATTTACAAAGATGAAAAAAATGATACATTATCGAAAATTTTACTCGTGAAGACCGACACAAAATCAAACCAAAAGTCGTATTTATTATATGAGCAAAAAGGTGCTCGCCCACTGAATACCTGGGAGCATACATATGATCAGTTCGTACGTCATGCAAAAAGCATATTACAAGAAAAATTTGTGATTTTTACTTGTCTCGATGGTCATGTAAATGGTATGATGGATGTTGTTTTGCAAAAAAAAGCTGAAATGATAGCAAATGAATTTCAAGCAAAACCAGTTGAGTATCTCGTTGAGTCTAATTTTGTGTCGCTTTCCGCTTACACAGAGAAGTGGGAACAGTTCATTATGACTTCAAATGATAAAATGAATGTTCAAATTGCCATCAGAAGTTCGGAAATGAACGAAAATCATACGATTACGGTTGGCACACCAATCGTAACGACTGAATATTAATATAGAGAATTTGGGACGCGGAGGGGAAGACCTTGGAAAAAATCATCGTCCGCGGCGGTCAAAAGTTAAACGGCACAGTTAAAGTAGAAGGCGCAAAAAATGCCGTTTTACCAGTTATCGCTGCATCTTTGTTAGCAAGTACAGAAAAAAGCGTAATTTGTGATGTACCTACGCTCTCCGATGTATATACAATCAATGAAGTGTTACGTCATTTAGGAGCAGAAGTACATTTTGAAAATAACGAAGTATCAGTAGATGCATCTCATGCACTAGAAACTGAGGCTCCGTTTGAGTACGTCCGTAAAATGAGAGCATCTGTGCTCGTCATGGGACCACTTTTAGCTAGAACAGGTCATGCAAGAGTTGCATTACCTGGTGGTTGTGCGATTGGTTCAAGACCAATTGATCAGCATTTAAAAGGCTTTGAAGCAATGGGAGCTAAAATTCAAGTAGGTAATGGTTTCATCGAGGCTGAAGTAAATGGCCGTTTAAAAGGTGCAAAAATCTATTTGGATTTCCCAAGTGTAGGGGCAACTGAAAACATCATCATGGCAGCAGCATTGGCTGAAGGAACGACGATTTTAGAAAACGTAGCAAAAGAACCTGAAATTGTTGATTTGGCAAACTACATCAATGCCATGGGCGGTAAGGTTCGCGGGGCTGGAACTGGTACAATCAAAATCGAAGGTGTAGAAACACTTCACGGTGCAAAACACAACATCATCCCTGACCGAATTGAAGCTGGTACGTTTATGGTGGCAGCAGCCATTACTGAAGGAAATGTTCTTGTAAAAGGCGCTGTGCCTGAGCACATGACTTCACTTGTGGCAAAAATGGAAGAAATGGGTATTCAGATCATTGAAGAAGAAGAAGGTTTAAGAGTCATTGGACCATCTGAGCTCAAGCCAATCGATCTAAAAACAATGCCGCATCCTGGGTTCCCAACGGATATGCAATCTCAGATGATGGCCCTATTGCTTCGTGCGAACGGAACAAGCATGATCACAGAAACTGTGTTTGAAAATCGTTTTATGCATGCTGAAGAATTCCGCCGCATGAATGGCGATATTAAAATTGAGGGTCGCTCTGTGATTATCAATGGACCTGTTCAACTTCAAGGTGCTGAAGTGGCAGCGACTGATTTAAGAGCAGGAGCAGCACTTGTACTTGCTGGATTAGTGGCAGAAGGTCATACACGTGTCACTGAATTGAAGCATATTGATCGTGGATATGTGAACTTCCACCAAAAACTAGCAGCAATCGGTGCAGACATTGAAAGAGTAAATGATGAATCAGCAGATGTGACACAAGAACAAGTTGTATCAGATCTGAACGCGTAATGATAAAAGAAATCAGTGTGTCCATTTGGGCATGCTGATTTTTTTTAGAATCATAGACTGGTTCCATTTTCAAAAGCTTATCATTAGTGTATCCAATCATTTTAAATTTTATTCATAAAGACGAACAGTCAATCAAATGATGAAGAGCACGAGCGTATCACCAAAAGACTTGTCCAATGAATGAAAGAAGCTGTCATATTAGCTTGTCCTTGCCCATAGGATAAAAGAGATTCAATGACAAATGGGGGCAGCCAATATGAAACCAATGATATGGACAATCGCAGGAATTTGCATCATCATTTTAATGATTCCAACCTTACTCGTGTTGCCGACGTTCCAAGGAAAACCAGCGGCCAGCCAACACGTAGCAGCAGAACCATCAGTTAAAAAAGAAGTGAAAGGTTCAGTCAAATTGAAACAATCACCCGTCTCCATTCCCGTCTACCGTTCAGCGCATCAGCAGGTAGAAAACATCCCCTTAGAAGAGTATGTGATCGGTGTCGTCGCTTCTGAAATGCCAGCCGATTTTGAAATTGAGGCGCTCAAGGCACAGGCACTCGCCGCTAGAACGTATATCGTCAGACAAATGATCATTGATAAAACCGTCAAATCTCCACAAGGTTCTCTTGTAGATGACACTCAAATGTTCCAAGTGTACAAAAATAAACAGGAACTGAAGAAAATTTGGGGAAAAGCGTACAATTGGAAATTAAAAAAGGTCACAGAAGCTGTCGCCAGTACACAAGGGAAAGTACTGACGTATGACGAAAAACCAATTGATGCTTCCTTCTTTTCAACAAGTAATGGGAAAACCGAAAATGCAGAAGCTTATTGGAAAAATGAAATCCCTTATTTGAAAAGCGTCTCAAGTAAATGGGACGAAAAATCACCCAAATTCCAAAACAAGAAAACCATCACAGTGAGCGAATTTCAGCAAAAACTGGGTGTGACCCTTGGCCAACAGCAGGTGGGAGAAATTGTAGAACGTACACCAGGCAATCAAGTAGCCAAAGCCGTCATTAACGGAAAAACATTGTCGGGTAGAGACATTCGCGAATCACTAGGATTGCACTCTGCGGACTTTACATGGGAACGAAAGGGTCAGCAAATCGTAATTACGACAAAAGGGTATGGCCATGGTGTGGGCATGAGTCAGTATGGTGCACATTATATGGCACAGTCAGGTAAAAAAGTAGAGGCGATCGTGAAACATTATTATCAAGGGATAAAAATTGAATCAGCTGATCGCTTTCTGAACACATATATGGCTAAGAAATAAAAGCAAAGATGCCTCAAAATGGGGGCATCTTTTTTTATGTGTGAAGAGGTTTGAACAGAATGTGACAAATTGCGACTTAAGACGCACCTCAGGAAATCTTAAACATTTACATCCCGACAAGAACCGATGGCCGATACAAAGCCCCTCGAAAGAATGAGAAAACGAGGGTGACAAAAGAGTCTTTAGGTGAAAATATCTAGACATCTGACAGAATTTTAGTGATTTTGATGAAAGAGAAAAAGGGATCGAGTCCTATACCATTCCAAGACAGAATATTTTACGATTAAGATGTTTCAATCAAATACATAAGGAGGAAGGAAAAGCATGTTGAAAAAAGTATTTACACTCGTAACCTTAGCTGTATTGACATTATCAATGTCAATCTCTTCACCAGTATTTGCAGAAGCAGCATCAGCCAAAAAACATAAGAAAGATGTAAGAGTGACCATCTTACTTGATGCAAGTGGAAGTATGGCAAGAAAAGTGGATGGAGAGCGCAAATTCGATTTAGCAAAACAAGAGGTATTTAAATTTGCTCAGTCTCTTCCGAAAGATGCTAAAATCCGTATGAGTTTGTTTGGGTCTGAAGGAAACAACAAAAACTCAGGTAAAGCTCAATCATGTGAAGTCATTAGAGGCGTTTATGGCGTTCAGCCTTATGAAAAGGATAGTTTCGAAAACTCTCTAAACGGTCTTGGACCAAATGGCTGGACACCGATTGCACGTGCTCTTGAAAGTGCAAAGCAAGCAGATAAGCAGCTTCATAAAGGAACAAAACACATTGTGTACTTAATTACTGATGGTGAAGAAACTTGTGGTGGAGATCCAGTGAAAGTAGCGAAAGAGCTTCATAACTCAAAGGGATCTACTGTAGTCAATGTGATTGGATTAGACTTTAACGATGGCTATGAAGGTCAATTGATGCAAGTAGCTAAAGCTGGTAAAGGTCATTACTACCAAGCAAGCACTGGGAAAGAAATGGGTTCTATCCTTACAGCAGAATCATTAAAACTACACGAATAACTTGCTGAAGAAAAGGGAAACGATTGATTGATGCTTTCGTTTCTCTTTTTCTGTACAAATGAAAAAAAGGGAGATTTTTTAATGAAAAGAAATATTATATTAACCATTTTAGCGAGTCTTGTTCTGCTTCTTTCTTCACCAGCTCATGCTGTAACGAAAAAGGAGCCTGCTCACGTGGTGATTTTACTTGATTTAAGCGGAAGCATGGCACAATCAGTTGAAGGCGAAAAGAAAATTGATATCGCAAAACGCTCGATCCAAAGTTTCGCAAGTATTTTATCAGAAGATACACAAGTCTTGCTTCGTGTTTTTGGTCATGAAGGAACGAATAAAAATGCAGGAAAAGCCGTTTCTTGTGCAAGTTCCGAAGCAGTTTATGGATTTGGAACATATGAGCAAGCAGCCTTTCAACAAGCGCTGAATGTGTATGGTCCAACAGGCTGGACACCACTTGCCAAAGCATTAACTGATACGAAACAAGATTTTGAAGATCACCAAGCTGAAGGGAAAAATATTGTATATGTTGTCAGCGATGGTGAGGAAACATGTGGCGGAAGCCCATCACAAGCAGCGAAGCAATTACATGAAGAAGGTATTGACACAATCGTCAACATCATTGGCTTCGATGTAAATGAAAAAGAAGCAAAAAGTCTAAAATCTGTTGCCAAAGCTGGTGGTGGACAATATCAACCAGCAGCAAATGCAGAAGAATTGAATCATATTCTTCAAAAAGAAGCGAACTCTTTTGGTCAATAAGATGTGAATAGACAGCTGGGGAGAAACCCCCAGCTGTTTTTTCATAAAGGATCAATTTAAAGTCGTTTCTAATTCATCAATCCGTTTCTCCACGTAGTGCTGATCTTTTCTTGCATGAAAGGTTTCGGCTTTTTCTAATATCGCGGTGGTATTGTATTCTGGAATCTGGGAATAGCTTTCGTAAACTCCTTTTGGTATTAACACGTTTCCTTCAGGCCAATAAACTGCAATATTTCCACGTTTCAGCTCTCCGAATTGAGCAACTCCTTGGTAGGATCCATATTGATTGAAAAGGACAACAGGATCGCCTTCTTGGACGTAAAGCTCTTTCGCATCTTCTTCATTCATCAAGATAGAATGCCGCTTTCCGCCATTAAAGGCATCCTTTTCACTGTAAATCATAGAGTTGAATTGCTTGCCTCGTCTTGTCGTGATATTGAAATGCCCCTCAGTTTTTCGATATTGGGGAAGCTGTGCTGGGAGCAGGTGTCCTTTTCCATCCGGTGTTGGACACACCCCATCTTCGCAAAGCCATGCGCCACCCCATTGAAAGACATCCCCTTTATGACGCAAATGCTGGATCCCATCATAGTTCCGATTTGCGATGGCAATCTCACGACGAATGTCTTCAGCATGGTCAAAATGAATCAGCTTCGCATCTTCTGGACGAACCCTTTTTGCTAGGTCAATATAAATGTCCCATTCAGCTCTGGCTTCTTCAATGCGTGGCCCTTCAATTTCCGGACTGAAATACACCATGCGTTCCGTACTGGTTGATGTACCGCCGCCTGGCTGTTCATATCTTGTCATTGCAGGCAGAACAATCACAGTCTCTTCTGCTTCTACCAGTGTAGAGGTGTTCAAAATAATATCTTGATGGACACGAAGTTCAAGCTCGGATAGTGCTTTTTCAATCGCTTCAGGATTTGGCATCGTTTCTAAAAAGTTTCCACCGCTAGTAAACAGCATCTTCAGCTTTTGCGGGTGTTCTTTTGGAAGAGCCATTTTTTCAAATGATTGCCCAATCGTGTCACCATGCCATTTTGGAATATCAAATCCCCATATCTTCTCGATTCTTTTAATATTCTCTTCATCAAAATCACTGCCGGGCAATACGAATGGATCGGCACCCATTTCGCCTGAACCTTGGACACCGCTATGGCCACGAATAGGCATAACGCCACAATGTTTTCTGCCAATAAATCCTCGTAACATGGCAAGGTTTGCGACTTGTGATATATTATCAGTTGCAAAACGATGCTGAGTGAGACCCATACTCCAAATAAACACCCCTGAATTGGCATTGGCAAGCAGTACAGCGAATTCCTTCATTCTTTCTTTAGATAAGCCTGACGATGCTTCGAGATCCGCCCATTTTAACTGAGCGACATGCTGCTTTACATCTTTTATGCCGGTTGTATGCGCTTGGATAAATTCATGGTCAAGAGCGGAATGAGGCGCTTGCTCTTCCATTTCAAACCAATGTTTGATGACACCATTCATAAACGCAATATCGCCGCCTATATTGACTTGATAAAAATCATCCGCTATTTTTGTGCCGAATAAAGCACTTTCTGGGATAGAAGGGACCCAATATTTTTCCATTGCAGGCTCTTTATATGGATTGATGACAATGATCTTGGTTCCTTTCTTTTTAGCGGCGTATATATATTTAGTGGAAACCGGCTGGTTGTTTGCTGCAACAGAGCCCCAAAAAATCAATACATCTGTTCCAATCCAATCACTGTAATTACAGCTGGATGCACCTATACCAAGGGAGCGTTTAAGAGCGGTTTTGCTTGGTGAATGGCAAATACGAGAAGCATTATCGATATGATTTGTTCCAATATATCGCGCAGCTTTCGCCGCAGTATAGTACACTTCATTCGTAATCCCTCTAGCTGTTAAATAGAAAGCAAGCTGACGTTTATCAATCGATTTGATTTTAGCGGCGATTTGATCTAATGCACCATCCCAAGAAATGCGTGTAAAGGCATTCTCACCTTTTTTTCGAATCAGAGGATAAGGAATACGCCCAAGTTTTCGAAGAGACGTGCTATCCATTTGTTTGAGCCGCTCAATATCTTCGAACCATTTTGGATCAATAGCTGGCATTGTGTTAAGCCGTAGCACATTCAGTCTTGTTGTGCATATATGGGGTCCTGCTAGTGTTTGATCGTATAAACCTGATACACCAAGAGCACAGCCGTCACAAACGCCCTGAGTCAATATACGGTACGCATAGGGGAGGTTATCTTTGTTCTCCCATGCCACTTTCATTGTGTCTCGAATGTGTTTCGGTTTTACTTTTCCAAGCCCCATAGGAGCAAAAGAGGCCCATAGCTTTGGTGAGGGTTTTTTGTTGAGTTTAATAGGCCCCTTGTGTTTTGTTTTTCCCATGATATCGTCACCCTCCTATTACTTTGTAAAGCGTTTTCATATCTAAAAATTACCTGTAGATTGTCATTCTGTCAAATTCATATTAAGAGCGGACCGTGACAGAAGAAGGAGCAGTAAGATTTGATTCACGAAGTTGTTTAATATCCTTCCGAATGAGAAGAGATATGATAAACGCAATGAAAAATAGGCCAGAGAAGACCATGAGACTTTGTGTGTAATTGCCTGTAATGTCACGAATAAAGGAGGAAAATAAAGGTCCTGCTAAACCAGCAGCGGCCCAAGCGGTGAGAATATAACCGTGTATGGCACCTAGCTGCTTCGTACCAAATAAATCTCCTATATAGGCTGGAATTGAAGCAAACCCTCCTCCGTAGCACGTATAAATGATCGCCATCACGATTGAAAAGATGAGCGGATCTTTTAAGTAGGGAAGTAAGGGAAAAGCAATGAGCTGTATAGTAAAGAAAATCGTATACGTATTTGGCCTTCCAATATAATCAGAGAAAGACGCCCATCCGATCCGTCCTAGCCCATTAAAGGCACCTAAAATTCCAACAAGAGTAGCTGCTGCACCGGCCGTGAAACCAACACTTTCTTGAGCAAGCGGTGATGCTACAGAAATAATGGCAATTCCGCATGTAATATTAATAAAGAGCATGACCCACAAATAATAAAAACGCCGTGTTTTAATGGCTTCATTTGCTGTGAGCTGTGATAAATCTTGAGGAATTTTCCTTTGGCTTGTTTTTAGCACGTTAAATTGTTTGACATCATCAGGTGTTGGTGGTGATAAATAAAGAGATGAAACGACCATGATGATAAAATAAGAGATTCCGAGAATATAGAAGGTATTTGCAATATCAACTTTTTCAATGAGAAATTGAATAATGGGACTGCAAATCAGAGAAGCAAATCCAAAACCCATAATGGCTAAACCCGTTGCGAGTCCTCTTCGATCTGGAAACCATTTGACTAATGTTGAAACTGGTGCAATATAGCCTACACCTAATCCGATTCCAGCGAGTACACCATAAAATAAATAGAGGAGAGGTAATGAAGACATGTGAACAGCAAACCCTGATCCAGTCATCCCAATGCCGAAGAAAATAGCTGAGAAGAGCCCTGATGCCCTCGGCCCATACTTTTCAACGAAATGCCCCATAAAGGCAGCCGATAAACCTAAAAATAAAATAGCGATGCTAAATGTCAGGCTTATTTCTGTTAATGACCATTGAAAGGTTTGATGTAAAGGATTCGTAAAAACACTCCATGCATAAACAGATCCGATAGATAAATGAATCCCCACAGCACTTGTAGCGATAAGCCAACGGTTTTTTGTTTTGTTCATTGTGTTCCCTCCATATAAAGCAAACAAAAAGTTTGATAAGATAGAAATATGTTACATTTTTATGACTTTTTAAAATAATATCACAATTCGTCTGGTTCATATAACTAAATTTGTGTTGAAAGGAAGATCAGATCATGAATCCTTCTGTTAAAACGAAACGACGCATACACCAATATCGCAGTGGTCAAATGACATGTAAAACAGATGAAGTTGTAGAAGAATTCCCTTTAACCGTGCTGGTGAATGGTGAAGAGTTTGTCACACTCGTTTGTTCACCGGATCATTTGAAAGAATTGGTGATCGGTTTTTTAGCTTCAGAAGGAGTCATTCGATTTGAAAAAGAGATTAAAAGGTTTACAATAGATGAAAGTATGGGTTTTGCATATGTTGACTTACATCACTCAACTCAGTTCCAATCCTCAGATTTTACAAAACGAGTGATCGGATCTTGCTGTGGGAAAGGAAGACATTTTTATTTTCTCCAAGATGTGAAGACGGCAAAAACAGCCATTGACCGAATCAGTATTTCTGCTGAAACTTGTATTCATTTAATGAAATGTTTACAGGAGGAAAGTCAGTTATTTCAACATACTGGTGGTGTCCATAATGCTGGACTATGTGATACAGAAAAGCTATTCATCACTAGGACGGATATAGGACGGCATAATGCGTTGGATAAAATCTATGGATATTGTTTACTTCATAAAATCCCACTGAGAGATAAAATCCTTGTATTTAGCGGCCGGATATCGTCTGAAGTTCTGTTGAAGGCAGCAAAATTAGGGGTATCAATTGTCATATCAAAATCAGCTCCTACTGAGTTAGCACTTAAAATGGCAGAAGAATTAAATATAACAACAGTTGGATTCGTAAGAGGAGAATCTTTTAATATCTATACTCATCATCAGCGTATTACAGAATAGGAGGCTAAGTATGGTCAGTATTTTGGATAAAAGACATCGACCATTGCGCGATTTAAGAATATCCGTAACAGATCGCTGTAATTTTAGATGTACGTACTGTATGCCTGCTGAAATCTTTGGACCAGATTATCCTTTTTTAGATAAAGAAGAGCTGCTTAGCTTTGAGGAAATTGAACGACTTGCTGCGCTTTTTGCAAAGGAATTAGGTGTGGTGAAATTACGTATTACGGGTGGTGAACCTTTAATGCGTAAAGATTTGCCCGTTTTGATAGAAAAACTCGCAAAAATTCCAGGTATTGAAGACATCGCGATGACAACCAATGGAACGCTGTTACCTTTGTACGCAGATAAGCTAAAGAAAGCAGGTCTGAATAGAGTCACCATTAGTTTAGATTCTTTAAATCCAGATCGTTTTAAGCAGATGAATGGAAGACACATTTCTATCCAAAAAGTATTTGATGGGATAGAGGCTGCAAAAAAAGCTGGACTTGCTATTAAGATCAATATGGTTGTCCAAAAAGGTGTGAATGATCAAGATATCTTACCAATGGCAGCCTATTTTAAAAAAGAAGGACACATTCTACGATTTATTGAATTCATGGATGTTGGCAATACGAACAAATGGAATCTCAAGCATGTATTGACGAAAAAAGAGATTATGGAGCTAATTCATTCAAAATACCCTATCAAACCAGAACCCCCTCGATATCAAGGTGAAGTAGCCAAGCGTTATTTTTATGAGGATGGGTCAGGAGAGATTGGCATTATTTCTTCCGTTTCAGATGCTTTTTGTGGATCGTGTAATAGAGCTAGACTATCTGCACGTGGCGAATTATTCACCTGTCTTTTTGCATCATCGGGTTTTGATCTGAGACGATTCATCCGTAATTCAGAAAATGATGAATATCTAGTGAACATATTGAAGGAACTTTGGTCAAACAGACAGGATCAATATTCAGCTGAGAGAGAGCAAAAGAAAGATCAGAAAAAAGTTGAGATGTCCTACATCGGCGGGTAATGACAACAAAGTATCATGATCATCGATTTTTGAAAAGAAGAGAAAATGCTATAATCACTGTTGAAAATCTTCTTTTAACATCAGGACAATCTTTCCTATAAGCTCATCCCCATAAAAAAACAGCAGAGATTCTGCTGTTTTTTTAAAATGCTATTTTGTACCTCAAAATTGACGGAGTAAGGATGAAAAAAAGATTTTTATTCATTTTGTCCTGCTTTACATTTACAGGAACTATGCTAAGATCAAATCAATCTTTACCAACTCGATTTTTTCACTCCTGGAATCTGTCCTTTATAGGCAAGCTCACGAAAAGCAATTCGAGACATTTTAAATTTTCTCAAGTAACCTCTAGGACGGCCAGTTAATTCACAGCGGTTTTTTAAGCGAGTGGGTGAAGAGTCTCTAGGTAGTTTCTGCAAAGCTTCATAGTCACCTTTTTCTTTTAGCTCTTTCCTTAATTGTGCATATTTCAAAACGAGCTGCTGCCGCTTTTTTTCTTTTGCTATTTTTGATTTCTTTGCCATTTAAAACCCTCCTGGTTTAAGTGTGTATGTTCCATTGAAAGGGGTCTTCAAACGTTGTCCAATCTTGATCAAATTCTTCAGGTGTGAGTAAGCATTGATCTAGTGTACGAATAATATCTGCTTTAGGTAAATCTACACCGATAAAGACAAGTTTTGTATGTCGATCACCAAACTCTGCATCCCACTCATCTAAAATTTCTGGTTCCTGATTTAAGATCCGTGATCGTTCTTGCTCAGGCAAGGCAGCAATCCAGTATGCGATTGGTTCAATTGCAACAGATTTTCCGGCTTGTGAAATTAAAATGGTTAAATCATGATGTGTCGCTAGCCATGTAAATCCTTTCGCTCGAACAATCTGCTCTGGCATTTGATCTAACCATGCATTCAGTCTGCCAGTATGAAAAGGAAGCCTTCTTTCATAAACAAAAGATGAGATTTGGTATTCTTCTGTTTCAGGCGTATGCTGAGAGTGTCCAGCATTAATTTCTTTGATCCAGCCCGCAGAAGCACTAGATTTTTCAAAATCGAATAAACCAGTATTCAAAATATCACTAGGCTGTACGTTACCTTTAGAGGTTCTAATAATGGCTGCTTCTGGTTGAAGTTTGGTTAACACGTGCTCAAGCCGATCTAGTTCTGATGCTGATACAAGATCACATTTATTGATAATGAGCACATCACAAAATTCAATTTGATCAATAAGTAAATCGGAAATCTCTCGTTCATCATCATCTGAAACTGCTTCTTTACGATCCAATAAACTTTCTCCTGACTGGAAATCTGTCCAGAAACGGTTTGCATCTACCACCGTTACCATCGTGTCTAATCTGCAAAAACGTGTCAAATCTATGCCCATTTCTTCATCAATGTAAGAGAAAGTTTGAGCGACAGGAATTGGTTCACTAATACCTGTAGATTCAATGACAATATAATCGATATTCCCAGCCTTACAAAGGCGTTCTACTTCAATTAATAAATCTTCTCTCAATGTGCAACAAATACAACCATTAGATAGTTCAACCAGTTTCTCATCTGATCGAGAGAGTTCTCCGCCTTGCTTAACTAATTCTGCATCAATATTTATTTCGCTCATGTCATTGACAATAACAGCTACTTTTAGCCCTTTACGATTCTGTAGAACATGATTTAATATCGTGGTTTTTCCAGCTCCTAAAAAGCCGCTTAGAACTGTGACAGGTATTCTCTTATCCATTTGGTTTAGTCCTTTTGAACATAATCATTTTGTATGCCGCCTCGCTTAAATAGTAATTGTTACGATTTGAATCCCAAAAATTATTTTGTTTCCCGATGAAGGGTGTATTTCTTTAATCGTGGAGAATATTTTTTTAACTCCAATCTGTCTGGGTTCGTTCGTTTATTTTTTGTAGTGATATAGTTTCTGTCACCTGTTTCTGTACAGGCTAAGGTGATTTTCACGCGCATAAGTGCTATAACCCTCCTTTATTCCGTAATGATTACGATTTGTATTTTAAAATGATAAAGGCTGATTGTCAAGTTTAGTATCAAGGCTATGCCAACTCAAATAAAAAAGGGGTATCGCATTTTATTGATACCCCTTTCTATTAATAAAAGTCACCAAGTTCTTCTTCGTAATAATCTTCGTACTGTTGGACATCGGTAGGAAGCTCTTGGAGAAAGGCTAGCCCGCCTAGTATAAACATCAAAACGATAGCGATGAATGAGAGAATAACTGCGGCAATACTTGAAATGGCAAAAAGTGTCTGCATTTTCATCATCTTAGCATATTGTTCCAATAATTCTTCGTAAGAAGTATCAGACGCTTGAATCAATTGTTCAGCTGCTTTCACGGATTTTTGGACATGAATTCCCATCATAATCAAAAAAACGCCAATGGCAGCAGGAAGAACAAGCCAAAATCCACTGAGGATGGATAGACCACCTGAAATATAAAGAAAGATGCTCCCAACCTTTCCCCACTTTGTTATTGAATGAAGAGATTGAATGATTTTCTCAGTTTGTTGCAATTGTGTTCACTCCTTTATGTATTCACTCTATATCATACTTGAGCAAGTAGTACTTTAGGAAGAGTGAATTGACCTTATTTCTATCTTTTATTTACTTTTTATGGATAAATAAATTATTTTCGAATAAGAAAAAAGTAACAATTACTACAATTATAATCGAAAAATTTTGTCATAAATAAGAAAAGTAGTTTGAAGTAATTAGAAAATTTATCAAAATATGTTGTTAGTTGTCTATCAATTGGTTATTATTGTATTGTATTACCATAAAAATTGGAAGGTGGAATTCATATGTTAGATCGAATTTTAAACAAAATGACCAATGTTCAACCTGCAGCTGCTAGATGTATTTTGCAAAGATTGGTAACTTCTTGCCAATCAGCACCAACTTGTTTCCTTCAAGGCGTTGGAACTTTCCGTTACTATGTGGATCGTGACACAGGTGAGATTTGTACTAGCCAAGAACGCGTTAAATGTGGCTGCTAAATTTAAGTATCTTATTTATTAGGGTGTGAACGCATGAGCATAACTCCAATTTCATTAGTAACAAATGCTATGCAGACGTCAAATAAGCGTCAAGCTGGCCATACATCAAATTCTTTTTTGACCCAAGCAGCGCAAATTGTTCAAGGCGACCATTCTCCAGAAGAGAGAAAGGCGTTATTTCAACAACTGACTTTAGTTCAGCAAGGAAAAGATTTAGAGCTTCATGTTTCTAAATTAAAGGAACTAGAGAAAGAGGTTCAAAAAGAGGGGTCTTCTTCCGTTACTGTGAATCAGCACGGTGATCAAGTTGACATTTCAAATGAAGCTCGCAGTGAGTTTGAACAAGCTGAGGAACAAACATCCGCTTCAAGCGAAGCTAATGAAATCGCTGCAGAGGAAAAAGGGAAGGATGTTCAGCCAAATTCACAGTAATAAAAAATGAGGCATGTGTTTGATGCTCTTCACATGCCTCATTTATCTTTAGTTTGCAGCTAGTCTTGAATAAAGACCGTCTGGAAAAGGTGCTGCATATGAGATGGTATCATTGTCTTCTACCATGATGTAGAACGGAAACTCCTGAATTTGGAATGCGTTTATCAATTGTTCGTCTACCAGAATAATTCGCAAGTTTGTTTCGTTATCACGATATAATTCTTGGTCCTTTTTTTGCCCGTTTTTCAACAAAATACTCAATGAAACGTTTAGTTTACGCTGCTTTTTTGTTTCTAGGAATTGTTCGAGTGATGGAATGCAGTGCGGACATGCTGTGTCAGTGAAGATCAGTAATTGTTGTGTACGATTTGTTTGCAGCAGATCATTCATGTGAATGGGTGATGGCTGTTCGAGAAGTGGATGCGCAAGTTTCTGCCCCACGTGTTCTATAGGTAAGATGATAAGCTGCATCTGTTGTTTTAAATAGATGATAATTCCAGCCGTTAATAGAAGACTGCAAATCATAAGAGCGAGCTGTATAAGAAAAATTGAATTCATCGTATATCGTCCTCTCAAAGTGAAGTTACGCAAAGCTATCATATTACAAATATCAAAAATATGTCAATTATACTAAATGGTGTAAGGTGGAGCATCTCATGAGTACAGTGAACCATTGTTTATATGCAATCTCCTATACTTGGAAAAAAAGTCGTTCTTATCTTCTTTTAACTTTGTTCATTCAAGTGATCGTTGGTTTTATGCCTTTGGCTAGTGTCTGGATTATTCAAACTTTGATTAATGAAATTATTTTATTTATGACGTCTTCAGGTGACATCCAAAAGGTTTTGTGGTTATTTGGACTGCAAATGGTCATTGTGATTTTAGGATATGGACTTCAATTCATTCTTCAGCTTAGTCAACAGAAAGCGACAAATCTGATTGGTCTGCATTTGAAAGGTGAATTGCTTCAAAAAGCGATAAGACTGCCGTTTATTACGTTTGAGCACCCGTCCTTTTACAATGAAAGTCAACGTGTGATGAACAGTCATCAGCATGTTCTCAGTATGGTGAGAAGTATTTTTACAATGATGAGCGCGTTGATTACTGTTGTATCACTTCTTATTTATATGATCGGTATTCATTGGGGCTTAGCGGTCATATTGTTCTTGTTTACCTTGCCTGTATTATGGATTGAACTTTTCTTTGGAGGCGCACGTTATCGATTAAATCGTTTGTTAACGGCTAATGATCGAAGAGAAATGTATGTATCTGATCTCGTCGCACAGCGAGATTCTTTAAAGGAAGTTCGTTTATATGGAATAGGGAATTATCTTCTTCAAAAGTGGAGAGGTCACTACATTAAAAGTGCAGATGAAAAATATAATTTGCTGAAACGCCAAGTGCGCTGGGAGATGGCAGGCGGGTTGCTCATGACATTGGCCTATGTGTGCTGTGGTTTATTGATTGTCTTTCTTATTTTTCAAAAAAAATTAGCTGCGGGTACGTTTGTTGCAGTGCTACAAGCTGTACAAAACATTCAAAGTGGGTTTCAAGATTTAACGAGGGAATGTTCTAGTTTATATGAAACGAGCCTATATGTTGATGAAATGAGAGCTTTTCAAAAGAGAGAAGAGGAAATGCATGAACAGACGGAAGAGGCAGCGTCGCTTCAGGGAATTGAGCATATCCAGTCCATTACATTAGACAATCTCTCTTTTACTTATCCGAATATGAAAAAACCAGCGATTGAGCATATTCATTTTCATATGAATAAAGGTGAACGAATTGCATTAGTAGGAGATAATGGGTCCGGTAAAACCACTTTAATCAAATGTTTAACCGGCTTATACGATCCAGATCAACAGAATATGCACAAAGTCAATGGAGAGGATATTTCCACCATCCATAAAAAGACCTATCATGCGAGAATGGCTGTTCTTTTTCAAGATTTTATGAAGTACGAGTTCACTGTGAGAGAAAACATAGGGTTTGGCCGTATTGATGATATAGAAGAGGAAGAGCGGTTGATTTCAGCCGCCCGTCAAGCAGGTATAGAGAAAAGAATTAATGAAATGGAAGACACATATGATGCGCAGCTAGGTCGCTTTTTTGAAGAGGGACATGAATTGTCTGGCGGACAATGGCAAAAGCTTGCGATGGCGAGAACCTTCTTTAGAGAAAGTGATTTTATTATTTTAGATGAACCGACCTCTGCTCTCGATCCATTGTCGGAGATCTCACTCATTCGAAAGTTGTTCGATCATACGCAGGATCAAGGTGTTTTGTTTATTACACATCGTATGGGAGCGGCCCGCTTAGCAGACCGTATCATCGTCATGAAAGATGGTGCTTTCATTGAAGAGGGCAACCATGATGAACTGATGGCATTACACGGAGAATACAGAAGGCTATACGAGGCACAATCTCAACTATTTCAACAAAAGGAGATGGTGTAAGGTGAGTGTCTTTTATTTCATAGGAGTCTATTTACTAGGAATCATTTTTGCAGGTGCATGGCTGGATAAAGCAAGGAAACAGAAGGCACATGTCCAGCAGATCAATGCTTATCGGCTGCTGCCGCCTTCTTTCGCGGCACCCATGTTTTATGTATTTTTGTTGATTGAGTTGGTTTGTACGATTCATTTGTTTATATGGAACATGTCTGTCCTGCCTGCAGTGGGCCTTACAGCTCTGTTATGTATTTACTCTGGAGCGGTTACGTTCAATTTAATGAGGGGGCATCGTGATATTTCGTGCGGTTGTGGAGGATTACTGGAAAATGATCGCCTGCATTGGGGGATTGTGATTCGTAATCTGCTGATGCTTACTCTTGTGGCAGGGTTATTTTATGTACATCCTAGTGTTGAAATGATTTCATTGCGGTTGAAAATGATTTGTTTTCTCATTGCAGCGGCTGTCTGTTTGATCATAGCGGTCAGCCAAGAAATTGTGCTATTGAAGCGAAAGTGGATCGACTCATTCCAGCTTGCAGATGGATCAATTATAGAAGGAGATAAAATGAAATGACAGATATTTTATTAATCATTGTGTTATTAATTGTCATTGCCCAGCTGGCTGTCGTGTTTTTGCTTGCCCGTTTTATCGGGAGATTTATGAATAAAATAAAATCTCTTGATGGAATTGAATTGAAGGAAGCGGATATTGGTGACCCGGCTCCGTTATTTCGCAGTTATTCGCATGTAGGTGAAAAGGTGATCTTGAAGGAGTATTTGCAAAATGGGCGAGCTGTGATGCTGTTATTTGTGAATTCTACTTGTATGACTTGTAAAAGTATTTTGTCTGATGTGCAGCCTCAAACTTCACATGATGATGCTCATGTGATTGTTATTAATGGAGATGAACAAGCCGATGATGCCTCGCTTCTTCAATTGCTGCCGGAGCAAGCTGTTTATATGCGCTCATCACAAATTATGGAGTTGTATGGAGTAACAGTTGTTCCGCAAGCGCTTCTGATTGATGAACATGGTATCATTCTGAAAAGAAAATCGCTTCAAAATGCGAAGCAATTTGAGCAGTTGGTGCATGCTTCATAAAAAAAGCGTCTCTTTCTTCAAGAGACGCTCAGTTTATAATTCTTTTCCTAAAATATCTAAGTCGTACCGATTGCCGTCCATTTCTGCGATGCGTGGCAAATGTCCCCAAGTCTCAAATCCGTGCTTCTTAAATAATTTGATGCTGGCTTCGTTGTGGCCGAAAATAAAGGCAAGTAACGTTCGGATGCCTAATGAGGGTGCCAATTCGAGCGCCTCTTGTAAGAACAGTGACCCTAAACCTTTTCCTCGATAGTTTTGGTTCAAGTAAATACTCATTTCAACAGTACCGTTGTATGCAGGTCTCCCGTAAAACGTTTCAAAACTGAGCCAGCCGTAGATATTTCCTTCCTCATCTGTTTTCACATAGAGAGGACGTTTCTCTGAATGATTCAAAAACCACTGACGGCGGTCTTCTACTGTAACAGGTTCTGTATCGGCCGTTACTTCTCTTGAAGCAATCGTTGAATTGTAGATATCGACGATCTCTTTGAGGTCATCTTCTGTTGCCATGCGGTTGAAAGTTTTCACCATATGTACCCCCATCTTTTTTCATTCATCATACATATTATTGATGCGATTGCGCAAAATAAAAAGAAAAATGATTTCGTGTGTATATATTTTTTGAAAAGTGTTCAGAATGTTGCTGAGGTGATGAAAAATGAGAGAGGAAGAAAAGAAACGTACTTCCAAAATCACAAAAGTTCAGCAATTTTTCCGTAAGCGCTGGGTATTCCCTGCTATTTACTTGGTCAGCGCAGCGGTCGTGTTAACAGCCGTTCTTTGGTATCAAGCTGTATCGAAAGATGTGAAAGACCAATTATCTGATGGAAATCAAACAGGACAAGAACAGCGTGATGATGCCGTTGAAGTTGGAAAGCCAATTGAAAATGTTGCTATGCCGGTCCAGAATTCTGAGAATGTTTCTGTCGTGAAAAAGTTCTATGAAGCAGATGCTGATCAAAAAGAAAAAGAAGCAGCACTTGTAAACTATAATAACACCTATACCTTAAGCAAAGGTATTGATCTTGCAGATAAAGATGGCAAAGTGTTTGATGTCACAGCTGCTCTTAGTGGAACAGTCGTTCAGGCGAAAAAAGATCCAGTTCTCGGTCACGTTGTTGAAATTGAACATGAAGATGGATTGTCTACTGTTTATCAATCATTGTCTCAAGTGAGTGTAAAAGAAGGCGATGAAGTGAAACAGAATGATGTCATCGGGGCTTCTGGTAAGAATCTATATGGTGCTGAAAGCGGCAACCATGTTCACTTTGAAATTCGTATGGAAGGTTTAGCGCTTAATCCACTTAGCTTCATTGATAAGCCTGTTTCTTCCATTGAAAAAGCAGCGCAAGAAGTGACGGAAGAAGCAAAAGAACCTGCTCAGCCAAAAGCTGATGACAAAATGAAGGAACCTGCTGCTGACGATAAGGCAAAAGAGCCGACTGAAGAAAAATCTGAAGATAAGTCTGATGAGAAGGGGAAATCCTCTGATCAAGAAAAGTCTTCAGATTCCTCTAAAGACCGCAGTCAGTCAGAAGAAACAAAACAATCTTAATGTCATGTCAGATCCTCTGTGTAGATAAATGCACAGAGGTTTTTTTCTCTTTAAAAAAACCTCCGCCATATGGCGGAGGGATGCTATAAGGCGGCAGGTCCTTCTTCACCTGTCCGAATGTTGATTGTATTTTCTATCTCATATATAAAAATCTTCCCATCCCCTGGTTCTCCTGTACGAAGTACCTTTTGAGCCGTTTCCACGACCTGTTCAACAGGTACTTTGCTTAAGACGATTTCGATCTTTAAACGTTCGTACACATTGCTTTCCTTTTTGACGCCACGGTATAGTTCCGTATGTCCCTTTTGTAATCCGCAGCCGTGCACATTGGAAAAGGTAATCGAGGTGACACCAATCTTTCCAAGCTCCACCTTTAATGTTTCAAAATTAGCTGGACGTGTGACAATCTCCACTTTATACATTTTGCTCATAGAGACACCCCTTTTTCTTTAATCTTGATATGCTTTTTCGCCGTGCATCGTTAAATCAAGACCGACTGATTCTTCTTCTTCAGTTGCGCGAATCTTGAAGAAGATGTTGACGACTTTGATGATCACATATGTGACAACTGCAACAAAGACGTATGTGGCCACGATGGCGACAACTTGTTTCCAAAGTAAGCTTGGATCGCCATAAAATAAGCCGTTGGCTCCGCCATCATTGACAGATGTAGTGGCGAAAAGGCCTGTAGCAATGCCTCCCCAAGTACCGCCGATTCCGTGGAGACCGAATGCATCCAGTGCATCGTCATAGCCGAACTTGGCTTTGAGTGAATAGACGCCCCAGAAACAAACGATCCCGCCGATGATTCCGATGATGATCGAAGCGAATGGTGTGACAAAGCCTGCGGCAGGTGTAATCGCTACTAGGCCTGCAATGGCTCCAGAGATTGCACCTAGCATCGTTGGTTTTTTGTTGATCATCCATTCGACTAACAGCCAGCCGATGATTCCTGCAGCAGCAGCTGTATTGGTGTTAATAAAGGCATACATGGCGACACTATCTAATGTGAGGGCACTTCCTACGTTAAACCCAAACCAGCCAAACCAAATCACAGCTCCACCAAGAAGTGTGTAGATCAAGTTATGCGGAGAAGAACTTGCCGCTTCTTTTCGCTTCCCGAGAACAATGGCTACGACTAGACCAGCCACACCGGATGATATGTGGACGACGTTTCCACCCGCGAAGTCAAGTGCTCCCATTTCTCCAATCCAGCCGCCGCCCCATACCCAGTGTGCGACTGGAGCGTATACAAATGTGACCCAAAGGAGTGTAAACACGACCACCGCTGAGTAACGAATACGTTCAGCGAAGGCACCAGAGATAATGGCTGTTGTGAGGACGGCAAAGGTCATTTGGAACATCATGAACAATGAATGTGGAATTGTATCACTATATGAACCAGGTTCAAAGCCAACGCCTTTTAGTCCAACCCAGTCAAAGCCTCCAATCCATGCATTGCCTGGCGCAAAGGCCAGTGAATAGCCAAACACGATCCAGACGATAGAGACAATGGCTAGTGAGGTTAAGCTGTGCATTGTCGTACTTAACACGTTTTTACTTCTCACAAGTCCTCCGTAGAATAAGGCTAAACCCGGTGTCATTAACCACACGAGTAGTGCGCAGAAGAACATAAATACTGTATCACCCATTTGCATGCTGCATTCCCCCGAATCATTCAGAATTAATAGATTTCTTAATTCTTCATTATAGAGAGAAAAGTCATATATAACATATTCATGTAAGTTTATCTAACATGGTTTTTGGTCATTATCAATATAAATGGATGAAAAGTTCGTAAAAAATGAGAATAAACGTGCATGAATCACGAAAAATAAAGGGCGTTTGACCTATAAAATCGAACTGAGAAACAATTTGGTTCGCTCCTCTTGAGGAGAATCAAATAATTCTGATGGGGTACCTTGTTCGACGATTCGTCCTTCATGCATATAAACAACTCGGTCAGCTACTTCTTTTGCGAAGCCCATTTCATGAGTGACGATGACCATTGTCATGCCTTCTTTGGCAAGACTTTTCATGGTTTGCAGCACTTCGCCTACAAGCTCTGGGTCCAGCGCAGAAGTAGGCTCGTCAAATAACATGACATCGGGCTTCATGGCGAGAGCTCGTGCGATGGCAACGCGCTGTTTTTGACCGCCTGATAGCTTTGAAGGGTACACTTTTGCTTTATCCGCTAGTCCGACTTTCTCTAATAAGACATTGGCTTCAGTTATCGCTTGTGCTTTCTTTGTTTTTTTCACCATGACTGGTGCTTCGATGATGTTTTCAAGCACGGTTTTGTGCGGAAAGAGATTAAAATGCTGAAACACCATGCCTATTTTCTGCCTCATTTCGTTTAATTGATCTCGTTTTGGATGAACGGGACTGCCATCAATGATGATCTGACCGTCATTTTTTATTTCTAAAAAATTCATACAACGGAGCAAGGTGCTTTTCCCAGAGCCGCTTGCACCAATTAAGACGACGACATCATTTTCATATACAGTGAGATCGATATCTTTTAAGACATGCAGCTCTCCAAAGTATTTATTCAGTTTTTCAACACGAATGATCTCTTTTGATTCTGTCATGCTTCTCCTCCTAATGATCACTGATTGAAAGTTTCTTCTCAACGGTTTGCACAGCGAATGTTAACAGCAGGACAAGAACTAAGTAATAGACAGCCACGACAAGTAAGTACGTCATGTTGTCAAAACTGTTGGAACCTTGAGTGGTGGCTATGTTAAAGAGTTCATTGACGCTGATGAAGGCGGCAAGTGATGAATCTTTTAAGCCGATAATAAATTGATTGCCAAGAGGGGGAAGGGCACGCCGCATCGCTTGCGGGAGAATGATACGTCTCATGGTTAGAAATCGCCCCATGCCAAGAGAACGTCCTGCTTCTTTTTGACCTTGATCGATTGATTGAATCGCACCTCTAAATATTTCTGCTATATAGGCACCGTTATGGAAGGCAAGCGCAATAGAGGCTGCCCAAAAGTCTGGTATATTTAATTCTGTAAGCCCAAAATACAGGATAAAAATCTGCACAATGAGTGGTGTTCCGCGTACAAGGAAGATATAGGCATTTGCGATATAACCGAAAACGGCCACGCGGGATATTTTTAGTAAGGCAAAGAAAAGCCCGATGAACATGCCGATGAAAATGCTGATGACAGTGAGTTGTAAGGTGAGCAGCATTCCTTCTAAGAAAACGCCTCTAGAATCAATCAGCGTTTGAAAAAAGTGTGATAAGGTAGGCAAAACAATCATCTCCATTTGAAGAAAGTGCGCCTAGAGAAAGGCGCACAATCGTGGTTTTAATCCTGTTTGACGGTAATATCTTCGTCAAAATACTTTTCGCTAATTTGTCTTAATGTTCCGTCTTTTTTGAGTGCATCAATCGCATCATTGATCTCTTTCATGAGCTCTTTATTGTCTTTAGAGACAGCGATTGCTTGCTCACTTTGCCCGAGTCTTTCTTGTGCTTCAATTTTAAGTTTTTTCTTCATGGCTTCTGCACCTGTGGCAAAATCAGTGACGACCGCATCGTGTTTGCCGTTGGCTAGTGCTTCTAAAGCGACAACATCACTGTCGTAATATTTTGGTTCCTGCCCGCTATGTTCTTTGGCAATATCCGCATAGGACGAACCTTTAGAGACAGCGATTTCCTTGTCTTTTAAGTCATCTGCACTGTGAATGTTTGCGCCGGGTCTTGTGAAGATTTGCGGACCGGAGTAGTAATACGGTTGAGAAAAAAGGACGTGTTTTTTTCGTTCCTCGTTGATGGTATGACTTGCAATGGCGGCATCAAATTTACCTGCTTTGACGCCTTCGACGATGCCTGCGAATTTATATTTTTTCTGTACAGGCTCGAGGCCCATCTTGTCACTAATCGCGTTGCCGACATCAATATCAAAGCCGGACATCTGGTTTCCATCCATGTAACTGAATGGGTGGAATTCACCTGATGCTGCAAAAATAAATTTCCCATCCTCCAAAATCGGCGACCCTTTCGCTGTAGAATTACGTTTATCTCCGTTCCCATTTGTTTCATTTGAACCACACGAAGACAGAAGTAATACTGCAACCGAGAAAAGGGCTGGGACCCAAAACCGTCTTTTTTTAATAATAAGCTTCTCCTCCTTTTCAGCCGTTCTCCGTATAAGGAGAAAGTAGGCTTTTAAATATGTGTAGCATCTTACCATTTGTTCCTCATATTCTCAATTTTATATGCGCTTTTCCAACACTTGCCCTTTTTAAAATGTATGTCTTGCTTTTCGGAGAGAGAACTTGAATTGATTAGGGTAAAAAAGGGAAATGAATCTCATAATAACGAGGAGATAGACAAAAAAGAACGTGTATGTCAAAAGAAGGGGGCGGGTGTATGATCAAATGGAAAAACAACCGAAAAGTCTTTTTAACGGCGATTGCTTTTGGCACGATGTTAAATCCATTGAATTCCTCAATGATTTCTTTAGCCTTGCATCAAATTCAGCATGAGTTCGGTTTGTCGTTTACGACGGTATCTTGGCTCATTTCAACCTTTTATTTGGCCAGCGCGGTCACGCAGCCGGTGAGTGGACGAATTGGAGATCATGTGATGAGCCGGAGAACCTTATTTTTATTTGGACTAGTTCTAGTGGCAGTCTCAGCCATTTGTGCGCCGTTTGCCCCGACTTTTGCGGTGCTGATTGTGATCCGGCTTCTTCAGGCGATTGGAAGCAGTGCGATCTATCCTTCAGGTGTTGGACTGATTCGGGATCATGTGAAGGAACGACAAGCTTCTGCTTTAGCGGTATTGTCCATCTTTGCTTCAGCGATGACAGCACTCGGGCCGACACTTGGCGGGTTTTTGATGACGATCGGCAGCTGGCCGGCGATCTTTTTAGTGAATCTGCCATTCATATTGATCAGTTTTTTTCTAGGATTCTCCTTATTTCCTAAGGAGAAGAAGAAGAAATTGCGTATAGGAGACACTGTCCGAAAGCTTGATTTGCCAGGGATGTTGCTATTTACAGTTTGTATTGTCCTTTTGCTTTCTTTTTTATTATCACTTTCTGATGGTATTCAGTATGTACAGGGCATTCTCTGTCTTGTGAGTGCGGGTGCTTTTATATGGTGGGAGCATCAGGTGGATGAGCCATTTATCCAAATTCGGATGTTCAGGCAGGAGAAACGGCTTTCACTTGTGTATGTGCAATTTATCATTTTAAATATTTTCTTCTATTGTCTCTTTTTTGGCTTGCCAAGTTATTTTCAGGATGAATTGGGCTGGCGTGTGGAGATGACGGGTCTCTTTATGCTTTGCATGTCTGGCGTGAGCATTATGGTATCGCCGCTGACTGGCAAGTGGGTAGATCGCGGCGATGAACGGCATCCTGTTTTGGCAAGTGCTGTGCTCATGCTGGCCGGCGCTTCCGCCATGACTTTCTTTTTTATTCCTGCGCCATTCTGGGGGAAAGGACTGGTTCTTGCTTTGCTTGGACTCAGTTACGGGATTGGAAATGTTGCGCTTCAAGCTGCGATGTTAAAAGCGAGCCCTCAACAAATGATTGGCACGACCTCTGGGCTTTTTCAAACATGCAGGTACCTTGGTTCTATTCTGTCGTCTGCTGTGCTTGGCATGCTGTTTGGTGAGGAAATTGCAGGTTCTCATTTTGAACAATTAGGCTGGACGTTGATCATGATTTCTCTTGTCGGCATTAGCGTCAGCCTTTATTTTTCGAGTATGGTCAGAGGAAAACAAACAATGAAAAAAGCGACTGGGATAAAGTAGAAGAGAGGTCTTCTATACTTTATCGCAAGCCGCTTAAGAGTTGGACAGGTCTGATCCTTGGTCCTTTTGCTTCCTTCTGAAAATTTTGCCCACAATGTTCTCGTAAAATGTCACGATACGATCAATAGGAGAGTCAAAGAACTTCCATAATTTATTCATGATAAAGACAACCACAATCGATACGATCAAGCTGCCTAATACATCAAATGGATAATGATGACCGACCCAGATGCGGGAGAACCCTGTCAGTAATCCAAAAACAAGCAAAATATTGCCGAGTTTTTTATTACGGGATCGAATGGCTAGTGAAAGAGCCAGTGCACCTGTTGTGTGGTCACTTGGGAAGGAAGCGTCTGCTGAGTGCGGGATGAGTGTGTCGACTTTGTGCGCCACAAACGGCCGCTCTTCATAATAAAACAGCGTAATGGCAAAATTGACGATGAGTGCCACGATGCCTGTTACACCAGAAAAGAAGACATGCTTCTTAAATTTGTGATTACCTAAAAACCAACAAATCAATAAGACGAGGGCATATACGAGAATGGCCTTTTTCGTAATGAAAATCATGGCCTGATCTAAAAACTCAGAATGATGAGCCATCCCGTGTATGACTTTAAACAATTCGTAATTCAAAACATCACCTATACTTTCGCTTAACGCCAACTATTTTTCAAAAGACCTATCTGTTCATTTGAAATATCCTATATTTTAGCATGTTTTCAGTGAAGTTTAAAACAGTATCCTATTCTGATAGGGAAACCTTTTGTGCTTTTGCTTCTTGCGGTTTTCGTTCGCTCCAATAAAAAACGCCCATGCTGAGTAACACGACAACGCCAGCAATGAGATATACATTTGAAAAATCTGTGAAGCTGACAAGCAGTCCGAAGACAAAGGATCCAGCGGCAATCCCCGTATCATACAAGGTAAAGAAAGTTGCTGTGGCGTAGCCTGTACGGTGTGCTGGTGAGTGCTGTATCGCAAGTGTTTGTAGACATGGCACCAAAGAGCCGTAGCCAAGGCCGATGACAGCGCCGGATAAAAGAAGCATGGTGGCTGTTTGGGTAGCGGTCAGCATCCATAAACCAATCGCAAAGAGAGCAATCGATGGATAGATCACAATATGAGGCCCGACTCGGTCAAACAGTCTTCCTGTAAATGGACGTGATCCAAGCATCGCAGCTGCAAAAACAATGAAGAAATAACTGCTTGCACCCATTAGGTTCAGGGAATTGGCATAGACTGAAATAAATGAAATGATCGGCGAGTAACAGAAGGAGATAATGATTCCAACTGCTGCCGTTTTTAAAGCACCTTTTTCAAACAGGTGAGAAAAAGTGAATCGAAAGATGACACTTCCGCCGTTTTCAGGCTCTGGCTGTCTAATCAGCATCGTGAAAGCTGCGCCGATGGAGACGATGATGGAAAAGAGCAGAAATAAAGAATGGAATCCTACTTTTCCGACTTGATTCAGTGCGATAAACGGACCGATGACCACGGCAAGGTTCATCGACATCACAAAGTATCCAAGACCCTCTCCTCGTTTATGTTTCGGAATCATATCAGCAGCAATGGCACTTGCTACGGTTGTCAAAATGCTGAAGAAGATTCCTTGCACGAAACGCAGCATGAGAAGTGTTTGGAATTGATCAATTGGAATGTATAAATAAGTGAGCAGGGCAAAAGCCGTTGAAGAAAAAATCGCCATGCGTTTCTTGCCGAATTTCTCAATAATGGCCCCTGAAAATGGCCTTGTCACAATTGCTGATAATAAGAAGACCGTCACAAGGAGGCCGCCCTGTGATTCTGTTCCATTTAATTCATCCATTGTGTAAATGGGGAGTAGTGTCAAAAGGGCATAAAAAGAGGTGAATGTAAATAAATTCACCAGGACAATCATGATAAAGTCTTTTGTCCAAATGCGTTCGTTCATGGTGTATGTCACTTCCTATTCAGTTGATAATTTGTGTAAAAGTGTATGGAGGAGTTGTTTTTCTTCGTAGGTGAAATCTGAAAGACATTCTTCTTCAAATTGTTCCATCGTCTGTTTGATTTTTTGAAACTTTGCTTTTGCATCGTCTGTCATGACGATGAGATTCTCACGTTTGTCTTTTCCTTGGACTCGTTTCACCCAGCCGTTTGCTTCTAGACGCGTCACGGTTCTGGTAATCGTCGGTGCTTCGACGTTCAAATAGGTCCAAATGTCTTTTTGCGTTTTAGGGCCGAATGTATCCAAACAAAAAAGTACAGTCCACTGGGACATGTACAAGTCATAAGCAGCAAGCGCTTCGTTCGCTTTTTTAGACAGCAGCCGCGCGCTTTGATGTATTTGATGTAAACACTCTCTGTTTAACGTATCCATAGGCTCACCTTTATTCATTATTTATCTAGGTAAATAAAATCACCTTTCCTATTTTACGTGTTACACCGATGCTTGTAAAGTGAAAATTTTCGCCACTCGAAATGATTTTTTGTTTTGTCTTTTCTGATAAATCCCTTGTCCCATCTTCATTTTTAGCATATTCCCTATGCAATGCTAATACACTGTTACAAACCTGACAAAGAGAGTGTTTGAGGTGAGGGATCGTGTTTGGCATTTGCTACCTAATGGATGAGAAATTAAGACGAACAAGCGCCGCTGAAAATGGATAATATTGATACGGATCTCATTTCACACTTCTCACATCCATTTTAGGGAGGTCGAGTGGTGTGCACGATTACATCAAAGAGCGAACAATCAAGATAGGAAAGTATATCGTGGAGACAAAGAAAACCGTTCGTGTAATTGCGAAAGAATTTGGAGTCTCTAAAAGTACTGTACACAAGGATCTAACAGAAAGACTGCCAGAAATTAATCCAGATCTGGCTAACGAAGTGAAGGAGATACTGGATTATCATAAATCAATCCGTCACCTGCGAGGGGGAGAAGCCACAAAGTTAAAGTATAAAAAAGAAGAAATTTTAGAAGGTGAGCCTGTAAAACAGTAAGCTTTAGTTCTTTGTTCATAAACATGATATATATATCTTCCTCTTATCGGTAGTTTCTAACCACAAATTTTGTAAAGACTTTTGTAAAGAAATATCTTTTTTTCTGCAAATTATGATAGAATATATAATTAGGGCAGAATGTGGTATTTGCTATGGAAACAGATTTTCAAGGAGGATATATATAGATGTTTGCTAGGGATATTGGAATTGATCTTGGTACTGCAAATGTACTGATTCATGTCAAAGGAAAAGGAATTGTGTTAAATGAACCATCTGTTGTCGCTCTTGATAAAAACAGCGGGAAAGTATTAGCTGTTGGAGAAGAAGCGAGACGTATGGTTGGACGTACGCCTGGGAATATTGTTGCGATTCGTCCATTAAAAGATGGCGTAATTGCTGATTTTGAAGTAACTGAAGCGATGCTCAAGCATTTTATTAACAAATTGAATGTGAAAGGGCTGTTCTCTAAGCCGCGTATGCTCATCTGCTGCCCGACAAACATTACATCTGTTGAGCAGAAGGCAATCAAAGAAGCTGCTGAAAAAAGCGGCGGGAAGCATGTATTTCTTGAAGAAGAGCCAAAAGTAGCAGCAATTGGTGCTGGTATGGATATTTTTCAGCCAAGTGGAAACATGGTCGTAGATATTGGAGGCGGAACGACAGATATCGCTGTCATCTCGATGGGTGACATTGTAACCGCCTCTTCTATTAAAATGGCTGGAGACAAATTTGACCTGGAAATTCTAAACTACATTAAAAAAGAGTACAAGCTGTTGATCGGTGAGCGAACTGCAGAGGACATTAAGATCCAAGTTGCAACGGTATTCCCAGACGCACGTCACGAAGAGATTTCGATTCGTGGACGAGACATGGTGACAGGATTACCAAGAACGATTACCGTCACAAGCAAAGAAGTAGAAGAAGCATTACGTGAATCTGTATCTGCCATTGTTCAGGCTGCGAAACAAGTTCTTGAAAGAACACCACCTGAATTATCAGCTGATATCATTGACCGCGGCGTCATCATTACTGGTGGCGGAGCGCTTCTAAACGGGCTTGATCAATTGCTTGCAGAAGAGCTGAAAGTACCAGTTTTCGTTGCAGAAAATCCAATGGATTGTGTAGCAGTTGGTACTGGCGTGATGCTTGATAATATGGACAAGCTGCCAAAGCGTAAACTCAGCTAATGATTTCCCTCATTCTTTTTAGAAAGAATGGGGGATTTTTATTAAAGAAGCCTGCCAATATGCCGATATATTTCATAGAAGATTGTGTACTGATGATTTTAGGTCATGTGAAAGAATTTGAATGAGGTGAGCACGTGTTAAAAGGACTATACACCGCAACATCTGCCATGATCGCTCAAGAGCGGCGGACAGAAATGCTTTCAAATAATATCGCAAATGCGAATACTCCAGGCTATAAAGCAGATGAAGGGGCCATGCGCGCATTTCCAGAAATGTTGCTAAGCCGAATGGAATCAGGACGTTTCCAAACATCTTCAGGCAAAGGCTTTAGTATCCCGCAGCAAACGGCGATTGGCGGAATTAATACGGGAACATACATGCAGGAATTGATTCCCCAATTTACACAAGGAACATTAAAAACAACGGATCAAACAACTGATATCGCATTAGTAGAAAATAATGTACCCATCAACCCGGAGACAAATCAAAAGTCAGCGCTTTTTTATGCTGTGAATACACCAGAAGGCGTTCGTTATACGAAAAGCAGTTCCATTACATTGAATGATCAAAATCAGCTGACGATCAATGGACGTGCCCTTCTTTCCGTGACGGGCCAGCCGATTACCGTTCAAAGTGAGAATTTCAAAGTGAACGCAGATGGAACCGTGAGTGAAAACGGACAAAACCTTGGACAAATTGATGTACGTGTTGCAATGGATACAAGAAACCTTGCGCGTGAAGGAAATGATTTATACCGTACAGCTGATAACCAGCCTCTTCCAAGTGCGGTCAATAACGGTCAAATGTCCTATACATTAAGCCAAGGTGTATCAGAGCTGTCGAACGTTGATGTGACGAAATCATATACAGAAATGACAACAGCCTACCGCGCATTTGAAACAAACCAAAAAGTGGTTCAGGCATATGATAAAAGTTTAGAAAAAGCAGTGAATGAAATCGGAAGAGTGTATTAATGAAGAAATGAAAGAGAGAGGAGGATTCTCATGCTTAGAACGATGATCAATGCAGCTGTGTCGATGAACGAGGTGCAAAAGCAGCTTGATATCATTAGTAATAACATCGCAAACAGTGAAACAACAGGGTATCGCGCGAAAAACACCCGTTTTTCAGAGCTGGTCAGACAACAGTTTAATCAGGTAGATGAAAAAAATGAGCAGGTGGCAAACAGTCGTCTGACACCTGCTGGTTTAAGGCTTGGAACTGGTACGATGGTCAATGCATCCATTAACTCATTGCAAGGGTCTATTAAAGAAACAGGCCGTGACCTTGATGTTGCATTTGGTGCGCCATCTCAGTATTTGCAGGTCAATGCTGGCGGTAACATCCGGTATACAAGAGATGGCTCTCTTTATTTACAGCCAGGAAATAATCGGAATCAAGTCCAGCTGGTGACAAGCGAAGGCCATCCGATTCTTGACGAAAACGGGAATGAGATTGTCTTAAATGCGAATTTCCGTGATATTTCTATCGATAAAAATGGCCGGCTTACAGCTATTTCTCGAGGCAATCAACCGAATCAGCAGGTGAATCTTGGGGTTGTTCAAGTGAATAATTCTTCAGCACTCATCTCTGAAGGAGAAAATTTGTTCTCAGTCGACGGCAACTATCAAGGCGCTTTAACGGCACTGAATGGGGCAAACCGTCAGGCCATTCAACTTCAGCAAGGTGCACTTGAAACGTCGAATGTGGACATGTCTAAAGAATTAACAGACCTCATGACAACACAGCGTTCGTATCAGATGAACTCAAGAACCATTACGATGGGCGATCAGATGCTAGGACTCATTAATACCATTCGATAATGAGCAGGCGGATGTCAGCCTCTCATGATAAAAAAGGCGGCTCGCTCAAAGTCGCCCTTTTTTTTATAAAAATCTGAGACATCTGCAAGCAGATCTTCAAGATCAATCCAGGCTTCTTTTCGTTCAAGACATGTGACGAGTGTAGCAATCTGTTCATCTGCCTTGGGCGTTTGGCTGTAGAGAAGGAATAAAATTTGGAACTTGATTCTTAATAGATCAAATTGGGCATCAACGGCTTCTTTTAGCCCTTTTTGAATATATTTCATTCCTTCATCAGTTAAATTCTCTTTAAAGCAGGAACGCACAGTTTCATAGAGACACGATACATAGGAGTGGGCAGACTTCCGGTATGCTGGGAGCCGAAGCGCTTTTTTAAAGTATTCTAGTGCTTCCTTATGACGATTCTGTCTCGACTTGATAAAACCAGCGTCATAATACACGATACCAAGCAGTTCTTGGTCATCAATCATTTTCACGTATTCAATAATTTCAATAAAAATAGCTTCTGCTTCTTCATATTTTTTTTGGTCACTAAAGTTAAGTGCGAGCACAATTTTGCACCGATAAATGCTGTGGATATCCCCGTGCTTTGCAAAGATATTCATGGCTTTTTCAACATGTCGAATGGATAACAGTGAATAGCGGTTGTTATAATAAACACCACTTGTACGGAAATGAAACTCTGCTTCCTCTAGCTCATCGTCTAGCAGGGGCAGTTTCTCTTCTGCTTTTTCAAGATAATGAATGGCATCATTTTGATCGCTCTTCAAAGATTCGTATAAACCGAGAAAAAAGTAAAAATAATATTGTAGTTGATCGTTCATTCGATCTTTGTGGAGCATGAGTTCATGCTTCAGTTTTTCTAAGTCTTCTGTTTGGTTCATCCAGAGCTGATGGCGAAAAAGCATAAGCTGATAATGTAAATGAAGCTCCTGTTTCTTTGACAATCTACGTTTATATTTGGTTAAGGACGTTTTGATCTCTTCAGCCTTCGAAAAGTGTCGATGTTTTAGCATTGTATACCACGAATGGAGAAGTTTTTTAATGGATTTATCGCTTATAAAATTCATTTTTACCCTCTTATTCAATCAATGATGTAATATATATTACCATATTTGTGAAAAAACGATGAGTGTAGAGTGGATTATATTTCATGACAATAGGTAATAATAGATGTTATTTTTTACCATAATTGTTGGCTAGACATTGAAAAATGACTGCATTCATAATATACTTCAATAGGAATCAAATGAAGATTAGCGATATAGAAAAGAAGGAGAGATCAAGACATGCTTGATGCTCAGCAAATTCAAGACATTATTCCACACCGTTATCCATTTTTATTGGTTGACCGTATTTTAGAAGTTGATGGTGAGAAAAGAGCGGTTGGAATCAAAAATGTCACAGTAAATGAAGAATTTTTTAATGGCCATTTCCCAGGATACCCCGTCATGCCAGGTGTGCTTATTGTAGAAGCGCTCGCTCAAGTTTTTGGGGTCATCATGTTAGGTAAAGAAGAGAACAAAGGGAAAATTGGTTTGTTTGCAGGGATTGACAGCTGCCGATTCAAAAGACAGGTCAAGCCCGGCGATCAGCTACGTTTAGAGGTTGAAGTCACGCGTCTTCGCGGTCCAGTTGCCAAAGGAAAAGCAGTTGCAACAGTAGATGGCGAAGTGGCATGTGAAGCAGAACTGACATTTTCTATCGGTCCGAAAGTATCGTAATGTGTCTGACGGTTCATCATGTATGAACCGTTTTTTATATGGAAACATTCAGCCAGAGCGGATGAGGACTTGCTTTTTTGACAAAAAAACGTCATATTAGACAAAAAAAGATGAAGGTGATAAACAATGCTGAAAGAATTTAGAGAGTTTGCCGTCAAGGGGAATGTGATTGACCTGGCTGTCGGTGTCATCATCGGGGGAGCATTTGGCAAAATTGTCACTTCTCTTGTGAATGATTTAATTATGCCGCTTGTTGGTATTATTGTGGGGGGGCATGATTTTAGTGGATTGTCTATTAAAATCGGTTCTGCTCAAATTTTGTATGGAAGTTTCATTCAAACAGTGGTCGACTTCTTGATTATCTCCTTTTCCATTTTTATCTTTATTCGTTATTTAAATAAATTAAAACGGAAAAAGGTAGAGGAAGAAGAAGTGGTTGAAACGCCAGATCAAACGGAAGTGTTGTTAACCGAAATTAGAGATTTATTGAAAAATCAAAGCCAATCGAAAGATGTGCAATAGAAAAAGAGCGGCTCATCCCGCTCTCAGCGTGTAGACAAACCCTCGCATTCTTTGTCAGGGCTGTGCTCCGGTGCTCGCCCTTCCTTGACTTCAAAGGTTTTCTATCACGCTGAAAAGGAAGACAAAGGGCTAAAATAAAGTTCATTTTAGCCCTTTGTCAACCATCTAAGAGCGGCTCATCCCGCTCTTTTTTTATGTGTTCTGTTTAAAAGCATCCAGCAGTTTTTCTCCTGACAGCCCCTCTTTGACGAGGTCTTTTAATACTTCTTCGGTTTCTGTTCTGTAACGATTTGTGATCATTTTACCGTCGAGTAATACAGATATGTTTTCTTCTAAGGCAACGATGTTTTTGACTTGGACCGATAGATGAACAGGGCGGTTGTTTTCTTTTGTAATCGTCACGAGAATCTTTACTTCTGTATGCTGCTGGAAGAGCACCTCAAACACTTGTCTATGCTTCTTTGGAATCAGTGCCTCGATCATCCAGTGGTTTTCGCCATCTTCTTTATTAATGATTAAGCCGTCACGAAGGGGAATGCTGGACATTTTATCTTGCTTTGGATCAAGTTCAATTTTTAAATCAATCAGCCTAAAGGTTTTCATATTTATCACCTCACAAGCGTTCATTATTCGTAAGTATCATTATAGCATACAACATCTGTATAAATGAAACCGCTACCTACTCAGAACTAGCTGCATATAAGTGAAAGGAGATGTTTTATGGAGTCCTATCAACTTCGAAACATACATATTGGTGAGGAAAAGGAAAGCAATGTGAGGGTCTATACATGGGGAGATATTCTCTCATTTTGTGATGTGTATATGGAAGAAGGGGAGTCCCTCACTTTTCAATACGTGACAGACGATCAAATGGACTGTTTTGAATTTCAATTGTCCATTCATGATGGAAGGCTTTGTTTTTATTGGTTTGCGTGGGACGGGTCTGACTATATTCACATGCCTTCTAGTAATTGGATTCATTCAGATGTTTTTTATCAATTTATGAAAAATAAGTATTTCGTCAAACAAAATAAGATGATGTTTTATACGCAAGCGGTAAAAAGTAAAAATGATTGAGGAAATAAAGAATTTGAAGAACGATTTTGTCATTTTCGTTTTTTGTCTCTTGTGCTATTTCTCAGTAGACTAGGGTTAGCTGAAAGGAAAGGAGGCAAAAGGCAAAGGTCTAGCATCTCGCGGCCCCCCTCTAGCTATAGCTGATAGACTTTGCCTTGTACACATATTCACTGCGTAATAGTAGAACCAAGGTTTATTTGTATCAGTCATGTGTCCCCTGTGAATCCCCTTATGCGTATCCGGTCATGTAGAGTGACCGGGTACTCTTATATTCATTGATAAGCCGATCATCCCTTGCAAATAGTGGATACTCATTTCATAATGATGATGGATTTGATAAACGGAAGGTCAACTGAAAATGAAGGCAAAAAAGGAGAGACCGATGACAAACATTCAATTAATCGCAACGGATTTAGACGGAACTTTATTGAACAGTGAGCACAAAGTGAGTCAGGAAAACGAGCAGGCGTTAAAGGAAGCAGCAGCGAGCGGGATTGAGGTTGTCGTTTCAACAGGCAGAGCGTATTTTGATGTGAAATCTATTTTTGATCAGCTTGGGATGAATACGTGGGTCATTAGTGCAAATGGAGCTGTGATTCATGATCCAGAAGGTCAAGTATATCATTCGGCTGTTCTAGAAGAAGAAAAAGCAAAACACATCTTATCATGGCTTGAAGAGCGTGATTATTACTATGAAGTGTTTACGAATGAAGCCATTTACACACCAAACCGCGGCAGGGAGCTTCTGGCGATAGAAATGGACCGCTTAAAGAGTGCAAATCCAGAAACGGATCAGCGTGTTCTTGAGCAAGCGGCTGAAGTTCAATACAGCCAGTCAGGTTTTGCTTATATTGATACATATCAAGAATTGTTTCGTGAGGATCAGAATCTTTCGTTTTATAACATCTTAGGTTTCTCATTTTTTCAAGACAGATTGAAAGCCGGATGGGAGGCGTTTGGACATGATTCTGAATTAACATTGGTTAGTTCGGCTGATCATAACTTTGAAATTGGAGCAAAGGAAGCGTCGAAAGGGCAGGCGTTAACCAGGCTGGCAGAAAAGCTCGGTATTCCATTAAGCCGAACAGCGGCTGTAGGAGACAGTTTAAATGATGAATCGATGATTCGGGCAGCTGGGGTTGGAATTGCAATGGGGAATGCGAGAAAGGATATAAAAGAATTAGCTGATCACGTCACGTTAACAAATGATGAACATGGTGTGGCACATATGATTCAACATCTTTTGAAATAATTGAATCGTATGTATTTGTATAAATGACATAGGGTGAAGCGCATTCTACAAAAGAGGAATTCAGAACTACTTCTATTTACACCTGCTATGGAACATCATATAATTTAATTATGAATATAACCCGCTTGTAAGGAAGTTAAGGAGAGTAAACGAATGGCGCTGGAATCTTATAAGTCCGACAATCTGCATTTAATCAAGGAAGCCTTAGACTATACTCAGGTTGGCCTGACGGTGACGGACCCGTCTTTACCTGATAATCCTTTAATATATGTGAACAAGGGCTTTTTAGATATGACAGGCTATCAAGAAACCGAAGTATTAGGAAAGAACTGTCGTTTCCTTCAAGGAGATGAAACTGAACAGATTGCTCTCAAACAAATTAGGACAGCCATTGAAAACAAAGAGGCTGTCACTGTTCAGTTGAAAAACTATAAAAAATCTGGTCAAATGTTTTGGAACGAGTTAAGTGTGGCGCCTCTATGGATTGATGAAAATGAAGGGAAACGCCTTTATTTCGTTGGTCTGCAAAAGGATGTTACGAAAGAGAAGGAACAGCAAGAGCTTCTTGAGCAATCCATTGATGAAGTATTGAATATTTCTGTCCCGATTGTTCCGGTGAAGGATGGTATTTCTGTCCTGCCCATCATAGGTACGTTAACAGCGCCAAGATTTGATAAAATCATCTCAACGGTTTCCACTTATATCTCTCAATCCAAAGACGATTACTTCATTGTGGATCTGTCTGGTTTATTAGAGGTGGATTCATTTGTGGCGGATGCGATCTTTAAGCTAAATGATTTGATTTTAATGACTGGCACTGAACTTATCGTGACAGGTATTAAACCAAATCTTGCGATGAAAATGGGAGAAATGAGAGAGGACTTCCGTGAGTTGAACACGTATATGAATGTGAAATCTGCATTGAAAAAGCTGCAAATTTAAGCATTCCTTTAGATGAGATTAAAAAAAGAGGACTTTTCATCACGCCCTGAGAAAAGTCCTCTTTTTGCTGTCATTACGATGATTGAGCGGCTGCACTTAACGTGAATAAATCTTCTAGTTCGTTCGTTGACAGCTCTGTAATCCAGCTTTCACTTTGGATAATTTGATCATTTAACGTTTGTTTTGTTTCTAGCATTTGATCAATTTTTTCCTCTATCGTGCCGGTTGTGATCATCTTATGGACGTGAACAAACCGCTTTTGCCCGATGCGGTAAGCACGGTCTGTTGCTTGGTTTTCTACAGCAGGATTCCACCATCTATCGTAGTGAATGACATGATTGGCGGCGGTTAAGTTTAGTCCGGTTCCTCCTGCTTTTAAAGAAAGAATTAAGATGTTGAACTCTTTTTTCTGGAAGCGTTCCACCATTTTGTCCCGATCATGTTTTGATAAGCTCCCATTTAAAAATTGAACTGGTTCTCCAAACATCTTTTCGGCCAGCTGTTTGATCATGTTGCCCATTTCAATATACTGCGTAAAAATGAGACAGCTTTCTCCTTGTTCATGTATGGCTTTTAACAGCTCTGCTAATTTATCCATTTTTAATGAACGTTTCAACAATTTCACATCTGTTCCGCTCTCTTTTAAATAAAGAGCAGGGTGATCGCAAATTTGTTTGAGTCTGCCAAGCATACTTAAAATGATGGCTTTCCGCTGCATCCCTGTTAATGAGGCCATATGTTCGAATGTATCTTTGACCAGCTGTTCATATAAAGATGCCTGCTCTGCGGATAACGGGATGAATTCTTTTTCTTCTAGTTTCTCTGGCAGATTGAGTGCGACTTCTTCATCTTGTTTTGTTCGTCTTAATAAGAATGGCTTGATCAGCTGCTGCAGCTGTTGGATTCTTTTTTCTTCACGGTCTTTTTCAATCGGAAGGACGAACTTTTTATGAAAACTGGTCAGGCTGCCGAGATATCCTTTGTTCACGAAGTCGAAAATAGACCAAAGCTCTGTCAAACGGTTCTCCATCGGTGTCCCGCTGAGGGCAATGTGGTGCTGTCCTTTTAATTGCCTAATGGCTCTCGATTGTTTCGTATGGGCATTTTTAATGTTCTGGGCTTCGTCTAAGCAAATGGTATTCCATTTGGCTGCTGTTAATTCATCACGGTCAGAATGTGAGAGACCATACGAAGTGAGGACGATATCTGTTGACTCGTATGCTTTTGTAAAGTTCTCACCTTGTGGACGTGACGGTCCATAATGCAGAGCGACATTTAAATGTGGTGCGAATGTTTCAAGCTCTCTTTGCCAGTTCCCTAATACGGAAGTCGGTGCAATGATGAGAGATGGAGCGGCGTCTTGTTGATGCTCCTTCAAATAGGTGAAATAAGCGATCATTTGAATCGTTTTTCCAAGACCCATATCATCTGCTAAACAAGCCCCGAATCCATGAGACCTTAAGAACAGAAGCCAGTTGACACCGTGCTGCTGATACGGGCGCAGTGTGCCCTTAAAGGACTCACTCATCTCGTAGGATGGCAGCTCTTGTGTATCATTTAACTGATGAACAAGCCCTCGTAATTGAGACGAAAGTTCAAATTGAATATGGGCAAAGGCCGAACTGTCTAGTAGCTCAGGAATCGACTCAGAAGAGGCCTCTTGGTCTGCGAGTTCACGCGACAAAATATCCGACATATGAAGTCCTTCGTTCTCAGCGCGCTCCATCCATTTCTTCATTTGCTGGATAAAGGTCGGATCGATTTTAATCCATTGTCCACGAATGTTGACAAGACGACGTTTACTTTGAACAAGCTCGTTGAACTCATCTTCTGTCAACTCAATACCGTTTGTGGCAAAGCGCCAATTAAAGTCCATAAGGGCATCCATTCCAACGTGCGATTCGCCTCGTGGTGTGGAGGAAATCCGTGCTTTTAGCATCATGGTGCTTTCTTTGACGATCTGCCACCATGATGGGAGCAGGATCTCAATCCCCATGTTCACAAGTGTTTCACTCGCTTCAGATAGGAAGAGCCACGCTTCTTCTTCTGACATGAGGGTGGTACCAGATGTGAATGAGAGCCAAGGGACAATCTGACCGAACCGCTCCAGCTCTCTGGTGATTTTTTCTTGAAACGGACGCCATGATTTTTTTAAAGAACGGATGCCTTCAAAGAAATGCAGATCACTGTTTTTCTTATCACGCAAAAACAATTCAATTTTCCAATCATCCCCGTCGAAATCAGGCTCATTTAAACGCAAGCCGACAGTGAAAGGCGTCTCATCATCAATCCAGCCGATCGTTTCCAAGAAATCCTGTTCATCTAAAAAATGTCCTTGGAAGGAGGAAAGAGCAGGCGATTGTGCAGTCATTCGGTTCCATTTGTGCTGCAGGGCATCATCATACTGAATGTAATCCTGTACGGCAAAGGAGAACCAATCAGCTGTGTAGCCATCTAACAGACCTTCTTTGTCTTTAAAGCGAAGCATGCCTTGTGTCCATGCCTCGAAATCTGGGACAAAATCTTCATCCTCGATGAATTCGTAAATGGTTGAGGCTGTTTTCATAAGCGGCTCTGTTTCATCCGTTAACGTCACATGGCTGAAAGTATTGAATGAATTTTTCCCTAGCAATTCAACGGTCATCCAAGGACTTAACAGGAAGGCAGGTGTGCCAATAAAGCTCACATCTTCTAAGAATGTTCCGTAAAAAGATGATTCGTGCCATTGGAAAAGCTGCCTCTTCATTTCATTTAGCGGTACAGGCTGTCCGTCCTCTGCTTGCGCTGAAATGGTGAAAGAGAAATCTTCGGTTTGTTCTGCATGAATGACAATTTGTTTATGGCGTGTCATCAATTAATTTTCCTTTCTTCATTTCCTCTTGGAACGCACGCAGCCGTTTTGTTGAATCTTGCAGCTGCTGTACATATCTTTCCCACACCGCGTTTTTTTTCGTTTTATGATAAAGCGTACGCAGTTTTTTGAGCATTTTCACAGATTCCCGGTAAGCACTTCGATTCTTTTGATCGAGAAGCAGTGAGATTTCCCGGTGGTACGAAGGAATGAGTGCTTCAGGCTCTTCCTTTGCAATCTGTTTGATCAGTTCTTTCTCCAATTCACTGATGGAGAAACCAACGAGGCTGTGTATTTCAATCCATTCTGCATAGCGTTCTTGTGCATATAAGAGCTGACTATATTCAGTAAAGGCATAAGGCATACAGATTTGGAGATAGCGTTCATACAAGAAATGATCTTTCGTCTGTTTAAAGTACGCGTCTAAATAAAAGAAGAAATCGCTGACGGCTCCACGCAGTTCTCTATAAGATAGGTCAAGCTGGCAATATTCTTCTAATACATATGTGATCTCTTGATACCAAAGTTTGAGACGCTTCCAGTCCTTGCGGTTTGTGAGATCCTTTAGCCAATTGAGCACATTTGGCAGCATATCTGCATTGAGCAATTTTAATTGCTGGAAGAGTCTTTCGTCTTCTTTTAGCAAATAATCCATATGCATCAGCCCAATGGTGCGCTCAACCGTTTGCTCCTGCTGTTGGGCGCTCTTGAGTAGTTCTGTTTCTTTTTTGACCCATTTCCCTCTATTTAATATAGTTCCCCACATTTCCATAAAGACCGCAACTCGTTCATGCTGGAAAGGTCCGCTGATTTGAAGAAGTGTCCGAACGGCAGTTGGTGTGTTTTCAAGAAACGGATCGAGGGAAAAGGAAAGGGCGTATGTCCTCAAATGATCCACTGAATCAAAAATGGTGTTCATGAGCTGTTCTACATATGGATTCATCGAATAAAAGTCTTTTTCGGCATCAAGACGGCCGAGATCGATTAGCTCATGGAGCCTTAACCACACATCGATGGACGTATGAATCGCATATAAACTCTTGAATTCAGGTGAAGTGGGTGCGTGTTTTTTCAGGATCGATAAATAGCCGTAATACAAATGCTGTGGTGTTTGCTGGTGCTTCGGTGTCCGTTTCAGCCAGAGGTGAAATTCCTCCTGGAAAAAATTCAGCCAGCTCTGAAGTGATTGTTCATCTGGGCGCTTCACTTGGAAGTGCTGACGAATGAGTTCTTTGCTGCGCTGTAATTCATCCTTCTCTGACCAATTTTCTGTAAAGCCGGTCACACTCTCTACTTGAGCGTATAGCGAAAAGAAGACAGCGAGGATATGTTTACATAGTCCATCAGCTGGACATGAGCAGCTGCTTCTCACTGGAAACAGCACATGAAGGTGGACTCTTGCTGCCACGACATCATGTACATAAGCTGACCATTCGGTATCAGACTCTTGCTTGAGCCGATATACGCTGTCCTGTCTATAAGTAATCAATGCTTTTTTGATGAGTTGCTTGTTTTCATCTGTTGCAGGAAGAAGTTCTTTGATCTGTTCGGCTGTTTGTTTGATTTCTTCTTCGTTGATGTTGTGCTGAAGCATTTGATCCGCTCCTAACCAAGTAAAAGATTCCAATTCTTTTATTATAGCTCAATGGTGATTTATAAAAAAGTTTTTCATGAAAATGGTCATAAATTTCAAAAGCTGTCGAATGATGTATTAGAGTATTGCATAAACCAACCATACAGCATATAATAATGAAATTAGTGGAATCGAAAGGATACAGACATGGATAATAAGGGTTTAAATCAAGAAGAGTTTTTAAAGATTTTGATGTACGCTCATGATATTGGTGAAAATTCAAATGATGTCACAACAAAAGAAATGCTTGAAAATTTGATTGCTCATATTCGAAATGGCCTTGTTTCATAAAAGTAGCCCCCTGCTCTCTCAGCAGGGGGTTTTTGTATGCTTTTATGAATGGAACGAAAATCCCCGGCATACGATGACATTACAAGCATAAGGAGTATGGGGAGCTGATGTGACATGAAGGTTGCGATTGCAGGCTGTGGGTATGTAGGGCTTGTCACAGGTGTGTGTTTAGCAGAGGCGGGTCACGACGTGACATGTATGGATATTGACCGGCGGAAGGTCATGCAGCTGAAGCAAGGGAATCCTCCGATGTACGAGCCGGGATTAAAAGAACTGCTCAAACGGAATATGGAGCAAGGACGCATTCGTTTTCATATTGATGGAGCGTCAGCCTATTCGCAGGCTGACGTGTTAATGATTGCTGTCGGTACCCCGCAACAGGCAGACGGTCAAGCTGATTTGCAGTATGTCTTTCAAGCGGCAAAGGAGATGGGCTTACAAGCAAAGCCAGGCGCAGTGCTTGTCGTGAAAAGTACAGTGCCTGTCGGAACGGGCGATCAAATTGATCATTTGATTCATCACGTGTTAGGTCGTAAGGAGCCATTATCTATCGCATCTAATCCAGAATTTTTACGAGAAGGGTCTGCTATCTCAGATACGCTGCGAGCGGATCGGCTGGTGATTGGAGCCGAAACAAAGAACGGATTAGATCAGCTAGAGTCTATGTATGCGGATTTCCACATTCCATTCGTGAGAACAGATCGGAAAAGCGCAGAGATGATCAAATACGCATCAAATGCATTTCTTGCCACAAAAATCAGCTTTATGAATGAAATTGCTTCGATTTGTGGAAAAACGGGAGCTGATGTTGAGAGAGTTGCAGAGGGGATGGGACTCGATCAGCGGATTGGTGCTTCGTTTCTTAGGGCAGGCATTGGTTACGGAGGTTCCTGTTTTCCGAAGGATACAAATGCCCTTGTTCAAATTGCAGGGCATGTGTTCCATGATTTTGAGCTATTGAAGGCTGTCATCAAAGTCAACAATGAGCAGCGGGCAACTTATATTCGAAGTGTGAAGGAGCGGATGGGAGAAAACTTGAAAGGGAAGAGAATGGCCCTTCTTGGCCTTTCATTTAAGCCGAATACTGATGACATGAGAGAGGCGCCGTCGATCCCAATCGCTCATCAGCTCCATCAATTAGGAGCGGAGATCGTGGCCTATGATCCTGCTGCCGCTCGCAATGCGGCTCAAGAACTGCCTGATCAAGTCTTTTTTGCTAAAACGATTGAAGAGGCGATAAAGGATGCTGATGCTGTCTGTATACTAACAGAGTGGGCGGATATTCAGTCCTTTCCACTTTCAGCTTATAAAGATTTCATGAGGCAGCCGATCATTTTTGATGGTCGGAATTGTCATACGCTTGAAGCGGCAGAAGCAGCTGGTGTCGAGTATCATTCTATTGGGCGCAGGCCTGTTTCTCCTATTTATATGTAATGAGAAAAACCGATAACTTCACGTGTTATCGGTTTTTGCGTTAATGCGGAAGAATGAATCCGCCATATAAAAATGCAGCCACTATTAGAAAAGCAGGGTGCAATTTGAATTTGGTCATAAAGAAAAATGAAATGGCGGCAATGGCAAGTGATTGCGTCCAGCCAATGGCTTTCACGGCATCTCCGCCAATTTCCCATGTTAATAAAAGCATCATCATCGCAATGACAGGCTGTACAGATAGAGTCATGCCTTTGACGACAGAAGATTGGCGAAAACGATCAATGAGTTTTAGCAATAAAATCAATCCAATAGCAGACGGCAGGACCGTCGCAAGCAGTGCAACGATAAAGCCTGGCCATCCCATGACATCATAGCCTACATAAGCCGCAATTTTCGTAGCGATTGGACCTGGAAGTGCGTTGGCTAATGCGAGCATATTGGAGAACCCTTCGTTTGTCATCCAATGAAAATGATTGACGATTTCTTCATAATTGAGTGGAATGGAGGCAGGTCCTCCACCATACCCTAACAGATTGGATAAGAAGAATGCCCAGAATAAAAAGAGAATCAGCATCACGAAGACACTCCTTTCTCTTTATTTGTTCGATTCCAGCGATCTTTCAGTCTAAAATGAAAGGCACCATAACATAAAAAGATGATGACAATGATTCCTGGATGAATCGAGAGTACTTGAAGACCGACAAATGCCAAAAGGAATAGGGCGATTCCGAAGATCATGCCGAAGCCCTTCAACGCTTTTTGTCCAAATTCATATGCCATCATTCCTAACAGAACGGCAATCACTGGTGTCACAGCACCGATCATATTTTGAATGATGACTGAAGAGCTTAAGACGCTGACAAGTGTAACAAGTGCCACCATAGCGAGACATGTCGGTAAAATATGTGCAGCTGTTGCAACAATGGCGCCAGATACACCTTTTAATCGATAGCCGAGGTATGCCGACATTTTCGTAGCAATTGGTCCAGGTAATGCGTTGGCGATGGCGAGTGTTTCTCCAAATTCGTCATCATTGATCCATTTGTATTTGACGACCGCTTCATGGCGAATGAGCGGGATCACAGAAGGTCCTCCGCCAAATCCCAGAATACCGGTTCGCACCATGGCGATCATGAGTTCAAGATATGATTGCAAGTGGTTCAACTCCTATCTACAATTTCATGCCCATTCGGCTTTTGTATCGTTTAATGAGCATTTGACAGTCAACACTGACGACGCCTTCAAGCGGGTACAGCTTCTTTGTCAGGAACGTCTCCATTTCCTGTTCATTTTGAAAAATGCCATGCATATGCAGCTTGCTTGGTCCTGTCATATGATAAAGGCTTGTGACGGCTGTTTCCTGCTCAAGCTGAAGGGCGACTGTTTCTAAACATTTCGGCTCAACCTCTACGTTAAAAAAGACAGAGACATGAATGCCGATCTTTGCTGGATTAATGACAGCGGTGAATCGTTCAATGACACCTGCTTCAATGAGCTGCTGAATACGGGCTTGTACAGCAACACGGGAAAGGCCGACTTGTTTCCCTAGATCTGTATAGGACATACGCCCGTCCTCGTGTAATAAGGAAAGAATTTGTTTATCTCTTTCATCTAATGTTAAGTTTGGAATGCGATATTCATGTGCCACCGTATAACCACCTTTCTTCTGTTGATATTCTATCATATTTTATTACGAATAGAATGCCTGATTTTTAATTGAATAACGAAATGAAATAATAAAGGAATATAAAGCATCTTTTTGCATAAAAAAACACCCCGGCATCACCGGGGTGTGTTCATTTTATTTTTCTGGGCTGCTTTCCGCACTGGCAATTTGTTGTGCAAGGTCAGCACGATCAATGTCTGCTTGGAAGAACTCCTGCGTATTTGGAAGGTGTAAATTCATGTGACGTTTTTGGGAAATTCGGATGGTCACTTGATCCACAGTGTAATCAAATACGTGCCCGCCGACACTGCGATCATCATCAATAAAGTGGAGATGATATCCGCTTACCGCAATGCCATGTGCGTACTGCGGTGTTCGGAATCCTGCGATTGTCCCGCGAATATTTTCGAAATCGAAAATAGGCTGTGACTTAACTGCTTCTACCATCGGAACGTAAGGTTTTTCCTGTTTTTCAACCGTACGGGTTTGAACCTTTTTGAATGACCCATCGATGCGGATCGCATAAAAGACATTTTTGCTCGGTAAGATTCGGTCGATTTCTTCCTCTAGCTCTTTGGACGTCATCGGTGCATCAATTCGATGAACGATGTCCGTTTCAAAGAATGCTAGAGAGCAGAATGGTGAATAATCTTGATCGGTTACTGGTGTGGCTGTTCCATCAGAGCGCAGTCGATAAAAAGCGCCATCAAAGCCGATTAGTTCCCCATCTAATTGATTGAATGTGCCAATGCCAAAATCACCGTGCTCGGGAATATGTGATAGGGAGAAATCTCCATCGTATACGGCTTCCAGCAAGGAGGTCATGGTTGATACTTGATAGACCTCTTGCTTTTTGTCCTGCGGTATTGTGTTGTTTTGTTGATTCATTGGGTGCATCATACCCATATCCGCTCACTCCTTTAAAGTAATGTATCGAAGTCTTATCTGACGTTCGTTGTGTGTTTTTCACGAAAGACTTCTGGCCATTTTTGACTGGCGAGGTCTGGGTTGTCTTGATAGTCTATCGGAATATCAATAATAACGGGTCCTTCTATGTTTATACCCTTTTGAAGGACAGTTGAAAGCTCTTCAGGTGAGTTGACACGTAATCCAGTTGCTCCAAAGCTTTCTGCATATTTCACTAAGTCGATCTGACCGAACTCAACACAAGACGTACGGTCATACTTCATTTCCTGCTGGAATGCCACCATATCGTATGTGCTGTCGTTCCAAACGAGATGAACGAGATTTGTTTTCATGCGCACGGCTGTTTCTAATTCCATGGCGGAGAAGAGAAAACCGCCATCACCTGAGACTGAAATGATCTTTTCATCTGGATTCAATATGGAGGCTGCAATTGCCCATGGTAAAGCCACGCCAAGTGTTTGCATTCCGTTACTCACTAGGAACGTGTTCGGTTCATAAACACGGAAGTGGCGAGACATCCAAATGGCGTGAGATCCGATATCACATGTCACTTTCGTGTCATCTGGGATGATACGTCTCAACGTATGAATGACATCCAGCGGGTGTGATAAATGACTTTCTCTTTCTGGTGCTTTTTCGATATCACTTAACAGCTCTTGTAATTCTGTGACGAGATCTACGTTCTTTTTGCATAATGAAAGTGGAACGCTGTCGTGGGCTAGATGTTGCACCGTTTCAGATATATTGCCCACAAGCTCAAGCGTCGGTTCATAGAAATGGTCAATATCTGCCTGCATGTCATCCACATGGATGATGTGACGCTGCTGCGGTTTCAAATTCCAATGCTTCGGATCGTATTCGATTGGATCAAAGCCAATAGTTAAAATCACATCCGCTTTCTCAATGAGAAGGTCCCCTGGCTGATTACGGAATAAGCCGATTCTGCCCACATATTGAGGCTCAAGCTCTCTTGAGAGAACGCCGGCTCCTTGGTACGTTTCGACAAATGGGATACCAAGTGTTTTTAATAATGTTCTTGTCGCATTTGCCGCAGCTGGACGGCTAGCTTTCATTCCCACAATTGCAACAGGTAAGTGCGCATTTTGAATTTTGGCGATGGCCGAACTGATGAGAGCATCCGGTGCAGGACCTAGTTCTGGAGAAGGGTGAGCAGACACTGGTGTTTGTGTGGTGTGTTCGGTCACGACATCTTGTGGAAAGCTGATAAATGCTGCTCCAGCTTGACCTCTTTGTGCCGCGCGAAAAGCATTTGTTAATGCTTCTGGTATATTGTTTACGTCTTGTACTTCAACGCTATATTTTGTCACTGGTTTGAATAATGCCGCATTGTCGAGTGATTGATGTGTTCGTTTGAGCCGATCTGCACGGATGACGTTTCCAGCGATTGCAACAACAGGGTCACCTTCTGTATTGGCTGTTAATAGACCTGTCGCTAAATTGGATGCGCCAGGACCTGATGTGACGAGACAAACGCCTGGTTTGCCAGTTAAACGACCGACAGCTGCTGCCATGAATGCCGCATTTTGTTCGTGTCTGCATAGCACAAGCTCTGGACCTCTGTCTTTTAATACATCAAATACTGCATCAATTTTTGCACCTGGAATCGCAAAAACATGGGTCACACCTTGGGCAATGAGCGTATCGACAATCAACTCTGCTCCTCGTTTTGTTAGGGGTTGTGTTTGAGAATTCATTTACCCCGCACTCCTTTCGGCAAGTAAAATTTTTTATGAAAATATATTTTCATGATATGATTTACTATACATTTCACAAAATAAATTTTCCAATATATGTTTAACGTAGTTTTAATATGTTTCACGAATAAGTGTTTGAGGAGTGAAAGGATGGAACTGAGACATTTGCAGTATTTTGTCACAGTCGCGGAGGAGCTGCATTTCGGCAGAGCGGCCGCACGATTGAACATGACACAGCCTCCACTTAGTCAGCAAATTAAGCAGTTTGAGGAAGAATTGGGATTTCCTTTGTTTCACCGGTCTAAACGGGTGGTGGAGTTAACAGCTGCTGGAAAGGTTTTTTTACATGAGGTCCGGGGGGTGCTGCATCAGCTTGATAAAGCCGTTGATCATGCCCGGCATACGGCAAGAGGGGAGCTTGGGAAGATTATCATCGGTTTCGTTGGTACAGCGACATATGATATTCTGCCGCCAGTTGTCCGTGAATTCAGAGAGCTGTACCCCTCTGTCAGTATTGAGCTGCAACAGCTCTCTGTCCCGCAGCAACTTGAGGCGCTTTTGAATGGTGAGATTGATATTGGTTTTTTGCATCCTACATCACCGCAAGAAGAATTGGTCAGTCGTTTAATGAAGCAAAGTGAATGTATTTTTGCGATTCCGAAAAACCATCCGCTGGCGGAAAAAGAAGCGGTCACGATTGAAGATATTCGTGATGAGCCGATTATTTCTTTATCAAAGGAATCATGGCCGTCCCTTTATCAGCATTTTGTCCTACTTTGTGAAAAGTACGGATTTTCACCCAATATCGTGCAGGAAGCAGCAGAATATCAAATGGTCATTGGTCTTGTCACAGCGGGAATCGGAATTGCTATCATTCCAACATCGGCCCGGCGTTTATTTAATTTAGATGTGGTGTATCGGTCAATTGAAGGTGAGCAGCTACTCGCGGAATGGACCATTTCTTATAGACGAGAAAATCATAATCCGGCATTGTTTCATCTTGTCCATCATATTCTCCATCGTGCTGAGCCGGAATAAGGGAAGAGAGAACGGGGTATGGTATGATGTCGTTACATACAAGAGGAGGCATGTCTGAAGTGATTACATTACAAATGGATCAGTTGTCACGAAAAGAAGCATATAAAGTATTATCTGGTTCCGTCGTTCCAAGACCCATTGCATTTATTACAAGCCTTTCTAAAGAAGAAATCGTCAATGCTGCACCATTTAGTTTCTTTAATGTCATCAGCGGTCATCCTCCGCTGATCGCTGTTTCTATTGGACGTCGTCAAGGAGAGATGAAAGATACAGCAAAACATATCATCGACAGGGAAGAATTTGTTGTCCATGTGAGTGATGAAGCGATGATTGAAGATATTAATGAAACAGCTGCTACTTTGCCAGAGGAAGAGAGTGAGCTGACTCGTACCGGTCTTCATCAAGTGAAGAGCAGCGTGGTGTCAGTGCCAGGAATCAAGGAAGCACGCATTCGCTTTGAATGTCAGCTGGAAAGACATCTGACCTTTCAAAATGATGAAGGGGAGGTCACAGTCGATCATATCATTGGCCGGGTGGTGTGTGCGCATTTAGATGAGTCTGTCTATGATGCGGAAAAAGGATATATTTTTACGAATGAATTAAAGCCAGTCGCGCGCCTAGCAGGTAATGATTATGCCCATTTAGGCACGCCATTTGTACTGAAGAGACCGGAATAACATCTAAAACCCCCGAGGCTATCGGGGGTTTAGTGTTTATTTCTTTTGTTCTAGTTTCAATGGTGCGGCGATATTTTTTTCTACCTTTTTGCCTTTTAATACATCGTCAGCAGCGCCGACTGCCAGTTGACCGATCAGCTCTGGCTGCTGCGCGACTGTTGCAGATAGTTTTCCTGCTTTGATCGAGTTGAGTGCATCTTCGTTACCGTCGAAACCGACGACAAGAATGTCTTTTCCAGAGCTTTGGATGGCCTCTAGTGCGCCAAGCGCCATTTCATCATTGTGGGCAAAAACGGCTTTGATGTCAGGGTTTCCTTGAAGAAGGTTTTCCATCACGTTGAGCCCTTTTGTCCGGTCGAAGTCAGCGGCTTGTTTTGCTGTGACATCTAACTTTTTGTCTGCAATTTGATGGAAACCTTTTCCTCGTTCACGTGTCGCAGAAGCACCTGGTACACCTTCTAGTTCAGCCACTTTTGCGCCTTTACCAACCTTGTCGATGATAAAGTTAGCGGCCATTTCGCCGCCTTTGATGTTATCGGAAGCAACGAGCGCTTCAACCTTTCCGCTTTCTGCGGAGCGGTCTAATGTGATGACCGGTATGTCTGAAGCATTCGCAGATTCGACAGCCGTTGATATGGCAGAGGAATCGGCTGGGTTAATGAGTAATGCATCAACCCCTTGTTGAATTAAATCTTCTACATCACTCGTTTGTTTCGCTGAATCATTTTGTGCATCGGCAATGACAACTTCGATGCCAAGCTTTTTCGCTTCTTTTGTCACGCCGTTTTTAAGAGAAACGAAGAATGGGTTATTTAAAGTCGAGATCGACAGTCCGATTTTAATGTCTTTTTTCTTGCCATCCTTTGTTGATTTGGCCCACTCTGGCGGTTCAAGCGAGCAGGCAGAAAGCATGAATAATGAGAGGGTCATGATCAGGATTACATATTTTTTCATAGCAGCTGCCTCCTTAAGCAGATTTCTTTCTGTCTAATAGGACTGCAATTAAGATGACAATCCCTTTCACAACAGATTGATAAAATGATGAAACACCAAGTAAGTTCATACCATTGTTCAAGACCCCAATAATGAGTACCCCGATCAGTGTGCCGACAATTCGCCCTCTTCCACCGGATAGGCTTGTCCCGCCAAGTACAACGGCAGCAATTGCATCAAGTTCATACGACGTACCAGCTGTTGGCTGGGCTGAGTTGAGACGAGATGTTAAGATCGCACCTGCTAAAGCAGACATAAAGCCCGCTAATGAGTAAATCATGATTTTGACGCGTGGTACTTTAATGCCTGAGATGAGGGCTGCTTTTTCATTTCCGCCAATGGCATACGTTCTTCTGCCAAAAGGTGTTTTATGAAGCAAGACCCAAAGTACGATAAAGGTGAGAAGCATGGTGATCGCTGGAACAGGAATGCCTAAGAAATATCCACGGCCAAATAGCTGAAATGCATAGTTAGAGCCAAGCCCTGTAATTGGATTTCCGTCTGTATAAACAAGCGTCAATCCTCTGAAAATCGTCATCGTCGCAAGTGTTGCGATAAAAGGAGCCATTTTTCCTTTTGTGATTAAAAGACCGTTGATCATTCCAAGGATGGCACCGATGATACATCCAACAATGATGGCAAGAATCGGGTCCAAACCAGATACAATAAAGCCGGCAGTCAGAGCACTAGACAGCGCTAGAATGGCACCGACAGACAAATCAATTCCTCCGGTTAAAATAACAAACGTCATGCCAAAGGCAATGAGGGCGTTAATGGAGATTTGTCTGAGTAAGTTTAAAATGTTTAATGGTTCTAAAAAGGCCGGATTTAAAATAGAAACAATGGCAACAAGGATGATGAGTCCTAAGAATGGCCCAAGCTTTTGCATGATGTTGTCAAATCGTCCATTTGAAGTAAGTGGTTTCATGTTACTTCCCTCCTGTAGCTAATGTCATAATTCGTTCTTGTGTAGCTTCTGTTTTACTTAATTCGCCGCTGATGGTTCCTTCATGGATGACAAGCACTCGATCGCTCATCCCAAGAACTTCTGGGAGTTCAGAGGAGACCATCAAAATCGCAACGCCTCGATCCGTCAGCTCGTTCATAAGCTGATAAATTTCTCGTTTCGCCCCGACGTCGACACCTCTTGTCGGTTCATCTAAAATCAGTACCTTCGGCTGAATGCCGATCCATTTGGCGATGACGACTTTTTGCTGATTTCCACCGGACAGGCTGCGTGCAGAAATTTCAGATGAAGCGGTTTTGATCGTGAGTCGTTTGATGAGCAGGTCAACAAAATCCTGTTCGTTTTTCTTATCAATCAGCCCCTTTGGAGAGAAGCTGTCTAAGTTAGGTAACCCGATGTTTTCCCGAATGGATGCATCCAGCATCAGTCCTTCATCTTTGCGATCCTCTGTGATAAAACCGATGCCAAGCTTGACCGCATCACTTGGTTTTTTAATGACAGCCTTTTTCCCATGAACCCAAATTTCTCCTTGATCCAGGGGATCGAGTCCAAAGAGCGACCGCATCATTTCCGTCCGGCCAGCGCCCATTAAGCCTGCAACACCGACAATTTCCCCAGCTTTGACGGAAAAACTGACATCTTGAAAGCGGCCTTTCCTTGTTGCTTGCTTCACCTCTAGTGCGATATCACCAGTAGAAGGTGTGCGCTCAGGGTAACGATCGGTTAATTCGCGGCCGACCATTTTTTTGACGACTTCATGGAAATTCGTGTCTGGTATCGCTTTCGTATCGACCGTTTTTCCGTCACGCATGATGGTAATCCGGTCACAGATGGCAAAGATTTCTTCCATCCGGTGAGAAATGTAGACGATGGAAACGCCTTCTTTTTTGAGTGATTCAATGACCTGAAATAGCTTTTCAATCTCACGGTCTGTGAGAGCGGCCGTTGGTTCATCCATAATGATGACCTTCGCATCGGTCATTAACGCTTTCGCAATCTCAATCATCTGCTTTTGTCCGACAGAACAGCTTCCTGCCTCTTGATCGAGCGAGAGGTTGACAGACAATCGGTCGAGCTGCGCTTGGGCGAGGGTTTTCATTTTCTTGGTGTCTAGGAGACCAAGTTTTGTATAGATTTCTTTCCCGATAAATAAATTCTCTAGTACCGTCATATCAGGCCATATATTCAGCTCCTGATGAATGAAGGCAATCCCGTTCTGCTCGGCTTCTTTCGGATTCTTGAAAGCGTTTTCTTTTCCGTCGATTTGAATCGTTCCTTGATCCAGCGAATAGAGTCCTGTCAGCAGATTCATTAACGTTGATTTTCCTGCCCCGTTTTCACCCATTAGTGCATGGACTTCACCTGTGACGAGGTCAAAGGAGACCCCGGCGAGAACGGTGTTTTTTCCAAAGGCCTTATGGATGTTATGCATTTCAATGTTCATAAGTGGCTCCTCCTTTTAAAAGATGACACCGGCATGAAGAATACAGTTTGCGTATGGGGTGGCTTCACCCGTTCGAATCACTGCTTTTGCCTGTTTGGTCATGTCTTTGAACGTCTCGTGATCGACTTCATCTAACGGATGTGAGAACGCTTTCTTTAGAAATAAATGATCTCTCTCATTGGCTTCTTTGATTTCACTGGCGATTGTGATGTGTTCAACGGCCATTTCCTCAAGAAGGAGGGAAGTAACCTCCTGAAAGGATGGTGTGCCGATGGATAATGCAAGGTCGATCTTGACCGGGCCTTCTGGAATGGGCAGGCCACAGTCTGCGATGACAATTGTATCTGTATGACCGAGGTCAGCAAGCACCTTGGCGATATGACTATTTAAAATACCATTTTTCTTCATTTCTTATTCTCCAATTCTTCTCTTGCTGGCATGCCGCCTTGGGCACCAAATTTTGTGACTGAGATAGATGCAGCTAAGTTGGCAAAGGCAAGTGCGTCGTATAGCGATTTTCCTTCTGTTAGTGCTACAGCTAGAGCGCCGTTAAAAGTATCGCCAGCCCCTGTTGTGTCAACGGCTTTCACAGGATAGCCCGGCACCAACACTTCTTTTGATCCATCAAAGTAACGAACACCATTTTTTCCTTCTGTAATGAGTAATTTGTTTGGATATTGTCGCAAAGCTTCTGCTATGGTGAGTCCATCAAACATAAGAGCTGCTTCGTGTTCGTTTGGCGTGATATAGGCAGCTTGATCTAATATTTGCTGAGAGACTTTGCGAGCTGGTGCGGGATTTAAGATGACTGGAATCCCTTTTTCGCTGCAAATGGCGCAGACGGCTTCGACTGTTTCTTCAGGAATTTCCTGCTGGATAAGGACGATTCCGATATCTTCAATAGAAGAAAGAGCATCTTTTACATAGTGAGGTGTTACCTCATTGTTTGCTCCTTTGACGACAACAATGCTGTTATCTCCTTCAGCTAAAATGATATGAGCTGTTCCGCTTTCCATTTCGGTAACCGGTTTCATATAGGTGGTGCGAACACCTTGTGTTTGAAAATTGCGCATAATGTCCTGACCATACGCGTCATCCCCAACCCGGCCAATCATATATACATCTGCACCGAGCCTTGCGCTGGCCACTGCTTGATTGGCTCCTTTTCCTCCAGGAACCGTTTTAAATGATTCGCCTAGAACGGTTTCTCCTGCATTTGGACGCTTATTCGATGTGACAACTAGATCCATGGAACAACTTCCTACGACAACTATTTGACTCATTGTGAATCCACCTTTCTTGTGGTCTCTCGTTCAATAAAAGAGACGGGCATTTGAATAACTGCTTGATCTATTGGCTGTTTTTGAATGGCTTTAATGATCAGCTTTGCGGCTTCTTTCCCCATATCATAGGCAGGCTGCCGGATCGTTGATAAAGAAGGGAAGAGCAGTTCGCTTTGCGGAATATCATCAAATCCAATGATTTGGACGTCTTCTGGAATGGCTTTTCCAATACGAAGCGCTTCGTGTACGACGGCTGCTGCGACGATGTCATTGCTGGCAATGATGCCATCTGTTTCAGGGTACAGCTTGAAAAGAGCCTTGGCGCTTTTTCGTGCTTCCTGAAAAGAAAAAGAAGCGTTAGACATCACATGAAAGTTAGCACCTTCTTCAGTCAGAACATCAAGTGCGCCTTTGAATCTTTGCCGCGCCGTTTGAAGATGAGCGGGCCCTTTTAGCAATGTGATCTGCTGACTGCCGCGTTTGATTAATTCCATTGCAGCCATTTTCCCGCCTGCCGTAGCATCTGCAAACACAGAAGGCGCATTTGGAACGGTACGATCTAAGAAGACAACAGGCAGTTCATCATCATTGTACAAATCTGATTCAGGTTCGTTTGTGACAGCGATGACACCGACCACCTGGTTTTGCTTAAAGGTTTGTAAATAGGCCATTTCCTTCTCCCGATCTTCATCACTGTTTCCGAATAATAACCGAAAGCCGTGTGCATGAATCTCATCCTCAACACCTCTAGCCAGCTGAGGGAAGAAGGGGTTTGTGATATCAGGTAAGATGAGACCAACTAATCTTGATTCTCTTTTAAAAAGGGATCGTGCCACTTCATTGGGGAAGTAGTTCAGCTCCTGCATCGCTTGTGTCACACGGGTTTTCGTATCAATATGGACGTATCCAGTATCATTGAGCACGCGTGAAACAGTTGCAACAGACACTTGAGCAGCTTTTGCAACATCTTTAATTGTAGCCAATGGAGTGCCTCCCTTCTTTGATGTGTAACCGTTTACACAGATAGATTATCACGAAAGCATTGAAAAGACAATCTTAAAAAAATAAAAAAAGAAAAGAAAGAGGACGTCTTCCTTTTCTTAACTAATAATGCCTGTTTGTGTAATGTTTACTTTGATTTTTGGAATGATTTTCACTTTTGGATAATCGGTGACCCAATTCATTTTCATATACTCATCATAATGTCTGACCCGGTATTTTCTGCCGAGGCTTAAGACGTCAGAATTTGCTTCTTGTAATGTAGCAACAATTTTTTCTGCTTCTTTTGTCAAGATGGTTGAAAGTCTTTTATTGAGCATTTCAATTTTTTTGTCTGTATCTAGATTATCTTTTGGGTACTCAAGGACAGAAGTATTAAATTCAAATTTGAGTGAGTATGTTAAGTTTCGATGATCAGGATTCAGAATCTCGATGTCTCTCTTCACATCAGTGACTTGGATGGTGATGTAATTGTTTTCTTTTGAATTCATGTCGCTTCTCACTTTTTTTGTGAAGTTGGCATACTTGCCCATTTTTCCGTCCATGACGGTGAGCAAGATCGCGTCTTGACCGTACAACTCGCCTTTCTTCTTCTCATTATCAAATAGAGCAACCCCTTTTACACTAATTAATTTCTTCGATTGATCAAAATAGATTAACGGTAGTGTGAAGTCCTCTCCAGTTTGAAGCATTTTAGATCGAATACTTTGAATGTTTTTAGGTGCTACTTGGGAGGAGCGTGATGCGGTTGTGATCAAGTTATTTAAATAGTCACTCACGATGAGTTTTTCCTTCAGCAGCGAGTTAATCACTTCTTCACAGGTCCCCCCTTGAACAACGGCAAGATTTGCGAGGAGGGGACTTTTTGGATCACGATAAAACATATCTAAGTAGGGCAGAAGACGATTTTGGGCAAATTCATCACCGATCAGCATCACCCGCATTTTCGACATGTCTATTTTTTGATCCACTATCCGGCTGAAGTTGGTTCTCGCTTTTCTTAAAGTAGGGGCTTCAGTTGTGAGAAGAGTGGTTAAAAAGCTACCTGTATTTCCTTGTTCCATACTTTGAGACTGCTGCACCTTTCGATAAGTAATCGAGTATCTTGCATTTTCATCCTCTCCCTGATCAACAGCGGAGGTTAACACAAGAGAGATGTTCTTTAATAAATTTTGATCCCAGCAGCCAGGCATGAATATGAGAGAAACACACATGAGCAACGTCAGTATGTACTTATGACGCATGTGATTTCACCTTCCCTTTGCGATGTTTGATAAAGATGATAATGGCCATAAAGATTGGGAGTGTGTAAATAAATGAATATTGAGCGATGGTGGTAAAATCATTAAAACGCTGAATTCTAAAATTATCGGTTGCAAGGTAACAGCTAGCCGCATAAATCAAAATGGCAAAATATAACACATATTTTTTGTGTTCTTTTTTCTTAAGAATACTTGCCACGCCATTAGCGCAAAAGTAAAGGTAATTACTGAGAGTAGCTAAAATGACAAATACCCAGAAACTAAGAAAAATTAAATCCGTCCGCTCAATCACACCGAACGAAATGGTTTTTAACAGATACAGAACAGGGTTGGGAATGATTTTAAGCTCAATCGGACTGAAGAACATAAAACAAATCAATGTAATAAATAGGTAGTAAAGCGTCGTGCATATATTGGCAATGGTCATGACTTTATATCGTTCCTTAATGGTTCCTTTCATCAATGGAGAGATAATGAGGATCATCTCGAACCCATTCATAGATAGAACGACGTCCTTTAATCCGAGTGAAACTTGAGAAACGTCCACTTGGAAAAAGGGCATGAGGTAGTCGATATTGGTTCCTTTTAATGAATAGAGCATTAAGAGAGACAGCATGAGCAAAAAGGGCGTCAAAATGAAGTTAAACCTGACAATCGCCGTAATTTGCTCCTTTGCAATGTAAATGATGGAGATCATCAGTAATAGATTAATGACCCAATTTGGTGTGAGCGGCAGCACCCAAATGCCAAGAATTCTTGTGAAAATGGATAAGACAACAATACAGACGGAGGCGAAGTATAACGTATAAAGTGCCACCAATGTCCGGCCGATCCATTTTCCGAACACTTCAATTAAGGCTTGGAAAAATGATGTATCAGGATACTTCTGAATGATGTAAATAAAAATGGTGTTAATGATTTGAATGAAAAAACAGGCTAAGATAATCGCCATCCACCCATCGTGTCCCATGTCTTTCATCAGCAAATGGGGGAGAGCTAAAATACCGACACCAATTTGAGATTGAATGATAAAAAAGACAGCTTGAGGTGGAGATATTTTATTTTTCATCTTTATTTTTCCATCCTCTCAAATTTTCAATTTGCTCTTTCTTTTTTGGATTTAAGTAAACAGGGCGCTTTTTGTACATCCACATCGGTAATCGGATCACAGTATCTTTTAAGTCCTGCCAGTTAAATGGAGCCACTGGTGATAAGTACGGGACACCTAGTGATTCGAGGCGGCATAAATTCATCAATACGATCGACAGGCCGAATGAAATGCCAATAAACCCAAACATCGATGCCATAAACATGAGAGGGAAACGAAGCATACGAATGGTGGACGTCATTTCAAAGGATGGGAGGACAAAGGATGCAACAGCTGTCACGGCAACAACAATGACAAGGACATTCGAAATGAGTCCAGCTTTTACCACAGCGTCTCCAATCACCAAACCGCCTACAATCCCAATCGTCTGACCAATTGGCTTTGGCAGTCGCACCCCTGCTTCTCGTATGAGCTCAATCGTAATTTCCATCAGCATTGCTTCAATTAACGGCGGAAAAGGAATGCCGATGATGGAATTTTTCATCGTAATCGCTAATTCATCCGGGACCACCTCATAATGAAAACCAATGACCGCAATATAAAAAGAAGGCAAAATCACAGCGATGATACAGGCAAGATAACGAAGAATACGAATAAATGTAGCCGGAATCCAGCGGCTATTATAGTCATCTGGTGATTGAAAGAAGCTAAAGAACGTAATAGGCAGAATGATAGCCATTGGACTGCCATCCATCAGCACAACAATTCTTCCTTCAAGAATGGCGGATCTCACTTTGTCAGGTCGTTCTGTGTCAATAAGCTGCGGGAAGATGGAATACGAATCATCCTCAATCGCCTCTACAATAGAACCGGGGCTAAGCAGCGTGTCTACTTTAATAGAAGAAATTCGTTTGTTAACCTCATCTATCTTTTCTTGATTGGCAATATCAGAAATATAAACCGTCGCAACCTTTGTTTCAGATTTTGTACCGACCTTATGATACTGGATTGCAAGTTTTCGATCATTTAAGTGTGAACGTAGCAAATATAAATTGGTATCTAAACTCTCAACAAACCCATCATGTGCGCCTGCAATAATACTTTCAGAAGAAGGTTCAGAAATGGAACGCAGTGGCGGCTGTCCAACAGCAAATATTTTGATCTGTGCGGATTTTTCATCAAGGAAGGCAATACTTCCGGCAATAATGCTGTCGACAATCAGCGTCAAGTCACCTGTTTCGAGTGAACTAAGAGATTTTGCATAGTCCTGCTTTCCAGGAGGGCCAAGCAAGTTGCCAATAATGAAGTTGTTTAATTTACTTTCATCCACTCTTGTTTTAATAAAAAACAGCACTGATTTCGTTTCATTCACCATCAATTCCCGGTATTCAAAATCAGCGCTTTGTTGAAATGCTTTTTTCATAATCCGAATCTTTTCCTCAAAACCGCCTGATAAAAAGTGTAAGCGTGTTTGCTCATTCGTATTTGGCATCTTTAGCCTCCTCTCACAGATTTTTTAACCATAGTGTAAGCCGAGAAGATGATTTTATGCGTCATCTTTGGGGAAAGCATGACACGCACCGACAACTTTCAACTAAAATCACATTAAAAATGTTAAGAAATGATGAATCTTGATAAAAAGAAATGAATAATGTTTCATTGTTTAGGTCATAAGGAGCGAATATCGTAAAGAGAGTCTATAACAAAATGATTAATTTTTGACATCTTATCCCAATTTTTTGTGACCTATAAATAAGCAGATGACTTGATTTTTTGATAGGTGACCTTTGTCATAGGTCAACACATAGCGTTCTGACCAATGAGGATGACTTTCTAACCTGTTCATTTAAAAATATAAAATATTCTAAAACACGCACTATTCATTTAAAGCGCTGATATGACTGATTTCGTAGAGATGAAAGGGCTTTAAAACATTGATTCAAAATACATCTTAATAATTGTCGAAAAATTTAGGGAGAAAAGGACAAAAGATTTTTCACTGTTTGATGGTAACGCTTTCTCTTGTTCTGAGCAGAAAATCAGGCGTCATTTTGTCCGTCTTTTGGCCTTTTCATTTGAGAGTGAGATAGGCAATTACGCCTTCTGTTTAGAGGAATTTGGCATACGAGGAAGTGAAAGATTATGTTACATAATACCGATTGTGATTTTATGCTGAACCTATATACTGTTGATTGAATTTACATATCACACTCATAAAAAAAGGAGATGTAGATAAGCGATGTGGTTAATCGTTATAGCCTGTGTCATCATGTTAGGGATTGGCTTTATTGAAAAGAAGCGTCATCAGAAAAATATCGATGCCCTGCCGGTACGCGTCAATATTAATGGTATACGCGGAAAGTCTACCGTTACAAGATTGACAACCGGTATCTTAATGGAGGCAGGTTATAAAACTGTCGGCAAAACAACAGGAACGGATGCAAGAATGATTTATTGGGATACGCCAGAAGAGAAACCGATTAAAAGGAAACCGCAAGGACCAAATATCGGAGAGCAGAAAGAAGTTATGAGAGAAACAGTTGAAAGAGGAGCAAATGCCATCGTCAGTGAATGTATGGCGGTGAATCCAGATTACCAAATTATCTTTCAGGAAGAGCTGCTTCAAGCGAATATTGGCGTGATCGTAAACGTTCTTGAAGATCATATGGATGTGATGGGGCCAACTCTTGATGAAATAGCTGAAGCCTTTACAGCGACAATTCCTTACAATGGGCACTTGGTTATTACGGATAGTGAATATACAGATTTCTTTAAAGAGATTGCGAAAAAACGCAATACTGAAGTGATTGTTGCAGATAATTCCAAGATTACCGATGAGTATTTACGGAAATTTGAGTATATGGTGTTCCCGGATAATGCTTCACTTGCACTTGGTGTCGCACAAGCATTGGGAATTGATGAAGATACGGCATTCAGAGGCATGTTAAATGCGCCGCCTGATCCAGGAGCGATGAGAATTCTTCCATTAATGGATGCAAAAACACCTGGACATTTTGTAAATGGATTTGCGGCTAATGACGCAGCATCTACGTTGAACATTTGGAAGCGTGTGAAGGAAATTGGGTATCCAACAGATGAACCGATTATTATCATGAACTGTCGTGCGGATCGTGTAGATAGAACGATCCAGTTTGCGGAGGATGTACTTCCTTATATTGAAGCAAGTGATCTTGTCTTAATTGGTGAAACGACAGATCCAATTGTGAAGGCATTTGAGGATGGAAAAATTCCGGCTGACCACTTACACAACCTTGAATATCAATCTACAGAACAAATTATGAACATGCTTGAGAAAAAGCTTCATAATCGAGTGGTTTATGGAGTCGGCAATATTCACGGCGCCGCTGAACCTTTAATCGAAAAAATTCAAGAATACAAAATTAAGCAGCTTGTCAGCTAGGAGGAAATATAGAAAATGTTCGGATCAGATCTTTATATCTCGTTAATTTTAGGTGTTCTACTCAGTTTAATTTTTGCAGAAAAAACAGGAATCGTACCAGCTGGGTTGGTTGTTCCAGGTTATCTGGCACTCGTCTTTAACCAGCCAGTCTTCATTTTAGTTGTTTTATCTGTCAGCTTGCTGACATATGTGATCGTTCGTTTTGGTCTATCGAAATTTATGATTTTGTACGGACGCAGAAAGTTTGCGGCGATGCTGATTACAGGGATTGCCTTAAAGCTCATATTTGATTTCTTCTATCCAGTGGTTCCGTTTGAAATAGCAGAATTCCGCGGAATCGGAATCATCGTGCCTGGATTGATTGCGAATACGATTCAAAAGCAAGGTCTTACGATTACCCTTGGAAGCACATTACTTCTAAGTGGTGCAACATTTGCCATCATGTATGTTTACTATCTATTTTAAGATAAGGTGTGTCCAATGATGAATAAAAAATTGAGCTTTCAGGAAAAGCTGCTGAAAATCACAAAGAACCAAAAGAAAAAGACGAATAAACACGTACTGATTGCTTTACCGATTGTCATTGCTTGTACATTTCTATTTACATTTATCGGGAAAGCACAAGTACCAACTGTAGAAAAGAATCCAGAAAACATCCTGACCGCTTCGTTTGTCGGAGATATTATGTTTGGAAGAAATGTAGAGAAAGTAACAGACCGTTATGGAAAGCAGCACCTGTTCCGCTATGCGAAGCCGTATTTTGATGTTTCAGATTATGTAACAGGGAATTTTGAGCATCCAGTGGCTTCAGATAAGGAACAGGCAGCACAAAAGAATATTCATTTGAAAACAGATGAAGATTCTGTACAAGCGTTAAAGGATTTGAATTTCTCTGTACTAAACTTTGCGAATAACCATGCAGCAGACTACGGTGAAAAAGGCTTAAATAACACGATTGATGCCTTTGAAAAAGCTGACATGGATTATACAGGGGCAGGGCGCAACGTCAATGATGCGAAGCAGAACATTTCATACAAAGAAGTGAATGGCGTTAAAATCGCTACCCTTGGTTTTACAGATGTATATGGAAAAGATTTTAAAGCAACAAATCGCAAGGCAGGTATTCTACCAGCTGATCCATCTATCTTTATTCCGATGATTTCACAAGCTGCTGAAAAGGCAGATATCGTTGTTGTTCATGCGCACTGGGGACAGGAATATAACAATGAAGTAAACGACAGACAAAGAGAGCTGGCAAGAGCGATGTCAAAGGCTGGTGCTGATATCATTATCGGTGCACACCCGCACGTTCTTGAGCCGATGGAAGTCTATAACGGAACAGCGATCTTCTATAGCTTGGGGAACTTTATTTTTGACCAAGGCTGGTCAAGAACACGTGATTCTGCTATTGTTCAGTATCATCTGAATGAAGATGGAAAAGCGACATTTGAAGTGGTTCCAATGTACATCAAAGAAGCGACACCTGCTCCAGTCAAAGCAGGATCTCTTGAATCAAAATCGATTATCCGTATGCTGACAAATGGCACGAATGCGGATTGGAAAGAAAAAGACGGACATATTTTCTTTGAAGTCGATCATTCTGATAAAGTTCAAACATTAAAAGAAAACGAAGGGAAGGATAAAAAATGAAATTCCTTAAAGCAAGCTGGCCGTTTGTTGCGTTAATTTTAGTCTTTGTCTTTATGTCTGCTTTTAAATTCAGTGACAGCCTCACAGATCATGAGAAACAAAAGATCTCGGTTGAAATGCAGAAAATTGAACAGCAAAAGCAGTCAAAAGCGGAAGCGAGTAAATAAAGAAATGATGATGAAAAGAGCACGCGAGGCGTGCTCTTTTTTGACGGAAAAAGGTGTAAAATGAAAGGGGTCATGTCGAAACTATAAAAGAAAGGGGGAAGAGAGGATGAAATGGAAAGGAATACTGCTTGGAGGATGTGCCATTGTAGGACTCATGTTTATGTCCCAAACAGAGGTGTCTGCTCAAACAACATCTCCTTTAAAACAAGCGGAAACGCTGATAGGCACGCCTTATCATAAAGGAGGAATCGATCCGAAAACGGGCTTTGATGCTTCTGGCTTTATACAATATGTATACAAAACAACAGGTGCATTTGATTTGCCGCGAAAGGTGATCGATCAATACCAAATCGGTGAAAATGTATCATGGGAAAAAGCAAAGCCCGGAGACCTTGTCTATTTTCGCAGTCTTGAAGAAACAAAAGACATCCCGACACACGTTGCTTTGTACGCTGGAAATGATCAAGTGATCCACATCACACTCAGTCAAGGGGTGGTGAAAACAGATGTCAGCAAAAGTAAATATTGGACCGATCGGTTCTATGCGGTCAAACGGCTGCCTGTCTCCCAAGAGATGTCGGATGATCAACTGGTGAAAGATGCGATGAAATATTTAGGAATCCCTTATGTATTCGGGGCATCAGATCCAAAAGTAGGATTCGATTGTTCAGGTTTTTTACAATATTTATTTGAAAAATCACTTGGGATTTATTTACCAAGAAGTGCTGAGCAGCAATGGATGGTTGGAGAGAAAGTAGCACGAGACGATATTCGCCCTGGAGACTTTGTTTTTTTTAGCAACACGTATAAAAAAGGAATTTCACATGTAGGCATGTACATCGGAGGAGACCGCTTTATTCATGCGAGCCGTTCGGAAAGTGTGACGATTTCTTATTTGTCTGAATCGTATTGGCGTGAGAAATGGACAGGTGCGAAACGATTAACTGAGCTGAAACTAGCGAAAGAAGACCCAGTCGTATCAAAAGCTGCCACGTATATTGGAGAAGTACCCTATGTAAAAGGTGGTGCGAGCCCAAAGCAAGGCTTTGATACAGCAGGATTCACGCAGTATATCTATCAAGAAGTGCTTGGAATGGAGATGCCTCGCTATGCGCAGGGACAAGTTAAAGCAGGTACACCTGTGAAACGATCGGAACTAAAGCCAGGAGATCTTGTCTTTTTTAAAGGGACTTCGTTGATGCCAGCCATTTATGCTGGTTCAAATCAAGTCATTCATGTGACGGTTTCAAATGGCGTTGTCATTACCAATATGAAAACAAGTACGTATTGGAAGGATAAATATGAGACGGCTGTTAGAATTAAAAAATAAAGAAAAAGCCCGATCAATGCTCAGATCGGACTTCTCGACTTCTCACTAGGCGCTGATCAGACAAGCGTCTTTTTTTCTTGAAATTGATTCTGCAAAAGCAGATCAATAAAATAGGCGACGCCATCTTCATGGTTGCCTTTTGTGATATAGGTGCTTTTTTCTTTAATGACATCCACCGCATTCCCCATCGCTATTCTGTGTCCTGCTTCATCGAACATGGATAGATCATTAGGGCTGTCACCGATCGCATAAATATTGGATCGGTCAACGCCATAATGGGCTGCAAGTTTCTTGAGGGCATGTCCTTTGCCTGACTCTTTTGGCAGTACCTCAATGATATGTTCTCCAGATGAGGTCAAGGAGAGCTCAGGCATCTTAGAAAGAAGATCTCGTGCTTCTTGCAGCTTATTCATATCAAATGAGAAGCATAGTAATTTATAAGTTGGTTCATTCGACTCAAAAATTTGACGGATGTCATCGACAGGTTTGATGCCAAACTGTTTAAATTGAGTCATCGCTCCTTCCCATAAATCAGCTACATCCTCGTTAGGATTGGCGCTTTTGATCATATCAAATTCAGCTTTGAGCTTATCTTTTCCATCAAATGGGGAAAGGAGGGCATCGTCTGTATAGACCTCGAAATAAATGTTCCGTTCCACTAATTCCTTTGCGGCACGTCTACCAGCTTCTTGATCAAGGGTGATTCTGCTGAAGAGCTTGTACCCTTCTGTATGGACAGTTCCTCCATTTGCCGCAATAATGGGAATGTCAAAATCCCCAAGAAGCTCTTTTACATCAAAAGTCGCGCGCCCTGTACAAATGGTCACAATATATCCAGCTTCCTTCGCAAGAATCAATGCTTGCCGGTTTTGAGCGGATATTTCACTTTTCGTATTTAAGAGTGTACCGTCTAAATCAATCGCAATCATTTTTTTCATTGCTGTTATATCCTCCTTCATTCATGCAATAGCCTCTTCAAAGTATGTACGATTTCCTTCATTCTCATGAAAGAGTCGGATCGTGGATTCCTCTCTTTAAGGCTAAACAAAAATGGTCAATTGATCAAGGATATAAGAAAAAGCGCCCAAAAGGACGCTTTTAGCGTGTAGACAAACCCTCGCATTCTTTGTCAGTCCTGCGCTTCGGTGCTCACGAATGTCAATTCGCTCTGCTCCGGTGCTCGTCCTTCCTAGACTGCAAAGGTTTTCTATCAGGGTGAAAAGAAGAAAAAGGGGAAACACCTTTTTCAACACATAAAAAGCGCCCAAAAGGACGCTTTCTGTTTTTATGATAATTCAAGCTGTTTCTTCAATTCCGTTTTGACTTCGTTCAGTTGGTTTTGATCCAATTGGTAATAATAAACGCCATTTGGCTGGTAATCAGATCCTTTTAGTTGAATCGTATCAACAGATTTCAATGAAGTGAGTAGTGGGAAAAGACCGACTAGTTCTTTCATTGACAGGTTAGTTGAGACGTTATCACCTAGAGTATCTATGATATTGTCATAAGACGGAATGGACGTTACTGATTTTGATTTATCGAAAATGGCTTTTAAAACTTCCATTTGACGCTGTCCGCGCATGAGATCACTGTCTGCTTTTCTTGTTCTCACATAAGCGAGAGCTTGATTACCATCTAGTGTGTGAGTACCCGTTTGCAGCTGAACTTTGCCCTTTGTATCTTTAAGAATCTGTTTCACAACATATTCATCTTTAATGTTAACGGAAACACCGTTTAATTCGTTCACAATTTCCTTAAACGCTTTGAAATTACTTTCAATTACAAAGTCGACAGGGATATCTAGTAAATTCTCAACTGTACTCACCGTGAGGTCTGCATCACCAAATGCGTGTGCATGTGTAATTTTGTCATAACCATGACCTGGAATATTAACATATGAGTCCCTTGGAATACTTAATAATTTCACGGTTTTATTCGTACGATTTACTGTCGCTAATACCATTGCATCGCTTCGTGCTTGTTTGACGGTTTCGCCTGGTCTGCTGTCAATGCCAAGCAGCAAGACAGAAAAGCTGTCTTTCCCAGGATCAAATGCTTCAATCCGTTTGACAGATTGTGCACCGCGGTCTAGAGAGACTTGTGCTTTTTTAGCAGCTGTTGTCACTTTATAGTAGGCATAGCCGGTGACAGAAGCGGTTGTCAGTAAAAGAATACCAAAAATAAAAAGAGTGACTTTCACCCATGGTTTTAAACGCTTTTTGCCTTTGCGTTTACTTCTTGTTTGATCCATATATTTTAAACCCTCGCTATGATTTTATAGTAAAGATGTCCTTCTTCATGCTTACAAACTAAAACAAATATACCTTAAAACGGGATATAGTGCGACATTTTTTTCACTAACGCTTAATTGACGTTTCCTTATCTAAAAAAGTTTCAATGATACGCAAATGAAATATATTTGTCATAAAACATCGAAATGTTTGAAATGACAGGAAGTGAGGAAAATGATTTTTCATAGAGAAACATCCAGTCATTACATAGATAAAAGAGGGGTTATGATCATGAAAAATCGGAATGGGTGGCTTTATTTCTTCGGCGCACTTGGCGGCGCCTTATATGGTTACGATACAGGTGTCATTTCTGGCGCTATCTTATTTATGAAAGAGGATTTAGGTTTAAATGCATTTACAGAGGGACTTGTGGTCAGCTCGATTTTAATCGGGGCGATGCTCGGGTCTTCTCTTTCTGGAAAACTGACAGATCAATTCGGACGGAAAAAAGCAATTATCGCCGCAGCCATTTTATTTATTATCGGCGGATTTGGAACAGCCCTTGCACCGAATACGGAGGTCATGGTCTTATTTCGAATCGTGCTAGGACTTGCTGTCGGATGCTCGACGACGATTGTTCCATTGTATTTATCTGAACTTGCGCCAAAGGAATCAAGAGGGGCACTTTCCTCATTAAACCAACTCATGATCACATTTGGTATTCTTCTTGCCTATATTGTGAACTACGTTTTAGCAGATGCAGAGGCATGGCGTCTGATGCTTGGAATTGCCGTTGTTCCTTCTGTGCTCTTGTTATGTGGTATTTTGTTTATGCCAGAAAGTCCTCGCTGGCTGTTTGTCCAAGGACAGGCGGACCGGGCGAAAGAAATATTGTCAAAACTTAGACAAAGTAAGCAAGAAGTTGAAGACGAGATTGCGGATATTCAAAAAGCAGAAAGTGAAGAAAAGGGCGGTCTTAAGGAATTACTCGAACCATGGGTGCGCCCAGCTTTAATTGCTGGTGTCGGTTTAGCCTTTTTACAGCAGTTTATTGGGACAAATACGATCATTTATTATGCACCAAAAACATTCACAAGTGTCGGCTTTGGCGATTCAGCAGCCATTTTAGGAACTGTAGGAATTGGTGCAGTCAATGTTGTCATGACGTTTGTTGCGATTAAAATCATTGATCGTGTCGGGCGGAAAGCGTTACTCCTATTTGGAAATGTAGGGATGGTTCTTAGTTTGATAGTTCTAGCAGTGGTCAATCGTTTTTTCGAGGGATCAACAGCTGCAGGGTGGACGACGATTATATGTTTAGGACTTTTCATCGTCATTTTTGCTGTCAGCTGGGGCCCGGTCGTATGGGTGATGCTGCCGGAGCTGTTCCCAGTACATGTCCGGGGAATCGGTACGGGGGTATCGACCTTCCTACTGCATACAGGGAATTTGATCATCTCGCTCACATTCCCAGCCTTGTTAAGTGCAATTGGCATCAGTAACCTTTTCCTTATTTATGCAGCCATCGGCATAGGTGCCTTCTTATTTGTGAAATATTTAGTCACAGAAACGAAAGGGAAAAGTCTTGAAGAGATTGAAGAAGATTTAAAAAAGAGAAACCGTGCCGTCGTGAATGACGAAGGGGAAACGGTATGAAAAAAGACCAGCTGCATGAGGCAGCTGGTCTCAGCGTGTAGACAAACCCTCGCATTCGGTGTCAGTCCTGTGTGTCGGTGCTCACGAATCTCTCATTCGCTCCGCTCCGATACTCGTCCTTCCTAGACTGCAAAGGTTTTCTATCACGCTGAAAAGAAGACAAAGGGCTAAAAAATTCATTTTAGCCCTTTGTTAAACAAACGTTTAATCAAGAAAGGACAATCACTCATCTTCTGAACGTGCAGCCTATGACATACATATGGAACAGGCGGGCGAAAGGTGGAAATGAGATGAAAGGAAAAACGAGCATCGTGATGCTGACGTACAATGAACTGCACCTAACGAAAAAATGTATCGACAGTATCAAGAAGCATACTCGGCGTGATGAATATGAACTCATTATCGTGGATAATGCTTCATCAGACGGAACAAAGGAATATGTGAGACAACTGGAAGATGTCGTGTTGATTGACAACGAGAAGAATCAAGGCTTTGCTAAGGGCTGTAACCAAGGGGCGAAAAAAGCAACAGGAGATAGTATTCTTTTTTTAAATAACGACACGATTGTTACCGAAAACTGGCTTTTACCATTAAAAGAAGCCCTTTTTGCATCAGATCGTATTGGTATGGTAGGCCCTGTTTCCAATTATGTGAGTGGTCCTCAGCTCGTTCAGCCATCTTACACAGATGTGAAGGAGCTTCCTGCCTTTGCGAAGGCATATACGGCTTCGAGAAAAGGCCAAAGGACATATGTGCATAGACTTGTTGGTTTTTGTTTGCTGGTCAAAAGAGAGCTGATCGAGGATGTCGGGTTATTTGATGAGCGGTTTGTATATGGATCATTTGAGGATGATGACCTTTGTCTGCGTTCGTTGCTGAAGGGATACCAGCTGCAAATCGTCCATGATTCATTTGTACATCATCACGGTCATGCCACATTCAATGCCAATGAAGAAACGAATATCTCTACATTGTTTGCGGAGAACAGGCTTCGATTTTTAGATAAATGGGGTATTGATTTAAACCTGATCTCCCCCCATCCATATTTTGCAGCACTGCTCCCTGAGGATGCCAGATGTGTGCTGGATGTTGGCTGCGGTGCTGGGGCGACAGGGCTTGAACTGATCAACCGGCAGTCCGCTGACATGTACGGAGTAGAGGCGGATGCATTAAAAGCAGAGATAGCAAAGGCGTATTACAAAGAAGTGATTGAGACAAAAGCGGATGAGTATCCTTGGTCAGAGAAAGAAGCTTTTTTTGATGCTGTGATCTTTTCTGATGTGTTAGAGCATGTGTCAGATCCATGGCAGATGATTGCTCAAGCGCATGCGTCTTTAAAACCAGGTGGCGTGATCATTTGCTGCTTACCTAATATGATGCATGCGGAAGTACTGCTGCCTTTAATGGCAGGTGATTTTACGTATCAAGATGTGGGGATTTTAGATCGAACACATATGAGATTTTTCACACCAAATACAATGCGGGCGCTCTTTCCAGACCATTTGTTTCATCGCGTGATTGAACAGCCGATCAATGTGCCAATTGATCAAAACGTTCAATTGTTTTTTGACGAAGTGGCGAGAGTAGGAGAGTCACTTGGATTTCAAACAAAAGCATTATCTGATCAAGTGACGCTTTATCAGCTTTTGATCGTTGCACGTAAAAAAGGCGGTTCCCCCTCCGGGTAATCCACCTCAGCGTGTAGGCAAACCCTCGCATTTTTTGTCAGTCCTCTGCACCGGTGCTCGCGAATCCTTCATTCGCTCTGCTCCGGTACTCGTCCTTCCTAGACTGCAAAGGTTTTCTATCACGCTGAAAAGAAGACAAAGGGCTAAAGCAAAGTTCATTTTAGCCCTTTGTCAGCCATCTAAGGCGGATGACCGCCTTTTGTGCTACCATTTAAAGCTTTTCGTTGCGCCTTCTGCACCAAAATTCAAAATGCTGACTTTTACGTCATATGCAATGTCTACTTCTTGAAATAGTGTATCCCATTCGTTGCGGTGCTGATCCCAAAAGTCTGGATACTTGATGCGCACCTGCCGATTTAAAAGGATCGGGTCAACACCAACTTCTTTTTGCATGTGGTGGACAGCTTTTTGAATGCGCTCTTTGATTTTGCGTTCAAAAATGCGCTCAAATCGTTTGATGTATTGCTCATCGTATGAGTTTTCAGGGGGATATTGATCTTCTGATAGTTTCCCGTTTGTTTGTACACTAATTTTAAAGGAAATCTTTCCGTTCTTCAGATAGGGTTCAATCTTGGACTTTGCTTTCTTGATTTCATACGTAATCGGAAAGCCTTTGTAGGTGGCAGGTACGACTCCGCCTGAGATGCGATTCATGACCCAGTTTAAAGATTGGACATCCTTTGCTGGTATGAATCCTATCAGCTTTCGCGTTTTCCCATGGATAATGCCTGCACCATCATAGGTGAGTTCCCCGTTTACGACATCCACACTTTGGACAAGAAAGCTTGTACCCATCTGAAAGTAATCCGACGCTCGGCCAATACGTGTTGGCAGTAAAATCTTCCCGTTAAAGCTCCGGTTTTTTGATGTTTCAAAAATATGCTCGACTGGAACCCTTTGCTGTGATTTTAATTTTTGATTGATGACTTTTGAAGCCTCATGGCGTGACACTAAGAGGTAGCTGCTTCTTCGAACCTCATCATCTCGTATAAAGTGGTTGAGTGTCCCTTGAATATCATGATGTTCAGCTTGATCTTTGCCAAACAAAAAGATTTTGAGGTGATCACTGTAAATCGGCGGGTCCTTCAAAGCGACATTGCTGACTGCTTCCAGTACATTTTTCCCCTTTGAGACGACATTCACATAGCCAGGGGAATCTGCTTCTTGTGTTCCGCCCATTTTAGGGACAAGGTTTTGATAGGTGAGTTTGACTCCGTTATCATCTTCCTCGTCAATGCCAACACCGCGCACAAACGATAATTTCTCAATATCTTTTAAGTCCCAGCAACCTGTCGATAAAAGCAAAAGGCAGGAAGACAGAAAGATGAGCCATAAACGCCGCCCTTTCATGCAGATCGACCTCCCCATTTTTTACGTATCATGAGCAGAATAGCTGTTATAAAAGGAATCGCTAAAACAGCGAATAATGCATAGCCGAGTAAAGTCGAGTAGTAAAAGACTTCATTGATATTTCTCGGAAAAAGAGAGAGAGCTGAGGTCAGCAAAAACAGCAACCATAGCAGTCTCGTTAAATTGGTTGTCTTAAACACCGTTTGACATCCTTTAATCGCAAATTGGAAAAAGCCAAGCATACAAATAAACTGCTGGCACGTCCAGATCGTCAGTAAGAAAATATCAAAGCGTTCAATGAAGACCCCTTCTAGTTCTAGCGCTTGAATGAGGGAGACAGTGGGCCAGGTGAGTGATTTCGTTTCTCCAACCGTCATGGAACCAATCACAATAAAGAGCGTGAGGGAGTAAATAAGTGTGGTGATCCCTACCCCGATCGCTGCGGCCCATTTCGCTTTTGACCATTTGTCTTTATAGATAAGCGGTACGACAAACAAAATGACTTCAAAGCCTGTAAATTGAATAAATGTTTGAGAGAACAAATTACTAAAATCTTTAAACCCGTGAGCCATGACCGGGCGTAAATAATCAAAATCAAATATTTTCAAACTAAACAGCATGAGCCCAATGTAAATGATCATGGTCATCGGATAAATATATGTCACCATTTTCACTACCGGAAAAATGCCGCTTTTTAAATGATAGATCGCCACCAGTAAAAAAATCATCACAATCACTGTCATCGGGGTCGATTGCAACAGGAAAAATTGAACCACTTCCCCCAGTACACGCGCCTCAAAGCCAACAATGGCTAGTAAATAACCGATCAGCATTAGGTTAAAGATCGTACCAAAGAAGGCACCGGCTCCTTTTGTATTCGATTCAAAAATGGTATCCGGTGCATTCTTCTCCGCAATCCAACCTAGCAAAAAAGCAACGAAAGCAAAGATGACTCCCTGTATTAATACAATGATCCAGCCATCAGGGAATCCTGAATTGGCAGAACTGCGAGGAATGGTTAAAATTCCAGCGCCTATCATTGTAGAACTGCACAGAATGGTGACTTGTAACAATGATAGCTTCTCAGCTCTGTACATCGTTTACTCTCCTTGTCTTTTGAGATTTTTTGTCTTGGCTGTTTTCGGTCTCGATTTAAATAGCCCTATTGGTAAACGAACGTACGTATCTTTTAAATCTGAAAACGGTGAAGACAAAACAGGTGTGAAATAGTCAAAACCAAAGGTCTTTAGCTGCATCAAGTGACAAAGTACAAATAAATAACACATGATGAGGCCGTATAATCCAAACATGGCTGAACTGAAGATCGCCATAAACCGCAGGATGCGTAAGGGAAAGCTGAAATCATATGATGGAGCAGTAAAATCGGCTAGTGCCGTCAGAGACACAATAATCACCATTAAAGCACTGACAATATTGGCTTGGACAGCCGCCTGTCCAATAATGACGCCGCCAATCAGTCCAATCGTCTGCCCAATCGCCCTAGGAAGACGAAGTCCAGCTTCCCGCAGCAGTTCAATCGTAAACGACATCAAAATGGCTTCCACTACAGGAGGAAAGGGCACATTTTGCCGGCTGCCTGCGATGGTCAGTGCCATTCGTGTTGGTAATAAACCAGGATGATAGGAAACAAGGGCGATATAGAGTCCCGGTAAAAAGATCGTCAAAAGAACGGCAATATAACGGAGCAAACGCAAAAGAGTCGCACTTGTCCATCTTTGATAATAATCCTCCGGTGATTGCATCAAGGCAGTGAGAGTCATCGGCATAATGAGGGCAAACGGCGTCCCATCGAGCAAAATAGACACCTTTCCTTCGAGCACAGAGGCAATCACCCGATCAGGACGTTCTGTATTTTGAATCTGTGGAAAAATAGAGACATGACTGTCTTCAATCAACTGTTCAATATAGCCGGACTCAGGAATATCATCCATTTTGATTTGCTTCATACGAGAGAATACATCATCTACTAGTTTGGGGTCTGCGATATCACGAACATACACAAGAGCAGCAGATTTCTTGTTACGAGTACCTATGTTTACCTTTTGAATGACAAGGTTCGGATCGTTTGCTCTTTCACGAAGCAATGCCGTGTTTTTTTCAAGATTTTCAATAAATCCAATCCGGGGTCCTCTTACAAGGACTTCTGATTGCGGCTCCTCTACTTCTCTAAATTGAAAAAGATTCGTATGGAGCGCAAGCGCTTGAGTGGCTCTATCCACAAATAAAATAGCCCTGCCGCTGTATAACTGCTCGATGGCAAGGTTCATATCTTCCAGCACATCATTTTGAATACCAAAGAACGTTTTAGAAAGGGAAGAAAGTGTGGTGTGGTCGACCTCGGTGATGGTCAGTTCCTTTTGCATAGGTGAAATGATTTGTTTGGAAAGCATCTCAAATTCTGTGAGTCCTTCAACGTACACGAGACATGCAGAGACAGCGGAAGGACCAAATGAAAACGAGTGGAACACGATATCATCACTTTTGCCGGCAAAGCTTTTGACACGCTGAATGACGGACTCTATATCTTGTTCAATACGACTTTTCATAATACCTCACCCTCATGTCTTTTTTTATAGAGTGACTCGGAAGGAGAAGAATTATGCAAATAGAAAAAAGAGAATCCCCTAAAATAGGAATTCTCTTCACATGTTTATCTCGCCAGCCAGCCGCCATCTACGGCTAAAATATGCCCGTTCATATAATCAGAGGCAGGGGAGCTGAGAAAGACGGCGGCACCTGCTAGATCTTCAGGCCGTCCCCAGCGTCCAGCGGGGATTCGTTTCAGAATCTCTTCATTCCGGTTCGCGTCGTCACGAATGGCTTGCGTGTTATTGGTTGCAATATAACCAGGCGCGATCGCGTTCACCTGAATATGCTGACTTGCCCATTCATTTGCAAATGCTTTCGTCAAACCTGCGACAGCATGCTTACTTGCTGTATAAGCGGGAACAAAGACACCGCCTTGAAATGATAGAAGGGAAGCGATATTGACAATTTTCCCTTGCCCTTTTTTCAGCATCTGCTGTCCGACCTTTTGCGTGAGGAAAAAGAGACTGTTGATATTCACATCCATCACAGTATGCCAGTTTTCCTCTGAATATTGAGCGGCCTCTTCTCTTTTAATGGTCCCAGCATTATTGATCAAAATATCAATTGTGTGCTGCTTTAAAAGGGCATCAACATCCCGCTTTGCGGACTGAGGATCTGAAAAGTCTACTTGAATCGCATGAAATGATCTACCGGTCTGTTCGACAAGTTCTTTTGTTTCATCAAGCGGCGTATGGTGGTAGGTGCCGATGATATCTGCACCTGAACGGGCAAGCGCTACGGCAATACCTTGCCCAATACCAGTTCCAGGACCTGTGACAAGAGCTGTTTTGCCTTCGAGGGAAAAGAGGGACGCTACATATGATGTCGTCGTCATTTCATTACCTCAGCTGGTCCATCGGGACAAAGTCCATATCTTTAAACGTATAGTTTTCTCCCGCCATTGCCCAAATAAATGAATAATTTGCTGTACCTGAGCCTGAATGAATGGACCAGGCAGGTGAGATGACGGCTTCTTCATTTGCCACAACGAGATGTCTCGTTTCAGATGGCTCCCCCATAAAATGAAAGACACGTGCGTCTTCCTCTATATCAAGATATAAGTACACTTCCATCCGCCGGTCATGTATATGAGCAGGCATCGTGTTCCATGTGTTATTGGTTTCAAGCTGAGTGATGCCCATCATAAGCTGGCAGCTTTGGATGCCGTCTGCATGAATGACCTGATACAGATTCCGTACGTTCGAGGCGGATGCTTCCCCTAAATGATTCGGTGTTAATTCAGCGATCGCAGCCTTTTGTGTCGGATACGCTCTATGAGCGGTGGCTGACACAAGATAAAATTTGGCCTGCTCACCTGATGAACTAGCAAACTGTACATGTTCGTGTCCAAGTCCAATATATAAGAAATCTTTATGCTCCAGCACAAATGACTCACCATCGACTGTGACCGTACCTTGGCCGCCGACATTCACAATGCCAATTTCCCGTCTTTCAAGGAAATATTCTGTACGTAAAAAGTCGCCGGCATCCAGCTTGATCGGTTCTGATGTCGGCATAACGCCGCCAATCACCACACGGTCCTCATGCGAATAATACAGCTTCAATTCACCACTGACAAAAAGTATCGGAATATGAAAATGACGACGAAGTTCCTCTGTTGTAAAACGCTTGACCTGCTCAGGATGTACAGCATAACGATTTTCCATTTGAGATAAGCCTCCCTTTCCATCTGAAACATATAATTGTTTTATTTGGTATCGGTTTCAAGGAAAATTCTAGAGGAAAAAGAGAGCGGCGTCAACCGTTAATTTGAAATCGCTTTCTTTATTTGTATAAAAGCTTTTTTTCTTCATGTTCATGAAAAAAATCTTCTGATACAGCTTAACTTGTGGTATGCTTTTTTTAAGTTTATTTGAAATCGGTTTCGAAACAAATGAGAAGATCGATCTTGGGAGTTTTTTGTATGAAAGAGAAAAAGCAAACGAAAGTCACCATTAACGAAGTTGCAGCATATGCAGGTGTCTCAAAATCAACGGTATCCAGATACATCAATGGCAGAACAAATGAAATTTCTCCTGAAAAGGTAAAAAAGATTAAAAAAGCCATTGAGGAGCTCCATTATCGTCCGAGTCAGCTTGCCCAAGGATTGAAAGTAAGAAAGAGCAAGGTCATTGGTTTTATTGTGGCTGATATTACGAACCCATTCTCTGTTGCGACACTTCGTGGTGTGGAAGAGATTTGTGATGAATATGGATACAGCATCATGGTGTGCAACACAGATAATCGTCCAGAAAAAGAACGAGAAATGCTACTGAAGCTGCATGCTCATTATATTGAAGGGCTGATCATTAATACGACCGGTCAAAACAATGACATTTTGCAAGACTTTAAGCAAAACGGTGTACCGATTGTTCTTGTAGACCGTAAGTTACCTGAACTGAAGGTCGATACCGTCACAACGAATAACCGTGACATCACGGCTCGTCTACTTCACCAAATGTATGAAAAAGGCTACGAACATATCGCTTTCTTTACTGAGCCGGTCGATGGGATTAGTCCTCGTGAAGAACGAAAAGAAGCCTATGAACAGACGGCCATGAGTCAACATAAGAAACCTATGATTGCAGAAATCAATTTGAAGCATAAGGAACAAATGCGAGATGAGATTTGTCGTTTTTTACAATCAAACCATCAGAAAAAAGCGATTTTAGCAGGCAATGGATTACTCATGCTGAAACTCATCAGTGAACTCGTCGATCTTGGGGTGAAGATACCTGAGGAGATAGGCATTGCCGGATTTGATGATACAGAATGGTATAAGCTGATCGGGCCAGGCATCACTACGGTGGCGCAGCCATCTCATGAGATGGGGAAAGCAGCCATGCAAAAAATTATGACGCGTCTTGACGGGGATAAGAGTGCACCCCAGACCATTCAACTTGATGGAGAAATCATTGTGAGAAAATCTTTATAAACGTCAGGCAGAGAAGAGTATACATACGTGCATGCTCTCTCTTTTTCAACTGTTTTGAAACCGGTACCAAGAAAGGGGAGAAATGAGTGAAAGCATTGGATGTGATCACATTTGGGGAATCAATGGCGATGTTTTATGCAAAAGAAATTGGCGAGCTTCACCAAGTGCATACGTTTCAAAAAGCACTTGCTGGTGCAGAGAGTAATGTTGCGGTCGGCTTGGCAAGATTAGGCTTTAGCGTTGGCTGGATGAGCAAGGTCGGGGCGGACTCACTTGGTACATTTATTTTAGAAGAGCTTCAAAAAGAAGGGGTCGATACTGAGGCAGTGCTCCGTTCAAATGATGGGGCCAAAACAGGGATATTGCTTAAATCAAAAGTCATCGATGGAGACCCTGATGTGACGTACTACCGAAAAGGCTCTGCTGCGAGCACATTGAACGCAAGCGATTTCCCGTCCACTTATTTTCAGCAGGCAGGACATCTTCATATGACCGGAATCCCGCCTGCTGTGTCTAGTGAAATGAGAGCGTTTTCTTTTCATGCCCTTAAAGAAATGAAGAAAGCAGGAAAAACCATTTCCTTTGATCCGAACCTTAGACTTCAACTATGGGAAGAGGAAGAAGACATGATTCATACGGTGAACCAGATGGCTGCTCAAGTAGATTGGTTTTTCCCAGGGCTTGCAGAAGGTCAAAGACTCACAGGATGTCATGAGCCGGAAGCGATTGCGGATGTTTATTTACAAAAAGGTGTCAAGCTTGTGGTCATTAAACTGGGAGCAGAAGGAGCCTATTTCAAAAGTGCATCCGGCCAAGGTGTGGTGGATGGTTTCCATGTGTCTCATGTCGTGGATACAGTCGGAGCTGGTGATGGATTTGCAGTGGGAGTGATGAGCGGTCTGCTGGACGGATTATCATATGAAAAATCGGTAGCAAGAGGCAATGCCATTGGAGCACTTGCAGTCATGTCCCCAGGAGATCACGAGGGACTGCCGACTCGGGAAGAGCTTCAGGCATTTATAAAAGAAGCCAAACGATATCAAAGGCGACACGATATGAAGGGAGATGAGAGGTATGGGAAAGTCAGCAAGTATGAGCGTTAAAGAGAAGCTCGCAGCTTGTAAACTCATTGCGGTGGTCAGAGCAGGTAGTGAAGCAGAGGGGATAGAGATGATTGGTCGTTTAAAGAAAAAAGGGGTGCGGGCCATCGAAGTGACATATACCACGCCCAATACAGAGCGGATCATTGCATCTTACCAGCATGACCACGACTTGATTGTCGGAGCCGGAACGATTACAACACTTGAGCAGGCACAATCAGCCATTGAAGCCGGCTCTCAATTTATCGTCAGCCCGGGATATCTTCCTGTCATCGGAGAGCACCTATCTTTTCACGATACACTTTACGTGCCAGGTGTTTTGACCCCGAGTGAAATTATGCAGGCAAAAGCAAATGGATACAGCGTGTTAAAGCTTTTTCCGAGCGGCTCCTTCGGTTTGTCCTATATGAAAAATTTGCAAGGTCCGTTTCCAGAGATTGAGTTCATCCCAACAGGAGGCATTCATCCAGTCGATGTGCCAAAGTGGCTTGAAGCAGGAGCCGTGGCAGTAGGTGTCGGCAGCCAGCTTGAAAGCAGTACAGCAGAAGAATTACAGGCCGTTCTTTCTTCCACAATCATGTAGTTCACATAAACAACCGGCGGATGACTGCCGGTTGTTTGTTCGTTTATCTGACAAAAAAGCTCAGAAGACGCATCTTTTCACGTAAAATGAGCATAAAGGAGAGGTCGATATGTACATTCAACAAGATGAACTAAAAGATGGTCAAATTGAGCAATTGATTCAAGCTCATTTAGAAGAGATGAAAAAACATTCACCGCCAGAAAGCATTCATGCCCTTCCGTTAGACGATCTGAAAAAACAAGATGTCACAGTATGGAGTGCAAGGGATGGAGAGGCGCTTCTTGGCTGCGGAGCCATCAAGGAGCTATCAAGTGAACATGGTGAACTCAAATCGATGAGGACAGCAGCAGCCCATATGCGAAAAGGCGTGGCGAAGTATCTGTTGACTCACCTTCTCCAAGAGGCGAAGCGGCGGGGGTATAAAAGAGTCAGCCTTGAAACAGGTGCGATTGCTTTCTTTGAACCGGCAAGAAAATTATATGAAAGCTTTGGATTTCAATATTGTCCGCCTTTTGGTTCATACCAAGAAGATCCAAACAGTTTATTTATGACAAAGGAATTATAGAGGTCGAGAGAGTATGCTTTTATAAGCAGCTCTTTTTTTATGCGGCAACAATGGAAGGAGGGGAATGTGAATGAAATGGTCGAAGTTGTTCGGAATGGGCGCATTTCTCACATTTTGTGTCGTATCTGTTCTTTTTTTATCTGTATTAGGTCAAGATTTAGTTAAAATTGAGAGCGCTTCCGATGAGACGTTATCAACTTATCAATATCACTTTGTTCTTGTACCGGAGGAACTTGATAATGAATATTGGCAATTGGTGCAAAAGGGAGCTGCTGATGCGGCGGAAGTTCATCGGGTGTATCTTGAATACCTAGGTCCAAAGCAGGCTGATTTGGATGATCACCTGAAAACCATTGATATGGCGATTGCTGGTCATGTGGACGGCATTATGACACAAGGGCTTGATGCAAAGAAATACAAACCGCTCTTTCAAAAAGCAAGAGAGAAAGGTATAGATGTCGTCACAGTCGATACCGATGCAGAGGGGAGCAAGCGTCAAGTGTATGTCGGAACAGATAACTATTATTCCGGTTTTATCGCCGGACAGGCACTCATCGCTGATACAAAAGGCGAGCAGTATGTGGGCATTGTGACGGGACGGCTTGATGCGATTCACCAGAAGCTTCGCGTGAAGGGGTTTCGAGATGCCGTTTCTGGTGAGAAACGCATTCATATTGCTGGAATAGAAGAGTCGGCGATTACGAAATCAGGTGCTTCCGGTGCTGCGTATAAATTGTTAAATGATCATGCACAGCTCACCGCATTTTATGGAACAAGCGCATTAGACGGTGTCGGCATTATTCAAGCAACAGAGCAATATCATTCGTCTAAAGATGTTTATGTGCTCGCATTTGACACATTGCCTGATACGATTCAAGCGCTGGATAATGGGAAAATCGATGCAGTGATTGTACAGCACCCTTATGAAATGGGCTATCAAGCGGTTGAATCTCTTGTTCGTTTGCAGCAAGGGGATAAACAAGAACCGCTGCAGTACACAGGGACGAGTGTGATTCGGCGAGGAGACCTGCCCCTTCATCAAACGGAAAGACCACAGGGGGTTCAGCCATGAAGAGAATTCGAAGTAAGTTATTATTGGCTTTTTTAATTCTTGTGCTCCTTGGCAATGTGGCCGCTTTTTTTGTGTATTGGAGCAGTTCAAAAATCACATCAGAATATAGCAAGAGCTTTCGTTCCTTTCTCCTGCTGAATGATATTTCGACAGAGGCAAAAACGATGTATGAAAAGGTCAACGCCTTTGCCATCGAAAAGGATCAGGCGTTTGCCAAAGGGTATGCTGAATCAAAACAGAAAATGACATCATATGATCAAGCATTGCTCAAAGATGCAGGGCTTCATGCCGCCATCCCCTCCATTGAAAAATATCAATATATGATGCGGACGCTCATAAACGAAAGTGATGCGACAATGAATCATGTCAAAGAAGGGAAAATCAAAGAATATGCTGCAAGTGTGAAAGAAGTAAGAACCGTGTCCTCTTATATCCAAGAGCAGACAATGACTCTTTTGGATGATGAATTATCTGAGTATCAAGTACTCTACCAATCCCTTCAAAAAAGACATCAAACGTATGCGCTTTTTACTCTATGTCTGTTTACATTATCGATAGGCATCGCTTTATGGATGGCCTATATCATTGCGGGCGGAATTTCAAGACCGATCGTTCATCTATCTCGAAGTGCCAAAGAAGTATCAGAAGGAAATTTTGATGGTCCGAATTTGCATGTGTCATCAAAGGACGAAATCTCTGTGTTAAATCATGCCTTTGAGCGAATGCGGCGAGAGATGAAGGTCATGATTGAAGAGATGAAACAAAAGGCCGCTTTAGATCAGAAAATTAAAGACATGAAGCTGAAAACACTACAAAACCAAATGAATCCACATTTTTTATTTAATACATTAAACATCGTTTCACGTATGGCGTACTTAGAATCAGCTGATGCGACATCGAGATTGATACAATCCGTTTCTACACTGATGCGGTATTCGCTATCTCCTCTCAGCGCATCTGTTACGTTAGAACAAGAAGTGAAAGTGGTAAAAGAATATTTTCATATACAAGAAACAAGATTTTCCGATCGTATTACATGCAAAACGACCATAGATGAGTCGTGTCTATCTGTTCACATTCCGAGCCTTACATTGCAGCCGCTTGTCGAAAATGCCTTTATTCATGGGGTAGAACCAAAAGAGGAAGGGGGGCTTGTAGAGCTCTTTATTGATCGAGATGATCGCTTTGTCATGATTCGGATTCGGGATAATGGACTTGGCATCAGTGATCAAGAGAAAAAGAGATTGCTATCGCAAGAGGAAGAAGATCATTCAGACACACGTAGTAAAGGTCACTCGACAGGAATTGGTCTTCGAAATGTGATGTCGAGGCTGCGTTTGTTTTACGGAGTGCAGGATGCCCTTCAAATTGATTCAAAGCCAAACGAAGGGACCACCATTCAATTGACAATACCAATCAAGGAGGAACGAGCATGCTGAACGTGCTGATTGTGGATGATGAAAAAATTGAACGAATGGCGATGCGTAAGTTCATGACCGAATGGCTGCCAGACTGTCATATTGCAGGGGAAGCTGCGAATGGAAAAAAGGCGGTGGAATTGGCGCGGTCTAAGCCAATTGACCTTGTGCTCATGGATATTCAGATGCCAGGCATGGATGGACTCACAGCGATCAAACAGATCAAGGCAAGCTGTCCTCATACTAAATTTATTATGCTGACAGCCTACGATACGTTTGATTATGCCAAGCAAGCCATGCAGGAAGGGGTCAAACAATACCTTGTCAAACCAGCTGATAAAGACGAAACCATTACAGCGATTCGTTCTGTTGCGGCAGAAATTCAGCAGGAGGTCTCCCTGCGGCAGGCGGAGAAAGTCAATCAGCAGTCAAAATGGCTGGAAGCTCATGTGTTGAACGGTCAATCTTATTCCTCCACAGCGTTTGAGCGGCTGTTTCAGGATTTTCAAGCAGGTCTAGTGATCGCTGTTCAGCGGACAGGCGGGGATCAACTCCTGAATCATTTGCAGGAGTCTGCTCTTTTTCAAGCAGTGCCTATCAAAGTGAGCGGTGAGCTGTTTACATGCTTGATTTACAGCCGTCAATCACCTGGTCATCTAAAGGCGAATGTACTGCAAGCCATTCGCGCTGCCATGACAAGCGAGCAGCATTCACCTGTCATTGTTGGCATGGGTCATCCTGTCTCAAATCCACTTCAACTTCAGAAAAGTGCGGCAGAAGCGAAGCTTTCCTATTATCAGCGAAAAAAAGATGACGGTGCGGTTCGTTATGGCTTTTACTATACAGATAGACAATCTTACGTATTGATCAACTTGCCTGAGCTTGCCGATGACATGATGCTGGCACTAGAAGAAGGGAGAAGAGATGATGCTCTTGCTTACTATGATGCCTTCCAATTAGAAGGGGCAACCATTTCTCATGTGAAAGAGCTGCTCATTTTACTCAAATCACGACTTCGTGCAGATGTGCCGATTCTAGCTATCACTACAGAAACAGAATGCCGCCAATGCTGTGAACATTTATTTGATCTGTATGAAGCAAGAACCCAGACGGTGAATGATATAGAACGGGCGAAACGATACATTCAAACACATTTTTGCGAACATATTACGCTGGAGCAAACGGCCGCCTATGTTGATTTAAGTCCGACGTATTTCACCAAACGCTTTAAGGATGAGACAGGTCTGACGTTTAAAGAATATGTGACGACCTGTAGGATGGATAAAATGAAGAAGCTACTGAAAGAGAGTTCGCTTAGTTTAAAAGAAATCACCTATCAAGCAGGATATACTGATCCGAATTACGTCAGTCGTGTGTTTAAAAAAATGGTTGGCTGTTCACCAAAGGAATATCGAAAGCAGGTCGTAAAAAAATGAAGAATTTCATAAAAAAGTGAAGAAGTTTGCCTGAAAAAAGGCAAGGATCTGCCAGTATACTTATTTTGATAACGCTTACAAAATAGGGATGGGGGATCCATGATGAAGTTTAAAATAGGCTTTACTTTATTGGCACTCTGTATGCTGGTCGTCTCTGCTTGCAGTTCATCGACGAACTCAGATGCAAAAAAAGAGGGCGGAGCGGAGAAACTAGAAATTTTCTCTTGGTGGACTGGTGCAGGTGAGGAAGACGGACTGAAGGCACTCATTCAATTGTTTGAAGAGAAAAATAAAGACATTCCAATTGAAAATGCAGCTGTCGCTGGTGGTGCTGGTACGAATGCAAAGGCTGTTCTAACAAGCCGGATGCAAGGAGATGATCCGCCAGCTACTTTCCAAGTACACGGGGGAGCAGAGCTGAATGAGAGCTGGGTAGCCGCAGGTAAAATGGAGCCGCTGGATGACCTTTATGAGAAAGAAGGCTGGAAGGATAAATTTCCAGAATCACTGATTGACCTTGTGAGCAAAGACGGGAAAATCTATTCCGTTCCAGTGAATATTCATAGAGGCAATGTGCTTTGGTATAACAAAAAAGTATTTGAAGATCAGGGCTTAGAGCCGCCAACGACGTTTGATGAATTTTTCAAAACAGCCGATGCCTTAAAGAAAAAAGGGATTACTCCACTTGCGCTTGGGGATAAAGAACCTTGGGCAGCGACTCATTTGTTTGAAAGCGTTCTTCTAGGTGTACTAGGTGCAGATGACTATCAAAAACTTTGGGCGGGCGACTTAAAAATGGATGATGCAAAAGTGAAGGAAGCGGCAGACATCTTTGGACGTATGCTCGAATACGTCAACGACGATCATAGCTCGCGTAACTGGCAGGATGCCTCACAGCTCGTGGCAAAAGGGGAAGCTGCAATGAATGTCATGGGCGATTGGGCAAAAGGATACTTTGTAAATGATCTAGATTTGAAGGTGAATAAAGACTTTGGATACGTGGCTACTCCTGGTACGGAGCGCAGCTTTATGGTCATCACGGATACATTCGGACTGCCAAAGGGTGTCAAACAGCCAGAAAACGTGAAAAAATTCTTATCTGTCTTAGGATCTGTGGAAGGACAGGATGCGTTTAATCCGTTGAAAGGGTCAATACCGGCACGTGTGGATGCAGACGTATCAAAATATGATGAATATGGAAAATCGGCAATGAAGGCTTTTAAAGAGTCAAAGCTGGCACCGTCTCTTGCGCATGGCTCAGCTGCTGAAGAAGGTTTTGTCACGAAGGCGAACCAAGCCGTCAATATTTTCGTGACACAAAAAGACAGCAGTCAGTTCGTTTCTTCTTTAAAAGATTCAATGAAATAAAGATGAAAGAGGCGGCCGTTAGGCACCGCCTCTTTTTTAAAAAAGGAGTGTAGCTTCATGCGCATGGACACATCGCCGATCACAAAAACACCAGCAGCAAAAGTGAAACGTGTTCGGAAAAAATGGAATGGAGACCAGCTGCTTGCCCTGCTATTTTTAGCACCGTCAGCTGTTTTATTATTCATTTTTGTTTACGGCTTTATTGGCTGGACAGGATATGTTTCATTATCGAACTGGACCTCGCTTGTTCCTGATTTTTCTTTCGCAGGTATGAAAAATTATGTCATGCTGTTTCAAGATTTTCGCTTTCAGTCAGATCTTCGAAACACGGTCTTTTTTACATTATTCTTTATTGGAGCAGTCATTGCTTCTGGGCTTGTACTGGCCATTTTACTAGACCAGAAGATCAAGGGAGAATCACTTTTTCGGAATCTCTTTTTCTTTCCGATGGCCCTTTCCTTTGTTGTCACAGGTGTTGTGTGGCAATGGATCCTAAATCCATCAACTGGGGTGAATCTATTTTTAAAAACACTCGGCATCCAGCCCAAGTGGTACACGGATACGAACATTTTAGCTGGATTTGTCTGGGGAAAAATTGAGTTTGGTGTACCGGCAGCAATGATTGCAGTTGTCATCGCTGCTGTGTGGCAGATGACAGGGTTCTCACTTGCGATGTATTTGGCTGGTCTTAGAGGCATTCCAGAGGAAGTGAGAGAGGCTGCTAGAATGGATGGCGCAACTGAATGGCAAATCTTTTGGAAAATCATTTTCCCGCTGTTAAAACCAATCACAGCGAGCGTCGTCATTATCATGGCACATATTTCTTTAAAGATCTTCGATTTGATTTACTCGATGACAGGACCAGGTGCAAACTTTGTCACCGATGTGCCAGGTGTTTATATGTTTGAAATGACCTTTAGAGGAAACCATTATGCAGGTGGTGCCGCCATTGCGATCGTCATGTTGATTTCTGTTGCGGTCTTTATCGTGCCGTATCTCCTGTCTAGCCGGAAGGGGGCTTCATCATGACCGCAAGAGGGTTTGTCCGTCCAGTTCTTTATGCTTTATTAATACTGTGCAGTTTGTTTTTTCTCATGCCTGTTTATGTCATGATCGTCACAAGCTTAAAGCCATTAGGTGAAGTTACCCTTGAGCGAATGTGGTCGCTTCCATCTACACTTGATTTCTCAAGCTACAAAATCGCTTTTGAAAAGTTATCACCCAATTTAATGAATTCTCTTTATCTAGTCATTCCTGCTACCTTATTGTCAGCTGTATTAGGTGCGATGAATGGCTATGTGCTGTCTAAATGGCGCTTTAAAGGATCAGAAGTGGTGTTTACCTTCATGTTGTTTGGTATGTTTATTCCATATCAAAGTATCCTCATTCCACTTATTCAATTTTTGCGTGAAATCGGCTTGTATAACTCCATTCCGGGACTTGTGCTTGTTCATGTCGTATATGGCCTGCCAATCACAACACTCATGTTCCGCAATTTTTATGTAAGCATTCCTGATGAAATGATTGAATCAGCGAAGATGGATGGTGCCGGATTTATCGGGATCTTCAGACATATGATTCTGCCGCTTTCCATCACAGGGTTTGTCGTGGTTGCCATTTGGCAATTCACAAATGTGTGGAATGAGTTTCTATTTGCGGTCACTATGACCACGGCAGAGAATCAGCCGGTCATGGTTGCACTGCAAAATTTATCAGGCAGTCAAATTGTGCAATGGAATGTTCAAATGGCAGGTGCCATCTTGGCTGCGCTGCCAACACTTTTGGTCTATATTCTACTTGGAAAATACTTTGTGAAAGGGCTTCTTGCAGGCTCTGTCAAAGGGTAAATTGATTTTCTTGTTATCGTTTTCATTCGGTGTACTGAAAGGATTGACTTCTCTTTAGATAGCGTCATAATAAAAGTTGAGACTTGCTAGTTTTCATCTTGCTAGGCAAGGATTATAAAGGGTAGCAAAGGGAGGAGTCATCCTGAATGAAGCAGTCACCAATTTTTTTACTGCCTGAATTGAAGGAGAGAATATGGGGAGGTACAGCCTTAAGGGATCAATTTGGCTATGATATTCCTTCTGATCAAACGGGAGAATGCTGGGCAATTTCTGCTCATCCAAACGGACCAAGTGTCGTGCAAGATGGTCCATATAAAGGGAAAACGCTGATCGAACTATGGGACAATCACAGAGAATTGTTTGGGGGAATAGAAGGCGATCGCTTCCCGCTCTTAACAAAAATTTTAGATGCAAACCAAGATTTATCCGTTCAAGTTCATCCAGATGATGATTATGCGGAAAGACATGAAAATGGTGAGCTTGGGAAAACAGAGTGCTGGTATATCATTGACTGCAAAGAAGGCGCAGAAATGATCTACGGTCATAATGCAAGGACGAGAACTGAGCTTGTGACCATGATGAACAGTGGAGATTGGGAAGGCCTTTTGCGGCGAGTGAAAATTAAGCCGGGCGATTTTTATTATGTGCCAAGCGGTACCATTCATGCACTATGTGAAGGCACACTGGTTCTCGAAACGCAGCAAAGTTCAGATACGACCTATCGGGTGTATGATTATGAACGAAAAGACCAAAATGGCCATGAACGTGAACTTCACTTCACGCAGGCCATTGATGTCACAACGGTTCCTCATGTAGACGGTTATGCAGATGAATCAGTAGAAACTCGTCCAGGGGTGACCATTAGAACATTTGTAGAAGCAGAATATTTCTCTGTGTATAAATGGGAAATTGATCAAAAAGTAGAGCTATCGCAAGATTATCCGTTTTTGCTGTGCAGCGTTATTAATGGGGAAGGGTCCTTAGAGCATAATGGACATACATATCCGCTGCCAAAAGGAGCCCATTTTATCCTGCCGGCTGAAACTGGGAACTTCACCATTGAAGGATCTTGTGAACTGATTGTGTCACATATATAAAGAAAAAGAGGACTTCGAGAGGTCCTCTATTTTTCTATTGCATAAAGGACTTGAAAGAGACTTGTTTTTGTCGATAAAGAGATTAGTAGACTATTATGCAAAGTTAAGAGAGGGACAGGGAACGTGAAAAAAACCATCAAGATTATGTTACTCGCAGCTGCCTTTGGTATGACATTACACACAGGCAAAGAAGTGCAAGCAGCCTCCTATGTCGATCAATCCATTTATACGATTAGCACCTCAAAAGTATTTACAACAGAAGCAGAAGTGAAAAAAGCGGTTGACACGTTGAAAAAGGATAAGAAATGGACAGCCACTTATCAAACTTCAGGAAATACATCGACTTATCAACTGACTGCCTCAGGATATGACTCACAAGTAGCAGCGAGTGCAAGTGCCGCTGCATTAAAAAAAGAGTTAGGCATGAGCGGTACGGTGTCTCCAGTAGGTGACCGCCTTCCTTTACAGAAAATCGTATCTGATCCAATCAACGATGAAAGTCAGGCGAAAAAACTGACGCTCGAGCTGACGAAAACATCAGGACTCAATAGCACGTATGAAGCTATCAATCAAAGCAGACCATCTTATCAGGTCATTTCAGGAGCCATTGATTCTGAAACGAAAGTCAAAAATATTCAAACCGAACTACAAAAACAGGCCGGAGTCACGAGTACATACCAAACTGAAAACAAGGCCGGCACCGTGTATCAGCTGATCTCAGGCAATATTGTTGGACAGAGTAAGGCAAATACCATCCTGCAAGGTTTTCAAAAGGAATCTGGTTTAAAAGCAGTACTCCAAACGGTAGCAGCAGGCAAACCGTATTACATCGTCACATCTGCTGCACAAACGAATCAGTCTAAAGCGCAAACCCTTCTGACCCAGCTGCAAAAAGAAGCGAAAATCAGCGGAAAGATTCAGAAGGCTGGAGCTGTTAAAAATGTATATAGCATGGAATCAGGCTATTTCAAAGACAGTAAGCAAGCAGCCTCAGCGGCGTCTCAGATTAAAAAACAAGCTGGTGCGTCAGGTACTGTGCAGCGAGTAGGAAAAACGAAAAATTATATCGTAAAGCTCAATCAATTAAATGACACAACTTACGCAAAAACAGTTGCCTTTTTCAAGAAAAAGAAATGGCGCTATACATCTAAAAAGATCTCCTCTACACAGCCATATCAAGTAGTGACTGGGAACCTTTTGGGCGATGATCAAGCGAAAAAAGCAACGGCATTTTTCCAAAAGAAAAAAGTATCCGCCACAACGAAAAAAACAGGCAAAGCATCTGACAGCACGTATCGACTTGTTGTGAATCAAGCAACGGATCAGACAAAAGTAAATAAAGGTGCTGCATACTTAAAAGCACAAAAGGTGACAAGCAGCATCACAACAGGCAAGGGGCAAGCCGTCAGTAAAGCATACAGCCTGATGACAACTCCTGTATATGATCAAAGCAAAGTAAAGCAGGCGCAAGAGATCATGAAAAAAAATGGAGTTGCCAGTAGTACAAAAACATTAACAGAAGCTGTTAAGCAATACCGTATTACGACAGAGGCAACTGTGAATCAAACAAAGCTGAATCAAGCCTTAAGTTATTTAACCAAACAAAAAATGAAAGCAGCCGCTCAAAAAACGGGAGCAACTGATTATGGTCAATATCAGATCAAAACAGGGGTTATTTCAACTGCTGCCTTAAGAGATCAAGGCATGACATTCTTCAAAAAACGAAATGAACCAGCTGCTTATACAACAACGACAAAACCGGCATATAAAATCAACATCACACAGCAGTTTACAGGGTTACCAAATGCGAATGCGGCCATTGCTTTTGTGAAAAGCCAATACGGCTGGACAGCCACAGCGACAAAAATCAAAAACGGTCCAATGGTGATGCAGACGAATTATAACCTCACTGTCAATGAGATGGTAAACAAACAAATGAAGGTATCGCCGCAGACAGATGGTGCAGCATATGTCTATGCGACATATGTAGACCCAGCGACATCCACAGTGAATACAGACGGGCTAAATGTACGTTCTACACCTGATTCAAGTTCGGCTAGCAACATCGTCGCACAGCTGAACAAAGGAACAAAAGTGAAGCAGCTTGGAAAAGAAGGCAACTGGATCAAGATCAGCCTCGGCTGGAGAAATGCGAGTTCAGCAGAAGTATTAAAATATGTAGACCCAGCGAATATCGCGGAGGGCACTCAATCTTATTTTCAATTTCTCAAACTCTCTGAAGCTGCAAATCTCAACCCGACTGAAGTGAATACGAAGATTTTAGCAGGGAAAGGCATTCTTGCCGGAAAAGGACAAGCCTTTATCACAGCAGCGAAAACGTATCATATTAACGAAATCTATCTCATTTCACATGCATTGCTTGAAACAGGCAACGGCAGTTCCATTTTAGCGAACGGTACGAAGTTTAATGATAGAATCGTGTATAACATGTATGGCATTGGTGCATATGACAGTAACCCGAATTACCTCGGTGCAAAGTATGCGTATGAACAGCAATGGTTCACACCAGAGGCAGCCATTATTGGCGGGGCAAAATTCATTGGCAACAGCTATATCAATAACGCCACATACAAACAAGATACCATTTACAAAATGCGGTGGTCTGCGACAGCGACTCACCAATATGCAACAGATATTGGCTGGGCTTCTAAACAGGTCACTCGTATGTATAGTTTGTATAACTTACTTGATAACTATACGCTGTATTATGATATCCCCGTGTATAACAAATAAAAAAACGTCCGTGCTTCTTAATGAGAAGCCGGACGTTTTTTGTGTAAGAGCTGATGTTCAATAAAGGAAAGAAGCTGCTGACTTGATTTCCCTTTTGAATATTGGTTCCATTCCTCAGCAAAGGTTTTCAATAAGTCTTGATTGGCTGATTCGTTTAGCCCCTTAAGCTCCTTTAAGAGCATATCTTGTGTGACGCAAGCCTTTCCTGGAATAATGTCTTCATAACGTTCGACTAAACCGCGTTTCATGCGATAAGTCTCTAGATCGTAAGTGAAGAACAAAACAGGCTTTCGGAGCAGCGCATATTCAAACACAATGGACGAATAATCTGTAATCAGGACATCGCATACAGAGAGCAATGGAAAGAGCGGCTGATCGGACACATCAAATATCCACTCACCATCTGTTTCTGCTTTGGCTAAATGTTTCACTGCAGGATGGAGTTTGACGAGCAGGATATAGTCACCATTCAGCTCTCTATGCAATTGTTCTTTAGAAAAAGGTAAGACAAGACCGTCCATTGCAAAGTCCCGATAGGTCGGCGCATACAGCAGCACTTTTTTGCCTTTTGGAAAAATATCCGTCTGAAAGGAAATAGGGCGCTCATCATAGTACGCATCTGTGAATGGTACACCTGTTGGCAAAAAACGATCGTCGTTGACGCCAAATGAAGTTTTGAAAATCTCGCGCATGTGATCTGAGCCTGTAACGATATAATCGAAAGACGCATAGACCCGCTTGAAACGCTGCAGATCACGAGAACTACGGTGATGATTTGAAGCGTCTTCAAGACCGAACTTTTTCAAAGCACCATTGGCGTGCCACACTTGAATACAAGTGGTAGAAGGTCTATTTCTTAGCACACTTGTCATCAGAAAATAATTATCTGTGACGACAACTTTGCTTTTTAGCATCGTATAGATACATTGAATGAGATGGAAGGGATTTTTTTCATGAAAATAGCGAAATGACACATGAGGCACGTCCTTTTCTATCACGGAAGCATGCTTCGTATAGAGGACAGTGAGCTTCATTGTCATATTCGCCTGTTGTTGATAAGTATCGATGAGAGCAGCTGCATTCTCTTGGAATGAAACAAGCAGCGTCACCTGATTGTCACGAGGTTTCACGCCGCTCATGAGCCACCCAGCAAAAGAAACAAAAGCTGCATAGCATGAGATGATCATTGAGCGTATATTCATCATGTATCAGTCTCTCACAGCTGCTTCGTCTGATCTTTTACTTGCTCAGGATAGTAGCGCTTTTTCCCTTTGTTTTCTTTTAATACGGCAAAAGCGTACTTTGGGATATTCAGCATTCGTTTCCATCTCCACGGATTGACAATGAGTCTGTACAGCCATTCCGTATTTGTTTTAATCATCCAGCGTGGTGCACGCTTCACCGTACCGCTAAATACATCAAAGCTTCCGCCTAAACCGATGCAAACAGCTTGCGGGAACAAATGACGGTATTCATAAATAAAGTTCTCTTGGTTTGGATAACCTAAAGCAACAAACACCATATCTGCTTTTGAACGAGCAATTTGTTTTGCCACAAATCGTTTATCCGCTTGATAACCATCACAGCTGCCTGCAATCACCACATTTGGATATTCCGTATCAATTCGCTGTTTGACAGCCTCGAGCACTTCTTCTTTCGCCCCATATAAAAAGATACTTTTAGATTGCTTGTTTGCAAGATCAAGCATAGACATGAACACATCAAAACCTGCAATTCTTGATTTCAATGGACTTTGCGTCATGCGTGACATCAACACAACACCTACACCATCCGGCAGTACATAATCCGCGGAAGAAACGACTTGATGATATGCATTATCCTTCATGACAGCATAGCCGATCTCTGGATTCACTGTCGCAATCATGGCGCCTCTTCTCTGGGAAATATGATGCTGGTTGATATAGCTAATAAATTCATCTAAGTCACCATTTACATAAGAAAGGTTAGAGACCACTTCTGTTTGCATTGTTCAGACCTCCTTTTTCATTTTGTTATCTATGAAACGTTCATTGTAAATTCATTCTTCGCCTACTCATCATTTTATCACAGTTGCTCCATGAAATATTAACAATAACTTTACAATCCTTTAAATTTCGTGACATTTTCATTAATTCATATGGACGATCCTTTGTGAAATATTGATTTCTCGGTCTTCTCCTCCTGCACCCAATAAATTGGAAATAGTTTGTCTTTACATTTTCTTAACCTTTCATAGGCGTTGTGATATAATGAAGTTCCGAAGAGCGAAAAAATGATCGATGATAATAGGATTACGGATAACATTACTGCTTGAAGCAGACGAATAAGGATGAAAGAAAGGAGTTCATGTTTGCAATGAAGAAAGTTATTACTTACGGTACATTTGATTTATTACACTGGGGGCACATTAAGCTGCTAGAGCGTGCAAAGCAGCTCGGAGATTACTTAGTGGTGGCCATCTCTACAGACGAGTTTAATTTACAAAAATCAAAAAAAGCTTATCATAGCTACGAGCATAGAAAGCTGATTCTTGAAACCATTCGTTATGTAGACGAAGTCATTCCAGAAAACAGCTGGGATCAAAAAGTCCGTGACGTGCAAGAGCACGATATCGATGTGTTTGTCATGGGAGATGACTGGGAAGGTAAATTCGATTTCTTAAAAGAACATTGCGAAGTCGTATACTTGAAGAGAACAGAAGGCATCTCGACAACTCAAATTAAGGAAGAAATTGCTGGACTTTAATAGATGAAAAAAGTACTTCTTATCTTTTGGTAAGAAGTACTTTTTCATGTAAAATACAATGAGTAAGTCAACAATATTATGAAGGAGAGCTTCCTTTGTTTCAAAATTGGATGAAGAAAAAAGTTGAAGATACATTGGATCAACCTGAACAACATGAAACAATGGCATCAGTGGACGACATGCCTGATATGGACTACTACGTTATTATGGGCGATGTACCAAAACAGGATGAGAGCTTAACGAAGTCTTTAAAGGCAAGAATAAAACCATTAGTTGATCAACATAAACGTACTGCAATTTTAACTTTGAATTATGATGTAAATGTGAAGGAACGTATTCACCACATGGAAGAGATTTTTTCTCCTGAGGTTGACATCTTGAATGTGTATGAACACTATATTCTACCGGAAAGCGGAAGTAAAAGACGTTACTCGGAATTTATTGTCGGTGAATCATCGCATTCGATCAATGAAGCAGTAATTCCAGCAGATACATCGACCATTCAGGTGACGAGATATAAACGGTCTTCTTCTCCCATTTGTTATATTGAACAATATAATGAAGAGAAGCAATTGGTGAAAAGGGAAGAATATAATTTTCATGGCGTTTTATGCAGAGTACAAAGTTTTGTTCCCCATACAGGTGCACTATACTTGGAGGAATTGATCAATGACGATGGCAGTATTTATATGGAGTTCATCTACCCTGGAGATGTAAAAAAGAATCCAGTCCGTCACATTAATTGGTATAAAAAAACAGGAATTCAAACATTTACAAAGAAGACGGATATAAAACAACAATGGCTATCCAGCATTCAATTACAAAATGACCGGTTAAAACTGATGGTCACAGAGGACCGGGACCAGGACCGCCACTTGTTTAAAATAGATCAACCGGAATCAACTTATTATGCTGCTTTTGTGCATGAAGCCCATTATGAGGAAAATCCGCTCCATATCAATTCTCAATATGGAGAATTATTTAAACAAATAAGAAAACAGCAAGTGGATGCCGTCTTCTTTGGCGATACTAAGCATAAAGAAGATGTTGAGAAGGTTTTAGGAGAACAAACTTATTTCTACCATGTGCCTTCTGATGAAATGTCAGCTTGGAAAACAGTACTTCATCAGATGCTGGAAAACCGTATACGTAAAGATGAGCTGAGAAAGATCGTGGATCGCACGAAATGGGTACTGCATGATCTTAGCTCTGAACACCATGTTCTTCATCTTCAGCTTAAGATGACAGACGAAATGAGCCAAGTGGATCATGTGGAAATTGATTTTGCAGGATATGATCGAGTGAATGGAGCTGAAATCATTTCTCAAACAATTGATGAGAATGATCAAGTCAGTTTCCCAATTGGTCATTTTCAAACAAAGAAAAACATCGAAACCAACCAAACAAAATTTGTGGATTTTTACATCCGCTTTAAAACAGAAGAACTTCAAGAAGTGTTGCAACGTCTAGAAGTAGAGGGAGAGCTCCTTACCAATAAACCATCTTCAATTGATGGTTGGTCGTATCAAACGAAACAGGGGAACTATTCTTGGAAAGTAAAATAATGATACAAATAACGGTAAGATTTTTGAACAGAGGAGATTAACGATTAATGATTGAAGAGGGAATCCATAAGAAGAGTGTCGTTGAAGGTTTAAAAAATCATCATGAAAAATTGGAAATGCTCGTTCGCATCTACGATGACATGCCATTAGCAGATAGAGAGTTTTATCTGTTTATGAGGGAAAGGGTCTCAAAACAAGAACTATTCCTCCCGCTTGTTCATCAAGAAGAGAATCTATTCAAATTGGTACTGAGTGAAGCATCGCTTCCGCTTGCGTTAGAGCAAGGCCAGACATACAACTTATATGTCACGGACTATCTGAGCGCAAACAAAGAAGAGGACGAAGACGAGCTCGAAGACTCAGCCTATGATTCTGATTCGGAAGAAGAGGATGAAGACGCAAAAGAAGCGGATACCAGCGCAACTTCCGAAATAGAAGAAAAAACACCATATTATAAACGTCGTTTGAAAATGGAAATTGAAACGCCAGAGCTGACATTTTTAGAAAATAAAGAAGCACTGTTGTATGTTATTCCATATCGTACAGACAAAGGCAATGCTTCATTGAAAATCAAACGGGAGCTCAAAGTTGTGAAATTCCATCATATCGAGCTCAACAAAGAATCCATGCTATCTTTATCTGGGTATGCAGGCGTTCTAAGTGCAGAGCATCCTTATCAGATCAAAGAAGTAAAGCTTCTATTGAAGAAAAATGGTGAGGAACCAGTTGAGCATCGTTTTCCTGTCACGATGACACATAAAAAAGATGAAGTCATTCAATATCGTGACGACCATCAAACACCACAACTGTATCAATTTTCAGCAGAAGTTCCTTTAGAGGAGTTAACCTATTCCTTAAACAAACGGTTTGTCTATCGCTTCTATTTTGAGTTTATTTGCGATGTTAACGGAGTGGAAGAAACGTTAACAACAACTTCTTTAGTGCTTGGAGATCGTTCAAACAAACTCAAAGGACTTATTCAAATTCATAAAAGAAACGATGTACCGATTCGATATGAAGTGTACAGAAAGAAAAAAAGACAAACTTTAGGCATCCGAATTAATGATTACACCATGAAGACACGTGCTAAGTACTACGTAAAAAGCAAGTGGAAGAAATTCAGGAAGCAAGTGGGTAAGATTAAAAAAGTTCGCAATCGCCTTGTGACAAGTACTTTCCAAACGACCTTTACACTGGCGAGTAAACTGTCCGTCAAAAAGAAAACCGTTATTTTTGAAAGCTTTAATGGGAAACAATTCAGCTGTAACCCGCGTGCTATTTATGAATATATGAAAGAAAATCACCCTGAATATACGCTGATCTGGAGTGTTAAAAAAGGGCATGAAGCACCATTTAAAGAAAAGGGCATCTACTATATCAATCGTCTGTCATTGAAATGGATTTTTGCAATGGCAAGAGCTGAGTATTGGGTCGTAAACAGTCGTTTGCCGCTATGGGTTCCAAAACCAGAACACACCCAATACTTACAAACATGGCACGGCACGCCATTAAAACGACTGGCGATGGACATGGACGAAGTGCATATGCCTGGAACAAACACGAAGAAGTACAAAAAGAATTTCACGAAAGAAGCATCGAATTGGGATTATCTGATTTCTCCTAATGCATACTCGACCGAAATCTTTACCCGTGCGTTCCAATTCCAAAAGACCATGATTGAGTCAGGATATCCGAGAAATGATTTCCTTCACAATCAAAACAATGAAGAAACAAAGAGAGCGCTCAAACAAAAAATGAACCTGCCGCTTGATAAAAAATTGATTTTATATGCACCGACATGGAGAGACGATCAATTTTATAAAAAAGGGCAGTACAAATTTGATTTAGACCTTGATCTGCATGAGCTACGAGCATCTATCGGAGAAGAATATATTATCATCCTTCGTATGCACTATTTAGTAGCGGAAAACTTTGATCTCGGACCATATGAAGGCTTTGCCTATGATTTCTCTCATTACGAAGACATTCGAGACCTTTATATGATTTCCGACCTACTCATTACAGATTACTCTTCCGTGTTCTTTGATTATGCAAACCTTAAACGTCCGATGCTGTTCTATGTACCAGACATCGAAACATATCGTGACAAACTGAGAGGCTTCTATTTTGACTTTGAACAAGAAGCACCAGGACCACTTGTAAAAGAAACATCACGCGTGATTGAATGGGTAAGAGAAACAGAACAGCCGACCTTTACACTACCAGAATCATTTGCACCGTTTTATGAAAAATTCTGTTACTTAGAGAGCGGGGAGTCATCGAAGCGGGTGGTTGAAGTAGTTTTTAATTCGCACCGCTTTTAATTGTTTTCTTATAGATGGAAAAACACCTTTGGAAGGTATCAAGTTCAATACTTGACCATTATCCAAAGGTGTTTTTAAATACATATAATTTTATTCTGTATATAAGTGGTTAATTAGTTTTAGTACAGACATTTTTGTAGAAGAGGTCTAGCGCCTCGCTATTATACTTTTCATAATCAAAGGATTTTTGTTCCATACTATTCTGGATAAAATCAGACATACCATTAAATAGCGCAGTTTCATTATTATCAACTAATAATCCGTATCCACCCTCTAAGACGGAATGTACTCCAGTTACATCGGTAGCTATAATTGGTTTTTTCAGAATCATTGCTTCCATTAGAACCAAGCCTTGCCCTTCATACTCTGAAGATAAGACAAAACAATCACATTCATCTAGTAAAGAAAATGGATTTTCGAGTTGTCCAACAAAAAACACGCAATGTTCTAGATGTAATTTTTTTGTGTGATCCTTTAACTCTCTTTTTAAAGGCCCTTCACCCACAATATACAATACAGCTTTTGGGTATTGTTTGTGTAATTGTGAAAAAGCAGAAATTAATTTCTTTTGTCCTTTTTCAGGGGATAATCTTCCAATAGTTATAAAGTTGATATAATCCTTATTAGGAAGTGGTATCCCAGATAAATTAAGACCGATGGATTCGTTTTTATCATTTTGGTGAGTAATTAAATATCTCTCATTATTAAATTCTATAATCTCTTTATTTTCTTTCATTTGAAGTACTTTGTTAGGCGAGATTACATTATTAACAAAAACCATTTTCTCTAAAGCATTAGGAACAAAAGGGCTTAAATTCAAGTGATTTTCTATGTTAGTCGATTCGGCAACTGAAACAATTCTATCGAAGAACTTGTAAAGTGAGAAAATGACTTTTAGGTTACCACGATGTTTATATTTGTGGTTCACTTTCTTGTTATATTCTTTCATCATGTCAGCATGAAGGAAAATACTTTTGACTTTAAAATCTCCGAATGCGAAAAGAAGAGTCCAGAACTTGTTATATCCTCCAAAATCTATTCCTACATCAAATTTCGTATTACCAATAATTCTCTTTAATTCTCTTTTATATGAGTTTACTGGAGTGTATTTTAACATTTTGTTATTGTATATACCACGGCGGAAAATTAGATTCTGTTTATATGTTTCTACTAATGTTCTATTAACAAAACCTGGTCTATAAATAATATGAACATTAGGATGAAGCTTCTGTATGTTCATCCATTTATCCTTATGATAATTTGAGTTATCAATGACGACAACTTCATATTTGTTGTAATCAATCTGATCAAATAAATTAGTCGCTGAAACGGTTATACCATTATTGTAGAAGCCCCCACAATAAAAAAGTAATTTTTGTTTATTGCTTTCAACCTTGATTAATTCATCTTGATTTTTCCCTTTAAATATTATGTCAATGAGTCGATCAGTAGCATTTCCGTCATCATAAGAGCAATATTCATCTAAAAACTCTTTGTATTGACTTTCAAACTGTTTATTGAAGTTATTTAAACTGTTTAGTTGACCTAAGCTGTCAATTAAATCAACTATACTTTCACAGATAGGTCCTGGAAGTTTTGTTATATCTAAATAAAAACCTCTCTCTGCTTCATATTCATGTAAGTCAGGCATATAGAAAAAGACAGGTCTTTTTAAAGGTAGGAAATCGAAAAAGATACTTGAATAATCTGTAATCAAAATGTCTATAGCTGATAAAAGTTCATTTGTATCAATCCAGTTTGGAACACAAAGATGTTCAAGACCACTCTGTTTAAAAAATTTATAAGAAAAGTAATGAGATTTTAAAAGTACTAAATAATTATCACCAAGCGCCTGCTGAATTTTCACAACTTCACTATGCAATGTATAGCAAGTATCCTCTTCGGCACCTATTGTTCCTCTCCATGTTGGAGCATAAAGTACAATTTTTTTATTAAAAGGTAGGTCTAATCTTTCTTTCACACTTTCACTGCTAGTGTTTAATGTTAAATCTACTCTAGGATAACCGATATTTGCAATTTTCCCGGCAAATATCCCAAAAACATCATTTGATTTTAGTAACTTTTCATACGTAAAAGTATTCGGGCTAATAAGGTAATCACAATGAAGCAAATTTCTTTGTATATTTTTATGACCAGACATTGATCTTTTATTAATATCTTTCCCTAAAGTTTTTAAAGGAGTTCCATGCCAAGTATTGATATAAACTTGCTCTTCTCTTTTAATAAAATAAAAAGGAAATGACGTATCATTAACTAAATATTTAGAAGTTGCTAAATATTTTAGATATTCGTCACTATCAACTTTAACAAAGGAAATATTAGGAGTTTTCTGCTTTAATTCTGTAATCATTGGATCATTAAAATCATTAATGACCCAAACGTGATGTAAATCTTTAAAAGTACTATCTTTCATCAATCCTAGAAAAATTGCATAACAATTTCCAGAAATACTTTTTCCATGATAAGCTTCATATAGAATATAATTACTTCTAACCGGATTTTTCTCTAAATAGGAGGTATATTTACTTCTAATACGAAGTCGTGAATCTCTGGAAAATTCAATTAGTGGATTTAAAATAAATTTAATCTTTCTTGTAACAATTTTTTTGAATTGCTTGATTCTCATTAATGTTAAGCCCCTTCATGTAATATATATAATAGGAAAATGATATTTATTTTGGAAATGCAATTATCCTGATAATTATATTCTAATGGCAATTATAAAGCAATGATATAATAAGGTAATTAGTAACCTAGAATAGCTGAATATACCAGCGTTTGTTTTGATCGAATTTCCCTACTAGTTAATATACTCATTCGATTTGAAAAGTGAAATATTTCTCAACATCTGTTACAATTATGAGCGGTGATTTTTTTAAAGAGGTAATCCCAAAACTAATATCTAAGGAAGATTAGAATGAACGCATTGTTTACAATATTAAGAGAGCAAATCAGCTCACTTCCGCTGATTATACGACTTGCTGTTTATGAAACAAAATCAAAATATCAGATGAATTATTTAGGTGTTTTGTGGCAGTTTTTAAATCCATTAATGCAGATGCTAGCTTATTGGTTTGTTTTTGGTATGGGTATTCGCGGAGGACAGCCAATTGCCATTGGAGACATGGAGGTTCCATTTATCATCTGGATGCTTGCCGGTTTAATCCCTTGGTTCTTCATTAGTCCAACCATTCTTGATGGATCAAACAGTGTGTTTAAACGCATTAATATGGTATCGAAAATGAATTTTCCGATTAGTGCGCTGCCGTCTGTGGTCATTATGTCCAACTTGTTCAGCTATTTTGTCATGATGGGTGTCTATCTTATTGTGCTGATTTCTTATGGCATATATCCTGACGCGCATTGGCTACAATATATTTACTACCTTATATGTATGATCGCGTTTATGTTTTCGTTTAGTTTGTTTAATTCAACAATTAGTGTACTCGTAAGGGACTATCAATTTCTTTTACAATCAGTGACACGTTTACTTTTCTTTTTGCTGCCGATTTTTTGGAATATCTCAGAAAAGCTCACTGGAGACAAAGCATGGATAGGAGATATTTTAAGATTAAATCCTCTTTTCTACATTATTGATGGTTTCAGAAATAGCTTGTTAAAGGGAGAATGGTTCTTCCATGATGTGAAATATACGCTTTATTTCTGGCTGATTACGCTTCTTCTTTTAACAGTCGGATCATTACTGCATATGAAATTTAGGGATAAATTTGTCGATTTTCTTTAAAAAGTAAGGAGATTATACGATGAAACTAAAGGTTTCGTTTCGAAACGTATCCAAGCAATACGTCCTATATAAAAAACAGTCGGACAAGATTAAAGGGCTGTTTTTACCTAATAAAAATGAAAAAGGTTTCTTTGCCGTTCGTGATGTGTCTTTTGATGTCTATGAAGGAGAGACGATTGGTTTTGTAGGGATCAACGGTTCTGGGAAATCCACGATGTCGAACCTTCTAGCGAAAATCATTCCACCGACAAGTGGTGAGATTGATATGGACGGCCAGCCATCGTTAATTGCCATTGCGGCAGGGCTGAACAATCAGTTAAGCGGTAAAGACAACATTCGTTTAAAATGCTTAATGATGGGTCTGACAAATAAGGAAATTGACGATCTTTATGAAAAAATCGTAGAGTTTGCGGATATTGGAGACTTTATAGACCAGCCTGTAAAGAGCTATTCAAGCGGAATGAAATCCCGTCTTGGTTTTGCTATTTCAGCACATATAGATCCAGATATCCTCATTATTGATGAGGCACTGTCTGTAGGAGACCAAACCTTCTATCAAAAATGTGTGGATCGCATCACCGAATTCAAAGAACAAGGAAAGACGATCTTTTTCGTCAGTCACTCCATTAGTCAAATCCAAAAAATCTGTGATCGGGTTGCTTGGATGCATTATGGTGAACTTCGTATGTTTGATGATACGAAAAAGGTTGTGAAAGAGTATAAGGAGTTTGTTGATTGGTTTAACAAGCTTTCTAAGAAAGAGAAAAAGGAATACCAATTGAAGCACAAGGAAGGTCGAAAAGGCGTACAAACGACAGAGAAAGTCACGAGGTATAATGACACTGGAAAACGACGTTCCTTTTTCGGACCGGCGTTTCAAGTCACCATAATAGCTGTTTTAACCATCTTACTTGCCCTTTCTATGTTTTCGGATCGTCCGCTACGTACACTGGCGACATTTGGTGCAATTCCTTCAGGTAAAACAGAGACGCCCCAGTCAACAAACCATGAGACGAAAGGTGCCCCTGATGATATGAAAAAGATTGACCAACAGGCCATAGTTAAGGCAGATCCAATGACGGTTTATACAGACAGGGCCATGAAAAAAAAGGCAGACGTCACATTATCGTTTGGACAAGAAGTAAAGGCTGTGGCTAAAAATAAAAAAGCCATTCAAATCGAAACAGCATCAGAGACGTATTATGTGCAACCTGATGCGCTACAAAACGCAGATGAATTGAAGCCGTTATCCATCGGACCAGCACAGTTCAATTCCTACGTATCACCCGCATCTGCAGGTTCGTATGAGTACTTACTTTCTTTCCTTGGAAAAGAAGAGTCTGTGCTGAAGCAAAGAATGCAAACACTTAGCTCGGTCAAAAGTGAGCAAGGTGATACCGTTGAGCGGCTGACCACTGAGAAAACCGATTATGTGATTCAAAATGGTCTGGCGAATACGATGGTGTTCCGCGAGATCATGCCTATCTCTCTTTCAACACTTGGACTAACAGAACAGAATGTCTGGATGAATGAGAAACAAACGAAGTTCGCAGTAAAGGGCGAACATAACCTGTTTGTCATTGATAATGAACAGCATACGCTGACCGTTTCAGCGACCAAATAAAAAAGCTGCCGATGCCGGCAGCTTTTTTTAATTCACTTCTTCTTTTTCAAGAAGTTGTTTCATAAATGGAATGAGTTTTTTCTTGAGCTCTTCATCTTGAAGGGCAAACTCTAGCGTCGTTTCAATGAAACCTTGCTTCTCTCCGACATCATATCGTTTTCCTTCAAAATCATAGGCAAATACACGCTGGATGTCATTGAGCTTTTGAATGGCATCTGTCAGCTGAATTTCTCCGCCTGCACCAATTTCTTGTTGATCAAGGTACATAAAGATCTCCGGCGTGAAAATGTAGCGCCCTAAAATGGCTAAATTGGATGGTGCGGTTCCTTGCGGCGGCTTTTCAACAAAGTTTTTCACTTGGTAGCGGCGCCCTTCTTGGGTAAGAGGGTCAATGATCCCGTAGCGATGCGTATCGCTGTCCGCTACCTGCTGAACGCCGATCACGGACGAAAGGGTTTTTTCATATTCATCCATCAGCTGGCGAAGTCCAGGTGTTTCGGCTTGGACAATATCATCACCTAATAAAACAGCAAAAGGTTCATCACCGATAAAGTTGCGTGCGCACCAAACGGCATGTCCGAGTCCTTTAGGTTCCTTTTGGCGGATGTAATGAATATCAGCAATATTAGAGGACTTTCTCACTTTTTCTAAAAGTTCACTTTTCCCTTTTTCTTCAAGGTTACGCTCAAGCTCTGGCGCAAAATCAAAATGATCCTCAATGGCTCTTTTCCCTTTTCCAGTGACAATAATAATGTCTTCAATTCCTGATTCTACAGCTTCTTCAATAATATATTGAATGGTTGGTTTATCAACGATTGGCAGCATTTCTTTAGGCATAGCCTTTGTGGCAGGGAGGAAACGTGTTCCGAGACCTGCAGCTGGTATTATGGCTTTACGTACTTTTTTCAATGAACTTTGCACCTTCCTTACATATAGAAAAAATGATGTGATCTTCATTTTTCATCTTTCATAAAGTGTAACTTACAAATGATAGAAATGACAAATGATTTACGAGAAAGATTTAAAACCAATTGTAAAGAACTTCTGTAAATATTCATGTTGAAAAGAGTAAAGGTGCTGTAAAGATTAAGAATAGAATGATTAGGATTCGTTCTTATTCTTTTGTATAATGAACAACATACAATAATTGAGAAGGAAAGAGGCATCGACTATTGAAAACATTACATGTAATGACTGTATTCGGGACGAGGCCTGAAGCGATTAAAATGGCACCCCTTGTCCTTGAGCTAAAAAAACATCCGCAAATCAAATCCTCAGTCACTGTGACTGCACAGCATCGGCAAATGCTTGATCAAGTGTTGAAAGCCTTTAACATTCAACCAGATCATGATTTAAATATTATGAAAGAACGCCAGACATTATCTGAAATCACATCAAATGCACTATTAAAACTAGATCAATTATTCCAAGAGGAAAAACCTGATATTGTCCTTGTTCATGGAGACACCACTACAACCTTTGCAGGAAGCTTGGCCGCATTCTACCACCAAATTTCTGTCGGCCACGTCGAAGCGGGTTTAAGAACTCACAATAAATACTCACCGTTCCCTGAGGAATTGAACCGCCAAATGACAGGCACTATTGCTGACATTCATTTTGCCCCTACGGCTGAGGCGAAGCAGAATCTTTTAGTAGAAAATAAAAAAGAAGAGACCATCTGTGTGACAGGGAATACGGCCATTGATGCCCTGCAAACAACAGTCACAGAACAATATCAACACCCTATTTTAGAGAAAATAGGCACAGATAAAATGATTTTGTTAACGGCTCATCGCAGAGAAAATCTCGGCCAGCCGATGAAAAACATGTTTAGAGCGATTAGACGTATTGTAGAAGAGTTTGAAGATGTTCAGGTTGTATATCCTGTACATTTAAACCCTGCTGTTCGTGATGCGGCTCAGACAGAATTCAGTGATCTTGATCGTGTGCACTTAATTGAGCCGCTCGAAGTAGTTGATTTCCATAACTTCGCTGCTGCCTCGCACTTTATTCTAACGGATTCTGGCGGTGTACAAGAGGAGGCGCCTTCTCTAGGGAAGCCAGTACTAGTGCTGCGCGATACAACAGAACGCCCTGAAGGTGTGAAAGCTGGTACGCTGAAGCTCGCAGGTACAGATGAAGAGACCATTTACAACATGGCAAAACAGCTTCTAGTCGATCAGAAAGAGTACGACAACATGTCAAAGGCGTCTAATCCATATGGTGATGGACAAGCGTCAAAACGAATTGTCGAAGAGCTTCTCCATCGTTATGGTTTAAGTGATGAAAAACCAGCCCCATTCCAATCATAAAAAAAGAAGACTACATTCCTGTAGTCTTCTTTTTTACTGCTCCAAACTATCCTTCAATTCCTTCTTCACTTTCACTAAACTGCTGTCATCAAGCTGATAGTAATAAATATTATTGATTCGTGCGCCTGTACCTTTCAGCTCGTGCTGTTTCACATTTTGTCTTGCATCACGATAATCATTCATCATCGTCCACATGTCGTCAAAGGACATATTCGTTTTCATGTTGTTTTCAACGACTTTAAACATATCGCCGAATTTCGTAATAGATGAAATGTTAGCGCCTTTTGCAATGATGCCTTCAATGACTTGACGCTGTCTTTGCTGACGGCCGAAATCACCTTTAGGATCTTGCTTTCTCATTCTTGTATAGGCAAGGGCTTGATCGCCGTTCAGGTTAATTTCTCCTGTACCAAATGAATGGCCATCATAGCTGAAAGCAAACGTGCTGTTCACTGTAATGCCGCCAAGTGTATCGACAATGTCTTTGAAACTTTCCATATTCACTTTCACAAAGTAATCCACAGGTACATCAAGCAGTTCCTCTACTGTATCTGCAGCCATTTGTGTACCACCGAAAGCATAAGAGTGGTTGATTTTATCCATTGTGCCTTTTCCGACAATTTTTGTATACGTATCACGGGGGATACTCACCATTTCAGTTGTTTTCGTTTTCGGATTCACTGTCATGTATATTAATGTATCTGCACGGCCTCGGTCATTCTTTCTTTCATCGACACCCATGACTAAAATGGAGATCGGGTCTTTTTTACTTAAATCGACATCTTTGTCACGCTTATCTGACTTCTTTAAGTTCTCTTGAATGCCTGCGACAGTGGATGCGGCTGTATTCCAAAGATGATACGCGTATCCGCCAGTGGCTAATACGAATAAGCCAATAATCGATAAAACAATCCAAAGAACCTTCTTTTTCTTTCTTTTTCTCTCAGCTCTCATAATGTCCCTCACCTTTTCTATCATTCTTCCATGATTATAGGTTTACGAATCTTGATAAACAAGTTATTTTTTTACTCTGAACCTAGATATAGACGTTGTAACAAAAAAAAGGTTTCAAAAAACCTTAAATTTACCTTAAAATATTAAGTTATAAGACGATACAAAGACATGAGGTGAAAAAAATGAAGAAAATCGTCGTTTTACCGTTCTTAATACTACTACTAGGTATCGTGCTCGCAGCATGTGGAACGGCTGAGCAATCCTCAGGAGAAAACAAGACAAGCAGTTCAACTCCTCAGGTGCTGGAAGAAAAAGCTGAATTTATTGGAATGGCTGATGCACATACAGTCGAAGTGAAAAAAGTGAATACGACTTTAAGCTATGAATTTACGGATAATTTTAAAGATGTATTAAATGAATTTAAACCAGGTGACAAAGTAGAAATCTCTTACTTTATCAATGACAGTGGTCAAAAAGAAATTCAGAAGATTGAAAAACAGAAGTAAAAAAAGATGGGCGGGATGAACAAAATTGAAGAAAACAGGCATTACACTTATCGTTCTCATGACACTGACACTACTAATTGCACCTTTTCAGTCTGCCATGGCCAGCTCGACAATTTCAGTAAAACTGTCTAACTATATCGGAAACAAAAACAGCATGGATTTCTCAACAACGGGGGAATACAAACTATCAGGATCAAATGTCGCTGTGACGAAAAGATACGACGGCAAAAATCGTTACGAAGTAGCCAATAGTATTGCTTCTGCAGGATGGAAAAATCCTTCAACCGTTGTGATTGTGAGCCGAGATGCTTTTGATCATGCTATTTCTGTATCGCCGTTAGCATACAAATTAGGCGCCCCAATTTTGTACACGAACATTGAAAAGCTAACGAAGACAACCGAAAATCAGTTGAAAAAGATGAATCCTGATAACATCTTAATTGTCGGGAATACGAAAAGTGTTTCAACAGCTGCTGAGAAATCAATCAAAAAGTATGGAAAAGTGAGACGCATTAGTGGGAAAGACAAATTTGAAATTTCCCAAAAAATCGCCAAAGAAATGGGTAACTATAAGCAAGCAATTGTTGTCGGCGGGAACTCATTCATGAATGGGATTGCAATTGCATCCTATGCATCGAGAAAAGGATACCCAATCCTATTAACAAAAAAAGATTCCATTCCGTCTTATAAAATGCCAAGTAAAGTCATTATCATCGGCAGTACAAAAAGTACGGGACAAAAAGTAGAAAATCAAATCAAGAAAACCTCACAGGTGACACGAATCAGCGGTGCCAATCGCTACGAATTATCTGTGAATATCATTAAAAAATTAAACATTAATGCAGATAAAGTGTACTTGGCAAAAGCCTCTAGCTATATTTATGCAATGCCTTTGTCGCAATTGGCTGCAAAATCTAACAGTACCGTTGTGTATGTGAAGCCGGATTCTGTCACAGCGTCATTAAAAGCATTGCTGAAAGAAAAAGGTACATATGCTTACCATCTTGCTGGTAGCACAAGTGCGATTACAGATAGTTTAAAAAATTCTTTAGCCAAACAAGTCTATCTGAAAAAAAATCAAAACTACCAATTGAATATTTCTAACGGAAAAATTTCATTAAAAGGCATTAAGACGTATAACACATTAAGAGTTGTTCCTGAGAAATATTCAACCAAAAATGTCCTTAAAATCGCAGGGAAGCCTTACTTAGGTAACGTCAACTTTGCCATTGAATCAGGATATATCAGGCCGACTAATGAAAATATTCCATTTGAAGACTATCTAAAAGGTGTTGTGCCAAACGAAATGCCTGCGAGCTGGCATGTTGAGGCATTAAAAGCACAAGCTGTTGCCGCTAGAACGTATTCAGTGAAAAGTATTGGAAAAGTCGTACCTGATACAACAGCCTTCCAAGTATATGGAGGATATAACTGGTACACAAATTCGACAAAAGCTGTGGATGCCACAAAAGGCAAGGTTCTGAAATACAACAATCAACTTATTTCAGCCACCTATTATTCTAGTAATGGCGGATACACTGAGGCGAGTGAAGAAGTGTGGGGGAATGCACTGCCATACTTAGTCGCCAAAAAAGACACAAAAGATCCTGTCAATGCGTGGACACTGAAGTTGTCTAAAAAGCAATTAGGTACTACGTTGACTGCAAGTACAGCAGCTTCTGAGTGGTCTAAGGCAAAAGAAGCCAATGCTGCCGACCTTGCTGGTCTAAAATCATGGCTGTTGAAAAATAAAGAAACAGCTGCATCTGACATGAGAATTGCATCTATTTCAAGCCTGACATTCTCAGGAAAAACAAAAGGTCAGCGTGCGAAGACCGTTTCAATCAAGCTGAATTACCATCTGAAAAACAAAACAGGTACGTATACAGTGAACAAAAGTACAACGGCAAGTATGAAAATGACAGAGTTTAGAACAGTCATGGGCGCAACAAAGGTGAAAAGTACGTTTGCGTCAGTAAAGAATAATACAAATGATTTCACGATTTCAGGAAAAGGCTATGGTCACGGCATTGGTATGAGTCAATACGGCGCCAAAGCTAGAGCTGAATCTGGAAACTCGTATTCTTCCATACTTTCGTTCTACTATCCAGGTACAAAACTAACAAACTATTAAGAATAAAAGGAGGACTTAGAAGATGCGCTCAATGATCAAAACAGCCATCCTCAGCCTCATCGCCATTTTCGTTATTGTTCCAACAGCTTCAGCAGATAACTCGGTCTCCCGAATTGATGGTGGGAGCCGGTATGCTGTAGCAGCAAACGTAGCGAAAAAAGGATGGGGAACAGCAAGTACAGTTGTTTTAGTGGGGAAAACTGCATATGCAGATGCAACAGCAGGAATTCCACTGGCACATCAAAAAAATGGACCAGTTCTTTACACAAATAGTACAAGCCTTTCTGGAGATACAAAAAAAGCCTTAACGGCTTTAAAAACGAAGACAGTTATTGTTTTAGGCAGCACATCAAGTGTGTCAAACAACGTGGTCAATCAAGTAAAGAAAATGGGCATCTCTACACAACGTATTTCAGGAAAAAACCGATATGAGCTATCGGCAAATATCGCGAAAAAAATGAAAACGCCAGCTGGCGTCGTTGTGGTTGAAGGGTCATTCTATGCACATGGAATTGCCATTGCACCTGTAGCGGCACAAAAAGGGTTCCCAATTCTATATACAGATAAAAAGGGCCTTCGTTCTGAAATCGCTTCTGTTGCAAAAGCAAGCAATGTGAAACAAACCATTGTCGTAGGCGGAGAGAATTACGTCACAAAAGCAGCTTATAATCAATTAAAATCTCCAACGCGAATCAAAGGCTCTACTCGATATGACGTGGCTGCGAATATTGTGAAAAAATACAATATGAGCACAAATAATACCTATGTAGGAAGAGGGTTTGGCTATGCCACTTCATCTTCTGCGGCAGGAATTGCAGCAAAGCAAAACAAAGCATTGCTCCTAACGAATGAAAAGACGCTGCCAAAGGTAACAAGAGCGACGATTAGCAGCAAAAAAATCACCAAATTTACTGTCGTTGGCAGTACAAATACAGTGACACCAACTGTCGTGAATCAATTGAAAAATCCTGTCGTTGGCAAAAAAGTATTCATTGACCCAGGTCATGGCGCTCATGATTCAGGAGCGGTAGGCTATGGATTATATGAGAAGAACTTAAACTTAGATGTAGCCAAACGTCTAAATACAAAGTTAAACAACGCAGGTGCACTTGTGACGATGTCAAGAACATCAGACACATTCGACAGTCTTCAAACACGGGTGAGCAAAGGTGCGTCAGCAAATGCAGATATCTTCATCAGTGTCCATGCGAACTCAAATGATAACAGCAGTGCAAATGGAACTGAAACGTATTATGACAAAACATATGCGGCAACAAACAGCTTGAAGCTTGCGCAAAATATTCAGCCTAAAATGGTCAGTGCATTAGGCACAAGAGACCGTGGCGTGAAGACAGCTGGTTTCTATGTGATTAAATATTCTAAGATGCCAAGTGTTCTCTTAGAAACTGGTTTTGTTTCCAGTCCAGTTGATTCAAATATTTTGAAATCTGCTACTTATAAAGATCGATTAGCGTCAGGTATTTCAAGCGGTGTTTCAGGCTATTTTAGATAAGAAAACATACAGATGAGGGGTGCCTAAGATACACCTCTTAGGCTGCTCGAGAAACGACTCTCGGCAGCCTTTTTTCAAAAGTACATGAAGTGTTTCCATGGGTTCCATGATGAAGGGTTCAAAACCAAGGAGGTTGACTTCATGCGTTCTTATATCAAATGTTTTGTTTTGATTGTGATTTCACTATGTTTATATGCACCATCAGCATTTGCGCAGCACAATGTATCGAAGATTGAGGGAAGTAATCGATATGAGGTGGCAGTTAACGCTGCAAAACGAGGCTGGTCGGCAGCACCTATAGTTGTTTTAGTAGGCGGTGAAGCTTATGCTGATGCGCTAAGTGCTGTGCCGTATGCCTTTCAGCAAGGAGCCCCAGTGCTGTTAACGAATACTAGCAGTCTTTCAGGTGCAACTAAGTCAGGTCTTCAGCAGTTGAAAACGAAGCGTGTCATCATTCTTGGCGGAACCGCAAGCATTTCGCAAAAAGTCGTAGCGCAGCTAAAAGCAATGAATCTTTCCGTATCGCGAATACAAGGAAAGAATCGATATGAATTGGCGGCAAACGTTGCTAAACAAATGAAGAGTGCTGATACAGCTGTGATTGTGAATGGTTCTGCTTATGCAGATGCTGTGGCGATTGCTCCATATGCTGCAAAACAAGGCTTTCCTATTTTATTAACCGATGCAAAAGGACTGCGGCAGGAAACAGCCAATCTATTAAAAAGCAAAGCGGTGAAACGGACGATTGTGATTGGCGGGGAAACAAGTGTCAATCAAGCAGCCTATCAAAAGCTGCCATCACCCGTGAGAATCAGCGGAGCCAATCGGTATGAAGTGGCAGCCCGAATTGCGAAAACATACCCGATGAAGACAACCCAAACGTATATGAGTAACGGTTATGCATATGCCGATGCGGCAGCTGCGGCAAGTACGGCAGCCAAGCAAGGGCAAACCCTTCTTCTTACAGACGCTCAATCAGTGCCAGATGCGATTCGTCGTGTCATTGGGTCTAAAAAGATTTCAACATTTACAGTGTTGGGCGGAACATCAACCATACGAACCAGTGTGATCACACAGCTGAAAAATCATGTGTTAGGTGAAACCATCTTTATTGATCCAGGTCATGGTGCGCAGGATGCAGGAGCGGTAGGAAATGGGCTGTTTGAAAAAAATGTAAATCTAGATATCGCGTTAAAACTGCAAGCAAGGCTCAAACAAGCGGGTGCGCTGACGGTCATGTCTAGAACATCTGATACATTTGATTCCTTGCAAACACGTGTAAGCAAAGGATCACAGGCTGGTGCGGATGTGTTCATCAGCATCCATGCCAATGCAAATGATCATAGCGGTGCAAATGGAACAGAAACGTATTATGATGCGACGTATGCTTCGGCCAATAGTTTAAAGCTGGCACAAAAGGTACAGCCCCAGATGGTGAAAGCCCTTGGAACAAGGGATCGTGGTGTGAAAACAGCAGGGTTCTACGTGATCAAGTATTCAAAAATGCCCAGCATCTTGCTTGAAACAGGGTTCGTAACCAGTCCGATTGATGCCAGTATATTAAAATCAACGACTGCCAAGGAGAGGCTGGCTTCAGGAATCGCAGCAGGTGTATCTCGATATTTTGAATAAAATAGATCGGATGAATGATATGTCAAGTTAAAAATACATTTCATTTCAGGTTATTTTTGTTATAATCGAAACATAGAGGGTGGATTTTTCACGTATTTGCCTTCCAATGACAGCAAATCGACAAATCATGAAGAGGTGACGATCTTGAAAAAATTAATCACAATGCCGTTTTTAGTCTTACTTCTAGGTGTAATGCTCACAGCATGCGGCACATCAAATCAGTCAAACGATAACAACAATACGGATAACAGCAAAAAAGAAACAACTGAAGCAGCAGATCAAAAGAAAGAAAATGCAACAGACGAAAAGACGGAAGACAAGTCTGCAAGTGAAAAAGCAGATGATGAAAGCAAAGAAACAGCTGCTCAAACAGAAGACCAAGCAGGTCAATCTGATGAAGATGCAAAAGAAAGCTCAAGTAAGGAAATCACAAAAGAAGAAACGACAAATGATCAGTCAAAAGCTGAATCTAAAACAAAAAAAGAATCTACAACGAAGAAAAATGAAGTCACCAAAGAAGGCACATATGTCGGTTTGGCTGATGGACATACAATTGCTGTCAACATTGATGGAAAAGAAGTAGCCATTCAATTCGGAAATACATTTTCTAAACAAGTGAACAGCCTAAAAGAAGAATCAAAAGTGAAAGTAACTTATACAAAAGATGCAAACGGAACGCTTAGACTGAAGACGATCGAATCCGTAAAGGCAAAATAAAAAAGACACGTAGACCCGCAGAATTGCGGGTCTTTTTTACGTTTAAAAGGGCATAACTTGATATAAGGGCACATTCTTAACACACTTTTACAAGACTTAACAGCCCATTTACATTTGCTTAATGTTGCTCTGCTAAACTGACTTTCATAGAACATCTCTTTACACAACAACTACTTTGAATGGTGAGGTGCAGGTCAGTGAGCGCAGAGAAAGCGATGAACCTTTACAGAGAATATGAAGTGAGACGAAACCACTCTTTTGCTTTAACAGAACATATGGTTCGATATTTATTTGCAAAACGTTTCATAGATGTCGTGTTCTCGTTCATCGGATTGATGTTGAGTACGCCAATCATTTTACTGTTTGCCCTTTTAATCAAGCTAGAAACACCAGGGCCAGCCTTTTATATGCAGGAAAGGGTCGGAAAAGACGGTGTCTACTTTAAATTATGGAAGCTCAGATCGATGAGAACCAACGCAGAAAGCGGAGGAGCGAAATGGGCGCAAAAAAATGACCCTCGTATCACCAAAGTGGGGGCATTCATCAGAAAAACAAGAATTGATGAACTGCCGCAATTTATCAACGTGTTAAAAGGAGAAATGAGTATTGTAGGTCCACGTCCTGAAAGACCAATGTTTACTGCCGAATTTAATCGGACGATTCCAGGCTTTACAAAAAGACTGACAGTGAAGCCGGGGCTGACAGGTCTTGCTCAAGTAAATGGGGGATATGAAATGAGTCCAAGTGAAAAATTATCACACGACTTACAGTATATTCAAAACTTGACATTTTCTCTCGACACGAAGATTATGGTAAAAACGTTAAAAGTCATCGTGACTGGGGACGGAGCCAGATAAGTAAAGTAGGGAAGAGAAATGGCAAGTATGAAAAATCGCCTGCTGGGCGGAGCAAAATGGACAAGCTTGTCCGCATTGATCATTACCATCGTCCAAATTGCACAGTTCGCCTTTTTAGGGAACGTAATGTCGCTGAAAGAATTTGGACTCGTTGGCATGATCACAACTGTCACAATATTTACACAGATTTTACTTGATCTAGGCATCGGTGCTGCGATCATTCAAAAGGAACAAACGACGAAACGTCAATTATCTACATTATATTGGATCAACTTGCTGACGGGAATTCTCTTGTTTTGTGTATTGATCCTCGCAAGTCCCTTGATTGCCGCCTTTTATGCCAGACCTGAGCTGGAAGGCTTGCTCAAGTTATTATCAATCATGTTTCTCATTGCACCAATTGGTCAGCAATACCAATATATGATGCAGAAAGATTTAGCCTTTAAAACCTTAAGTACGATTGAGACGATAGCGACGATCATTTCGCTGATTGTTCTACTTATCCTAGCCTTTTTTATCAATCCAATTGTGGCCTATGTGGTCTCTCAAGTGCTGCTTCAATCAGGAAAAGGTCTCATGTATGCAGCGGCTTATTGGAAGAAGTGGCGCCCAGCACCCGTTTTCGCATTAGGGGAAGTGAAAGAGTTTTTCTCCTTCGGGGCTTTCCAGCTTGCGTCAAGGCTTGTCAATCGGGCAGGCTCAAATATCGACATGATTTTAATTGGACGGTTTCTTGGAGCAGAGGCATTAGGGATTTACAGCCTGGCTTATCAAATCGTCACAATCCCGGTGCTGAAAATTAACCCGATTGTGACGAGAGTGGCTTTCCCAGTTTTCGCAAAAAGTCAGCGTGATCATTCTAGGCTGCGTGAGGGCTTCCTCAGTATGACGAATATGCTCGCACTCATTAGTTTTCCACTACTCATCGGTCTTGCTGCCGTATCAGATAGCTTTATAGAAGTAGTGTTTGGAGAGAAATGGCTAGTGGCGGTCCCGGTTTTGAATATTTTGTGCATTGTCGGTCTACTTCGTGTGCTGATGAATCCAAATGGTTCCATCCTTCTTGCAAAAGGGAGAGCGGACTTAGCTTTTTATTGGGATACAGGCATGCTCATCATATATGGATGCGCCTTATATGCAGGAGTCCATACGGGCGGTCTATTGACTGTAGCTTGGGTCTACTCAGGGGTCAGCCTGCTGAACTTCATTGTCGGCAGGTGGCTGATGGCTTATGTCATTCAGCTAGATATGAAGGTGTATGTAAAATCACTCGTAAAGCCTGCTGTCATGACGCTATTAATGGCCGGCTGCGCAGTGGCTGTTCATCAAGGGATGAAGCTGACATCAGCGGATATACTGCTTCAATTACTACTCACGATTGGTTTAAGTGCGGCTTTATATAGCTTGCTGCTTGTCAAAATGTATCCGCAGATGGCAGGGAAATTTTGGAGAAGAGGTCGTTCGTCATGAAGGTGCTATGGCTGACAAGTGTATATCCTAGTGAAAAACATCCAAGTGAAGGCGTCTTCCATGAAACGCAAGTGCAGGAGCTGGTCAAAAAAGGCGTAGAAGTGAGCGTGATTTGTCCTACTCCTGTCAATCCGCCTATCTTACGGATGCTTAAAGCTTCCTATCGTCAGAGAAAAGATCTTCCCGAGCAGGAAGTGAGGTGCGGCGTGCCGGTTTACAGACCGCTCTATACAGCGCTGCCTGGACAGCTAAAATGGGCTCAGCCGAGTAAACGAATCGCAGCTTCTGTCCTGCGCGCAATGGAGCGTTATGAACTGTCACCGGATTTCATCCATGCGCACTTTGCCATGCCGTCTGGCGGCGCAGCAGCTGTGATCAAAAAGGAAGCAAACATCCCTTATCTTCTGACCTTACACGGCAGTGATGTGAACGTCTATCCAACCTATAGCCAAGGGGCGCTTGCAGCCTTTAAAGCAGCAGTAAAACAGGCGTCTGCTGTTCTCACAGTGAGTGAAGAGCTGGCAAAGAAAACACATGACATGACAGAGGTGGATGCACAATGTCTTCCGCTGGGAATTCCGCTCAAGTCATTTTCTAGAACACCAGAGGATCAAACAGCCATCAGAAAGCAGATTGGTTTACCGCTTCACGACAAGCTCGTCGTTTTTGTCGGCCGTTTAGTCAAAGAGAAAGGTTTGCTTGAATTAGCGGAAGCTGTCAGCGGGATGGAGGGTGTAAAAGCCGTCTTTGTCGGAAAAGGCCCCCTCGCAAAGGAGCTGGCCGAACGGGCGGGAGAATCCATTATACTCCCGGGGCAGGTGCCGAATGAACAAGTCAAACATTATTTAATGGCAGCTGACCTGTTTGCCCTTCCATCCTACAGTGAAGGAATGCCGACTGTCGTCCTTGAGTCGCTCGCTTTAAAACTGCCTGTCATCGCAACACGGGTTGGTGGTCTCCCATCACTATTTTCTACCTATCAACATCTGCTCATTGAACCGCGTTCAACGAGTCAGCTAAAAGAAGCGATTCACGCTTATCTTTATGAAAACAGATGGAACGAGCAAGTGAAGAACGATCTTCACCACATCGTCCATACAGATTATTCATCATCACATAATGCTACGCTCCTGATTCAGCAATATGAAAAGGTGCTGAATCAATCAACATCCACCGTTTAAACAGGATGAAATGTGCAAAGACTGATAGATAAACAGTTTGGAACGACCAATATGCTTTTACTGAGAGGATGAAACATGTTGAAGAAAATTGCTGTGATTGGAACAGGATATGTCGGGTTAGTATCGGGTACTTGTTTTGCTGATATCGGAAATCGCGTCATTTGTTGTGACATCGACGAATCAAAAATCAACAGCTTAAAAAGCGGTCTCGTTCCAATTTATGAACCGGGCTTAAAGGAATTGATTGAGAAGAATACAGAAGAGGGAAGATTGTGTTTTACAACCAATATTCCCGCTGCAATTCGAGAATCAGAGATTATTTATATTGCGGTAGGAACACCAATGACACCTCAGGGGGAAGCGGATTTAACATTCGTGAAAGCTGTGGCTCAAACGGTTGGGGAACACCTGAATGGCTACAAAATCATCGTGAATAAGAGCACAGTGCCAGTTGGAACAGGACGTCTTGTTCAAGCCATTGTTCAAAAGGCTTCACGCAGTAAATATCCATTTGACGTCGTCTCCAATCCAGAGTTTCTGCGGGAAGGTTCAGCTATTCAAGATACGATGAATATGGAGAGAGCGGTGATTGGCTCTACAAGTGCACATGCATCCACGATCATTAAAAAATTGCATGATCCGTTTCAAACAGAAGTGGTTGAGACCAATCTAGAAAGTGCAGAAATGATTAAGTATGCGGCAAATGCCATGCTCGCCACAAAAATCTCATTCATCAATGACATTGCGAACATTTGCGAGAGAGTTGGTGCTGATGTGGAAAAAGTCAGCGAAGGCGTTGGGTTAGACAGCCGGATCGGGCATAAATTTTTAAAAGCAGGCATTGGATTTGGTGGTTCTTGTTTCCCAAAAGATACGATGGCTCTTCTCAAAATTGCCGAAACAGCTGGCTACCGGTTCAAGCTGATCGAATCTGTCATTGAAACAAACAACCACCAAAGAGCCCATCTTGTCAGCAAACTGATGAGTGTGTTCGGTGATATTAAAGGAAAAACGATTTCCGTTTTAGGGCTCGCATTTAAACCAAATACAAACGATATGCGTTCAGCACCAGCACTAGATATTATCCCAATGCTGAGAGAGCTCGGAGCTTTTGTCAAAGCCTATGATCCAATTGCTTATATAGAAGCAGAAAGAGAGCTTGGCCCGCAGGCGGTCTTCAGCAATGATCTCTATGAAACAGTGAAAGATACAGATGCTTGTCTCATCTTAACGGAATGGGATGACGTACAGAAGATGGATAAAGATCAGATCAAGCAGCTGCTTCGTTCTCCCATTTTAATTGATGGAAGGAATTTGTTTGATCCAGCAGAAATGAAAGAGAGAGGATTTATTTACCAGTCCATCGGCCGCCCAGGCGTATGGGAAACAGAATTGGTATCGAAGGCACAATAATAGGGGGAACTTGGATGAAGAAAGTATTGGTCACTGGGGGAAGTGGATTTATAGGATCTCATACGGTAGAGGCTTTATTAGAGAAAGGATATGAGCCTATCGTTCTTGATAACTTTTCAACTGGATCGAAGGAAAATATCGCTCATCTATCCGTACAATGCATTGAAGCAGATGTCACAAAATCAGAAACGGTCGATTTGATCAAACACATTGCACCAGATTATATCATTCATCTTGCAGCGCAAGTGAGTGTAGCCGTTTCGGTTCAACATTTCGTCTACGACGAAGAGGTCAATATTAAAGGCTCGCTGCATGTGATCAAAGCAGCGGCTGAAGCCGGGGTAGAGAAAGTGGTGTTTGCTTCATCGGCAGCAGTTTATGGAGACCCAGTCTATCTGCCGGTCGACACAGCTCATCCGCTACAGCCTGGTTCACCTTATGGCTTGTCGAAACTGACAGTTGAACGATACTTAGAGATGGCAAAATCACTCTATGATGTGGACTATTGTATTATGCGGTACAGCAATGTATATGGTCCGCGCCAAGACGCACTTGGTGAAGGTGGTGTTGTCTCAATTTTTTCTGATAAGTTTGCAAAACATGAGGCACCTTTCATCTTCGGAAACGGGGAACAAACAAGAGATTTCATCTATGTAGGCGATCTAGCCGCAGCGAATGTTGCAGCTTTAACAGCTCAATCAAACGTTTGTTTAAATATCTCATGTGGTCATTCCATTACGGTGAATGAGCTGTTTCAAACGATGAAGCGAGTCACGAGATCAGATCTTGAACCGATTTATAAGCCGCAGCGTGCAGGAGATATTGTGCATAGTACATTGGCAAATGAGGAAACGAAACAAGTCTTAGCATGGGAGCCTGTTGTGACTTTACAAGAAGGTTTGGCTCGTACCATTTCCTACTATGAACAGGAAGTAAAGGCTTAATCCCTCAAATCGGATGGGTTGCTTAGGAGGAAAATAGGTATGAGTGTGAAACAAACAGCATGGCAAATCATGATCGGATGTATGTTATTAGCAGCGGGTATAGGGCTTGTACAAATGGCATCCGCACAGCCTATCGGGTTAAAGAAGATGGTGGTCATTCCGGTTTTACTTGTGGTGCTCATGGCGGCTGCTATATGTATGAAGCTCTACATGAATGGTGAACACATATTCATGTCAGCCATTTACCTTTTAATTGCATTAACATTTCTCAATAATGCTTTTTTCTCTATTAGTGCCGGGTTCTTTAGTCTCTTTCTCTACCGCATCATGCTCTTGGCCGTCTTTGCTTTATTCATATGGCGGATGAGAGACAAAGGAACGTACATATCCCAGTGGCAGCAAATTCGTGTTAAAGGCATTCTTGGTTTTTTCGCTGCATGGTTTCTTTACGGGCTCATCTCACTGCTTTGGGCTCATTCGGTCACAGACGGCCTGAAATATATGTCTCTTCTTGCGATGGGAATGGGTTTTGTCTTTCTTGTGGTCATGTACATTCAGCGAATGGATCAGATCGTAACTTTTTATAGTATTTGGCTAGTCATGACTGTATTTGTTATGGGAATCGGGTTCTATAATCACTTGACCTTGAATCATTTACCGAATACCTCATTGTATCTTGGACCAGCGTACAAACAGCACTATCCTACGGCTGTCTTCTTTAACCAAAATGACTTTGCGACGTTTTTATCTATTAGCTTTTTCTTATATGTGGCGTGCATGCGCCAAATGAAAAATGGTTATATCAAAGCGTTCGGATTACTAGGAGCCATCTTAGCGCTGTATCTTATTTTGTTAACAGAATCGCGCGCCAGTTTGCTTGGCATATTAGCTGGAGCGGCAATCTATGTATGGCTACTGATGCCTCGCTTTTTAAAAAAGTGGTCTATCATGGCAGCAGGCGGGCTTGGTATCATCTGTATCGCCATTTTTTCAGCCAAAATCTATTCTGTCTTTTATGACTTGTTTCTCGCTTCTCAGGTCGCTCATTCTTTTAGCGAACCACTTCCGTCCAACATTGCCCGGGCGAATTTAATCAAAAACGCCTGGCATTTCTTTACGAATTCATATGGCTTCGGAGTCGGAGCGGGCAATGTGTCTTATTACTTAGCTCACTTTTCTATCTTTGATACAGATCAGGTCGTCGAAGTTCACAATTGGCTGCTAGAGGTGATGACGAATTTTGGGTTTGCCGTCATGCTAGGTTATATCTCAGTGTATGCCTATCTCATGTTCTCACTGTACAAACAATACCAATTGGCTGACACGAGATCAGCCAAGATGATCATTGAAGGTCTATTTGCTGCCATGCTGAGCTTTCTCGTCTCAAGTATCAGTCCGAGTTCGGTCTCGAATTTATATTTCCACTGGGTGTTTCTAGGGCTAGTGATCGCAGCGGTCAATATCATGAAAAATAAACAGCGCTTCAAGCCGTGGGCAAACGTGTGATGCTGAGTTTGTATGGCTACACTAGTGAAAAAGCAAATACGTCAATGTTGGGAGAATGAGCATGTCTGGTTTTATGTTAAGAATAGGGAAGCGAATGAAAAAATATATCGTCTGGCTTGTGCTGCTGCCTGTCGCATTAGCTGCTTTTGGTTTCTTTTTTGCCAAGGGGACAGTAGAACAGTCTAGTTACACAGCTGCTGTGACCTTGACGCTTGGGAAATATGACGACGGTGTGTATAACAATATGGAAGAAGTGACATCTCTATTAAAAAGTGATGCATTTCTGAATCAAGCACTCCGTGATGTAAAGGAAGAAGAAAGGCAGGATGTGAAAAATCGTTTGATTCTCACTAACCAGTCCGATACACAATTGCAGTTGTCGTTTACAGATGCTGATCAAGCTCGAGCTTTGGCGATAGTGAAACAAGTGTCAGATACATTTTTAAAGCAGGACAAAGCCTTATTTACGAAAAGACAGCAAGTCATTGAAAGGAGACTATCCGCTCTTGAAGATGAATCTGTCAGCAATGACTCCAAGGTCGATAAAGAACGATTTTTATATGAATTGGAATCGACAAAGCTCGGGATGAAGCAGGCAAAGATTGTCGATCCTGCCCAAGTACTTGATGAAGGGAACAAAGGGATGTCAGCGAAAAAACGAGCACTGCTTGGACTTGTCATTGGCCTTAGCATCTCGCTTATGTTTGTGGTGTTACCTGAAGTGTTCAAAGAATCTTAATGATGAACTGGAGATGAGTCTTAGGTGAACAATCAACCGTTAGTATCAATTATTACACCGGCGTATAATGCGGAACGTTATTTAACGGATACAGTTCATTCCGTCCTTGCCCAAACCTATTCCAACTGGGAGCTGATCATTGCAGATGATTGCTCAACAGATGGCACAAGGAAGTTGTTAGGGGAATTAAGTCAGACGGACGACAGAATCAACGTCATTTATTTAGAGGAAAACGGGGGAGCCGCTATTGCTAGAAACACAGCCATCAAACAGGCGAAAGGCCGCTTTATCGCTTTTTTAGATAGCGATGATATGTGGAAACAGACAAAGCTCGAAAAGCAGGTCAAGTTTATGTTAGAAAATGATCATGCCTTTACTTTCACGGCATATGACATCATTTCAGAAAATGGAGAGCCGTTACAAAAAACCGTCACAGCGCCGGCTCAGTTGAACTACAATGAAGCTTTAAAAAATACGATTATCGGCTGTTTGACGGTGATGCTCGATCTTCAGCAAGTAGGACACGTGGAAATGCCAAACATTCGAACAAGGCAGGACTTAGCCACATGGCTTTCTATTTTAAAAAAAGGATTTACTGCCTATGGAATGAATGAGCCGCTCAGTGAATATCGCATCGTGGGAAACTCGATTTCTAGTAACAAGTGGAAAGCAGCGAAAAAAACATGGTTTGTCTACAGAGAAATTGAGCAGCTTCATTTTGTGAAAGCATCTTGGTGTTTTATGCACTATGCCACAAATGCTGTCAAAAAGCGCTTATAAACAGAAGGGAAAAAAGGTGATAAAGGTGAAAGCAGAGTCGATCATACATGTGATTGTCGCAACGGGAGAATGGGGACACGATGGCCTAAGGTACAGACGGCATCGACTGGCGGAATTTCTTGCATCTGATCCAGAAACGAAAGAGGTCATCTGGGTATGCCCATCTGCCACTCGTCATTCAGCTCCCTTTCAGCCTATAACGGATCGAATGAAGCAAATGACCATTCCTGATGTGCTCAAGAGCAAGTTTTTTCGCTTTGGCCGTTATCAAGATATGTTTTATTTTCATAAATTATCTCCTCTTCTTGAACATTTGCGTCAAGAAGAAGAGCAGGGCATAGCCGTCTGTTTATGGTATACGTTTCCGGGATTTCCGCTCTTATCTTCTTTATTTGAATGGAAACATATTGTGTATGATTGCAGTGACCTGTGGGGAGAGCCCATCAGCGGAAAAAACAACATTCTCTCTTATATGAGACAGCGAGTCATTGTAAAAGCAGAAAACCGCATTATTAAATATGCACACAGCATTACATGCTCTTCACAATACTTACATGATCAAATCAAAAAAAGGCTCATGGGTGAACCGAAAGATGTCTTTACAGTCGAAAATGGCGTCGAGTATGATGTGTTTGCAAAAAGCAACCTCCCTAGCAGGGAAGACGTGCTAGAGGGAAGAGAGGGAACGGTTCTTGGCTTTATAGGTGGGATCAAGCCGAAGCTCGATTTTGACATGATCGCTCAAGCTGCTCGCATGCAGCCAGATTGGACATTTTTATTTGTCGGTCCGGATGGAACGAATGGAGATCCATCTTTTCAGCATGCACTCAAACTGCCCAATGTCCTATGGACAGGAGCAGTCGCACCAGAAGAAGTGCCTGCTTATATGAAATTAATTGATGTAGGGATGATGCCATACAAACAGTCTCCTTACAATCAAGCGGTTTTTCCGCTCAAGCTGTATGAATTTTTAGCTGCCGGAATACCTGTTGTTGGTTTAAATCTTCCATCAACGGAAAGGCTAAAAGAGAATGATGTGTATGAATATGTAGAGGGCGAAGATCCAGCTCTCTTCGTCGAAGCCTGCCAGAAAGTGATCAGTAAAAAAGATGACATGACATGCAGACATCTAAGACAAAGCCGGGCAAAGAAAAAAGATTGGCACGCACTGTTCACAAACATGGTGGAATTAACGAATATTAAAGAAAACGCATAATTCATTCAGGATTGTGCGTTTTTATTTGTTTCTTCTTCTTAGGGGGAGCTTGTGATCATCCTATATTCAATTGTATAATGGAAAGAGCGGCCAATATACAAAATACAGATTTCAATTTAGAAGGAGACTGACCTATGGATTACGAACGCGCCTTATTAGCGTTTTTTGTCTCTCTGGCTACAGTTTTAATTGTGACACCAATCGTCAAAAAGTTTGCAATTAAGATTGGTGCAGTGGACCAGCCGAATAAACGAAAAGTTCATGATAGAGTAATGCCTCGAATGGGCGGTTTGGCGATTTTTATTGGGGTAGCGGCTGGAGCACTAGCAGGCGGGCTGTTTCTACATAATAAAATTACAGCTATATCAGTTGGCGCTGTACTCATCGTCATTTTAGGTATATTTGATGATAAATATAATTTAAGTGCAAAATTTAAATTTCTTGTGCAAGTTCTCGTTGCTTGCTTAATCGTGAGCACGGGCTTAAAAATGGACTTTTTCTCTGTTCCTTTCTTAACAGATCGACTGGAGTTAGGATGGATGGCGTATCCCCTGACTGTACTATGGATTGTTGGGATTACAAATGCGATCAATTTAATTGACGGATTAGATGGACTGGCTGCCGGAATTTCGGTTATCGGTTTAACCACGATTGCCGTCATGGCATTTTCTGCGGACAAGATCCTGATTCTTTCGTTATCTCTTGTCGTCATTGGCAGTACCATCGGTTTTCTTTTTTATAACTTCCATCCAGCAAAAATATTTATGGGTGATACAGGGTCGTTATTTTTAGGCTATATGATCTCGGTCCTGTCACTTTTAGGATTGTACAAAAGTGTTACTTTGTTTAGTGTTGTTGTCCCTGTAATTATTTTAGGTGTGCCTATCTTTGATACGACCTTTGCGATCATCAGAAGAATATTGAATAAACAGCCTATCTCAGCACCTGACAAATCACACATCCATCATCGACTGATGGCCTTTGGCTTATCACATCGAATGGCAGTGATTGTGATTTACATGATTGGCTTAGTCTTCAGCTTAAGCGCGATTTTGCTGACAAGTGCCACCATTTGGCTGTCATTGATCATCATCTTTTTACTGGTTATGTTTATGCAAGTTATTGCTGAAGTCACTGGTTTGGTGAACGAAGAGTTTAAACCATTTACGAAATTCTACAAACGTATGGTCAAAAGACAATAAAAAACAGCCCGTTCCTCGGAAGGCGGGCTGTTTTTATTATTGTCCTGTTGTATTGCTCGAAGGAGTCGTGGTATCAGTTGTTCCTGTTTCACCAGAGGCTGGATTTGTTTGTGAATCTGTTTCAGATGATGACTCAGCAGGAAGCTTTAAATGTGTCCTTAACTCATTTTGCACCTCAGCCAAGTTGGTTTGATCTGGCTCAAAGAAGTATGTTCGATTTGGTCCTAGATAAAGGTCTGATCCTTTAATAGATAATGTTTCAGTATCGTCTCCTTTGAAACCACTGTAAATTTGCTGTAGAGCAAGTCCTTCTGTGATGCGGAAGTTGGTTGTTATATGATCACTTACTTCTTTTGCGATATTATCCACGTTTGCAATGTTATGAGGTTTCGCCATTTGATCAATCATGGCACGTAAGATTTGTTTCTGACGATCGTTACGCCCGAAATCACCACGTGGATCTTGTTTTCTCATTCGCGCGTAAGCAAGTGCCTCTTCCCCGTTTAAATGCATATTCCCTTTTTTAAAGTAAATCTTTTTCGATTTTTTGACGTCACTTTTTTCATTGAAGTCAAATGGAACGTCTATATCGATTCCCCCAACTTCATCAATGACATCCTTAAAACCGTCAAAGTCCACTGTTGCATATTTGTCAATTGGGATATGCAAGAATTGTTCGACAGTTTCAATCGTTTCGTCTTTACCACCTTTAGCAAATGCCGCATTGATCTTTACTTTATTTCCCGTTGTGTCACTAGCAAGCTGTACTCGTGTGTCACGGGGGATACTGACCATCTTCATCGTTTTATCCTGAGGATTAATCGTTGCGACGATGAGTGAATCTGAACGGCCGTGATCACCATTTGTGGCGTAATCCTCTATACCAACAAATAGGACAGAGAAAGGTTTTTTCTTTATATCAATGACAGCATCACGGAGTTTCGATTTCTCCCCGCGCTCTAATTCATCATAAGTTTTGTCAGCAGCTTGGAGTGTATTCACAATCTTATAAACTGCAAATCCGCCCATGCAGATGAAGAGAAGCAAAAATAAGACCAGAATCCGTTTGAAAATCTTTTTCTTCTTACTCTTTTTCTTTCGTACACGCACTTTTACTCGTTGTGCCATTCATCTGTCTCCTTTATCGGACCAACGTCCTTTTCTAAATAAATCAATTCGCCTTCTTTAGTAACACTCTTTCCATTAGTCAACTCAGTCATCCATTCAATGAACTGCTCTGTTTGTGTTTCTTCTACATACGTTTCAAAAATCACATCTTCTGCATAATGGATGTCTTTTAGCTGAAAAGATGAGGCTCTAAGCTCATTCTCTACCTTTCCAAGCCATGTATAATCTATTGTTGTGTGCATCGTACGCATTAAACAGCGTTCTACCATACCAACATGATTGATTGCTTCAGACACAGATTTTCCGTACGCGCGAATTAATCCACCGGCACCTAGCTTAATACCGCCGAAATAACGAGTGACGACAACAACTGTATCTTTCAGCTTGCGTTTTTTAAGCACTTCAAGCATGGGTACCCCTGCCGTACCGCTTGGTTCACCATCATCATTTGCTTTTTGAATCAGATCATGTTCACCGATCAAATAGGCGGAACAATTATGAGTGGCGTTCCAATGTTGTTTTTTTATGGATTGTATAAAGGCTTGTGCTTCTTCTTCTGAGACAGCACGTTGTATATGACAAATAAAACGTGATTTTTCAATGACGATCTCATGCTCGCCACGGCTTTTGACTGTGAGATAGCGGTTCAGCAAAAGACATACCCTCCTGACAAGCAAATTGTAAGGCTAGAGAAAATTTGCATTGGTTTTAGAATTTTAAAGCGTATTTTGTTATGATGATAGGAGCGGAAAAAGGGTCGTCATAAAAATTTCATGATTTATACGCATTCTTTCATTATAATTCGACATAAAATGCAGATCAATGACATTTATAATAAAAAAAGATGACATCACTGTTACGGGAGGGAAAAGCCATGACAACACCTAAAATGGATCCGAAGTTATTGGATTCAATCATCATGAAAATGCTAAGTACAGTTGATGGCAGTAAGGACGAAGTATTTAGAATCGGCGAACAGTCCCGTCAACAATATGAAAGCCTGGTAGAAGAGCTTAAGCAAATTAAACAGCAAGTCAACGAAGTCATTGATTTTGGGGATAAACTAGAAGTACATACGAGACATGCTAGAAATCGTTTATCTGAAGTCAGCAGAAACTTCAACAAATTCAGCGAAGAAGAAATACGAGAAGCCTATGAAAAAGCACATAACCTGCAAGTAGAATTGACCATGATCCAGCAGCGCGAAAAACAGCTGAGGGAAAGAAGAGATGATCTCGAAAGACGATTGTTAAGCTTACAAGACGTCATTGAACGTTCAGAAACGCTTGTGAGCCAGATCACGGTCGTCCTCAACTACTTGAACCAAGATTTACGTCAGGTCGGTGTTTTACTTGAAGATGCTCAGGCAAAACAAGATTTTGGACTAAGAATTATTGAAGCCCAGGAAGAAGAGCGCAAAAGGGTATCACGAGAAATCCATGATGGACCTGCTCAGATGCTGGCAAACGTGATGATGCGTTCAGAACTAATTGAACGGATTTTTAGAGACCGTGGAACAGAAGAAGGCTTTAAAGAAATTAGAAGTCTAAGACAGAATGTGCGAAATGCACTGTACGAAGTGAGAAGAATCATTTATGATTTAAGACCGATGGCTTTAGATGATTTGGGTCTCATTCCGACACTTCGAAAATACTTAAACACAATTGAAGAATATGATGGAAAAACCAAAATTACGTTCCAGTGCATAGGTGATACAGAAAGCGAAAGAATTGCTTCTCAATTTGAAGTGGCACTATTTAGACTAGCTCAAGAAGCTGTCACAAACTCTTTAAAGCATTCTGAAGCTGAAGAAATCTCTGTGAAGGTTGAAGTGACGAAAGACTTTGTAACCTTAATTATCAAAGACGATGGAAAAGGCTTTGATATGAAGGATGTTAAAACAAATAAAAACAAATCCTTTGGGTTACTTGGTATGAAAGAGCGCGTAGACTTACTAGAAGGTAAAATGACCATAGACTCAAAAATAGGTCTAGGGACATTCGTCATGATTAGAGTACCGTTAACATTACAAAATAAAATTGTAAAATAGAGACAAAAGACATATTGACCATAAAGTTCAGGTGTAGAACAATAAACATGGGGAGGCGTAGCTTGTGACTAAAGTAAATATTGTAATTATCGATGACCACCAATTATTCCGTGAAGGTGTCAAACGGATTTTAGATTTTGAACCTACTTTTGAAGTAGTTGCAGAAGGAGACGACGGTGACGAAGCTGCACGTATCGTAGAACACTATCATCCGGATGTTGTCATTATGGACATTAATATGCCGAATGTAAATGGTGTGGAGGCTACAAAACAGCTAGTAGAGCTTTATCCCGAATCAAAAGTCATTATCCTATCTATTCATGACGATGAAAACTATGTGACACACGCATTAAAAACAGGAGCAAGAGGCTACTTGTTAAAAGAAATGGATGCAGATACCCTCATTGAAGCAGTAAAAGTAGTAGCTGACGGAGGCTCTTATTTACATCCGAAAGTCACTCATAACTTAGTAAATGAATTCCGACGCTTAGCAACAAGCGGCGTTTCAGCACATCCACAGCACGAGGTATATCCTGAAATTCGCAGACCACTTCATATCTTAACAAGACGTGAATGTGAAGTTCTTCAAATGTTAGCTGACGGAAAGAGCAACAGAGGTATTGGTGAGTCGCTCTTTATTAGTGAGAAAACAGTCAAAAACCACGTGAGTAACATTTTGCAAAAAATGAATGTAAATGACCGTACTCAAGCTGTTGTTGTAGCAATTAAAAACGGCTGGGTAGAAATGAGATAATGTTCCGGACAAGTACTCCTTTTTCGCCTGTTTTTAGTTCTCTCACATTCAAGTTAGAGAGCAATGATAGGCAGGTAAGGAGTCTTTTTCGGATATAGCGGGCTTGCCTATTGATTAGGCAAGCTTTTTTGATTAGTATTATAAATCTAGTGAAAAACAATGATCATTCTTTTTTAAAAAGCAACTTAACGGATAAGGAAGGTATTTAAGAATGAAAATAGCCGTTGTAACAGACAGTACTGCTTATATACCACAAGAACTACGTGATAAACATCATATTCATATGATCCCTCTGAATGTCATCTTTGGTACTGAATCATACCGTGAAGAAGTAGAAATGGATTGGAAGACATATTATGAAGAAGTCAAGAAACATAAAGATCTTCCAACAACCTCTCAGCCTGCTTTCGGTGAACTTATAGAATTATATGAAAAACTTAGTGAAACATATGATGCTGTGATTAGTATACATCTGTCAAGCGGAATTAGTGGAACATACAATAGTGCGGCCTCAGCGAATGAACTAGTTGACGGAATCGACATTTATCCGTTTGATACAGAGACTAGCTGTATGGCGCAAGGTTTTTATGTGTTAGAAGCTGCTGAAAAAATCCAAGGTGGTGCTTCTCCAGAAGAAGTGATTTCCCATCTCAATTATCTGAAAGAAAATCAAAGAGCTTATTTTATGGTAGACGATTTAACTCATTTACAACGTGGCGGCAGATTAAATGGTGCTCAGGCTTTTATTGGAAGCCTCTTAAAGGTAAAGCCTATCTTGCATTTTGACAACAAGCTAATTGTCCCTTTTGAGAAGATTCGTACACGCAAAAAAGCCATTTCACGTATTTTTGAATTATTTGATGAAGATGCATCACGTGGTGTTCCAATGAGAGCAACTCTGATACATGGTAATAGAGAAGAAGAAGCAGATGAATTAATTGCGCACTTATTAGAAAAGTATCCTCATGTTGAATTTTATAAAAGCTACTTTGGTGCCGTGATTGGCACTCATCTAGGCGAAGGCTCTTTAGCACTTGGCTGGATCATCAGATAGATATCAAAATCCCCTTTTCTCATGGAAAAGGGGATTTGTTTTTCTGTTTTTACAATTAGACGAAAGGCCTTCTCTTTGTACATAATGGGTCAACATGAATGGAAAGGTAGTGCGTGAAATTGAATCTGGAAAAAGCAATGGAACTCAGTCACAAGCTACAATCAAGGCATCTTCTTCCTATTGAATGTCAATGTACACAGTCCGAATTGGAGTGGCTGGAGAATCAAGGATTGATCCATAGAACACCTGCTGTCAATAGGGTGGCGGGTGGTTTGATCTGCTGCCGGTGCGGTGTATCAAACAAGCGCTACTTTGCCCTCTCTCCGTGTGAAACATGTAAAAAAGACTGTGTATACTGTAGATCCTGCATCATGCTGGGAAAAGTAAGTGAATGTGGCTTTCTCTATGAATGGACGGGTCCACAAAAGAAAGAAACAAGACAAGTTGAATTAACATGGCAGGGAGAACTTTCTAAAGGGCAAAAGAGAGCGTCCGATAGGCTAGTAGAAGCAATCCAAAACAAATTTGATCTGCTCGTTTGGGCTGTTTGTGGTGCGGGGAAAACGGAGGTGCTTTTTCACGGAATAAAATATGCGCTAAATAACGGAATGAGTGTTTGTATTGCGACGCCTAGAACCGATGTTGTACTTGAGCTTGAACCTCGAATGAGAAAGGCATTTCAAGGACTGAATATAGCTGCACTTTATGGCGGGAGTTCTCAAAGATTTCAAATGGCACCGCTTATGATCGCTACAACCCATCAGCTAATGAGATATAAAAACGCTTTTGATGTCCTCATTGTAGACGAAGTCGATGCTTTTCCTTATTCAATGGATGAACGGCTTCAGTTTGCTGTTTTAAAGTCAATGAAAAAAACAGGAGTTAGAATTTACTTAAGTGCCACACCATCTAAAAAAATGCAAAAGGATGTTGCTTGTAGACAATTAGAAGCGATCAAAATTCCTCTGCGCTTCCACCAAAAACCGCTGCCTGTCCCAACATTTCAATGGGTTGGAGATTGGAAAAAGAAATTAAAAAGAAATCGGCTTCCAGCATCTACAATGAACTGGCTGCATGAACATATCACAAAGAAAAAAAGAGTGCTACTCTTTGTTCCTTCTATTTCTACTATGAAGAAGGTAACTCATATTCTTCAAGTTCAATGTGTAAATGTACAGGGAGTTTCTGCCGATGATCAAGAAAGGAAGCAAAAAGTCCAGCATTTCAGAGATCATAGATACGATGTATTGGTTACAACAACTATTCTAGAAAGAGGCGTTACCATTCAAGATGTTCAAGTGGGCGTATTAGGTGCGGAATCTCCTATTTTTACAGAAAGTGCACTTGTCCAAATTTCTGGTAGAGCAGGGAGACATCCAGATTTTTTTAATGGAGACGTGTACTTTTTTCATTTTGGTTTAACGAGAAGTATGAAACAAGCAAAGAAACATATCGTAAAAATGAATAATACAGCTGAAAAAGAGTTTTCTGAAAAATAGTGTGGGTTCAACTAAATCATGGTACATTATATTCACAAAACACAAATGGCAGGAGAGACAAAATATGCTACTCAACGCAAAAGAAATACTACTTAAAGAAATTCTCTATCAATATCTCAACCAATTAAACATGATTTGTCATTGTGAAAAATGTATAGAAGATGTATTAGCCATTTCTCTAAATCAAGTGAAACCGCAATATATAACAGATATCGATAAAATATCCTACAGTAAATCCGAGATGGTGGATAAACAGAAAAATACGGCGATGCTCGTCATTCTGACAGAAGCTGCTTCAACGGTCACAACATATCCAAGGTGCGAAAATCATTTGCCGTTGAACAAAGAAAATCGTTGATTTGTCCAATTTGTGAGAGCCATTTTGTGGCTGCTTTTACATGGAAATCATTCCTACTATTAAATGAAGATTGTTTATGTGTAGCATGTAAGGACCACCTGATGAAGATTCAATGTCCTACTTGTCCCAAATGCGGAAGAGCGCAATTAAATGATCAATTGTGTCAGGATTGTTCAAGGTGGAATAAACGACGGGATTTTGCTGAGATTCTTGTGATGAATCGATCTGTTTATGCTTACAACGACTTTATGAAAGATATTCTAGCTCGATTTAAATTTCGAGGTGATACGGCTTTAGCTGATCTATTTAAAAAAGATGTACAGTCAGCGTTTAAACGTTCTTTTTCAATCAAAGAACCGGTCCTTGTCCCAATTCCTTTGAGTAAAGAGAGATTAAAGGAAAGAGGATTCAATCAGTCAATGATGCTTGCTTCCATGATTGGCGGACCTATATTGGAGCCACTTATAAAAGTACATCAAAGTAAGCAGTCTAAGAAAAGAAAAAATGAACGTTTACATCAACAGAATTTGTTCCAATTAAGGCAGTCAAACCCGATCGTTCTAAAGGATGTCGTATTAATCGATGACATTTATACAACTGGGGCGACAGTCTATCATGCAGCAAAAATTTTAAAAGGAGCAGGCGCCAAAAGTGTTTCCTCTTTTACGTTGATTCGTAGTTAAAAATCATGACAATCAACCGATATTAAGAAAAGAAAATAACGTAAGGGGTTTTGGTTATGAATCAATTGGCAAACTGTCCACAATGTAATCAGTTATTTTTAAAAACCACCATCCAAACGGTTTGTAACAAATGCTTTGAAGAAGAAGAACGTTCTTTTGATATCGTTTATAAATTCTTGCGTAAGCAAAGTAATAGACAATCAACCATTGCTGAAATAGTAGACGCAACAGAAGTTGATGAAGAATTAATCCTGAAATTTATCCGTTTGAAAAGACTTCAAATTAGTCAATTCCCGAATATCAATTATCCTTGTGAAAGATGCGGCCAACCGATCAGGAAAAACAAGCTGTGTAGCCATTGTGAAAAGGATATAAAGACGCAAATCAGCCAAATGGACCAAGAAGAAGAGCGTAAAAGGGAGATTGAATCTAGGAAAAAAGACACCTATTATGCCATTAATCCTAAAAACGACTGATTCCCTAAACTAAGTTGCAGTTTGGTCGATAAAATGGATAGAATCAAGACAGACTGTAACGGAAAGCGAGAGGAATCCCGTGAAAATTAATCGATATGGAACACAACCAGTAAATCCTTACAAGAAAACATATGAGAAACAAACGTTGCAATCGAATCAAGCAAAATCAACTGACAAAGTCGAAATTTCTAAAAAGGCAATTGAAATGCAAAAGGTGCCGAATATCATGAAAGAACGTCAAGATAAAATAGACCAAATTAAAAAAAGCATTGAAGCCGGAACATATCAAGTAGATACAAAAGGCATTGCAGATAAAATGTTGAATTTTTATAAACAACAATAACAAAAGGGAGTAGCGTGAATGTCAGTAAAAATAATGATTGAAGAACTGCACCGTCTCTACGGATTACATGAACAGCTTCTAAAGCTGTCTAAGAATAAAACAGAAATGCTGAAAAATAACGAGATCGATGCTCTTTCAGAGGTTCTGAACCTTGAGCAAAAATATATTCAGGCCATTTCACAATTAGAAGAAAAGCGGATTGAAGCAGCAGTTCAATTTTTACAAAGTGATCAATCGCCGACAATCACCGCATGTATCGAAAAAGCTACAGGAACGGATCAAGAAGAGCTTATTTCGTTATATGAGAAGCTGAATGACATCATGGTGGAACTGAAAGATGTAAACGAACTGAACAAACAGCTTATTCAGCAGTCACTTCAATTTATTTCACTGACATTCGATCTTGTGAATCCTAACAAAGAAAATATGAATTACGGACAAAATGGTCTTGAGAGTTCAAAGCCTAAACAGCATAGGGCTTTGTTTGATTCAAAGGCGTAAACAAGGAGGATATCTATGGGTTCTACATTCATGGGACTAGAAACGGCAAAACGAGGAATCACAGCCCAGCGTGCAGGGCTTTATGTCACATCAAACAACGTATCCAATGCAAATACTGATGGCTACTCAAGACAGAGAGTTACCTTTAAAGCAGAGAATCCTTACCCAGTGATTTCAGTTTATGATGGCAAGACATACGGCCAAATGGGGACAGGTGTCCAAGTTGGAACTGTTGAAAGAATTCGAGACAGCTTTTTAGATCTTCAGTATAGAGATCATAACAATAACCTGTCTTATTATGCGACGAAGTCTGATGCTCTTTCACAAATGGAAGGAGTGATGAATGATTTAACAGATGAAGGCTTGAATAGAGCCTTTGATAATCTCTGGAAATCATTACAAGTCTTATCAGAATCGAAAAATGCTGATACTGCTTCAGCCCGTACAGTTGTTAAGACAAGTGCTCAGGCTTTAGTAGATCAATTCCGCCTGCTAAATTCTTCTTTAACAACGATACAAAAGAATTTGAAAACTGAACTCGATTCAACGGCAAAAAATGTGAACACCCTATTAACTCAAATTGATGAAGTGAATAAACAGATTGCAACAGTTGAGCCAAATGGTTATCTTCCCAATGATCTTTATGATACCCGAGACGCTCTTATAGATCAGCTTTCCTCACTTGTTGATATTAAAGTGAGCTACAACCCTTCTGGAGGAAATGCTCTGGAAATTGCTGAAGGAACCGTTAACATCGACATTATCGGTGCTAATGGACAATCTGCTGGTACAATTTTAAATGGCATTACCAATGAAAAATCTGAATTACAACTTTCCTATGATAATACGACAGGACTTGTTAACTCACTCCAATTTGGAACGACAACCATCGCAGCTGATCAATTACAAGTGAATGGTAAAGTAAAAGCACTTGTTGAGGCGTATGGCTACATGTCTAATGGAGCTGAAAAAGGCATGTACCCAGATATGCTTGCTGAGCTGGATGAAGTAGCAAAAGTATTTATGGATACTTTTAACGATGTCCATAAGCAAGGGTACACGTTAAATGGCACAAGTGGACAAGACTTTTTCGATATTGAGAATAACAATGATTTGAATAAAGGCTTGGCAGCACGTATCAAAGTGAGTGACGTGATTTTAGCATCGACAGATAACATTGCTGCATCTCTTAATCAAACGCAAGGTGATGGTTCGAATGCTACGAAATTAGCTAATATTCAAAACTTAAAGCTGCCAATCGGCGGAACTACCACAACGATTCAGGATTACTATCAGAATGTCATTGCCGAAATGGGGATACAAGCTAAAAAGAACATGACCCTTGAAAGCAGTTCAGCAGCTCTTGTGAATTCAGCCAATGAACGCAGGATGTCAACTAGTTCTGTATCTATTGATGAAGAAATGACGAACATGATCCAATTTCAGCATGCGTATAATGCAGCTGCAAGAATTATGACGTTACAAGACGAAGTATTAGATAAAATAATAAACGGCATGGGTGTCGTAGGAAGGTAGGGTAACTGATGCGAGTCACGCAAGGTATGATTTCTCAAAATTCACTTCGGAATATTAGTAAAAGTTATGAAAAACTCTCTAAAATTAATGAGCAGGCACAGTCTGGAAAACGTTTCACAAAAACGTCTGATGATCCTGTGGCAGCAGTGAAAAGTCTTCAGTATAGTACAGCCATGTTTCGAAATGAGCAATACCAAACTAATTTAAATGAGGCACGAAACTGGATTGATACATCTGAAACAAGTGTCACTGAAATAATTGATATCATGTCAAATATACGAGATAAAGTACTCGATGCGGCCAATGGAACAAAACAGCCAGAAGATTTAGCTGCTATCGGAGTGGAAATTGGTCAGATGAAGAATCAAATCATTGATGCAATGAACACGCAGATGTTAGGTAAGTTTGTTTTTAATGGGACGAATACAAATGTTAAACCAGTTGTAGAGAATGCAGATGGTACGTTTACATTTAACTTTGAAAACTATACAGATGCAAACGTGGTTCAATCGAACATTTCTGATGGAATCACATTAAATGTGAATTCAAATCCTCTTTCAGCTTTTGGTGGGCAATCTGCCAGTGGTCAAAATGTCATTGAAATGCTGACTGATTTAGAAAACTCATTAAAAAATGGAACGTTTACAAATTCTGATGATGCATTAGGAAATATCGATCAGTTTAAAGAAGTGATGAGTGCTGAGCGTTCAGATCTTGGGGCTAGATCCAATCGTATCGACTTAGTCGGGAGCCGTTTGACTTCGCAATTTGAAGTGCTGAAAAAGGCTAAATCAGATGCCGAAGATGTAGAAAGTGAGAAAGCCATTCTTGATCTTCTTCAACAAGAGACTGTAAATAGAGCTGCTTTAGCGACGACAGCTAAAGTGATTCAGCCATCCCTTGTCGATTTCTTAAGATAAGAAAAAGCATCCGTTGGGTGCTTTTTTGCATCATGGAGGTGAACCTATGCAAATCCCTAGATTGTTAATGGAGCAAACTTATGCAAAGCTGCAAATGTCGACAACCCCTTCCAGGCAAGAAGTAGAGCAGCCAAGAGCTGAGCTTGAGATTCAGCAGCCAAGAGCTGTCATGAATATCACAAGGACACCGTCGAAATTAACCATAGATCAAACCGAGGCATTTGCCGATATGGATATTAAGTCGATTTTTAGACGTTCAGAGGAATGGGCTGCGGAGGGGAAACGTGCGATTGGAGAAGGAATGGGGCGTAGAGCGGAAGAAGGAAGTGAACTCATCAAGATCGAGAATGGTGGGAATGCGATTGCTGAGTTTGCGAAAATCAATGGCAGTCCTCCAGCAAAACAATTCAACATCGGTGTGATTCCTTCATTTTTTAGTGTGAAAATTCACTATCAGCCATCTGAACTTAAAATTGATGTGGAGCCGCAAAAAGCTATTATAGAGGCAACACCTCATAAACCAATTGTTAACTACCAGCCAGGTAAAGTTCATATTGATATGTTACAATACCCAGAATTAAAAATAGAAGTTGACGAAACAGGTCAAAATGGTGATAAGGTATAGTTAAGAAAAATGAAAAAGGTCGTGAATTATGATCATTCAAACAAAATACCATGGTGAAGTGACGATTAAAGAGGAGCAAATCATTCACTTCTCTAATGGGATACCAGGATTTCTGGATCAAAAACAATTTGTCATTTTACCTTTATCAGAGGAATCCCCATTTTTAGTTCTCCAATCTTTGGAAAATGCGGAACTAGGCTTTATTGTCAGCAGCCCATTTTTGTTCTTCAATCAATATGAATTTGACTTAGAAGAATCGGTTGTAGACATTCTTGGGGTGGAAGATGCCAATGATGTGGAAGTCATGGTTATTTTAACAATGGGATCTTCTATTGAAAAAACGACAGCCAATTTAAGAGCGCCTATTATTGTAAATCGGAAAAACATGAAAGCCAAGCAGGTCATTTTGCATGATTCAGCCTATCATACAAAACATTTGCTAGAGGTGGCTTCCTCATGTTAGTTCTATCTCGTAAATTAAATCAATCGATTCAAATAGGCGACGATATTGAAGTCAAAATTATTGCGATCGAAGGCGATCAAGTAAAAGTCGGAATTGAGGCTCCTAAGCATATTGATATTCACAGGAAGGAAGTATACCTGTCTATTCAAGAAGAAAACAGCCGTGCTGCTAGCTTGTCCTTCGATTTACTTTCTCAATTATCCTCACAAAAAAAGTGAGGATTTTTTTATCCTATTTGTCGATCCTCCTCCGTGTGAAACCGTAGAAGTACACCATCTATATGAAACTTTAACAAATCGGTCCATCTATATTTAATTTAATAATTCAAAGCCGATATAAAAGATAGATTAAAGCACAGGAGCTGAATAACTATGTCTGTTGGTAAGTTGACTTCGCTAGAGCCACTGATTGATGCATTTCAAACCCGTGTTACGAATCATCAAAATGACAATGCAAACACTGATTTACAAGCAAATGGAAAAGTCGTTTCAAAAGAAGAAATTGAGAAAACGCTTCAAGGAGCAAATAAGCTGATTGAACCTACTCAATTTCATCTTCAATTTGAATTGCATGAAAAACTCAATGAATATTATGTCAAAGTCGTAGATAACCAAACCGAAGAAGTCATTAGAGAGATTCCTTCCAAAGAATGGCTTGATTTCTATGCGGCAATGACAGAAATTGTCGGTTTATTTGTCGATAAAAGAATGTAATTGAAGGGAGAACATAAACCATGGTTAATCGAATTACTGGATTTTCAAATGTATTTGATATTGATGAAATCGTCTCAAAGCTAATGAAAACTGAGCAAGCACCACTTGATAAAATGACACGACAGAAACAAACACTTGAATGGCAAAGAGACAGCTACCGCGAGGTCAATTCAAAGGTCAAAGAATTAGATGATCTCATTGCCAAACTAAATTTAACATATCCGAGTACTTATGGCGCAAAAAAGGTCACCAGCTCCAATGAATCTGCTGTCACAGCAACTGGCTCAACAAATGCTACCTCTGGCTCGATTAATGTGACCCAACTAGCGACAGCATCCGTATTCAAATCTTCTGGCACATCTGGATTTACTGCTGCAAACGGTACGTTCACGTTTGAGGTGACGACACCAGATTCTACAACACCTAAAACAGTGACCATTAATACAACTGATACAGATACCCTTGATTCAATCGTGTCAAAATTGAACAATGCTCAACTAGGTGTCACGGCTTATAAAGGCCAGATCTTTGATGGAACCAACTACGTAGATACGATCGCTCTGACTTCGCGTACGACTGGTGAAGGTGTCAGTATTAAGGCAGCAGATGGCAATTCCGCTTCATTTTTAACGCAATTAGGCTTCCAAGTGGATGGAGATAATAAATTAGTTGCGACTACTCAAGGGCAGAAAGCGCAATACGAAATTAATGGTCTCAAAATGGAAAATAACAATAATACCTTCACGCAGGCTGGTATCACATATGAGCTGAAAGGAACAACAGATAAGCCTGTCAGCTTGAACGTTTCAACAGATGTCGATGCCATCTTTGATAAAATTAAACAATTTGTTGATAAATACAACGAACTCGTTGAACTGGTCAATGGTAAAGTGAATGAAAAGCGAAATAGAGACTATCAACCATTAACGGCTGAAGAGAAAAAAGCCATGTCTGAAAAAGAAATTGAGTTATGGGAAACAACCGCTAAGTCTGGCTTACTGAGAAGTGATTCTATTTTACGAGCTGGTGCCTCTAAAATAAGAAGTGATTTTTATGCTGATATTACGACAAGTGATGGGAATAAAATTCACATGACACAAATCGGTATTTCTACTTCATCCTCGTATAAAGATGGCGGGAAGCTTGAATTAATTAATATTAATGGAGTAGAGAAATTAAAAAAAGCCATTGAAGAAGACCCAGAAAAGGTAAGACAAATGTTTATCTCTGGTTCTTTAAATGTTGATTCTAAAGACAAAGACAAAGCACAGCAGCAATATAAAGAACAAGGAATCATCTATCGCGTCAAAAATTCCTTATCAGCCTTCACGAAGAGTATTCAAACAAAAGCTGGTAGTACAACAATGGAGCTAAAAGAATATGGACTTGGTAAGGATTTAGATTCTTTGACAAAACGAATGGATACATTCCAAGATCGTTTAAAATTAGTGGAAGCTCGTTACTACAAAAAGTTTAACGCCATGGATAGTGCGATTCAAAAGCTAAACAACCAATCTGGCTATCTTTCTCAACTGCTTGGACAATAATTGGAGGTTTATAACATATGGCAATTCAGAACCCTTATGCCGCCTATCAGAAAAATTCTATTGAGACCGCAACACCGGCCGAGTTAACGCTTATGCTTTATGAAGGATGCTTAAAGTTTATTAGACTAGCAAAGCATGGCATTCAAAAAGAAGATGCTGAAATGAGAAACTTGAACCTGAAAAAGGCTCAAAACATCATTCAAGAATTAAATGTCACCTTAAATCGTACGTATGATGTATCAAAGAGCATGGCAAGTATGTATGACTACATTTATCGAAGACTGATTGAAGCCAATCTGCAAAATGACGAAGAGATCCTGAATGAAGTAGAGCAATATGTGACTGATTTCCGAGATGCTTGGAAGGAAGTCATTCAAACCGATCGAAAAGGGCGTCACCACTCTATTGGGGGATCTCTATGAGTATTGTGGACCAACTGCATGACCAAACGTTAAAAATGGCAGCGGAAATAGAGGCCAACCCGCAAAGCGAAACACTCGTTGAAGACTTTGATGCTTTTTTAGTTGAGAGAGACGAACTAATGAGAGACATTCAACATGAGCTTTCCGTTCAAGAAAAAGAGAAAATCAAAGAAATCATTCAAACAGATCAACTGATGGCCAAGCAATTAACGGAAATTCAAAATGGGATCAAGGCAGATATTCAAGCCATTCAACGTAAGAAAACAAAACAGCTGAATTATCAAAATCCGTATCAGCCCATGACAAGTGACGGCGTATACTACGATAAACGGAAATAAATAGGTGAGACCTGTGGCGTATCGTTCAGATGACTATATTTTATTAACCACATATTATGACCTTCTATATACGATAGAAGAGAGTCTAAAATATTTAGATGAAATTGAGAAGGATTTCGCTAAAACAGAAGGGGATCGGATCTTTAATGATCTGATCCATGCCTTCTTTCATTTAGAGACAACACACCCGCTTCTTCTTTCAATTATTGAAAATGAGCACTTTGCCAAGACGATTCGATCGTTTGACCAAATTTTTTTAAGTTTCGATATACTAGCTTTCTATACATTCCCTTCAAATCACTTCCAATCATTCCTTACATCGTATTTTATACCTGAATATAGAAAGTGGATGGATGAAATACATGCCTGTATGAGGCCGTATGTCATTCATTAATTTTTGTTCAATTCAGACCATTCGGAGGAATTTATGAGACTAAAAAATCAATTTTTATTTGGGCTTATTGTCATATGTGTATTGTTTGTCAGTATTTTGGGGTTTTCTAGTTTTATTTATTACAAAACAGATCAATCGTATAAAGCACTTCTCACCAAAGAAGTAAAGCTGTACCAGACCTCACTGGAATTAGAGGCACTGCTACAAAAGCAGGAAGCACAAATTAAAACGTATGTAGTTGTTCAAGATGCTGAAAATTTACAGAAGATTGAGCAAACATATGAAGAAATCAATAAGAAAACAACTGAAGCATCAAAAATGAGCACCGTTAAACAAGCAAAAAATCTGTTAGATCAAATTTCCGAAAAAAATTATCTTTACTACACCTCAACAAATCGATTATTTAATTCATTGAATATGCAAAATCAAAAAGAATTCAACACCCGCCTCAGTCAAGAATTACAACCTATCGAACAAGAAATACATACTTTTACAAAAGAATTTGCTCAAACACAATTGAAACAGCGTGATCAAAAAATCAGTCAGCTCAATGAAGAAAGTAACCAATTATTGCTGACGCTTATTCTCGTTAGCGCAGCGATTATAGTCGGCTTTTTAGTCATTGGCACAAGGTTTGTTCATCGTATGACAAAACCGATTGTCTCTGTCACACATGCAGCAAGAAGAATGGCAGATGGTGACCTCACACTTGAAGAGATTGAAGTGACCTCTAAAAATGAAATTGGCCAGCTCGGTACGGCTTTTAACCAAATGACCGCTCATTTGCGTCAGCTCATCTTACAGGTGCAAAACGGGTCAAGGCAATTAGCCGATTCAGCTACTCAATTTGAAGAAACCATCAGTCAAACCATATCGGCTAGTGAACAGACGTCTAGCTCGATTGAACAGGTCAGTGAAGCTTCACGTGAACAATCAGATGCAGTAGGAAAAGTAGCTTCTTCAATTCAAGAAGTTTCGACTGGTATGCATAATGCGGCTGAACATACGTCTGATGTTTCGGGTCACTCAATTTCAGTGACTGAAAAGGCTGAAGAGGGCGCATCCCTCATTCAACAATTTGTGAAACAAATGAGTTCTATTAAGGAATCTGTGAATGAACATCATTCTACAATGGCCAATGTACAAGTACAGTTTACCGGCATTCAAGACCTGCTGGGGAATATTCATGCCATTGCAGATCAGACAAATTTACTTGCTTTAAACGCAGCCATTGAAGCAGCAAGGGCTGGGGAACATGGACGAGGTTTTGCGGTTGTTGCAGATGAAGTCAGAAAGCTGGCAGAAGAATCAAGTCAACTGACTGATCAAATTAGTCAGTTACTCGCCAACGTGAACAAAGATACTGAAAGATCGTCTCAATCTATGACGAAAGTGGAACGAGATGTAGCAGAAGGTGTGAAAGTATCGCAATTGTCTGAACAGAGCTTTCAAGAAATTCTGGAATCCATCCGTGATATCTCGATGAAAGCAGAGGAGCTTTCTGCTACGACAGAGCAAATCTCAGCTAGTACAGAAGAAATTTCTCAAACAATTGGTGTTATTGAAGAAGGTGCTAAGCGGAATTCTGAGGAAACAGAGTACATGTCGGCGGCTGTTGAAGAATCACTAGCAGCGAATGAGGAAATGAAAGCAGCAGCGGAAGATTTAAAAACTTTGTCTCAATCACTGAAAACATCTATTTCATCTTTCAAGATTTAACAGCGCCATGGTCTTTTTCAAGAATCAATCGAATATATATTCATCACCTATCAAGTAAAAGCTGAAGCACCGCAGGATTCGACAAATTTCAATAAAAATTCACATTTTTTTTACGTTTGAGCAGGAGAAAAGGAGGGAAAAGTAGAAATAAGTTTACATATCCTTAATTTTAAAGGAGGCGTTCTTTACATGAATTACAATGTCCGAGGAGAAAACATCGAAGTAACACCTGCACTAAGAGATCATGTCGAGAAAAAAATTGGAAAGTTGGAGCGTTATTTTGAGTCAGATGTTGATGCTTCAGTCAACGTGAACTTGAAATTTTACAACGATCAAGAATCTAAAGTTGAGGTTACCATTCCAATGACTGATCTAGCACTTCGAGCAGAGGTGCATAATGAGGATATGTACAATGCAGTAGACCTAGCAACCAGTAAATTAGAACGTCAAATTAGAAAACATAAAACGAAAGTGAACCGTAAATTCCGTGAGCAAGGTGCGAAAAAGCATTTATTTGCTGGAGGAAACGGTGCTTCCGAAGTAGCAGTTCAAGATGACGAAGAAATTGATGAAACAGAAATCGTCAGACAAAAACGCTTCAATTTAAAACCAATGGATAGCGAAGAGGCCATTCTCCAAATGAACATGTTAGGTCACAGTTTCTTTGTCTTCACAAATGCTGAGACAAATTTGACCAATGTGGTATACCGCCGAAATGACGGCAAATATGGACTCATTGAGCCGAACGCTTAATCATTCGTTCCTTTTGATCCGAAAATGACCTAAAAAAAGTAAACCCGTTCCCTTCATAAGGGGCGGGTTTTTTGTGCTAAATCATTGCAAATTCTTTGGAAATCAAGGAAGGTATGGTATGATAAATGCAGGTAAATATGGACCTGTCAAACTTTTGGACATGCCGAAAAATTGCATGAAATAGAGGAGCGTTATTATATGCTTGGAATCTTAAACAAAGTGTTTGATCCTACGAAACGTACGATCAGCCGATATGAAAAAAAGGCAAATGAAATCGAAGCTCTCGCTCAAGATTTTGAGAAATTATCTGACGAGGCTTTACGAAATAAAACGATCGAATTTAAAGAAAAACTTGAAAAAGGACAATCTGTAGACGACCTTTTGGTTGAAGCATTTGCAACGGTTCGTGAGGCTTCCCGCCGCGTGACAGGAATGTTCCCATTTAAGGTGCAGCTCATGGGGGGGATTGCCCTACATGAAGGGAATATCTCTGAGATGAAAACAGGTGAAGGGAAAACGTTGACATCAACGATGCCTGTTTATTTGAATGCTCTTTCTGGAAAAGGCGTCCACATTGTGACAGTCAACGAATATTTGGCAAGCCGTGATGCAGAGGAAATGGGCAAGATTTTCGAATTTCTTGGATTAACGGTTGGCTTGAACTTAAACAGTTTAGACAAAGATGAAAAAAGAGAAGCGTACGCTGCTGATATCACGTATTCAACAAACAATGAGCTTGGCTTTGATTATTTACGAGATAACATGGTGCTGTACAAAGAGCAAATGGTTCAAAGACCACTTCATTATGCCGTCATCGATGAAGTTGACTCCATCTTAATTGATGAAGCGAGAACACCTCTTATTATTTCTGGACAAGCTGCAAAGTCGACGAAACTTTACGTACAAGCAAATGCCTTTGTTCGTACGTTAAAAATAGAAGACGATTTCACTTATGATATTAAAACAAAAAGTGTACAGCTGACTGAAAGCGGAATGACGAAGGCGGAAAAAGCATTCGGCATCGAGAACTTGTTTGATGTCAAACATGTCGCTCTTAACCATCATATCGCGCAGGCTCTTAAGGCACATGTTGCGATGCAAAAAGACGTTGATTATGTTGTGGAAGATGGACAAGTCGTTATCGTTGACTCCTTCACAGGACGTTTAATGAAAGGACGCCGCTATAGTGAAGGTCTGCACCAAGCCATTGAAGCAAAAGAAGGTCTTGAAGTGCAGAATGAAAGCATGACACTTGCAACCATTACGTTCCAGAACTACTTCCGTATGTATGAAAAGCTATCTGGTATGACAGGTACAGCGAAAACGGAAGAAGAGGAATTCCGTAACATTTACAATATGCAGGTTGTCACAATCCCAACCAATAAACCGGTTGTGCGTGATGACAGACCTGATTTAATTTACCGCACAATGGATGGCAAATTTAAAGCAGTAGCTGAAGACGTCGCACAGCGTTATATGACAGGACAGCCGGTCCTTGTCGGAACTGTTGCGGTTGAGACATCTGAATTGATTTCAAAACTGCTTAAAAATAAAGGCATCCCTCATCAAGTGTTAAACGCGAAAAACCATGAGCGTGAAGCACAAATTATTGAGGAAGCTGGACAAAAAGGTGCCGTCACAATTGCGACAAACATGGCGGGACGTGGAACAGACATCAAGCTTGGCGAAGGTGTGAAAGAACTAGGCGGTCTTGCTGTTATTGGGACAGAGCGTCATGAATCACGCCGTATTGATAACCAGCTCCGTGGTCGTTCTGGTCGTCAAGGAGACCCAGGGATTACTCAATTCTATCTCTCAATGGAAGATGAATTGATGCGCCGATTTGGTGCAGAGCGGACAATGGCGATGCTTGATCGCTTCGGTATGGATGACTCTACTCCAATTCAAAGTAAAATGGTCTCAAAAGCTGTTGAATCTTCTCAAAAACGTGTTGAGGGGAATAACTTTGATTCCCGTAAGCAGCTTCTGCAATATGATGATGTTCTTCGTCAACAGCGTGAAGTCATTTACAAACAGCGTTTTGAAGTCATCGATTCTGATAACTTGAAATCGATTGTGATCAATATGATTCAATCGTCTATTGAGCGGGCTGTTGGATCTTACACGCCGAAAGAAGAACTTCCAGAAGAATGGAAACTAGATGGTCTCGTTGAATTAATCAACACGAACTATTTAGATGAAGGTGCCATTTCGGTCAAAGATATCTTCGGTAAAGAAGCAGATGAGATCACCGAATTCATCATGGAGCGGATTAAAGAGAAATATGATGCAAAAGAAGAGACATTTGGCGATGAACAAATGCGTGAATTTGAAAAAGTCATCGTTCTTCGTGCAGTAGATTCGAAGTGGATGGATCATATCGATGCAATGGATCAGCTGCGTCAAGGAATCCATTTACGTGCATATGCACAAACCAATCCGCTTCGTGAGTATCAAATGGAAGGATTTGCGATGTTTGAGCATATGGTCGCTTCAATTGAAGATGACGTCGCTAAATATGTGCTAAAATCAGAAATCCAAAACAACCTAGAACGTGAAGAAGTCGTTCAAGGACAAACAACTGCTCATCAGCCTCAAGAAGGCGATGAGGAGAAAACAGTGAAAAAAAAGCCGGTGCGTAAAGTGGTGGATATCGGAAGAAACTCACCATGTCACTGCGGAAGCGGCAAGAAATATAAAAATTGTCATGGGAAGACAGAATAAGTAATGGAAAGAGGTGAAAACCTCTTTCTATTCATGTCAGCCCCCATACATCTATGAGGTGAAGGATATGGAATTAGTAGAAATTAGACAAGAGCTTGAAAATATGGCTAGCAGGCTAGCTGATTTTAGGGGGTCTCTTTGACCTCGATACAAAAGAAGCGAAAATTGCAGAGCTTGAGGCCACGATGTCAGAGGCTGACTTTTGGAATGACCAGCAAAAAGCGCAAGGTGTCATTAATGAAGCCAATGCACTGAAGGATTATGTGAATACATATCATGAGCTCAGTGAATCTCATGATGAGCTGCAAATGACGCATGATTTATTAAAAGAAGACTACGATGAGGATCTTCATGCAGAGCTTGAAAAAGAGCTGAAGAACTTAACAAAACAATTTAACGAGTTTGAATTGCAGCTTCTTTTAAGTGAACCGTATGACAAAAACAATGCCATTCTTGAGCTTCACCCGGGTGCAGGTGGAACGGAATCACAGGACTGGGGATCGATGCTCCTCAGAATGTATACCCGCTGGGCAGAGCGCAGAGGTTTTAAGGTTGAAACCCTTGATTATCTTCCAGGGGATGAAGCGGGAATTAAGTCTGTGACATTGCTGATTAAAGGACATAACGCTTACGGTTACTTAAAAGCAGAAAAAGGTGTCCATCGTTTAGTCCGTATTTCTCCATTTGATTCATCTGGCCGTAGACACACATCTTTCGTTTCCTGTGATGTCATGCCAGAATTTAATGAAGAAATTGATATCGATATTCGTACAGAGGATATTAAGGTGGATACGTATCGTGCAAGTGGTGCAGGGGGTCAGCACGTCAATACGACGGACTCTGCGGTTCGTATCACACACATCCCAACAAATGTCGTCGTGACGTGCCAAACGGAAAGATCCCAAATCAAAAACAGAGAACGTGCAATGAAAATGCTGAAATCTAAGCTTTATCAAAAACGGATCGAAGAACAACAGGCGGAATTGGATGAAATCAGAGGAGAACAGAAAGAAATTGGCTGGGGAAGCCAAATTCGCTCTTATGTCTTCCACCCATATTCCCTTGTAAAAGACCATCGTACCAACACGGAGATGGGAAATGTTCAAGCGGTGATGGATGGAGATTTAGATTCCTTTATCGATGCGTATTTACGTTCAAAATTATCATAAAAACTCGGCTTCTTGCCGGGTTTTTTTAATTGTGAGAAAATATAATGAATATAAAGGAATACATATGCCATACTGACTCTATATCCTTTGTATGATGAAATTAGCAATTAAAGGGGGAAATAATTTGGGATTAAAACCATTACAAGAGACGTGGGATTTAGATGCCTTTTTTAAAGGAGGCAGTTCTTCATCAGAATTTATCACATACTTAGAGCATATACAGCAGCTATTAGATGAGTTACGACAAAAGGTAGATGCCTTTTCAAAAGAAGATACACAAATTGAAAAAAAGTTAACAGCTGTCCTTGAAACGTATGAAATCACATATAAAAAATTAGCACAAGCAGGTTCATTTGTATCCTGTCTACAATCTCAAAATACAAAGGATATGAAGGCGGGCAGCCTCCGAGGGTCTATTGCCAAGCTGGAAGCTGAATTAGGAACCATTCTAGCAGGGTTTGATCAATCACTTGCTGCGATTCCTACTAGCCAGTGGGAAGAATTAATGGATTCAGCCGCTTTTTCAGATGTTCGTTACATATTAAATGAACGAAGAGAACATGTGAAAGATCAACTGCCTGTTGAACAGGAAACACTCATTCAAAAACTAGCAGTAGATGGGTATCATGCGTGGGATGAACTTTATTCTAGCTTGGTGAACAAAATTACCATTCCATTTGAGCAAAATGGTGAAACACAAATGATCTCTGTAGGCCAAGCAGAAAATGCGATGGATGATTCAGACCGTGAAGTGAGAAAAGCCGTCTATCATAATTTAGAACATGCATGGACACAGGATGAACATTTGTTTGCAAGCACACTCAATCATCTCGCTGGTTTTCGTCTACAAGTATATGAAGCCAGAGGATGGGATCATATATTAAAAGAGCCTCTTGATATTTGCCGGATGAAACAAGAGACGCTCGATACAATGTGGTCTGTCATTGATGAACATAAACAGCCATTCATTGAATATTTACAACGTAAAGCTGACATGCTTGGGGTTGATAAACTGAGCTGGTTTGATGTGGGAGCACCTATTGGAAGTGAGACAAAGACCTATTCTTATCAAGACGCAGCCGCTTTTATTATCAAGCATTTCGCAGGGTTTGGAAAAGAGCTTGCTGCTTTTACTGAAAAAGCTTTTAATGAACGCTGGGTAGAAGCTGAGAATCGCCCAAACAAACGAGTGGGCGGTTTCTGTACGAATTTCCCTGATAGCGGAGAATCACGTATTTTTATGACCTTCTCAGGGACTCCATCCAATGTAGCGACACTAGCACATGAGCTTGGTCATTCGTTCCATCAGGAAGTCATGCAGGATGTTCGGATGTTGAATCGTAAATATGCGATGAATGTAGCTGAAACTGCGTCGACATTCGCTGAAATGATTGTGGCAGATGCTTCATTAAAAGAGGCGGCCAATGAACAAGAGCGTCTCAGTTTGTTAGAGGATAAGCTGCAGCGCAGTGTGGCATTCTTTATGAATATTCAATCACGCTTCTTATTTGAACAACGTTTTTATGAAGAGCGCAAACAAGGAGAAGTGCCAGCTGACCGCTTGAATGAGTTGATGGTAGAAGCACAGAAGGAAGCCTTTGGCGACTCTTTAGATGAATACCATCCGCATTTCTGGGCGTCTAAACTGCATTTCCATATTACAGGTGTCCCGTTTTATAACTTCCCTTACACCTTCGGGTACATGTTCTCGCTAGGTATTTACGCGAAAGCATTGCAGGCTGGGGCATCATTTGAAGAGAAATATATTGCGCTATTAAAAGATACAGCGTCAATGACTGTAGAAGATTTGGCATATAAGCACCTAGGTGTCGACCTTACTCAAAAAGCATTTTGGGAAGAGGCCATTTCACTGGCTGTGGCAGATGCTGAAGAGTTTTTAGAAGCGACGAAGGCATAAAAAATGAAAAGCTCCCATTATGGGAGCTTCAGCGTGTAGACAAACCCTCGCATTCGTTGTCAGTCCTGCGCTTCGGTGCTCACGAATGTCAAATTCGCTCCGCGCCGATGCTCGTCCTTCCTAGACTGCAAAGGTTTTCTATCACGCTGAAAAGAAGACAAAGGGCTAAAATCAAGTTCATTTTAGCCCTTTGTCAACAATCTGGCAGCTCCCATTACGGGAGCTTTTTTGCTGGTTTTACCCATTCCAGCATCGTCTGAACGATGTCTTTTTGTTGCGTGAGGACTGGAATGTCTGCAGGCTGATCCCCTTTTTGTTTGCCATACATGCCAAATTGAGCATGATTACCACCTTTTATCTCATGATACACCGTTTGAGAAGGCAGCTGCTTTTTCGATTTTTTGATTTTTTCTCGTGTTGCGAGACCATCTTTTTCGCCTGAAATAGATAATACTTGCAAGGAAGCCTGTTTCAAATCATCTGATGCAGGATAGGAGGCAAGGAAAAAGAGGCCGTCCAGCTTGCTTTGATTTTTCTCTGCATACATAGCGGCAGCTGTTCCGCCTAGCGAATGTCCGCCAATGTACCAATGCTTGATGGCCGGATGACTTTTGAGGATATCGTCTGCTTTCTTCGTATTAAATATTGCGAAGGAAAATGGCATGTCTGGGATAAAGACCGAATAGCCTTTCTTCATCAGCGCATTCCCAAGATAGGCATACGCAAGAGGTTCAACTTTTGCCCCAGGATATAGAATGATGCCAGTATCGCTTTTCGATGCTTCAAATGAATATACCCCGTTTTTATGATCGACCTGCTCAATGTTCATCTGCTTTTTTAACGCTTCCGATGGTCCATATGTAAAGCGGCTCCATGTATAGAAAGCACCAAAAGCTAAGATGATGAGTGCAAGTAATGTAATACCGGTGATCTTCAGTATTTTCTTCATCGTATGTCCCTTCTTTCTCATGTACATATTAAATATACCATCATTTACTCTTCTGCCAAACGGCAAGTACGCTGATCCGGCTGTGTGATAAAGTATTAATCCATTAGCACTGCATTTGGCTGTTATTTACAATCCGAATGAGAGGGCTTAAAATAGGTGTGCATTCAGAAGTAACGGAGGAAGAAAGAAATGAAGCAGGAACATTCTCAATTTTGGATTGAAGTGAAAAATTATTTACTCATTTTAATAGGATCAGCTATCGTAGCGGTTGGCTTTAATACGTTATTATTACCAAATCAGATTGCTGCTGGCGGTGTGAGTGGAATCAGTACCATTATGCAATCATTCGGTTTTGAAGCTGCATATGTACAATGGGGTCTCAATATTCCGCTCTTTATCGCAGGCTTTTATTTATTAGGTGGAACATTTGGGGTAAAAACGCTCGTTGGTTCTGTCTTTTTACCTTTAATGGTGTTCTTAACAAGACACATTGCTCCTGTCACCCATGAAGCACTGCTCGCCGCAATATTTGGCGGTGTAGTGATTGGGATCGGGATTGGGCTCGTTTTCCTCGGCAATGGTTCAACGGGAGGAACGGCTCTTGCGGCCAAAATCATCAATAAATATACAGGGCTGACGTTAGGTACTTGTTTAGCGATGATGGACGGTTTGATTGTTTTGGCGGCCATGACTGTTTTTGGGATTGAAGAAGGACTGTACGCTGTGATCGGAGTGTTCATTTCTAGTAAGACGATTGATGTCGTGCAGGCTGGCTTTAGTCACTCGAAGATGGCCATGATTATTACGGGTCATGAGGATGAGGTCAGACAGGCGGTGTTTGATCAAATTGATCGTGGTGTAACGAAGATATCAGCAGTAGGTGGGTACACCGACCATGACCGGCCTATTTTAATGTGTGTTGTAGGGCAGTCACAATTCACAAAGTTGAAACAAGTGGTAAAAGCGATCGATGCATCAGCGTTTGTCATCGTCATGGATGCAAAAGAGGTGCTTGGTGAGGGTTTTAAAAGGGCGTAAACAAGGATATAATAACGTTGACCAAATGATTGTAAGGGAGGGAAATACATGAAAAAGAGCGGATTAACGCTTCTTTTTGTCGCTATGCTTTTTGTACTTGCGGCCTGTGGAGGAAATTCAAGCAGCAGTGACAAAGAAGGCAGTAAAAGTGCTTCAAATGTGAGCAGTGGTGAAGAGATTTATCAGCAAAACTGTATTGGCTGTCATGGAAAAGACTTATCTGGTGGAGGCGGCCCAAGCCTGAAAGAAGTCGGAAAGAAATATAATGAAAGCCAAATTGCAGATATTGCCCAGAACGGTAAAGGATCTATGCCAAGTGGAATGGTAGATGAAAAACAAGCAAAAGAAGTCGCCAAATGGCTTGCAGAGAAAAAATAAAACCTTTGTCTAATCGACAAGGTTTTTTTATTTTCTATTTGTAGAAAAAGACTTTTGAATAGTATGAAAACGTATTATATTAAATTTTATTTAAAAAATAAGGGTAAAAAGACACGTTTTTCGGTTTTGATTGCTCTATTTACCTTTTATTTATAAGTTTTGAAATATAAATGTAATACCATTGCGTCGATTCATGACGTATAATTGGAGTTGTTGAAATTTAGACGATTCAATTTTTTCATCTTTTTGGATGAAAAGGACATAAATTGCTTGTGCGTATCGAAGGGTATGTGCGTGACCATACATAACGTTTTTTGACGAGAAGTGTCAGAACATCATGATAAGCTGTTTGACAGCGAATAAGAAAAGATTAGGTGATTACATGATTGAAATGAAGGAAGTCTATAAGATCTATCCTAATGGTGTAAAGGCGATCAATGGAATCAATGTCTCTATCCATCCAGGAGAGTTTGTGTATGTTGTTGGTCCCAGTGGCGCTGGTAAATCCACGTTCATTAAAATGATGTATCGTGAAGAGAAGCCAACCAAAGGAAAAATCTTAATTAATAACAAAGATTTAGGCTCGATGAAGGAAAAAGAAATTCCTTACGTGAGAAGAGAAATTGGCGTAGTATTCCAAGATTTCAAACTACTTCCAAGTCTCACGGTCTTTGAGAACGTGGCATTTGCTCTTGAAGTCATTGGTGAACAGCCAAGTATTATTAAGAAAAAAGTGCTTGAAGTACTTGATTTGGTGCAATTAAAGCACAAAGCTCGTCAATTTCCAGATCAGCTTTCCGGCGGTGAACAGCAGCGTGTATCGATCGCTCGTTCGATCGTCAATCATCCTGAGGTTGTCATTGCAGACGAACCGACAGGAAACCTTGATCCAGATACTTCATGGGAAATCATGAAGACGCTCGAAGAGATTAATAACCGCGGAACAACAGTCGTCATGGCGACACACAACAAAGAGATTGTAAACAGCATGAAGAAACGCGTCATCGCAATCGAAGATGGAATGATTGTGCGTGACGAAGCAAGAGGGGAGTACGGAATTTATGATTAAAACTCTCTCGCGGCATTTACGTGAGAGCTTCCGTTCACTTGGAAGAAACACGTGGATGACATTTGCATCAATTAGTGCGGTCACTGTCACATTGATTTTAGTTGGGGTTTTTCTTGTCATTATGCTCAACTTGAATAACATGGCATCGAACGCTGAGAAAGAAGTAGAAGTAAAAGTTCTCATCGATTTAACTGCGAATCAAAAGCAGCAGGATGAATTAAAAGCAGAAATTGAGAAGATTCCTGAAATCAGTGATGTGAAATACTCATCCAAGGATGATGAACTAAAAGCACTGATTAAAAGCTTTGGTGAAAATGGACAATCTATGGGACTGGTTGATCAAGAAAATCCATTGAATGATGCGTTTATTGTGAAAACAACAGATCCCCACGATACACCAAAAGTAGCGAAGAAATTAGAAAACCTAAAAGGGACGTATAAAGTCACTTATGGAAAAGAAGAGGTCAGCCGACTCTTTAATGTTGTCGGAGTGGCGCGTAATGTCGGCATCGCACTTATTATTGGGCTTTTATTTACAGCGATGTTCTTGATTTCCAATACGATCAAAATTACGATTTTTGCTAGACGTAAAGAAATTGAGATTATGAAACTAGTAGGTGCAACGAACTGGTTTATCCGCTGGCCGTTCTTCATCGAAGGATTACTACTTGGTGTATTTGGCTCGATTATACCAATCGCTGTATTGCTTGGCACGTATCAATATGCTGTCGGCTGGGTGGCGCCAAGGGTACAAGGTTCATTTATTTCAATGCTTCCATACAATCCGTTTGTCTATCAAGTATCACTGGTCCTTCTATTGATCGGTGCCATTATCGGTGTGTGGGGAAGTTTAACGTCCATCCGTAAATTCTTGAAAGTATAAATCTATTTATATTGATGGCAGCACTCGAGGATTCTATAGAAGATGTGACCGGTTGATCCAATTCATCCGGTCGACTCTTCATGCAGGCAGTTGTCATGGGAGGGGAATATCGTTTTGAAAAGAAAGCTGATGATGGCTGGAATGGCAGCGTTTATTGGAACAACGTGGCTATACATTCCAGGGAACGAAAATCGTGCATTCGCATACGAAGACCTAGATCAAAAACGTCAACAAATTGAAGAGAAAACATCGAAGACTGAATCAACCTTGAAGAAAAAGAAATCAGAACTGGCAAAGCTTGAAAAGAAAGAATCAAAGCTAAAGCAAGAAATTGAAAAAATTGACCAAAAAGTAAGTGCCGCAACTGAAAAAGTCGCTGAAAAAGAAAAAGAGGTCAAACAGACGAAACAAGAGATCAAAAAACTAAAAAAAGAGATTGAAGTCATCAACGAGCGAATTGAAAAGAGAAAAGCGATTTTCAAAGATCGAATTCGTTCTATGCAAAAAAGTGGCGGTACAATCAACTATTTAGATGTGCTGCTAGGTGCTCGTAGCTTTAGTGATTTTGTCAGTCGTGTGGGAGCTGTTACAACCATTGTCGAAGCAGATAAAGACATGATTACAGAACACGAAAATGATTTGGAGCTAGTGGAGCAAAAAGAAGCAGAGCTAAATAAACAGCTAAGTGGACTTGAAACATCTTTGAAAGAGCTTGAAACGTTGAAAAAGGACCTATCTAAACAGCAAAAAGAAAAAGGAAAAGTCCTTGGTCATGTAACGGAAGAAAAAGAACATGCACATGATGAACTAGGAAAGCTTGAAAATGAACAAGAAATTCTAGCGAATCAAAAAGCGGCGGTAAAGTCTGAAGAGGCACGTCGTCAAAAAGAAGAAGCGAAGAAAGCAGAACAAGCAGCTGCTGAAAAAAGTGCACCTGCACCAAGTGGAGGATCTGATCAAGTGTCAGATACACCAGCAAGTAGCTCAGGTTTCATTAAACCAGCTGCAGGCCGTTTCTCATCAGGCTTTGGCGGACGTTCTGGCGGACAGCATTACGGATTAGATATCGCTGCAAAAGGCACTGTATCTGTCGTTGCAGCCGCATCTGGAACAGTCACGAACTCAAGCTACTCGTCGAGTTATGGGAACGTGGTGTTCATTACACATAACATCAATGGCCAAACGTATCAAACGGTATACGCTCATCTTTCAACAAGAAGTGTGTCAACAGGTCAAAGAGTCGAGCAAGGTCAATTCCTTGGATATATGGGCAACACAGGTCAGTCTTATGGCCAGCATCTTCATTTTGAAATTCATAAAGGATTATGGAATGGCGCGAAATCAAATGCAGTCAATCCAGCGCAATATATCCGCTAACAAAAAGCCGATAACAGCATGTTATCGGCTTTTTTCATGTAGATGAAATTAAAATAACAGCAGTAATCCGGCAATAATAGGTGTTAAAAGCACAGCGGATTTTAAGAGAGGTTTCGGCGCAAGGCGTGTAAATTTTGCCCCAATAAAAGCCCCTAATACGGTACCGATTAAGATCTGAACGAGCAGGATAAAGTCAACATAGCCTTCTGAAATATAACCAATTCCACCGCCAATAGAGATTGGAATAATCACTAGCATCGTTGTGCCAACAGCTTGTCTAATAGACAGCTTCAGCAAAATCAAAAGCCCCACTTGAATAAATGGTGCTGATCCGATACCGAACATCCCTGAAAGCATCCCTGATACAAGGCCTAATATAATGCCCCTGATCAGCAATTGGCGTGAAGAAAGCGGCTGCTGTTCAGCATCTTCTTTTAGGACAAACAATTTGATCATCATAAAAACAGCAGATAAAAAGAGCATACCAGCTGTTAAATAGTGCAGGCTATCCTCTGGAATAAAAGGAGCCACTTTTGCTCCGGCAAATGAAGCAATACATGCTAGTGCACCGACAATCAAACCTGATTTGAGCTGAATATTTCCTTCCCGGTAGTGGCTGTATGCACCAGATAAAGTCGTAAATGCCATAGCAGCTAAAGATGTTCCAAGTGCAGTATGGATTGGTACATCAAAGATTAACGTCAGCAATGCGATGACAAAACCAGCCCCGCCAGCTCCTACAAACCCTAGTAAAATTCCTAATAAAAGCATCGTCAATATAATATACATAGCGAAGACTCCTTCTCGATTGTAACAAAATAAAAATTACACCTAATGAAATGATTAGTCAAGCCTCCTTAGGAGAATGTCTTTACATGAAATCCCTTCTTCTGGCATATAATAACTCAGGTCATCAGGAAGAGTTGAAGAAGGAGGCCAAATATGAAAAAACAAATCGCATCCATCATGGCAAGTGTCATTCTCATCATCAGTGCAGGGGTTATGACGCATAAAGAGGCGACTCAAGCGGAGTCACCGAAAGCGGCTGCTGCAGTGGCTGGACAAGCTCAATCAAGTGATCGAGCGAAGGAAAACGGAATGGAGAAAATTGAGAAAGCCTATGACCTCATTTCGAATGAATATGTAGAGGAAGTGGATCGTCAAAAGCTGCTTGAAGGTGCCATACAAGGAATGCTTTCAACCTTAAATGATCCGTATTCAGTATACATGGACAAGCAAACCGCAAAGCAATTTTCGGATTCACTTGATTCCTCATTTGAAGGAATTGGGGCAGAAGTTGGAATGGATGAAGGAAAGATTATCATTGTCTCTGCCTTTAAAAAATCCCCTGCGGCAAAGGCGGGTCTGAAACCGAAAGATGAAATCATCAGCATTGACGGTGAGTCGATGAAAGAAAAAAGCCTAAACGATGCTGTACTGAAAATAAGAGGAAAAAAAGGAACGTCTGTCGCCTTGAAAATCAGACGAAATGGAATTGAAAAAGAGCTAACATTCCATATCAAACGAGAAGAAATCCCGCTTGAAACCGTAACGGCTTCAATGAAAGAGGTCAATGGTCATAAAACAGGCTATATTGCGATCTCTAGCTTCTCTGAAGATACGGCGAAGGATTTCACGGCAAGCTTGAATAAGCTCGAGAAAAAGGGCATGGAAGGCCTTGTGCTGGACGTGAGAGGAAATCCTGGCGGCTATCTACAAAGTGTGGAAGACATTTTGAAACATTTTATCACAAAGGATCAGCCATATATTCAAATTGCAGAACGGAATGGCGATCGAAAACGATATTTTTCAAAACGAAAAGAACAAAAACCATACCCGGTCAATGTCTTAATTGATAAAGGAAGTGCATCCGCTTCTGAAATTCTGGCTGGTGCCATGAAAGAAGCAGGGAAGTATGAAGTGGTAGGTGACGTTTCCTTTGGTAAAGGAACTGTACAGCAGGCGGTACCAATGGGAGATGGAAGTAACATTAAATTAACGCTGTATAAATGGCTGACACCGAAAGGGAATTGGATTCACAAAAAAGGCGTTGTGCCGACCATTGCGATTCATCAACCAGATTACTTCACCGTTGGCCCGCTCCAACTGAAAGAACCTCTTCAGCTTGATATGAACAATGAAGAAGTCAGACAAGCACAGACATTGTTAAAAGGGTTATCATTTGACCCTGGCAGAGTAGATGGATATTTTGACGAAGAAACGAAAAAGGCTGTACTCGCATTTCAAAGCACATACAATCTCGAAAAATCAGGTGTGATTGATTTAAAGACAGCGAAAATGATGAACAAGATGGTAGATGAAGTGAAATCTTATGAAAAGAATGATCTTCAGCTGCAAACTGCACTAAAAGCACTATATCTCAAAAAATAAAGAGGCGAATAAATGCCTCTTTTTTTTGGTTCATAAGTGTTACGAACATGTAATAATTTATTCTTAAAAATATATTATATCGAGAAATATATTCATTTATTTTACAAAAAACATAACATTCCTTCGAATTTACCCGATAACATATTTATATAAGAGACTTTCTGTTGATTTAAACATGTCATGAAAATGAAACTTTTGAAAGTTGTATGTTACATAAATAATTCTTACAATAAAAAGTAGCACTCATTTTAAATATTTTATTTTTTGCGGATATTCAGCTTAAGCATTGAGCTGTACCGAGGTTTGCGCTTTTCTTAAAAGAACTAGTAAATGGGGGTACACAATTGAAAAGGGCAAGTATTGTGAGAGAGAAAAAATATTACGAGTTGGTAGAGGAGCTTAAGAGTCGTACGAAAGATGTGACGTTTTCGGCTACAAAGGCATTAAGTCTACTCATGCTGTTAAGCAGGTACTTGGTCAATTACACAACGGTAGAATCAGTCGACGAGATCGATGAAGACTGTGCTGAGATATACTTCAATTATTTAATGGATAATCATAAGAGACTTGGTATAAACTTAACCGACATCAAGAGGTCCATGCAGCTTCTCGGCGGCATACTAGATGTAGATGTGAATCACTATTTAAAAGATTTTTCACTGTCGAATGTCACACTTTGGATGAATCAGGAGAAATAAACCTGATGTCAAGCATCGATTTATTTGATAGAATAAGAGAAAATGCTTGACTTGGGCGGTGAACGATAATGAGCTCGGAGTGGATGGGAGCCGGATTAAAAGCGGTCGGTCTGTTTTTAATCCATCCTCTTTTTTATTTTATGGTATTAATCAGCCTATTATATGGCTACATCCGCGTAAAGCGGGAGAGAAAAGCGTTTCAAACAAGAATAGAAGATGTTTACGATGAACTGAAATTTACATATTCAAAGGGATGGGTTCCAGGAATTTGTCTATCGATCATATCTGTAGGCTTAGGGATTTCCCTTCCGCCTGGATTCATTGTGCTGATTGCAGTGATGACCATCGTTTTCTCTTTATTCTTTAAGGCGAGTGCGCTTTCGTCTGCATACACACTCGGTTTCAGTTTTATTGCGGCATTTGGATTGATGTCTGTTCAAGTGAGCCATTCTTGGCTGCCGCAGCTTTCAATGATGAATGCATCAGCCGTTGTGATCCTGTTAGGGCTACTGTTAATGACTGAAGGCATGTTAGCCTATCGAACGGCGCATTTACGTACATCGCCTGCAATGGTGATGAGTGCGAGAGGACTTTTGATCGGCCAGCAGCGAGCAAACCGTCTGTGGCTTCTACCACTTGTTTTGCTGATGCCGGCAGGTGAATGGACTTCTTCTCTGCCATGGTGGCCTGTGCTTCAAGTGCACGATCAAAGCTTTTCATTTATTGTGATCCCGTACATCATCGGCTTTGGCCAGCGTATTCAAGGATCGCTGCCAATTGTCAGTATTCAAATTACGTCACGCCGAATTATGATGCTCGGTCTAGCTGTTGCTGCAGTAGGTGCGGCAAGTATTTGGTTTGAGCCGATTGCGTGGGGAGCTGTTGTTCTAGCGATTGCAGGAAGAGCTTTTCTATCATGGAAGCAGAGGGCGAATGACAACGCTGCACCATTCTTTTTCTCTAAGCGGAATCAAGGGCTTATGGTGCTTGGTATCATTCCGAATACCCCTGCGGCTGATTTAAAGCTTGAGATCGGAGAAATGATTACAAAGGTCAATGGAATCGAGATCAAAACCGTTTCAGAATTTTATGAAGCACTACAAACCAATCGTGCTCTGACAAAGCTTGAGATCATTGGTCTCAATGGTCAGACAAGGTTTGAGAAACGCGCCTCTTACGAAGGGGAGCATCACCAGCTTGGTATCCTGTTTGTGAAGGACGATCCTCAGCAAGAGCCAACGGCGATTTCATCTTAAAAAAGCTGCTAGAGATGGCAGCTTTTTTCTTTTGGGCGCGTTTCTCTCCCATAGGATTCGCCCCATTCACGCATGGCAAAGATAATGGGCTTTAACGTATTTCCAAGAGAAGTCAGTGAATACTCGACACGAGGAGGAACTTCCTCATAGACTTCACGGTGAACAATCCCGTCTTGTTCAAGTTCTCGTAATTGCAACGTCAGGACACGCTGCGAAATTCTTGGCAGAAGCCGGCGTATTTCGTTGTAACGCTTTGGACCGCAAGTCAAATGATAAAGGATGACGCCTTTCCATTTCCCTCCGATGACATTTGTAGTGATAGACACGGGACAGCCATGATTCACAATACTGACTGGATTGGATGGTGCACTCATCTCAACATTCCTTTCTTAAACGAAAATGGTCATAAACGAACATGTTTGTACCTAACGAACAAAAATGTGCGTACTTGAATCAATGGAAGCTTTTCTTTTACCATAGAGATAGGACATCACACATTCGGGTTGTTTGTTTTCCTATCATAACAATTTCTATGAGGGAATGGAAAGAAATTGGATTGTGAGAACACACCTGTTCATTAGAAAGGATGAATAAAATGCGAGACAAAGAGCAGTTAAAAAAAGAAATCATTGAGGCGTATGAATTCCGTCATGCGACAAAAGAGTTTGACCCAGCGAAAAAGATTCCAGAGGATGATTTTGCATTTATTTTAGAAACAGGAAGACTTTCTCCAAGCTCTGTAGGGTTTGAGCCTTGGAAGTTCCTCGTTGTTCAAAATGAAGCATTCAGAGAAAAATTAAAAGAGTATACATGGGGGGCGCAAAAGCAGCTTCCAACTGCCAGCCATTTTGTGATCATCTTGGCAAGAACAGATGCCCGCTATGATTCAGCATATGCAGAATACATCAACAAGCAAATCAAAGGAATGACAGACGAAACGTTTGAAATGGTCAAGGGGCGCTACAGAGAATTCCAAGAGAACGATCTTCATCTGCTAGAAAATGACCGTACATTATTTGATTGGGCTTCAAAACAAACGTATATTGCCTTAGGTAACATGATGACAGCTGCGGCACAGATCGGCATTGATTCATGCCCAGTTGAAGGATTTAGCTACGATCACATCCATCGTATCTTAGAAGAAGAAGGGTTACTGGAGGATGGTCAATACGACATCTCTGTCATGGCAGCCTTTGGTTATCGTGTCACTGAGCCAAAACGCGGCAAAACACGTCGCCCGATGGATGAAGTAGCTGTTTGGATTCGTTAATCGCTGTTTGTCTGAAAAAGGCTGTTGACAATTGCGTGGTTAGTCAGTATATTTAAAAAATAAAATCTTTGACGAATATACAAATTTGACTATAAACGCTTTGACTTGAGAATAGTAAATGAACATCCGTTTTTTAAGAGAGCTGCGGGTCGGTGCAACGCAGTAAAACGAATCATTGAACTCGCTCAAAGAGCGGTAAGACTGAATGAATAGTAAGTCTTTACGTGTGACCTCCGTTATCGGGTTTTAAGTTGGATTCAGCCATGGCTGAATCAATAAGAGTGGTAACGCGGTTGCAAGGTCAGTCGTCTCTTCCAGGAGATGGCTGGCCTTTTTATATGCTTTTATCTCATATTTGTCTGAAGATTCAAATTTAAAGGAGCTATAGAAAATGGAAAAGGAACATGTGCAGTTAAAACGAACAATGACATCAAGGCATATTATGATGCTTGCGCTTGGCGGTGCCATCGGTGCTGGTCTGTTTAAAGGAAGCAGTTCTGCCATTGATATTGCGGGTCCTGCTGTCATTTTGGCATACATGATTGGTGGTCTTATTTTATTATTTATTATGCAAGGACTTGCCGAAATGACCGTTGCACGACCTGGAGCAAGAACATTCCGTGACTTGATTGAACCTGTGTTAGGAAAATATCCGGCCTATTTCTTAGACTGGATCTATTGGAAAATGTGGGTGCTGAATATTGCAGCAGAAGCGATTGTGTCAGCCATCTTTATTCAGTACTGGTTCCCACAAGTGCCAATCTGGATGCTTGTGTTAATCATTTCACTTGTAGTCACAATCATTAATGTTTGCTCAGTCAAAATGTTTGCTGAGACAGAGTATTGGTTAGCTTCTATTAAAATTGCTGTCATCATCTTATTTATTATCATTGGATTCACCATGCTATTTGTCTCATTCGGACAGCATGCAGCACCTGGATTGTCTAACTTAACGGATCACGGTGGATTTTTCCCAAATGGTACTGGCGGATTAATTGCAGCAATGCTGGTTGTCGTGTATTCATATGGTGGGACGGAGATGATTGGGGTCACTTTAGCAGAAACAAAAAACCCTGAAAAAGTCATACCAAAGGCCATTCAAAGTACGTTTGTACGCATCATCGGTTTTTATGTACTGCCGTTCTTTATCATTGTCAGCTTAATCCCTTGGAATCAAGTAAACAATGAGCAAGTAAGTCCATTTGTGACAGTGTTTGCAACGATCGGAGTACCGTATGCCAGTGACATCATGAACGGCATTATCTTACTAGCGATTTTGTCTTCTATGAACTCTGGCTTGTATGCTTCATCACGGGTGCTTTATACACAGGCAATGGATGGCCGTGTATGGAAAGGATTCTCCAAGCTGTCAAAACAGCAGGTGCCTGTTCGAGCCATCCTTGTATGTACATCTACTTTGTATGCAGCTGTATTGATTTCTCTTTTTGTAGGAAGTCAAACGTTTAATTACTTGATGGGCTCTTTAAGTTACACAGTTCTATTCATCTGGTTTATCATTGCCGTCGGTCATTTGAAATCTCGAAGCGTCGCACAGCCAGGGGGATATCGCGTGAAGCTGTATCCTTTCACAACGTGGTTTTCCGTTATTGCGATCATGGCCATTTTTGTCGGCGTTGTATTCAATACACCAATTGTTCAAACGCTGGTCACAATGGGCATTTATTTAATCATTACACTTTCTTTCTTTATTAACAGAAAACGGTTTGAAACAGCCGTCTAATTTATTAAAAAGCGTGCAGGACCTTCTGAAGGGTCTCGCACGCTTTTTTTAATACTGTTTATATTGCTTGAAATGGACAGGGGATTGAACGGGATGTGGCTTTGCCTGAAGGCCATAGCTCTCCCTGACGATATAAAGCGGCCGGTCCTTGGCTTCATCGTAGATTCGGCCGATATACTCTCCGATCATGCCTAACATAAAGAGGGTGATCCCGCTAAAGAATAGCTGAATGACAATTAATGAACTCCAGCCGGTGATGGTGCTGTTTGTAAAAAGCTTTAAATATAAAACTAGAAACATCGAAATGAAGCCAATAGCTGAAAGGGTAATACCTGCCACGCTGGCTAGCTTTAAAGGTTTGTAAGAAAAAGATGTGATCCCATCCATCGAGAGCTTGAGCATCTTTTTGAGAGGGTACTTTGTTTCTCCTGCCAACCGCTCATCCCGAACATATTCTACCGCAACCTGTTTGAAGCCAACCCAGCTCACTAATCCGCGGACAAATGGGTTTTTCTCGCGTATTTTTCTCATTTCATGACACACTTTACGATCCATCAATCTAAAGTCGCCGGTGTCAATAGGAATATCTACTTCGGTGATTTGACGTAGCACTCGGTAGAAAAGGGAAGCCGTGTACTTTTTGAAAGCTGTTTCGCCTTTTCGTTGCGTGCGGACCGCGTATACGACCTCATAGCCTTCCTTCCATTTTTCAATCATGTCTAAAATCAATTCAGGTGGATCTTGTAAATCCGCATCAATCACTACGACAGCTTCTCCCTTTGCATAATCCATTCCCGCTGTAATGGCAATTTGATGCCCAAAGTTACGAGAAAAATCAATAAGTCTCACATGCGGATCAGTCTGGCAGTACCCTTTAATCAGTTCAGCTGTTCGATCCATACTGCCGTCATTGACGAAGAGAAGCTCATATGCTTCTCCCGTCGAATCCATGACGGTCTTGAGGCGCTGATACGATTCATGGATCACAAGTTCTTCATTATACACTGGGACTACAACAGAGTATTGTATGTTCTTTTCCATCAGTCATCGTTCCTCCCTTTTAATAGATGAATTAATCAACGGATAGTTCATAAAGAGTACCGCTCTCCATTCCGCCCATTCGTCCATTTGACTGATCATTTTGTTCGGATTGTTGGCTGCCTGTTTGCTGGTTCGTTTTGGATGTAGAGCTATTCTGCCATTTAGAAGCAGTTACTTCTTTGCCATTTTTTTGAATCCAAGTAAGAATGTCAGAGCTGCCGCCTCTCATACCAGAAAGATAGAAGTATTTGATTTTGCCGTCTTTAACGAGCTGTTTGAATTCATTAAGCGTGAGAATGTTATCAGATCCACTAAATCCACCTAATGCCATAACAGCTTTTCCTGTTTTAATAATGTAAGGCGAAGCAGTGGTTGCATCTGTTGTCCCGAATAGGAATTCTTCTCCCGTATTGTTTTTCTCAAGATAGCTGATCAGCTTTTCATTGACTTGTGAACTCATGCTGCCACTTGAAGTTGCAAGCTGAGGACCAGCCTCTGGCAGCATACTGTTTCCTCCGTAAAGAAGAGGTGTGCTTGCCCAGTATAGTGGTGCGATCAGCATCCCAAGGATGGCAATGAGAGACATGAATTGTTTTAGTTTTTCTTTCCCTTTTACCAAGAGTAGAGAAAGGGTGCTTCCAACACCAATGATACCGACTGCAATGCTTAGTCCAAGACCGATCGTGCTTGTAAAAGTGGATAGGATAAAGATTTCAAATGCGGTTGTGACGAATATCGCAATTGGCAGTAGCCATTTTTTAAAGCCAGTTCCCGTTTGAAACAATTGAGTCATAGAAACCCATCCGGCTCCTGCTAATACAGCAATTGGCGGTGCCAGCATGATTAAATAATAGTGATGGAAAAATCCAGCTACACTGAAGAATGCAGCAACAGGTATAAGCCAAGCTAACCAAAATAGTGTTTCTTTTTGTTTTGTATTGAGACGTCTTCTTTCAAAGGCTGTCGAGAAGAAGATACCAATCGCACCAAAGAGCGCAAATGGAAGCAGCCAGCTGATTTGATCGGACAGTTCAGATTGGAACAGACGTAATGGCCCTTTTGTTCCTGTTCCAAACATGCCAGAACCATTTCCCATTTTTCCGCCCCCGCCATTTGGCGGTCCATCACCATTACCGCCTGAAGGCATATCAGGTGGTGTTGTGCCGTTTGCATTGCTTGGTGGTCCTTGCATTGAAGGCTGTTCCTGACTGGATGATTGGTTTGAATTATCTGAGTTGTTTTGAGTTCCATTTGATGGCGGCTGAGGCATGGTGGATGAATTATTGTCATTTTGCTGATCACCCTGCTGTGAAGGTGGCTGTCCCTCACCCTGATTTGTGCCGCCTCCTCCGCCAGACTGTTGACCAGTCAACCGCTGCAGACCATTGTAACCAAAGGCTAATTCTAGTGCTGAGTTCGATTGGCTTGATCCCATATAAGGACGATTGTCTTTGGAAGTGAGATCAACCGCTATAGACCATGAAGCAGATACACCTAAAAGAACAATCATCGAAATCATCAGCGATAACAACTTTTTCTTCCATGTCGTTCGATAGGCAATGATGTAAAACAGGACGAGAGCCGGTACAATCATATACGCTTGTAGCATTTTTGTATTAAAACCGACACCGATCATTGCAAAAGAAGCAATCGCCCAAAGCACTTTCTGCTGTTTCACAGCCTTGAACATCATGGCTGTTGCGAGTAAAAGAATAAAGACGAGTAAGCTGTCAATGTTATTTGTACGAGATACAGCAACTGCGATTGGTGTACACGCCATAATGAGTGCTGACAGTCTTGCTGCAGCCTGGCCAAATGTAGGTTTGACTAGGCGGTAGATTAAATAAACAGATCCAATGCCAGCTAAAGCTTGGGGTAAGATCACACTCCAGCCATGCAGGCCGAAAATTTTGGCGCTGATCGTTTGCAGCCAGAAGGCGAGCGGTGGTTTATCCACCGTGACATAACCTGAGGGATCGAACGAAGCAAAGAAGAAATTATGCCAGCTTTGCATCATACTTGTGACCGCCGCTGTATAATAAGCGTTCACCGTATCGTCGTTCCAAATGTTATAAATGTTTAAAATGGCAGATAAAATCAATATGAAAAATAAATAAAGATCAAATTTCTGAAAGCGTCTAATCAAAAGCTTGTCACTCCTTTTTCTTAACTTGAAAAAAGTGTAACAAGCAAATATGAATAAATTGTTAATAAAAAAAGGCCAATTCTTTATTTTTCTGTTGAATAAAAACAGCTCTAGAAAAGAGCTGTTTTGTTTAAGATGTCATCTTATTTTATGAGGAGACAGGCGGAGTTTCAGTGCTCTCTGCACTTGGTAATTGTATAACAGCGGTCGTACCTAGGCCTTGTTCAGATTGAAGAACGAACGTGCCACGATGTTTTTTTATAATTTGATAAACAATGGCTAGTCCAAGACCAGAGCCGCCATCTTTTCTTGTGCGGGCTTTATTCACTCGATAAAAACGCTCAGAAACATGAGGGAGATCTCCTTTTGGAATTCCGCTGCCTTCATCTGTGATTCTCAATTCAGCAGTTTGTTGGTGAACGAATAATTCAATCGAAATCGATTTTCCTGATGGCGTGTAATGGATGGCATTGTCCAATAAATTACGAACGACTTGCTCAAGTCGATCGCTATCACCATAAATAATACAATCTTCTTCGAGTTCTCGGTTGAACGAGATTCCCTTTTGACTAGTAATGAATGTCATTTGATCAAGAACATCATGAATAAGCTGCGCAAAGACGATTGGTTCCATCGTTAGTGGGTAAGATTCCCCCTCTAACTGTGCGAGATCAAGAAGGTCATGGACGAGCCGGCTTAATCGTGTGGATTCGTCTTGAATAATCTGCATGCCTTTCTTTTGATCAATAATGCCTTCTTCAATTCCTTCAGCATAGCCTTTCATATAACTTAAAGGCGTTCTCAGTTCGTGGGAGACATTGGCAAGGAACTCTCTGCGATGTTGTTCAACTTTTTCTAAGGTAGAGGACAGTTTATTAAAGGAACGGCTCAGCTGATTTAACTCATCCCCTTTTTTGGTCACAGCCATGCGTTTTGAAAAATCACCAGATTCCATTTCCATTGCAATTTCTTTCATTTGATTGATCGTCCTTACGACTTTATTAGAACTTTTATATCCAATAAAGAAAATCAAAAGCAGGATAATTAAAATAGAGATGCCAAGCGTTAATCGAATTTGAACAAACGGTTCATACACATCAGATAAAGGCATAGAGAGGAAAATGGTTCCTGATAAATCATTTTTGTTTGAGAACACAGGGATGGCAATCCCGAGAATATCTTGATGAAACTGGGGGTGTTCTCTAATTAACACAACTGTTTTCCCCTGAAGAAGCTTTTGGCGTTCTTTAAACGTAATGAGGTTATCGTTTGTATTCGTATCAAAAGGAATACCGCTTGAAAGCTCCATAGGATCATCAGTAAAAATAACACTTGCCTGACTTGAGTCATTTGCCCACTTCATTCTGTCAGTAAAATATGTGTCTTTCCCGTGTTTGTGATAGATTTCTGCCAGTTTCTTTCCTTGTAAACTTAAAGAGTCAATCTGTTTATCTATATATAAGTGCTGGTATAAGTAATAAGTCAGGGCAAGAGCTGAGGCAGCAACGATGCCTATAACTGAAAGGATTAAGAAAAGCACTTTCCTTTTAATAGATAATGGCTTCATTTGTCCTCCTCAAACTTATAGCCGACACCCCAAACGGTTTTAATATACCGTTCCGCTTCCTTTAATTTCAGTCTTAGTGTTTTAATATGTGTATCGACTGTTCTTAAAGAGCCACTAGGTGAGTGTGATTCCCACAATTTTTGATAGAGCTGTTCACGGGAAAAGACTTGGCCTTGATTGAGCAGAAGAAACATAAGTAAATCAAATTCTCTTCTTGTTAAATTGATGGGCTTTTGCTTGAGATAGACTTGTCTGCCGTCTTGATCGATCTCCAAGTCACCAATCATGATTCGACTGCGCTTTAAAGAAAGACCTCTAATTCGTCTTAATGTCGTTTCAATTCTAGCTGCAAGCTCACGTAGACTAAAAGGCTTCATGATGTAGTCGTCTGCTCCAATTTCCAGCCCCTTAATGCGATCTTCTTCATAACTTCTAGCTGTTAAAAATAAAATGGGGATTTGGGAGGTTTGCCTGATGCGCTGGCAGACTTCGAATCCATCCATATCTGGCATCATAATATCCAATACAACAAGGTCAATGGCCTCTTTTTCAAGCTGATGTAAGGCGCCCGTGCCATTATTTGCAGTTATCACGTGAAAGCCTTGTCTCTGCAAAAAGGATCCGATTAACTCAAGCATATCTAATTCATCATCTACTATTAAAATATTCATCTGTTCTTTCATTTCTTTTCCTCCAACATGATAGCATAAGGTCCTGCTGGGATGTTCAGTCGGTTCTTCAACATAAATGTATGTTTGTCGATGACGGATACTGAATTGTCATCTAAGTTACTGACATATATAGATGAGGAATCAGCAGTGATATAATTCGGATTTTGACCGGTCTCAACAGAGGAAAGCAGTTTGTTTTTCTCGGTATTTACTTTATATAGTGTGTGGTCTCCATGACATAATACATATAAAGTAGAAGAGTTTTTTTCTGAAAAAAATGCGACTGGCATAACACCTAGTTTGATTTCTCGCTGTTTTTTACCTGTTTTAGGGTCGTAAGCAAAAATGCTCTTATTTAATGTGCCCGGTTTACCGTGCCCTCCAACCCAAATGGAATGCCCATCAAAATGAATGCCAGATGGCCGTTCTAGGACGGAAATCGTTCGTATCTTTTTTTTCTTTTCAATATCAATGACTGAAACAGAATGACTTTTTGCATTTAAAACAAACAACGTTCCTGAAGAAGACAACGCCATAGAAGAGGGTAATGTCCCGGTCTTCACAGTTGCTTTTATTTTCTTGTGCACTGTATCGATAAAATAAACGACATTTTTCTCTGAATCGGTCACAAGTAAAGTGTTGGTATCCGCATCATACGCAAGTGAAGTCAGACCTTTATTCATATCCATATAGTCCGCTGCTGTTCCTTTTTTTAAATTGATTTCTATAAGAGATTGTCCTTCCTTACTTGATGCAATGATCACGTCTTTGTTGATGTGAACAAGATCAGTGAGAGGATGTTTTAAATCAACGGAAGAGACAATTTTATTTTTTTGTAAATCAACGATTGAAAAGGAGGCTTTTTTTAGTTGAGAAATGACAGCAATTGATTGAGAGCTGCCAGGTGGCGTAAATTGCTGGTCTTTTCCGCAGCCTGCTAGGAAAAATAGTAGAGCTGACAAGCATATTAAAAAATATTTCACTCGTTTCATCCTTCTGCTCCTTTGGTGCTCTATTTTCAAAAAGCATAACACAAAAATTGTGAAAAAAAATCGAAGTTATGAATGCTGGAAGATATGAAAAGAAGTTTTTAGGTGGGGAAGTAGAGTTGAATGAAAGTTGAAATTTCTTTTTCGTTTATTCATATGACATTTTTTCATGAGTAAAAGATCATTTTCACAGTTTGATCATTGTATCCATAATCGGTTACAGTAACAAATAATCATAGCTCCCCCGCCCTAAATAGAGCGAAGGGAGTCATTAAGCAGAGTGTTCAGATGAATGAGAAGTGGGTTTCGTTTTTAGACGATGAGAGAGGAGGAAACCAAGAATACCTGCGCCCATTAATACGATAAATAAAGATTGAAAACCACTTAATATACCAATTAAAGTAGATGAAATGATACTTCCGAAATATCGAAAGGTAGAAAAAATCCCAGATGCAGAGCCGGATAAACTCTGATCAACAGATGTTAAAGAAGCCATCTGCATGCTAGTCATGCCAATACCTGATGAGATCCCCCCAGCGACTAATGTGATGATAAGGAGTGGTAAATTTGGGTAGCTGCTTAGTGTGATCAGCATAACACCGGATAAAGTAAGGCATAGAAATGAAAATCGAATCATTTTTTTGGCACCTTTTATTGGATGGAGCTTTGCTCCGAGTAATCCACTAATAGACATACAGAGTGAAAAGATCGAAAGGAAAATCCCGCTTTGTGTATGAGAAAGCGCGAGTTTTTGCTCCATAAACAGCGGCATGATGAGAAGAATCGCGTACATCACAAAATTACTAAGCATGATAGAAAGGTTAGCGTTCGTAAAAGTACTGTTTTTAAATAGTGTCAAATCAATGATGGGATTTGTAACTTTTCGTACGTGTTTGAAAAATAAAGGAATGGAAATGACCGCTAGAACGCCATAGATCATGTATTCGTTTAATACTTGGCTTTTAGTAAACAAAATGAGTGTGGCGATCCCGATTGTTAAGTATAACGAACCGATGATATCTACATTGGCTTGTAAACGTGTATGTTTCATCTTCGGAATCATAAAAACGCCTGTCACAAGTGTGAGAATCAAAAATGGTATATTCACTAGGAAAATGGAATGCCAGTCAAAGCTCTGAATGAGAATAGAGCCGATAAAAGGTCCAAGTGCGGCACCAATTCCCGCTCCAAAACCGAAAAAACCCATAGTTTTAGAAAGCTTTTCATGTGATACTGTTGCACGAATTAAAGCAATGCTGTTCGGCGTTAATATAGCTCCGCCTGCCGCTTGAATTGATCGGAAGCTAATAAGAAAAGCAAGATTAGGTGCGAAAGCACATCCAATGGAGCCAATCAAAAAGAGTATCACACCAGCTAAATACATGCTGCGGTGGCCGTATATATCTCCCAGCTTACCCGCAATAGGTTGAGTGACTGCCATGACAATTAGATAAATCGTGACCACCCAAGTAATGTTTGATATGGATTGATCGTAATAAGTTGATATAGATGATAGAGCGACTGCGATCATGGTTGAATTGACTGGAACTAAAATAGCTCCAAGCAGCAAAGAATAAATGATCAAGTTCTCTTTTTTAAGATTCAATGTGTTTACCACCTTTGTAAAAAAGAAGAATTTCACCCAATTAAGTGGGGGAAATTCCTCTCATGAAAATGTGTGTGCATGTCTCAATAAAGTCTTCTTTTTTTGTTAAAACAAGCTGAATGTCTTGCTCTAGCTGTTGAATGAAAAAGCCAAAATACGTGCTAATAAATATATCTGCATAGATGTCTTCTTTTCCTTCTAATACACGATGCTGAGCACCCATTTTTTTGAAATAATGAATCAGCATGTCTCTCAATTCTTGAGGATAAATTTTTTCATGGTCTGTTAAATCTTTAAACATAGCGGGTTCTCTCATGCTGATATAGATAAATTCTTTTTTTGAAGTCAAATCTTCAAGGAAATAGCTACCGAGAAATTTTAAATCGGTGTATAAATCGTCTTTAAATTCTGCTTCAAGGGTTTTGGTCGGTGTTGATTTCATTTTCATAATGGCAGCAATCACGCCGCGTTTGTTTTTAAAGTTACGAAAAATTGTCGCTTCACTTACATTCGCTTTTGTCGCAATTTCTTTTGTCGTTGTTTTTTGATAGCCCTTTTCAGACAATAATTCCATTGTTGCGCGAATGATCCGTTGATTTGTTGATTTTAACAAGCATACTCACCTCAGGTTATGAATGTGTTTGCAACAAAGTAAGTATACCGATAAAATCTGTGACCGCCAATATGATTCAAACAGTGACGACTATGTCCGTGAATGCTGATTTAATAACTGGATACGCCCATTGGCTCCATCTACTGTCACGAGGTCACCGGATTTTAGTTTTTCAGTTGCGATCCGTGTACCTAGGACAGCCGGTATCATATATTCTCTAGCGATAATAGCGGAATGGGACAAAATGCCGCCAGAATCGGTGATGACTGCTTTTGCGTCTCTAAATAAGCTGGTCCATAAAGGTGTCGTTGTTTTACAAACTAAAATGTCATCTTTTTCAAATTGTGAAAATTCATCAGCAGATGTAATGACTCTGACTCTTCCAGAAGTAATGCCGCTAGATGCACCAATTCCATAGATTGCATCGTCTGTGTTGTTTTCATTTTCCCTTAGCGAACCGAGCATTCTTTCTACTTGCTGTAATTCAGCTTCAGAAGGCGTTCCTGTATAAGCTGGTGGTTGGATGGATTCATTTTCCTTCATTTCAATTTTTCTTTGCTGAATGATCGAATCGTATGTGGTCGAAGTTGTGAGCGCATTGAGTACTTCATCATCGTAAAGATACCAAAGGTCTTCTTGATGAGGGATCGCTCCTTTTTGAACAAGAAGTTCACCAATTTTTAAGAGATAGAGTCTCGCTTTTGCATCTAACATGGCATCAATGTAAAAGTGATGATCATCTCGAATATTGGCTGCATGGAGTGCAAAATGATAAAGTTCCTCAAATTTTGTTTTAAACGCTTCATCTGTCACTTGACTGATAAACTGTTCATACGTTTCTTGCCTTTTGATCACGGCTTGTGCAAATTCTTCATCAAAATCAGATTGGTACCGAATGTTGTTTCTAATGATGTCCAAGACAAATTCAGGATTTTCCACCCATGTTTCCTCTGTGAAATCATGGCTTTTAACAGACCGCCAACCATAGACTTGGAGAAAATCTTCTACTTTGGAAATGAAGTTTTTCCCTTTTTCTGTATGATTGAGTGCATATAATAGTTCATCATTCGCTGAATGATCGGTAAATGCCTGAAGAAGTTCCGAATCTTGAAGGACGTCTTTTGCCAAGTGAGATAGCTTTTGATCTGTTTCAAGAGACTTGTTCATCACACCTATCATCATTTCATGCAACAGGACGACTTGTGTTTGATCGCCAGCATATGAGACAAGCATGTCTTCAATGATTCCTGATAGAATGACTTGAGGTATGACAATGTCAAAATGGTCGTCATACGCTCTTAGATAAATCTCTTTTAATTCTTGAAAGCCATTAATGGCTTCATCAATTGTCAGCGATTGAGTGATTTGCCGATCAAGTTTTTCGTATAATGGGAACAAGTTTTGCTCTAAAATGCGATACATTCTTTCGCTTAAACGAGGAAACAGTTCGAATAGGCTCTCGTCAAAAACTGGTTCGGCTACCACTTCTGCTTCTGGCATAGACGGTGAAGAATACAAATGGCCTCTATAAAGCTTGATATCTTTAATATTAAGGTCTGGTACTTGATACTTCTCTCCGATTTTCTTCATCCCGTTTTTTAAAGCAGGTATGATCAAACTTGAAAAAAGAGGACTTGTGGGTCCAGGCATATGATCGTCCATTGAAATCCAGAAGTCTTGCAGCTCTTCAGGTTTCATTTGAAAGGATGCACCTGAGGAGCCATTTGCTGTATTGGTAAAAGCAGCAGTAATCGGTCTTGCTTGAAGTAAATAAAAAGTACCATTTGACATGCCGAATTCGATATCTACTCCATGTCCATAAAGTTCTTCTACTTGTTTTGTCATTTTCGTGATTTGGATCAATTGATCATCTCGAAGACAAAATTGGCCAGCCATCTCCTCACCTACGGGTTGTTCAATGACGCCCTCTTGACAGGGAACAATTTGCACTTCTTTTGTTCCTAGTGATTTTTCAATAGAGTACGTTTCTTTGTTTACAATAAATGTATCTGGCGTCACAAGACCGGAGACGATGGCTTCTCCTAGTCCATAGCTTGCAGTCATCATGACTTCGTTTGTTTTTCCTGATACAGGATTCTCACTAAAGATGACACCAGAGATGTCAGAATGGATCAATCCTTGTACAACAACAGCCATGAGCGGCATCTCTTCCTCGTTCTCAATCATCTCTTCCTTATATTCTGTGACTCTTGCTGCGAAGTAAGACGACCAACATTCTTTGACGGCTTGCAAGAATTCTTCATTTGTTTTGATATTTAAATAGGTCTCGTATTGACCTGCAAAGGAGGCGCCTTCGAGATCTTCCGCAACAGAAGAGGATCGCACTGCAACGGATGGATATGTTTTCAACAATGATTGAAAGGATGAAAGTAATTCTGTCTCCATTTGTGAAGGAAACGAAGCTTCTGTGATTTTTCGGGCAAGGTTTTGATCAGTTGGATGGAAATTGTGATATGAAAGAAAGCTTGCAAAGCTGTTCGTTTTAATAATAAATCCATCTGGAACTGGCAGTCCGTGATTGTTTAATTTAATTAAATTCACGCCTTTTGCCCCTGCGAGTGATGCGGATTCTTCAGCCGCATGAAATAATACTGAATACATGGGAATGCCCCCTTATCCAAATAGCCAATGGTTTCATTTGTCTCTTTTTGTTTTTTTGAATGATAGTGCGCACTATCATTTTCATCATAGAATTTATTGGATGTAACTGTCAAAGACGTAAAGACCTATCTTTAGAAAGGGGACGTTTTCACTAATTTTCCTCCTCATCTATATCAAAAGTCTTCACCCGAGAAGAAAAAAAGCTGAAATCGAAAACTGTGAATTGTTCATTATGCCAATCTTTACTATAATCAAGGGAGTAGACCATGTAGAGGGAGGGTTTTTGTGATTACAAAAGCCATATTTGCACTTGTTTTTCCTTTCTTGCTCGTTATTTTATTTTCAAAGGTTACTTATAATCATTACGTTGGCATTGCATTAACAGCAGCGCTTTTATTTGCTTCGTATATGAAAGGCTATACAGAAACCTACTTTATCGTAGGATTAGATATTATTTCTTTAGTGGCCGGGGCATTGTTTATGGCCAAGAAAGAAGTCGAAAAAAGAGAGAAGGCTGAAAAACATCATTGATGTGATCCCTCTTGATGAAAAGAAAATGTTTTTGATACAGGAGCTGTGCTTACGATTTCTAGTGAGTGCAGCTTTCTTTTTTGTGGTTTTTCTGCTGATCGAATATCTCACTCCAAAATGTTCCATACTGAAAGGAAGGTTTCTTTAGAGGGTTATGAGCCACGGCAGAGAGGGTATGGTTGTATTGGAAATAAAAATCAAGTCAGACACGAACTTTAGTTCGTATTTTTGTGTTCTTTTATGATAATATATTCATTAGATAGATTTCGTAACGAAACGGAGGCTTTGATGTGAGTGACCGCTTTGAATTAGTTTCTAACTATCAGCCCCAAGGGGATCAGCCAAAAGCCATTGAAAAGCTTGTGGAGGGCATCCATCAGGGGAAACAGCATCAAACGCTGTTAGGTGCTACAGGTACGGGAAAGACCTTTACTGTATCCAACCTGATCAAAGAAGTGAACAAACCAACCCTTGTCATTGCGCATAACAAGACACTTGCCGGACAATTATACAGCGAGTTTAAGGAATTCTTTCCGAATAATGCTGTCGAATATTTTGTGAGTTATTATGATTATTACCAGCCTGAGGCGTATGTGCCTCAAACTGATACATTTATTGAAAAGGATGCCAGCATTAATGATGAGATCGATAAGCTAAGGCACTCCGCCACATCCTCATTATTTGAGCGGAGAGATGTCATCATCATTGCCAGTGTGTCCTGTATTTATGGCTTAGGTTCTCCTGAAGAATACAGAGAGCTTGTGCTGTCTTTACGAACTGAAATGGAAATTGAACGCAATCAGCTGTTGCGTAAGCTTGTGGATATTCAGTATTCTCGTAATGATATAGATTTTCAGCGCGGAACCTTCAGAGTTCGAGGAGACGTCGTTGAAATTTTTCCTGCTTCACGAGATGAGCATTGTATCAGAGTGGAGTTTTTCGGTGATGAAATTGAACGTATTCGTGAAGTAGATGCTCTCACTGGAGAAATTCTCGGTGATCGTGACCACGTTGCTATTTTCCCAGCATCTCACTTCGTCACAAGAGAAGAAAAGATGGAAAAAGCGATTATTAATATTGAAAAAGAGCTTGAGGAACAGTTGGAAAAGCTTCGTGAAAACGGGAAATTGCTTGAAGCACAGCGTCTTGAGCAGCGGACAAGGTATGACCTAGAGATGATGAGAGAGATGGGCTTTTGTTCAGGGATTGAGAACTACTCAAGACATCTCACCCTACGTCCGCCTGGTTCAACACCTTACACATTGCTTGATTATTTTCCGGATGATTTTATGATTGTTGTCGATGAGTCACACGTGACCATCCCGCAAATTCGCGCCATGTACAATGGGGACCAGGCAAGAAAACAAGTGCTTGTTGATCATGGATTCCGTCTGCCGTCAGCACTTGATAATAGACCACTCACATTTGATGAGTTTGAAAAGCACATTAACCATATTGTGCATGTATCTGCAACACCTGGCCCATACGAGCTTGAGAAAACGCCAGAGGTTGTGGAACAAATTATTCGTCCAACCGGTTTGCTTGATCCAATCATTGAAGTCCGCCCGATTGAAGGACAAATCGATGACTTAATTGGGGAAATTCATGCAAGGGTTGAGAAAAATGAGCGTGTGCTTGTGACGACTTTAACGAAGAAAATGTCTGAGGATCTGACAGATTATCTGAAAGAAATCGGAATCAAGGTCAATTATCTGCACTCAGAAATTAAGACACTAGAGCGGATTGAGATTATTCGTGATTTACGTCTCGGAAAATATGATGTGCTTGTTGGGATCAACCTTCTTCGAGAAGGTTTGGATATTCCAGAGGTGTCGCTCGTGACGATTTTAGATGCGGATAAAGAAGGCTTTTTACGTTCAGAAAGATCCCTCATCCAGACGATTGGCCGTGCTGCAAGGAATGCAGAAGGCCGGGTTATTATGTATGCAGACAATATGACGAAATCAATGGACATTGCCATACAAGAAACAAAGCGGAGACGTGAGCAGCAAGAAGCGTATAATGAGAAATTTGGTATCACTCCGCAAACGATCCATAAGAAGATTCGAGATGTGATCAAGGCAACAAAAGTACATGAGGATTCGGAAGAATACGAAACAAAAGCAGCACCAAAGTTGTCAAAAATGAGCAAAAAAGAACGAGAAAAAGTGATCGAAAACGTCGAGATGGAAATGAAAGATGCAGCAAAAGCGCTTGATTTTGAAAAAGCAGCAGAATTAAGAGATCTATTGCTAGAGCTAAAAGCGGAAGGATGAATGCCTGATGGCTATGGAACGAATAGAGGTGAAAGGGGCAAGAGCCCACAACCTTAAAAATATTGATGTCAATATCCCGCGCGATCAGCTAGTGGTCATTACGGGTTTATCTGGTTCGGGAAAATCGTCGCTTGCCTTTGATACCATTTATGCAGAAGGTCAGCGTAGGTATGTTGAGTCACTGTCAGCCTATGCACGTCAATTTCTCGGTCAAATGGACAAACCAGATGTAGATGCGATTGAAGGGCTTTCTCCAGCGATTAGTATTGACCAGAAAACGACAAGCAGGAACCCTCGATCAACCGTTGGGACTGTTACAGAAATTTATGATTACTTGCGTCTATTATATGCTCGAGTCGGAAAACCGATTTGTCCTATTCATGGGATCGAAATTACATCACAGACGATTGAGCAAATGACAGACCGCATTTTAGAGTATCCAGAACGAACGAAACTACAAGTGCTTGCTCCGGTCGTATCTGGACGTAAGGGAACTCACGTGAAAGTACTTGATCAAATTCGGAAGCAGGGCTACGTTCGAGTCAGAGTTGATGGCGAGATGGAGGACCTGTCAGAAGAGATCGAGCTTGAAAAGAATAAAAAGCATTCCATTGAAGTGGTGATTGATCGAATTGTCGTGAAAGAAGGCGTGGCGGCACGGTTGTCTGATTCTCTTGAAACGGCACTCCGACTTGGTGAAGGCCGTGTGATGATTGATGTGATTGGACAAGAGGAGCTGTTATTTAGTGAGCATCATGCTTGTCCGCACTGCGGATTCTCTATTGGGGAACTTGAGCCAAGAATGTTCTCGTTTAATAGCCCTTTCGGTGCCTGCCCAAGCTGTGATGGGCTTGGTTCTAAACTAGAAGTAGATCCAGAGCTTGTGATTCCGAATAAGGATTTGACTTTACGGCAGCATGCCATTGCCCCATGGGAGCCTCAAAGCTCACAATATTACCCGCAGCTTCTTGAGGCCGTATGTACACACTATGGAATTGACATGGATATTCCAGTAAAAGATATCCCGACGCATTTATTTGATAAAATTTTATATGGCAGCGGCTCTGAGCTGATTTATTTTAAATATGAAAATGATTTTGGCCAGGTCCGTGAAAATGAAATCGAGTTTGAAGGTGTGCTTCGTAACATTGAACGGCGTTACAAGGAAACGAGCTCCGATTATATTCGGGAGCAAATGGAAAAATATATGGCCAATCAGCCATGCCCGACCTGTAAAGGATATCGCCTGAAAAAAGAAACGCTTGCGGTTCTCATCAATGGCAAACATATCGGAGAAATGACCGATTTGTCTGTATCTGATGCCCTTGATTTCTATAAGAAAATTGAGTTGTCTGAGAAAGATTTGCAGATTGCTCAGCTCATTTTACGTGAAATCAAAGAGCGCTTATCCTTCTTAAATAATGTCGGATTAGATTATCTGACATTAAGCCGGTCTGCTGGCACATTATCAGGCGGGGAGGCGCAGCGGATTCGTTTGGCGACACAAATCGGATCAAGACTGACAGGCGTTCTTTATATTTTAGATGAACCATCGATTGGTCTGCATCAACGGGATAATGACCGGTTGATTGGGACATTGAAAAACATGCGTGATATCGGAAACACACTGATTGTCGTAGAACATGATGAAGATACGATGCTTGCCGCTGACTATCTCATTGATATTGGACCAGGTGCAGGGGTTCATGGAGGAGAAGTGATTTCAGCTGGAACGCCAGAAGAAGTCATGAAGGACCCAAAATCGTTGACTGGACAATATTTATCTGGTGAGAAATTCATCCCGCTTCCGATTGAGAGACGAAAGCCTGACGGCCGCTTCATTGAAATTAAAGGGGCAAAAGAAAACAATCTTAAAAACGTGAATGCGAAGTTTCCTTTAGGTGTCTTTACCGCTGTGACAGGTGTGTCAGGCTCAGGGAAAAGTACACTTGTGAATGAAATTTTATTGAAATCCCTTGCCCAAAAACTGCACAGAGCAAAAGCGAAGCCAGGACAGCACAAAGAAATCAAAGGAATGGATCACTTAGACAAAGTCATTGATATTGATCAATCTCCAATTGGCCGTACACCAAGATCCAACCCTGCTACGTATACAGGTGTATTTGATGACGTGCGGGATGTGTTTGCGCAAACCAATGAAGCGAAGGTACGAGGCTATAAAAAAGGGCGATTCAGCTTTAACGTGAAAGGTGGACGCTGCGAAGCATGTCGTGGAGATGGCATTATTAAAATTGAAATGCACTTTTTACCTGATGTATATGTGCCTTGTGAAGTGTGTCATGGGAAACGTTATAACCGCGAGACGTTAGAGGTCACGTATAAAGGGAAAAATATTTCCGATGTTCTTGAAATGACGGTAGAGGACGCACTTCAATTTTTCGAGAATATCCCGAAAATTAAGCGGAAGCTGCAAACGATCTTTGATGTTGGATTAGGATACATTACACTTGGGCAGCCTGCCACGACATTGTCTGGTGGAGAGGCGCAGCGTGTGAAATTGGCATCTGAGCTTCACCGCCGTTCAAACGGAAGATCCTTGTATATTTTAGACGAACCGACAACCGGTCTTCATGTGGATGATATTGCTAGGTTGTTAAAAGTGCTCCAGCGCTTGGTCGAAAACGGGGATACGGTATTGGTCATTGAGCACAACCTTGATATTATTAAGGCTGCCGATTACCTTGTTGATCTAGGACCAGAAGGCGGTGCTGGTGGAGGAACGATTATTGCTTCAGGCACACCTGAACACATTGCTAAAGAAGAAGCTTCTTACACCGGTCGATACTTAAAACCGATTTTAGAGCGTGATCGTGAGCGAATGAAACAGTTAGTCAAAGAAACAGAAAGTGTGACATCCTCATAAAGAAAAACCCCTCGGAAAAGAGGGGTTTTCCTTTTATTGCACATCTTCCTTTGGCATTAAGTTACTGAGGTGCGTTAAATCCTTTAAAATATGAGTGCTGCTACTATCGAGCAGTACTTTTAAATAACGGATATCACCATACTTCGGATGAGACGGATGAATGGCCTCTAGCTCCTTGATCATATCGCTGTTCATGCTTTTCTGTTTCTGTATAAGGTCTAAAAGCGTTTGTGCCGTGTGGTTAGCATTATGATGATCTGTCAAAATAATTACCCCCTATAATGATAATCACCATCTTTTCAACATATTTTAAAGGGTAATCCATGAAGAATCTACACTTAGGTGCAAAAAGAAATAATTTGTGTCTAAGGTCATATGTAAATCGAATGAGTTTGAAACTTTTTATACGCCATAAACGTATGAGTTAGAAAGGAATTTTCATCATGAAGGAGCGAATATATATGAACAGAGATCAGTCGATCATTGCATCTATTTGTTATTTTAGTGTATTTTTCATGCCGTTTATTGTACCAATCGTGGCATATTTTGTAGTGGATCAAAAGGAAACGAAACGGCATTCGCTGCGTGCATTGTGGTCACATGTTTTGCCAGTCGCAGCGTGTGTGCTGCTGGTTTTTGGATCTATCCCCTTTTTATTGACGACACAGGCAAGCGACTCACTCGTTCCAGTGTTCACCGTACTTATCTTGTCCTTTTTAGTCGCCATTGGCTTTTTGATCTCTGTCATTTGGAATATCATTCAAGGTATTAAAGTGCTTCAATCCATCAAATCGTAGGAGGGCTTTGTATGAATGAAAAAGAACGCATTTTAAAATTAGTAGAAGACGGGACATTATCTGCAAAAGAAGCAATTACGCTACTTGAAAAATTAGAAGAAAATCAGTCCATTTCACTAGAAAAATCAACGGCTGATCATACCTTTCATGAAGAAAAAGCTGGCACAGAGAATAAAGGAACTGGTACTGAAAACCTCGGTGCAAAGCTGTTTGGATGGTTAGATTCGGCGGTGAAAAAGGTCAAAGATGTAGATCTTGATTTGAACTTTGGACAGTCCGTCGACGTTGAACACATTTTTCAATTCAAAGACGCTGCACTGTCCCATTTAGATATACAATTGGCAAACGGCAGTCTCAATTTGATGCCTTGGGATGATGGGGATGTTCGGGCAGAGTGTCATGCGAAAATTTACCGTGCAGAGGATGGAGAGCAGGCCAGACAGCAATTTCTTCAACATCTGGATTGCGGGCTTGAAGGGGACAAATTTTTTATCCGAACTGAAAAGAAGACCATGAAGGTCAATGTCACCCTGTATGTACCTCGTATCCAATACGATAAGATCAAAGTCAAACTGTTTAATGGACCGATTCGCGGGGAAAAGCTAAAGACAAAAGAACTGGCTGCAAAAACAACAAATGGCGTCGTCTCTTTTGCCTCTTTACAAGCAGAAAAAGTCGGAATTGAAACAGCAAATGGACAAATCAAACTGGCTGATCACGAGTGTGGTATGATTGAAGTAGAAACCATTAATGGGCTCATTGACCTGCGTGGGAAAAGTGAATCAATTGATGCACAGAGCTTCAATGGGAACATTGCTGTTCAGCTGTCAGATGAGAAATGCCGTTCGATCTATGCAAAAACGACAACAGGCAGTGTGGACGTTCAGATTCCGCGTGCTTGTGCAGTGACTGCGGAGCTGAAAAGCAATCTCGGATCGATCTCTCATGAGCTGCTTGATGCAAATATGATTAAAGAGAAAAATGAAACGCTGCAAAAAGAGAAAATGATTAAAGCCAATCAACAGGCGGAGCACAATATATCCATTTTTGCAGAAACAAAAACAGGCTCAATCCAAGTAAAGCACCAATCAGACAAGGAGTGATTCTACATGAAGAAGCTTTATCGTTCAGCGACAGATAAAAAAATAGCGGGTGTTGTCGGTGGACTTGCTGAATACTTAAGTGTCGATGCATCCCTGCTTCGTATTTTAACGGTGATCATCGGATTTATGACAGCATTTATGCCGATATTCTTGATCTACTTCATCTGGTATTTTGTTGTTCCGGAAGAAGGCACTAACTAAATGCTTAGATGGATCGTTAGTATTTTCGTCAATGCATTACTTTTAATCGTCATTGCTGGATATTTTGATTCAGGCATTTTGCCAGGCCTTGGTAGTGTGTATATTGAAGGCTTTGGCGCAGCGATTGTAGCAAGTATTATTTTGTCCTTGCTCAATATTTTAGTGAAGCCGTTTTTGATCATTTTAACGCTGCCAGTGACAGTACTTTCACTAGGATTGTTCCTCTTTGTCATTAATGCCATCACACTGATGATGACCTCAAGCTTTATGGGAGATAGTTTTAACATTGATGGGTTTGGAACGGCCATTTGGATGGCTGTCATTTTATCCATTTTCCATCTGCTCATACAGAAAGGAATCGTGGAACCGTTAGCGAAAAAAAGCTAACGGTTTTTTTGTGTGAATTTATATCGTTTCCCCGTTCCATCTGTCATAAAAACCGTCTTCAGGAGACACAATATCCGAAGGGAGGCGGTGCACGATGGTGAATGTGAGCAGACAAATCATTCTTTTGCTTTTTTTGAGCATTCTTTTTTGTTTCAGTCAGCCTGCTTCAGCAGGATCTTTGACACAAACACAAGTGAACATACGAAATAAGCCCTTTTCACCTTTTATCTTTGATCAATTTCAAGTAGATGTCCGTCCGGTTCAAGGAAAAAAACGTGATCTTCAATTTCGGGCATCTATTAGTCAGTCAGAGCAAATTTTGTCTGCAAACTTGTACTATAAACAGAGTGATGAACTAGGATATCGATTGATCCCAATGGAACGATTGCCGGGGATGAAACCAGAATTCACAGCGAAAATCCCGACAGATCAATTGTGGAATCCAACAGTTCATTACTATACAGAATTCTTGACGCAGAAGTCTGTCATCAAAACAACCGAACAAGCAGTTCACTTAAATGGATTTGAAGAGGATCTCTCACAGATTCCTGAGCTATTGATGACAGAAATCGTCGTGAATTCAAAAAACCGCAAAGGCAAGGATGCTTTTGAATTCATCGAGGTGTATAACACAACACATGCACCCATTTCACTTCGACATTACCAGCTTCGCTATCGCAATCCAGCGCAAGGCGTGGAGATGGATGATATATATTCATTCCACACAAGTCCTATCACCATTTCTCCTGGAAAACCGTATGTATTTTGGCTTAGAAAAAAAGGGCAGGAGCATTTAACGGTAGCGGACTTTAATGCGATGTACAAAAGTCATTTAAAAGAGGGCGAGCAACTATCGGTCATTGAGAGTAAAGGATTGTCCAATTCTAAATCCCGCCTTGTTTCTATCACAACAAATATAGGAGAAGAGGTATCGTCGGCATCCTATCGTTTAAAGCCTTCATTGTTTAGCGAGCACAGATCGTTACTGTTCAAGTATCCAATGGATGGTACGACACAAATGAAGCTGATCTCGAAAGTGGAGGAAGAGCCGACACCTGGAAAAGTGTTAAAAGCCCAAATTCCAATTGAAAAAAAAGAAATATCACAAGATGTTCATAAACCTGTGATTGAAGATATGACAGATAATCAACCGATAAAACCAACTGAAGGCATTGAACTGAAGGCAGATGTGCAGGATGATCAGTCCGTCAAAACGGTCAAATTGCGATATCGAACCAATCGTCATGAAGATTTTAAAGAGGTGCTGCTTCAAAAGGATCATAATGATCGGCTGTTTCACTATATTATTTATTCACCTGAGCTCATCGGTAAAGATCGATTGGAATATCAGATTGAAGCGTCTGACGGCGAAAATCAAGCAATGACAATGAAAAAAACAATTGATGTGGAACAAGTAAGCAAGGCTCACGGCCTTCGATTGAATGTAGAAGAAGGAGATACGGTTTCAGGCGTATTTCACTTAAAAGCAACAGCAGATCAGAAAAAAAGCATACAATTAATGATAGATGGGAAACCGATTCGACAAGTATTCCCTGCACTTGAAGCAGATCCATATCTTGCATTTGATGTCAAAGGGACAAATTTATATTTTAAGAATGGTGTGTCTATAGGTAAGCACTTACTTTCCATTTTTGATGATTCGACAAAAGTGTATCGCACCTATACGATGCCAATACCAGAAAAACACTTAGAAAAGGCAGGTCCACAAACGATATCATTCCATGCTGGGACGAAGTCATCGCCGTTTGACCGATTTCCTGGAGAAAATCACGATGATTTTGAATTGAAAAATGTCCAGATGATTTTATCGAATGGAACTCAAATTCTGCCTCTAAATGCGAGCCGGCATGAGGAATGGAAAATGGGTGACGGTGGAAGCGCTAAGAAAGTAAGAGCATTTCAGTTTCAAATCCCGAAGCAAGCATATGCTTCAAGCTATATTCAGTGGGATACAAGAAGGCTGAAAGAAGGAGTACATGTTGTTCAGGCTAAAACCGCAGACGAATCTCAATCTGTACGTGTGAAAGTCGATAACACGGGTCCGAAAATCAAGAGTAATATACAGGCAAAGGACCAATATAAAGGCGTCTTTACGTTAAGGGCAAAGGTGACGGATCGTTGGAGTGACATAGCGGAGATGAAGGCATATTTAGATGGAAAACCGATCTCTTTGCCTTATCAGACGTCCTCTAGCGAATTAGAACCTGGGGAGCACACATTGAAGATAAAAGCAAAAGATGCCGCTGGAAACAAATCAACTTTGAAAAAGGTTTTTAAGACGGTACATGAACACCCTGAAACGCCAGAGAGAGTGTCAGATAGGACAAAAAAGGAATCATCTAAGCAAACAGTGCTAACCAATGATCCTACTAATGATCAGTTAGATTACTCCTTTTACCGTGCCTATCAATATACATCGCTGCATCCGTCCATGAAGATTTTCAAATATGCAGCGGAAACAGAGCCGCCAAAACATTTAAATGAAACAGGGGAAATGATTTTTTCTGATCGAGAAAGAAATCGCATTGCATTTGCTGATGGTAAATCAGTGGAAACGAAAGATCTACAGCATTTTCCTTATCATCGCTTTCAAATCAAGGTTCATCACGATGTACGTGAAAAGGATGTTGTCGAGGCTGTATGGAAAGGAAGCTCATTATCAGGGAGAAAGGTAACGATGTACGCTTGGAATCATCAGCAAGAAAAGTGGGATAAAATCACTCATCACTTTGCCAAGGATGAAAAGGAATTTTACCTGAAAGGGCTGCTGTCAGTCAGACAGTATATGAAAAATCAAACGTTTGATTTGCTTGTACAAGATGAGGTCAGTAAGACGTTAAAGCCTTATAAGATGGTGTGGATGTCTGATACTCAATATTATGCCAGAAGTTATCCTCACATCTTCAAAAAAATGGTCGAGTGGATCAGAGATCAAAGGGACCCATTAAATATTCAATATGTGTTCCATACAGGTGATATTGTGGATGATTCAAAGGACAAGCAGTGGAATCGTGCCGATACATTTATGCGTGTGTTAGATAAGCATCAGATTCCTTACGGTGTATTAGCTGGTAATCATGATGTCAGGCACAAAGACGGCCATTATAGGGAATATGGGAGATATTTTGGAGCGAAACGCTTTGAAGACAAGCCGTATTACGGTGAATCCTATCAAAACAATCGAGGTCATTATGATCTTATCTCTGCTGGTGGCAATGATTATATGATGGTGTATATGGGCTGGGGGATCAAGCAAAATGAGATTGACTGGTTAAATCGAGTCATTTCTGAACATCCAGATCGAATTGTCATTTTAAATTTCCATGAGTATTTGTTAGTGAGCGGCAATCGAAGCCCAATTGGAGATTTGATCTTCCATCAAGTGGTAAAGCGTCACCCGAATATTGTCGCAGTATTTAGCGGTCACTACCACGGAGCCAGTCGAAAAGTAGATGAGATTGACGATGATCATGATGGAAAAGTGGACAGAAAAGTATATCAAATCCTTGCAGATTACCAGTCAGGTCCTGAAGGCGGTCAAGGTTTTATGCGGCTGATCACTGCGGATCAAGAAAAAAATAAACTTCATTTCACCACATATTCACCCTACTTGAATCAAGAACATTTCTATGATCCAAAAACGTATGGAGATCAAGATGAATTTTCAATTGATGTGGATTTAACACCTAAAATGAAATCCGTTAAAACCAATTATTTTGAATTGAATGTCTACACAAACGTTCTTCTTGGAGAGGTCAAAGGTGTGAAAAGTGGTAAAAAAGCAAGCTTTGAATGGAAAGGGTTAAAGCCAAATCAAGAATATTATTGGTACACTGTAGCAAAAGACCGTTTCGAAGGGAAAGCGATTTCGCCTATATGGAAAATTCATACAAAAAATGATGATCAATCAACATTTTTTAGGAAATAAAAAAACTGTGCTTTCAGGAGCACAGTTTTATCTTTCCATTGTGTGAGTGAGTTTGTATCGATCCCCTCTATAAATGGACATGACATACTCGAATGGAATTTCATTTTGAAAATAAGTTGTTCTTACAATGGAGAGGACAGGGTCCCCTAATGAAATAGACAGCAGGTCAGCTTCGTCCTTTGAAGCAACATTGGCTTCAAGCTCCTGCTTGGCATGGGCAATGGTTAGACCTGTGTTCGTTTCTATATATTCATATAAAGATCCAGTTAAATGGTCCTTTGTGAGCTCGCCAGCAAATTTTTCAGGTATATAACTCGTTTCAATAGCCATTGGTTCATCGTTTGCAAGGCGGATTCGTTTTAATTCATAGACATCTTCACTGTTCGACAGCTGTAATGATTGCAGCAAGTGCTCTGGGCATGCGACTTTTTTGAAATCAATCAACTGACTTGAAGCTTTGAACCCACGTTGACGCATATCTTCTGTAAAGCTTGTTAAGCCCTGAAGCGGTTGTTCAAACTTCTTTCGGCTAACAAATGTTCCTTTTCCTTTTTGCCGGTATAAATATCCTTCGTTCACAAGGTTCGATAAGGCTTGTCTGACAGTCATTCGGCTAATACCAAAGCGTTCGGCATATTCTCTTTCAGAAGGAATGAGTGTATCAGGTGCTAACGTTCCATCCTCAATCTGCTTTTTCAAGTTCTCCATAATCTGATGGTACATGGGGATAGGTGACTGCTTATCAATAAACATGTGAAAATCCTCTCGTGTTTAGCGTAGTGAACCAGCTTCTCGATCAATAAAAATCGTCACATCTTCATGAAGTTTTAGAGCAGATGCAGGGAAGTCTGGGTGAATCTCTGTTCGTTCTAAATATTGTATCACGTCCGCTTTTGATTTTCCTGATGCGAGAAGGAGAATTTTTTTGCTTGAAAGAATGCTTGCAATTCCCATTGTAATGGCATGTGTAGGCACCTCATCAATAGAAGAAAAGTATCTTGCATTGGCTTGGCGAGTGTGTTCATCTAATTGGACGACATGCGTCTTTGAGTCGAAGGGAGTACCAGGTTCATTAAACCCGATATGTCCATTTTGTCCGATACCAAGTAGCTGAAGATCAATACCCCCTAAATCTTCAATGAGCTGATCATACCTTAAGCACTCTTCTTCCAAGTGAGAAGCAGCACCATTGGGGAGGAAATATTGATCTGATGGGAGATCAATATGGTCGAATAAATGACGCTTCATGTAAGTCATATAACTATTTTCATGATTTGGATCAATTCCCACGTACTCATCCAGATTCACTGTTCTTGCTTGTTTGAAAGACAATTGTTCTGTTTGATGCAACTGAATTAACTCTTTATAAGTGTCAATTGGTGTACCGCCAGTTGCCAGACCGAGAACCGCATCTGTTTTTGATTCAATGGTACGTGCAATGAAAGCAGCTGCTGCTTTTCCTAATTGATCTTTATCTGCAAATTCGATGATGTTCATCAGTGTGTGGCCTCCTTTTTTTCATAAGCGATTTGTCCATGGCAGATCGTCATCATGAGTTCGCCAGTTTCATCCCAAATGACCAAGTCTGCCAGTTTTCCAACTTCGATCGAACCGAGCTGATGATCGATCCCGAGCTGAGTGGCTGCATTTGTTGAGGTCATTTGAGCAATTTCTGTCCATCCACATTGTGTGATCTGTCTCATACGTTTGACCCCATCTTTCATTTGTAAAATCGATCCTGCAAGTGTTCCATCTGCAAGCAATGCTTTTTCACCGCTGACTGTCACAGTCTGACCGCCAAATTCGTAGGTTCCCTCTCCAAGTCCTTTTGCACGCATTGAGTCTGTAATCATGATCAAACGTTCACTTCCCTTAGCCAAATACGCAAGCTTTACGGAAAGAGGATGTGAATGAATGCCATCTGTAATCAGCTCAGTCAAAAGCTTTTCGTTTGTAAGTGCAGCTCCTGCAACATTTGGCTCACGATGCTGAAATGAACTCATCGCATTATAAAGATGCGTGACATGACGCGCACCGTGCTTTGCTGCTAGTTCAATCATGTCATGAGGAGCATTTGTATGTCCAATAGAAGGAATGATATTTTTTTCTTTTAGCAGGGAAAGAAATGCAAAATCAGTATCTGCCTCAGGTGCAAAAGTGACAATTCGAATCAGCTGATCAGATGCACTCAGCCATTTCTCAAAAAGAGGAGGGTTAGCCTGTGTAATCCATTGAGCAGGCTGCGCTCCAGCTTTATCTTTAGAAATAAAAGGACCTTCTAGATGAATGCCTAAACATTGTGCCTGACTTCCAGCTTGCTTTTCATTATAGGGTCTCCACTGTGCGACATTTTTAAGTGCTTGCTCAATCTCTTGATGATTTTGTGTAATGGTTGTTGCTAAAAAGCTTGTCGTTCCTTCTGCGGGTAAGTGATCAGCAAGTGTATTCATGGCTTCTGGTGTCGCATCCATCATATCTGCACCATATCCCCCATGGATGTGAATATCAATCATTCCGGGGAGTAAATAAAAGTTTTCCCGGGAAATATATACTTTTTCATAATTTCCTGTCGGCGGTGATGTTGAAATATAGTCGATCTTGCCATCGCGTAAACCGACAAAACCGTTTTCAATGATTTCTGTCTTTGTCACAATATGAATATTGGAGAGCAATAAAGAACTGCTCATGATTGTGCCCCCTTATTCTCGTCGTTAGATTCAGTTTACCTTTTTTAAGTATAGTTGTCTATACCAGTAAATGTGATGAAACAGGATCAGGATAAAATACTGTTTTGGGTTCATCATTGAAAGTGATAAAATAGAGCTGTATTTCTGAAACGCCTGTGATAAAAGGAGGAAGAAGCGTGCCGAAAGTTCGTACGAAGGACATAATGGAACAATTTCATCTTGAACTGGTAAGTGGGGAAGAAGGGATTAATCGTCCCATTACAATCAGTGATCTTTCCAGACCAGGTATTGAAATGGCTGGATATTTTACATATTACCCAAAAGAAAGAGTTCAACTTTTAGGGAAGACAGAGCTTTCTTTTTTTGAACAGCTCCCAGAACGCGAACGAAAGCAGAGAATGATGTCTCTTTGTACAGATATTACTCCTGCCATCATTTTGTCACGAGATCGTGAAGTACCAAAGGAATTGATCGAAGCTTCAAACGAAAATGGAGTGCCGGTTTTACGCTCAAGCTTAAAAACGACAAGACTTTCGAGTCGATTAACGAACTTCTTAGAAAGCAAGCTTGCACCAACGACTGCGATTCATGGCGTACTCGTAGATGTATATGGTGTAGGTGTGCTGTTAATTGGAAAAAGTGGCGTAGGTAAAAGTGAAACGGCTTTAGAATTAGTGAAGAGAGGACACAGGCTGGTTGCAGACGATTGCGTAGAAATCAGGCAAGAGGATCAGGATACGTTAGTTGGAAGCGCACCAGAGCTGATTGAGCACCTTCTAGAAATCCGTGGATTAGGCATTATTAATGTGATGACCTTATTTGGAGCGGGCGCTGTCAGAAGCTATAAGAGAATTACGATTGTTATGAACCTTGAGCTTTGGGAACAAGGCAAACAGTATGACCGTTTAGGACTTGAGGAAGAAAAAATGCGGATCATCGATACAGATGTACCAAAGCTGACCATCCCTGTACGTCCGGGACGAAATTTAGCGGTCATCATCGAGGTAGCTGCTATGAACTTCAGATTGAAACGAATGGGACATAATGCAGCGGAACAATTTACAAGTAAACTTGCCGATGTCATTGAAGACAATGGCCAGGATGAATAGGAGCTGTCTATATGAATGAAGCAATTCAACCAATTGATCCGATTGCTTTTCAGCTCGGACCTATTTCGGTTCATTGGTATGGTGTGATTATTGGGGTCGGAGCTCTGCTTGGACTCTGGCTCGCATTAAGGGAGTGTGAAAAAAGAGGCATCAATAAAGATATGTTTATTGATCTCATCTTATTTGCCATTCCTATCGCCATTATTTGTGCACGAATTTATTATGTATCCTTTGAATGGGATTATTATCAGCAGCACCCAAATGAAATCATCAAGATTTGGAATGGTGGAATTGCCATACATGGCGGACTGATAGGGGCGGTGCTGACAGCGATTGTCTTTACTAAAGTGAGAAAGGTGTCCTTTTGGAAAATAGCCGATGTCGCAGCGCCTAGTATTTTACTAGGGCAAGCCATCGGGCGCTGGGGGAACTTTATTAATCAGGAAGCGCATGGTGAGGCTGTTTCAAGAGCCTTTTTAGAAAATTTGCACCTGCCTGAGTTTATTATTAATCAGATGTACATTGACGGGACCTACTATCACCCTACGTTCTTATATGAATCATTATGGAATATCGCAGGCGTTTTGATATTAATCTTATTACGTAGAACATCATTGCGTCGAGGCGAAATTTTCTTGTCTTATTTAATCTGGTATTCAATCGGCCGTTTCTTCATTGAAGGAATGAGAACAGACAGCTTAATGCTGACTGAGCATCTTCGAATTGCACAGATGATTTCGATTGCCATATTTGCAGTGGCTGTTTTGCTGATTGTGTTTAGAAGAATCAAGGGATATGCATCTATACGGTATAAAGAGAACAACTCATCAAATTAAGCAAGGGGGATAAGAGATGGGTGAGACATGGAAAAACGGCTTGAAAGCAGGGTTATCGACAACTTGGACACTTGGAAAAGTCATTTTTCCGGTTACCATTCTCGTTAGTATCTTGCAGCATACACCTGTGATGGATTGGATGATACAATTCATCCGTCCTTTTATGGGCCTGTTTGGTCTTTCAGGGGAAGCGGCCATTCCGCTTGTTTTAGGAAATATGCTGAACTTGTATGCGGGTATTGCAGCCATCTTGACATTAGAGCTGCCTGTGAAGGAAGTGTTCATTTTAGCGGTCATGCTCTCCTTTTGTCACAACTTGATCATCGAATCAACAGTGGCGGCGAAGGTTGGGCTGCGGGTGTCTGTCATTTTGCTGGTGAGAATCAGTCTTGCCGTCGTGTCAGCAATTGTCATTCACCTCGTTTGGCAGGGAGGCGAGGAGCCGGCGCAATATGGTTTGCTGACAGCTGCTCAGTCGGCTGATGTGCCTTCTAGCTGGTATATGATCGTACTTCTTGCTTTACAGAAAGCTGTTCTTGGTGTGCTGCAGCTGGCTTGTATTGTCATTCCTCTCATGATCATCATTCAATTTATGAGAGACTTAGGGTGGCTCCATACGCTGTCTAAGTGGCTGTCTCCTTTTACGAGAATGCTTGGAATGAAAGAAAATACGTCTATGACGATGGTGGCTGGTTTAACCATTGGTCTTGCCTACGGGGCAGGCGTCATGATGAAGGCAGTGGAAGAGGACGGTGTCAGCAAAAAGGATTTAACGCTTGCTTTCATTTTCCTTGTGGCGTGTCATGCGGTGGTCGAAGATACACTCATTTTCATTCCTTTAGGTATTCCAGTCTGGCCGCTTCTTCTTATTCGCCTTATTTCTGCTATTTTATTGACAGCTGCCATCAGCTATATCTGGCGGAGGCGCGAACATACAGCTGTTAGAAAGGAAGCCATATGAACCAATCAACTATTAACACAGTGCTATTTGATTTAGATGGCACATTAATCAATACAAATGAATTAATTATTGCTTCATTTCAGCATACGCTTGATCATTATTACCCTGGTCAATACAGCCGTGAGGATATCCTTCATTTCATTGGTCCATCATTATTTGATACATTCTCTGCAATGGATCCGAATCTGACAGATGACATGATTCAGATGTATCGAACGTTTAATCATGAACAGCATGACCTGCTTGTGACGGAGTACGAGACGGTTTTAGATACGTTGAAAATTCTTCAGGATCGAGGGTTTAAGCTTGGTATTGTGACAACAAAAATACGTGATACGGTTTTAATGGGATTAAAGCTGACTGGATTGGAGCCATTTTTTGAGGTCATTGTCACACTTGATGATGTACAAAATGAAAAGCCACATCCAGAACCAGTTCAGCTGGCATTATCCAAGCTCGGCAGTGATCCGCATGAGGCGATCATGGTTGGTGATAACTATCACGACATTTTATCTGGTCAAGCGGCAGGGACGAAAACAGCAGGTGTTGCTTGGTCTATTAAGGGAGAAGAAGCCCTGTTAAAGCATCGCCCTGATTATATGCTGCAGAAAATGAGTGATCTCTTGGCGATTGTTGGAGCTGATTAAGTTGAGAAAAACAGATCGTTATCCTGTCAAAGGGGTCAATTCGCTTAGACAAGTCTATCGGACGGTCCCCTTTCTCAAGGTTGTGAAAAACTTTATCTTTATTCAAATGGCAAGGTATACGCCTTTTATGGGAATGAAAAATTGGATTTATCGCACCTTCCTTCGAATGAAAGTCGGAGAGGATACGGCGTTTGCTTTAATGGTGATGGTCGATCTCATGTTTCCTGAGAAAATCACTGTCGGTCGAAATAGTGTGATTGGCTATAACACGACCATTTTGTCCCATGAGTATTTGATTAAAGAGTATAGGCTTGGGGAAGTCTATATTGGTGATGAAGTCTTAATTGGGGCAAATTCAACGATCCTACCTGGAGTGACAATTGGTGATGGTGCAATTGTTTCGGCGGGAACTCTTGTGAACAAAGATGTTCCGGCAGGCTCCTTTGTTGGAGGTAATCCAATGCGGATGATATATACAAAAGAGGAAATGGAAGCACGTCAATCTACGTCTGCTGAGTAGCTCGGCAGACTTTTTTGTTGACATTCTAACATGGTGTAACTATAATGATTACAACAGAGGTGAGAAAACATGAAAATCAGCAGCAGATTTACTGTCGCTGTCCATATTCTGGCCTTGCTATCACTTGAAAAAGGATCATTACAGACATCGGAGGATATCGCAGGAAGTGTCAATACAAATCCAGTGGTGATTCGCCGTATCATGAGTAAGCTCAAAAAAGCAGGCCTAATCTCAACGAGTCTTGGCAAAGGCGGTTCTCAATTAAACCGAAGTGAGGATGACATTACACTGCTCGATGTGTATAAAGCGGTTGAAGTGGTGGATGAGGGAGAGTTGTTTCAAATTCATGAAAGCCCAAACCCTGACTGTCCGATCGGTGCAAATATTCAAGCTGTACTAGAATTAATTTTGTGCCGTGCTCAAAGTGCGATGGAGCAAGTGCTTGCTGAGATCAAATTAAGTGAATTAACGCAGGTTTTAATCAAAAAAATTGGATGATCTATTCAATTTTTTTTACCTCTGTTGTAACCATTTTGGTTACATCTTAAGTGATCAAAATAACCTTATATTGTAGGAGGAATTTACATGAAAATTGGAATCATTGGCGCAACAGGTAAAGCAGGACAACACATTTTAAAAGAAGCTCAATCGAGAGGGCACGAAGTAACGGCAATCGTTCGAGATGCACAAAAAGTGACTAATTCATCAGCAGCTGTTTTAGAAAAGGATGTTTTTCACTTAGAGGCAGGAGACGTCAAAGGTTTTGATGTGATCGTAAACGCATTTGGTGCTCCAGCAGGACAAGAGCACCTTCATGTAGAAGCAGGGAAAAAACTCATTCATCTCTTGAAAGAGACACCAGAAACGCGTTTAATCGTCGTGGGAGGTGCTGGAAGTTTATTTGTAGATGAGGCCAAAACAACTAGACTGATGGACACACCGGAGTTTCCAAAGGAATACTTTGCTACTGCTTCACAGCAAGGAGAAAATTTAATAGATCTTCAAAAGACCGAAGGAGTAAAATGGACATTTCTTAGTCCAGCTGCATTCTTTGATCCAGCAGGCAAACGGACAGGTGCTTATGTGAAAGGCAAAGACCATCTTATCGTCAATTCGAAGGGTGACAGCTATGTGAGTTATGCTGACTACGCCGTTGCGCTTGTCGATGAGATAGAACAAGCTGCTCATGTTGGAGAACGTTTTACTGTGGTTTCTGAAGCAGAATAAGTAGAATAACATGCGTTTCATTGTCGCTAAAAAACGATGAGTGAGGAGTCTGTCTTATGAATGATCAAGAAAAATCTTTTATCTATGTATGGGATGCGTATTGTGGCTGGTGTTATGGATTTTCAAACAGCATCCGTACTTTACACGAAAATCACCCTGAGATACCACTGACACTTGTATCGGGCGGTTTATTTGTAGGAGAGCGTCGTCTACCGATAAAGAATTATCCACACATTTCAGAAGCAAATGAGCGTATCAGTCAGCTGACAGGTGTCGAATTTGGAGACCGCTACGAAGAGTTGCTAGAAAACGGAACATTCATTTTAGACTCTGAGGCTGCTGCAATTGGATTTTCTGCATTAAGATCCATCGCACCAGAGCATGCATTGTACTTGGCTTCATCTATGCAAAAGGCCTTTTATCAAGACGGAAAAAGCCTAAGTGATGAAGAAACTTATAGAGATATCGCTATGAAACACCAACTTGACCCTGATGTATTGGTTGAACGAATGAATGAGACAGAAACGATCAATGATGCGTATGCCGATTTTGCAAAGGTTCAGCAATTGAACGTGAATGGCTATCCTACACTTTTACTAAAAAAAGGGGATGAATACATCAGCCTTGGTGGGGGTGCGATGACGGCTGAAAAGCTTGAAGACCGTCTGAAGGAAATACTAAAAAAATAAATCATTCAAAAACATCCTCCATTCGTATGGAGGATGTTTTTGATGCATGTGTGCATTCTCTTCAATGGGAGAAGTGGTTTATGCTTTAATGATAATCGCCTGGCTGCCCATCTGTTTCCAAGAATCCTCAAACTGTTCACGATCGACTTTTTGATTCTTTTCTCCGTATGGATTATTTAAGTAGACATGATCTTTGTCATAGCCAGTGATGACGACGCTATGCATATTAAAGCTGATATCTATTTTTCCATTTGGTGTATTCCATGTTTCAATGTTATCTGTTTTGGCAAAGGTCGAAGTTGTAATGACCCAGACAGGATAACCTTTTTCAAGTGATTGGTAAATGGCTTTTTTAACTGGCTTGCCGGTCAAGTCCACCGCTTGATTACCTGCATATTTTTTCGCAAGCTGATAAATGGGTTCGTGGTACACACCAAGACCTGGCCCATTCTCCATATCGCCTACAAACCCGTCATGAGGGTCTCCTTTTAAGCCATTCTCATAATTGAGCGGGACACGCTTAATCTCGTTTGCCAATGCGTTTTTCGTTATATGCTCATAGCCGCTGTAATGAAGAAGCATGGCTAAGCTCGTGACTTCGCATCCGTTATAAAGCTTTGGTGCATCCATTTGATTAAAGAGGATGACGTCCATGGCTTTTTTATTTCCTTTTAAACTAGAATGTGTTGTTTCTGTTTTTTTCGTAGAATGCGTTTCTTCTGCTGCTAGTGCGGTGTCATTTTCTTTTTCTTTGGCTTCTTGCGGTGACGTTGTTTTCTTGACTTGGTCGAATTGTGAAATGAAAATAAAGCCGAAATAAACAAGACATGCGCACAACAAAGTTAAGATTAATGTCTGGATGAATTTCACTGTAATCTCCTGTGTTATTCAATATTTTTAAGTATTATAGCATGTTCCTAAAGCAAAGAGATCAAAAAGGATTAGGTGTCATTTTAATGTAATATATGAACAAATGATTAAGGAAAAAAAGGGGAAAATAAAAATGATTGATTTAATCACTTTATTTTGTTAGCATATTATCATATTAGCGAACTAAAGGATTCGGAATTTTTTGTTTTAATGTGTTGGAGGTGCGGAACATGTTCATGTTTGAAAAACCATATGGTATGCGAGATTCATTACCAGGATTGTATGAGACGAAGAAAAGAGTTAGGCATTCTTTAACAGAGGTCATAAATAGTTGGGGTTATCGTTTAATGGAAACGCCAACGCTTGAATTTTACGATACAGTCGGTGTTCAATCGGCGATTACAGATACGCAGCTGTTTAAGCTTCTTGATCAAAATGGTCAAACCCTTGTGCTTAGACCTGATATGACGGGACCAATTGCGAGAGTGGCGGCTTCAAAGCTTCACGAACAGGCATATCCGCTTCGAGTCGGTTATGCAGCCAACGTGTTTCGGGCACAGGAAAGAGAAGGCGGAAGACCTTCTGAATTTGAGCAAGTCGGTATTGAATTGATCGGTGATGGTTCGATTAGTGCAGATGCTGAAGTCATAGCGCTTGTCGTGTTTGCATTAAAAAATGCTGGACTTCAATCCTTCAAAATTGCGATCGGGCATGTGGCTTTGGCTGAGACCTTGTTTTTAGATGTACTAGGGAATACAGAGCGGGCGAACGTATTGCGCCGATTTTTATATGAAAAGAATTATGTGGGATACAGGCAGCATGTCAAACAATTGCCGCTCTCATCCATCGATAAAACAAGGCTGCTCCAGCTTTTAGAGCTGCGTGGCGGTCAAGAAGTGACCCAGCAGGCTGAAGAAATTGTGGTGTCACAAGAGGGCAAAGAAGTGCTGGCGGAGTTAAAGGCGCTGTGGGAGACACTTGAAGATTACGGCTGTACAGAATATATCCGTTTGGATTTAAGCATGGTTAGTCATATGAGCTACTATACTGGGATTTTGTTTGAAGTATTTGCAGATCATGTTGGGTCTGTGATCGGAAGTGGAGGAAGGTATGATCAATTGCTTGCTCACTTTGATGCACCCGCACCTGCTACAGGCTTCGGACTTCGATTAGACCGTCTTCTTGAAGCGCTCGACGCAAAAGAAATAAATGAGCCCCAAGAGGCTGTGATTTTTAGTAAAGAACAGCGGCTTGAAGCATTTGATTTTGCAGAAAAAGAGCGGACAAAGGGCAAAAGGATTGTTCTCCAAGACTTAGCAGGTATTGAAAATATCGATGCCATGACCAAGGCATTTGAGCAAGTGACTTATTTTATCGGCGCTAGAAAGGAAGAGCAAAATGGGTAAAGTGTTGACAATGGCAATGCCAAAGGGGCGGATATTTGAAGAGGCAGCAGGGCTATTAAGACAGGCTGGATATCAGCTGCCGGAGGAATTCGAAGATTCAAGAAAACTAATCATTGATGTGCCGGAAGAAAATCTCCGCTTTATTTTAGCGAAGCCAATGGATGTGACGACATATGTAGAGCACGGTGTAGCAGATGTGGGCATTGCAGGGAAGGATGTCATGCTTGAAGAAGCACGGGATGTGTACGAAGTGCTCGATTTAAACATTAGCAAATGTCATTTAGCTGTAGCGGGCTTGCCGGGAGCCAGCTGGGGCGGTGTCGCGCCGCGTGTGGCCACAAAGTACCCAAATGTCGCTTCTTCTTATTTTAGAGAACAAGGTGAGCAGGTGGAGATCATTAAGCTAAATGGTTCCATTGAATTAGCACCGCTCATCGGACTTGCCGATCGAATTGTTGACATTGTCTCCACCGGTCAAACACTTAAGGAAAATGGACTTGTCGAAACGGAACATATTTGTGACATTACGTCACGTTTTATTGTCAATCCTGTGAGCTATCGAATGAAGGATGCGGTAATCGATGAAATGGCGCAGCGTCTGGCAAGAATCATCGAAGGAGAAGGGGAGGAAACATCATGAACATCACCTACATACAAGAAGGTGAGACAGACACTCTCTCACTCAAGCGTTCTCTAGATACAGGAACGGAAGAGCAGCGACTGGCTGTTCAGCGGATTATCGAAGAAGTTAGAAAAAATGGTGACGAAGCCGTACGGTCTTTCACGAAGCAATTTGACGGTGTCTCTATTGAACAGCCACTTGTGACGGAGGATGAAAAGACAAAAGCCTACGAACGTTTGGACCCGGAGATGATCCAAATCATCAAAACGGCGATCCGGAATATTCGAACATACCACGAGCGTCAGCTAACCTCCTCTTGGTTTTATCACCAAAAGGACGGCTCAATGCTAGGTCAGAAAGTAACACCGCTCGATGCGGTCGGTGTATATGTCCCAGGCGGAACGGCCGCCTATCCATCATCTGTTTTAATGAATGTGATCCCGGCACTTGTTGCCGGCGTTGAGCGAATTGTCCTTGTGACACCGCCAGGAAAAGACGGTCGTCTATCTGACGCTGTACTAGTAGCAGCGAAGGAGCTGGGCATTTCAGAAATGTACAAAATGGGTGGTGCTCAGGCGATAGCCGCTCTTGCATATGGAACGGACAGTATCCAGCCTGTTGATAAAATCACCGGTCCAGGAAACATTTATGTAGCACTTGCCAAACGGGAAGTATTTGGTCAAGTAGACATTGATATGATTGCGGGCCCAAGTGAAATTGCTGTTTTAGCAGATGAAACGGCAACTGCACATGAGGTGGCAGCTGATTTGCTTTCACAGGCAGAGCATGATGCATTGGCATCTAGTATTTTGGTGACACCATCTAAAGGATTGGCTGAAGCAGTGCAAGCAGAGGTGCAAGCGCAGCTTGATAATTTGCCAAGGAAATCAATCGCAGCACAATCTATTCAAGACCATGGTTATATTTACGTGACAGAATCTTTGGATCGTGCAGTTGATATCGTGAACCAGTTAGCCCCAGAGCATTTAGAAGTGCTGACGGCGTATCCAGAATCACTACTTGGTCAAATCAAGCATGCTGGAGCAATTTTCTTAGGGCGTTACAGCCCAGAGCCGGTAGGGGATTACTTCGCAGGACCGAACCATGTGCTACCAACAAACGGGACGGCAAGATTCTCCAGTCCGCTTGGTGTCACGGATTTCCAAAAGAAAACGAGCATCATTTCATATAGCAAAGAAGCCTTCGAAACACATAGGGAAAGCATTGCGGCTTTTGCAAGATTAGAAGGGCTTGAAGCACATGCAAGATCGATTGAAGCGAGAAAGCGGGAGGAATCAAAATGAGACAGGCGGAAACAGCGAGACAGACAAATGAAACGAACATTTCGTTAGCGCTAGAGATTGATGGTGAAGGAAAAGCGGATATTCAGACAGATGTCCCTTTTATGACGCACATGCTCGACTTATTCACGAAGCACGGACACTTTAACTTAACTGTAGATGCAAAAGGAGACACAGATGTCGATGATCACCACACAACAGAAGATATTGGCATTGTGCTTGGACAGATGTTGAAAGAAGCGCTCGGTGATAAGAAAGGAATTAAGCGCTACGGCTCTAGTTTTGTTCCAATGGATGAAACTCTCGCCCAAGTCGTCGTGGATTTAAGTAATCGTCCTCATTTGGAAATGAGAGCCGATTTCCCGAGTCAGAAGGTCGGCACCTTTGATACGGAGCTGGTTCATGAGTTTCTTTGGAAATTTGCCCTTGAAGCACGAATCAATCTGCATGTGATCGTTCACTATGGAACCAATACCCACCATATGATTGAAGCCATTTTTAAAGCGATGGCACGCGCCTTAGATGAAGCAACAACCATTGATCCGCGTGTGAAAGGGATTCCGTCGACAAAGGGGATGCTCTAATGATTGGCGTCATTGACTATGGAATGGGAAATTTGTTTAGCGTATCAAAAGCACTGGAACGAGCAGGAGCGTCTTATATCGTGTCTTCTGAAGCAGAGGAGCTGAAAAAGGCAGATGCGTACATTTTGCCAGGAGTCGGTTCGTTTCGTGATGCGATGCAGCTGTTAAGACAGACAGGACTTGAGGCGTTTATCCTCCAAGTCGTGCAGGAAGGAAAGCTGTTATTTGGCATTTGCCTTGGCATGCAGTTGTTGTTTGAAGAAAGTGAAGAAGCAGGAAAAACAAAAGGGCTAGGCCTTTTAAAAGGGCGTGTCGTTCTTTTGAAGGATCGTGATCAGGATGGACAAAGGCTGAAGGTGCCTCATATGGGCTGGAATGAGCTCACATTTCATCAGCCCTCTCCATTGTTTGAAGGTGTGCCGGAAGGATTTGCATACTTTGTTCACTCTTATTATGTGAGCGGCATGAATCCAGAAGACCTATTGGCAAGTGCACCCTATGGTGTGCAAGTACCTGCCGTTGTTGGGAAGGGGAATGTGTTTGGAACGCAGTTTCACCCTGAAAAAAGCAGTACAACAGGAATGGCACTGCTGAAACAGTTTATTCAATTAGCAAACGAACAGAGGGTGAGCAAATGAGTGATTTTACATTATATCCAGCAATTGATATGAGAAATGGCAAATGTGTACGACTTGTGCAAGGAGACTATGACCAAGAAACCATTTATGGAGATTCACCGTTAGACATGGCGAGACGGTTTGCAAATGAAGGAGCAAAATGGATACATCTCGTTGATTTAGATGGCGCAAAAGCAGGAAAACGCGTGAATCACGAGCATGTGCTATCGATTGCTTCCTCATTAGATGTGAATGTCCAAATTGGCGGCGGCATTCGGACAGAAGAAGATGTAGCATTTTATTTAAACAATGGCGTATCGAGAGTCATTCTTGGCAGTTCAGCGGTGTCAAACCCGGTTTTTGTGAAAAAAATGCTGGCGCAATATGGGGAGAAAATCGCCATTGGCATTGATGCACGAAACGGTTTTGTATCGACTGAAGGCTGGCTTGAAACGTCGGAAGTGAAGGCGGAGGAACTTGGTCAGGAACTGGCAAAGGAAGGCGCAGAGGTCTTCATTTTCACGGATATTCAAATGGATGGCATGCTGTCTGGTCCAAATGTGGAAAGTACGGTTCGATTAGCAGAAGCAACTGGCAAACAAGTCATTGCCTCAGGTGGTGTCAGTGCAGTGAGTGATCTGCAAAAGCTGTCAGCACAAAAGCAGACAGGTGTGTCTGGTGCAATCATTGGCAAGGCGCTGTACACAAAGCAATTTACTTTAGCTGAAGCGTTTGAAGGGCTTGACAGCATATGATGACAAAACGAATCATTCCATGTCTTGATGTAAAGGAAGGGCGTGTGGTCAAAGGGATCCAATTTCTAGGGTTGAAGGATGCTGGTGATCCGGTCGAATTAGCGCAGATCTATGACGAGGAAGGTGCGGATGAACTCGTCTTTCTTGATATATCTGCCTCTCATGAAGGCCGAAAAACGATGGTGGATGTGGTCAAACAAGTGGCATCCACTCTCGCTATCCCGTTCACGGTGGGCGGCGGGATTAACCACCTTGATGACATGAAGCGTATTTTAAGAGCGGGGGCAGACAAGGTGTCTGTGAACACAGCGGCTGTTTTAAGACCGGAGCTAATAACAGAAGGAGCCGACTTTTTTGGTTCACAGTGCATAGTTGTTGCGATTGACGCGAAATACGATGAAGAGAAACAAGCATACATGGTCTATACGCACGGAGGACGCCGTCAAACGGATTTAGAAGTGAGTGACTGGGCGAAAGAAGCCGTGCGAAGAGGAGCAGGCGAGATCTTGCTGACTAGCATGGATGCCGATGGTGAGAAAACGGGCTTTGAGCATCGTTTGACGAAGCTTGTATCAGAAGCAGTCACAGTGCCAGTTATTGCTTCAGGAGGTGCTGGCAATGCGCAGCATATGCTGGAGGCTTTTACAAAAGGTGAAGCTGATGCCGCACTCGCAGCCTCTATTTTCCATTATAAAGAAACCTCAATTCAAGAGGTGAAGACATATTTGAGAGAACACGGGGTGAAGGTAAGATGAAACAGGCAAACGAATTAACCTTTAATGATGCAGGTCTCATTCCTGCCATTGTACAGGATGCTCAAAGCAAGGAAGTTCTTACTTTGGCGTATATGAATCAAGAATCCTATGAAAAAACATTAGAGACAGGGGAAACATGGTTTTTTAGCCGATCGAGAAATGAACTTTGGCACAAAGGAGCCACATCTGGAAACACCCAGCGTGTTACATCTATTCGCTATGACTGTGATCAAGATGCCCTGCTTGTTCTAGTGACACCAAGCGGCCCAGCCTGCCATACAGGCAGCTATAGCTGTTTTTCAGAAGAGGGCGTGAAACAGCAAAGGGGAGAACAAGACCGCTTTGCCATTTTAAATGAACTGGAACAGGTCATTGCAAAGCGGCAGACGGAAATGCCAGAAGGAGCTTATACAACCTATCTTTTTGAAAAAGGAGTCGACAAAATCCTGAAAAAGGTAGGGGAAGAAGCTTCTGAAGTCATCATTGCAGCGAAGAACCGTGATCAAGAAGAATTGACATGGGAAACAGCAGATCTCCTGTATCACCTTCTTGTGTTATTACGTGAACAGCAGCTGCCGCTTGATGATGTATTAAAGGTATTGAAAAAGCGCCATCAAGGGGAATGAAAAGCTGGGGGTACCCCCGGCTTTTTGCTTTTAAATGAAAAACAAATCCTTCCTTTCCTTTTGTTCTATGTGACGACTCATGAAGTATGTTATACTACACACGGTACACTGTTCGAAATGGAGGGTATCGGTGAGTAAATACACTTCTCAAAATAATCACACACAAGTCGTCCAGCTATTCCAAGATGGGCATTACTTTTTTCATAAAGGTCTAAAAGCATATAGAGAAAGAAATCTGTCTAGGGCAAGTAAGCTGATCCAGCGGGCCATCGTACTTGAGCCTGAAAATGTAGAAATGCTCTCGCAGCTTGCCATTATTTATACTGAAATGGGTCATTACCAACAATCAAATGAACTGCTTGATTTTATCCTTGAACACTTGGATGAGAATATGTCAGAGTGTCACTACTTTAAAGCCAATAATTATGCAAATCTCGGTTTGTTTCAAGAGGCATATAGATGCGCCACTGCTTATGCTGCGCTGGAAGAAGACGGGGAATTTGTAGATGAAAATGACGATCTCCTCGATCTGCTTGATATGAGTGACGATGTTGATGAAGATTTTCCTTATGATCAGGATGATCTGATTGTAAAGCAGGATCAAGCCAACCATTTGCTAGAAAGCGGCAGGCTGGATGAAGCAATCGAGATGCTGGAACAGATGATTGTTGAGTATCCAGAGTTTTGGTCAGCGTATAATAATCTCGCTTTGGCCTATTTTTATTCTGGCCAAATCGATCAGGCAAAAGAAATGTTGAACCGGGTTCTACATGAAAATCCGGGTAATCTGCATGCCCTTTGCAACCAGCTAGTCTTCTATCATTATGAAAAAGAAGAAGAGAAGGTCAATACGTTAGCAAAGCAATTAACGCACGTGTATCCAATATTAAGTGAACAGCGTTATAAGCTTGGCGCAACATTTGCCCTTGTTGGAGAATTTGAATGGGCATTTAAATGGCTTTATTCTTTGTATAAAACAGGTTTCCAAGGTGATAGTACGTTTTTATACTGGCTGGCAAGTGCAGCCTATTATACGGGCCACAAAACGCTGGCGCAAACCGTTTGGGATAAGATGGTGGAAGAAGATATTGATGCAGATGAAATCAAGCCGTGGCAAGACAAACCAGAGGAGTCTGAGCCAATGGTTTCAATTGAGGAACGACTCACTGCCTACTATGTCAGCAAACAAAAAGGTGAACGTGACGTCTTGCAATCTGTTCTGGATTCCCGCGCTGCGAAAACGGCCTTTGAACAGCAGTTTATTGAGTTACTTTTATATGAAGGTCAAATGGAAGAACGATCGTTTTCAGAAGATGCGGTCTTCGCAAAACAGGCGGCATCTGCTTTGGAAGAAGCGGTGCAGCCTGATAGCCACATGCCATATTTTTGGTTATTCCATATTATTCAGCAAGCACGCGCTTCAGGCGTAGAGAAGAACAATGCCAGTGCATGGGCAGCAGCTTCTTATTATCTATGGATGAATGAACAAGAAGAATCAGCTGTCAGCAAAAAAGAGATCGCAGCTTCTTTTCAGATCAGCGTTCAAACGCTGTCAAAATATGAGAATGTTATTTGTACGTTCATGGTTTGAATAGGTAAATAGATTCAGATAACAGCAGCATGGCCGAAAAGGTCATGCTTTTTTCTTGGATAAAAAGGTGGGATTTGCTAGGATTTGGCGAAGTATGACAATCTCGACATCTATTTGAAACATAAATGTAATAAAAATATTAGCTCATTTTGTCGATGTGTCATGTATAATGAAACTCGTGGATTAAAACAAAGACATATATTTAAATATTTTACTATACATAATGCAACACCTAGTGATAGAAACAATCTGGTCAACATCTGACTGAATCATCAGGAAGAAAGACACAGGAAGCACAGATTGGTCGCAGAGAATTTGCTGCTTTCTCATGTCGCTTGGGAAATTGTCAAAGGAGGAACTATACGTGAAAAAGTTTATTACTTTCGGTTTAGCTTCGGTGATTGGAGCGAGCGGTTTATTTATTCCATTTACTCATGAAGCAAATGCACAGAACTTTGAACAAAAGAAACAAGAACTAGACAGCAAGCAGTCAGAGGTAAACAAGAATCTTCAAAAGAAAAAAGAAGAGCTTTCAAAGCTTGAGGCAAAACAAGAGGCACTTGCGCTAAAGCTAAAAGAAATTGACGAAAAAGCTTTAAAAACAAGTGATCAAATCGAAGAAAAACAAAAAGAAAACGAAAAAACAAAAAAAGAAATCAAGGCACTGAAAAAAGAAATTGCTGATACAGAAAAACGTATCGAAGAAAGAAACGAATTCTTGAAAAAGCGTGTACGTGCGCTTCAAGAAAGCGGTGGTTCTACGAAATACATAGATGTATTACTAGGAGCAAAAAGCTTTAGCGATTTCATCAGTCGTGCAGGTGCTGTATCTACATTAATCAACGCAGACAGCGAAATCATTAAAGAACAAGAAAGAGACAAAGCGGAATTACAAAAGTCTGAAAACGAATTAAACACAAAGCTTGAAGATGTTCAAAAGACGCTTGCAAAGCTTGAAACACTTCAAACTGACTTAAATAAACAGCTTGATGAGAAAGACAAGCTATTCAAGCAAGTGAAAAAGCAAAAAGGAAGTGCTTCTTCTCAAATCAGCGAGTTAAATACTGAGGCAAACAGCATTGCATCTGAAAAAGACGCAACAATCGCTGCTCAAAAACAAGCTGAAAAAGAAGCAAGAGAAGCTGCTCAAAAAGCAAAAGAAGAAAAAGCACAAAGACAACAGCAGCGTCAAGCAGCTGTTCAAGCTGAAGACAACAGCTCTAATAACGACAGCGGTTCTTCTTCAAATAACAGTGGATCTTCAAATAACAATAGCAGCAGTTCACCGAGCAAGAAGCCATCTTCTGGCGGTGGATCACCTGTCAGCAATAACGTAGGCGGAATCGAAGGTGCGATCAGCACAGGTTCTACCATCGTAGGACAATCTCCATATAAATGGGGCGGTGGCAGATCACAAGCCGATATTGACGCACGTCGTTTTGACTGTTCTTCATTCGTTCGCTGGGCATTTGCATCAGCAGGCATCAACCTTGGACCAGTTGGCGGTACAACAACAGATACGCTTGTAGGTAAAGGAAGAGCTGTAAGTGCATCTGACATGAAACGCGGAGACCTTGTGTTCTTTGATACGTATAAAGTAAATGGACACGTTGGTATTTACTTAGGAAACGGTACATTCTTGAACGATAACAGCTCTCGCGGTGTTTCAGTTGACTCTATGAGCAACGTTTACTGGAAAAAAGCATTCAATGGCGTTGTAAGAAGAGTCGTTGAATAAATCATTACTTACTATATAACCGTAAACAGGCTTCCTTAAACAGCAGTTTAAGGAAGCTTTTTCTTTTTTTGAAGATATGAGCAAATGATTCGCTTATTATCCGCAGATTTAATAGGATATGGGTAAGGAATAAAAGCTAAGAGTGGAAATGATGCTCTCTGTCATGAATGGAAGCATCACCCAAGGGCATTCTAATAAGAAATGCTAGCAGCAATTGAAGAGGGAGTGACAGTTGTGTCAGAAGAAAAAATCTACGATACGATCATCATTGGAGCGGGTCCTGCCGGAATGACAGCCGCTGTTTATACATCACGGGGAAATCTTTCAACACTGATGATTGAAAGAGGAATTCCAGGCGGCCAAATGGCGAATACGGAAGATGTCGAGAACTATCCGGGCTTTGAAAGCATCTTAGGGCCGGAACTTTCAAATAAAATGTTTGAGCATGCAAAGAAATTCGGTGCCGAGTATGCGTATGGCGATATTAAAGAAATTGTAGATGGTGAAGAGTACAAAATCGTCAAAGCTGGTTCAAAAGAATACAAAGGACGCTCTGTCATTATTGCGGCAGGTGCTGAATACAAAAAAATCGGTGCACCAGGCGAAAAAGAACTTGGCGGCCGCGGCGTATCATACTGCGCTGTATGTGACGGTGCCTTCTTTAAAAACAAAGAGCTTGTCGTGATTGGCGGAGGAGACTCAGCAGTAGAAGAGGGTGTTTACCTCACTCGCTTTGCGTCTAAAGTCACAATTGTCCATAGACGCGACAAACTTCGTGCCCAAAGCATCTTACAAGCACGTGCATTTAATAATGAAAAAATCGACTTTATGTGGAACAAAACCGTCAAAGAAATCAATGAAGAGAACGGGAAAGTCGGCAGTGTGACATTAATTGATACCGTGACAGGTGAGGAAGAAGACTTCAAAACAGACGGCGTCTTTATCTACATCGGTATGCTGCCGCTGTCTAAACCATTTGAAAATCTAGGGATTACAAATGCAGAGGGCTACATCGAGACAAACGAAAGAATGGAAACAAAAGTTGAAGGAATCTTCGCAGCTGGCGACATTCGTGAAAAAACCCTTCGTCAAATCGTCACAGCAACAGGTGATGGAAGTATTGCAGCACAGAGTGCACAGCATTATGTAGAAGAGCTTGCTGAAAAGCTAAAAGCAATGAAATAAACAGCTGTCGTAAATCCTTAATATTGCGTCACGGGCTTTTAACTGGAATGTAACACGGGTGAAATAATTATCCGTTATGATGAAACTAGTAATTGACCCCCTTTTATAAGGAATACATGTTTGGCACGGATGTGAATCCGTGTCCTTTTTTTTGCTTAAAATCAGAAATTCACGAGATGTTCACAAATGACGCATGGAGAACCGTTACATGTTGTAAAATAAAGAATAGAGAAAGTGCCCGTCGCCATATTCATACGAAAACCTGTCTGTTTTCAGTGAAGAACGGGCATGTTCATTGTGGGAGTCATGATGAACCTGTATAATAAGAAAAAGACATAAAAGAGTAGGTGACAGCTGATGCAACGAGTAACCAATTGTGTGCTGCATCACGAAGATCAAGTTCTCTTGCTGCAAAAGCCAAGACGAGGCTGGTGGGTAGCACCTGGCGGCAAAATGGAGAGCGGAGAATCGGTCAAGGATTCAGTCGTTCGAGAATTTAGAGAAGAAACAGGCATTTATATTTTAAATCCTCAGCTAAAAGGCGTGTTTACCTTTATCATAAAAGAAGGCGATCAAATCGTTCAAGAGTGGATGATGTTCACCTTTATGGCAGATTCCTTTACAGGAAAAAACGTATCAGAGTCGGAGGAAGGCATTTTAAAATGGCATGATGTAAAAGATGTGCCCAGCTTGCCGATGGCTCCAGGAGATTCTCATATTCTTGACTTCATGTTGAAAGGGAAAGGACTTCTCCACGGCACTTTTACGTATACACCAGATTTTGAGCTGATTGCTTATCGATTAGATCCTCAAGGAGACTAATAAATGAACCGTTTTCATAAAGAAGGAGAGGGAGCAGGCATGAATACGCACAAACAAGATGATATTCAGCTTGTGATTATTACAGGGATGTCAGGTGCGGGGAAAACCGTTGCCATCCAAAGCTTTGAAGACTTAGGTTACTTTTGTGTGGATAACTTACCGCCATCACTTTTACCGAAGTTTCTAGAGCTTATGAAGGATTCGAATTCGAAGATGAGCAAGGTGGCCCTTGTGATGGATTTGCGCGGCCGTGAATTTTTTGATAGCTTAATTGCTGCCTTAGATGAGATGAGTGATATCGGCTGGATCACACCAAGGATTCTATTTTTAGATGCAAACGATAAGGTGCTTGTCTCAAGATATAAAGAAACGAGACGTTCTCATCCCCTTGCGACAACAGGTTTGCCGCTTGAAGGGATTGCAATGGAGCGCGAGCTGTTAGAGGAGTTAAAAGGCCGGGCTCAAATGATTTTTGATACATCGGATTTAAAACCGAAACAGCTTCGAGAAAAAATTGTCGCACACTTTGCCACAAGCCAAGGGCAGGTGTTTACAGTGAATGTGATGTCCTTCGGTTTTAAATACGGTCTGCCAATTGATGCTGATCTTGTATTTGATGTGAGATTTCTGCCGAATCCTTACTATATTGAGAGCATGCGTCCACAGACTGGAAATGATGAAGAAGTACGCTCCTATGTCATGAAGTGGAGTGAAACGCAAAAGTTCACAGAGAAATTAATCGACCTTCTCAGCTTTATGCTTCCGTCCTATAAACGAGAAGGGAAAAGTCAGCTGGTGATCGCTATTGGCTGTACAGGTGGACAGCACCGATCAGTGACGCTAGCGAACTACTTATCGGAGTATTTTAAAAATGACTACTATACTCATGTCACTCACCGGGACATTGAAAAGAGAAGCAGAAAATAGATGACGACACTTCCAAAGGTGGTCATTCTTGGCGGGGGCACTGGCTTATCTGTTTTGCTCAGAGGGCTAAAAACAAAGCCAGTGGATATTACCGCTATTGTAACGGTTGCTGATGACGGAGGAAGCTCAGGCAGACTGCGACATGATTTGAATATTCCGCCTCCAGGCGATATTCGAAATGTACTTGCGGCACTCTCTGATGTCGAACCGCTTGTAGAAGATTTATTTCAGCACCGTTTTAATAAAGGGAATGACTTAACAGGCCACTCTCTCGGCAATCTCATTCTTGCGGCTATGACGAATATAACCGGTGATTTTTTTCATGCTGTCACAGAAATGAGCAAGGTCTTAAATGTGAGAGGAAAAGTATTGCCAGCAGCGAATTCAAGTGTTGTTCTTCATGCTGAATTAGAAAATGGGCAAGTGGTAACAGGAGAATCAAAAATCCCAACCTATGGTGAGCGAATTAAACGAGTGTTCCTCACACCCGATACGATTGAACCGCTCCCAGAATCGATTCAAGTCATTCGTGAAGCCGACTTGATCGTCCTTGGACCTGGCAGCTTGTATACAAGTATCTTGCCAAACTTGCTTGTACCGCATATTGGCGAAGAAGTGATTCGTTCTAAGGCGAAAAAAGTCTATATTTGTAATGTCATGACACAGCCGGGGGAAACGCTTTCCTACAGTGCAGCTGATCATGTGCAGGCACTAAACGATCATATGGACCGACCATTTATCGATACGATATTTGTGAACAATAAAGAAATTCCAGAAGAAATCAAAGCAAAATATGCAGAAGAGCAGGCGCAGCCTGTACAATTCGACACAGATGTACTCAAAGCCATGGGACTAGAAGTCATCCCTGGGGAAATCATTACATATGACCAGCATGTGATTCGTCATGATACGCTGAAAGTAGCTGCGCTGCTTGTCGATTTGCTGCATCAGAAAAAATAGGAATGGGGGTGGCAAGGATGTCATTTGCATCCGAAACAAAAAAAGAGCTGACTAATCTGGAAGTGAAGGACTGCTGCACAAAAGCAGAGCTTTCTGCCCTCATCCGTATGAACGGTTCATTATCTTTTTCTAATCGAAAATTGATTTTAGATATACAGACAGAGAACGCAGCCATTGCAAGACGTATTTATACCCTTTTGAAAAAGAAATACGATGTGACTGTGGAGCTGCTCGTTCGTAAAAAAATGAGATTAAAAAAGAATAATGTGTATATTGTCAGACTGGTAGAACGAGCGAAAACCATTTTAGAGGACCTAAAGATATTAGGTGAACAATTTGTATTTGAACGCAACATTTCAGAAGAACTTGTGAAGAAAAGATGCTGCAAGCGTTCCTATATGAGAGGTGCTTTTTTAGCAGGAGGTTCTGTGAATAATCCAGAAACCTCTTCGTATCACCTTGAGATTTTTTCACTATACAAAGAACATAATGATGCCCTTTGTGAGCTCATGAATCAATTCCATCTAAATAGTAAAACACTTGAACGCAAAAAAGGCTTTATCACATACATGAAGGAAGCGGAGAAAATTACGGAATTCTTAAGTGTTGTGGGTGCTCATAACTCATTGCTTCGTTTTGAAGACGTGCGCATCGTCCGAGATATGAGGAATTCTGTGAACCGGCTCGTCAATTGTGAAACAGCAAACTTGAATAAAACGATCGGTGCCTCACTACGCCAAGTTGAAAATATTCAATTCATTGATGAAAAGATTGGACTAGACGCTCTGCCAGATAAGCTGCGTGAAATTGCGCAACTGCGTATTGACTACCAAGAAGTCACACTAAAGGAACTTGGCGAAATGGTGGAAAGCGGCAAGATCAGCAAATCAGGCATTAATCACCGTTTAAGAAAGCTAGATCAAATTGCAGAACAATTAAGAAACGGACAAGCTGTTACACTCAAATAGGGAAATAAAAAAGGGAGGCAGATCATATGGTGGAAAAAACGGTCACAATTCAGCTGAAAACGGGTTTGCAGGCACGTCCGGCTGCTTTGTTCGTTCAAGAAGCCAATCGTTTTGGTGCTGATATTTTTCTAGAGAAAGATGGGAAAAAAGTCAATGCGAAGAGTATTATGGGACTGATGAGCCTTGCGATCAGCTCTGGGGTCACCGTCAAACTAATAGCTGATGGAGCAGATGAACAAGAAGCCATCGATGCGTTAACGGATTTTATCAATCAAGAAAACTGAGTCTCTTCAAGGGCTCAGTTTTTTTAGGAGGGAAAGTTGTGATTCAATCAGCCTTTTTACAGAAAATTGGATGCGAAGCCGCGTCCATTACGTTTGATCAATTGCCGGATTTACTAAGGAAGATGGCTTATACCTTTCCTTTTGAAAATAGATCTGTGGTGGGTAAACACGCCTATGCTTTGGATCAAGAAGGTTTGAAGCATCATCTTCTGGAAGGCAGCAGAGGTGGTCTTTGCTATGACCTCAATCCGCTCTTATATTATGTCTTAAAAGAGGCGGGTCTCGCTGTACAGCTCGTTCAAGGGACCGTATATAACAAAGAAGCGGAGAAGTGGGCACTGGATGGGACGCATGTAGCCATCGTCCTTCAACATCACCATGAGCGCTACCTCATTGATGCAGGATTTGGTGTGAATTTACCCCTTCAGCCCGTCCCTTTTACAGGTGAATGGGTGGAAGCACCGTCCCTTCGTTTTCGCGTGAACGCAGAGGAAACAGAAAAAGGAACCGATCTACTCCAATTGGATAGGGGAGCGGGTGCTGAAACAGGTTATGCTTTCACATTGAAAGAAGTCGGTGAAGATACACTTGTGCAATTGAGGCATGAGATTTATGAAAATGAAGCCTCTCCTTTTAACAAAAGACCGCTTGCATCCAAACTGACACCAACAGGTCGTGTGATCGTGACAGAGGATCATGTCACGATACATGAACAGGAAGAAGTATCGAAAAACTTGCTTCCTCAACCTTTTGAAGTATATGTACAAACACATCTTGCGCCTAAATCATAGAGACAGTTTGCTTGAATGGTTGTCTTTGCGGATAGGCAAACACTTGTACCCACTGTCGCACTCACGAATGTTAAATGTGCACCCCGGCTTGCCTAGCTGAATCGCTCATCCCCCTTTAGGCGTATGACTCACCGCTCATAATTGCTGTCAAAAAAGCCGGGGTTAGTATCGTACTTTATCAAGTGCTTTTCATCATTCTATTCCCCTAATATAATGAATCAATATAAGTGAACATGGAGGGATGCCAAATGGATGTATCGCAAAAATCGTTGAAAACAATGATAAGCAACACGAAACTAACAAAAAAGGAAGAAGAAATAGCGGAATACATTTTAAATAATGTAAGAGAAGCATGTCTTGTTACTTCAATAGAACTAGCTCATAGATTAAAAGTGAGTAATGCTACAGTTGTTCGATTCCCGAAAAAGTTAGGCTTTTCTGGATATAGTGACTTTCAAAAATATCTTAGAGAACAGTACTATGACAAAAGCTTAGCCATTTCTGATGATGTGACCATTCCCTCTGAAAGATTAAAATTAAGTTATGATAAAGTGATACAGTCAGATTTACTGAATGACAATTTAAAAATTCTTGAAAAAAATATATATTCTATTTCAGAGAAAAATTCATCTGAAGAGTTTAACAAGGCAATCAATTATATCATTGACGCTAGAAGAGTTTATATTTTAGGTAGTAGAGCTAGAACTGGGTTAACCGAAATAATGGGAGTTTTCCTAAATCAGATCATTGATCATGTAGTGATTAATAGTCAACAATCGTTTACTCCGTTTGATTCCTTAGCTTCATGTAGTCAGGATGATTGTGTCCTTATTTTTTCATTCCCAAGATACTCGGAAGTAGACTTTGCAGCAGCCAAAATGGCAAAAGAAATCAATGCGAAAGTTGTCATCATTACTGATAAAGCCACAGCACCTATAGCACATTTTGCTGATGTCCTACTTTTAGTTTCAGTGGATAGTAATGCATTCTTCAATTCTTACACACCTGTATTATTTTTAGCTGAGTTAATATGTACACATGTCAGTCGAGCGACAGTCGCTCATAGTGAGGAAAAATTAGAAAGAATTAATAAACATATTAGCCAGTTTGGTATGTATTAATAAAAAGTATAGTTGATATAAATATGATCTGATCTTTGCAGGTGTATTTGAATTCTTTAAGGGAGGTCAAGCTTGTATTACTACAATCATGTATGACTCCAATAAAGTAAATTCGCAAAAAACGACCCACCAGTTTTTCTAATTGGTGGGTTATTGTTTGTTTACTTTACATGACTAATGGAGAAATTCTGAGAAACTGTGCATGTGTTGAGAAGATAAAAAATGGAACAAGACTAGGAAATGATAAACTTATATTTTTTGAAAATTTCAAAAAAATATTGTTATTAACAAAATGTATATGATAAAATCGAAATGAAATAAATTCTTCATATTTTTTTTAAAAAAGAATAAATGAAAACGTTTGCTTGTGTGACTGGCTCTTCATGCTGATTTCTATAAAGTGTATTAATTCAAGTGATTTGGAAGAAATGTTTAGTATGAAAAAAACCGTCATGTTTTTTAACAAGATAACTGACAGAAAAAGAAGCTTATATCATCATAATTATGAAGAAAATTATTCATTAATATTATTTTTAAGAATTTCAATAAACATTTTCTGTGTTGTAGAGGAGGAAGTATGTTGAATGATTATAAAGTAGGGAAATTAATGGATCAGCAGCTATTAAAGGAATTACGTGAAAAATTTTCGTTTCTATCCTTTGACCCAGACTATGGGGAAAGACTTTTTTTTGATAATTCAGGAGGCTCTTTAAGGTTAAAGGAAGCCATCAAGGTGAAAGAAAAGATTGATTTGTTACCGGATTGTCCAGAAAGGTACCATCAAAGAGCAACAGATCTGAATGATATGATGGACAAATGTAAGAATGATGTATTGAGTGTCATGTTCGGAGATGAGTCAGGTTCTTTAATAACAGATTTAACAGCTTCTCAAGCCATGTTTAAAATGGTCTCAACTATTATTGAAAATGTTGAGGGAACGAATGCCGTCACGACTAATATTGAACATCCTTCTGCGTATGACTCATTAGAATTTTACTGTCAAAAGAACAATAAAGAATTTAGAGTTGCTCAAGCAAATGTGAATACAGGCTTTGTTGATCCCGAAGCGATCGCTGATAAAATTGACGAGAATACGATTTTGTTAAGCGTCATTGCTTCCAGTAATATTTCAGGAAATATCATGGATCTTGAAGGTATAATAAAAGCTGCTAGAAAGAAAAAACCAGATTTATATATTATTGTTGATGCAGTCCAGCATATGCCGCATGGGACTCTTCATGTAGAAAAGCTTGGTATAGATGGAGCAAACTTTGCACCATATAAATTTATGGCGTCAAGAGGTATTGGATTCGCCTATGTTTCAGACAGATTATCGAAACTTCCACATCAAAAATTAATAGCAAAGGATGATCGTGAATGGGAACTCGGTTCACCAACACCTTCGCTATTTGCATCTATGTCAGCTGTTATCGACTATGTATGCTGGTTGGGTTCGTATGACAGTATTGGAGAAATGTCTAGAAGAGAGAAGTATCTAAAGGGTATGAAAAAAATAGTTCTTCACGAAAGAGCACTACTCCATAGACTTCTTGAAGGCAGTGATCAGATCGAGGGATTGAGATATATGAAGAACGTAAAAGTTTTTGCGGATGACCCTGATTTAACGAAAAGAGATCTCATCGTTGCGATGGGAATTCAAGGGATAGATGATGAACAACTAAGAAAGGACTATCAAGATCGAGGCATTACCGTTTATGAACGAGTGAATACTAGTGTCTACTCAAAACGTATACTCGAAGCCATTGGATTAACTGGTGCGATAAGGGTTTCACCGTTCCATTGTCATACAGAAGAGGACATCGATCAATTTTTATGTGTAACCAAAGAGTTATCTGAAACGAAGAGAATGAGCAAACTCATCAACTAGGGGGGAACTACTAATGAAGAAATTAGGTCTCGGTACAAAAGTATTTATTGGGTTTGTCATCGGTATATTGCTAGGTTTAATCTTTAAAGAAAAAATATTAATCATTAAACCTATTGGGGATATATTCTTAACACTCATTAAAATGATCGTGATTCCGCTCATTTTTTTCTCCATCACTTCTGGAATCTTTAGTATTGGTGATGTTCAAAAATTAAAGAAAATCGGAACAAAGACGCTGATTTATTATATTGGAACGACTTTAATAGCAGGTGGAATCGGTCTTTTGGTTGCGCATATATTTAAACCGGGGAATGGAATTGATATTGATAGTATCAAGACATCGTCTGAATATAAAGCTGCCAATATTCCTACTTTTGGAGAGACGATATTAGGTCTATTTCCATCAAATCCTGTTCAGGCTCTAGCAGAAGGAAATCTCATGCAAATTATCATTTTTTCTATTTTCTTGGGGATATCCATCGTTTTAATAGGAAACAAATCAGTCACCCTTAGACATTTTTTTGAAGAAGGTACACAGGTAATGTATAAAATGACAGGAATCATCATGGCATTTTCACCTATAGGTGTGGCTGCTTTAATGGCTTGTACGATTGGGGAATACGGTTTGAAAATATTTGGGCCTTTGGGCAAATTTATTTTAGTTGATTATATCGGTTTGATTTCTGTCATCATTTTGATGTACTTGTTTATGTTAAAATTCATAGCGAAAATTCCCTTATCCAAGTTCTTTAAGTCAATCGGTAAAATTTGGGTAGTGACTGCGAGTACGACAAGCAGTTCTGGAACATTACCTGTTACTATTTCTGTGACGAAAGAAGATTTTAAGGTGAAAGAGGAACTAGCGCAATTTACCCTTCCTATTGGAGCAACGATGAACATGAATGGTGCCGTTGTGTATTACTCTGCTGCCATCATATTTGTCTCCCAAATATATGGGATTGACATGCCAATTAGCCAGCAATTACTAGTCATATTCATGACAACTTTAATATCAGTTGGATCGCCCGGCATTCCTGGAGGTGGTATCGTTATGACCATTATGCTGTTAACTACATTAGGACTCCCTATGGAGATAGTTGGAATGATTGCTGGGATCTATAGAATCATCGATATGGGACACACCTCACTTAACGTGACAGGTGACGTAGTCAGTACACTGTGTATTGCGCGTAGTGAAAATATGATTGAAGATGAACAACTAAATGTGAATAAAATAAACGATATAAAATATTAAAAGAGTTGATGTAAAGGTATAATTAACTTAATATTCTGTCTATTATAAATAACATGATTGCCTAGTGATAAATCTCATGTAGCAATATCAATTGACACAACGTTTGCAGCCCGCAAGCAAACATTATAAAAAAGACAGCTCATCAAAGGGCTGTCTTTTTCATTGATTAACGAATCCTCGTAAATGTCGCATAGTGATCAGTTGTTTTATAAATGAGCCAGTCACTTGAGTATACTAGGCGGTCAGCATTACGGAAACCGGAGACGTAGTTGATGTCGGCTTCACGCCATGTACGGCCACTAGCTGATGGAAGGCGTCCCTCCCGATTAGAGAATACGTCTCCACCGATGCTTTTGCCCGGCGCGACTTCAGCTAAATTTCCTTTTGATGCCACCCATCCGAGGGCGCTCGCTTGTGATTTGGTGATGTAATTATCAGGTAGTCGTTTATAGCGGATTAAGTAATCTGCTACACCATCAAAGGTATTAATGACGGCAAGGGTACGAAGGTCTGGTGCAAGCTGTACGGAAGCAGTCTCATTTGTGGCTGTGGGTGTAAGTGGTGTTTCTGCATGGACTTGCTGCGGGATAAATCCAGAAAACAGAATGGCAGCAATCAGAGCGAACAGAGTAAAAATCGAACTTATTTTTTTCATCTTGATCCTCCTCAAAAGGAAATGGGATGCCGTCCTCTTGATGCTTGTCTACCTCATATTATAGCACCGGCATATGAAGAGAATGTAAAGAATCAGGAGATTGGAAAAAATGAGGCTTTTTGACCTACTGTCTCTAGATGACGTAAACAAAAAGACGCAGTTCCCTGCGCCTTTTTTCAATTAAGATGAGGCAAGCTCCTTCACAATATCAACAGGGGCTTTGCCGTCAATTCCATGAATCACATTATGAATGGCTCGTTTCAGCATAAAATCTCTTGTCGTTTCAGTAGCGGAACCGATATGCGGGGCAAGTGTGACATTGTCCATCTCTTTGAAAGGATGATTTTCCTGAAGCGGTTCTTGCTCATACACATCCAGACCAGCTCCTTTGATCCACCCTTCCTGCAGTGCTTGAATGAGGCTTTTCTCATCGACGGTTTTTCCGCGGGAGATGTTCACGAATAAAGCTGTCGGCTTCATTAATTTCAATTCCCGCTCTCCTATCATATGGTACGTCTCATCAGTCAGCGGTGTGATTAACACAATGATATCAGCTTGCTTTAGCAAGTCATCCAGTGCACAATATACAGCGCCATAGGCCGATTCGGCTTTCTCGTTTCGGCTCCGGTTGTGATAGAGGACGTTCATATCAAAACCATGAGCGGCTCGTTTGGCTACTTGCTCACCGATTCGTCCCATCCCAATGATCCCAAGCGTTTGATGATGGACATCAATGCCGAATATATCTTCCTCTTGAACAAATTTTGTCCATTTTCCCTTGCGGATAAAACGATCAAGCTCGGCAATTCTCCTCGCAGAAGAGAGAATGAGCGAAAAGGCAAGATCAGCAACGGTATGATCGAGTGTATAAGGCGTGTGCGTACCAATCACGCCTCTTTGTCTCATGGCTTCTAGATCAAAATTGTCATAGCCGACTGAATTATTGCTCACCACCTTGAGTTGGGGTGCATGATCTAATAAATCTTGATCAATTTTCGTACCAGATGTTAAAAGGCCATCAGCCTTCTGCAGCTTCTCAAATAATAGATCTCTTGGGATCGGATCCTTTGACTGCCATACCTCGTATGTACAATGTTCCTTTAGCATGTCTTCAAAAGAGGCAGGTAAGGGTTTGGCGACAAAAATATGTGGTTTCATCATCAACTCGCTCCTTTCACATGGTCATCTTTCTCTTTTTATTATAAAGCAACCATTTTGGCAGTACACGTTTGAATATGAGCTGCTCAATATTTAATATACTGAAATAACGGAAAAGGAGAGATTTTTATAGTGAAAGAGTAAATGACATGGCCATCTGATGTCTTTTTACGATGTAGAAAAACGAGTGATTAGTAGATGAGTCATAGAAAAATGCTAGATGTTTCGAGAGATAATCTGACAAACTGGAAAATAGATCGAGACTTTTTGATAGAAAATTTATTATATTTGCAGTGTATTAAACGGGATGGTCATTTTCTACTAAACCTTTTCATCGTCTTTTGGTGAAATGAGAGCTATCGTTTGTAAGCAAAAGCCGCATATCCCCTGTGCTGAAGCGGAACAAAGAGCAAAATAGAGAAAATGCTTACATATTCTCTCATCGTTTTCTCATTTTTTTCTTTTTTTTCTATCATTTTTCTTCTCTATGCTTGAGAACACACAAGGGAAAAGGAGGCCAGGTAAGGCGTTACAATCACTTAAAAAAGATAGGAGATGACAGGATGGGATCAACATTAGAACAGATTCTTCAGCACAATGCAGATTTTGTGAAAGAGAGACAGTATGAGCCTTTCAAGGCGGGAAAATTTCCTGAGAAGAAATTGGTTATATTAACTTGTATGGATACACGCCTGTTGGAATTATTACCGCAATCCATGGGGCTTCGTAATGGTGATGCGAAGATCATTAAAAATGCAGGAGCCATCGTCACACATCCATTTGGCAGTGTTATGCGGAGTATTTTACTAGCCATTTATGAGCTGAAAGCAGAGGAAGTATGCATTGTCGGCCATCATGAATGCGGAATGGCAGGCCTTGCGGCAGACCCTTTACTTGAAAAGGCAAAAGCACGGGGAATTGAGGAAAAGTGTTTGAGCATTGTGAAAAGCGCAGGTGTCGATTTAAAGGGCTGGCTGACAGGCTTTGATTCAGTGGAAGAGAGCGTATCCCAAAGTGTGAAATTAGTCAAAGAGCACCCGCTCATGCCAAGTGATGTAGCTGTTCATGGACTAGTGATTCATCCGGCAACAGGAAAGTTGGATGTCGTTATAAAAGATAAACAGATCGACCCACAGTATACCTAAATCATCTACACATACTTGAAGGAGGCCAACACATACCATGCGTTTTTATGGAAGATTTGAAGGTTATGATTCATCAAAGTTTAGACGCGATTTAATCGCTGGGCTTGTCGTGGGCGTTGTGGCAATTCCTTTAGGCATGGCTTTTGCCATTGCATCTGGTGTCGGACCAGAATACGGATTATACACAGTCATCGTTGCCGGCATTTTGATTTCATTGTTTGGTGGTTCAAAGTATCAGATCGGCGGACCGACCGGGGCATTTGTTCCAATTTTATTCGGGATCGTCAGTCAGTACGGTATTGAAAACTTACTCATTGCTGGTTTTATGGCAGGCTGTATGCTTGTATTATTCGGAATATTCAAACTAGGAAAGCTCATGAAATTTATTCCTCGTCCGGTTATCATCGGCTTTACTGCCGGCATTGCTGTCATTATTTTTTCAGGACAGATTGCCAACTTCCTCGGATTAAAGGGTGTTGAAAAGCATGAAAGCTTTTTCCTCAATATGAGAGAAATCGTGGTCCATCTTGGTACCGCAAACAGTTTCGCCATTCTCACAGCGATTGTTGGGCTCATCGTGATTTTGGCGGCACAAAAATACATTCCCAAAATACCTGGTGCTCTATTAGGTCTACTTGTTTCAACATTTATAGCTGTTCTCTTTTTTCAAGGACAAGTTGAAACCATCGGCTCTGCATATGGCGAAATCCCTCGTCAGCTGCCAACTTTCTCTTTTCCTGAATTGACGATTGAAAAAATGATTTATCTGCTGCCGCCGGCTATTGTCATTGCGCTTTTGGGCGGCGTGGAGTCGATCTTGTCCGCGATGGTTGCTGATAATATGAAAGGCTCAAAGCATGACAGCAATAAAGAACTCGTCGGGCAAGGAATTGCCAATATGGCGGCACCGCTTTTCGGAGGGATCCCAGCGACTGGAGCGATTGCTCGTACGGCAACAAACATTAAAAATGGTGGAGCAAGCCCCATCTCAGGAGTTGTGCATGGTGTTGTTGTCTTGCTCATCTTAATGTTATTTGCACCATATGCATCGATGATTCCACTTGCTGCCATGGCACCGATTTTGATGTTTGTGGCGTGGAATATGAGTGAGAAAAAAGAGTTTATCAATATTGTCAAAGTCAAAAATGCGGATTCCCTTGTGCTTGTCGTGACCTTCCTGCTAACGGTCATCGGTGATTTGATTATAGGGGTGACTGCAGGTCTCATTTTAGCGTTTATCGCCTTTATCAAAAAAATGAGCCAGACAACGAATATCCACACAAATGTCGCTGTTCCTCAAATCGAAACGACGGCTGCCTTAGAAAGGGAGACCGATCAGAAAGGGGTTAGTATGTATTCGATTGAAGGGCCACTCTTTTTCGGTACAACCGATTCATTGGAAAATTCGATTTTGGATCATGTTCAGACAAAGCCGAAAACACTCATTTTGCTTATGAACAAAGTGAATTATATGGACACCTCAGCAGAAGCGGTTCTGATGAACATTTCCAATCGTTTAAAGCATCACAATGGAAAATTGATGATTGTAGGGCTTCAATCACAGCCAAAAGAGCTTTTGCATCGTACCGGACTTTTCCATCACATTGGAAAGCAGCATTTCTTTGAACGAACGGACGATATTTCACCACAGCAGCTATAAAAGGCTAAAAAAAGCACGTGACATGTCAGTCACGTGCTTTTTACCTGCTCTTTTTCACTAGAAAACCGTTGTGTGAGTTTCTGTTGATGGGAAGAGAAGACCTCTTCTACTGTTACATCATAGAGATCAGCTAGAACAAGTAGATTTCCTAAGACATCTCCCATTTCTTCAATAAGGTCCTTCCTTAACGCGGCGTCCTCCTGTGTTTTCTCATCAGGTCGATCGCGTCCAATTTCGACCGCCCTGACTGCGCGAGCGAGTTCACCTGTTTCTTCCATCAGGAAACCTAACCTGATAAACGGCCCGTATTCTGTCCAATTTCTCATTTTGTAGAAATCTTTGATCCATTTTTCCATTTCAGTTGTTTGCATTCTCTTTATACAGCTCCTTATATGGTGTTCATCTTCTGATTTTACACTATATATAGATGGAGCGGCTGTTTCTTTACAATGAATTATAGTAGAATGAGTGGGTGAAGAAATCATAGAGAGAGATGGAGCTGTTTTGATGAAAACGATTTGTGTGTTTGCTGGTTCGAATCCAGGTGTGAATGACATCTACAAACAAAAAGCTGTCGAGCTAGGGGCTTATATGGCAGAGCAAGGAATCCGCCTTGTATACGGTGGCTCACGAATTGGCTTAATGGGAGCTATAGCGGATGAGGTATTGAAAAACGGCGGGCAAGTGATCGGAGTCATGCCAAAAGGGCTTTTTAGAGGAGAAGTTGTGCATCAAGAGCTCACTGAACTCATTGAAGTCAAAGGGATGCATGAACGAAAAGCGAAAATGAGCGAGCTGGCCGATGGGTTTATTGCCATGCCAGGTGGTTTTGGTACATATGAAGAATTATTTGAGGTGCTATGTTGGGCGCAAATTGGCATCCATCAAAAGCCAATCGGATTGTATCAAGTGAATGACTATTTCAATCCGCTCATAGACATGGTGAAGTTTAGTGTAAAGGAAGGTTTTTCGAATGAATCACACCTTCAATTGCTACATGCCTCTGGAGAACCGGAAGAATTGATTTCACAGATGGCTTCCTATCAAACACCGTCTCTTCAGCAGAAATGGACGGAGCTGTCTTAAAATAGATGCATAACAAAAAACCGTCTGTTCAAAGAGCAGACGGTTTGTTTTGTGATTATTTTTGTTCTTCTGTATTACGGGTCAAGACTTTGTCAATGAGTCCGTATTGAAGTGCTTCTTCCGCTGTTTTGAAGTTGTCACGATCTGTATCGCGCTCAATGACTTCAATTGGCTGACCAGTACGTTCAGCAAGTACTTGGTTCAGTTTATCGCGTAAAGAAAGGATTCGTTTTGCCGCAATTTCAATTTCTGTTGCTTGACCTTGCGCACCACCTAGTGGTTGGTGAATCATCACTTCACTATTTGGAAGGGCATAACGCTTACCTTTTTCACCAGCAGCAAGCAGGAACGCACCCATAGATGCAGCCATACCAATACAAATAGTTGATACCTTTGGTTTAATAAATTGCATCGTATCATAAATGGCCATACCAGCTGTGATCGAACCGCCAGGGCTGTTAATGTAGATAGAGATATCTTTTTCAGGATCCTCGGCTTCTAAGAAGAGAAGCTGTGATACGATGGAGTTGGCAACATTGTCATCGATCGCAGAACCAAGCATGATAATACGGTCTTTTAAAAGACGAGAATAAATGTCGTAAGCTCTTTCCCCACGATTTGTTTGCTCAATGACTGTAGGTATTAAATTCATAATGTTCCTCCTTCACCTTTTAGGTAAGTATGTAATTCAATGATACATTTTTGGTCAATAAAGGTCAAACAAAATGCTGACCTAAAATCAAATACCCCTATCCATTTTCCCCAAAATCCTTTCACTTCAAACCATCATATGATTATATGTATGGGAATGAAGAAAATACATCGACAGGGCTGGCGATTAATCATTGCTTTCTTGCAGCATTTCCCTTATAATTTGATATGCTGACGTTTAAAAAACATATCGTGCGCTCGTAGCTCAGTTGGATAGAGCGGTGGTTTCCGGTACCACGTCTGCCGGGGGTTCGAATCCCTCCGAGCGCGTACTTGACCTTGCTTACGATGATAAAGGTCTTTCATGAATCCCTCTTCATATGAAGAGGGGTTTTTTATGTTTAATCGAATTGATCGTTTTCTTCTAATAAAGTTAGGATAAGCAAGTGATAAAATGGTTTGGCTGCAAGCCAGCAACATCTATCCGAGTATAATAAAATCAACCCCACTCTTAACATAAGAATGGGGTTGATTGCTATAAAGGGGTTACCTGCCTTTTTGGCCTTTCCTGTAAATAGCCGCAGGTATAATTGTAAAAAGAACAATGATAAATCCAATCACGGATACAGTATTTTTTACTATATTGTCATTCACAGTGAAGTTTGTCACTATCATTGCCGCCAGACAAAGAATGATGATTAAATAACTGTATTTCTCCAAGACTTTCACAAAATATCCCTCCAATATGAATCTATAAAATTGAAACAATTATTATAATATGATATTTTTACCTCGTATTCAAAAAATAAACAAGGAAGGGGTATATTGGATGAAAACTATTTTTCATAAAAAGAGTGTAATATGCTTCATAACAGCTCTTTTCATGCTATTGTCAACGATTTTTACTGCGAATGCAACAGCAATTAGTCCTAATTCAGAAGTGGATGAAGAGTATCAAGAGTTGCTAGAGGTTTTATTGGCGATTGAAGCTTTACCTGACAGCGTTATTGCCAAAGGGGATGAAGCTGTAGTTAAATGGTTGGAAGAGAACTCTAATATCCCTCTTCAACGACAAGGTGAGGTTGTTACTATGGGGGTAGTTGGTTGTATTTCCGCGGTTGGAACTGCCATTATAACCAATGTTATACCGATAGCAAAAATCGCAAAAGTCAAGTCCGCATTAAAAGCTGCAGGAGGTGCTACAAAATTTGTTAAAACATTGATTCCAGCGTATAAAGCGGCTAGAGAGGCAGGAAAAAGTAAGGCGAATGCTGTAAAAACAGCTGTAAATAAAGCAGCGAAAAATGCTAGTCCTGAAGCAAAAAGAGCACTACTTGAATTTTTCAATATAGGAAATGTGTATTCAGCCTGCTTTGAATAAATATCAAAATATCAGATCCGATCTAAAAGACAAAGCACTTAAACAGGAGGCTTTGTCTTTTTTTCTGCTATCCTCTTAAAATACTAGCCATAAGACTCATTTCTGCTCTTTTCAGGCGTATTTGTTGAGACCGATCACTGTATAAGATTAACATGGAAGGGAATTGACAATAAGGAGAGGATTCTTGTGGCGAAGGTTTTAATGATTACGTTCCCAGCTGAAGGACATGTGAACCCAATGTTAGGAATGATAAGAGCATTTGTTGATCGAGGTGATGAAGTGCATGTGGTCACAACTGAACATTATCAAAAGCGGATCAAACGCTTAGGCGCTCACATACATATACATCCAGATTATATTCGGACATTAAGTGTGGAAGAAGACGATTTGGAATCCATGCAGCCATTTTTTCATGCCATGCTACAAACGTCATTAGACATTTTAGAAGTGGTGGAAACTCTTTCTCAAAAGCATTCATTTGATTTGGTCTATTTTGATATGTTTGGAGCAGGTGAGCTTGTGCGGGATTACTTACAGATTCCAGGCATCGGTTCGAATCCTTCTTTTGTGCTGCAAGAGGCACATTTTGATACACCTCTATACAGAAAAGATGAGAAGGCGGCTCATCTGTTAGAAGAAATACATGAACGTTTTGGCGTTCAGCCAAAGCACTTGATGCAATTCATGAAAAACCGCGGAGAACTGAATATGGTGTATACAAGTGAATATTTTCAGCCGTCTGTTGATGCATTGGATGATTCGTTTGTCTTCATTGGACCGAGCTTTCTAAAACGTGCTGACCAGCACGATTTCCCATTAGAAGCGCTTGAGCGGGAGAAGGTTGTCTTTATTTCATTGGGAACGGTTCTTGGAGATACTGAAGCATTCTTTAATATGTGTATTGATGCCTTTGCCGACTTTGATGGAAAAGTGATTCTCGCAACTGGTGAAAAAATCGACATGTCTCTCCTAAAAGAAGCGCCATCTCATTTTCTCATCGAGCCTTATGTGCCGCAGCTTGAAGTCCTTGAACTGACAGATGTGTTTGTGACTCACGGCGGGATGAACAGTGTCAATGAAGGTATTCATTATCATGTTCCAATGGTTGTCATCCCGGTTGACAAAGATCAGCCGATGGTGGCAAAAAGACTGACGGATCTCTCTGCTGCTCGTGCACTTGATAAAGACCAACTGACAGCAAAACAGCTGAGAGATACTGTAGAGAGTGTACTGGGAAGTGACACGTACCGTGCTGGAATTGAAAAGATTGAAGAAAGTTTCCAAACAGCAGGTGGAACAGAAAAAGCATTACGTGTCATTGATCAGTTTATGCAAGCGAAACAGACTCAATCATGAGTCTCTCAGCGTGTAGACAAACCCTCGAATTCGCCCGCAGGTCTGTGCGCTGGTGCTCGCCCTTCCTAGACTGCAAAGGTTTTCTTTCACGCTGAAAAGAAGACAAAGAGCTAAAATAAAGATCATTTTAGCTCTTTGTCAACAACCTGACAGACTCAATCATGAGTCTGTTTTTTCGGTGAAAAAAGACATTGTATTTCCCAGATCTGTATGCTAATATTCAATTCGTAATCATTTCGATTAATAATCGTAATGATTACGATAAAATGAACATTTGGGGGAAGTACATATGAATCATCAACCTGTTTACATAAAGAAAAAGGACGAGAAAAAGCAGTCCTTTGTGACATATACCTTGATGCTGTTTTCAGTCATGGCTTGTTTTCTATTGGCATCTTGTTCTGAAAATAAGACCTCTTCCAGTTTAAGTGGAAGAGAAGATGATGAACTGGTGTATGCAAGTACAAAAGATATAAGAGACATTAATCCCCATCTATATGGCGGGGAGATGGCCGCTCAAAATATGGTGTTTGAATCGCTTGTTGTGAATACGGAAAAAGGCATTCAACCTGCCCTGGCCCAAAGCTGGGATATTTCTAAAGATGGAAAAACCTACACATTTCATCTTCGAGAAAACGTGACTTTTTCAGATGGTGAGCCATTTAATGCGAAGGCTGTCAAAATGAATATTGATGCAGTTGTCAAAAATATCGAAAAAAATGCTTGGCTCAATCTCGTGTCAGAAATTAAATCCACAAAGGCTGTAGATGAACATACATTTGTTCTCACATTGAAGGAGCCCTATTATCCAACATTAGAAGAACTTGGTTTAACACGTCCATTCCGTTTTATTTCTCCCAAAAGCTTTATTGATGGCACCACATCAAAAGGCGTCAAAGGTTATGCAGGTACAGGCCCTTATGTGTTAAAGGAACATAAGAAAAATCAATATGCCATTTTTGAAGTGAATCATCACTATTGGGGAAAGAAGCCAAAGATTTCAACAGTGAAATGGAAGGTCATGCCGGATCACCAAACGATTTTACTCGCTCTGCAAAAAGGGGAGATCGACCTCTTATTTGGAGCTGATGGTGACATGATCGACGGAGATTCATTTCAGGCTTTAAAAGAAGCTGGTCAATATGGGGTAACCGTGAGTCCTCCTGTTGGATCAAGATCTATTGTGATCAACTCCAATCAACCAATAACACAAGATCCAAAAGTAAGAGAAGCATTTCAATATGCCATTCAAAAAGAGATGATTACAGAAGGGATTTTAAATGGAACTGAACAGGTGGCACATACACTGCTCGCCCCATCAGTCCCTTACGCAGATATTCCGCTTAAAAAGAAAACCTATCAAAAAAAGAAAGCAGAGGCATTATTAGATGAGGCAGGCTGGAAGCTAAAAGAAGACGGCTATCGCTATCAAAAAGACAAGCCGCTCAGCGTGACCATTTATTATAATTCGGATAATGCAGGTGAAAGAACGATTAGTGAATCGATTCAGCAGGACTTCAAGCAGGTTGGAATCAAGCTGGATATTAGAGGTGAAGAAAAACAGGCATTTTTAGATCGTCAAAAAACAGGAAAGTTTGATCTTATGTACTCTCTATCTTGGGGACTTCCTTATGACCCTCAAACATACGTCTCTTCATTCCGTGTTGCATCCCATGCTGATTATCAAGCTCAGTTAGGATTGAAAAAGAAAAAGTGGCTGGATGAGACCATTACGAAAGTATTGGTGGAGCCGGATGAGCAAAAGAGGGCACAAATGTACCGAGATATTTTGACGTATATTCATGATGAAAATGTGTATATCCCTATTTCCTATTCTGTGACAAAGGCCGTTTATAATAAGCGCCTCAAAGGTGTAGATTTTCATGTATCTCAGTATGAAATTCCCTTTGATCGAATGTATTTTTCGTCATAAATCGGAGGCTGAGACATGACACGCTATATCATAAAACGATTATTGCTTCTTTTGCCGCTCATTGTATTCATTACGTTTTTTGCGTTTGTGCTACTTGCGATGCGTGCGAGTGATCCAGCTGAGGTCGCTTTACGTGTGAACCAAGTAACCCCAACGGAAGAGATGATTGAATCTATGCGTCAAGAGCTAGGCTTAGATCAACCGTTTTTCATACGCTATGTCACATGGCTTAAAGACGGATTAACAGGTGATTTTGGCAGTAGTTATGTCACACATGAGCCTGTACTTGACCTGATGATGGAGGCACTTCCTGCGACTTTACAGCTTGCAGGGATGTCCCTTTTGTTTATTATTGTGCTGAGTTTGTTATTCGGAATGGTGTGTGCATATGCGGCACATACATGGTTGGATCGAATCGTGAGAGCATTTGTGTTTATTGCAGCTTCCATGCCTAGTTTTTGGTTGGGCATTTTGTTTATCTGGCTTTTTTCAGTCAAATTTAACTGGGTCAACACGAGTGGAATGGAAGGGTTTAAATCGATTCTTTTGCCAGCGATGACTTTATCACTTGGCTACTTATCGACCTATGTGAGACTCATTCGAAATCAAATCCTAAAGTTTCAGCACGAGCCCTTTGTTTTTTATGCAAGAGCTCGTGGTTTAAAGGAACGAACCATTCAATTGAAGGTGATGAGACATGCCCTTCAACTAGCAGTAACAGCACTCGGTATGTCAGTACCAAAGCTCATTGCAGGAACCGTCATTATTGAAAATCTCTTTGCTTGGCCAGGGGTTGGCCGTTTGTGTGTAACAGCTATTTTTCACGCCGATTTCCCTATGATTCAAGCCTATTTGTTTGTGATGGGATGCCTGTTCGTTGTGTGCAACCTCGTTGCTGATGTCATACAAATGATCATGAACCCGCAGTTAAGAAAGGAGGTCTAAAAAATTTGATCGTATGGAATCAATTAAGAAAAGATCGAATGGCTATTCTGTCTATCTGGCTTTTGGTACTTGTCACATTAGCTGGGCTGTTTGCACCGTTTCTAGCGCCGCATGACCCAACTGACACGAACATTCTTCAAAAATATGCTGGTGTGAGTCTAACATATCCCCTCGGAACCGATCAGCTGGGGAGATGCGTATTGTCCCGGCTCTTATATGGTATTCGGACAACGATGCTTGCTGCCGTGCTGACAATGTGTATCACGATGTTCATTGGCACGATACTTGGACTTGTAGCTGGCTTTTTTAGAGGGAAAGTTGATGGAGCTCTAATGAGAATATGTGATGTCATGCTGTCATTTCCAGCAGAGGTGATGATTTTGGCCGTTGTGGGCATTATGGGACCTGGGCTTTTCAATATTATTTTGGCCAATGTCCTTGCAAAATGGGCTTGGTATACAAGGATGATTCGTTCGTCAGTCCTGCAATATACGAATGAACCATCTGTTCAGTTTGCGAAAGTATCTGGGGGTTCACCTTTTTATATCCTTCGAAAACATCTATTTCCTCGCATCTCAGGAGAGATTGCTGTCTTTGCTACACTTGACGCAGGCTGGGTCATTTTAAATATTTCTGCTCTGTCTTTTCTTGGATTAGGTGTGAGTGCACCTACACCGGAATGGGGCATGATGCTCAACGAGGCGAAGAATGTCATGGTGACGCACCCGGCTCATATGCTCCCGCCTGGACTTGCGATCTTATTTGTGGTCATGGCACTGAATTTTTTAGGAGACAGTCTTCAGCAGGTCATGAACCCTGCCATGCATCTTAGCAACAAAAAAAGGGGGAGACGATTTGCCTTTCATCGAGATAAAAAACCTGTCCGTACATGATCCGATTCAACAAAAGGATTTGGCGGCAAATATCACGTTTACATTACATAGACAACGTTGTTTAGGCGTTATTGGAGAAAGTGGAAGCGGAAAATCAACCGTTGCAAAAGCATTAATTGGCCTTATCCCTCCTTCGCTAGAGATGATTGGGACCATTTTGTTTGACGGTGAAAAATTGACAAGTCAGACTTCACAGCAGTGGAGAGGAAAGCGAATTGGCTACATTCCACAAGATGCTATGAATGCGTTCAATCCAATTGAAACAATTGGTCATCAAATACTTGAAACGTTCCAGCGGCATTTGGGCTTACGTGGCAAAGAAGGAACAGCACATGCGATTACTGGGCTAGAACGTGTCCATTTAAACAATTCGCATATGTTAATGAAAAAATATCCTCATGAGCTGTCGGGAGGGATGCTTCAACGTGTCATGATTGCCATTACGATCATGCTTTCTCCTGACGTGATCATTGCCGATGAGCCTACAGCATCATTAGATGCATATAACCGGCGTGAAGTCATCACACAATTACAGAGGCTGAAAGAAGAAACAGGAGCTGCCTTGATCATCATTTCGCATGATTTAGGCGTCGTTCAGGCAATCGCTGATGAATTGTTGGTGATGCACCAAGGGAAGATGCTTGAGCATCGTCATGCAAAAGAGATATTTACATCACCTGAGCATCCTCAAACGAGGCATTTACTAGAAACGAGGCTTCGCTTATCGGCACCCCTTGAAGCACTGAGGCAGCAGAAGAGAGTGAGGGCATTCCCATGCTGATCACAGCAAATCAACTACTTAAACATGGAGAAGATAAAGGACGCTTTTTTCATAAAGAGGAATCCATAGCACGCATAGCTCAGGTTTCATTTCAGATTGGAGAGGGTGAATGTGTCGGGTTAGTCGGTGAGAGCGGTAGTGGTAAAAGTACAATAGCACGTACGCTGCTTGGTTTAGAAACATTAGACGGCGGAGAGATAAAGATAGATGGATGGCCAGCTCATACATGGCGTAAGATGAACCGGGGGGAAATGAGTGTTGTTTTTCAGGATTATCTATCTTCTGTCCATCCTTCCTTTACAGTGAAAGAGATCATAGCAGAACCCATGCAAATAATAAAGCGAAACATGAATATGAACCAAAAAGTGTTGTCCCTGCTCAAGCAAGTAAGACTTCCATCGTCTTTGCTAAATCAATATGCTCATCAGCTAAGCGGCGGTCAGCTCCAGCGTGTATGCATAGCAAGAGCCATATCGACGAATCCAGCCATTCTCATCTTAGATGAAGTCCTTAGCTCACTTGACGTTTCTGTCCAAGTTCAAATATTGGAGCTTCTTGAGACATTAAAGCAAGAGTTAGATATGACCATTCTCATGATTACCCATGATCTAGAGGCAGCCGTTTATTTATGTGATCGACTTCTTTTTTTACATGAGGGAAAACTTGTGGAAGAATGTAAAAGTGACCAGCTGTTTGAAGCGACTCATCCATTTACGCTCAAGCTAATAGACTCACTCATGCCTTTTCAGCTTGACAAAAAATAACCAATCTTTTATCGTATACGTAACAAATGACGGAAGGGTGACCCAATGCAATGAAGTACTAATCCTATGACCTGTAAGCAAAATGAAAGAACGAAGGCAGTGAGCAAACGATATGTGTTGCTATGTTTGCTGCGTTTTCATTTTTTAGCTTCGGAATAGGATGGTACAGCTTGGGAATCAAAGATTGAAGTGATGGATACGGGGGATATGTGTGCTCATTTGATGAACCGCATGTCATTCTGTATCGATACGCTTATTTTTGTACACCATTTTGCCTCCTATTCTGAGAATAGGAGGCTTTTTCATGTCTCCTGATACGAAAGGAGAGGGTTGGATGTTACTGAGAGCCCACCAATTAAAAGTATTTCGAAAGGATCGCTTGTTATTTGATATAGAGGAGCTGGCCATTCATCAAGGGGACCGAATCGGCCTTGTGGGAACGAATGGCAGTGGGAAAACGACATTGCTCCATGTACTGGCGGGTAGGGAAAAACCAGACAGCGGCACATTTGCACACACTACAACTTGTACGCTACTTCCTCAACTAAAGACAGGAGATGGCAGACAAAGTGGCGGAGAGATGACTCAAGCTTATATTGAGAGAGCTTTAAGTCGGCCTTCTGCCCTTTTATTAGCCGATGAACCCACGACTCACTTAGATACGGAGCATATTGAGTGGCTAGAAGAAAAGCTTCGTTATCATCAAGGTGCTCTGATTGTCGTCTCGCATGACCGTGCTTTTTTAGATGCGTTATGTACAGACATTTGGGAATTGGAGGATGGGAAACTCAAACCATACAAAGGCAACTACAGCGATTTTGCCCGGCAAAAAGAACTCGAACATCGTCAGCAAGTGGAGGCGTACGAGGCGTATACCCAAAAGAAAAAACAGTTAGAATATGCCATGCAAAAGAAAATGAAAAAGGCCGACAAAGCGACAAAGCCATCTCCAAAGCTGAAATCCTCGGGGCCTAAAATTGCAAAGCCTTATTATGCAAACAAGCAAAAAAAGCTTCAAAAAACAGCCAAATCCATCGAAACAAGAATGGAGAAATTAGAAAAGGTGGAGAAGGTAAAGGAAGCCCAGCCTCTTCAAATGACGCAGCACACCATGAAGGAAGTGGCAAGCCGCACCATTTTTCGTGTCGAACATGTAGATGGCATGGCAGGAGATAAAGTCCTTTGGAAAAAGGCGAATGTAGAAGTGAGAGGCGGAGACAAAGTCGCGATCATTGGGAAGAATGGGAGCGGTAAAACGACATTTCTCCGAATGCTTGTAAACGGACATCCCGGGATTTTTCGTTCAGAAGCCGTGAAGATCGGTTATTTCAGCCAAGATCTTTCAGAACTGAATCTAGATGAATCGATCTTACAAAATGCACTGGAACAGGCGATTCAAGATGAGACTGTCGTTCGCACCGTTTTAGCGAGACTTGGGTTTCGGGGAGACGATGTGTATAAGCTGACGAACGTATTAAGCGGCGGGGAACGGGTGAAGACGATGCTTGCAAAGCTGCTCGTCAGTGATGCCAATGTTCTGATGCTTGATGAACCGACGAACTTTTTAGACCTTGCGGCAGTAGAAGCGCTTGAAGGACTTTTAAAAGATTACCCGGGCACAGTTGTGTTTGTCTCCCACGACAGGAGGCTCATTGAGCAGGTGGCTACTCGTATTCTTCATGTGCACGAGGGGATCATTGAACGGTTTGATGGCACCTATGAAGAATATAAACAAAAGGAAGAAAAGCCAGCTGCTACAAAGAAAGAAGAAGAGCTCCTGCTGATTGATATGCAGCTATCTGAAGTGCTCAGTCGTTTAAGCATCGAGCCTTCTCATGAGCTTGAAGAGACGTTTCAAGCGTTGTTAAAAAGAAAGAAGTTGTTAGAGTCATAAAAAAAGCCCCTGTGTTTACTGCACAGGGGTCTGTTCGTTTCGTTCTTTTTTCAATTGTTCAAGTTCGCTGACTGTGACAAGCTGGTAGCCTTGTTTGGTGAGTTCATGTATGATCTTCACCGCTGCTCGAGCAGAGCTGTCATAAATATCGTGCATGAGTACGGTTTTGCCATCTGCTGCATGTGAGAGAACATGGTTTGTGATCTGCTGGCTGTTGCGAATTTTCCAGTCCTCAGGATCGACATCCCACAATGAAACGTTCATGCCGACCGCTTGATTGATGTCTGGATTTGTTCCTCCATATGGCGGTCTAAAGTGCGTAGGAGTATAACCGCTGGCCTTTTCAATCAGCTTCTGCGTGTCTTTTACTTGTTTGACCGCTTCTTTTAGAGGAAGTCTCGTTAATAAAGGATGGTTATATGAATGGTTTCCGATCTCATTTCCGCCCTTTAAAATGTCGGCAAGCATTCCAGGATAATACTGTACCCTGCTTCCTAATACGAAAAAGGTGGCGTGTCCTTTATTTTCCTTCAGCGCTGCTAAAATGGTTGAAGTTGTGGCTGGGTTTGGACCGTCATCAAATGTGAGTGCGATGGCTTTTTTATTCGGATCAAGCTTTGGCTTTTGCGGCAGCTTGACGGCTTTTCTTTTTGGATTCGGTTCTTTGATTTCATTCTGATTTTTGGTCTTATTCATATATTCCGGCTTCAAGATATCTTTTAGCAGCGTCTTTTTGATCGCCAGCGTTTGCGGACCTAAGTCCTTTGCGGCTACTTGAGAAGCTGGGAAATAGAACTCTATATATTTCTCTTTTAAGGCGAATTGACTGAAGTTTTGATCAGTAGGGGCTGTTCCTTTTTGAAGGAGTGATAGATCCTTAGACAAGGTTTTATCTTTTTTAAGCTCCGTGTATGTAATATAGGATAATTTTTTCAAATAGTCCTTTTTGGGTTGAAATAAATCTTTTGTGTCAAGAAAGTCTTTTTTCTGAAAATCGAAATTGATTGTGACGTGATGAGTGGTTCCATTTTGCTGACCTGTATATGTGTAGGTCGTAAAATAAATGGCCGCAGATTGTTTTGCATAGTGCACCATGTCATAGTCAATATTCAGTTCAAACCGTTTGTTTTCATCAATGTCCTTTGCTTCACTAAATGTCTTTTTGAAATGCTCTAATGCTGAATTCGCATAGCTTTGAATCTTGTCATCTAGCTTTTTTTGATGAAAAAGTGGATAGTTCACCGCATATCTCATAAACTTCCCGTCATTTACAAGAGTGACAATTTCAACATTTTTATAATTCGTATCCTGCTTCACATTTTTCTTCTCTGTACCGCTTGCTTGCTGATTTTGAAAGAATGCAACTGCTCCAATGACGATGGCAAGCGCAAATAGGATGATACTCCATTTTCCCTTTACTGACACAACTTTCAATTCTCCTCTCATGACGGGTCATTCTTTATTCCATTGACATCTGTTTGTAATATTTTTATAACAATTGACTTACTTTTGTAATTTTAGGGGATTTTCATGCGGAATGTCAACTATTTTCCTATTAAACTACTGTAAAAAATGATAGGTCTTTCAGAACGAGAAAAAGCAGAAGGAAAGAATTCTCTTATTTGCTGTCTACACATACCTTCAATAATTAAAAAAATGAGCCGTACATTGATTTTTCAGAGGCTGACGGCTATAATTTTGATGATTATGATTCTCATTTTCAAACTGACTTTTAATGAAGAAAAGGATGACACCGATTTTGCCGGATAAGCGAACATCTCAACAAAAACGATCATCACCTATTTTGTTCTTTTTATTGTTTTTTCTCGCGGTCATTGGTTTATTGGCGGCTATGTTTTTGGCTGTTTCATACGGTGCAAAGTCATTGTCTTTGCAAACGGTCTGGACAGCTGTGTTTGACTATCAGCCTCATGTGACAGAGCAGCAGATCATTCATGAATTAAGGCTTCCGCGTGTGCTAGGAGCTGCACTTGTTGGAGCGGCCTTTGCTGTGGCAGGTGCGCTGATGCAAGGCATTACAAGAAATCCGCTGGCAGATGCCGGGATATTAGGCATTAACGGCGGTGCGATGTTTGTAGTCGCTCTCTGTTTTGCTTTTTTTCCAGGAATGCCTTATTCCGCATTGATGTTATTTTCTTTTTTTGGGGCCGTGCTCAGTACGCTGCTGATCTTTGCCATTGGGGCGGCTGGCGGGGTGCTGACCCCACTTCGGCTCACTGTAGCTGGAGCTGTTGTTGCCGCATTGCTGCATGCGCTAAGCTCGGGTATCGCCATTTACTTTGATCTCAGTCAGGATCTGGCTTTTTGGTATGCAGGGGGTGTGGCAGGTGTCAAATGGCCGCAGCTGATGATCCTTGCTCCAGTCATTCTCATTGTCATCGTTTGGGCGATGTTATTAGGACGATCCCTCTCGTTATTATCACTTGGTGAAGATGTAGCTGCGAATTTAGGGGTGAAAACCCGGCAAGTGCGAATACTAGGTATGGCAGCTGCGGTTCTGCTGGCAGGTGTTTCTGTATCGGCGGTTGGGTCTATTGGGTTTGTCGGGCTTGTCATTCCGCATATTGCACGAAAGCTGGTTGGGGTCAATTATCGTTTCGTCATTCCGATGTCAGCGATTTTAGGCGCAATGCTTCTCGTCTTCGCTGATCTTGCCAGCCGGACAGTAAATCCGCCAAGAGAGCTTGCCATTGGCGTCATGGTGGCGCTTGTTGGTGTTCCTTTCTTCTTATATATTGCCAGAAAAGAAGGGAGGAACCTATCATGAAAGAGAAACGGCGTGCTCTTGTCGTGACAGCCGTTTTGCTTTGTCTGAGTGCGGCTGTCGTGCTGTATAGTTTAAATACCGGCACGCTGAAACTCAGTCCTCTCGTTGTCGTCAAAACGTTATTTGGCTTTGGAGATTTCCAAAGTGAGACGGTGCTGTTTGATTATCGTCTGCCTCGAATCGTCGTGACGATACTAGCTGGAATAGGTCTAGGTATCGCAGGTGGCATTTTGCAGAGTTTATCCCGCAATCCACTTGCCGATCCTGGGATTATCGGTCTGAATGCAGGAGCCGCATTCGGCTTAATCATCTTTGTGACGTATTTTCACGTACTAGAAGGAAATCCATCTTTACTCATTCCGCTCTTTACATTTGGTGGAGGCCTACTTGCGGCGGCAGTCATCGTTCTTCTTGCGTACGACAGGCATGAAGGGCTTGTGCCTATCCGGCTGATCCTTGTCGGAATTGCCGTAGCTGCGGGGTTTAGTGCATTGACGTTATATTTGTCATTGAAACTGGATGAAGATACATACACCTTCGCTTCAAGGTGGCTTGTGGGAAATGTATGGGGAAGAGACTGGATTCATGTGCTTGCGCTCCTGCCTTGGATCGTATGTCTTGTCCCGCTTACGCTCATGCAGTCCAGCACACTCAATGCGTTAACGTTAGGTGATGCCGTCGCCTCAAGTGTTGGCGTACGTGTACAGCGTAAACGTCTGTTGTTACTCACCTTAGCTGTTGGTCTAGCGAGTGCAAGTGTATCGATGACAGGCGGAATTGGTTTTATTGGCCTTGTTGCACCTCATTTGGCGAGGCGTCTTGTCGGCTCACTGCACCAATATTTTTTACCAGTGAGCGCCTTGCTTGGATTGTTGATTTTGGTCAGTGCCGATACACTCGGACGTTCCATATTTGCCCCAAATGCCATCCCAGCGGGTGTGGTTGTGGCTTTTATCGGAGCACCTTATTTTCTCTATTTACTAACAAAAACAAAATAAGAAAGAGGAACTCATCATGAAAAAAGTACTTGTGTTTGGTTTAACGCTCTGTTTCTTGATTCTGGCCGCTTGTGGTCAACAGGAAACAAAGAAGACAACAAATCAAGATGAAAACGGAACACCTAAGATTGCGTCCTTGTCGATTCATTTAACAAATGATTTATTAGCACTCGGTATAAAACCTGCTGGCTCTGTTGTAGGGGGAGACTTAAAAGATTTCCTTCCACATGCGAAGAAGCAGCTCAGCCAGACGAAAAAGCTGGGCATTGCAGCAGATCCTGATATGGAGTCATTGCTTGCTTTAAAACCAGATGTCATTTACGTCGATGAAGAACTAGCTGGACAAGACTTATCAAAATACAAAAAAATTGCCAAAACCGAAGTGTTTAATTTAAATGATGGCACATGGCGTGATCATTTGAAAAAAATCGGCAAGCTCGTCAATAAAGAAAAAGAAGCCGATCAATATATTAAGGACTACAATCAAGAAGCAAAAGAAGTCAAATCACTCATCCAGAAAAAGATTGGAAATGGAAAAGTGATGGCAATTCGTGTAACAGCAAAAGAGCTTCGAGTATTTAGTATGAAACGTCCGATGGGGCCAATTTTATACGATGATTTAGGACTGACACCTGTAGATGGTGTGAAAAAACTGGACAGCAAACGTCCATTTGAAGTCATTTCTCAAGAAGTGCTTCCTGACTTTGATGCAGATGCTATTTTTGTTGTCGTGAACCGTGATGATAAGGCGCAGCAGGCATTCAAACAGTTAGAGCAGACACCGATTTGGAAAGGCCTAAAAGCCGTAAAGAAAAACCAAGTGTATCCGATTGCTGATCAGCCATGGCTTGATTATTCAGCTCTAGGCAACAAAATGGCAATGGATGAAGCAAAAAAGATGTTCTCTAAATAAACAGCACATAAATCAAGGCATCATTCCGCATCTAGGAATGATGTCTCTTTTTTTGATTCATTCTTCTATTCATGCGCTTTTTGCATACATATGAGAGGGAACGAGCAGTATCGCCCGTATGAAAGGATAAGGGGAGGGGTTACATTGAAGGTTCAAAAAATTAGTGCAGGCACTATAGCGAGGCTTGTGCTGCTTTTATTGGCACTTGTGAACAGCGCTCTCACCGCTGCAGGGAAAAGCCCAATTCCAATTGATGAAGAAGGTGTGCAGCAATTCATTACGTTAGCCTTTCTTGGCATCACATCACTATGGGCCTATTGGAAGAACAATGATATTACGAAAAAAGCACGAACCAAAAAAGAAGAATAACAGAAAACAGAGCCTTTTCATGCAAAAGGGCTCTCAGCGTGTATAGAAACCCTCGCATTCCGTGTCAGTCCTGCGCGGGTACTCACGAATGTCAAATTCGCTCCGCAAAAGTAGCTGTCCTTCCTAGACTGCTATCACGCTGAAAAGAAGACAAAGAGCTAAAATCAAGTTCATTTTAGCCCTTTGTCCATAAATTGAAAAGAGCCTTTTCATATAAAAGGCTCTATTTCATCGAAGCGACAAGCGCCTCTCCCCGCAAATTGGTTTGATCTCAGTGGCTTACGCCCGGTGTTCTCCCATATTGGTAAGAAACGCTTTCACTTCCTCGATGGTTAAGCCAATGGCCTTTGCTTCACTCATGAGACGCTTCCATTCTGACATATTTGAGTCGGTCAGCTTTCTATGATGGACATGCAACGTCTTTCCTTCCTGCTCCTTTCTGTAGGTTTGGAGCAGCTGATACAGTTCTTCTTTAGGCATGCCGGATTGGACGGCATGAACGATATGATCCCGCCACTCCTGTTCACCGCCCTCAGCGTAATGAAACATCATCGTTTCTGCATCAAACAGCTCTTGTAAATCAATGTCTAGTGATGAGGATACCTTTTTTAAAAACTGGACAGATGGATTACGGTGGACACCACGCTCAATTTTACTCAAATACGATTTAGAGACATGGGCATCTTCAGCCAACTGCTGGATTGAGTATCCTTTCCTCTTTCGGTAAATGCGTATCACCTTTCCAATCATTCGATATATGATCTCCCTTCTCCCCGGCGAATCGTTCTGCGACCTTTTCGTTCATTATAAGAAATAAATTGTTCTTTATAAAATTCAAAAACGTAAGAAACAGGAAGTAAACAAAAGAAAACGAACGATTTCGTTCTTTAAAAAGAACTATAAGACCTATTATGACATTTTTCTTTGCGGGTATTATCTTTTATAATCCAATCATTAACAAAAAGAAACCATATATAACCTTTTTATGATGAAATCGGGAGGTATCTATGAATGAGAATATAGGTTTTAAGCAGCTGTTTTCTGTCATAAAAGAGAAAATGGCCCTTCTGATCCTGATTGTCCTGATCGTAACGGGCATTTCAGCCTACTATCAGTTCTATGTCTCGACTCCTGTATATCAGGCAACCACTCAAATTCTTGTTCATAAACGAAGCAGTGATGCACAAGCGAATTTAAACGATATTCAGATGAACCTTCAATATACACGTACCTTTCAAGTCCTATTAAAAAGTCCAATTGTCATTGAAAAAGTAAAAGAAACACTCAATCTTACAGAATCGGCAGAAGGATTAAAACACAAAATTGCCACAAGTACAGAAAATGAGTCAGAGGTCATAAATATTTCTGTACAAGATGAGGACCGAGCGAAGGCAGTAGCCATTGCGAATACAGCCACAGAGGTGTTGCAAGAAGAAATCAAAAAAACCATGAATATGGATCGCATTAATGTTTTGTCTGAAGCCAAGCTGTCCAACACGATACTAATGAACTCACGTAAATTCGTTCACATCGTTCTGGCACTAGGCGCCTCTGTATTAGGGGGAATGACACTCATTTTCTTAATGAATTTACTCGATGATACGGTAAAACGAACACATCAAATAAGAGAAGAGATCGGATTGCCGTCGCTCGGCAGTGTCTATCAGATGCATGCAGACAGGAGGGCAAAAAAAGACAAGCAGTCCGTCATAACGGGAGGACAGAACATTGATTTTTAAGAGGAAAAAACGAGAAAAAAGAGATTTATCCTGCATTTCTGTATTAAATCCTCACTCTGTCATTGCGGAACAATTCCGAACGATCCGAACGAACATCGAATTCACGTCGATTCAAACGAGGCTGAAGTCGATATTGGTTACATCCTCCTTGCCGAAGGAAGGAAAATCATTTACGGCTGCAAACTTGGCAGCTGTTTTTGCACAGCAGAAAAAACGGGTTTTGCTCATGGATGCTGATTTACGTAAACCAGCCATTCATGAATATTTTGATCTGAGTCCGCACACCGGATTGACCAATGTGCTATTAAATAATTGCACTTTGGAGGAAGCCATTTTGCCTACTCCGATTGAGCATTTAGAGCTGCTTCCGAGTGGGACCATTCCGCCAAATCCCGCTGAGCTACTTTCCTCCTCTGTGATGAAGCAGCTATTTTACGAGATTGAGCAGCAGTATGACATGGTGATTGTGGATTCCACACCGCTTCTGCCTGTAGCCGATGCAAAAATATTAGCGAACCGAACGGATGGAAGCATTCTTGTGGTGTTAAGCGGTAAAACGAAGATTGCCGCTGTGAAGAAATCAAAAGAAGTATTAGAGGGGACGACAGGGAAACTGCTTGGGGCGATGCTAAATGGCAAGAAAGTGAAAAAGGGAAGGCACTATATGTATTAAAGAGATTGATAGGTGATGTCTCCTAATCTTTAACAACGGAGGCACTCGATCCTGCTGTGGGCATGACATATGCCTTAGATGCTCGTCATCGGTAGTGGGATGTGAGGACGGGTTTGATGCCCATTTTATGTAAGAATAGTGATGCTTTAAAAAGGGGGAGGAGCGTTGACTTACGCCCAAAGATTATCAATCATCGTGGCACTAGATTCATATCTCATTTTAGTAGCCGTCTTTTTTGGCTTTCAATTTGTTCAAGAGGCAGCGTTAACCGTATATACATTTGAAATGCTCGTCATTTCTTCGCTCAGTCTACTGATCGGGCACCATTTGTTTTCGTATATTTTTCACGTGTACAAGCAAGTATGGGCCTATACAGGGGTTAGAGAGCTATTTTCTTTAATGAAGACCTTTGCGTGTTCATTTTTATTTTCCATGACGATGCTGTACATTTTTGTGCAGACATGGCCATTTCGCTTTTTATTTATTGTCTGGCTTTTCCATGTGTTATTCATCGGTGCATCTCGTATGGCATCCAGGCTGTTTCATGATGGTGCGAAGCGGTATCAAGTTGAAAAGGAGCGGGCACTAATCATTGGCGCTGGATCAGCCGGGACCATTATCGTTCGTCAGCTTCAGCAGTCGAGTGATGTACATATTGAGCCGGTCGCTTTCATTGATGATGACAAAACAAAGCATAAGCTTGAAATTATGGGGCTGCCTGTTCTTGGGGGAAAAGAACATATTCAAACGGCTGTTGCGATGATGGATATTCAAAAAATCATTATCGCCATTCCATCCAAAAGCAGTCACACATTAAAAGGACTGTATAAGGAATGTGTAGCGACTGGAATCAAAACACAGATTATGCCGGAAATGGAACAGATTTTAAAAGGAACCCATGCGCTGAATCAATTGCGGGATGTACAGCCAGAGGATTTGCTTGGAAGAGAGCCGATTCAATTAGATACAAGCCGTCTATCCGTTCACCTAAAAGGAAAAACGATTATGGTGACAGGAGCTGGCGGGTCTATCGGGTCAGAAATCTGTCGTCAAATTTGTGTATTTGCCCCTCGGGCGATTGTGCTTGTGGGACATGGAGAATTTAGCATTCATTCTATTTTACTAGAGCTGAAAGAATTGTATGGAGACAGCATTAGCCTATATCCACAAATTGCGGATATTCAAGATAAACAAAAAATGAGTGAAATCGTTGGTCATTTTCAGCCGGATATGATTTATCATGCCGCCGCGCATAAACATGTCCCGCTCATGGAAATTAGCCCGAAAGAAGCGGTGAAAAACAATATCATCGGGACAAAAAATGTGGCAGAAGCCGCACATGAGCACGGAGTTGAAACATTTGTCCTCATCTCATCTGACAAAGCGGTCAACCCTGCCAATGTGATGGGAGCCACAAAGCGATTTGCTGAAATGGTGATTATGCAAATGGGGGCAAGCAGTGAAACGAAATTTGTCGCCGTCCGGTTTGGGAATGTACTCGGGAGCAGGGGCAGTGTCATTCCGATCTTTAAAAAACAAATTGAAAAAGGTGGGCCAGTGACTGTCACGCACCCAGCCATGACAAGATATTTTATGACGATACCAGAAGCATCAAGGCTTGTTATTCAAGCTGGTGCACTAGCAGAAGGAAGGCAGATTTTTGTTTTAGATATGGGGGAGCCAGTCAAAATTGTCGACCTCGCAGAAAACCTCATTCACCTCTCAGGCTACACCACAGACCAGATTCCCATCACATTTACGGGGATTCGTCCCGGAGAGAAAATGTACGAGGAGTTACTCAACCAGCATGAAAAAGCACAGGAGCAAATTTTTCCGAAAATCCATATCGGGCATGCCTTGGATGGAGATCCGTATGTGCTGAACCGCTTTATTCACGAATTTAACATGATGAGTGACGATCAATTAAGACAGGCCTTGTTTGCCGCCATTGAGTCGCATGATGTATTGCCTGAACCGATGGAACGAGAGGAGGAGCCACTTGCCAATGAAGAAAAAAGTCTTGTTTTGCGCAACGGTTGATTATCATTTTAAGGCGTTCCATCTCCCGTATTTCAGGTGGTTTCAGGAACAAGGATGGGAAGTGCATACAGCGGCAAATGGCCAGCTGGAGCTGCCGTATGTGGATCAAGCGCATTCCATTCCGATTCAGCGTTCCCCTTTTCATTTGCAAAACCGGCTTGCTTATGTGGAGCTGAAAAAGCTGTTAGAAAAAGAGCATTATCAGTTCATCCATTGTCACACACCGATGGGGAGTGTCATTGGCAGGCTAGCGGCGAAAACAACACGCAAAAAAGGGACGAAAGTTCTTTACACAGCGCATGGCTTTCACTTTTGGAAGGGGGCACCGCTTCAAAATTGGCTGCTTTATTATCCAGTTGAGAGATGGCTCGTTCAATATACAGATGCACTCATCACCATTAATGGAGAAGACTATGAAAGAGCCGATCGTCTGTCAAAAGAGAAGGCGACTGTGCATTATGTTCCCGGTATGGGTGTCGATATGAAGCGATTTGCACCAGTTGATGGCAAAGAAAAAGACCGCCTTCGTAAAACATATGGTTTTACCACGCAAGATTTTATCGTGCTGTGTGCTGGTGAATTAAATGACAATAAAAATCAAGGAATGCTTATCAAAGCTTGCGCGCAGGTGTATCGGAATATACCACATGTGAAAATTGTATTTGCTGGAGAAGGGACAAGTCGGTCGTCCTATGAAAAGCTGGTCTGTCAGCTGAATCTTGAGGAACATGTACAGTTTGCGGGATTTTGCAAGCACATCGAAGATTGGATGCATATGAGCGATGTATGTGTATCAACCAGCTTGAGAGAAGGACTTGGGATGAATCTTCTTGAAGCGATGTCTGCTGAAAAGCCGGTGATTGCAACAGAAAATAGAGGGCATTGTGAGCTCGTCAAACATGGAGTGAACGGCTTTTTAGTCAAACCGCATGATGTGAATGGTTTAGCCGTTTATTTACAGCAGCTCTATCACAAAAAGGACCAGCTTCACCTAATGGGGAAAGCGGGACGTTCTATGGCTCACGCATTTGCACAGGAGCAGACGGTAAGTGCAATGGAGGAAATTTACACAGCTTATATGGATCAAAAAGAGAAGGTGATGTGAGCATGCCTCAGCCGAAAGTATCGATTATCATGGGTGTTTACAACTGCCAAGAGACAGTAGAAGAAAGCATTGAATCGATTCTTCATCAAACCTATGAAAACTGGGAGCTCATCATATGTGATGATGCATCAACAGATGGCACCTATGAAAAAGTGCTGCACTATACCATGCGTGATCCCGATAGAATTCGCCTCATCCGAAATGAACACAATCAAAGACTTGCCGCCAGTTTAAATCGTTGTCTCACTGAAGCTAAAGGAGAGCTGATTGCAAGACAGGATGGCGACGATATATCGGTGTCTACACGATTAGAAAAACAGGTTCATTTCCTTGAAGCACATCCGGAATATGATGTGGTTGGGACGGCGATGACGGTGTTTGATGAGTCAGGGACGAAGGGCGTTCGGGCACTTGCCTCAGAGCCTGATCGAAGGGTGCTGGCAAGAGGAACGCCTTTTTGTCATGGGACGATTATGATGAGAGCGTCTGCCTACAAGGCTTTAAATGGCTATCGTTCTGTTAAAACAACCAGACGGATGGAAGATATCGATCTGTGGATTCGTTTTTTTTCTGCGGGGAGAAAAGGCTTTAATTTGCAAGAGCCCTTATACCTTGTAAGGGAGGATGAAGCGGCCTTTCAGCGCCGGAAATTCCGATACTCAATGGATAATGCTTGGCTTGTTTTAAAAGCATGCAAGCAATTAAAATTGTCGCCGTTTGATTATCTCTTTGCGCTTAAGCCGGTCATCCGCGCTTGTTTGTCGCCAAAGATCATGAGGTTTTATCATCAGCGAAAGCTTGGAGGACCTATGGGGAAAAGGAGGACGATTCGGGATGAGTGAGCCAAAGCGTGTACTGCACGTTGTGGGCGGAATGAATAGAGGCGGAGCAGAAACGATGATCATGAACATCTATCGAGCGCTCGACCGGAATGTTCTTCAATTTGATTTCGTTACCCACCGGGAGGATGTCTGTGATTACGATGAGGAAATTCGTCAGCTTGGTGGGCGAATTTTTTATGTCCCAAGTATTGGAGCGTCCTCTCCATGGACGTTTGTGAAAACGTTGACGAAGACGATTAAGCAAACGGGACCTTATCAGGCGGTGCATGCACATACAGATTTTCAAACGGGATTTTCTGCCCTTGCTGCGAAACTGGCAGGTGTGAAGATACGCATTTGCCATTCACATAATACCGCTTGGAAACAGTCTCCTAGCCGGGTTGATTATTTGATGCTCAAAGGGTTTCGTCAGCTGATCTTTGCCTTTTCTACGCAGCTCGTTGCATGCGGTGAAGATGCCGGTGCCTTTTTATTTGGACAAAAAAGAATGCACGATGGACGAGTGGACATTTTGCCAAATGGGATTGATTTGGACCTTTTTTTTCAGTTGGAGCCAGAAGCGAAGGTGAAGATGAAAAAAGACCTCCATCTTCACGAGAGAAAACTGATCATTGGACATATTGGCCGATTTCATGAGCAGAAAAACCATGTTTTTTTCATCGAATTAGCGCAGACACTGAAAAAACAAGGGGTCTCCTTTCAGCTAGTTCTCATAGGAGATGGGCCGCTCCGGCCAGTGGTTGAATCGTATGCAGTGAAAGCAGGATTAATGGAAGACATTGTGTTTACGGGCGTTGTCTCAGAGGTTCCGCAGTATATGAAAGCATTTGATGTGTTTGTGATGCCGTCTTTGTTTGAAGGTCTTCCGCTCGTATTAGTGGAAGCGCAGGCATCTGGACTCCCATGTGTGATTTCAGATCATATCACAAAGGAAGTCGATTTAGGTTGTGGGCTTGTGAAACGGAAATCCTTGCAAGATTCAGCACATGAGTGGATGAAAGCCATACTAGAAGCCTACCATGCAGACCCTCCTCTTCAGGAGACGATTATTTCTCAGCTTGGCCTTAGAGGATTTGATGTGAAACAGAACATCACCCGTGTGATGAATGTGTATGGATTGTAAGGAAGGATTGGCAGATGGCGGTTTATTTGGTGAACATGATCATGGTCTATTTATGGTCGAGCTTTGCCGCATTTTATGGCAGACGTGATGATACCATACAAAGCGGCTGGCGGCCGAACAAGCTTCTGGTGTTTTTTCCGTTTTTATTTCTTTGTATTGTGGCGGGCATACGATACAAAGTAGGAACTGATTTCGTCACCTATGGACAAATGTATGAGTTCTCCGTCAACTATGACAAGCCTTGGCATATTTTCGGATTCGGTGTAGACAAGGCCGCCACTGATCCGGGGTTTACATTGATCTTATGGATGCTCAATCAACTGTCACATGAGCCGCAAATCATGTATATCACAGTTGGGATCATCACCTATTTTTTTATTATCAAAACACTTGTGCGATATGGACGACCATTTGAGCTTAGTATGCTGCTATTTCTGGGCACATTTCATTATTACGCTTCGTTTAATGGCATGCGGCAGTATATGGTGGCGGCGATTCTTTTTTATGCCATCCGGTTTGTCATCAAAGGTCAGTGGAAATGGTATTTTCCGCTCGTGCTTGTATGCGCGCTGTTTCATTCATCGGCACTCATTATGATTCCAGTCTATTTCATTGTCAGAACAAAGGCATGGTCTTGGATGATGCTTGTGTTATGTATGATTTTTCTAGGCTTAACCGCTCTGTATGACCGCTTTGTCTCCGTGTTTGTGGTGATGCTGCAAGGGAGTTCTTATGGTCATTACGAGGAGTGGCTGACAACGAATACGAATGGAATGAATGTGACGAAAATTGGTGTCTTGATCTTGCCGTTATTGCTTGCGTTCTTTTGTCGAAAACGACTTCGTGAGCTGACGCCAGAGAGTGATTATATTGTAAATTTTTGCTTGCTTGGATTTTTGTTTGGCATCCTTGCAACGAAGGATGTCATTTATGCAAGATTTCATATTTACTTTGGTCTGTATCAGCTCATTTTACTGCCTTATTTCACACGGATTTTTGATCAGCGAACCAATTTCTTTATGTATATCGGAATTGCGGTTTGCTATATTTTGTACAGCATCATGCTGATGCCGTTTGATTCTTCTGTTTTACCGTACCGAACGATTTTTACAAAGTAGATTTGAAGAAAGGTGGGGCTTGCTGTCATGCCAGCTATCAGTCTATTGGTCGCAGTCTATAACACTAGTCAATATGTGGAGCAGTGTCTTCAATCGATTGCAGACCAAAGCTTTTCAGATATAGAGGTCATCCTCATTAACGATGGATCTACCGATCACAGTGGAGACATCCTTGAAGCGTTTGCTGCGCGTGATGAGCGATTTCGGGTGATTCACCAAACCAATCAAGGGCTGGGAGCGGTGAGGAACAGGGGCATAGAAGAAGCAACAGGAACGTATCTTGCCTTTGTTGATTCAGACGATGTTCTCGCTCCTCAATACTGTGAGGCTTTATATCAAGAAGCCGAAAATACCGGTGCCGATCTTGTTGTCAGTGAATATTGGATTCAGTTTGAACAGTCAAAACGGATCATACCGACGACGCTGTTAGCTCAGCAGGAAGCCGATAAGACAAGTTTAATAGAATCATTATTACATGGTGAGATCACGGGATTCTCATGGAATAAGCTGTATCGGCGGGCATTTATCGAAAAGCATCATATCCGTTTTCCGTTGAGAGGTGAGCTTGAGAATATTGAAGATCAATATGTCACGCTGCGCTGTTTTTCTTTATCACGTGTCATTGCCTTTGTTCATGAGCCGCTTTATTATTACCGGGTTCATTTGTCATCCATTGTCCAGCGATATCAAAAGCAGTATTTTCAGCATGGACTGGCGTTTTATGACGCGCAGCGTTTGTTTTTAAAAGAGCATGATGAGCTGACACCATATGAGAAGGCTTTTTGTTTTTTTATCGTGAATCATACGCTGCATTGTATGCTCAATGAATGGAAGAGCCAAAATTCCCTGTCCTTTCAAAAAAAGCTTGGTCATATGCGTGAAATGGTGACACATGAAGCTTTTCGGAAGGCTGTGAAACAAGTGGAACCATCGAAGCTGACTGTGCGAAAGCGAATGATCTTATTCCTTGCTAGGCTGCAGTGGGTGTATCCGCTCTCTGCCGCAGCTTCAAGCTATCAAAAATGGATTGAATATCAAACGAGAAAATCGGGGTGATGAGTGTGACATTGCAGCAATTAAAAGCACATGCCGCAGAGTGGCTGCTCTTAAAGGTCAAGTATCCACTTCAATATAGGTTGAGCCGCCAAAGACTGCCAGAGCTGCGTCATCAGAAGAAAATCATTCTCACGCTGCTGCCGGCACATGACAACTTAGGTGATCACGCGATTGCCTATGCCAGCTACTGCTTTTTACAAAAGCACTTTCCAGACTATCAAATCATAGAAGTAGACATGCAGGAGATGTATCGTCTAGCACGTCCACTGAAGCACGCACGGCACCCAGAGGACATTGTCTGTATCATCGGTGGGGGCAACATGGGCGATTTATATCGATATGAAGAATGGACAAGACAATTTATCATGAACGCCTTTAAGTCCTATCCCGTCATTCAGCTGCCCGCTACTGCTCATTTTACAGAAACAAAGAGAGGGAAAAGAGAAGAACGCCGCGCTATTCAAGCATATCAGCAACACCCGAGGCTTCTTTTGATGGCAAGAGATCAAACCACCTATCAATGGATGAAGCAGCATTTTCCTAATAAAGAGGTGTGGAAACAGCCTGATATGGTTCTGACATTAGACGAAACATCAAAGAGTCAAACCCGTAAAGGTGTGCTGCTTTGTCTGCGTGAGGATAAGGAGGCATATCTCACGAAAGAGAAACGAGAACAACTGCAGGAGCATATCAAAGAAACGTATGATCAAGTTGGTTTTATCACAACAACCATTGGGAAGCGAGTGAATCGAACGACTCGTTTAGAGGAATTATCTACGTTATGGACGCAGTTGAGACAGGCACAAGTCGTCGTGACAGATCGACTGCATGGCATGATCTTTTGTGCGATCACACATACACCGTGTGTTGTCATCAGGTCGTTTGATCATAAAGTCATGGAAGGATATGAATGGGTAGCGCACTTGCCGTTTATGACCCTTTTGAAGGAACCAACGGAGGAAGCGGTGAAAAAGGCCATTCATCAGCATATGAAAACAAGCGGACAAAAGGGAGAGGAAGCTGGATGAAGGCCCTTAAACACTGCGTGAAATCACCATGAACCGTGCGTTTCTTTACAATGTCAGTGCAAATGTGATGACGTTTTTCTTGATGATGCTGATGTCTGTTTGTTTAACGCCTTACATTGTTCATACACTTGGAGTGGAAGCGTTTGGTCTGATTCATCTGACGCAAAATATGATCAATTATTTATCGGTCATTACGGCTTCATTAAGTGCTGTGGTGGTGCGTTTTTTTTCTGTTGCGGCTCATAAAGGAGAGATGGAACAAGCGCAGCGCTATCTCGCTTCCTATTTTGTCAGTTCTCTTTTTTTATCCATCTGTCTTTTTTTACTTTGTCTATTCATGTCTCAGCAGCTGGTTGATTGGCTCCATGTGCCTGCTCATCTTGCAAAAGATACACAGATCGCCTTTGTGTTAGGGGGTCTTTTATTTATGCTCAATTTCGTCATGTCTGGTATTGGGGCGGCACCATTTTATGCGAACAAATTATATGTATCGAGTGTTGGACAGGCCATTCAGATGTTTGGCAGGGCGCTTGTGATTGTGCTGCTATTTACCGTGACGACACCAGCTATTTGGCATATTCCGCTTGCAGCCGTTATGGGGAGTTTCGCCGCTTTGGGAATGGGTCTCTATTATTTTAAGAAACTTATTCCTTGGTTTTCGTTTAAGTGGCGGTACGTTTCTTTATCTTCAAGTCTCACGCTGGTTCGATCAGGGGTGTGGCATTCATTTGAACAAATGGGCATTTTGTTGTTTTTACAAATCGATTTATTGATGACCAACTTACTGATTGGGGCAGAAGCGACTGGACAGTATGCCGCCATTTTACAATTTCCATTATTATTGCGCACCCTTGCAGGGACACTTGCGATTGTGTTTGCGCCAACGATCACAAAATTATATTCAAACCAAGACGAGCAGGGGCTCATTCAATACGCCGCCAATGCCATGAAATGGAGTGGTTTATTTGTGGCATTCCCCGCAGCTCTGTTAGGAGGTCTTGCCGGTCCGCTCATGCTGTTATGGCTTGGACCAGCCTTTGAGGAACTGAAATGGCTGCTGATGATTCATGCGGCTTATTTGTGTTTCACATTGATGTTTTTACCGCTGACCTATGTACCGACTGCCTTTAACCGATTTAAAGTGCCGGCGGTTGTGACACTCATATTAGGCGGTTCCAATGTCCTCTTAGCCTATGGACTGACTCACCTACTTCAGCTTGGGTTATATGGCATTGCATCAGCAGGGGCCGTTGTTTTATTGATGAAAAATATCGTTTTTCTCCCATTGTATACAGCCAAGATCACGAAACAGAAAAGCACCATCTTTTACAAACATACAGTCATTCCGCTGTTTGGGGCTCTATTCATATGGGGGATCTGTGCCGGCATTCAGGCTGTGTATGATGTGACGAGATGGTGGGAGCTATTTTGTATTGGCGGAATATGTTTCGTTCTCTACTTAGGCTATTTGTATCAATTTGCAGGAACAAAACAAGAGCGGATACAGCTCATGCGTAAGGTGAAACAAGCTGCTATTGAACGAGCTGTCTCCCGCTAGTGTGGAAAGGAGAAGCAATGATGAAAAGAATAATAGATGTGGTCGTGGCACTGACACTGCTCATCGCAGGGAGTCCTCTTTTCCTTCTCATCTATGGACTCATTCGGTGGAAAATCGGAGCTCCTGTGGTGTTTCGACAAGAACGGCCTGGTCTGTACGGACAGCCGTTTATGCTTTATAAATTTCGGACGATGACCGAGGAACGCGATGAACATGGCGTACTGCTTCCAGACCATCTTCGATTAACAAAAACCGGCGCCTTTATTCGCAAGCTCAGTCTTGATGAATTGCCGCAGCTTGTCAATGTACTCAAAGGGGAAATCAGTCTCGTTGGACCAAGACCGCTTTTAATGGAGTATTTACAAATGTACACAGAGGAGCAAGCGAAGCGTCATCTTGTGAAGCCTGGTATCACTGGATGGGCCCAGGTGAATGGGAGAAATACTCTCTCTTGGGAGGAGAAATTCACCTATGACCTCTGGTATGTAGAGCACCAATCGTTTTGGCTCGATATAAAAATCTTATGGATGACCTTACTGAAAGTCATCAAAACAGAAGGGGTGCAGCAGCCAAATCATGCAACAGCTGAAAAATTCAAAGGAACCGATACGTAAAGAGCAGCCCATTGGCTTAATAGGGGCTGGCGGACACAGCAAGGTCATTCAGGAGTTGATTTTTTTGCATCCTGATTACTCATTGTGTGCGGTATTAGACGATCGATTTGAGGAAGCTTACACTCGAACCGGCATTCTGTATGGTCCGATTTCTATGAGTCAAAAGGTAAGTGAGGAAATACCTGATATGCAATGGCTGATTGCCATTGGGCAAAACGAAATCAGACAGAGGGTCAAAGAACGTCTCGCATTTGAAGAGAGGGCATTTGCCACACTGATTCATCCAGAGGCAGTTGTGAGCTCGTCAACGAAGGTTGGCCGGGGAACGGTTGTGATGGCAATGGCTGTTGTGCAAGCAGATGCAGTGATTGGTGAGCATGCCATTATCAACACCGGTTCTATCGTGGAGCATGATTGCTTTCTTGAATCCTTTACGCACCTATCCCCGGGAGCCGTGCTCACCGGCTGTGTCTCTGTGCGAGAGGGTGCTCATATTGGAGCTGGGGCTGCTGTCATACCTGGCAGAACCATTGGAAGCTGGGCAGTGATCGGCGCAGGAGCGGCAGTGACCCGAGATATACATGATCAGAAAGTCGCCGTAGGCGTTCCTGCAATTGAGATCAAAGATCGAAGAGAAGGTGGGAAATCATGAGAGATAGGAAACGAATCTACTTATCTCCTCCTCATATGAGTGGAAAAGAACAGAAGAAAATAGAGGAGGCATTTAAAAGCAATTGGATTGCACCATTAGGACCGCTTGTAAATGAATTTGAGCAAGTGGTCGCAGATTATGCAGGCGTGAAGAGTGGAGCGGCATTATCTTCAGGAACAGCAGCCATTCACCTTGCCTTAAAACTCATTGGCGTTCAAAAGGGAGATATGGTCTTTTGTTCCACTCTCACATTTGTTGCCAGTGCAAATCCTATTTTATATGAACAAGCGACGCCTGTTTTTATTGATTCAGAAAAAGAGACATGGAATATGTGTCCACTGGCGTTAGAGAAAGCCTTTGCTGAAACAAAACGACTTGGGAAAAGACCCCGTGCGGTTATTGTCGTTCATTTATACGGACAAAGTGCGAAAATGGATGAAATCATAGCGGTGTGTGAGGCATATGATGTGCCAATCATTGAAGATGCGGCTGAATCGTTAGGCAGTATATATAAAGGAAGAAAAAGCGGTTCAATGGGCAGGTTCGGTGTGTACTCTTTTAACGGAAATAAAATCATTACAACATCAGGAGGCGGAATGCTTGTCAGTGATGATGAATCAGCCATCGACCGCTGCCGATTTCTCGCGTCACAGGCAAGAGAACATGCCCTACACTATGAACATCAAGAGGAGGGATATAACTATCGGATGAGCAACCTGCTCGCAGGTGTAGGAATTGCACAGATGGAAGTGTTAGAGGAGCGTGTTCAGCAAAAACGCCGCATTTTCGAGCGTTATCAAGATGCTTTAGCCGACATTGAAGGCCTTCAATTTATGCCAGAATATCAAGAAACCACATCAAACCGCTGGCTGACCACATTCACCATTGATCATCATGTACAGATGTCTCCAGTAGAGATGATAGATGCTTTAGAACAAAAGCAGATCGAAGCAAGGCGTGTATGGAAACCACTGCATCAGCAGCCGCTCTTTCATGGTTGTCCTTTTTATACAACAGCCGATGAAGTCCCTGCATCTGAGTTGTTATTTGAGACAGGTCTTTGCCTGCCATCTGGTACAAGCATGACAGACGCGGAACAGGAGCTTGTCATTGATACACTGTACAACGCCCTGCAAAAGAAAGCATTACCCTCCTCATAGGCTGCTCGTTCATCAGCAGCCTGCCTCTCTTTTTAACAAATCCTTTAATTTGTGGAATAATAAGGAGTATATATTGTTATTTCGTTTCAAATATGATATTGACAACAGAGTCCTTCCTCCTTAAAATGAAAATGATTATCAGCATCAATTAGGAGGAGCAACCAACTTATGTCGATTTGGAGTAATTTTCCGAAAATTAAAATAAATACAATATTACCTATCCTACTGATCTTCTTACTAGTAGGCTGTTCTCAAGCAAATAATGGAGCAGGTGGAGACAAGGATCATCCCGATATGATCACCATGGCATGGCCAAGAGATATTGGCGAAATGAATCCACACATATACAATCCATCACAATTGTTTGCCCAATCCATGATTTACGAACCATTGGTGAGCTATCAAAAAAATGGAAAGCTTAAACCTGAATTAGCAAAATCGTGGGATGTTTCCAAGGATGGCAAGGTGTATACGTTCCATCTTAGAGACAATGTCACGTTTTCAGATGGATCTAAATTTAATGCGAACATTGTGAAAAAGAATTTTGATACGATTTTAAAAAACAAAGAAGTACATAGCTGGTTAGGTGTCATAAAGAAAATCAAAAAGACAGAAGCAGTGGACAAGCAAACGTTTAAACTCACATTAACTGAGCCTTATTATCCAACTGTTCAGGAGTTAGCTGTTGTGCGCCCTGTTCGTTTCCTAGGAGAAGCAGGTTTTCCGAAAAACGGAGATACATCAAAAGGAATCGAAAAACCAGTGGGGACAGGTCCTTGGGTATTAAAGACGTACAAAAAAGATGATTACGCGATTTTTGAACGAAATGACCACTACTGGGGAGAGAAACCAAAGGTCAAAGAAATCAAAGTGAAGGTCATTCCAGATGCCGAAACAAGAGTGATGGCATTTGAAAAAGGCGATGTAGATCTACTTTACGGAGAAGGAACGATTAGCCTTGATGCTTTTAAACAACTAGAGGCGAGCGGCAAGTATGAAACGAAGATGTCAGAGCCTGTAGCCACAAGACAGCTTGTCATGAACACAAAAGTCGATCAGCTGTCAGATGAGAAAGTGCGTCACGCCCTTCAGTATGCGATCAATAAAACATCATTGGTGGAAGGTGTGACCTCTGGCTTAGAGGATGTAGCAGATCACATCTTGCCGACAAACATGCCATATACGTCAGGCATCCGGGTGAAATCTTTCCAATATGATGTGGACAAAGCGAAGGCTTTACTGGATGAAGCGGGCTGGACGCTTCCAAAAGGAAAAACCATACGCGAAAAAGACGGAAAAACGCTTGAGTTTAGTATGATGTATGACTCAGCAGAATCGATTCAAAAAACAATGGCTGAAACCCTGCAGGCAGAATGGGCAGCCATTGGCGTTGGCGTCAAACTTGAAGGTGTCGAGCTGGCGACGCAGGTTCAGCGGTTTAAAGCGAACAAATTTGATATGAACTTCTTTAGCAATTACGGAGCGCCGTATGATCCGCATACATTTATGAACGTTGTCTCATCAGATGGTTTTGGATTCAAAGAGGCGATCTCAGCGTATCCGAATAAAGATAAGCTGATCAAAGAAATGACGGAGATTCCATCGACAACAAATGAAAACAAACGCAAAGCACTTTATTCGTCCGTCTTATCTTCCTTGCAAGATCAAGGGGCGATTGTGCCAATCTCTTATTTTAAAAAGACAGCTGTTTATCAAAAAGATGTGAAGGACTTTGATTTCCCTGCGAATCGAGATGAACACCCTTTCACAGGCATCAAGCTGAAGTAACAGAAGGAAGGTAAGCAAATGAGCCGCTATATCATCAAACGAATGTTATCTATCATTCCTGTATTTCTACTAGCCACACTGTTCACAACTGGCATGATTCATCTGTCACCAGTTGATCCAGCGGAGGCATATTTAGCAGCGGCTCATATTCAGCCTACTGATGAGGTATTAGCCCAAAAACGAAGTGAATTTGGTTTAGATGAACCTTTTTACATGCAGTACCTTCATACGATTGAAAAAGTCGTCCGTCTTGATTTTGGGCGGTCGTATATGACCAATCAGCCTGTACTTGATGAGGTGATCTATCGAATACCTGCGACGATTCAATTGGCGTTCACTAGTCTGCTGATCGCAATTTGTGTCAGTATTCCACTGGGCTTTTTCAGCGGGGTGAGAAAAAATGGCGTTGTAGATCATGTGAGCCGGTTGATTTCCTTCCTAGGAGCATCTATCCCGACCTTTGTTTTGGGGTATTTGCTCATCTTCTTTTTTTCAGTGAAACTCGATCTTTTACCTGTTGAAGGTGTTGGTACATGGGAACATCTTGTACTGCCATCCATTACACTGGCTGTGCCGTTAATTGCGATGTATACGAGATTATTGCGAGCGAGTGTGAGTGAGACGCTTCACGAGCCTTTTGTTCAATATGCGAGAATGAGAGGGTTAAAGGAACAATCGATTATGTTCAAACATGTCTTCAGAATGGCGATATCACCGATGCTGACAGGACTTGGCGTGAATCTTGGCAAGCTGCTCACAGGGACTATTATTGTAGAGGCTGTTTTTTCATGGCCTGGATTTGGACGATTTTTTATTGAAGCGATCTTTAACCGGGATCTGCCGGTCATTCAATTTTATGTGTTGATGGCGGCGTGTATCTTTATCTTAAGCAGTTTGATAGTGGATCTTCTTCAGCTGCTCATTGACCCCCGTATTTCTAGAAAGGAAGGCCGCCAGCCATGATGACAAAAGTAAAACACCTCTTCTATCATCAAAAGATGATCTCGATCTGTGTGGTGCTGCTCGGTCTCCTGCTCATTGTGACGATATGTGCACCATGGATCGCTCCGCATGACCCGGCGGCGGTTAATCTTGCAATGAAGCTAAAGGGTTCTTCATGGGGGTATCCTCTAGGCACCGACCAATTGGGAAGATGCAATTTATCTCGTATTCTATATGGTGCTCGTATTTCACTAGGATGTGCGTTGTTAATCTTTGTTTCCTCTCTATCTATCGGTTTAATCGTAGGGCTGATTTCTGGATATAAAGGCGGCTGGATCGATCACGTATTGATGAGATTGTGCGACGGGGTCATGGCATTTCCAAATTTGGTGCTGATCCTCGGATTAGTCGGTATTTTTGGACCAGGGCTTTCTCAAGTGGTGCTGGCTTTGATGCTTGTGCAGTGGGTGTATTACGCCCGCGTCTTTCGAGGGATGGTCCTTAGTTTAAAGGAACAAAACTTTATTGCAGCTGCGAAGATTAGCGGTACTTCCCATTGGAATATCATGAGAAAGCATATGATTCCGAATGTACTGCCGCCACTTGCGGTTGTGGGCACACTTGAAATGGGCTGGGCGATTATGGACATTTCAGCCATGTCTTTTCTAGGCTTAGGGGTTCAGCCCCCTACGCCTGAATGGGGAGCGATGATCCATGAAGGAAAATCTTATATTCAAACAAATCCTCAGCTGATGCTTTATCCGGGCCTTGTGATTATGGCTGTGGTCATTCTATTCAACTTACTGGGAGAAGCCCTTTCAGAGAAATATGGCATCAAACGTCGTGTGTAAAGGAATGAGTCAGTTGGAAGAGTCTATTTTAAATATAGAGAACCTGCATGTGCATACGAAAACGCCGCAAGGAACCATTTCTCTCGTTCAGGAAATAGCATTTGAGGTAAAGCGCGGTCAAATTGTTGGATTAATTGGTGAGAGTGGATGCGGAAAAACGGTGACAAGTATGTCGATCTTAAACATGCTTGATCGAAAAACAACCGAAGTGACTGGCAGTATCACTCTACAAGGTCGAGAATTGATCGGTTTGAGTGAACAGCATATGCGGTCTATTCGTGGCAAAGATCTCTCATATATTATGCAAAATCCGATGAATAGCTTTACGCCTGTATGGACAATTGGACATCAATTGATTGAAACAATCCGCCGGCATACATCTGTCAGTAAAAGGAAGGCTCGGGTCCAGGCAATTAAAGCCTTAGAGAAAATGAACCTGCCGCATCCAGATCAATTACTGAGTAAGTACCCTTTTGAATTAAGCGGGGGGATGCTCCAGCGTGTCATGATTGCTATGGCTGCCTGTATGCATCCGCCTCTGATCATCGCAGATGAACCGACAACCGCATTAGATGTACACAATCAGAAGCTGGTGCTTGAGCACTTGAATCAAATTCGTCATGAATACGGAACGGCGATTTTGCTCATTACCCACGATCTTAGTGTGATTGCGGAAATGGCAGACCAGGTCGTGGTGATGAAACAAGGAAAAATCGTTGAAAAGGCTGAAGTTCTTGAGCTTTTTGAACACCCGAAGCATGATTATACAAAGAAACTTTTAGCAGCTCGTCCATCCATTCCAGCTGTTTGCCCGATTTGAGGTGAGAAGACCGTTGCATTTAATAGAAGTGAAAGCAGTTAGTCATTCATATGGCAGCCGATCGTTTCTGATGAGGACAAAAGGGAGAGCCCCTGTCCTGAAAAACGTCCATTTGACCGTTGAAGAAGGCACTTGTCTTGGATTACTAGGTCAAAGTGGTGCAGGGAAAAGTACACTTGGCCGCATCATCCTTGGACTAGAGAAGCCAAGTAGCGGACAAGTTCTGTTTGAAGGTCAGGATATTATTCGTGCAGATCAGCGGACACATCAGCATTTCCGCCGGCATGTACAAGCGGTATTTCAAGATTCATATTCAGCAGTGAATCCAAGATGGACAGTGGAACAAATTCTATCTGAGCCGCTTGAAAACTATGAACCAATGACCCGAAAAAAACGTCAGCATATACTGATTCACTGGTTAGAAAGAGTAGGGCTCAGTGAGCAGGATTTGTCCAAGTACCCATACCAATTTAGCGGCGGCCAGCTACAGCGGATCAACATCGCCAGAGCACTGGTGCTTCAGCCAAAGCTCATTGTGCTGGATGAATCAGTCAGTAGCTTAGATATGGTTACGCAGGCAGTCATTTTAGATTTGTTAGTCGAATTAAAGAAAGAGCTGAAGCTTGCATACTTATTTATCACACATGATTTGACAGCGGCCTATCATTTAAGTGATCAATTAGCGATTCTTGATCAGGGTGAGCTTGTGGCTCAGTTTCAATCGAAGGATGATTTCTTTATATCAGAGCACGAAGCTGTGCTGAAAATGAAGGAGGCAACGCTCGCCAGCCACCCTTTGTCTCGAACGATTGGCAGGCCGGTTCGTTAACTTTTTCATTCCCTCAATGCCTCTTTTAAGAGAGGCTATTTTTCATGAAAGGCAGGTGGCATCGTGAACCATCGAGCATATTTAGCTTTGGCGATCCCTTTAACCATTTCAACGATGACCACGCCATTACTTGGAGCTGTCGATACAGCAGTTGTTGGACAGCTTGCCAATCCCGCTTATATAGGAGGCGTCGCAGTCGGCAGTCTCATTTTTAGTACATTGTACTGGCTGTTTGGTTTTCTGCGGGTAAGTACTTCTGCTTTTGCTGCCCAAGCAAACGGAGCGCAGAACGAGGAGCAGGGTGTTCTTGCTTTTCTAAGGCCTTTTTTGCTAGCTATTATCGTCGGACTTTGTTTTATTGCTCTTCAATGGCCCATTATTCAATCCGCATTATGGATCATCTCTCCTGCTGCTGATGTGCGCGAATATGCAGCGGACTATTTTCATATTCGGATCTGGGGAGCGCCATTTACCTTGATGAATTACGTCATACTCGGCTGGCTGATGGGGATGGCAAAAATGAAAGAAGCCCTTTCTTTACAAATTTTGATCAATGTCATGAATATGATCTTGGCATTGATCTTAGTTCATGCGTTTTCTTTTGCCGTCAAAGGTGTGGCAGCGGCGACATTGATCTCTGAACTCACTGCTTTTGTGTTAGGGGCCTGGATCATCTTGAAGCATACGTCAAACGGTTTTCGGATGCCGTCTATCCAGCAGGTGATGGACACACGTGCAGTAAAGAAAATGTTTCATGTGAATAAAGACTTGTTTATCCGAACGATCTGTCTGCTTGTCGTGATCAACATGTTTACAGCAAAGGGAGCGTCTTTCGGAACGGAGCAATTGGCGGCGAATGCCATTTTATTTCAAATTCACTACATCATGGCCTATTTGTTCGATGGATTTGCCAATGCATCCAGCATCCTTGTCGGTAGATCAGTAGGTGCGAACGACCGAGCGCTTTATGATAAAACATTAACCCTTTCGAGACAATGGGCAGTTGTGATGGCATGTGTCATTGCGGCAGGTTACTTTTTCTTTAAAGTTCCGATTTTGAGCCTGTTTACAAATTTACCTCAGCTTCTTGATGTGACACTGCAATATGCCGATTGGCTCGTTCTTTATCCGTTTGCTGCTTGCTTTGGCTTGGTGATTTATGGTGTATTCACAGGTGCGACAGAAATTGCTCCTGTCAGGAATTCAATGCTCTTTGCGATGATTTTGTTTGTGGCTGTTCAAGCGGCAGTCATTCCGATATGGCACAATCACGGACTATGGTTTGCCTTTATCATTTATACTGTAGGGCGGTCAGGCTTTTTGATGATGTACAAATCGAAGCTGGATCAAAAGCTTTTCCTACATGATAAACACCCTTTGCAATCGTGACAAAGGGTGCTGTTTTTCGTCCATTTATTCGCTTTCTTTTTTCACCTTTTGGTACGCTTCATCGAGATGCTGAATTCGCTTCAAGACAACAGCATTTTTCGTCAATTGGTCCTGCACAAGTGTAGAAACCACTGAACGATAATAAGCGTTCATGGCATGAATCTTGTCTTCATGTTGATTCATGGCAATGTGCTGTTTTAAGTTATCAATAAAGTATGGAACAGAAAAAAGTTCAGACATGGACATCACTCCTATTTCGTATATACGGTCCGTCAATCTTCATGTAAAATGATGAGAGGGAGGGGAGACAATGAGCCTTAAACTGCAACAAGAACTAGTATTAAAGCAGGTACTCACACAAGAACTCAGGCAGGCGATTACGCTGCTGCAACTGAATTGTACAGAGCTGGGTGAGTATCTTGATCAGTTAGCGCTTGAGAACCCTCTGATTGAGCGGAAAGACACGGACAGCTATCAACCAGTTTATCATAAAAGAACGCAAGATCGAATGACAGAGCCGTATCGTACGCATCAAAAAGAAAGCCTGCAAATGTATTTAAAGAGACAGGCCATTGATTTGAATTTAAGTGAAAAGAATCAAAGGATTTTTCACTTCATGATTGAGTCCATTGATTCCAATGGCTATTTAAATGAACCGGTTGACCAAATGGCCGCTGTTTTACAGGCTTCGGCAGAAGAAGTAGAAGCTGTTCTTCATCAGCTTCAATCATTAGAGCCTGCTGGTATTGGCGCTAGATCATTGCAAGAATGTATCCTGCTCCAGCTTAGACGAAAAAAGGATCGCTGGTATGAAGCAGAGCTGATCATCGAAGGGCATTTCTTTCTTTTCGCAAGGAAGGCTTGGAAGGAAATCGCGGCAAAAACAGGTATACCTTTGAAAACCTTGCAGGCCATACAAGATGAGGTGTCGCTTCTCGAACCAAGACCAGGCCTTCATTTCTCTTATGAAGAAGAGGATGTGTATATAGAACCAGATGTGTTGATTACAGCTGCGGGAGGTCACATCACATTCGAGCTGAACCAGCGTGCTTTTCCGGACATTGAAATGAATGAAGGGTATTTCGCCATGATTCAAGATCAAAAGCGGCATGAAGCATACACGTATCTAAAGGAAAAGCAGCAGCAGTACAATTGGCTTGTTCAAGCGCTGAAGCAGAGAAAACAAACGATGACAAATGTCGTTCGTGAGATTATCTTACAACAGACTGATTTTTTCCTGACCGGGAAGCATAAAATGAAACCGCTTACGATGAAGCGGGTTGCAGATATATTACAAGTGCATGAGTCGACAGTGAGTCGAACAGTCAAAGGGAAAATGGTGCAGACCCCTTACGGATTAATGGAAATGAAACAGTTTTTCCAAGCGAAACTAGAAGGGCATTCGCTCGAAGAAGCATCCAGCTACACAGTGAAGACCCACATTGCGGAGCTGATTCAATCAGAAAATAAGAAAAAACCGTATTCGGATCAGCAAATCATGACGCAGCTTCAGCAAACCTTTGGTATCCGTGTCTCTCGCAGAACCATTGCTAAATATCGTGAACAAATGAACCTTCCGTCTTCCACGCTACGGAAGCGATATGATTAAAAAGAAGCACATGCCAGAAACAATGGCACGTGCTTCTTTTTTGATGAGTGGAAGAGTGATAGAAGATTTCTTGAGAATTGAAAAAAGGGAAGACGTGTGATCTGAATTTTGGGGTAAAGTATAAGATAGGGCATGAGCCGATGGGGTAGACAACAGTGATGAGGTGAGACCAATTGAAATATAAACAAATCAAAACGAAAAAAATATATGAAGAAATTGCGGACGCATTAGTCGAATCCATTCGAACGGGGGAGCTTCTTCCAGGCGAAAAATTAGACTCGGTTCAAGCACTTTCTGAAAATTTTCAAGTCAGCCGTTCCGCTGTGAGAGAGGCGCTGTCCGCTCTGAAAGCGATCGGATTAATAGAGATGAAGCAAGGAGAAGGCACATATGTGAAGCAGTTCGATCCTGAGCAGCTCACATTTTGTTTATCTCCTGCTTTTTTGATGAAGCAGCAGGATATCGCACAGCTTCTTGAAGTGAGATCAATCATTGAATCAGGTGCTGTCAAAAAGGCAGCATTGCTGCGGACAGACGATGACCTCCATCGACTGCAGGAGGCACTAGAACAAATGAAGCGTGCAGAAGCGCATAAAGAAATTGGTGAGGAGGCAGACCTCACATTTCATCTTGCCATCGCCAAAGCCTCAAAGAATCATTTACTAGCGGCGTTAATGAATCAGGTCTCAACCTTGTTAATGGAAACGATGCGAGAAACAAGAAAAGTCGTGTTATTCTCAAGAAAAGCGTCCATCCATCAGCTTTACAAGGACCATGAACGAATTTATCAAGCTATCATGGACAAACAGCCAGAAGAAGCAGAGCGGGCGATGCTCACACATTTGGAAAAAGTAGAACAACTTCTTGGTGATGTGCTGCAAGAACAGGAAGGAAAGCCAGATATACAATAAGCTGTGCCGAAAAGCGGCACAGCTCAGCGTGTAGACAAACCCTCGCATTCTTTGTCAGTCCTGCGCGCTGGTACTCACGAATGTCAAATTCGCTCCGTGCCAGTGCTCGTCCTTCCTAGACTGCAAAGGTTTTCTATCACGCTGAAAAGAAGACAAAGGGCTAAAATAAAGGTCATTTTAGCCCTTTGTCAACAATCTAAGCTGTGCCGCATAAGGGCACAGCTCTATTATTGAAGAGAAATATGCAATTTTTTCATTCGATATTGCAGACTTTGCCTGCTCATGCCCAATATCTTTGCAGTCTGTGAAATATTGTCGTCCATTTTATTTAAGTAATGGACGATGTATTGTTTTTCAAATCGTTCCATTTGGGTTTGGAAATCAGTCGTATGTTCTGAGCTCGTGTAGACGAAGGTATCAGCTGCAGCTGTAGGCTGCACCGGACTCATCTGCATGTGTTCACTAGGATGACCTTCTCCTTGCTTGAATCGGAAATGGTAAGGAAGGTGATGCAAGCTTAAGGATGTTTCGTCCATCATCATATTCATTCCAGCCTCAATCACATGCTCCAGCTCTCTTACATTACCTGGCCAATGATAAGTTTGGAACAGGGCAAGTACCTCTTCATCAGCCGCCTTCACATTCATTTGAAACAGTTCATTATATTTTTGAATAAAGTGCATGACAAATGTCGGGATGTCTTCTTTTCGCTCAGAGAGCGGCGGGATAAACAAGGTGACAATGCCAAGCCGGTAAAATAAATCCTTTCGCATCCGTCCACCTGCGATCGCATCCACAGGGTCCTCATTCATATTAGCAATCACTCTCACATCAATGGCGATTTCTTTTGTACTGCCTAACCTTCTCACACGTTTCTCCTGCAAGACGCGCAATAGTTTTGCTTGAAGAGCCGGGTGTAATGAGTTGATCTCATCTAAAAGCAGTGTACCACCTTGTGCTTGTTCGAATAGACCGGGCTGATCTGTTGCCCCTGTAAAAGCCCCTTTTTGTGTTCCAAAAAGCAGACTTTCAATGAGGTTATCAGGCAGCGCTGCACAATTCTGCGTAATAAATGGTCCAGATGAACGGCTGCTGCCATTATGAATGCTTTGTGCAAATAGCTCTTTCCCCGTTCCTGTTTCACCAACAATCAGCACATAAGAAGAGGTACGTGTGGCTCGTTTCGCATGTTCAATTACTTCTAAAAAGGCAGGACTTTCCCCAATGATTGAATCAAATGTAAAGCGTGTGTTTCCTTTTTTCTTCATATTGTGGTGAATGAGCCGTTCCAGTTTCGTGACATCATTCGAAATTTCAACTGCCCCTTGAATCAAACCGTCTCGAACGAGCGGGTATGTATGGTTAATCGTTGTGATTTCTTTTCCATTGTAGTTGTGATACGTCTGCTTTGCATGAACCGTTTGTTTCCCGGTTCGCAGCGCTTGGACAAGTGTACTGTGCATCTCGTCCTGAAACACAAAGAGGTCTAATACATTTTTATAAAGGACATCAGAACGTTTTAAAGATTCGATCTCCATCATTTTTTTATTATAAACAATGGTATTGCCATTTTCGTCAATGGCGTGAACCCCAACATCAATTAAATCGAGCATTTGTTTATATAGATCAATCTCATTTTCAAGCTTTGCGGTATGCTGATCTTTTTTCACTTGCGCCACCTCCAGACATTACCTCTATTTTACATGAAAAATTTTGCGGTTTCCTCTAAAAAAATTTGCATATGCAAAATATTTTTGCGTTAAAGGTGCGAACAATCCTAGGCACAGAGCGATCACTAAGTTGGCATGATCCTTGCATAACATAAGAGTGAAGATGAACCCCATAAAAAGAGGCAAGCTTACAGAAGGAGGAATACACGATGACACAGACAAAAGCATTGATTCATCAAACAGAACAATACGGTGCGGCGAACTATCATCCGTTGCCAATTGTGATTTCAGAGGCTGAGGGAGTGTGGGTGACTGATCCTGAGGGCAACCGATACATGGATATGCTCAGTGCATATTCTGCAGTGAACCAAGGACATCGCCATCCCCGCATTATAGAAGCGCTTAAAACACAAGCTGACCGTGTGACACTCACATCAAGGGCCTTCCATAATGATCAGCTTGGTCCTTGGTATAAGAAGATTTGCAAATTAACGAATAAAGAGATGGCATTGCCGATGAATACAGGAGCAGAGGCTGTGGAAACGGCGATAAAGGCAGCGAGACGATGGGGCTATGATGTCAAGGGTATCGAAGAGAATCGGGCAGAAATCATTGCATGTACCGGGAATTTTCATGGTCGTACAATGACGGCTGTGTCACTTTCTTCGGAAGCAGAATATCAAAGAGGTTTCGGTCCGATGCTTCCGGGCATAAAGCTCATCCCTTATGGAGATATTGAGGCGTTACGCGAAGCGATCACTCCGCAAACAGCAGCTTTTCTCTTTGAACCGATTCAAGGGGAAGCGGGCATTGTCATGCCGCCCGAGGGCTTTATAAAAGAGGCAAAAGCGATCTGTGAGAAGGAACATGTGTTATTGATCGCAGATGAAATTCAAGTGGGATTAGCGCGGACTGGCAAGATGTTTGCATGCGACTGGGAAGGCATTGAGCCGGATATGTTGATTCTTGGTAAAGCACTTGGCGGCGGGGTATTCCCGATCTCATGTGTTGTAGCAAATCGTGATATTTTAGGTGTGTTTAACCCAGGATCTCACGGGTCTACCTTTGGCGGGAATCCTCTTGCGTGCGCAGTATCGCTAGCTGCACTAGATGTTTTAATCGACGAGAAGCTTGCCGAGCGCTCATTGGAGCTTGGGGAATATTTCAAAGACAAACTGTCACGCATTCAAAGTCCTGTCATTAAGGAAGTGCGCGGGCGTGGACTATTTATTGGAATGGAACTGACTGAGGCAGCTAGACCCTATTGCGAGAAGCTCAAGCAAGCCGGGCTGTTATGCAAAGAAACCCATGAGACAGTAATTCGATTTGCACCGCCGCTCACCATTTCAAAAGAAGACTTGGATTGGGCAATCGCTCATATCGAAGCGTTATTTCAAGCATAAATGATCAAGGGAGAAGCCTTCAAATTCTCCCTTTCTCTTTCAATGAACGGCGAATTTTGTCAAAGGTTGATGAATAGAAGAGTGAAAGTGGGGAAGCGGATTTGAAGCCAGAACAGCATAATGAACTAGAGCGTTCCATGAAAAGTAGACATCTCTTTATGATTGCCTTAGGTGGGGTCATTGGAACAGGCCTTTTCCTTGGGTCAGGACTCATTATTCATCAGGCAGGCCCAGGGGGAGCCATTCTTTCGTTTATCATTGGCGGATTGCTCATGTATTTGGTGATGCTCTGTCTTGGTGAATTAGCAGTGGCGATGCCGACAGCTGGTTCTTTTCAGGAGTATGCCACGAAGTATATTGGTCCATCCACGGGCTTTATGATCGGCTGGCTCTATTGGTTTAGCTGGGCGTGTACGATTGGACTTGAGTTTACATCAGCAGGTATTCTACTCCAAAGGTGGTTCCCAGATATCCCTGTTTGGCTTTGGTGTCTTGCCTTTAGCGTCATCTTATTTTCCATCAATGCCATCTCGGCACGCAGTTTCGCTGAAACAGAGTTCTGGTTTTCAGCCATCAAGGTTGCTGCGATCTTATTGTTTATTATCATTGGAATTGGCGCAATTTTCGGAATGATTCACTTAAAAGGCGGGGAACCTGCCCCACTATTTCGTCATTTGACGGATCATGGCGGCCTTTTTCCTAATGGTCTTTTGGCGATTTTATTAACCATGGTCACAGTCAATTTCTCCTTTCAAGGAACAGAGCTTGTAGGGATTGCAGCAGGTGAAAGTGAAAGTCCGGAAAAAACACTCCCGCGTTCTATTCGGAATATTATTTGGCGGACGATGGTCTTTTTTGTTTTATCCATTGCGGTTCTTGCGGCGCTTCTTCCATGGCAGACCGCCGGCGCAGTGGATAGTCCGTTTGTTGTGGTATTGGACAAGGTCGGCATACCATACGCGGCAGATATCATGAATTTTATCATCATTACAGCCGTCTTATCTGTAGCGAACTCTGGATTATATGCATCATCACGTATGCTATGGGCGCTTTCAAAAGACGGGAAAGGACCTGTTTTCACGAAAAAATTATCCAAACGTAAAATCCCGATCAATGCCTTATTGGTGACAATGGGTGTATCCGCTCTATCACTGCTCACGAGTGTTGTAGCACCAAAAACGGTATATGTCTGGCTCATATCCATTTCGGGTATGGTGCTTGTCGTTGTTTGGATGTCTATTTGTTTATCCCAATACTTCTTTAGGAGACAATTCATAAAAGAGGGCGGAGATGTAAAGGATCTGGTCTTCCGAACGCCTTTCTATCCATTTGTGCCTTTAGCAGGCTTTATCGCATTTGGCATTGTTCTTATCAGTTTATTCTTTATTGAGGATCAGCGGATTGGTCTTTATTGCGGAGTTCCATTTATGGCCGCCTGCTACATCATTTACTACCTCAAGATTAAACCGAAGGAAGATGCTAAACGGTTTAATGAAGAGAAAGAAACGATACCGAAAACATAAGCAGGCGGCTTTTGACCGCCTGCACCTTTTCAAAGACAAATGCATTCAATATAGAAGAAAATAAATAGTTTGAAAAAAATAAAATAGCGGAAAGCTAGATGACAAGCAGGTTATCGGTCAAAATGTGTCTATTTTTTGTCTAAATGTGTTTGTAAGAGTTGAAAATGCAAGATTATCCTGTTAAAATAATTAAAGAAAGCAAGGGTTGATTTTTTTTGGCTGTGGCGGGACGTTTTTTGTCACAGTGGGACGTTTTTAGTCCAACGTGAAAAGAAAGGGTCGTTAGCCATGAATCGTTTATTGGAAGCTCAAAAAAAATTATTACCAGATCTTCTCACAGTTATGCAAAAACGCTATGACATTTTGCAGTACATCAGATTAGCTGAACCAATTGGTCGCAGAAGTCTTGCGACAAGTCTTGGTCTGAGTGAACGTATCTTAAGAGCTGAAGTTCAGTTCTTAAAGGAACAAAATCTGCTGGATGTCAAAACGAGCGGTATGATGCTGACGACTGAAGGTCATGCTTTGCTTGAAATGCTTGAAGGAATGATGAAGGACGTTTTAGGTTTAACCTTTTTGGAAAATACATTAAAGAGGAAATTAGGCCTGGAAGAAGTCATCATTGTTTCTGGTGACAGCGATGAATCCCCGTGGGTGAAGCAAGAAATGGGAAGAGCTGCTGTCCAATGTATGAAAAAAAGGTTTACTGGAAATAATATCGTCGCCGTCACTGGCGGAACGACGATGGAAGCTGTTGCCGAAATGATGACCCCTGATGCCAAAAACAGAGACATGATGTTTGTCCCTGCGAGAGGCGGTCTTGGGGAGAATGTAAAAAATCAGGCAAACACCATTTGTGCCCACATGGCTGAAAAAGCTTCCGGTACTTACAAACTGCTGTTTGTTCCAGGACAGCTGTCAGAAGGTGCTTACTCTTCCATTATTGAAGAGCCGTCCGTCAAAGAAGTGCTTCAAACAATTAAATCATCCACGATGCTTATTCATGGAATCGGTGAAGCAAAAACAATGGCGATGAGACGAAACACACCCGCTGAAGATTTAAAAAAGATTGATGAGCATGACGCAGTGACAGAGGCCTTTGGCTATTACTTTAATCGTGATGGTGAGGTCGTCCACAAAGTGCACTCCGTCGGCATGCAGCTAGATGATTTAGAAAGCATTCCACACATCATTGCTGTTGCAGGTGGATCATCAAAGGCTGGGGCCATTGAAGCTTATTTCAAAAAACCCCGCCGAACGGTTCTCGTCACAGACGAAGGAGCCGCAAAAGAGTTATTAAGGGAGTCAATAGATCCCTCAATATAAAACATTGTGACCTATAAAAGGAGGAAACATCATGGCAGTAAAAGTCGGTATTAACGGATTTGGACGTATTGGACGTAACGTATTTCGTGCAGCATTAAACAATCCTGAAGTTGAGGTAGTAGCGGTTAACGATCTAACAGACGCTAACATGCTTGCACATCTTTTACAATATGACTCTGTTCACGGAAAACTAGATGCAGAGGTTTCTGTAGACGGTACGAACTTAGTAGTGAACGGTAAAACAATCGAAGTATCAGCTGAGCGTGACCCTGCGAAATTAAGCTGGGGTAAACAAGGCGTAGAAATCGTTGTTGAATCTACTGGATTCTTCACAAAACGTGCAGACGCTGCTAAACACTTAGAAGCTGGCGCTAAAAAAGTCATCATCTCTGCTCCTGCTAACGAAGAAGATATCACAATCGTTATGGGTGTAAACGAAGACAAATACGATGCAGCTAGCCACGATGTCATCTCTAATGCATCTTGTACAACAAACTGCTTAGCTCCATTTGCAAAAGTACTTAACGATAAATTTGGTATCAAACGCGGTATGATGACAACTGTTCACTCATACACAAATGACCAACAAATTCTTGATCTTCCGCACAAAGACTACCGTCGTGCTCGTGCAGCTGCGGAAAACATCATCCCAACTTCTACAGGTGCTGCGAAAGCTGTTTCACTTGTATTGCCTGAACTTAAAGGTAAATTAAACGGTGGCGCTATGCGTGTTCCAACACCTAACGTTTCTTTAGTTGATCTTGTTGCTGAATTAAATCAAGATGTAACGTCTGAAGATGTAAATGCAGCACTTAAAGAAGCAGCTGAAGGAGAACTTAATGGAATCCTTGGCTACAGCGAAGAGCCATTAGTATCTGGTGACTACAATGGTAATGCAAACTCTTCAACAATCGATGCTCTTTCTACAATGGTAATGGAAGGCAGCATGGTGAAAGTCATTTCTTGGTACGATAACGAGAGTGGATATTCTCACCGCGTTGTTGACCTTGCAGCTTACATTGCAAAACAGGGTCTTTAATTTCTCACACTGAAGGAACTCACTTGGTTCTTTCCTAGAGACACGATATAATGAAGACGGACAAGGGAAGGGGAAGCATCCCTTTCCCTTTTTCTCTGTATTTATCCGTTCTGCACGATTTCTCGTTTTGATGAGGGCAAAATGGGAAAAGGATAAAGAGAGACTTGTCCAATGCGTAAGGAAACCAGAATAAAGGAGGATCTCCTGACGAGCATGAATAAGAAATCAGTAAAAGACATTGACGTAAAAGGTAAAGTTGTGTTCTGCCGCGTAGATTTTAACGTTCCAATGAAGGACGGAAAAGTGACGGATGATACTCGTATTCGCGCAGCATTACCAACGATTGAGTATTTAACAGGACAAGGCGCAAAGGTACTACTAGCTAGTCATTTGGGTCGTCCGAAAGGTCAAGTTACTGAAGAACTGCGTCTGACACCTGTAGCAAAACGTCTGCAAGAGCTTCTTGGACAAGAAGTGAAAAAAGCAGATGAAGCTTACGGCGACAACGTGAAAAAGCAAATCTCTGACTTAAAAGAAGGAGATGTGCTAGTGCTTGAAAACGTTCGTTTCTATCCTGGTGAAGAAAAGAACGATCCTGAATTATCAAAAGCGTTTGCTGATTTAGCCGATGTGTATGTCAATGATGCGTTCGGTGCTGCACACCGTGCACATGCATCCACAGCTGGTATTGCAGCGTATCTTCCGGCTGTTTCAGGCTTCCTCATGCAAAAAGAGCTTGAGGTTCTAGGGAAAGCCATTTCAAACCCTGATCGCCCATTTACAGCGATTATCGGTGGCGCAAAAGTAAAGGATAAAATCGGTGTAATTGAAAGTCTTCTTGATAAAGTGGACAACCTGATCATCGGCGGCGGACTTGCTTATACATTTGTCAAAGCACTTGGCCACGAAGTAGGAAAATCTCTATTAGAAGAAGACAAAGTAGATTTAGCGAAATCCTTTATGGACCGTGCAAAAGAAAAAGGCGTGAACTTCCTGATTCCAACAGATGTTCTGGTAGCCGACGACTTTTCAAATGATGCGAATACAAGCATTGTGCCAATCTCTGAAATTCCAAGTGATCTAGAAGCACTTGATATTGGAACAGAGACAAGAGAGAAGTATGCTGATGTCATTAAAAACAGCAAACTTGTTGTCTGGAACGGACCAATGGGTGTATTTGAAATCGATGCATTCGCTAAAGGAACAAAAGCAATCGCAGAAGCACTGGCAGAAGCGAAAGATACATATTCTGTCATTGGCGGTGGAGATTCAGCAGCAGCTGTTGAGAAATTTGGTCTTGCCGATCAGATGAGCCATATTTCTACAGGCGGCGGCGCTTCACTTGAATTTATGGAAGGCAAAGAACTTCCAGGTGTGACTGCATTAAACGATAAATAAGACCAAAACTGCTATAAGGAAGTGTCAATCATGAGAAAACCAATTATAGCTGGGAACTGGAAGATGAACAAAACACTTGGTGAAGCTGTAAGCTTCGTTGAAGAAGTCAAGTCATCTATTCCATCTCCTGACAAAGTGGAATCTATTGTCTGTGCACCAGCCCTTTTCCTTGAAAAGCTGAACAGCCTTTCTAACGGAACAGACCTTAAAATTGGTGCGCAAAACATGCACTTTGAAGAAAACGGTGCATTCACTGGCGAAATCAGCCCTGCTGCGCTTAAAGATCTTGGCATCGGCTACTCAGTGATCGGTCATTCAGAGCGCCGCGAATTCTTCGCTGAAACAGATGAAACAGTGAACAAAAAAGCACATGCTGCATTCAAGCATGGCATCGTTCCAATCATCTGTGTAGGTGAAACGCTTGAAGAGCGTGAAGCAGGCAAAACAAATGAACTTGTCGCTGATCAAGTGAAGAAAGCACTAGCTGGTTTAACGAAGCAGCAAGTTGCTGAATCTGTCATTGCCTATGAGCCAATCTGGGCGATCGGTACAGGTAAATCTTCTACAGCGAAAGATGCAAACGATGTTTGTGCGCACATTCGCCAAACTGTTGCAAGCGAATTTGGTCAAGAAGCGGCAGACAGCCTTCGCATTCAATATGGCGGAAGCGTGAAACCTGCGAATATTAAAGAATATATGGCAGAATCCGATATTGACGGTGCTTTGGTAGGCGGCGCAAGCTTAGAACCTCAGTCTTTCGTTCAATTATTGGAGGAAGGTCAATATGAGTAAGAAACCAGCTGCATTAATCATCTTAGACGGGTTCGGTTTAAGAGGCGAAACAGTTGGTAACGCTGTTGCCCAAGCAAAGAAACCGAACTTCGACCGCTACTGGAACGAATTCCCGCATCAAACCTTAACGGCTTCAGGTGAGGCAGTGGGCCTCCCAGAAGGTCAAATGGGGAACTCTGAAGTTGGGCATTTGAACATCGGTGCAGGACGCATCGTGTACCAAAGCTTAACAAGAGTGAATGTTGCCATTCGTGATGGGGAATTTGAGAAAAACGAAACGTTCCTAGATGCAATGACTTATGCAAAAGAAAATGACAAGGCGCTTCATTTATTCGGTCTCTTGTCAGACGGCGGTGTGCACAGCCACATCCAGCATCTTTTTGCCTTGCTGAAACTAGCGAAAAAAGAAGGCTTAACAAAAGTATACATTCACGGCTTCTTAGACGGACGCGATGTTGGTCAGAAGACAGCGAAAGTGTACTTAAAACAGCTTGAAGAACAAATCAAAGAAATCGGTGTCGGAGAAGTGGCAACACTATCTGGACGCTATTACTCAATGGACCGTGACAAGCGCTGGGATCGTGTGGAGAAAGCATATCGCGCGATGGCGTATGGTGAAGGCCCAAGTTATCAAAACATCTATGATGTCGTTGATGACTCCTATGAAAATGGAATCTACGATGAGTTCGTTATTCCATCTGTCATTACGAGAGAAAATGGTGAGCCGGTTGCAAAAGTAAACGACGGCGACTCTGTGATTTTCTATAACTTCCGTCCAGACCGTGCGATTCAAATTTCAAACACATTCACAAATGAAGATTTCCGCTCGTTTGACCGCGGGGAAGCACATCCGAAGGATTTACACTTCGTCTGCTTCACACACTTCAGTGAAACGGTAGATGGCTATGTGGCTTTCAAACCAGTGAACTTGGATAACACAGTAGGAGAAGTACTTTCTCAAAATGGATTGAAGCAGCTGCGGATTGCTGAAACAGAGAAATATCCTCACGTGACGTTCTTTATGAGCGGTGGACGTGAAGAAGAATTTCCTGGAGAAGACCGCATCTTAATCAATTCACCAGATGTCGCAACCTATGACCTCAAGCCAGAAATGAGCGCTTATGAGGTAAAGGATGCACTTGTTGCAGACATCAATGCTGACAAGCATGATGCGATCATTCTGAACTTTGCTAACCCAGATATGGTGGGGCATTCAGGTATGCTTGAGCCAACAATCAAAGCCATTGAAGCAGTAGATGAGTGCTTAGGAGCTGTAGTCGACGCAATCCTAGCAAAAGGCGGACATGCCATCATCACGGCAGACCACGGTAACGCAGACGTGCTCATTACCGAAGAAGGAAAGCCGCATACTGCACATACGACAAACCCTGTTCCAGTCATCGTAACGAAAAAAGGTGCGACGCTTAGAGAAGGCGGCATTTTAGCCGATCTATCTCCAACGCTTTTAGACTTACTTGGTCTTGAAAAACCAAAAGAGATGACAGGAACATCATTGATTCAAAAATAACAAATTGATTCAAAAGGAGAGAAATAACGATGCCATACATTGTTGACGTATATGCACGCGAAGTATTAGACTCTCGCGGTAACCCAACAGTTGAAGTAGAAGTTTACACAGAATCTGGCGGCTTTGGCCGTGCACTAGTACCAAGTGGTGCTTCTACTGGTGAATATGAAGCAGTAGAACTACGTGACGGAGACAAAGACCGTTACCTTGGAAAAGGTGTTCTAACAGCTGTAAACAACGTAAATGAAATCATTGCACCAGAGCTTTTAGGCTTTGATGTCACTGAACAAGTAGCAATTGACAAAATGTTAATCGAACTTGACGGAACAGAAAACAAAGGGAAATTAGGCGCAAACGCAATCCTTGGCGTATCTATCGCTGTAGCACGTGCGGCTGCTGATTTCTTACAAATTCCACTTTATCAATACCTTGGTGGATTCAACTCCAAAACGCTTCCAGTACCGATGATGAACATCGTCAACGGTGGAGAGCATGCGGATAACAACGTAGACATTCAAGAATTCATGATTATGCCTGTAGGTGCTCCAAACTTCCGTGAAGCACTTCGCATGGGCGCTCAAATCTTCCATAGCCTGAAATCTGTATTAAGCGCAAAAGGCTTAAACACAGCTGTAGGTGACGAAGGTGGATTCGCTCCAAACCTTGGTTCTAACGAAGAAGCACTTCAAACAATCGTAGAAGCGATTGAAAAAGCTGGTTTCAAACCAGGTGAAGAAGTGAAACTTGCGATGGATGCTGCATCTTCTGAGTTCTATAACAAAGAAGACGGTAAATATCATTTATCAGGCGAAGGTGTTGTGAAAACATCTGCTGAAATGGTTGACTGGTATGAAGATATGGTATCGAAATACCCAATCATCTCAATCGAAGACGGCCTTGATGAAAACGACTGGGAAGGTCACAAACTATTAACTGAGCGTCTTGGCAGCAAGGTTCAGCTAGTAGGAGACGACTTGTTCGTAACAAATACGAAGAAGCTTTCTGAAGGAATCAAAAACGGCGTTGGTAACTCAATCCTCATCAAAGTAAACCAAATCGGTACATTAACTGAAACATTTGATGCAATCGAAATGGCGAAACGTGCAGGCTATACAGCTGTTATCTCTCACCGTTCTGGTGAAACAGAAGACAGCACAATTGCAGACATTGCAGTTGCAACTAACGCTGGACAAATCAAAACAGGTGCTCCGTCTCGTACGGACCGTGTGGCGAAATACAACCAATTACTTCGCATCGAAGATCAATTGGCTGAAACAGCTCAATACCACGGCATTGCTACATTCTACAACTTGAATAAGTAATGTAAAGTAACGCGCTGCGTGCGCTCTTTTGAAAAGAGCGTATCGCAGCGCTTTTTTTATGTTGAAATAAAGACGCAAAGCTGGCTCAAGCGAATAGGCTCTGCTTCCTTTGTCATATCCTATTTTTGTAAAAAATCATCCTTCAGTCAGAGGCGAAACGATGAGCTTGACGATTTATAAGCAATAAATCATGAAAACTCTTCTAAAAATATGATCTGAATTGAACTTATGCTATTTGCAAGGGGGTGGTATCATTTTACATATATTAGGGGGTGATGAGATGCTGAATCCTTTTAGCCTTCGTTTTCCAGTAGGTGTATACATGTATGTCCTTCACCTACTGGCGGCATATGATGAAAGGAAGCAACGAATTCTAACTTCTAAGAACGTACAGAAAAATGCATTTTGGATTTATGTCCTTGCCGCTATCTTAGGCATTGTGACAGCTGCCGCTTTGATTTGGGCATGCAAAACATTTGGAAAAGGCTCGAAATTTTTAGGAGAGTTCAAGTTTTTAGGCCTGTATATTAAAATCAAATGCGGCTTCTAACAAATGGTGAGAACAGATGCGGGGTCATCTGTTCTATCTGAAATAAATGGAGGGACATGATGTTGACATTACACTTAACAGAAAAAACGTATAGCCGCACCTTTTCTCTCCGCGATATTCAGTTAAATGTAGAGAAAGGACGTATGCTTCTGCTTTTGGGGCATAATGGGGCAGGAAAAACCACGATGATTCAGTCTATGTTTGGCCTGACACCATTTACGGGTGTTGTCTCTTTAGATGGTAAACAGCTGAATTTTCAATCCTCAGCACATATCTCCTTTTTGAAAGAACATGTTTCCTATATTCCTGATGATCATGCTTTGTTTGATTATTTAACGCCGAGAGAATATTTTCATTTACTCCAGCTTCCAGACAAACGAAATGGACCTCGAGAAGAGGCCTTCGTCGATCTGTTTGAGCTGAGACCTTATATGGATCAGCCAATTGCCCAGTTGTCTCATGGCAATCAAAAGAAAACACAAATCATTTCCCAGCTCCTTAGGTCTTGTGATTATTATGTATTCGACGAGCCTACAAATGGACTTGATCCAGATATGATGATCATCTTAAAAAAGGTGCTCATGAAGCTGAGAGATCAAGGCGCAGGCATTCTCATTTCTACCCATCATTTGGGCTTTGGTGAGACATTGTATGATCACCTCATAATCTTAAGAAACGGTGATATCAAGCTGGATATGTCACGTCAAGAAACAAACAAAACATTCCCTCATCAATCACTTGAGGGTATTTATAAAGAAGTGAATCAAGATTACTATATGCAGGTGGAGAGGTTGCTCAATGACTTGGACACGACACGTTCTTCATAAAATAGAATGGGGCATGCTCACAACGAAAATCAAGCAGCTCGGCAAAAAATATCCTTTGCAGCTTCTCGCCGCAGCCGTTTTTTTATTGCTGATCTACGCCATATACGTTGTCATGAGCCTGCGTTTTTTTATGCAAGTAGGGGAGAGCGAACCAGTTGCTTTATACCTTCAATTTGTGAAAATGACCCTGCTGCTTTTGGGAGCAGGTATTGTCTTTTCCCGTCATAAAATGAAGCGTCAAGAGTATCAGTTCTTCTTTTTGAATAGTGCGATGCAAAGTGTCTCATTTGTCCTTTGTGTGTATTTCTTTCCAGTGCTGTTTTGTTTCATCATGCTTGGTCTGCTTTTTTTACCCATCCTATTAGGACTGATCATTAGCGGCGTTACACTATCTTTGTATTGGATCATTGTGGTAGGGATCACTTGCTGTGGATTGGCGCTCTATACGCTTGCTTCTTGGATGCTGATACGAATTGGTGTGAGCCATTTTATATCAAAAACAAAAGAGCATTTACTGCTGCAAACGATTGGATTTGTGACGCTCGGTGCTTTCGTGTTTCTCCTTTTTCAAAAAGCGGTTGAGATGATTCACGTATGGCCGTCTATCTCTCTTGTATTTCTGATGATCTTTCTATGTGCAGGGTGGTTTTGGCTGAAAGGCTTGGCGGCTTGTTATGTCAATCGGATGTTTTTGCAGCTAAAGGTAGAGGTGAAGTCGTTTTCTTACCAAAAAATCAGATCGGATTCTTCATTTTTCACACATCTGCGGCAGGAGCTTGTTTATTTTAGCCGATCAGCTGTGTTTAAAGAACAAGGTATTTTGTTCCTGTTTCTTGTCTGTTTCACGATAGGTCTCCCATTCATCTTTACTCCGGCAGAGACTGGCTGGCTGTATGCTTTTATTGTGCAGTTTGCCTTAAAGGAGATCCTTATTATGCTACCGCTCATGATTGGCAGGGAATATCATCTCAATCAGCGAGCCATTTTTATGTTAAATACATCAAAGGGTGCCTATTTATTATCAAGAATTTTATTTTATTACACAATGAATATATTGATTTATTTTGTCTATATCGGGCTTGCTTATTTCATGATTGGGGTTGAAAGTGAAGGGCACGGTTTGGCGAGTTTGTCCATTTTATTGATCACTGTCATGGCGGCATGTGTCGGGTTTGTCGTGAAGATTAGTGATTTTAATAAACTGTTTGTGATCGTGATGATGATTGCTGTGTTTAGTATGTTGGATATGCTTTTAGTCCAGTGGCTTTCTGCAAATACCCAGCTGCTCTCAACTGCCTATATGGCTTGTTCAGCCGCATTCTTCATCTTCATATATGCTGCCATGCTAAAGAGGCCGATTGTGCGATGATGACGCTTTTATTTTGCTTAATAGCCATTGTGCTCATTCATGAACTCGGTCATATCCTGATGGTGATGGTGTGCAACAAAATCGAAAAAAGACCCATCTTTGATTATGTGGTGATGATCGATTGGAAGCACGTGTCGATTGTCCATGAGAAATTTTCACGGCCGGGTTTTAATGTGATGGTGGCACTTGCAGGTCCTGTGTTTCCAGTGATCTGCTCGGGTGTGCTTTTCTTCATGTGGAGGCATCCATTGACGCATCCATTGCTGCTATTTTCTTTATTAAATACAGTGATGCTGCATCCAGCTTGCCCAGATGGGAAAAATATCATCGCCAGTTTAAAAGAGATGAAAGGAGAGAACTAAATGGTTAAAGTATTTCATTCGTTTTCTAGCGGCTTAACGCTTGCGATGCTTTATGTGTTTGCTGTGTTTATGACACCAGTATTTTTAATGTTGCTAGAGGTTCATCATGTTGAATCGAGTCCAACTCTATTTGGTATGCCATTTTATATCATGAAAATTGAACAGTATCAATTCAGCTCAGAGGCAACGCTCTTTGGGTGCGTGGTCTGTTTTTTAGCGGGTGCCGCTCTCTACTTCTTGATTCAATATATGATTCATGCAGTGAAAAAGAGCAGAACATAAAAAAAGCAGGCTGAATGAAGTCAGTCTGCTTGAAGAACGAGTGACAACCGCACCATATCCATACACTGAATACCGTTCTCATAAATCGGTTCATCATAGTGCTTCAGAAAGAAATCGTGATCGATAGACGCCATGCGAAAACCGCATTTTTGATAAAGGGCGAGCTGCTGAATACTAGAGTTGCCTGTGCCAATTTCAATTGTATGAAAGCCAGCTGCCTGGGCTTCTGAAATAGCATGGCGAATCAGCTGCTTCCCAATTCCTCTCCCTTGCCATGACTCCTTCACGGCGACATTCATGATTTCCACTGTCTGCTGAGACAGAGGCGTCAGAACATACACACCAATCATGTCCTGTTTATGAAAAGCAACATAACAAGAACCAGATTGTACATAGGCAAGGACTTTTTCAGTTGAAGGGTCAGCTAATAGTAAAAGATCCATAGGAACAGATTGATCATGAGACAATGGCCGAATCTGTATCAAATCATTTCATCCTCTCTATTCTTTGATATACCCTTGTTTAACACCCCAATCATATTGATCCTGCACCCATTGAGAAGGAGGATGATGGGTGACATTTGGGTCTTTCTTAACAGTTGTTTTCCTAGTCGTTTGTGCTGCCTGCTTATTCGCTTGAGCCGTTGCTTTCGCTGATGCCAGTTCTTTTTGAAGCTGGCCTATTTTCAATTCAAGCGCTTTACGCTGTTTGGTTTCTTTTTGATGCGCCTTCTTTTCTTTCTTCAGCTTGTTTGTGATGGTGGACAATTCCTTTTTTTGACCATCCATTTCATCTTTCATATCCGTGCCTTCTGACTTTAATTGTGTCAGCTGCTCATCATTCTTTCTCATTTCTTGCTGGTGTTTATTTTCTGCTGCGGTGAGCGACTGCTGCTGCCACACAATCCAGCCAGTTGTAACTAGGATGATCACAGACAAGACAATGATCGTGATGTTTTTTTCATGTTCTATTCCCCTTTCGTTAAACCTCTATTATCATCGGTTAAAACAAACCAGGTTTTAACAGAACAAGGGAATATTCGCATCAGATTAGCAGACACTATGAAAAAAGGAGGGTGTCTGTTGATTTCCTTTATGATTCATGTCATTGTGTCACTATTTGCTGTCTCAAACCCCATTGGAAACGTGCCTCTTTTCATCACTTTAACAGAAGGCTACTCAGAAAAAGAACGCGCCCAGACGGCCAAAAAAGCGATTGTTGTGTCTTTTATGATTTTGATTGCCTTTCTTTTGGCAGGCAGGCTCATTTTCAAATTGTTTGGCATTGATATCCATGCACTCCGTATCGCCGGAGGTATTTTTATTTTTGGTATCGCTTACAATTTGCTGAATGCAAAAGAATCACATGTTCAAAACCCTCATTCGGATGAAAAGGCAGAGAGCAAAGAGAAGGCCGATGTTTCGGTGACCCCGCTCGCCATTCCGATCATTGCCGGACCTGGTACAATTGCGACTGTCATGAGCTTAACGCCAGGAAGCCACCAAGTAACGCTTCATCTGCTTGCGATTCTTATTGGCATTGTGGTTGTACTTGCCATGACCTATTATGCATTTCATTATTCAAGTTTCATTATGCGAAAAATGGGGAAAACAGAGATGAATGTCGTGACACGATTAATGGGATTGATTCTAGCTGTTGTGGCAGTAGAGATGATTGGCGCAGGGATCAAAGGGATGTTCCCAATGCTGATGTCATAAGTGTATATAAAAAAGCTGTTTTTTTCTACAAAATTGTAAAATAAAACAGCTTTTTTAAGGTTTTGGCACATGTTGAAATACTTCTTCACTTTCAAAGAACTCAATTAAACGGCTAATCCAGTCATAATAATCGAGACTTTCCTTGATTTCTGAAAGAAGAAGATTGATTTTATCTACTGTTTCTTCTGGCAGGTCATCTTGTTCAAGCAGCTCCAGCAATTCCTTGCATGTCTTCTTATGTGCCTTGCGATTTTTGCTGACAACACGTGACCAATTGGCTGCAAACAATGAAATAAAGGTTTGATATTGATCTTGCTCAACGTCATATAAATCTTTGCGTATTCCTTTTTCATAAACCTTTTCAGCAATATTCAGATCAAGCATTTCTCGAACGACTTGACTCATTCTTGTTTTGCTCATGCCGGTCGCCTCTGAGAGCTCACCGAGCGTCATTGGTTTACGGTTCATATGAATGATACCAAGCACTCTACCCACTGTGGCAGAAAGACCAAAGGCATTCATGTTCTCGGCAGCTTTTTCAATATAATGATCCTGTGCTTTTTGAATGGCGCCTAACGCTTGCTTGTCCATTCCCCGCTTCATCCCTTCACGACTGACAATTTGTAACACAATATATCATATACCTGTTTGTTGATGAAAACAATAAATATTGAGTATTTGCTCGTAAGTTGGAGGAAAAAGGAGGGATCGGTACATATCAGGCCGTTAACTGAAAATTTTAAATAAATTTTATGCAATACAAACACATTGTAAACTTTTTATTTTATAAAGTTTGCACTATAATAAATAAGGTGTAAATTTTCTGAAAATATATATCCGACTAATTGGAGGTGTCTCATTTGCTGAAACTAGAGAATGTATCTAAGACGTATAAAGGCGGAAAAAAAGCTGTCAAAAATATTGATTTAGAAATAGCAAAAGGAGAATTTATTTGTTTTATTGGACCGAGTGGCTGTGGTAAAACGACAACCATGAAGATGATTAACCGACTGATTGAACCTTCTTCAGGAAACATATTGATCGAGGGAGAAAACATTATGAAAAAAGATCCAGTCCAATTAAGAAGAGAAATTGGTTATGTGATTCAGCAAATTGGACTTTTCCCTCATATGACCATCGCACAAAACATTTCCCTTGTGCCGAAGCTGCTGAAGTGGCCGGAAGAAAAACGAAAAGAACGAGCGCGTGAATTGCTCAAACTCGTTGACATGGGGCCGGAATACTTAGAGCGTTACCCTCATGAACTCAGTGGAGGACAGCAGCAGCGTATCGGCGTTCTTCGCGCACTCGCAGCAGAACCCCCTTTAATCCTGATGGATGAACCATTTGGAGCACTTGACCCGATCACAAGAGATTCATTGCAGGAAGAATTTAAGAAACTGCAAAAAACGTTAAATAAAACAATCGTATTCGTCACACATGACATGGATGAAGCGATTAAACTTGCAGACCGCATTGTCATTTTAAAAGATGGGGAGATTGTCCAAGTGGGCACGCCAGATGATATTTTACGTAACCCTGTGAACGAATTCGTAGAAGAATTCATCGGTAAAGAACGTCTGCTTCAGTCAAATCCGAATATGGAACGTGTGGAACAAATGATGAACACATCTCCAGTCACAATTACCGTCGAAAAAACATTGACAGATGCCATCTTTATTATGAGAGAAAAGCGGGTTGATTCCCTGCTTGTCGTTGATGAAAATCATGTGCTGAAAGGCTATATCGATATTGAAACCATCGATGCAAACCGCAGAAAAGCAGCCTTCGTAGGCGATATTTTAAATACAGAATTTTATACAGTACAAGAAGGTGCACTTCTTAGAGATACTGTCCGAAAGATCTTAATACGCGGCATTAAATATGTACCGGTTGTCGATGCAAAAGGGCACTTAAAAGGCATCGTCACACGTGCAAGTCTTGTAGATGTCGTATATGACTCTATTTGGGGAGAAGATACCCCGGAGGCTGTCACTGAAATGAACTAAGGGAGGTGTACACATGGATCAAATCATCGATTTTCTTGAGAAAAATGGTGGGGAACTCCTCACAAAAATGTGGGAGCATTTATACATTTCTTTAATTGCCGTTGTGTTAGGCATTATCGTGGCCGTTCCTTTAGGCGTCATTCTTACACGAATGAAAAGAGGCGCCGGTTTTGTCATCGGCGTCGTGAATATCTTTCAAACACTCCCTAGTTTAGCGATTCTTGCATTTTTTATTCCTATTTTGGGAGTTGGAAAAATACCTGCGATCGTTGCGCTATTTTTCTATTCCGTTTTGCCTATTTTAAGAAATACGTATGCCGGTGTTCAAGGTGTGAACAAAAACTTGCTTGAATCTGGTAAAGGGATTGGCATGACGACATGGGAACAAATTCGTCTTGTGGAACTGCCGCTTGCTGTTCCGGTCATTATGGCAGGGGTTAGAACCTCAACGATTTATTTAATTGGATGGACAACACTTGCTGCTTTTATCGGTGGAGGCGGTCTTGGTGACTACATTTTAATTGGGCTTCAGCTTTACCAGCCGGAATACATTATTGCGGGTGCAATCCCTGTCACTATTTTAGCAGTCATCATTGACCTTACATTGATGAAGCTTGAGAAAAAAGTAACACCAGAAGGCTTAAAAGGATTGAAGGAAGTTTCATAAGGAGTTGGCTCATGTGAAGAATCGAAAAACAAAATGGATCAGTGCACTGCTTGCCGGATGCTTGCTATTCATAAGTGGCTGTTCACTTCCTGGACTAGCCGGCTCTTCAGGGAGCACGCTGCGAATCGGTGCACAAAACTTTACAGAATCAGAAATTATGGCCTATATGGTGGGAGACATCATTGAGCATTACACAGATAAAAAGACAACCATTGTGAAGAATTTAGGCTCAAATACGGTGCAGCAGAAAGCAATGGAAAACGGTGATGTCGACATTTCGGCAACACGATATACAGGCACGGATTTAACAAGTACGCTAGGAATGGATGCAGAAAAAGATCCAAAGCGTGCAATGGAAATCGTCCAGAAAGAATTCAAAAAACGCTATGATTACAAATGGTTTGATTCCTATGGGTTTGATAATACGTATGCCTTTGCTGTGACGCAGAAGATGGCGAAGGAAAACAACCTAGAAACAGTCTCTGATTTAAAAAAGAATGCCAAAAATTATCGCTTCGGTGTGGATAATATTTGGCTGAAAAAGAAAGGTGACGGTTACGAAGGATTTGTGAAAACATACGGAATTGAATTTGGAAGCACCTTTCCGATGCAGATCGGTCTAGTCTATGACGCATTGAAAAATGAAAAAATGGATATTGTGCTTGCCTATTCAACAGATGGCCGGATCAAAGCGTATAATCTCAAAATCTTAAAAGATGATAAACGATTCTTCCCACCATACGATGCATCACCAGTTGTCCCTGAGAAGGTATTAAAAGAAAATCCAGGACTGGACAAGGTGATCAACAGGTTGATTGGAAAAATCGATACCGAACAAATGCAAGAGCTCAATTATCAAGTCGATGGAGAACTAAAAGAACCAGCGACTGTTGCGAGAGATTTTCTAAAGAAACACAATTACTTTGAGTAAGATTGGGAGGTGTCAGAGCTGATGGACACACTGCAGCAATTATGGGCGTATTATCAACAGAACGGTTCATATGTGTTAGAAGAATTTTACCGGCATTTCCTCATGTCAGCGTATGGGGTATTATTTGCGGCAATTGTCGGAATACCAGTCGGCATCTTTGTGGCGCATTACCGCAAACTGAGCAATTGGGTGTTCGCAATAACCAATGTCATTCAAACCATTCCAGCGTTAGCGATGCTTTCTGTGTTGATGCTTGTATTAGGACTTGGCGCAAATACAGTCATCTTATCACTCTTTTTGTATTCGCTTCTGCCGATTATCCGTAACACGTACACAGGTATTGTCAGCATTGAGCATGCCTATTTAGAATCGGGGAAAGCGATGGGCATGACGAAATGGCAAGTGCTGAGAATGGTTGAATTACCGCTTGCTTTATCTGTCATTATGGCTGGTTTAAGAACCGCACTTGTGATCGCAATCGGTATTACAGCGATTGGGACATTTGTTGGTGCTGGAGGACTTGGTGATATCATCATCAGAGGATCAAACGCGACAAACGGAACAGCCATTATTTTAGCAGGTGCTATTCCAACTGCGCTCATGGCCATTATTGCCGACCTTGTCATGGGCTGGCTTGAACGCTATTTAAGCCCAACCAACAAGAAAAAAGAAAGCAAGGCGTTAGCTGAAAAAAACATGACATCCGCATAAATGCTTGAAAAGACAAAACCTCCTCTACATCTGTAGGGGAGGTTTTTTTATCATGATTAGGCGGCTCACATCAGGAGACATTTATGATTCAAGTGTGATCCATTCAGAGGACCACTTCGCAATTTCCTCAAAAACGGGTGCAAGTGAGCGCCCCATATCAGTTAATGAATACTCAATACGCACGGGTGTTTCAGCAAAAACCTCCCGTTTTACAATGCCTGCTGCTTCCAGCTCTTTTAATCTCTCAGATAAAACCCTTCCGCTTAAATTGGTCAGAGCTGCTTCGATTTCACTAAAGCGCTGTGAACCTGAGAGAAGCTGAAAAACAATCAGTGCCACCCAGCGTTTACTTAATAACTCAACTGCTTTTTCAAACCGCGGGCACATATCAGATTGATTCATCTTTCTTCACTCCAATCTGAACCCATTATACCGTAATTCTGTCAAAAATCGGCGCAAAAAGCTTGTCAATGATCAAAACATTTTACGATGACGAACGGCTGTTTAGTAGAAATAACAAATAGCGGTTTAAATCCTCTATCTCATGTTTAGAAAGAGTGGACCATATGTCCCCATTAAATATTTCAAGATCATCAAGTTCATATTGCTCTGCCGCTTCTTTTATTTGGGTAAAAGCCGTTTCTTCTTCCTTTATGACATAGGCAGAAGACGCTTCTTCAATATACCCTGCAGCCTGCATCATGTCCTCATAAGGTACTTTTAATGCACCTGCTAGTTTTTTAATTGTAGGAGGTTTCGGAATGCCGCGTTTCCCGTTTTCAATCCGAGAAATACCAGCAGCGCTGACCTCTGAATACATCGCTAATTGGTTCACCGATAGTTTCCTTTTCTCACGTAATGCTCTTAAATATGCACCGAAGTTCATCAACTCAAAACCTCACATGGTTAAAGATTAGTTATCTCTAGTGTACTCGATTTGTTGACTATTGGCAATAAGTGCACCATGAAAATATTGACATTAGTTAATAGTGGATGTATCTTATGTTTATGCCCCGCTATTTGTTCGCCTTTTTTTGGTTAATGAGCGTGAGAAAGTATTGATTCAGCTGGCTGATGTCTTGTGCGGTGAGTGTTTCCCATTGGTCTCCATCGAAAATAGGGAGATGTTCTACATCCTTTTGAAGCGCCGTTTGATAGATTTTTAATATGGATTCATATTTCGGTTTCATTTCATGCACTTTTTCCTGTTCAATATAACCGGCAAGCAGCATTAAATCCTCATAAGGCACCTTCAAAGCGCGTGCTAATTTTTTTATGGTTAAAGGCTTTGGCACACCACGCTTTCCATTCTCAATCCGAGAAATACCGGCAGCGCTTACGCCTGAATACATGGCGAGTTGATTGACAGACATCTTTCTATTCTCTCTTAAAATGCGTAATTGTTCACCAAAGTGATTCATGTCATCGAACCTCACATTTCAGTATATGACTTATTTTAGTATGATCATTGACCAAAGGAAATAGAAAGGGCGTAAAAGTGTTGACATAAGTTAATGAATCCGGGAGATATGAGAGTCCTACATGTTGTACATATTGATCCTATAGGAGGTTGTAATGATGGTCGAAAAGATTCAGATCAGGCGGGCATTTGTGATGCAGTATATGATCGAAAACGATATGTCTTTAAATCAGCTCGCAGATGAAATTGGTATCTCTCCTGCCACACTCAGCAGGGTATTGAATGGTCACCGGAAGCCAGGACAGCTTGTCATTGGCAAAATGATTCATTACTTTGATAAAAAATTTGAAGATTTATTTTACTATGAAGATGTTGACAAAAGTCAATAAATGAAATCATCGTATGATCATTAAGGAGGCGGCTTCATTGAAAAGAACTGGAATGGTAAGACACATTGATTCGCTTGGCAGAATTGTTCTGCCTTCAGAAATGCGAAAGGTACTCAATATAAAAGAAGAGCAGCTGTTAGAAATTTTCATCGAAGATCAAACCATTATGCTGAAAAAATATGATGCAGATAAGAGCTGCTTATTAACTGGCCAAATAACGAAATACAACAAAAGCTATGGAAACGGTAACGTCGTGCTGAGTCCTGAAGGAGCTGAACGGTTGTTAGTAGAATTAAAACAGCTCTTAAAAGAAGAAGCAACTCGCTAAAAACGTTTTTTAACCTCAAAAATTGCATATAAAAAATGCTGCATACAATCCATTGGAGCGAAATTGAATCAAAATGACAAATAAAGTCGACAATATATAGGAAATCTTTATTTTGATGTTTCGTGACATGCACCTTGTTTTCATGTAAAATAAAGTTATGTGTACCAGTTTGTCTGGAGGTGTTTTCATGCACGCATTTGTTATCACATTACTCGTAATTGTCAGTATCGCACTTATCATCGTTGTATTATTACAATCAAGTAAAAGTGCAGGACTGTCAGGCGCTATTTCAGGTGGAGCCGAGCAGCTTTTCGGTAAGCAAAAAGCGAGAGGTCTTGACTTGATTCTTCACCGATTAACTGTCATTTTGTCAGTGCTTTTCTTCATCTTAACACTTGCATTGGCATATTTAGGCGTGTAGGCGCGAGTAACAGAAGGTCTGATCTTTTTTCAGACCTTTTTTTATTATCAGCACTCTTTTGTGTTTGTTTCATACATACAAGTGGAAAATATAAACCATATCAGAAGGAAAGGAAGTCACATCATGAAAGTTGTTACACCAAAACCATTTACGTTTAAAGGTGGAGAAAAGGCGGTGCTTCTTCTTCACGGTTTTACTGGGAATACAGCCGATGTTCGTATGCTTGGGCGTTATTTGAATGAAAGAGGCTATACATGCCATGCACCTCAATACAAAGGACACGGTGTACCGCCAGAGGAGCTTGTTCATACAGGTCCTACAGATTGGTGGAAAGATGTAGAAGAAGGCTATCAATTTTTAAAAGACGAAGGTTATGAGGAAATTGCGGTCTGCGGACTATCCCTCGGAGGAGTTTTTTCATTAAAATTAGGTTACACTGTACCTGTAAAGGGAATTGTACCTATGTGTGCACCTATGTACATAAAAAGTGAAGAAGTCATGTACCAGGGTGTACTAGATTATGCCCGTAACTATAAAAAATTCGAGGGTAAGTCAGAGGATCAAATTGAGCAAGAGATGGAAGAGTTCAAGAAAACACCAATGGGTACACTCAAGGCTCTTCAAGAACTCATTGCAGATGTCAGAAACAATGTTGACATGATTTATTCACCTACTTTTGTTGTTCAGGCACGTCATGATCATATGATTAATACAGACAGTGCAAACATTATTTATAACGAAGTAGAGACAGATGAAAAACATTTAAAGTGGTATGAAGAATCGGGCCATGTTATCACGCTTGATAAAGAGCGAGAGAAGGTTCATCAGGATGTATATGCATTCTTAGAATCACTCGATTGGTCAATTTAAATATATAGGGGGTTAGAGTGTGCAAAAAGAAGAATTTATGGATGAATTACTTGCGTTTATGCAAGAAGAGGCGTACAAACCATTAACGGTGCAGGAATTAGAAGTCATGATGGAAATTACCAATCCAGATGATTATAAAGAGCTCGTCAAAGCACTTGTGATATTAGAGGATCAGGGACTTATCGTCCGTACCCGCAGCGACCGCTATGGTGTACCGGAAAAAATGAACTTGGTAAAAGGGAAGCTGTCTGCGCATGCAAAAGGATTTGCATTTGTGACACCAGAAGAGTTTGGACAGGATGATATTTTCATTCCGCCAAATGAGCTAGGCACAGCAATGAATGGCGACACCGTCATGGTTCGTGTCAGCCACAAATCAAATGGCACCAAAAAAGAAGGAACGGTCATCCGTATTCTGGAGCGTAATACTCAGACGGTTGTCGGTACCTATACAGAAACGAAAAGTTTTGGTTTTGTCATTCCTGATGATAAAAAAATCACAAACGATATCTTCATTCCAAAATCCGCTAAAAACGGAGCGGTTGAAGGTCATAAAGTCGTTGTCACGCTGACAAGCTACCCTGAAGGAAGAATGAGTGCAGAGGGTGAAGTGACTGAAATCCTTGGTCACAAAAATGACCCTGGCATCGATATTTTGTCGATTATTCATAAACACGGTCTACCAGGTGAGTTTCCGGAAGAAGCGCTCCAGCAGGCAGCAGACACACCTGAAACGATCGATGAAAAGGACCTTGAAGGTAGACGTGATCTGCGCAATGAAACGATCGTGACGATTGACGGTGCAGATGCAAAGGACTTGGACGATGCGGTTACTGTGCAAAAGTTGGATGATGGTAAATACAAACTGGGTGTGCATATTGCGGATGTCTCTCATTATGTAACGGAAAACTCTCCGATTGATCAGGAAGCCTATGAGCGTGGAACGAGTGTGTATCTTGTCGACCGCGTCATTCCAATGATTCCTCATCGCCTGTCAAATGGCATTTGCTCGTTGAATTCGAAGGTAGATCGTCTCACACTCTCTTGTGAAATGATCATTGATCGAAGTGGGAAAGTCGTCAAACACGAAATTTTCCAAAGTGTGATCAAAACGACGGAAAGAATGACCTATTCCGATGTGAATAAGATTTTAGTTGACCAAGATGAAGAGCTTTTAGACAAATACGAGCCGTTAGTACCAATGTTCCAAGAGATGGAGAAGCTTGCAGAAATTCTGCGTGACAAGCGAATGGAGCGTGGAGCAGTCGACTTTGACTTCAAGGAAGCAAAAGTGCTTGTAGATGATGAAGGCGCAGCGAAAGACGTAGTTATTCGTGAGCGTTCTGTTGCCGAAAAATTAATTGAAGAATTCATGCTGGTGGCAAACGAAACAGTTGCCGAGCATTTCCACTGGATGAATGTTCCGTTCATTTACCGAATTCACGAAGAACCAAATCCTGAGAAACTTCAGCGCTTTTTAGAGTTCGTGACGACATTTGGTTACATTGTGAAAGGGACGTCAACGAATATTCACCCGCGTGCTCTTCAAAGTGTACTTGATGCCGTCCGTGATCAGCCGGAAGAAGTCGTCATTCAAACTGTGATGCTTCGCTCAATGAAACAGGCGAAGTATGATCCAGAAAGCATTGGACATTTTGGATTATCTACCGAATTTTATACACACTTCACATCGCCGATCCGCCGTTACCCGGATTTAATCGTGCATAGGCTGATCAGAACCTATTTAATAGAGAAAAAGACAGACGAAGCGACCCTTGAAAAGTGGGGTCAACTGCTGCCAGAAATCGCAGATCATGCATCTACAATGGAGCGCCGCTCTGTTGATGCTGAGCGCGAAACAGATGACCTGAAAAAGGCAGAGTTTATGCTGGATAAAATCGGTGAAGAGTTTGATGGTATGATTAGTTCCGTCACGAATTTCGGACTATTCGTTGAACTGCCGAATACGATAGAAGGCCTTGTCCATGTGAGCTACATGACAGACGATTACTATCGTTTTGATGAACAGCACTTTGCCATGATCGGTGAGCGGACAGGGAATGTATATCGCATAGGTGACGAAATTACTGTCAAAGTGGTGAGTGTAAATAAAGATGAGCATTCCATTGATTTTGAAATCGTCGGGATGAAAGGCACTCGCCGTAAATCACCAAAAGACTTCAAGTTCAAAAAACGGACAGATCCACCAGCCAAAAAAGGACGCGGAGGTCAAAAGGCCTCTGGGGAAAAAGGCAAAGAGGATAAAGGCGGCGACTGGTTTACAGGTCGTAAAAAGAAGAAAAAGAAAAAACGCGTATTTGATAACGCACCGAAACAAAAGCGCAAAAAGAAAAAGTAACGTGACAAAAAGCAAATAGGGCATCACGCTCTATTTGCTTTTTGACCAAGTGGCAGCAGCATTGTCGAAAGCTGGATTGTTTGATAAAATAATCCGTACGATTTGGACCGTGTCTGTGTCAAAAGGAGGGTGTACGCCAATGCCAAAGGGAGAGGGAAAGGTTGTTTCCCAAAACAAAAAAGCCAACCATGATTATTTTATAGAAGAAACATACGAAGCCGGCCTTGTATTACAAGGAACTGAAATCAAATCCATTCGAGCAGGAAAAGTGAATTTAAAAGATTCCTTTGCCAAAATCGAACGAGGAGAAGTGTTTCTTCACAATATGCACGTGAGCCCATACGAGCAGGGGAACCGTTATAACCATGATCCGCTCAGAACGAGAAAGCTGCTGCTTCACCGCAAACAAATCAGTAAGTTGATTGGTGCGACAAAGGAAGAGGGCTACTCACTTGTTCCCATTAAACTCTATTTGAAAAATGGCTTTGCCAAAGTGCTAATTGGAGTCGGTAAAGGGAAGAAGAAATATGATAAACGTGAAGATCTGAAGAAAAAAGATGCGAAACGTGAAATCGAGCGAGCTTTCCGTGACCGGCAAAAGCAATTCTAGACGCATGCAGATGGCTTGCTGAGAGCGGAAGCATTATGCTACAATATGTTATGCAGTAAACAATCATCGTCGTTTTTTTACAGAAACCACCAGTTGTTTCGAGCGATGAGATTGTTATAATAGTCATATACGGAAGCAGTTAAGCTAAAGAACGTTTCCATCCCGTATATCCCTTTTACAAGGGGACGTTACGGATTCGACAGGGATGGTTCGAGCTTAGGCTGCGAGCCGAGAGGCGATCTCGTTAACACGCACCTAAATGTAACTGGCAAAACTAAAAGTTTTAACCAAAACTTAGCACTAGCTGCCTAATAAGCGCAGCGAGCTCTTCCTGACATTGCCTATGTGTCTGTGAGGAGCCCAATGAAGTAGGCTACGCTTACGTTTTCGTCTGAGGACGTAAGAAGAGATCCATCAGACTAGCTCTCCAAGCGCCCGTCAGCAGGCATGAGGATGAGTGAACACGAAATATGTTGACTACGCTCGTAGACGCTTAAGTAATCGATGTCTCTGGACGTGGGTTCGACTCCCACCGTCTCCATATGATTTTAAAAAAGTGTCAAAACCCATGTTAGATAAGGGTTTTGACACTTTTTAAATACGTGAAATTTTATAGTTGCAATGAACTTTTGCTATATGTTGCTGTTACAAATATTATAGGAATTCATAATTTAGTTTCAGTTGTTTATATATAAGTGAACTTCGTTCAAGAATAGCTTGATTAACAAAAGTTAAAAATTCACTCAGATTATTTTCATCTTTGGTACTAACTGTTCCTTTAAAGTGATTGCGCCAAAATTCTTTTGGTTCACTGGTTAAATCTTTTGGGTTTTCTAAAAAACTCTGCAAAAAATTCTTCTCCACAAAATTAGGCCAAGTTTTAAAACTTAAAATCCATTTAGCAGATTCAATAATATACTTTTTATACTTGAAAGTGTTATTGTTCATTGTGTTTTCTAAAAAAATCTCAATAGAATCATTACTATTCATAAAATCATTTAAAATGACTTTCATATGGTTCAAAGTTAGATCCCAATAATCATAGGTAGATTTATAACGTTTGCTATTAAAAGGAGAAAACCAATTTTTATTATTTTTGATGGCGTATACAGGTATAAAATTACCTACTGTGTGTGTTAATTTTGCATAATCTTTAAATATAGGATTGGATAAATCATATGTTTCCTTATAAAAGGCTTTGTAAGGAGTTACAAATGAATTCATTGTTTCTCCATTTGCCTCAACAAAATCTGTTTGTTTAGTATTCCAGAATTCAAATTGATTTCCCCATAAGCGTTTGTATATTTCGAGGGTCAAAGGTAATCTATCACAATCAGATTGGGAACCATAAATATTACCTTTATATAGAATGATATTTGCAATAGGGTTTTTTTCATCATATATTAAATTTCTTAAATCAAAAACCTCTCTTTTGAAATCATAATTTATAAATTCTTCTTCTGAAAGTTCTATTAATTCATCAAAAGTCATTCGTAAGTTCTCCTTTATTTATTAGAAGATTATCTAACTTCATTTTATAACCTCTTTATTATACTTTAATATACTTCATCTAATTCATTTCACACTTAAAATTCAAAAATTTAGAAGCGATTCGGCAATGTAGCTTGTTTCTAAACTTTCAGAAGCCGTCGTATCTAGTGTCTGGAAGATAGATGCTTAGGTTGTTTCTTATAGAATTTTTTATTAGAAAGTTAGGGAGAATACCTAAATATACCTATTTTTTAACCGATGATAATTTGTAGGGAAATATCACCAGATAATGACAGGGGGACAATTTAGTTAAAAGAAAAAAGTTCGAATAGACCCTACAAAGCAAATGATTAAACAGCTAAAGTAGTTGACGAATTAGAAAAAGTCTCAAAGGATAAGGAGTAATTCATAAAAATGAAAACAAACAAAAAGACAATCATTTCAGTATTTCTTTTAGTATTTACATTGATGATGGGTACAGCATGTGGTAAAAATGAATCAGCAAACGGTTCATCAAACAAAGCAGCAGCAAAACAAGAAAAAATAGAAAAAATGACTGATAGCGAATATGCATCATGGTATAAGGGATATCTAAAACGGTTTGAAGAAAGAATTATGTCTTTTGTTTTATCGTTGGTTCCTTTAGACGAGGTTTACGATAAAGAATGGGCTAGTGATGTTGAGACAAAGATTGATAGCATGAGAGAATTACTCAGCGAAGCCAAAGACAAAGAAGTTAAAGTTCCTGATACGTATAAAAAAGTAAACGAGTACTTGGTGAAAGCGGATGACAAATTTGAATCACTTTTCAAAGATATCTTAAAAGTAATCAAGCGAGATAAAGTCAGTGATGATGATTTAAGTTTCATGAATTCTAGAATGAAAAAAGCTTTAGAAGAAGTGGATAATGCTAAAAAAGAGATGAGTAAAATGAAAGACAATAAATCAAATGAAAAACAAAAAGATAAATCAAATTCATAATTAAGTAAAGAAAAAGACGTCTGCTTTACAAAGCTCAGTGGGTCTTAAGAATAACGAGTTTAGTTCACAACATAAGAAGGATGCTACATACTGTCATCCTTCTTACTTTTCATGTAAGTTCCTCGAGGAAAACCGGACCAACCGAACAAACAAAGGGCAAACCACAATCACCGCCATCATCATCAAAAGCCCATCCGACATGATCTCCACAAATGTTGTCTGAATCACATAAACTGCAATCAGCAGCAAATAACTCATTAAAAATAACAGCCCAGATCGTTTCTTCTGAAATGGCTTTTCTAAAAGAATCAGCATAAACAAACCTGCCATGATGATCAAAAAAGTCATCTCCTTTCAAGCCTCCTTTTCATTCATCTCCACATTGTACAGATATTTCACTTGCTACAATATGCTTTATCCTTAAATTAAGTAAAAAGTAATGAACAGATGAGGCACCACGACTAGTAAAATGACGAACGCTTTCCAAAAAACCGCCAACCAATTCAAAATCACATCTTCCCATTTGAGACGTCCTCATATATAGTAAGATTAGACTAGTTCTAAATAACTGAAATTGGGGCGTTTACATGGATTCGATTGTTTTACATTTTATTGTGATCATGAGTGTTTCTGGCATTCTGTCCGTAATATTATCAATCATTGCTCATGCAAATCGCCATCGGTATATTGGCTGTCAATTGTTTATGTATATGTCTGGAGCAACTGCGATTTATATTTTTGGACATACATTTGAATTATTGGCGCGCACCCCTCAAGAAATTACATTCTGGGTTAGTTTTCAATACATAGGTCTTCCGTTTATTGCACCGTTTAGCCTGATGATTGTGCTGCAGTTTACTGGTTTCCATCAATATGTAACAAAGCGACGCGTGCTTCTCTTCTTGCTGATTCCAATTTTAACCACCATTTTGGTGTTCACCAACTCTTTTCATTCACTCTTTTACCGAAGCATCACGATGAATACAGTAGACGGGTTTTTATTAGCTGATTTTACCATTGGTTATTGGTATATCATTCATGGGGTCTATACATTTGGTTGTTCCATGCTCGCTATTTTTATGCTGCTTTGGTTTTTACGTGTGAAGAAAGATTATTTGAAACAGGTTCTGATCTTGCTCGTTGGAATATTATTACCGATCACGACTTCTTTTATCTATTTATTAGGTGTCACGCCTTTTCACATTGACCCAGTACCAGTGGTGATGTTTTTAACCAACGCACTCTACTTATGGGCGATTATGTCTTTTCATCTCTTTAAGCTCTCTCCCATTGCGATGGAGCGTGTGTTTGAACATATGTCAGAAGGTGTTCTTCTATTGGATCGATACCGAACACTGATTGATTATAACCCTGCGGCTGCATTGATCATTCCTGTGCTCGCTAAAAAGGGAATCGGCTATAAAATCGATGATATATTCTCAGGGATCATCAAAGAGCCAGCGTTTATACAGTGGCTGCGTTCTCCGCAGGATCATTCACAGTATGATTTAATGTGGGAAAAAGAGCAGCCCTTCTATTATCATCTCACTGCTTCTTCTCTTTTTAATAGAAGAGGCGAAGTCGAGGGCAGGCAAATTGTGATCAGCGATGTTACGGAGCAGCGACTATTGCAGGAAGAGCTGGAGCGCCGAGCATATATTGATGGTTTGACGAATATCTTCAATCGGTCTTCCTTTATTGAACGAACGCAGATGTTATTGGAAGAGGATGCGCAGGATACTGCGATATTGCTATTTGATATTGATTTCTTTAAACAAATCAATGATACGCATGGACATCATATTGGAGACGAGGCGTTGCGTCATGTTGTGTCCATTTGTCAGCAGCATTTGAAGATGGATGATTTATTTGGCCGATATGGTGGAGAAGAGTTCGCCATTTGTCTGCCGCATCATTCATTTGAAGAGGCATGTCATATTGCGGAACAGATGAGACATTCATTTGAAGTGAGTTTCTTTCAGACAGATGAGAAAAAAGTAAGAGTGACAGCAAGCTTTGGCGTCGCCCATACAGCGAATGATCCCTCTATATTAGAAACGCTTCTATTTGAGGCAGATCAAGCCTTGTATATGTCAAAACGCCAAGGACGTAATCGGATTTATGCATCAACTGGTTCGGACTATATGCTATACCAAAAGCAGGATCTTCCGCCTGCTTCTCATTGACTGTTGTCCTTCATTTAGATATGATAAACATAACATTTGAACGGTTTCCTAAAGGGGAGTAGCTTTTACGGTTTGGTCGTCATTACAGAAACATCCGTTGTTTCTCGGCCATTCCGGCATGAACATGTTAGCCAGACCTTTGCCTATCACACATGAGGCAAAGGTCTGGCTTTTTTTAAGGTCTTTTTGCATCTGTGTGGTTGGAAGCTGGACAAATGAGGGGTTTCAACATACAGATGAAAGGATGATGGGTCTTGAAACAATATGTGATGGCGTTTCTATTTACCGGTACGTTTTTGTTAAGTGGATGTTCAGGACTGCTAGACCAAGTAAACGATACAACGACATATGTCACAGAGGCAAATGAGTATGTGACAGATATTCAGCAATTCACAAAGGATTTTCCACAGCTTGCGGAAGAAGCTGTACAAGATGCTGCCAAAAGAGCAGATTTGACGCAGCAACTGGAATCATTGAAAGCAGACATTCAAGAATTTAATGAACTCACAGCCCCATCAATAGCAGAAGACCTGCATGCACAAATCATAGAGAAAAATAAAGTGCTGTCAGAGGAGATTCAAACCTATTTACAGCAATTGAAAATGGACAACTTCGATGCTGCAGCTATTTTAGAGGATCAACAAGGCCTCATGAAGCAGCTTCAGCAATCGGTCAGCCTTTTGCAAGATATTGAACAACTAACAAACTAGGATAAGCAAACGGTGATCACAGCATATCTTTGCCTTTTCAGGTGAAGATATGCTTTAATTGAATGTAACACAAGTATGATAGAAAAAAGGTGATCAGATGACAGAACAAGAAGAAAGACATATCGCTTCGCCTAGAGCTGAGAAGGAAAAAGAGCAATTAATCAATCGCTTAAAACGAGTGGAAGGTCAAGTGCGAGGGATTCAGCAAATGATTGAAAACGATCGCTACTGCATAGATGTCGTGAATCAAATTTCTGCTGTCAATGCAGCTTTAAAAAAAGTGAGTCTTCAATTAATGGAAAAGCATACACACCACTGCGTAGCGGATGCCATTAAGAGCGGTAATGGGGATGAAGCGATTGAGGAGTTAATGAATGTCTTCACGAAGCTGACAAAATCGTAGCAAAAAGCGGATCATTTATGTTTACAATGATACCCTACTAGGGTATAGTAAAAATAGAAAATGATTGATGGAGGCGATGAGAAGTGGAACAAGCAACACTACAAGTGCAAGGCATGTCTTGCGGACATTGTGTGAAAGCAGTCGAAGGAAATGTAGGAGAATTAGCAGGTGTTGAATCTGTGAAAGTCCATTTAGATAAGGGTCAGGTGGAGGTTTCCTTTCACCCAGATCAAATCACGTTACACCAGATCTCTGATGTCATTGAAGAACAGGGATATGATGTCGTATAAAATGAGCATACGTGCTGCATAAGACAGCACGTATTTTTTTAAAAATAACAATACCCCCATGGAGTATGTGGAGAGGTGAGATAAATGAAAAAAGAAATTGATTTTCAAATTACGGGAATGACTTGCGCCGCCTGTGCAGGCCGCATTGAAAAGGGCTTGAACAGGTTGGAAGGTGTGGACGACGCCAGTGTGAACTTTGCGCTTGAAACATCCCACATTGTGTATGAAACAGAACAACTCACAGCAGAGGATCTAAAACAAAAAATTCAATCTCTTGGCTATGATGTGGTGATGGAGCAAGCCGAATTTGATATAGAGGGAATGACGTGTGCGGCTTGTGCAAACCGAATTGAGAAAAAAGTCAACCGGATGGACGGTATTGATCAAGGATCAGTGAACTTTGCGCTTGAATCACTTCAGGTGACGTATCATCCTGGGCAAATATCTCCAAGTGACATAAAAGAGGCTGTGAAATCCATTGGGTATTCATTAATCGAACCAGCCGAAGAGCATGCAGAGGAAGGAAAAAAAGACCATCGCCAAGTAGCGATTGAGAAACAAACGGCACGCTTTTTGTTCTCGATGATTTTGTCATTGCCTCTTCTTTGGGCAATGGTCAGTCATTTTTCTTTCACATCGTTTATTTGGTTGCCAGAAGCGTTTATGAATCCATGGGTTCAGCTCGCATTAGCAGCGCCCGTCCAGTTCATTGTCGGCTGGCCTTTTTATGTAGGTGCTTATAAAGCGTTGAAAAATAAAAGTGCCAATATGGATGTCCTTGTGGCATTAGGGACATCAGCTGCTTTTTTCTATAGTTTATATGAAAGTATTCAGTCAGCGGTTCAAGGCACACATGAGGCGGCCCTCTATTATGAAACGAGTGCTGTGCTCATTACGCTAATTGTGCTCGGAAAATTAATGGAAGCAAGAGCGAAAGGGAGATCATCAGAAGCGATTCAAAAACTGATGGGTTTACAAGCGAAAGAAGCTGTGATAGAGCGAGATGGGAAAGAAATGACCGTTCCTATTTCTGAAGTGAAAGTGAATGATCTTGTGTTCGTCAAGCCGGGTGAAAAAGTTCCAGTAGACGGAGAAATCATCGAAGGAACAACAGCGATCGACGAATCCATGATTACAGGTGAAAGTCTGCCAGTTGATAAAACCACAGGAGATACAGTCATCGGGGCAACCATCAATAAAAATGGATTTGTGAAAGTGAAAGCAACAAAAGTAGGAAAAGAAACGGCTCTTTCACAAATCATTCGAGTCGTCGAACAAGCGCAAGGCTCAAAAGCACCAATTCAAAGAATGGCAGATCAAATTTCAGGGATATTTGTCCCCATTGTTGTAGGATTGGCTGTGCTCACTTTTCTGATTTGGTATATCTTTGTTGATCCAGGAAATGTGACAGCAGCCCTTGAGACCTTTATAGCGGTCATCGTCATCGCATGTCCTTGTGCGCTTGGTCTTGCTACACCGACCTCTATTATGGCAGGCAGCGGCCGTGCAGCTGAATCAGGGATTTTGTTTAAAGGCGGAGAGCATTTAGAGATAACCCAATCACTAGATACAGTAGTGCTAGATAAAACAGGGACTGTGACAAAAGGGGAGCCGAGTCTTACAGATGTGATTGCGTCTGCCAATTGGACAGAAGATACGCTGCTTCAGTTAGCAGGATCGGCAGAACAGCAGTCAGAGCATCCACTTGCCAGAGCGATTACAGAAGGCATGAAGAACCGGGGTCTCCAAGCGGTCGAGGTAGAAGCTTTTCAAGCAGATCCTGGTCATGGAATTGAAGCAAGAGCTGCAGGACATGAGCTTTTGATTGGCACACGGAAGCTCCTAAAGAAACATCATATCAGCTGCGAAGCACTAGAAGCAGTTGTGACTGAGCTTGAAGAACAAGGAAAAACGGCGATGCTCATTGCCATTGACCGCGAGCCAGCAGGTATTGTTGCCGTTGCAGATACGATCAAATCGTCTTCTTCTCAAGCGGTCGCTCGTCTCAAAGAGCAAGGGATTCACGTCGTGATGATGACAGGAGATAACAAACGAACAGCAGAAGCGATTGCGAGTGAGGCAGGCATAGATCATGTGATCGCTGAAGTTCTTCCTGAGGAAAAAGCGGCTCATATTGCAGCGCTTCAGAAACAAGGAAAAAAAGTGGCGATGGTTGGAGACGGCATCAATGATGCCCCTGCCCTTGCAACAGCAAATATCGGGATGGCCGTCGGAACAGGTACAGATGTTGCCATGGAAGCGGCAGATATTACGCTCATGACAGGAGATCTCCATGCCATTGCAGATGCACTTGAATTTAGCAGAAAAACGATGAGAAACATTAAACAGAATCTATTTTGGGCGCTTGCTTACAATTGTATTGGTATACCGATTGCTGCATTTGGGTTCCTGGCACCATGGCTTGCAGGAGCCGCAATGGCCTTTAGTTCTGTATCGGTTGTACTGAACGCACTAAGATTACAGCGGTTGAAACCTGTCAGAGAGGGTGTGGCAGAATGAAGCTGAATGTCAAATGGGTGTGGACGTTGAGTGCTGTGATTTATGTGGCGCTTGTACTGATTGGTTATGCTGTTTATGACAAATTTTCTCCACATCAAGAGTCGCCAGTTGAACAGATGCAGCAACATTAAGACTTCGCCAAAAGCGAAGTCTTTTTTTAACAATTTTGTGGAAAAACCCACCTTTTAAAAGATTTTTCATAAAAAATTCACTTCTTTTTGTTCCTTTTTGTCGTTTTTTGTAGGTTCATCGTTAAGATGCGATTAAGCAACAAAGAAAGCGTTATCAAAAAAAGGGGGTCCACGTATGAAAAAGTTAGGGTTAGCTTCTCAAATACTCATCGCACTTGTCTTGGGTGTTGTCGTAGGAGCGCTGTTTTATCAAAATGAAACCGTTATTAATGTGTTAACGCCAATTGGCGATATATTCATCCACTTAATTAAAATGATCGTTCTTCCAATTGTTATTGCTGCATTGATTGTAGCCGTTGCAGGTGTAGGCGATATGAAAACCATCGGAAGACTCGGTGGGAAAACGATTCTTTACTTCGAAATTGTGACAACGATTGCATTAGCAGTTGGACTGCTTGCAGCAAACGTTTTCCATCCTGGTACAGGAATTGATATGAGTAACATGGAGAAAGGCGATATTTCTAAATATGAAGAGACATCTAAGTCTTCTGCCGAAAAAGCTAGTTTCTCTGAAACGATTGTGCATCTTGTGCCAACAAACGTGTTCCAATCCATTGCAGAAGGTGATCTATTACCAACAATCTTCTTTACAGTGTTATTCGGATTAGGAATTGCAGCAGTTGGAGACAAAGGAAAACCAGTGTTAGGATTTTTTGAGGGCATCCTCGAAGCGATGTTCTGGGTGACCAATAAAGTGATGAAGTTTGCACCATTTGGTGTATTCGCGCTCATCAGTGTGACGGTGATCAAATTCGGGGTCGGAGCGCTTCTCCCGCTAGGTAAACTGGTACTTGTCGTTTACGGCACAATGGCATTCTTCGTTATTGTCGTACTTGGCATTATCGCAAAATTAGCTGGAACAAGCGTCTTTACACTATTTAGAGTGTTAAAAGAAGAAATCATTCTTGCATTCTCAACAGCAAGTTCAGAAGCTGTATTGCCTAGATTAATGGACAAAATGGAGAAGTTCGGCTGCCCGAAAGCGATCACGTCGTTCGTTATCCCAACAGGCTATACCTTTAACTTAGATGGAAGTGCCATCTATCAATCCATTGCCGCCATATTTGTTGCACAAATGTACGGCATGCCTCTTTCCATCTATGAGCAAATTACGTTACTATTAATCTTAATGCTCACATCAAAAGGAATGGCTGGTGTACCAGGTGCATCGATCGTTGTTGTCATCACAACACTTGGAGCAATGGGACTTCCACTTGAAGGACTTGCCTTCATCGTTGGGATCGACCGTATCCTTGACATGGTTCGTACAACTGTTAACGTATTTGGTAACTCACTTGCAGCCATTGTCATGTCTAAGTGGGAAAAAGTGTTTGATCAAGAGAAATCGAAGAAGTATATTGAGGAATTAAAACAACAAACAAAAGCAGCGTAAAAGGAGATCTTTTCAAATGACGAAGCTACAGGACAAGCAAGTTCGAATCGAACGAGACTTTCTAGGTGAAAAGGAAGTAGACACTCAAGCGTATTATGGAATTCAAACATTACGTGCAGTAGAGAACTTTCCAATTACTGGCTACCATGTTCATGAGGAACTCATCAAAGCATTAGGGATTGTCAAAAAAGCAGCCGCACTTGCAAATATGGATACAAAGCGACTATATGCTGGTCTTGGAGAAAAAATTGTTCAAGCCGCAGATGAAGTGATTGAAGGAAAATGGAACAATCAATTTATTGTCGATCCAATTCAAGGCGGGGCTGGCACTTCAATGAATATGAATGCCAATGAAGTCATTGCAAACAGAGCGCTTGAACTACTAGGAAAGGAAAAAGGCGCTTATACTGAGCTAAGTCCAAACACGCATGTGAACATGTCGCAGTCAACAAACGACGTTTTCCCAACAGCGATTCATATTTCAACATTGAATATGATTGAAAAACTACTTTATACGATGGAAAACATGCATCAAGTCATGACAGAAAAAGCGCAAGAATTCGATCATGTCATCAAAATGGGACGTACGCATCTTCAGGACGCTGTTCCAATCAGACTTGGTCAAGAGTTTAGTGCATATGCAAAGGTTCTTGCTCGTGATATTAAACGAATCAAGCAGTCTAGACAGCATTTATATGAAGTCAATATGGGCGCAACAGCAGTTGGAACAGGACTGAATGCTGATCCTAAATATATTCGCCAGGTCGTTGGTTATCTAGCTGACATTAGCGGATTGCCGTTAGTTGGAGCAGAAGATTTGGTCGATGCTACGCAAAATACAGATGCTTATACAGAAGTATCAGCTGCACTGAAAGTATGTATGATGAATATGTCCAAAATGGCAAACGATATTCGTTTGATGGCTTCAGGTCCTAGAGCAGGCTTTGGTGAGCTGCACTTGCCGCCGAGACAGCCAGGTTCATCTATCATGCCAGGGAAAGTCAACCCAGTGATGCCTGAGGTCATGAACCAAGTGGCATTCCAAGTCATTGGAAATGACCACACGATCTGCCTTGCATCAGAGGCTGGTCAGCTTGAACTGAACGTCATGGAGCCAGTTTTAATATTTAACTTACTACAGTCTCTCAGCATGATGAAAAATGTATTTGAATCCTTTGTCGATAACTGCTTGCGTGACCTAAAAGCAGATGAATCTAGATTAAAAGAATATGTAGAAAAGAGTGCTGGTGTCATGACGGCGGTCAATCCGCATATTGGTTATGAAGCTGCTGCACGAATTGCGAGAGAAGCGATACTTACAGGCGTATCTGTACGTGAGCTTTGTCTGCAAAATGATGTGTTATCAGAGGAAGAGCTTGATATCATCTTAAATCCTTTTGAAATGACGAAACCAGGTATTGCTGGCGCATCACTTTTAGAAAAGGATCGTTTAGAAGATTAAGCGGCATCATGAGAAGCGCACACCGACAAATGTCCGGTGTGCGTTTTTTCATGGACTGTTTGTTTTTCTGAAGCTCACATAGTATACTATCGTCAATTATTAGGGATGTGACTGCGTTTGAATCTACTGAAAAAATGGTTGAATACAGAGCCTTATTTAATTATCATGCTCATTGTTCTGACTCCGATTGGGGGAGAGCTGAAATTTTATCCATTTGAGGATAGCTTTCGGGTCAGCTTTGGAACCGTTGTCTTTTTCTTTATCCTGCTTCAAATGAAAAAATTCCCGGCATGGGCAAGCGGCATCATTGCGGGGGGATCAGTGTTTGCATTCCGGGTGCTTCTTGATACTGCTGTGTCAGGCCACCTAGCGCTGGAAGAGGCCGTTTCTTTAAGGTTTCCTTCCCTGCTGTATTACGTCGTCTATGGTACGCTTTTTTATGTATTACAGGTCAGACGTTTCCGTGATAAGCCTTGGCTCATTGGGGCGACAGGGATTATCATGGAACTATGTGCAAGTGTAGTCGAAATGATTGCACTCAGGGGAGCCATTGATGAAATTTTAACAGTGAGAACGCTGTTTCAACTATTTGTATTGGCGATTTTCAGAAGCTTTTTCGTATTGGCTTGTTATACGATGATTCGATTATACGAAGAACAGGCGAGAGAACGCCAAATGAAAAAGGAAAAGGAACACCTGTTGATGCTGCTGTCGAATCTTTATACGGAATCTACATATTTTTATAAAACCCTTGCACATGCTGAGCACATTACAGCTACTTCCTATCAATTGTATCAATCACTGCATCATGCAAAGGATACGGAATCATTAGATTTAAAAAAACTCGGAAAAACAGCCCTGCAAATTGCAGGTGAGGTACACGAAATCAAAAAGGATAATCAGCGGATTTTTTCTGCCTTATCAAAACTGATTCATGAGGAAAACTTTCAGGAGTATGCAAGTCCTGCTCATATCGCTGGACTTGTGATTCGTATCCATGAAAATTATACGGAATCTCTTAAAAAACACATCGTTTTTCATTATGATGAAGAAGGACAGCACCCTGCTTATCATGTGTATACCATTCTATCTTTATTAAATAACATTGTATCCAATGCCGTTGAAGCGATTCCAGTAAATGGAGAGGTATCACTATCCATTTTGCGGAAAGAGAATGATGTGATCTTTCAAGTCAGTGACAACGGGCCAGGCATTAAAGAGCGTAACCATCATGTGATCTTTAAACCGGGCTTCACTTTAAAATACGACCAAGCCGGGAACCCATCAAGCGGCATCGGTCTTTCCTATGTGAAAGACACAGCCGAGAAGCTTGGCGGAAGTGTTGAAATGAAGAGTATCCCAAATCAACAAACGATGTTCACTTTAACGATACCAATTGATCAAGTCAGCAGAAAAGAGGGGAATGGGAGATGAGATTTTTTATTGTTGATGATGATGAAGCTGTTCGTTCTTCACTGGCACAGCTCATTGAAGATGAAGAACTTGGCATTGTGGCAGGGGAAGCAGAGGATGGTGCTGAAGTAACAGCGAGCTATTTAAATGATTTGCACATTGATATCTTGTGTATTGATCTTTTGATGCCGGAAAGGGACGGGCTTGAGACGATTCGAGCGATCAAGGATGAATTTCATGGGAAATATTTAATGCTGTCACAAGTAGAAACAAAGGAACTCATCGGTCAGGCATATACACTCGGTGTCGAGTATTATGTGACAAAGCCGATCAATCGAGTAGAGGTCTTAAGTGTGCTCCACCTCATGATTGAACGTCTGCATTTAGAGCACTCAATTGAAAATATTCAGCATTCGCTCAAATCGGTCATGCAGTTCCAGCAGCGCGGACAGACCACGAAAACGAAGCAGCGTGGGAAAAGTCTTGCAGAGGCAGGTCAGTTTTTGCTGGCGGAGCTTGGGATTGTCGGCGAAAAAGGGTCTAAGGATTTACTAGATATGATTCTTTTCACAGATCAGTATTTAGCGTTACATGCCGATCAGCACGACTCTTTTCCTTCATTAAAAGTGATTTTCACTGGCATCACAGAGGATAAATTAAACGAACCTTTTACATCAGCAGACATCGCAAGAGAAGCAAAAGCAGCGGAACAGCGGGTAAGACGTGCGATCAACCAATCATTGAAACACATCGCCTCGCTCGGGTTAACCGATTTTTCTCACCCAACCTTTGAAAACTATGCATCAAAATTTTTCGATTTTACCATTGTGCGTAAGAAAATGAGTGAACTCACAAAAGAGACAACTGGAAGAGAAGAGCACACACGTATCAATGTGAAGAAATTTGTACAGGTGCTCTATTACGAGGCAAAACGCATTTTTATGGAAGATTAAAAAAGACATGCTCTCTATAAGGAGGGCATGTCTCAGCGTGTAGACAAACCCTCGCATTCTTTGTCAGTCCTGCGCTTCGGTGCTCACGAATGTCAAATTCGCTCCGCGCCAATGCTCGTCCTTCCTAGACTGCAAAGGTTTTCTATCACGCTGAAAAGAAGACATGCTCACTATAAGGAGGGCATGTTTTTTTTTGTGATGGATTGAAGATGCATCTGTAGCACGGAGCGCATGAGCTGAGGCGGTAAACGATGGGGCTGTACGATTCCATTCAATGCAAGCCCATTGATGACCGCATAAAGCCGCTCAGTTTCTAATAAAAGATCGACATGATCTAGCAGTAGCTCATCCTCTTTCAATTTCATTAAGCAAAATTGAACGGTTTGAAAAAGCTCGTCATACATCTTTGCATTGAGCGGCTGTAAATCTGGTTCAGTCAGTGCCTTGACTGTAAAAGCCTGCCACACCTCCATTTCAAATATTCGTTCTTCGTCTAGTGGAAGAACCTGCTCCAATAAAGTGAATACATTTTCCTCTGTTGAACCGTTTAATGGAAGCTTAGCGATTCGCTCCTTCACTCTTTCCTGAATTAAATTCATGGAGAATAGAAATAATTCTTGCTGTGTGGAAAAATAATGACGCATAGAGCCGGCTGAAATGCCAGCTTCAACGGCTATTTTTCGTACAGAAGCGCTTTCCAATCCCTCTTGTTTAATCACTCTCATAGCAGCTTGAGCGACCTTTTGTTTTTGTTTATGGTGATCGACGATTTTTGGCATACATTGATTTTAGCACAGCTATTGTTTTTTTAACACAGTTGTGTTATTTTTTATTTAATACAATCGTGTTAAAAAGGATGTGGGGAAATTGGTCGGTTTATTGATTGTGGCATGTGAAATTGGTTTTTGGCTGTTTATTCTTATGGGCTTAACACTGCGTTATGTGTTTAAACAGAAAAAATGGGGTGCTTTCTTTCTTGTCTGTACGCCGGTTTTAGATCTCATCCTTCTTGCGGCTACTTATATAGATTTAAAGCAAGGGGCTGTGGCGAGCGTCATTCACGGGCTTGCGGCTGTTTATATTGGTGTGAGTCTGGCCTTTGGACATCAAATGGTGAAATGGGCGGATGCTAAGTTTGCTTATCGTTTTGCAGGAGGCCCTAAGCCAAAGGGGAAACCAAAGTACGGGAAGGAGCGGTCTTTGTATGAAATGGTGGGCTGGACGCGTCATTTCATCTCTTATGTCATCGGAGCGGGGCTATTATATGGATTGACCTATCTCATCCAAGCACCAGAACGAACGGAATCTCTGATGCAGCTTGTCAGTGTGTGGGGGATGGTCTTAACCATTGATTTCATCATTAGCATCAGCTACGTCATTTGGCCGAAAAAACACCCGGAGAATATAGCAGGATGACAAAAAAGACAGGCGGATTTACTCCACCTGTCTTTTCTTATGATGACAGTCCTTTATAAATGGTGTCAATATTCCATTTCATCATCTTATAGTAGCTGTCCCCATCTTCACCTTCTTTGCCAATAGAATCCGTAAATACTTTCCCCTTAATCGGAACTCCGGTTTCCTCAGATAGGCTTTCAAGGCTGCGCTTATCTACACTTGTTTCAAGAAAAAGGGCAGGAACTTGATGGTCTTTGACAAAATGAATGATGCGCTTCATTTGTCCAGGTGTTCCTTCACTTTCTGTGTTGATCTCCCAAATGTAGCCGGCTTTCAGTCCATACGCATCCGCAAAATATTTGAATGCCCCTTCGCTTGTGACAAGGAGTTTTTTGTCTTTTGGTAGTTGATCAAACTTGTCTTTTGCTTCATCGTGAAGCGTTTGAAGCTTTTTGATATAGGTTTCAGCATTTTTCTCGTAATCCTCTTTATGCTCAGGATCTGCTTGAATGAGCGCATCTCTGGCATTTTGCGCATAAAGAATCCCATTCTCGACATTCAGCCATGCGTGTGGGTCCTGCTGGCTTTCAAGCCCTTTTGAAGACAAATGCTTCACTTTGACACCTTTACTCAGTTCGGCTACAGGTGCATCATCCCCGTCCTTGCCGCTCGATTCAAGCAGTTTTTGAAACCAGCCATTCCCTGTTTCAAGGTTCAAGCCATTAGATAGAACAAGGTCTGCATCCGTCGTATACTGAACATCCTTTGGCAGTGGGTCAAATTCATGTGGGTCTGTACCAATGGGAACAATGCTGTGAATAGAGACATGCTGTCCTCCTACTTCCTTCACAATGTCATAAAGAATGGAGTAGGTCGTGACAACTTTTAATGTACCGTCATCTTTTCCGGAACTTTTTTGCTGAGTAGAACAGCCTGTGATGACCAAAAGGGCAATACATACTGCGGTCAAACGGATTGCTAATACCTTCTTCATATATGTCCTCCTTTTACATAGACGCTTCCTTTTTTAACTGTGTTCGTTTTCGCTTCGATTTTAAGGATCTCCACAATATCCCTTGTTTCGGTGAAAAGATAAAGGCACTGCCGAATAATATGGTCGCGACCAGTACAATGGAAGCACCAGACGACAAGTTATACGTAAAGCTGAGCCCAAGTCCTACGACGGCTGAAACTGCTCCAAAAAAAGCAGATAAATAAATCATGATCCATAGCCGGTCTGTCAATAAATAAGCGGTGGCAGCTGGTGTAATAAGCATTGCAACAACAAGAATAATACCTACAGTTTGCAGGGATGCCACGGTCACTAAGGTCAATAAGGTCATGAGGAAATAATGGATCATGCGATTCGGTAAACCGTAAACGGAAGAAATCACTGGATCAAATGAACTAATGAGCAGTTCTTTGTAGAAAACAATGACAGCCAGCAAAATGAAAATTCCGATGCCAAGCGTGATCCACATATCAGATGAACGAACGGCTAGTACGTTTCCGAATAAGATATGATATAAATCGCTGGAACTTTTCAAAAATGTAATCAAAATGATCCCAATGGAAAAAAAAGCAGTGAATACGATCCCGATGGCAGAATCATTTTTAATGCGGCTGTTTTGACTGACATATCCGATGCCGATGGCTGTCAGTACACCGGTTAGAACCGCACCAAAGAAAAAGTTAATGCCGAGCATATAAGAGATGGCGACACCTGGAAGTACAGCGTGTGAAATCGCATCTCCCATCAAAGCCATTCCCCGTAATATGATAAAGCAGCCAATGACGCCGCAGATGATCCCTACCATAACGGATGTAAATAACGCTTTTTGTAAAAACGCATATTCAAAAAGTCCGGTTAAGAATTCCATTACGCGTCTCCTCCTGCTGATTTTAAAAATGGCAGCTGTGTTTCGTATGCTTGGAGCATGACCTCAGGACGAAGAATATCATGGACAGGCCCTGCTTTGACCAGCTTCTTATTTAGAAGAACGAGATGGCTGAAGTAATCATCAGCTTTACTTAAGTCATGGTGGACGACCAGAATGGTTTTTCCTTCATCTCGTAATTCCTTCAAAATGCCGATCATCGTTTCTTCACTTGCCATATCAATTCCGACAAATGGTTCATCTAAACAAAAGAGCTGTGCGTTTTGAGCGAGTGCTCGTGCAAGGAAGACACGCTGCTGCTGACCGCCAGATAATTCCCCAATCTGTCTTTTGGCAAAGTCCTGCATTCCGACTTTTTCTAAGCAATGGTACGCATAGGCACGGTCTTCTTTTTTCGGTCGTTTGATCAATCCGAGCTTTGGGTATGTGCCAAGCAGTACGGTATCCAGCACATGGATAGGAAACGTCCAGTCTAGATCATTTCTTTGCGGTACATAGGCGATCTGTTTTCTCACTTGTTTAAAGGGTTGTTCAAAAAAACGAATATCCCCTTGATCCTTTTCAATTAAATCTAAACATGCTTTCAATAAAGTCGATTTACCAGCACCATTTGGACCAATGATTCCAGTCATCGTTCCTTCCTGTATGGAAAGAGAGACGTTTTCTAGTGCATCCTGTCCGTGGTATGAGACATACAGGCGGTCGATTGTTAAAGCGTTTGACATCTCTTGCGGCCCCTTTCGATCATCAATTGCGTTTCCTAAAAATATATGCATACATTTAATAATTTTGACTAAAGGATGAAATGATTCTCTAACGCTAATTTGTTTCCTTAAGGAAACTTTTATCTTATTCTAATCGTATGTCCTTCTTTTGTAAAGAGAAATGCTGAATATTCCCATCAAGCGATCGTTTTTATGTTATGCAACGAAGAGGGGACATGAGCATGGATTATTGAAAATTCACGTGACATCCTTGAATACGAAAAATCTCAAACATTTGCTTATAAATGATTGACAGTTTGTAAGAACTCCTCATATAATAAGGGTAATTCAATATATGAATATGTGCTCATATATAATATCTACAGCAGCTGATAGGTTTGATTGAATCAGGGAAGGCTACTTATATAGAAAAAGGTGAGAACATGAAAAAGATGAAGGATGAATACGTATTAAGCGGTCTCGATTGTGGAAACTGTGCACGTAAAATTGAAACAGGTGTCAGCAAACTCGAAGGAGTGGAAGCTTGCTCAATTAATTTTGCGACGGGTACATTAACTGTGACACATGCTGATGCACAAGAAACGATGTCAAAGCGTATTGAAAAAACCGTTCAGTCCATTGAACCTCATGTGAGTGTATCACCAAAAGAAGAAGGACATCACCACGATCACGATCATGGAACAAAGAATTTAAAAACGATTGTACTGAAATTAATTGGTGGTGCAGTCATTGGAACGGCGGCTTATTTTATACCTGACAATGGCTTACTGAAGTTCATCATGTTTTTCGCCGCGTATTTACTAGTTGGCGGAGATGTTGTCTTGAAAGCACTGAAAAATATTGTGCGCGGTCAAGTATTTGATGAGAACTTCTTAATGACCATAGCTACAGTTGGTGCTTTTGTGATTCAGCAGTATCCTGAGGCACTGGCAGTCATGCTGTTTTACCAAATTGGAGAACTGTTCCAAGGGGCAGCTGTGAATCGCTCTAGAAAATCAATTAGCGAATTAATGAATATCCGTCCAGAATACGCAAACCTCAAAGTGGGGCAAGAAACAAAAAAGGTAAAGCCGGAAGAAGTCAAAGCTGGTGACCGTATTGTCGTTAAACCAGGTGAAAAAATTCCTTTGGATGGACGTGTGATAGACGGTTATTCTCTTGTGGATACCTCTGCACTAACTGGGGAGTCTGTTCCAAGAGATGTGGAAGCAGGAAAAGAAGTGCTTGCTGGATTTGTGAACCAAAACGGTATTCTTGAAATTGAAGTGCAAAAAGAGCTCAGTGAGTCAGCGGTTACGAAGATTTTGGATTTAGTCGAAAATGCAAGCAGCCGTAAAGCGCAGACAGAAAACTTTATCACAAAGTTCGCTAAATATTATACACCTGCTGTGGTCGTGCTAGCTTTATTGCTTGCCTTTGTACCACCGCTTCTCATCCCATCAGCTCAATTGTCTGATTGGGTGTACCGGGCACTTGTCTTTCTTGTCATTTCGTGTCCATGTGCTCTCGTTGTATCCATTCCATTAGGTTTCTTTGGCGGGATTGGTGCCGCATCAAAACGAGGCATTTTAGTGAAAGGCAGTAATTACTTAGAAGCCTTGAACTCTGTCCGCTATGCGGTGTTTGATAAAACAGGTACTTTGACAAAAGGGAACTTTACAGTCACTCATATCGAAGCAGCGAATGAGAAATGGTCAGAAGAGGAATTGCTTTCTTTTGCAGCGCTGGCAGAAGCGCATTCTTCGCATCCGATTGCGGAATCGATTAAGGCGGCTTACGGGGCGTCTCTTGATGAGAGCCAGATCGAATCTTACGAGGATATTGCGGGTCATGGGATCAAAGCGACAATTCGCGGAGCTCATGTATTGGCAGGTAACCATCGCCTGATGGAACGAGAGGGCATTGCTTTTGAAAAAGAAAAACGAAGCGGAACGGTTGTGTATTTAGCAATAGACGGTGAGTTTGCGGGATCGATCTTGATTGCAGATGAAGTAAAAGACGATGCAGTTGAAGCGATATCTTCTCTAAAAGCTGCGGGCATTCAAACCGTGATGCTTACAGGGGATGCTGCGCAAGTAGGAAATGCAGTCGCACAACAGATCGGCATTGACGAAGTTCACACTGAATTATTGCCACAGGATAAAGTCGCCAAAATCGAAGACATGTATGAGAAAAAAGCATCTCAAGACAAATTATTGTTTGTTGGTGACGGCATAAACGATACGCCGGTTTTGGCAAGAGCGGATATAGGTATTGCCATGGGTGGACTTGGTTCAGATGCAGCAGTTGAAGCGGCTGATATTGTGATTATGACAGATCAGCCATCGAAGGTAGCGGAAGCTATTGCTGTCGCTAAAAGAACGAGAGCCATCGTATGGCAGAATATTGCGTTTGCTCTTGGGGTGAAGGCCGTCTTCCTCATACTTGGTGCATTCGGTATTGCAACGATGTGGGAAGCCGTCTTCTCGGATGTTGGTGTTACTGTTCTGGCTGTTTTAAATGCGATGAGGGTCATGAAATAAAATTGTAAGGAAAAATTCATGAATAGCGTCTTTCATAATAGACCCCCTCTTGTTAAAATAGAAGAAGTTGGATAATGGCATTTTCCTGAGCTGTTATCCTTTTTCTTTGTAAAGGAATGAATGAAAAAGATAAGGTAGGTGCTTTTGTGAGTAAAAAAAATAATCAATCTTCATCCATCAAGTTTGCAGTTATATTAACCATCATTGCAGCTCTTCTCATCGGTATTTTCGTTGTGATCGGTAACAACAACAGCCAAGAAGCACAAACAGTCGACAGTAAGCCGTCTATTAAAGGACAGCCTGTCATGGGAGATCAAAAGGCAAAAGTGCAAGTTGTCGAGTTTGGGGACTACAAATGTCCATCATGTAAATCATTTGAGACAGACATTTTCCCAAAATTGAAAGCAGACTACATAGATAAAGGCGATGTATCCTTCTCATTTATTAACTTACCACTGCCTGTTCATGGGGACGGTGCGGTATTAGCAGCACTGGCTTCTGAAGAAGTGTGGAAAGAAGATCCGAAAAACTTCTGGGCATTTCATGAAGCGGTCTACAACGCACAACCAGATAGTGAAGCAGAATGGGTAACGCCAGCAAAGCTCACCGAATTGGCGAAGAAGACAACGAAAATTGATACGGACAAGCTGAAAGATAACCTATCAAAGAAAACATATCAGCCACAGCTGAACACAGATGATCAGCTGGTGAATCAATACAAAGTAAATGCAACACCAACTATTTTCATTAACAATAAACAAGTCCAAAACTTTTATGACTATGATGAAATCAAAGAATTAATTGATCAAGAGCTGAAAGGGAAAAAATCATGAAGAATAAACTGATTTACTTATACAGCGCTTGGATCGTCTCGATTGTGGCGACGATGAGCAGCCTGTATTTAAGTGAAGTAAAGAAGTTTATTCCATGTGATATGTGCTGGTTTCAGCGCATTTTCATGTATCCGCTTGTGCTTTTACTTGGAATTGCTACATTCCGTGGCGATGTCAAAGTGAAGTACTACGTTCTCCCTTTGGCCGGAATTGGTGCTTGCTTTTCCATCTATCATTATATGGAACAAAAGATTCCAGGCTTTGCATCGATTCGCCCTTGTCTAAGCGGTATTCCTTGTTCCGTTGATTATCTGAACTGGTTTGGTTTTATCACCATTCCACTCTTAGCTCTCATTGCATTTATTCTGATCATCATTAGTATGCTGCTTTTAAATGCAAAAGAAGATTGAGGAGATAGCCTGCTTTTAAGCAGGCTGCAGCGTGTAGACAAACCCTCGCATTCTTTGTCAGTCCTGCGTGCTGGTGCTCACGAATGTCAAATTCGCTCCGCGCCAGTACTCGTCCTTCCTAGACTGCAAAGGTTTTCTATCACGCTGAAAAGAAGACAAAGGGATAAAATCAAGTTCATTTTAGCCCTTTGTCAACAATCTGAGCCTGCTTTTAAGCAGGCTATTTTTTATTTTTGCAAAAAGATAAAATTTAAAGAAAATTTGTATTGCTTTTCATTTGTGTCAGATATACATTAAGGGGAGAGTGTTAGATGATCAGACAATGGTAAGGAGATAAGCGGAAAATGGCATGGGAAGTCTTAAGTATTATAGGCATTGTGGCATTCGCCATTAGTGGTGCGATTGTCGCAATGGAGGAAGAGTACGATATTCTTGGTGTGTACATTTTAGGGATTGTCACAGCATTTGGCGGTGGAGCGATTCGGAATCTATTAATTGGTCTTCCGGTGTCTGCTTTATGGTCGCAGGGCAAAATGTTTACCATTGCCCTTGTATCCATTACGATCGTGTTCCTATTTCCAAAGCTTTTACTCAAGCACTGGAGCACGTGGGGGAATTTCTCGGATGCGATCGGTTTAGCAGCCTTTGCGATTCAAGGTGCATTATTTGCTGTACAAAGAGAGCTCCCGCTCAGTGCGGTCATTGTGGCAGCCATTTTGACTGGAAGCGGCGGCGGCATTGTGCGTGATTTATTAGCAGGACGAAAGCCGCTTGTACTAAAAGCAGAGATTTACGCAGTATGGGCAGCCCTAGGCGGCTTACTCGTCGGACTCGGCTTAGCGCAAGGGGAGCTTGCTTTATATCTGCTGTTTGTCATCCTCGTCATATGCAGGGTTTGTTCCTACTTATTCAAATGGCGGCTTCCCGCAAGGTCTTATTTTTTAAATAAAGGGTAAAACGAAAAAAGGGCGATGTCGCTCTTTTTTTTATGTGTTATTCGAGCTTGATGTCAGCAGGTCAAGCTGTTTTCGTGTAAAATAAAAGTAGGTTCTTTATTCATCATTGGAACAATACACGAGATGAAAATGTTGTCATTTGACTGAATATGTAGATTCAGTCTTTTTTTGCCTAGATGGATTGTTATGTGTTGGTTTCGCTTTTTGCGGGATACTAAAGAAACGCTCATGACCGAACGGATGGATCTGAAAGAAATGAACACATCTTTGCATGTAAGCAAAACATGACGGAAAAAATGAAATGGGAGGGACATGTACTAGTGGAGATTTTTTTGGCAGTGCTCGTACTACTAGCACTCATTGCATCATCTAATATTATCAATCGTTTTCTGCCCTTTATTCCAGTTCCATTAATCCAAGTGGGTTTAGGGATATTGGTCGCAGCTTTTCCTTCAGGTTTACATATTTCTTTAAATCCTGAGCTATTCTTCGTTTTATTTATTGCACCGCTGTTATTTAATGATGGGAAGCGTACCCCAAGGGACGAGCTGTGGAAATTAAGAGCGCCCATTCTTCTATTAGCTTTAGGGCTCGTATTTGCGACAGTCATTGTCGCAGGATATACCATCCATTGGATGATTCCAAGCATACCACTTCCAGCTGCATTTGCGCTTGCAGCGATTTTATCACCGACAGATGTGGTTGCTGTAAGTGCACTTTCCAGCCGTGTGAATATGCCAAAGGGGATCATGAGACTGCTGGAAGGCGAAGGGCTGATGAACGATGCGTCAGGACTTGTTGCTTTTAAATTTGCTATTGCAGCAACGGTTACAGGGGCATTTTCCATTGCAGAGGCATCCTTTAGCTTTGTTCTGATTGCTGCTGGCGGATTATTGACCGGATTTATTCTGTCGTTTTTTATCATTCGTTTCCGCTATTTTCTCCGCCGTTTAGGCATGGACGATGTCACAATGCACATCATCCTGCAAATCCTCACGCCGTTTGTGATTTATTTAGCAGCGGAAGAAATTGGCGTATCCGGCATTTTAGCCGTTGTTGCCGGTGGTGTGACACATGCCATCGAGCAAGACCGAATGGAAGCGAATTTAGCAAAGCTGCAAATTGCTTCTTCAAACACGTGGAATATTATTTTATTTATTTTAAATGGCCTTGTTTTCGTTTTACTTGGGTTACAAATTCCTGATGTATCGACCGTCATTTTCCAAGATGAAGCCTTTAATAATATGCAGGTCATCAGTTACATTTTAATCATTACATTCTGTCTGATGATTCTCAGATTCCTATGGGTATGGCTGTTCTGGGCAGGGAACTGGAGTGTATCGAAAAAGAAGAACGCGAAAAAACCGAAGCTGCGTGCTTCCATGCTGATGACATTCTCTGGTGTTCGTGGTGCTGTTACATTAGCAGGTGCTTTCTCCATCCCATTTACGCTTGCAGACGGCTCACCATTCCCTGAGCGCCATTTAATTATTTTCCTCGCAGCAGGCGTCATTTTATGTACACTCATTTTAGCGAGTGTCTTGCTGCCTATTTTATCGGAGAAAAAAGATAAGCAAGTGGATGTGGACTTAGATACAAAGATTCAGCACGCAAAACGGAAGCTGCTGAGAAGTGCCATTAAAACCCTAAAAGAAGGAATGAATGAAGACAATCGAGAAGTCTCCCTTGCACTCATCAATGATTACCGAATGAAGCTACGAAATATTCAGCGGGAACCGTACCAGTTTGGGATGAGAAAACAAGAGAGAAAAATCAGACTGCACGGCATTAAAGCAGAACAGATGAAACTTCAGCAGTTGATTGAGGAAGAGAAAATCGACAAAGAAGAAGCATATGAGCTGCAGGAGAGATTTCATGAGCTGGAAATGCTCTATTCCAACTCCTTTAAAATTCGTTTCTCAAAAGTGAAGTTTCTGCGCTTACTACAATGGCTTCAACTATGGCGTCCGCATCAGCGTATTTCAAGCGGCATATTAGAAAACGAGGAATCGTATAAACAAATCCGCAAGAAAACGGCTGAAGCTGCGGTGGATTCTATTAAGCACCATATGACCGAAGACAATCAACAAACGTGTCATCAAGTCATTGGGTTTTACAATCAAGTGATATTCCGCTGTGAACATGGTCCTTCTTTCTTCCAGCAAAAGGATCGCACGTTTGACCGGAAGAAGAAAGAGCTTAACTTCCAAGCCGTACAGTCGATTCGTAATGAAATCCAAACCTTATATGAAAATGGCGAAATCAATCGTGATATTGCCCATCATTTAAGGGAGTATATCAATGACATGGAAGCAGTCTTACTGACCAATACATGATGTTGTCATCTTCTCCCCTATGTTTTATGATGAAAAAAAGAGACGAGCAGGGGGAGAGGCAGGATGACATATTACGGAGCGATTGAAGCTGGGGGGACAAAGTTCTGCTGTGCCATTGGCAATGAGCATGGGGATATCATAGAGGAATTAACCATTCCAACAGAGCACCCGGAAAAAACCATCCAATCACTTATTCCATTTTTTCAGCAACATGAAATTGCAGCATTAGGGGTCGGTTCCTTTGGACCGATTTGTGTCCAGAAAGACGATCCTTCTTATGGTTACATCATGAATACGCCGAAGGTTGAATGGAAGCATTACCCGTTGATACCTGAGCTGGAGAAACAATTAGGCGTACCGGTGTCCTTTACGACAGATGTCAATGCCGCAGCATTAGGTGAACTGACAAAAGGGGCCGCCAAAGGGCTAAGCAGCTGTCTGTATATCACGGTCGGTACGGGGATCGGTGCCGGGGCTGTTGTGAAACATGAGCTTCTTCACGGTCACTCACATCCAGAAATGGGACACATCCTGGTCAGGCAGCATGAATCAGATCAGTTTGAGGGTGTCTGCCCAGCGCATGGTACTTGCTTAGAAGGACTGGCGGCAGGACCAGCTATTGAGGCAAGGTGGGGAAAGCCGGCTAAAGAGCTTACCGAAGAAGAAGCAGTTTGGTCTCTTGAAGCAGATTATTTAGCACAGGCATTAATGCAATACACGCTGATATTAAGCCCAGAGCGCATCATAATGGGTGGAGGCGTCATGAAGCAAAAACAGCTATTTCCGCTCATTCGAGAGAAGCTGGCTGCGTATGTCAATGATTATGTCGACATGCCGCCGCTTGATACATACATTGTCTCTCCTGGACTTGAGGACAAGGCAGGTATGACAGGTGCTTTGCTGTTAGCGATTGAAGCGAAGAGAAACGCCTGATAATAGAGTTTTCAAACGCAACATGAGATAATGAAAAAGATGGAATCTATGAAAAGGTGGTTGTTAACATGGTCAAAAGCTTGAATGATACCGTAACACTAAATAACGGAGTAAAAATGCCATGGTTTGGTTTAGGTGTATTCAAAGTGGAGGACGGCAACCAAGTGGTTGATGCCGTCAAAGCAGCCATACGAAACGGTTATCGCAGCATTGATACGGCTGCCGTTTATAAAAACGAGACAGGCGTAGGGAAAGCCATTAAAGAATCTGGCGTCAAAAGAGAAGAATTGTTCATTACGTCAAAAGTATGGAACACAGATCAAGGATATGACAAAGCACTCGCTGCATTCGATGCAAGCTTAAACCGGCTCGGTCTTGATTACTTAGACCTCTATTTGATTCATTGGCCTGGACCAAATGCAGATACATTTAAAGAGACATGGCGTGCGCTTGAGAAGCTTTATAAAGATGGAAAAGTAAGAGCGATTGGTGTCAGCAACTTCTATGTGCAGCATTTAGAAGAGCTGTTAAAAGATGCGGAGGTTGTTCCAGCGGTGAACCAAGTGGAGTTTCATCCAAAACTGACACTTGTCGAATTACGACAATATGCGAAAGAAAAAGGCATTCAAATTGAAGCATGGTCTCCGCTGATGCAAGGAAAGCTTTTGGATCATGACGTATTAAAGGAAATTGCAGCACAATACAACAAATCTGTGGCTCAAGTGATCTTGCGTTGGGATCTGCAAAGCGGCGTTGTCACCATTCCAAAATCAATCAATGAAGAACGCATTAAACAAAATGCCGACATTTTTGACTTCGAGCTTTCACAAGAAGACATGGAAAAAATCAATGCACTTAATAATAATGAACGTGTCGGGTCTAATCCAGAAACGATGACGGTTGGGTTTGAATAAATATAAAATCCCCTTTGCGTGTAGACAAACCCTCGCATATTTTGTCAGTGAGTACTGGTGCTTCCTAGACTAGCAAAGGTTTTCTATCACGCTGAAAAAAGACAAAGGGCTAAAATTAAGTTCATTTTAGCCCTTTGTCAACAATCTGAATCCCCTTTCTCAAAAAGAGAAAGGGGATTTTTTAATTCCTGCTTCGGCGCACAGCCAACAGCATGAGAAAAGACAAGATCACAATACAAATGGTCCAAGCCCACGCAAGTTCCATTCGTCCAGAATCAATCGCCACATAGATGGCTGTTGGGAGGGTTTGCGTTTTCCCAGGAATGTTGCCGGCGAACATTAAAGTCGCTCCAAATTCTCCTAAGGCCCTTGCAAAACTTAGAACCGCACCAGAGAGAAGAGATGGCAGTGCGAGTGGGACGGTAATATAGGCAAAGACCTGGAAAGAATGCGCACCATCAACTTTTGCAGCACCTTCAATGTCTGACTCAATCGTAGAAAAACCAGCTTTTGCTGATTGATACATGAGTGGGAATGCGACAACCGTCGATGCAATGACCGCTGCCCAATAAGTGAAGATGACAGGCTGATGGAAGATCCATTCAATGGCTTGTCCAATCACACTGTGCTTTCCGAACACGACGAGCAGCAGAAATCCTACGACCGTTGGCGGCAGGACAAGCGGCATCATGAGGAGCGTTTCCACGATCATTTTTCCTTTGAAAGATGTACGCGCCATCCAAAAACCAATGGACGTTCCTAAAACGACAGCCAATAACCCGCTGAAAGCAGCCACTTGTACGGACAGCCAGATAGGTGAAAGAAAATCTTCGGTCAGCATCGGCATTATTTCACTTGAAAGCCGTACTTTTTAAAAATCGCTGCGGCTGGATCTGATTGGAGATATTGAAAAAATGCTTTCGCTTCCTTCATATGTTCGGTCTGTTTGACAATGCCAACTGGATAAATGATGGGGGAATGCATGTCCTGATTTGCCTCATCTACTATCTTTACTTTGCGAGAAACGAGCGCGTCCGTCTTATACACGACACCAGCTTCCACATTTCCTGTTTCGACATAGTTTAATACTTGACGAACATCCTTGCCATAGACAGCGTTCTGTTTCACTTGGTCCCATATATTCAGTTTTGTAAAAATCTCTTTTGCATATGTACCAGCAGGAACAGATTCAGGTGTGCCAAGCGCTATCTTTCCTTTTATGTGCTGAACATCGCGGAAGGTTTTGATAGAAGAGGAACCTTCTTTTGGCACGATGAGAACAAGCTCATTTTGTATGGCATCCTTTGTATGATCCTGATCGATGTCGCCAGATTGAACAAGGTTATCAAAAGGCTCTTCAGCTGCTGAGAAGAAGAGATCCGCTTTTGCTCCTTGAGCGATTTGCTGCTTCAATGCACCTGATGACCCGAAATTATTCGTTAGTTTCACGTTTGGATGATCATCTTCATAGGCAGATTCAATCTCTTTCAAAGCATCCTGCAGGCTTGCCGCCGCTGAAATCACAAGTTCTGTCTTTTTGCTTTGATCTGATGACGTCGACTCCGTTTGACACCCAGTCAGGAGCAAACAGATGGTGACGTAGGTTAAGAATAAATATTTCATGATCACACCTCTTTATCATTCAACATCATGTGTATCCTTTATTATAATCAAACTTATTTGACCATTCATAGGTTTTCAGGAAAAGAGAAAAGAAAAAGCCGCCAGAGGGCAGCTTTTAATGCTGATAAAAACGTAGTAAGTTCCCGTTGATCACTTTATCTGATAGAGACAGCTCTTTATTGGCTTTTTCTATATAAGGCTGGCATACTTCATCTTCTTCAACAGGTTGTTTTGTTTTTTGATCATAGCACGTGTTCTTTGTATAAAGATAATCATCTGTAATAAAGTTTCCATTTCTCAGCACAGCGAACGGTGTACGCTCATTGGAGAAAAGGTCATTTCCAAATTGAATGGCATCTTTTGATTCAATGCCGAGTAAATGAAGAAGTGTCGGTTTGACATCCATTTGACCGGCTGTTTCAGAAATGGTTTGAGGGGCCTCGTCTGTCACCCCAGGAATGTAAATCAAAAAAGGGACCCGCTGCAGTTTAACCGCATCAAACGGTGTGATTTCATCCTGCTTCAGCAGCTCTGCCATTGCCTCATGATGTGCTTCTGAAATGCCATAGTGGTCTCCCATCAGGACAAACATTGTATTTTCATATAGTCCTTCTTCTTTCATTCGTTCAAAGAACCTTTTGATGGCTTCATCTTGATAGCGGACGGTGGTCACATAGCGGTTTAAAATGGTGCTAGTCGAATCATATTCATCAATGAACTGATCCTTTGGATCAATTTCAAATGGGAAGTGATTGGTTAAGGTAATAAACGTGCTGTAATAAGGCGCCTTCAGCTTTTTTAAATAATCAATGGATTGGTCAAAAAAGTCGATATCTTTTAAGCCCCAGCCAGTCGAATTCTGTTCATTGACATCAAATGAATCGACATCATAAAAGCGGTCAATCCCAAGAGATTCATACATCACATCACGATTCCAGAACGTTTTATTATTCGCATGAAATTGGACGGATTGATAATTCTCTTTTTTCAATTGCTTGTACAGTGTGTCATATTCGTTGTCACTCGCTGTGAAAAAGACAGCGCCACTGCTAGATGGATAGAGGGAGTTTGCGACGATAAACTCTGAGTCCGACGTTTTGCCTTGCTCTGTCTGCTGATAAAATTCATCGAAATAGAAGCTTTTTTTGGCAAGTTGATTTAAAAATGGGGTGATGTATTGTCCATTCACCTTTTGATTCATGACAAATTGCTGTGTTGATTCAAGTGAAATGAACACGACATTTTTGCCTTTAGCAAGTCCAAAATAGTCTTCATTCGGTGCACTGTAATCAGCTTTTGTGTAGTTTGCCACTGTTGAAAGTGTATCTTCGTCAGCAAAGGCTTTTTGTCCAATACGTGCTGTTTGAGCGGCACCGTCATACAAATGGAATTGAAACAGCCCAAGGTTGCGTACAATGACTTCTCGATCATATGAGCTTGTCAAAAATCGAGGGTGATCCATCATGGCTGAGCTGACATGGAACAATAGAAAACTGCAGCAAACCACATAGTATGTTTTGATCGTCTTAAAAGACGCTTTTGGTGATAACGGTTTCCGTTTTAAGAGCCATGCCAGCACCACAAAATCAATCAGCATGAGTATAAATAGCGGATGAAACAATTCAGTCATACTGCTGCCCATATCTCCCATGTTCTTTGCTTGAAATAAGACAGGAATGGTAATGAAATCAATATAAAAACCGTAAAAGATCGTATTCGATATCAAAATGGCTGTCAAAATAAAATTTGTGGTCAATAAAAAGACCTTTTGTTTCGTTTCATTTAAGAAAAGAGCAATCCCAAACAAAGGGAGCAAAAAGCTAAGTGGATTGATCAAAAGCAGCCACTCGTGAAACAGATTGGCCGTTCGTATATGAAATCCGAATTGATAAATGATGTATGTTTTCATCCACATAAAGAGGATGGAGTACACTAAAAACCAGTGATTTTTGAAAAACGCTTTCATTTATGTAGCTCCTCACCATTCTGTATTCAGCTGCAAGGCAAAAACACTTATCTTAAAACTACTAAAAAAATGAGGAATGATCAATTCATATCCTGCTTTTTTGCAAAACTCTTTTTTCTTTTTCTAAAACGGCAATGGGATGGATATTCCGCAAATGACAGCCATGTAATAGCAGGTGACAATGGTCAGAGCAGCTAGTACGACTTGTTCTCCTGTGCTGCCTGTTTTGACATAAAAGGGGAGACGTACTTTTATGGTCGCGGGGAACAAAAATTTAATACCGTTCACTGTGCCTGCATCAAGGATGAGGTGGCTTGCCATCCCAACTAGTAACCCGGTACTGAGGCTGTCATTTGGAATGTATGTTGTCGCAATAAAATAAATGATCAGCAGAAATAATAAACTATGTGTAAAGGTGCGGTGCCCGAACACACTACTGATCAGTGTGGAAAGGAGCGGGAATTTCCTGCCGATTTTGCTTTTTGTATGACATAGATCTGGGATGAGGGCACCTACTGATCCTGCAGCAGCCATCGTCACTGGTTCGAATCCGTAATAATAGGCGACGGCTGTGGAGGCGGCAATTCCGCCCATAATATGTGTTTTTCCTGTCATGATGCGTACTCCTGTTCTGTTTTTTGTTCAAGTACTCACTATATCAAGGGTGAATCCATTCAGCAAGGCTTATTTCTAAAGAAAAATGGGATAAAATAGTTGGCTGTTTGGAAAAACATTCTATAATAAGAAGGAAGTCATGTTGACACTAACGATAAGGATGCGATTCGGATGAGTAATGCAGACATTTTAAAAGAAATTGTTCTTGTACATTATGAAGTCAGCCGTAAATTAAACCGCAAGTTACTTGAGTTAGAAAAAGACATCACGCCTCCACAGATATATGCTCTTTCTATATTGATACAAGGAAAAGTATCATATGCTGAAGAGCTCAAACAAAGACTCTCTCTCAACCCAGGTGCCGCTTCTATTGCCCTCAATAAATTATGTGAGCAAGGCTACATTCAGAGAGAAAGGGACAAGGACGATCATTCCCTGGTCCGGCTAGAAGCCACGGAAAAAGGGCTGGCTATTTACGAAAAGCATACACGTCTTTTTGGAAAGGTAATTCAGCATATGATGTCAGACTTCACAGAGGAAGACTTAAAAACCTTTCTAACATATTTACAAAAAATGAGACAGACCTTTCACGATGAATGAACCGCTCCTCTTTGTATAATGCTGAGCGCTGTAGCACAAATTAAACAGGCAAAGGCATTTTAAGAAAAGGGGGGAAATAGCGATGTCATTTTTCCAAAAGGATAAAAAGGCGAAAAGCGAGAAAGACCATCAGCAGGTAGATCAGCTGTTAGAAGAAGCAAGTAAAGAACTAGCAGGCGATCCGCTTCAGGAAGCTGTCCAAAAGAAGAAAAACAACCATCAATAAGCTGACAGAAAGGCGGAGAATCATTTCTCTGCCTTTTTTCTATGTTTTTCCCTTTGACAGATATGAGAATGTTTGATAACCTTCGTGTAGTAAAAATGAATAGAAATCCTCACGCTATGTCTCAGTGAGGTAGAGGTTGCGCGGATGATGAGTCACTCATGGGAGAGATGGAATCGTTGATCATGAGAAAAAAGGCATCAGCGCCGAAGTGTAGAGAGAGCTCCAACTTTCTTTATGCTGGGTCTGCATTGAACAAATGCAGGACTGCCACGTCTTTGAAGCGTGGAGGGCTATCCGGAGATCAAGGTGTATGTTTTGAAAAGCATGGACTTTTGTTCAGGCTTTTTTTTATGTTCTGATTGCCTAAGAAAAGGGTATGCTGGTAAGAAAGTGACCCAACATGAACATAAAGAATGCAAGTCATTGCTTCACAAATATATCAATGAAGATACTGCCGGGTCTGGTCCAAAGTGAATATAACGGAGGTACGAAAATGGAACAGACAAAAAAATGGGGTTTTTGGTTATTGACGGCTTTTGTCGTCGGAAATATGGTAGGTTCAGGTATCTTTATGCTGCCTAGTACACTTGCCCAGCATGCAAGTCCTTTAGGTGTGACGATGGCATGGCTTGTCACAGGTGGTGGCGTACTGATGATTGCCTTTGTGTTTGGACATTTGTCCATTCATAAACCGCAGCTAACAGCTGGACCACAAAGCTATGCAAGAGCGCTTTTTAAAGATCCGAAAAAAGGAAAAGCAGCCGGTTTTACAATGGTTTGGGGATATTGGGTGGCAAGCTGGATTAGTAATGTCGCCATTATCACAAGCCTAGCCGGTTATTTAACAACCTTTTTCCCAATTTTAACCGTGAAAACGGAGATCTTTACTTTTGGAAAAGAAGCGATCACACTTGGTCAGCTCACAACGTTTATCGTATGTACAATCCTTCTATGGGGGACTCATACGATTTTAATTACAAGCTTAAGCGCAGCAAGTAAGCTGAACTTTATTACGACCTTTTCAAAGGTGCTTGGATTCGTCCTTTTTATTGTCGCAGGCTTATTTGCATTCCAAACAGCATTATTTGAACATTATTACTTCCCTGTTGAAGCAGCAAGTGGTGAAGGAGTGCTCGGACTTGGAGGCCAAATTCATCATGCGGCCATTTCCACACTATGGGCATTTATCGGCATCGAATCTGCTGTCATTTTATCAGGAAGAGCTTCCTCGCAGCGTGATGTCAAACGTGCGACGATTACAGGACTTTTAATTGCACTGTCTATTTATATGATTATTACCTTGATTACAATGGGCGTTCTGCCGCATGATCAATTGCAAGGTTCTGATAAACCATTCGTAGACGTGCTTCAGCTGATTATCGGACCGGCTGGCGGCATTGTCATGGCACTTCTTGCGATCATTTGTTTATTTGGTTCGATGCTTGGCTGGATTTTGCTTGGTTCTGAAGTCCCTTATCAAGCAGCAAAAGCTGGCGATTTCCCAGCAGTGTTTGCGAAAACAAACAAAAAGGGGAGCCCTGTTTTTGCTTTGACTGTCACAAATATCATGTCTCAGCTGTTTATTTTCTCAGTCATGTCACGTACGATTAATGAAGCCTTTACTTTCTTAACAACATCAGCGACACTTGCGTATCTCATTCCGTATATCGTGTCGTCGATCTACAGCTTTAAGGTCATCATGCAAGGTGACACATATGAGCTCCAAAAAGGAAACCGGACAAGAGACGGGATCATTGCGCTTGTGGCCATGGGGTATTCCGCTTGGGTCATTATTTCAGGCACAGCTGATTTCAAAACATTTGGTCTTGGTATTGGATTGTTCTTAGTTGGCATTTTACTCTACCCATTCATGTCCAAAAAATTTGCCAAAGGTACAGTTTAAAAAATACGTTTCTCCAGCATTGGAGAAACGTATTTTTTTATGAGGCAGATGTTAATTGATCCACAATAAATTCGAGCTGACCTTCTAGTGACACAGGGTCATTAAAGAAGTAACCGACTGTATCTGTTTCAAATACGCGTTTGTTTTGGACAGCAGGAAGTGATGCCCAGATGCTGCTTTTATACACTTGATCGCCATTACTTTTTGATCCACTCCATGGGCTGGTGAAAATATAATCACCTGCAAATTCTGGAAGCTTTTCAAGAGAAATGTTTGCATAACCGACACCACTGTCGATGGCTTCTTTTTGGACGGCCTTCGGAGCTTTTAATTTCAGCTCGTCATAAATGATTTCACCACCGCGTGCAAAAGTGTTACCGAAAATGTAAATGCCCTTATCGAATGGTGATACGATCGAAACGGTTTTGTTTCCTACAGCTTTTGTTACTTTTGGTTTCACTTCAGCAATTTTGGCATCCCATTTTGTGATCCAATCCGTTGCTTTTTTTGATGTGCCTGTCATTTTACCGAATTCTTTTAGCTGGTCTTTAAACGAATATTGATTGTATTGAATGGCAACTGTAGGTGCAATTTTTTTGTATTGATCAAATTTCTCATCTTCTCCCCAAGCAATGATCATATCTGGCTTCAAAGAGGCTACTTTCTCAACAGAGGGAGATTTTCCGAGATTTTTCACTCCATCTGTTTTCCCTTTATAGAAAGGGTTTTTAAAGATGGGCGCAGTGGCAGCAATTGGGGTTTTGCCGAGTGTGACGAGATCCCCGTAATAGCTTTCCGCCAGAAGCACAATTCGTTGTGGGTTTTGAGGCAGTTTCACTTCACCCTTTACATCTCGATAGGTGATCGTGTCATTTTTTTTGGCTCCCGATTCTTTATTGGAAGTGCTGCCGCAAGCAGCAGTAAAAATCATAAGGGTCATGAAGGAAATCAAAAGAAGTCCAGTTCGTTTTTTCACAAAAGTTCGCTCCTATTCAATTGTTTATGATAATGATTCTCATTCGCGATTATATCTTAACATGATAGAAGAAAAAATGCATCGGCTATTTTATGACCAAAATGAAAATGGTGAAATTCTCCCGGTTTTTTGATGAAAATAAAGAAATTTATCAGAACAAGGATTTCAAAACGTGAAGAAAGTGATATACTAGACTCCGAGATTGATAATCATTATCACTAATAACGAATAGATATGAACGGAAAGGAAGAGACTGGTTTTGGGCTCACAATCGAATAAACAGCTGTCAGCTAAAGATGATGCGATAGATATTGTGACAAAGCCTTTTGGTACAGCAGCTGTTGTCATCATAGGAATCATTGCTTTAGCATTCGGTCTTTTTTTATCAGTATCGCTAGGAGCGGCAAATATTCATTTACACACGGTATGGGAAGCCGTCTTTCATTTTGACTCACAACAAACCTCACATCAAATCATTAGGGAACTGAGGCTGCCGCGTACAGTTGGTGCCGCACTTGTCGGTGCCTTTTTAGCAGTATCGGGTGCCATCATGCAAGGCATGACAAGAAATGCGCTTGCGTCTCCTGAAATCATGGGTGTGACAAATGGCTCTGCATTTGCGATTGCCATTGCGTTTGCTTTTTTCCCAGGCCAATCTTCTTTTACATTAATTCTTTGGTCATTTTTGGGTGCAGCACTTGGCGCCTCTATTGTATTTGGGGTTGGAACCCTTTCAAAAGGGGGGCTTACTCCTGTGAAGCTCGCATTAGCCGGTACGGCTGTTGGCGCACTTTTAAGCTCAATTTCCTCAGCGATTGCCATTCGATTTGACGTCGCGCAAGATATGAGTTTTTGGTACGCAGGCGGTGTGGCTGGTGTGAATTGGAGCAATATTAAGATCATCATTCCAGTTGCGGTTGTAGGACTGATCATCGCTATGATTCTTGCCCGCTCCATCACGGTTTTAAGCTTGGGCGATGAATTAGCAAAAGGGCTTGGACAATATACACGAACAGTCAAGGTACTTGGCATATTGGTCGTGATCCTTTTAACAGGTGCAGCCGTGTCAGTTGCAGGTTCTATTGGCTTTATCGGGCTTGTGATTCCTCATGTTACGCGTTTCTTGGTCGGCGTTGACTATCGCTGGATTATACCTTGCTCAGCTATTTTAGGGGCTATTTTGCTCATTTATGCAGACATTGCGGCAAGGCTTGTCAATGCGCCGTTTGAAACGCCAGTTGGTGCCATTACAGCCATTATAGGCGTTCCTTTCTTCTTATATTTAGCGAGACGTGAAAGGAGCGGAATTTAAATGGAAATGGTGCAGCAGGCAAAGAAAAAGAAATACAAACGAACGATGGTCATGATCTTTTTAGCCATCGTGGCTGTGTTCCTGATTAGTTTAAATACCGGAGAGATAAGGATTTCTCCGATGGATACATTCAAAACATTTTTTGGACTCGGAAGTGAAATGGATGAGCTTGTATTATTCGAGTTCAGACTTCCAAGGATGGTCATCGCTTTACTTGTTGGCGCTTCTATCGCTGTATCAGGTGCCATTTGGCAAGGTGTTTCTCAAAATGGTTTAGCTGATCCCGGCATTCTAGGTGTAAATGCGGGTGCAGGTTTTGCGGTTGTTTTGTTTATCTTTGCCTTTCAGGGCTCGATGTCGAACTTAGGTGATTTTACGATATTTGTACTGCCGCTTTTCGCTTTCGCAGGTGCAGCCTTTGCTGCATTTCTCATTTATGTGCTAGCGTGGAAAAAGGGCATTACGCCTGTTCGATTGATTTTAACTGGTATTGGGATCAATGCTGCATTTTCGGCAGCGATTGTGGTCATTCAATTAAAGATGAGCCCAAATGATTTTAACCAAGCCATTGTGTGGCTGTCAGGAAGTATTTGGGGCTCAAGCTGGACATATGTCTTATCAGTCGTGCCATGGATGCTGATTTTTCTTGTATTAGCGATGGTGAGGGCACGCTACTTAAATATCATGAATTTGGGTGACCAGATATCTTATGGTTTAGGGATTTCAGTTCATAAAGAAAGAAGTTTTCTCATGCTGATTGCAGTTGCATTAGCCGGTGCAAGTGTCGCTGTTGCAGGGAGTATATCGTTCCTAGGGTTAGCGGCACCACACCTCGCAAGAAAGCTAGTTGGACCGAAACATCAAGGAATGATACCGGCGTCCGCTATGATTGGTGCACTGCTGTTATTACTTGCAGATACACTTGGGCGTGTCATACTTGCTCCATCAGAGGTGCCCGTTGGACTTGTCGTTTCTGCTTTAGGCGCACCTTACTTCATTTACTTATTGATGAAAACGAACTAATGAGGAAGGAGAGTACAACAGATGAAATCACTTGAAACAGAAAAGCTTTGTATTGGCTATCATGACCGTTTGATTGTAGACGATTTAAATATCAGCATCCCAAAAGGCAAGGTGACCACATTAATTGGGCCGAATGGGTGCGGGAAGTCAACGATTTTAAAAACAATGTCTCGTATTATGAAGTCCCATCAAGGTGCTGTTTATTTAAATGGCCAGGCTATCCATCAAACACCAACAAAAGAAATTTCAAAACAAATGGCTATCTTACCGCAGACGCCTGAAGCCCCAAGTGGTCTGACCGTTTATGAGCTTGTGTCATATGGACGTTTCCCACATCAAAATGGATTTGGCCGTTTATCAAATGAGGACAAACGAATCATCAGATGGGCACTTGAGGAGACGGGAATGATTGCATTTCATGACCGGCCAATTGAAGCACTCTCCGGTGGACAGCGTCAGCGGGTATGGATTGCGATGGCACTCGCTCAGGAAACAGAGCTGCTTTTATTAGACGAACCAACGACGTATTTAGATCTTGCTCATCAGCTGGAGATCCTTCAGCTATTAGAACGCTTAAACAGAGAGCAGGGCAGAACGGTGCTGATGGTGATTCATGACCTGAATCATGCTGCACGCTTTTCACATTACATGATTGCCCTCAATCAAGGGAAAGTTATTAAAGATGGTACGCCTCATGAGGTCATGACAAAAGAGGTGCTCAGTCAGGTGTTCCACATCGATGCAGAAATTGTTCTTGATCCGAGAACGAATAAGCCGATCTGTTTAACATATGACTTAATGAATCATGAAAGAAAGCTTGAAGCTGTGAACGGATAATAGATGGACAAAAAACTCGGTATGTATGACCGGGTTTTTTTTTGCATTTTTTGATATTACCTTGTTATGCCATTTTCTCCAGTCGATCTTTTTTCGCTTTTATGTAGAAAAGAGGTACTTTTTTACTTTGGACAATGGTAATATACGGTTAGAGATCATAGCTAGAAAGGAAAGAGATGCGTGGAAACAGCAAAAATATTGATTGCAGATGACGAAGAAGCAATTGTAAAAATGGTTGAACGCGTATTAAAAAAAGAAGGGTTTCAACATATTTATAAAGCCTATCATGCAGATGAAGCATTAGATATTGTCAAAAACGAGGACATCCACCTCTTACTTCTAGATGTGATGATGCCCGGTAAGTCTGGCTTTGATGTTCTGCCTGACATCAGGAAAATGACGAAGGCACCGATTTTCTATTTAACAGCAAGAACGTCTGATGTAGACAAATTGACTGGATTTGCACAAGGTGCAGACGATTACATCACAAAGCCATTTAATCCGTTAGAGCTAGTAGCTAGAATTAAGGCGCACTTAAACCGAACTTATATCTCCTTACAGGAGGAGCAGGAAGAAGCGCACAGTCAATATGAATATGCTCATTTCTCGTACCATCCTCATGCAGCCGAATTGAAAGTAAGGGGAAAGGTGACGGCTTGCTCAGCGCAGCTTTTGTCCTTGCTGAAGTATTTTTGTGACCATCCGAATGTGGTACTTTCAAAAGATCAAATCTATGAGAAAGTATGGGGTGTTCCGTCATATGGTGACAACAACACCGTCATGGTTCATATCCGAAAGCTGAGAGAAAAAATAGAGTTAGATCCAAGTCAGCCTGAATATATTGTGACGATCCGTGGTATGGGCTATAAGTTCGTTCCACAGCCTGTGAAGGTTCTTCAATAGTTTATGAATTTACGAACAAAACTTTTCTTTCACTTTGTCGGACAAATGTTTATTGTCATCGTTATTCTGACGATCGGACAAACATTCTCTGAAAATCTTTATTTTCAAAAACGCTATGAGAATATGACTGAAACTGGTTTAACGAAGGCAGATGGAGATACACTCATGAGCTGGCTTTATTTTAACGAGGATGGAAAAATGGAAGCCGATGATCAGCTCAAACAAGCAGTGAAAAAACGTGATGGCTGGCTGCAAGTGATTGATTCCAAAAAACACAACGTCTATAGCTATCAACTCCCTAAAAACATTCCAACATCCTATCAAAAGGATGAAATGATCAAGATCTTTGAAAAAAGGCAATTTAAAGATTACAAGATGTACTTTTGGCCAATTGAGATTGATCAAGAAAGCTTTATCGTCTTATATGGATTTAAAACGAACAGCACAAAGGTAGCCAATTATCTCAAGCAGCATGAGAAAAATCTGGCTGCATTGTCTCAATATTCAGTTGAAACAAGAGAATTTTTGAAAAGAATGAATGGATCGGTGCATCTGTTTAATGAAGAAGGAAAATACTTAAAAGGTATCCGAGCCAAAAGTAATTTGAAAAATAACGTAACGGATGTTGAACTGCTCAAGTATCAATCGAAGCCTTGGGAGTTTAGAAGTGACCTGTCTTATATCAGAGTGAATAAAGATCTGTATATGATTGTTTCGGTGCCAAACAAAGTATACAGCCCAGACGAGCTTTATGATAAAGAGACAGAGGCTTTAAACCAATATACAACGCTTTTGATTGCAGGTCTTGCGCTTACGATTATTATCGTTATGACATTATGGTACTCGTATCGCTATGGGCTACCGATCTATCACATTATCCGCTGGCTGATTTTCTTATCAAGAAATAAATTGCAGGAGCCAACAAATAGAAAAGGTATTCCAGTAAGTAAAAATAAAAAGGGCCGTATTAAGCGGGAGTACCGGCTGTTTGAGGATATCCTCAAAACAATGGATCAGCTCACCAATACGTTAAAAGAGAATGAAGCAAACCGAAGAAAAATTCAAACCACAAGGGAAGAATGGATCGCAGGGCTGTCTCATGATCTAAAAACGCCTCTTAGCACGATTTACGGCTATGGATTAATGCTAGAATCAGATCAATACCAATGGTCCAAGGAAGAAGTCATGGAAATGGGACAAGTCATTCGTGAGAAATCAGAATACATGTCGACCTTGATTGAGGATTTAAACCTCACGTATCGATTGAAAAATGGTGCATTGCCTATTAATCGAAAACCTGTTGAGCTTGGTGAATTTTTAGCCTCCATTATGGACGAGTTTTCAAGAAGCACGCTTTCTGAAGATTATATGTCATCCTTTGAAGACCAAACAGAGGGTGTCATGTTTGAGATCGATAAAGCCTGGTTTAGACGAGTCATTGAGAACCTGCTGGCGAACGCAGTGAAGCATAACCAGAAAGGTACTCTTATTCAAGCTGTTCTATCTGAAACAAATGATGAAGTTCGGATCGAAATGAAAGATAACGGACGCGGAATGGCGCAAGAAACGGTGGATCATTTATTTAATCGTTACTATAGAGGGACAAATACGAATGATCCAACAAATGGAACAGGATTAGGACTTGCGATTGCAAAAGAGCTTGTCTTACTGCACGATGGCGATATTCAAGTAGAAAGTGAATTAGGTCAAGGAACAACTATTGCGATTATCCTAAAGAAAACACCATCTGTAAAATAGCCAAAAAACGATTTTCTTTTCTAAAGGAAATCGTTTTTTCTTGTTTTAGGATTGAAATCGATTTTGTAAACGATTACAATAAAATTGTTAACGTGAACAAATTGATTTTCATCATTATAAGAGATGGGGGAGTTTGATGAAAGCCTTTTTAGATGAACAGTTTTTATTAAACAGTCAAACGGCAGAAAAACTATACCATGAGTTTGCAAAGAACCTTCCGATTATTGATTACCATTGTCATTTAAGTCCAAAAGAAATCTATGAAAATAAAACGTTCCAAAATATAACCGAAGCATGGCTTTACGGAGATCATTACAAATGGCGAGCCATGAGAGCAAATGGGATACCTGAAACACATATCACAGGGGATGCCTCAGATTATGAGAAATTTTTAGCATGGGCGAAAACTGTTCCGATGACGATTGGAAATCCTCTCTATCACTGGACCCATCTAGAGCTAAGACGATATTTTGATGTCGAAGAACTTTTGAATGAAGAAAGCGCAGACATCATCTGGAAAAAAGTAAATGAAAAGTTGCAAGGAGACGGATTTGGTGCGAGAGATTTCATTGTGAAATCAAATGTTGAAACGGTTGTGACGACAGACGATCCGGTTGATTCGCTGATTTATCACCAACAACTGCGGGAAGAAGGCTTTTCTGTGCAAGTACTGCCAGGGTTTCGGCCAGATAAGGCATTAGATATCACAAATGACTTGTTTATCGAGTATGTTCATCAGCTGGCGGAGGTTTCATCTATCCAGATCGAATCCTATCAAGACTTCATAAAAGCACTTCATATGCGAATCGATTTCTTTCATGAACAGGGCTGTTTGATTTCAGATCATGCCATCAATGAAATGACGTACGAAGACACGACGGAAGAAGAAGCTGCGATCATTTTTCATAAAAGGATGTCAGGGCATCCATTGACGGAAAAGGAGAAGGTTCAATTTAAAACGCACACATTCATTGAACTAGGTCAGGCATATGGTCAGCGGGGATGGGCGATGCAGCTTCATATCAATGCGCTCAGAAACAACAATTCGAAAATGTTTGAGCGGCTTGGACCAGATACCGGATATGATGCAATGAATGATGAAGACATTGCAAAACCTCTTTGCCGCGTATTAGATCGGTTAGAACAAGCACATGCATTGCCAAAAACCATCCTCTATTCCTTGAATCCAAGGGACAATGTGGTGATTTCAACGATAGCTGGAAGTTTTCAAGATGGAAAGACTCCTGGGAAAATGCAGCATGGAACAGCCTGGTGGTTTAATGATACAAAGCAGGGAATGACAGAGCAGATGATGGCACTCTCCAGTATCGGACTGATCAGCCGATTTATTGGGATGCTGACAGATTCACGAAGCTTCCTGTCTTACACAAGACATGAATATTTCCGTAGACTGCTATGTGACATCATTGGAGATTGGGTGGAAAAAGGAGAAGCGCCTAATGATCTCAATTTGCTAGGGGGAATGGTAAAAGGAATCAGCTATGAAAATGCAAAGCAGTATTTTCAATTTGAACGGGCAAATGAGCTACCGCATAAAAGCAAGATGATATGAACAAAAAGCAAGAATATGAAAGCGTTTTTATGATAAGATGATAAAAAATCATAAAAGGCGGAATAGCATGACAGTCACAATCAAAGATATAGCAAAATTGGCAAACGTTTCTCATACCACAGTATCAAGGGCTTTGAATAACAGTCCTTTTATTAAAGAGAAAACAAAACAAAACATCTTGTCGATTGCAAAACAGCTGAATTACTCACCGAATGTCCATGCCAGAGGCCTTGTCTCGCAAAAATCATTTACAATTGGTCTGTTTTTTACGAGTTTAACAGAAGGCACATCCTCAAGTTTCTTTGTTGATGCGTTAAAAGGCGTCAACAGTGTGATAACAGAAAACTATCATTTGGTTGTAAGAGGAATTGACGATTTTCACGATTACACAACCATTCATAAACAGCGGTATGATGGTATTTTGCTCATGAGCCAAAGCGAGCATGATGAAGCGTTTATCCATCATGTGAAAAAGCAGGGCATTCCCATTATTGTACTGAATCGCCGTGTAGAAGAAAGTAATCAAGTGATGAATATATTAGCGGATGATGGTGAAGGGGCATACCAAGCTGCACACTATTTCATTCAGCAGGGGCATAAACAAATTGCCATTATTGAAGGGAAACAGGGATTTAAATCCACACAAGAAAGAAAAGCTGGTTTTCTGCAAGCACTCATTGACCATCATGTACCCATGAAGAAAGAATACATGATCACAGGCGACTATCATATGAAGAGCGGCTATGAATCAATGGAAGCCTTACTCACTCTTGATGATCCGCCAACTGCCCTTTTTTGCTCAAACGATGACATGGCGATTGGTGCGATGAATGCATTGTTTGCAAAAGGTAAAAGGTGTCCTGATGATCTCTCTATTATCGGTTTTGATGATATTTCATTTTCATCTTATACAACGCCTGCCCTCACAACAGTCAAAAAGCCAATTGAAAAAATGTGTGCGCTTGGAGCAGAAGCTATCCTTTCAGTCATAAACGGTGAAAAGCAAGAAGACGATCATCTGGAAAAAGTGTATGTCCACACAGAGCTGATGATTAGAGATTCAGTCAAAAAGGTGCAGTAATCAGCATCTTTTAAATGAAAATGTTCACGTGTGCAAAAAATGCGGGGAGGAAAAGCGTTTGAGACGATTATCCAAAGATGTGTACCCAGTGGCTGAATATCCTGAAACCATTCTACAAATTGGCGAAGGGAACTTTATGCGAGGATTTATGAATTGGCAGATCCAGAAGCTAAACGACTGTACAGATTTTAAAGGAAGAGCAGTGGTTGTTCCTCCTCGAAAAGGATCAGTGACCGCTCTAAATGAACAAGATGGTTTGTACACTTTATGTATTCAAGGGTTTCATGACCAAAAAGAAATGAACGAACGGATCGTCATTCAATCCATCAGCAGGGGAATCAGCACATATACAGATTATGAAGCCTTTTTACATGTAGCGGAAAGTCCTGATGTGCGCTTTGTCTTTTCTAATACAACAGAGGCAGGACTTGTGTTAAGAAAAGAGGACCGATTAGAAGATCGGCCGCAAGCAAGTTTTCCAGGAAAGCTGACAGCCTTATTGTATCACCGCTTTAAAGCTTTTTCTGGAGATGAGAAAAAGGGCTTGATCATTTTACCTTGTGAATTGATTGAACAAAACGGTGATCGATTAAGAGAATATGTGATCACAATGGCAGCTGAGTGGAATCTTCCGCCTGATTTTGTGGCTTGGGTCAAGGAAGCCAACACGTTCTGTAATACGTTAGTTGATCGGATTGTCCCAGGATTTTCTCAGGAAGCAGCGGAGACTGTTCAAAAAGAAGAGGGGTATATCGATGAATTGCTTGTCACAGCAGAATATTATCACCTGTTTGTCATTGAAGCACCTGCGTTTGTTCAAAAAGAGCTTCCTTTTCAAGAAGCAGGGTTAAACGTACTTTTTGTGGAAGATATCGCTCCCTATCGTATGAGCAAGGTTCGCATTTTAAACGGTGCGCATACAGCGATGGTGCCGATTGCATATTCATGTGGCTTGGATACTGTCAAAAAAGCGGTGGATGATGAGCATGTTGGTGTGTTCATTCGCCGCATGCTTGAGGAGGAAGTGCTGCCAGGTTTGCCACTTCCTGAAGAAGAGCTTCTTCTTTATACACAATCCGTGTGGGATCGATTCTGCAACCCTTTTGTCAAACATCAATTACTCGATATTGCCTTAAATGGTGTATCTAAATTTCGGGCGCGTATTCTCCCGTCTCTTCTAGATTATATAGAGCTAAAAAAACAGTTGCCTACGAAGCTTATGTTCTCACTGAGCAGTTTGATTTATTTTTATCAAGTCCATGCAGATCAGATAAAGGATGATGAGTCTGTGATGACATTCATGAAGGAAGCATGGGAGGAAGTGGACCATTCCTATGAATTAATGGTCGATCAACTTCTTTCAAACGAAGTTTTATGGGGGATGGATTTGACGAGGATAGCAGGGCTGAGGGATGCAGTAGCCGAGCAGCTCACCTTCATACATGAAAATGGCATGAGAGCTGCTGTTCACCAAATTCTTCAATATGAAAGTCAGGGGGAGAAGGCATGAGAGACTTTGTTGTGATTCATCCTTCAGATAATGTTGGTATCGCTTTAAAAGTGCTTGAGCAAGGCGAAGAGCTTCAGCACCAAGGTCATACAATCATTTTAAAAGAAACCGTTGCTAAAGGTCATAAATTTGCATTGGCTGAGATCAAAGAAAAAGAGAATATCATCAAATATGGCTACCCCATTGGTCATGCAGCCACTAAGATTTCTGCTGGAGAATGGGTGCATACGCACAATATCAAAACGAATCTATCAGGTAAGCTCGATTACGAATACCGCCCTTCTTTAACAACAAATCCCTATGAAAAAACGAATCTGACATTCAAAGGGTATAAACGAAAAAATGGTGCAAGTGGTATACGAAATGAGCTTTGGATTGTCCCAACAGTCGGGTGTGTCAATGGCATTGCTGATCAAATCATTCAAATATTTACCGCTGAAATGGGTGGAGACATCCATCCTTTTGAAACGGCTCTCGTATTAAAGCACAATTATGGGTGCTCACAGCTTGGGGATGATCATGAAAACACAAAAACCATTCTTCAAAATGCCGTAAAGCACCCAAATGCTGGAGGGGTTCTCGTTCTAGGTCTTGGCTGTGAAAACAATGACATTGAGGATTTTCAGGCAACATTAGGGGAGTATGACCAGGCGAGGGTGAAATTTTTAAGAAGCCAAGAAGTAGGGGATGAGATTGAGACGGGTGTCGCTTTGCTCAAGGAAATTTATGACGCAGCGAAAGAAGATCAGCGTGAAGACATTCCGTTATCTGAGCTGAAAATTGGCTTGAAATGCGGAGGATCAGATGGGTTTTCAGGCATTACCGCAAATCCACTTTTAGGTAGACTGTCCGATTTCATTGTGGCTCAAGGCGGAACCACCGTCTTAACAGAAGTACCAGAAATGTTCGGGGCTGAAACAATCTTAATGGAGAGAGCGGAATCAAAAGCGACATTCGACAATATTGTGCAAATGATCAATGACTTTAAACAATACTTTATGGATCATCGACAGCCAGTATATGAAAATCCTTCCCCGGGAAATAAAGCAGGAGGAATTTCGACATTAGAAGATAAATCTCTCGGTTGCACACAAAAAGCTGGTACTTCCGTTATAAAGGATGTTTTAACATACGGGGAGCTGCTAAAACGAAAAGGATTGAATTTATTAAGTGCGCCTGGGAATGATTTGGTTGCTTCATCTGCTCTCGCAGCGTCTGGCTGTCAGCTCGTCCTCTTTACAACAGGCAGAGGCACACCGTTTGGCACATTTGTTCCAACGATGAAGGTATCGACCAATACGGCTTTATATGAAACAAAAAAACATTGGATCGACTTTAATGCGGGGGAATTGCTTGAGGATGTACCAGAAGATGTGGTGCTAGAGAAGTTCATTGCCACGGTGATTGATGTTGCGAGTGGAAAGCTGTTAAATCATGAAAAAAACAATTTTAGAGAGTTGGCTATTTTTAAAACAGGTGTGACACTTTAAGGCGTCTGGGGGATAAGGAAATGTCTAAAAAACGGAATTTGATGTATGTGACAGCAGGAACAGTACTAACAGGAATTGGACTCGCACGTTTAGCAAAGCAAGGGAAAAAAGACAAAGAAACAAATGGCATAGATCATGTGTTAAAGCAGATAAAAGCGCCAAAGTTCCCAGATCGTGAATTCAATGTCATTCATTATGGTGCAGATAACAAAGGGATAGAGCTTTCGACAAATGCTATTCAGTCTGCCATCGATGATGCACATCGTTTGAAAGGAGGGCGTGTGCTGATTCCTGAAGGGACATTTTTGACAGGCGCTCTAGAATTGAAAAGCAATGTAGAGCTTCATCTTCATGAAGACGCCTATGTGACCTTCAGCCAAGATACACGTGATTATCTCCCGCTTGTTCTAACAAGATATGAAGGAATTGAGCTTTATAATTATTCACCACTTATTTATGCCCATCATGCAGAAAACATCGCGATTACAGGAGCAGGCACGCTGGACGGGAGAGGGGATGAACACCACTGGTGGCCTTGGAAGTATGGAACAAATGGTCAACCCTCTCAGGACCGGGATCGTCAGCTTCTTTTTGAAATGGCTGAAAAAAGAATACCAGTGGAAGAAAGAGTGTTTGGTGAAGGACATTATTTAAGATCAAGCTTTATCCAGCCATACAATTGCCAAAACATTCTCATTGAAGGAGTAACCGTAAAGGATTCACCGATGTGGCAAGTCCATCCGGTGTTAAGTGAAAACGTCATCGTCCGCGGGGTGAATATCATCGGTCATGGTCCAAATACAGATGGTGTGAATCCAGAGTCGTGCCGACATGTGCTCATTGAAGATTGTTATTTTGATAATGGCGATGATTGTATTGCCATTAAATCGGGCAGAAATGAGGACGGCCGGAGAATTGGTGTTCCATCTGAAAACATCGTCATTCGTAGAAATACGATGCGTGATGGTCACGGAGGAGTAACGATCGGGAGTGAAATCTCTGGAGGCGTCAAGTATGTATATGCAGAGGATAATGTCATGGACAGTCCAAATCTCGACAGGGCATTTCGCATTAAGACCAACTCTGTCAGGGGCGGTACCATTGAACACATCTATTTTAAAAACAATCTAGTGAAAAGCTTAAAGCATGAGGTGGTCTGTATCGACATGATGTATGAGGAAGGGGATGCCGGCCCGCATAGGCCTGTAGTCCGTCATATTGAAGTAGAAGGGCTAAAAAGCAGCGGAGGGCGATATGGTGTCAAGATCGCCGCATACTCACATTCCCCGGTCACACACTTTAAAATGAAAGACTGTGTCATTGACGATGTCACGTACCCTCTTTCATTGGAACATGCAGTATCTCCTTCATTTCAGAAAGTTGTCATTAATGGTGAACATATCAACCAATAGCGGAAGTGAAAACAGCCACGTCAAAGGCTGTTTTTCTTTTATCAGGGCAAAAAAACGTATTGGCCGTCACATATACAACCTATCTGCACTGTAGTATAATATTCCCGAAATTAGAAAAGAATTGACGAAAGAGATGACGTCAAGCAGTACATAAAGCAGGGGGTTTATTGATGAAGAAGTTAACTGGTATTTGGCTATCATTGTTACTTGTGATCGGTGTTTTAGTAGGGTGTGCAGGTGCGGAAACGGACCAAAAAACAAACAGTTCAAAGCCTAAAGAGACAGCGGCTGCCGCATTTCCTGTATCCATTAAAGATGCAGCTGGTAAAACAGTTGAAATCAAAGAACAGCCTAAACGAATTGTTTCGTTAATTCCAAGTAATACAGAGGTTGCCTATGCCCTTGGCCTTGGAAATAAAATCGTGGGTAGATCAGATTTTGACAACTATCCAAAGGAAGTAGAAAAGGTAGAGAAGATTGGCGGTCTTGATTTCAATGTAGAGAAGGTTATTTCTTTAAAGCCTGATCTTGTCTTAGCACATGCATCACAAATGAGCTCAAAAGACGGATTTAAACAGCTTGAAGATGCAGGTATTCAAGTGCTGACTGTTAATGATGCAGCTTCCTTCAAAGATGTGTATAAGTCTATTAATATGATTGGTGAAGCAGCTGGCGTAAAAGAGGCATCAACGAAGCTTGTAGATGAGATGAAATCAAAACTGAATGACATCAAAAAACAAGCAGAATCCATCTCCAAAGACAAACAAAAAACAGTTTTTGTCGAAGTATCAGGTGCGCCTGAAATTTATACAACAGGTAAACAAACGTTTATGGACGAAATGCTGTCTGTCATTCATGCAAAAAATGCCGCTGGCGATCAAACGGGCTGGGTGCAAATGACGGAAGAATCAATTATTAAACGAAATCCTGATGCCATCGTCACGATTGATGGTGCAAGCTTAGCTGATCTGAAAAAAAGAGACGGCTGGAAGGCGATCAAAGCAGTCAAAGAAAAACAAGTCTTTCAATTGAATACGGATCTGGCATCACGACCCGGACCGCGATTGGTTGAAGGAGTGGAGGCTCTTGCGAAAAGCATCTATCCTGACACGTTCAAATAAGATCATCATCGCATACACAGTAAGTGCTTTACTTCTTGTGGTGAGCATTGGAATGGGAATCTCATTTGGTAGCTTAGGGATTCCCATTCCTTCTATACTTCGGATCTTTGTTCATGAAGTATTTGGAATCCAGGTCGGAACCATTGATGCAATTGACCGCAATATTATGATGAATATCCGGCTGCCGAGAGTGATATTAGCGGCGTTAGTCGGAGCAGCTCTGGCGTTATCTGGTGCAGCCTTTCAAGGTTTATTAAAAAATCCTCTCGCTGACCCTTATACACTTGGGGTATCTCAAGGGGCATCTGTGGGGGCTGTAGCCACATTGTTTTTCAGTTTGCAGTTTCCTTTGCTCGGCAGTTTTACACTGCCTTTTTTGAGTATGACAACAGCGCTTGTCACACTATGTCTCGTCCTCTTTTTTGCCCGTCTGGTTCACCGAGGAATGAGCATTTCTTCTTTAATTTTGACGGGGGTCATCTTCAGCTCTTTTTTAGGAGCGCTCATTTCATTAATGATTGCGTTAACAGGTGATGATTTAAAAGAGATTATTCATTGGCTTCTAGGCAGTGTGTCTATGAGAGGCTGGCGATATATTGCTCTTTTCCTTCCTTTTTTCCTCATTGGTACATTTGCATTGATCTTGATGGGAAGAGATTTAAATGTGATGACATATGGCGAAGAAAAGGCAAAACTGTTAGGGGTTCATGTGAAACGGAGCAAATATGTGGTGCTGCTTGCTGGTTCGATTCTGACTGGAAGTGCGGTGGCTGTGTCAGGAACGATCGGATTTGTAGGACTGGTGATTCCGCATTTTATCCGTCTTTTATCCATTACGGATCATCGTCATTTGCTGCCTTTGTCGATGCTGAATGGTGCTTCCTTTCTCGTTTTAGCAGATGTGCTCTCCCGTACGATCATTGAACCGACTGAATTGCCTATTGGCATCATTACAGCGTTAATTGGTGCACCTGTCTTTGGCATCATCCTCATTCGCAGATATAGAGGAGGGACGCATCTATGATTCAAGTGAAGGAAGTTAGAGGAGGATATGGAGAAAAAGAGGTCATTCACGGCGTGAGTTTTGAAGTGGAGCGAGGGGAATTCCTCGGCATCCTTGGTCCAAATGGGAGCGGTAAGACGACGCTACTTAAAATGATCGCAGGTATTTTAGCACCTGAGAGCGGCCAAGTAACACTAAGTGGCCATCCAGTTCAATCCTACCGGCCAAAGGCACTTGCGCAAAAATTGGCGGTTCTTCCCCAGAAGACCGATCAAGCCTTTTCATTTACAGTGGAAGAAACGGTCCAGTTTGGGCGTTATCCTTATCAGAAAGGTTGGCTGCAATCTGTTACGAAAGAAGATATCGAGATTGTCAGCAAGGTGATGGACCTAACAGATATTGCTCAATTTAAGAATCAATCCATCCAAGAGTTAAGCGGTGGAGAACAGCAACGGGTTTACTTAGCTCAAGCGCTGGCTCAGTGCCCTGACTATTTATTGCTGGATGAACCAACCAGTTTTCTTGATTTAGCTTATCAAAAAGAGTTACTCGATTTGATTAAACAAGAGACCGCTTCCTCTAACTTAACGGTGATCGGTGTGTTTCATGATGTGAACATTGCCAGTTTGTATTGTGACCGTCTGCTTTTGCTGAATGAAGGAAAGACGGACATGCTGGGAGAACCGCATCATGTGTTGACCACCGAACGGGTGAACCGGGTGTATGAAACAGATGTAACACCTCTTCAACATCCACTGCGGGCCAACCCTCAGCTGGTAATTGAACCTGCGTCCATCTCTGAACATTCAAGACTGAACTTAGCGGATGGGTGGAAAACATATGGCGCAAACGGAATGACATTTTCTACTCATCAGCCATTGCGCATCCTTTCATCACATAAGAAAAGCGGGGGTTTCTTTTGGACACGGTCCCTTGGAACGGGAACTGAAGCACTCCATGACATGCTGGATGATGAGGAAGGGTACTTATTTCTTGGTCAATCTGATGGGCCGAAGCAATACGCCGCTGAAGATGATGATGAAGATGTCCTTCTTTATGGGATGCATCAAGAAGGAGAGCTGTCCGTTTGGCTTGTGCTGAAAGGAACGATATCAGATGGTGCGTCTGTCCAGCTGATGGGCGAGCTGACGCACTTCATTAAACAAGAGACAAGTATCCAGGTACATCATCTTTGTATCGCTGCTGCCAATGCAGAAGAAAAGGAGCATGCTGCTCATTTACATGAAAGAGTCAGACTGAAAGTGAAGCATCTTCTTCATACGTTAAATGTAATGAAAAAGTGAACCGGTTGGTTCACTTTTTTGTTTAGGGATTCAGATTTTATATATAAATCACAGTGGTTTTAGTAAAACAAATACATCCTGTTCACTTCAGGGTATACTAAAAGGAACAAGCAATGGATAAGGGGGAACCTCAATGAAACTTTATACAAAAACCGGAGATCAAGGTCAAACAGGCTTGATTGGCGGGCGGGCTGATAAAGATGACGCGAGAGTTGAAGCGTACGGTACATTAGATGAGGCGAATAGTTTGATTGGACTTGCCCAGGCAAACTTGAGGCAGCATGGCGAATTGTTTCAAGATGTTCTGTCAGAGCTGATGGTCATTCAGCATGAACTGTTTGACTGCGGCGGTGATTTAGCAGCGGTGAAACCACCGAAAGCAGGCAAGTTAACAGAAGAATCTGTCACAGTCCTTGAAAAGCGAATGGACGTGTATGTAGAAGAAGCCGCACCGCTGACTAAATTTATTTTACCTGGCGGCCAGGAAGGCGCTGCCCTCTTACATGTGGCGCGAACAGTCGTCAGGAGAGCCGAGCGGCATATTGTGACACTCGCAAAGCAGGAGGAGATTCCAGCAGTTACGCTCACATATGTGAACCGTCTATCCGACTATTTATTTGCTGTCGCCCGTATTGTGAATCATCGGCTTGGTGAAGCAGATGTTGAATATGAACGAAGTGCCAACGTGTTTCGTTCTAAATGAGGAAAAGCACTCTTCAAATGGAAGAGTGCTAAACGTCCTCCTTCTGTAAGTAGAGAAGGAATTCTAAGTCACTTTTGTTCAATGAACACTTTATTTCGTATACAAATGCTTCATCAGCTCTTTATTTTTTTGAATAAATATGTCATTGTGCGAAGATACCATCCCATGAGCACCAGCATCGGGCATTACGTATTGTTTGGCTTGGTTTACCGCATTTGCGGCATCCTGAAAAGCCCCAGCAATCAAATGCAATTTTCCTTCATGATGCAAAATATCGCCTGCTGCATAAATGCCCTGAACTGACGTCTCACTCAGTGGAGTTCCTGCAATCCAATAATCCTTCTGTTCTAGCTTAATGGTACTATTCGCAAGTAATTCTTTGTCTCGCTCGTATCCATGATTGATAATGACTTCATCTGTTGCTAGCTCAAATAAGGCCTCGTCTTGATGATCTTTGAGGACAACCGTTTCAATCCGCTCATGATCGTCTGCTGCAATGAGCTTTTCAATCGAGGTATGAAGAAGACATTGGACAGAGCTGTTTTTCAGGCGCGATATTTCAGCTTCATGTCCTTTCAAGGCATCTTTCCGATAGGTCAAATACACTTGTTTGGCAATTGGCTCCAGCTCATTTGCCCAATCAATGGCTGAATTCCCACCTCCTGAGATCAACACGGTTTTATCTTTAAAGCGTTCAAGGGATTTGACCGTATAATGCAAATTTTGAACCTCGAATCGTTCTGCACCCTCAATATCTAATTTAATCGGCTTGAGGATACCTCCTCCAACAGCTAAAATGACAGTTTTGGAGTAATGTTTTTGATTGGAGGCGGTGTGGAGAACAAAGTGACCTGCTTCGTCTTGAGAAATAGAGGTAACCTTTTCTCCGAGTACGACCTTTGGTTCAAAGGTCAGCCCTTGAGCAATAATCTGTTCAATGAGCTGTGAGCCTGGAACAGGCGTTAATCCTCCTATATCCCAGATCATCTTTTCTGGATAAACATGAACCTTTCCCCCGAGGACTGGCTGGAATTCAATCAACTTCGTTTTCATTTCACGCAATCCACTATAAAAGGCGGAAAACAATCCAGCAGGTCCACCGCCAATAATTGTTACATCATATACTTCCATGTCTTTCATCGTACACGTCGCCTCGCTTCTTTTGCTTTAAAAATGACGATGGGGCATCGTTTTGGAACAGCCACATGATTTCATAGCTGACTATACGCAGTCTCATTTATTTTCTAATTGCTGCTGCAAGACTTCTAAAAAATGGATGCGGCTATAAGCAGGTCCTCCTTCAAGAAGTGGATTCACTACATTGATATAAACCTGATCCTTTTTAAAGGCGGTCATGTTTTGAATAACAGGATTCTTTTTCATGTCATCAAATGCATGTTGTGCCTCTTGATTTTCATCCGTAGAAAATTGTACAAATAGATAATCCGGATTCATTTCCCCTAGTTGCTCGACAGAGATTGCTTCTTGCGTCTTTGCCAACCTAATCGGTTGAGGAACGGCAAGACCCAATTCGTTATACAAGACAGGATTGAAATACACATCTTCTGGATATACGAAGGCTTGTGCTCCCCGAATTCGAATGATGGCTACTTTTTTATTCTTGAGCTTCTCCTTTAACGAGGCTTTTGCGTCTTTGACATCTGTTTTGTATTGAGTGAGGATTTTGTCTGCTTTCGTCTGTTTCCCTGTTAAATCGGCCATTAGCTCTAAATTAGCCTCCCAATTTGTCGCGATATGGGATATTGGAATGGTCGGAGCAATTTTCTCTAACTTGTTTAGTACGACTTGTTGAAATTTAGAGGAACCTAAAATAACGTCAGGTTTCAATTTTAATATTTTCTCAAAATTCGGCTGCTGTTTTTCACCAATTGATTCGGAATCGCCTGTGATCGAAGCAAATATTTTCGGAAACTTTCCTCCTACTGATATTGCCCCTGTTGGATGAACATCAAGTACAAGTGCATCTTCCATCGCTTCCATCGCCCCAGTAATGACGATTTTTTCGGTTTTTTTCGGGATGGTATACGTTTTCCCAAGATACTCTATTGTTTTCGTAGCAGCATCTCCTAAATCTTCAATTCCGATATTTTTGCTTCCGGAGGCCGTAGTTGATTGCTTAGGTTTGTCTCCGCCACCGCAAGCCGCCATGATCAGCATCAGTAAGGAAATGAAGCCGATGATCATTAATTTTTTATTCATCTTTTCAAAACTCCTCTCAAACTGTCTATTGTGGTCGTGCTTTATTTCATCCCCATATGTTCACGCAAGGTGGATCCTGTATATTCACTCCTAAACAAGCCATGTTGGACAAGTAAAGGGACCAATTCGTTAAAAAATAGTTCTAGTGATTGTACTGAGCCCGGAAGTGCAATGAATCCGTCTAAAGCACCTGTTTCAAACCATCTGGTTATTTCTCTCTGGGCATCCTCAGTTGTTCCCACGATTACCCAGTGTGCCGATCCAATGACCTCAGGCCTAGAGAGTAGTTCTCTTACGGTAGGCTGCGTTTGTACAATCAACCTGCGCAGCAAATCAGCATGGGTCTGACTGCGTACCTGCTCATCCAATCCTTGTAGCATATCGGCAGGAACGGGTTGATCTAAAGGGAGATGGCGAATATCGAGACCTAGAATCGATTGAATTGCTGCATAACCTTGTGCAGTGCTTAGATGGGAATGTGCCTCTCTATACATTTCATGCGCCTCGTCACGTGTTTTTCCTAAAAAAAAGTACAAGCCAGGCAGCACACGGATGTCATCCGGCTGGCGGCCATGCTTGCATGCTCTTCTCCTCATGTCTTTCCGTAATTGAATAGCTGAGGCCATATCAGGGGTGGATGCAAACATCGCATCTGCAGTTGAAGCGGCAAAATCACGCCCCTTTTCCGAAGCACCTGCCTGAAACAAAGGAATGGTTCCTGACGGATGGGCCGGCACATTGAGCGGACCCTTAACATGAAAGAAATGCCCCTCATGTTGAATAGAAGAAATTCTCTTCTTGTCAGCAAATTGTCCTGTCGTCCGATTGATGAGTAGCGCCTCGTTTGGATAGCTCTCCCAAAGCTTGCGTACAACATCCGTAAATTCCATCGCCTTCTTATATCGTTCTTCTGATGATGGCATGGGTGAATGGCTAAAATGATCGGCTCCGTCGATCGAAGTGACAATATTCCAGCCGGCACGTCCATTGCTGATCGAGTGCAAGGATTGAATCTGTCTTGCCACTACATATGGAGGATTGAACGTAGTCGAAGCGGTTGAAACAAGTCCAATTTGATTCGTCTCATGTGCAATCGAAGCAAGTAGAACCGTTGGATCAAGACCTCCAAAGCCAGGGGAATGATCCAAAGACTCTATGTGGAGGACCAGCGCATCCGGCTTAAAAAGAAAGTCAAGCTTGGCCATCTCTGCTCTCTTTGCAAGCTCGACGTAGAAGTTGGTTGAGAATAAGTGTTCTACCATGCTGTTTGGATGCTGCCAGCCTTTTCCCTTCAGCCAGGTCGCTGACAAGGACAATCCGATACAAAGCTGCCTTTTTTTGTTCACATCATCTGCCTCCCTGTCGTTGCTGAATATCACTCAGCAATAATTGATATTGATAATCATTATCATCGAATAGTATAGCAAGGACCTCGTGAAATGCGAATGCACAAATAACGAATATCACATGCATTATTATCTAATCAGGGCTGACAGAAGAGAGATGATCTATTTCTGAGGCAGTTAGGCTGGTTGTTTCATAGAGAGCTGTAGAAACCCTCTAAGGAATGAGGCTGACATCCATCGTTTTGAGAAGAAATACGACAGATTTATCTAACGGTATATGCGCTAGGTGGCACTCCGAATTTCTTTTTAAATACTCTGCTAAAATAGAGCGGATTAGGGTAACCGACAGTCATAGCAACATCACTTATCGGAATATTGCCTGTCTTAAGTATTTCACGCGCTCTTTCCATACGATACTGGATCACATAGTCAATTGGGTGAAGTCCGGTATATTTGTGAAAAAAATATGAGAAGCTTTTGGGATTCATATCGCACAATTCAGCGAGATCCTGAAGTGTTAATGGATTCATATATTGTCCTCTAATATAAGCGACAGCTTCCTCGATGACCCTTTCATTAGGAGAGCTATCTTTCTGCTTACAGCCCATTAGAATTTGATATAGGAGACGCAAAAATAATTCTTTGACTCGAAGTTTTCCCATCCCACCAGGTGTATGGATATTTTGATGGAGCATGGTGAGTATTTCTATGATTCTCGGATTTGCTCCCGTTTCCAGCTTGAAAGTATTGTCAAAGTCAGATTCTTTATCACAATTCAAATGATAAAAAAGTGAATGGTATTCGTATTCTGATTGACTGATTACCTGCAAGGCAAGCTGGCATCCCGGTGTTACATGCATGACAGATCCTGGCTGCAAATTGTAAATTTTTCCATTGATATTCAGTCTAGCTTCTCCACGAATGCTGAAAAGAAAGCCAGCACTTTCTGTCTTAAATTCACTTAATGTACTATGGGGCTGGATGACTAAACGATAGATTTCTTGTATGTGAAAAGAATGACTAGCAAATAGATCAGCTAGTTGATCTCTATTGATCAATGTACGACACCTGCCTATTTATTTAATCTATATACTACTTATTTTGTGATTTTACCATACGTTTAGCACCCACAAGAGCTAGAAATGGTAAATAAGTGAGCGGTTTTGTCTTCATGTTGATGTTCTTCTTTTCGAAGAGTGTTTTTTGTTTGATTCAACCGTTCAGTCTGAGCCATGTTACGACTCTGGTCGCAATTAAAGATCAATCTACGACACGTTTTGCCGGCTTCCTTTTTTGACTATAGTGAAAGCAAGGAGCAAGAAAGGAGGCATGAAGATGAAAATCACAAGTAAAACCATCATCGGTTCAATCCTGATGTTCATCGGTTTATCCATCTTCTTTGGTGGTTCATTGGGCGGGCTGATCCCGACTTTGATTGGGGCGTGGCTCATTTATGTAGGTGTCAAAAAATATGATAAAGGCAGTAAAACAACAGGGGTCATACTCACTATTATCGGTGTATTGCTCGTCGCACAGTCGCTGCCATTTTTACTCGGAATCGCATTTGCTGGAGTACTTCTCTACTTTGGCTGGAAGATGATCAATGGTGAATCTGCAAAGGAATCATCCGGCAGAACAACATATATATATATGGAGCCAAACACGGCACCGAACATGGAAGAACCCATGCACACGTCATTTGATCAAGAATGGGAAGACTTTTTAAAGAAAAAATAAAGGGAGGAATATGAAATGGTATTAAGAAGAGTACGTGATATGTTTGTTGCAACAGTCAATGAAGGCTTAGATAAATTGGAGAATCCGCGTGTCATGCTGAATCAATATGTTCGTGATATGGAGGACGATATTGCCAAAGCGAAGCATGCGATCATTAAACAGCAAACCATTCAGCAAGGTTTCTTGAGAAAAGCAGAAGAGACAGAAGCATTTGCTGATAAGCGAAAGAAACAGGCGGAGCTGGCGTTTCAGGCAGGAGAAGAAGAACTTGCACGGAAAGCACTGACTGAAATGAAGTATTTTGAAGAAAAGCACAACGAATATCAAGAAGCCTATCAGCAATCTGTTAAACAGCTGAAAGAGCTGAAAGAACAGTTGCAGCATCTAGAAACAAAGCTGCGTGATGTTAAAGACAAGAAGCAAGCGCTGATTGCAAGAGCCAATGCCGCACAGGCAAAGCAGCATATGAATGAATCTATGAATAAGGTTGATAGTGAAAGTGCTTATAAAGAATTTCTACGCATGGAGAACCGTATAGAGGAAATGGAGACAAAAGCGGGCAGTTATGCACAATTTGCCGATCAGGGTGCTTATGCTCATCTTGATTACGCTGATGAGGTTGAAAAGGAATGGCAAAAGCTTCAACGATCAAAGCAGCTTGAGAAACAGCCGGCAAACTAATGGAAATGTGTCAAAACGGAAGAAAAACAGGATTTTTCTTCCGTTATTTGATTTCTTTCTGTTTCGCTTTTCCTTATAATAAAAAGGTCAAAGGATAAAGGGATGATATAAATGAAACGGTTCATTGGTCTAATTTGTATACTTGTTGGTGTTTTTTTGATGATTGGGATGCTTTTCAAAAATGGAGATCTCTTTCATTTGAGCTTTTCTCGTGATAAAGCGGTCACAACAGCTTCAGCGAAAAAGGATGAGGTTGAACAATTAGATATCTCTCTTTCTGGATTTCGCATCAAGGTGGAGCCGGAAGATCGTTCGGATATTTCTGTGATGGTTGTGAATGGAAAAGGGAAAATGTATGCGGAACAAACAGGCGGAACATTCAAAGTCCGTGCTGAAAATAAAGGATTTTTGTTTTTCTCTGCATTTGAAAAAGGAGAACTCTTAGTCAAAATTCCAACAGATTATCATAAAGATGTGAAAATAACAGGTGGAATCGGCGTGAGCGAAGTAAATGGCGAAGGAAAGCTGTCTCTTCAAGATGTGACGCTCAAATCAACGAGCGGAAACCTCACAGCTGAGAACTTCTCAGCAAATCGTGTGGAAATCAAGGCGACTTCTGGCAGACTTTCAGTGTCTCATATTGATGCGAAGGAAAGTGATATTGGTGCCACTTCTGGTCGTGCTGATATTCAAGATGTAAAAGGAAAGCTGCAATTAGGCATGACAAGCGGCAGGCTGACAGCAAGCTTTGATACAATTGATTCACCAGTCGACTTTCACATGACATCAGGCAGTGCGAAATTGAACTTGCCAGATGAGGGAGATTTCAAAGTTCAAGTGAAAAAAACGAGTGGACGTATTGATCATTCGTATGATTTTGACCAAGCGGATAGTGAAGGCCGAGGTTTTACAGGCACGCATGGGAAAGGGACACACTTAGTCGATATTGAGATGACAAGCGGAAACTTAAAATTGCGGTAAACAAACGTAAAAAGGAAGGAGGCGAGTCAACTGCGTTTTTCTAGAAATCAAATTTTAGGCATCATTGTGGTGATTTTCGGTATTAATCTTTTTCTCAAAATTATTGGGATTGGGGCAGACCTATTTTGGCCAGTGTTTTTTGCTCTAGCTGGTTATTGGCTGCACTCTCGATCTAAACGTTGGCTCGGTTCGGTTTCCTATATTTTTGCAGGCTTTCTCTTCTTGAAGTTTCTACTAAATATCACGTTTAGTTTGACTGGGTATTTATTTGCTGCCTTTTTGATCTATGCGGGCTATCGTTTATTGAAAAACAAACCTGTTTTTGATGTCGATAAAAAGGATTCATCAGACGATGGAAAGCCTTCCCTGAAAGTCAATCTTGAAAAAGAGGGCGATCAGAAGAAAACAAAAAGCCAGACGAAGCCGCGCAAGGAGCATGATTTCTTTATCGGTGAAGTCAGGCTGATGAAAAAACCATTTCAATTAAGCGATTTGACCATTTCAGGTTTTATTGGCGATGTCAAAATCGACTTATCAAAGGCGATTATTGCTGAGGAAGAGAGCACGATCGTCATTAGTGGACTCATCGGAGATGTCGATATTTATGTACCTCAGGATATTGAAGTATGTGTGAGTGCTTCGGCCGCGATTGGTGATATGAAAATCATTGATGAAAAAAGAAGCGGGTTCGGCAGTAAAGTGTATGTCATGACAAATGATTATGACGAAAGCAAGCGAAAAGTGAAAATCTCCATTTCTCTCCTGATTGGGGATGTGGATGTGAGGTACTTATGAGGAAACTGCATTTAGGCATCCAGTGGCAATCTGTTCGTCTTGCAGTCGGTATCTCGCTTGGTGTTGTCATCATGACGACACTCCCGATGTTTTTTTATTACCAGCTTGATCCCATGATTTTGCTGTCTACGCGGTGGTTCGGCATCCCGTTTTTTTGTATTTTACTCATTATTAGTCTCGCCATTGGTGTATCAGCTGGGCATGTGTTTGGCTATCAGCATAAGAAGCGGCTGGATCAGCTTGTAGAGTCGATTTTGAAGTTTGAAAATGGGAATTTTGCCTATAGACTGCCTTCTCTAGGTGATGATGAAATTGGTTTGGCGGCAGATCAATTAAATGAAATGGCGAAACGAGTGGAAGGGCAAGTAGCCTCCTTACAAAAGCTCTCAAATGAGCGAGCTGAATGGCAGGTTCAAATGAAAAAATCGGTTGTCTCAGAAGAGCGTCAGCGTCTAGCGCGTGAGCTGCATGATGCAGTCAGCCAGCAGCTATTCGCCATTTCGATGATGACGTCTGCGATTCTTGAAGGGATGAAGGAAAGGGATGAAAAGATTTTAAAGCAAATGCGTCTTGTGGAACGAATGGCTGGCGATGCACAAAATGAGATGCGTGCACTCCTTCTGCATTTAAGACCGATCACCCTTGAAGGAAAAGACTTGAAAAAAGGCTTGATTGAGCTACTCAATGAATTTCAGGCAAAGCAGCCAATTGATATTGATTGGGAAATAGAAGATGATGCTCCGCTGTCTAAAGGGGTGGAGGACCATCTGTTCCGAATTGTGCAAGAAGCCCTTTCCAATGTGTTTAGGCATGCAAAGGCGACAAAGGTGACAGTACGTCTGCTTATTCGGAACCGTCAAGTTCAGTTGAAAATTATCGACAACGGGATTGGTTTTCAAACAGATCATGTGAAGACTGCTTCCTACGGACTTGAATCGATACGAGAAAGAACAAGTGAAGTAGGCGGTGTCGCAGAGATTATGTCATTTGAGGGAAAAGGCACACAAATTGATGTGAAGGTTCCCATTTTTGATGAAGGAAAAGGAGAGAACGTTCGATGATTCGAGTGCTTTTAATTGACGATCACGAAATGGTGAGAATGGGTCTTGCTGCTTTTTTAGAGGCACAGGCGGATATTGAAGTCATCGGTGAAGCGTCAGATGGACAAAAAGGTGTAGAACTAGCGGTTGAATTAAAGCCAGACGTGATTTTAATGGACCTTGTTATGGAAGGCATGGATGGCATTGAAGCTACGAAAAGAATTTGTCAGGAAATAGAGGATGCCCGAATTATTGTACTGACGAGCTTTATTGATGATGATAAAGTGTATCCAGTGATAGAGGCTGGTGCTTTAAGCTATCTTTTAAAAACATCGAAAGCAGGAGAAATTGCTGATGCCATCAGGTCTGCGAGTATCGGCGAACCAAGACTTGAATCAAAAGTAGCTGGAAAGGTCATGAACAAACTCCGCCATTCATCAAATGGGTCCATTCTGCACGATTCGTTAACCGCAAGAGAAATGGAAATATTAAAGCTGATTGCCGATGGAAAATCGAATAAGGTCATTGCTGAGGAATTGTTTATTACCATCAAAACCGTCAAGACACATATTACCAACATTCTTTCCAAGCTTGATGTAGAAGACCGCACACAAGCAGCCGTGTATGCACATCGCCATAAGCTGATTCAATAAAAAAACAGCTTTCAAATGAAAGCTGCTGGAACATGCGCAAAATTAGTCCTTCTGTCCTGTGATTGGACGTTCGGATAGTTGATGGAGCTCAGGAACTGGAAAAGCCTCCTGCTCCTCGGCCGATTTGTCTTCCAGGGTTTTCTTCATCTCGGAAAGCAGTTTGACGCTTTCCTTTGCCACTGCCGCTTTTTTCTCTTGCAAATCAATGATCTGTGAAAGTCCAACAAATAAACCGCCTCCAATCAGAAGGAGCGCAGGGGTTTGTCCATAATAAATCACGATCAAAAATGTGCTTGAAAAGCTGTCGGCTTCAATGAAGAAATCTTCTTTTGATTGCATGAATACCACGACTAATAGAAGTATTCCTAGAATCAAAAATAGAATGCCGGCCGAAAGTAAAGCTCGTTTCATGATTGACACCCTTTTTTTCTTACCATTTTAACATACTCTATAAGGATTGTGTTGCGCCCTTAGTCCCGAAGTCACGGATTTTCACATTTACCTTGTAACGAATATCCGATTCACTAAAAATGTCATCCCAATGTTTTGCTTCTTTTCGGAATTCCTTCGGATAGGCAATACTCGCTTTTTGATAAAATCCACAAATATCTGCTTTGATCTCATGCTGTAATTCCCCGATAAAATCTTTCACATTTTCCTCAAGTCGATGTGCCACGACTTTCTCAATTTCTTGGAGGTATTTTTCATTAAATGAATTTTCCCGTTCATTCCAATCCTCAGACAATCTGCCATCAAGCTCCACTGACACATCAAATTCATATTTGCCACTGGCTGTTTTATGGGTGTCAATGTTGTGTTTGATTTTAAAGATCTCAAAAGAATAAATGCTATGTTCATATTGGAATTCAATCACTCCGCCTGTTGCATCTCCAGTCAGCAGGTTGTAGGACTGCACCGCTAAAGGAGAGATGTTGGTGAGAAATCGTTTGTTCTGAATAATCGAGGCACCATCCAGCATTAATTTGCCCTGACTGACACTGACTTTCGGAATGGCAAAGGATACGTTGTTTTGCATAGCAGAAGAAATATCTCCTAAGGAAACGGGCTTGAACATACGAATGGTCGTTTTTGTATTCGAAGAAATATCGTATAAGGTGGAAGCGGCAGGCTGGCCGTCGTCATTGATTTTCAGCATATCTCCAGGCTTCTCAGAGGCCATAAAGACAAGGCTTCCTCTTCGTGTTTCATTGTCCCGAATGAATTGATTGATGACCAAATCGAAATTATTTTCATTGATAAGGTCTTGAGAAAACAAATAAACCCTCAGCTGCTGAGCAAAAATGCGGTGTGTTTTTAGGGCCGTTGTACGAAAAATTTGGTGTATGGAATCACCGCTTGTCTCAATAATCTTCGTCGGATCTTTCACGCTTGATTCTTGCTCAATTTTTTGCGGAACGAGCACCTGCATAGACAGCTTCAATTTATGTCCGTCATCTCCTTTATCTACAGCAAATCCAATTGCCATGTTGAGCTCCTCGATATTTGTACTATCCCAGCACCCGCATAATAGAATCAGTGAGAAGAGCGCAAGAACCGCTTTCTTTTTCATGCTGTTTTCCGCCTCCTTTTGAAAAATACGATGATAAATAAAAGAAACGGGAGTATACCAAATAGAAGAAAGAACAAGTTGTTTACGTAGGTTAAATAGTCTCGGACCGTATCAACATCTTTTGGGAAAAGAGCGGCAAAGAAGATCACAATGCCCATCAAGGCGAGCGCGATTTTTTTAGGGAATTTAGTCAATTTGATGACTCCTATCGTAGCAAAAAACGTATATCCTACAAAGCTCGTATAAAGCTGGACAAGCCAAACAATCAGCAAAAAGGATTCAATCCGTTCAATAAAAATCCCCTGAATATCAAATGATTGAAATAAGGCAATGGTCGGCCACGTCAGAGTCGCCGTTTCTTTCACCGTGAGCGCACCAACCACAAGAATATAGGTGAAAATATAGATGATCGCAGGAATCAAAAAGCCGATGGAGCCATATGCAAAAGTGTGTTTTTGCGTATTCATATAGGCAGGCATGAAAAGCATCATTTCAATGCCGACAAACGAAATGGCCGAAGCATTCAAGGAATTGAAAACAGGGGAAATGCCCTCTCCTAAAACTGGCCGTAGGTTATCGAGCTTAAACTCTTGTACACTAAGTCCGTAGGCTACAAATAAGATGATGAGTGTGACAATCAGAAAAAAAGGGCACAGCCGGGCAAAATCACCAATCCCCCCAATCACAAGGTAAAAACCAACCAAAATAAAGCTGATCATCGTCACGGCTACCGGTGTGTTTTGAAGTAGAAAGAATTTCACCATCTCAGACATGGCTCGTACTTCATAGCTGGCAACGCCGAGAAAGTAAATAATAATCAACAGGTTGGCAAGTGAGCCAATCCATTTCCCAAGTCCTTCTTTTGTATAGTCATAGTAGGAAGAAAAGGAGACCTTTTTCATCATGAGCACATTGACAAAAATGAACACAATGTATATCACACTCATGAGTAAGAGTGCAATCCAGCCGTCAGGTGTAGGCGCAGCTTGAGCCATTGATCTTGGCAGAATCATCATACTTGCGCCTAGCGTGGTATTGGCGATAATGGCACTTGCCTGATAGCTTGTGATCGACTCTTTATGATTGACCATGTCGTTCCCCTTTCTTTTGATTTTTCAAAGGCAATCTGATGATGGAATTGTCCTCATTTTTATAACTGAACACAAAATCTGGTGAAAAATATGGGGTGCCAAAGCTTTTTTGTCTGGTCAAATGAGTGAGTAAGACGAGCATAAACAGGACAAGTCCATATAAACCGAATGCAGCTGCAGTAAACATGGATACAAAGCGAAGGACACGAAATGATATCCCCATTCCATATTGAGGAAAGGTAAAGGATGCAAGTGCAATGACGCTGACAATAATGACCATAATGGAGCTGACGATATGGGCTTGTACGGCTGCCTGCCCAATGACAACACCGCCCACAAGTCCGATTGTTTGTCCAAGTGGATTAGGAAGTCTTAACCCGGCCTCTCGCAGCAGCTCAATGGTCATTTCCATGATGAGTGCTTCCACAATAGGAGGAAAGGGGACATTCTCTCGTGTGCTTGAGATGGAAATAGCTAAAGTTGTGGGCAAAAGACCTTGATGGAAGGACACAAGGGCAATATAAATGGCTGATAAAAACAATGTGAGAAAGATGGACGTAAAACGCAGCAAACGAATAAGAGAGGCGGCGATCCATCTTTCATAATAATCATCAGGTGACTGCATAATTATCGCAAGGGAAGCAGGCACAATTAAGATAAAAGGCGAATGATCAACAAAGATGGCGACGCGCCCATTGTTTAAAGCAGATGCGACTTTATCAGGCCGTTCTGTGTTTTGAATTTGCGGAAAAGGAGAATATACATTGTCTTCAATGAGCTCCTCAAGAACGCCTGAGTCTTGAATATCATCAATGGTGACTTGTTTGAGACGCTTTTTTACCTCTTTTAAAACAGAGGGCTCAACGATCCCGTCAATGTACATGATCGATACTTGGGTGTATTTCTTTTCGCCGATTTTCATGTCTACTGTTTTGAGATCAGGATTTTTCAAACGCTGTCTGACGAGAGCTAAGTTCGTGTTGATATCTTCAATGAAACCAATCTTTGGTCCTCTTACGACGGTTTCAGATGTAGCATCTCCTAAACTGCGTTTCTTCGTTCCGTGCGTTTCTAAAATATAAGCGTGCTGAAATCCATTAATCAGTACGACACAATGTCCTTGAAAAATAGCATCTACTAGTTCTTCAGAGGTTTTTACCGTACGGGTAGTCATCATCGATAAATTGGATTCTAGCTTCTCTTTTGTTAGAGAGGCATGATCTTGCAATAGCAGCTTTAAGAAGGTTTGAATCTGCATCGCTTCGTTCATTTCTTTAATGTATAAATAGTAGACAACCTGTCCATGAGGCAATGTTTTTTTCTCATGGATCAAATCATCCATGTCCTTTAACTGAGGGAGAATGACAGAGAGATTATCGTATAAGTGCTCTTTCAATGGAGTTTGATTCAAATGGATCACCCGCCTCAATTTCTTTTTCTTAGCATTACCTGCTTGAAAAAACAATATTCTGTGTTACATTATTTTGTGGTATATGAAAGAATCACGGTGTTGGAGGAAAGAAGATGGCGCAAATTCGTTTAGCAGGAACAAAAGAGGAGATCGACCTTATTCTACAGTCGTTTGACAAGCATTATGAGGTGACTTATACGTCAAAAGATTACGGAAAAACAAATCCAAAATACAAATATTCCAAAGATGTTCGTGTTTATATTGAACTAAAATTAAAATAAAGATAAAATTTTAATTGAAAACGCTTAAAGGATTTTCGTTTTTTGTATAGAATAGAGTTGAGTGATGAAGCTATGGAGGGATACATAATGACAGAATTTAGAATCGAAAAAGATACAATGGGCGAAATCAAGGTGCCACAGGACAAGTTCTGGGGTGCACAAACACAACGAAGCAAAGAAAATTTCAAAATCGGTTCTGAGAAAATGCCAAAGGAAGTTGTGAATGCGTTTGCAATTTTGAAACGTAGCACAGCGATTGCGAACGAACGTCTAGGCAACTTAGAAAGTGAAAAAGCAGAAGCGATTGCTGCTGTATGTGATGACATCATCAGTGGAAAATATGACGAGCATTTCCCGCTTGTTGTATGGCAAACAGGAAGTGGAACACAAAGTAACATGAACATGAACGAAGTCGTTGCAAATAGAGCAACTGCTTACTTGAAAGATAAAAATAGTGAATTCAGCATTCACCCGAATGACGATGTCAACCGTAGCCAAAGCTCAAATGATACATTCCCAACGGCTATGCACGTGGCAGCTGTTTTAGCTGTGTACAAAAAGCTATTGCCTGCGATTGACCAGTTAAGAGCGACGCTTGATGAGAAAGCAAAAGCATACCAAGAAATCGTGAAAATTGGCCGTACGCATTTGCAAGATGCAACACCACTTACAGTTGGCCAAGAGATTAGCGGCTGGGTGTACATGCTTGACCGTTCAAAAGAAATGATTTTAGAATCTACTGAAAAAATGAGAGAACTTGCAATTGGCGGAACAGCTGTTGGGACAGGAATTAACGCACATCCTGAGTTTGGCAAATACGTGGCAGAAGAAATCAGCCAGTTAACAGGTCAAACGTTCAATTCTTCACCAAACAAATTCCATGCGCTCACAAGCCATGATGAAATCACATATGCACACGGTGCGCTTAAAGCACTTGCAGCTGACTTAATGAAAATTGCCAATGATGTGAGATGGCTTGCAAGTGGTCCTCGCTGCGGAATTGGTGAATTGATCATTCCTGAAAATGAGCCAGGCAGCTCCATTATGCCAGGAAAAGTCAACCCAACTCAAAGTGAAGCTTTAACAATGATTGCCGCACAAATCATGGGGAATGATGCAACGATCGGTTTTGCCGCAAGCCAAGGAAACTTCGAGCTGAACGTATTTAAACCGGTCATCATCTATAACTTCTTGCAGTCAGTTGAATTGCTTGCTGACGGCATGAACTCATTCCATGACAAGTGTGCCGTTGGAATTGAACCAAACCTAGAAACAATCGAGAAAAACCTGAATAATTCATTGATGCTTGTGACGGCACTGAACCCGCACATCGGATATGAAAATGCAGCGAAAATTGCGAAGCTTGCGCACAAAGAAGGTTTAACGTTAAAAGAAGCTGCCCTTCAATTAGAGCTATTAACAGAAGAGCAGTTTGAAGAGTTTGTGAAACCAGAAGAAATGGTGACACCGAAAGCAAAATAAGACACCAGAGGCCTCTGTGCCTCTGGTTTTTATATGGAAACATAGCGAGGTGAATGGTGTTTGAGGCAGCTAAAGACAAGATTTATTAGGTGGTTACGGACACGGGATGTTGAATTTTTCCAATTGGTATCACAGGATACGGAGGAGTCTGCTTTTTTATTATATGTTGATCAAAGGTGCCAAAAGAGTGGAAATCATATTGATATATACTTGATTTCTCATTTTGAACTGTCAGAAGAATCGTATGAAGATGTGTTAAGCTTCAATAACGATATGCTTGGTAATAAACCAGCCTGTTCGTATTATATGGACATACTGCCGGTGGAGGAAGAATTTGATTTTGATTTTCCGTATGACATGCTGGCTGTTCAAAGATATGTAGATGAATTGCTTGAAAGAGTCCAAGCGAACAAACTTCCTGACATAACAGAAAAGAATTTTGATTATTTGTCACAATAAAACCCAGGGCAAGCAAGCCCTGGGTTTTATAAATGATCTTCTTTTAGAATGCGTAATAAGGAGCCGGAGACCGACTGAAGCGGTGTGTATAATTTCAATTGATAAAGCATGCCTTTGACGATGACTTGTCTTGGTTTTTGTTTGTTTAACTCGTTTTCTAAAATGCCAAGCGCTTCAAATAAATCTGGCTCGTCTTTCACTTCATAATGTGCTTCTGCCAGTTCTCTTAATTCTTTTAATAGAGATTCTGTGAGCGGGTCAAATGATCTTTCATAAATAGGGCCGAACCAGTCGCTTGCTTGGTCCACAGAAATGAGCGGATGGTCATTGCGCTTCATCATACCGCCCATTAGATCATCGATACGGTGAATCATTGTTGAGGCAAGCTCCTCTGCTTCGAGCTGAAAATCATATAAAATGGCAAGCTCAAAGTAAACGTGACTCATGCCCTCGATCGTTAAACAAAGATCAGCCATATAAGGAATGGCTGCATCTCCATACATTTGCTTCATGTTATCAATGTGCAACTGAATCGTCGCAAGCCGAATTTGCTTTGCAAGCTGCTGCGTTTCTTCGTTCAATGGGAGCGCCCTGTCGCTTAGCTGCATTTTAATAAAATCCTTTTGCTGCAAAATATTATCGTAATAGACAGTGAGCTGTTTCCGGTAGGCTTCTTTTGGTGTGCCACCCTCTGTTTGAACCTCATGAATCCGGGTAAATACCTTATCGTAATAGTAATGCAAGATCGAAATAAGCAGTGCTTCCTTCGATTTGAAATAAAGGTAAAACGCACCCTTTGACATGTGGCATTCATCCGCAATTTCCTGAACAGACGTTGTATTATAGCCTTTGCTGGCAAATAACTTCATACCAGCCTCAATGATCATTTTTTCTTTCTTTTTCAATATGAATGTCATCCTTTCTTACCGAGAGACAAATGTCTTAGGAAACGTGCGCAAAGAGATGTGACTTATCGGTCATAAACGACAAAACTTTTCAAAAATTAATCAGATTGTAACTTGTTTTTTACAGTGTGATTCTTTATATTATAAAGTAAGGTGACCAACTGGTCAAAAAATGTGAAAGGATGATGTTCCATGAGAGAAATCGATGATATGATTAGACGCTTGAAAGCAAAAGGAATTCAAGTAGAAAAAGTCAAAATGCCGAAAGAGACAACAATTGAAAAGAAATGGATGTATCAAGCTGGCAAGAAGATCAAAGCCACATACCGGGATTTCAATGGGTACTCATTCATCTAAAAAAGACTGCGGTTTAAAACCTACAGCCTCTTCTTTGGAACAGTGATCGTATAGCGTACACCTAGTTCATCATTTTCAATTGATATGGACGCTTGATGCATTGAAAGAATTCGTTTGACAATGCTTAATCCAATGCCGAATTCGCCCTTTTTTCCCTTACTAAAAGGTTCGTATAGGCTGGATAGCATGTGTTCTTCAATTGGAGGACCATCATTACGAATAACGATGCGGATTTGATCCTCTTCCTGCTTCATATGAATGTCAATTTTATTTTTTGCGTAGCGAAGTTGATTTTCTAATACATTTTCAAATAATTTGCTCCATTGTTCTGGATCGCCTTCAAGTGCAGCCTCATCATCTAAGTCCACGTTCCACTGCAATTCATTTTTCGACCAGCGTAAACGGTCAACCACTTCCAGCATTGTATTACTAACAAGGAAGGGAGAATGCGCCGGATGTTGTTTTGATAAATAATCAAGCTTTGTTAAATACAGCAAATCTTTGATTTTCTTCTCAAGCTTTTCCGCTTCGCCTTCAATCACTTCCACCGTTTGTTCAAGATCTCCTTTAGGAAAAATTCCATCTTTAATAGACTGCGTATAACCGCGGATGACCATCACAGGTGTTTTTAAGTCGTGTGATATATTTTGCAAAAGTGTTCGTTCTGTTTCATCCTTTTGAATGAGCTTTTGTCTCATTTCTTCAATCGTATGCCCCAGCTTGCCGATTTCATCTTGCCGGTCAACAATCACAGGATCGTCCCAGTCTTCTTGTGCAATGCGCTTGACGTGCTTTTCAAACGCAACAATTGGACGTGATAAGTAGCGGGCGAGCCAAATCGATGGAATCCAGCTTAGTAAAATAACCGTTCCTAAGATGAATATCAGCTGTTTAAACAGCGTAAAAGACAAGTCATCTCGATAAGAATCGGGTGCATATGACAAGAGAATATATTGTGTATTGCCTGTTGAGACTTTTTTGATCACAAAAAAGATATGCTGGCCATTCACTTCTTCAGAATAGCGTTTTGTTGCGCTTTTTTGTTTTTTAACAAAGGACTGCACTTTTTCAATAAAGGCATGCGGGAAAAACTGAGCCATTTGATTTAATTCATCTGACGGAATCAGAATGTGCTGAACCGAGCGGTTTTCTGGTGTCGACTTTGGTGAGCCGTCTCGATTCAGAGGGTATTCTGTTAACACTTGCTGCTCGTTTTCGATGTTTTTATAAATTTCATTCGTAAAGAAGCTGCGTAATGTATTTGAAAATAAAATGATCAGGACAATCGAGATGGTGAGTAAAATGCCAGAGATGACAACCCAGATTTGAAAAGCGAGCGGTTTGTTCTTCATCCTTTTAGCATCCTATAGCCAAATCCATAAATGGTCTCGACTTTTAAGTCAGGCATTTTTTTGCGCAGCCGTCTGACAAGATCATCGACCACACGATCTGTCCCGAAGTAATCGTGCCCCCAGATCTTGACGAGGATATCTTCCCGGGAAAAGGCATGTCCTTGATGATGGGTAAATAAGAGCAGCAAATCAAATTCCTTAGACGTTAAGTTAATCAGCTGATCTCCTTCATACACCTCTCTTACGTCCTCATGAATGATATAGGAAGAAACGGGTGTGACGCTTTGCTGCGGTGTGTCACTGTTTTTATATACAAGCTCCAGCAGCTTTTGCACGCGGATGATCAGCTCGCGCGGGAGAAAGGGTTTCGCAATATAATCACTGCTCCCAAGTTCTAAGCCAAGCACACGATCAATATCTGCATCACGTGCCGAAATAAAAATAACCGGTACGTCAGGCGAGGCTGCTTTGATTTCTTTAATGAGTGTGTAGCCGTCTGTATCAGGCAGCATAATATCTAAAATCCATAGATGCGGGGGCTTGTTCATTGCTTTGCGTGCCGCTTCTCCGGTTAAAAAAGAGGAAACATTCCAATTTTCACTCTCTAAATATTTGGTCAACAGTTCATTTAAATTCTGCTCATCTTCAACTAAATAAATGGTGTACGACAAAGTCTTCCACATCCTCTCAACGTCATTATAACGGGATACAAAGGCGGCATGTCAACAATCACACGCTTTTTTCACAATTTCACATATTCTTCTCATCATTATCCCATAATGTTTGTTTATGATAAGCTCAAGGGAAAAAAGGGCATAGACAAAAGGCTAATGAATAGGTGCTTTTCACCAATGTGCGCACCTTGCTTTTTTTCTATGAATAAGTATTATATAATTTGACATATTGTCATAAAGAATTTTTCAATGATATTGCCATTAAGAGGACATGAGTCCTGTCTAGACATATGAATGAAGCATTTCATGAAAATGATGCAAAGGAGTGCAAGCGATGGATTTCCGAAGAGAAGATGAAGAGAAAAAGATGAATGATCAAGAACACACACATCAAGAGAATGAGAAACAAATAGAAGAACCAGAAAAAGAGAAAGAACTCGTTTTTCACCACCATGAAAACGAAGCATCTGCCTCTCAAGAGAGGGTGACAAACGGATCTCCTCAAGTGATTGATGACCGTTCGTCTAAAAAGGAGAAAAAACGAAAGGCTGCATGGCTGAGTCCTATTCTTGGAGGGATTATTGGCGGCGGTCTTGTGCTTGGCATTACACCGCTTTTACCGCAGTCGCAAGATACAGCGGCAAACACTCAAACCCAAACAGCATCAAGCGAACCGGCTTCATCTGAAAATTTCTCAACAAAACAAATCACCAATGCGACGAATGTTGCTGATATGGTAGAAGATTTAGAGCCGACGATTGTAGGGGTCTCAAACTATCAATCTACACAAAACTCGTTCGGTCTTAGCGGTGATTCAACTGAAGCAGAAGCTGGAACGGGTTCTGGTGTCATCTTCAAAAAAGATGGCAAAAAAGCATACATTATCACAAATAACCATGTAGTCGAGGGTGCCAATAAATTAAAAGTCACACTATACGATGGAAAAACAAAAGATGCGAAGCTTGTCGGCAGTGACGTAATGACAGATTTAGCTGTCGTGGAAATAAATGCTGACGGCATTGATAAAGTTGCAAGTTTTGGAGATTCCTCTAAGCTTCGTGCTGGGGACAAAGTCATCGCAATCGGGAACCCGCTCGGTGCGCAGTTCTCTGGTACAGTAACAGAAGGGATTATTAGTGGTCTCGATCGTACCGTTGAAGCCAATACATCATCTGGAACCGTTGAGATGAATGTGCTTCAAACAGATGCAGCCATTAACCCTGGAAACAGTGGTGGTCCGCTGATCAATACAGACGGTCAAGTCATCGGCATCAACAGCTTGAAAATTAGCGAAAGCGGAGTAGAATCACTCGGATTTGCGATCCCAAGTAATGATGTAAAACCGATCGTAGATCAGCTGTTGAAAAATGGAAAAGTCGAACGTCCTTACCTTGGCGTACAAATGATTGACCTTGAGCAAGTGCCTGAAACGTATCAGGAAAATACACTTGGCCTATTTGATAAACAAATCGGTAAAGGCATCTATGTAAAAGATGTTTCTAAAGGATCTCCTGCACAAAAAGCAGGCTTGAAGTCTGGAGATGTCATCATCAAGTTCAAAGGAAAAGATGTAGCGAACAGCTCACAACTGAAAGAAATCCTTTATAAAGAAACAAAAATTGGCGATAAAACGACAATGACTGTCATCCGTGATGGAAAGAATAAAAATCTTGATATTACCCTTGGGCAGTCTGATAACGAATAAAAGAAAACAGGTGGATAAAAGATCCACCTGTTAGATTGTTGACAAAGGGCTAAAATGAACTTGATTTTAGCCCTTTGTCTTCTTTTTTTCAGCGTGATAGAAAACCTTTGAAGTCTAGGAAGGACGAGTACTGGCGCGGAGCGAATTTGACATTCGTGAGCACCAGCACGCAGGACTGACAAAGAATGCGAAGGTTTGTCTACACGCTGACAGGTGGATAAGCGATCCACCTGTTTTTTTGTGCCTATTTTTTTGAGGATAGTGTCCGTAAAATAATGTTTTCCCATACATTCCAAGGCAAGAGCTGCTTTGCTATGAATGAAAGCCGAACACCTTTCCCGACAAGATACCTTAGCTTTTTTAGCCGCTTCTTCTCTGCAAGCGAAACCACAAGCTCTGCAACTTCGCCAGGATCTCCATAGTTGTTTTTTTGCGCCTCTATATAGGACATCATTTTTTCATAAATAGCTGTGTATTTAGAACCTTCTGCTGGCGGCGTCATTTGCTCATTCATGGAGGTGTTCCAAATGTTCGTTTGGAAAGAACCCGGCTCAATCAAAGCGGCCTGAATGCCAAACGCAGCCAGCTCAATTCGCAAACTCTCTGTATAGCCCTCTAGCGCAAACTTTGACGATACATATGGAGAGAGTGCGGGCATTCCCATGAGTCCGCTGATACTGCTCATATTCAATATTTTTGCACCTCTCGTCATCAACGGAAGGACTGCTTGTGTCATTTCCATCACACCAAAGACATTCACTTCAAATTGCTCTCGGTACTGATCAACAGGCACTTCTTCAGCAAAACCAGCATAGGCCGTTCCTGCATTGTTCACAAGCAGGTGAATCGGAGCATAGGCATTAAGCCTTTTCTGAAATGTTTGAATGGACTGTGTATCTGTCACATCTAATGCTTCAATATGTATCGATTCGGATAAAGCGGCGTTCTTTACTTCTTCGGCAAGCTTTTTCGCTTTGGTCTCCTGTCTTACGCCAGCAATCACAGTGTACCCTTGCTGAGCAAGACGCAGTGTGATGAGCTTTCCGAAACCGCTGTTGGCACCAGTCACAATGGCTGTTTTATTCATCATCCGGTTCTCCTTTTTGTTTTAATCTACCATAGTCTGCTGTTTTATTGAATAACGAAAAGGGGCTTGGAGAAGAATAAAAAACGATGCTATGAAATAGGAGGAAATACATGATGTGCTGGAAGAAGGCGGGACTGCTAGGAGTGCTGTTCTTTATGCTGTCTGGCTGTCGTTCAATCGAACCAATACAACATCCACATGAAGCAGAAGCTGAAAGTCTGTCAGCTGTTCAAATGAAGGAATTGCCGTTTCAGCATTTGCAATTGCACGTACAATATGGACAAAAAAGCGAATTATATGAAGCTACCTATCGTCAAGCTGGTGGAAGAGAAGAAGCACTAATTCGAGATCATATGAATGGTGTCCGCTATGAAGGAGAAGAAGCTTTACGTGAAATGAAGATGAAGCTCAATGATATGTCGATTCCTAGTGCAAAGCTGAACGAAACATATGTCAATGAATTATTATCTGCTTTTAATTTAGATGATGATTATCAGCGGATACGAGTCGATATCAAGCTCGAAGATGGGACAAAACGTGCATTCGAAAAGAAAAAGTAAACGAGACTTTCTCATTTTTTAATTGAAAATGATTTTCAAGATCACTTAAATCTGATACACTAAATTGAGATAAGTGATCTTTGACGTCTACATAGACGATATTCAATATAAAAAATTTGGATGAGAAAAGGAGCGTTTGAGCGGAATGAGTGCCATTTCTACTGAAGGTTTAAGCTTAGGTTACGGAGAAACAATGATCATAGACGAACTAAATGTGTCAATCCCTAAGGGTGAAATCACAGTATTTATTGGCAGCAATGGATGCGGTAAATCCACGCTACTTCGCTCTTTGGCCCGTCTCATGAAGCCAATGGGTGGTTCTGTCCTGCTTGAAGGTCATTCCATTGCCAAATTACCAACAAAGGAAGTGGCGAAACAGCTCGCCATTCTTCCGCAAGGACCAGAAGCGCCAGAAGGATTAACGGTGCATCAGCTCGTCAAGCAAGGGCGATATCCTTATCAAAATTGGCTGAAGCAATGGTCAAAGCAAGATGAAGAAGCGGTTAATCGCGCACTAAAGTCAACGAAGATGGAAGATCTTGCTGATCGAACGGTTGATTCATTATCAGGTGGACAAAGGCAGCGTGCATGGATTGCGATGACACTGGCTCAGGAGACGGATATTATTCTATTAGATGAGCCAACAACGTATTTAGACATGACGCACCAAATTGAAATCCTGGATCTTCTTTTTGATTTAAATGAAAAAGAGCAGCGCACGATTGTCATGGTTCTGCATGACCTCAATCTCGCTTGCAGATATGCGCATCACCTTGTGGCCATTAAAGACAAGTCGATTTATGCAGAAGGAAGACCGGAAACTGTCATTAACTGTGATCTTGTGAAAAATGTCTTTGATATGAACTGCCAAGTCACAACAGATCCTTTATTCGGAACACCGTTATGTATTCCGCACGGCAGAGGACGCTGTATTGTCCAACAGGCACAAGCTGAGACATTTCTTGCTGCAAGATAATCGTATGTGAAAAGCCTGACATCTGTTACACGCAGAGTCAGGCTTTTTTCTGAAAAAAGGAGCGGAATACCAATGGGAAATGAATTAGATGAAAAGCTCGAAGGCCTGCTTGATAAATATACAGAGCTGCTGCTTGGTGAAACGAATGAGGAACTGAAAAGAGATGTCACGCAGTGGATCATCTATTCTCATATTGCCAAAAGCATGCCGCCTTTAGCCAAGCATTTTAATGACACGTATCCAGAGGCAAAAGAAGACATCAAAGAAACCATTCAGCGGATCAAACAATTAAATGAAGCTCATCGTGCGAATAAAGACCGTTAAAAAACTGCCAGTACGAGCTGGCAGTTTTTCTTTATGACATGGGTGATGATCCGTACGGTGATTGATCAGTCAGTGTTTGCTGGAATTTCTGGTGTGCCTGCTGGAGCTTTTGCTGTTCAGCAGCTTCGACAGAGTACCAGCCATATTTGAACATGACATCATATAAATGTCTTTGCGTTTTTTGTGTTTCTAGCGCAATTCGCTGAATATCTTGGTAAAGAGATTCATGGCTGAATTCATTGAGCGCTGTGTTATATCCGTTTGTCATATATTTTTCAGTCGACAACAGGTCTGTGACAAAGTCGCGATCGTTCATGTTCGTAGTGGTTGGAACCGGCGTTTGTGGATTCCCGATTTTTTGTTGGTTTTGCTGTTCCATGTCTGTTACCTCCTATTGCATAAAGCCAGAAGACTGGCCTTGCCCTGAGCTGCCTAAATGCTGAAGAATTTGTGTGTAATGCTGATGATGCATTTGGCCAACTTGATTGAGTTCTTGTTTCAATGTTTGATCCTGACAATGCTCGGCCATAAAATGAGCCTTTTTCATGGCGATCAAATTCCAGTTCAGCATATCCTCTAGGTACAAGGAATCCTTTACTGAAATCACCTGTGGGGGCATATTCATTTGCTGGTTGTTCAAGATGTGTTCCTCCTTACGATTTCTTTTTATATTGCTGATTTTGACTGGTCTTTTTACCACCTAGGTCTGCTTCTTGTGATGGACCTGCGTTTCCTTTCACACTTGCAGCACTTACGCCTGCTTTTGATGGGTTCTTTTGCAAACGAGACATGTGGACATCACCTCCATTCTTACAATTCCCCCTCGTCTTTAATTCATACGCTGTAAAGAAAGACGCATGAGAATGTGTAAATTTTTGAAATCTGCTATTGAACTGTTTCGGAAAATCTTTTAAGATAAAGAAAGAGGCATTGCTTTTTTTTGGACAAAAAATGAATGACTGTTCATTCAAAATGTTTAGGGGGATATTTATGGGCAAACATATTCGCAAGGCGGCTGTCATTGGTTCAGGTGTCATGGGCTCAGGCATTGCTGCACATCTAGCCAATATCGGGATACCAGTAACATTGCTAGATATTGTGCCACATGAACTGACAAAGGAAGAAACGGCAAAAAAGCTAACGCTTGATCACCCTAGTGTTCGGAATAGATTAAGCCAAGACGCAATGAAAAAATTGTTAAAGCAAAAGCCAGCACCTCTTACTTCAGCCAAAAACCTATCATACATCACACCCGGAAATCTCACAGATCACCTTTCCTTATTACACGATGCTGACTGGATCATTGAAGTCGTCACTGAAAAGCTCAGCATTAAACAACACGTATTCTCTCTCATCGACGAACACCGCAAAGAAGGCAGCATCGTATCCAGCAATACATCCGGTATTTCTGTTGAAAAAATGGCAGAAGGCCGATCAGCTGATTTTAAACGCCACTTTTTAGGCACTCACTTTTTTAACCCAGCTCGTTATTTAAAGCTGTTAGAAGTAATTCCTATTCAAGAAACAGATCCAGAAGTACTCTCATATATGAAAACATTTGGTGAAGATGTACTTGGCAAGGGTGTGGTCGAAGCAAAAGATACACCGAACTTTATTGCCAACCGAATTGGCACTTATGGGCTTCTTGTCACAGTGCGTGAAATGCTTGAGAACAAATACACGATCGGAGAGGTCGATTCTGTTACAGGTCCACTCATTGGCAGACCGAAAAGTGCGACCTTCCGCACACTTGATGTGGTGGGACTCGACACATTTTCTCATGTAGCCCGCAATGTGTATGAACAGGTAGAAGGAAAGGAAAAAGATATTTTTCAGCTGCCTGAGTTTATGGAAAGAATGCTCGAAAAAGGGTGGATCGGCAGCAAAGCAGGGCAAGGATTTTATCAAAAAAACGGAAAGAGCATTTTAGAGCTTGATCCTGTCACACTCACATACGGAGAACGGACAAAGCTGAAGGATCCGGGCATTGACATTGCCAAGCAGCAAAAGGGGACAAAAGCGAAATTGAAAGCGCTTATTTATCAAGATGGCCGTGCTGGGCAATTGCTTTGGAATATGACCGCACCTGTTCTTCTTTATTCAGCTCATCTAAAAGGCGACATTGCGGATGATATTCAGTCCATCGATAACGCCATGAAATGGGGATTTGGCTGGCAGCATGGCCCGTTCGAGCTATGGGATGCGATTGGCGTGAAAAAAGCCGTCAGTCGAATGGAAGCGGAAGGGCACAGCATCCCGTCCTGGGTGCAAGATATGCTTGCAGAAGGACATGACACGTTCTATCAAGAAAATGCCGAAGGAGACCGTGCATTTTATCAGAATGGTGCTTATGAACAGGAAAAGGGAAACGACAAGAATATTTCGTTAGCTAGATTGAAAAAGAAACACGATGTCATTTTTAAAAATACGGGTGCAAGCTTGATCGATATCGGGGATGATGTTGCCTTGCTTGAATTTCATTCGAAAAGTAATGCCATTGGGCTTGATGTCATTGATATGATCAACCGTGCTGTAGATGAAACGGAAAAGAATTATAAAGGGCTGGTCATCGGTAACCAAGGAAAGAACTTCTGTGTTGGTGCGAATCTCGCCTTAATTTTAATGGAAGCACAGGACGACAACTTCTTCGAAATTGATTTTGTCATTCGCAGGTTCCAGCAGGCGATGATGAAGGTGAAGTATAGTGACCGTCCAGTTGTGGCTGCACCATTTGGTATGACACTTGGCGGAGGGACGGAGCTTTGTCTACCAGCAGCCGCAATTCAAGCGTCTAGTGAAACGTATATGGGGCTTGTCGAAGCGGGGGTCGGACTCATTCCGGGCGGAGGCGGAAACAAAGAACTCTATATTCGCCATCTGCAAGGAGCGGAAAAGCCATCAGCAACTGCGATCCAAGATGCTGCGCTACAAACCTTTGAAGCCATTGCGATGGCAAAGGTATCTACATCAGCAGAAGAAGCGCGTGATATGAAGATGCTCCGAGTGAATGACCGGATCAGCATGAATGGTGATCATTTAATCCATGATGCGAAACAACTCGTTCTTTCTCTTGATGAAGCGGGTTATCGTGCACCTCTGAAGCGAAAGGTGCCCGTGATGGGGGAAACAGGATACGCAGCAATGGTGCTGGCTGCTGAAAACATGAGATTGTCTGGATACATTTCAGACCATGACATGACCATTGCGAAAAAACTAGCACATGTCATTTCTGGCGGCAAATTGCCATTTGGTACAGAGGTGGATGAACAATACTTATTAGAGCTTGAAAGAGAAGCCTTTTTAAGTCTTGTAGGGGAAGTCAAATCTCAGGCACGCATGCAGCACATGCTCGTTAAAGGAAAACCTTTACGTAACTAGGGGGGAGTCAAAATGAGAGAAGCAGTGATTGTAGCTGGCGCAAGAACACCAGTAGGGAAAGCCAAAAAAGGATCATTAAAACATGTCAGACCTGATGATATGGGCGCATTGTGTGTAAAAGAAACGCTAAAGCGTGCCGGTGATTATGATGGAACAATCGATGATTTAATCATCGGATGTGCGACACCAGAAGCAGAGCAAGGGCTGAATGTGGCCCGGAATATCGGGGCATTAGCAGGTTTGCCATATACAGTACCTGCTATTACCATTAACCGCTATTGCTCTTCTGGTCTGCAGTCAATTGCTTATGCAGGTGAACGAATTATGCTTGGGCAGGCAGAAACCATTTTAGCCGGAGGCGTCGAATCGATGTCGCAAGTCCCAATGATGGGTCACTCCATTCGTCCAAACGCTCTTTTGGCAGAGCAAGCGCCTGAATACTATATGAGCATGGGCCACACAGCGGAGCAAGTGGCGCAAAAGTATCAGGTCACAAGGCAAGATCAAGATGCTTTTGCGGTGAGGAGCCATCAAAAGGCAGCAAAGGCACTTCAAGAAGGGAAATTTTCAGATGAAATTGTTCCCGTTGATGTGACAGAAAGACGGGTAGGAGAGCAGAATCAACTAGAAGAACGCCAATTTACGTTCTCACAAGATGAAGGTGTCAGAGCGGGCACAACAGAGGAGGTTCTCTCAACGTTACGACCTGCCTTCTCAACAAAAGGCACAGTGACTGCAGGAAACTCTTCGCAGACGAGTGATGGAGCGGCATGTGTCATGATGATGGATCGCGAAAAAGCATCTTCTCTTTCTCTTCAGCCGCTCGCCAAGTTCAGGGCGTTTGCTGTTGGCGGTGTACCACCTGAAGTCATGGGGATTGGGCCGGTTGAAGCCATTCCGCGTGCGCTGAAAATCGCTGGTCTAGAGCTGAAGGACATCGGGCTGTTTGAATTAAATGAAGCATTTGCTTCTCAGGCGATTCAAGTCATTCGTCATTTAGGGATCGATGAAGAGAAGGTAAATGTCAACGGCGGCGCCATTGCATTAGGACATCCGCTAGGCTGTACAGGAACGAAACTCACGCTGTCCCTCATACATGAAATGAAACGGCGAAATGAACAATTTGGTATTGTGACGATGTGTATCGGCGGGGGCATGGGAGCAGCAGGCATTTTTGAATTGATCTAAAGGGGGAAAACAGGATGAAAGCAATGGAAGATGTAAAAAAGGGTGGCAGTTTCTTAATTGATGAGACGAATTATGAGCATATCTTTACACCAGAGGATTTCTCAGATGAACATCAAATGATCGGGAAAACAACAGAAGATTACATTTTACAAGATGTCGTTCCGCACATCGATCAAATTGAAAATCATGAATTCGAGCATTCTGTTCGTCTCTTGAAAAAGGCTGGAGAGCTTGGCCTGCTTGGTGCTGATGTTCCTGAGGAATTTGGCGGGCTCGGGCTAGATAAAATCAGCTCAGCCATCATTACTGAAAAATTTGCAAGAGCAGGCAGCTTCTCTCTTTCTTACGGCGCCCATGTCGGGATCGGTTCTTTGCCGATCGTGCTGTTCGGCAGTCAAGCGCAAAAGGAAAAGTACCTGCCAGGACTCGCCTCTGGAGAAACAATTGCGGCCTATGCCCTAACAGAGCCAGGGTCAGGTTCTGATGCGCTAGGTGCGAAAACATCGGCAGTCCTGAATGAAGCTGGAACACATTATGTCCTCAATGGGGAAAAACAATGGATCACAAACTCTGCATTTGCCGATGTGTTTGTCGTGTATGCGAAGATTGATGGGGAACAATTCTCTGCTTTCATCGTAGAAAAGGATTTTCCTGGAGTCAAAACAGGGCCTGAAGAGAAAAAGATGGGCATTAGAGGGTCTTCGACGAGAACGTTAATCCTTGAAGATGCCGAAGTGCCAAAGGAGAATTTGCTTGGTGAAGCAGGCAGAGGTCATGTCATTGCCTTTAATATTTTGAACATTGGACGCTATAAACTGGCTGTAGGGACAATCGGTGCATCAAAACGAGTCATTCAATTATCAGCAGAGTATGCCAATCAGCGTAAGCAGTTTAAAACACCAATTTCTCAATTTAGCTTAATTGGCGAAAAAGCAGCCAACATGTCGGCAAAGCTTTATGCCATGGAAAGTGCTGTATACCGCACAGTCGGGTTATTTGAACAAAGAATGGGTCTGTTAAGTGACGAGGAGCAAAAGGATGGGAAACAAATTGCGCAATCCATTGCAGAATATGCGATTGAATGCTCTCTTTGTAAAGTGCTTGGCTCTGAAACGCTCGATTATATTGTGGATGAAGGTGTGCAGATTCACGGCGGATATGGTTTCATGCAAGAATACGAAGTCGAAAGAGCCTATCGCGACTCACGAATTAACCGTATTTTTGAAGGAACGAACGAAATTAACCGATTGCTTGTGCCAGGCACATTCTTGAAGAAAGCGATGAAAGGAGAGCTTCCGCTTCTTCAAAAAGCGCAAACCCTGCAGGAAGAGCTGATGATGATGATGCCGGAAGAGCCGGGTGATCAGCCGCTTGATCAAGAGAAATACTTACTTGCCCATGCGAAAAAGATTGCCTTAATGGTATCTGGAATGGCGGCGATGAAATATGGGAAAGCATTAGACAAAGAGCAAGAAATCCTTGTGAATATAGCAGATATCGTCAATGAACTCTTTGCGGCTGAGTCGGCGGTCTTGCGTACGGAAAAAGCAATCGCTGCATCAGGCGCAGAAAAAAATGCACAAAAGCTGGCGTATACACAAATTTTCACACAGGAAGCCTTTTTAAAGATTGAAGCTCATGCGAAAGAATCATTGATTGCCATGGAAGAAGGAGATTCACTCCGTATGAGTCTGTCAGCCCTTCGCAAGCTGACAAGATTCACGCCAATGAATGTCATCGCCAAAAAGCGCGAAGTGGCGAAACGAATCTTTGAAGCAGAGAAATATATCGTATAAGACGGCTTAAAAGGTGCGGATATCATGTCGCACCTTTTTGTAAGCATACATTTAGGTTTTTCATATGTTTTGTGATAAAATGTTGTCACTATTTGCAGGAGGTGAAAATGGTGGCTTTAGATTTTTACGAATACCCATCTTGCGGTACATGCCGAAAAGCAAAGAAATGGCTGGAAGAACACAATAAAGACATCAACAGCATACATATCGTCGAAGAGACGCCTGATAAAGAAACATTAAAAGCCCTTTACGAAAAAAGCGGTTTAGAGCTGAAGAAATTTTTTAATACGAGCGGTCAGAAATACAGAGAGCTGCAGCTGAAAGATAAACTTCCTGCAATGTCAGAGGACGAGCAGCTTGAATTACTTGCGTCTAACGGAATGCTGATCAAGCGTCCAATTACAACAGACGGCAAACGAGTGACAGTTGGATTTAATGAAGATACATTTAAAAGCGTCTGGAAATGATGTAACTTTCATTCAGATTGTGGTATCTTCAATATAGATTGTAAGAAAAGACTGGAGGGGTATGAAATGAGCACACCAAAAGATTTACGTTATTCAGAAGAACACGAATGGGTCAAAGTAGAAGGAGATAAGGTGCGTATCGGTATTACGCATTTTGCTCAATCTGAGCTAGGCGATATCGTGTTCGTTGAGCTTCCTGAAGTAGGAGACAAAATTACAGCGGACGAGCCTTTCGGAAGTGTAGAATCAGTCAAAACAGTTTCTGAACTATACGCACCGATTAACGGCACAATCGTTGAAGTAAACGATGAGCTTGATGACAGCCCAGAGTTCGTCAACGACTCTCCATACGAAAAAGCTTGGATGATCGTAGTAGAGCCAGCGGATGCGTCTGAAATCGAGAACTTAATGACAGCTGAGCAATATGAAGAAATGACAAAAGAAGACTAATTCATGTGAAATTGGACACTCTACCTATATGGGGGGTGTCCAATTTGTCTTTTCAAAAAGAACAGGTGGATATAACAGAGCATGTCACTGGACGATTCAAAGAGAGCGGCATGGTGCTTTACCATCAAAACGAAGAGATTGGCACGATGATTAGTGAAAATCAATATGAATTAAAATCAGGTTATTCCTATGATCAAAACCGTTTTTATCGTCTGTCAGATACGTTGACCCATGGGACTGAAAAATATGTAGACTGTGACGATGAAAATGGCTGGTGCTGATCACAGATAAGGCTGCAGTGATTGCTGCAGTCTTTTTGTTGATCAATTGCCCAATCTTTACAACCTGAATGAAAGATTGTAATCTAAGGAAGAAGTGAATCAACGTCAAAAGGGCCGGGTGATCGTGATGAATGTCGAGATAGAAAAGGTCATCATTGTAGAAGGTAAATCAGATAAACAGAAGCTAAAAGAAGTCATAAGTGAACCTGTTACCATCATTTGCACCAATGGCACGATCAGTACTTCGAAGCTGGATCAGCTTGTGGACGATTTATTCGGGAAAGACGTTTACATATTAGCAGACAGTGACGATGCTGGCGACAAACTGCGGAAGCAATTTCGAAAAGAATTCCCTGAAGCACTGCATCTTTTTGTCGACAGAACGTACCGCGAAGTGGCCGCTTCACCGTCAGCCCATATTGCATCTATTCTATTAGCTGCAAACATTGATGTTCATTCGAAATATTTATAAGGGTGACGTATATGAAAGAGATTGAAGAGCATGAATTCAAGGAGATAGAGGACGATTTATTTCTTTTGTACTTATATACACCATTTTGCGGAACATGCCAGCTGGCAAAGAAGATGCTGGCAGTGGTTGATGCCATGCAGCCGGAAGTTCCTTTTTATGAAAATAACTTAAATTACTCGCCAAGTTTTGCAAAAGCATTTGAGATCGAAAGTGTCCCTTGCTTTCTCCTGTTTAAAAAGGGTGAAATCGTGCAAAAAGGCTATGCCTTTCACTCCGTTCCATATCTTCACGAAATGATTGAAACCGCTAAATAAAGCGGTTTTTTGTCATATTTCAAGCAATTCATTTGAAAATTTGTCGAGCTATTTATAAAGGACAAGCCGATGTTTGTAGAGAAATGTTATGTATAACCAAATGACAGGGAGGTTATACATGTGGAAAATGTGAAAGCCCATGGAAGTGCAGGGCAGCGATTATTGTTAAAGCCGTTGCTCTCATCATCATCCTTGAAGATTACATTTGAGGCGGAAACGGACTCTTGTACATTGATTGTGGATGAACGTGGTGAAGTGAAGAAACTACCTGCAATTGAGTTATCGGATCTCATCTTTTATGGTGAGCGAAAAGAGATTTTGCAATTATTAGATGGAGACATGTCCTTACAGCAGCTGATCAGCAGAGGACAAGTGAAAGTGAAAGGCTCATTTCGAGCACTTCTTAGACTAGAAGCGGTACTTTGGCTGACGAACGGTTTTTTTCGAAAAATGATAACGTAGTCGTTTACTTGGAAATTAGCGATTTACAGCGTTGACATATCTCAGATAGCATGATATTCTACGTTAGTAAAAACATGAACATCACATAAAACAACATATTTTCTCTTATTAAGAGAGGTGGAGGGACGTGCCCTATGAAACCCGGCAACCGTCAGCATAGCTGAAATTGGTGCCAATTCACTCAAAGCCGCAACGCTTTGAAAGATGAGAGAAAGGCGTATTTGATATAAAAGGCCTTTCTGCTTGCGTTGCAGTTAGGTCTTTTTTACTGACCTTGCGTCAGGCTAGAGTCATAACAGTCGGAAGAATAAATGAACGTATGTGATGGCAACCTATAGATTCAGCAAGAAAGCAGGTGAACAGACTGTGATCCATTTACAGAATGTATCAAAAACGTATCATTCAAAAAGCGGAAATGTTGATGCCGTGAAAGACGTCAACTTGGATATCGATAAAGGTGAAATATTCGGAATTATCGGGTATAGCGGCGCTGGGAAAAGCTCCCTGATTCGCCTATTAAACGGTCTGGAGTTGCCAACAGAAGGAATCGTTGAAGTGGCAGGCAACCGGATCAATGAAGTATCGAATGCGAAACTTCGGAAAGCAAGACAAGAAATCAGCATGATTTTCCAGCACTTTAACTTGCTCTGGTCAAGAACAGTGAGACAAAATATTATGTTCCCGCTCGAGATCGCAGGTGTACCAACGTCAAAACGGAGAGCTCGTGCAAACGAACTGATTAAATTGGTCGGTTTAGAAGGAAAAGAAAATGCATATCCTTCTCAGCTCAGCGGCGGGCAAAAGCAGCGTGTAGGGATTGCGAGAGCATTAGCGAATGACCCAAAAGTTCTGCTATGTGACGAAGCCACTTCTGCGCTTGATCCACAAACAACGGATTCCATCCTTGAGCTTTTAGCCGATATTAATAAACGACTAGGACTCACCATTGTATTGATCACACACGAAATGCACGTCATTCGCAAAATTTGTCACCGTGTGGCAGTGATGGAGAATGGCCGTATTGTCGAAGAAGGCGAAGTATTACGTGTCTTCAGACAGCCGAAAGAAGAAATGACGAAGCGATTCGTGAAACAGCTTGCTGAACCAGAAGAAGCAAAAGAAACGATCGAGCACGTCCTAGAGAGAGTAAAAGAAGGTCAGGTCGTCAGGTTGTCCTTTATTGGAGATTCTGCCGAACAGCCGCTGATCACGGAAATTATTCGATCCTTCAAGGTCGATGTGAACATCCTGCAAGGAAAGATTTCTCAAACGCAGGAAGGCGCGTTTGGAACACTCTTTATCCATATTAATGGAGACGAGAACGAAGTTAAAAAAGCCATCGCCTATATCCAAAGCAAACAGGTTGAAATCGAGGTGATGACACATGTTTGAGAAATGGTTTCCGAACGTTGATCTAGAGGTTATTTGGAACGCGACGGGTGAAACGGTGTATATGACACTCATTTCATTGGCATTTGCCTTTGTGATCGGCATTATTCTTGGCCTGCTGCTCTTCCTTACAGGAAAAGGCGGTCTTTGGGAAAATAAACCGATCAATGCTGTCATCGGCGGAGTCGTCAACATTTTCAGATCGATTCCTTTTATCATTTTAATTATTCTTTTACTAGGGTTTACGAAATTTTTAATGCATACAATTTTAGGTCCAAATGCAGCATTACCAGCCCTTGTCATTGGCTCAGCCCCTTTCTACGCACGTCTTGTTGAAATTGCACTGCGTGAAGTAGACAAAGGAGTCATTGAAGCAGCACGATCTATGGGAGCAAAAACGTCGACCATTATTTTCAAAGTATTGCTTCCAGAATCACTGCCAGCCCTTATTTCAGGAATTACTGTAACAGCGATTGCTCTGATTGGCTCTACTGCGATTGCAGGAGCAATTGGAGCAGGCGGACTGGGTGACCTTGCTTATGTAGAAGGATACCAATCTGGTAATACAGATGTCACACTTGTAGCCACTGTGTTTATTCTGATCATCGTCTTTATCATTCAAATAATCGGTGATTTGATTACAAATAAAATTGATAAACGTTAAGGGAGGAATTATTCATGAAGAAATTGATTTTAAGTGCACTATTTCTAGCATTTGCAGGCATTTTAGCTGCTTGCGGTTCATCAAATAACGCAAGCGATAACAAAACCATCACGGTTGCAGCTTCAAAAACACCACATGCCGAGATTCTTGAAGAAGCAAAACCACTTCTAAAAGAAAAAGGGTACGATCTAAAAGTGAAAGTACTGAGCGATTATAAAATGTACAACAAAGCATTAGCTGAAAAAGAAGTGGATGCGAACTTTTTCCAACATATCCCTTACTTAAACGAAGAAAATAAATCAAACAAAGATTACAACCTAGTAAGTGCTGGTGCCGTTCACCTTGAGCCTTTCGGTATCTACTCTAAGAAATACAAATCAGTAAAAGATATTCCAAACGGCGGCACGATCATCATGACAAACAACGTAGCTGAGCAAGGACGTATGCTTGCTCTATTACAAAATGCTGGTGTGATCAAGCTTGATCCAAAAGTAGATACAATCAACGCAACAGTCAAAAACATCAAAGAAAACCCGAAGAACCTAAAATTCAAAAAAATCGCTCCTGAACTAACAGCGAAAGCTTATGAAAATAGTGAAGGCGATGCAGTATTTATTAACGTTAACTATGCCATCCAAAATAAATTGAATCCGAAAAAAGATTCAATTGAACTTGAGCAAACGAAAAACAACCCGTATGCAAACATCGTCGCTGTTCGCAAAGGTGACGAAAAATCAGAGAAGATCAAGGTATTAATGGAAGTTCTTCACTCTGATAAAATCAAAGAATTCATCGACAAAAAGTATGATGGTGCAGTGTTGCCTGTATCTGAATAACAACTTGTAAACCTCGCTTTCATGAAAGCGAGGTTTTTTGTGTATTTTTTCAAATCTCGCTCATAATAAAAACGAACAAATGACCTGAAGGGATGGAATGAAGATGAATGAACAACATATGAGCGGATCGATGCAGCAATCATTGACGGATTATAAAACGGCAATGGGTGAATTCCAGAAGAAAATGCCGGTGTTTGGCAAGAAATTTAATGAATTTACGGAGCAGTGCTTCCAGAGCGATTCATTAACGCAAAAAGAAAAACAAATGATTGCCCTTGGCATCAGCATTCATGCACAGGATGAATATTGCATGATTTATCATACAAAGGGAGCGCTCGACCAAGGCGCAACAGAAGAGAATTTGCTGGAGGTCGTCAGTGTGGCTGCAGCGTTTGGCGGCGGTGCTGCGCTAAGTCAAGGCATCACAGTTGTTCAGCAATGTATTGATGAATTTGGAGGACAGACGCATTAAGGGAAGGATAAGGTGGTATTTTTCCATATCAGGGAGTTGAGTTCTTCTCAGCCAAGTGTGTGAGAAAATATGCCAGTATACCGCGTCATATCCTTTTTGAGTGAAGCAGCATGCCTTTGATACAATAAAGCTACACTCAGAGAAGGGAATGGTTTATTATTTGTTCGGACCAGAGTACACTGGGATTGGATTATACCGCCGAGATGGAAAAGGCCATGCATCAATCTCATGGCATGAGTTATGCAGAGTACGAAAGAGACCATGACTTACGAATGAAAGTAGAACTTAAACGAGAGCAGTCCTATCGAGATGAGAAAAGACAGCTCGCAAAAATGAATATACGAGGCTATTGATAGCTAAGGGGCGGGGAGAACAGTTTCCCGCCCTTTCTTTATGAAAACAGTCTTTTCGACATAAATCCTTTTATCTACCTGTATTTTTTGTTAGAATTTTGAGAGCATCCTCTCACGCTTGTCGTGAATGTGTTGTATTCACTTTTAATTTGTTATAAAATTAGAATGAGAATAAATTGAGAATAATGATTATTTTGGAGGTATCGATATATGACTGCTTCGACATTAACAATTAAGGACTTGCACGTTGAGATTGAAGGGAAAGAAATCTTAAAAGGTGTAAACCTAGAAATAAAAGGTGGAGAATTCCACGCAGTAATGGGACCAAACGGTACAGGTAAATCTACTTTATCTGCTGCAATCATGGGCCATCCTAAGTATGAAGTGACAAAAGGCAGCATTTTGCTTGATGGCGAAGATGTTCTTGAAATGGAAGTAGATGAGCGCGCTCAAGCGGGTCTTTTCCTTGCAATGCAATATCCATCTGAAATTAGTGGTGTAACAAATGCAGACTTCCTTCGTTCGGCTATTAACGCACGCAGAGAAGAAGGCGATGAAATCTCTCTCATGAAATTCATCCGCAAAATGGACGAAAACATGGAATTCCTTGAAATGGACCCAGATATGGCACAGCGCTACCTAAACGAAGGTTTCTCAGGTGGGGAGAAAAAACGTAACGAAATTCTTCAATTAATGATGATTGAACCAAAAATCGCCATCCTTGACGAAATCGACTCTGGTCTTGATATCGATGCACTGAAAGTTGTTTCTAAAGGGATTAATAAAATGCGCGGCGAAAGCTTCGGCTGCTTAATGATCACTCACTATCAGCGCCTATTGAACTACATCACACCAGATCACGTTCATGTTATGATGCAAGGACGTATTGTGAAATCTGGCGGACCAGAACTCGCGCAGCGTCTAGAAGCAGAAGGTTATGACTGGATTAAAAAAGAGTTAGGAATTGAAGACGAAACTGTTGGTCAAGAAGCGTAAGCGTTAGGAGGATTATTGATGACATTAGAAACGAAATTATCAGTAGATCAAGATTATGTCAAAAGCTTCTCCGAGAAGCATCAGGAACCGGCATGGATGAGTTCCCTTCGCTTACAGGCTCTTGAAAAAGCAGAAGACCTTCCAATGCCAAAGCCTGACAAAACGAATATTTCAAAATGGAATTTAACCAATTTCAAACAGCATACAGTCGAAAGTGCGCCATTTGGATCTTTAGAAGAGCTTCCTGAAGAAGTGAAGTCTCTTATTGATTTAGAGGACACAGATAAGACAGTCTATATACAGCGTGATCAAACGCCAGCATACTTGTCTCTTTCTACGGAAGCAAAAGACAAAGGCGTGATCTTCACTGATATCCATACAGCGATTCGCGAACATGGAGACTTAGTAAAGAAATATTTCATGACAGATGCAGTGAAAGTGGATGAGCACAAACTAACAGCTCTACATGCTGCTTTAGTGAATGGCGGAGCTTTCCTCTATGTACCGAAAAACGTAGAGCTTGAAGCACCAATTCAAGCCGTTTATCTTCATGAAAATGACGAAACAACGTTGTTCAACCATGTCATCGTTGTAGCAGACGATCATAGTGCTGTGACATATGTCGAAAACTACATCAGTACGGCAACACCAGAAGAAGCGATCTTCAATATCGTGTCTGAAGTCTTCACAGGTGCAAATGCCCGCGTCACTTACGGTGCAGTGGATAACCTTGCAGAAGGTGTGACAGTCTATGTGAATAGACGTGGTATGGCAAATGGTCGTGACAGTAAAATCGAATGGGCGCTTGGTCTGATGAATGATGGAGACGTTGTGTCTGAAAACATCACAAAGCTTATGGGCGACGGTACATTCGGAGATACGAAATCAGTTGTTGTTGGCCGCGGGAATCAAACGGAAAACTTCACAACAAGCATCATCCACTTCGGTAAAAACTCTGAAGGGTATATCTTGAAGCATGGTGTCATGAAGGATCAAGCATCCTCTATCTTTAACGGAATTGGTAAAATCGAGCATGGCGCAACGAAGTCAAATGCAGAGCAAGAATCTCGTGTTCTCATGCTGAGTGAGAAAGCACGCGGTGACGCTAACCCAATTCTTTTAATCGATGAAGATGATGTAACAGCAGGACACGCTGCGTCTGTTGGGCGTGTTGATCCAATTCAACTCTATTACCTCATGAGCCGTGGGATTTCCAAAGAAGATGCAGAAAGACTTGTCATTTATGGCTTCTTAAATCCAGTCGTCAAAGAACTGCCGATTGAAGGAGTTAAAAAGCAGCTCGTTTCTGTGATTGAAAGGAAAGTAAAATAATGAATATCAAAGACGTTCGTGAGCAGTTTCCAATCCTTCATCAGCAAGTGAACGGACATGATTTGGTGTATTTGGACAGTGCAGCGACATCTCAAAAACCACGAGTTGTCATTGATGCAATGAATGAGTATTACCGGTCTTACAACTCGAACGTCCACCGGGGTGTTCATACCCTTGGCACAAAAGCAACGGACGCATACGAGGGTGCAAGAGAAAAAGTTCGAGCATTCATTGGCGCTTCTTCTGTCCAGGAGATTATTTTTACTAGAGGTACAACAACAGCACTGAACACAGTGGCAATCAGCTATGCTAGAGCAAACCTTAAAGAAGGCGATGAGATCGTCATTACGCATATGGAACATCATGCGAATATCATCCCTTGGCAGCAGGCAGCAAAAGCAACTGGCGCCACATTGAAATATATTCCGTTACAGGAAGACGGCACGCTGTCGCTTGAAGATGTGAAGCAAACCATCACACATCAAACGAAAATCGTTGCTGTCACACATGTCTCAAACGTATTAGGAACCATCAACCCAATTAAAGACATCGCAAAGATTGCTCACGATCATGGTGCAATTATCGTCGTCGATGGTGCCCAGAGCACCCCGCACATGCAAATTGATGTTCAGGACTTGGATTGCGACTTTTTCGCCTTCTCTGGGCATAAAATGTGTGGACCGACTGGCATTGGTGTTCTTTACGGGAAGAAGGACCTTTTGAATAATATGGAGCCTGCTGAGTTTGGCGGTGAAATGATCGACTTTGTGGATCTATATGATTCTACATGGAAAGAGCTGCCGTGGAAATTTGAAGCGGGAACACCGATTATTGCAGGAGCAGTTGGACTCGGAAAAGCGATTGATTTCTTAAATGACATCGGAATGGAGGAAGTCAGCCGTTACGAGCATCAGCTTGCGACTTACGCACTTGAGCGCTTTAAAGAGCTTGAAGGTGCCACGGTTTACGGACCGCAGCACCGAGCTGGACTTGTGACGTTTAACTTAGACGACGTCCATCCTCATGATGCCTCAACTGTTCTAGATACGGAAGGTGTCGCCATTCGTGCTGGACATCACTGTGCACAGCCGCTCATGAAATGGCTTGGTGTATCAGCGACTGCAAGAGCAAGCTTCTATCTGTACAATACAGAAGAGGAGATTGACGAGCTCATGGCAGCGCTCCGTAAGACAAAGGAGTATTTTACGAATGTCTTTTAATGTAAACTTAGACACACTGTACAGACAAGTGATTATGGATCATTATAAAAATCCGAGAAACAAAGGTGTGCTAAACGACAGTATTGTCGTCGATATGAACAACCCAACGTGTGGTGACCGCATTCGTCTCACGATGAAAATCGAAGACGAAAAAGTCATCGATGCGAAGTTTGAAGGAGAAGGATGCTCGATTTCGATGGCATCTGCCTCTATGATGACGCAGGCGATTAAAGGGAAAGATATTGAAACAGCTTTGAAAATGTCTCAGATTTTCTCCGATATGATGCTAGGAAAAGAATACGACGATTCCATTGATCTTGGTGACATTGAGGCGCTGCAGGGAGTCGCAAAATTCCCAGCGCGCATCAAATGTGCAACATTATCCTGGAAGGCGCTTGAAAAAGGCGCATCTGCCGAAGATAACGGCAAATCATAAGATTGGAGTGAAAATGGATGGCTAAAAAAATGCCAGATGTTGGTGAATATAAATACGGCTTTTCTGATAAAGACGTTTCCATTTTCCGTTCAGAGCGCGGACTGACAAAAGAGATCGTTGAAGAAATTTCTCGTATGAAAGAAGAGCCTCAGTGGATGCTCGACTTCCGTTTGAAATCTCTTGAGCACTTTTACAACATGCCGATGCCACAATGGGGCGGAGATTTAAATGCATTAAACTTTGATGAAATTACGTACTACGTAAAACCATCAGAACGCTCTGAGCGTTCTTGGGATGAAGTACCAGAAGAAATCAAACAAACCTTTGATAAGCTTGGAATCCCTGAAGCAGAGCAAAAGTACTTAGCAGGTGTATCTGCTCAGTACGAATCTGAAGTTGTGTATCACAACATGAAGCAAGATCTTGAAGATTTAGGCATTGTGTTTAAAGATACAGACAGTGCATTAAAAGAGAACGAAGACATCTTCCGTGAGCACTGGGCAAAAGTCATTCCTCCGACTGACAACAAATTTGCTGCGCTTAACTCGGCTGTATGGTCTGGTGGTTCATTCATCTACGTACCCAAAGGCGTAAAAGTAGATACACCACTTCAAGCATACTTCCGAATCAACTCTGAGAACATGGGTCAGTTCGAACGTACACTGATCATCGTTGATGAAGGCGCACACGTGCATTACGTAGAAGGCTGTACAGCTCCAGTTTACACAACAAACTCACTTCACAGTGCGGTTGTTGAAATCATCGTGAAAAAAGGCGGCTACTGCCGTTATACAACGATTCAAAACTGGGCAAACAACGTCTTCAACCTTGTGACAAAACGTACGATTTGTGAAGAGAATGCAACAATGGAATGGATTGATGGAAACATCGGTTCTAAGCTGACAATGAAATACCCAGCGGTTATCCTAAAAGGTGAAGGCGCTCGTGGTATGACATTAAGTATTGCCCTAGCAGGTAAAGGTCAGCACCAAGATGCAGGTGCAAAAATGATTCACCTTGCACCAAACACATCTTCAACGATCGTATCGAAATCGATTTCCAAACAAGGCGGTAAAGTCACATACCGCGGAATCGTTCACTTCGGACGCAAAGCAGAGGGTGCACGCTCAAACATCGAGTGTGACACACTCATCATGGATAACAAATCAACATCTGATACGATTCCTTACAATGAAATCTTAAACGACAACATTTCATTAGAGCACGAAGCGAAGGTATCGAAAGTATCAGAAGAGCAGCTATTCTACTTGATGAGCCGCGGAATTTCTGAAGAAGAAGCAACAGAAATGATCGTCATGGGCTTCATCGAGCCATTCACAAAAGAACTACCAATGGAATACGCCGTTGAAATGAACCGTTTGATTAAGTTTGAAATGGAAGGTTCTATTGGTTAATGTCCAAAAAACCTATATATTGCGGGTTTGCGGGGATTTTATATCGTGCCAACTTGGTGGCGTACCAAATTCGTGCCAAGTTGAACTCATCTTTTAGTATAGGAGGCGAACTTTTGAAGTTCGTCTTCTTCTATTTTCTTGTTAATATCAAGATAAGTATCTGCTGTTGTTTTGATGGTTTTATGTAACGAGCGATTTGATACATATTTAAGGCTTGCCCCTGATTCAAGCAGCAGCACCGCATGCGTGTGCCTAAAGCCGTGGGTGCCTTTATAATCAACACCAGATTTTTTACAGTAATCTTGCATGGTTTCAAAAATAGTAGAAGGTGTTAATTAATACCTATTATAATTTTGGAGGATAATCCCATCTTCATTTTTGCGAAATCTTGGATTTCTTAAAATCAATTCATTTTGCTTCATCTTAAATTTCTTCCTTTTGAAATGACTAGTGAAATGTTCAAGAATCAGTCTCGGACTGCAAAGCCAATATTAGACGAAAATTAGAAGGAAGAGTTTGACCTTCGTATTGAATACGCAACAGAATACAATTATCCGGTTAAACTAACCATTTGGGATATGGGATTTACTCACGACATTACTGGGTATGTTCATTACGTGGATTCAATTACGCATGAGGTGCGGATTGAGGTGAACCCTGGGGAATTTGAGCGGGTGGCATTCGAAAGTGTTGTCGGAGTCAAGGTTTTATGTTAGTTGGACATCATATATTGGGTCAACCTTGTGGCGCTGGCATTTTTCAATTATCTCAAGACTGCTATTTAATAGGACATGTAATAAAATTCAGACCATGAGAAAATGGACTTTTATAGGCGTGAAAAATCAAAGAGCAGCCTCCTTGCCTAGAATGGATTAAGTCAGTAAAGCCTCTCTTTGTTTGGTTTTAATCGTGCAAAATAACCAGACCTCAACATTCGATGAAGCTCATCACTTGCTTTTCCTTTTAAAACTGACTTGCATAGGATTGGTTAAGGGTTATTTCTTTAGCATTAGTTCTTTTAACAACTTCTGTAATGCTGTTCGTGTAAGCATACTCTTTGATAATCCATTTTTCCAAGGTATCCGTTTGATATTTTTCTACCAAGGTTATGTACTGTTGCAACCTTTTTATCTCAGCTTGTGCCCTTGAAACAGTTATTAGTTTTGTTGCCATGAATCTCACCTCCCTATTAGTGAATTTTCTACAGGTTTCTATTTATTCCTTTCGATTATGAACGATAGGTGCTTTTTTTGAAACTTGTTTCAAGAGGAAAATGCGAACGGTTCCCCAAAGATGTAAAGAATACAATCCCCGGATTACACCAACTAATCGTAAAGAGACTGAATTGTTAATAGGAGGATTAAAAAATAAAGAACCAGTACAATGAATTATTCGTGCTACAATGTATATAAAAAGACCCTAACTTTTTGTTGGGGTCTTATGAAAAAGATATTTTGTTTGATGGATGTTCCAAGTGAAAACCCTTAGTAATCAGATGTCCATTAATTTTGATGAGCATTTTTCTCTTCTTCCAGTCTTTTTTGGTATTTATTTTTGGTTGCTTCACCGCCTCTTATGTGTCTAACTTCTTTATGGTGGTTTAAAACTTTTAAAACCTCTTGGTATAAATCCTTATCAATTTCAGGTAATCTTTCGGTTATGTCATGATAAACTGTCATTCTTGCTACACCGAATACCTTTCCTGTTTGGCGTATGGTGGTTTTATGTTCAACCATGTATTTACCAATTTCAATTGCCCTTTTTTTTATATAATCCTTAAAGTTGTTTGCCACAAAATTCCCTCCTGTATTAGCCGAAAGAAAACAAATTCTTTAATAGGGATTGGGCTTTTTAATAGGACAGGTTTTGGAAAGGTGAAAATGTCTGTATGTTCTCTCGGTGTCTTATTACAATCAATAATATTATGAAGATTTAATAATATTCCGGCTATTTACAGATGTTTATTTATGCTTTACTACTAAAAGAAATATTAAATTAATGTATAATGAACAGAGATTATTTTTATAGGAGTAAAAGAAATGTCGAAACAAATTGATGTAAGTCCATGGTTCGAGGCAAATAAAGAACAAAAACAGCAACTATTAGGACAAGTTTACACACCAATCAATATAGCAGATGTTATGACGGAAATAGCCATGTCTTTAAAGCCAAACAAAATTCTTGACCCCTGTTTCGGTAAAGGAATATTTATTGATTCCTTACTAAAAAAAGGTTATCCAAAAGAAAATATTATTGGTGTTGAAATAGACCCTTTTTGTTATAATGATTATAAGGAATCGAACGTTAGTTTGGATTTAGAGAACATAAATTTTTTTAATTTTAATAAACAGGTGGATTGCGTTATTATGAACCCGCCATATGTAAGACAAGAAAACTTAACGACGGATATGCCTGACTTTTTAAATAAAAACTATCTTAATGAAAAACTAAAAAGTCTAAGGGTAGAATTATCCGCAAGGAGTAATTTATATCTTTATTTTTTTGTAAAGGCATGGTCTATACTTAAAGATAATGGTAGCATTATCGCAATAGTTCCTAATACATGGGCAATTGCGGATTATGGTACAAAGTTTAAAGAGTTCCTTTTAGATAATTTTTTAATCGAAAAATTTATTTCTTTTGATAAGGATGTTTTTCCAGACGCAGATGTTGAGAGCTGTATCCTTCAATTAACCAAAAAAGGTAGAGAAGAAAAATATCCAAACCATAAAATGGAATTTGTTGATATTTCTAATAAAATAAATGGCTCATTTAAAAATATTTTTATGGAAAATAAGGAATCCAATTTTAATCAGTATTATCAGAAAGATTTAAAAGTAAAATCCAATTGGATAACTATTTTTAAGAATGAAAATGAATGGGATGAAAGTAGCTTAGTTAGTTTAGATTCCTTAACTGTTATAAACAGGGGCATTGGCACTAATGGAAATTCCATTTTTATTGATGAGGCTTCAAAATTTAAGGATATGTTTAATCAATTTTTCCAACCAATTGTTTGCAGCCCTAAAGATGTTACTGGATACACTACTGGTTCTCGTATTAAGGAAGATTTTATATTAATGACTGATGCAAATAAAGAGGAATTACCGAAAGAGCTATTAGATTTTCTTGAGGAACAAGAAATAAAATTAGCAAATAATAAGAAGCCCAAAACTTTGTATGAAAAGTTCAAGAAAAACCCGGATTCTTGGTATCAAATAAAAAGAACACAGCCTTCAACAATAATTTTCAGCTATATCATAAGAGAAAATAAGAAGTTTATTTTTAATGAAAGCAGATTAATTGCGAGGGATAATTTTTACGAAATTAATGTTAAGGAAGGAGTTGATCCTTTCTTATTGTTTTCAATTCTTAATAGCAACATTACTTCTTACTATTTGGAGGGAATAGGAAGAACCCATGGAAAGGGGTTGCTAAAGGTTCAAAAATATGAGTTAGACCAATTAAAAGTAATAAATCCAGCAACCATATCAAGTGAAGATAAAAAAACACTAATTGCTTTGGCAAAGCGGTTAATAGCGGAGAATGATAACAGTTTAATCGGTACTATAGATACGATTCTCTTGCCTTATTTATCGGAAGGATTGAAAATAGAACAATTACTACATTTGCTGAAACAAAAAGAACAAGAAAGGTCAGCTAAGAAAAAGGTGTAAAAAGATGGGGATAAAGACAATAAGTTTATTTTCAGGCGGTGGAGGCTTAGACTTAGGTTTTAAACAGGCTGGGTTTGACATCGTATGGGCTAATGATATTGAAAAAGATGCAGTACTTAGTTATGAAGCAAATATAGGAAAACACATTATTCTAGAAGATATAACCAAAATTGATAAAGCTATTATTCCAAAGGCGGATTTATTGATAGGTGGTCCGCCATGTCAGTCATTTTCGTTGGTTGGGAAAAGACATGTAGAAGACGATAGAGGGCAACTTGTATGGAGTTATATGGATGTAATTTCTGAAGTTCAGCCTAAATGTTTTGTATTTGAAAATGTTACTGGGCTAAAATCAGCCAAAACAAAAGAAGGGAATCTTGTAATCGAGGACTTAATAAAGGCTTTTAAAGAAAAAGGTTATACCGTTAGTTGGCAAATAATAAATGCTGCTGATTATGGGGTTCCACAGCGTCGTAAAAGGGTGATTTTAGTTGGTGCAAAAGGAGAAAGGAAATTTCAATTTCCTGAACCTACTCATGATGAGAAGGAGAGCCTTTTAAAAAAGAGGTGGGTATCTGTTCACGATGCATTATCAGACCTTCCAAGTCCGAACGAGAGTGAAACAAATGAGTACACTACTCCACCATTAAACGAATTTCAAATTAAAATGAGGGAAGGTAGCAGGCTAATAACAGAGCATGCATTACCAAAATTAAGCGAATTAGATAAAATAATAATTGATCACGTTCCTGTTGGCGGTAATTACATGGATGTACCAGATTGGGTACCTTCAAAGCGTATCAAAACATTTAAACAGACTGGTGGGCGTACAACATGCTACGGTAGGCTAATACCAGAAAAACCTTCATATACAATTAACACACACTTTAATAGACCGAATGTAGGTTGTAATATCCACTACGGTGAAAAAAGATTAATTACTGTTAGAGAAGCAATGAGGCTACAAAGTTTTCCTGATAGCTATAAATTAGTATCTACAACTAAACGAGGTAAACATACTATCGTAGGAAATGCAGTTCCTCCAATATTAGCAAGGGTGCTTGCTGAAAAAATAAAAGAGTTTATGTCTAAAATTTGAATGTAAAAGCTGCTTTTTTGAAAGCAGTTTTTTTCTTTCTTATATTAATTAATGAAATATATGGTAATATTGATATAGGAGTAATAAATTTTTTGGGGGGAAAAGGCTTGAATAACTGTGTATTTTCGTATTTGCCAAGTTATGGTGACGATGAGGTAAGTGTGTATCACCCAATTTGTGAGGCGGCGTTGAATCAGGCTCTAGTGAACACCGGTCTCGATAGTACATATGAAGTAGTTCACCATGAATTAGTAGGAAGTATAGAAGCTGATTTTGTGATTAAGAACAAACAAACAAAAAAGTATTTACTGATCGTTGAGGTAAAAAGAACAAAATCACAGGTTAGTAGTACGAGGTATCGACTTCAAGCTCAATCCTATGTTAGAGAAGCAAATATAAAGGTTGAACAACATTACTATTGCTTAACTAATTTGGAGATTATTGACTTTTTTAAGCACGACCCGAATAAACCTGTCGTATCCCAACAAATTATTGAGCCAAGTCCAATTGTTGTAGGAAACTTTTCTGACACTGTTTCAGAGTTTTATAATCGATTAGTCGAAGCATTTCAAAATATCATTGATATTTCTGTAAATGATGCAGGAACATATAAAAGCTCAACAGCGAATCTCGTTGATATATTAGAGAACAGAAAAGATAATTCTACTAGTTGGCATCAAGCACTAGTTGTTGCGGGCTATGAGTACATAAGAGGGGTTTTAAGAGGACAAAACGTAGAAGTACCTACAAGAGATGCTATTTACTTTAAATCTAGACCAGGAAGGCTATTGGAGGAAGGTCGGAAAATTGACTTTAATGTTTTATTTTCAGAACCGGAACCAAATACAAATGATAATGATATTTGGAATGTTAATCTTCTTAGTTCCTTAAATGATTTAGGACGCAGAATCTTAACAGGAGATGAACTTGCCGAATTAATTCACGATATAGCTACAAGAGGAAGAGGACATGAGGGTGTAGTACCTACCGATATTGAATTGGGAAAGGTACTATCAATAATTTCACAACATATTTTAGGCAGACCATTAACCGAAGATGAGGTAATTAGTGACCCTGCAGCTGGAAGTGGAAACTTATTAGCAACGGTCAGCGCAGGTTTTAATAACGTTATGCCTCGGCAAATTTGGGCAAACGATATAGAAACTCTTTTTTTGGAGCTTTTGTCAATTAGATTAGGATTATTATTTCCACAATTAGTAAGTTCGAATAATGCTCCAACTATAACCGGTGAAGATGTTTGCAGTTTAAACCCAGAGGATTTTGCAAACGTAAGTGTAGTCGTTATGAATCCACCTTATGTGTCAGGGGTAACTGATCCTGCCATTAAACGAAAATTTGCACATAAAATAATACAACTAACTGGAAATAGACCGCAGACACTTTTTGGACAGATTGGTGTGGAAGCACTGTTTTTAGAATTGGTAACTGAATTAGTGCAGGATGGCACTGTAATTTCAGCTATAATGCCTAAACAATATCTAACTGCTCAAGGAAATGAATCAAAAGCTTTTAGAGAATTTTTAGTTGGTAACTTTGGACTTGAACACATTTTTCTGTACCCTAGAGAAGGTTTGTTTGAAGAGGTTATAAAAGATACAGTTGTCTTTGTTGGTAGAAAGGGTTCGAGTGTGGAAGAGATTGAGGTATTAGATTCCTTTACCCCATTAGAACAGGTGGATTTACACAATCTTAAAAGGGCATTGAGTAATTCTTCTAACGAGCAAATTATCCAACCAATGGGCATGGAGTTAAGAAAAGAGAAACGAGAAGAACTTGAAAATAGAGTCACAGTTGGATGGAGGCATATTACCAGTAATGGAAGAGTTGCGGAAGAATGGATTACTAACAACCTAGAAAGCCATTGTATAAGACTTGTCGCTTCAGATTATGACCTTAGAAGAGGAAGAGTGGGAAATAAAGGGGCTTCTGATTTGTTATTTATTAATTCCAAGAAAAAGTTATGGGATTTGTTAGATGAGAGTGTTCCTAGGGATTGGCTATATCCCGCACTAAGAAAAGTAAATGAAATCAATACTCCAATTTTTAATGAGGATGCTACTCCTGTAAGGTTTTTATGCCCTCCTAATAGCGCATATCAGGATGGTACGGGTGAATCAATTATCTTAGATAAAATCTTGGATGTTTATGTAGATTTTCAAGTTTATAAATCTAAACAAAAGAAGTTTGAAAAATCAAAGGAAGAATTAAAAGAGATTCTATACAAAGAGTCAGATTTTTATTCAAGTGAGCATACGGTTTTTATCCCAAGAGCTTTACGAAGAAGTGCAAGAGCCTTTATTAACGAGCAAAAGGTATTTTGTTCAACCAATGCTTTAGAAGTATTTGGTGGAAATAGCGAAGAAATGTGGTTGTTACTTTCATGGTTATCGAGTGTTTTTGCACAATTACAATTTGAAGCAATGGCAAAGGACCAAGAAGGGGAACGTAAGCTAGAGAAAAAAAGTATTCAAAACCTTTATATTCCAAATTTAGGAGATATAGATGATGTGCTCAAACAAGACCTTATTGAAGAGGTAAGGGAAATTCATTTCTTTGACTTATGCCGACCAAGAGTTAGAAAATTAGATTTATTATGGGCTAAAGTATTTTGGTCAGGAAATGAAATGTCAAAAACTAAAGAGGCAGCGGAACTCCTAGAGGATTTAGTTTTTGAAAGATACCCGGAAGGTAGCCAAATTGGAGAATAAAAATAAAAAGCAATTCATTTTGGAAGATGGCATTCAACTATAAAAAGTTGGATGTCATTTGTATTAAATTAAAAAGAAAAGTGAAGTTATAATCAATTTAAATTTCACAGATTACATCTACCTGTAATAAAAGCGAGGGAAAGAATCTTTGGTTCTTAATCAAAGGAAAAAGCAACCATAATAAATGGATGCTTTTTGCAAAAGTCAATTTATTATCTTTTAACCAAAAAGCTTCTTTCGTGCAAACACCGTGCCAAGTCCATGCCAAGTTGAAATTATAATCTATTTTAAAACATTTGAAGGGATGGCTTTATATCAAAGGTTTGACCGGATTTATTGTTAATCAGTGCCTGCCATTTCGAGCAACATTAATCAAATTCGAGATGGAAGGTAGTATCGGATAATATACCTGAAACGCCTGATATATAAGGATTTTAAAGGTATTGAAAGAATAATGAGAATCGGTGGTGCCGATTTAGATTTTATCTTTTGATTGGAGGCGAACTTTTTAGTTCGTTTTCTTCTATTTTCACAGTAATATCATTTCATTCTGTTTTAACTTGAATTTTTAAGTTCTTTTAATACTCCATCATTTAATCATGCGATAAGAGGATGGCATGGTCTTTAAGGTTGTTAAAATTACTTTATTGCTCGTATCCCACCTAACCTATTTTTCAATATTCACTTTATTTCTTCAAGATCCCCGACCAATTTAAAGTTTAACGCTCCGCTTATAAGCAAGCTTGTTCTCTCAAAAAGTATATAAGCATATAATTGAATTGGTGATATTTGTATGATTGTGTTTATAGGTTTTCATGTTATCGAGTATAAGTTTTAATTCATCCAAACTATAATATTTTTATTTAGCTTAACAATTGTCTTTCACTGTAAACCTTTTAACTATTAGATGATTTTTTCTAGTATCTCTACTTAAATAACAGCATAATGCAAGTCTCTTATCCCATTGTAGAAAATGGTTTAAAGAGATTATTCAAGCAATACATTTTGATTGAAATGCTTGGCAATTTGGGAAGGGGGGAGGTAGTATGATCCTAACGCTTTGAAAAATCATTGGAATCAAATGATCAGAACAACAAATTGTAGTGGATAATGATACTATTTAACTTTTCTAGCACAACAGTAAAAAATGCTGTCGTAAATATATACAACAACCAAGATGATTGATAAATTTTGATCGGAGAAATTCATAATAGCATTATGACATATGGTGATTTTGAGGGACTTAAAATGATCTTTAATTGCAGAGCAGAGTAAATAAATGAAGATATAATTATAATGGATATTAAAAAGACTATAATTTCTAATTCAAACTTAAAGTATATACAATTTGAACAATCTGAAATGACCGTTTAGTAGAATTGTATATTGCAATTCAACAATGACATAATAAATAAAGTAAGACCTAGATAGCTTTTAATTGCCGTCTGGGTCTTATAATCTCAAATTTAAATAAACAATTCCTAAATATGTACTAACAAATTAATTCCATTGTATTTTTAAATCAAAGTATGATGCGCCAAGACTAGGTCTTGTATCTACTACTTCAATATAATTCCAACCTAAAGTTATGTCCGGAAAAAATGCAATGTCTGTTCCAACTTCAAAAAAATTCCCATTTAATATACTTATTTTATGAGATCCCTTACTATCAAATATTACAGAGACGCCCTCATAACCATCAAAATAAAATTTATAATATTTAATGGGGTTATACTTGCCCGTATAAGAATTACCTATACCTCCATTTTTTAGTTCAAAAGCTTTATCATGAATACTGCTAGATGTCTTCATGATAGTAGAACCATTTTGATTTTGATTGTAGTTTTTTGTTTCAGCAGCAGATACATCATCAGTTATTCCACCAAATAATCCAAGGGAAATAATGGGGATGAGTAATGATTTTTTCATAAAGAAAAACCTCCTGGAGTTAGAAATATATTACATTATTATGATAACATAGATATTTTTGGTTATCAAAACAATTATTAGTTTTATTTAATAGGTATATATTCCAATGAAACTTCATAGATACAGTTATAGGTATTGTTGATTAGTCATCAAAATAAATAACCAGACGCTCATGAAAGAGAGAACCTGGTCCTTTTTTGTTTATTCGTCATATCGTCTATATTTCTTGTGTAGTGTTTCGAGTTTCTCTATTTTCTCTATCATTACGTTTAAAACCTCTTGAAAAATAACATTACCCTTTATATAGAATTGCTTATGATAGTCATTTTTTCTAAATGATCATAAATACTTGCAACATATAATTTAGTACTGTATAGTTCTACTTATGACAAAGGTAAAATTAATGAATCAAAAACGTGTACTTGAAGTAGCTGCAACATTGTTTTTAGAAAAAGGGTTTGCTTATACAAGTATGGATGAATTGGTACGTGTAAGCAAAGTATCAAAGTCTAATGTGTATTATCACTTTTCTAATAAGGAGGAATTATTAGAAGGGGTCGTTGATTATTGGATTGACATGTATCAATCTGCAATGGATGACGTACTGTCTCAGACCCAATTTTCAGTTGAAGATCGAATTCAATTGTTTTTAAAGCAATTATCACAAGGAGTTCAGTCTAGAGATTATAAGGGGAGCTGTCCATTTATTACTCTTTATATTCAAAGCCCTGTAAAGGCCACACAAATAAAAGAAAAAATAGGTCTTTTTTTCACAGGATTACAAGAGAAAGTTTCTCTATTACTGAAACAAGGGGTAGAGAATGGGGAATTCAGACATACGATTCATATTGATGAGGTGGCATCACTTTTTATGACAAATCTTGAAGGAGCGTTATTTATTTCAGAAACATTGAAAGATGCCACTGTCATCACAAAAACAGCAGATCATTTATTTAACTTGCTTCGATAAAGAAGCATTTTTTTTACATCAAATTAGTACTGAATAGTACTAAAAAGGAGATTTCACATGAAAACAGTATTTTTAACGGGTGGAACAGGGTTTATCGGAAAGCAATTAGTCGAAGAATTAGCGAAAGAGGATGTGAACATTCTTCTTTTAGTGAGGTCAAAAAGTAAAGCAACACGCATTTTTCAAGAAAGAGGTATTTTAAAAGAGTCAGTGATGCACTTTGTTGAAGGGGATTTGACGAAAGTCGATTTGGGTCTAAGTGCTGAAGATCAGGAGAGGGTATTGAAAACGGATGTGATCATTCACGCAGGAGGCCCTATGGATATTCAAGCGACAAGTAAAGAGGCAGCTTCCGTCTTTTTAAATGGCGCCAAATATATTGATGAGTTAGCTAAAAGTATTCATCAATCGAAGGGTTTACAGCAATTTATCCATGTTGTCGGTTATATGAGTCCCTTTGATGATCAAAATAGCAAGATTGCCATCGACGTGTTTGAAGAAGGAAACGATTACTTGAAAATAAAAAATCCTTATGAGAGAACAAAGTTTTTAGCAGATCTTTATATTCGTCAACAGGCATCAGCAGTAGGTTATCCGCTTTCTATCATTAATCCGCCAACTGTCGTTGGTAGTAGTCAAACAGGGAGTACAGAGCAAATTGCAGGATTGGGTTTGCTTGTAAAGAGTATGCGAAGAGGGCTCATGCCGGTGATTCCTGGAGGTAAGGACTATCGGTTACCACTTATTTCAAACGATGAGTTTGCGAAGTTTATTGTACAGGTTTTCAAGTTGGAGCAGCCAGCTATTCAAACATATACACTTGTTGATGACAAAGAGCACGATCAGAACGTTGCTGGACTATTGAGTGTTATGTCAGAAAGCATGAATATGAAGGCACCAAACATCTCTATCCCAATGCCACTGATGAAAGCTATCATGAATAGTGGTGTAAGTAAACTCACAAACATTCCTTCTGACGGATTGAATTTTATGACAAAACGAACGTTTTCAAATGTTTCAGCGAAAAAAATAATGGGAGAAGATTGGTTTAAGAAGACGAGTGTCATGACATTTTTCCCTGCTGTAGTAGCGGATCTAGATTATCGAATGATGGATCAACATGGTGAGCACCAACATTTATTTAAACGAACATTATGCGATAATAATACCCTTTACCAATTACAAGGAGAAGGGAAGCCATTTATTTTATTACATGGTTTATTGAGTGATGGAGAAGATTTATTTCCTTTAGCACAGGAGCTTCATGAGAAAACAGGTCAACCTGTATGGATCTTGGACCTTCCTGGTTTGGGGCGTTCTCCATTTAAACGAGAGAAACATCTTCTAGATATCTATTTAAATGTAGTGAAAAAAGTAATAGAGAAAGCGACGAATGGTGCACATCTAATCGGTCATTCATTCGGTGCGTATATTCTTCTAGAAGCTTTGGCACAAAATTACATAGATAAGAAGTATTTCATCACTTTACTTCAGCCGCCTGTTGCTAAACAAAAGGCAAAATCACTATATGTTCCTCAATTTCTGAACAAATGGACATTAAGATTGGCAACGACTCATTTGATAGAGCGTTATGTGTTAAGAAATGGTTTGTTTGAAAGCACGGAGAGCATCCCTAAACATTATATTGAAAAAATCAGAAACAGCTTTACTTCTCCTAGAATTTTAAATACGACGGTTCAGCTTAGCCATTTATTACTGAAAACCGGTCAAGGTGACTTTAAAGAAGTCACAAAGGATCATCTTCACATGATTTGGGGGGAGTATGACAGAGGCTATTCTGCGCCATCGCATCTTGGGAAGGTTGATTTTGTTCCGTATGGCCATCATTTCCCTCTTAGCCATCCGAGTGAAACGGCAGCATTAGTCATCAATAATATTTGTACTAGCAGATAGGAGTCACCCCAAAACGAAAAAATAAGATTGATGACAAGTGAGCAAAATTTTTCGTTCTGGGTCTTGAAAATATAGAGGTTAACTAGGTGCATAAAACGCATCTAAGGTTTTCGTCATGTCATCAGATGCAGATTGTAAGATAGTCCTTTGATCTAAAATCGCTGTTCCTTGTGCCCGGACAATATGAAATTGTTGAAAACCCATCAAGTTTTGGAATATTTCCTTTAGATAATAATATGAAAATTCCAGTGGTGTGTACCGATCGTTATTTGTGAAAATTGAGCCACTTGCTTGGAGCAAAAGTACACGATAATCGTCAGTCATCAGACCAACTGAACCATCTTCTGTATATTTAAACGTTTCTCTAGCAATAAAGATATTATCTATATAATCTTTCATTCGTGAACTCACATTGAAATTATGAACAGGTGATACAATCACGATTCGATGATGTGCTTTGAATTGAGCCAATAAAGCTGATGAGGAAGCGGCGATTTTTTCCTCCGCAGCTGTTAATGTTTGTTCAGATGCTTGCTTTTCCCAAATACCTAGCAGCTGTTCTTTTTCGATACGGGGAATTTCAGTTTCATATAAATGTAAAATGGTAGGCTCCTCATGAGGGAATCTCTCTTTAAACTGTTCTAAAAATAGTGTTTGCAGTTTGTTTGAATAACTTTCTCGATGAGTGAAATCTGGGTGCGCGTTAATGATTAGTGTTTGCATATACATGCTCCTTTTCTTTTGATAAACTGAGTATAAAATATAAAGGTGACAAAACATGTCACCTTTTTCAGAAGGAAAATCAAATGAAAAAATCAGAACGCTTAAACCAAGAGCTTATTTTTTTAAGTGATAAATATTCATTTCAATTAAAAGATTTAGAAACTGAATTTGGCATTTCTAAACGTACGGCTTTAAGAGATATGGAAGAGCTAGAGTCCATGGGCTTAGCTTTTTATGTTGAAAATGGCAGACATGGAGGATATCGGCTCGTGAATCAATCTCCATTGGTTCCGATCTATTTTCAAATAGATGAAGTTCAAGCCATTTTTTTCGCTCTTAAAGCCTTAGATCTGTTGTCAGCAACACCGTTTAAAAAGTCTTACTCACAGATTCGTCAAAAACTGTTTGCTACAATGTCTGATGAGAGAAAACATCGGATCACGGAGATTTTGGATGTGATTCATTACTACCATGTTGCGCCAGTGAGTGAACAACATCATTTGGATTTGATATTGCAGGCAATGATGGAAGATCAAATCGTGAAGATGACATACACTCAATATGAACATAAAAGGATCAGGCTACAATTTCTTGAGTTGTTTTATCGAAATGGGATTTGGTTCACCGAAGCATATGATGTTCAGAATAAAAAGTGGGGCATCTACAGATGTGATTGTATGACGGACTTGATGATCGAAGAAGAAACGAAAGACACTTTTACGAAGGAAGAATTAAAAGCACTGCAGCTCGAATACGAAAAAACCTATCATGATATCTCTTTTAAATGTCGATTAACGGAACAAGGGAAAGAGAAGTTTTTGAAGAATCATTATCCGAATATGAGATTGGAGACCATTGATGATACGCCTTATATAGTGGGTGGGTACAACCAAGAAGAATTATCGTATATGACTCACTATTTGATCTCATTTGGGAAACATGTGAAAATTGAATACCCCGATGAATTAAAAGAGAGTTATTTGACTCAATTGCAAGAAATGATGGATCAATATTAAAAATGAACGGATTGTATCTGAATCACAAAAAACTTAACACATTAAAAAAAGGCGAACTGTCGTAATTCGCCTTTTTTCTATTACTTCGCCGCCTGAAATGTATTTGTTTTCGATTTGTCATTTATCTTTCCATACGTCAGCTGACGCCAGATAAATTCCATCGGTCCAGACTTAAATCGCTTTAACCATAACGTACTGAAAAGGACAAGGAAGGCATACACGCCAATGCCAATGAAGAACGTACCAGCGGGTTGAAGATGATCTGCAAGTCCGGCTCCATATTTCAGAAACAGCACTGTTCCAATGATCGAGTGAAGCAAATAGCAGGTCAGGGACATCCGTCCGACCTTGGTAAAAACCATCAAAGCACCTCGCAGCTGAGGAACGTGCAAAAACAGCATCGCGAGTGAACTCATATAGAACATACTGCCAGTTAATCCACCGTTTTGCTCAAGTGTAGAGACAATGTTCATCCATGGCGTATGTTCAAAAGGGGTGACCGCTGTCATAATCGTACTGCCTTGTGTGATAAGAAAAGCGATTGTACAAATCATCCAAATACGATTCCAAATCGCTTTTTTCGTCTCCATGTTTTTGAAAAACGACATTTTCACAAAATACACACCAAGTAAAAACATGAAGAACATCGAATAGACAGTGGAAAATGAGCTGGAAGCCATCGTGACCATATCGGCCCACCGGTCACCAATAGATGCTAAATAAGTCAGACTGTTGTGGCTAGTCAGCTCGAAATCAGCAAAATCCGGCTTGCCTGATGATCCTGTACTGATGGTGTTGAGCAGCATTGAGAAAAGAGGCGTGAGCAATTGAATCACAAAGAGTGTGATCAGCCAGTACAGGAGGGTTTTGGCTGTGCGTTTGTAAAAGAAAAGCAATAAGAAGCCCGCGACAGCATAATAGGTTAAAATATCTCCAATCCATACAAACGTGACATGCAGAAGACCAATCCCTAAGAGAATGGTTAATCTGCGAGCAAACAACTTGTTCGGGCTGTCCACCTTTTGAGCGGCTCGATCCATAAATATCATAAACCCAACCCCGAATAGAAAGGAAAATAACGTAATGAATTTCCCTGAGGCGAACCAATTCACCAAGTTGTGAAATACATCATTAGACTCCATCTCAAATCCCTTGACCGAATCCACAATCAAAAAATAGTTGACCAAAATAATTCCCATTAAGGCGAATCCTCGTACGATGTCCAAGAAATGCACCCGTTCTTTAAGACTCATTGGTTGTCCGTGTTCTACCTTGCTTACATTCATATTAATGCTCCTTTTCATGTATTGGATCTAAAGATAGATCCTTCAATGAATCAATATACAGGTCAATTCTTAATCATTTATGAAGATCCAATTTTTTGAAAATAAATGTGACAACTTGATGGCAATTGATCATATTCATAAACACTTAAGATTTATGGTGTATCTTTTCACATAGCTAGATGATATATAGTAATAACATATAAGAATGAAGTCATGGAGGATGAGGTGAGAGAGATATGACCCATCGAATATTAGTTGTAGAGGATGATCAGGATATTAGTGACCTGTTGCAGGAATCTCTGACACGTACAGGGTATGAGGTGTTGAGAGCCATGAATGGCAAGCAGGCATTGTATGTTGTAGATGATTCGCTTGATTTGGTGATTTTGGATGTCATGATGCCAGGTATCTCCGGTATAGAAACGTGCCAGCAAATAAGAGCCTCCTCAAACGTTCCCATTTTATTTCTGACAGCCAGATCAAGTACATTGGATAAAACCGAAGGATTACTCGCTGGCGGAGATGATTATATGACAAAACCTTTTTCAGAAGAGGAGCTTCACGCTAGGGTCATGGCGCAATTGCGCAGATATACCATCTATCAGGAAAAAAAGGAACAGGAAGAAACCTATTTAGTTGGCGGTAGCCTGAAGGTGAGTGAGGAATTTAATGAAGTGTGGAAAAATGGGCAGCAAATCAAGTTATCTGATTTAGAATATCGGATATTAAAACTGCTCATGAACAAACGAAACAAAATATTTTCTGCTCAAAATATTTATGAAAGCGTGTGGGGCCAGCCTTATTTTTATTGTTCAAACAATACGGTTATGGTGCATATCCGAAAGCTGCGTGCCAAAATTGAAGATGACCCGGCTCGTCCCGTGTATATCAAAACAGAATGGGGGAGAGGATACCGGTTTGGCACATCGTAAATATACGCTGACCAAAAAGCTGTCACTGCTCATTTTGGTCGCTGCTATCGTAAGTGGTGTTGTCTTTTTGACACTGCAAAAGATCACTGATCACCTGATTGAAGGATATTTAAGTTCGGATGAGTACTATAAGGAAGAATCTGCTAGATACATTCAAACATTCAGCCGCTACGTTTCAGAACATGAGCTGACTTCAACGGATCGAAAAGCATTCGGTGAGTGGGTGAAAAAAGAAGATTATATTAATCTCACTGTTTACAAGGATGAAGTGCTTCAATATGACTCGATTTACTCTGTCGCTGACGAATCGGCCTATGGGAAAGAAAAGGTGACCGACTACGCAAAGCGTCATTCTTACCCGGTTCAATTTAGCGACGGAGAAGGTAGGGTTATGGTAGACGGATTTTACTCCTCTCGATATCACGATCTCGCCTTTACACTAGAACTGCTTGGTGCAACACTCATTTTTCTCATGATTGTGCTTGTTGGCATTCGCCGAAGTCTGCGGTACTTGCAAACGATCCGTGAAGAGATTCATATTCTTGAAGGCGGTGAGCTCGATTATGAGATGACAGTGAAGGGGCATGATGAATTGGCCATGATTGCAAAGAGTATTGAGGATTTAAGAACAGCCTTTTTGGACAAGCTTCAGGCTATTGATGATCTGCAGGAAGAGAGCCGCAGCTTGGTGACCGAAATGTCGCATGATATGAGGACCCCGCTGACATCACTCATCATGAATCTTGAATTTGCGAAAAAAGAGGAGGCTCTAGCGGATACCCGCAAGGAGCAATATATAGCGAGTGCGTATGGAAAAGCCCTGCAATTAAAGAATCTGTCTGACAATCTATTTGCCTATTTCCTGCTAGATAAAGATCACGAGTCAGAGCTTGAAACCGTTGCAGTGAAAGAAGTGATTTATGATCTTCTATCAGATCAGGTCGCCCTGCTGCATCAGGAGAATTTCACGGTCCATATTGTAGGCGAAATGCCGGATAGCTATATTAATGTGAATGTCGAGGAGCTTGGCAGAGTATTTGATAATGTGATGTCTAACTTACGTAAATACGCAGATCCTGAAAAGGACATTCAGATCACTTTTTTATCCGACCAAGATGTCTTTGAAATCCATGTGAGCAATGCGATAAAAAAGACAGACATCATACCGGAAAGCAATGGACTCGGGGAACGAAGCATCAAGCGGATGATGTCCCGAATGCATGGACAGTTTGAAAGTGTAGAAAAACACGATACCTACTACATCGTACTGCGATTTTGGAATACCAAAATATAGAGAGCAAAAACAACATCATGGAATGGGGAAACAATCTGATGAAACGATTCAACAATTTCCAAAAGGTACCTGATCTCTTGCAAGGCCTTCTGAATATCTGCCTGTTCTTTCTAGCGATTGCGCTAAGCGTACTCTTAATTAGTGAAACATGGTACATCGTACAATTCGTCTATAAAACATTGTTTAACAAAGGAGAAAGCTATTATGGAATGCTTGGCGAGCTGCTGATCTTCTTTATGTATTTTGAATTTATCGCCTTAATTATTAAATACTTTAAATCTAACTTTCATTTTCCGCTTCGCTATTTTATTTATATAGGGATCACAGCGGTCATCCGTTTGATTATCATTGATCATGAAGAGGCGGTATCGACGTTCTGGTGGGCGCTGGCCATACTTGCAATGACCTGTGCACTCTTTATTGCGAGCAAAAGAGATGCTGCTCAAGAGCATGAGGAAGTGAAGTAAGGAAGAAGAAGGACGAGTGGTCAACACTCGTCTCAGCGTGTAGACAAACCCCCGCATTCGGTGTCAGTCCTGCGCTCCGGTGCTCACGAATGTCAAATTCGCTCTGCTCTGGTGCTCGTCCTTCCTAGGGCTGCAAAGGTTTTCTATCACGCTGAAAAGAAGACAAAGGGCTAAAATCAAGTTCATTTTAGCCCTTTGTCAACAATCTGGGACGAGTGGTCAATACTCGTCTTTTTTGTGTTTAAATGAACAGTTTTTGAATATGTGTTGATTAATGAACAATGATTGAAAGATTGACAATTGATGATGATGTATCTAGAAAATATAATATAAATAGACAGTTGTTCATAAATGAATAGGTGTATAGAAAAAGTATTCTGTCCAAAGCAGTTAACGGATTCACAAGTTCTTATGTTATGCTTTAGAAAAAGAGAAACCATTCTTTTCCTAGACATTGATTGTCATCATTCTATCTATAGGGGTCGATCGTATGCGAAGTATTCAAAGTTTGTTTGTTGAATGGTTACTTGTACTTACAAAGAAGAAACTGAATGTTGAGGGGTATTTAGAGGAACGAAGAATGGCGAATCAATTACCTTATGTGCTGCCTGAGAAGTTGAAAAAGAAATATCACATCACCAAAAGCAGCATGTTTTCAGTCGATACGTACATGTTGAAATCAGATGTGCAGCCAGATGATCATCAGGTGCTATTTTTACATGGAGGAGGCTATATTGAGCAGCCGCTCGTATGGCATTGGCGTTTCTTGGATCGATTGACGAAGCAATTAAATAGTACGGTATATGTGCCAGTTTATCCTAAAGCACCGAATCATCAGTATATGGATGCAATCGAGAGTGTTCTCCCAATTTACCAAGCTCTTTTAGAAAAAGGAACACCAGAAAAAATCGTCATCATGGGTGATTCTGCTGGCGGCGGTTTATCGCTCGCCTTTGCTCAATACTTAGCAAAAAAAGGTCTTCCGCAGCCTGGAAACTTGATTCTATTATCACCATGGCTTGATGTGACATTAAGTAATCCTGATATCGCTAAAATGGTTCCAAAAGAGCCAATGCTCAACCTAGATTTACTAATCGAATCGGGCAAAGCCTATGCAGGTGATACAGATGAAACACATCATTTGATCAGTCCAATCTATGGAGAAATCAAATCGTTAGGACGAATTTCTGTTTTTATTGGCACTCATGAATTCTTTCTCCCAGATGCCCGGAAATTCAAAGAGATGGCAGACAAGCAGGGTGTTCCCATCAACTATATCGAATACCCAAAAATGAATCACGTCTTTCCTGTCTTCCCTATTCCCGAAGCGAACCAAGCGTTAAAACAAATTGTCGCCATTATTGAGAGTAAGACGTTCCCTTTGAGGGATATGACAAAATAGGATGCGAACATGAGGATGGCCAGCAATGCTCTAGCCATTCTCGTTTCTAATTGGAGGATCAAAAGTTAATTATGAACGAAACAGAACCGTTCTCATTTACAAGTATGCAGGAAGTAGCTCCTGTAGCTATTCCAGAAAGACAGTTCATTCAATCACATGACGGCATTCGTCTTGCTTATTATCCGTTTTTATCAGAAACAAACACGCAGACCAATGTGATCATCATTCATGGCGGAGGCGCTCACAGCTTGGCTGGTTATGAGCATATTGCCTATACATTGCAACATGATTTTCACGTGAATGTGTTTCTGCTGGATTTGAGAGGCCACGGATATTCTGAAGGAAAGAAGGGGGATACACCCAAAGTCACTGACGTGTGGCAAGATATTTCGCAAGTTGTGGATGTCATCAAACAGCAGCACGAAGGAGCAATTTATCTTTGTGGTCATTCCTCTGGAGCTGGATTGCTGCTTCAATATCTATCTTGGGATGAAAAAAGAAAAGTAGACGGTTACTTTTTTATTGCTCCTGAATTTGGCTACAAATCTGACACAGCGAAGTCTAATCAAGTCCCTTTTGCCACAGTTCAAGTTTGGAAATTCGTGCTATCTGCGATGACAAAAGGAAGGCTGATGGGGCATTCAGAAGCTGTACGATTTCACTACCCAGCATGGGTAATTGCACAAGATCCACTTCTTTTAACAGGCATTACCATCAATATGTCTCTTGCCTTAACGCCATCTGCACCTCAAAAACAATTTGCAAGGCTGGACCAGCCTTATGGCATGTTTGTTGGAAGCGAGGATGAGTTATACGACGTAGACAAATTTCATCCATATCTGGCGCTTCCAAATCAGCAGGTGAAAAATCAATCTGTTTACCAAGTGATAGAAAACCATACTCATTTGTCCATTTTACTAGAATCAGGAAAAAAGATTGGGCGTACCATCCAAATGTGGAAAAGTTCCATTTAACCTGAACAACTAGTCAACACTCTACCTTTTTCTTAAAAATTTACATTGACACCATCCTTTTCTATGATAAAATCATAGTGTGATAATGAGAATCGTTATCAAACGATATGACTACATATAGAATGGATAGGTGAGGTACATGTTCAAAAAATCTTTTTGGTCGCTATTAGTTGTGCTCTCCATCGTATTACTTGCGGCTTGTGGCAGTAATAGCAGTGAAGGCAAGTCAGATAGTAATGAGAAAACAAGAACCGTTGAAAGCGCTATCGGTTCAACTGAAATTAAAGGATCGCCTAAACGTGTGGTGACGTTGTATCAAGGAGCAACAGATGCAGCCGTCGCTATGGGCATTAAACCAGTGGGTGTTGTAGAATCTTGGCTTGAAGCACCTACGTATAAATATTTAAGAGATGATTTAAAGGGTGTCAAAATTGTTGGGCAGGAAACACAACCAAACTTAGAAGAAATTGAAAAGCTGAAGCCAGATTTGATCATTGCATCAAAAATCCGTCACGAGCAAATTTTTGATCAGCTGAAAGAAATCGCGCCAACTGTTGCAACAGAAACAGTGTTCACTTTTAAAGACACAGTGAATTTAATGGGTGAAGCGTTAAACAAGCAAGACAAATCAAAAGAATTGCTGACGAAGTGGGATGACCGCGTCGCTGACTTCAAAGAAAAAGCAAAGAAAGACATTAAAAACTGGCCAATGAGTGTGTCTGTGGTGAACTTCCGTGCAGATCATGCAAGAATCTATCAAACTGGGTTTGCAGGTTCAATTTTAACAGAGCTAGGCTTTGAAGGTCCTAAAAATGTCAAAGATAAAAAGCAAGATATCATTACACTTACAGACAAAGAGAGCATTCCACAAATGGATGCAGATGTGATCTATTACTTCATGGATGATCAGGATAAAGCAGTTGAAAAAGCATATAAAGAGTGGACAAGTCATCCTTTATGGAAGCAGCTTGATGCAGTGAAAGCGAAACAAGTGCATAAAGTTGATGAAATCACTTGGAACATGGCTGGCGGTATCACTGCTGCAAACATGATGCTTGATGATATTTATGATCGTCTAGGGCTTGATAAATAAGTGTAGCAGAGGAGAAAATGTGAAAAACCATTTTCTCCTTTTTCCATAACAGATTGAAAGCGGGAATCAGATGAGAAGTTTATTAAAAAAGGATTCGAGCAAGGCACTGCTATTTGCTGGATTCATCGTATTGATGTTGGTCTTTTTTATGCTCAGTATTTCTCTTGGGCAAACCTCAATTTCCCTCAAAGCCACCATCCATGCGTTTCTTCAGTTTGATGAGTCAGATCCAAACAGTGTGATTGTCATGACATCCAGATTATCAAGAGCTTTAATTGCGACGGTTGTTGGATCAAGTCTAGCGATTTCAGGTGCACTCATGCAGGCATTGACGAGAAATCCGCTGGCTGCACCAGATCTTTTAGGTATTAATGCAGGTGGACTCTTTTTTATTGTGATTTCGATTGTTTTCTTTTCTACCGAGTCGTTAACAGGTTATATGTGGACGGCCTTTTTAGGCGCTGCCATTGCAGGTATGCTTGTCTTTCTTCTAGGCTCCATTGGAAGAGACGGACTGACACCGGTCAAAATTGTACTCGCAGGTGCTGCGATATCTGCTCTGTTTGCGTCCTTTACGCAAGGACTTTTAATCGTGAATGAACAGTCCATTCAAAGCATCCTGTTCTGGATGGCTGGTTCAGTGTCAGGAAGAAGTATAGATATGCTGCTGCCTGTGCTGCCTTATATTCTTGGGGCGACTGTGGTGGCGCTGCTTCTTGGCCGCTCGATCAATGTCCTTTTATCGGGTGATGATATTGCGAAAGGGCTTGGCCAGCGTACGTTGCTTTTGAAGATGACGATGGGGGTACTTGTCGTCTTTTTAGCAGGTGGTTCCGTCGCTGTCGCAGGATCCATTGGATTTGTTGGTTTTCTTGTGCCGCATATTGTGAAAAAGCTTGTTGGACCTGACCACCGCTGGGTACTGCCGTATTGTGCCGTTGTAGGGGCGTCGCTTTTACTTGTCGCAGATCTTGCCGCTCGTTTTCTGATCATGCCGCAGGAAGTACCGATTGGTGTCATGACGGCGGTAGCAGGAGCGCCTCTATTTGTTTATCTCGTGCGCAAGGGGTTGAAGACAGGTGGCTAAAACATATACAGTGCGTTCAAAGGGCGGGCGCATTTCATTTCAATTTTCAAAGCGGACGTTTTTGATTTTACTATTATTGACAGGCGTTGCCTTTGGTTTATTTATTCTGAGCCTTTGTATGGGCAGCCGCTTTATTCCGCCTGCTGATGTGCTGCTACATATCTTCGGACAAGGCGAGGGAAATACGTTTGTATTAAATACGTTGAGGATTCCAAGGACCCTGCTTGCGGTTTTAGTGGGAGCGGCACTTGCGGTATCGGGGCTTATTTTACAAGGTCTCATTCGAAATCCGCTTGCATCGCCTGACATCATAGGAATTACGAGCGGTGCGTCGTTTGGCGCCATTATGTTCATCGTCTTTTGGATGGGCACTGTGCCTATTGCTTATCAGTCGTTGTGGGCAATTGCAGGCGCTTTTGCGGTATCATGCCTGATTTATTTGCTTTCATGGAAAAAAGGCGTCAAGCCGATCACGCTCGTCTTGATGGGGATTGGGATTTCCGCCATTATGAAGGCGTGTGTGACGTTTACTCTTGTGCTCAGCGATACGATGACCACGACCAAGTCATACATCTGGCTGACGGGCAGTTTATATGGTTCTACAATGAAGGACGTCATCGCAATGCTTCCTTGGGTATTGATGATTTTACCGATTGTCATGGTGCTGGCAAGAACGATGAATGTGAAGGAGCTTGGAGATGATCTTGCAACAGGTCTCGGGGTGAAAGTACAGGCAAAAAGGTTATTCTTTCTACTGATGAGTGTGACATTAGCCGGTATTGCCGTTGCATTCGCAGGTGGTATTGAATTTGTTGGACTGATGGCGCCACATGTGGCAAGGATGATCATCGGTCGTTCCTTTATTGCGCTTGTTCCAGCATCTGCGCTTGTTGGAAGTATTCTCGTGATGCTGGCAGACTTAGTTGCGAGAACGGCCTTTCTTCCGTTAGATGTTCCGGCAGGCGTTTTTACGGCGGCAATTGGTGCACCGTTCTTTATTTATTTGTTATATCAACAGCGAAATCGCTAAACGAAAGATGGGGGTTTTGATATGAGGCCAGAGTGGGTTGAGAGAGAATTACTTGATTTCGGGGTACACATCACAAATGGACCAATGACATCTGATCGCACACTTGCTGCGCTTTTTTCAGAAGCATCTATCAGACGTTTATTAGAAGCTGAAAAGGAAGCGATGCATGCCCCGAATATAGCAGTGGCGGCATCCATGTTTTCAAAGCGCTATGCCTATTTAGTTGTTAGTTCTACTTTGTACTTGATGACGATGTATGATGCTGTCTATCGGTTTTCACCAGAGGCGTGTGTCTTTAGAGAAGATCGTAAAATTGAGCTAGATGAAATGCTCTGTTCTTTTGTTCAGTTAGAAGGAGATCGTCATGAGTGGAGAGAGCAGGTCGTCCGCATGCTATTTACGCAGTGTGTCACACCTCTTTTAGATGTATTGAAACGTACTTCAAGACTTCCGTATTCAATTTTATGGGAAAATGTAGCGGTACGTATCAATTCTCTTTACCGTAGCATGATGCGAGAAACGGAAGAGCCTAAAATGAAAGAGCGCATACGGGAGGATTATTTGTTTCTGAAGAAGGCGTCGGGTGATCTTTTCGGAGCGAAGCAAAATCCTTTCCAGCACAGCTTAAATTTAGATGAAAGTTTGCTAGACACATCAAATCGAAAGACTTGCTGTATGTATTATAAGCTTGAGAAAAAATCAGAGAGCCTTGATTATTGTCTCGTCTGTCCGCTAAAGTAAAAAAACACCTTATGCAAGGTGTTTTTTTATTAGATTAGATTTTTCTTAAATATTTATATGTAAATTTAAATATGATATTTATGTTATATTGTTTCATTATATCATCATTTATGGAAGGAACTGATATGAAAAAAATTATCATATATATCATCTTTATTTTCATCATCATCATTGGCTTGTTCTTCATTCAACCACTTAAAAACCACATCTCTTTTCTTAAAGTAAAAAGTACAAATCTTACTGAATTAAAGGTGGGAGAATTGAAGTTGGGATTAATAAAGAGAAACTATAGTGAAAACGAGTGGATTAAAACTTCAAATTCAAATTATTTTAAAGTGAATAATAGAAAAGAAATAGTGGCAATCTCTTTAGAAAATAATCAAAGTAATATAAACAACACAATAAATATTCATTCAACTAAAAAAGATATCTATGATTATTTAGGTGAAAATTATTATCGTAGAAATGACGATCAGGGATATGAAATTTTAGGCTATAAGGATTCAAAGCATGATATCAAAATAGAATTTTTCTGTTTAGATCGCAATGTAGAAAGAATTATTATTAGTAAATTGGGGGAATAAACATAACATAATGATCAGAATCTTTATAAGTTGAGAAGTGTGTTTGATGTTGCATGATCATCTTTTATAGATGTAGTAATGGGAAGAGGCACTGCTTGTTCATAGCAGTGCCTCTCTTTTTTATTCCCAAATATCGCTTACCCATTCAGGGTGATCAATAAAAGGATTGCGATTGTGCTGGTACGTTTGATAGATGATTTCGTTACGATTTCGTTCGATTTGATCGACTGGATCTTGCTTGTGCCATTTTAATAGGACAGACATTTTGCCGTGAAGAGGGGCGCTTCCATTATTCACTTTGTTGTTTAATTCTAAATCTGGGAAGCGGTCATCGCCTTCATATCGGACGGCCATATAAAAGAGCATTCTTGCTACATCTCCTTTCACCCGGCTATGAGGTTCAAATGAGTCGTTGTCGTAGAAGTTGCCCGGCGCTCCCTTGTATTCATTTCCGCCTATATCAAAATCTAAATTTCCTCGTGTGCTATTCGTTTGTACGTCTGTTGCCCGAAGGTGATGGAGATCTGTACCAGGTCCTTGGCTCGTCCCAAAATTGCCGTGAGATTTAGCCCACACATGCTCCCGGTTCCACTGTCCCACGTTTCCTCCATTTGCTTGCTTTGACCTGGAGATACCGCTATAGAGCAAGAGCACATTGCTTGGATTTTTTGGATCTTCATCTGTTTTCTTTAATGCATCCCAAACCTGGCTGTAGGATAGCTGTGTATGATCATCAATAATATCGTGTAATGCTTTCTTAAGAGCAGGACCAGATTTGCCAGCAGCAGATTGGTAATAGGAATCAATTTGACTTGAAGCGGTTGTTTTCACTTGTTGAGCAGATGTTTCGGTTTGAAGCTGTAACGGGGAAAAGGTGATGGTTTGACTCGGTTCATTCAGAGTAAAGCCTTGAGCATTTGCAGCGGGAGGCAGCGGAGCGGCAAATGTACCGAAAATCATGATTCCGGCGGCCACAGTTCCAAATAAAGATCTTTTCATTCTATTTCCTCCTTCATAGGGAATGTATACTCTTTAGTTCTATCATATTGCCATAAAGAAATAAATGGATTTATCGTAAATTTTATGTAATCAATTCGTAAGAAAAGAGATTGCTATTTTATCAGCATTGCTGTATAAGTGGGCATATAAGGATGGACACAGCAAGGGAGAGGATGGATAACGTGAAAGAACTACACACACCTACTAGAACCATTATGACACCAGGACCTGTCGAAGTAGATCCGAGAGTCCTTCGGGTGATGAGTACACCAATTCTTGGTCAATTTGATCCTGCATTTACAGAGATCATGAATGAAACGATGACCTTATTACGATCACTTTTTCAAACAGAAAATGAATGGGCTTATCCAATTGATGGGACGTCCCGCTCAGGACTTGAAGCTGTGCTTGCCAGTGTGATCGAGCCCGGAGATGTCATGCTCGTTCCGGTCTTTGGACGCTTCGGTCATTTGCTGATTGAAATTGGACAGCGCTATGGTGCTGAGGTACATACAATGGAATGTGAATGGGGAACGGTTTTTAAGCAAGACGACATCATCGCAGAGATGCATCAAGTCAAGCCGAAAATTGTTGCGATGGTTCATGGTGAAACATCTACCGGAAGATTACAGCCGCTTGAGAAAATTGGAGAAGCATGCCGAGCGCTTGATGCGCTTTTTATTGTAGACGCTGTGGCGACAATTGGTGGTGTCGAGGTCAAGGTAGACGAATGGAAAATTGATGCGGCAATTGGGGGCTCACAGAAATGCTTGTCTGTTCCATCAGGGATGTCACCGATCACATATAATGAACGAGTGGCAGATGTCGTACAATCGAGAAAGAAAGTAGAAAAAGGGATTGCAACACAGGACGAACTGCAGAAACAGGTAGACATTTCTCCAATCAAAAGCAATTACTTTGATCTAAGCCAGCTGCAAGATTATTGGAGCCCGAGGCGGTTAAATCATCATACAGAAGCGACGACGATGCTTTATGCACTGAGAGAAGGGGTTCGTCTTGTGCTGGAAGAAGGCCTGAAGGAACGTTTTCAGCGCCACTTGTTTCATGAAAAGGCTTTAATGGCAGGACTTGAAGCGATGGGGCTTGAATTATTTGGTGATCCAGACTGCAAAATGCCAGTCGTGACGTGTATCGTCATTCCAAGTGATATCGACGGAGAAGCGGTCCGGGCTGATCTTCTTCATCATTTTGGAATTGAAATTGCGAGTTCATTTGGGCCGCTTGCAGGACGGATATGGAGAATTGGCTCAATGGGTTATAGCTGCCGAAAGGAAAATATTCTATTTGTTTTAGCAGGCCTTGAAGCCATCTTGATGAAATACGGCGCAGCCATCAATTGTGGTGCCGGGTTACAGGCGGCTCTTTCCATCTATGAACAAGCTGAATAAAAAAGGGATACTCAAAATACTCGCCATCTGCGGGTATTTTTTATTTGGGAAAAAACGCTGTTTTTTGAAAAACTAGACTTATAGAGAGCGATATCGCTATACTGAAGAAGTTCTTATCATTTTTGTCATCATTTTCATTTATTTTGAAGAAAGAGGTTTTGATATGAAAAAAATGGGCAGATTGTACATTTTGATGCTCAATATTTTTATTGCCATGCTTGGATTTGGTCTGATCGTTCCTGTCATGCCAAGTTATATTGAAGCCTTTGGCGCAACTGGGAAAACACTTGGTTTCCTCGTTGCTGCAACTGGCCTCACACAATTTGCTTTATCACCCGTCGCTGGAGCGCTGACTGATCGGTTTGGACGCAGAAAATTGATTATTGCCGGGATTGCCGGCTTTACGATTGCCCAGTTTATTTTTGCATTTGCGGATCAGCTTTGGATGCTGTTTGTGTCTCGATTTTTAGGCGGAGCTGCTGGTGCGCTGCTGATGCCCGCCATGTTTGCCTACATTGCTGATATCACAAGTGAAAAGGACCGAGGGAAAGGGATGGGTCTTTTTAGTGCTGCAATGACACTTGGTTTTGTCATTGGACCGGGTGTGGGCGGTTATTTGGTTGAGTTTGGAATTGCTTTTCCTTTCCTCATCGCTGGTTCTTTTGCAGCCCTGTCGACGCTGTTGTCTTTCTTGTTCTTACCTGAAACCTTAACAAAGGAAAAGCAGGAAGAAGCACGATTGAATAAAGAGCTTCATTTCAATCCTTTTACGCAGATGATTCAAGCTTTAAAAACACCATACGGTTTTTTGTTTATCTTGGCCTTTGTTTTGAATTTCGGAATCATTCATTTTGAATCGATCTTTGGCTTATATGTGGACCAAAAACATGGCTTTACACCGAAGGATATTGCATTTGTCATTACGGTAGCTGGACTTGCCGGTGTCATTGTTCAAGGTGCTTTAGTAAATACCTTTGTGAAACGATTTGGCGAAATGCGAGTCGTCCGTTATGCCCTTTTAGCTGCGGCATTTATGCTGATCGCCTGCCGCTTTGCCCCTTCCTTTTGGCTAATTTTTACGGGCTCCATTTTATTTTTATCGGCCACCTCGTTTGTTCGTCCAGCTCTCAATACATTACTATCTAAAATGGCAGGGAATCAGCAGGGGGTAGCAGGCGGCCTCAATACATCCTTTATGAGCCTTGCGAATATCGTCGGGCCAAGTCTTGCGGGTATTTTATTTGATGTGAATATTGAGCTGCCTTTTATGTTTGGAACGCTGGTGCTTTGTATTAGTTTCATTGCTTCTATTTTATGGGCGAAAAAAGCGCAGCAACATTCCCATGCCGTATCGTAAAGACAGCATAGAAAAAACCGATCAGCACAAATGGATCGGTTTTTTTTCGTCATCGCTCATACTTCACGACTGGTGATTTTTCTTTATGCAGCGAATGAATCAATGCATCGTCTACATGCAAATGCTCCTTCACTAATTGAGGAGGGGTTAAGGCCATCCATTGGTTCAATGAAATATCTGCAAATCGATCGCTTTTAAACATTTCTAGAAACCAAAGGCTCGTTTGCCCGATATTTTGTATGTAATGCCCCATTCCGAAGGGAACATAACCAACATCACCTGCTCTGTAATTAAAGGTGCGAGCTGTCCCGCCTGCTCCAAAAACCGTCATTTTGGCTGTGCCGGTTAAATAGTATTGCCACTCATCATTATTCGGGTGCCAATGCATTTCTCTCATCCCGCCAGGTTTTACCTCCACAAGTGCAGCAGCAATCGTTTTCGATACTGGAAAATTGCGTGAGTCGACGATTCGCACGGTTCCACCAGAGGTCACGATTGGTTTTTGACGAAGGAGCTGGTGGGTAAATGGCGGTTTGATGCCGCCGTATGGATCAGAGACTGTTTGGCTTTCAATGGATGCTGGTGAAGAGCCTTGAAACATATAGCGTTGTTTATGTGGAATGTGGTCAAATAGCTTGATTGGCACGCCGAAATTAGCAGAAAGAATGTCTTTTGGTGTATGAGCAAACCAGTCTGTGATGGTGAACGTATCAAATTCAGAAAAAGCACCATCATCAAACACAAGGAGAAACTCACAGCCATCCTCAAGACCTTGAATGGAGTGCGGAATACCGGGCGGGAAATACCACAAGTCTCCTTCTTCTACATCAGCGATCATATTCCGTCCTTCTGCATCTACAGATGTGATCCGGGCTTTGCCTAAAATCATATATGCCCATTCCGCCTGCTTATGCCAATGAAGCTCACGAACACCTCCGCGCGTAAGCCGCATGTTCACACCAGCAATCGTTGTTGAAACAGGCAGCTCTCGCTCGGTAATTTCCCTCGACCAGCCGCCATGATTCAAGTGCATATGTGTATCAGAATAGGAAAATTTTAAATTAGGAATCGTCCCTGCATCCGTTTTGGGGGGGACGAACATATCTGGGTTCTCCAAATCGCGCAGAACGTCTCGCGGGCCTAAATCGGTTGCGCCTGCCCCATCGTCTCGAATCGGTTGCGGGATGTGACGAATCTCCTCATCCATTTGACACCACTCCTTGTCATTCACATTTCTCCTCCAAAATATATGAGGCGTAAGAAAAAAAGATTCAATTGGAATCGGATGAAAGGTGCTTTTGAATCCGCAAAGCTAATCGCAAGCGCAATGTTGCGTCAGGATCTTTTAGGCTGATCTGGAGCAGTTCTTCACATTTCTCCAGTCGATATATCACGGTGTTGCGATGAACAGATAAACGCTTGGCTGTTTCTGAAATATGGCAATGTGTTTCGACATAAACAGATAAGGTGTGGAGAAGGTTTGGATCGACTTGTGGTTGTTCATGTAATGGGTGGAGGTACTGCTCATAGAATGTTGTTAAATCTTTTGCTGGGATGAGCTTCAGTAAATCTGACACATCTTTTGCTTGATAGAACTGAATATATTCAGCTCGTAATGAGAGCTGGGCTGATTGCAGAGCATGGGCAGCTTCACTGAATCCTTTTGGCAGATCGGTGATGAGATAACCGCTTAAGCTTACACCAAAGGAAATGGTGGCATTCACATGCTGTTTAATAAGGATCTGCATTTGTCTTAAAAAAGAGCAGATCGATTTGTTCATTGCCTGCCAGCCGCCAGTCTCTTCTATAAGGAAGATGCCGATATCTCCTTTGACAAAAAGAAAGGCGGGAAATGGACAGTGCGAAAGGGTGCTTTCAAGTAAAGCAAACACGTCATCTACAAGGGTTTGCTGCTTAAGGAAACAAGAGAAATGACTGCTCTGATCAAGTTGACAGACAATACATAGATAGGGAATCGTTGTGTTTAATCCAAACATGCGTGCTAGGCGGGTGACATCTTGCTCTGAGGAAATCGTGCCCTCCATCCATTTGCGAAACCATTCATTTTTGGCTCGCTCTGTCGATTGCTTGATAGCATGTTGTTTGATGCGTGAAATGGACATGGCATTTACAGCTTGTACAATGGCCAAATGTAGCTCCATGTCGTCTTGAGGATGAATGAAGGCGGGAACGACTAAATAATTATAAGATTGTTCGTTTATATAGATAGGAAAAACAGAAAGGCTTTCTTTTGAATGAACCATAGAAAAATATTGCTGCTGCGTACTGTGAAGCAAGCGGAGCATTTGTATCCAATCTGGATTTGTCATACCTTGGGGTGAGGTGAAAAGAATACGTCCATACTGATTGATCAAATAGACAGGCTGATGAATTCTTTGGGCCACTTTTTGCAATGCTTCAACATGATGATCGACAATGTTCATATCCACTCATTCTCCTTTTTTAGAGCTGAAGCCTTTGGTGAAGATGAATAAAAAAATGGACAATCGCTGTCAAAGTCTCTGATATAAATGTTATGTTATCAGCTCCATTCAATTTAGATAGAAAGTTGTGATGTAATATCACAAAAAAGATGGCAGGGCAACATCACATCAGTCATCTTCATTCAGAAAAATGGGTAAATATGATATGTTGTAGACAGAAGAATTTCTTTCAGAAAGATGGGTATCCCAAGAAACAAAGACTTTCAATGGGAAAATCCGTTTAGACAAGCAAGCGGCAAGAGGTGAGATAGATGATTTATATCGGATTAACTGGTTGGGGCGATCATGACAGTCTGTACCCGCCGAGAATCGGCAGCTCTCAAAAGCTGTTTCACTACGCATCAACGTTTCCCATTGTGGAACTGGATGCAAGCTTTTATGCTGTTCAGCCTGAGCGCAACCATGAAAAATGGATAAAAGATACGCCAGACGCCTTTCAATTTGTCGTGAAAGCATATCAAGGAATGACCGGGCATCAAAGAGGCGAGATCCCGTTTGCTTCAAAGGAAGAAATGTTTGATGCCTTTATTCTTTCACTGACTCCTCTCATTCGAGCAGGGAAACTGGCGATGGTTCTGTTTCAATTTCCACCATGGTTTGATTGCAAAAAGGAGCACGTCCACTATTTAAGATGGTGTAAGGAGAAGATGGGGGACATTCCTTGTGCACTTGAATTCCGAAACCGGACTTGGTTTTCAGACGAGTTTTATGAACAAACCTTATCCTTTATGGAGAAAGAAGGGTGGATTCATTCCGTCTGTGATGAACCGCAAGTCGGAGAAGGGTCTATACCGCCAGTCATAAAAGCCACACACCGTGACAAAACATTGGTCCGTTTCCACGGAAGAAATAAACAAGGCTGGCTTCACCCGGCAGATCATGAGAACTGGCGTGAAGTTCGTTACTTATATTTATATAATGAAGCTGAACTAAAGGAATGGAAAAAGAACCTCGACATCCTGCATCAGCAGTCGAAAGATGTATATGTCGTATTTAATAATAACTCAGGCGGAGATGCGGCGACGAATGGCCAGCAAATGATTGATTTGCTGGATTTGACGTATTCAAGCTTATCCCCGAAGCAGTTAGATTTATTTAGTTAAACGAGAGCTGCGGCTTTCAACTTGAACGAGACGGTTCAGTGACAACTTGAGGGAGAGATCAACATGCTGCAGAAGCTATGGTTATATCATACAAACGACTTGCACAGCCACTTTGAAAATTGGCCAAAAATCGCAGCTTATATTGAAGAAAAGCGTCAAGTTCACGATCAGATGCTCTTATTTGATATTGGCGATCATATGGATCGAGTAAACCTTGTATCAGAAGCGGATTATGGAAAAGTGAATGTCAAACTCCTCAATCAGCTTGGCTATGATGGCGTCACAATTGGTAATAATGAAGGCATTACGTTGCCTCATGAGCAGCTCGACCGCTTGTACAAAGACGCGCAATTCCCGGTGATTTTATCTAATTTATTTGAAAAAGGCAAAAGACCATCGTGGGCAAAGCCTTATGAAGTGATCACATTGAAGAATGGACTGAAAATCGCCATCTTAGGGGTGACCATTGCGTATACACCTGTCTATGAAAAGCTGGGCTGGGACATTACAGACCCATTTGAGAGCATACGGGAGATGCTGCAAGAAGTGAAGGGACAAGCTGATGTCATTGTTCTTCTTTCCCATCTAGGCATCATCCATGATCGAGAGGTAGCCCATGACTTCCCGGAAATCGACATCATCTTAGGCTCACATACGCATCATCTTTTAGAACAGGGCGAGATGGACAATGGAGTTCTTCTTGCATGTGCTGAAAAGTATGGGCATTATATTGGCTGTGTCGAGCTGACCATTGATACAGCGAGTAGCGAGCTCATCGAGAAAAAAGCGACGGTGCAATCAGTGGACCAGCTGATCAGTGAATCCGATGAAGCGATCACGACTTTACAGAAAGCTGAAAGAAGAGCGAAGTCACTCATGCAGGAAAAAGTGACATCCATTGAATCAAAGCTCGAAACAAAGTGGTTTGATGACTCCCCGCTTCCGCAGCTTTTAACAGATGCCATTAAAGAATGGTGCGAGGCAGATATCGGCATGATGAATGCAGGGATGGTGCTTGATTCATTAGAGGCTGGCATCGTCACAAGAGAGGACATTCACCGGATATGTCCGCATCCAATTAATCCAATCAGGGTGACACTTACTGGGAAGCAATTGATCGAAACAGTGTCTCGTGGCTGTGAAGAAAAAATGGAACAGCTACGCATCAAAGGCTTTGGCTTTAGAGGCGAACTGATGGGGAAAATGCTATACAGCGGTTTGACTTATTCATTAGAAGAGGGCGAAACCAAACGAGTAAAAGATGTCTATGTAAACGATCAACTCGTCAAAGAAGATGATTCCTATACGGTTGGCACAGTGGATATGTATACACTTGGCTCTCTTTTTCCTCATATACGTGACCATGAACACATTGAATATTTCATGCCGGAATTTTTGCGTGATGTCCTGAGCTGGCGATTGAAGGACGCAAAGTGAAATCCGCTCCAGCCTAACAACACTTGCCCTCCTTTCACATAGATTGTGTTGAAGGGAGTGAAGGGATATGGTGAATTTAACACCTATTACAATTGATGGCCATTCCTTTACAGCCGTCACCGTCAAACTGCCAAAGACCAATTTCATGGCAGTGACAAATGAGCATGGTTATATTATGTGCGGTGCACTTGATGTCGGGCTCCTAAATGAAAAGCTTGCAGATAGAGGAATCATCGCAGGAAGAGCAGTCGGTGTAAGAACCATCGAGCAATTGCTGGATGCACCTTTAGAATCTGTGACATATGCCGCTGAGTCGCTCGGCATTCATGCTGGCACAATTGGAAGAGATGCATTATTAAAAATGGTGAAATAAAATGAACAGATGATTCCTATCCCCCCGCCTGTCTGCATACACTTGTAATGGAGAAGGGGGGATTTTTTATTGAGATTAAACCGCCGTTATCGCCCCTATAAAAAGGGCCCTCTGCCATTTCGTTATGTCATGCTGCTTGCCATATTATTTTTTGTGCTCTCAACTGTCATTAGCCTATTCTTCATCAATCGTTCCATTAAACCAACTTTGATTCACATTGCTGAACTAGAAACAGAACGAATCGCCAATCATCTCATCCAATATTCTGTTCAGGATTTTGCAGATGATCAGGAGAATATGAAAGATATGGTTGTGATGAATACAAGTGAGAACGGAAAAGTGACAACTATCGACTTCAATGCGCAAGCAACATCGAAAGCAATGGCTGACCTGTCACGTCACCTTCAAAAAAATCTAGAGGACATTGAAAAGGGGAATTTTCAAAAAGAGGCAAAAGAAGCATTAAAGGATCAAACAGATGGACATGACGGCATTATATATAACATTCCGCTTGGGCAAGCGTCCGGAAATGCACTTATCGCCAACCTAGGACCAAAAGTACCTGTACGATTTAGTGTCATTGGTGACCCGCATACGGACGTTGAAAAAAACATCAAGCCATATGGCATCAACAATGCCTTGATTGATATTAGTGTGCTCATTGAGGTGAAAGTGAGAGTCATCATCCCATTCGCCTCAGAAACCATCGTCGTCAAAAACTCCGTGCCTGTCTCCATCCAAGCCGTTCAAGGAGACGTCCCAGATTATTATAATGGCAGCGGAACAAATTCAGGCGCTCCATCGATTGTTCTGCCAGAGAAAAAGGATAAGAAAGAATAACAGCCCAATGGACGAATTGGGCTGTTTTTTTTCATACGCTGTGATTGCATATAGTGTTTTTGTGATGCACGTTTTATTGTTACGAAACAGACAGTCTTGTCCTTGCATCATTTTCATCGGTGATATAGGTCACGTCTTCAAATCCACAATCCGTTTTAGCACTTCATGGTAAAGGTCATTCCTCTTTTCAAAAAACAGCCCCCCTAACTCTTTGTGAAGTAATTATTCATTGGCTGCGATGCTTAGACTTTTTTATGTGATCTGTTCATCTTATCCTAATTAACCACTTGATTCCATACGAATCACGTGCCATGATAAATGTTCATTGTTTTCCTTTTTTGGATAGTGTAGCTATCCTGAAGGCTGATTTTTTACGATCGTCTGTTATGAAAGTGAGAGGAGGATTTGAATGATATGAAGAAAATTCATGTAAGCGGATTTTGTTTTTTAGTATTTGCCATTGTATTTAGTGCTAAATATATGTCAGCATCGATATTATTAGCTGGGAGTGACAGTTTGAGTGTCGACTTATTTAGAGGGATGTTTGACATGATTCCACTTGAAGTAACAGTTGTGTATCTCCTTTTTTTCATCATGGGTATTCTTTTTTTAGTTTTAGGATTGAAAGAGAAGCATAAGCAGTAACAGTAGACAAGTGATGACCGGGAAAATGTTGATACATATCAAAAGGAGAAGCAAGCGGTATCGCTAAACTTCTCCTTTTATTTATCGACGTTTCCGCTCGGCTCTTTCCCATGCCCTCAAATGAGGGTAAGGATCAAACGACCATTCAGTTCGTCCATTGTCTTTATACATGCCGTAATGAAGGTGTGGCGGGAATTTTCCTGCTGTGCCAGGTGGGCCGTAACCGGAGCTTCCGACTGATCCGATGACTTGCCCAGGTTCTACAATCTGCCCAGCTTTGAGTCCTTTTGCAAAGCCATTTAAGTGGGCAAAATAATGATAATGATTATGAATATCTCGAATGCCGATCCGCCAGCCGCCAAAGCGGTTCCAGCCTTTCATTTCAATCACGCCGTACGATGTCGCACGAACAGGAAGACCGTAATGAGCAAAAAGATCAGTGCCCTCATGAATTCTTCTGCCTCCAAAGCCTCTCGCATCACCCCATGTACTCCTGTAGCTGTAGTCAGCGCCAACCGGAAGAGGAAACGCATGCTTTCCAAGGTCAAGATGGCCGTAATGCTTATAGAGCTTCATAAAAGATGAAATGATTCCAACGGTTTGATCACGTCCGTAATAATCCCACAGCGCGATTTTTAATTGGTCGATGCTGCTGCCGTAATGAAGCAAGTATTGAGCAAACGTGAACAGGACATCTTCATCGTTATCGATTTCCGCTTTTCCATCCCCATTTCCATCAAGCCCAATACCGTCGAACACTTTAATGCTTAATGGTGAGGTATCTTGCTTATTTGGATTTTCTGGTCCTATCCACATTTCCCGGGGAATGTAGATGCCAATCACACCTGTTTGTTTTGGTAAATCTCTTCTGCTTTTGCGGATATTGTGTTCATACTGATCAACCGCAGCAAGTACATACCACGGAACCTGTGTGGTGATGGCGATCTTTTCATACAGTGCCATTCGCTGTTTTAATTCATCAGGCTGTTTGTTTGCACCTTGTGCATGGACTGGTGCGGGAATCATTGAAAGAGCGATGATGATCGCTAAAACCACTTTCACAAACGTCCATCTCCTTTCTTCGAACATCTCTTCTACCGTTTAGTGTGGTTTGATCACGTTATTTCATAAGAAGAAAATGTTAGTAATTTTCTTCTGTTATTTTAGGAGTCTTTTGGGTATTTTTGCAGCTCATTCCCTTGTTGTTCAATCTGTACTATGTTAAAGTGTCTAAAGAAAAGGCCTTAGGCCGAAGATTCAATTTTTTGCGGCAATAGCTGCATCCATCGTATATAGCGGGAAGATGATTGTATATGCACCTTTAACGAATTCATATGGAGATGATGGAATTGGCAAAGAAGGAAGAGCACGTAAGAAAACCGGACTGGCTTAAAATTAAGCTGAATACGAATGAAAACTATACCGGTTTGAAAAAAATGATGCGGGAAAACAACCTGCATACCGTTTGTGAGGAAGCGAAATGTCCGAATATTCACGAATGCTGGGCAGTGAGAAGAACTGCTACATTTATGATCCTCGGATCTGTTTGTACGCGCGCATGCCGTTTCTGTGCGGTGAAAACCGGACTTCCTACTGAGTTAGACTTGCAAGAGCCAGAACGCGTGGCAGATTCAGTGGCTTTGATGAATTTAAAGCACGCTGTTATAACAGCGGTTGCAAGGGATGACCAAAAAGATGGCGGAGCAGGTGTATTTGCTGAAACTGTTCGTGCCATTAGAAGAAAAAGTCCATTCACAACAATTGAAGTTCTCCCTTCAGACATGGGTGGCAATTATGATAATTTGAAAACGTTAATGGATACACGCCCTGATATTTTAAATCACAATATTGAAACAGTACGCAGGTTAACACCAAGAGTTCGTGCACGGGCTACATACGATCGTTCATTGGAATTCTTGCGTCGTGCAAAAGAAATGCAGCCTGACATTCCAACGAAATCAAGCATTATGATTGGACTTGGTGAAACGAAGGAAGAAATCATTGAAGTTATGGATGATCTTCTTGCTAATAACGTCGACATCATGGCAATTGGTCAGTATTTACAACCTTCGAAAAAGCATTTGAAAGTGCAAAAATACTACCATCCAGATGAGTTTGCAGAGCTGAAGGAAATTGCCATGTCAAAAGGCTTTAGCCACTGTGAAGCTGGACCGCTTGTCCGTTCTTCTTACCATGCAGACGAACAAGTAAACGAAGCGTCTAAGAAGCGTCAGGCGCAAGCATAACAAAGAAAACGCCAGAGCTCTCTGGCGTTTTTTCTCGTGTTAATTTTGGCCGTAAGGTGTGTTTCGTCTCATGGTCCGATCGGAATTCGTCATGCCATTGGCATCTTCTTTCGTTGAAATATCTCCGCCTTGAGGAGAGTATTTCATTTGTTGAATCGTTTTCGTTAAAATTTGATCAAAATCACGTGAATTGGTTTGAAGACGTGAAAAATTGGCAATGGATTGAAAGTGCTCTGGGTTATCAGAGACGTACACATGATAATAACGAGGGAGAACAGAAACCGCTGTTTTTTTCACTTGATCGGCTGATTCATCTCGGTTTTTGTTGCCTGTTCGATACACAATGAGGGCATCCTCGTCTGTGACAAGTGTTGCTGCATCCTTTATATTTGGCAGCTGGATGGCTAAACTTGTAATCACGTGGGCAAGGTGCTCACGATTTAAAGCAGGGGTTCTTTCCTTTTGATCGGTTACTTGCTGGCGCTGATAACGAACATAGCCTGCTCGATTCGTATCTGCTTCTGGCATGTTGGAATTATTTCCTTCATGACGATCAGACAGGCGAATTGTCTTGCTGGAAGAGTCTTCATCCACTTGCCGGTTCATTCCTGATTGAAAGCCGCATCCGCCTAAAAGCATGCATAGGAGAATAGTGGCTGTCAGTTGTTTCATCATAAATGTGACCTCCTTTTTTCTTTAGCTTCGGCTAAATCGGAAAAAACATGCTTTAGCAATTGATGGAGTTGTTCCAATGAATTATCATTAAAGATGGATCGTTTAAAAAGAGGTGAGAAGATGATCGTCATTCAGAATGCTACCTTTGATCTTGTAAGAGATATCAAAGACGGCTTTGATGAGGAAGCGTTTAAAGCAAGGTACTCAGATATTTTAAATAAGTATGATTATATTGTGGGGGATTGGGGCTATAACCAGCTTAGGCTGAAGGGGTTTTTTGATGACCAAAACCAAAAGGCCACATTCGATACAAAAATCAGTACACTCGATGAATACATTTATGAATACTGTAATTTTGGCTGTGCCTATTTTGTCTTAAAGCGGATTAGAAAATAACGCAAAGGGGAGCGTCATGATGTATTTCGTAGACAGAAAGAAGATTGAAGAGACATTACGTTTTTTTGAGGAGCAATATGATTTGATGCGCAGCCATCAAACATGGTCAAGTCCTTTAGAAAAAAAAGCGCTGGAACGAATTGTTCATTTGCTCGTCGAATGTATTCTTGATACAGGAAATGATATGATTGACGGCTTTATCATGCGGGACCCAGGAAGCTATGATGACATCATGGATATCCTTGTGGACGAAAAGGTTGTACCAACAGAAGAAGGCACTCACCTGAAAAAACTGGTCTCGTGTCGTAAAACACTTGTTCAGCAATACCAAGAAGTGGTTCATCAAGATTTGTTGCAGGTCATCAGTGAGGTAGAACAGGCGCTGCAAGTCTTCCCGAATCGAATTCGCACTTACTTGGAGCAGGAGCTTGGACCAGTATCAGCGTTTAAATAAACCATTGGAGTTGTAAGCAGCATGAAATACAAAGGCTATTTAATTGATTTAGACGGGACGATGTATAAAGGAACAGAAAAGATCGAAGAGGCGGGGCAATTTGTTCACAAGTTAAATGAGTTGAACATCCCTTATTTGTTTGTCACGAATAACTCTTCACGCACACCGAAGCAAGTAGCAGAGAAACTCGTTTCATTCGATATCCCAGCAACGGAAGAACAAGTCTTTACAACAAGTATGGCAACGGCAAACTATATCGCAGAACAAAAGAAAGATGCCTCGGTGTATGTGATCGGAGAAGAAGGAATTCAGCAGGCCATCGAAGAAAAAGGACTGTCGTTTGGTCAAGAAGACGCTGATTTCGTTGTCGTTGGAATAGACCGCAGCATTACATATGAAAAACTAGCGGTAGGAGCCATTGCAATCCGTCAAGGTGCACAATTCGTTTCAACAAATGGAGATATTGCCATTCCGACAGAAAGAGGGCTGTTACCTGGAAATGGATCGTTAACATCTGTGCTGACGGTTACCACAACAGTGCAGCCAACATTTATCGGAAAGCCAGAGTCTATCATTATGGAACAGGCCATGCGGGTGCTCGGGACAGATGTGTCAGAGACGCTCATGGTGGGCGATAACTATGATACCGATATTATGGCAGGGATGAACGCAGGGATGGATACACTGCTTGTTCATACAGGCGTCACGACAAAAGAGCTACTTCAGAAATATGACAAACAGCCAACCTATGTCATTGATTCATTATCTGAGTGGATCGAACGATTATCTTAATGAAAAGAGGACAAGCGTCAGACGCACGTCCTCTTTTTTGTTTTATTCTGCATTTCTCGCACTATGTGCCAGTCTGCTTGATGCTGCCGCAGCAATAGCACCGACAATGTCATCTAAAAAGGTGTGGCATTCGCCTGTGGATTTATCGTTGAGTTTCCCAAGAATCCCTGGTTTTTCTTTATCGATATATCCGTAATTCGTAAAGCCGATGGAGCCATAAATATTAACGATGGCAAAGGATAAAATTTCATCCACACCATATAGACTTTCATCTGTTTCAAGAATGGATTGCAGCGGTTCTGTCAGCTTTTTTTGCTCAGCGAGAACGTCTAGTTCAACGCCTGTTAAGATGGCATTTTGGACTTCACGTTTTGCGATGACACGTTCCACATTGTGGATGCACTCTGTCATGTCTAAGCCAGGATGATATTTTTCCTGTAAAAAGAAGACAAGGTCTGCTATATCTTGAATGGTTACGCCTCGTTCTTGTAAACGGCGTCTTGCTGTTTTTTCTACTTCGTTCATCTCATGATGATGCGGCATGTTCCTCACCCAATCCTCGTAATTTGTCCACAACGTGTGAAAAAGCTTCGGATAGTAAATAGTATTCATAAATCCCTCAACCTGCGACTACGATATGATAAGAGACTGATTTTATGAACGCAGGTGAAATCATGAAAGAAACCATTTATCACACATTTGGTATTGATGTGCGTCAATTTATGCCATATGGCAGTTATCAGAGCTTTCAAACGGCGAAAGCTCTCTTCATCATTGTTCCCGTGTCTCATTTGCGAGAAGAAGAACTCACAGAGCTTTATCATATCAGTCAGTATTTACTGAATGACGGTGACCCATACGTTGCCGTGTTTGAATTAACAAACGAAGAGAAACCGACTTTTACCCATGGAAAAGAACTGTACGCTCTATTAAAGGCAGCACCGCGGGTCACAAGCCGCTCATTTCAGCACGCACCAGAGCTGGCGGCCTTTCATGTCAGGGGGAGAGGGTTTCCTTATGAGGTGTCTGAAACAAAACGTGTCGGAGCTTGGAAGGAATTATGGGCAAAACGGTTAGACCAGCTGGAAGGCTTTTGGATGCAGCAAATGCACCAAAAACCACTTGAACGATTTGAAAAGAAATTTATTGAATCCTTTCCGTATTATCTCGGATTAACGGAAAATGCCATTCAATATTTAGTGGATACAGAGCTTGATGATGAACCAAAAGAATGTGATTCAGGTACTGTTTGTCATCAGCGCTTTTCACGTATGACCTGGCCACATGAGCAGCCGCTTCGTTTACCTGTTGACTGGGTATTTGACCATCCAACAAGAGACATCGCAGAATATTTAAGAGAAACCTTTGTCCAGCATAAGGAGGATTTAATTGAAGAGGGATTTTCCTTTTTGCAGCAATATGAGCAGGTTACGCCTCTTTCATCATTTTCAAAGCGTCTGCTGTACAGCCGTCTTCTGTTTCCGCTTCATTATTTTGAAATTGTCGAAGGTTATTATATGTCAGGAGAAAATGAAAAATCTTATTATGAAGAACGATTAGATTATGTTTTAAATGATGCGAACCGCTACGAATATTTTCTCAAGGTGTTTCAAGAATTGAGTGCCATGCGCAGCGGTGGGCATCTCATTCCTCCTGTTGGATGGATTCATCAATCCGCTGATTTGAAGTTTCAGTGAACAGACGAAACGTCTCTTTTCTCTTGAGGCGTTTTTCGTTATGCTTAAAGAAATCAATCAAAGGAGTGTTCTTCTTGACGAAACCGTATGTCTATATCACAAGAAAGCTTGATGAAACAACACTTACACCATTAAAAGAAGTCGCTCATATTGACATGTGGACGAGCGAGGATGAGCCGTGTCCAAGAGAAGAGTTAGAAAAACAAGCTGCTCAAGCAGATGGGCTGCTCACGATGCTGTCAGATCAAGTAGATGAGACACTTTTATCAAATGCTCCAAATCTAAAAGTGGTCGCGAATCTCGCGGTCGGCTATGACAATATTGATCTAAAGGCAGCTAAAAAGCACGGGATCACGGTATGTCATACACCGGACGTCTTAACAGAATCGACAGCTGATTTAGCCTTTGCGCTTTTGATGGCGTCAGCAAGACGAATTGTCGAAGCGAGTGATTGGATTAAGGATGGGAACTGGACAGGCTGGGGGCCGCTTCTTCTAGCCGGTGCGGATGTTCATCATAAAACGTTAGGGATTGTCGGAATGGGCAGTATTGGAACCGCACTTGCCAAGCGGGCAAAAGGTTTTGATATGAATGTTCTTTATCATAATCGTTCAAGAAAGCCAGAAGCAGAAGCGCAGCTAGGTGTGACCTATGCCGCATTTGATGAGCTGCTTACGCAGTCTGATTTCATCGTTTGTTTGACGCCTTTAACACCTGAAACGAAAGAAATGTTTAATAAGAAAGCATTTGAGCAGATGAAGAACACGGCTTACTTCATCAACGTTTCCAGAGGGCAGACGGTAGACGAAGATGCTTTATATGATGCTGTCACGACAGGAAAAATTGCAGGAGCAGGTCTGGATGTATTTAGCAGGGAGCCTGTCAGTCCGGATCACCCGTTAACGTCATTACCAAATGTGACAGTGCTTCCTCATATCGGAAGTGCGAGTGTTGAAACGAGAAAAAACATGATGCATTTATGTGCTGAAAATATTGCGCTTGTCCTGCAAGATCAGCAAGCCAAAACGCCAGTTCAGGCGTAATCTCAAGCTTCCCGGCTTCGGGAGCTTTTCTCACAAAAATATTTTGAAAATATAGAATCTTGATATAAATAGCTGTTAAGCGGTTTCATTCTCATATTCTCTTATTTTATTACCTTGTCAAAATGAGGATACCCCTTTATAATGTGTGTACATTGAATGTCTGTGTTAGGTTAACAAATGTCTTTTTAGAGAGGACATTTACGGAGAAAGGTGGAATTTCAGGTGAAGGCAATTCGAGTTGGACTACTAGGATTAGGAACAGTGGGGAGCGGTGTCGTTAAGATTATTCAAGATCATCAGGATAAATTAATGCACCAAATCGGCTGTCCGGTATTAATACAAAAAGTGCTTGTGAGCAATCCCGATAAAAAAAGAGATGTGGATGTGGCAAGAGAGGTCTTCACAACTGAAGTATACGATGTGATTCGAGATCCAGAGGTCGACGTCATTATTGAAGTGATGGGCGGCATTGAAGAGACAAAACAATATTTAATAGATGCATTAAATGAGAAGAAGCATGTCATTACAGCCAATAAGGATTTAATGGCGCTATATGGCTCAGAGCTTTTACATGTAGCAAAAGAAAACGGCTGTGACCTTTACTATGAAGCAAGTGTCGCAGGTGGGATTCCGATTTTGCGTACACTAGAGGAAGGTTTAGCCTCTGACCGCATCACAAAAATGATGGGAATCGTGAACGGGACAACGAACTTTATTTTAACAAAAATGAATGTCGATAAAAGCGCGTATGAAGATGTATTAAAAGAAGCGCAGGATCTTGGCTTTGCAGAAGCAGATCCGACGGCGGATGTAGAAGGACTGGATGCGGCAAGAAAGATGGCCATCCTGGCAAGACTCGGCTTTTCCATGAATGTAGACTTAGAGGATGTGAAAGTGAAAGGCATCTCTGACATCTCTGATGAGGACATTAATTTCAGTAAACGTTTTGGCTATACAATGAAGCTGATTGGAATTGCCCAAAGGGACGGAGAGAAAGTGGAGGTCAGCGTACAGCCAACTTTACTTCCTGATCATCACCCGTTATCTTCTGTCAACAATGAATTTAATGCTGTCTATGTTTACGGAAGTGCTGTCGGAGAAACGATGTTTTACGGACCTGGAGCAGGCAGCCTGCCAACGGCAACAGCTGTTGTCTCTGATTTAGTCGCTGTTATGAAAAACATGCGTCTTGGTGTGAATGGCAGTGGATTTATTGCACCGCAATTTGAGAAGAAAATCAAATCATCATCCGAAGTATTTGCTCAGCAATTTTTAAGAATACATGTGAGAGATCAAGTCGGAGCTTTCTCCCGCATTACATCCATTTTTTCTGAAAGAGGCATCAGCTTTGAAAAGATCCTTCAGCTTCCTGTCAAAGGGCATGATGAGCTGGCTGAAATTGTGATTATTACACATCAAACATCAGAAGAAGATTTCTCAAATATCCTGCAAACATTAAACGATCTCGACGTGGTGGTTCAAGTTAAGAGCACGTACCGAGTAGAAGGGAACGGTTTAAGCTGATGAAGTGGAATGGACTCATTGAAGAATTTCAAGAATTTTTACCAGTAAACGAACAAACACCTAAACTAACATTAAATGAAGGAAACACACCGCTGATTCATCTCGCAAAGCTATCTGAAAAGCTTGGGATTGAACTTCATGTGAAAACAGAAGGCGTCAACCCTACAGGTTCTTTTAAGGATCGCGGGATGGTCATGGCCGTCGCAAAGGCAAAAGAAGAAGGTAATGATACGATCATGTGTGCATCGACAGGGAATACGTCTGCAGCAGCGGCAGCTTATGCGACGCGCGCTGATATGAAATGTATTGTCATCATTCCAGATGGAAAAATTGCCTTCGGTAAGCTGGCGCAGGCTGTCATGTACGGAGCAGAGATCATTGCCATTGACGGCAACTTTGATGATGCACTTAAAATTGTCCGCAGCATCTGTGAAAAAGCACCGATCGCACTTGTTAACTCCGTCAATCCATACCGAATTGAAGGACAAAAAACAGCGGCATTTGAAATCTGTGAGCAGCTAGGCTCCGCACCGGACGTACTGGCGATTCCTGTTGGGAATGCGGGGAATATTACAGCGTACTGGAAAGGCTTCAAAGAATATCATGAGAAAAAAGGCACTGGACTGCCAGTCATGCGTGGTTTTGAAGCAGAAGGTGCTGCAGCCATCGTTCGAAATGAAGTCATTGAGCAGCCAGAAACAGTCGCAACAGCCATTCGCATCGGAAACCCTGCAAGCTGGAAACAAGCTGTAGCAGCGGCAGATGAATCGAACGGGAAAATTGATGAAGTGACAGATGAAGAAATTCTTCATGCCTATCAATTGATCGCACGTGAAGAAGGTGTGTTTGCAGAGCCAGGCTCTTGTGCATCAATTGCAGGTGTACTCAAACAAGTGAAATCTGGAGAAATTAAGCCAGGCAGTAAAGTCGTCGCTGTACTGACAGGAAACGGATTAAAAGATCCGAATACGGCGATTGATATTTCGCACATCAAACCGGTCACACTGGATGCAGATGAAGATCAAATTCTGGAACATTTAGAAAAGGCCGCACGCGTATGAGTAACGCCTCCATGCTTTTTTCAATCACAGTACCGGGAAGCACTGCCAACTTAGGACCAGGCTTTGACTCAGTCGGAATGGCGCTCAGCCGCTATTTAAAGCTATCGGTCTATGACCATGATAGCTGGCTGTTTGAAGCAGAAACAGATGTCGTGTCTGGTATTCCATCAGGCACCGATAACCTGATCTACCAAACAGCTAAAAAGGTCGCAGATGACTTTGGAAAAACACTCCCGCCTGTTCATGTCAAAGTGTGGAGTGATATTCCATTAGCAAGGGGGCTGGGCAGCAGCGCTGCTGCCATTGTCGCCGCTATTGAGCTCGCCAATCAGCTGCTTGAATTAAAGATGACCGATGATCAGAAGCTCTTTTTTGCAAGTGAGGTAGAAGGTCATCCAGATAATGCGGGTGCCTCTTTATTCGGTGGTTTACTCATCGGTCTTCATGAAGAAGACAAGACACATGCCGTTAAAGTGCAGCATGTGGATGTAGATGTCGTCGTCGTGATTCCTTTTTATGAAGTACTCACAAAGGATGCCCGTGATGTCCTGCCAGAGGATTTTTCCTATAAACAGGCCGTGAGCGCGAGTGCAGTGAGTAACGTCCTTGTCGCCGCCTTAATGACGCAGAACTGGCCGCTTGTAGGGGAAATGATGAATAAAGATTTATTTCATCAGCCATACCGCACGATGCTTGTCCCAGAGCTATCAAAGGTGGAGCACGTTGCTTCATTAAAAGGCGCATATGGAACAGCATTAAGCGGTGCTGGGCCGACCATTTTGACCTTAGTGGAAAAAGGAAAGGGAGAAGCGCTGAAAAAGCAGCTTGCCCAAAATTTCCCGCATTGTGAAGTAGATGTGCTGACGGTGCCGGTAGAAGGTGTCATCGTCGAGCATCATTCTGTGAATCAAATGAAGAACGTGCTATAAATGAGCACGTTCTTTTTTTATCCTTGTTTTTCACAACAAAAGCAGGGATTATTATTTAGAGAAGCGAACTATTTTTGATACATAAAAGGGGGAGATCTATTGATGAAGAAATTGATAACAGCAGAGGATTTAACGCAAATCGTGTCTGTTTCTCATCCAGTCTATTCACCAGATGGAAAAAAGGCTGTTTTTACAAAAGTATCGGTGAATGAAAAAAAGGATGATTACAATATTCATTTATGGGTTCGAGATGAAGAGACAGGGGAGCTGTCTCAATGGACATTTGATGATGGAAAGCATCATCAACCAGCATGGTCAAAAGACGGAAAGCAGCTTGCGTTTATTTTGCAGAAGCCAAAGGAAGTCCCTCAGCTCGCACTCATTCAGAGCGATGGCGGCGGAATTCGTACCTTAACGAATATTCCGTACGGCGTCTCTCATCCTGTATTTTCACCGGATGGAGCGTTCATTTATGCAGCGGTCTCATTAAAACAAGATGAATCTGTTCATGATGAAAAAAAAGAAGAGCGTGATGACTTTGCTCCGGCAGTATATGATGATTTGACTTATAAAGCAGATGGCAGAGGCTTTTTAGACGGGCGGCTGACGCAAATTGTACAAATCGATGTCTGCTCAGGGGAGGTAGAGACGGTTACGAGTGAGCAGCAGCATCATGTGAATCATGTCGTCTCTCCTTGCGGGAAGTGGCTCGCCTATATTCAATCCAACCCGCAGACGTTTTACATAAGTGATATCTGTCTCCTGTCATTAGAGGACGGTACATCCAAGAAAATCACCCAATCAACAGGCGCTTACTCGACCGTATCATTTTCTCCAAATGGAGAAAGCCTTTTGTACATTGGACACGAGCGTGAATTCCAAAATGCGACCTTCCCATCATTGTGGCTGTATGATCTGAAGGAGAAAAAGACCGTTCAACTGTCAGAAATGCTCGATATGTATGTTGGTAACTGTATGGCAGGGGATAGTGTCATGGGTGAAGCCAATCAGCTTCCGCAATGGACGAAGGATAGTCAGGGGTTTTATGCGCTTGTTTCTGATCAAGGGAGTACCGGGATTTATTATTTCTCTATTGAAGGCTTAGCTTATCCCGTTCGTTTAGAGGCAGAACATGTGACGAATTTCAGTCTTCATCCAGATGAATCAAAAATGCTGATCAGCCGTCTTTCACCTGTCTCGCCTAGTGAGCTGTATGAGCTGACTTTAGGAGAATCCTCACTCAAGCAAATCACGTTTGAGCATGATGACTTTCTAAAGGAACATGTCATATCCGAACCTGAACCAATTTCTTTCCAGTCAAAAGAAGGAGACGTTGTACATGGCTGGTTTATGAAGCCTGCTCAGATGGAAGAGGGGAAGACATATCCACTTATCTTAGAAATTCATGGCGGGCCGCATGCGATGTACGGTCATACGTATTTTCATGAATTTCAAATGCTCACCGCTGAAGGGTATGCGATTGTGTACATCAACCCTCATGGCAGTCATGGATACGGACAGATGTTTACAGACCGGGTAAGAGGCAGCTATGGTGACGTTGATTATGGGGATGTCATGCTGGCTGTTGATCATGTGCTCGAAGCCTATGACTTCCTTGATGAAACAAGGCTTGGCGTAACAGGCGGCAGCTATGGCGGTTTTATGACCAACTGGATTGTCGGACAGACAGACCGTTTCCGTGCAGCTGTTACACAGCGTTCCATCTCGAACTGGATTAGCTTTTATGGCATCAGTGATATCGGCTATTTCTTTACAAAATGGCAGGTGGATGGGGATATTTATGATTCGGTTGATAAGCTATGGGATCGTTCGCCGCTAAAGTATGTAAAACAGGTGAACACACCGCTCCTCATCCTGCACAGTGATGAAGACTACCGCTGCCCAGTCGATCAAGGAGAGCAGCTTTTTGTGGCATTGAAGGAGCTTGGAAAAGACACGAGATTAGTCAAGTTTCCTAAGGCTTCTCATGATTTATCCAGAAGTGGCCACCCTGGGCAGCGTATTCAAAGACTGACCTTTATTCAAGAATGGTTTAGAGAGAAATTATCCTAATTAAAAAACGACCCAGTAAGGGTCGTTTTCATGTCATATATGAATTAGAAAACCTGTTCAACTTCTACAACGCCAGGTACTTCTTCTAATAATGCGCGCTCAATACCGGCTTTCAATGTAATGGTTGAACTTGGGCAGCTGCCGCATGCACCAAGAAGGCGTAATTTCACAATGCCATCTTCAATGTCTACAAGCTCACAGTCTCCACCATCACGTAATAGAAATGGACGAAGTTTGTCCAGTACTTCCTGTACTTGGTCTTTCATTTCGACTTCAGTCATTAGATATAATCGCTCCTTTCACAACATATCACCATTATATTCATCTGGACGATAAAAATCTATTGATTGGTTTCAAAGTTTCCTTCTCATTATAGCACAATCTCATCTTGAAACAAAAAGTGATTTTGACTTTTTTCATACAGAAAATTCAGCTAAAATAAAGAAAGAATAGGGGGCTTGTCAAATGAACAAAACCGTTGATCTTTATGTATATGGAAGAGATGTCCTGTGCGCTAGTTGCGTGAATCTGCCTTCTTCAAAAGATACATTTGAGTGGCTAGATGCAGCATTAAAACGAAAATATCCAAATCAGCCGTTTCGCATCACATATATCGATATTGAGCACCCGCCTGAAAACGAACGCCAAAAAGAATTGTCTGAACGAATTCTTGATGATGAATTCTTTTATCCGCTTGTCCTTGTTGAGGATCAAATTGTTGGAGAGGGCAATCCGAAATTAAAAGATATTTATCAAGAAATGGAGAAATACGGGTACCGAGAGAGCAGTGAATGAGCTGTTCTTTTTTCAGGAAAATAAACAGAACAAACGTTCCTTTTTAGGTTGATTTAGAACGTTTGTTCGGTTATAATGAGATGAAAGGAGCGTGAGCATCATGAATTATTTACTAAAACAATCTCTTCATCAACAAATACCGATTGATATGATTTATATGAAGAAAAATGGAGAGTGTTCGAAACGAAAAATCATTGTACATCGTCAAACTGAACAGTTCATACAAGCGTATTGTTTATCGAAGAAGACGATCAGAACGTTTCGTAAAGACTGCATCCTTGCGCTTGCTCCTATCAAAGTGAACCATCCATCGGTACATGCCGTTTCATAATAAAAGCTCCTTCATTAGAAGGAGCTTTGAGAAAAAATTCATATCATTTTATCCATTGTGATGCTTGTACATCCAAAGAAGTCCAGATTTTAAGAGTCTTGGAACACGACCAACAAGTGGACGATCCGCCACTAAACCAAAGCCGGCTTTTTTCCCTAAAGAGCCGAGTACGCCTTTTAACTTAAACTGCGGGTAAGCCTCAGGAAGCGGCTCGTTCTTCCAGCGTTTCTGTAGAGATTGCACAATTTGCTCTGCCTGTGCCTCGGCAAGCTGTGCACTTGGTGCGTGCGGCAAGCTTGCGCAGTCACCTACGACATAGACATGCTCATCTCCAGGGAGATTGTGATGAGGAGTTAAGACGACACGGCCTTGTGCATCTTTTTCAACATCCATATCTCGCACGACTTTACTTGGCTGAATTCCTGCTGTCCACACGATGACATCTGCTTCAATGGCATCGTCATGGTTGTACACAACTCCTTCTTCAACCTTTGTAATATTGGCGCAGTTAATGATCTTTACATCATTTTCTTCAAACCATTTTTGTACATATAAACTTAATCTTTTTGGGAAACTGGAAAGAATCAGTTCTCCGCGGTCAAAAAGAATGATGTTTAAATCAGAACGGCTTTCACGTAGTTCACTGGCTAGCTCTACCCCGCTAAGTCCAGCACCGACGATACCAACCGTTGCACCTGCACTCAAATTGTTTAATTTGTTATACGCAAGCCTTGACTGATCAATGGTTTGAATGCTGTATGTATGTTCTTTCGCCCCAGGGACATTGTGATACTTGTCCTCACAGCCGAGTCCGATTACCGTATCATCATATGGAATCGGTTCACGGTCGCTAAATAAGATCTGTTTGTTTTCAATATCAATTTTTTCTACTTCCCCGTATTGAATATCCAGCTTCGGATGCTCTGGAAAAGATACTCGAATGTGATGATCAGAGATCGTTCCAGCAGCAAGTGCATAATATTCTGTTTTTAAACAGTGGTAAGGATTTCGATCAATTAATGTGATAGTAACATCATCAGGTAATTGATTTGGCAATAAGCGGTGGAGAACCCGCATATTCCCGTAACCTCCGCCGATCAAGACTAAATTTTTCATGACGATTCTCCTTTTCCCCCTAGACATTGAAAAACACTTATACTAAAAAACTTTAAGTTAAAATACCAAATAAAATTATATCGAATTTACTGTGAAACCACAATAATTGTTTCAAAATAACCTACATATTCATTACTTAGTCCTAAATAGTAAAACATTTTACGGGGAATAGGCGTAACGATTTATTGAAGCTCATGTTTTGACTAATAGAAGGAATTTCGGTAGGATAGTAAGGCAAATGTGAGGTGAAGCACAGTGTTTCCACTGATCGAATTTTGTGTAAGTAATCTTGCACAAGGGTCTCAAGAAGCAAAAGAGAAGCTAGAAAAAGACCCAAACTTAGATGTAATGGAATACGGCTGTTTAAGCTACTGCGGCAAATGTATGGACTCCCCATTTGCGCTTGTGAATGGAGAATTTGTTTCAGGAGAAAATGCAGAGCAGCTAGTCGAGCGTATTTATGCTTTTATAGAGGAAAACGACATGTTTTAAATGCACCACATGGGTCATGAGGTGCATTTTTTTCATATATTCAGTTTCCGTTTTTTAGGAAAAAGTGTAGAAAGCGCATCCAATATGTTATGCTAATAAAATATCATCAAAATGAAGCATCACACGAGAGAAAAAGGGGCATATGCATAATAAAAGCCCTTTGCCATGGCAGCAAAGAGCTTCTATGTATGAAAAACGGGGGATGATAAGATTGTCTCCTGAATCGACTCCTTTTATACTATAAAGAAACAACATTTTTGGAGGACGCTCATGACATCATTTCAATTCACGAAAATGCACGGACTAGGAAACAATTATATATACGTCAATCAGATGAAGGAACAGCTTCCAGAAGAGCAGCTGTCAGAGATAGCGATCCGCGTTTCTTCTGTTTATACAGGTATCGGTTCAGACGGAATGATCCTCATTTGCCCATCAGATGTTGCGCCTGTGAAGATGCGCATTTTCAACAATGATGGATCTGAGGGGAAAAACTGCGGTAACGGTCTGCGTTGCGTGGCAAAATATGTGTATGAGCATCAAATCGTAACAGACACAACGTTCCAGATTGAGACATTGTCAGGACTCGTTGAGGCGACCGTTCATGTGCAGGATGGTCATGTTCAGTTAGTGACAGTAGATATGGGTAAACCTCGTTTTGAAAAAGAAGCGATACCAATGCTTGGTGAACCGGCCAGTACAACGATTAATGAACCGCTTGATTTTGGCACGACGACCTTAAATGGAACAGCTGTTTCAATGGGGAATCCCCATATCGTTTTCTATTTAGAAGACATTGAACAGGCGCCGCTTGATTCACTTGGGCCAATCATTGAAAAGCATGACATGTTTCCAGAAGGCGTCAATGTAGAATTTGTGGAACGTGTCAGTGAAACAGAACTGCATTTTCGCGTGTGGGAAAGAGGATCAGGGATTACGCAAGCGTGCGGAACAGGAGCATGTGCTGCGGCTGTATCAACGATTGTGAATGGACATGCGAAAAAAGAAACGGATATGACCGTTCATCTAGCTGGCGGAGACCTCATCATTCGCTGGAAAGACAATGACCATGTGCTGATGACAGGACCTGCTGAAACGATTTGTGACGGCACATTCTATCTCTAAACCATTTATTTGAGAAAAGGCAACATCACGTTTATAATTGAAAAGAAACATCCAGTCAAAAGGAGGGATGATCGTGAGTACACCAGTAACGATTACAGAAGCTGCTGCATTGCAGATTAAAGATATGATGAAAGAACATGAAGAAGAAAATGCGTTCCTGCGAGTGGGCGTAAAAGGCGGCGGCTGCAGCGGTCTTTCATACGGGATGGGCTTTGACCATGAAGTCTCAGAGAAAGACACGCAGTTCGAACAGCACGGCATCAAGGTTCTTGTCGACTCCGAAAGCCTTGACATCATGAACGGCACCATCATTGATTTCAAACAATCACTAATGGGCGGCGGTTTCACGATTGACAATCCGAACGCCATCGCGTCATGCGGATGCGGTTCTTCGTTCAGAACAGCCACGAATACCGGTACGCCGGAAGAGTGTTAATATCTGATCATGGATAAAGATAAGCCTTCTTGTTTGTTTGCTTTATGAACAAGAAGGCTTTTTTTAAAGACAAATATAAAAGAGATGCTCGTTCAGCATCTCTTATTCCATTGCTTCTTCTATTTTCAATAGTTCTTTATCCAAGACATCTACCAACTCTTCGGTGCTAAACAAATAGATCACCACTTCTTTATTGCCATCTTCCACATGAACTTCAACCTCAATTTTCATATTGGCTGGTTCTCCAAGATACATTACTTTAAAAGTGCTCATTCTTTTTGTTTCGTTGTTTTTATTCATTTTTTGAACGTTGGTGAGTATCTGTTTGATTTCTTGATTACTCAAACCAGAATCCAAAATCGAAGTGGACACATGTGTTAAAAAAGGTTCTAGCTGATCAACATCCATATTCGATCCGGCAGCGAATTGAGCATAATGTTTGTTATAATCTTTTGCGAACACTTCTACTGAGCCGCCAATCATCAGTAACAAGCTCAAACTAATCATGAAACGCTTTATCATCTTTCCACCTATCCTTCATGACAATCTTCTACTTCTTATATCGGTTGAACCAATCAAACCTTCATTCATTCCATTCCTTCTTAAACAATTTGTAAATCGCTCAATTTTGTTACAGCTTGTCCTCACAACTGGCTATTTCCCCTCGAAAAGAGTATCATGAGAACCAAACATATACTGTCATCAGAAAAGAGGTTGCTGAGGTTTGAGTGAACAAATCAATTGCAGGAACTGTCATGAACTGATTCCGTATCGTTCAAAAACATGTCCGTCTTGCGGGATAGACAAGCCGCTTCCGAAAAAGGAACGTGTGAAGGATCGGGTAATTTTGGTTGTGGCAGGAATTGTTGTGGTGTTACTTGCTGCAATGGTACTTGGAATGGCGAATGCCTATATTGGGATTTTTAAATAAACAAAAAAGGAGTTCCGCAGATGGAACTCCTTTTTTTGATCCGTTCTTATTTATTTTCAAATAAGCTTGTGGAATGGAGCGGCTGTACACGGGCTTTCGGGTCCATGTAGGCTTTCGCGTTGTTCACAGCAGTTGGTGCTTCACCAAATCCGCTTGCGATTAATTTGACTTTTCCTTCATACGTACAGATGTCTCCTGCCGCATAGAAGCCTTCGATGTTTGTTTCCATCGTGGATTTGACCACGATAGAGTTCTTTTCGATTTCAAGGCCCCATTGTTTGATTGGTCCAAGGGAGGAAACAAAACCGAAGTTGACGATCACATCGTCCACATCTAGTACTTGTTTTTTATCGCCTTTCACTTCTTCAAGTACAATTTGTTCAATGCGTTCTTCACCAATGAGCTCAGTTGGCACAAATGGTGTCAGCACATTGACTTTCGAGTTGTGCAAGTTTTCTACACTGTGCTCATGTGCACGGAATTTATCACGACGGTGAATAATCGACACTTCTTTTGCGATTGGCTCAAGCATCAGTGCCCAGTCAACCGCAGAGTCTCCACCGCCAAGAACAGCAACACGTCTGCCAGCGAATTGGTTCAGGTCATTGATGAAGTAATGCAGGTTGCTTCCTTCAAATGATTCTGCTGCATCTAGCTCAAGCTTTCTCGGTTGGAATGCACCGTTACCAGCTGTAATGATGATTGTTTTTGAATAATGAACCTCTTGGTTTGTAACGAGTTTGAAAATACCGTCTGCTTGTTTTTCAACCGTTTCCACAGCTTGCTCTAAGCAAATGGTTTGATCAAATTTATCCATTTGTTCCTTTAAATTATCAACTAATTCTTGTGCGCGGATTTTTGGGAAACCAGCCACATCATAAATGTATTTTTCAGGGTAAAGAGCGGATAGTTGACCGCCGAGCTGAGGAAGGCTTTCAATGATTTTCACACTTGCCTGTCTCATGCCTCCGTAAAACGCAGTAAACAATCCGACTGGGCCGCCCCCGATAACGGTAATGTCATATACCTTAGAATCTTCTTGCATTCCTTAATCCTCCCAAATGAAAATTGTTATCACTATATCATATCATACCACATATCGTCGTTTGACTTGTTTTGAAAAACTTGTCGTTTTTTGATGCCGATGCTGTGAAAAGGGGAAAAAAGAGAGAAAGACCGTTTATCCTAATGATTTTCAGTTTAAAGCCTTGAAAAAAGGAGCAGAACTCGCTATTATTGTTAAGGGAACTAAATATTAATTTTTTATGAATTTTTGTCGGATACGGTCAAATGCTTTCGTTTTTTGTAGGTGAAAGTTCAGATTTTCACATACTTATTTTTTGTTTAAATTTCATAAAATGCCGCAAAGCGGTTGAGAATAACGATATGTAATTCTTTATCCGTTTTACAGCAAATTTAAAAAAGGTGGATGTGATTCCAGTGAATAAACCGAAAATCGTTGTATTAGGTGCAGGTTATGGCGGATTAATGACTGTAACAAGATTAACAAAACAGCTTGGCACAAATGATGCGGACATTACTCTTGTGAACAAGCATAATTATCATTACGAAACAACATGGTTACATGAAGCAAGTGCAGGTACTCTTCATCATGACCGTTGTCGTTATCAAATCAAAGATGTGATTAACAGTTCCCGTGTCAACTTTGTACAAGCAACAGTTGAAAGCATTAATAAGGAAGAGAAGAAAGTTGTGACATCAGATGGCGAACTTTCTTATGACTACCTTGTTGTTGCGCTTGGTGCTGTTCCTGAAACATTTGGTATTGCAGGACTGAAAGAATATGCATTCTCAATCTCTAACATTAACTCTGCTCGTCAGCTTCGTGAGCATATTGAGCTTCAATTTGCGACTTATAATACAGATGCTGAAAAGCGTCCAGAGCGTCTGACAATCGTTGTCGGCGGTGCAGGCTTCACAGGTATTGAGTTCCTTGGTGAGCTTGGAAACCGTGTACCTGAGCTTTGCAAAGAGTATGATATTGATCAAAAAGACGTGCGTATTATCTGTGTAGAAGCTGCACCAACAGCTCTTCCAGGATTTGATCCTGAATTGATCGACTATGCGATGAACTACCTTCAAGGTAAAGGTGTTGAGTTCAAAATCGGTACAGCGATCAAAGAATGTACGCCTGAAGGCATCATTGTTGGAAAAGACGATGATACAGAAGAAATCAAAGCTGAAACTGTTGTATGGGCTGCTGGTGTACGTGGTAACCCAATCGTTGAAGAAGCTGGATTTGAAAACATGCGCGGCCGCGTAAAAGTGTCTCCAGATCTTCGTGTACCAGAAAATGAAGATGTATTCATCATCGGTGACTGCTCATTAATCATCAATGAAGAAATTAATCGTCCATATCCACCTACTGCACAAATTGCGATGCAGCAAGGTGAAACAGTAGCGAAAAACCTTGCAGCACTAGTAAAAGGTGGCACGCTTGAAAGCTTTAAGCCAGACATCAAAGGAACAGTTGCTTCTCTTGGTGAACACGACGCTGTAGGTGTTGCGTTTGGTAAAAAACTTCAAGGAACAAAAGCTTCTGCAATGAAAAAAATCATCGACAACCGTTCATTATTCATGGTTGGCGGACCAGGACTTGTTCTGAAAAAAGGAAAATTCAAGTTCTTCTAAACCGATATAGACAAAAACGTGTATCCCTGTGGTACACGTTTTTTCATGTTTTACGGAATATTTTCTCACTTGGTACTGGACAGAAAAATATGTTATGATTAATTATCAGAAAATTTAGATTAAGGAGTGAGCAATATGAATGCACAAACGAAAGAAAAAAAGTCAACTTGTCAGTATTGTTCAGGAAAAGGGTATTTTCAGTTATTGCTCGGCGGATCAGAAACATGTGAGGAATGTAAAGGGACAGGAAAGAAGCATTAATCTTACGGCTTTTTCCATTGATTGACTTCATCTCTATTTCCAAGTTAAACTAATGATGGGATATTTGGGGGTGGAGATGAAGTGATCAGTTTACCAGTCGTTATCATTTCAGTTATTTTATTTTTCGTGTTATTCTTCGGCATTGGCTTTTTGCTGAATATGCTGCTGAGAATGTCATGGATTATGGCAATTTTATATCCAATTGTATGCCTTTTCATTATCAATAATCAAAAGATGATCGCTTATGTAAGAGAACCAGGTATTGCTTTTTCCGGGATAGGAGACCGCATCGTTTCTCTTGCTGCGGCAGATATCATCATTTTATTAAGTGGTCTAGTTGGTGCCATTGCCTCAGGTTTTGTCATCAATGCCCTTCGTAAAAGAGGCTATCAAATGTTTTAACTCACTTGTCTACACGCAAGTGGGTTTTTTTGTTTCTCCTTTGCATAGTTTCCATTTTGTTTGGAAACAAATAGATGGGTAGAGGAGTGACAAATAGAGATGAAAACATGGATGAAACGATTGTTCATGACAGCCCTGTTTATGCTTGCCTTGATGACAAGCTTTACGGGCATATCTGGCGTAGAGCCAAGTGATTTAGCTGCATGGGTGAAAGAGACCGATGCCGGTAAGCACGTATCTTCTTTTTTAAAGCATCCAAAAAGGCAGACGATGGCGGTGAAAAGTGACGATTTGCGAGCTGTTTCTCTCGAAGAAGCATTTAATTGGAACGATTATCCGAAGCAAAAGGTTGTCGCCACAGGTTATACAGCAGGTGTAGAATCAACAGGTAAGACGAAAGAACATCATGCATATGGCATTACATATTCAGGCGTCAAAGTAAAACGTGATTTATATTCAACCGTGGCAGCGGACCCATCTGTCTTTCCGATAGGAACTGTCCTGTTTATCCCTAATTATGGCTATGGTGTAGTCGCAGATACTGGGAAAGCGATTAAAGGTCATAAGCTTGATTTATATTATGAAACGGTTGATGATGTGTATAGAGAATGGGGTAAAAAAGTGCTGGACGTTTATGTGATTAAAAAGGGTGAAGGAACGCTGACAGAAAAAGACTTAAATCAGTTGAATGAAGCGGAATCGATGCAAGTGTTCCGGCAGCAGTTTCAAGCCAATAAAGAATAAAAAAGCTTTGGATCTCAAAAGGTCCAAAGCTTTTTCGCTTCTACATGAAGTAATAATCTAAGATGAGAGTGAGCAAGATTCCTGTTAAGCCGCCGAAGAAGACTTCGATTGGCTTATGCCCAAGAAGCTCTTTCAATTTCTTTTGCTTCTCTTTTTCTTCCGCATTTGGGAAGTTCTTTGCCTCGGCAACAAACCGGTTAAAATCTGTGACCAGTTTGTTTAGGACAGTTGCCTGTTCTCCTGCCTGTCTGCGAACACCAGTCGCATCAAACATTGTAATAATGGCAAAGATGGCGGAAATGGCAAAAATAGATGTTCCTAGCCCGTGCTCTAAAGCAACTGCTGTTGAGAGTGCTGTTACTGCTGCGGAGTGTGAACTTGGCATTCCGCCTGTGCTTGTAATGAGCGACCAATCTAGTCGTCTAGAAATGATAAATTGAATCGGTACTTTTACAAATTGTGCAAAAAAGATGGCTGCAAGGCTGGCAAGCAGCGGAAAATTCGTCAGTACGCTCATGAACAAGAAACATCCTCTCTTTAAGAAAAAATAACGTGCAAAATGATGGAGTATTTACCCTAGTAAGATAAAAAAATGATGGCAGTAAGAACTGTTGCCAAGTCCATGTTCATTATAACATTAAAGAAAGTAGATGTGGAACGAGGAGACCATGGACAGGCTGCTATGGATCACTGCCGCTTTTTCATGATGCCCTTCCGCGTGCCAAAATATAAATGTTCTTCAAGAGAAGACAGGCTGGCAATGATCGTATCAGCACATAAATTTTGATATAATAGAAGTTCCAATGTGAAATATGGAGTTCATTGAAGGAGCGTGTGATAAATATGTTTTTCTCGACAAATGAGTTGCAACATAAAGATACACTGGCCATCGGACTTTTTCAAAAGAGCCAATTATCAGGAAAAGCAAAAGAAATGGATGAGTTACATGGAGGAAGAATCACTGAATTATTAAAAGAAGGCGATATTTCATCTAAACGAAATCAGCTTTCGAAATTTTTCCCATCCCCTGAAACCGGCATTAAACGCATTTATTTTGTCGGGCTTGGGAAGGAGTCAGATTACACGTTTGAAGAGGCAAAGGAAGTGTTTGCGCATTTATTTAAAAAGCTTCATCAAGATAAAAAGCAAGCGGTTTCGGTCTTGCTTGATACATTCACAGGAAAGGATCTGCCTGTTCAAGATGCAGCCCATGCCCTTTCTGAAAGCTGCCTTTTAGCTACATATGAATTACAAGATTTTAAACATAAAACGAATGAACCGGATCGCTTTATCGAATTTGTTTATGCAACGACGGATCATGATGCAGCTGAAGTTCAGGCAAGTCTGAAAGTGGGCGAAGTCTACGGACAATCGGTCAATTCGGCTCGTACACTTGTGAATATGCCGCCGAACATGCTCACGTCCTCTGATCTTGCTTCCTATGCGGCTGAGCTTGCTTATAAATATGAATTCGAGATTGAAATTTTAGATAAAGAACAAATGGAAGAGCTCGGAATGGGCGGTATTCTAGCCGTTAATAGAGGCTCAACAGAACCACCAAAGCTGATTGTATTGAAATATCAAGGCAAGGAAGAATGGACAGACGTCATCGGCCTTGTCGGTAAAGGTATTACGTATGATACAGGTGGGTATTCCTTAAAGCCAAGAGCAAGTATGGTGGGGATGAAAACAGATATGGGCGGCTCAGCCTCTGTTTTAGGCGCAATGGAAATCATCGGTGAACTTCGTCCAGAGCAGAATGTCATTGCGGTCATCGCCTCAACAGATAATATGGTCTCAGCAGATGCCATGAAGCCAGATGACGTCATTGTCTCACTAAGCGGCAAAACAATCGAAGTGCTTAATACGGATGCAGAAGGTCGTCTTGTTTTAGCAGACGGTGTGACATATGCGAAGCAGCACGGTGCCTCTGTTCTTGTAGACGTTGCAACATTAACAGGCGGTGTCATTGTGGCACTTGGGAATGAAACAACAGGCGTGATGACAAATAACGATGAACTGTATGCCCAGTTTAAAGAGGCATCAGAAGAATGCGGGGAAATGATTTGGCAGCTGCCAATCACCGAAAAAGATAAAAAACGAGTAAGAAACAGCAAAATGGCTGATCTGAATAACTCACCAGGTCGTGATGGTCATGCGATCATGGCAGGTGCATTCATTGGGGAATTCGCTGAAGACACCCCTTGGGTTCACTTAGATATTGCAGGAACAGCTACGACAGAAAAGCCTTCATGCTTTGGACCAACAGGAGCAACAGGTGTGATGGTTAGATCATTAGCGACATTTGTGGAACGATTTGAACCGAAGAAATAACGACGGAAGCTCTGCCAACTGGCAGAGCTCAGCGTGTAGACAAATCCTCGCATTCGTTGTCAGTCCTGCGCTTCGGTGCTCACGAATGTCAAATTCGCTCCGCGCCGATGCTCGTCCTTCCTAGACTGCAAAGGTTTTCTATCACGCTGAAAAGAAGACAAAGGGCTAAAATAAAATTCATTTTAGCCCTTTGTCAACAATCTGAGCTCTGCCAACTGGCAGAGCTTTTTATGTAGGACATACGCCATTTGACGAAGTAAATTTTCTATGGTAACATACGTTGGTACTTTAATTATCTACTACATTAGTAAACTAAAGGATTTCGGGGGTTTCACCATGAATGCAGTTGTTTTAGCGGTTGTTTTAATGTTGATATTAAGCTTGCTGCGGGTCAATGTCGTGATTGCGCTGGCACTTGGTGCTTTAGCGGGCGGACTTGCAGGTGGATTAGGTCTAGGGGGAACAGTTCAAGCGTTCACTGACGGTCTTGGCGGAAATGCGACAGTGGCGATTAGTTACGCACTATTAGGTGCATTCGCAGCCGCACTGACGAAAACGGGTCTTCCTGATGCCATGGTCGAAGGAGCAGTAAAGCTTCTTGGAAAAGAAGGCGATTCAAGAAGAAAAACATTATCAAAAGTGCTCATTATTCTGGTCATTTTGATCGTATCTTGTTTTTCTCAAAACGTTGTTCCTGTTCATATTGCCTTTATTCCGGTCTTAATCCCACCATTATTAAAGGTGTTTAACGAGCTTCAAATTGACCGCAGACTGCTAGCATGTGTGATGACTTTCGGACTTACTGCACCATATATTTTACTTCCGGTCGGTTTTGGACAGATTTTTCACGGAATGCTTCGTGACAACATGAAAGATGCAGGTTTAACAGTGAATTTAGCAGACATTCCGTATGCGATGCTGATTCCTGTAGGCGGCATGGTTCTTGGCTTGATCGTTTCACTCTTTGTATATCGTAAGCCAAAAACATATGAAAATCGTGACATTACGGATGTAGAAAAATCAGCATATACAAAAAAGAGCTTATTCTTTGCTGGACTTGCGATCCTTGTATCACTTATTGTTCAGTTATATCTCTCTCAAAGCCTTGGAGTCGAAGGGATGATCTTCGGTGCGCTTGCAGGCTTGCTTGTCTTGTTTGTAACGGGAATGATGAAACGCGATGAAGCAGATGCGCTGATTACATCTGGCATGAACATGATGGCATTTATCGGATTTGTCATGCTTGTTGCAGCTGGATTTGCCAATGTTTTAACGAAAACAGGAGATATTGAATCTCTCGTCAAGGCATCTTCTCAATTTATCGGAAACAGCCAAAGCTTAGCGGCCATTTTAATGCTACTGGTGGGTCTGCTAGTGACAATGGGCATTGGCTCATCATTTGCAACGATTCCGATTATTACGACGATCTTTGTACCGCTTTGTTTACACTTAGGGTTCAGCCCAATGGCGACTATTGCGATTATTGGTTCAGCTGCGGCTGTAGGAGATGCAGGTTCACCTGCAAGCGACAGTACACTCGGACCAACATCTGGACTGAATATGGATGGACAGCATCACCACATTTGGGGTACATGTGTCCCAACATTCGCCTTTTATAATATCCCGCTCGTCTTGTTCGGCTGGCTTGCGGCAATTATGCTATAAATGAAAAAAGGTTCCTTACTCTTAGAGTAAAGGAACCTTTTCTGATGTTAGGAAGCTGTTTGTTCTTTTCGAAAGGATGTAGCTTTTGAAACAGATCGATAAATTTTAGGTGCTAGCATCGCAAGGAGGATGGTCAGCGCATAGTCTTTTACCATAAACCAAATCATGAAGAACCATGTGGTTTGATAAGAGATTGGTGCATTCAGCCATACATTTAATGCGATGTACGTATAAGTTGTCCCGATCACATACATCACGGTCGTTCCTGCAATGGCTGCAAATAAAAAGCGGCCAAAACCAGGGTTTTGTCTTTTTTCAAGAATGAATCCGGCAAGCCATGCAGCAGGAATGTATGATAACACAAAGCCACCGCTTTTTCCTAAAATAACGCCGAGACCCGCCGAGAACTGTGCGAATACAGGTGCACCAGCGATCCCAACAAGAGCGTAGACAATCATGGCCAATGCGCCAAGTCGTCTGCCCAGCAAAAGACCAGCAAGCACACAAAAAAACGGCTGCATCGTAAGTGGGATTCCGCCGACCTGTAAAAATGGCACAATGGATGTGATATTGGCTCCGATAGCCATGAGTGCAGCAAACATCCCGACGAGCACAAAGTCAGCTGTTCTTGTCTTCTTTTGCATGATATTTCCCCCTGTCTTATCTGTACAAATAGATTAAGGGGAAGAGGTTCTTTTGTCAACTCATTTTTATTTTAGGTTAACAATAAAACCCGCCCCTGAAAAGGGCGGGCTGGATATTAAGCTTCGGTCATGGAAGAGGTTTCAAGGGCTTTACTAACAGGCACATAATCATAGCCGAGATCACGAGCGACAGCTTCATAGGTGATATGTCCGTTCATCACATTGACGCCTTCAGCAATCGCCTTGTTTTCTTTGATCGCTTTTGCAGCGCCTTTATTTGCAATCTGCAGTGCGTATGGGACCGTGACGTTTGTTAAAGCAACTGTCGATGTTCTCGGAACCGCTCCTGGCATATTGGCAACAGCATAATGTAAAATGCCGTGCTTTTCATAAGTAGGCTGATCATGTGTTGTGATATGATCGATTGTTTCCACAATCCCGCCTTGGTCAATGGCTACATCGACAATGACAGAACCAGGCTTCATTTGTTTCACCATTTCTTCTGTGACAAGGGTTGGAGCTTTGGCACCTGGGATGAGAACCGCACAAATGAGCAGGTCTGCCTCGCTCACTGAATCTGCAATGTTAACAGGGTTAGACATTAACGTTTTCATTTGATGACCAAACTGATCGTCCAGCTGACGTAATCGTTCCGCATTTAAATCAATAAGAGTGACATCTGCGCCAAGTCCGATCGCCATTTTCGCTGCATTTGTTCCAACGACACCGCCGCCAATAATGGTGACTTTCCCTCTCGATACTCCTGGCACGCCTGCGAGCAGAATGCCTTTTCCGCCTTTTGGCTTTTCTAAAAATTGAGCACCAATTTGAGCAGCCATTCTACCTGCAACTTCAGACATTGGCGTTAATAGAGGGAGTGATTTTCCGTCCGTTACCGTTTCATAAGCAATGGCTGTCACACCTTTTTGTTTTAATGCTTCAGCCAAGGAGGGCTCTGCTGCAAGATGCAGGTACGTAAATAAGATCAGACCTTCTCTGAAATATGAATATTCTTCTGGTAATGGTTCTTTTACCTTCATAATCATATCAGAAGATGCCCACACATCTTTCGCTTGATCAAGAATCTCTGCACCAACAGATACATAATCGTCATCAGTGAATCCGCTTCCAAAACCAGCGTTCGTTTCAATTAAAATCTGGTGTCCAGCTGAAAGCAATTGAGATGCTGCTCCTGGTGTTAATGCGACCCGGTTTTCATTGTTCTTAATCTCTTTCGGAATGCCGATGATCATATCAATTCCTCCTATGCTTATCTATTGATATTGTATGTCTAGTGTATCCTGAAAGTTTAGAAAATTCTTCGGTTGAATGAAAAAATTAAAAAACGCCTCTTTGTGAAATTTCACAAAGGGACGTTTTTTAGCTTCATATCAAGATAAATGGTCATTTTCTCATTCATGTTTTTTAAATCAATTTCTGCAATGTCCGTAATCCGCTTCAGTCTGTAATTCAGTGTGTTGATATGAATATTTAACTGCTTTGCGGCGATATTGGCGTTGCTGTCACAATCAATAAATCGTTCAAGGGTCTCGACGAGGTTGGAATGATGCCTGAGGTCGTAATCCTCAAGCTTTGATAAAGAGTAACTGGAATAAGACGATCCCTTTCGTTTTTCAGCAAGCACATCTAAGTATTGATAAATACCCAGTTCAGAAAAGCTGTTCAATTGTTCTGTTTCCACAGGAAAGCGTTCTTTTGTTTTTAAGACTGCCAGTGCTTCTTTATAGGATGGCTGAATATGAGTAATGTGATCATAAATTCCACCAATGGCCGCCTGAACGTGATGGATCTGATACCGATCAGACAACTGCTTTAGCATGCCGCTTGTGAATTGTTTAATATCTTGAAGCGGATGTTCTGTTTTTGGCGAGACAAGAATAATGAATTCGTTAAAATCAACAGTTGTTAAAAGCACCTGCACTTGCTGCGTTGTTTCAAGCAGATAGGAGAGCTTCTTTTCCGTATCTTCTGTGAGTTCATCACGAAGGCGAAAGATAATAATGGCATACGTGTCTGGACATCTCATCCCAAGCCTCAAGAAGAGATCAAGCATCTCATCCTTTTCATGAATATGTCCTGTGAGCATCTTCCAAAATAGCTCCTGATTGCGTTCTTCTGTTTTCGTTTTTCGAATTTGTAAATTGAGTAATTTGTTTTTCACGGCATGTGCTGCCATCTTGAGAAGGTCCATTTCTTCATCTGAAAAAGGCTGCGTGGATTCAATTGCCCAGATAAAGCCGAGCACCTCTTTGTCTTTCCATATGGAAATGGCGACCCTGCTGGATAGACCGACTTCTGCAATTTGAGGTACGCGAAGCGGTTCATCTGTTTTAAGGAGTGTAGGAATGATACCGTCTTTCCAAAGCCGATTAATGACTTTTTCCGGTACACGGCGGGAGATAATGGTTGAAGTTCTGGCGGGATCAGTGAAATCATTATGTGTGCTATAGGCTAATAATCGATGATGAGTATCTTCTATAGTAATAGGGCAATTGAGCACATCACTAATTTGGTCTGCCACATCCTCTAAACGATCAAGGCTATACTTAAATGGATCTGTCTTTTTTGTCATAAAAAACCCCTGCTTTTTCGAATATTTCACGTACTTACATTATGAAGAGAATCAGGTACGTAAATCAACAAGAAAATGCCATAATCATTAAAAAAACAAAAAGCTTGAGAAATGAGCACATTGGTCATGCGTTGATCACAAAAAGAAATAGTACAATAATAATGTAGTAAAAAATCAATAGGCGGAAAGATTCATCGAAGTGCACGCCCTTTTATTAAGAATATATGACCAAAAAATTGTTAAATACTAGATAAAGAGCGAAAAAACAGTAATTCTATAGACTCATTTTGTAAAATAAAAACAGATTTGTTTGACTGTGTATCATTTCTGTTTTTATAATAATAACGTCAAAAAATAAGTGGATTAGCCCATTATATGGCGGCTATGCACGGGAGGTAATGAGGAATATGTCAGGAATTATTCGCGTAACCCCAGAAGAACTAAGAGCGACCGCTAAGCAATATGGTGTTGAAAGTCAAGAAGTGTTAAACCAAGTTGATCGTCTAAATAGAATGATCTCTGACCTAAAAGGAATGTGGGAAGGTGCTTCTAGTGAAGCATTCGCTGATCAATACGAACAGCTTAAACCTTCATTCATCAAAATGTCTGATCTATTAACAGATGTCAGCAATCAGCTTGATCAAACTGCAAATACACTTGAAAGCACTGACCAAGACATCGCTAGCCAAATCCGCGGCTAATCAAAGGGATTTCCTTTCTAAGTGTGAAAAGCAGAAAAAGCGCCGAGTCTGTCAGTTGATGCCGGCGCTCTTTCTATTTTGTGAGGTGGAAATTTGTGTATATCGATATTACCATCGACTTAAAAAACTATGATGGCAGTGTGTTTGATTTGAGACTATCAAATTATTTACATATTAAACAAGTCATCCATATCGCCTGGCAGGCAAAACAAATCTCACTACCTAAACGAGATGGCGGATGGGTGCGTGTAGTCAATAAGAAAGCTGTGTTTTCAGGCGAATATAAGCTGTCAGACTGTGGAATCACCACAGGAGACAGGCTGGAAATACTATGAAAGGACTTTTGTAAATGGCAGATAAAAAGAGTTCCTATTTAGAAGAACAATTAGAAGCAGTCATGAAAAAAGAGGAAGGCACTTACACCTTCATTTTTCAAAGAGAGACAATTAAACTCTTAGACGGTTTAGAAGCGGCACCGATTAAAGACATCAATCCTTCATTTAAAAAAGAGATCCAATTAACCGAAGGTGAGGTCATCATTTCGATTCAACCGCCTCCTGCCTATCAGGAATTTCGTTTCATCCATGCAAAGGATGAAAAAAGCAAATGGATTTTTTCATACCAGCTTGTCGATGCAGTGTGCAAACACGACGTGAAGCGGCTGCATCCTATTGTTTCTCCTGAAAACATTGTTTTTCATCAAGGCTTAGCGCCTGCATTTTTGCATTACGGGGTCAAAGAAAGCATCCCGCCATATGAAACCGACCAACATCGTTTGTTAAAAGAGGTCAAAGCCGTCATTCTTCGAGTGGTGGACCATGAATATCAGTTTCAAGAATATTTGGCTTATCATGATACGTTGAAATTATCTGAGCAGGCAAAGGAAATAAGTGATACACAGTCACTGGAAGAATTGTCTGCATTAATTCAACAAAAAATAGAAGCCATCGAAGCAAAAGAAAAGACGCTCTTAACCATTCCAAAAAAGAAATGGAAGATTGAACGATACATTGGACTGGGTCTCCTTGTTCTTTTGATTCCTGCATTGGTGTATACCATTTACACGTTCTTTTTCGCCATGCCGAAACAAGAAGCGTATGTGGAAGCGAACAAATATTATCTCAATAAACAGTACAGCCAAGTGGTGGATACGCTCGAAAAATACAAAGCCGATCAAATGCCAGTCTCTCTTCAATATGAACTGGCCATTTCGTATGTGCAAACGAATCAAGGGAATCTATTGCTTGACCAGCACAAAAAAGAAATCACGGATACGTACACATTACAGACAGACCCGCAATACTTCCTGTTCTGGATTCATATTGGACAAGGCAATAGCAAGGAAGCTCTGGATATTGCAAGGGTGCTCGGGGACGACCGATACATATTCACAGCACTCGTCGCCTACCGCAATGAAATTCAAAATGATGACAGCCTATCTGCTGAAGAAAAACAAAAACAGCTAGATCCAATCATTAAGGAAATGGCGAAGTATGAAGAAAAAGAAACAACGGAGACGAGCACCAATGACTCCTCAGATGCAAGCCAAACAGATGAAACAGCTGAACAAAAAGAGCAGTCAAAAGCCGATCAGGAGAAAAAAGAGAAAGAATCTGATGCAAAAAAGAAAACCTCTCAGACGAAAAAAGATGAGAAAAAATAATTCTTTCGATACAACTGACAGTTGGTGCTGTCCGATGAGGAGGTGGAGCGTTTGAGTCTTCTATGGGTTTTTTATGAGGAAGATTATCAAACCGTCCGTTTAGATGAGCAGTTCAACCGGGAAGCTGTGATTGGACCTGAAATAGAGCATACAGTAACGATTCCTTCCCTTTCGTTTGATGAAGGATTGATTCGTTTATCTCCAGATGAAACGAATGACGGCTTTTCTCTTTATCAGGGCGAAAAAAAGAAAGGTCACTTACTTCCACATGAACCATATCAGGTTGGTTCACTCACACTCATGTTGATGGATTCACATCATGATCAAACCATTTATTACCTAGGAAATAGAGTCGAAGTGACTATTTCAAGTGAAGAAATAGATGAAGCGGATGTGTGGAAAGAAGAAGCCCATTCAATGTTTCAAGATGCCAAATCCTTCACGTTGGAAAAAATAGAAGGCACTTGGTATGTGATTCCCCAAGATGAAACGATCTATGTGAACGGGAAACAGCTGCACGGTCCACAGCAGCTTCTTGCTGGAGATGAGCTGTTTTGGAACTTTTTGACGCTGTCATTGAAAGATGATGATTTATTGCAAGTAACAGCATTTGAACCATTTCAAACACGTTTAGAAAAAACAAGGCCGCCGAGTACCGAAACGAAACAAAAATATCCTTTATACAGACGAACACCGCGTTTGATTTACGATCTGCCAGATGACCGGGTGTCTTTCAGCTTTCCTTCACAGGAGAGTGAAAATAACGGCAGAGGACTTTGGCTTGTAGTTCTCCCGCCGCTTGTCATGCTGATTGTCATGGGGATCGTGGCCCTTGTACAGCCGCGAGGCATCTTTATTGTCGTGTCGATGGCAATGTTTATTATGACGTTAATTACATCGTCCGTTCAATATTTTAAAGAGAAATCACAGCGCAAAAGACGAGAAGAGAAGCGGCAACGCGTTTACTCTCTTTACTTAGAAAATAAGCGGAAAGAGTTACAAGAGCTGTATGACCGTCAACAATTTATTTTAACGTATCATTATCCGTCTTTTGAACAAATGAAATATTTGACGTCAGAAATCAGCGGGCGTATTTGGGAAAAGACACTTGTCAGTGATGATTTTTTACAGCTGCGTCTAGGGACAGGTGCAGTTCCTTCAAGTTATGAATTATCGACGAGCGGCGGCGATATGGCCAATCGTGACATCGATGATTTAATGGAACAAACACAGCATATGCAAAACGTCTATCGCGAGGTAAAAGATGTACCGATTACGTTCGGTCTTGCGGACGGTCCAACCGGATTAATAGGAAAACCAGCAATTGTCAAAAATGAGCTTCACCAGCTTGTCGGCCAGCTTGCTTTCTCGCACAGCTATCATGATTTGAGATTTGTTTTTATCTTTAATGAACAGGAGTATGAGAACTGGGAATGGATGAAATGGCTGCCGCACTTCCAACTTCCTCATACATACGGGAAAGGGTTTATATATAACGAACAAACACGTGATCAGCTCTTGTCTTCTATTTATGAAATTTTACGAGAGCGTGATCTGGAAGAGGAAAAAGAGAAGAAAATCTTTACGCCTCACTTTGTGTTTATCGTGACAAACCATGAACTCATTGCGGAACATGTGATTTTAGAATACCTAGAAGGCAGCCGGACGGATTTAGGCATCTCAATTATCTTTGCGGCAGAAACAAAGGAAAGCTTGGCTGAAAATATTTCAACGCTTGTTCGTTACATTAACGAAGAAGAAGGAGATATTCTCATTCAGCATAAGAAGGCCGTACGAATTCCATTTCAGCTGGATGCACATGAGCGAGCGGACAATGAGCTGTTTGCCAGAACCTTAAGAACATTAGATCATCAAGTCGGGATGACCAACTCGATTCCAGAAACGGTCTCCTTCCTTGACCTGTTTCATGCCAAACAGGTAGATGACATTGGCATTCGTGAAAAATGGCTGACATCTGAAACAGCAAAGTCATTATCTGTGCCTATCGGTTATAAAGGAAAAAACGATATTGTCGATCTGAATCTGCATGAAAAAGCACATGGACCGCATGGTCTGTTAGCAGGAACAACGGGATCAGGAAAAAGTGAGTTTTTACAGACGTATATTTTATCCTTGGCTGTTCACTTTCACCCGCATGAAGTGGCGTTCCTGCTTATTGATTACAAAGGAGGCGGAATGGCGCAGCCGTTCCGAAATATTCCGCACTTACTTGGTACGATCACAAACATTGAAGGTAGCAAAAACTTTAGTGAAAGAGCACTTGCCTCTATTAAAAGTGAACTGAAGAAAAGACAGCGCTTGTTTGATCAGTATCATGTGAATCATATCAATGACTATACGAAACTCTATAAAGAGAAAAAGGCGGAACAGGCGATGCCTCATTTGTTCTTAATCTCTGATGAGTTTGCTGAATTAAAAAGTGAAGAGCCAGATTTTATTAGAGAGCTTGTCAGTGCCGCTCGGATTGGACGAAGTCTCGGTGTCCATCTCATTTTGGCGACACAAAAGCCCGGCGGGGTCATTGATGATCAAATTTGGAGTAACTCCCGCTTTAAAGTCGCATTAAAGGTACAAGATGCATCAGACAGTAAGGAAATTTTGAAAAATAGTGATGCAGCGTCAATTACCGTGACAGGTCGTGGATATTTACAAGTGGGGAACAATGAAATCTATGAATTATTCCAGTCGGCTTGGAGCGGTGCACCGTATATGGAAGATGGCTACGGATCAGAAGATGACATTGCCATTGTAACGGACACTGGACTGATCCCATTATCAGGGGTAAGTACAGAGCCAGCAGTGAAAAAAGAGACAGTGACGGAAATTTCCGCTGTTGTGGATGAAATTGAACGTATGCAGCAGGAGCTTGGAATTGAAAAGCTTCCGAGTCCATGGCTTCCACCGCTTGAAGAGCGGATTCCAAAAACACGTTATGCATCAAGTGAAGAGCACGTTTTCCATTTTGCTCTTGTCGATGAGCCAGATCAGCAAAGCCAGCATCCACTTTCTTATCAAATGATGGAGGATGGCAATATTGGCATCTTCGGTTCATCCGGCTACGGCAAATCACTTGCTGCAACAACACTGCTTATGAGCTTCGCAGAAAGATATTCACCTGAAGAATGGCATGCATATATTTATGACTTCGGTAACGGCACCTTGCTACCGCTTGCCAAACTTCCGCATACGGCTGATTATTTCTTAATGGATCAAATGAGGAAGATTCAAAAGTCGATGAAGCGTCTGCGTGAAGAGGTTGAATATCGCAAGCGTTTATTTAGACAGCAGGAAATGAGTCATATCAAAATGTATAATGCGTTGAATGAGAAAAAGCTTCCATTCATATTTATCGTGATTGACAACTTTGACATTGTGAAAGACGAAATGCATGAACTCGAATCTGAATTTATTCAGTTAAGCCGTGATGGACAATCATTGGGCATTTATTTCTTAATCACAGCGACTCGTGTCAACGCAGTACGCCAATCGCTTATGAACAACTTGAAAACAAAGATTGTCCATTACTTAATGGATCAAGGAGAGGCATACTCCATTATTGGCAGACCGAAATTCAGCTTAGAGCCAGTTCCAGGCAGAGTCATTATCAACAAAGAAGAGCTTTACTTTGCCCAAATGTTCCTGCCAGTCGAAGGAGAGAACGATCTCGAATTGTTTGAGCATTTAAAACAAGAGATCCAGCTTCTAGACGCTCGCTTTGAATCAGCTGAAAAACCAAAACCTGTGCCGATGCTTCCTGATAAGCTGACCATTTGGGAGCTAGAGAGTCGCTTAGAAGAACAAAAACAGCCGTATCACATTCCAGTCGGACTAGATGAGGAATCTGTTGCACCTGTTTACTTTGACTTGAAGAAGAATAAACACTGCCTCATCATCGGTCAAACGCAGCGAGGGAAAACAAATGTGACCAAACTAATGCTTGATCAGCTATTAGTAGCAAAACCTGAGAAGCTGGCCGTCTTTGATTCGATTGATCGGGGGCTCTCTCATTATGCAAAAGAAGAAAACATTGATTACCTTGAAACAAAGGATGATATCACAGAATGGGCAGAGGAAATAGATCGTTTATTCAAGGTGCGTGAAGAGATGTACGTCGAAGCTGTGCGCCGAGGAGAGACTGATCAGTTGTCGTTCTCTCAAATTGTGCTTGTGATTGATGGCATTACGCGTTTTCAGCAGACAATCGACCCGCGTCTTCAAGATCAATTGGCTGATTTCATGAAGTCATATGCACACTTAGGCTTCAGCCTGATCGCATCAGGGAATCATACCGAATTCAGTAAAGGCTATGATGCACTCACAAACGAAATCAAACAAGTTCGTCATGCCATGTTACTGATGAAAAAATCAGAGCAAAACATCATACCGCTTCCGTATGCAAGACAAGAACCAGAGATTCAGCCAGGATTCGGATATTTGGTTGAAAACGGGAAAGAGAAGAAAATCCAGGTTCCTTTATGTGCGGTAGAAAGGAAGAGTGTTCAATGACAGAGCAGCAAAAAAGCTCCATCAAAATCGTGTCGACCATGATACTGATTCTCGTCTTGCCGGTTCTATTTTTCCATCTCATTGGGGATGATCCGGCAAAACAGAAAAAGAATGCCACACGTAACATTGCAGTGGTCAATGAGGATATGGGGGCGAGCGAAAGTGAAAATACCGCTCGTTTCGGACAGGATGTGGTGGCGGCATTATCAGAGCGTCCAGATTACACATGGACAGTCGTCAATCGAAGTGCGGCAGAAAATGGACTGAAAAATAGAAAGTACGATGCAGTTCTCTATATTCCATCTGACTTCTCTAAAAATGTGCTGAGCTATGATAAGGATCATCCTGAGAAGGCATCTATCCAATTCTCAATCCAAGATCAGCTCAATGCAGTGAATAAAGAAAAAGTACAAAGAGAGCTAGAAAATGCTCAAAAGAAAATGAATGAACAAATGTCGACTTTATATTGGAGTTTTGTATCACAGGAAATCGGCAATGTCAGAGAAGAGTTTGAGCATATTGTTGGCAAAGAGGTCGAATTCCAAAACACGATGTACAACTTCTATAAGCCAAATTCAAACAAACTATCTGATGCCGTCCAGCAGCAGAAGAAACAAATAGAAGAACTAAAAAATGCGATGGCCGATTCACAAAAGCAGTATAAAGACGGTTTAAGTACAACAGAAGAAGCGAAAAGCCAGCTGAAGGATTTCGTAAAAGTAGTTGATCAATATCAGCAGTATCAAGACAAACAAAAGGATCTCTTGATCAAATCGCAATCCACAAGCAAAAAACAAATCCAGCAAGGACTCAAACAGCTTGCGGAGATCCAAAATCAAAATGCCCGCAGCTTTAGCGATCAAATGGGCGGACTAAAAACCGACATCAATGGGGTCCAAAGTCAGCTTAAAACAACGGACAGCGCAATTCAATCTGTTCAAAGGGCAAGAGAAGACGTAATTCCTAAGCAATCGTCGGGATTAACGGACCTTGTGAAGGCGTCTCAAGAAGAACTATTGAAGAATTATGAAGGTCAATACTTAGAGGCCTATAAAAGTAAGATCATCGCCTTGCAGAATAAGCTAGAGACAAAAAGGCAAGAGTTAATGAACGCGCCCGAGCAGCCAGCTGATCCTGATGATGACGGGCAATCAGATCAAGATAACGAGAACCCAGAAGAGATTGGCATTAACTTAGATGATGAAACAAATGAACTCTCGCAAATTTCATCGGAAATGAACGATCTAGCTGATCAATTAGAAGATCAGACTGCACCTCCTACTAATGAAGATGATAAAGAGAGTGAAAATGGCCAGGATGCTGTTCAGCCAGATAACAGCGGCACGAATCAATCAAAAGACGACCTGAAAGCACTGTCTAATCGTTTAGAAGAAGTGAAAAAGAAGATTCAAGAAAAAGCGGCCGCTCATAACGACCAATTGAAAGACAAAGTAAGTCAAATGAGTAAGGAGCTTGAAAGCCTCACGAAAAAAGTAGAGAAGCTTGAAAAGATGATTCTAAGGTTACAAGATCGATATAACGTCATTCCGAATGAAATCAAAAATCAGGAATCCTCTATTTTAAACAAAGTGCAAGAGCTGAAACGAGTAAACTCGCCGATTGGCAACACTGTGAATACGAAAATATTTGATCAAGAGTTTAAAACAAATTCAACAAGCACCAAAAAGTTAATGGAATACTCCAATCAACTGTCTCAGCTAGAGATGATGCTTGGGAATCTATATCAACCAACAAACAACTCATCTCTACTAGACACAAAAGGAGATGAAATCCAGTCCATCCTTGCCATCAAAAAAGAAGAAACGGAAAACTGGGATACACTCAAAAATCAAATGCTGACGTCAAATGATGATGTGTCTACCTTTATTGATGAGATGCAAAAATTCTCAGATGGCTACGCAGAATACATTTCGACTCAGCAGGCAAGCATGGAACAGGAGTTAAATGCCATTTCTGAAAGTGCGGACACAGTAGCTGAACAAATGGCTGATCAAGGAGATGCGGTGTATACGGCAGACCTTGCGGGCAGTTCGATTGTTGTGAGTGCACAGGATTCAATTGGTCAGGAAGTGCTTCGTCTTTCTGAAAATATGAGTTCGTTAACCGACCGCCAAAAAGGGGTGGCGGATTATACGAATAATATTGAAGAAAGTGTCACAACCGTTCAAGAAAAAGCAGATACGTTGAACGAAAACTGGAGTAAGAATGTCAATTCTACGAAGCTTGTTCAACAAGATTTGAAGGGTATTTTAGGCAACACTTTAGACGATCAAGGCAACAGCAACTATGTGTATAACCATTTAGCCAATCCGCTGAAAATTAGCGGCGATGTGCCAGAAGAAAAAACGCAGACTGTACCGCCAGTAGTCATTTTGGTTATTGTCATGATCAGCAGTTTGTTGATTGGCTTTTTTAGCTCGTACTATGCGTCAGCGCCAATGCTGGTCAAAGGTGCACTGTTTGGTATTTTAAATCTGTTAGTCGGGCTCATGATCAGCCTGTTTGGACTCAACATTTACAAACTAGCTGATGACCAAGCCATTCAATGGTCCATCTTTACGATTTTGCTGCTAGTGGCATGCTCTGCCTTTATTCGCACAGCTTTCCTTTTCGGTTCAATTGCCGGATGGATGGCAGCAACGGCGCTTATATTCTTCTTTGTTGCACCGTTAATTGATTTGGTCATGCCAAACTTCCATTTTACAAATCCAGTGACAGACGTGTATCTGTCTATCCAATATGGAAATGGAGACAACTTCGGTATGGGCATCACAGGGCTACTGATTTTAACGATATTGTTCATGGTCATTCCACTAGTGAAGAAGCTATGGAAAGACAAAACAGAGGAACGTGATGTCACTCATGAGGCTTAATCTATTCGTCAAAGGGATGGCACTTGGTGTCATATCCCTTTTTCTCCTCAGTCCTGCTGCTTTTGCTGCTACAGGTGAAGATACGGATACGAATGTCAAGCCGAATGAATATCAAGAAAAGAACCTCAATATTAATTCGAGTATATTGAGGGATCAAACGAAATACGAACAAAGCAAAACAACATCTAAAGTCAAAACGGACATTCACTTTGCTGACCCGCCTAAGACCTCTGGTGGTCAACTTTCGCCACAAATTTTTAGTGATCTGAAAGAAAATCCGCCTAAAACGCCAGCTCGTATGATGAAAGAGATGAATATCTCTTTCAGCGATTCGGCTGTATCAACGCCTTCTGGCGATGATCATGAAAAGCAGAGATCGGCGCTTCTGCCAATCATTTTTGGCATCTTGATCGCCTTTGGCATCATTGTCATGATCATTCTGATTCCAAAAGTGAATGTGAAGACGGAAAAGAAATAGCCTGCCTTTTGAAAAGGGCAGGCTTTTCTTTATGCAGATTGCTTGATGTGATACCGATTCACTATTTAAAATAGTATTATTAAGGGAGGAGATTGTCATTCGAATTTCAATCGTCACAGGCGGATCAAAAGGATTTGGTTTAGCACTTGTCAAACAGCTACTTTCACGCGGGGATAACGTGTACACCGCTGCAAGAAGTGAGTCGCCAATATCCCATCCACACCTCACGCATTCACAGGTCGATCTCACAGATGAGGAATCGGCTGCAAAATGGCTTCAGGGCATCTTGTCTTCGCAAACTCTCGCAGACGCTGATGACGTCTTGCTTGTCAATAATGCAGGAATGGTGACTCCTATCAAGCGTGCAGGGCAAGGCGGAGAGGATACGCTTCATCAGCATTATACGCTGAACCTTGTCATCCCTGTTTTGCTCAGCCATGTGTTTGTGAGGGAGACACAATCTCTTGAAGGGAAGAAAACCATCGTGCATCTTTCTTCTGGGGCAGCTAAAAACCCGTACAAAGGATGGAGTGCCTATTGCAGTTCAAAAGCAGGGCTTGATATGTTTATGAGGACTTTACATGAGGAACAGCAGGACGAAGCATATCCTGTCACCACGTTTTCCTTTTCACCCGGTACGATTGATACGGATATGCAGGGAGAGATTCGGAAATCCTCCAAACAGGACTTTGAACAAATTGAACGGTTTCAGCAATTACATGAAACAGGTACGCTAAAGAGCCCAGATGAAGTGGCCTGTATTTTACTCGACCTTCTAGCAGATGACCCAGCTGGCGGTTGTGTATATGATGCCCGTGAGTATGAAAAAAAGCAGTCATAACGGCTGCTTTTTTCGTATTGTACAAGCAAAGACAGCTTATCGAGCATAAGCTAAACTTGAGACTCATCGGAAATATGACAGAACATTTGAGTTTCTTTTCAGAATATGTTAGGATGCTAAAAATATAGATAAGGAGGGGTTTCCATGAGAAAGGTTACATTAATGGATGTTTACACCCATCCAGTCGCTCAAAAATATTTAAATCGTTCAGGAAAAGCCCACGCTATTGCTTGTGCTTATCACGCATTCAAACTGGCGATGCAGGCGGGGATTAACCCGGATCTTGCTGTGAAAGCAGCACTCTTGCATGACATCGGCCACTATGAATGGTATACAGCAGGCGGAGAATGGGATTACGAGACATATAGACGGAATGATATTCATGCCATTAAAGGGGCAGAGCGGGCACATAAACTGCTCATACGGCTCGGCGAGGAACCAAAAGCAGCCAAAGAGATTGCCCTTGCGATTTTGCTTCACACAGATTCATATTTGCCAGAGGGCGACCTGCATAAGGACACACTCCAGCAAATTGTGAAGAAAGCAGATGAAATGGACGAAGAGCCTGGTGGACACCATCATTACAGACAAATAGATGAATCACTTGCGCTCAAAAAAATTGCTGATTTGGATCAGAAGGTGCAGCAGGCGCTTCAGCCCATGAAACGCTCTGTTTAGTTTTAATATGGAATATCTCCATGAATCGTTCCGTGCTGATCCACATACAATGTGCGGATCACAGTACGGTTAAATGCAGACGTCCCTGACGCAGTGAGACCCGTGTAATGAACCGTGACGGAATAAGCACCTTCTTTTTTCAATTGAACGGCTGATGAAGAGCTCGTTTTCAGTGGATGATCCTTCTCGGCATCTTTAAAATATGTGGTCTCTACAGTTTTGCTTAATCGTTTAATCAGCTTGCTCGAATGTGTCGATGCATCTCCTGATTTCGCTGCAACGATTTTAATTTCTTCATTCAATGGTGAATCAAAGGATACAAGTAGCAAATAAGGATCCTTTTTTACTGAATTTGATCGAATCGTCCATTTTCCTGGAACGGGTTTATTGATTTGTACATGGTGTGAATAGGCGCCTTCATATGGGAATGATGCTTCGGATGTCGTCAAATTGGTTAAGATATCGCCATTTGGTGCAACGATTTCTGGATTGACTTCCTGTCTTTCATTTAACCACTGAATCGATAGGCCATTCGTTCCTTCCTCTACATAGAACGCTTCTGTTTTATCCTTTTCACTTTCTCCACCTTTCACATAAACGTTTGTATTTAGCTCCGAAGAGACTGGTTCTTGCTCTTGTTCGTCTTCACTTTCAGCGCTTGCGGTACTTGCATGCAGCTGTGCCTGAAATACGGGGAACATGCTTGTGCCGTTTTTGATCGAAAAGTGATCCCACTTTCCTGTTAAAATATTGTTTGCATATGCTAGCTTTGTGCTGCTGACCGTCACAGCGCCATCGTTTGCACCAAAGCTTTTTAAATACATGCCGCCTAAATAAAGCACTCCGCCAAAGGTTCCCCAATCTGAACCAGAATAGGTCACATATTTATGAGGAAACGTCTCCAGCCGGTCGGTTTCACTTCGAAAAGCTGCCATCATCCCGGTTTGCAGAGAATAGAGCGCGTCGCTCTTTTGTCCAAGGATTTGCGCAAGCCAGCTTCCGCCTTTGCTATAGGCTAAATCCGCAAGCGGCGTCCCATAGTGTGGAGAGCCAAGTGTGATGACTTTCTCTACATATGGATGAGCGTTGTAATACACGAGGGCAGCCTGCGTATCCACTCCGCCTTTACTATGACCGATTACGATCAGTTTTCTGCCGAAAAATTCATAGATTTCTTTTAACTTTTCTGCTAATAGTTTCCCATTCTTTTTCATGTCCTGATCTGGATACAAATCTATGAACGCGCTTTCGTATCCGTTCAGAACAGCTTGTTTTGCCATATCGTTTCGATCAGACCATGTGGAGGAAGAACTGTTTATGCCATGAACAAAAACAAGTGGGGGTTTTGACAGGTCTTTTTGTACCGGTTCTTCTCCTTTAAACCACTTCCCTGGTGTACCAGGTGCATCTCCAATTGTGCCTGCGTGCGCATAACTTGCAGAGGATAGTAAGAGCATGACAGCAACGATACAGATTAATTTTTTCAAGATCATTCACCTCTTCAAATAATTTAAGATGTTGGCAGCACCAATCTATTATACTTCTAAAAATTGTAAAAAAATACGAAATGTAAAAATACGGTAATAATGTTGTGGGTTTGCTGAGTGACACTCACATGGGTCATTGCATACGCTGTGGGTAAATACACAAGTAAAGGGGCAGGTAGCATGGCACAACAAGGAAGTCCACAGCTTGTTTCATTAGTTGATCCATATGTTTATCAAACATTGCAGAAAGTAGTCGGTATGAGATTGATTGTTCAAACAGTGAAAGATACAGTACGTGGAAAGTTGAAGGAAGTGATGCCGGATCATATTGTGATTGAGGCGGGGGCAAAATCAGTGTTTTATGTGCGGATCCAGCAAATCGTGTCGGTGATGCCTGATCACAGTGAAAGAGTGTAGCAAGCAGACGCACAGGTGTCTGCTTTTTTCAATGCTTACAGAATGTATATCTGGAAAAAGTGCATGATATACCAATTGTTCTTTTTTTTTCAAAAAATATGGTTCTAAAACAAGAAGCAGTTGACAGAAGGTGGGTTGAATAGTAGTTTTTTAATAAGGTCAATACGTAACAGGAGGAGCATCTTTGTTAAAATCTAAAGTTCATTTTTGGACATTCCAAATATTACTGGTTTTACTGATTGTGTACGTATCAACAAAAGTTTCGTTTTTATTTCAGCCGATCATTTTATTTGCTTCAACGTTGTTTGTTCCTATTTTACTGGCAGGTATTCTCTTTTTCATCTTTAATCCGATTGTACGATTTTTGTCGAAGAAGATACCTAGGACGCTCGCCATTCTGATTATTTATCTCCTATTCATCGGGCTTATCACGTTTGTTGTCAATGCTGCTGGACCTGTCATTGTCACGCAGGTGGGTGGACTTGTCAAAAGCTTCCCGGGGTATGTCACGGACATGCAGAAATTTATCAACGACTTCTCGCATTCTAAAACATTTACGTGGATGATGAACCAAGATTATGTGTCTGTTTCAAAGTTTGAACAGTCGATCGTTTCGACATTAAAAGATTTACCGGAAAATATTGCTTCCAGTATGTCGGCGGTGTTTGGCGTGATTGCGAATATTGCTCTCGCTGTCATTACCGTTCCATTCATTTTATTTTACATGCTAAAAGACGGGCATAAGTTTCCGGACAAGCTCGTTCAATTTTTGCCAATGCCTTACCGTAAGGAAGGATTGAAGATTTTTAAAGAATTAAACGATACGCTTGCTGCTTACATACAAGGGCAAATCGTTGTTTGTTTATTTGTCGGAGTTGCTTGTTTTATCGGATACTTATTAATTGGTGTGAAATATGCGCTCATTCTCGGCATCATTATTGCGGTGACAAACGTCATTCCATATCTTGGGCCATATCTTGGTGCGGCACCAGCTGTACTCATTGCTTTTCTTGATTCGCCTGGAAAAGCGGTTGTGACTGTTATTGTCATTCTTGTTGTTCAGCAGATCGATGGAAACGTCATTTCTCCATTGATCATTGGAAAACGTCTCAACACACATCCGTTAACAATTATCTTGCTATTAATTGGGGCAGGAAGTTTTGGCGGAATCCTTGGCATGATTTTTGCCGTCCCTGTCTATGCGCTGCTGAAAGCCATCACACTCAATATTGTCAGATTGGTTCAGCTGCGTCAGCGCTCTCGAAAAGAACAACATCTAAACGTTTAGGGCAGATGCACAACTTTTCCCTTTTTGCATAACATAACTCACATAAGCGAATAGGGAGGAGAAGGAAGATGCCTGCGATTGTTGGACCCATCCATATTGAGTCTTTAGGCGGAAACGGCTCGGCTACTTTTGGTGACGTTCTCGCCATTGCCCCTTTGGCTGTAGATCACTCGACCGGTGGAGCGGGAGCTTTTAATTCAGGTGATTATATGTCCCTGACAAGCGATCCGAATGCCACCATGCTTTGGGACTTTACACTGTTTGGCCAGCCTCAATCATTTAATGCATAAAAGACAGCTGATCATATGACATATCAGCTGTCTTTTTTATGTTGGATAGACACGTATTGTTCCGCTAGGCATATGATGAGGGTAGTAAAGGTGGTGGAAAGATGCCAGCAATTGTTGGACCCATTCATATTGACCGTGTCATAGGAAACGGTTCTGCACATTTCGGCGATGTGTTTGCCATTTCGCCAAAAAGTGTGGATCATTCCGCTGGTGGTTCAGGCACCTATAATGCAGGAGACTTTGTTCAATTCTTCAACAATCCGAACGTCACATTTGTTTGGGATTCAAACCTGATCAGCCAGCAAAAGAGCTTTAACGCATAGCCAGCTTTGAAAGGGTCTCCTTTTCAGAAGCTGTCTTTTTTTATGGTACAATGGATAGAAGAAGGAAGAAGAAAAGGGGGGTAAAACACATCAAATGAAAATAAGAAAAGCGCATCTGACAAGCGGGCAACCAACAACCTACAATGTATATTTACATGAAAATAAAAAAGAATATAAAACGCTTGTCGCTGTACCTGACATGGAATGGAGTATTTCTATCGCGTATGAAGACGAAAAAACGCAGCTTGAGCAAGCACTAGAACAATCTTTAAACAAAAGAGTAGAAATAGACGAAGCCCGTGAACTCGCACAAAAAATTGTGCACTGGGTCACAGAAATGTAAATTCAGAAACCAGGAGTGAACACAGCAATGAAAGAAGAATCCGTAGACTTTTATTTGCAGCAAGGGATATTTGGACATGCTGAAACAAAACCCGATGAACGAAGAATGTTTCTCGGCTCATTAAGAGAACGTGCTCTTCTCGCTCTGACAAAAGGGCAAGTATCGAGACATAAACCGTATCAAGAGGTAGAGCAAGTATTGAAGGCAAACCGAGAGGCCACTGTTCTTTTAAATGGTGAATTGTCATATGCTTCTTATTCTCCATATGTCAAAATGGCAAATGCCGCTGGTTGTTCTTTTAAAGTGGTCAACCATCACGAGTCACATTCACCTTTTGGGCTTGTGATAGAGGTGCCGCATGCGATCAATCAAGAGCACATCTATATAGAAGATGAGCTTTTTCAAAAAGCTTTTTCTCGTGAATCTGTTGAATAGGTTTCCCTAGTGAAATGAATAAGCTATAATGATTCAAAAGAGCATATGGGAGAGATGCGGATGGGCAAAGCATTGATTTGTATTGATTATACAGTTGATTTTGTTGCAGACGATGGAAAACTGACGTGCGGAAAGCCTGGACAGGCGATTGAGTCGAAGATCACAGAGATCACTTCTTCATTTATTGATGAAGGACACTTTGTTGTTTTTGCCGTCGATCATCATGAAGAGCAAGATCCATATCATCCAGAGACAAAGTTATTTCCGCCCCATAATATTCGCGGGACAGAAGGAATTGAACTTTACGGAAAACTAAGTTCACTATTTCACACGTCAACACATTTAAAACATGTCTATTATATGGAAAAAACAAGATACTCTGCTTTTGCAGGCACTCAATTAGAAATGAAACTGCGCGAGCGTGGCATCACTGAACTTCACCTAGCCGGAGTGTGTACCGATATTTGTGTACTTCATACAGCTGTTGATGCGTACAATAAAGGCTTTGAACTTGTGATTCATGAGAATGCCGTGGCGAGTTTTAATGAAGCGGGGCACGAGTGGGCACTTTCTCACTTTGAGCATACGCTTGGTGCGAAAGTGGTTAAGTAAGGGAAGGAGAATGGAAGTTGGAGCATCGGTTTATTGACGACAGTTTATCACTACATACAGATCTTTATCAAATTAACATGGCAGAAACGTATTGGAGAGACGGCATTCATGAGAAGAAGGCAGTCTTTGAACTTTTCTTTAGAAAGCTTCCATTTGACAACGGCTTCGCTGTATTTGCTGGTTTAGAGAAAGCGATTGAATATTTATCGGACTTCTCCTTCACCGAGAGCGACCTTGCATATTTAAAAGATGAACTCGGTTATAAAAGCGATTTCATTGAATACTTAAGCGGATTGTCATTTACAGGGACACTTCATTCAATGAGAGAAGGAGAAATTGTCTTTGCGAATGAACCTATTATGCGCATCGAGGCAACACTTGTTGAAGCGCAGCTAATTGAAACGGCACTGCTCAACATCGTGAACTTCCAGACGCTAATTGCAACAAAGGCGGCTCGTATTAAAGGAATCATTGAAGATGAGACAGCATTAGAATTCGGAACAAGACGTGCCCATGAAATGGATGCAGCCATGTGGGGAGCAAGAGCAGCACTGATCGGCGGATTTCAGGCAACAAGTAATGTCCGTGCAGGGAAACGCTTCAATATTCCCGTATCAGGCACACATGCCCATGCGCTTGTACAAGCATATCGCGACGAATATACTGCATTTAGAAAATATGCCGAAACACATACAGACTGTGTCTTTTTAGTGGATACATATGATACGGTCAGATCAGGCATTCCAAATGCGATTAAGGTAGCGAAAGAATTCGGTGATAAAATCAACTTTATTGGAGTCAGACTTGATAGCGGAGACCTTGCCTACTTGTCTAAAAAGGCGAGAACGATGCTGGATGAAGCTGGATTCCATGACGCAAAAGTCATTGCATCAAGCGATCTTGATGAACACACCATTATGAACTTAAAAGCACAAGGTGCAAAAATTGATGTATGGGGTGTTGGAACGAAACTAATTACCGCATTCGATCAGCCAGCTCTTGGTGCTGTATATAAGCTTGTATCGATTGAAGAAAACGGTCAGATGAATGACACGATCAAAATTTCTTCTAACCCAGAGAAAGTGACAACACCAGGCCGTAAACGAGTGTATCGCATTATCAATCAATTGAATCATCACTCTGAGGGAGACTACATTGCCCTTGAAGAAGAAGATGTTCAAAGTGAAGATAAGCTGAAAATGTTCCATCCAGTTCATACATTTATCAGCAAATTCGTGACAAATTTTGTGGCAAAGGACCTTCATGTCCCAATTTTTGAACAAGGGAAGCTGGTGTATGATAATCCAGATATCCAAACGATTCAAGCATATGTGCAGGACAGTCTCGGACTCTTCTGGGAGGAATACAAACGAATCAGCAAACCAGAAGAATACCCAGTCGATTTGAGTCAAAAATGCTGGGATAATAAGATGCAGTTTATCCATGATGTGAAAAATAAAATCAAAAAAGAGCTTTATGAAAGCTGATTACCCCGGGAAAGGAGATCATCAAGCCAGATGGTCTCTTTTTTTAATGTTGGACGATTCAAAATGAACCTTATGGGCAATCATTTGGTATACTGAAAGCACATCTTGTTTGTCATTGCATAAAGGAGGAATGGAGCAGTTGAGGGTGTTTGTTGCAAGGCAGCCTATTTTTAACAGAAAAGAACAAGTCGTATCATACGAGCTGCTTTATAGAGATAGTGAAACCAATACATATAGCGCTGAAGATGGTGATCAAGCGACAACCGACCTCATTATCAATAGTTTTTTAAACATTGGCATCGAAACACTGACAGAAGGAAAACGATGCTACATCAATTTCACCGAAAGCTTGCTTTCGTCTGATCTGCTCACTTATTTTGATCCACATCAGCTTGTGATCGAAATATTAGAAAATGTACCGATTACTCCGGCACTTATTATGAGATGTAAGCAATTAAAAAAGTGGGGATACACGATTGCGCTCGATGATTTCTTTCTGAGTGGAACACATTTTCATGACAAGTTACTCGATGAACTCCTCTATTGCATTGATATTTTAAAAATTGATTTTCTGAAAACAACATGTGAAGAACGAAGAGACATTTTACATACATATAAAAAGTATCGACTTCGATTCCTTGCTGAAAAGGTAGAAACGCGAAAAGAATATGAAGAAGCGTTAGAAGCTGGCTTCCATTTGTTTCAAGGATATTTCTTTAGTGAGCCGCACGTCATTTCGGGACGAGCCTTATCGACTAGCTTCCACGCATACCATCAGCTATTGAATGAGCTGAGCAAGGAGCAGCCGAATATTCAGACCGTGACGCACTTTATAGAAAGTGATCTTTCCCTTTCATATCAATTATTAAAAATGCTGAATTCTGGCGGCATGAGACGTCTTTATCAAATCAAGAGTATTCGTCAGGCGATTATCCTGCTTGGGTTTAATGAAATACGGCGATGGATCTTTATCCTTTCATTTAAAGAACTAAATGTCCAAGCCAACTCAAGCCAAAAGGAAATCATCAAAATGTCGTTCATTCGTGCCAAAACGTGTGAACTCATTGCTAGTCGAACTGAACGAGAGCATCCCGCTTCTTATATGCTAACAGGTATGTTTTCACTCATTGATACGCTTGTCAGGGCGGACATTACTGAACTTGTGAAAGAACTGCCTCTTTCGGATGAAGTAGGTGAGGCACTGCTTGGCTATGAAAATGACTATTTCCTTGTGTTAGACGTTGCCAAACGTATTGAACGAAATGAATGGGATGATGAGATGTTAGGTGGAAGTCTCCCTAAGCAGGAAGCCTACGGCTGTTATATAGAAGCCATTGAATGGTGTCATAAAATGTTTGAATCTTAAGAAAAGCCGCTCACACTAGAGCGGCTTCTTTCTTTGTTATCCCCACTGTAAAAGTAGAAAAAGCCTGCTTGAAGAGAGGGATAAGTAGATGCGGATGCCTTCTGGACTAAAGCGGATATCGATATTGCTTTTCACCCCAATCTGCTTCAGCATTCGAATCACACTTGCGGTGTCAGCACGTTCAGCAGCTTCCATGATTCGCTGTCCAAACGAAAGCGAACCGGAAATCTGCTGTGTAATGAGGGATGCATCAGCAACGAGACGGGTTGATTCCTTTGCAGCCTTTTGAAACGCATGAGCATCTACTGGAGGAAAAGTCATAGGTGTTCGCAGGTATGCGTTCCCCATTGCGGGAACCTGCAAAGGAGGATAAGGAACATAGTAAAACACATGGTCACCTCTTCTCTCATTGAAGTGAATTTGGACGGATATCTGTTCTAAATGTATGAAGAAAATCCGAATAAAGAATCAAAATGATCTTTCTACCTTTGCATATTCATCATAAAAATAGGTACTTTTGCGGTCAATTTCGGTGAATGTCGCCAAAAAATTGCGGTGTCTACAGTAGAGCCTGTCGTCTGACCTATAACATGAAAAACCGAGGAAACAGAAGGGATCATACGTTCTGTTACACAAGAATTGTGACGAATGATGCCTGTTCATGTCGCAAAAATGACGTATTTCCTTTGAAATTGAGATAAAAGTATCATTTGAAAAGTCTGAAAATGATGAAAAAAGACCTATTGAATTTTGCGGTATCACGCACACATTTTGTGCATACTTTTCGGTGAAAAAATACTCAATAGCATTTACACTGTTAGTAACAGATCAAATACTTATGACCCAATCAACATACACAAATACATTGATCTTCCAAAAAAGGAGAGTGGAATCGATGGAAAAGTATGAAATCGAAGAACTTAAACAATTATTATGGAAACTTGAAAACGAAATTAGAGAAACAACGGCTTCTCTTCATAACATTAACAAAAGCATTGATCAATACGACAAATATGAATATGTGAAAATTTCTTAAAGACTTGATAACCATCAAGTCTTTTTTTTATCCAAATACATACAAAAAAAGGATATATTATTATATAATTGTTAAATAGTGATGTCAGTGGACATTTGCTTATTTCTTTTTAGTAAAATAAGAGGCGAGAGGGTGAGGATCAAGATCGAGTATGCTAAACTATCTAGAGAATACAAAAATCAAGCAGAAAATGTCTGATTTTATTCAACATGCAGTCAGGCAAAATGATTTACAAAAGCTGCTTCTCGAATTTACAGATATAAAGAATGAATTTCCTTTTGGACAATTGGCTTACCAACATTATGAGGCATTTGGCGGACAAGACGAGCAAGCGATTACAAAACTGGCAGCAGGGATTGAACTTCTCATCTTATCTGCCGATATATTAGATGATATTGAAGATCAGGACAATGATTCGTATCCTTGGATGAACGTCAACCAAGGGGCGGCCATCAATGCTGCTACGTATTTGTATACGGTGAGTATCCAATTCATCACATCAATTTGTGAAAATAATTCTCAACTAATAGAGAAACTGTTCCACTTCATCAAAATGTCTATGGAAGGGCAGCATGAGGATTTGAGTCATTTGTATGGAACAGAAGAAGATTGTGTAGAGGTTTTAAGGAAAAAATCGGGATCTTTAACAGCTCTTTCTAGCGTACTGGGTGTTTATTTAGCGACAAGAAAAATGAATGCCACTGTAGAATCTTATTCGATATATTATGGTGTTGCTGAACAAATCAGTAACGATTTTTTTGCGTTATTTTCAAAAACAAACGGAGATTTTCAAAAAAAACAAACGCTGGCATTTAGTTATTTACAAAGACATTTTAACAATGTCAGTCTAGAGCTTCTTTCCTTCTTTTCTAACCGGCTGGATGAGTCAGAGCAAAAGCCGTTTCAACTGAAGCAAAAGTTACTTGAAGCTGGTTTGACTCAGTACATGGTATCGATGAGAGAGATTATGCTGTTAAAAATGAAGCAAGGAATTGCACAACTTGATTTGCCTAAAACGAAAAAGGAACAATTATATGCATATATGACAAAGGAGGGCAATGATTGAACATTCAAAATGTTATTGCATATTTAGTGAAAAATCCTAGTGTTGTGAATGAATTGGACTTAGGGAATGCAAGTTTAATTCACACAGATGAGGAAACGATGAAAGCAATCATTCAAGGCATAAAAAAAGGGCAAATGTCTGCAGATTATATATGGTACTATAAATGATACTTGATTTAAAAGTTCTCCAGTTAAGGATGTTTTATACATGAAGATAACTTATACGAAACTATCTGCTTTTTTTGTTTTTCTGTCTTTTTTATTTGTGATCTATGTTTCATATATTTATGTATTTGATATTTTTAATGGAGCACGTGTTGAGGAGAACAAGAATGGTCAAGCAGAAGTTGTCAAAGTCGAATATCTTTCTTTAGCCTACACATCAGGATTAGAAGAAGGAGATATTATACTTAAAATCAATGGAGAATCTGCTAACAACAAAGATCATTTGATCAATGGTGAGCTTAGGAATGTGCAAAGAATTGATATTCAAAGAGGCAACCAAATGATCACCCTAAAAAATAAGACATTGATTGGTCAAGAAAGTTTATTTGTCTATATAATTCCTCTCATCCTGTATTCAATATGTTTATTTTGTATCTTCTTTATCATTCGTATTAACAAAGAGATCCAACGAAAATCAGCATTTCTTTTAGTTTTATTTTTATTAACGATTTGTATCGGATATCTTAGTGCAGGTACTTCGGGTATTGGTGATAGATTTAGCCATTATGTCATCACATTTTGTTTATCAAGTGTATTTATCTTTTATATTCATTTCATTTATCAATATTTCAAAGAGTTTGACCTGCATATAACGACTCGAAAAACAATTTATATTTTATATAGTCTTCCTATAACTAATCTAGTAATAGAGCTGTTTGTTCCAATTGATTCGGCGATAGCCAGATACATGCCGAGTTTAAATCTTTTATTCTTTTTTGCTTCTATTATCATGTCATTCAAAGTCATTATTAATGGAATGCAGAAATATAAAGAGACAGAGCAGGGGTCTGTTTTAAAGTTTTTTGTCATGATTAATATCATAGCATTTTGTCCGTTTATATTTTTATTTGCAATTCCATATGTTTTGTTTCGTATTTATGTTGTAGATCCCTTTTTCTTAACTTCTTTTGTATTGCTCATTCCTTTTTCACTCGTGTATCAATTCATGACGAACAAACTTTACAATATGGATTTCTTGATTAGTAGACTTAAATACTATGGATTTATTGCCATTACACCGACCATTTTAGTTGTTGTCACGTTTTATATTCTGCAAAAACCAGAAGATTTAAAGTACACACTGAAGCTCGCATTCATCACATATACACTCATGTTGGCTGTTTTCTATTTCAAAGAAATTTTAGATTTCCGTTTTCGTTTGAAACGTTTTTCAGAGAAGTATAATTACCAAGACAGCGTGTTTAAATTTACGCAGCTTATTCGTGAGGCGTCATCACTTCATCAAGTACTGTATCATTTGAAATACACCATTTTAGAAGTGCTCGTTGTGAATAAAGCCTTTGTGCTAGAGGTGAAGGCTAATGGAGAAATGATTGAAATTGATGAATCAACAAATGATAGTAAGTTATGGAAAGAATACGTGGATCAATTTCAAGATATTTTAGGTGAAGTTGGGAAAATCATCGAGCTTGATAAAGGGTTTATGATGAAAATTGGAGAGCGGGGCGGTCACTCGTTTATGATTTGCTGCTTATCCAATATACAGACGCCGAAATTGACCCGCGATGAAATCTCATGGCTGAAAACATTGGCATTTTACACAAGTGTCAGTTTAGAAAATGTCGTCAAGATTGAAGAATTGATGGAGCATCTTGAGGATTTGAAACAGCGGGAAGCCAATCCCGCCTGGCTGAAGAAAGTCATGTTCGCCATGGAAGAAAAGCAGCGTTCAGATTTAGCAAGGGATCTTCATGATTCTGTGCTGCAGGATTTGATTTCACTGAAGAGACAGTCCGAGATGTTCTTAACCAATTTCCAAAACAACCAATGCCCAACATCTATTGAAAATTCATTGATCTCATGGAATGAACAAATGTCTAAGGTGATTCAAACCACGAGAGAAACATGTCATGAACTTCGGCCGCAGCTCCTCTATGATTTGGGGTTAGTGAAGGCAATTTCGAAGCTGACTTCGCAAATTCAAGAGGAAGCGCCATTTCATATTAGGCTGAATACAACCCGCTTTGATAAAGAACTGGACATTGATATTGACTCACAGCTGAATATTTACCGGATTGTGCAGGAGCTGTTATCCAATGCGTTGAAGCATTCTAAGGCCAGCCAAGTCTTAGTGATGCTCATTTGTATTAAAGATCAAGTTGTTCTCCATTATGAGGACGATGGAGTCGGATTTGATGCAAGCCAGCTTGATCAGCACACGATGAGCATGGGTCTTTCTGGCATAAGGGAACGAGTCAAAGCTCTAAATGGAAAGCTTCAAATTCACACGGCACCTGAAAAAGGGCTCAAGGTGAAAATTGAAATGGAATTGTAACGATTTCTTAAGGAATAAGACTTGGCATCTGCCAAGTCTTTTATATAAAATGGAAGTGAGTGATTTAAAGGGAGGAAGACATGAAGAAGATATTGGTCATTGATGATCATCCGGCTGTCATGGAAGGGACAAAAAGCATATTAGAATCAGATCAGCAGCTATCAGTCGATTGTTTAAGTCCTGATGCAGAAGGCGCCTTTTTAAAGACGCATGACTTTTCCATCTATGATGTGATCTTGATGGATTTAAATCTCGGGGATATCAATGGAATGGACATTGCCAAACAAATTCTAGAAACGAATCAACAAGTGAAAATTATCATTTATACAGGATATGAAGTAGATGATTATTTCGAAGAGGCCATTCGAGCTGGATTGCATGGTGCAATAAGTAAAACAGAGACAAAAGACAAAATTATTGAATACATACACCGCACATTGCAAGGAGAAGTTGTCATTCAGCTATCCTATTTAAAGAAATTAATTTCACAGCAGCAAGAGAAGCCAGAACAGGCGCAGCAGACGGATCATGAGCTGTTAACAGAGCGTGAATGTTTAATCTTAAGAGAAGTGGAAAAAGGGTACACAAACCAAGAGATCGCCGATGTGCTTCATTTGAGCAAACGCTCAATTGAATACAGTTTGACCTCCATCTTTAATAAGCTGAATGTTGGATCTCGAACAGAAGCGGTGTTAATTGCAAAATCGGAAAGTGTGCTGTAAACGTGTGAAGGGAGAGGGCCTTGATGGATGTGAGTGGTTCAAATACACTGCTTGAGGCACTGGGGATTGAGATTGTGGAATGCAATACGTCACGATGCGTGGCGACAATGCCAGTCGATCACCGAACAAAACAGCCATTTGGATTACTGCACGGAGGAGCATCAGCTGCTCTAGCAGAAACAGTGGCAAGCATGGGTGCTGCTGCTCATTTAGACTTAACTCAGCAGGTTTGTTCAGGTATTGAAATCAATGCCAATCATTTAAAATCTGTACGTGATGGAGTGGTGACAGCTACAGCTGTTCCTGTACATGTAGGACGGCGTACAATGGTATTCCAAATCGATATAAAAGATGATCGAGACCGTCATATCTGTACGTCAAGATGTACACTCGCTGTCATTGATCGCATATAAAAAAGCTCCCGGTGCAGCGGAAGCTTTTTTTAATACCCTTTTATGAACATGCAGGTAAAGTGAACAAGACCTGAATGTCAGGTTCTTCATTTATAAATAAGAGTCTTCTTTTCGTTTAATCACAAAGTTACGGAAACCGCCATAATCATCTTGGACACTTCGTTTGTCCATTTTCACACCAGTGTTGTAAGCGGCTCTTCCGATCAAATGAGCGCCGACTGGTGCGGTCAGAAAGATAAAGACAATTCCAAGCAGGATTTTCGCAGAGATGATCCCTGCAAGAAACCATTCATGAAAGAATACACCAACTAAAATGAGAACAACACCAAGTGTCGATGCTTTTGATGCAGCATGCATACGTGTGTAAACATCCGGTAGGCGAAGGACACCAATGGCTGAGACCAGACAAAGAATGGCGCCAAGCAGAATAAAGAAAATCACGATCGCTTTAGCGATGACGATCATTTTCAATCACTTCCCCTTTCTCAAGGAATTTGGAAAAAGCGACAGTGCCGATAAAGGCAAGAATACCGAGCAGTAAAATAATTTCAAAGAACGTCGTGGTTTTCAGTAAGATAGACACGATGGCTGTCATCCCAATTAAATTGATTCCTATCGCATCAAGCGCACTAACGCGATCAGGAATAGAAGGTCCTTTGATGACCCGTATGACAAAAAGCAAAGTAGACAGCGCAAGAATCCCAAGTGACATTTGCAAGATCAGTTCCATTACTTACCGCTCACCTCCTGAATCGCTTTTTCAAATGATACCCGAATATCGTGGATGGCTTTTTCAGCATCTTCAATATCCATCGCATGAATATATAAAATCGAACGATCATCCGAAATATCGATGACCAGTGTACCAGGTGTTAATGTAATCATATTAGCCAGTATGGTGATTTCCCAATCTGTTTTTAAATCTGTACGAAAGGCGAAAATACCAGGCTTGATCTTTAGCTTTGGAGATAACACCGTCTTGAGTACACTCAAATTGGCAAGAAGCAGCTCTCTGATAAAAATGATGACGAGCTTGAAAATCGCATAAAGGGCATAGCCGTAAAAACGTTGCGGGAAGAATCGCCGTAGCATAAAAATGGCGATCATCCCTAGTGCAAAGCCTGATACAAAGTCTGCAGCTCTGTATGTATCATTCATAAACATCCATGTAAAGGCGAGGAGAGCGTTTAATAATATTTGAAAGGCCATGTTCATCTACTCCTTCAGCACAGCTTGAATATATTTTTCTGGTGTTGAAAGCATTTCCGCAGCTTGATTGATATAAGGTGCAATGAATTCTGTGCCTAATCCAATCGCAAGCGATAAGATAACAAGCAGTACCCCAGGATACACCATTCCTCTAATGGATGGCTTTCTTCTTCGCATATCCTGTTCCTCTCCCCAAAACGCGAGCATGAAAATTCTCATAACAGAATAAAGGACAAGAAGACTGGACAGTAAAACAAGGATAGAGAACGTCATGTACTCAGCAGAAAACCCACCTTCAACAATTTTCAGCTTGCCAACAAATCCACTTAGCGGAGGAATACCCGCAAGTGATAAAGCCGATATGAAGAACATCCAGCCGAGTAGAGGCTGGGATTGAATCAGCCCACCCATTTTTTTCAGATGATTGGTTCCAGCATACACAAACAGTGCCCCTGCAAGCATAAATAGAGCTCCTTTGATCACCATATCGTGAATGAGGTAATAAATGGCGCCTTGGAGTGATGCCGGTGTATTGGCCGCAATCCCAAACAAAATGACACCAACAGCTGTGACAATGTTATAAATCACAATTTTTTGCACATCAGAATAGGCGATAGAGCCAATGACACCGAATATAACCGTTAGAGCGGCTAGCCAAGCCATAATTGTATGTGTAAAACCTGTATCATGTATAAAGATGAGCGTAAAGACTCTGGCAATCGCATATAGCCCGACCTTTGTCAGCAGTGCGCCAAACAAAGCTGAAATCGCTGCCGGCGGTGCATGATAAGACCCTGGCAGCCAGAAATAAAGGGGGAAGACCCCAGCTTTTAAGCCAAATACGATCAGGAACAGAATGGCAATCACGGTGATTAACCCTGTTTGCCCAGATTCAGCTATTTTCACACTTAAATCAGCCATGTTCAGTGTGCCTGTGACTGCATATAAACACGCTACGCCAACAATAAATAATGCCGATGAGATAATATTAAACACAATGTATTTCAGTGATTCACGAAGCTGAGGCTTTGAACCACCCAGAACAATGAGCATATAAGATGCCATTAGCAACAATTCAAAGAAGACAAACAGGTTGAAAATATCTCCCGTTAAAAAGGCACCACTGACGCCAGCTAACAAGAATTGGACACCAGAATAATAGAACAGTCGCTCTCTTTCTTTCCCAATCGTTTGAAAGGAAAAAAGAACTGTGACAAGTCCAACAATGGAAGCGGTCAAAACAAGAAGCGCAGCAAACTGATCGGCCACAAGGGCAATGCCAAACGGTGCTTTCCAGCCGCCCAAATAAAGGGTTTGTATGCCGTTTGTGAAAATCGTTTGGACCAAATAGACATTACAGATAATGGCTAAAAGAGATGCAAACACACTAAAGCCTCTCGACAGCATGGTGTTTTTATTCATAAAGATCAATAATGTAGCAGCTAGTAATGGAATTAATATAGGCAGGATCACGAGATTATTCATGCTGATCATTTCCTCTCATTTGATCCATGTCATCTGTTCTCAGCTCTTGGAAGGCACGGAAGGCCATCACCAGCAAAAAGGATGTTACACCAAAAGCAATGACAATGGCTGTTAAAATTAATGCTTGTGGCAATGGATCTACATAGGATGTGAGCCCCTCTTTCAAAATAGGAGGTGCTCCCTTTTTTAAGCCGCCCATTGTTAATAGAAGCAAATGGACGCCGTGACTTAAAACGGCAGTACCGACGATGACCCGCAGAAGGCTTTTTGAAAGCATTAAATAGGTCGCTGCCATAAAAATGATTCCGACGATAATAGACATTAGAAATTCCATTATTCCTTCTCTCCAATCGTTTGAATAATGGTCATGGTGACACCAACAACAACTAAATACACACCGATATCAAACAGGACCGCTGTCGCCAGTTCTGTTTTCCCTAGAAACGGCAGTTGGAAATAATCGAATGCATGGGATAGGAAAGGTGCTCCGAACAGAAAAGATCCCATACCTGTTAGGATGGCAACGAGCAAACCGACACCAGCCACATAAATAAAGTCAAATGGTAAAATGCGTCTGACTGTTTTAAGGTCGTAGGCTAAAAGCAGAAGAACGACAGCACCAGCACTCATCAAACCGCCAATGAATCCTCCGCCAGGATTGTTATGTCCTGCAAGAAATAGGTGAAGTGAGAAAAGCAAGATGATGAATGCTGTAATTTTAGTAGTGACTTGTAAGAGCATATCATTCGTATCAATCTTTCTCATCGCCGTACGCCTCTCTTCCGTTTTCCTTGTGCTTTTACCTTCAATAATCCATAAATACCGAGTGCCGCAATGGCCAGCACTGTAATCTCAAAGAGTGTATCAAAGCCCCTGAAATCGACAAGAATGACATTGACAATATTGTCTCCGCCAGCCAGTTTGTAGCTGTTTTCAATGAAGTACGTTGAAATTGTGTCAAGAGACTGCTGGCTTGTTGAAGCGAAAGCAAGACAGGTGACAACGACTCCAACACCTAATGAGATGATCAAATTTGTTAATTTAAATCTTCGTGTTTTTTGCTTCAGACTCAGCTTTGGCAAATGATAGAAGCAAAGTAAAAACAGCGCGACAGAAATGGTTTCAATAATGAGCTGTGTCAGCGCAAGGTCAGGTGCTCTGAAAATCACGAAGAACAATGACAGCGTGTAGCCCATAACACCTAGCGCAATAATAGCTGTTAAGCGTGAACGAGCAAATACAGTCGTGACTGTCGCTGCGACCATCACAAGTGAAAGGATGACTTCGTACGTGCCGATTGATGCAGCGTGCTCAGTTTGAAATGAGAAGGCTTGCTTGTAGAACATCACGCTGCCAAGCACGATAATCATAAACCCAAATACATAGACAAGATAGTCACGAAGGAATCCTGTCATATAGCTGTTTGTTAGGCGGTAAGCCCCTTTTTCTACACCTATAAGTGAACGATCATACAAAGCGTTAAATGACCATTTTTCTTTAAATATGTTGTACATTGGGCGCCATTTCGACAGCGTTAAATAGCCAATGGTACCGAGCGCAACTACACCAATTGTCATGTAAAGCTCTGGCTGGAATCCATGCCACGCTTCAATTTTTACGGCAAAGCGGCTTCCTGTTTGAATGGCTTCTGGAATGATCGCTTGAATGGCAGGTTCAATGACAGAATAGGCAAGAATATTAGGGAAAAAGAAAAACGTGACCACAAGTGCAGCTAAAATAATTGGCGGGATCAGCATACCAATCGGTGCTTCATGCGGTTTTTTCTCCAATTGATCGACATTCAGACGGCCTCTAAATGTTTTGAAGACGATCATCATACTGTAGATGAACGTAAACACACTAGCGAGCCAAGCGATAGCAGGGAAGACAGCCCCCCATGTTGAAACATCCGTAAAGCTGATGTCAGAAATCCGAATCATACTTGTGAAAAATAGCTCTTTACTTAAAAATCCATTAAAAGGCGGGAGTCCAGCCATCGAGAATGTACCAATTAACGTAATTGTAAAGGTAATTGGCATGATGGTCATTAATCCACCTAATTTGCGAATATCACGTGTACCTGTTTCGTGATCGATAATCCCTGCTGCCATAAAGAGACTACCTTTAAAGGTCGCGTGGTTAATGAGATGAAAAATAGCAGCAAGAACGGCTGCGCCAAAAAAGGCAGGGTTGTTTTCATGAATGGCAGCTGCGCCTACTCCTAGCATGAGCATAATCATACCGAGTTGACTCACTGTCGAGAAGGCCAGAATGGCTTTCAAATCATTTTGCCGAACGGCGTGGAAAGATCCCCAGAATAGTGTGATAAGTCCGACAATCGAAATGGTCCAAAACCACACCTCTGATATAGCAAAAATCGGACTAAAGCGGGCAACCAGATAAATACCGGCTTTGACCATAGTAGCAGAATGCAGATAACTGCTTACAGGGGTTGGTGCTTCCATAGCATCAGGCAGCCAAATATAAAATGGGAACTGCGCTGATTTCGTGAAGGCCCCTAGTAAAATGAGAACCATCGCAGGGATGAAATAAGGTGATGCCATAATGAGCTGAAGCTGATTGACTGCTTCGCGAATACTGAATGAATCAGTGATCAGGTAAATGAGGATGAAGCCGCCAAGCATAGCCAATCCGCCAAACACAGTAATAAGCAGTGATTTGGTTGCTCCGTAACGGGAACGCTCACGCTTATACCAATACCCAATTAAGAGGAAGGAAGAGATACTTGTTAGCTCCCAGAACAAATAAAGTACGACCATGTTGTCAGAGAGGACAACACCAAGCATAGCGGTCATAAACATTAATAAATACGTATAGAAAGAGCCAAGCTGTTCTTTTTCCTTTGATAAGTAGAAAATACTGTACAGTACCACAAGTGCACCAATACCTGTGATGAGTAAAGCAAATAACAGGCTGAGACCATCTACATACACAGTGAAATTCATCCCTAGAGAGGGAATCCATTCAGCTTGTGAGAACAACGTTCGTCCATTCGAGGTGATCTGGAGCATTTGGATGAAATAGGTAAATAAAAGAATAGGCAAGATGAGAACAAACCATCCTGTATGTATACGCCTTACGTATTTAAAGAGAAAAGGGACGACAAAGGCAAGTAAAAAAGGTGATAGGATGGCGAAGTGAATAAGCTGCAAGAAAATGAACCTCCTTTGATCAATATAAATTCACGTTCTAAAGAACTGGTAATTAAAATTATAGCGTAAATACAGACATAGTGCATTGGTTTGAACTGATTTACGGCAAATTGAATTTATTTTGAGTTCTTTTGACCACAAAAAATATTTTATCAAAAATGAAACTCGTTGTATATTGTTTTGTATTTCGTACATGCTTTTCTTAAAGGAGCTGATCAAATGAAACGAAAGATCACCATCAGCTTAAGCATATTCTGCACGATTTTAGGAGGAGCATTCTTGATTGAACGAAATGATCAAAAAAGGTGGCAGGCCGGGAGTGAATGGCCGCTATTTTCCGAACAACTCCTCCATATGACCTATCCTCAGGCGAAACAGTATCCTTTTCAGCCTCGGGAATATTTACGAATTGTATTAGCTGATGAATGAGGATGTATGGGAGAAAAGAAATATAAAAAAAGCATGTCCCTTACGAAAAGGACATGCTCAGCGTGTAGAAAAACCCTCGCATTCGTTGTCAGTCCTGCGCTCCGGTGCTCACGAATGTCAAATTCGCTCTGCTCCGGTGCTCGTCCTTCCTAGACTGCAAAGGTTTTCTATCACGCTGAAAAGAAGACAAAGGGCTAAAATAAAGTACATTTTAGCCCTTTGTCAACTATCTGAGCATGTCCCTTATGAAAAGGACATGCTTTTTGTTTCTTTTTTAAGTAAACATTCTGAGTAAGATTGTTGCGCAAATAACGGTTGCTGCTCCGCCAAGACGTGTAGAGACTTGAGCGAAAGGCATAAGGCCCATTCTTCCAGAAGCTGAAAGAATTGCAACGTCACCAGTACCGCCTAATCCACTGTGACAGCCAGTCACAATTGCAGATTCAACTGGATACATGTTCATGAATTTACCAACAAAGTAACCAGAACCAACCATGCCTAGAACAACAGCAATACATACACATACGAAAGGAATAGAAATAACAGTGGCCACATCATCAAGTGGAATGTATAGAATTCCTAAACCAACCATTAGAGGCCATGTAAAGCTTTTCGATACAAACTTGTAGAACTGCTGTGAGCCGTTTTGCAAATGCTGAGGCATCACGTTTAAGTATTTGATTAATGCAGCAAGAACAATCATTAAGATTGGACCTGGAATATGAACAAAACTTTCTAATAAGCCGCCAAAGATAAAAGTTGTACATGCAACAAGCACACCTGCACCCATTAAGCTGAAGTCAACTTTAGTATCCATTTCAGGCTGTTCAAAGATTTCATTTGCTTCTTTTGATTTAACAAGTCGTCCATTCCCGTTTAGTTCAGGACGTTTTTCACCAAGCTTTTTCATTGCGCCAGCACAAATGATGGCAATGACGTTCCCAATAACAGCAGCCGGAATCAATTGAGAAATTAATGACTCTGCTGATACACCAAGAATTTGTGAATAAGCAATTGATAATGGCAATATTCCTTCACCGACACCACCGGCAATAATCGGTACAATGATAAAGAAGAACGAATGATGCGGTGTGTAACCAACTAGAAGACCCACTAGAATTCCAGCAGCTACAGCTGTAATTGTACCTGCAACAAGAGGAACAAACATACGAATAAGGCCTTGTACTAAAACAGTTCGTTGCATCCCAAGAATACTACCTACTACAAGAGCAGATATATAGAAGTATAGGAAGTTTGACGTTTTCATCAGAGACGTAACCGCTTCCAACGAGTTTGGATTCAGAACATGAAAAAAGACCAGGAACGATGGTACGAATAAAGAAAGAATCGCCGGTCCACCAATATCTTTTAAGATTGGAATACGTTGTCCTACATCTCCTAGGAAAATCCCCAAAATCATAATAACAGCGAAACCACCAAGCATATTTGCTGGAATTTTATTAAAATAAGCGGCAGTTAAAATAATCGCTGCAAGTACTATATACACAGGTAGATCAATAACACCAATTTTCCAAGAAAGAATTTTTCGGAAAACGCTTTTATTATTGTCAGAATCGTTTGTAATCGATTTCAATTGTTGTGTATTAGCCACATAAACACCCCCAAATGCTATTTGTCTCAATTGTAGAAGATTCTGTGACACTCATCTATTTATTAAACTAAATTAAGTGTAATAAAAGTAAAATAAACGGGGGTTTTGTCGTTTTTATCATACAAAAATCCCCTGAAGATAGTTTGTCCTTCAGGGGATTGATCATACATGGTATTTATTTATCGTTTTCCTTTTAAATAAGGGGTACCAAGTGCTTTTGGTGCGTCTGCTCGTCCAATGAAGCCAGTAAGAGCTAGGATCGTCAGCACATATGGTGCAATGAGCATGTATACGTTCGGGATATCTTGAAACAGTGGAAGCAGAGAGCCAATGATGCTTAAGCTTTGTGCAAATCCAAAGAATAAAGCAGCGCCCATAGCGCCAAATGGGTGCCATTTCCCGAAAACAAGGGCGGCTAACGCAATGAAGCCTTGTCCTGTAATGGTGGCGTGTGAGAAGTCAAGAGCGATGGTCGATGCATACACAGCTCCGCCAAGACCGCCAAATAGACCACTAATGAAGACGCCGATATAGCGCATCCGGTATACCTTGATTCCCATTGTATCAGCTGCCATTGGATGCTCGCCGACTGCACGAAGTCGCAAGCCAAACGGCATTTTAAATAAAACAAACCAAGCGACAACCGCAAGAACCAATGCGAGAATGGACGTATAATACACATCTTTAAAGAAAATATCACCAATGATCGGAATGTCACTTAAAAGGGGAATATCTCCTTTATAGAAAGGTTCTGTAATTTTATCCGTTTGTGCTTTGCCATAAATCAGTTTGACAACAAACAGCGTAGCACCAAGGGCAAGCATGTTAATCGCAACACCACTGACCGTTTGATCTGCTCTGAACGTAATAGTGGCAACAGCGTGAATGAGTGAGAACACGCCGCCAATGGCCATACCAACAAGAAGACCGAGCCAGGGGGTCAAGGCACCAAACGTATCAGCAAACATTAAGTTAAAGATAATACTAGAAAATGCTCCGACGACCATCAAACCTTCAAGACCGATATTGACGACACCTGATCTTTCTGAAAAGACGCCTCCAAGAGCGGTTAAAATAAGTGGTGCAGCATAAACAAGTGTAGCCGGGACGATGATTTCAAGAATTTGCAGAAATCCCACTTATTTTCCCCCCTTTTTCTTCAATTGTTGAATGACAAGACGGATGATATAGCTTGAGGCAACGAAAAGAATAATGATCGCAATCACAATATCAACGACCTCAGTCGGTACGCCAGATTCAAGCGGCATGTTTAAAGCACCGACTTTCAATCCACCAAGCAATAATGCCGCTAAGACGACACCAACAGCTGTATTTCCGCCTAATAAGGCAACAGCGATTCCATCAAAACCAACGCCAGTGAATGATCCTTTAATCGAAGCATATTCAAATGTTCCGAGTCCTTCCATCGCACCTGCAAGACCTGCAAAGGCACCAGAAATGAGCATCGCATAAATGATGTTGCGTCGAACGTTCATCCCAGCATAATGAGAGGCCTGCTGGTTCATCCCAACTGCGCGTAATTCAAACCCTTTAGAGGTTTTCTGGATAATAACCCACATGACAACAGCCGCAATAATGGCAACAAAAATCCCATTATGCATTCTAGAGAAATCAGTGATCTGCTCAAAAAAACCAGATCGAAGGGAAGCTGTTGCATCAATTTTTTCTGTTTTATCTTTATTGTTTGTTAAGACATTTGAGATTAAATAATTTGTGACATGAAGGGCAATGTAGTTCATCATGATGGTGACAATGACTTCATGTACGTAAAAACGAGCTTTTAAAAATCCGGGAATAAAGCCCCATAATGCACCAGCAGCTGCTGCTGTGATCAGTGCAAGAGGCAGATGGATATACATAGGTGCATGGACAGTTGTGCCGATCCATACAGCAGCTACCCAGCCAATCAGCATTTGACCTTCTACCCCGATATTAAATAGGCCTGTCCGAAATGCAAAGGCAACAGCAAGTCCTGATAAAATATAAGGAGTGACTTGTCGGATGGTTTCTCCCATATAATATGTTTCACCGAATACGCCATTCCAAAGGGCGCTATAACCTTCGATGACACTATAACCGCTTGCCAGCATAATGATGGCCCCAACGAAAAGACCAAGTACAATGGCTATAAGCGGAATCAGCAGATTTGTTAAGCGATTAGACATTTGCTTCTTTCCCCACTTCCTGTTGCGTACTTCCAGCCATTAACAGACCAAGTTCTTGCTCTGTTGTTTCTTTTGGATCAACAATGGCAATAATGCTGCCTTCGAAAATAACAGCAATCTTATCACTGACATTGATAATTTCATCAAGCTCAAAGGATATGAGCAGAACAGCTTTGCCTGAATCCCTTTGTTCAATCAGACGTTTATGAACAAACTCAATGGCTCCGACATCAAGTCCACGTGTCGGTTGTGCGGCAATTAATAAATCAGGATTTCGGTCAACTTCACGGCCAATAATGGCTTTTTGCTGGTTACCGCCTGATAGCGCACGTGCTTCTGTATATTCACTAGGTGTCCGTACGTCGTATTCAGCAATGATTCGTTTTGCTTTTTGATAAATATTTTTCATATTCATCAAGCCAAACTTCGAATATGGACGCTGATAATACGTTTGTAAGGAAATATTTTCTCCAATTGAAAAGTCAAGGACAAGTCCGTGCTTATGACGGTCTTGAGGAATATGTCCGATACCAGATTCTGTGACCTTACGAGGCGGGAGATTTTGAATGGCTTTCCCGTTTAGCATGATCGTGCCAGATTCGGATTTTTTCAGACCTGTAATGGCTTCAATTAATTCAGATTGACCATTTCCGTCTACACCCGCAATTCCGACAATCTCACCAGCTTTCACTGATAAATTGAGTTGTTTCACGGCTTCAATTCCTCGTGCATCTTTGACAGTGAGATCTTGAATTTGCAAGACTTCTTCAGCAGGGGAGGCTGCTTTTTTGTCTGTTTTAAATGAGACTTCGCGGCCGACCATTAAACTGGCAAGCTCGTCTTTGTTTGTGTGTTCCACATCAAGTGTACGAATGCCTTGCCCTTTTCGGATAATGGTCACGCGATGACAGGCATCCATAATTTCTTTTAGCTTGTGGGTAATTAAAATAATGGATTTGCCTTCATTGATTAAGTTTTTCATAATTTGTATGAGTTCTTTTATTTCTTGAGGTGTTAAGACGGCTGTTGGTTCGTCGAAGATCAAGATATCAGCGCCGCGGTATAGTGTTTTTAAGATTTCTGCTCGCTGCTGCATACCGACTGAGATGTCAGATACTTTAGCGGCAGGGTCTATTTTCAGTCCATAACGGTCAGAAAGTTCCTGCACTTGCTGAATGGCTTGTTCTTTGTCAATCTTTCCAAATTTCTTTGGCTCTTTTCCTAAAATGATGTTTTCAGCCACAGTAAATGTATCTACTAGCATAAAATGCTGATGGACCATTCCAATGCCTAAATCACTTGCATCATTTGGACTAGAGATTGTAACCGGTTTTCCGTGTACCTTGATTTCACCTTTTTCAGGCTGATACAGTCCGAAAAGCACGTTCATGAGCGTTGATTTTCCAGCGCCGTTTTCACCAAGCAGCGCATGAATTTCGCCCTTTTTTAGCTGCAGCGTAATGTTATCATTTGCTACAATGCCAGGGAATTCTTTGCGTATATTCAACATTTCAATGACATAATCCACAGGTTTAACCGCTCCTTTTTTAGGGTGCTGATGAAGATAAAAACTAGCAAAAGAAAAGCTGCAAAACAAGGCTGCAGCTTTTCTTTTACCACCTTTTACGAATAAAGAGGAGGTAAAGGAGAGGCAAGGGGATAAGGCGCGCTTATCCCGATGCACAAATTAAGCTTTAAAATCTTTTAGTTCATCACGTGTTGCAGGGATTTTCACTTCACCCTTGATGATTTTTTGTTTCCATTCTTCGACTTTCTTCAATACATCTTTATCAAGATTCTCTTGAGATGGAGAGATGTCAACGCCGCCTTCTTTCAGACCGTACGTGATCACTTCGCCACCAGGGAACTTACCTTCTTTTGCTTTTGTTGTTAAGTCTTGTACCGCTGTGTCTACTTTCTTAATCATAGAAGTAAGAGTGACACTTTGTTTTGTTCCAGGTACTTTACCCTCATCATACTGGTCTTTATCAACACCAATGACCCACACTTTGCGGTCAGGATCAGCTTTTTTCAGGTTTTTCGCTTCTGTGAAGACACCAGTTCCAGTTCCGCCTGCTGCGTGGTAAATGACGTCAACGCCAGATTTGTACATACTTTCAGCTGTTGCTTTACCGATGTCTGCTTTATCGAATGCCCCAGCATATTTCACTTCAACTTTTGCTTTTGGATTAGCTGCTTCAACGCCTGCACGGAAACCAACTTCGAATTTTCTGATTAATTCAGAATCAACGCCGCCAACAAAACCAATTTTGTTTGATTTTGTAGAAAGAGCCGCTGCAACACCTACAAGGAATGATCCTTCGTTTTCGTTAAATGTAATGCTTGCTACGTTGTCTTTTTTTACAACTGCATCAACGATGGCAAAGTGGTTTTTCTTACGTTGATTCGCAATTTCAGTAATAGAATCTTGCATTAAGAAACCAATTCCGTAAATCAAATCAAATTTCTCACGAGCAAGTGTGTTTAAGTTTGTTGTATAGTCAGCGTCTGATTTAGATTGTAAGTAATCAAAGCCGTTTTTACCTTTTGTTAAATTGTTGTCTTTCCCAAATGCTTGTAAACCTTCCCAAGCAGATTGGTTAAACGATTTGTCATCGACACCACCGACATCAGTTACCATTGCAACAGTGAATTGATCTTTATCTTTTTTGTTTTCACCGCTGTTTGAGCCAGAGTTGCCGCATGCTCCAAGGATGGTTCCTGCTGCTACGACTAAGGACAATGCAAGTCCAATTTTGCGCTTCTTCAAAACATAACCCCCTATAAAATTTAAAAGTTTCAGAAAAGTCTCGCGAAAAAAGACCGACTCTTGCCTTCTCCTATCCTTCTGAAAAGGGTATTTTATCCTGCATTCTTTTAAAATTGATGGAAACAGGAGAGAAGATGTAAGACATCAGACTTATATCTCGTTGAACTAATCAATCATAATTTATCATTTCCCATCGAATAAATAAATAGAAATTTGTTTTATTTTTAAAAAAATGTTAAAAGGCTAAATTCGATGTCTTTTTATGTGCTGAAATATGATATAATGCCGCTTTTATGATGTGCTCTACTACAGTGAAACCGCTGATATCAAGGGGTTTGTGACATCGTATGCCATAAAAAAACATCTGGCCTTTGTGAAAGGTCAGATGTGTCAAATTAAAGATATTGCTGTATCAAATTCATGTTGCTTGTATTCAGTTTATATTGGAAAACAGGGCGGCCGATTGTCCCGTATGCCATCTCCACATCAACCACTTCGATATCCTCAAGAAATTTCAAGTATTTTCTAATCGAAACTTGGGAGATTTCTGTATGATTGGCTAGGTCTTCGGTCGTGAAAGCCTGCTGACCGAATGATTGAATGCTTGTCCAGATGAGTTTGAGTGTGCTCTTCGTTAAGCCTTTTGGCAGCAGGACTTTTTCCGCCTCTGCTTTTTTATGAAAAAGCTTCGCGTCTAAATCATTTTGAGAGATGCTGTTCATCGTTTGGTATAGGGCATGTTTTCTTTTATATTCTGCCAGTGCTGATTGGAAGCGTTCGAACTCAAAAGGTTTGATTAAATAGTCGACAGCTCCGTTTCGCATCGTTTGCTGTACGACATCCACTTCATTTGCAGCTGAAATGACGATGACGTCAACGGAATGATTTTGCTCACGAATTTCTGATAATAGGGCGAGCCCATTTTGTCCAGGCATATAAATATCAAGCAATACAAGGTGAATGATTTCTGATTTTAAGATGTCTAGTGCCTTCTGAAATGAGGTGGCAATCCCTTTTAATTCAAAACCTTCTATTTGGGTCAAGTAGCGTTTATTCAGCTCCCCGACCATTGGGTCATCTTCTACGATCAACACATTAATCATGTGAATCCTCCTTTTGTTTATATGGAATACGGAGACTAAAGGTCGTTCCTTCTCCTTTTTCGCTTGTGACGATCATATGTCCGTTCAGTTTTTTGATGCTTTGGTCAACAAAGTAAAGGCCAAATCCTCTGTCTTCTCCTTTTGTTGAAAAGCCCTGATCAAACATAATGTCCTGTTCTTCTTTTGTCAGACCGACACCTGTGTCTGTAATTTCAATATGAAGCTGCTCTTGGACATATCTGAATGAGATGGAGATATTTTTGTTCTCTGTATGAGAAACGGCATCGAGTGCGTTATTTAACAGATTACCGATGACCGTAATAAGGTCATGTGTGACTGCTGGGTCCTCCGAGTTTGGTACCTGTGTACTGCAATTGACTTCTAAAGCTGCGCCTTGTTCTCTGATGTAGCTTTGTTTTCCTAGTAAAAACCCGGCTAAGACTGAGTTTTTCACATGGTTGATGATTTCATTTGTTTCTGTCTGCTGATAAATCGCAATATCTTTAATATAGGTGCCAAGGTCATCATAGTTCTTCAGCTGGACCAATCCTAAAATGACATGAAGCTTGTTCATAAATTCGTGTGACTGGGCACGAAGTGCATTGGCATACATCTTCACCCCGCTCAGCTGCTCAGCCAGGTGTTTGACTTCTGTTTTGTCACGGAAGGTTGCGATCGCTCCGACAATTTCCCCTTTTACCGTAATCGGCACCTCATTAAAGACCAGCTCCAATCCGTTCATTCTGACATCGCGATCAAGCAGCGGTTTCCGTGTTTCGATTACTTGCTTTAAGCCGCTTGAAGGAAGAAGAGCCTGTACATCTTGTTCTCTAGGGTCAACCATAATGCCCATATTATGAAAAAGACGTTTAGCTTCTGCATTTGCCAGCTTGATTTTACCGTGCTGATCAACGGCAAGAATGCCTTCTTTTGTTGATTCTAGCATAGCGCTTCGTTCTTTTAATAATGTGGCAATTTCATCTGGCTCTAGTCCAAACATAATCTTCTTTACTTTACGTGCCACAATGAGTGCACCGATAATGCCAGATAAAAGGCTTAGCGATGTGACAAAGTAGAGCGGGAGCAGGCTTTGATGAATAATTAAATCAATCTCCTTTAATGTAATCCCAACTGCCACAGCCCCGAGCTGCTTGCCATCTTGGTTATAAACAGGAACAAAGGCACGCATGGACTTGCCAAGTGTTCCAGATGCGGTACTAATATGTTCTTTACCCTGTAATGCCGGTTTTTCATCACCGCCAGCAAACCGCTTCCCAATCTTTTGCGGATTCGGATGTGTTTTGCGGATACCGTTCATATCCATGACGACAACGAATTCGGTTTTGGTAATACGCTGAACACTTGTTGTATATTTTCGCAGTGCTGTATATGATTGATCTTTTTCCAATGATTTTGCTGTGATCGGAGCCTCTGCGACCATTTTGGCAGTGGAGAGGGCGATATCACGTTCCTGCTGATGAATATTTTTGGCTGTTTCTGACCAGATCGTAAAGAATGTGATACAGAGGGAGATCAGGACAACAATACAGACAAAGATCGTCAGCCGTGTTTGCAGTCTTAAAGTTTTTTTCACGAGTATACCCCTAACGCGCAATTTTTTCGTAATAGTAATACTTTAACGGGAAAATGTAAGTTTGTGAAGGAATGTACGTGCAAAATCACAAATTTGATTTAGATTCCAGTTTACTTGGAAAGCATCTTGTCAATCCGTTTTAAGTGAGCCATAATAAAAATGAGCTTATGAGAAAGGATCTATTTATGAAAAATACATATTTGACTGGATATTTTCCGCTGATTTCAATTTTGCTATTCAGCTCTGCCTTTTCTATTTTTACAGTAGGTATCACGACTGACTTCTTGACCCAAGCAGGAATTTTAAAAGGAATGCTGGAATTTTTCTCTGAACAGGGCATTCGTCTTGCTTTATTTGCCGCATTTGCACTTGTTTATTTTATGATTTTATCTGCTTTAAAACTCATTGCAGATACGGTGTTAGAGTTGGCGCTGCTCTTTTTTGCAAAGGACCCTGAAGGGGAGAACTTAAAGAAAATTCGGATTGCATCGGTTGTCTATTTGTTTGCCAGCTTACTTGCATTTCTATTGACGCAGCAGCTCATTTTGCTTGTTGGGCTTTTTGTTTTAGCAAGTCTCGTCTATTTTATCTGGGTTGTGGTACGCATTTATCAATCACTTTCCATGCTGAATTTAATTGGGTTTATGATGTTTAATCTGCTGTTTTGGGCCACGTTTTTGATCGGCATTTTGTACTTATTTATTAAGCTTTATAACAGTGTGATGGCGAGTCTGCCAGCTTAATCAGACGAAAGAAAGCATCCTCCGATGATGGAGGATGCTTTTTTTATGGAAGAAACCGCTTCTGAATATCAGGTGTAGGCATCATACAGGATGTTTTTTGACCAAACCATTTGTAGCGATTCTTTGCAATGAGCTGATAAAACCAGTCACGGATTGGACGAGGGATCGCGAGGAGTAAATAGCTCCATCTGTATATCCCTTTTAAATGCCGCGCGGCTTTTAAGATGCCTGTTGACTTCATATAAAGGGTCCCATTTTCAATATAAATGAATGAATTGAACTCATCTAAAGGCAAGCCGTTTTCTTTTAAAATACGCTGCCCTGTATCTGATTGTAAAGAAGCAAACATCATCCGCTCATTCGGGTCGCGCTTGATGATAAACTGAACAGCACCACTGCACACGTTGCAGACACCGTCAAATAAAATGAAGTGAGAGGGTTGTGTTGAATGCATCGCAATCAAACCTCCTGTTTATCTAGCGTATTGCATAGTTTGTTTCCAAATACGTAAGTGCGGGCTTGAACTATAAATAGATTCAACGGTTCCTCTATCTCTTCCTACCCATACACCCATTGTGTATTGATCTGTCAGGCCAACAAACCAAATGTCTTTGTAGTCATTGGATGTCCCTGTTTTCCCCCCAATATAAGGAGAATTGAAATTCGCCTTTTTCCCTGTTCCACTTTTCACAACAGAGGCAAGCAGCTTGCGCATTGTTTCATTTGTACGCTGAGAATAGATTTGCTTCGGCGACTCTTTCCACTCGTAAAGGGTTTTGCCGTTTAAGTCTGTGACCTTTGTAATGGAGTGGTTTCGCGTATAGGCACCTTGATTGCCAAACACGGTATATGCATCGGTTATTTCTAGCGGCGAGAAGCCTTTTGTAAATCCTCCAAGTGCAGAAGGGAGGCGGTAATCATCTGCGACAATATGTTCGAATGAAAACTTTTCTAAATAGCTGAAGCCTTTTTTGACACCGACTGTATCAAGCATACGAATCGCTGGTGTATTGTAAGAGTTCTTAAAGGCTGTTTCAAGTGTTACAGTTCCATACGTTTTATGATTATAGTTTTGCGGGCAATATCCGCTACTGCAAAACTTGCCGGCACTGATTTTGCTTGATGCCGTGGCACCGGTTTGATCAATATAAGGGCCATAATCTAACAGTGGCTTAATGGCGGAACCTGGTTGTCTTTGCGCTTGATAGGCGTAGTTGAAATCAAATTTTTTATAATTCTTCCCGCCAGCAAGTGCGACGATTTGATGGGTTTGGTGGTTAATGACTGCTGAACCGCCTTCCACACCTTGATAAGGCAATTGTGCATTGAGCTGATAAACCGCTCTTTGTTGTAAGGAAGGGTCTAGTGCTGTATAAATCTTCACACCATCTTGAAGCAATGCACTGACCTTTTCTGATAATTCTTTTTGAATTGCCTTTTTTGCGCCAGCTGTTTTGGCTTTTTTCAATCGTTTTGTAAAGCCTTCCTGATCAGACACCAGATCGGTAAATTCTTCATTGGCGTATGTCACATAGTCAGGGTAAAGATTTTTCTTTTCACTTAAGGACAAGCTGATTTTTTCTTTCACTGCTTTTTTGTATTGCTTCTTAGTAATGACACCATCTTTTTCTAAAATACCAAGCAGCCGTTCCTGGCGTTTCTTTGTATGTTTGAATTGTTTCAATGGGTCATACAGCGTAGGGTTGTTAGGAATCGCAGAAATAAATGCCATCTGTGCAAGCGTCAAAGAACTAAGCGGCTTATCAAAATAGTAATTAGCCGCAGAACCGACACCGTAAACCCCGTTACTGAAATAAATCGTATTTAAATAGCTTTCGAGAATTTCCTCTTTTGTAAATTTTCGCTCGAGCTCATAGGAATAGAGCAGTTCTGTAAACTTTCGGCTGAATGAACGTTCATGACTTAAATATAAATTACGGGATAACTGTTGTGTGATGGTGCTGGCGCCTTGGCTAATGCCATGGTTTTTCACATTTGCAGCAAGGGCACGAATCACGCCCATAAAGTCAATGCCTTTATGGTCATAAAAGTTGCGGTCCTCTGATCGGAGGAACAGCTCCTTGACGGAATCAGGAATTTTATCGTATTTCACGAAAACACGGTTCTCATCGTTTGATACGATCTCAGAGATAAGAGAACCATCTCGATCATACATATAACTGTTTTGGGAAAAGTCTACCTTCTCCAGCTTGATTTTTTGATCAAGCACTTCGTTAACAGGTTTTACACTTGCGGCTTCTTCCTTTGATAGATAAAAAGTCAGAACAAATAATGGGATGAGGGCAGCAAGTAATAACCAACCAATGATTGCACGAAACATGAGGTCACTCACTTTCTTCGGATTTCTAGCCATATCGTACCATTCTTTTGCGATTACGAGAAGGTTATTTTTAGAAAAGAATAGACGTGAAGTCTAGTAAACAAGGCATTTAGACAGAAGAAAAGAGTATCTGATAATGGATCAGACACTCCTCTCTTTTGTCTTTGATTGTGAGCGGACCGCCCATAAAAATAATGCCCCGAAAAGGAAAATGCCGGCGGTAACATAAAAGACAGCTGGAATTCCGTAATGACTCGCCACAATGCCGCCTATAACGGGTCCGACGACATTTCCAAGAAAGCGGAAGCTGACATTGTAACCAAGCACTTCCCCTTGCATAGAGGCAGGCGCTTTGATGCGAATATAGGCCGTCGTACAAGGAATGATGCCGCCTAGTGCCATCCCGTATAAGAAACGGAAGATCACTAACATCCCGTAGGAATCCGCCATCGCTTGCGGGATGAATAAAATGGAGGAGAGGATGAGAAGGGCAAGTAGCACCTTATCGTGGCCAATACGATCTCCAAGGTCTCCCCATTTCCGTGTAAACAGCAAATTGCCAAGCCCCGTTGCAGAAAACGCCAGCCCTGCATAAAAGGCAAGATTGACTGGGCCGTGTAAATCATGAATGTACAAGGCTAAAAGCGGCTGAATACTAAAGTTCCCAACTTGCGTAATAAATGTGAGCAGCATGGTGACGACAAGTAAAGGCTGTTTGAAAATATGGACAAGGACGTCCTTCCGTGAGTAAGAAACCCGTTTTGCTTCTTTTGAACGGATCGGCTGTTCTTTCACACCGAAGATAATGACAATCGCTGACACATATATGACAGCAGCTGTTAAGAAAAATGTATAAATGAATCCGACACTGTCTGCCATAAATCCACCCATTAATGGACCGAATAATCCTCCGGCGACATTACTCATCTGCATCGTACCAAGGGTCTTACCGGCTGTTGCCTTTTCGGTCTGTGCAGAAATCAGTGCCATCGAAGTCGAAATAAAGCCTGTCACAAGCCCCATGAAAAGCCTTAACGCAAATAGTTGATAAACGGTTTGAACAAGCCCCATTAATAAAATGCTTGTTGCAATCCCAATGCCGTTAATGAGCAAAATCTTTTTATAGCCATGCCGGTCACCAATCCGTCCCCAAATTGGAGAAATGAGAAAGGCTGTTAAAAACGTAACCCCAAAGACATAGCCGCTCCATCTTTGAACAAATTCATTCGAATAACTGCTATCAAGAGACTCTATGTAAAGTGATAAAAAAGGGACGATCATTGTAATGCTGGCAGATACAAAAAAGTTCACAAACCACATGATGTACAAGTTTTTCTTCCTGTTTGTGATAAAGACCACCTTCTTTATTTATTTCGTGTTCCTTAATAATTATAAAGGAAAATAAACGATCTTTCATCTGATGAATAGGTTGGGCATAGTGAATCTGCATTATTTTCACGAAAATGAAGTGATTTCAAAGTCCGTCTTAATATAATAGTAGCAGGATGGAAAACAGACGAGAAAGTGGGGTGAGACTGATGGAACAGAAGACGCTGCTTGTGGTCGATTTTGAATTTACGATGCCTGATGGGAAATATCATCCGCAAAATTTTTTCCCGGAAATCATTGAGGCCGGTGTCGTCAAAGCATCAAATGAAACGATCATAGACACATTCTCAAGCTATGTCAAACCGAAAAAGTTCCCGAAGCTGACAAAGCGCTGTAAATCGTTCCTTGGCATTACGCAGCAGGATGTAGAAAGCGGGATTTCTTTTGAGGCGTTTATCGAGAAGCTCGTGTCACTCGATGGGGGAGAAGACTGTGAGATTATCACATGGGGAAATATGGACATGAAGGTACTGAAGCAAAACTGTATGCTCAATCATATTGGTTTTCCTTTTAAGGGGAATCAAAGGGATCTGGCTTTTGAATATAAAACCTTTTTTGGGGATAGAACACTCACAGGACTTCGGAAAGCAGCTAAGGAGTACGGCAGTGAAGGAGCTGGTAAGCATCATAAAGCACTCGATGATGCCATGACCACTTATCAGCTGTTCACCCTTTTTGAAAAAGATCGATCCTATGTGGAAAATCCGCAAACAACCAAAATTGGTGAACTCATTGACTTCTCTCACTTTTTTGATTCGGCAGATTAGCGGGCGTCTTCTGGAAAATAATCTTTTTCAAGAGAAGAGAGGCACGCTCTTGATTTTTCAGCCCACTTGGAATCATCCGCACTGAGCCCTTTTTTCAATTTGTCTACGGCGTCTTTCAGTGATACTTGATAATTAGGTATGTCGCCATCATAAGGCTTGACCATATGATGAGGGATATTCGTCTGTTCCCTAAAGGCCAAAGCCCGTCTTTCCTGAAAAAAAGGTACGTCCGCTTCTTTTGGATGATGCAGGTCACCTTGAGTGGGGTGTGTTAAAACCGCTTTTACTTGAACGAGATAAGTAGATGGTTTAACGGCTGTCACTTCCCCAATGTAAACACCTGTTTTGTAAAAACCTTTCACGATTTGTCCAATCTGAATGTCTGTCATATGAAATTCCTCCATTTCCTTCGCATAAGAAGGTATTTCCTTTCTTTTAGCCAATATAGTGAAGTAAACGAGCAAAAGGGGGAAGAGCGAATCATGTCGTTCATCATATTCTTTCTACTGTATTTTCCTGAAGATAAAAGGGAGTATATCCCTGCGGCAATCACGACGGTGCTTTTCTTTGCTGCTGCATTTATTTGCTTTCGTCTGATCGTTCGTGCTTCTAAGAAGCAGGAGCAGATCGATGAAAAAAGGACAAAAAAAATGGATTGATCATTTTCTTCTTGTATCTTCAGGAAACTTCACGGTGACTGTTGTACCAGACTGCAATGAGCTTTTGAAACGAATGGTTCCATGATGATTTTCAATGATGGAAAATGTTACTGTCAGCCCAAGCCCTGTTCCTTTATTTTTCAATGTGTAATAGGGTTCACCAAGCTTTTTCATTTGGCTTTCTGACATGCCTACACCGTTATCAACGAAATAAAGGCAGATTCGATGATTTTCTTTTGAAGCAAACAGTTCGATTTTACCTTCGTGTTCGGGCGCTGCTTCAATTGCATTTTTGATTAAATTAATCATGACTTGTTTGATTTTCGTTTCATCACCTTGGATGTATAAGTCTGGTTCAATCGATTGATGAATCGTGACCGACTTAAAATTCGCATAGGATGTCATCAGCGACGCACACTCTTCAAGTAATTTAGATAAATTGAGAGACTCAATTTGATAATAATTTTGTTTCGCAATATCAAGATAGCTCGTAATAATATCCTGCGCACGGTCAAGTTCAGATAAAACGAGATTTTTATAATCTTTATTGGTTGACGGCTCTTTCGAATTGTCACTTGAAAAGAGCAGTTGGATAAATCCTCTCACCACCGTCAGCGGATTGCGGACTTCATGGGCGACACTTGCTGCAAGTTCACTCACAATCGTCAGTTTCTCTGATTGGACAAGCTGTGTTCTCATTTGCGCATTCTCTTTCACAAACTCAATGGAATAAATACTCAGCACAAGGAAGAATATGTAGTAAAGAGTTGAGAAAAATAATTCGAGCAGCTTTTGTTGCATAATGAATGCAGGGCTGTACTCTATTAAGCTGACCACAAGCAGTCCAATGTAAATAAACATCCCTTTTGATAACGCAATCATGACTCCGTATAACAGCTTTCTCTGCTTAGAATATTGGCGCCATTTCCGGTAAAGCAGGAAAGGAATGAAAAAGTAAATCGGTACAACAATCAATCCAACCCATAAAAAAGAGCCATACATCACGAACTTTACGGTTGAACTAACTAAGATAGCGACGATTCCGGCGGTATATCCCCCGTATAAAATAGCCAGTACAAGGGGAATCGATTGAAGCCCAGTCTGCAAATCTAAAATCGAACCAACTGGATACATAATACATAGTGCTGATGAAATGGATGCAAATATGGTGATGAGCAGTTTATTCGTTTTAGGGAAATGAGCAGGGGTCCGGCTTAGCCATAGTGCATGATATAAAAAGATTGGAAATAGAATAAAAGATACATGGAGCAGAAAATCCTTGAACATTTCCATTTAAATGCTCTCCTCGTAAATAATTGTAATTCCTCTCATTATATCATTTCATGTACAAAGTAGATATGATAATAGGAGGGTTTTTTTCTTTAAAAAGAACACCCGTTAGGATGTTCTTTTGATAGAAATGGTTTTATTCGGATGATTGAGTGAATGCTTGGTGAAGGCGCTTCAGACCTTCTTTCACTGTTCCGGCAGGACAGCCTAGATTCATTCGAATAAAGCCGTCTCCTTCGTGCCCATATACGTTTCCGAGCTCTAGTATGACCTTGCCCTTTTTCAGCAGATTACGTTTCAATTCTGCTTGAGTGAGCTCATAATCACGAATATCCAGCCACAATAGATAAGAAGCATCTGGTTTCATATAACGCATGCTCGGCAGATATTCATCAATATAATCCATTGCGATCTTCATATTATTTTCGAGATAAAGAACAAGTGAATCAAGCCACTCATCTCCGTGGCGATAGGCCGCCTCCATGGCAGGAATCGCAAAGGCATTCAGTTTAGACAATCCATTTCTTTGCACTTCATTGGTGAAAAGGGTTCTTTTTTCTTCATCAGAAATGATAATGGCAGATGCCTGAAGACCAGCTAAATTAAATGTTTTACTCGGTGCAATACACGTTACCGTGATGTTAGCTATCTCATCAGAAAGGCTTGCAAAAGGCACATGCGGCTGTCCGTAAAGCATCAGATCGGAATGAATTTCATCTGACACGACGGTGACACCGTACTGTACACATAGATCTCCTACACGCTTTAATTCCTCTTTTGACCAAGCTCTCCCTGAAGGATTATGCGGATGACAAAGAAACATCAGCTTTGCTTCTGGTTTGCTTAATTTCTTCTCTAAATCATCAAAATCCATCATGTAACGGTTGTTTTCTATTTTTAAAGGGTTGGTTGAGACGATACGTCCGTTTCTTTCAATCATTTGATAGAAGGGCGTATACACCGGTGACTGAATGACCACTTCATCATTCGGAGCTGTAAAGGCTTGTACCGCAAAACTAAGTGCTGTCACGATACCTGGTGTGAAGGTGACGGCATCTGTTTGTATCGTCCAACCGTGTCTTCTTTTGACCCAGTCAGCTACTGCTTGCTGCGTATCCTGATCCTGAAATGCATAGCCGAATACGCCGTGATCTAATCGTTCTTTTAAAGCATCAAGTACGACTTGCGGCGCTTTAAAATCCATATCTGCTACCCACATTGGCAGCGCATCTGTTGTCAGGAACAAAGACTCTGCTTGATCCCATTTGACTGATTTTGAACCTTTACGTATGATCTGTTCGTCGAAATTCATGAAACCCACCTCTAGCCGTTTTTCAACCATTCTTGGTTGTGCTAAAATAAACATCACAAAATTTATTATAAGCGGTGATCCCCATGAAAGATAGTCAAGCTGTAGAAGAGATGATTCAAATCATTAAGGCATGGGACCCTTTTCAGTACGGAGAGGACTTTTACGAAACGGAGCCTGCTGACGTCATCAGTGCCTTATACGACGCAGAAGACCCGTTATCTTTCGCGAAAGACATTCAAGCCATTTACCATCACTCATTTGATCAGCTTCTTCCGATGGAAAGCTGCCAGCATATCGCAAATCAGCTTTTTATCATAAGAGAAAGTAGCTCCTGCTCGTTTTAAGACAGGCTGAAATGACCAATTTGATCAGACACAAAGACCGGATTTTCCTCAGGGATGAGGTGCCCGGTTTTTTTTAATGCGTGAAAGGTTGAATGTGGCAGATCCTTGTGCAGTCTTTCGCCAATTTGAATAGGAACGATCCGGTCTTCCTCCCCCCAAATCAGCAGGACAGGTGTCTCCATTTTCTTTAAGACATCTGACGCTAAATCGCCTTCCCTGTGCCGGATCAAACGAAAAATACCTTTAAAAATTTGGTCATCTGAAAAAGGCTTTAAATATCCGTCTACCATCTCTTGATCAATAATCGAATGATCATGCACAACAGCGGTTAAATTTTTCATAATACCTTGCTTGAACAACTTTCTTTTTAAATAGAGATAAAAATAAGGAATATATGTGCTGTAAACTAGCGACTTTTTGGACTTATTCATATACCCTGAGCTGCACAAAAGAACAGCTTTTTCAAATAGGTCGGGACGCTCAGAGGCAGCATATAAAGCAATTTGTCCCCCCATGGAATGCCCCACGAGGATCGCATGCTGAATCTGCAAATAACCAGCTAGTTCAATGATGATTTTTGCCATGTTGCGATAGCTGTAAATGAACGTATTTGATTTTTCGGACTGCCCGAATGGAGGCAGATCAATCGCAATTAAATTGAAGTCTTGTTTCAGAAGCGGGATGAGCTTTCGATAGCTGAAGGTAGATGAGAAAAGGCCGTGAATCAAAATCAATGTCTTCTTACCTTCATTTGGATAGTGTTCGTAATAGATATCTAAACCGAATTTACTTTTCATATAGGATGGCTGTACAATGTCCACACTCATCAACTCCGATATTTGATACTCACTCTCTGTTAGGTGACTGTATTGTACCCTAAAAAGTGGATTTTAAGCTACGATTAGAATCTTTTCCCTGCTTAGCATAATGGGAAAAACGTGCTATAATGTTCAGAAGATTTTTTAAAACTAGCTTTTTACAATCAGAGGTGTGAAATCAATGAAACTAACCGAAAAAGAAACTGAAATATTAGAGATTTTAGATGAAAACAGCCGCGCCGATTTAAATACAATTGCAAAAATGGCAGGTGTGACATCAGAAGAAGCAGAAGCCATTATTCAAAAGCTCGAAGATCAAAAAGTCATTATTGATTATTCGACCATGATTGACTGGCGAAAAGTAGACGGACACGAAGGCGTTACAGCGATGATTGATGTGAAAGTGACCCCAAAAAGAGGCGTCGGTTTTGATGAAATTGCTGAACGGATTTACAGGTTCCAAGAAGTGGAGTCCGTGTATTTAATGTCAGGCGTGTATGATTTATCTGTTGTGATCAGAGGAAGATCCATGTCTGATATCGCCCGCTTCGTATCTGAAAAATTATCGACACTTGATTCTGTTGTTTCAACCACTACCCACTTTATTTTGAAAAGATATAAGCATGATGGGAAAGTCTTTGAAACAGGGGACGATGACAAAAGAATCGTGGTGTCTCCTTAAATGAAAAAGTCTTATTTATCTGAAACGGTACAAAGCATTCAGCCGTCAGGTATTCGGAAATTCTTTGATTTGGCAGCCACAATGGAAGGGGTTATCTCCCTCGGGGTCGGCGAACCGGATTTCGTGACAGCTTGGAATGTGAGAGAAGCCAGTATTATGTCTTTAGAACAAGGACTGACCTCTTATACAGCAAATGCTGGGCTGCTCTCTTTGCGAAAAGAATTGAGCCATTATTTATATAAGCGGTTTCACATTGAGTACAGTCCTGAAGAAGAACTCATTATTACGGTTGGCGGCAGCCAGGCGCTTGATTTGGCCTTTCGCGCCATTTTAAACAACGGGGACGAAGTAATCATTCCAGAGCCTTGTTTCGTCGCATATGGGGCTCTGACGACACTTGCGGGCGGTGTACCGGTTTATTTAAGTACATCGGCTGAAAAAGATTTTAAAGCCGATTCTGCTGATCTTCGTACGAAGCTGACGCCGAAAACAAAAGCCATCTTGCTATGCTCTCCATCAAACCCAACAGGGTCTGTTTACTCGAAAGAAGAGCTTGAAGATATTGCTCAGTTTGCAAAGGAGCATGATCTTTTAATCATCACAGATGAGATTTATGCAGAGTTGACATACGATGAAGCTTTTACGAGCGTAGCGGCGATTCAAGATATGAAGGAAAGAACGATTTTGATTTCAGGCTTTTCCAAAGGGTTCGCTATGACGGGGTGGCGCTTAGGCTATGTGGCAGCACCGCCAGTCCTCCGTGATGCCATGCTGAAAATACATCAATATACTATGATGTGTGCACCAGCTATGGCACAATATGCCGCAGAAGAAGCATTAAAAAATGGACTTGAAGATGTGGAGAAAATGAAGAAAAGCTACAGAAGACGCCGTAATTTGTTTGTCGGCTCTCTCAATGAACTTGGACTCACTTGCCACCAGCCAAACGGAGCGTTTTACGCTTTCCCGTCCATTAAAAGCACAGGCATGACTTCAGAACAATTTGCCGAGGAGCTGCTGCTTAGCGAGAAAGTAGCGGTTGTCCCTGGAAATGTATTCGGTCCAAGTGGTGAAGGACATATTCGCTGTTCATATGCGTCATCACTCGATCACTTGCAGGAATCACTTTCAAGAATCCAGCGTTTTTTGCAGAATAGACAAGTGAAAGAAGAGGCACCTGCTATCTTAAAATAAAAAAAGGCATCAATCCATCTGGATTCATGCCTCTCAAATTAGGGGGGAATACTAGAAAGCATTCTTGTTTTCAGGTATTCCCCCTTTTGAACGGATCTAAACCCAATTAAAAAATATTTTGCGTAAAAGACCGTTCTGTGATATAGTTTTTAATTGCGTATAAACGAATATTAAAACATTTATTTAGGAGTTGTTATCATGGCGACAAAGTTTGAAGTAGGCAGTGTTTACACTGGTAAAGTAACAGGATTACAAGCGTATGGTGCGTTTGTTGCATTAGATGAAGAAACTCAAGGACTTGTGCACATTTCTGAAGTGACACACGGTTTTGTAAAAGACATCAACGAGCACCTTTCGATTGGTGACGAAGTACAAGTGAAAGTTCTTTCTGTTGATGAAAATGCTGGTAAAATCAGCCTTTCTATCCGTGCAACGCAAGAAGCACCTGAAAGAAAAGAAAGCAAACCAAAGAAACAAAGACCACAGCAAGTGAAAGAAGAAGCTGCTGCACCACAAGGTTTCAATACACTGAAAGATAAACTTGAAGAGTGGATTGAGCAATCAAACCGTAAAGACCTTATCAAGAAATAAAAAAAGCACCGCTTCAAACGGTGCCTTAGGCTGCCTCATAGGCAGTCTTTTTTTATGTCTTTTTCATTAGCGGACCTCTGGATTTGGCTCGTCACGGCGGACAGCTTCTTCACTAGGTTTGAACAACAGACCAAGATTGACAAGGCCTGCAATTCCAACAAGACCATAAATAATACGTGATAATGCAGCACCTTGACCGCCAAAGATCGCTGCTACTAAGTCAAATTGAAAAAAGCCGATTAGTCCCCAGTTAATAGCACCGATAATCGTGAGCACGAGGGCAATACGCTGAATAGCACTCATCGTGATTCCTCCTTTCGCTACAGTATCAATACATTTATATTTTGCAGATTTTTAGCCAAACTATGCGTAAGAAAATGGATGAAAGCAAATTACTTTACTTTTGGAATGAAAGAGGCGCATAATGTAGCGCGAGGAGGAGATCACATGGATCGATTTACTTATTGGAACCCAACGAAATTAATTTTTGGAAAGGGAGAAGTATCAGCCCTTTCAGATGAACTAAAACACTACGGAAAAAACGTATTGCTTGTATATGGTGGAGGCAGCATTAAACGAAATGGCCTTTATGACCAAGTTGTCAGTATCTTAAAAGAATCAGGAGCTGCAATCACTGAGCTTGCTGGTGTTGAGCCAAACCCGCGCTTAACAACGGTTAGAAAAGGGGTTGAGCTTTGCAAAGAGAACCAAATTGATTTTATTTTGGCAGTCGGCGGAGGTAGTGTCATTGACGCAACCAAAGCGATCGCAGCTGGTGCGAAATACGATGGAGATGCTTGGGATATCGTCACTCGTAAGCATGTCCCAATGGAAGCCATCCCATTTGGTACAGTATTAACACTTGCCGCGACAGGTTCTGAAATGAACTCTGGCTCCGTCATCACAAACTGGGAAACAAATGAGAAATACGGATGGGGCAGTCCAGCTGTCTTCCCTAAATTCTCTATTCTTGACCCAGTCAATACATTTACTGTGCCAAAAAACCATACGATTTATGGCATGGTCGACATGATGTCTCACGTGTTTGAACAATATTTCCATCACACGGAGAATACACCTTACCAAGATCGTATGTGTGAAGGACTTCTTCGTACGGTCATTGAAACAGCACCAAAGCTGATCAATGATTTGGAAAACTATGAGCTTCGTGAAACGATTTTATTCACAGGCACCATTGCACTGAATGGAATGCTTTCAATGGGCGCACGCGGAGACTGGGCATCTCACAATATTGAGCATGCGGTATCTGCGGTGTATGACATCCCTCATGCAGGCGGACTTGCGATCTTGTTCCCGAACTGGATGAAGCATGTCATTCAAGAAAACCCAGGTCGCTTCAAGCAATTAGCAGTGCGTGTATTCGATGTAGACCCTGCGGGCAAAACAGACGAAGAAGTTGGCTTAGAAGGAATCGAAAAACTTTCTGCTTTCTGGACAAGTTTAGGAGCACCAAACCGTTTAGCTGACTATGACATCAACGATGAGAAAATTGATCTGATTGCAGACCGTGCAATGGCACGTGGTGAATTTGGCCAATTTAAAAAGCTGAACAAGGAAGATGTTCTAGCTATTTTAAACGCTTCTTTATAATCGAACATGGAAAAGATAGCTGCTTTTAAGCAGTTATCTTTTTTGAGTTCTGCATGTACATATGTTACAGTAGTCTTTCATGTTTTTGGATATATATGTTTTAAGGAGATGTAGAACAGATGGAGAACTTTATTTACTATAATCCAACGAAATTAATGTTTGGAAAAGGACAACTAGACGGACTAAAAAGCGAACTCGCTCGTTATGGAAAGCGAGTGCTTCTTGTATATGGTGGAGGCAGTATTAAGAAAAATGGTCTTTATGATAAGGTCATCAGCACTTTAAATGAAGCAGAGGCTGACGTATTTGAACTGTCAGGAGTTGAACCGAACCCTCGCCTCACTACAGTGCAAAAAGGGATCGACATTTGCCAAAATGAGAACATTGATTTCTTATTAGCAGTTGGTGGGGGAAGTGTCATCGACTGTACAAAAGCCATTGCAGCTGGAGCTGAATATGACGGGAATGTTTGGGATATTATTTCAAAGAAAACGACCGCTCAAAAAGCACTGCCATTTGGCACAGTATTGACACTTGCAGCGACAGGCTCAGAAATGAACCCGGATTCTGTGATCACGAACTGGGAAACAAATGAAAAGTACGTGTGGGGCAGTTCAGTCACGCACCCTGCTTTTTCAATTTTAGATCCTGAGCACACATATTCTGTGCCAGAGAATCAAACGGTGTATGGCATGGTTGATATGATGAGCCATGTATTTGAACAATATTTCCATAATGTCAAAAACACGCCTTTACAAGATCGGATGTGTTTTGCTGTTCTTCAAACAGTCATCGAGACAGCGCCAAAGCTACTTGAAGACTTACAAAACTATGAGCACCGTGAAACCATCCTTTATGCAGGAACGATTGCTTTAAATGGCACGCTGCAAATGGGCTATTTTGGCGACTGGGCATCACATACGATTGAGCATGCAGTATCAGCTGTTTATGACATTCCGCATGCGGGTGGACTTGCGATCCTCTTCCCAAACTGGATGCGTCATACACTTGATCATAATGTCGAACGTTTTAAAAACCTCATGTTGAACATGTTTGACATTGAGACAGAAGGAAAATCGGATCGTGACATCGCATTAGAAGGAATCGACAAGCTGTCAGCCTTCTGGACAAGCCTCGGTGCACCGAGCCGTTTAGCGGATTATGATATTGGTGAAGATCAACTGGACAAAATTGCTGACATCGCAGCAAAAGAAATGGAATATGGTGGTTTTGGTAACTTTATGAAACTTGGCCGTGATGACATTTTAGCGATTTTGAAAGCTTCTCTATAATTTGGATGGCCGCTTCTCTTCATGAGGAGCGGCTTTTTGCTGCATCAATGATGATCACTTGATTTCAATAGCTAGTTCCGCTAAAGTGAAAGGGACAGAACTAACGTAATGGAGGGCTTACAAGCGATGACACATATTCAATTTGACTACTCGAAAGCGTTACCTTTCTTTCAAGAACATGAGCTTACATATTTAAAAGATTTTGTGAAGGTGGCCCATCATAATATTCATGAACAAACGGGTGCTGGCAGTGATTATTTAGGCTGGGTTGACTTACCGAAGCAATATGATCGCGAAGAATTTGCCCGCATTCAAAAAAGTGCTGAAAAGATTAAATCTGATTCTGATGTATTACTCGTTGTTGGAATTGGTGGATCTTATCTTGGGGCACGTGCGGCCATTGAGTTTTTAAACCATTCTTTCTATAATACTTTGCCAAAAGGCAAACGCAAAACACCGCAAATCATCTTTATTGGAAACAACATCAGTTCTTCTTATTTAACAGATGTAATGGATCTGCTAGAAGATGCCGATTTCTCCATTAACGTGATTTCAAAATCTGGTACAACAACAGAGCCAGCCATTGCGTTCCGTATCTTTAAAAAGCTCCTTATCGAAAAATATGGTGCTGAAGAAGCGAAAAAACGCATCTATGCGACAACTGACAAGGCACGCGGGGCACTCAAAACATTAGCAACTGAAGAAGGCTATGAATCATTTATCATCCCTGATGACGTCGGCGGACGCTATTCCGTCTTAACAGCAGTTGGTCTATTGCCAATCGCTGTAAGCGGTGCAGACATTGATCAAATGATGGAAGGTGCTGCGAAAGCAAGTGAAGACTTCGCTTCATCTGAGCTCTCAGAAAATGCGGCTTATCAATATGCGGTTGTTCGTAATGTTCTTTACAATAAAGGACGGACAATTGAAATGCTGATTAACTATGAGCCAGGATTACAATACTTTGCAGAATGGTGGAAGCAGTTATTCGGTGAAAGTGAGGGGAAAGATGAAAAAGGAATCTATCCTTCATCTGCCAACTTCTCAACGGATCTTCATTCACTTGGTCAATATGTACAAGAAGGAAGAAGAGACTTGTTTGAAACCATCGTGAATGTAGACAAGCCACGACATGAACTTGTCATCGAAGCAGAAGAACAAGACCTTGATGGGTTAAACTATCTTGCAGGAAAAACGGTTGATTTCGTCAATAAAAAAGCATTTGAAGGCACAATGCTTGCTCATACGGATGGAAAAGTACCGAACCTGATTGTGACGATTCCTGAAATGGATGCTTATACATTCGGATATCTCGTGTACTTCTTCGAAAAAGCATGTGCGATGTCTGGGTATTTACTAGGCGTCAATCCATTCGACCAGCCTGGAGTAGAAGCGTATAAAGTGAACATGTTTGCTTTATTAGGAAAACCGGGCTTCGAAGAGAAAAAGGCAGAACTTGAGAGCCGTCTCAAACAATCATAAGAATAAAAGGCACATCTTTTCATAAGGTGTGCCTTTTTTTATGTTCTCATGGTGTCAGTGCAAGCCTCCCTAAGCTCTGTACATAGAATAATCAATGGAGGAGGTTGATGAAGCGATGAGAACAAATCATATTTATATCCATGACATTTCAGGGCAGGCCATCGTTAACTTTGGGAATGTTGGGCGGATTTGTCCAATGAGTGCTACGAAAGAAACATCAGGAGCGGGCAGTGTGAACGAGACAAATGCATCATCCAGCCAGGCCTTATTTGATGCCGCATTTACAAACAATGTGCAAATCACAAAAGGCAAATGTATGAATTCCTCTCTTTAACGAACCCTATACAAAAAGGAGGGTTCTGTATGATTCATGTACCATCTAGGCTAACTGGTGAAAGCTTTTCACTGTACCATTTAGAAGAAAACATGAAGCCGCTCGGATATGTCATTAATGGGAATTGGGATTATGATCATGGATATTTTGATTATAAAATTGACAACCGTGACGGCTATACCTTTCTCAGAGTTCCGTTTACAGCCGAGAAAGGACAGCTGGATCAGCCAGGCGTTGTGGTGAAAATGGGACATCCATTTCTCTTAAAGCATGTCTATCAAGATAAATTAGATGACCATGCGATGGTTGGAAATGTCGGGGCATCTTTTAACCAATTCCAAGAACCGAAAGAGAAAGACGGAGATGTGTCAAAGGCTTATGCCGAAATTGGCTTTTCACTCGTCAAAGAATTAGAAGATGCACTGCTTTAAAAGCTGATCAGCTCATCCTCTGGATGAAGCTCATATCCAAAAGGAGGATTCATCATGGGTCCTTCTTTTTTTTGTACGCCTACAATGATGACATGGTGCTCTAGAAAGTGATGAAGTGCCGTTAAGAATGTCTCTCCAGCTAATGAAGCCGGTACTGGAATGATGGTGATCTGTTTATGGAGGGTCATGTTTCTTTTGATTTTTAACGCCATGAGCTGTTCTTTTAAAAGAAAATGCTCCACCATTAAATGATTCACGGCATCAGAAGTGTGGATGACTTGATTGGCTCCAGCCCGCTCAGCATTTTTCACATAGCGATCTGTTAAAATTTCAATTAAACAATATAACGAAGGATTTAATCCTTTTGCCGCAAGCAAGGTTAAGACACTCTGCATATCAGCCGTCACTTCATTTTCATGCTGGTCGGCGGTAATCATCAATGTATCAGCACTCATAATATTTGCTCTGCGAAGTGTGGCATCCTCTGTACCATGGCCTTTAATAAAATGGACATTCTCTAAAAGAGGTCCTTCCTTTAAGGAATCATCAATGAGTACAATCGGCATGGCGGGATCAATGGTTTGAAACGATTGAAGCAGTTTGTTCGTTTTCTCATTCCAGCCAACGATAATGACATGTCCTTTCCCCTTAAAAGCGACCTTTCCTTCTACATAATGGTGCTGCTTACTGAACACAGCGGCAGCGAGTGTGGCAAAATAAGCCGTTACAAAGCTTGCCCCGATCAGAATCAGCGCCATACCTGCGATTTGTCCGGGCATGGTTTGCGGCACAAAATCACCATAGCCTACCGTCGCGACTGTAATGAGAGCCCACCAGATCCCATCAAAGATCGTATGATACTGCTTTGGTTCAAGTATGACGATTAATTGTCCAAAAAAGAGAAGCAAGAAACAGATGATGATCGCAATGCGAACATAAAGAGGCCATCTTAGCCAGGCAATGAAGATACGGTTTGATTTCATCGAACTCGTCCTTTCAGGGAGACTGCTAATGTCAGTATGCCCGATTAGGAAACAATTTTTCATCATCGTCATGTATTGAAACAGAACCCATATCTTAAAATAAGAGAGAAGAAGGAGGGAATGCGAATGTCGTTTGTTCAAAAGACCGTACTTCTTTTTATCGGCGCACACTTTTTATCATCTGCGGTGATTTTACTCGTGTTTGATTTAAATGCGGTGAACCATTTCATGAATGATTTCTCGTGGCTTCGTTTTTTTCAAGACCTATATGGAACGGTGACATTTTATACAGCATGCATCGGAATGTTCTTCTTTTTCATTGGTGTAGTGATTCCCCTTAAAAAGACCTAGTGCTTTTTGCTGTACACGTTACATAAAAGTCATTAAAATTGTAAATAAATATATAAAATAAAAAGGAAGCTGATGAGCATGCTGTTTTTTTATTTTTTAACATTTGCCGCATTGGGATTGTCTTTTTGGGCACAATTTAAAGTAAAGAATAATTTTGAAAAGTATTCAAAGGTTGAAGCTGCCAGTATGAAAACAGGTGCTGAAACCGCTCGATATATTTTAGATCGCAACGGGTTATACGACGTACCCGTTGAACCGGTAAGAGGAACTTTGACTGATCATTACGACCCGACGCAGCGTGTGGTTCGTTTATCTGAACCAGTGTATTATGGCCATTCCATTTCGGCCATTTCAGTCGCATCACACGAGGTTGGACATGCCTTGCAGCATCAGGAATCCTATGGTGCGCTTGTCTTGAGACATAAGATTTTCCCTGTCGTGAACTTTGCATCTGGTGTTGCCCCGCTTCTTTTCCTAGGTGGATTATTGCTCGGCAGCCTTAACTTAATCGGGCTTGGGATCGTTTTGTTCTCAGCTGCTGTGTTCTTTCAGCTAGTGACATTGCCTGTTGAGTTTAACGCAAGTTCTCGTGCAAAGAATATCATTGTTTCAGAAGGAATCATTAGAAGCAGTGAAGAAAGAGGCGTGAACAAGGTGTTAAATGCCGCAGCTCTTACGTACGTAGCAGCGGCCCTTGTCTCCCTGTTTGAATTGCTCCGTTTTGTAATGATCTTCCTAAATGGCCGTAATGATTAATTGACGCCAGAGGAGGTGAGCCCTTACCCGTGTTAGGTAAGGGTTTTTTTGTATATTTTAAACGTATTTTTAGTCCTATTACTCATTGCTGCGACAGCATTTTTTGTTGTCACTGAATTTGCGATTGTGAAAATTAGAGGCTCAAAAATCAATCAGCTGATTGAAAGCGGTGATAAGAGAGCCATTCATGTTCAGAAACTGACAACCAACCTTGATGAATATTTATCTGCCTGTCAGCTTGGTATTACCATCACGGCATTAGGCTTAGGGTGGTTAGGGGAGCCGACAGTGGAACATTTCCTGCATCCGCTTTTTGAAAAGGCAGGGCTTCATTCCGCTTTGACAGACATCATATCGTTTATCATTGCCTTTGTGATCATTACGTTTTTGCATGTTGTCGTTGGGGAACTTGCTCCCAAAACGATTGCCATTCAAAAGGCAGAAGCCGTCAGTCTTGTGACGGCAAAACCTCTTATTTTTTTCTATAAAGTCATGTATCCGTTTATTAAAGCATTAAATGGGGCTGCACGAGGCATTGTGAAATTATTTGGTTTTCATTCTGTCAAAGAACATGAAGTGGCGATCAGTGAGGAAGAATTGCGTCTCATCCTGTCTGAAAGCTACGAAAAGGGCGAGATCAACCAATCTGAATACAAATATGTCAATAAAATATTTGAATTTGATAACCGAGTGGCGAGAGAGATCATGATCCCGCGCACAGAAATCTCTGCCATTGAAATTGAACAGAGCCTGGAAGACGTGACGCATTATATGCTGAACGAAAGGTATACACGTTATCCTGTCATTAAAGAAGATAAAGATCATGTCATTGGTGTGATCAATAGCAAAGACGTATTTAAAGCAAGTTTTCTTAATCAAGAGGTGTCCATTGAAGACTTAATGCGCCCTGTTATTCGAGTCATTGAAAGTACACCGGTTCAAGAACTGCTGATTTTGATGCAAAAGGAACGGATTCATATGTCGGTGCTTGTAGATGAATACGGCGGAACAGCAGGTCTCGTCACAGTTGAAGACATATTAGAAGAAATTGTGGGGGAGATTCGGGACGAATATGATCAAGATGAAACCCCACATATTGTGAAAAAAGGTGACTTCCACTATGTCATGGATGGAAAAGCCTTGATCGATGAAGTAAATGATTTATTGGATTTAGCGATTGAAAATGATGATGTTGATACAATTGCCGGTTGGATGATGACGCATAAAATTGACTTTGACATTGGAGATATCATTGAAGCAGAAGGCTGTGAATTTAAAATCGTCGATGCAGAAGATCATCATATTCGAACCATAGAAGTAAAAAAGGTTCACTTTTCCTAAAAACCTCGGAGCTATTGACGAGGTTTTTTTGCTTGGTAAACTTTAGGTAAGAAGATTTGTTTCTGCCAACCGGCAGTGATTGGTTTCACATAAAAAGGGTATGGTTTTATAGAGATGATCAAAAGGAGCAGAGAAATGAAAAAAATCAATGTACAAACAGACAAACACGATGACATGATAGACATTACCCATGAAGTTCAGCAATATGTCCGGGAAACTGGGATTCAAAACGGAACGGTTATGGTCTATTGTCCACATACGACGGCTGGAATCACCATTAATGAAAATGCCGACCCAGACGTCAAACGAGATATGCTGCGCCGGCTTGACGAAGTCTTTCCGTGGGAACATCCAAAAGATCGTCATATGGAAGGCAACACAGCAGCGCATATGAAAGCTAGTTATATGGGAGCATCTCAGCATGTTCTTGTCCATCATGGTGATCTTGTGCTTGGAACGTGGCAGGGAATCTATTTTTGTGAGTTTGACGGACCGAGACATCGTCACTTTTATGTACAGGTGTCATCTAACGAGTAAGGGCGGGGGAGAAGATGGGAGAATTCACAGCGTTACTTCAAATTGAACATGGCATCATTCAAGCACCAATGGCAGGAGGAGCGGTGACGCCGCAGCTTGTCGCTGCTGTTTCACAATATGGCGGTCTCGGCAGTTTAGCAAGTGGTTATGTACAGCCTGAAAAGATGAGGCAGCAAATCAGACAGGTCAAACAGCTGACATCTCGTCCATTTCAAGTGAATGTGTTTGTCCCTGAACCCATTTCAGAAACGAAAACAGAAGATGTATCATTTTGGACAGATCGGCTACCTGTCATTCCAGAAGCACAGATGATCCCTAGCGAGGAAGAATTATGGAAGGACTATGAACAAAAAATCAACATTCTTCAAGAAGAAGAAGTCCCAGCTGTGTCGTTTACATTTGCCTGTCCAAACGAACAAACAATTCATCACCTGAAACAAAAGGGGATCTTTCTCATCGGAACAGCTACAACAAAAGAAGAAGCACTACTTTTAGAAGAAAAAGGAATGGATGCCGTTGTCCTGCAGGGAAGTGAAGCAGGAGGGCACCGAGGCACCTTCTTACCTTCAAAGGGAGATGCTCTGCAGGGACTTTTCTCCCTGATCAGTGATGTCAGATCCGTCTGTCATATCCCATTGATCGCCGCTGGAGGGATCACAGACCGGACCACTATGAAAGCAGCACTAGCACTTGGAGCGGATGCGGTTCAAATAGGGACACGATTTTTAGCGAGTCAAGAAAGTGCTGCGGCAGATGTGTACAAAAAGGCGCTGTTACAGGCAGAAGGCAGTGAAACAGCGATGACACGGCTTTTCTCTGGAAAAAAAGCCAGAGGTATTGTCAATCAGTGGATGGAGGAAGAAAGACGAAATGAAGACCGGGTTCTTCCTTATCCCATACAGCACGTATGGACAACACCGATGCGAAAAGCGGCAGCTGCTGCAGGAAACCGAGAACAAATGGCTCTTTGGGCAGGTCAGGGGGTTGGCCGCATTCTCTCGATTTTAACCGTTGAAGAGATCATGCATGAACTCACGCAGAAATAATTTGATAATGGGTGGTGTGACAGGATGGATATCTTAAAACATTCATATCGGAAAAAAGGACAAATTGAATTTCTATTTGATGATTTTCCGCACTCCCCTGCCGTCCTTACCCCCATTCGTCATTACTATTTCGTTCGTTATGTCAAATGGAATCAGCACGACCCTCCAGTCACAAGAAACGATCTAGAAGAAATGGAAATCCTAGCAAACACAATGCTTGGCACGCTCCATGATTACCGCAAACGCAAGGCATACAAAGGCCCCTTGTCATAACCTATAGACAAGAGGCCCTTTTTAGCTACCAAACATTTGCCTGAGATAAATAACATCCATCCTAGTAGTCTGCGGCAGTAAATAAGCGGACTGAACAGCCCCTGGCCGTCTTCTGGCATTTAATTTATCGATAATCTCTGCAGCTGTTAAGATCCCAAGCCCATGCCCATAATATTGATCTTCCCCTAAGTAAATCACATTTTCTCCGCGCCATTGAGACTGTTGATAGCTAAACTCTGGATTCTCGAAATATAGGCAATCCCCATAAATAAAATCATTTCCGCGCTCTGTATAAATGGATAATGTATCATAGTGCCAGTCATACAGCGTTAAACTTCTAAGTCTTCGATTGAACTTCTCGTCTCCTACCGTTTGCAGGACTCCCATATAAAACACAATGACAATCGCTGTGGCACATTCAAAGGCATATTTTGAGCCATTTTCAAAGATGTCTTTAATCCCCGTAGATGGCTCGACTTGATAGCGCAGTTCTAACGCTCCGGCCTCTGATACACGCCAATAGGCGTCATTCGCACGGGACCTTTGAAAGATAGCAAATGAGGCACCGCTCTTGTTCAAATCTCTTGCCGCATTCATGATATTCGATCGTAAAGTCACCTCAAATAACAAATCAGATGCCTGCCTATAACGGAACGTATCATTTGAGGCTTGTAACTGCATCAAAATGATCCGCTTTTGTCCTTCTAGCTGAAACGATGCCAGCTGCTCATTTGTCACTGGCTGTCCTGAAAGGATAATCATATGAAAAGCGCCCCCTTTTGTATTAGCGTATGCGGGATGCTTGGGCAAGGAATCAATTTGTGAAAATAAACAAAAAGGCATCCTTTTTATTTGAAAAACATGAAAATAATATGAAGCTGTCCGATATAAAACATAACGTTTAAAAGGAGGAAAAACATGAAAAGTATCATAAAATGGTTGAAAAAACCATCGATTTCTAAAAGGCTGATTATTTCATTCACACTTGTTCTCGTCTTGCCTATCATTACACTCAGTACGATTTCATATCAGATTGCCAAAGAAGAATTAGATCATGAAATCATGTACGGAGCCAACGCAAGAGTCAATGAGCTGAATGACATGATCGAGCAAAAGCTTTTGAATAAGGAGAACGCAGTCAAACTGTTTACCGAAACATCCAGTGCTGCAGACTTTAAAAAGAAAAACCAGGACGAACTGTATGAGCATTTTGAGATATACAGTAAAATCAATGAAGATGATGTAGTTGGATTTTATGCAGCAAGTAAAAATCGTGATTTTATTCAGTTCCCTAAAGTGGACATGCCAAAAGGCTATGATCCAACAACTCGTGATTGGTATAAAGCGGCGATGCAGGACGAAAAAGGCGAACCTGTGGTCACCAATCCATACATCTCTGCCACAACAAACGGCATGGTTGTCACAATCGCTCAGCGTCTGAAGGACGGGTCGGGAGCCATTGGGATTGATATTGATGTTCAAGATATCGTCGATAAAATCAAAGATATTAAAATTGGACGAGAAGGATATCCAATTATTGCAAATAAAAACAAACAGATTGTAGCTCACCCAGAAGAAAAATCAGGCTCTGCAGTTACAGAAAATATTTCATCAATCCTTTACAGCGGCAAAGAAGGAACATCAACTTATGAGAATAAAGGAGAGCAAAAACGCCTCGTTTTTGTGACAAATGATTTAACAGGTTGGAAAATTGCTGGAACGATGTTTGTATCAGAAACAGAAGAAGCAGCACAGCCAGTTTGGAATTCTGCCATTATTCTTTTAATTTCTTCTTTTATCCTTGGCGGTATTGCGATCTTCTTTATCGTTCGCTCCATCACAATTGGACTTAGAAGGCTTGTTGATTTCTCAGAAAAGGTGAGTGAAGGGGATCTAACGGAAACCCTTGAAACCAAATCGAAGGATGAAATAGGAGACCTCACAAGAAGCTTTAGTAAGATGAGTGAATCTTTGCGTGAAGTTATCCGAGCGGTCCAGCAATCTGTTGACAATGTGGCTTCAGCTTCAGAAGAGCTGACTGCTAGTGCCAGCCAAACAAGTCAGGCGACAGAGCATATCACCATGTCGATTGAACAATTCTCAAATGGGAATGAAGCACAAAATGAGAAAGTCGAATCTAGCACGAATCAGCTTGTCGCAATGAATGAAGGATTACAAGGTATGTCACAAACTTCATCAGAAGTGACTGCTGTCTCCATTCAATCGACAGAAGCGGCTGGACAAGGCGGACGTATCGTTGAAAGCACAGCGAATCAAATGAAACATATCGACACATCTGTACAAGAAGCCGAACAAGTCATGAAAGAATTAGAATACAAATCTAAAGATATTACGAGCATTTTAAATGTCATTAATGGCATTGCAGATCAAACGAATTTACTCGCACTCAATGCAGCCATTGAAGCAGCAAGAGCAGGTGAATCAGGGCGCGGCTTCTCTGTCGTAGCGGAGGAAGTCAGAAAACTAGCGGTCCAATCCGCAGATTCAGCGAAAGAAATTGAAAAGCTAATCCAAGAAATTGTGTTGGAAATTTCCAAATCTCAAGAGATGTTCAAAGCTGTTAACCGAGAAGTAAATGCAGGACTTGGGATGACAGAAGAAGCAAAAGAAAGCTTCCAAAACATCTATGAGGCGGCAGAAGGTATGTCGAAAAAGCTCACTCAATTAAATGATACAGCGGTTGACCTATCAAGCGGTTCAAAAATTGTGTCACAAGCCATGCAGGAGATGCGTCAAGTTTCAAGAGAAAGTGCGGCGAACATTCAAGATATTGCGGCATCTGCTGAAGAACAATTGGCATCTATGGAAGAAATTTCGTCCTCTTCTGTCACACTTGCCAATATGGCTGAGGAACTAAAAGAGCTGACAAGTCAATTTAAAATTGATTAAAAAACGATGAAAAAATATCCAGAATTGTCTGGGTATTTTTTTTATTTTTAAACGTCATTTCCAGCCCTCTAAAAATAAACCTTTCATCCGATAATAACTTTAGAGAAGTAAAGGGGGAAAGAGAAAATGGGAAAAATGATCCAATGGTTCAAAAAACCATCCATTTCTAAAAAATTAGTTATTGCCTTTTTGGTAGTCCTCATACTGCCAACCGTCGCACTCACAATCAGTGCATTTTTTACATCAAAAACAGAGTTAGACAAACAGATTATGGGCAGTGCGATGAGTCAGGTCAATGCATTTGATACCTTAATCGATGAGAATATTGGGAACAAGGCAGAGGCTGTGACCCTGTTTACAGATGATCTCAAAGCGGCTAATCTTCAAGAAAAAAATAGAAAAGCTACCATTAAAGAATTGCAGCAATACGGAAAAATTAATGAAAAAGATGTCTCAGCCATTTATGCAGGTTCAGAAAAGGGCTTGTTCATGCAATACCCAGTTCAAAAAATGCCTGAAGGCTATGATCCGAGAGAGCGTCCGTGGTATCAAGAGGCCATGAGTGCTGATGGTAAACAAGTCATCACGAAGCCATACGTCGCAGCATCTACAGGTAAAATGGTCATCACCATTGCCCAAAAAACGAAAGATGGCTCAGGGGTAATTGGTCTTGATATGGAAATTGACAGCCTCATTCAAAAGCTAAAAGAAATTAAAATAGGTCAAAAAGGATATGCTTTCATCATGGAGAAGGATAAAACCGTGCTAGCAGATCCAACCCAAAAGCCAGGAAGCAAAGTCAATGAGAATTTGGCGAACATTATTTTTAAAAACAAACAAGGAAACGGCAGCTATACACTCAATGGAACAGATAAAAAGGTGGCGTATGTCACCAATGAACTAACCGGCTGGAAAATCGGCGGCACGATGCTCGTATCAGAAGTAGAGGATGCAGCTAAACCCGTTTTCAATACTGCCATTATTGTGTTCAGTGTGACACTGATCGTAGCAGGAACCCTCATCTTCTTTATTGTCCGCTCTATTTCAAGTAGATTATCCAATCTTGCCCGTTTCTCGAAAAAGGTCAGCGATGGTGATTTACGTGATAAACTTCAGATTCAATCAGATGATGAAATAGGACAAGTTGGTAAAGGCTTTAATACGATGATTGACTCATTAAGATCCCTCATTGGCGCCGTCCAAACCTCTGTTGAAAATGTCGCTTCTTCATCAGAAGAACTGACCGCAAGCGCAGGACAAACAAGTAAAGCAACAGAGCATATTACATTAGCCATTGAACAATTCTCTACTGGTAACGAAAGCCAGAATGATAAAGTGGAATCAAGCTCAGAAGAGTTAGAAGAAATGAACAGAGGCCTTCAGCACATGAATGAGTCGGCTGAATCGATTACCGCTTCATCCATCAAATCAACAGAGATTGCAGGAGAAGGCGGACAGCTAGTAGAAAAAACCGCCTCTCAAATGAACGTGATTGATCAATCAGTGAAAAAAGCAGAGAATGTCATCAGTGCGCTGGAAAGCAAATCAAAAGATATCACCCAGATTCTTGGTGTCATTAATGGCATCGCAGATCAAACGAATTTACTTGCGCTGAATGCAGCGATTGAGGCAGCAAGAGCTGGCGAATCTGGTCGAGGCTTCTCCGTTGTAGCAGAAGAAGTAAGAAAACTTGCTGTTCAATCTGCCAACTCAGCGAAAGAAATTGAAAACTTAATCAAAGAAATCGTTCAAGATATTGATGTATCACAAGAAGTATTCACGGCAGTAAATCAAGAAGTTCAATCAGGCTTAAGCTTTACTGAACAAACGAAAGTCAGCTTCCACAATATTTTCGACATGACCAAAGAAATCTCAGATCAGCTCCAAACAATGAATCGAACAGTTGTCCAGCTGTCAAAAGGATCTGCACATGTTTCTGAGGCTGTCCGTGAAATTGCAGACGTATCACGTGAAAGCTCCGCCAATATTCAAGACATTGCCGCTTCAGCTGAAGAACAGCTGGCATCAATGGAAGAGATCAGCTCATCCTCTGCCACCCTTTCTTCAATGGCAGAAGAATTACGTGATTTGATTAGCAAATTTAAAGTCGAATAAACAAAATGAAAAGAACCTCCAGCTAGGGGGTTCTTTTTTGAACTGAATATAACGAAAGAAATAGGTAAATATGCTTATTTTGGTGGTTTTTTGAACATTATACCTTGAAAAATAATCCGTATTACCTAAAAATAGAGGGGGATGATCCCAAATCATAAACCAAAAGGAGTAGAGTCATGAAAAAAATCAACTTTTTTAAGCACTTTACGATGTCAAAGAAATTAATTACTGCATTCTTAGCGATTCTCCTAGTGCCCATTCTTGTGTTGGCCGCATTTTCCTATGAAGTGGCGTCTAAGTCTCTCAATGATGAGATTATGTCTAGCGCTGCAAATGGTGTGAATCAATTAAATGAATTGATCAATAAAGATGTACAGCCTAAAATTGATATTGTTTCATATTTATCTAAATCGGTGAAAAAAAAGGAACTGGCCTCTAAAAATAAGGATTTACTTAAGGTGAAATTAGAGCAACTATCGGAAACAGACGACGATGTCGTAGAAGTATTTGTTGCAGATCAGAATGGTAAACTAACTGAATATTCCGAGATTCATAAAGGCAGTGCCAAAAGCGCAAAAAATGAACCATGGTTTCAACAATCAATGGGAGATGACAAACTCATCATTTCAGATCCTTTTACAGACAAGTCATCAGATGACCTGCTCATCACAATATCAGAACAGTTAGCAGATGGTTCTGGTGTCATTGGTATAAATGTACGATTGAACACGATTGTGAAAGATACAAACAGCATCAAAATTGGTCAAGAAGGTTATGCGTTTGTCGCTACCTCAGACCAACGTTACATTGCTCATAAAACGGAAAAGGCCGGGACGAAACTGACAGGCGATTTCATCGAAAAGATGTATCACAATAAAAAAGGAAGTTTCGAATATGAATTTAACGGACAGCCGAAGCAAATGTTTTATGACACAAATGAAGCAACAGGCTGGAAGCTTGCGGGAACAATGTATGTCAACGAAGTGAAGGAAGCCGCACAGCCAGTGCTTGACTTAACCATGATCATCCTAGCTGCTGCGATTGTCATCGGTGGAATCGCGATTTATTTTATTATTAAATCGATCCGAAAACCACTCATAGAGCTCTCTGAATCGGCTGAGAAAATCAGTCAGGGGGATCTCACCCAGCATATCGAGGTGCGCACACACGATGAAATCGGCAAGCTTGCACAGAGCTTTAACGATATGTCGGCAAAGCTGAAACAAGTCATTCAAGCCGTCCAGAATTCAATTGAAAATGTTGCTGCCTCATCTGAAGAATTAACAGCTAGTGCAGGACAGACAGCCCAAGCGACTGAGCATATTACCTCATCTATTGAACAGTTTTCAAACAGCAATGAACATCAAAATGAGATGATCGAAAAAAGCTCTGTCCAGTTAAACGACATGGATCGAAGCTTATCACATATGGTCAACACGACTTCTCATATGATGGAATCATCTATTGAGTCTAGCAAAACCGCTCAGGCTGGTGGAGAGCTCGTTCAAAAAACAGCAGGTCAAATGCAAACGATTGAACAAGCAGTGAAAGAAGCGGAGCTTGTGATTGCAGGGCTAGAACAGAAATCTAAGGACATTACAAGCATTCTTGGAGTCATCAACGGCATTGCAGATCAGACGAACCTCCTTGCTTTAAATGCAGCGATAGAAGCAGCACGTGCAGGTGAGGCAGGAAGAGGCTTCTCTGTGGTCGCTGAAGAAGTTCGCAAGCTTGCAGAGCAATCAGGCAGCTCTTCAAAAGAAATTGAAAGTCTGACGAACGAAATCGTAGATGAAATTGAAAAGTCGCAGAAGATGTTTAGACAAGTAGCAGGTGAGGTTCAATCTGGATTAAACATTACAGATGAAACGAAAGTGAGTTTTGAGAAAATCACCCATAAGACATCAGAAATGACAGAACAAATGAAACAAATGAACGGGTCAGCCCAAGAGCTTTCTCATGGCTCAAACGATATTTCACAAGCAGTCAATCAAATCAAAGAGCTTTCACGTGAAAGTTCCGCAGGTTTCCAAGATATTGCGGCTTCAGCAGAAGAACAGCTGGCATCAATGGAAGAGATCAGCTCATCTTCCGCCACTTTATCCCAAATGGCAGAAGAACTGAGAGAGCTCATCAAACAATTTAAAATATAAGAGTCATAGTGGAACACCTGACGTTTTGGCGTCAGGTGTTTTTCCGTTCTTTGCACATAATTTGGGTATTTTGGACTTATCTAGACTTTAATAAATTAAAAAAGTAAAGAACCTAGTAGTACTTCCGATATATATACTATCTTACTAAAAGGAGTTTTCTTTTTTATGAATTTCATACAGTATTTCAAAAAACCATCTATATCAAAAAAGCTCGTTTTCTCTTTCTTATTTATTCTTTTATGCCCAATTATCGTATTGGCATTCTCTTCATATCATACGGCGAGCACCTCTTTAAATGATCAAATCATGCAAAGTGCAAAGGAAAATGTAGAACAGCTGGACAAAAACATTACGAAGGTTGTGAAAGTAAAAACAGACGCAGCCGATTTCTTTAGCAAATGGATTACGAAGAAAAAGCTGGGGCAAAAAGGAACGACTGATATTCAAGGGCGCTTTGAGCAATTCATGAGCATGAATGATGACACAGAAGGCATCTTTGTTGCTTCAAGTGATGGAAAAGTGTTCTCAAGATATCCAAATCAAAAAATGCCTGCTGATTATGTCGCAACTGAGCGGGATTGGTACAAAGATGGCTGGGCGAAAAACGGTGAGCTGTCTGTTTCCGCTCCATACCCAACCGCATCAACTGGTACACTTGTTGTGACGATTTCTAAAAAACTAGAGGACGGTTCTGGTGTTATTGCCATGAACCTGGACATTGCGAATCTAGTAAAAGAGTCTAATAGTATCAATATTGGTAAAGAAGGTCATGCTTTTATCGGAAGCCCAGATCGAACATACGTGGCACATCCAACGAAAAAAGCAGGAACAAAATTAACAGGTGATTGGGTAGACAAGCTTTATACACAAGACAAAGGTTCAATGAGTTATATGTTTGAAGGGAAAGAAAAGCAAATGGAGTTCACAACAAACAAAGCGACTGGTTGGAAAATTGCCGGTACAATGTTTGTCAGTGAAGTAGAAGAAGCGGCGCAGCCAGTCTTCAACATGGCGGCCATTATATTAGCTGGTGCGCTCATCATTGGCGGTATTCTCATCTTCTTTATCATCCGTTCTATTACAAAACCACTTTCCATGCTTGTCTCCTCTTCTAAGAAGATTAGCGAAGGAGATTTAACAGAGAAAATTGATGTCCGGTCAAAGGATGAGATTGGTCAGCTCGGTACAAGTTTTAATGAAATGAGTGAGTCACTCAGAGATGTGATCCAAGCTGTACAGACATCTGTTGAAAACGTGGCGTCATCGTCGGAAGAACTGACGGCAAGTGCAGGTCAAACGACAAAAGCAACCGAACATATTACATCATCCATTGAAACATTCTCGAACGGAAACGAAAATCAAAGTGAAATGGTGGAACAAAGTGCAGCCCACTTGAAACAAATGAACGAAGGGCTAAATGAAGTTGCACAAACATCTGATGTCATTACAGAATCATCGGTTCAATCAAAAAAAGTCGCAGAAACAGGCGGACAGCTTGTTGAACAGACAGTTGGCCAAATGAAAACGATTGATCATTCAGTGAAAGAAGCTGAAAGTGTGATCAACGGATTAGAGCATAAATCAAAAGATATCACCAACATTTTAGGTGTCATTAACGGTATAGCAGATCAAACGAATTTACTGGCTCTGAATGCAGCCATTGAAGCAGCACGTGCGGGCGAGTCAGGCAGAGGCTTCTCGGTTGTAGCAGAAGAAGTCCGTAAGCTGGCGGTTCAATCATCAGATTCTGCAAAAGAGATTGAAAAACTCGTCAAAGAAATTGTCTCTGAAATTGAAACGTCTCAAAATATGTTCAAATCTGTGAATGAAGAAGTAAAAAATGGTCTATCAATTACAGACCAAACAAAAGAAAGCTTCTCACAAATCAATCAGCAAACGGCAGAAATTGCGACAAGAATCAATGAAATGAATACGACAGTTCGTGAGCTTTCAAAAGGATCTGAGCAAATTTCTAAAGCAGTGAATGAAATTGCAGATGTATCGAGAGAGAGTTCAGCAAGTATTCAAGATATCGCGGCATCAGCAGAAGAACAGCTGGCATCAATGGAAGAGATTAGTTCTTCTTCGACGACGCTTTCCCAAATGGCGGAAGAATTGCGTGACTTAATTAAAAAATTCAAGATCAGTGAATAATAGAAAGTGGTTCTCCTCAAGGGGAACCGCTTTTCTTTTTAAGAGATGATCTCGTACAATAGAGGAAATCCGAAGAAAAGGAGAGATGTTATGCGTTTATCAAATAAGAAGGTCATTGCGTTAGTCAGTGATGATTTTGAAGATTTAGAGCTATGGTATCCCGTTTTGCGATTAAGAGAAGAGGGGGCAACTGTCCATCTCGTAGGCGAAAAAGCAGATCATGAATATATCGGGAAGTACGGAGTGCCGGCTGTATCAGATGCAGACTTCTATTCCATTCAAGCAGATGATTATGATGCGGTTCTCGTTCCTGGGGGATGGGCGCCCGATAAACTGCGCCGATATCCAGAAGTATTAGACATCGTTCGTACGTTTGATGCAAAGGGCAAACCGATCGGACAAATCTGTCATGCCGGCTGGGTGCTCATTTCAGCTGGTATCCTGAAAGGTAAAAAAGTAACGAGTACACCTGGTATTAAAGATGATATGACGAATGCTGGAGCAGAATGGTTTGATGAAGCGGTTGTGACAGATGGTCATATTGTATCTAGCAGACGCCCGCCGGACCTTCCGCCATATGTGAAAGCATTTGCCGATGTATTAGCGGCAAACTAGATTCACATGAACAAACAAAGGGCTGTAAAACGCCCTTTGTTCATTCAATGCCTCATTACATTTGTCTGTCGGCTGGATAGATAATGCCCATTTGTCTTCTCGCCTCGTCCATGACGGACATGGTTTGAACAGATAAGGCAAATGTATTGATTGGAGACTGCCCCTTTTTTTGCTTGATGCATTGAATGAAGTGATCGATTTCATAATACATAGCCGGTTGATCATCTTTAATAGAAATATCGGTTTGCTGTCCATTCCGATCATGGATGATGATACGAGAAGGGCGATGGAATTGATCAATGACCATCGTGGCATCCTCCCCTTGAATTTCAGCAGATACATGAGATGTTGAGATTTTTGAATGGAAAAGAAGTGCTTGATGTCCTTCATATTGTAAAAGTAATGAACCGCTCCCATCTACTCCAGAAGAAAGTGTATAGCCTCTCGCGGTGATTTGATGTGGCAGCCCGAATAAATAAATGATGGGAAAGACAAGATACACGCCGATGTCCATTAAGGAGCCATTGGATAATTCCGGCTTAAAAGCGTTTGGAATCTCACCGTTTCGGTAGGCATCGTATCTTGAGGAATATTTACAGTAATGAGCGATCACTTGCCGAATGGGGCCTAGTTGATCAAGATGCTGCTTGATTTGAAGAAAATTCGGCAGAAATGTGGTCTTCATCGCTTCCATTAAGCACACCTGATATTTTTTCGCAGCAGCAATCATTTCTTCAGCCTCTTTACGGTGAGAGGCCAATGGTTTTTCACATAATACATGTTTTTGATGCGCCATCATCAGCATCGCTTGCTCTTTGTGAAGGGCGTTTGGACTTGCGATATACACAGCATCAAACGCATCACTTGCCGCCATTTGCTGTAAATTAGTAAAGACGGTATCAATGCCATACTTGTTTGCAAATGCCTGTCCTTTTTCAGCAGACCGAGAATAGACGGCCGTACATGTAAAATCCGCCACTCCTTCACCAGCCTGTAAGAATCGATCTGTAATCCAATTCGTTCCGATGACAGCAAATCGAATCATCACATTCCCTCCTTCTGCTTTTCTCTGATTATACATGCTTTGAAAGCGTTTGTATGAAAGAATCTTCTTTTTTATTGAAAAGCGGATGAAACCTTTACCTTAGCTGATGCGTCTTACATAAAGAATATAAATGTACGAAAAGTGGATAGTTTCCTCCTTCATTCGGGTAATACTTGAGAAGGAGGGAGGAGGAAACGAACATGAAGCGCATCCTACATATAGGAAGTACATACGCATTCGCGCTTTTATTTATAGCAGCCGGTGTTTTTCATGTGATAGAGCCAAGCGGCTTTGCCCGCATGATGTCTGGATGGCCATTTCCCTATGGTATCATTTATGCCACCGCATGCTTGGAATGGCTGTTGGCCGTATTACTGCTTCTTCCAAACGTAAGGATTGTGGCAGCAAAAATGATCGCTGTCTATCTGGTGCTCATTTTCCCTGCGAACCTATTTGCTGCGAGAGAAGGGATTCCATTTCCAGGGCAAGAGAGCACAGAACAAGCCTTGTTATGGATGAGATTAATCGGACAACCGATTTTGATTGGATGGGCCATGTCCATTGCGAAACGTGAAAAAAAGCTAAAACAATGATCACAAAATGATGATCAAGTAGTGTACAATTTACTAATAAAATAGCCCGTGTTTGGAGGAAAGATATGAATTCTATGCAAATGTGGAGCAGTCGATTTAGAAAATTTTTTCTTGATAACAAGTTTGTTCTCTTTTTACTCATCCTGCTATTAATAGGGTTGAATATCCTTGTTTTCATGAAAGCATCTTTTATTTTCACACCGCTCATTGTACTCATCAAAACCATTGCCTTACCGATTATTTTAACGGGGGTTGTGTATTATTTATTAAATCCAATTGTGAATTTATTAGAGAGATTTAAGGTCAAACGGATCTTTTCGATTTTGCTTTTATATATCGTCATTATTGGGATCATTACTGTGACCATTGTATCTATTATTCCTTTTTTACAAGCACAAACGATGAGTCTGTTTCATAATCTGCCAAAATACGTTGATACGGTAGAAGAACAGATTAGACAATTAACTGGAAGCAACTTTATTAGTCAAGTGCAGAAAACGATGAACTTTAACGTCTCTGAATTGGTAAGTAAAGCGTCAAGTCAAGCGACGAAGATTTTGGAAAGCACTTTTACCGGAGTCGGCACTTTCTTAGGGGCGCTTACTGAAATTATCATCTCGATCGTGACGGTTCCGTTCATTCTGTTTTATCTATTAAAAGACGGCAAAAAACTGCCTGACTATTTCTTGAAATTTATTCCGAATAAGCTAAGAGACCATACTCATATCGTGCTTCACGAAATGAACCATCGTCTGAGTTCTTATATACGCGGGCAGATCATTGTCAGCTTCTGTATCGGTATTCTTCTTTTAATTGGCTATATGATTATTGGACTTGACTATGCACTGCTGCTGGCGATTATTGCGGCATGTACAAGTGTAGTGCCATACCTTGGTCCAACCATTGCGATTACACCAGCGATTGTGATTGCGCTTGTGACATCACCAGTGATGCTTTTAAAACTCATCATTGTCTGGACAGTGGTTCAGCTCATTGAAGGGAAATTCATTTCTCCTCAGGTGATGGGGAAAAACCTTCATATCCATCCGATCACGATTATCTTTGTTCTATTAACAGCAGGTAAATTGTTCAGTGTCGTCGGCATCATTGTTGCGATTCCGACGTATGCCGTTCTGAAAGTGATCACGACCCACCTGTTTGATTGGTTCAAAATGCGATCCAATTTGTATAAAGAAGAAAAGGTTTGATGTCATAATCTTTTTTAGAAAAAAATATAGTATCATAAAGACGAGCTTTCGAAAAAGGAAGCTTGTCTTTATGTGGACATAGATGTTTGGCCAGTTCAAAAGATCAGAATTGAAAGGAAAGAAAATCATGAATCTATGGGATTTATTCGTGGCACTGGTTTTAGGAATTGTCGAAGGATTAACAGAGTATGCACCTGTCTCGTCTACAGGGCATATGATCATTGTTGATGATCTTTGGCTAAAATCAAAAGACATCATTACGCCAGAGGCTGCAAACACATTTAAAGTCGTGATTCAGTTAGGTTCTATTTTAGCTGTCATGATCGTGTTCAAAGATCGTATTTTGAACTTGTTAGGCTTAAAGAAAAATATCACAGAAGAACAAAAACGCAGCGGACATAAGCTGACCATTGCTCAAATTGCTGTTGGACTCGTCCCAGCCGTCATTTTAGGATTCTTATTTGAAGATTATATTGATAAATATTTGTTTGATGTGAGAACGGTCGCCGTCGGTTTGATTTTAGGGGCTGTGCTGATGCTTGTCGCTGATTGGATCAATAAACGTAAAACAGAAACAAGCTCTGTGGATAATATGACGTACAGACAAGCGCTGTATATCGGGTTATTTCAATGTTTAGCACTATGGCCAGGCTTCTCGCGTTCAGGTTCTACAATAGCAGGTGGTGTTATTCTTGGTCTGAATCACCGAGCGGCGGCTGACTTTACGTTTATTATGGCCATGCCGATTATGGCGGGAGCAAGCCTCTTAACACTTGTTAAAAATGCCGAATATTTAACAACAGACATGCTTCCATTCTTTATTGTGGGCTTTGTGAGTGCGTTTATTGTGGCTCTCTTTGTTGTTCGATTCTTCCTAAAACTGATTAATAAAATCAAACTTGTGCCTTTTGCGATCTACCGAATCATCCTAGGTCTGATTTTATTTATCCTGTTTATGTAATGATGGAAAACTACTCTTTTAAAAGAGTAGTTTTTTTGTTGTTTTGCCCTTTTAAACAGTAAAAACAGCCTCTTAATTGGTAGAAAAAGAAGTTTTTTCTTAAATTAGTGTTTAAGTGACAAAGAAAAGGGTAGTACATAAACATACCAATTAAAGGAGGAGTTAGAAATAATGAGGAAAACAAGTAAATTTTTTGTTAGCTCTGTGATTGCTACGTCAATGGTTGCTGTCCCTTTATCTCTTACGACTTTTGGTCAAAAGGCTGAAGCTGCTACGACAACAGGTGTCGATGGAAGTGTCTCGATTGATCCAGTAGCCATTGCCGATAAAATTGAACAAGCAGTAAAATCATCTCAAAATCGTGATGGATTTGTAAAAAATGCGGCATACAGTGCATTTTATGAAGCAGGTCAAAATTACAACGTAGTTGTTCAAAACTTAAGCCAAGATCATGATTTTAGCGGACTGAACAATGTTGTCTATTATGATAGTGTTGAATATGACGGCATTACGTTTGGTATTTGGGTATTTGAAGATGGTACGTTTGTCAACAATGGTGACGGCGGCTATATTAACTGGACTTTTGTTGGCAGCTTTGACCGCGAAGAAGGAAGCGGTACTGTCGATTTCCATAAAAGATTCTAATCTCAACGTCAAAAGTCTGCCGATTCATCGGCAGACTTTTTTAAAGCGCACATTCTTCTATTTCAAAACCTAAATCTTCAATGATGTGATGATCGGTTTGAACTTGCTGTCCTTTTGTCGTTAAATAATCGCCTACAAAAATAGAGTTCGCTGCATATAATGCTAGAGGCTGAAGCGTTCGTAAATTAAACTCTCTTCCCCCAGATACTCGAATTTCCTTAGCCGGGTTGATAAATCGCATCAGTGCCAAAACCTTCAACGCTTTGATCGGATGTGTGCGTTCTTGATGTTCAAGAGGCGTTCCTTCAATTGCATGGAGAAAGTTGACGGGAATCGAATCCGCATCAAGGGCTCTAAGCGCAAAAGCCATTTCGACAATTTGCTGATTGGTTTCGCCCATCCCAATAATAACTCCTGAACATGGTGACATCCCTGACTGTTTGACCTTCTCAAGGGTCGATACGCGGTCATCATACGTATGGGTCGTTGTAATTTGAGCATGATGATCTTGATGTGTATTGAGATTATGATTATACCGATGAACACCCGCTTCCTTCAGCCGCTTCGCTTTTTCTTCATTTAATAACCCAAGGCATGCACACACCTTTAAAGGCATCGTCTCAGTAATTTCCTTTACTGCTGCGGTGACTTCATCTAATTCACGGTGCGAAGGTGCTCTCCCGCTTGCTACGATACAATAAGTCCCTGCTTTTCTTTTTAACGCCTCACGCGCACCTGCCACAATGGTTTTTTGGTCAAGCATTGTATACCTCTCAACAGGAGCTGTTGAAATCACCGATTGTGAACAATAACCGCAGTTTTCAGGACAATATCCGCTTTTGGCGTTAAAGATCATATTTAACTTCACCTTTTTTTGAAAAAAATGAAATCTCACCTGATAAGCTGCATGCATAATAGGTAACAACTCTGCGTCGTCTGCTTCAAGTATATTTAGACCTTCTTCCATCGTAATCGGTTCATGATTGATGGCTTTCTTCACGATCGTTTCCCAAGACAAAGACGTTATTTTTCCCATCATAAGCCCCTCTCAATATGTAAACTTATTTTTATTAAAAGTTAACATAATAGATAGAGATTGGCAAGCACTGGTAAGCAGCTTAAAAGTAAAAACACAAAAAGGCGATGAACATGTAGTCATCGCCTTTTCATATGAAAAAAATCGCTTAACGAACAGTAATATAGTTAATGACGAGCTCACCTAGTGAATTATAGTAAGACACTGTAACAGAACCGCGTTGTACAGCACGGATCCAAGTGAAATTTGGAGCAGTTTGGTCTAATTGAATGGCATACGTTGCGCCTGATACAGAAATTTGGCTAGCTGGAAGTGAGACAGCAATTGAAGAACCTACAGTAAGTGTGCGGTTCACTGTAATCACTTTATTCATAATAGGAGCTTTTGCTATAACTGGTTCTTTAGGCTGTGCAGCTGCATGAGCACCTTCAGTTTGGAAGAACGTAAGAGCACCTAAAGCAGCTAAAGACAATGTACAAGCTTTCATTAATTTTTTCATCGGTAACACTCCTTTTTTTGGTATATACATATATTAATAATAATAGAATTATATGTCAATCAAAATAAGTGGAAAAATGAGTATTTTTGGTGAAAATTGTCACATATTATGTAGGGGAAGACGATTTTACCCAAAAAACACATGATTTTTTATTCATATGTCATTCTTTTTTAGGAGGAAAAAGAGACATAAAAAAAGCTGGGTATCTACCCAGCTATGTGATGCTTTATAAAAAGAGATCTTTTATTTGTCGTCTGTCTGTTTTGGCTGACGGCCTTTTTGTTTCTCTTTCTCTCTAATGTAGTTAATAAAGTCGATGGTTTGTCTTCGTGCTTCTTCAGAAAAATCGGAGGCAGCTTTAAACGCAATTTGCAAATCAGGATCATCTGCAAGATCGTCATCAGAGGCGTTTTTGTCTTTACCTGTGAGAAGATAATCTGTTGAGACCCCGTATAACTCGGCGATTTTCACAATCATTTCACCATCTGGCTTTCTCAATCCATATTCCCAGTTGGCATAGGTTGACATCGCCTTTAATCCAAGTTTTTTGGCAACGGTAGACTTACTCCATCCATGTTTCTCTCTTAATTCAGTTAGAATCTTTCCAGTCAAATTATCCATCGGAAACACCTTTTTTCATATTATGTGTAAATTTTATCATGAATTACACGGAAAAGATAAATAAATACACAAAAAGAATAAAAATATGATTGACTTACTCGTTTTGTGTATATTATCATAATGAATATAACTTACACATAATGAGTAAGAGGTGGAAACATGAAACTTGAAAATTTACGAGAAGAACGAATATTACAAGGAAAAACACAAACGTATATGGCGAAAAAACTTGGATATAAGTACACGAGTGGCTATGCAAATATAGAAATGGGCCGAACAAAGCCCAGCTTAGAAATAGCCAAGCATATTGCAGATTTGCTAAATATCGGTGTTCAAGAGCTTTTTTTTGGTCAAAAGTTACACAAAAAGAGTAATAGTCGTAAGGAAGACCGTTCTTAAAAAGGGGAGACAAACAGAATGAATATCGAACATCCGATGGTGACACAAATGAATGATTTCGGCTATCCAAAACGTTACTGGCCATATGAAATGTCCCGAAATGGTTATCGATTAGAGGACGAGAACCGTGAGAAAGGATTTGATGATGATGAGACATCAGATGACATTTGATGCCCGAAAAGAAGCACAGCATTGCCTAGTACAAGCTGGCGGCTGGATCACTTTTCATCAAAAAGAGCCGATGTTTGCTTTCCCCACGGCAGAAGAAAAACGCACATACATGACCCTCATGGCAGAAAAAGACGTTGATGACAATAAGAAGGAAAGGATGAATGCGACATGAATCGATTGAAGCAAATCATGACATTCCTGAAATGTTTGCTCAATGCGGGTCAAAACGAACAAGACATTCGGCAGTGGGCGAAGGATGACGGGAGATCGTAGCATGGTCCTTCATTTTATCATTGAAAAAGAACATTTATGCAAAAAAGAGACATTGATAAACAGAATTCAAGCAGCCGCAAAAGCGCAATGCTCAAGCAGAATAAAAGGCGCATTATCACTCGACATTCGCTTATTTTACAATATGCCCATTGATCTAGCGAACAGCCAAGACACGCGTACATCTGCTGAAAAAGGCTTGATACGCCCAGTACACATCAGCATTCTTCAACCAAGTTTGCAGTATATACAAGAAGCACTTCATGCCATTGCCGATGACGCCTCTTTACAGATTGTAGAATTAAGAGTTTCACAGTTTTATAGCATGCGTCCTCGAATGGAAATCATCTTAAATACGATGGGTGATGATATGAGATCCTCACCACCAAATAAGGAGACAAGCATATGAACGAGCCAAAACAACTCATGATTCAAGAAAACCAGACATTTGTCGGTGAAATGGAAAAAGGAAAGATTCAAGTCATTGTGTTAGATGGAAACGTAGGAACGGCTTATATGATGGATGTACCTGAGCATGGAAAAACGATTATTCAAACAGCAAAAGGACATTTTGCAAGAGTCGATCACGAGATTGGTTTTAAAATCAGCTAGCCTGATGAACAAGAATAACTGAATAAGTCCAAGACGGAAAGCCTGCGGACACTGATCAAGACCCTATAAAAAGGGGCTGATTGGTGTCCGTTTTTTATTTTCTTAAAAAAGGGAGAGAGCACAGATGCAAGATTTACTGATCGAATATAAAAGAAGTTTAAAAGATGCCAGAAAACGATATGAACAATTGAAAGACAAAGAAGAGAAACAGATGTCAGATCAGGACAAACATGATCAAAAAATGATCGCCAGTATGGTCAGCGATCTAGAATACGTGGTGGAATGGCTTCAAATCGGTAGAGAGCCAGGCGCACGCAGAGGATTAGACAGAAGATCTGTGTATCAGCGCACCATTCTTGCCAATCCAGAAGTATTAGAGGCTTTATCACATGAATACACCCTCATTCAAGAGAAAGAAAGAGAGGTAAGTGAGCGAGACAAAAGGCGAATCGATGAAGCTTTGTCTGTTTTAACAGATCGAGAGAAAGACGTATTTTTTATGCACACAACGCAGGGTCTGTCATTTAGCGAGATTGCGATTATGCTAGATGTAAAAAAAGGAACAGTCCAAAAACATATGGAAAGAGCTCGGACCAAAATGTCCAAAAAAGTACAAGAACGCCTATTCAAAGCTGCTGAATAGGTGTTTTTTCTTTCATCACTCAATCTTCAAAAGCTTGTCTTACAGTTGCCACCTATAGTTAGAAAGACCAAACGAATGTTTGCTAGCCCGGCACAAATGATTCCTCTTCAGGGAATCATTCGAACTAAAAGGAGGCGGCAGGTGAATGTAAATGAAAGATAAACGGATAGAGGCTAAGCAGGATTATATGAAAGGGATGACGTACCAGCAGCTAGCGGATCATTACAACGTCTCCATCCATACCGTCAAATCATGGAAAAGACGATACGGCTGGCAAAGACAAAAAACACCGTCAAAGCAGGCGCACTCGATTTTTCATCAATTTCTTTCAGATGAAACGATTGAAATCATGGAAAAAATGGATGGGCGCACATCTCTTGATATCATCTGGGATCAAATTCAAATTCAATACGCAGCCATTATTCGAGCGCAGCGCATCATGCATGTAGCAGATCAAGATGACATGATCAAAGAACTGAAAAAGGCGACGTACTTGCCTTCTTCATTAGAGGAAGAAACAGGTGAAGGCATTCATCCAGAGCCAGAGATCACGGCAGAGGAATTTTCGTTTCAATTTTCATGGGATCGGCATGCTACTTTTTTAAATGCCCAATCTCGTGCAATGGGAGAGCTAAGACGGCTGATTAAACAGTTTGAAGAGCTCGCTCATGCGAAAGATGAACGAAGATTAAGGCTGAAGCAAATTGAGCTAACAATCGAAAAAACAAAAAAAGCAGTTCGTGAGGAAAAAGAAGAAGATCTTCATATCATGATCAAAAGAAAAGAGGACGATTCATGACGCCGTTGATTGAAAAAGAAGTCAATCCTCACTTTGAACACTTTTTGTTCGATTGGAATCAAAAGTTTCAGTTTTTAGTAGGCGGCTATGGCTCATCCAAAAGCTATCACATTGCTTTAAAGCTGATCTTAAAGCTGCTTGAGGAAAAACGGACAGCACTTGTCATTCGAGAAGTGTATGATACGCACCGGGAGTCGACCTATTCTCTTTTACAAGAAATCGTCAGCGATCTTGGCATCGATCATCTAGTAAAGTGCCGCAGTTCACCGCTTGCTCTCACTTTTCGCAATGGGAGCAGCATTTTATTTAAAGGACTGGACAAGCCTGAGAAATTGAAGTCGATCAACAACATCTCAATTATTTGGATTGAGGAGTGTTCCGAGGTTTCTTATGAAGGGTTTAAAGAACTGCTTGGAAGGCTGAGACATCCGGTTTTACCTCTTTATATGATGTTATCGACGAATCCCGTTGGTCAGGATAATTGGACGTACAGACATTTCTTTCGAGATGAGCAGCTGAAACGTTTTGTCCTTGATGACGAAACCTTATACAAACAGCGAACCATCGTGATAAAAGATACGTACTATCACCACTCAACAGCAGAAGACAATCTATTTCTTCCTAAAAGCTATGTCAAGCAGCTGGATGAGCTGAAAGAATACGATCCAGATCTTTATCGAATTGCAAGGAAGGGATACTTCGGTATCAATGGCACAAAAGTGTTTCCGCAATTTGAGGTCAGACAGCATGCTGACGTATTAGAAGCGATCGGGCAGATTGAAAGACCGCTGAAACGGGCGGGGATGGATTTTGGATTTGTCGAATCCTACAATGCGCTCATTCGGTTAGCTGTCGATCATGAAAAAAAGTACTTATATATTTATTGGGAATATTACGACCGCGGGAAAACGGATGATGAAACAGCTGTTGATCTGAAAGAATTTGTTGAATCAAAGGAACTCATTAAGGCAGACGCAGCAGAACCTAAAACGATTCACTATTTTCGGCAGCGCGGATTTCAAATGGTCGCTGCACATAAGTTCCAAGGCTCACGTTTGCAATATACAAAGAAAATCAAACGATTTAAGAAAATCATTTGTTCTGATGCTTGCCCTTATACCATCTATGAACTTCAATCACTAACCTATAAGGCAGATAAGAACGGCCGCTTAGAGGAAGATGAATTTCAAATCGATCCACACACATTATCCGCCATTTGGTATGCGCTAGATGATTATGAGGTGACCGATTTGAAACAGACTGCTTCAGAGCGTGTCCGTCCAAACCGAGAGAGGAGGTCCATACAATGAAACAATTAAAAGCAACGATTATGAAGGCCAACATGTCTGATCATACAAAACAAATGTATGAGGATGAATTTTCATACGAAAAAGATGACATTGTCCCCCCGCCCTACCATATCAATGAATTAAAAAGCATGGCAGAATACTCAACGATTCTTCAGCAATGTATAGATGCGTATCGAACAAACATTTTAGGTTTTGGATTTGGGGTGGAATACGCCTTTGATTTTAATGCGGAAGATGTGAAACCGGTCAAAAAGAAGACAGCCGAGAAGGAATGGACAAGACTCGAAGAGTTTACGAAATACATGAACTATGATGAGTCTGCTGACGTAATTCTTGGTTATGTCCTAGAAGACCGGGAGAAAACAGGAAATGGCTTTTTAGAGGTGCTGCGGGATGGACAAGGAAAGCCGGCAGGAATCGAGTATTTGGATGCACTCCATATCCGCATTTGCAAGCTAAGTGAGCCAGTCGACGTCGAATTCCGCTACACAGAAAACGGCGAATTAAAGACGATGAATCGCAAGAAACGATTCCGAAAATATGTGCAGGTCATCAATGAGAAGAAAGTCTTTTTCAAGGAGTATGGTGATCCGCGCATATTAAATTGTGAAACAGGCAAGTACGATGATGCTACACCAGAACCGCTTCAAGCAACAGAAGTCATTCATTTTAAAATTGGCAGTGGGACGTATGGGATTCCCCGCTGGATTGGCAACATCGTCAATATGTATGGCGCACGAAAAGCAGAAGAGCTGAATTATCTTTATTTTAAGCAAGGACGGCATGTACCTGGTGCCATCATTGTCGAAAACGGCATGCTGTCAGAGACTTCTTATCAGCAGCTACAAGATTATATGGATGATATTGAAGGCTCTGACCATGCGCATAAGTTTTTATTGCTTGAAGTAGAAGGGCTTCCGACAGAAAAAGGATTAACAGGTGAAGAAGATGTATCAAATGTCAAAGTGAACTTTAAATCCTTGGCGGAAATCCTGCAAGAGGATGCGCTCTTTTTAGAATACGATGAAAAGACGAGAAACAAAATCCGCTCCGCTTTTCGTCTGCCGCCTATTTACACAGGAGAGTCACAAGATTATAACAAGGCCACAGCAGATACCGCGCGTAAAACAACGGAGGAGCAAGTATTTCAGCCAGAGCGGCATCTTATTACAGGGAAACTCAATACTCTTTTTCTCCCGGATTTAGATATATGGCATGTCCGCTTTCTATTAAATGGCCCTGACTTTAGAGATCCATTAGAGATAGCGAAGGTTCTGACACCATTTATTCAGGCTGGGGCAGTATCGCCAAATGATTTACGAGATCTTGCGGGGCGTATTCTTGGCAAGACGTTAGAGGAATGGCCGGAAGAATTCTACCACCGACCTTTAGAAAGCCGCATAAAAACAGCTGATGGGCTGTCTCCATCTGAGCCAAACCGGCTAGAGAAATAGAAGGACGTGAGCTTTTTTTGAAAGGGGGTGAACATATGCCAAGGGAATTAAAAAACGCAAAAATTACGCATGTTTCCTATGTAGACAGGGCCGCCAACCAAAAGAAATTTTTCTTGATGAAAGCAAAGAAAAAGCAGCCTGACTTTCAAAAAGAAGTCAGTGTCCTGACGAAGGCAGAGGATGCCCATCGCCTCGTATATGGCGTCGTGTATGAACCAAATACACCTGATGCACATCAAGACTTTATGTCGGCCAAAGAAATTGAAAGAGCAGCACACGGTTTTATGAAAGATGCCCGTCACATTGATAAACAGCATGATTTTCAAGACGGTGTTGGCGAAGTCGTCGAATCATACATTGCCCCAGCGGATTTTGAAGTAGGCGGGGAGCTGATTCAAAAAGGATCTTGGGTACTTGTGACAAAGGCATCACAAGATATTTGGGACCAAATTCAGCAAGGCCATATTACAGGCTACTCAATGGCTGGAACAGCAGACATCATCGCAATAGAGGAACACGATCAGCTCCTATCTCAAGAAACGAACGAGAGAGGGCTTTTTTCTTTGCTGAAAAATTTCTTTTTGAAAGAGGAAGGTGCAAATATGCCACAACAATTTTGGAGCGTTTTAGATCATCTGCTGGAAACGTTGCAGTCAAGTGATGGTGATGAATCTAGCGTAAGAGCGGCACTTGAACAATTGATGCCAATTGTGCAGGATGTGTTGAAAACAAATGATGTCCTCCAAACGATTGGCGAAAGACCAGCATCCGTTCAAAAGCAAGATGCCGGATTAACGACTGATCAAGTACGCGAACTAGAAAAAGCAAAAATGGCCATCGACAACGTTTTACAACAAGCGGATAAACAAGGGACAGATCAAACAGGTGAAGAAGAACCTGTACAAAAAGTGCTGGAGCAAGTGGTTGCGCCAATTCGCCATCAGCTCTCTTCCTTAGAGAAATCAGCAGGCAGAGAAAAAGCAGCGATTCAGGATGTGCTTCAGCAACAGCTACTGCCTATTTCAGAGCGGATACACATGCTTGAAAAAGCGCGGGGCATTTCTAAACAAACAAATCACGATACACAAAATGATATGACAAAGCCCATATGGGATGGCTTACTATAAGCCTAAATAAGGAGGAAAAAGTGTGAGAAATCAAGAGTTGATTCGCAAGGCTGAAATGACACTTGCCAGCTTAAAAACAGGCGGTCTCATGAACGCAGCCCAATCCAACACATTCATTAGAATGATGCAAAATACACCAACCGTTTTAAATGATGCACGTATCATTCCAATGGAAAGTGATTCACAAAAAATCGAAAAAATCGGCTTCGGTCAGCGCATTTTACGCCCAGCAGAAGAAGGCAAAGCGCTTGATGCAAAAGACCGTGTTGTCCCAGCGACAAGCACTGTTCAGCTCAATGCAAAAGAAGTCATTGCTGAGATTCATATGACGTACGACAGCATTGAAAACAACATTGAAAAAGACGGGATTCAGCAAACCATTATGCAAATGCTGGCGGAACGAGCGGCAGTCGATATTGAAGAACTGATCGTCAACGGTGATACAACATCACAAGATCCATTTTTAGCTCAAATGGATGGCGTACGAAAACAGGCAGTTTCTCATATTGTCGATGCGAATGGAGCGGAAATTAGCCGTCAAATGTTCAAACAAGGCTATAAAGCGATGCCGTCAAAATATTTACGTGTACCTCAGGATTTCCGTTTTTATACATCCCCAAGTTTAGAGGTCGAGTGGAAAGACCAAGTAGCAAACCGTCAGACAGGTCTCGGAGATGCGGCGATTCAAGGCGGCCTTTCTTCTGCATTCGGTGTTCCGGTCAAAGGTCTTGCCAATATGCAGCCATATGATGAAGCAGGAACAGATGTATCAGATATTTTACTGACACATCCGAAAAACATTATCGTAGGGTTTTCTCGCAATATTCGCATTGAAGTAGAAAAAGATATTCGCAGCCGTAAGTTTATCATTGTTCTGACAGCGAAGCTCGACAGCAAATTTGAGGAAGAGGATGCTGTAGCCAAAGTCATGAAAGTGAAAGAGTAGGTGACAGCAGGCTATGATCATTTCTGCTGAGGAACTACAAGCCTATTCTGTATTTGATCGCGTGAAAAATCGTTCTGTAGAGAGACTAGCGGCAGATATTATTGAAGCAGAAGCAGCGGTATTTCAAATGGTCGGGCACGATTTTACGCATGAAAAATATCAGCCCATTCCTGAAAAAGCAAGGATCGCCTTATTAAAAATGGCCCAGTATTTTGCCATGCTGAATGATGATGAATCCATGATGAAAGGCTTGACTTCAGAAAAAATGGGTGATTATTCATATGCAAAGGCAGCGGACAAAGTGAAAGGCAGACCTTATGTGTATGCCCTTCTTGTTGATTATATTGAACCGTCATTAACTGGCGGCAGCGCCAATTTAAAGGTGAGATCATTATGAGCTATGATTCTCTATTAACGGATCGCTGTGATCTTTTTCACTTAGAGAATGAGGGGGCAGTCCGTGGCAAATTTGGTATACCAGCAGGGGATCTGCAAACGGACCTCACTTATCCTGATACACCAAGTATGAGAGATGTGGCTTGCTATGTTGTAGAAAAAAGCCAGTCACTCGTGCAAGAAGAACCGAATACAGTTATCTATCAGTCCTATCTCGTCCATTTCCCTTTAGCAAGCGACATTCGCTTGCATGACAAAATGGTGTGGAACGGCATCTCACTCAAGTTGCAGCAGCCAAAAAGAGTGAAAAATCATCACATGGAAGTGATGGCCGTCAGAAAGGAAAACTTATGAAAATTGATGGACTTGACCGGCTGCTATCCCAGCTCCAACAGGCAAATAGTATCGGCTTAACGGCGCAATATCAAGAGTGGTTACAGGAAATGGGCTTACAGTTTTTAGACATCATTCAAGATGAAATCATCAAAGAAAAGGCTGTTGATACAGGCCGTCTCCTCAATTCCTTTCAAAAAGGTGACAAGGAGAATTACTTTCTCACTTCCCGAGGCGGGCTCACGCTAGAAGTGGGGACACAGCTTGATTATGCCTCTTACGTGAACGATGGACATGCCATTTCTTCAAATGGAGAACGAAGATGGGTGCCTGGCAGATGGAACGGCAGCCGCTTTGAATATGATCCGAACGCCAGTACTGGCATGATGCTTTCATCTCAATGGATTGAAGGAAATGGGTACTGGGATCATGCCGTCATGCTCTATGAACAAATGTTTGAACACTCGCTAGATCGAAAGCTTCAAAGCTGGATCGATCGACATTTTGGGAGGTGATGGAATGAATCAAGAAGTCGGGGCAATCATGCATTATATATACACACGCTTTCCTGTGAAAATGTATGATCGTCTTCTGCCAGAGCGTTTCCAAGTGCCATCTGTTTATGTGCCGCCAGTGACTGTCATTAGTGGTCCAGATACAGTGTCTACTTTTATGAAATCTTATTCGCTGCAAGTGAAAGTGTTTCATATGGATACAGAAAAAGCGCATGATGCGGCGGAAACAATCGTCGATGCATTGCTTGCTGATCGTCAAATCATTCAGATGATCAGTGAAGATGGAGAGGTGCTTGATGATTATGTCCGCATAAAAAGAGTGGAAACAAGAATCATAGATCAAGGTGTAGCAGCGATTGTCCTGACGTGGGATAGCAGCTATTGGTACAACCGAGATAAACAGCCAAGCCTAGAAGATATCAATTTTTCAGATGGGGTGATCAAACGTGAGCAAGACTAAAAAAACACAGCTCGATCAAACAGCGGGCGAAGAAAAAGAATTTGGCTTTTCATTTGAAGCCTTAAAAGAGCACAGCAAGGATCTTTTTGGGGTAAAACCAGAAATCCTTGAAGGTGCTCTTTTTTATATCAAACATCAACCAATTACAAAAACAGAAGCAAAGAAGCACATCGATGCTTTTTTGTCCAAGGAGGTTTAAAGGATGAACGGAGGCACTTTTACACCAGGTACAGAGAAAAAGCGTCCTGGCATTTACTTTAATTTTAAAACAACAGCAGAGCAGCGAATTACTTTAGGCGAGCGAGGAACAGTTGCACTTCCTCTTGTCATGAGCTGGGGAGAACCAAAAACCTTTATTTCCGTTTCCGATATGGAAGACTTAAATAAAAAGGTCGGGCTCAACATTGATGATAAGTCACTTCTTCTTTTCCGTGAAGCGAAGAAAAAAGCGCAAACGGTCTTGCTTTACCGTCTAAACGAAGGAGAGCCAGCCAAAGCGGAAATCGCAGAAAACTTTGTGGTCACAGCCAATTATGGTGGTCAAAAAGGAAATGAGATTACCATTCAAGTGGCAGAAAATGTACTCGACAGCACAAAGCGTGACGTCATCACCTATCTTGGAACAGATATTGTCGATAAACAGGTGGTCAAAGATGTCAAAGATCTTGTGAAAAACAAATACGTTCAATTTTCTGGTGAAGGCGAAGCGGTCATTACTGCAGGAGCGGCTTTAAGCGGCGGGAAAAACGGTGTGGCAAGTGTCGCAGATTATACAGCTTTCCTAGAAGCAGCTGAAACGGAATACTTTGATGTCATTGCACTCCCAGTCGATAATAGTGAGCAATTAAAAGCAACATTCGCGTCATTTATTGAGCGTTTACGTGATAAGCAAGGACGTAAGGTGCAAGGCGTTGTGGCTAACTATGCAGCTGATCAAGAAGGAATCATCAATGTCACAAGCGGTGTTGTTTTAGAAGACGGAACAGAACTGACGCCTGCTCAAACAACAGCTTGGGTCGCAGGAGCAAGTGCAGGAGCGAATTTTAATCAGTCACTGACCTTTGTTGAATACGAAGGCGCAGTCGATACATTAGAGCGTCTTGATAATGATCAAGTAGAATACCGTTTATCACAAGGAGAGTTTCTTTTCACTTTCGATGCAAGAGACCGCACGGTGAGCGTTGAAAAAGATATTAACTCTTTGACAAGCTTCACGGTTGAAAAGAACCAGCAAATGGCGAAAAACAAAATCATCCGTGTGCTAGATGCAATCAACAATGATTTAACATTTGAACTGAAAAATTTGATTAAATTACGCAAAGCCAATGGCAATGACATTCCAGCATCAGACGACGGTGTGCAGCTTGTGAAAACACTGATTACACAGTATCTCACACAACTTCAAGATGGAAGCGGCATTACAGGCTTTAACTCAGAAACAGATATCGTCATTGGCCTCAATGAAGATCGTGATGGATTTATCATCGATTTAGCAGTACAGCCAGTAGACGCAGCAGAAAAATTCTATTTCAATGTGGAGGTGAAGTAAGATGGCTTTTAAAGCGCAAAATACAATCTCAGGTAAAGAAGGTCGTCTTTTCTTAGAAGGTGAGGAGCTTGCCTTTATCAAAACGTTTGAAGCAAACGTGGAGAAAAATAAATCAGAAGTGAATGTGATGGGCCGCCGAATGACTGGTCATAAAACAACAGGGGCAAACGGAACAGGAACGGCAACATTCTATAAAGTTACGTCACGTTTCGTTCAACTTATGCTCAACTATGTGAAAAAAGGGGAAGATCCTTATTTCACTCTTCAAGCGGTAATTGATGATAAATCATCAGGCCGAGGCACAGAGCGTGTGACATTATTCGATGTCAACTTTGATTCAGCTAAAATTGCTGGACTAGATGTTGATTCAGAGGCACTTGAAGAAGAAGTTCCATTTACATTTGAAGACTTTGATCTGCCTGAAAAGCTGAAGAATTCTTTCTAAGAAATGCGGAGGAAATTAGCTAATTAATTAGCTAAATAAAAACCAAATATGCTATAATGCAAATGTAATGAAAAATGAATGCATTTGTAATGCACATTGCATTCAATGACACACAAAATGATGTTTACATGCAAAGCGATTTGCATACAATAAAAAGAAGCCAGGATGCGCTAACATCCCGGCAATGTACAATGAGGCCCTTCAAGGGGCTGGCTTATCAATTAGATAGTTTTAAGGATAGACTTTCCCTTTCACCTACCAAAGCTCAAGGGGAGTCTATTTTTTGTTTATATACGTCAACAAAGCAAGGATAAACATCCCGAATAAAAGCATTAGGGAAATCGCTTGGAACGTTGACATGAGCATCACCCCCTTCCTATCGGGGATGAGCCAGACACCCTTGAGCAAGCCGTTCAATTGTACGAGTTATATTATACATGAAAAGATTGGAAAGCACATTCAAAAATGGATGTGCTTTTTTGTATTCAAAAAACAAACAAAAGGGAGTTTTTAAACATGAGCGAAAAACAAACATTTGATCTTTCATTTTTTATGCCAGGACAAACAGTAGAAGCGGAAGAGGTCAAAGTGCCAATTTCTAAGCGTTTTGTTGATAAAAAAGGGAATGTCATTCCTTTTGTCTTCAAAGCGATTACCACGGAACGTATTGATGAACTGGAAAAAGAAAACACCACGTTCAAAAATGTCAAAGGCAGAGGCCGTGTGAAAGACTTAGACAGCCAGCGCTTCTACGCACGGATTGCCATTGAATCGACGATTTATCCAGATTTCCGCTCAAAGGAATTAAGAGAAGCCTACAGCACACAAGATCCAGTTGAAGTTGCAAAACGTGTTTTATCTGTCGGTGGTGAATACGCAAACTGGTTAAACAAAGCCATTGAAATCAACGGATTTGAAGACGAAATTGAAGATTTAGAAGACGCAGCAAAAAACTAATAAAAGATGGGGATAAGGAAGCAGTGTTTTTATATTACGCCATGCATGAGCTTCACTATTCCCCATCAGAACTTCTCGATTTATACGAAGCACCAAGACAATTTAAGGCATTCTTATTCGGACTCATCAGCTACAAGCTCGATATGCTAGAAAAAGAAGCAAAGAAAGGAGGGAAATAAACTGGCGAAGCTCACTGCACGATTTGAATTAGAAGACAAAGTATCAAAGAAGCTGTTGCGCATTCAAAAACGATTTCAAACGTTTGAGAAGCAGCTCAAACCATTTAGAAAACCGATGAAAATAAGCCTGGAAATGGATGAAAAGAAGCTAAGGAAATTCAATTTATCGATGAGAAGGTTTTCTGTATTGTCCATGAAGCTAGATCAGGGGATCTATCGTGATCTCAGATCATTAGCAAACCAGCTGAACATGATACCGAAACAGATGGTCATATCGATTCAAGCAAAAGGACTAGATGTCATTAAATCCAGTATAGATCGATTGAAACAATCCGGAACAAGTCCAATCCTGTTTACGTTCAAACTGAATGATCAGTTGTCAGGAAAAATGTCATCGATCAAAAAATCAATCCTTCAGCTCATGAACAGAACATACTATATGAGATTAAACATGGTTGACCAAGCCACCGCTGCCATTCAACGAATCAAAAAGACACTCAAAAGCTTGACAATGGCTAAACACGAAATCAGAGTATCTGTTCAAGACAATGCAAAGAGTAAGTTGAAAAAACGAGATCAGGCAGAGTCAGTTGTGAAAGAAAAGAAAATCAAAAAAAAACCTAATGCGACAGCTGCTACAAAAACGCAGGAAAACAAACAAAGCTGGCTGGGGAATTTGGGGAACAAGGCGTTAAAAGAAATTGAAAAATATGCAGGTGACGTCTCAGATAAATTGAAGGAAAAATTAAGCCCAAGGAAATTTTGGGATGAGAAGGCGCTACCTTGGGTTGAAACGAAAATAGACGAATACAAGCAAGAAGTAATAGGACGAATTAGTGAGAAAATTAAAATCAATCCTGAAGAGTATCTAGATAAATGGTTTAACAAAGGATTAGATTTGATCCTTGGTCCGAAAAACCAATCGAGCGAAAACAACACTAACTCATCAGCTCAAAATCAAACGACAGAAACCCCAACAAATCCAACTCCTAATACGCAGCAAAATAATCGAAATGGAAAAGGTTTGTTTCGTAGTAGTTGTTGCCCTTGTTGTGCTCGTGGTTTAAGTAGGCGTGGCTCTAATAGGACAAGAAATAGAAATGGTCGTTCACAAAGACAACCCTCAAATCCTACCGCCACAACAAGAACGGAGAGGTATAGAAGACCTCAAGGTAGATTAGGAAAACTTAAAACAAGTGCAGGTAAGATTTTTGAAAAAGTACCTAGTGGATTGAAGAAAACCACAGGCATAGTAGCCTCTGTAGCCGGACTTGCGGGCTTGATGAAAGGTAGTGGAGGGCTAAGTGGATTAGGAGGTGTACTTAAAAATATAGGAAAAGGAAGTAGCCAGCTTTTAAAGAGAGTACCTATCTTGGGGAACTTATTAAGTGCTACAGATTTGATAGGAACAACGAAAGAAAACGTTGGAGAAAAAGTAGGTGGATTCTCTGGAGGGCTTGCAGGAGGAATCAGTGGAGCAGCAATAGGCCAAACTCTAATTCCTATACCGTTTGTAGGAGCTGCTGTTGGGGGTGTTGCTGGGAGCATCGCCGGAACTTTAGGTGGATCAAAACTTGGGGAATTATTTGATACCTCAAAATTAAAAGAGAATATTTCAAATACGTTATTTAGTGAGGATTGGTGGAGTGAAAAGTGGGGAAGTGTTAAAACCTCCGCAGAGAAATCTTTAGGGAACTTAAGTGAAAAATGGGAAGATATAAAAACAACAGCATCTAATACACTATTTAATTCAGAATGGTGGGCAGAACAGGCCGGGTACGTTACTGGAGCTTTAGAATCTACTGTATTTAATGGAGAATGGTGGAGCGAGAAATGGGATGCTATCAAAGATTGGACGCAAGAAAAATGGGACGGTGCAGTCGAGATATGGAATTCTATCACAAAAAAACTTGGTGAGACCGTTTTTAACGGAGAGTGGTGGGGAGAAAAATGGGATAGCGTAAAAAAATGGACCAAAGAAAAATGGGATGGTGCCGTTGATATATGGAACTCAATTAAAGGAAAAATCCGTGAAACTGTCTTTAATAAAGATTGGTGGGGCGAGAAGTGGAATGATGTAAAAAATTGGTCGAAAAATAAATGGGAACAATCAAAAACAATTTGGTCAGCTGCAAAAGCAACTGCTTCTTCTACCCTATTTAATAAGAACTGGTGGACAAATAAGTGGAATGATGTAAAGTCTTGGGGTAAAAATATTTTAGGAGATACATGGGATTTAATTAAAAGTAAAGGCGCGGAAGTTATTGGTAAGCATATTGTGAAATTTGAAAAAGGTCGGGAAAAAGGGCGGAAAGATTTTAAACCTGATCAAAAAGCCACAGGCGGCTATATCACCCAACCTACCTTATCATGGATTGGTGAAGCGGGTAACGAATTTGTCATTCCAACTCAAAATAACCGGGGCCGTGGGAAGATGTTGCTTGCACAAGCTGCTTCTCATCTTGGAATGTCTGTTGTGCCAAGCAGCAGCGGAGCAGCAAGTCCAGTTTCTAGCTCTCCAGCTCCAATAACGCCAAATGCTCCAGCAGCTCCAACTGCTTCTGCCGGTTCAATTGGTGGAACGGTTTCAATGAATGGAAACATCCAATCTGCCAGCATAGGTGAGCAATTTAATCATGATTTTGAACAAGGGCTGAATCAAAAGGTGGTTTCACTTGATCAATGGAAGCAAAAAAACATTCAGCAGCCATTTAATCAAATGACATCAGATTCAGGAAAGTACGGACAACAAACGGTATCGGCATTTGCTACTGGCCAGCAAATGACACCAACAGGAACTGATAGCTTTTTGCAAAGTCGTGTAAAAGCACCATACCAACAAGTGATGACAGCATCACCAACTTGGGGTTCTGGAACTGTTAGTGGCTTTGCAACAGGTCAAAATGCCACATCAATTGGCACAAGCCAATACGTAGACCAACACGTCAAACAACCATTCCTGCAAGCCAAACAAGAATCACCAGGATGGGGTTCAGGAATGATCGATGCCTTCAATAGCGGCATGCGTTCAAAAGCAAGTGAAGTCACACAAGCTGCCAAAGAAATGGCGAAGAAAGTGGAACAGGCGTTTAGAGAAGAACTAGACATTCATTCTCCTTCGCGTGTCATGATGAGTCTAGGGAAATTCGCATCGATTGGTGTCGTCAAAGGGCTCGATTCAGTTGATGTGAAAAAGTTTGCTGAAAATCAAGCGGGTTCATTAATCGGAGCGTTCAGCGGTATGGGTGCTTCAGGTCTTAGTGTTCAGCAATGGCTCATGGCAGCTCTGATGGCGACTGGCACATCGATGAGCTGGCTTCCAGGTCTTATGACAATCGCTCAGCACGAATCAAATGGTAACCCGAAAGCCATCAACTTGTGGGATTCCAACGCCAAGAAGGGAACGCCTTCTAAAGGGTTAATGCAAACCATTGGGCCGACCTTTCATTCTAATAAAGGCAAGGGCATGAATGATATTTGGAACCCAATTCATAATGCCGTAGCAGCCATTAACTACATTAAGGGCAGATATGGAACAGTCTTCAATACACCGGGATTACGGAGTATGAGAAGAGGCGGTCCTTATAAAGGCTACGCCAATGGCGGATTGATTACTCAGGAGCAGGTAGCTAGAGTCGGTGAAGGAAACAAACGCGAGTGGATTATTCCAGAAGAAAGAGGCATTCGCGGGAGATATTTATTGACGCAGGCAGCAAAGGCACTTGGGATGCAAGTCTATGATCCATCAAATGCATCTGCTCCTTTACCAGAATCACAGATGCAGCAAGTTACCTCAGCACAGTCAGCTGGGAATACAACAACGTCTGGTAATAAACAAATCACCATCCAGTTTAATGGTGATCAGCATTTCCATAATGGACAGGATCAGCAATCGCTTGTCGAAAAAATTAGACAAATGCTTGTAGACGAATTGGAAGTAGAGCTTCAGACAGGAACGAAAGGGGTCGTGATCGATGGGTAAATCAGTGTATCAATTGTGGATTTCCCAAGGCAAGGAGAAGTTGCGATTCCCTGTGCTTCCATCCGAACTTGAGCTCACAAATAATGTACAAAATGAAACAGTGAAGGTCTCCTCCTTTGGAGAACTGACTTTTATTGATGTACCATCGGCTAAACAAGTATCATTCACCTCATTATTTCCTAAGAAATATTCGCCAATTGCTGAATATAAAAGCATTCCATCACCAGAGAATGCAATAGCGAAAATTGAACGAATGATGCGTTCAAAGAAGTCTGTGCGACTGATTGTGACAGGGACTAAAATCAATATGACGTGCAGCATTGAGAGCTTCACTCACAAGGAAGGGTCTTATGACATAGGTGATCGTGAATTTACGATCGAGTTAAAGGAATATAAAACCGCATCGCCTAGGAAAATCAAACGAAAGAAAAAAGCGAAACAAACCAAAAAGAAAAGACCCTCAAAAACACCACCAAAATTGTACACTGTCAAAAAAGGAGATACTCTGTGGGCCATTTCAGGCCGTTTTTATGGCGATAGTACAAAATGGCGGCGTATTTGGAATGCCAATAAAGCAGCGATGATCAAACGAAGTAAACGGAATATTAAACAGCCGGGACATTGGATTTTTCCAGGGCAAAAATTGAAAATACCACAATAGGGGGGCTGACATTGATTGAGCTTTTTGCCATCAGAAGCGGCACGATGTATGAGCTTGTCACAGAGAGTGTGACACTTCAGGGGCAAAGGTATCAGGCCCCTCGCTCTATTCAGGCGAACATTATCACAAAGCAAGGCAGTCAAACATATTACCGTGTCTCAGAAGGAGACACGGTTCTTTTTAAGTGGAAAGGAAAAGAGCTGTTCAGAGGCATCGTGTTTTCTAGGACGCCTGTTGAAGGAAAGCTGACCTTTACCGCATACGATATGCTCCAATATTTAGTGAAAAACCAAGATGTATATGTTTTTTCAAATCAACGGGCAGATCAAATTTTGAGGCGGATCGGGGCAGACTTTCAAATTCCTATGACATCCATCGCAAATACAGGACATGTCATGAAGTCTCTCGTCTTTAAAAATGACACGAGTTTATATGACATCATTTTAAAAGCATTGAAGGAAACGAAGCGGCAAACCGGTAGAAATTATCAAATTTATTCTGCTAAAGGCAAGATGGGGCTGAGAGCTTGGCCCGATCCAGAGGACGTGTGGGTCATTGAATCAGGCGTCAACCTCATCGGTTATCAGTACAGCACCTCCATTGAAGAGACAGCAACACGTGTGAAGATGCGCACGTCTGTAGACGAACAGGGGAAGAATAAGAAAAAAGGAAGCAAATCAGATATTGTGGTGATCGAACAGGACAAAGCGGGTCAGAGTCAGTACGGCATTTTACAGCATGTGGAGACGGTCACAGGTCAAATCAACCAGCCGCAGCTTCAAAAAAGAGCGAAAGTACGCCTAGCTGAGAAAAAAGGCGTCAAACAAGAAGTGAAAAGCATACAAGCACTCGGAATCCCTGAACTGCAAAGCGGTCTGCCAATCTATTTGAAAATCCCTGAAATCAACATCAAAAAAACCTACTGGATCGATCAAGACAAGCATGAATTCAATGGAGTGAAGCACACCATGACAATTGACGTCGTTGAGAAAAATTCCATGCCAAAGGGTGATCAAGCATGAGATTAAGTGAAGCAATTAAACGACTCGCTGTCAATGCAGTAGATGCAGCTTCTCCAATTGATCTGGTGATTGGAGAGGTCACAATGGCTTCGCCTCTTCACATCCGATTAAATGAAAACAGTAAGCTGATCATTCCAGAAGAACTGCTTATTTGGCCTAAACGCTTAAATAAGGGTGAGGATGATGAGTTGAAAAGGGGAGACAGCATTATGGTACTTGCAATGGCAGGAGGGCAGTCCTTTTACATCATCGACAAATTGTAAGGGAGGTGATGAATGTGGCACTTTCACCAGAGGAAGAAATCGAGGAAACAGAAGAAGACGAAGAGGTAGAAACCTCGACGACGTATCGCATAGATTTTGAAAATGGTAGGCTGACAAATGAAGCCATTACAGGCATTGAAGCGATCCGACAATTTATTTATATGACATTGCGAACAGAGCGCTATGCACATCCCATTTACAGTCACGACATTGGCACTGAAATTCAGGAGCTATTGACCGATACAGAAGCAACAGATGAATACAAAGAAATGGAGATTCCAAGATTGCTAGAAGAAGCATTGGTCGTTGATGAGCGGATTGATCATATTGAAGAGATAGAGGTCACGAAGCAAAATGATGCCTTTCAAGTCAAACTAGCCATTGTCACAGATGAAGGCACATTAGAAATAGAGGAGGTGATGGAGGGAGATGTTTGAGGAGCAAACGTATGAGGCGTTGATGGAAAGAATGCTGGACAGGCTGCCAGATGACATAGATAAAAGAGAAAACAGCGTTATTTGGAATGCCTTGGCACCTGCTGCTGCTGAACTGGCTCAGTCGTATATTTGGCTTGATCAAGTGTTTGAGCTTGTCTTTGCTGATACAGCACAGGGGGAATTTTTAGATCGCCGAGCGGCAGAAGTAGGGATTGAACGAAAGCCAGCCACCAAAGCGGTGTGGTCCGTAACCATTCAACCAGAGAACGTAAACATTCCAGCAGGATCAAGATTCTTTATTGAAGACGTTTATTTTCAATTTTCAAAGGACGGCACACTTGAATGCGAGACAACTGGTACAGCCGGCAATGGGCAATTAACAGGTCAGCCGCTGCTATCGCTTGATACCATTCCAGGTCTAGAGTCGATGATCATGAAGGAATTGGTGATACCAGGGCAAGAGGAAGAAGATGATGCGTCATTATACGATCGGTATTTAATACGCGCAAGGCGAGAGGCTGTCAGTGCCAACAGAGCACATTACAAAAAGTGGGCCGAGGAAGTGGTTGGTGTCGGCAGAGCGAAAGTGTTCCCGCTATGGAATGGAGAGGGAACGGTCAAAATTGTCATCACAGATGGCAATCTAGATGTAGCATCTGAGCTTCTTGTCAAAAGGGTCCAGGAGTATATCGATCCTGTACCGGGAGAAGGAGAAGGGCAAGCTCCTATTGGCTCAAAAGCAACTGTGGAAAGCGCCAAGTGGCTGGATATTGACGTAGAAGTGTCCGTCGAACTTCAGATGGACTGGACACTTGAGGGTGCGCAAAAAGAAATAGAAGAAAAGGTCAAAGCACTGTTAAAATCAATCGCATTTGAAAAAAGTACGATTCGAATGTCCGCTTTAAATGATATTTTGTACCATTCAGAGAGTGTGTCCGATTATGCAAACGTCTTATTGAATGGGGAGTCAAAAAACTTAGTATTACAGGACATTGAGATACCACGTCTGAGGCAGGTGAAGGTTATTGAGCAAACTTGATGAAATGAAAAACTACTTGCCGCCTTATTTCACAGAGATTTATGATGTGGATCATTTACTAAAAACGGAGGCGCCAGAGTTTGAACAATTGGATGAATTCATTTTTGATGTAACGGATCAGTTCTTCCCTTTAACAGCGACGTGGGGATTGAATCGTTGGGAAAGAATGCTCAAGGTGCAGCGAGAGTCAGATGATTCGATTGAGCTGCGCAGAGCGCGATTACTTAATATGATGTCGAACATTCCACCAATTACGTATCTTTCATTAGAGAAATCTGTGAATCGATTTCTTAAAAATCCGAGTGCGATCATCCGTCTTACAGTCAACCGTTATCATTTTGCATTGCGTGTCAACCTGGATGACCTGCAAAACACAAGATATATCGTCGAAATACTCGAAACGTTAAAGCCAGCACATTTGGCGTATACGTTCACCGCCAGTCATCATACCGATGTTCATGAAACAAATGATCATCACCAGCGGCTCACACTGCGAAGCAGAGTGGGCTTTTTCGATCATATTCCAATTTTACTCAATGGTGAATTCGTATTAAATGGAACGTTCTATCTCAGCGGGATACGAGGTGCTACGGAGGTCCCTGCTCGCTTTCGGCATTCATTAAAGATGAGAATGCTGCTTCAACAAGAGAAAGAAACAGCATATCGTCTGAATTATGTCATGACTGGAGCATCGCATGAAACGAAGCAAGCAGCTACGCTGACTTTGCGCGCAAAGAACCAGCTTTCACATCAAATGAAAAAGAGGATGACGTTCCGCTTACCGGTACATGTTCAAAATGAACAAGACGGCAGTTTACTGATCAAGGAGCATTATTGGATTCTCGATGGATCCATTCCGCTTGATGGATCAAAAATGCTAGCAGCAACTTCTAAAAAAATAGACCTATAAGGAGGATCACAATGGCTGATCAATTAACCGTAACCACACTATATGCACGTCAACAAATGGCAAAGGCACGAGCAGAAGGAACAAAACTCACAAAAGTCGTCAAAATGGCGTTCGGAAGTGGAGGAACAAAGGATGGAAAACCAATCTCTCTTGACGGAACCGAACAAGCACTCAAAAAAGAACTGATTCAAAAAAATATTGACTCGTTTACCTTCATGGAACCGGCAAAAATCCGCTACACCTGCACCATCGCTGAAGGAGAACTCGCAGGCGAAGTCATCAATGAACTAGCCCTTGTCGACGAAGCGGGCAAATTCACCGCCATCCGAACCATGACAGACAAACAAAAAGACGGCGACATCGAATTTGTTTTTGAGATTGATGATATTTATTAATGGAGGGGAAAAGAAGTGGACATAAAATCACCTTTACCGTTTGAAACCTCTGACAAAGCCCATGCCAACTTATTTAACCGGATGGTCGATACACTTGTGGAGAATGACAATGCGCTCAGTAGACAAATAGAAGGAATCACAAATGAAAGCTTGTTCATTTTAACAGGCGATCAAGCCATTCAAGATGCATCAGTCAGCGGTGAGCAATATCCAAATGGGATTACGTTGATGGCTATAGCGAATGATACCGGATATCCTACAAAATTAGGTTTTGTGAAGAACGAAAAAATAAATGAGTATCGTTTTATACAATATTATTATGGCAACGGTAATGAAACAACTAGTTATTTTACTAGTACTGGTATTTGGTTTAGACAATGGTATATAGCCTCAGGGTGGACAGAGTGGCACAAAATCTCTGGTTTTCTTCATACGAACATTGGTACAACTGGTAAGCAGTTGCTTAATAATGCTGAGCGACAAAAAATCCTTTTTAATCGAAAAATCAAAGATAGTCACAATAATTTTGATATAAAAAATAGTCGTTTTATTTGTCCGGAAAACGGAATGTATCTAGTAAACGCTGGAGTCTATATTGAGACGGTTCAAATGTATGCAAATTTTGAGCTGTCTATTTTTTTAAATGGTAAAAATTATAAAAATATATCTCATTATAGACATCTCCCTGCCACACCCTCTGAAACGGCAAAACTTGATATAGGTTTATATGGGGCTGCGAATGTTCCAGCTAATAAAGGAGATTACGTTGAAATTTACATGTATATAGGCTATGCGGGAAATTCTGATCGTTATATATCTGATAATTCAGGTTGGTACAACTATTTCGATATTACGGAATTAGGCGGCCGCAATTTCCCGAGAGTGTAGGAGGATTCAGATGATTTTATATGAAGCCATTAAGTATAAATACCCCGATGCGGACCCGCAAAAAGATTTTGAACTAAGAAATGATGGCGATGGTTCGTATTTAAACGAGTGGCATCTAGATGTGCCAAAGCCAACGGTAGAAGAGTTGAAAAAATGGTGGGAGGAATCCCAAGCCAACCCGAGGTATGAACCACCTCTTCCACTAGATTATCTAGCACAAGAAGTAGCCAAAGAAAAGCTAGTGAGAAAACAGCTTGAACACCAATGTGATCTTCTAACAAATGAACTAAAGGTGCTAAAAAATGAGATCCTTTTCATTAAAGGAGAGAGTGAAACATGAATTATTGGGTTATGGCATTATATTTCCAATGGGTGACACCTGAATTAGTTAAAGAAGCAGTTGAATTAGGTGATTGTTCGATGGAAGATCTAAATGCAGGATACGAGCAAAGGATGCTCACTTTAGAGCAGTTGCAAGAAATAAAACAAGCATCAAGAGTGAAAACTGAATAGAAATAAAAGGACCATACCTGATTTTTCAATGACATGTTCAAAGCACTACTTGAGAACGATATTAGAGCAGTTCTTAAAACATACAAATGATGCGAGAATACAGCAGCTAATACAAAAAAGCAGAAATGTGATGATTCACAGAGTGATTAGATAACATTATATAGTGGAAGGAAGCGTATAGTGATAATAGATTTGAAAGGAGAATGATCATGGAGATTAAGACACCACGCACTTTTAAAACAACTGATAAAGCCCATGCTGATCTATTTAATGACATGGTTGAGGCTTTTCTTGACAATGATGTGGGTCTATTAGAGTCAATCAATCAACATATGATAGATATAAATCCACATGCATCTGAAGCAGAAAAGAAAAAATGGAACGATTCTCAGGGCTATAAAATTACAGCGGATAATGGAAGTCATTTAATTAATGTGCGAGCTGATGCTAGGATTTTTGATATGATAAAAGGAAAAGGAACGTGTACTTTTTATGCAGCTTCTGGAGTCGAAGATTCCCCATCAAATCTTTCATTGAGAGGATTACAGACAGTAGGCCAAGATAACATTGGTACTGGCTTTGCTGTAGATATTGCTGGTAATGCTTATAGTTTTTACTATAATGCTGCAGATACTACTATTAACTGGACAAAGCTCCCGTCAAATGCTGAAAGAAATAAATGGAATGATGGGCAATTGTCTAAGATTACTTCAGATAATGGAGGGGTGATTCTATCTGTTTCAGATGGTGAAGATTTACTTGAAAAGGTTGTTTCTTTAGGCCCGAAGCATGGTACATTTTATGCCACAGGTAAAGCATTAAACAGCCCAACTACAAGATCATGTCGTGGTATGTATCATTTTACTTCTCAAGATAGTAATGGAAAAGGTACATTTGGATGGGTCATAGCAATAGATTATAACAATTACATGTATACAAATTATCTTGATTTAAATTTGGGGTGGCAAGGCTGGAAACGTGTTTTAACAAAGGAGGATATGGATAATACTTCTTTTGTTGATACGTATGATCTCGATAATTCTTCTGTATCAGCCGTTGAAAATGTTCCAACAAAACTGAATTTTGGTGATACAAGATCAGACGATTTAGGAGAGTATAATCGTTCGCGAGCTGAAATTACACTGAAAAATAATGGTCTGTATTTAATTAGGCTTTATCTTAATAGCAATAACATTCCTGTTGGATCAGATAGCATTTTGTCATGTTATGTGAATGGTACAGAATTTCAACGATTAGGTAATTGGAATCCTGTTATCTCATCAAGTATATGTGTATTGTACCTTCAACAAAAGTTTAAAGCGGGGGATAAGTTAACATTTTATATTACACCCAAAAACACTGGAAGAACTATTACAGTAAATAGGGCTTATGTTACTTTGTCACAGCTAAGATAGGATTATTTGAAAAATAAAGTGTGTGTGCAAATCGGTGGAAGCTGTCGTTCAAAACTTAATGACGTTCACTTTTACTAGATTCTATTTTATGTGTTCAATACAACAAAGGAACGAGAACAGAAACGCAATGCACAATACATGTTGTTAAAATTATTGGGTCAAATTGCAGGAAGAAAGAATGAGTTTGACTCTGTTGTTTTTACAATAAAGGAAGGGAATAGACCCATGCAATCGATCCACTTTATTGGAGTGGCGTCAATCATAGGTAAGGGCAGACGTGACAAATTAATATTATAAAAATCAGGATATTTGAAAAAATATGTACTTAATATTGTTCTAATGACTTGAATCCTAATGAATTCATCACGTTTGGTTCCAAATCTAAGAACGAAGTGAAATAACTGATTTTTATCATAACATCACCTAATTCGTAATGTTTTTTGGAAGGAGAATAAGATCATAAAAACACCTCAACCTTTTAAGACGAGCGATAAAGCTCATGCAGATCTCTTTAACGATTTAGTGAAAATTTTAATTGAAAATGATCAGGAACTACTAGAACAATTCAACCTTCATACGGGAGATCCAATTCCTCACGTATCTGGTTCAGAAAAGAAAAAATGGAACGAATCTCAGCTATATAAACTGACAAATGATAACGGGTCCCAATTGATCAATATTCCTGCTGGTGGCAGTATCTATGAGGGAATTAAAGCGCTAGGGGCTTGCTCATTTTATGCGCCAGGTGGTTCTGGAGTAGTCGATTCCCCAGCTATAGGCAATGCTGCACTAAGAGGCTTTCAGTTTGTAGGTCAAAATAATATTGGCGTAGGAATTGCAATTGATACATCAGGCAACTCATTTTGTTTTTCCTATCATGTGAATGACATCGGAATCAACTGGATGCAAATGCCGACTCAAAATGAAAAAAACAAATGGAATGCAGGACAATTGTCTAAAATTACTGCTGACGATGGAAAAGCTTTTGAAAGAATTAATGCAGATGATCCTAGTATTTTAGATAAGCTGATAAAATTGCCGGGAGTTCATTCATGGTACATTCATGAAGCACATCCAGATCTTCCGACAAGAAGTTCAATGAGGGCTTTGTCTGTTTTTAGTGAAAATACCTATGGATGGGTCATCGGTGCAAACAATTCAGGAGATGTCTATATTAACCGTTCAACAACTGATGTAACGGGTACACAACAAGAGTGGAGCGGTTGGAAACGTCTTAATGACCATAACCTATTAAATTCAAAGGGATTAAGACTTTCCATGTCAATAGGAACTGATATTTTAACGCTGCCATCCGGCTTTTACTTTGCAGTAGGATCTAATGTTGTAAATATGCCTGTCGATAATGATTCTTCTTGGTTTAATATCGATATCTTAGAAACTGTAAATGGTAGAAAGACCATTCATGTCTGCAGAAGTTACGACAACACTCATTGGTTCGGAACGGTCCATACTGATGGTGTTTTTAAAGGGTGGAAAAAACTAGTAACTGATGCTGATTTTGAAAATGTTAAGTGGCTAAATGTAACCTTAGGTAATGGTTCTTCTATTGGAGAAAGACCAGTTGAATATACTAGATGGGGAAATTTATTATTGTTGAGAGGTCACCTAAAAGCAAATAGAGAAGTTATCTGTGGAAGTATTCCAATTACAGGCTTACCAGATAAAGGCCTAGTAGTATCAGTTCCCGTATCAGGTACAACGGGTCATAGTAAATTACTTATATACAAAACAGGAGAGCTAAAGCTAACTGGTTTATTATCAGCAAATGATAGTGCGGTAACTGGCTACTATTTAGACACGGTCATCCCATTAAATTAAGGAAGTGATAGTATGATACAAGTCTATGAATACAATCATCGATACGAATTGGTCAGACCTATAGAAGTGTCTCAGATGGATGACGAAGGAAATTATGTAGTGCCAGATCAATGTACAACGATTGCTCCACCTAATAATCCATCCTTCTATAAAGCAGCATTTGATGTGAAAAAACAACAATGGTATGAATCAGCGACCCAAGAGTATATAGACAGCTTAAAACCGGCCCCTCTCCCGCCAAGTGATATAGAACTTTTAAAGAAACAAAATGCTTTGTTATCAAAACAACTAACGCAGCTATTAGCTATGCAAAAAGTAGGTGCTTCAGATTGATGTTTCCAACTGTAGCGGATATCAAACAATTCTGGGACTGGCAGTGTTACGGCCCAGAGGACATTGCATTTTATGTAAGCATTGGATGGATCTCGGCAGAAGACTATCAAAATATAACTGGAGAAATATACAAAGCCTAATGGCTTTATTTTTTTGCCGGAAAGAAGGTGATTCAAATGGAAGTAGATGTCGTTCAAAACTTAATGACACAAGGCCCATTTGCTGTTCTCTTTTGCTGGATTCTGTTTTATGTTCTCAACACAACAAAGGAACGAGAAAACAAACTCAATGAGCAAATCGAGGCACAAAATGATGTGTTAGCAAAGTTTAGTGAGAAGTATGACGTCGTGATCGACAAGCTCGATAAAATTGAACGGAATTTAAAATAGGAGGAAAGCATCATGAAAACATTCGACAAAGGCACTGTGATTCGCACAGTGCTTCTTTTTATTGCGCTTATCAACCAAACGCTTGTCATGTTTGGACAAACAGTGCTGCCGATTAGCGAGGAGCAAGTGCAAACCGTAGGAGAGGCACTATATGTGGCAGGTTCCACAATTTTCACTATGGTCACTGCCGTGATCGCTTGGTTTAAAAATAATTATGTGACCTATAAAGGTCAATTGCAAAAAGATGCCCTGAAACAAAGAGGGTTAACAAAATAATTTTTGAAGGAGAAACAATATGGTGAAGATCATTCAAGCACTCATCCCAAAACAAAATCGCAACAGACCAGGAAACAGGATGAAGCCGCTCTATATTACGGTGCATAATACATCGAACACTGGACGGGGGGCTGATGCGGCAAATCATGCAGCATTTGTTGCTCGGGCAAGTACCGGGGTTAGCTGGCACTACACGGTCGATGATCAGGTCATTTATCAGCATTTACCTTTAAACGAAAATGGCTGGCACGCAGGAGATGGCAGGGGAACCGGCAATATGAAATCAATTGGAATTGAAATTTGTGAAAATGCAGGCGCTAACTTTGAACAGGCTGTTAAAAACGCCCAATGGCTTATTCGGAAACTGATGGGGGATTTAGGAATTCCTTTATCTAACGTGGTGCCACATAAGCATTGGAGCGGGAAGGAGTGTCCGCGTAAGCTGTTAAATCGGTGGGATGGCTTCAAAGCTGGTATTGCATCAGCATCTACAAGTCAAATGACAACAGCTAAACCTGTGAAAGAAACATCTATCAAAACCATATCAACGAGATCAACATCTAAAACCAACAAGGTCAAAAAAACATACAGTTTGCCTGCAGGTATTTTAAAAATGACGAAGCCTCTTACAAAAGGGTCAGCTGTAAAAGCTGTACAACAAGCCTTAGCATCGATTTATTTTTATCCTGATAAGGGAGCGATCAACAATGGAATCGATGGGTACTACGGACCCAAGACTGCGAATGCAGTGTCTCGATTTCAAATGATGCATGGGTTAACCCCGGATGGCATATATGGTCCAAAGACCAAAAAAACATTAAGTAAGGTCATAGAAAGTTAACACATATGGAATGAATCAACCCTTATCTATTATAAAAAAGTAAAATAAAACCATTTTTGGCGTTATTTGTTGTATAATGGTAAAAATGAATGGAGGGGTTGTATGAAGCGGATATGTGTAATGATGTCTCTTTGTTTCATTGTCATGTTCCATTTTAATATGGAAAAGGTTGCAGCTAAGACCATTTATCGAGAAGTAGAAGTTGATTTCATCATGACGGAACAGGAAAAAGATCTGTGGGTACCAGGAGGTCAAAATAATCCTGAACAATATCCATCTACTTATGGCTACCAATTTTCTATACTAAATGCAGAGGGGTGTACTCTAGAGGTGACACTCTACAGAACATCTTTATCAGGAACGGATTTTCCGTCATCAGTCAAAGAGTATACAGGTAACCAATATGATCTAAGTGCAACAGACCGAATTTTATCAAGTGGGCGCTACATTTATAGACCCCATGGTATTAAGCTGACCAAAAAAGAAGGCTGCGGGGATGTTGAGATAAAAGGAGTCTTTGGTTATCAAATTCAAGAACCAGACAAATAAGCTTTTATGAGTAAAATCAAATGAAAAAGCCTATCCGTCATTGGATAGGCTTTTGATAATGGAGCATAGCGGGATCGAACCGCTGACCTCTACGCTGCCAGCGTAGCGCTCTCCCAGCTGAGCTAATGCCCCGAAGTATTACGACATAACTTATTATAATCAATCCTCCTGTAAAATTCAAGCTGTAAAACACAAACACCCCGGCTATTTTTCTTTCTGATCAATCGGAATATAGTCAAAGATGTCTCCCGAATGAACCGAGTGGGCTAATCGTCTAAGCCAGTCATAATAGGCTTTTGAGCTTTCAAGCTGTTCAATGAGCTGTTTCGCTTCCTCTCTTTCATGTTCCTCTGCCTGATCATCACGAGCTACATCTTGAAGGCGTTCTTGCGCTTCTTCAATCGCTGCTAGATTGACCTCAACCTCTCGTTCCCATTTTTGCGGGAAGAAGTTCATGAAAAACTTAAAAAAGTCTTTCTCAGCAACAAAGCTGTGTTTTCTTCGGCCACGGTGAAAGGTCTTTTTGACAATATTCATGTCTTGCAGTTTTTTCACACCCGTACTCATACTAGGCTTACTCATTTGCAGCTCTTCACGCATTTCATCCAGCGTCATTTCCTCATTTAAATACATCGTTCCATATAAAATACCCGCACTTCTAGTAATGCCATAGAGATCCATTGTTTCAGCGATGGAATCAATGACGAGATCTTTAGCAGCTAAAATGCGTTCTTCTGCTTGTGGCTGTTCCTGCTTTTTCATCTTGTCCCTGCTTTCTATTAAGTGAATTCAATACGTTCAAAAAAATCTTTATGGACTATATGTTAACGAAAGAATGCAAAATGTCAAAATAAAAGAAGCATATCCACCCTTTGACAGAAAAATTTGAACATGTTAAGTTAATTATGTTCAAAACGTTAAATTTTTATTTAACAAACTTACCAAAGAGAATCAGAGGAGGTTCCTTCTATGAGTCAAACACTATTTATCGATGGACAATGGGTTGGCGCTAAGAGTGGCGACACAAGAGATATCATCAATCCATTTAATCAAGAAGTGATCGCGACAGTCAGTGAAGGATCAAGAAATGACGCGCAGTTAGCCATTAAGGCAGCGAGAAAAAGCTTCGATCAAGGTGATTGGGCAAACATGCCTGGACTTGAGAGAGGAAATATTGTGTTTAAAATTGCTGAATTGATTAGGCGAGACCTAGATGAATTAGCCAAATTAGAATCACTTGATACCGGCAAAACATTAGAAGAAAGCAAAGCGGATATGGACGATATTGCGAACGTGTTCCAATATTATGCGGGGCTTGCTGATAAGGATGGCGGGGAAATCATTGCATCGCCTATTCCAAACTCAAAAAGTGAATTAGTCCGAGAACCTGTCGGTGTATGCGGTCAAATCACTCCTTGGAACTATCCATTGCTTCAAGCGAGCTGGAAAATCGCTCCTGCCCTTGCAGCTGGAAATACAATCGTACTAAAGCCAAGTGAAATTACACCATTAACCACGATAAAAGTTTTCAAACTTATGGAAGAAGCGGGTGTTCCAGCAGGCGTTGCCAACTTAGTACTTGGACCTGGAGCAACTGTTGGAGATGAGCTGGCTGTCAATGACCAAGTCGATTTAATTTCATTCACAGGCGGTATTGAAACAGGGAAGAAAATCATGCAGGGAGCCAGCGGGAATGTGAAAAAAATCGCCCTTGAGCTCGGCGGGAAAAACCCGAATATCGTCTTTCAAGATGCTGATTTAGACGTAGCGGTTGACCAGGCAATGAATGCTGTGTTTTTCCATGCAGGGCAAGTGTGTTCAGCAGGTTCACGCTTGTTAGTGGAAGAATCTATTCATGATGAATTTTTAGAAGAACTGGTGAAGCGTACGAAAAAAATCAAGCTAGGCAACGGCTTTGATGAAGGAACCCAGAGCGGACCGCTCATCTCAGCTGAGCATCGAGAAAAAGTAGAAAAATACGTCAGTATTGGTCTAGAAGAAGGAGCAACCTTAGAGACAGGTGGGAAACGACCTGATGCAGAGGAGCTTCAAAAAGGATTCTTCTACTTGCCGACGATTTTCTCAGGCTGTACATCAGAGATGCGAATTGTACAGGAAGAAGTGTTTGGACCAGTCCTCACTGTCGAATCCTTCCGATCAGAGGAAGAAGTCATCGAGCTGGCAAATGACACGATTTATGGTTTAGCAGGAGCGGTGTGGTCTTCTGATATCGGCAAAGCCGAACGAGTGGCTCGTCAATTAAGATTAGGCACGGTATGGATCAACGACTTCCATCCTTATTTTGCCCAAGCACCGTGGGGCGGGTATAAACAATCAGGTCTTGGACGTGAATTAGGACGTACGGGCCTTGAAGAATATACGGAACTAAAACATTTATATCGAAATACAAAACCAGAAGCGGTTCATTGGTTTAAATAAATATCACTTATCTGGAGGAGATTCTATATGACTTTAAATATGAAAATTGAAAGCATGCAAAAATTCCATACGTTTGAAATTCCGACTGTCATCAAGCATGGCATTGGGGCAGTGAAACATGTTGGGGAAGAAGTGAAAGCATACGGCGTTTCAAAGGTATTGCTTGTCACAGATCCTGGTATTTATCAAGCGGGTGTTGTAGATCCAGTGATTGCTTCATTAAAAGAAGCACAAGTTGATGTGGTTCTATTTAATAAAGTAGAACCAAACCCGCCAGTCCGTTTAGTGAATGAAGGATCTGCGTTATATGAAAAAGAAGGCTGTAATGGTTTAGTTGCAGTAGGCGGCGGAAGCTCAATGGATACAGCGAAGGCTATTGGTGTGGAAGCGACTCATGAAGGATCAGTTCTTGATTACGAAGCGGCTGAGGGGAAAAAACCGCTTGAAAATAGAATCCCTCCGTTAACCACAATTCCGACAACGGCTGGTACAGGTTCAGAGGTCACGCAGTGGGCAGTGATCACTGACGAAGAAAGGGAATTCAAATTCAACACAGGTGGACCGCTCATTGCAGCTCACCTAACAGTGATTGATCCTGAGCTTCATGTATCAATGCCGCCGCATGTGACGGCAATGACGGGTATCGATGCACTTGCGCACGCGATCGAATGCTATACGATGAAGTTTGCTCAGCCAATTACAGATGCGGTAGCGCTCATGGCCATTGAATATGCTGCTCATTATATTCGCCGTGCCTTTGCCGATGGAGAGGATTTGGAAGCAAGATATGGCATGGCACAAGCTGCGATGCTTGCCGGACTTTCCTATGGCAGTGAATCAGCTGGCGCAGCCCATGCGATGAGCCAAACGCTTGGGGGCATTATTCCAGTCGCACATGGTCAATGTGTAGCGGCAATGATGGGACCTGTCATGGAATATAACTGGAAAGGGTACCCAGAGAAATTCGCCCGGATTGCGCAAGCATTCGGTATTGATACAAGCAGAATGACAACAGAGGAAGCTGCAAAAGCAGCAGTGAATTGGATGTATGATTTAGTGGAAGACCTAGAAGTTCCTTCATTAGAAGAACAAGGTGTACCAAAAGATATGATCGACCGTTTATCTAAAGAAGCAATGAAAGATCCGCAAACAGTTGGAAACCCAAGAGACCTGAACGAAAAAGCATACAACTGGATTTACGCTCGCTGCTTTGATTTAACACCTAAAACAGTGTAACAATGAAAAAAGGCTCCCAAAAGGGAGTCTTTTTTACATCTTATAGCTGTTCTTTAATTTCTTTAATTTGATGAATATGGCGCTTTTCATGTGCGCCGATAAAATCAAGGTATTGCTTTAATGAAAGTTCTTCAAACACAGGATGTGCAATCACGCGTTTGAAATCTTCCTCTGTAAACGTTGATAAAATTTGATTTAATTTCTCACGAGCTGTATCAAGCTCATCTTTTAAATGTGTAGGTGTCACATGCTTGCGCTCTGGCTCAACAATACTAGGCGCAGTGGCTTTTCTTGAACGATCCTCTGCCATTTCCACCGGCTTTGGCTCATATTCTTTAATCGGTGCTTTTTTCCCCTCGGCAGCTAGATGTTTTGCTGCAACTAGGTCCATCTTCTTTAAATGATCTGCCACCTCTTGAATACTCCAAGTATCATCAGATAATTTTTGATTCAATTGTTCTTCGTTCAAACCTTGCAGCTCTTGCCACAATTTTTGTCTTGCATCATGTAATAAACTCATTTTCATCACCTCAAGATCAAATTTTAACATACTGGTACATGACAATCATTCTTGAGCTATCGTTGAATTCCTTTGAAGAATTGTGAGGAAATTTGAAACCTTTACAAAAGTGGTTCGTATTACCTGTTAGAAGGAATACACTTGGATGTGAGCATGGTCTAAATGAATGAAAGGCTGCTCATTTCATAAAGAAAGGGTGAGGAAGATGGATGTGTTTGGGCTGCCTCTTCAGACGCTGTACTTATACATATTGATGGTATCAGGAATCCTGACGCTTGTTTTCGTCTTTTTTGGCGATGTATTTGATGGATTGTTTGAAGCGATTCCTGTCCCGTTCCTTCAACCAACATTGATCCTCGCATTTCTTACCTTTTTCTCGGCTGGAGGATTTATCTCTGAAAAAACAGCAATTGTAGGAAGTGGACTTGGCGCCGTATTATCTGCCATCCTCGCAGTGGTTCTCGTTACTTGTTTACATGTATTTGTCTTAGTCCCGCTTTCCTCTGCTGAAGAATCCCTTTCATATACGGAGGCCGACCTAAAAGGAAGAACTGGGGAGATCATTGTATCTGTACCAAAAGATGGGTTTGGAGAAGTGCTGTTAATTAGTAACAGCGGGAAAATCTCAAAGCCTGCCGTCAGTTTCGACGAAGAGGAGATTCCATATGGAACCCGGGTGCTGGTCGTCGAAGTGAACAAAGGCGTGTTATCTGTTATACCAAATGAAGAAATCTAGGAGGGAATGCTATGCCAGGAACAACCATATTAATTATTATTGGAATTGTGTTTGTGATTCTCATTGCACTTATTGGTGTATTTGTTTCGAAATACCGGACAGCTGGTCCAGATGAAGCATTAATCGTCACAGGAAGTTACCTCGGAAGTAAAAATGTCCACGTGGATGAAGGTGGAAACAAGATTAAGATTGTAAGAGGTGGAGGTACCTTTGTACTCCCTGTTTTTCAACAAGCAGAGCCGCTCAGCTTACTATCTAGCAAGCTAGATGTTTCAACGCCTGAAGTCTATACTGAACAGGGTGTACCGGTCATGGCGGATGGAACGGCCATCATTAAAATTGGCGGATCAATTGAAGAAATCGCCACTGCGGCAGAGCAGTTTTTAGGGAAAACAAAAGAAGATCGTGAAAATGAAGCAAGAGAAGTACTAGAAGGACACCTTCGCTCCATTTTAGGGTCAATGACAGTTGAAGAGATTTATAAAAACAGAGAGAAATTTTCTCAAGAAGTACAGCGTGTCGCTTCTCAAGATCTAGCGAAAATGGGTCTTGTCATTGTATCGTTTACAATCAAAGATGTCCGTGATAAAAATGGCTATTTAGAATCACTAGGTAAACCTAGAATTGCTCAAGTGAAACGCGATGCAGATATTGCGACAGCAGAAGCAGATAAAGAAACACGTATCAAACGTGCAGAAGCAGATAAAGATGCGAAGAAATCTGAGCTTGAGCGTGCCACTGAAATCGCTGAAGCAGAAAAAATCAATGAGCTGAAAAGAGCAGAATTCAGACGTGAACAAGATACAGCAAAAGCAAGCGCTGACCAAGCGTACGATCTTGAAACAGCTCGTAATCGTCAGCACGTAACTGAACAAGAAATGCAAGTCAAAATCATTGAACGTCAGAAGCAAATTGAATTAGAAGAAAAAGAGATCCAGCGTCGTGAGCGTCAATACGATTCTGAAGTGAAAAAGAAAGCAGATGCGGACCGTTATGCTGTTGAGCAGTCGGCTGCGGCGGAAAAAGCGAAGCGTCTTGCAGAAGCAGATGCGAAGAAATACAGCATTGAAGCAATGGCAAAAGCAGAAGCAGAGAAAGTTCGGATTGACGGGCTTGCCAAAGCAGAAGCCGATCGTGCAAAAGGGGAAACAGAAGCAGAAGTCATTAGGTTGAAAGGACTTGCGGAAGCAGAAGCGAAAGAGAAAATTGCAGAAGCATTCGAACAGTATGGTCAAGCGGCGATTCTTGATATGATTGTGAAAATGCTACCTGAATATGCGAAACAAGTATCTGCTCCACTTTCTAACATTGATAAAATTACAGTTGTTGATACAGGTGGTAACGGGGAAGGCAGCGGCGCCAACAAAGTGACCGGCTATGCGACAAACCTTATGTCCAGTCTTCAAGAAAGTCTGAAAGCTTCCTCTGGAATTGATGTTAAAGAAATTATTGAGAATTTCTCTGGCAAAGGCAATGTGAAACAAAGCATCCAAGAACTGACGAATGAAATCAAACAGCCAAGAAAAAAAGAAATCGCTGATCGTCAAATAGAAGAATAAAAATCAAAAGACACCTTCTGATAGAGGGTGTCTATTTTAATTGGGGTACATGCCGGTGTCTTTTGATAGATGAAGAGAGATTCACAAGAATGCCTGCAGATATCATCATGAACACCAATGAAGATCCGCCGTAGCTAATAAAGGGAAGAGGAATGCCTGTAATGGGGAGAAGCCCAAAGACAGCTCCTAGATTAAAGGCTGCTTGAATCGTAATTTGAAAAGTAAGCCCGATCGTTAATAGCTTTCCAAATGGATCTTGTAAACCTTGAACGATTCGAACGGCGCGATACATGATGAGTAGGTAGGCACCCATCACAAACAACAGCCCCATGATTCCCAGCTCTTCACTAATGATGGCCATAATAAAATCTGTATGGGCTTCAGGAAGAAACCCTAGTTTTTGAATGCTTCCGCCTAAACCATTCCCGGTAAGCCCTCCTGAATTCATGGCGAGATAAGAATGGATCAGCTGATAACCATCTCCATCCTCATACATGAAAGGATCACGAAAAGAAGTGATTCGTTTCAAGCGATAAGGAGCGGTCACAGCAAAAAAAGTGATCCCTGCCGCAGCTGTCGAACCTAGTAGAATGAGGTGGCGTGTTTTAAGTCCAGCACATAATAAGACGATACCGCAGCTCAATAAAATAGAAACTGCTGTACCTAAATCTGGCTGTTTTAAAATCAATAAAAAAGCTAGACTTAAAAGAAGAAGTGGAGGCAGTACTCCTTTTTTAAAGGATGTAATGTACGCTTGTTTCCTTGCATATACATAGGCAAAATAGATGATCATCACTAATTTCACAGCCTCAGACGGCTGGATGATCAGAGAGCCTAATTGAATCCATCGCTGTGAATTGTTTTTGACAACACCGATTCCTGGAAGCAGGACAAGGAGAAGACATAGCAGTGACAGCATCACAAGCCAACGAATCCATTTACGGTAAGCTTGATATGGAACCAGGGCTGCAGCGATGAAAAAGAAGAACCCAATCAAAAGCCATTGCCACTGTTTCATGAAGAAGTAGCTGCCCTGTCCATATTTTATTTCGCCTAAAGGATAACTCGCACTGTACACCATCAGCAATCCAAAGAAACAAAGACAAACAATCGTCCCAGCAAGAATGTAGTCGATTTTTTTTAGGTGAGAAAGAATCAATGACATCACCTTCAATCCCAGTTACGTCCAAACATGTAGGATGAGGACCTCAGATTGACACTAAACACAAGGCCAATGGCGATCATATTGGTTAAAAGCGCACTGCCCCCATAGCTGATAAAAGGAAGGGCAAGACCAGTCACAGGCATTAGCCCTACTGTCATCCCTACGTTTTGGAAGACTTGAAAGACGATCAGTCCAACCACCCCAGCACATATATACAGCCCATAAAGGGTATTCGCATGCATAGCCACATGAATCATTCGATAGATCATCATAAGATATAAACAGATCAATAGGGAGGCGCCGATAAAACCAAACTCCTCACCAATAACTGCAAATATAAAATCTGTGTGGGCTTCAGGGATATTTCCCCCTTGTACTTGATTTCCTTTTGTATAACCGCTTCCTGATAATTGTCCTGACCCAATGCCAAGCATTGCTTGTTTCAGTTGATACCCATATGTCGAATCAAATTCATCTGGGGAAAGCCACCCATAAATGCGATCAAGCTGATGAGGTTTAATCACTTTTGTAAAGTGCTCAAAATGTTCATTGTGCAAGTAGGTCAAAAATGCAAGAAGCCCGAGAAAAGAAGCGATTAATGCAGCGATCATCTTACTTGAAATTCCTGACACAAGCATCAGTGTAAAAGCTATAGACAAGATCACAAGTGCCGTTCCCAAATCTGGCTGAATTAAAATCAGGAAAAAAGGAACAGCGGTCCAGCATATGATTTTCATTGTGGGAATCATGCTTTCTTTAAACGCAAAGCGCTGATGTTTGTATCGATTTAAAATAGCCGCTAACAGAAGAATGACAAAAATTTTCATAAATTCTGATGGTTGCACTTTCATGGGCCCAAAGCTGATCCATCTTTGGGAGCCATTTTGATTCGTGCCAAAAAAATGAACGAGAATGATGAGGAAAAGACCACCTGCAAATAATCGAAAAGATAAACGCTCAAGCAGTTCATAATCAAAGTAAGCAACTGCCGCCATAAGGCCAAAACCGACGATATACCAGAAAACTTGTCTTTTGACGAAATAAAACATATCTTGCGTTTCATACTGGCCCGATCCGCTATACACAGCCAGCAGGCTGATCACAAAGAAGCAAATGACAGTGAATAATAATGCGAAGTCAATGCTGTTCTGTTTTTTCATGTCTCCGTCACCTGCTATGACCTATTTGTCAGCTGATTTAATACGACCTGCACCGCTGCAGCGTCATCAATATAGCCGATCGGAAAAATATAATCTGGTATTAAATCAACGGGCATAATGAAGTAAAGTAATGCGCCTCCCATCAACATCAATTCTCGAGAAGTACCCCGTGCGCTCATGAACGAGCTGTACATGCTTTTCAATTGATCAAGAAATGGCCCAACACCGCTTATCGTGTCTATCTTTTTTTCAAACTTTGCTGAGATCGTTTCTTTTCCCTCGTCTGATTGACTATAGGTCTCATATTCATTTAACTTCTGTTTCAATTCATTCTCGCTGAACGTTCCGTCATAGACATCATGATCTTTCAGCGTTCGCTCAATCTCTCCTACCGCTTGAATGAACGTATCACCGTGAATTCTTTCGTTTTTAATTGAAAATCCAGCCGTGGCCAATAGATGATCTAAAGAAATGTGTAGAGCATCTGATAGCCGCTGTAAATGGTTCAAAGTCGGTTTTCTTTTTCCGTTCATGATTCTAGACAGTGTGGCTTTATCAATTTCTGTTTGTGTACTCAGTTCTCTTAATGAAAGAGAACGTATTTGCAGTTGTTCTTTTAAAAACTGCCGAAGCTCAGTTGTTTTAAATTCCATCTCTTTCTTCACCCTTTTCATAAAGTTCAACTCTTTAATAGAAGAAGTCGTACCCAATATATAGGGGTGTTGACAAAATGTCAACGAATATCCATTAGGGATTGAATTTTATAAAATAGCAACTTATCATATGAAACATAGAGTAAGAAATGGCTAAAAGGGGTGTTCAGATGAAGGTTAGACATGCAGTACATAATGATATTCCTAAAATTGCCGAAATTCATGTGAAGAGCTGGCAAACGACTTATCACGGCATTATTTCACAAGAGTATTTAGATGATTTAAATGTAGAGGAGCGGGAAGAGAGCTGGAGAAGCAGGTCGCTTGAAGGCACGTTTGTCGCAGAGGATGCTGACGGAGTATTTGGTTTTGCTTCCTTCGGAAAACAGCGTGATGAGAGATATTCAATATATGATGGTGAGCTTTATGCCATCTATTTGTTGCAGAGAAAACAGAAATCAGGAGCGGGTATGGCTTTGATTGCAAAAGGTGTGGATTATTTAATAGAGAAAGGCTATCATAATATGCTGCTCTGGGTATTTGAGCAAAATTCAGCAAAGCAATTTTATCAAAAGCTTCAACCCAGTTTTGCCGTCACCAGCCAGTTCGAGCTGGCTGGTGAGAACCATGAGGAAATAGGGTATGGATGGGAACTGTCTGTACTAAGTGATCATGTTCAACAAATTATATCGTCAGCTTCCAGTAATAATGAGAGAAAAAAGTAAAAAGGGTGGCGAGTAAAATATAAGATATAAAAGGAGAAGCCTCTACTTTTCCTTTCACACCTGCTATTTTTAATGCCTCATAGAAACTTGCCAAAAAGTAGGCGAGACTGAGGATGTAACAGCACAGCATAATGGAGTAAGGATTCATCGTCGTACCTCCAGCATGAAATCTTCTACTATTAATAGATTCAATAGAGCAGCAAATTATGCATAAAAAATAACCCGCTGAAACAGCTGGGTTATTTTTGTCGAGGAAAAACCAAACGAGACGCACTAGGAATGAGTAAACAAAGAACAATACTACAAATGATAAATGAAGGAATCATATATGTGCTGTTATAAACTAATGAATACACCCATCCTGGTGTTCCTTTTGGTGCATAATGAGAAAAGAAAACTACACCTGAAATAAAGAACGTCAGCAGTCTGAAGAAACTGGCGACAAATACAGCTAGGATAATATAGAAGAATTGTTTCTTTCGCTTTTTATCCTGAATGGCTTTTTTAATTGATCCTGAGAATAGCCCGCTTAAACAAATCACAACAGATGCGACAAAGTAATCGAGAAATCCTTGTACAGGTGTAGCAATAATAGGATTGTTCATCAGCTGTAGTCCTGCGATTAACACACCGATGATAAATCCAGCAGACACGCCCCATCTAATGGACATGAGAATGACAGGAATCATGATCAGTGCAATTGACCCGCCGTTTGGCATTCTTAAAAAGAGACCTGATAAATAATCTAAAACAAGTGCAAGAGAAGTCATGATGGCGATCTCCATCAGTCGTACTAATTGATTTGATTGTTGCATAAAAAAATCCCCTTTTCACGAATTGTGCAAGGAGAGACCATGTCAGGATGAGTATGTGATTCATAGAAAAACATATCGGCTTGCATACATGCATGTATGCAAGTGATTCCACATTCCTACTTCAGTATTAACTGACAGGTTCAAAGGGTCAGAACAACGAATTGTTCACTCTCAGCACGAGGCTCCCCCTGCGGTTATTAAATTTTAATCTATTATAAATATACTAAAGACCTACAGGATCAACAATAGTGAATTATGGAGTTAAGCCCTTTTTGTACGAATATATAGGAAGAGATCAGGAAAAATAAATTATTTAGAAAAAATACTTGTTTCTTCTTTTAAAAGGTGTTATATTTGTATTCGCCGCTGAAACAGCGCGGTTGAGAAATAACATTCAAGAAAAAAGTTGTTGACTTCATCTTGATAGAATGTTATATTAATAAAGTCGCCTCTGAGCGATAACGAAGATGATCTTTGAAAACTAAACAAGACAAAACGTACCTGTTAATTCGAGTTTTTATAAAAAATCCTATGATACATCATAGGTAGTCAGTCAAACTGGCGAGGCAGGAAATGATCACATGCTAAGTTCGCTACATCGTGTAGCAACGCATGTGTGATATGCATCCTGCATACCTCGGAGAGTTTGATCCTGGCTCAGGACGAACGCTGGCGGCGTGCCTAATACATGCAAGTCGAGCGGACAGAAGGGAGCTTGCTCCCGGATGTTAGCGGCGGACGGGTGAGTAACACGTGGGTAACCTGCCTGTAAGACTGGGATAACTCCGGGAAACCGGAGCTAATACCGGATAGTTCCTTGAACCGCATGGTTCAAGGATGAAAGACGGTTTCGGCTGTCACTTACAGATGGACCCGCGGCGCATTAGCTAGTTGGTGAGGTAACGGCTCACCAAGGCGACGATGCGTAGCCGACCTGAGAGGGTGATCGGCCACACTGGGACTGAGACACGGCCCAGACTCCTACGGGAGGCAGCAGTAGGGAATCTTCCGCAATGGACGAAAGTCTGACGGAGCAACGCCGCGTGAGTGATGAAGGTTTTCGGATCGTAAAGCTCTGTTGTTAGGGAAGAACAAGTGCAAGAGTAACTGCTTGCACCTTGACGGTACCTAACCAGAAAGCCACGGCTAACTACGTGCCAGCAGCCGCGGTAATACGTAGGTGGCAAGCGTTGTCCGGAATTATTGGGCGTAAAGGGCTCGCAGGCGGTTTCTTAAGTCTGATGTGAAAGCCCCCGGCTCAACCGGGGAGGGTCATTGGAAACTGGGAAACTTGAGTGCAGAAGAGGAGAGTGGAATTCCACGTGTAGCGGTGAAATGCGTAGAGATGTGGAGGAACACCAGTGGCGAAGGCGACTCTCTGGTCTGTAACTGACGCTGAGGAGCGAAAGCGTGGGGAGCGAACAGGATTAGATACCCTGGTAGTCCACGCCGTAAACGATGAGTGCTAAGTGTTAGGGGGTTTCCGCCCCTTAGTGCTGCAGCTAACGCATTAAGCACTCCGCCTGGGGAGTACGGTCGCAAGACTGAAACTCAAAGGAATTGACGGGGGCCCGCACAAGCGGTGGAGCATGTGGTTTAATTCGAAGCAACGCGAAGAACCTTACCAGGTCTTGACATCCTCTGACAACCCTAGAGATAGGGCTTTCCCTTCGGGGACAGAGTGACAGGTGGTGCATGGTTGTCGTCAGCTCGTGTCGTGAGATGTTGGGTTAAGTCCCGCAACGAGCGCAACCCTTGATCTTAGTTGCCAGCATTTAGTTGGGCACTCTAAGGTGACTGCCGGTGACAAACCGGAGGAAGGTGGGGATGACGTCAAATCATCATGCCCCTTATGACCTGGGCTACACACGTGCTACAATGGACAGAACAAAGGGCTGCGAGACCGCAAGGTTTAGCCAATCCCACAAATCTGTTCTCAGTTCGGATCGCAGTCTGCAACTCGACTGCGTGAAGCTGGAATCGCTAGTAATCGCGGATCAGCATGCCGCGGTGAATACGTTCCCGGGCCTTGTACACACCGCCCGTCACACCACGAGAGTTTGCAACACCCGAAGTCGGTGAGGTAACCTTTATGGAGCCAGCCGCCGAAGGTGGGGCAGATGATTGGGGTGAAGTCGTAACAAGGTAGCCGTATCGGAAGGTGCGGCTGGATCACCTCCTTTCTAAGGATATATGGAGCAGCGTACGTTTTTCGTCTTGTTTAGTTTTGAAGGATCATTCCTTCAAAACATGTCTCTAGCGAGACAGGATTGTTCTTTGAAAACTAGATAACAATAAGTAATACATTCACATTGAATGCAATGCAAAGTTCATCACACATAGTGATTCTTTCTAAAGTAAGAAATGGTTAAGTTAGAAAGGGCGCACGGTGGATGCCTTGGCACTAGGAGCCGATGAAGGACGGGACGAACACCGATATGCTTCGGGGAGCTGTAAGCAAGCTTTGATCCGGAGATTTCCGAATGGGGAAACCCACTGCTCGTAATGGAGTAGTATCCATACTTGAATACATAGAGTATGAGAAGGCATACCCGGGGAACTGAAACATCTAAGTACCCGGAGGAAGAGAAAGCAAATGCGATTCCCTGAGTAGCGGCGAGCGAAACGGGAACAGCCCAAACCAAGAGGCTTGCCTCTTGGGGTTGTAGGACACTCTATACGGAGTTACAAAGGAACGATATAAGCGAAGAGGTCTGGAAAGGCCCGCCAAAGAAGGTAACAGCCCTGTAACTGAAATGTTGTTCTCTCCAGAGTGGATCCTGAGTACGGCGGAACACGTGAAATTCCGTCGGAATCCGGGAGGACCATCTCCCAAGGCTAAATACTCCCTAGTGACCGATAGTGAACCAGTACCGTGAGGGAAAGGTGAAAAGCACCCCGGAAGGGGAGTGAAATAGATCCTGAAACCGTGTGCCTACAAGTAGTCAGAGCCCGTTAACGGGTGATGGCGTGCCTTTTGTAGAATGAACCGGCGAGTTACGATCCCGTGCAAGGTTAAGCAGAAGATGCGGAGCCGCAGCGAAAGCGAGTCTGAATAGGGCGCATGAGTACGTGGTCGTAGACCCGAAACCAGGTGATCTACCCATGTCCAGGGTGAAGTTCAGGTAACACTGAATGGAGGCCCGAACCCACGCACGTTGAAAAGTGCGGGGATGAGGTGTGGGTAGGGGTGAAATGCCAATCGAACCTGGAGATAGCTGGTTCTCTCCGAAATAGCTTTAGGGCTAGCCTCAAGGTAAGAGTCTCGGAGGTAGAGCACTGATTGGACTAGGGGCCCCTACCGGGTTACCGAATTCAGTCAAACTCCGAATGCCGATGACTTATCCTTGGGAGTCAGACTGCGAGTGATAAGATCCGTAGTCGAAAGGGAAACAGCCCAGACCGCCAGCTAAGGTCCCAAAGTATACGTTAAGTGGAAAAGGATGTGGAGTTGCTTAGACAACCAGGATGTTGGCTTAGAAGCAGCCACCATTTAAAGAGTGCGTAATAGCTCACTGGTCGAGTGACTCTGCGCCGAAAATGTACCGGGGCTAAACGTATCACCGAAGCTGCGGACTGTTCTTACGAACAGTGGTAGGAGAGCGTTCTAAGTGCAGTGAAGTCAGACCGGAAGGACTGGTGGAGCGCTTAGAAGTGAGAATGCCGGTATGAGTAGCGAAAGACGGGTGAGAATCCCGTCCACCGAATGCCTAAGGTTTCCTGAGGAAGGCTCGTCCGCTCAGGGTTAGTCGGGACCTAAGCCGAGGCCGAAAGGCGTAGGCGATGGACAACAGGTTGATATTCCTGTACCACCTCCTCACCATTTGAGCAATGGGGGGACGCAGGAGGATAGGGTAAGCGCGGTATTGGATATCCGCGTCCAAGCAGTTAGGCTGGGAAATAGGCAAATCCGTTTCCCGTGAAGGCTGAGCTGTGATGGCGAGCGAAATTTAGTAGCGAAGTTCCTGATTCCACACTGCCAAGAAAAGCCTCTAGCGAGGTGAGAGGTGCCCGTACCGCAAACCGACACAGGTAGGCGAGGAGAGAATCCTAAGGTGATCGAGAGAACTCTCGTTAAGGAACTCGGCAAAATGACCCCGTAACTTCGGGAGAAGGGGTGCTTCTTAGGGTGTTAAAGCCCCGAGAAGCCGCAGTGAATAGGCCCAGGCGACTGTTTAGCAAAAACACAGGTCTCTGCGAAGCCGTAAGGCGAAGTATAGGGGCTGACGCCTGCCCGGTGCTGGAAGGTTAAGAGGAGCGCTTAGCGTAAGCGAAGGTGCGAATTGAAGCCCCAGTAAACGGCGGCCGTAACTATAACGGTCCTAAGGTAGCGAAATTCCTTGTCGGGTAAGTTCCGACCCGCACGAAAGGCGCAACGATCTGGGCACTGTCTCAACGAGAGACTCGGTGAAATTATAGTACCTGTGAAGATGCAGGTTACCCGCGACAGGACGGAAAGACCCCGTGGAGCTTTACTGCAGCCTGATATTGAATGTTGGTACAGCTTGTACAGGATAGGTAGGAGCCTTGGAAACCGGAGCGCTAGCTTCGGTGGAGGCATCGGTGGGATACTACCCTGGCTGTATTGACCTTCTAACCCGCTGCCCTTATCGGGCAGGGAGACAGTGTCAGGTGGGCAGTTTGACTGGGGCGGTCGCCTCCTAAAATGTAACGGAGGCGCCCAAAGGTTCCCTCAGAATGGTTGGAAATCATTCGCAGAGTGTAAAGGCACAAGGGAGCTTGACTGCGAGACCTACAAGTCGAGCAGGGACGAAAGTCGGGCTTAGTGATCCGGTGGTTCCGCATGGAAGGGCCATCGCTCAACGGATAAAAGCTACCCCGGGGATAACAGGCTTATCTCCCCCAAGAGTCCACATCGACGGGGAGGTTTGGCACCTCGATGTCGGCTCATCGCATCCTGGGGCTGTAGTCGGTCCCAAGGGTTGGGCTGTTCGCCCATTAAAGCGGTACGCGAGCTGGGTTCAGAACGTCGTGAGACAGTTCGGTCCCTATCCGTCGCGGGCGCAGGAAATTTGAGAGGAGCTGTCCTTAGTACGAGAGGACCGGGATGGACGCACCGCTGGTGTACCAGTTGTTCTGCCAAGGGCATCGCTGGGTAGCTATGTGCGGACGGGATAAGTGCTGAAAGCATCTAAGCATGAAGCCCCCCTCAAGATGAGATTTCCCATTCCGCAAGGAAGTAAGATCCCTGAAAGATGATCAGGTTGATAGGTCTGAGGTGGAAGCGTGGTGACACGTGGAGCTGACAGATACTAATAGATCGAGGACTTAACCTATATTCTAATGTGAAAAATGAACATTGTTATCTAGTTTTGAGAGAACATTCTCTCCATCAGGTTTGGTGGCGATAGCGAAGAGGTCACACCCGTTCCCATACCGAACACGGAAGTTAAGCTCTTCAGCGCCGATGGTAGTTGGGGGTTTCCCCCTGTGAGAGTAGGACGCCGCCAAGCTTTTCAAAGGATCAGTTCCAGTCGGAACTGGTCTTTTTTGTGTTTTTTGAAAGAAGATGAACCTAATTATGTTGTATGAATCAGATTGATTTAATTGACGACAAGTGTGCAGATGCTCTCAAACAACGAGAAAGTCTGTGAAGCATGTTCACTTTTAAATGTAGAGAAAAATAATAGAGAGAAAGAATAGCAGGTGTATAGTCAAAACATTCATTGCGTTTAACAGTTAAAATGAAGAAATATCTATATCATTAAAGTATAAAAATTGAAAGGCTGCTGATATTTTTAAAGGATTTACTCGTTTTTAAAGAGAATATAGAGAAGAGAAATACAGCTGTTAATCGCTGAATTGAAGCTATTTTGACTGGTAACATAAACATCATCTGTTAAAAGAAATACGTTATGAAAAATGAAATAAAATTTTTTTAATATAGCCTTTACAAATGAGTAAAACCTGTATATAATAATCTTTGTCGGATCGAGAGATTCCTACATAGTGGAGGATTAGCTCAGCTGGGAGAGCATCTGCCTTACAAGCAGAGGGTCGGCGGTTCGAGCCCGTCATCCTCCACCATATTTATTCTTACATAATGTTAGGATAGATAAAGCCGGTGTAGCTCAACTGGTAGAGCAACTGACTTGTAATCAGTAGGTTGGGGGTTCAAGTCCTCTTGCCGGCACCACTTTCATATGGTAAGATAGACAAGTCGCTTTAAAAGCGAGCCATTAGCTCAGTTGGTAGAGCATCTGACTTTTAATCAGAGGGTCGAAGGTTCGAGTCCTTCATGGCTCACCATTTTTATGCGGGTGTGGCGGAATTGGCAGACGCGCTAGACTTAGGATCTAGTGTCTTTATGACGTGGGGGTTCAAGTCCCTTCACCCGCATTGCCAAACAACATAAAGAAATCCTGTAATGCGGAAGTAGTTCAGTGGTAGAACACCACCTTGCCAAGGTGGGGGTCGCGGGTTCGAATCCCGTCTTCCGCTTATACCATCCACGCCGGGGTGGTGGAATTGGCAGACACACAGGACTTAAAATCCTGCGGTAGGTGACTACCGTGCCGGTTCAAGTCCGGCCCTCGGCATTATAAAATAAGCGCCCGTAGCTCAATTGGATAGAGCGTTTGACTACGGATCAAAAGGTTAGGGGTTCGACTCCTCTCGGGCGCGCCATTAAGATCGGGAAGTAGCTCAGCTTGGTAGAGCACTTGGTTTGGGACCAAGGGGTCGCAGGTTCGAATCCTGTCTTCCCGACCATCTTTATGGGGCCTTAGCTCAGCTGGGAGAGCGCCTGCCTTGCACGCAGGAGGTCAGCGGTTCGATCCCGCTAGGCTCCACTTTTTAAAAGATTATTTTATATCATGGCGGTGTAGCTCAGCTGGCTAGAGCGTACGGTTCATACCCGTGAGGTCGGGGGTTCGATCCCCTCCGCCGCTATAAAGGACCTTTAGCTCAGTTGGTTAGAGCAGACGGCTCATAACCGTCCGGTCGTAGGTTCGAGTCCTACAAGGTCCACCATCTATACGGAGGAATACCCAAGTCCGGCTGAAGGGATCGGTCTTGAAAACCGACAGGGGTGTCAAAGCCCGCGGGGGTTCGAATCCCTCTTCCTCCGCCATATTTTTAAAAAATGATATCATCGCGGGGTGGAGCAGTTCGGTAGCTCGTCGGGCTCATAACCCGAAGGTCGCAGGTTCAAATCCTGCCCCCGCAACCAAATTTTTTCTCTATTGGTCCGGTAGTTCAGTTGGTTAGAATGCCTGCCTGTCACGCAGGAGGTCGCGGGTTCGAGTCCCGTCCGGACCGCCATTTTAAATGAATACATGGCTCGGTAGCTCAGTTGGTAGAGCAACGGACTGAAAATCCGTGTGTCGGCGGTTCGATTCCGTCCCGAGCCACTTTTACAAATAAATATTAGTATGGCGGTTGTGGCGAAGTGGTTAACGCACCAGATTGTGGCTCTGGCACTCGTGGGTTCGATTCCCATCAATCGCCCCATACATATTTTTGCGGGTGTAGTTTAGTGGTAAAACCTCAGCCTTCCAAGCTGATGTCGTGGGTTCGATTCCCATCACCCGCTCCATTTGCATATCGTTCATGGGCCTGTAGCTCAGCTGGTTAGAGCGCACGCCTGATAAGCGTGAGGTCGGTGGTTCGAGTCCACTCAGGCCCACCATGACTTTCCGCAGTAGCTCAGTGGTAGAGCTATCGGCTGTTAACCGATCGGTCGTAGGTTCGAATCCTACCTGCGGAGCCAAATGGAGAAGTACTCAAGTGGCTGAAGAGGCGCCCCTGCTAAGGGTGTAGGTCGCGCAAGCGGCGCGAGGGTTCAAATCCCTCCTTCTCCGCCATTTTTCTGGCCCGTTGGTCAAGCGGTTAAGACACCGCCCTTTCACGGCGGTAACACGGGTTCGAATCCCGTACGGGTCATTTTTTAAAGAGGTCTAATAAAGACCTCTTTTTTATTTTCCGCAAAACGAAAGACCGCCATCATAGCGGTCTTTTCTTACATATTCATGGAATAGATCGTATAAGACAAGTATGTCGCAAAGAATCCCCATAAAACATAAGGAATCAATAAAATTGGGACAACATTGCTTAGTTTACGTGAGACGATGACAAGCGCGAGTGCTGTCAGTGCTACAAGCAGGCAGTCGATCGTAGCTGCAAATAAATCTTTTTGTGTAAATTGAAAAAAGCTAAAGGCTTGATTGAATACATAATTTAGAAGAAAAAGAATCCAAAATGGTAATGTGATTTTTTGAAAACCATACTTTGCATAAATGATGGCGGCAGATAACGAAATGAGGGCGAATAAGACAGCCCAGACCGCACCGATGACACCACCACTAGGTGTCCATTCAGGTTTATTTAGTGCGTCATACCATTCTCTGTCGATAGGGAACAGGAACCCTGCAATAGAAAATAATGCGTATGTAATAAAGAAGACGATAACCGCCCAAATGATACTTTTTTTAGCCATCCAGAAATCTCCTCCCAATCAATTCACTCTTCAACTTATTTCCCAATTATTACATGATATAAACATCAAGCCCCCAATATGTGGGGACTAATGATTTTTTTTAGTATAAGGTTCTTCTTCGTACGGCTTCAAGTCACCAAACACCGTCATGACACCTTCTTCATCTAATGCTTCTTCATAAGCTTCGTGTGCTTTATTTGGATAGACCTTGCTTGCTTTACCTTCAATATCAGCAGCTGCAAATCCTTCGTAGTCTTCCACATAATCTTCATCTTCTGACTGTGTATACACATCATCGTAAGTCAATGGAGGAAATTCCATATCGGATGGGGTATCAGAGTTTCCATAGCGTTCTACATCTTGGTAGGCATCTTCGCCATCATATGCAGCACTTTCTTCATTTTCAAATTGCCCTGAGGGCGGACTTAATAAGTCCTCTTCAATGGGACGGTTTTGTGAAACAGTCTGTTCTTTGGAATGCTCTGTGCATGTGACAGCGGTGGGAAGGGCTTCTAAGCGCTCTTTAGGAATAGGGGCTTTACACACTTTACACAAACCATAAGAGCCGTCTGCCATTGCTTGGAGTGCTTCATTGATATCGGACAGGTGCTCATGTTCCAAACTGTTTAAGGCAATGTCTTTTCCGCGTTCGAATAGTTCTGTTCCTTGGTCGCCAGGGTGGTTATCATAGGCTGACAGTTCGCCCACTGAATCATAAGGAAATGATACTTTCTGTTCATCGTCATGGCTTTTGGCTTCAATTTCTTGTTTTTCATCGAGAAGTCGCTGCTTCAACTGATGTAATTCGTTTTTAGACAACAAAGCGATCACCCTTTCATATCAAACATATTGTTAGTATGAGCAAATTTTTATGTAAGACTTGTGCCAATTTGAAGCAATTCTTCAATAAAAAACGCCTGCGGCTGCAGGCGTTTCGTGTTATGCGAGATAGTATTGTAAGATCAATGCGATCGTTAACAGGAAACCAAAAAACGTATTGGTTTGTGCTGTCGACTTCATGGCATTCATTAATTCAATTGGTTTTTCTTTTTGCTTAAATTCTTTAATGGCTGTATAAGCTTTTGGCACACTGAGTAAGACAAGAAGACTCCAAAGACCCACGATATCCATAAAGATATAAACAAAAATGAGTACATATGAGATCACAAACATGGAAAGTAGGATGTTGACTGCCGCTTTACGTCCAGCTAGGATAGCAAGTGTCTTTCGTCCATTCTCTTTATCACCGTCTAAATCACGGATATTGTTCGACAGTAAGATGGCACCAACTAAAATAGAGATGGGTAATGAAATGAGCACAGCTTTTGATGTCAATGTTCCTGTTTGGATATAGAAACTAATTAAAATGATGCCTAGTCCCATAAAAGCACCTGATACAAGTTCTCCAAATGGTGTATAAGCAATTGGTACAGGACCGCCGGTATAAAAATAGCCTGCTGCCATACAAATTAGTCCTATGAGTGCAATCCACCAGCTAGACATCATGCAAATATAGATCCCAAGTAATAAAGAAAGCGCGAATAAGGCATAAGCGAGGCCTAAAACTGTTTTTGGTTTTACACCGTTTCTCACGATCGCTCCGCCGATACCGACAGATTTCTCATTGTCCAATCCGCGAACATAATCAAAGTACTCATTAAACATGTTCGTTGCAATTTGGATAAACATCGATGCAAATAGCATAGCTAAAAATAGCCCAACATGTATTTGACCACTCGGAAGTGCTAGGACAGTTCCTAAAGTAACGGGAATAAATGCCGCTGTTAATGTATGCGGTCGTAGTAAATTCCACCAAATCCGCCAGTTCTTATCAGGCTTTATTGGTGAAAGCTGATCTGATATCGATTGATGCTGCATAAAATATACTCCTTTAAATAAAAAAATACGTACACGTCCAAATTCCAGTTTAGCAAAGTTCAAAAAGGTGTCAATATATTGATGCGATGAAACAAGAAAAAGATGTTTGCTAATCGTTCCCATATAGAGAGAAAGCTTGATCTTCGAACAGGTCTTACCATTTTTTAAGAGATGTTCTCATTTCAATAAGCGGGAGCGAAAAAATCTTGAAAGCGTGATATAATAAGGATTCGAGGTTTTAAAAGCTGTTTTCTTTACTAAGTTCATCTGTTAAGGTTTATAATAGAAAAGCAGGTCATTCGACATACTCGAATGTTCATGTATTTTTTACATGATGGTTTTATTTTTATATGTTATTTCATGGATTTTGGAGGAATGTATCATGGTGACAACAGTGCAAAGTACTTTCCGGCAGGAAGCGCTTGCGACATTAGAAGAAGCGAATAACGTCAACCATGCTGTTTTGATAAGCTACTCCAGAAGAGTTGACGATCTGGATCCTCTTGCCTTTTTCCAAAGCGGCGAAGCGGATTTTTTAGGCGAGCGGTTTTTTTGGTCTGATCCAGAAAGCCAAATGATATTTTCTGGACTTGGCAGAGCGGCCGTGATTAAATCATCAGAGCAAGGCAAAGAACGATTCAATATCGTCCATCAAGAATGGGAGCAGCTGAAACAGCATATGTTCCATTTTCATGATGAGAAGGAGTTAAAGCAAGCGGCAGTTGGTCCGCTTTTATTTGGAGGATTTTCATTTGATCCATATGAAGAGAAGGCGCGTCACTGGGAAGCATTTGGCGAGGCTCATTTTTTTGTGCCATCGATGATGCTGACTGTTTCAAAAGAGGGCACGTTTCTAACGATCAATGAATGGAACGAGGTGGACGGGAATGTTCATCAGCTCATTCAAGAGTTAGAACAGAAAGCTTCTAATTTTGATGCATTGCCTGTCAGAAATCATGGACAAGCTGAGCTTGTTCATATGGAAGAGTTAGATGTCCAGGAATGGATGAAAGCAATCCATGAAGCGACAGAACACATTCGTGTGAACGAATATGAAAAGGTTGTTTTAGCAAGAGAAGTCTTGCTTCACTATAAAAATCAAATTGAACTCGCTCCACTATTAGCAGAATTACTAAAACATCAAACAACGAGTTATGTATTTGCTATAGAGCAGGGAAGACAAGCGTTTGTCGGGGCGACGCCTGAACGTTTAGTGAAAAAAAGCGGTGGTGAAGTCTTTTCATCTTGTTTGGCAGGTTCTATTGTACGTGGTCAAGATGAAGTAGAAGATCAGGCACTAGGTGAGGAACTGCTTCATGATGAAAAAAATTTGATTGAACATCAAATTGTCGTGAATATGATTGAGCAGGCATTTGAAGCAAACTGCCATCATGTGCATAAGCCAAATCAACCAAGTCTTTATAAAACGAAAAACATTCAGCATTTATTTACACCCATTGTGGGAGAAATCAAAAGCAGCTGTTCACTCTTTTCATTAATTGAACAGCTTCATCCAACACCAGCGCTTGGAGGATATCCTAAGGAAAAAGCGGTAGAGGTGATTCGTGAAATCGAACCGTTGAAACGCGGTTGGTATGCGGCGCCAGTGGGATGGATTGATTCTAAGGACAATGGAGAATTTGCTGTCGCCATTCGATCAGGTCTTATTGAGGAAGACCAAGTTCGTTTGTTTGCTGGATGTGGAATTGTAGAGGATTCCCTTGCAAAACAAGAGTATGAAGAAACGCAAGTGAAATTAAGACCAATGCTGTCTGCTCTTGGAGGTCGTCCTATTGAATAATCAAATCATGACAAGATATATTGGCAGATTAATGGATGAATTTGTGCAAAGTGGTGTGAAGGAGGCAGTTGTTTGTCCTGGCTCCCGTTCAACACCGCTTGCGATGCTCGCTCTTGCTCATCAAGAAATCAATGTCCATGTGTTAGTGGATGAACGGTCTGCTGCTTTTTATGCACTGGGTCTTGCGAAAGCGAGCCAAACACCAGTACTGCTCATTTGTACGTCAGGTACGGCAGCAGCTAACTTTTATCCAGCTGTTGTCGAGGCACATTATTCCCGGGTACCACTGATTGTTTTAACTGCTGATCGGCCGCACGAATTGAGGGAGGTTGGGGCACCTCAAGCGATTGATCAGCAATTCTTATTCGGTAAGTTTGTTAAATGGTTCACAGACTTAGCCTTGCCAGAAGAAAGCCAAACGATGCTGCGATATGTTCAAACTGCTGCTGCTAGGGCAAGTCACGTGTCAATGCAGGAGCCAAAGGGACCAGTTCAGGTGAATGTGCCGCTGAGAGAACCATTGCTACCTGACTTGTCTATTGATCCTTTTGATAGAGAAGAAGGAGTTGCGAACAAAGTTTTAGCAGCAGGTCAAGCTCGTCCGGATGATCGGGTTATGTCAGAATTAGTGTCTATCATGAACAAAGCGGCAAAAGGAATCATTGTTGCTGGTGAACTTCACTCGCCGGAAGAGCAGGCGTCAGTCTTACGTCTTGCAAAAGCTTTTCATCTGCCAATTTTAGCTGACCCGCTTTCTCTTTTGCGAAATGGACATGAAAGTGAAGAATACATTATAGATGCATACGATTCTTTGTTAAAAGATGAGGCATTGCAGCAGCATCTCTTGCCTGAAATGGTCATTCGTTTTGGACCGATGCCTGTGTCTAAGCCTTTATTTAAGTGGCTGGAAAAGCATGCGGAAGTGAAGCAGATTGTCGTCGATGCTGCGGGTGGTTATCGAGATCCTGGTTTAAGCGCATCATACATGATTGAAAGTCATGCAGCCTCTTTTGTAGAAGAAGTCTTGATGAGAGCGGAAAAGCGTCAGGATACATCTTATTTACGACGCTGGCAGAGTGTCAATTCTTCTTTTAGAATGCATGCAAATCAATACAATGATGAGGACCTGACATTTGAGGGAAATGTGTATCGTCAGCTGCAGCACCTTTTGCCAAAAGAGAGTGTGCTCTTTATCGGAAATAGTATGCCTATTCGAGATGTCGATACCTTTTTTGAAACGCAGTCAAAACCGTTTCGGATGATGGCGAATCGCGGAGCAAATGGCATTGATGGTGTTGTGTCCACAGCTCTTGGAACATATGCAGCCTTGAAACAACCCATCACTTTAGTCATCGGCGATTTGTCTTTTTACCATGATATGAACGGTCTTCTTGCAGCTAAGCTAATGGACATTCCGCTCACGGTTGTGTTGTTAAACAATGATGGAGGAGGAATCTTTTCTTTCCTTCCGCAGGCATCCGATGAACCGTATTATGAAAAGCTCTTTGGTACGCCGACTGGGTTGAACTTTGAGTATGCATCAAAGCTATATGGGGGAACCTATTCGAAGCCGACAACGAAAGAAGAGTTAAAAGATGTGTACTTGGCGCATATCCAAGAACCAGGTCTTCATTTAATTGAGATTGAAACTGACCGGCATTCTCGCGTGGGCAAACATCGCCAAATGATGGACGAGATATTGAGGGAAGTGAAAAAAGAATGCCTTCACTCATAATACGAATGCACGATGGTGTGGCGTATGAGGTGATAGACCATAACCCATCTGCTGAAAATGCCACGTTATGTTTACATGGCTTTACAGGGAGTGCAGCTTCTTGGGCTTTTTTGAATACTTATACAGAAAAACATACGAGATTGATTCAGGTCAGCTTGCTTGGACATGGCCGCACAGACTCACCAAAGAGTATAAGAAGATATGCAATGTACCAGCAGCTGGCAGATCTTGCTGAGATTTTAGATCAATTAAAGCTTCACAAAGTGAACATTCTCGGATATTCTATGGGAGGGCGTATTGCTTTATCATTTGCCTCCCGTTATCCAGAACGTGTAAACAAACTGATTCTTGAGAGTACATCTCCAGGGCTGAACTCTTTTAAAGAGCGGATGGCGAGGCTGAATCATGATCATCAGCTAGCTCAAAAGATCAGACATGAAGGATTAGCGCAGTTTGTGGATTTTTGGGAGAACATTCCGCTGTTTGCTTCGCAGAAATCCTTGCCAGCGGACAGGCTAACGCAACTGAGAGAGGGAAGGCTAAAAACCGATCCTAACGGGCTGGCTCGCAGCTTAGAAGGTATAGGAACGGGCTCACAGCCGTCTATGTGGGAAGCATTAAAGCAGATAAAACAGCCTGTTTTACTCATTTGCGGAACACTTGATAAAAAGTTCTGTCACATCGCCAAACGTATGCAGCAGGCGCTTGAATACAGTCAATTCACAGTAGTAGAGCATGCTGGGCATACAGTTCATGTGGAACAACCACATTTTTTTGGTAAAATAGTAAGTGAGTTTATTTTATCGCAAGATTAGAGGAGGAAATATTGATGGCTATTGAATGGCAAACTGAGCGTCAGTATGACGAAATTTTATATGAAACATATAATGGGATTGCAAAAATCACCATTAACCGTCCGCATGTACATAATGCATTTACACCAAAGACTGTAAGTGAATTAATTGATGCATTCTCACGTGCTCGCGACAATTCAGATGTTGGTGTCATTGTCCTTGCAGGTGCTGGAGGAAAAGCATTCTGTTCAGGTGGAGACCAAAAAGTACGCGGTCATGGCGGCTATGTAGGAGACGATCAAATTCCACGTCTAAACGTCCTAGACTTACAGCGTTTAATTCGTGTCATTCCAAAACCAGTTATTGCGATGGTTGCGGGCTATGCGATTGGCGGCGGGCATGTGCTTCATGTCGTGTGTGACCTTACCATTGCAGCAGACAATGCGATTTTTGGACAAACAGGACCAAAAGTGGGCAGCTTTGATGCTGGTTATGGATCTGGCTATCTTGCACGTATTGTGGGTCATAAGAAAGCAAGAGAAATCTGGTACTTATGCCGTCAATACAATGCACAAGAAGCGCTTGATATGGGACTTGTCAACACAGTTGTACCATTAGAGCAGCTGGAAGAAGAAACAGTGAAGTGGTGTGAGGACATGCTAGAAAAAAGCCCGACTGCTTTACGATTCTTGAAAGCTGCATTTAATGCGGACACAGATGGATTAGCTGGTATTCAGCAATTTGCAGGAGATGCGACTCTTCTTTATTACACAACAGATGAAGCAAAAGAAGGACGCGATTCCTTTAAGGAAAAACGGAAGCCAGACTTCGGTCAGTTCCCTCGTTTCCCTTGATTCAATGATATGGATGAAAACAGCTTAGTGCATCAGACTGAGCTGTTTTCTTTTATGAAAAGGAGGTGTCATGATGAAGCAACCCAATTGGCTGCTGCACCGTGCGTATTTAACGCCAGACCGGGTCGCACTCATTTATCAAGACAAAGAGTGGACATTTCGTGATTTAGCGAAAGATGTAGACCAACTTGCAAATCGACTGACACGTGCATCTTTTAAAAAAGGGGATACGGTTGCGATTTTAATGAACAACCATCCTCACATGGTCATGCTTGTTCACGCTTGTTTTTTATTAGGCTTCAAGATTGTGTTATTGAACAATAAGTTAACAAAAGCAGAGAGACGTTTTCAGCTAGAAGATGCGAAAGTCATGGCTTTATTAACAGAGCCTGCATATGCAAATGAGCATCATGGTGATTTACCTGTTTATACAATAGAGACTTTACCTGATGCAGATCATGATATGGAAAAGAAGGTCGTACATGATATTGATTTAAATGAGACGGCGACGATTATGTATACATCTGGAACGACAGGACGCCCTAAAGGGGTGGAGCAAACGTTTGGCAATCATTTTCATAGTGCTGTTTCCTCGGCATTGAATTTAGGGATCAGGGAGGACGACCGCTGGCTCATTGCCTTGCCTCTTTTTCATATAAGCGGTTTATCCGCTATATTTAAATCTGTCATATACGGTATGACTGTCGTGCTTCATCAAAAGTTTGATGTCGATGAAGTCAAGAATGCTATTGAACAGCATCGAGTGACGATGTTGTCAGTTGTTCAAACCATGCTGTCCCGTTTATTAAATGGACTTGAAGAATGTCCATCATCTTTGCGTTGCCTGCTGTTAGGGGGAGGTCCTGCACCTTATGCGATGCTTCAAGAGAGTAAGGAGAAAGGATTTCCTGTGTTTCAATCGTACGGTATGACGGAGACCTGCTCGCAAATTGTGACGCTTGCGCCTGAATTTAGTGTGGAAAAGCTTGGATCAGCGGGAAAGCCCCTTTTTGGTTGTGAATTAAAGATTCAAGATGAGAACCGTCCGTGTCGTCCTTTTGAGCATGGTGAAATCATGGTAAAAGGTGCAAATGTCATGAAAGGCTACCTTTATCGTCAAGAGGCAACAGCTGCTGCATTTGAGCAGGGCTGGCTGAAAACGGGTGATATTGGCTATGTAGATGAGGACGGATTCTTATTTGTGCTTGATCGGCGGTCAGACTTAATTATTTCTGGCGGAGAGAATATTTATCCAGCAGAAATTGAAGCAGTTCTTTTAACACATCCAAATGTAAAGGAAGCCGGAGTGACGGGTATATATGATGAAAAATGGGGAGAGGTACCTGCTGCCTTCCTTGTGACAGATGAGCAGATTCCGGAGAATGAGCTCTATGCTTTATGTCAGTCGCAATTAGCCAAGTATAAATGGCCCGCCGCTTTTCACTTTGTGGATGAGCTGCCAAGGAATGCGTCGAATAAATTGCAGAGGCACAGACTCAAATCAAAGGGGTTTTTAGATGATTCAAATTGAACGTGTGATCTTATATCATGTCACGATGAAACTCAAACAGCCGTTTACAACGAGCCTTGGGACCATTGCAGAGCGTGAGTTTATTATTGTCGAGGTCAAAGATCAAACAGGATTAACTGGATGGGGAGAGGTATCTGCCTTCTCTTCTCCGTGGTATACAGAAGAAACCATCGAGACCTGCTATCACATGCTGAGGGCTTTCTTTATCCCGAACGTGCTGACCCGATCTTTTACACATCCTTCGGACATACCAGACAGCTTGTACCATTTTAAAGGCAATAGAATGGCCAAAGCAGGAATTGAGGCAGCTGTGTGGGATATTTATGCAAAGCGAGAAAATAAGTCCTTACGTGACGTCTTAGGCGGTACTAGAGATAGAATTCCATCTGGTGTCGTTGCGGGGTTAGGACCAATAGATGATATGATTCAGCAAATCGAGCAGTTTGTTGATCAAGGCTATCAGCGTGTGAAAGTGAAGATTAAGCCGGGACAAGATATTGGACTTCTACAAAAGATAAGAGAGTCTTTCCCTCACCTTCCGTTAATGGCGGATGCAAACTCTGCTTATGAATTAAAGGATATTAGCAAACTGAAGCAGCTCGACGATATTCGTTTATTAATGATTGAACAACCTTTAGCCGCAGATGACATTGTCGATCATCGGCATTTGCAAAAGCATTTAAAAACACCAATCTGTTTGGATGAAAGTATTTGTTCTTTAGATGATGCGAGAAAAGCTGTAGAACTTGGAAGCTGTCAGATTATTAATGTGAAGCCTTCACGAGTTGGAGGGCTGACTGAAGCTCTTAAGATTCATGCGTTCTGCAAGGAGCAGCAGATTCCGTTATGGTGCGGGGGAATGATTGAAACAGGCATTTCTCGCGCGCAAAACGTGGCACTTGCATCACTTCCGCAATTTACGATTCCTGGGGATATTTCAGCATCGTCGAAATATTGGGAGCAGGATATCATTTTTCCTGAAATCAAAGTTGAAAATGGGTTTATTGAGGTGCCTCGTTCTCCAGGTATGGGCGTAGAAGTTGATTATCAAGCGCTTCGTTCTTTCTCAGATAAAATTGATGTGTTTACAAAACATGATTTTGTGAAATGAAAACGAATGAATAGCCATTTGCACCATCAATAGAACCACTGTATAGTTGAGGAAAGTTTTTCCTTCCTGTCTGAACAAAAAGAAAGAGCGGTCATCCGCTCTTTCTTACTCTTCTACAAGCCCGCTGTCGTAAGCAAGCTGTCCAATATACTGATGCATGTCATTGGGCATGTCGGAAACATGTCCGTATTCATAATCCCAAAGATTTAAAAAGGAGTGAGCTGCTTGATAAAATGCAGCCTCGTCCGCGTCCTGAATTTCTTCAAGAAACGTTTGAGCAAGCCGATCGTTTTTCAAAGCGAAGCGCCTCCTTTAATGAGACTTAAAGGTCTTGAGGTTTAAACGTTTTACAGTCAGTTTCTTCACTTTTCTCAGCCGTATTTCCTGTATGGCTGACGACATAAATTGCATCTGCACCACAACGATTTCCAGCATTCCAGTAGGAACAGTTGTTTACTTCACAAAGGATTTTTTGACTCATACAGATGACCTCCTTTTGAGTATGTCTTTCATCTATAATGTAACCGAAGTAAGGGGCGTTCATTCATGTTAATCTTCCTGACGAATATAACGCTTATCTTTCATAAACAATTTCCAGAAGAAGTAGAACCCAGGGAAGAGGATGATAAACCCTACAATATACGTAATAAATAATGCCCTAAATGTGACGGGATCTGTAAACCCAGACATGATGGTAATATCAGGATAGGCCATATAGGGCAAATGCGCATGTCCATACACATAGCTTGCTAAGAAATATTGAATTGTAATGGCGATAACCGCTAAACGTGGTCTCCCTTTCCGATGTTTAAAGCGACTGTTTGGTAAAAATAGAGCCAAACCTGCAAGCAAAAACATGAGTAGAGAAACAAGAAGGATCGGGATGTTCTGCATCATTTTTGTGAACAGCCAATTGGCCTCACTTCTCAGTGTGAGCATGATAAAGAAAGCCATCATGAGAGAAAGTGGACCCGTAATCAGTGCTCCTCTTCTATAAATGTTATAAGCCTCATCTTCGTTTGCAACATTAGAAAAATCAGCTAAAAGCAAAGATGAGAGGAAAAGGGTACTGAAAATCGCAAAACCTACGAAAGAATAGACATTTGCGCTTGTAAAGACCAATCCTAAATCTAATGAGTAGACATTATTCTCCTGAAAGATGAATCCACCATGTGTAATGGGGAGAACCATGATGAGAATGGACGGAATAATAAAGCCGCTAATTCCTGAAATATATGTAACGGCTTTTCTATATTTTTTAGGCAGTGAATGAGAGAAGACGAGAAATCCGCTTCGCAGTGCAAGAAGCAATAAAATAATGCTGCCGGGTATTAATAGAACAGTGCCTAGCACAAATGTTGCACCTGGAAACAGGCTAAACAAGGCAACGACGATGGCTACAATGAACACGTTAGTTACTTCCCAAGTTGGAGAAAGATACTTATTTGCGATATTTGCGGCCTTTGTCTGCTCTTTGTTCATGTAAATCATTGACCAAAATCCTGCACCGAAATCCATTGATGCCATCACTGCATAGATAAACACGAATCCCCATAAGATGGTGATTGCAATGAGTGCATCAGTTGTTACATCCATTTGCATCAAGATCGCTCCCTTTTTAAGATTCTGTTAACCGTAAGTCTTCTTCAATTGAATGTTTTCTAAAGTAGTACGTCAGTACAATCACAGTTGCGATGCCTAAAATGAGATAGACAATGGCAAAAAGGATGAAAAGTGTACCGATAGATCCTGATGATGTGACGACTTCAGAGGTTTTGAGCATTCGATAAATCACCCATGGCTGACGGCCTGTACAGGCAAAGATCCAGCCAAATTCAATCGCCAAGAGACTAAGAGGCCCGCCAAATAAATAAAGGACAAGCAGCCATTTTGGATAATGTTCGCGTTTTAAAATTTTGCGGTAAAACAGTGCTAACACAGCAAAGAAAATGAGCAATGAGCCGATAATGACCATTCCGTTAAATAGTGTGTGAATAAATAAAGGCGGCCACTCGTCTCTAGGAAAATCATTTAACCCTTTAACCACAGTATCAAAGCTATTTCCTGCAAGAAAACTAAGCGCCCAAGGGATTTCGATTGCTCCTTTGATTTCTTGCGTATTGGCATCAGTAAAACCGCCAATGGCCAGAGGCGCATGCGATTGCGTTTCAAATAAACCTTCAGCACCCGCTAATTTTTCAGGCTGATATTCATACAGAAGCTGAGCTGATTCGTGACCGTTTAAGGCTGTGAGAAAAGAGAAAAGTCCGCCTACAATCAGTCCAAGAAAAAGGGCTTTTCGATGAAAGGTATAGAGCTTTTCGTTTTTTCTTGTTTTCAACATTTTAAATGCAGCGACAGAAGCAATGACAAAAGCGCCTGTTGTAAAAGCAGACAGTACTACATGTGTAGCAGTGACAACAAAACTTGGATTGAAAAAGGCCTTCCAAGGTTCGATATTCGTTATTTCTCCATTGACCATTTGAAAGCCAGCGGGTGTTCCTTCAAAAGCATGTACGTTTGTAATGAGAATCGCTGAAGCTGCTGCACCAATGACAACGAAAATAACGGTAATGATGCGCATGGCTGGTGATAAACGATCTGCTGCGTACACATAAATAGACATAAATAGTGCTTCAATAAAGAAAGCATAAATTTCTATTTGAAATGGCAGTGACATGACCTTTCCGATGACCTCCATAAAACCAGGCCATAGAAGGGCAAGCTGCGTACCAGCAATGGTACCGGTTGGAATGGCGACCCCTAACAGAACAGCCTGCGCTTTTGTCCATCGTTTGGCCATGATGGCATAATGCGGGTCCTTCGTTTTTTGAAAGATGAGTTCAGCTAACAAAATCATTAGCGGGATGCCTACGCCAAGCGAGGCATAAATAATATGGAAGCCCATTGTTGTGCCGAACAGACTTCTAGCTAAAACGAGATCAGTCAATTTTTTCTCCGCCTTTCTTATCGCATCTCTTTTTATGGTGTTTATTATTCTCCACCATTTTTAGATTATTCTTCCTGACTAAGAAAGCTTGTTTTTTGACAAGTTGTAAAAGAGGGAGTAGAATATAATTATAAAACGTAATCGTTACGTTTTAATGATGAAGGGAGTTTTGACATTGAAAAGAGATATTCATCCAACCTCACATGAAGTTGTATTTATGGACGTAAACAGCGGTTACCGCTTCTTAAGTAGATCAACAAAGACATCACATGAGACCGTAGAGTGGGAGGATGGGAAGACTTATCCTGTCATTAAAGTAGAGACAAGCTCTGATACGCATCCATTTTATACAGGACGCCAGAAATTCGGAGAAAAAGGCGGCAGAGCGGAGCAGTTTAAGAAAAAATATCAAATGTAAACAAAGAAACACACCTGATCATGGTGTGTTTTTTTGTGCAGTAAAAAACCCCGGCTGATCGCTCGAGGTTCATGAATTCATTCAACATTTAAAGCTGTTTTTAATGTGTTTAAATTTTGTTTCATTAAGCTGACATAGCTTTCGCCATTTTTAGCATCATCTTCTGTAATGGATTCTAGATTTTTCAGTGTAAGGCTTTTTGCCCCAATTTCACTGCGAATCGTATCTGATACTTTACTGCTGACGTTATTTTCAAAAATGACATACTTGATGTGATGCTTTTCTGCCTGTTGTACGATATTTTCAAGCTGTTTTTGGGAAGGCTCTTCAGAAGCAGAGAGTCCTAGTACACTGATTTGCTCAATGCCATAGCGCTTTTCCCAGTAGCCGTATGCTGCGTGAGAAACAAGAATTTCTTTATGTTTTGCTTTAGATAACGTTGTTTTGAATTCCTGATCTAACGATTGTAATTCTTTTTTTAGTGATTCATAGTTTTTTGTGTATTCGTCTTTATGATCTGGATCTAGTGAAACAAGTGTGTCTTTAATGTTTTTTGCCATTTGCTGTGCATAAACAGGATCTAGCCATGCATGGGGATCTTTATCTCCGTGGTCGTGTCCATCATGGTCATGATCTTCACCTTCATGATCGTGATCATGGTCCTCACCTTCTTCATGAGCATGTTCTTCTTGTGTTGATAATAGCTTGATGCCTTCGGCTGCTTTCACTGTTTTCACGCCTTGGTCTTTTAATGTAGAAGCCGTTTTATCAGCAAATGCTTCAGCGCCTGTTCCGCTGTAAATAAAGGCATCTCCTTCAGCCATTTCAACCATCGTTTTTGAACTTGGTTCAAAGCTGTGTGCATCTGCATTGGCAGGGTACACACTTTGAGCGTTCACGTGAGAGCCGCCAATTTTTTCAGTGAAATCTTGAATAGGGAAGATCGTCGTGTAAATGGTTAATTTCCCGTCTGCTTTTCCTTTTGAAGCATTTGTCCCCGCACTGCTTGAGCAAGCGGCAAGACCGACCGCTAATAAAGCAGCTGTTAAAATAAAAAAGATTTTTTTCATCTAAGAATGTCTCCTCTCAACCTATTAGATAGAAATGATTACGATTTAATGTCCTGAGTTATTGTATCGTAATAATTACGATTTGAAAAGAGGAAAATAAAAAATTTTCATCAGAAGATGTTTCCTCTAAAAAAATAGACGTCAAAACGTGACGAAATTTAAAACATTGTGCTATATTTATTTTTAAAAAAAGAAAAAGGAATGGACAAACTTATGAAACTTTTAGACGAAATCATCGAGTACAATCAACAATTTTGCGAAGAGAAGCGATATGAAGAGTTTACAACAACGAAGTTTCCACAGAAAAAAGCTGTCATTCTATCATGTATGGATACAAGACTTGTTGAACTGCTTCCGCGCGCCATGAACATGAAAAATGGCGATATTAAAATTGTCAAAAGTGCTGGCGCTCTCGTTTCTCACCCATTTGGAAGTATTATGCGAAGCATTTTAGTGGCTGTTTATGAATTGAATGCTGACGAAGTTTATGTGATCGGGCACCACGATTGCGGGATGAGTAAAATAGACAGCCAAACCCTATTAAATAAAGCCGTTGAGCGCGGTATTCCCGAAAAACGAATTGAAGTACTGGAATACTCAGGGATCGATTTTCAACAGTGGCTCAAAAGCTTTAGCTCAGTTGAAGATAGCGTGAAGGACAGTGTGTCTGTCGTTAAAAATCATCCGCTTCTTCCATCTGATGTGCCTGTGCATGGTCTAGTGATTGATCCTGGGACAGGTAAGCTTGACTTAGTTGTCAACGGTTATGAAGAAAAGTAAGTTATTTTTCCTTTTTAGGTGGGACGGGATCCATGCCTCCAGGATGCAGCGGGTGACATTTTAAAATTCGCTTGATTGTGAGCCAGCCGCCTTTTAAAGCGCCATGCGTTTTGATCGCCTCTAGCCCATAGTTTGAACAGGTGGGATAAAACCTGCAGCTCGGCGGTGTCAGAGGGGAAATGCATTTTTGATAAAAGCGAATGATGCCGATAAAAATTTGTTTCATAGAGGTTCCTCCTTGTCTGTCTTTTCACAGTATAAGAAAAAAGGACAAGGAAGGGAAGTTTTATAAACTAAACTGGTCGGAGCAATATGTTATAATATAGGAAATTGCAATTATAGGAGTGGTGATTAATGCCTTCAGTTGAAAGCTTTGAACTTGACCATAATGCTGTAAAAGCACCTTACGTTCGTCATTGCGGCGTTCATAAAGTGGGATCAGATGGGGAAGTGAACAAATTTGATATCCGTTTTTGTCAGCCGAACAAGCAGGCAATGAAACCTGATACGATTCATACATTAGAGCATTTACTTGCGTTTAATATTAGAACACACTCAGAGAAATACGATCATTTTGATATCATTGATATTTCTCCAATGGGTTGCCAGACTGGCTACTATTTAGTTGTCAGCGGTGCACCGACACCAAGAGAGATCGTTGAACTGCTTGATGCAACATTCAAAGATGCAGTGGAGGTAACAGAAATTCCTGCTGCAAATGAAGAGCAGTGCGGTCAAGCGAAGCTTCATGATCTTGAAGGAGCAAAACGTTTAATGCGTTTCTGGCTGTCTCAGGACCAAGAAGAGCTATTAAAAGTATTTGGATAATTAGCAAGATGATGATGAACCGGACATATTGAATGTCCGGTTTTTTACATGAAATGAAACGGGAGCTGTTAAAATAGGGGATATTTGTTAAAATGGACATGTCAGTAAAAAAGGGGGATACACGAATGCGGAAAATGGTAGGAATCATTTTGATGCTCGCATTACTTAGTGCATGTGGAAACTCGGCAGCGAGCAATGACAAGGGAGAAGTGCCTGAGTTATTAGAAGTCAAACTAACAGGGCCGGAGCAAGTGGAGAAAAATGAAAACGTTATCGTAAAAGCAGCTGTCACATATGGTGATACGCCTGTTGATGATGCAGATGATGTTGAATTTGAAGTGTGGAAAGATGGCGACAAGGATAACAGCAAGATGATTCAGCCAAAGAAAAAGGAGAAAGGTGTATATGAATTGCATACAGCCTTCAAAAAAGATGGCCTTTATATCATACAAGTCCATGTGACAGCTAAACAGCAGCATAATATGCCGAAGACAAACATCCATGTAGGTGATGTGAAAAAAGAGAGTTCATCTACTGAAGAAGAAGATACCTCACATCATTGAAAGCGGTTTTATTTTGGGTTAGGACGTTGGTTTGGTTCAGCATCCTGTGGTGAATCGACTTTATGCTTGTAATCATAAGCCTTTGATGTCGTCCACAGTGATAAAAAGACAACGATTGAGATAATGATAAAGCTGATAATCCCAAGTAACAGCATCTAACTCCCTCCTTATTTCCATATTAACATATATTTCATGCGGTCAAAATAGAAGAAAATGATGGCAGGTTTCAGTATAATAAAAAAAGGGTAATCCCATACTAAACGCAACTACATAAGGAGGAATCAACATGTCTGAAAAATTATTAAACGTCGTCAATAAACAAGTAGCAGATTGGACTGTGCTTTACGTAAAATTACATAACTATCACTGGTATGTAAAGGGAAAAGACTTCTTTACACTCCATGAAAAATTCGAGGAATTATATACAGAAACAGCCACTTATATCGATGATTTGGCTGAACGTATGCTCGCATTAAATGGACAACCTGTTGCGACAATGAAAGAGTGCTTAGAAATTTCTAGCATTCAAGAAGCGGAAGGCAATGAATCAGCCGAGCAAATGGTGAAAAATCTGTATGATGATTTCTCTAATATTGCAGAAGAACTTAAGCAAGGCATGGAGCTGGCTGCAGAAGTTGGCGATGAAACAACAGGTGATATGCTGCTTGCGATTCATCAATCCATTGAAAAACACAACTGGATGCTCAAAGCATACTTAGGATAAGCGAATGTGAAAGGAATGTCGATCATCAAACAGATCGGCATTCTTTTTTTGTGGATTTGTGACAGACAGCCCATTGAATTGATGGGGCTTTTAGCCGAAGAGAAAAGGGAAGGGAGGGGAGAAGATGTCCTCAATTGCAGGAATGATGAGTCAGCAAGTGGCGAGTATTCAAAAAACACTCAATATCAGTTTATTGAATTCACAGCTTGCCACGAACACAGCCCAAGCTATGGTGATGCTCGATCAAGTGCAGCAGCAGCCTCAAGCTGTTCAGCCCAAAGATTCAGACGCTACGTTTATTGATGTCAGAGTTTAACCAAGAAAGCCGCCGTCACAGGCGGCTCTTTTTATGCGCTTCACGAATTTTTTGAACAGCTAACCATGCCTTTATTTTTTGTCGTCCAAGCTATTCATCAAATGCGGCATATACTATTGAGGTAAGAAGTTCCACTATGAAAGGATGTTGATGCCAAGTGAGCAAGGATTTAGGCATCTTTTCGTTGTTTACAGTCAGTTTGTCGGCAATGGGCTTTCTGTTTGGTGGAGCAGGATATTTACTCATGATATTAGTGACACTAATGGCTATTGAATTAATTTGTTCAAGCCTAAGAGAATCTGTGACTGGACAACTTACGATGAAGCGTTTTTTGACCCGGCTTGTTCGAAAGGTTGTGACGATTTCTTTAATATCCATGGCACACTTCTTCGATGTCATGCTGAAGACTGGGGGGACAATTAAGGATTTAGCGCTCATCTTTTATATTATTTATGAATCGTACCAGATTGTCTCAACAGCCAAAGCTCTCGGAATTCCCATTCCACAGTTGTTTATTGATGTGTTAGACATGATGAAAAATAAATTGCGCAAAAAGCCGTAATTTCTTCATATCTGGTCATACTAAAGGAAAAAGGATGAATCAGATGGCGAGACACACATACTATGTATCCGTTCAAGACGGATCGATCTCACAGCACAGAGATGCGGCTGCTTGGCAATTTCAGATAGAAGCAGATGATGACCAAATCTTGCAGTTAAGAGAGTATTTTGATGAACAGTATATGACAGATTGGAAAGGTTTCTTTCGGGCGCATGTTCCATTTCTTGAATATCATTATGATAGTCCAAATGACGAAATGGATAGGAAAAGAAAAGAGATTTACTCGATGATTCATGATCTCGGTAACGAAGAGACAAAGAACTTTATTGAGACCAATGGACTGATGAATTGAAAAAGCATGTAGAGACATTCTACATGCTCAGCGTGTAGACAAACCCTCGCATTCTTTGTCAGTCCTGCGTGCCGGTGCTCACGAATGTCAAATTCGCTCCGCGCCAGTACTCGTCCTTCCTAAACTGCAAAGGTTTTCTATCACGCTGAAAAGAAGACAAAAGGCTAAAAGAAAGTTCATTTTAGCCTTTTGTCAACTATCTGAAAGCATGTAGAGACATTCTACATGCTTTTATTTTCGAGGCTGTAAGATACCCCCGATTAGATCACTGATTCCGCCTCTATTTTCCTGCTGTGAGTTGGTGATTTCGTGTGAGGTACTCTGACTCTGGGGTTTGTACCGGTTATCATCTATCCCGACCCGCATTCCAGATGTTCGTTCAGATGGCTGGATAATCACAATTTGGTCCTGTTCATGAAATTCAAACAAGTAGGATTCGCCCGATGTTTGTCCAATGAACGTTTTCCAGTTCACATCTAATTTGACTTTCGGTGCTTTGCCCGTCCAAGCGACAATAGCGTCAGGATCTACACGGCAAGGTGCTTTTAAAATCAGCGGGTTTCCATTTGTTTTGATGGCAACCTGCGCCCCGTGACCTTGATACGAGAGCTTTGAAGTAAATAGCCCTTTCTGTGATAAGATCCCAACGCCTACTGGTGTCACGCCATAGTGACATTCTTCAGTAAAGGCAAGTAAATCTTCACTTTCCACGCTAACATGTTGCCAAGGACCGTTCGGCTCAAGATTGATGACGGTCACATGCTCGCTAGAATCAGCCAAGTAGCAAGTGCCTTGTCCACTCACTTCCATCATCTCAAGGTTTTCACCTGTTAATTTTCTGCTAATATGATTAAATACTTGGCTGACCATATTTCCTTTATTCGTCCCAAGTAATCGTTTACGGTATTGAAATGTACCTTGATCGGCAATCATAGCGCCTTTTTTAGCAAAAAAGATCCCGTTGCCTTCTGCTTGTAAGGTCAGTTCTTCGATCGTGTTGAAATGAAATCCCATTTGTGCCAGCTCCTTTCCTTTGTCAAGATGTGAATCCGTAGATGCGGCATAGGTCGTTTAAATCAAGGGTCGTACCTTGTCCGGTAGCGGTGATTTTCCATTCGTTCTCAACTCTCGTTAGTTCAGCACAAATGATGGATGTACAAAATGAATAATCTTCTGTTAACTGAAAGGTACAAATCTCCTGTTGTGTGATTTGATCTGAAAGGCGCAAGTAGGCATTGGTCACCTGTCCAAAATGATGTGTCCGCTCGTGTGCATCATGTATCGTGGCTGTTACGACGATTTTCTGAATATCGGGTGAGACTCTGCTCAGTTGCATAATGATGATCTCATTGTCCCGATGGCCTCCGCCGACCTGATGATCACCTAGATGGCGAACAGCTCCATCTAAGCTTTGCTGCTGATGATAATAGATCAGGTGTTTTGGAGACAGAAGCTTGTCCTCTTCATTTAAGAGAAACACTTGCGTATCTAAATCAATTGGCTGACCAGATAAGTCCCAGCCAAGTCCGATATGAATTTGATCTATATTTGGATTGTCTTTTGTTAAATCTAACTTTTGTCCTTTCATGAGGTGTTTCTTCACTGCCTCAAGAGAAGCGTCTTCTTTCTCATGTTGCCTCATTGGCCATGCTTTGTTATTTTCTTGTTTTGATCCATTTGTGATGCTCATGCTGGTTTCCTCCTCGTCTGTGTAGGACAAACACTTATTGATTTACGTCGTCATGGGCAAAAGGTTTCATGATTAAAATGGGATGAGGATGGAGATGATAAAAAGGTTTTAGCAAGAATACTTATTTTACATACAGACGAGATAGAAGCACTCGTTTGTTTCACTTTTCATAAAAATTCTTCAGAGAAATGTGATCTGTGGTATGATGTTTTACAAGAAGCAAGGACAGGATATGAGGGATTTCACATGCATGTATTTAAAGACTATTATCATAATACGGTCAAGCTCTCTTTTGAAGAGCAGCCTTTTTCAAGTCATCCTAAGCATGTTTGGGCTATTTGCCGCTATCAAGGAAAATGGCTACTTACTGAACATGAGGATCGAGGCTACGAGTTTCCAGGAGGGAAAGTAGAGCCAAATGAAGAAGCAGATCAAGCCGCTATACGAGAGATTCACGAAGAGACGGGTGCTGTTGTTCGTGAATTAACGTATATTGGTCAATATCAGGTGCTTGGCAGAGAGAAAGTCATTGTCAAAAATATTTATTTCGCCGATATTGAAAGGCTCGTCAAGCAGGACACGTATTTTGAAACGAAAGGACCCGTTCTTTTCGCAGACTTACCAAGATCCATCGCAAAAAATAAAAATTTCAGTTTTATTATGAAAGATGATGTCTTGAGACAAAGTCTTGCTTATTTAGAAAAGAACGGTTTGATTCGTTAAAAAAAGCGCAGGGAAATGACCCTGTGCTTTTTATTTTTGCAGAAAACGGCGCTCCAGCCATTCAACAAGCTGATACATGATGGTGGCGAAGACGGCGATAATGAAAAGACTTAAGAACACGAGTGTAAAGTTGAAGACTTGAAAGCCATAGATGATCATATAGCCGAGTCCTTTTGAGGATACAAGGAATTCTCCCACAATGACCCCAACCCAAGAAAGACCAACATTGACCTTAATGGCAGAGATCATCGTTGGAATACTTGCTGGCAAAATGACCTCACGGAAGACCGTTCTTTTTTTTGCGCCAAAGGTTTTCATGACTTTTAAATAATTCTCATCGACTTCTTGAAAGGCTGTATAAATGACGATGGTGGTAATGATCACACTGATAATGGCACCCATCGCGACAATGCTGATCATGCCTGGTCCAAGGGCAACAATTAAAATGGGGGCGAGAGCGACTTTCGGCATCGCATTTAAAATAACCAAATAAGGATCAAGGACATTTGCAAGACGGGTGGACCACCATAAGGCGGCGGCTAATAAAATGCCGCAAAAAGTACCAAGTAGAAAGCCGAGCACTGTTTCAAATAGCGTAATGCTCATATGATTGATTAATGAACCATCTGATAATTTTTGTAAAAACAATTGGCAGACAGCAGATGGTGAACTGAAAATGAGCGGGTCAATCAGTCTGAAATGGCTCGCAAGCTCCCAAAGCGAAAAGAAACTGGCGAAAATGATCAACTGGTAGACTCGCGTCATGCGTTTTTCCATTCGAATTTTTTTTCGATAGGCTTCATGTAAAAGATCACTGTGTTTCAACTGTCTTCAGCTCCTTCCAAATCGTTTGAAAGAGCTCTTGGAAACTTGCTGTCTGTCTCGCTTCAAAAGGAGAGAGCGTCCTCAGATCATCTGGAACGGTAAACATTCGCTGGATAGAGCCTGGATGCTTTGAGAATAAGAAAATGCGATCACTCATCGCAATGGCTTCGCCGATGTCATGTGTGACAAGAACAGCCGTTTTTTGATAGTTTTTTAAAGTGTGAAAGACGAGGTCTTCTAATGTCAGTTTCGTCTGGTAATCTAGTGCTGAAAATGGCTCATCAAGCAGAAGCAGGCCGGGATCAACTGCAAGCGTTCGGGCGAGAGCCGCACGCTGCCTCATCCCGCCTGACAGCTCCTTCGGGTATTTTTCTTCGACATCATTGAGTCCAAGCTTTGGCAGTAAGCTAAGGGCAGCTGAGGTGGCTTCATGTGAATCTTGTTTTGCAATTTTTAACCCGAGAATGACATTTTCCTTGATCGTTTTCCATGGGAACAAATAATCTTGCTGGAGCATATAACCGATTTGATGCTCCTGTTGATTCGGTTCTTTTCCTTCGATTAAAATTCGACCTTCAGAGGGTGGCGTAATGCCTGCGATGATGGACAGCAAGGTTGTTTTCCCGCAGCCGCTGGGACCAATAAATGAGATGAATTCACCTTGAGTGATCTCCATATTGATGTGCTTGATGGCCGTGGTTTTTTCTTTTAAAGAGAAGTACGTGTGGGTCACATGGTCAATTTGAAGGAAAGACATGTGCTACCTCCTGTTCTATTTGTGATCTGTGACCTTCCTTGCAATGGATGAATCGACAAGTTGTTTGTACGGGATAAATTCCGGCAGTTCACCACTTGCCTTCATGATTTCCTGTAATTTGTTCCATTCCTCTTCATTTAGAAGGGGATCTGTTGCGTAGGAGTTCTGCTGCTTGTAGCGTTTAATGGCTGTTGATAAGACATCAAGGTCTGTATCAGGAAATTGAGATTGGATTGTCTTGGCAATCTCCTCTGGGCTCTTTGCTTTGACCCATTTTTGCGCTTTGTAAATGGCACGAGTAAAGGCTTCAGCTGTCTCTTTGTTTTCCTCTAAGTAACTCTTCTTTGCCATAAAGGTGGTATAAGGCACCTTGCCGGAAGCCTCACCAAAGGAGGCGGTAATGTACCCTTTGCCTTCTTTTTCAATTAAGGAAGCTGTCGGTTCGAATAACTGCACAAAATCGCCAGTTCCAGAGGAAAAAGCACCTGAAATGTTGGCAAAATCAATATTTTGAATCATGCGAAGATCCTGTTTCAAATCAATGCCTTCTTTTTTCAGGACATATTCACCGACCATTTGCGGCATGCCGCCTTTCCGTTGTCCGAGAAAGTCCTTTCCTTTCAATTGATCCCAAGAGAATTGATTGATTTTTTCCCTTGAAACAAGAAATGTACCGTCTGTTTGTGTCAGCTGTGCAAAGTTCATGACAGAGTCTTTCGTGTCTTGTGCTTCCACATAAATAGAAGATTCAGATCCGGTCAGAGCGATATCAGCGCCGCCGGATAAGAGAGCTGTCATTGTTTTATCGCCGCCCCAAGTGGTTTTTAATTCAACCTCTAAGCCTTCATCTTTGAAAAATCCTTCGGATAGGGCGACATAAAGCGGTGCATAAAAGACCGAATGGGTCACCTCGGCTACTTGTACGGTCTGCTCTTGGTCTTTTTTACAGGCGACAAATGGAATAAAGAGCAGGACAACGAATATGAATGCCAGTCTGACTTTAATGGAACGATTCAAGAGTAATTCGCCTCCTTTGTTCTAGATCACTAATTAAAGTATGTCAAAAGGGATTTTTGGTGAGTGCCTAGATGAAATAAGAAGCGCATTGTTTATTTATAGAACGTGTCTTTTTTTCTATACTAGAAGCATGAATGCTTTCTTGAATTTGGTAGAAATAAAGGAGCGGTTTCGTGTATAGATTGAGTTGGGTATTTGTTGGTTGGTATGTAGTGGGTCTTATTTTAATGGTCTTTTTTGAAGTGCCGGCATGGCTTCAGTTTGCGAATGGTATCTTTCTTGTGCTTTACGCCTGCTGCGTCATTGAGATTGGCCGAAATATTTACGGGGCATGGAGCTTTGTGATCGTAAGAGCAGCCATTGTGGGTGTGTTGACGTTTACGGTTGAATGGGTGGGGATCACAACTGATTTTCCATTTGGGGCCTATGATTATTATCCGACGCTTGGATTTCTTGTGGCGGGAGTGCCTTTGACGATCGCTTTTGCATGGGTTGGTGTGTTTTTAAATAGTCTTTTTTTATCAAGACAACAATCGAAGTGGAAACGAGCCGTCGAAACGGGTATATGGATTGTGCTGCTTGATCTCATATTAGATCCGGTAGCGGCTGAACGAAAGTTTTGGGTGTGGTATGACGGCGGAGGTTTCTTTGGTATCCCTTTTGAGAATTTTGTCAGCTGGGGTATCATTGGAGCAGGACTTTCATTTCTGTTCCCGCTCGTCTCCATTGATCAGCAGGCATTGCGCTGGAATGGGCGTATTTATCAGGCCATGGTGTTCTTCTTTGGTCTTTTAGCATTAAAGGGCGGGCTGGATGTCATTTTTTATTTAGCACTGATCATTGTCATCTTGTGTGAAGGAAGGGTTCGATTTGAAAGAAAGCGACAAAAACCGATCGTTTAGACGACTCTTTTATTTTTATCTTGAACGATATTTACTGAACAAACATTTTCGCTGTGTCATGATGAAAGGTATGGTTGATCCAAAGGAGAAGCATCCTGTTCTTTATCTTGCCAATCACAGTTCATGGTGGGATGGACTGATCATTTTTCTTTTAATAGAACAAATGTCTGAGCTGGATCATGCCATGATGATGGAAGAGAAGCAGTTGAAGCAATATGCTTTTTTTCAAAAACTTGGTGCATTTCCAGTTCATAAAGAGAAGCTGAAAAGTGTCAAGCAGGCATTAATGACTGCAAAGGAGAAGATGGAGGCTGGCGGGGGTGTGTGGCTCTTCCCGCAGGGGAAAATTATGCACCAAGACATAAGGCCGCTTGAACTGGAAGGCGGAGCTTCTTTTTTAGTCAGGCAATTTGAGCAGGTCGTCATCAAACCTGTGACGCTGCATTATACATTTAATCAATTTCAAAAACCGACGGTATCGGTTGAGTTTGGAGAAGATGTCCTAGTAGCTGGCGAATCACTTCGCAGTAAGGAAGTAACAAGTTTACTCGGAGACCTGCTTGAAACACAGTTAAACACACATCAAGCACAGGTTATTGCTGATCCAGATTTTTCAACAAACGAACAATTTAGGCAGGTGACAAGGACAAGCCGGTCAACTAGTGATGCGTTTGATTCCTTTAAAAAGTGGGTGAAAACATGGCGGTCTTCTTAATTGTCATCAGCGTTTTGCTGATCTGCCAATTGATGTTTACGATTTGGAATATGAAGCAATTTCCTGTACTCAAGCCGGCATCTCTTTCACCTGATGAACCCATTTCATTATCGATCCTCATTCCAGCGAGAAATGAAGAAAAACGGCTGGAAGCCTGCCTTCAGTCGATTGTTGATCAGCGTCTCCATCCGAAAGAGTTGATCGTGCTGGATGATCACTCGACAGATCAGACGAGAATGATTGCAGAGGGCTTCGCAGAGACATATCCATGGATTCGTGTGCAGTCAGGTCAAGTATTGAAGCGCGGCTGGCTTGGAAAATCATATGCTTGTTCCCAGCTTGCTGAGGCAGCATCTTCTGATTGGCTGTTATTTTTAGATGCAGATGTCCGCTTAAAACAAGGAGCTATTGAAGCGGTGTACAAGCAGTTATGCATACAAAAAACGGGCATGCTCTCAGGTTTCCCAGAGCAAAAAACGGGAACGCCTTTTGAGCATCTTGTCGTTCCTATGATGATGTTTACGATTGGCTGTCATCTGCCAGTGAAGTGGGTCAGAACATCTCAACATCCTGCTTTTGCCGCAGCACATGGCGGTTTTATTGCCATTGAAAAGAACTGTTATCAAGAAATAGGTGGTCATGAAGCGATCAAGGATTCTCTTGTGGATGATATGGCTTTGGCTAAACGAGTGAAAGCGAAGGGCTTTCCGTTCACACTGGCAAGTATTCATTCTTTTGTCTACATGAGAATGTATGAGAGTGGACAGGAAGTATGGGAAGGATATCGGAAAAATTTGTTCCCGGGAGTGAATCGAAACATTGCTTTGTTAAGCAGTGTCTTTTGTTTATACTCCGTCCTTTATGTAGTTCCTGTTATTTGCTTTATGATCGCACTGATTCATTTTGATGTGGTCAATCTCTGTTTAGCCCTTCTTTGCTACGGGCTGGGTGTATCCATTAAAGCGGTCATTGATATCGAAAATGGAAGAACATCTACGATGGCCTTTTTATTGCCTGTCAGTATCATAAGCCTGATGGCCATTGGTTTTGCTTCTATGAAAATTGGGCTGAAAAAAGAAGGCTATGAATGGAAAGGAAGAAGGTACGAATGAGAAAAGTGATCATTATTGGCGGCGGACTTGGCGGGTTATCGGCTGCGATTCGCTTACAGTCACGCGGTTTCCAGGTCACCATTTTAGAAAAAGAAGCTTCTTTAGGCGGGAAATTACAACGCCATCAAGCGTCTGGCTACTCTTTTGATTTAGGACCGAGTACCATTACAATGAAGGCGTATTTTGAAGAAGTATTTACCTCCTGTCATAGACGAATGGAGGATTATGTGACGTTTTATCCGATTTTCCCGCTTACTAAAAACGTTTTTTCAGATGGACATACGGTCGAGTTTACGCCAGATATTGAGCAAATGGAATCACAAATTGCAGTTTTTAGTCCAGAGGATGCAAAGCGATACCGGGCATTTTTACAGGAATCGAAGAAGCTTTTTCAAATGGCAGAGGATCAGTTTTTAAATCGTTTATTATTGACTTGGAAGGATAAAGCGGATGTCAAGCTAATGAAAGCCCTTCTTGCTGTCAAACCTTTTACATCCGTTCAGCGCTTGCTACGTCAATATTTTCGTCATCCTCATACATTGGCGATGTTTGGCCGGTATGCGACTTACATTGGCTCTTCGCCATACGAGGCACCTGCTATTTTTAATATGATGGCTTATTTAGAAGGAGAAAAAGGCATTTATGGTATTAAGGGCGGTACGTATCGTTTAGTTGAGGCATTTGAGACACTGGCAAAGGAATTGGGTGTCCAAATTCATCTCAATGAATCAGTCAAAAAGATTCATGTAAAGAATAAGCGAATCCAAGGAGTTGAAACGGATCAACAGTTATATGAGGCAGATCAAGTCATTGCGGGGGCAGATGCACTGACTATTTATCGCCAATTAATTGATGAAGAAGACCGCCCGAGCTTTGGAAATCAAAAGCTGGCAAACATTGAGCCATCGTTATCAGGTTTTGTTCTTTTGTTGGGCGTCCCTAAAGTCTATGAAAAACTGTCTCATCACAACGTGTTTTTTCCAGAGAATTACGAACAAGAATTCAAGGATATTTTTCAGAAAAAACAGCTTCCTCATGATCCGACGCTTTACATCTGTTATTCAGGTCATTCAGAGCCAGCTTTAAGCGGAGGACCAGGAAGAAGTAACTTGTTTGTATTAGCCAATGCGCCATATGTGACAAAAGAGCAAAATTGGGACATGCTAAAGGAGACATATGGTCAGCATATGAAAACAAAACTAAAGGAAAAGGGTCTCTTTGATCTTGACCAGCTTGTAGAATTTGAAGCGGTACAAACCCCGCTTGATTTGCAGCAAAAAACGGGAGCGTATCATGGGGCCATTTATGGCATGTCGTCAAACTCATTCAAGCAGGCGTTTTTTCGAATCAATAATCAATCAAAGGATATTGAAGGGCTTTGGTTTGTTGGCGGCACAAGTCATCCAGGCGGTGGCACTCCGATGGTGACAAAATCAGGACAGCTCGTCGCAGAGGCCATTATCAAGCATTTGACGTAACACCGAATGAAAAGGAGAGAATTCAAGTGATTGTGGAAAAGAGAAGGTTCCCGTCGCCACATCCGCATATTCACTTATATACAGTGACATATGAGGCCGATGGACTTCGAATGAAGGGGCTGCTCGCTGAACCGGCCGGAGAAGGTCTCTATGACGGTTTTTTATATTTACGCGGCGGCATTAAAAATGTGGGAATGGTTAGACCTGGCCGAATTGTGCAATTTGCTGCGCAAGGGTTTGTCGTCTTTGCGCCCTTCTACCGAGGGAATCAAGGAGGCGAAGGGAACGAGGATTTTGCCGGAGAAGATCGGAAAGATGCATTTGCTGCATTTCAGCTGTTGAAACATCATCAAAAGGTGAAGCAGGAGCGCATTCATATCTTTGGTTTTTCCCGCGGCGGAATTATGGGCATATGGACCGCTGTTGAAATGAAGCATGAGGCCGCTTCCTTTGTGACATGGGGAGGCGTAAGTGATATGAAGCTCACCTATCAAGAACGTGTGGATATGAGAAGAATGATGAAGCGTGTGATAGGAGGTCCTCCGCATAAGGTACCAGAAGCATATGAGGCTAGAACGCCTTTGAATGATGTGCACCAAATTGAAGCACCTGTCTTAATCATTCATGGGGAGCTGGATGAGAATGTATCCATTGAGCATGCGTATTTATTAGAAGATGCACTGCGTCAGCATGGCAAGTCTGTGGAAACATGGTATTTTCACGGATATCATCATTATTTCCCGCCACAGCATAACCGGGAGATTGTCAGACGGCTGACGACATGGATGCACAGCCGAAAAGGCGGAAATGTGGTAAAATAAACGGTAGAAAGAAATATAGAAAGTAGGGGGATTTTCATTATGGGAATGCCTGTTGAATTTAATACAATGATTGTCACAAAAGGAAAAGAGACAAGAATTGAAGAAAATGTGTTTGAGCTCATGAAGGAAGGGTACCGCATTTATCCATTAAATATTCCGCTTGAGGTGCGTAAAACGAAAGACGGAGAAAAAACAGGAACAGCACATGTTGAAAAGCTGGAGCTCACAGACAATATCACGAAGGTGACGTATCGTCTTGTGTCATTGCATTCAACGAACTAAAAAAGCTGAGGGATTCATTCCCTCAGCTTTTTCCTTTTGATTAGACGAGTGGTCCGCCTTTTGCTTCAATATCACTTGCTGCATGGCTGAATTTTTTGAAGTTCTTTTTAAATTCATTTGCAAGGAAGTGTGCTTTTTCTTTGTAAGCCTCTTGATCGTCCCATGTTTTAGCAGGCTGAAGCACTTCATCTGGCACTCCTGGAATATGAAGCGGGATGTGTAATCCGAAGATGTCGTCAGTGATCATTTCAGCGTTGTCAAGATCTCCTTCGATCGCTGCCTGCACCATTGCTCTTGTATGAGCAAGATTCATTCGTTTGCCCGTACCGTAGCCGCCGCCAGTCCAGCCTGTATTCACAAGGAATACTTTTGCGCCGTGCTCATCGATTTTTTTGCCAAGCATTTCAGCATAGACATGAGCAGGAAGTGGCAAGAATGGTGAACCAAAGCAAGTAGAGAACGTTGTTTCTGGTGACGTTACACCACGCTCAGTTCCAGCTAATTTACTTGTGTAACCACTCAAGAAGTGGTACATCGCCTGTTCTTTCGTTAAACGGCTGATTGGAGGTAAAACGCCGAATGCATCAGCTGTTAAAAAGACGATGGCAGATGGGTGACCTGCAATACTTGGTTTCACGATGTTATCAATCATTTCGATCGGGTAAGCCGCACGTGTATTTTCAGTAAAGAATGTGTCATCATAATCTGCTTCACGTGTTTCTTCATCAAGTACTACATTTTCAAGCACTGATCCGAAGCTGATGGCTTTGTAAATTTGTGGTTCTTTTTCTTCACTTAAGTTTACGCATTTTGCATAGCATCCGCCTTCAATATTGAAGACACCTGTGTTAGACCAACCGTGCTCATCGTCTCCAATCAGCTTGCGGCTTGCACTTGCAGAAAGCGTCGTTTTTCCAGTACCTGAAAGGCCGAAAAATAAAGCAACATCGCCTTCTTGACCGACGTTAGCAGAGCAGTGCATTGATAAAATATCTTGTTCAGGAAGCAGGTAGTTCATAACAGAGAAAATGGATTTTTTCATCTCTCCTGCATATTCTGTTCCACCGATCAGAATCGTCCGTTTTTCAAAAGAAACGATAATAAACGTTTCAGAGTTTGTGCCATCTGTTTCAGGATCTGCTTTAAAGTGAGGTGCAGATAAGATGGTGAAAGGTTTTTCGTTTGATGATGGTGTTGATCCATCAGGTCTGATGAATAGCTGCTTTGCAAAGAGATTGTGCCAAGCGAATTCATTTACAACTGTAATTGGCATACGGTATTTTTCGTCAGCACCGGCAAAACCATCAAAGACAAATAGTTCATCACGTTCTTTTAAGTATGACACAACCTTTGTATATAAACGATCAAATGCCTCTTTCGAGATCGGCTGATTGACTTGACCCCAATCAATTTTATGTTCAGAGTTTTCTTCTTTTACGATGAATTTATCTTTAGGCGAACGTCCAGTGTAGGCACCCGTTGTGGCGCGGACAGCACCAGTTGAAGTTAAAACGCCTTCATTACGTGCCAGAATCTTTTCAACAAGTTTCGGAACAGATAAATTTTGGTGCGTATTTTCTAATGAGAGCAATGACTGCAAATCTTCTTTTAAATCCACTGAGTTCATAAAAAAACCCTTCCTTTACCGTTGAATTTGTTTGTTTTGATTAGTATAACACATTGATAATAATAGTCTATACTATTTAAATATTTTTGTGTGTGTTTTTTCATTTCTGCTATGAAAATATGCTTTTTGGTGATGCTAATGATGAGGTGAAAAAAAGGGGAGATAATTCCTATGAACCATTGACATGACGCAAGGGTTTAAGATAAGATATCTTATTGAACGGATACTCTTATCCCGAGTTGGTGGAGGGACAGGCCCGATGAAGCCCAGCAACCGGTTTCTTATGAAAAAGGCATGAACATGCTGAGAAACCAAGGTGCTAACCTGATGCAAGGTACAAGAACACCTTGAGCGATAAGAGTGAAAGGCATGCGATCTCAGACCCTTTCCTCGCAATGAAGGAAATGGTTTTTTTATTTTTGGGATATCATATGAACAAATTGCCAATAACATCTCTAATATAAACATGTTGAAATATAAGAGGGAACGAGTTCCGTATCATATTGGAGGCCTCATCTTGGGATGATGTGGTCTTGTACAGGAGGAAATAGCCATTATGAGTCAAAATCGTCGTTTATTTACTTCAGAATCAGTGACCGAAGGACATCCAGATAAAATCTGTGATCAAATTTCAGACAGCATTTTGGATGAAATTTTAAAGAAAGATCCAAATGCACGTGTTGCCTGTGAAACTTCTGTAACAACCGGTCTCGTATTAGTAAGCGGTGAGATTACAACGTCTACTTATGTCGACATTCCAAAGACGGTGCGTGACACGATTAAGGAAATTGGCTACACACGTGCGAAATATGGTTTTGATGCGGAAACATGTGCGGTTCTTACATCAATTGATGAACAGTCTGCTGATATTGCGCAAGGTGTAGACAAAGCGCTTGAAGCACGTGAAGGAACAATGACTGAAGAAGAAATTGATGCGATCGGTGCAGGTGACCAAGGTCTTATGTTTGGTTTTGCAAACAACGAAACTGAAGAGCTTATGCCACTGCCGATTTCTCTTGCACATAAATTATCTCGCCGTTTAACAGAAGTACGCAAGAATGAAACACTTGCATACCTTCGTCCAGACGGAAAAACTCAAGTAACAGTTGAATATGATGAACAAAACAAACCAGTTCGTATTGATACGGTGGTTATTTCTACACAACATGCACCAGAAGTGACGCTTGAACAAATTCAAAGCGACTTAAAAGAGCATGTCATCCGCCCTGTCGTTCCAAGTGAACTGATCGATGAAGAAACAAAATACTTCATCAACCCAACAGGCCGCTTTGTCATCGGTGGACCTCAAGGGGATGCTGGTTTAACTGGACGTAAAATCATCGTTGACACTTATGGCGGGTATGCTCGTCACGGTGGCGGTGCTTTCTCTGGTAAGGATGCAACGAAGGTTGACCGTTCTGCAGCATATGCGGCTCGCTATGTAGCGAAAAACATCGTAGCAGCTGGTCTTGCAGATTCATGTGAAGTACAGCTTGCTTATGCAATTGGTGTTGCACAGCCTGTCTCCATTTCAATTGATACATTTGGAACAGGAAAAGCCTCTGAAGAGAAATTAATTGAAGTGGTACGTGCAAACTTTGATCTTCGTCCAGCCGGCATTATTAAAATGCTTGACTTACGTCGTCCGATCTATAAACAAACCGCTGCATACGGACACTTTGGCCGTCATGACTTGGATCTTCCATGGGAAAAAACGGATAAAGCCGACACGCTTCGCAAGGAAGCATTAGGACAATAACAACATACAAAACCGCTTATTTTAAGCGGTTTTCCTTTTGATTAAAAAAAATTCTACAAAAAGCGTAAAAATGTGAAACAAAATTGGACAAAATACTGTCTAATTATAGGTCTACTTTTAAGAAATAACATAACGTGGAGGCAATAATATGTGTGGGTTTGTTGGTGTATTTAATCACCGTCCATTGTCCGAAACTACTGAGCAGGAAGAGTTAATTAAGCAAATGAATCGTCTCATCGTTCATCGAGGTCCGGATGATGAGGGGTACTTTCATGATGAGCATGTAGGATTTGGATTTAGACGTTTAAGTATTATAGATGTTGAACACGGAAAGCAGCCGCTTTCTTATGAAGATGAAAAATATTGGATTATTTTTAACGGAGAAATTTATAACTATGTGGAGCTGAAAGAAGAGCTTGTGAAAAAAGGCTATACGTTCAGCACAGATTCTGATACGGAAGTCCTTCTTGCCACATATCGCCACTATAAAGAAGAAGCGGCATCGAAGCTTCGCGGCATGTTTGCCTTTTTAATTTGGGATAAAGAAGCGCAGTTATTATATGGCGCAAGAGATCCTTTCGGGATTAAACCGCTCTATTTTACACAAATGGATGACCAAGTGTACTTTGCTTCTGAACGCAAAAGCTTAATGGCTGTGAATGAGAACATCTTATTTGATGAGACTGCTTTGCAGCAGTACATGTCTTTTCAGTTCGTTCCTGAGCCAAATACACTTGATCAAAAAGTGCACAAAGTTGAGCCAGGTCATCAGTTTACACTGCGTCCAGGCCAAGACATTGCATTTAAGACTTACTGGAAAGTTCAATTCAAACCTGAGCAAACACAAGAGCAGAAATTAATAGAAGAAGTACGTGATGCTATCTATGATTCTGTAAAAGTCCACATGAGAAGTGATGTGCCTGTTGGTTCATTCTTATCAGGCGGGATCGATTCTTCTTTCATCGTGTCGGTCGCAAAGGAATTTCACCCTGAACTGAAGACATTCTCTGTTGGTTTCCAGCAGGATGGATTCAGTGAAGTGGATGTAGCAAAAGAAACAGCTGATAAGCTGGGATTGCAAAACTTTAGTGCTGTGATTTCTCCTGAGGAATATATGAATGAGCTTCCGAAGATCGTCTGGCATTTAGATGATCCTTTGGCTGATCCAGCGGCGATTCCATTGTATTTCGTGGCAAAAGAAGCGAAAAAACAAGTCACAGTTGTTCTTTCAGGTGAGGGAGCAGACGAGCTGTTCGGTGGATATAATATTTACCGTGAGCCGCTGTCTCTAAAGCCTTTTGAATCTGTACCATCCATGCTGAAAAAGCTTCTTCTTCGTCTGGCTCGTTTAATGCCAGAAGGAATGAAAGGGAAGAGCTTTATCGTTCGCGGCTGTACGCCATTAGAGGAACGTTATATCGGCAATGCAAAAATCTTTGAAGAGCCAGTGAAGAAAAACCTCTTAAAGCAGTATGATCCGAACATCACGTATCGTGACGTGACGAAAACATACTTCGAGGAAAGCGCAGGCTACAGTGATATTAACAAAATGCAATATGTTGATATCCATACGTGGATGCGCGGGGATATCCTGCTTAAAGCAGATAAGATGACAATGGCGAATTCTCTTGAGCTTCGTGTTCCATTCCTTGATAAGGTCGTATTTGAAGCAGCTTCTAAAATTCCAGAAGAGCTGAAAACGAAAGACGGCACAACGAAATATTTATTGCGTAAAGCAGCAGAAGGCATTGTGCCGGACCATGTGTTAAACCGTAAAAAACTAGGTTTCCCTGTTCCAATTCGTCATTGGCTGAAAAATGAGATGAACGCTTGGGCGAAAGATATCATTAAAAACAGTCAAACAGATGAATACATTAACAAGGCATATGTTCTTGATTTATTAAATGATCATTGTGCTGGAAAAGCAGATCATAGCCGTAAGATTTGGACTGTCCTGATCTTTATGATCTGGCATAGCATCTATGTAGAGCGCAGCATTGATCCAGAGCAGTTGAATCACCAGCCGAAAGAAGTTATTTTTAGCTAATGAAAAAGGTTTTCAGCACAAAGCTGAAAACCTTTTTTGTCATGATAGAAAGTGGTGGAAAAGGGTAAAATAACAAGCGGTACACAGTTATTGCTTAATATCCTGAAAAAAACATGATAAAGTGAAGATACATGTATGATGTTAACGCGATAAAAGGGAACGATAGTATTGTCCTTTTTCTACATATTCTCTGCGGATACGATCCATGTCTTGGATATCTTCATCTGTTAACTGGCGAACGACTTTGGCTGGACGGCCAAAAGCGAGTGAACCTTTTGGGATGACTTTTCCTTGCGGGACAAGGCTGCCTGCACCAATAAAGGCTCCTTCGCCAATTTCCGCACCATCGAGAATGATGGATCCCATGCCAATGAGGGCATTTTTTCGAATGATAGAGCTATGTAATGTGACTTGGTGTCCAATGGTAGCACCATCTTCAATAAGAAGTGTTTTTCCAGGACTTTGATGCAGACAGGATAAGTCTTGAATGTTGACGTTTTTTCCAATTCTTACAGGAGCTACATCGCCTCTAATGACCGTTTGGAACCAAACGCTTGAATATTCTCCAATTGTGACATCACCTGTAATGGTGGCGTTTTCTGCAACAAAGACCGATTCATGAATCTCAGGTGTAAACTGATGATATGGATAAATCACTTTTTCGACTTCCTTTCTTAATACAACATTTGTGAGGTGTTTACTTTGTGGACTTGGCATGCTGAAAGACCGGTTGGTACAATTGTCATTGTACATGGTGCTAGTGAATATCATGGCCGATATAAATGGCTGATCGAAATGTGGCGAAATGCAGGCTATCACGTCGTCATGGGTGACCTGCCTGGGCAAGGGACATCGACACGTGCGAGAGGCCACATTCGTTCTTTTCAAGAATACATTGATACAGTCGATGAATGGATTGAACATGCGAAGTCGTTCAGACTTCCGACATTTTTACTTGGACATAGTATGGGGGGACTGATTTCGATTGAATGGTTCAAGCAGTATACCCATACGAAGATTGATGGCCTTATTTTATCATCACCTTGTTTAGGTCTGCAATTTAAACCGAAGAAGCTGATGGATTTTGCGTCAAAAGGGCTAAATGTGCTGGCACCGTCTTTTAAAGTCGAATCTGGGCTGTCGATCGAACTTGCCACACGGAATCAAGATGTGATTGAGGCAGATTCGAATGATTCGCTTTATGTGACGAAGGTGTCGGTTCGCTGGTATCGAGAACTGGTCAAAAATATCGATGCGGCGATGCAGCCTACGAATGTTTTTCGGTCGATTCCACTCCTGCTCATGCAGGCAGGTGATGACAAGATTGTAGATAAAACAAGAGTGATGAAATGGTTCAATGGCATTGAATCAACCAATAAATCATACCGTGAATGGGAAGGGCTTTATCATGAAATTTTTAATGAGCCCGAGCGAGAAGATGTGTTTAAGGCGGCAAGAGCCTTTACTGATCAATATATTTGATTGTGAGCTTAAGTTGGGGGTGGATTGATTTGTCAGTACCAGAACGTCCTTTTGCACTGATGACGAAGGTGTATAAAGATATTTTTCCGCTAGTTCATCAGGAGCTAAAAAAGTGGCGGGCTCATGCAGAAATGATTGAAAATGAAGAACTGAGAACGCAGGCACTAGCGAGCATATCCAGTAAAACCTTTCACTGTGAAGGCGGGGGAATTTTATCTCTTCTTGCAGGTGAAGCGAAGGAAACGTGTATTGAATTCATTGTGGCGTACCAAACGATTAGCGATTACTTAGATAACTTGTGTGACCGCAGTACATCACTTGATCCAAAGGATTTTCATATGCTGCATCAAGCGATGAGAGATGCACTCGATATTCATGCGGAGCTTAAGCCGTACTATCAATTCCGTGATGATCAAGAGGATCATGGATATCTGCATGCGCTTGTTAGGACATGCCAAAATGTGTTATCACGTCTAGCGCATTATCCGATCATTCAGCCCTATTTACATACGCTGTGTGATTATTATAGTGATTTACAAGTACATAAGCATGTGGTTCCTCATGAGCGTGAACCTCGATTAGAGTCATGGTTCCGCCAGTATGAAAAGGATTTACCGAAGATGGAGTGGTATGAGTTTTCCGCATGTGCAGGATCAACGCTGGGCATTTTCTGTCTTGTGGCTTATGCACTGCAGCCTGATTTTACAGAGAAGCAGGCGAAGCAAATTTACGAAAGTTATTTCCCTTATATCCAAGGTCTGCACATCTTACTGGACTATTTAATCGACCAAGAAGAGGACAGGCTGGAAGGCGATTTGAATTTTTGCTCGTACTACAACTCTCATCATGAGATGATGGATAGACTACAGCATTTTATTGAAAAAGCGGATGAACAGCTGAAAGGCATTCCACACGAGAACTTTCACAAACTAATCAATAGAGGGTTACTTGCGGTCTATTTGTCTGATGAAAAAGTGACAGCCCAAAAAGAGATGAACAAGCTGGCAAAGCGGTTGATCAAATCAAGCGGGAAAACATCGTTCTTTTTCTATATCAATGGCAGAGCCTATCGCACCTATCAGAAAATGCCTTGGATGAAATCTTCATAAAGGATAAAGTAAGCTCATCAGCTTGTAGAAAACAAAATGGTTTTCTACAAGCTTTTTTGTTTTGAACGGTTTTGCTTGGGCGATGTACCCTTTTTAAGGCGAACCATGATCAGACGTATCCTCTTTTTTCATTACAATCCTCTTATTTGCTGCCGATAATATTCTTAGTGTACGAAAAATAGGAGAAAAGTATGGATTGAATGAATCGTATCTACTCCTTATGACGTATATTTGTTGAAAAACTTAAAAAAGGGGAAGGTCGAATATGTCATTTTTTAAAAAGTTTGCAGCAAGTGTAGGAATCGGTGCAGCAAAAGTGGATACAATTTTGGAGAAAGATGCGTATGAACCGGGAGAAGAAGTAAAGGGAACAGTCCATGTGAAGGGCGGAAAAGTGCCTCAAGATATCCGCTATATTGATTTAAAGTTGAAAACATGGTACACCATTGTAAAAGATGATGAAGAGCAACGAAAACACACAACCATCCATTCTGTCCGAGTGACTGAATCATTCACGATTCAGCCTGGGGAAGCTCAGCAGTTTACATTCTCGTTTCACCTTCCTCTTGATACACCAATGACTGTAGGTAAAGTAGAGCTTGCTGTTGTGACAGACCTTGATATTCAAGGTGGTATTGATAAATTTGATCATGACCGCATTTTTGTAAACGCACACCCTTGGGTGAATCGTGTGCTTGAAGCTGTTGGAAACTTAGGCTTTCACCTTCATGAAGCAGACTGCGAAGAAGCACCTTATTTTAGGCGCCGCCTTCCCTTTGTTCAAGAATTTGAGTTCATACCGACTTCCGACTATTATCGTCAAATGCTTGATGAGTTAGAGGTGATTTTCTTCATTGATGAAGAGGGGTTAGATATCATTTTTGAAGTCGACCGTAGAGCAAGAGGGCTGCGTGGCTGGCTGGAAGAAATGTATAATGACGGAGAACAGCTTGTACGTGTCCGCTTTACTCAATCAGAGCTTGCAGATGTAGAAGAGCTGGAAGTAGTACTTGAAGAAATCATTGACCAATACGCTTATTAAATAAAAAAACTCAAATCCATTAAGAGGATTTGAGTTTTTTTTCGATGGCTACCACGAAGGGCGGATCGTTTTGAATATTCATGTATTGATAAGAGATCACCTGTACTTCTTCCTGATGGAGTGTTTTGCAATAATCAAGAAGGATGTCCTTCTCTTTTTTTCCTTCGGGATGACCGTGGTAAATCACAAGAACGATCAGACCTCCAGGCTTAAGCCAATCAATGAGCTGTTTGATCGCTTCAATGGTTGTATGGGCCTGAGTTGTGACGGTTTTATCGCCTCCTGGTAAGTACCCAAGATTGAACACTGCACCAGATATGTGACCATAAGCTTCGGCTGGCAGATGCTCAGCAAGTTGTTCATGTCCGTCATGGATAAGGTGAACGTAAGGGTAGTGCTCACCAAGTCTTTTGCTTGTTTGCTCGATGGCTTCCTTCTGTACATCGAATGCGAAAACTTGTCCATCCTTCCCGACAAGGTCAGCTAAATAGCGTGTATCATGGCCATTTCCCATCGTTGCATCAATGACAATATCGCCTTTTTGGCAAGCACGTTCTAACAGCTCTTTACTAAAAGGGAGCATCCGTTTTAAAATCATTTTGCCGCTTCTTCCAATCTGACGAAGCGTTTGCCTTGGTAGCTGTTACGTCTTTCAAGCTCAGCATTTATGGCATTGAGCACTTCCCATTTATTCACACTCCACATTGGACCTACCATTAATTCAATGGGACCATCGCCTGTAATACGATGAATAATCATTTCTGGCGGCAGGATCTCTAGCTGGTCACAGACAAGCTGAACATATTCCTCTTGGCTGAGAAATTCTAGTTTGCCTTTCTCATATTGCTTCACCATCGGTGTTCCTTTTAACAGGTGAAGCAGATGAATTTTAATTCCTTGTACATCTAAATCAGCGACAGCTTTTGCTGTTTCCATCATCATATCTCGGTTTTCAAGAGGAAGACCGTTGATGATATGTGAACAGACTCGAATGCCATGTTTTCGCAGTTTTTCTACACCTTCTACGTAGCATTCATAATCATGAGCACGGTTGATGAGCATCGCTGTCCGCTCATGTACAGTTTGTAGACCAAGTTCAACCCATAGATACGTCCGTTCGTTTAACTCAGCTAAATATTCCACCACGTCATCTGGCAGACAATCAGGTCTTGTGGCAATCGATAAACCAACCACTCCATCCAGATTCATAACGGTTTCGTATTTTTCTTTTAAAACAGGCAGCGGCGCATGTGTATTTGTGTAAGCTTGGAAATACGCCATGTATTTTCCATCTTTCCATTTTGTATGCATCCGGTCCTTGATTTCATTAAATTGAGTGATGAGATCATCCGCCCGGTTTCCTGCAAAATCACCAGATCCTGCTGCGCTGCAAAATGTGCAGCCTCCATGTGCGACAGTACCATCACGGTTTGGACAATCAAAGCCGCCGTCTAATGCGACTTTAAATACTTTATGACCAAAGTGCTCACGCAAATGATAATTCCATGTGTGATAACGTTTTTCGCTGTTTGAATATAAAAAAGGGTTATGCTGATCCAAGTCAGTAACCTCCTTGCATAATAATAGGCATCCTTAAAGTTTAACAAAAATCACGAAAGAGGACAATTGAATCTGTCCAACATTTTCTTTAGTGAAAAAGCTTTACGTGGGCAAAATAGGCGAGAACGATGATGAAATGGAGGAATGGCAAGATGGCAACAAGAAAATCAATCGATGAATTTGTCCAAAAAAGCACTGAGACTCTCGAATTTGCAAGCGAACAGTTTGATTTGAGCTCTCGCCAAGAACATTATAACGAAGAAGAATTTTCAAAAGCGCAGCTCATGCTAGAGGACGCAGTGAATGAATTAGAAAAGTTAAAAGATGTCGCCAATGATCAGCAAAGAGAACGTTTAGACAGAACGCGTGTACAAATTCAAAGTCTTCAAAATCAAATGATTTTGGGTATTTCATACGAGAACGAATGATGAACAGATCCTTCTTTTAAGGGTCTGTTTTATTTTTTGGCTGTTTTCGCAAAGATTGTTGTTTTTGGATATATATTTGTAATAGGTTTTTATTCTGTTAAAGTATGTTATATATAGAAATTGCAAATATCTTCAAGGGGGTAGAAGAAATGTGGGAGACTCTTCCTAATTGGTTTTGGGCATTATATTACTTGTTTTTCTTAACAACATTAGGAACCGCAATATTCAGTGTCGTGAAAAATAAACATAGGGGATTGTCCATTCTAACCATTGTATTTACTGTTACAATTCCGATGATTAGCCTGATAAATAGCATTGGTAGAGTAGAAGGAATGAATGAATTTGAACACTTATTTAGTCAATTGCGACAGGGTGCAGTTTGGTCTATCTTTACAGTTATAGGCTATATATTTTTATTAGTATGGTGGGTGCTAATCCTGTTCAAAAGCAAGGCCAAAAACAAAGTAATAGTATCTAATTAAAACATTGTAGAGACCTCAATATTCGGGGTCTTTTATTATGCACTTTGACACGCTAAAACAAGCATTTGCTCTACTCGTTTTTCAAATGCTACATTCTTTTCCTTATCAAGCCATCGGAACCAGCAGAGGTAGTTTTCCAAATATTGTGTTGCAACTCCTTAAAACGCTCCATCCACTTTTTAAGGCGATTATGAAAGTTATGAACGTGTTGAACACCCTAAACCAGAAGCAAACCTGGCTTCCGAAAGCTTTTAAGTAGCTTCGTAATTTTATCTGGTTCGTCTGCCTATTTTTTTCTAGAGTCCCTTGACTTTTCAATCAAGTGTCTATATTGTATTAAGTGTACTACATCAACTAATACACTATAGACACTTAAACGTGAAGAAAGGTGTTAACCATGAAAAAAGAAAAAAAACCAATCAATTTAAAGTGGATGGTGCTGGCTGTTGCGTTAGCATGTACATTTTTTTTCGTTCTCGTTTTCATTGGTTTTGAAGTTCAAAAAGATTTTATTCCAAATTCGGTCCCTTTAATGCAAGGACATGATCAAGCGATAGGACTGCAAAAGCATGAATGAGAAAAGAGGGAGCCATCATGATTCAAATAGATCCAAGAAGCGCTGCACCAATATATGAACAAATCATTGAGCAGTTAAAAATTTTGTGCTTAAAAGGCGTGATGAAACCAGGTGACAAACTGCCTTCTGTGAGAGAGCTTGCCACCATTATTATTGCGAATCCAAACACCGTCAGCAAAGCGTATAAAGAGCTTGAACGGGAAGGAATTATTGAAACATTAAGAGGCCGTGGAACGTATGTGACAGAAGGTGCACAGTTAAAGCTGAATGAAGGGAAGGTGTTAGAGATGAAGGAGCAATTAAGGCAACTCATTATTGAAGCTCATTATGCCGGTATTGATATTCATCAACTCAAAGAGTGGCTGGAGGAGATCGGCTCAAGTCTAAAAGGAGGAAAACAAGTTGATTGAGGTCAGAAATGTATCAAAGAAATTAAATGGACGCGAAGTACTCAGCAACGTTTCCTTCAAGATAGGCGAAGGAGAGATCTTTGGTCTGCTTGGCCGGAATGGCTCTGGTAAAACAACACTTCTTCGCTTGATTCAGCAAATCCTTCTTCCGGATGAAGGAGAGATTTATTTTAAAGATGTACTCGTAAAAGACCACCCGTTAGTGAAACAAAATATTGTGTATATGCCAGTCGTAAATCCCTACTTTGACCGGTACAATTATGGACAGCTTGTGAAGCTGTTAAAACAACTGTATCCAAAGTTTGACGTGACATATGCCAATGAGCTTGTGAACCGGTATGAGATTCCGGAAAAAGTGAAATACCGTGAATTGTCGACAGGTTTAAAGAAACAGCTGTCTCTCATTTTAAGTTTTGCCATCAAACCAGCAGTCATTTTGTTAGATGAGCCGACAGACGGGATTGATGCAGTCACAAGAAATGACGTTCTTCAGCTGATGATTGACGAGGTGGCAGAACGACAAACAACGATTTTAATTACATCTCACCGTTTAGAGGATATTGAGCGTATGTGTAACCGAATCGGGTTTTTGGAAGGAAATCAGCTCACAAGTGTTATGGATTTAGACGAATTAAAGAATGACTACGTTAAAATCCAGATGGCATTTGAAGAGGATATGAACTTAAGTATTAGAAAAAAAGGCGTTGCCATCTTAGATCAAGCGGGTGTGTTCTATACAGCACTTGTACTCAAAACAGATGAAGAAGCAAAAGAGTATTTGAAATCGCTTGAACCAAAAGTCTGGCATGAACTGCCTGTAAATTTAGAAGAAGTATTCATTGCGAAGTTTGGAGGGAAACGCAGATGGTAAAGCGGCAATTGTTATATAAGGAATGGAAGCAGTCTGAGCTGACATTCATTTTAGTGATGCTTGTTGCGATCTTTGCGACGCCATTATCCCTCTTAATGGAGTACTCAACCTTTCAAGATTGTTTGAATAACCGAGACTGTCTAATGGATACAACAACATTCACTTATATTTTTAAGACGGACGCATTTCTCTCACTTTCATGGGTCATGGGAATATTTTTTGCTGTGATTCAGCTAGGATTTGAAAGAAATAAAGGGCAGATGGACTTTACCGTATCCTTGCCGTTTAGTAGAAGTTCCATCTTTCACACAAAGTTTTTCTTAGGTGCTGGAATTATTGCAAGTGTTCATGCTGTTTCATACCTTCTCATTTATTTATTAAAATTAGGTCTTGGGCCAATAGAGACACCTGGATTTAACAGTCTTTATGTTTCTGCACTGTTGTCAGCCTTGATGATCTATAGTTTGTTTTTTGCAGCAGGTGCTTTAACAGGGAGTGCTATTTCTCAAGCAATCGTTGGATTTAGTACAGCTATTTTACCTTACTTAGTGATTGGTTTACCAATCCTTCATTTAACTTTTATCTTTAAAACAAGCGGGATGTGGCTGGATAAAATCTTTAATTTCTTGATCACGCCCATTTCCCCCATTACTTATATTACAGCTAACCGTTTTTATCAGGAATATCCGCTTTGGTTCAATGGTGAAGAATACATCGTTCCAATTGTCATGATGTTGCTATTTTACCTTATTGGCTTGTTTAGCTTTATTAAACATCCAATTGAACGAAATGGCCGATTCTTCCTTTATTCAATAATGGATCGCCCAATTCAAATTATGGTGATCGTGTTTGGCGTCTTAGGGTTTGGCTGGGTTGGTTTCTCCTCAGATTCCTTAATTGGATATTTTGTTGGCATGTTCATCGGTGGAGCTGTAGGTGCACTGACGAGTTATTTCTTAATCTATCGAAAAAGATAAACAGAGAGCAGGGGAGTAGAGATGATTCAAATTCAATCGTTAGATCATGTGTTTAAAATTGGGAAAAAGGGCAGGGAGAACGAAATTCCTGTGCTCAAAGACATTGACTTGTCTATTAATAGAGGCGATATTGCATGTATCGTCGGACGAAGCGGTTCGGGGAAATCGACTTTACTGAATCTAATATCGGGATATATTACGCCAACAAGCGGACAAATTATCGTTGATGGCACCAATGTGACCGGCTTTAATGAAAAAGAATGGGCAGACTTTCGGTTAGATCATTTTGGCTTTATCTTTCAAAGCTTTCAATTGATCGGGAGTTTAACAACATATGAGAACGTTGAACTTCCGCTCACTTTAAAAGGTGTGAAGCCGTCTGAGCGAAAAGTGAAAGTAAAGGAAATGCTGAAACGAGTTGGTCTTGAACATCACGCAGGACATTATCCTAATGAACTATCAGGTGGACAGCAGCAGCGTGTGAGTATTGCAAGAGCCTTGATCCTTAATCCGTCTATTATTTTAGCGGATGAACCAACAGGCAGTCTGGATTCAGAAACTGAAGGAGAAATTCTAGCCTTTATCCAGCAGCTTAATCGTGAAAAAGGAATTACATTTGTCATCATTACACATGACGATGAAGTCGCTTCAATCGCAGACACAACGTTCCAGCTTCATGATGGTGTATTAAAGAAAGGGGATCAGTCCATTGAAATTTAGAGATCAGGTCAAATTCATCAGAAGAAATATGAAGAAAAATAGATTGCGTGTGTTTATGACCATACTTGCAACGACAATGGCATGCTCTTTCTTAATCGTTCTAGCGTCAGTTGGTTTTGGTCTGCAAAAATCGGCTCAAGATGAAATCATGAAACAACAAATTATCACAGAAATTAAAGTGTTAGGCAAAGAAAAAGGTGACGTCAAGGTTGACGATTTAAAGAAATATGATCATGCGAAATCTGTCGTTGCAAGAACGGCAATCATTCCATCGGTTCACGTCGAGCTCGATAATCGCTCAAGTGATACGCAGGCTGTACTGACAGATATGAAAGAAGAAAAAGAGGCAGGCCTTGAACTAGACCGTGGAAAAGTCCCAACATCGGCGAATGAAATTGTAGTTGGGTATCATATGGCAGAACAACTTTGGACGGAAAAAGAACGAAAAGACTATGAAAAAGAAATGAATCAGACATCAAATGGTGAAGATACACCGGAAGAGCCAAAAGGCTATACGAAGGAAATTTTAAACAAAGTCATTCAAATCAAGGTGCCAAAACTGAATGAAGAAAATGAAGTGGTGAAAGAAAAGACGTTCGATTTCCGTGTCGTCGGTGTATTGAAGAAACCGAATTTGGAGTGGCAGCAGGATCATAAAATTCTTATTCCGAATGCTTATGAAAAAGAATTTAGTCAAGTGCTCGATCTGTCTCCTGATGCAGGAAATGTCGAAAAAATGACGTCTGTCTATGCTGATAAGTTCGACAATGTCGGTGCGCTCACAGATAAGCTGACAGATGACGGCTATCAAGTCATCTCTGTGACGAATCAGCTTGAAGGAATGGATATGTTCTTTACAGTCTTTAAAATTGGACTCATCTTTGTTGGATGTATTGCGGTCATTATTTCGGCGATCGGCATTTTCAATACGATGACAATGGCTGTAACAGAGCGGACACAAGAGATTGGGATCATGAAAGCCATCGGTGCGAATCCTTCTATTATTAAGCGAATGTTCCTCATGGAAAGTGCTTATATTGGGGTGATTGGATCGATCATCGGGATCATCATCTCGTACATCGTTAGTTTTGCAGTGAATTTAATCATTCCAGCAATTTTGTCTTCCATGTCTGAAGGGGGATCAAGTGATCAATTCTCGATCACCTTCTCCTATATTCCGCTAAGCCTTGTGGTCACAGCAACAGTGATTAGTGCAGGAGTTGCCATTATTTCTGGACTCAACCCAGCACGTAAGGCGACAAAAACGAATGTATTAACAGCATTAAGAAGAGAAATTTAAAGAAGAACCTCCTGTACCTATAGTGGGCTGACAGGAGGTTTTTTTATCGTCAAAAGATGTCTATTGCTTTGGTGCCCGGTACCCTGCACGCTCAGCTTCTTCTACGGAGCAGAACATTTTGGTCACGTTTTTTGTCCGTGAGTAGTATCTGCTGCTCGGTGTGTGATAGATGCCGTTGACACTTCCTTTAATATTACAGGCGGCAGATTCTTTTTTTGTTTCTTTTTGTGACTCATGACCGCTAGTATTGGCCCCATCATCTTTAGGAGCAGATCGCTGGGCCGATGACGTGGTGTCTTTGTTTACTTTCTGGTGTTCTTTTTTGAGTGTTTCGTTTGTCGAGGTTAGCTTGTCTATTTTCTCTTCAAGCTCATGGATGGTTTTTTCTTGCTGTTTGACTGTCTTCTTTTCGGAGGTGATGGTTTCTAATTTCTTGGATAGCTTTTCTTTTTCTTTGGTCACGTCTTCTAAAGAGGCCGTCAGCGTTTCTTTGTCTTCCTTTAGACGAGAAAGGTCAGATGCTAATTGTTTTTGCTCTTTCAGCAGCTGTTCAGAAGATGGATCTGCTTGTGCTTTCGGAGCACCTGTGCCGGCAAACGGTAATGACATAATAGAAAAAACAAGACCAATGGTCAAAAAAGGATAGAAGAGTTTTTTTGAAAAGATTTGTTGATTTTGGTGTTTAAGTAATAAGAAATTGACGGCATATCCTATGGCGAAACAAATACATAAAAGACCTATGATGAGTAACATCATCATCTGGCAGCCCCCCTATATCGCTATTTATACCTATCATACCTCATTTTTCCATTTTGGGGAGCGGTTCAATTAAAAAAACCCTGTTTATACAGGGTTTTCAGCTAATGGCAATCCTTTGATTGCTTCTTTTACTGTTAAGTAAGTGATCGTATTCTGGAAGTCTGTATCTAAGTCTTTCATTTTCATCGCAAGCTGTGGTTTGATCCCAGTGATGATGAGTTCAGTTCCAGTTAAGTTCAGCAGGTGATGCAGTTTGAAAATTCGCGCTGCAACGGAATCATCGACATCGATTAAACCAGAAAGATCGACAATTAAATAATCATCCTTTGAATCTTCTAATATACAAGTTAACTTCGCGACGATGGCATCAAAGCGTTCTTCTGATAATTTTCCGATGAGTGGAAGAGCGGAAACACCATTTTTGATTGGGACAATTGGCGTCGACAGAGAGGTGACTTCCTGTAAGGAATCTTCTAGGAGTTGTTCATATTCTTTCTGCTTTGTAATGTCCTTTTGAAAGCCAATAAAAAATGTTTTGTCATCTTGTTCAATGTATAGAGGATCTATATTGAGTTCATTCCAAAAAAAAGTACCGTCTTTTTTATAATTTTTGAGCTGTGTGGTAATAGGTGTTTTGTTTTGAATTCCGTGACGTATTAAGGCAAGTTGCTCTTGATTTGTGTCTTTTCCTTGGAGGAATCGACAATTACGTCCAAGAATCTCATCTGGTTTATATCCAGTCATTTGTGTAAAGCCATGATTCACATAAACGATAGGGTTATCCTCTAAAGAAGGGTCTGTAATGACAACACCAATCCGCGCATGATCCAGCGCTTTTTTTATGAGTTCAAGCTGTTTTTGCAAGCCGAAGATGTTCGAGCTGACCATATTACCCTCCTTTGCTGCTGCTATCAGACATTTAAGATGGTTTTTTTAAAACCAAATGAATTCTTTTTAAACGTAACATAACATATGTTCTGTTTCAATGATTGCAATCGCTTTGTTAAATTTGTCATCATAGTTTGTCCTCCATTAGAATAGAGTAAGTAAGGAGACTTTTCATTAGAAAAAGAAGGGATCATTTGATGATAATTCATAAAATGACAAAAATAGTTAATATGGATTAGGTGAAAATGATTCCAATGCATCAAGATTGTTTTTGGGTCATTCACATATAATGGAAGAAACAAGCTTTTTTTCTTCGTTAGAGAGAATAGACCTTTTACATGGATTATGACGGAACAGCAGAATGGCATTACAGGGGGCTGGACAGCCTGAAGTCGCTTTACTATTCTAAGGGCTTTAGGAAGGTGATGAAAATGCTGCAACAAGTCATTATTGCTTGCGCCATTGGAGGGGTCATGGGCATTCTCGGTCACGTAAAGAAAAAAGGCAGGCTAGAGAAGCCCAGAATGACAAAGAAGTTTATTTATCTAGGGTTTATTGAAGATTGGCTCGTTGGGATGATTGCTGCTACACTGCTTGTCTTATCCTCAAATCCCGAATCTAGTCTGCACTTGATCATCTTATCCATTATTTCAGGTTACGGAGGAGAAGCAGTTCTGCGAAGCTTCGATTTTGTGAGAGAAGAACGTTCACAGGATGCAGGCTCCAACCGTCATAACCGATCTCCACACGAATAATATCCTCACTTTACCCTAGTCTAGGGTACATTCCCATTGTATACAAACCTGCTTGCACTTATGATCATAATTCTATAAAATACTACTTAGATGACGGTTACGATAAGAACAGTGAAGAGGAGTAGTAGGAAAGCAGTATTTGTCTTTAGAGAATTGACGGCTGGTGAAAGTCAATCAAATCTGCTTCTGAACTCGCCTCAGAGTTGCAGTTGCGTTAAAGCTTCTGTCGCATGTCTGCGTTAAAGATATTAAGTGAGCGTATGAACAGTTCATGACGCTAACAAGGGTGGTACCGCGGGAACCAAAAAATCTCTCGTCCCTTTCCAGGGATGAGGGTTTTTTGTTGATTTTAGAAAAATCTGAATTCTTGCAGTGGTCATCTGAGCAGATAAAGCCGTACATATTAAAGGAGGTTTTCACATTGAGTTTTCAGCATCGGGAAATTGAAAAGAAGTGGCAGGATTATTGGCTGACACATAAAACATTCGCCACATCTGACTCGGAAGATAAACCAAAGTTTTATGCGCTAGATATGTTTCCTTATCCATCAGGAGCAGGGCTTCATGTAGGGCATCCTGAAGGATACACAGCAACGGATATTTTATCACGTATGAAACGTATGCAAGGATACGATGTTCTTCATCCAATGGGATGGGACGCATTTGGTCTTCCAGCGGAACAATATGCGCTGGATACAGGAAATGATCCAGCTGCATTTACAGAAGAGAACATTAATAATTTCCGCCGTCAAATTCAATCATTAGGCTTCTCGTATGATTGGGATCGAGAAATTAACACGACAGATCCGAATTATTATAAATGGACACAGTGGATTTTCTTGAAATTGTACGAAAAAGGATTGGCGTATATTGATGAAGTACCTGTAAACTGGTGCCCAGCACTTGGTACAGTCCTTGCAAATGAAGAAGTCATTGATGGGAAAAGTGAGCGCGGAGGGCATCCTGTTGAAAGACGTCCAATGAAGCAATGGATGCTAAAAATTACAGCATATGCGGACAGGCTATTAGAAGATTTAGAAGACATTGATTGGCCTGAAAGCATCAAAGACATGCAGCGCAACTGGATTGGACGTTCTGAAGGTGCACATGTTCACTTCGAAGTAGAAGGACATGACGAACAGTTTACTGTGTTTACAACACGTCCTGATACACTATTTGGTGCAACATATGCCGTTCTTGCACCAGAGCATACACTAGTTGAAAAAATTACAACAGCTGCTCAAAAAGAAGCAGTTGAAGCATATATCAAAGAAATTCAATCTAAGAGTGACTTAGAGCGAACAGATCTTGCTAAAACGAAAACGGGCATTTTCACAGGTGCTTATGCCATCAATCCATTGAATGGGGAAAAGATGCCGATCTGGATTGCAGATTATGTGTTAGCCACATATGGCACTGGAGCGATTATGGCAGTTCCTGCTCATGATGAGCGTGATTATGAATTCGCCAAAACATTCGATCTTCCCATCAAAGAGGTTGTCGAAGGTGGAGACATTGACAAAGAAGCCTACACAGGTGATGGAAAGCACATCAACTCTGATTTCTTAAACGGCTTAGGGAAAGAAGAAGCAATTGAAAAAGCGATTGCATGGCTGGAAGAACATCAAAAAGGTGAAAAGAAAGTCACTTATCGTTTAAGAGACTGGCTGTTCAGCCGTCAGCGTTACTGGGGAGAGCCAATTCCAATTATTCATTGGGAGGACGGAACATCTTCAGCTGTTTCAGAGGAAGAGCTTCCACTGATTTTGCCTAAGACGACGGAGATTAAGCCAAGCGGAACAGGTGAATCACCTTTAGCCAATATTAAAGACTGGGTTGAGGTTGTAGATCCTGTAACAGGTAAGAAAGGCCGCCGTGAAACGAATACGATGCCACAATGGGCAGGTAGCTGCTGGTACTTCTTACGTTATATTGATCCACATAACACAGAAGAACTTGCATCGCCTGAAAAGCTGAAGAAATGGCTTCCGGTTGATGTGTATATTGGTGGAGCAGAACATGCTGTGCTTCATCTGCTATATGCACGATTCTGGCATAAATTCTTGTATGATATTGGTGTTGTTCCAACAAAAGAACCGTTCATGAAATTGTTCAACCAAGGAATGATTCTTGGTGAAAATAATGAAAAAATGAGTAAATCAAAAGGGAATGTTGTCAACCCAGATGATATCGTAGAATCTCATGGTGCAGATACATTAAGACTGTATGAAATGTTCATGGGGCCTTTAGATGCGTCAATTGCTTGGTCTGAAACAGGTCTTGATGGTGCTCGTCGTTTCCTAGATCGTGTATGGCGTCTGTTTACAAATGAAGATGGCTCCATCAGTGATAAAGTGACAGAGCAATCTGGCGGGCCATTAGAGCGAAGCTACCATGAAACCGTCATGAAGGTAACAGATCATTATGAAGGCTTACGTTTCAATACTGGGATTTCACAATTAATGGTGTTCATCAACGATGCATACAAGGCTGACACACTGCCGAAAGAATATGCAGAAGGCTTTGTGAAACTTCTTTCTCCAATTGCACCGCATGTAGCGGAAGAGCTTTGGAATAAACTTGGTCATGAAGGGTCTATTTCTTATGAAGCATGGCCGCAATATGATGAGTCAAAACTTGTCGATGATGAAGTGGAAATTGTCGTACAGTTAAATGGAAAAGTGAAAGCAAAATTAACGGTTCCTGCTGATGCAACAAAAGAGCAGCTAGAAGAGCTTGCGAAAAATGATGCACGGATAAAAGAACAGCTTGAAGGGAAAACAATCCGTAAAGTGATTGCGGTTCCTGGAAAACTTGTCAATATTGTCGCAAACTAATGAACGCACCCATCGGTATCCAGCCGATGGGTGTTGTTTATTTCCCGGGACATAATTTTGTCGAAAACAAGGTAATTCCTCCATCAATCTCGTATTTAACAAGTTGATCAAGAAAATGAGGAGTGACGTCAATGGAAAAGGAAAGCAAACGTGAACAACTGCTCAGTTTATTAGGGGAAATGCCGGAGCGCCATCGTGTAGAGGCGTATACGTTAAAGATTGAGGAACGTGAATCGTACTTAGTAGAAACACTCATTCTCTCTATTCATGGGGTGGAGGAAGTTCCGGCTTATTTTGTGAAGCCGAAAGATACAGTGAAAAAAAGGCCTGTTGTCTTGTTCCAGCATTCTCATGGTGGGAATTATATGGATGGGAAAGAAGAGTTATTGAAGGGGGCTCATTATTTGCAAGCGCCTTCATACGCAAAAGAATTCACTTCAAAAGGCTATAGTGTGTTGGCGATTGATCATGCGGGATTTGGTGAAAGAAGGGGCAGAACTGAAAGTGAAATTTTCAAAGAAATGCTGTTAACAGGAAAAGTGATGTGGGGCATGATGCTGTATGAGAGCATGTGTGCAATTGATTATTTGCTGTCCCGCTCTGATGTGCTTCCAGAGCGTTTAGCTGTTTTTGGGATGTCAATGGGCGGCCTTCTTTCATGGTGGACGGCAGCACTTGATGAGAGGGTCAGTGTGTGTGTGGATCTTTGCGCACAGGTTGATCATCACACATTGATTGAAACGAATCATTTAGATAGACACGGTTTTTACTATTATGTACCGAGCTTAGCTAAGCACTTTACAGCAGCTGACATCCAAGAAATGATTTTCCCAAGACCGCATTTAAGCTTAGTTGGAAAGCATGATCAGCTTACACCTGCTGAAGGTGTTGGACGAATTCAACAGACATTAAGTCAAGCCTATCAAGCTGCTTCCTTAAAGGAACGTTATCAGCTTATAGGTCTACATGCAGGTCATTTTGAAACGGCTGCTATGCGCCACGAGGCTACACGTTTTTTGAAAAAGTGGCTGTAATCAATAGACGGCATGGACATACTACTCCGATAGAAGATGAAGGAGGAAACAGATGAAAAAAATCACCATGATTGGCGGATGTGGTGTCATCGGACGTTTATTAACTAAAGAGCTCTCTTCGGAGTATGACCTGACCATCATTGATCAAACAAGATGTGTAGAAGAAGTCGTTTTTGCAAATGCGGCAATTGAAGAGGAGTTGTTTCAAGCCATTCCAAGAGATACAGATGTGATCATTCATCTTTTAAACATAGACATGACGCATGATGTGATGAATGAAAAGGAGTTTGCAAAAATGAATGATGTGTTTTGGAAAAGCACGTATGATATGTTTCGTTCAGCGGCCCGGTTAAGCATTCCAAAAGTCATTTTTGCAAGCAGTAATCATGTGACAGATCGATATGAAAAAGATGGTCACTCCTTACTAGGGCGAGAAATTACGACTGATGATGTACCAGCAACGAAAAATGTGTATGGCATTTTAAAATTTGCTTCCGAACAGCTTGGGCGTTTGTTTCACGATCAAACAGGTATGTCTGTCATCAATTTGAGAATTGGAACCGTCGTGACAGATGAGATGGAAGGATTGCACACCAAAAAAAGAACGAAACGAACGCTTCTTTCACATGAAGACCTTTTCGGCATGATCAAGGCTGCCATCGAAACGGACGTTCCATTCGGGACTTATTATGCCGTATCAGAAAACGAAGGAAAACCTTGGTCTACTGAGAAAACGAAGCAGGAGTTAGGCTACAGGCCAGAAGTCAATACGGCAGAAATTCTGAAAGAAAACGATCAGGCATAGGGCATAATCATGACATTAGCTCATGATCTTTTTCTTTTCATTGATGAGGCTAAAAGCACGAATGGCATGATCATCTCTGTGGTCTGTCATGATGATTATAGACGCTTTCTTCCCCCGTTTGTTACATTTTAATCACGATATCGTCAAAGGCTGCAGCTTATGTTCAGACGAAATGATAACGCTTACAAAGAAAGGGCGTGATGAACATAGATCGTTCTATTAAAGGCCGATTGTTCAATGTATTTAATTACTCTTTTCTACTCATGTTCGCATTAATATGTGTGCTCCCGTTCATCCATGTCATTGCCGCCTCTTTTGCGACAGTAGAAGAGGTCATCTCAAAGAAGTTTATTTTGTTTCCAACGACGTTTTCTCTAGAGGCCTATCGCTATATCTTTTCTACAGATATTGTGTATCGCAGCCTGATTGTATCCATTCTTGTGACACTCGTTGGAACAGCGGTCAGCATGTTTTTATCCTCACTCATGGCGTATGGGCTGTCTCGTCAAGAGCTAAAGGGCCGAAGAACCCTCATGTTTCTCGTTGTCTTCACGATGCTGTTTAGCGGAGGGATGATTCCGACGTTTATTGTCGTGAAAACACTAGGGCTGCTTGATACTTACTGGTCACTCATTCTGCCAGTGGCCATCAATGCATTCAATTTGATCATTTTGAAAAACTTCTTTCAAAACATTCCGGCAAGCCTTGAAGAATCAGCGAAGATGGACGGCTGTAACGACTTAGGGATCTTCTTTAAAATTGTACTGCCACTTTCTTTGCCAGCTATTGCGACGATTTCACTTTTTTATGCCGTGACGTATTGGAATACGTACATGACAGCCATTTTATATTTAAACGATTCAGTGAAATGGCCGATTCAGGTCCTGTTAAGACAAATCGTCATTGTATCAAGCGGTATGCAGGGAGATATGTCAGATATGGGCTCATCAACACCGCCGCCAGACCAAACCATTAAAATGGCGGTCATCGTCGTGGCGACCATTCCCGTTCTGCTTGTCTATCCATTTATTCAAAAGCATTTCAACAAAGGGGCATTACTAGGTTCTGTAAAGGGTTAAAAAGATGGAATAACGGAGGGATCTTATGGGGAGAAAGAAATTATGGCTGATTGCCTTTGTTTTGTTATTTGCCGCAAGCGGTATTCTGTCAGCTTGTTCAAGTAAAGGAGCAAGCTCATCAGATGAAAAGGTTGATTTAGACAAAAAGGTGAAACTGACATGGATGGCGATTTTGTATCATCAGCAGCCGCCAAAAGATTCAGTGTTAGAAGAGATTGAGAAGCTCACAAATACAGAGCTTGATATTACGTGGGTGCCTGATGCGGTGAAAGAAGACCGTTTAAATTCAGCACTTGCCGCAGGGAACCTCCCACAAATTGTGACGATTCAAGACATTAAGAATTCATCTGCTATCAATGCGTTTAGATCAGGCATGTTCTGGGAAATCGGTCCATACTTAAAGGATTATCCAAATTTAAGTAAGATGAACGAACTGATTAATAAAAATGCCTCTATCGATGGGAAGCTTTATGGCATTTATAGAGAGAGACCACTTTCAAGACAAGGGATTGTCATTCGAAAGGATTGGCTTGAAAATTTAAATTTGGATACACCAAAAACGCTGGATGACCTTTATGAAGTAGCCAAGGCATTTACTGAAAAAGATCCGAACAAAAATGGCAAGGACGATACAATTGGTTTTACAGACCGTAACGATTTGATTTACGGTGCATTTAAAACGCTTGGTTCTTATGAAGGAATGCCAACAGATTGGAAAGAAGAAAACGGCAAATTTACGCCAGACTTTATGACGGATGAGTATATGAATACAATGAAATATATGAAAAAGCTGCGTGACAACGGCTATATAAACAAAGACTTCCCAGTCACAAGCAAAACGCAACAGCAAGAATTGTTCTCACAAGGAAAAGCGGGTATCTATGTTGGAAATATGGTAGATGCAGTGAACTTAAGAGATGATGCAACAGATAAAAACATGGAAGTGGATATTATCAACCGAATCAAAGGCCCAGATGGCAAAGAACGTGTATGGGCATCAGGCGGCCATAATGGCATCTTCGCCTTCCCGAAAACAAGCGTCAAATCAGAAGCAGAGTTAAAGAGAATTTTGGCTTTCTTTGACCGAATTGCAGAAGAAGACGTGTATGGTCTCATGACATACGGGATTGATGGAAAGCATTATAACAAACAAGATGGAAATACATTTGTGAGGGAAGAAAGCCAAGTGAAAAGCTGGCAGACAGATGTACAGCCGCTTGTCAGCCTCGTAGGGATTGATAAACGTTACTTGAAAAATAAAGGCGATGCAGTTCGTACAAAATATGAAGAGCTGGAAGAAGACAATAAAAACATCATTGTCGCTAACCCTGCTGAAAGCCTGTATTCAGAAACAGCATCAGAGCGAGGAAATGAATTGAAGAAAATCATCGATGATGCGACCTATAAGTTCATTCTTGGTGATATCAACGAAGAACAATTTAAGAAAGATGTAGAGAAGTGGAAATCAAATGGTGGAAATAAAATCATAGAAGAATATGAAGCTTCCTTTAAAAAATCAAAATGATGAACATGAAGACCCCCGCTTAGTAAAAAGCGGGGGTGTTTTCATTAAAAATCGAAGTTGTCTGGATCAGGACCAATTCGTTTATTTTCATTTAAGTCAGAAAGGCGCTTCATATCCTCATCAGATAGGACAAAATCAAAAATATCGGCATTTTCTTTTAAACGATGGGCTTTCGTTGATTTAGGAATCGTAATGACGCCTTTTTGCACATCCCAGCGCAAAATAATTTGAGCAGGTGTTTTGCTGTATGTGCCCGCAAGCTCCGTGATCAGCGGGTGGTGCAGCAGCTCTCCCTGCATAAGTGGTGACCAGGCTTCCATTTGGATGCCATGTGTTTTCAAATACGTAAACAGCGTTTCCTGCGTGAGTTTTGGATGAAACTCGACTTGATTAATTGCTGGAATGATGTCCGCATCTTTCAATAATTCGTCTAGATGATGCGGCTGAAAGTTACTCACACCGATGGCTCTGACTTTTCCTTCACTGTATAGCGTTTCAAGCGCGCGCCATGCTTCCTTGTATTTCCCTTCAACTGGCCAGTGAATTAAATACAGATCAAGATAATCAAGCTGAAGTTTTTTCAGGCTGTCTTCGTATGCTTTTAGTGTCGCTTCATATCCTAAATCGGCATTCCACACTTTGGATGTCACAAAGATGTCTTCGCGGCGAAGGCCTGTTTCTGCTAGACCAAGTTGTATGCCTCGTCCAACACCTTCTTCATTGCCGTAAATAGAAGCTGTATCAATACTGCGATATCCTAATTGAATGGCTGTTTTAACAGCTTCAATTAATTCCGTTCCCTCTTCAACCTGAAAGACCCCAAGACCAAATCCTGGCATGCGGACGCCGTTGTTTAATGTTTTTTTACTTTGTAAATCATTCATATGAAAGACTCCTTTAAATGGTTTGTTTGTTTTCTTTTTGTTCGATTTGATGACTCACCATCGTGAGTATGGCCGCCATGAGCACCATGATGCCGCCAACCCAGCCGGTATGCACAAGCCCAAGGGTATCTGTCACGATGCCGCCTAAAAATGAACCAATGGCGATACCTGCATTAAAGGCAGCGATATTCAGAGCGGAAGCGACATCGACAGCTCCGGGTGTATACCTTTCCGCAAAATCAACGACGGCAACTTGAAGGCCGGGTACGTTCATGAAAGCAAAAAGTCCCATCAGCATTACAGTTCCAATCCCGAGTGCCATAAATCCAGCAGTAAAGCTAAGGATAAACAAGATGAGACTTTGAATGATAAACATATAAATCAGTGCTTTCATTGGCTGTTTATTCGCTGCTTTTCCGCCAATGACATTCCCAGCGGCGATGGTAATCCCGTATAACAGCAGGATCAAGGCAACTGTTCCAGGCGCAAGGCCTGTCACATGCTGTAAGAGAGGGGATAAATAGGTGAAGACGACAAAGGTTCCTCCATACCCTGTAGCAGTAATGACAAATAAAAGCAAAATTCTTTTCGTCTTTAATAAGGCCGCTTGATCCTTAAACGTTGTTTTCACGCCCTGTTTCAATTGAGACGGAACAAGGAAATAGTTAGAAATCAGTGCGATTAGGCCAATCATGACAATCACACCAAATGACGTACGCCAGCCGAGCTCATGACCAAGAAACGTACCGAATGGCACACCGGTCACAGTAGCGACTGTTAAACCAGTGAACATAAAGGCAATAGCGCTTGCCCGCTTTTCTTTCACCACAAGGCTTGCGGCAATGGTCGAGCCAATCGACATAAATACGCCATGTGATAGGGCTGAAATCACTCGTCCGATTAAGAGCACAGAAAAAGTTGGGGCAATCGTGGCGAGTGTATTTCCGATCAAAAAGACGAGCATAATGAGCAAAAGCAATGTCTTTTTTTTCATCGTTGACGTAAGTGAGGTTAGAATTGGCGCGCCAAAGGTAACACCGAGCGCATATAAAGAAACGGTCCAGCCGGCCTGGCTGACACTCACGCCAAAGTCTTCTGAGATCATCGGCAGAAGACCTACAGAGATAAATTCAGTTGTACCTATAGCAAATGCACTAATCGCTAGTGCGAGAAGGGCAAAGTGATTTTGTTTGTTTTGCATCGTGATTCACATCCTTCTTTCATGACATTTTAATAGACGAAGCCGATCGGCAAGAGTTATTATCTAACATAGATGACAGAAAAAAAAGTACGTACTTTTTTGTAATATAGGTACTAAAAAGTGCCTGTACAGCATCAAAAGGAGTGAAGCGACGTTGGAAAAGAAGAAATATAATATCTCTGTGGAGGCAACGCTTGAAGTGATCGGCGGGAAATGGAAGTGTGTCATTTTATGTCATTTAACACATGGGAAAAAGCGGACGAGTGAACTGAAGCGCCTCATGCCAAATATCACGCAAAAAATGCTCACACAGCAGCTGCGAGAGCTTGAAAATGACGGCGTGATTAACCGCATTGTATATGAACAAGTGCCGCCTAAAGTGGAGTATGAATTAAGTGAATACGGACAGTCACTTGAGCGAATTTTGAATGCGCTATGTGATTGGGGGGCAGCCCATATTGAACGAGTGTATGGCGAGCCGCTTTCAGTGCTGGAAGACAGTATTCTAAATGAACAGTTTAAATAAAAAAGTCCCGCTTCTTGTGAGAGCGGGACTTTGCTTTATGTGCCTTTTTTCTGATCACGGTATTTTCCAGGCGTCGTGCCTTCCAGCTTTTTAAAGGAGCGGATGAAATTTTGCGGATTTTTGTATTTTAGCTTTTCCGAAATTTCTTTCACCGACATATCCGTCTCCACCAACCAGTTTTTGGCGACATGATGTCTGTAAGACGAGAGATATTCACTAAAGGAGATATCCATTTCTTTTCTAAAAATACTACTTAAATAATTTGGATTGTAGTGCAGGCGTGTAGCGATTTCGTCCAATGTCAGATCTGAGTCAAATTCTTGATGAATGATATGAATGATTTTCTCTGAGATATTTTTATATTGAGAGTCTTCACGCGCGCCGAGCTGATCAATGATGGGTCGAATGATCTCATGTTTCAGCCACGCTTCTGTATCTTCAAACGTTTTAAACTCAAAGATCGTATCATAGAGCATTTTATTATCTTCGACTTCAAACAATTCAATGCCTAGCAAATGCATCAGCTCGATGAGATTGTTTAAAAAACGAGCGAGAGCAATCTGGTACTCATGTGGTCCAGCATTTTTAGAAAAAATGGATTGCAGAAGCACATGTAAATAGTGATCTGCCTTGCCTTGATCGCCTGCTTTAATGGCATCGAATAAATCATGTTGCAGCTGTTTTGGGAAGTGAGTTTTAAACGTCTTTCCTTGCTGAATGTGTTCGTATAAAAGAATGGATTTTTTCTCTGCTTTGAGCCTGTATTTTAAGGCTTCTTTTCCCTCAATATAAGCATGTTTGGCCATAGAGAGCTCTTTAAATGAGCGACTGATCCCAATGCTGATCGACAAGCCCAGCTCTTCCTCAATCCGCTGCTGAATTGTTTCGGCTAATTGATTTAAATATTCAGTAAATTCCTCTTCTGACTTCGATTGATTGAGAACAATCGTCGTTTGATGCTGATTGACAACGGTCGGCTGAAGATGCTCCTCTAGCGGAATAATCTGCTCAATCAGTCCATTTATCGCAAATAAAAGCAAGTCTGCATCCTTTTTTTCATACGGCGTTCCTTTTAGTGTATCGATTTGGGTCACAAGCATGGATAAATGGGACCAGTCACGAGGAAAGCCTAGACTTTGAAATCGGTTGTGAATCTCTTCTTCCGTCAGCTTGCCAAGCAGCAGCCGCACCATAAAGTATTGTTGTAAGTGTGTCACTTGCTGCTCAATCCGTTCCTCTAGATCATTGTTTTGATCTTTCATTTGTTTAATGCTCGATTCGATGAGCTCAAATTCATTTTGGAAAGGCTGTTTATGCAAAAACGACTCATTACGTGCAAAGGATTCGTATAATAAGCGAATCGGTTTATAAAAGTGTCTAGAGCCAAACCATGAAAATAATAATGAAAGCGCTAACAAAATAAAGCAAATAATAAAGGTGATCCACCCGATTGATTTCGTTTGTTGCTTTAGTTCGGGAATGGAGACAAAGGATAAGTATGTCCATTCGTTATAATCTGATTTTTGAAACGTAACTTGATAGTTTAGTTCATCGATTTTCATATCAAATTGTCCGGATCGTTCTTCAAGTGACAGGACATGTTTGACGAAATCTTGATTTTTTAACGAGTCACCAATTTGTTCTTTTCGATTATGTAGCAGCACTTTTCCGTTTGTATCAATGACAAACATACTATCAGATTGTGAGAAGTCAGGCATGTTGTCAGCAATCACGCAGCTTGGAATGCTGGCGACGGCGATCCCCTTCTTTTGGACACTATTCATCGGAAGCTGTTTGATTAAATTCACATTGTATTTGCAAAAGGATGTCTTTCCTTCTTTTGTTGAGACAAGTGGATTATTTTCTTCAAGTGCCCAGCTGGAATGACTCGGAATATTGAGGTAAGAGGTTAACGCTTTCTCTTGATCCCCGTTTGAGACATGATAAAGACCAGAATTGTTCATATACCAATCTTCCATTTTACTAACAAGTGTAATATTGGAGAGATCGGTGTCGAAGGTTTGCAGGTAATTCAGTTCTTGCTGGACTTGATTATAAAGTTGGAATTGGTCTGGATTTAAAGGTTCTGCCAGTGTTTGAAGGAGAGGCGGCGAACTGACATAGTGAGTGAGAGAATGATCTACTGTCTTTAGAATATGCTCAATATTGGATTGCGTTTGTTTGACGCTGTCCAGCTTTTCATTTGAAATATTTTCGAGTGCAGTTTTTTGCGAATGCTGATAAGAAAAAATACCGACAATAATAACAGGAATCGTACTAAGCACGAAAAAAAACGTCACCAGCTTGTAATAAAATTTATACTGCTTTCTTTTCATAAAACCCCCCATTTCAAACGAAACAATCTTTTCCCCTTAGTTTATTAATCCAAAAATCTGGTAGGTTTGTCAATAATCATTTTCTGAGATTAGGATCATTTTCTTATGTTTTATGTAACGTTTTGAGTAGCTTCCCCTGAGTAAATATGATCTGATGATATGATTGTAGACGGATTTTTCATCCTTAAGATACAGTTAACACATGCATCAGCATGAGGGGAGGCTTTATCTGTGAAAACACAGGATGTCACTGCCAAGGGTGTGCCTGCGGCAGCTTTGAAAAAAGAAAAGAGAAAGCGCTTACTTAATCAATTGCTTAGTCAAAAATTTCTGTATTTAATGATTTTGCCAGGGCTCATTTATTTTCTTGTCTTTAAATATGTCCCTATGTGGGGGCTGATCATTGCCTTTCAAGATTACCAGCCGTTTCTCGGAATTCTTGGCAGTGAGTGGGTTGGCTTCAAACACTTTATTCGATTATTTACAGAACCAACATTTTTCATCTTATTAAAAAATACGCTCATTTTATTTGCCATGAATGTCGTGATTTTCTTTCCCATTCCGATCTTATTAGCCCTTCTTTTAAACGAGGTCAGATTGGCACTGTTTAAGAAATTTGTTCAGACAATGATTTATATTCCTCACTTCATGTCATGGGTGATTGTCGTGTCCTTATCTTTTGTTTTGTTAACGGTAGATGGCGGGTTAATCAATGAATTGATTGCTTTCTTCGGAGGAGAAAAGATTAACTTCCTTCTTAGTCAAGAATGGTTTAGACCCATGTACATTTTGCAGGTAATCTGGAGAGAAGCGGGTTGGTCAACCATTATTTATCTTGCAGCGATTACAGCAGTAGATCCGCAGCTATACGAAGCAGCAAAAATGGATGGAGCCGGCAGACTCAGACAAATGTGGCATATCACCCTTCCTGCGATTAAAAGTGTCATTGTTGTACTGCTCATTTTAAAAATCGGTGATACGTTAGAGCTTGGATTTGAACATGTCTATTTATTACTCAATGCGACCAACAGGGAAGTTGCAGAGATTTTTGATACGTATGTGTATACAGCTGGTCTGAAGCAAGGACAATTCAGCTATAGTACCGCTGTTGGTTTATTTAAAGCAGCCGTTGGACTTATTTTGGTCATGATGGCGAACCGTTTAGCGAAGAAGTTTGGAGAAGAAGGGATTTATTAAAAGGGGAGATGAAGACCAATGACATTATCGATTGAAAAGGGATCACCGCTTGAGCATGCAGAGAAATTAGCACAAACAATAATGAAAGCGTATACACCGATTGAACTTCCGCCAGCTGGAAGGTGGCACTATCATCAAGGGGTTTTCCTTTGCGGAGTGATGAAGCTTTACGAAGCAACAGAAAACGAGGCGTACTTTGATTATGTGAAAAATTATGCAGACTCACTCATTGATGACCATGGGAATCTGTTATTCCGAAGAGACGAGCTTGATGCCATTCAAGCAGGGCTCATTTTATTCCCGCTGATTGAAAGAACGGGAGAGAAGCGGTATGTGAAGGCAGCAGAAAAGCTTCGGGGGCTTTACCTGACGCTGAATCGCACGTCTGAGGGCGGATTTTGGCATAAAGACAATTATGCCTATCAAATGTGGCTAGATGGTCTTTATATGGGTGGGCCTTTTGCTTTAAAGTATGCCCAGTTGACAGGAGAATCGGAGCTGGTGGACATGGTCATCCATCAAGAGCATCTCATGAGAAAGCATACCAAAGATGAAAAAACGGGCCTTTACTATCACGCATGGGATGAACGGAAAGTGATGCCATGGGCTGATCAACAGACGGGCTGTTCCCCAGAATTTTGGGCAAGATCCTTTGGCTGGTATGTCCTTGCGTTAGCCGATATGATCGAAGATTTACCAGAAGGACATGAAGGACGAAAAGTGTGGAAGGACACGCTGACAGATATGCTGGAAAGTGTGGCAAAATATCAGGACGACGAAACGGGTCTATGGCATCAGATCCTTGATAAAGGAAGTCATAGTGACAATTGGCTTGAAAGCTCAGGGTCATGTCTATTCATATATGCGATGGCAAAAGCCATGAATGAAGGATACGTCAGTCTTCGATATGTTGATCACGTGGTCAAAGCGTATCAAGGGTTGATTCAGTATAAAACGGAGGAAAAAGACAACGGCGATTTTACGGTGAACGATATTTGTATTGGGACATCTGCGGGATTTTATGATTATTACGTTGGCAGAGAGCGGAGCACGAATGATTTGCATGGAGCAGGCGCTTTTATTATGGCGTTAACTGAACTAGAAAAGCTGTCTGTGTTTCAAAAGGTATGAGGCGGCATCAAAGGGCTGCGGCATGGCTCCTCAGCTTCATCGCTGCCTTTTATTTGTCCGCCTGTCAGGGAAAGACAGAGGGAATTGATGTCCTTATTTTTTCTGACATGTCAAAAGCAATGAAAGACCAATTAGTGGAGAAAGCTTTTCAACCAAATCAGGAGACATACGACGTTCACATCTTCCCTGCAATTCCTGAAAAACTTCTTGTTGAAATTACTGCAAAAGAGGGGGACGTGATGTTTGTCCCGGAAGAAATGTTTAGAACATATGATGATCCTGAAAGCTTTCAGCTGCTTGAAGAGATGCGGGTAGATGGCGAAGGGGCAGGACCATATACGGTAGAAGATGAAAAGACGGGAAATACAGTCGATTATGCGGTCCAAATCAAGAAAGGAACAAAGCAGCTAAATGGCTATACCTTTCGATTACATCGAGATATGGTCGCCTTCATTCCTGTGTATGCGGAGAAATCTAAAGAGGCACTGTCTCTCATGAAGCAGCTTCGTGAAAACCAATAGAAAAAGGGGTGGGGGAATGTGAAAAGGGTCGCCGTTTGCGGGCTCAGTCACCGTGCTTTCAATATGTTTATCAAACCGCTCACCGAGGATTTCAATGAGCATTACAGGATTACAGGGCTCCTAGATGTAGATGAGAAGCGGTATACACTTTGTCAGGAGCGTTTTCCATCACTAAGGGGCGTCTCATTTTTTCATGAGGATGCATTTGGTCAGATGGTGAAGGAAGCAAGACCAGATATCGTCATTGTGGCGGGGCGAGATGATACACATGTCACATATATCCTGCAGGCACTGGATCATGATCTGGATGTCATAACGGAAAAGCCGATGGTCACAACAGCAAAAGACGCCAAACAGGTGATGGAAAAAGAGGCAGAAAGCAAAGGAAAGGTCACCGTCACCTTTAATTATCGCTACAATCCATTCCATCGAAAGATAAAAGAGCTCATTTTAGATGGAAAGATTGGGAGGGTCACGTCTGTTGAGTTAAGCTGGCTCATTGATACGTATCACGGAGCCAGTTATTTTAAAAGGTGGAACCGCTCGCGTCAATATTCAGGCGGTCTGTCTATTCATAAATCGACCCATCACTTTGACTTGGTCAACTGGTGGATTGATCAAAAGCCGAAGCAAGTATTTGCCTATGGCGCACTGAATTATTATGGGGATGAAAGTCCTTGGAATCCTTTGCAGGGTGAAGAGAATCGATATTGTGGAACCTGTCATGTAAGAGATACCTGTCATTATGAAGCAAGGTGGAATCCGCGGGTAGAGCGCACAAAGGTGGAGGATGACCATATTGAATCAGGTGAGCAGCAGTCAAAGCAATACTCAAATTATCGCCCGGATGCCTGTATTTTTGATCAAGAAATTGATATTGAGGATACATATGTGGCGTCAGTGGCTTATGATCAGGGGGCTTTGTTAAGTTACTCGATTCAATTTTCAGCGCCATATGAAGGCTACCGGCTTGCGATTAACGGGACGAAGGGACGGATTGAAACAAATGAGTTTCATGTGCCATCGAGAATCCCATTTCAATTCCCTGAACAGACAATTGCATACTACCCGATGTTTGGTGGAAAAGAAACGATTGAAGTTGTGAAGCAATCAGGTGGTCATGGAGGCGGAGATCCGCTATTATTAGCAGATTTATTTTTAGGAAAAGATCCGCTCATTCCTTATGACATTTCGGCAGGAGCAGAGGCGGGTGCTTATTCCATTGCGCTTGGCGAAGGCATGTGGCGCTCAGTTGCAGAAAAACGCCCGATTGAAATAGAAGAATTGTTTCAAAAAGAGACGGTGTAACGAGAAAGAGAGGAGGGACGAGAGATGGATCATGATGGATCAATGAGCAGAATGCTGCGCATGTGTGAGTGGGTGATGAGACTTGCCTATACGAATTTGTTATGGCTTTTGTTCACTTTACTTGGGCTTGGAATCTTTGGCTTCATGCCTGCAACAACAGCGTTATTTTCTGTGATGAGAAAGTGGATACAAGGGCATGAGCAAGTCAGCGTCTTTCAAACCTTTTGGAAAGTATACCGCGAAGAATTTGTACGCTCTAATGTCATTGGAGTGGTGCTGGTCATCATCGGGACAATTATTTATGTAGACCTTGCTTATATTTATCCAACGAGCTGGTTTTTACACGTGCTTCGCTTTTCGATCTATATCTTTGGTTTCCTGTTTATTGTCAGCTTGTTTTATATTTTTCCGCTGCTGGCTCATTATGATTGGAAAAAGCGTCTTTATTTGAAATTTTCCCTTCTGCTTGGCATCTCGTATTTGCAATATACGCTCTCTATGCTCGTTTTCTCGGCTATTCTCTTTATCCTATTTGCTTATTTGCCAGGGATCGTGCCGTTTTTTAGCATCAGCATTCTCGCATATGGCCACATGTGGCTGGCCTATCAAGTGTTTAAAAAGATAGAGTTTGAAAGCGAGCAGCCGGCAGTTGATGTGAAGAAACGATTCCCGTCTTTCCTTCAATCCAAGCGGGTGAATACGCAGTGATGTGTATGATTTGCTATAATGGTGTCACCGTGAATAAAAGGAGAGATGAGAGTCGTGTCAGTAAAAGAAATTTCAATAGAAGAATTAAAGCAAAAGCTAGAGCAAGAAGAAGCCATTCAACTCGTCGATGTGCGTGAGGATGAAGAGGTAGCAGAAGGCATGATTCCAGAGGCAGTCCATATTCGAATGGGCGATATTCCTGAGAAGCTGGATGCGTTTGATAAGACGCAAGAGTATTATATTATTTGCCGTTCTGGTAAACGCAGTGAGAATGTCTGCTATTTCTTAGAAGACCAAGGCTATCAAGCAACCAATGTCGTTGGCGGCATGCTTGCATGGACAGGAGAAACAAAACCGAAGCAGTAAAAAGAAGTCCTTTCATCGACAAGATGGAAGGCTTTTTTTGTTCATATGTCCGTCTCTATTTGCATAAAAATAGAGTAGCAAGAGAAGGGAGAGTGGCATGTGTGCTGAAGGTAGCTGTATTTGATGAAGAACACGAGAAAGATTTGCAAAGCGAAATCAATCTTTTTTTAAAAGGAATGGACGACGACCAAATTATTGACATTAAATACAATGTGGCGGTGATCTGTGAGCAAGGAGGAGAGCAACTCTACTGTTTTTCAGCGCTCATTTTATATAAAAAATAAAAGGACCTGCTGAAGGGTCCTTTTGCCATGATCAACTAGCGTCAATATGTAAACGATGCTTTTTGCAGTGAACGCATTGAAAGAGGTAGCCTTGCAAGTCTCCTCCGTTCACGAGCCATTGTTTCAAGTTCTCTTTTGTGAAATGTCCACCACTGCAAATCTCTTCAATATCCTCTGAGAGTTCTTCCTCTAAATGCTCAATTTCTTTCCAACCAACATACTGCACAATCGCACAAAAATCCCCGCAATGGCTTAACCAATATTCCTGCTGCCATCCGCGGTAACCCGGCGTTCTGTAGATCAGTTCATCTATATATTCCTCATGATCGACGTCATCACAACTCACATCGTCTTGAAACATTCCATTATATGTTTGAGCAGCTGATCCATCTTTAATGCACCAAGGACAAATGCCAGAAACGTCTTCAACAGAATAAAAAGGACCATGATATGCATAATCTCGTTCTTTCTCACAAACGGGGCATATCGTCTGCTCTTTTTTAATCACATGTAATGAAACTGGGTCTGGGTTGTACTTGAACGTAGGTAACGTCATATAAACCTCCATTATGTAGAAAAGTGATGATTCAACACTATTTTATCGGAATACGCGATGTCATGACAATCTTCAATTATTTCAACGAGAAAAAAAGCCGTTCGGATGAGGAACGACTTTTCTCTTGTGATGATTATGCTTTTTTTACTCTTGGACTTCTTGGTTTATTGTACTTATTTGCTTGTTTAATCGCTCTTCGTTCTTCATTTAATGATTTGTACAGGGATACAATCATTAAAATGATGACAACAGAGAACGGTAAAGCAGCGAGTTTGGCTGTGTTTTGCAAGGCCTGAAGACCGCCTGAAAATAAGAGCACTGCCGCTACTGCTGACTGGATAATACCCCAGCTGATCTTTACACTATTCGCTGGATTTAATGATCCATAGGTTGTCTGCATTCCGAGAACGAATGTAGCTGAGTCTGCTGATGTGATAAAGAATACCGCAATTAAAATCAGTGCCAGAATGGATGTAATCATGGCGAGTGGGTATTCATTTAAAACACCAAACAGCATCGTTTCAGTAGACATGTTTGCAACATCGACGATATTGTTCTGTTGTAAGTCCATTGCAGATACACCAAAGATCGAGAACCAAAGGAACACGAGGATGGAAGGAGCCACTAAGACACCAATTAAAAATTCTCGAATGGTTCTCCCGCGTGAAACCCTTGCAATAAAAATACCGACAAATGGCGACCAAGAGATCCACCATGCCCAATAGAAGATGGTCCATCCATTAATCCATTCTCTCTTTTCTGGATCATTTGGTGATAATCTAAAGCTCATTTGTACAATATTTGATAAGTATTGTCCGATTGAATCAGTAAATGAATTTAAAATATACACAGTTGGTCCAACAATGAGTAAAAAGATCATGAGTAATGCAGCAAGAATCATGTTTGTGTTACTTAAATATTTAATCCCTTTACCAATACCGCTCCAAGCAGAGAGGAGGAACAGGACCGTGACGATTGCAATAATAATGAGCTGAGTTAGGAAGTTATTTGGGATTCCAAATAAATAGTTTAATCCGCCATTAATTTGTGCGGCACCCAGTCCTAAACTAGTAGCTACACCGACCACCGTTGCAAATACTGCGATGCAATCAATGGTTTTTCCAATCCATCCATGAATTCTGTTTCCGAATACTGGGTATAAGGTGGAACTGATTAATCCAGGTGCATCTTTTCTAAATTTAAAGTATGCAATGCAAAGGGCGACAATTGCATAAATGGCCCATGCATGAAGTCCCCAGTGGAAAAAGGTATAACGAAGGGAATCACGGAAGGCTTGTGCATTTTCCGTCTCGCCTGTTGGGGATTGAATGGCAAAGTGACTGATCGGTTCAGCGGCTCCGTAAAAAACAAGCCCAATGCCCATTCCAGCACTAAACAGCATGGCGAACCAAGAAAAAAGACCAAATTCAGGCTCTTCACCTGGCTTTCCTAACGTAATTTTTCCGATAGGGCTAAAGATAAAGAATAGACAAAAGCCGACTAGCAGCGATACGACTAATAAATAATACCAGCCAAAGTCATTTGTAATGTATGTTTGAATTTGATCTGTCACATTTTGCAGCGTATCTGGAGAAAGGGCTCCCCATAGAACGGCAATAAATGTGATAGCAATCACAATCCAAAATACACTTGATACGTTTTTCACACCATCTCACTCTCCTGTTGTTCTACACGTTTAAGCAGAGAATTTAATTTAATATCCCCTGTCTCAACTATTTTCAAACAAAAAGAGGCGAGTTTCTCACTCGACCTCTATTTTACCGTAACATGTTTTCCTTCCATTTATCAACCATCGATATGTGAAGATGACTTTTCTTCAATTCGTTTGCGCAGACGGTAGACATATTCTTTTAAACAAACAGCGAAAATCGTAAACGCTAAAACAATGGCGACTTTTAACGGGGTAATGGACAGCTTCATAAAGAAAGCGGCTGTCAAACTAATGACAACTGCAAGGACAATCGGAAGTGCGCGTCTAATCATTGGAATCTCTCCTTTACTTCTAGTGCGGCATTCATGCCCGCTAATCTGCCTGTCACAAGTGCTGACGTAATATTGTAACCGCCTGTGTAACCGTGAATATCTAAAATTTCTCCACAGAAATAAAGACCGTTCATTTTTTTGGATGCCATTTTCTTCGGTTCAATTTCTTTGACAGAAACGCCGCCTCCTGTAACAAAGGCTTTATCTAAAGAAAGCGTCCCATTTGCATGGACGATGAAATGTTTACAATCATGAGCAAAAGCGCGCAGTTTATCTTTAGCAAGACCAGAAAATGTCTCCTGCGGATCAATGCCATTTCGTTCTAAAAGGAACAATAAATAGCGCTCTTGCATCCAAGATTTCAGGACATTTTTAATGGCTTTTTTTGGTTCATCTTTTAGATCGCGATGAAGCTTTTGGAATAGCTCCTCGTCATTGAGCTTTGGGTATAAGTCAATTTGAAGACGGACGGCCGGTTGCTTTTTCAGTTCCTTCACAACAAATCCGCTGCATCTCAGAACGGCAGGACCTGATAAGCCAAAGTGTGTAAAGATCATATCCATGACATGAGTGACGACGGGTTTTCCTTTTTTATTTAAAACACTCACGGCCACACTTCTTAATGAAAGACCTTGAAGCACTTTGTCCTTAATAAAACGCTCGTCTGACGTGACGGGTACTTCTGTTGGGAAGAGCTCTGTAATGGTATGACCAGCGGCTTCTGCCCATGCATAGCCATCGCCAGTAGAGCCTGTATGCGGCACACTTTTCCCGCCAACAGCAATGACAACGGCATGACTTGAAATTTTTTCATCATTATTTGTAACAATTCCAGCTGCTTGTCCGTCTTGATACAGAACGGTTTTAATCTTTTCATTCGTTCGAATGGTCACATTGAGCACGCGGAGCCTATCTAATAGGGCATCCACAACAGATTGTGCTTTGTTTGAGACAGGGAACATACGTCCATGGTCTTCTTCTTTTAGTTCAATACCTAGTTTTTCAAAGAACGAAATAATATCCTCGTTATTGAACTCAGAAAATGCACTATATAGAAAACGGCCGTTTCCGGGAATATGCTTGATGATTTCTTCTACTGGAAGGCGATTGGTCACATTGCAGCGTCCACCGCCAGAAATGGCGAGCTTTCTGCCAAGTTTGTTTCCTTTGTCAATTAACAGAACCGATGCACCGTGTTCTGCCGATGCAATCGCGGCCATCAGTCCAGAAGGTCCACCGCCAATGACAATGACATCATAATGTTTCATGTTACATTCCTCTTTCTACTTTCAGTCATTTCTCTATTATAACGAAGATTGGGGAAGGCTGAAATATGAATTGATTGGTTTTGTGACTTCTGTATTGGATTTGTTACCTGTGCGATGAAATGATGTGTTAAAATAGTTAAGTTGAATATTCATTAGAAAAATGGTGGTTAAGCGCATGTCTAATAAACTGCTTCGTGGTACGTTGGTTTTAACGATTGGGACTTATCTCTCTCGTATTCTTGGTATGATTTACTTAATTCCATTTAGCGCAATGGTCGGAGCGACTGGTGGTGCGCTATTCCAATATGGATACAATCAGTATACGATCTTTTTAAGTATTGCTACGCTCGGTTTTCCAACAGCGGTATCGAAATTCGTCTCTAAATATAATGCAATCGGCGATTATGAGACAACAAGAAAAATGTTCAGGGCGGGTATGTCGGTCATGCTTGTCACCGGTATTATCGCCTTTTCTATTTTATATTTGACCGCACCGATTTTCGCCAAGATTCAGCTTGGAGGATCGAATGAAACGGGCGGTTTGACGGTCGATCAAGTGGTTTATGTGATTCGGATGGTCAGTTTGGGTCTATTGGTTGTACCCATTATGAGTCTTGTGCGAGGGTTTTTCCAAGGGCACTCGATGATGGGCCCGACAGCTGTTTCCCAAGTCATCGAACAACTTGTCAGAATCATCTTCCTATTAACAGCGACGTTTATCATTTTAAAAGTGCTTGACGGCGGTCTTGTTATTGCGGTTGGTTATGCCACATTTGCCGCACTCATTGGTGCGTTTGGCGGTCTATTTACGCTTTATTTATATTGGCTGAAGCGGAAAGATCGGCTTTTGGCAATGCAGCCGAATACAGGGGACTATTCTGGATTATCTTATAAGCAAATGTTTACAGAGCTGTTCAGTTATGCAGCACCCTATGTGTTTGTTGGGCTTGCCATTCCGATTTATTCTTATATTGATACAAATACAATTAACAGAGCGATGATTGCATCAGGACATCAGGATATTAGTACAGCGGTCCTGTCTATTGTGACGTTATATTTACCGAAGCTCGTCATGATTCCAGTGTCACTTGCAACTGCATTTGGTTTAACATTGATTCCAACCATTACGGAATCCTTTACAGCACGTAATTACAAGCTGTTGAATCGGCAAATTGATCAAACGATGCAGGTTATTTTATTCTTCGTTCTGCCTGCTTCATTTGGTATCTCGGCATTGGCTGGACCAGTTTATTGGTTTTTCTATCCGTCTGTGCATCCTGAGATTGGAACTTCTATTTTGTTTTGGTATGCACCTGTTGCGTTATTGTTTTCTTTATTCACCATTAACGCAGCGATTTTACAGGGGATTAACAAACAAAAATTTGCGATCGTCAGTCTTTTGTTAGGGATCATCATTAAAACGGTTCTTAATATCCCGCTGATTAGCTGGCTGCAAGGAAACGGTTCTGTGCTTGCAACGGCATTAGGCTACAGCGCCTCGATTTTGTATATGTTCATCATGATCAAGCGCCATGCAGGCTATTCGTTCCGCAGGATTTTCAAACGGTTTATTTTAATTGGTATTTTAACGGCAATCATGGCTGTAGTGGCTTATGTGACATGTCAGCTTGTGAGTCAAGTCATTTCATATGAAGGTGGAATCGTACAAGCTGGTATTGTTATTTTGATTTCAATGATTACTGGCGGCGGTGTGTATATGTTCTTATCTTATAAAGTTGGATTGTTAGAGCGTGTACTTGGCAGCCGGATGCCGTCATTTTTAAGAAAAAAGAGTTAAGAAGAGGTGGAGAAGCATGAGGCTTGATAAATTGCTGGCCAATACCGGCTTTGGTTCAAGGAAAGATGTAAAGAAGCTGGTCAAGGCCCGGGCTGTCACAGTGAATGGAGAAGTGGCGAAGCAGGTGAAAGATCATGTCGATCCAACAAATGATGAAGTGCTCGTGCATGGAGAGCGTGTAGAGTATAAAGAATTCATTTATCTCATGATGAACAAGCCAGATGGCGTCATTTCAGCAACGGAGGATCTGCGAGATGAGACGGTTGTTGATTTACTAGAGCCAGAGGATATTGCAAGGGAGCCATTCCCTGTGGGGAGACTGGATAAGGATACAGTTGGTCTCCTCCTCCTTACAAATGACGGCCAGCTTGCTCATCAATTGTTATCTCCGAAAAAGCATGTTCCGAAAACGTATGAAGTTCATCTAAAATACCCGCTTGGAGATCAAGACATCACTCGTCTTGAAGAGGGAGTTGTGATTTTAGACGACTACCGGACGAAGCCGGCGAAGGTTGAAGTAGATGCCAATCAAGAGGCAGATACACGGATCCGTTTAACGATTACTGAAGGGAAATACCATCAAGTGAAGCTGATGGCACAAGCAGTGGGCAATGAAGTGATCTTTTTAAAACGGCTCTCAATGGGGGCTGTTTCATTAGACGAAGATTTGGCGCCTGGAGAATACCGTGAATTGACGGAAGAAGAGTTAGACAGCTTAATCAATCGTGATTAATATAGAGAAAAAGAAAAGAACCGGCATCCGCCGGTTCTTTTTGTTATATGGAAGTTCATTATTCGCTTATGATGATATTTTTACTTTTTTTCTCGTTGTTTCCCATTTGCCTCTGCTTGGACTATGAACAAGATCGTTATAGGCAAGCACGTTTAAGTCTCTTTGGATGGTTCTAGGTGTGATCCCGAATTCATCAACCAGCTCTTGTGTCGTCACAAGACCTTTCTCTTGAATGAACATATAAACTGATTTTATTCGAGTCATCATACGGTTTGTTGAAGGTTTCAAAAAACCACTCCCTATCAATAAGATCGGATGGACTTGACTAACCACAACTTACTACACTAAAACTGCGAAATAAGGACATGCAACAATGGTAAATGTTCGTGTTTCTTAATGTTTTATTCTATTATACACGTTATTATGCATCTAGTTCCACCAAAAAGTCAACTTTACGTGTTTTTAAACTTGTCTTCATGAATGAAATTATGGTATATATCATGATTTGAATCCGGTTACAACCCAATAAACACAAGGCGTATAAAGAAAATTGCCACTTGAGAAAGATCAAAAAATAAACACAGAAAATTTACAAAATAAAAAATCATTCATACAAAAAAGACACATTCAAATGAGAAATGTGTCTTTTTATTTTGGTTATCCTTCTAAGAAAAAGAGCTGCACGAAAAATAAGACGGCAAAAATGAGCACAAGAATATGCACTTCTTTCCATTTTCCTTTTGCCAGCTTCACAAGTGGATATGAAATAAATCCTAGTGAAATCCCAGTAGAGATGCTAGATGTCAGCGGCATGGAAAGAATCACAAGAAAAGCAGGAAATGCTTCGTCAAGCTCATTCCAGCGAATACGTGACACTGAATTCATCATCAAACAGCCGACAATGATTAAGACAGGTGAAGTGATGGACGGTAAAGCCGAAATGACTTTAATGAGTGGACCAAAAAACAAGGCCACAATAAACAATGCAGCAACAGTTAAAGAGGTCAGTCCAGTTCTTCCACCAGCGGCAACTCCTGATGAGGATTCAATGTAAGCTGTGGTTGGGCTTGTTCCAAACATTGAGCCAATTGTCGTCGCAGCAGAGTCAGCAAGTAAGGCTCTGCGTACTTTTGGGAGCTGACCATTTTTCATTAAACCTGCTTGTTCCGCAACCCCTATCATTGTTCCTGTTGTATCAAAAATTGTTACAAGTAAAAAGGAGAAGACAACAGCATACAAGTGATGGGAAAATACATCGCCAAACGCAGCGAATGGATTTGTAATCAGCATTCCTTCAGGCAGTGCTGGGGTATCCACTAACACTTTAGGAAAATGAAGCTGACCTGTTGCAAGTGCAATTAACGTGGTTGCTAACATGCCGATAAACAGCGCTCCGTTCACTTGAAGAACCATTAATATGACAGAAATCATTAAACCAACGAATGTCAAAATGACAACAGGTGAGCTTAAATTGCCAAGCTTCACAAGGTTTTGTGGATCAGCAGTGATGATTCCAGACTGTCTTAGCCCAATGAATGCAATAAATAGTCCGATACCTGCTGTAATCCCGTACTTTAAATTATCTGGAATCGCCTCAATGAGTTGTTTTCTAAGGGATGTTAACGATAAAATAATAAAGAGTATTCCAGCAACAAATACCGCACTAAATGCTGTTTGATAGCTGAGACCCCCACCACCGACAACAGTGACGGTGAAATAGACATTCAGCCCCATACCTGGTGCAATGGCAATCGGATAGTTTGCAAAGAGTGCCATCCAGAGGGTACCGACAACAGCAGCGATAATGGTTGCAGTAAAAACTTGGTCAAAAGGAATGCCTGCATCTGAAAGGATTCCTGGATTGACGGCTACAATATATACCATCGTAAAGAATGTCGTCATACCAGCGAGTAATTCTTTCTTTATGTTGGTTTGGTTCTCTTTTAACTGAAACATAAAATCCTCCATTTACGAACATTATTACAAAACACTTAATATAATATTCGTTTTAAGGGTGGATTGCAACCTTTTTTCAAGGAGGAATGGAAAAATGAATTGGGAAGCAGAAGTCATACGAAAAAAAGACAATTTGATTCAGGATACACAATCTTTTTTACAAATTGAAAGTGTCTTGGATGAAGAAGGCGGCACAGAAGGAAAACCGTTCGGTGAAAAAGTGGATGAGGCTCTTCAGTATATGCTCAAAAAAGGGCAGGACGAGGGCTTCAAAGTGAAAAATGTTGATGGTTATGCTGGTCATATTGAATATGGAGAAGGCGAAGATATCGTCGGTGTGCTATGCCATGTGGATGTCGTGCCTGCGGGAGACGGCTGGACAACCCCGCCATTTTCAGCGGACATAAGAGAAAATAAAATCTTTGCAAGAGGAGCCATTGATGATAAAGGGCCGACCATGGCGGCGTTTTACGCATTGAAAATGTTAAAAGATGCCGGTCTGCCGCTGTCGAAAAAGATTCGAATCATCATTGGCACAGATGAAGAAAGCGATTGGAGATGCGTCGATCACTATTTCAAGCATGAGACGATGCCGCAAATCGGGTTTGCGCCAGATGCTGATTTTCCAATTATTCATGCTGAAAAAGGGATCATAGATGCCATCGTATCCTTTACATACGAACAATCAGAAGAAAACAAGCGTTACATCCTCAAGCAATTCACATCAGGCATGAGGCTTAATATGGTCCCAGATGAGGCTCGAGCGATTGTGGCAGCAGCAAATGATCACGATGCTGAAGCCTTAAAAACGGCTTTTGCAGCCTATCTTGCGGAAAATCAGTTAACCGGTGAGACAAACCATACAGCAGATGGACTGACATTCACATTAAAAGGTGTATCAGTTCATGCAATGGAGCCGGCGAATGGCACAAATGCGGGCATTCATATGGCGAATTTCTTATGTGCGCATGAATTAGATGAAAGAGGGCTCGCTTTTACATCACAAATAAATGCTTTATTTGATCAAGACACAAGAGGACAAAAACTCGGCATCGCTTGTAAGGATGATATTAGTGGTGACTTGACCTTGAATGTTGGCACAATCCGCTATTCGCAAAACGAAGAAGCGAAGCTTGGGCTGAATGTCCGCTATCCCGTAACAGCGGACGGTGAGGAAGTCAAAAAAGGGATTGAACGAATAAAAGGGGCAGCGATTGAGAAATTTGATGACAGTCCTCCTCACCACGTCTCAAAAGACCATCCACTTGTGAAAACATTACAGCGTGTCTACGAAGAACAAACAGGAGATCCTGCCCATCTTATTGCGATTGGGGGAGGAACGTATGCAAGGTCATTAGAAGCAGGCGTTGCCTTTGGCCCTCTATTCCCTGGAAGACCTGATTGCGCACACCAAAAGGATGAATATATCGAAATCGATGATTTACTACGAGCAACTGCGCTATATGCACAAGCCATGTATGAATTGGCGAAATAAAAAAGGAAAGAGAAGAGGGGATTCACCGTGAAAAAAATGTTCTTATGCTCTTCATTCAAAGACAGCTATTCTCTCTTGTCTGACTTTGCAGGCGACACCTTAAAAGGAAAAAGTGTGACATTCATTCCGGTAGCCAGTGAAGTGGAAGAAGTCACGCATTATGTCGATGCAGCAAAAGAAGCCTTTCATCAATTAGAAATGCGTGTAGAGACTGTTCAGCTGACCGGGCAAACGGTTCAGGAGATCACACAGATCATTAGGAAGAATGATGTCATGTATGTATCTGGCGGCAATACCTTTTATTTGCTGCAAGAATTAAGAAAGCACGGGCTCGATCGTATATTGAAAGAAGAGATCAGCAAAGGCAAGCTGTATATCGGAGAATCCGCAGGGAGTATTATCATGGCGCCAAGCATTGAATACATCTCACTGATGGATGATCAGGAGAAAGCGCTAGAATTATCTTCCTTTGAAGGATTCAATGAGATCAACAGCTATCCGGTACCGCATATAAACAATCCTTATTTAGGTGAAGCCGCGCAGCACATCATAGAGAAAGATCAAAATACGCTCTCTTTATGCCCGCTCACTGATGAACAAGTTTTACTTGTGACAGGCGAACAGACTGAGGTCAAGACGGTCTTGTAGGAGTTGTTCATATGAAACGAAGAAAAAGGAACAGGAGCATACGCCCTGTTCCTTTTTTAATCTTGAAACACATCACTTGATAAATAACGTTCACCCGTGTCTGCTGTCATACAAATGACAATGTGATCCTTTGGCATTTGCTTGGCTGCTTCAATCGCTGCATAGCATGCCGCACCAGATGATGGACCGACTAAAATACCTTCAAGACGGGCGAGCTTTCGTGTGATGTCGTAAGCATCTTCATCACTCACTTGCACAATCTCATCATACACCTGTTCGTTTAAAATATGTGGGATAAATCCTGGACTTGTGCCAACAAGCTTATGTTTGCCAGGTTTCCCCCCTGATAAAACAGGAGACCCCTTTGGCTCTGCCACATGTATCGTCAATTCCGGGAATGCTTTTTTGAGTTCCTCTCCAGTGCCTGTAATGGTTCCGCCCGTTCCAGCAGTTGCGACAAAAGCGGCAAGCGGCTGCCCGATCTGTTGCACTGCATCGATAATTTCTACAGCCGTTGTCCCTCTATGAGCATCGGGGTTCGCACCGTTGTCAAATTGCATGGGAATAAAGCTGTTAGGAATTTGAGCAGCTAATTCTTCTGCCTTGCGAATACAGCCTGGCATTTTTTCCTCCCCTGGGGTTAAAACGACCTGTGCGCCGTATGCCTTTAAAATATTGATTCTTTCTTGGGTCATCGTATCAGGCATGACCAGAATGGCTTTGTAGCCTCTTGCAGCAGCGTTCATCGCTAAGCCAATTCCTGTATTCCCGCTTGTTGGTTCAATAATCGTTGCCCCTTTTGTGAGCTTTCCTTGTTTTTCTGCCTCAAGGATCATATTGTAAGCAGCCCGATCTTTTACACTTCCGCTAGGATTAAATGATTCCAGTTTTAAATAAACAGCAGCGCCATGTTCTGGCTGAAGGCGCTGTAATTTTACAAGTGGTGTATGACCTATTAATTCAGCTATATTTTGTGCAACCTTCATCATGTGACACCCTTTCTTCTCATTCCGCATTACTTTAGTTATACTATCATCAATGGGGATTCGTAAAGTTTGTTAAAAAGGACAGGTGAAAATATGGCCGAAAGCCGTCATTATTTTATCGGGATTCCAATCCCTGAACAACTCGCGCATCAAATAAAAGCGGATATAGACAAGAGGAGCGGACTTTCCTTTCAAAAATGGACAGCACCCATTGATTATCATGTCACTCTTGTGTTTTTAGGTGCGATTCAAGAGGACCGTTTAAATAAGATGTCTGAGCTACTTGCACAGCTGTCTCATGAGGTGTCTGCTTTCCCGCTGAAGCTCAATGAGGTAGGGGTATTTGGTCAAAAGGAGCGCCCGAGAGTCTTTTTTGCAAAGCCTAGCGAAAGTAAGCCTTTGATGGATCTAAGAGAAAAGGTGAAAGCAGCCGTTTTGACAGCAGGTCATCCTGTCGAAAAGAGACCCTTTCATCCACATATGACGATTGCGCGCAAATGGAATAGAGAACAGCCCTATATAGAACAAGCGCCCTTACGGAAAGAACCATATTCGATGGAGGTTTCTAGTATCGCTTTATTTGAAATTCGTCTAAAAGAAACCCCACGTTATCACGCGATCAAACAATTTACATTACATAAATGATTCTAGAGGTTGGAGTGAGCAGCAGATGGCGCAAATTATTAAAATCCAAGATTATATATCACGATATGAACAAGACCCGCATCATTACATCAATCAGTTTATTCGGTTGAAAAAACAAAGATGGGACGAGTTAAAAAAGGCTTCCAAAGAGCAGGTGCAAAAGCAGGCTGACCAAGCCACCGAGCAAGCACCTGAACAAGAGGAAGAAAAGAGAAAGAAATTCTCCTTAAAAAGAAAGCAAAAAGAAGCCGATATGAAAAAGGAACGGGACCTGAGTCTTTTTAACGAGCCAACAGATATAGAACAAGGTGTTTTTACGAACGTTCCTACCGATGAAACGAAGCTGATTCACTTTTTTAAAGATCATCTTTACGATGTTCAGTTAAAATGGGCTAGCTCGACGATCTCTCATATTTCAACTGTCTCCCATCACATTCGCTATGATGAAAAGCTGCGGATGCTTGCAAGGCAGCTGCCAGATTCTTATTTTGTGATGTACAAGCCGGTGCTGCTCATTCAAAAAGCTGAGATGGAATTGTGTCCAGTGCTCATTACGCCGCTTGAAGTCATCTGTTTATCTTTCTTAGAAGCAGAGCCAGACAGCGTATATATTGGATCGAAGGAACGTTTTTGGGAAAAGCGGGCGACGGGAAAAGCTGTTCAATCCGTTTTAAACCCTTGTGCAAGCCTTCTTCGCTCTGGAACTGTTGTGTCAAAAATTTTACAGCAAAGTGGTGTAGAACTTCCTGTGAAAAAAATCCTCATCAGCCGCACCTCGTATATTGATTTGCCCGAAGTTCCATTCGGGATGGAGGTTGTCGATAAGAAGAAAGCGCAGGATTGGTTTGACAAGCAGCGGAAAAACACCGCGCCGACAAAGCACCAGCAATTCAAAGCGACAAAGGCATTGCTCGCTTATGGTGAATCAGACAGCAAAAGAAGGCAGGAATGGCTCGATTAAAGGCATATCAAGGTCACCAAAAAAATGAGACCTGAGTGGAGCTAATATATGAATGAATGGTACTTTATCGTCAATCCAGCAGCAGGACAAGGAAAAGGACTCCGCACTTGGAGAAGCATAGAGAAAGAATTACAAAAGGTAGAGATCTCCTACAGATCGTTTCTTACCCAGCATGAAGGACATGCCGAAGTTTTGGCGAGACAGATTAGCGCTATGCAAGACGACAGATTGAAACGGTTGATCGTCATTGGCGGTGACGGCACATTTCATGAAGTACTGAATGGTTTAAAAGAAATTGATCATGTGCAGCTAAGCTTTGTCCCAGCAGGCCATTGGAATGATGCTGCGAAGGGGCTGGGCATCCAGCGTCATGATGTGATCAAAGAAGTGAGAAAACAAAAGAGGATGCTGACGAAAACATTTTCTCTCGGTTCCTTTCAAGATCATGCAGAAAGTCCGCAATCTGTTCTTTTTCTCAATCATATTGGTGTTGGGTTTGATGCGCATGTCTTGAAGAGAACGGTCCATTTTAGAGGGAAAAAGTGGCTCAACCGACTCAAACTCGGGTTTATCATCTACCCGCTGTCTTTTCTACATTCGTTATGGTCTTTCAAACCGTTTGACCTTGCTCTTTTTATTGAAAATGAGAGAAAAGTTTTTCGCCAAGTGTGGTTTGTGATCGTATGTAATCACCCATATTATGGAGGCGGGCTGGAAGCAGCGCCGGAAGCAAGTGCGAGGCAATCAGGATTTCAAACAATCGTTGTCACTGATTTGAATCCATTGAAAGTCCTCTTATTTTTAAGTGCAATGGTTTTTAAAAAGCACCTTGTAATGGAGGGAGTCACCCTTTTTCAGCATGAAGAAGCCTACTTGGAGGCAGATGAAAAAATCTTATTTCATGCCGATGGAGAAGTGATTGGCGCCACTCCAGTGTTTGTTAAGGCTAGTGAGCGATCGTTAAAATTACGTGGCTAAGAAGTAGCCAGTGTGCGCACGAGCAAAAGAAACATGAAAAAAGACTTCCCTTTTCATAAGGTTCTTGTCCTGTTTTTCTAGTTTTGCTTGACGAGTATAAGAAGGTAGCGATAAAATCTAAAGGACGGCTATTGTTTAGCATCTCATTCTCAATAGCTGTCCTTTTTGTTTTTATGATCATATAAATAAAAAATAAACAGCCAATTGATCTCAATCGGCTGAATTTTGTCGACTAAAAAAGCATGATTTAAAATATTTTAAGAAATGATGGGTTGAAAATTGATATGAACTGGTTGGGACAAATATTAGGTAGCGAATGGCACATCTCTCCTGCTGGAGGCGCTACGGGAGATGCGTACTTCGCAACACACAATGACCAAAAGCTATTTTTAAAACGCAATACGTCACCGTTTCTTGCGGTTTTGTCAGCTGAAGGCATTGTGCCGAAGCTTGTCTGGACAAAACGGATGGAAAATGGGGATGTCATCACTGCACAGCACTGGCTGAGCGGCAGAGAGCTGAAGCCAAAGGACATGAATGACCGTCCTGTAGCGGAGCAGCTAAGAAAAATTCATACATCAAAAGAGCTGCTCGATATGCTGAAACGATTAGAAAAGCACTCGCTTGACCCGGCATCGATCTTGATGCATCTCAAGGCATCGATCTTAAAAGAGCAGATTGACTCACATGATATCACGCGTGCCATCCAGTATTTAGAGAAACATGTGGAGGCAGTTCATTTCGAGGATAAGGTCGTATGCCATTGTGACCTCAACCATAATAATTGGCTGCTGACAGATGAAAATCAGCTCTATTTAATTGATTGGGACGGGGCAATGATTGCGGATCCAGCGATTGATCTTGGACCGCTCTTATACCATTATGTTGAAGAAGAGAACTGGGAAAGCTGGCTCTCTATGTATGGTGCTCCGCTGACCGACAACTTGCGAAAACGCATGGCATGGTATGTGCTGGCTGAAACCGTTTCGTTTGTCGTTTGGCATAAAAGAAAAGGAAATGAAAAGGCGCAAAAAGAAGTGCAAGCCGAGCTACATGCACTCTTAAAACGGTTAAACATCCATTAAGACAGTGGAATGTTCTCGACCCAGTTAGATAGATGAGATTGATGCGCTTCGATATGTGCATCAATTGAACTGACAGAGGTACCTTTTTGGCTGTAATCATAAATATCTGTTAGTAGCTGACGAACGTCAGTATCCAAATCTTCTTTTGCCAGCATTAATTGAATTACGCGTCCCACCTGTTCATATTCTGCAACAGTCCCGCAGCAATCCAGCTGGTGATCAGTTAAAATATCTTTGATTAATTGAAGCTGATGTTGGCGGTTTAATCCCATACGTATGCTCCTTTCAAGGCGTGTCATTTATGTGGTTAAACTGTGCATTCAGCTTTGATTTTATACATGAAGCAGACCAGCCCAATTAGCAGCTGGTCTTTTTCATATGTGCGGATAAGATGCTGTCTTGCGGCTCTTTATGTTTCATGGTATCTTGATAAAATGTAAAGAAAATAGAGGTGTATCAAATTGAGAATGCGACATAAACCATGGGCGGATGATTATTTAGCTGAAAATGCTCATATTGCTTTAGCCAACCCTGAACAATACAAAGGGAAATGGCATGAGCTGTTTGAAAATGATCATCCAATCCATATCGAAGTCGGTACAGGAAAAGGGAGCTTTATTGCCGGAATGGGCAAGCTTCATCCTGAGATAAACTATATCGGCATTGAATTATTTAAAAGTGTCATTGTGACGGCAGTCGATAAAATCAAAGAAACAGATGTAGAAAACGTAAAGCTTCTGAACATCAACGCAGAGACACTGACAGATGTCTTTGCGGAAAATGAGATTGACCGGGTGTATTTAAACTTCTCTGATCCGTGGCCAAAATCAAGGCATGAAAAACGTAGGTTGACGTTTAAAGCCTTTTTAAAGCGATATGAACAGATCCTCCGTCCAGGCGGTGAATTACATTTCAAAACCGATAACCGCGGACTATTTGAATATTCCTTGAAAAGCTTTTCGTCTTACGGACTCCTTTTAACGTATGTGAGCCTTGATTTACATGAGGATGGTCTCGAAGGAAATGTCATGACAGAATATGAAGAGAAATTCTCTTCCATGGGACAACCGATCTATCGATCAGAAGTAAAATTCCCTGAATAACAAGCGAACAAAGCTGGCTGCAACGAACGATTGCGGTCAGCCTTTTTTTGATAAAAAGATTAGCACATGCGATTTTCCTTTGTATTTGCTACGATAGAAAAAGGAGGGATGACAGCAATGGAGACAATGAAAATAGGTGAAATGGAACTGTTCTGGTTAAATGGGGGAGATACACACATGGATGGCGGTGCCATGTTTGGCGTGGTGCCAAAGCCATTATGGTCAAAAAAATACCCTGTGAATGATCGAAATCAAATTGAATTACGGTGTGATCCAATACTCATACGGTCGAACGGTCTTCATCTGTTAGTAGATTCCGGCATCGGGTCAGGGAAGCTGACAGAGAAACAAAAACGCAATTATGGCGTCACAGAGGAAACGAAAATAGAAGAATCACTTGCGGCTCTCGGTTTGCGCCCATCTGATATAGATTACGTCTTAATGACTCATTTGCATTTTGATCATGCAAGCGGGCTGACAAAACGTGAAGACGATAAGCTCGTGTCTGTTTTTCAACAGGCAAAAATCATCACGTCCAAAATTGAATGGGACGAAATGAGAGCACCGAACATCCGCTCAAGAAATACATATTGGAAAGAAAACTGGGAGCCTGTTGCCGATCAAGTCATGACATTTGAAGATAGCATTGAAGTAACAGAAGGCATTCGCCTGCATCATACAGGTGGACATAGCGATGGGCATAGCATCTTAACGCTCACAAGTCAGGGAGAAACAGCTATTCATTTAGCGGATATCATGCCGACACACGCTCATAAAAACCCGCTTTGGGTCTTGGCATACGATGATTATCCAATGACCTCGATCCCAGCGAAGCAAAAATGGCAGGCATTCGCCGAAGAAAACAATGCATGGTACTTGTTTTATCATGATGCCATCTACCGTGCTGTAAAGTGGGATGAAGACGGGGCAATGACCCATGAGGTCAAAAGAGAAACCGGAAGATAAAAGATCATCTGTATGTTTTTTCGCCTTTCACACAAAATAACGACAAAATGAACTTGTGAAAGGAAGAGTGCAGGTGAATCAATTTTATCGTGTACATGGTGATGTCATCGAGACACCGTTAAGAGGGATGGAAGTCATGTCTGTCCCTTATTTAAACAAAGGGGTCGCATTTACAAAGGAAGAGCGGGAAGAGCTTGGGTTAAAGGGATTTCTGCCGCCGAAGGTGTTAACACTAGAGGATCAAGCAAAGCGTGCATATGAGCAGTTCAAAGCACAGCCAGACGCACTTGGGAAAAATGTCTATTTAACTGCGCTTCATGACAGAAATGAAGTGCTCTTTTATAAATTATTAAATGAGCATTTGGCAGAAATGCTGCCGATTGTTTACACACCGACCGTAGGAACAGCGATTCAGCGTTACAGCCACGAGTATAGAAAGCCAAGAGGAATTTATTTATCCATTGATGACCTAGAAGGAATGGAAGAAATTTTTGCATCTTACGGAGTGGATGAATCAATTGATCTCATTGTCGCAACAGATGCAGAAGGAATTTTAGGCATCGGCGACTGGGGTGTTGGCGGAATTGCCATTTCAGTCGGGAAGCTGGCTGTTTATACAGCCGCAGCAGGGATTGATCCTAGCCGTGTGCTGGCAGTGGTGCTTGATGCTGGGACCAACCAGGAAAGCCTTTTAAATGATCCGCTTTATGTGGGAAATCAGCACTCCCGCGTTCGAGGAGAGCGCTATGATCAGTTTATTGATCAATATGTTGAGCTTGCCCGTGCGACTTTTCCAAATGCACTTCTTCACTGGGAAGACTTCGGTACAAAAAATGCCCGCGCCATTTTGGAAAAATATAAGGACCGTATTTGTACATTTAATGATGATATTCAAGGAACTGGAGCCGTCTCACTTGCTGCCGTTCTGGCTTGTGCAAAAGCATCGAAGGTTCCGCTGAAAGATCACCGAATCGTGATCTTTGGAGCAGGTACAGCAGGGATTGGTATAGCCGAGCAAATTCGTGATGCGATCGTGCGAGACGGTGTCAAAGAAGAGGAATCATATGATCATTTCTGGTGTATTGATAAAACGGGATTGCTCACAGATGATTCACCCGACATTCAGCCATTTCAAAAGCCGTATGCAAGACGTTCTGATGAAGTGAAGGATTATGCACGTAATGGTCCAAAGCATTCAATTGATTTGTTAGAGGTCGTGAAGCAGGCGAAACCTACGATCTTAATTGGTACCTCAACTGTAGGTGGGGCATTTACAGAGGAAATTGTGAAAGAAATGGCGTCACATGTAGAGCGGCCAGCGATTTTACCGATGTCAAACCCGACACCTCTTTCAGAGGCAAAGCCGGAAGATCTCATTGAATGGACAGAAGGACGTGCGCTTGTCACAACGGGAAGCCCGTTTGATCCGGTTGAATATGGTGGTGTGACATATGAAATTGGGCAGGCAAATAATGCTCTTGTGTTTCCAGGGCTTGGTCTTGGAACGATTGTGTGTAAAGCCCGCCTCATGACAGACAGCATGTTTGTTGCGAGTGCTGAAGCGATTGCGAGCATGGTCAATGTCGGAAAACCGGGTGCTGCGATGCTTCCAAGTGTTGATCAGCTCAGAACAGTTTCAGCGACAGTGGCTGTCCGTGTGGCACAAGCAGCGATTGACGAAGGAATTGCGGAAGAAACCCCTGATGATCTCATTCAGGCTGTGCAAGACGCCATGTGGCACCCTGTATACAAAAAAATCAAAGCCATCTAAAAAAAGCTTCGCAAGGACTTGTCTTTGCGAAGCTTTCTTATTAAGCAACAGAATCAATGACATCAACGATCATGCCTGTTTTTGCATCAATCATGACTTCATACTGTTCCAGCTCGCCAAAGGCGGAGCGTGTAATGCCAGATTTGTACACATCAATCGTTTCACCATTTACGGTATACGGTTCTGGTACAGTATAAATCCAAGAGCCATCAATCGGGCCGCGCTGTTTAAAAGCAGATTTCACAATTTTTAACGCTTTTTCAGACGAGATATACGTCGGGAAAAAGACTTTCTTTGCAACAATTGCAGCGGCTACGCCAATACTCGCACCAATCAGAACATGTTTTAACTTCAACGTGCTGCACCTCCGTATTGCTGTTTTTTCCATTATACAAAACTTGTCCAGCGATGTTAAGAAATCCGAATACTTGAAAGCATATTCAAAATTTCTGGAGAGATACTTGGAAAACCGAAAGAATTCTTATAGTATAAAGTGAGTGTTATTTTTATAGGAATTTATATGGTCATTACATAGAAATGAGGGTAACTGTCAAATGAACGAAGAAACAATGTCGCTTTTCCGAAATTTAACAGAATTACAAGGGGCTCCAGGTAATGAGCACCATGTGCGTGCTTTTATGAAAAAGGAACTTGAGAAATATTCCGATGAACTCATACAGGATCGTCTTGGCGGAGTGTTTGGTGTCCGCAAAGGCCCAGAGAACGCGCCGAAGATTATGGTGGCTGGTCATATGGATGAAGTCGGCTTTATGGTGTCATCCATTACGAAAAATGGAATGATTCGTTTTCAAACACTTGGCGGCTGGTGGAGTCAAGTGATGCTTGCGCAGCGTGTGGATGTTCATACGGATCACGGGCCAATTCCGGGCGTTGTATCGAGCACACCTCCTCATCTTCTGACACCAGAACAAAAAAGCAAACCAGTAAAACCGTCAGATATGCTGATTGATATTGGTGCAGACAGTGAAGAAGAAGCGAAAGAGCTTGGCGTTCGCCCAGGGCAGCAAATCGTTCCTGCAACGGTCTTTACCCCAATGGCCAATCCGAAAAAGATTTTAGCCAAAGCTTGGGATAACCGCTATGGGTGCGGACTTGCCATTGAATTATTGAAAGAATTAAAAGACGAAGCTCTTTCATGTCAGCTATATTCAGGCGCAACCGTCCAAGAGGAAGTAGGGCTCAGAGGGGCTGAGGTAGCTGCGAATATGATTAAACCGGATCTGTTCTTTGCTCTAGATGCGAGTCCTGCAAATGATGTGACGGGAGACAAATCACAATTTGGCCAGCTTGGAAAAGGTGCACTTCTTCGTATTTATGATCGCACGATGATTACGCACCGAGGCATGAGAGAATTTGTCCTCGATACAGCCGAAACAAACAATATTCCATATCAATATTTCGTATCGCCAGGCGGTACGGATGCTGGACGTGTTCATATCTCAAATCAAGGTGTACCATCTGCTGTTATTGGTGTATGTGCGCGTTACATTCATACAAGTCACTCTGTCTTGCATGTGGATGATTATGCAGCGGCAAAAGAATTAATTGTTCGTCTTGTGAAAAATTGTGATCAAAGCACGGTGGATTCGATTTATCAACAAGTGTAAACGATAAGAAAAAGGCTGCCTCTTTTAAGAGCACAGCCTTCAGCGTGTAGACAAACCCTCGCATTCGGTGTCAGTCCTGCGTGCTGGTGCTCACGAATGTGAAATTCGCTCCGCGCCAGTACTCGTCCTTCCTAGAGCTGCAAAGGTTTTCTATCACGCTGAAAAGAAGACAAAGGGCTAAAATAAAGTTCATTTTAGCCCTTTGTCAATAATATGAAGGCTGTCTCATTAAGAGCACAGCCTTTTTCTTATTCCTGTTCAAACACGTATGACAACGCCTTAATCGCTTGATTCACTGTTTCGACAGTGATATTTGCTTTGTTTGATAGTTCCTTTAGGGGATGATGTAATTCTTTAGGACGAATCAAAATAAGGGGTTTTCCTTTGGCGATGGCAGAAGAAGCATCCATTGCAGTATTCCACTGTTTATATTTCTCACCAAAGCGGGCGATGACGACGTCTGCCTTATTTAATAATAGTTCGGTGCGGAAATTGTTCAAATCAGAAGCCGCATCGTCTTTCAAGATGGCATTTGGCTGTCCGCCTAAAATATCTTCTCCGATGTTATCTGATCGGTCATGATTCTCCATTGGACCAACAAACGTCACTGGCAGTTTCAAAGACTGGCTTTTTTCCTTAATTTCATCGCGCCACTGGCTGTGAATTTCTCCAGCTAAATAAACCGTTAATTGCATAACAATCTCCTCCTTGTGCACAAACTTAGTAAAGGTTTGCCCTGTTTCTTTTCATGTTACACAAGAAGTGCTTGATAAAGCAAAAAAAATATGATTATGATATTCATGGTAGAGACTATTTTTCATCGTAAGAAGACTACATATAATGGGAAGGACAGGCCTCTTCGTCTTTCCTATGAGAAAGCAGGAAGACGACGTTGATGACTTATTTAAAAAGAAAGGGTATTTCCCTTTCGCCAAAGGTGTATTTTATTGATGCACTCTCTTATATGGCTTTAGGTCTATTTGCTACATTAGTGGTAGGGCTGATTTTAAAAACAGCAGGCGGCCTGTTATCATTTCCTCTCATCGTGGAAATGGGAACGCTCGCAATGGGGCTAATGGGACCAGCAATTGGCGTAGCGGTTGCTTATCGCTTAAACGCTTCTCCTTTAATTATTTTCGCAAGTGTTGTTTCAGGTGCCGCTGGAGCAGAGCTTGGGGGACCTGCTGGAAGCTTCGTGGCTGCTCTCATTGGTGTGGAATTAGGCAAACTGATCAGTGGTGAGACAAGAATTGATATTATTTTAACGCCGCTTGTTACGATTATCACAGGTTTTCTCACCGCTGCTTTCATCGGCCCTGGAATTCAGGCGGTGATGACAGGGCTCGGCAGGCTGATCGTATGGGGGACTGACCAAAGTCCACTCATCATGGGCATGCTGGTTGCAACCATTGTTGGACTTGCTCTTAGCTCACCGATTTCAAGTGCTGCGCTTGCGCTGATGCTTGATTTAAGCGGTCTTGCTGCTGGTGCGGCAACGATTGGCTGCTGCGCTCAGATGGTCGGCTTTGCTGCTGCAGGATTTAGGGAAAATCGTTTTGGCGGTCTTGCTGCGGTAGGCATTGGAACATCAAAACTACAGCTGCCAAACATTGTGAAAAATCCGCTCATTCTCATTCCGCCGACGATTGCAGGACTGATTCTTGCGCCAATTGGTATTATTGGCTTTGGGATGGTCAATAATGCGGCAGGAGCGGGTATGGGAACGAGCGGTCTTGTCGGCCAGCTCATGACACTCACAGTCATGGGATTTCATCCATCCGTTTTCCTCGCAATTGCTCTTTTGCATATCGTTGGCCCGGCAGTGATTAGTTTGGTAGTATCAGAATGGATGAGAAAGAAAGGCTATATACAATTCGGAGATTTAAGTATACAAACTGGAGGAATCAAACATGAAAAAAATTGAATCAAACGAAGAATTACAAAAAGTGATTCAAGAAGACTTAACCGTATTACTATTTTCAGCTGACTGGTGTCCGGACTGCACATTTATTGAGCCGTTTTTGCCAGAGCTTGAAGCAAACTATCCAGAATTTGAATACTTCTATGTGGATAGAGATCAGTTCATCGACACTTGTGCAGAGTGGGAAATTTACGGAATTCCAAGCTTTTTAGTCTTTAAAAACGGACAAGAGATCAACCGTTTTGTCAGCAAAGATCGTAAGACAAAGGAAGAGATTGAAGCATTTTTAACAGATTCTCTTTCTAAATAACGAAAGGAGGGTCTTATCATGGCGAAAATGACATCAAGACAGCTTGCCAATCAATTGAAAAGCCGTCTGACGAACGACAGCTGGACCCACCAGTTTGACAGGGAAAAAGATACGCTTCGTGTGGAAGATAAACATACAGGAAAGGGCATCACGCTTGAGCTCCCGCCGATTATTGCAAAATGGGAAGTAAAGCCTGATGAAACACTGGATGAGGTCGTTTATTATGTGAAAGAGGCGCTCAGCGCTATGAAAGGTGAAGCGCAGCATATCTCAGGTAAAGAGAAGCACATTTATCCGGTCATTCGTTCAACGTCCTTTCCAGAAACATCGAGTGATGAGATTCCGCTCGTTTTTGATGAGCATACAGCAGAGACAAGAATCTACTATGCACTTGACCTTGGAAGCACCTACAGATTAATTGACGAGAAGATGCTGCAAAAGGAAAACTGGACAAAAGAACGAATCAGAGAAACCGCAAGTTTTAACGTCCGTTCACTAAAGACTGTCGTGAAAATGGATGAAGTGGCGGGCAACCGTTTTTATTTCTTCCGTGCAAACGACGGGTACGATGCAAGCAGAATATTAAATGAATCGATTTTACAAGAATACGCGCAAAAAGTAGAGGGGCAAATGGCTATTTCCGTTCCCCATCAAGATGTGTTCATCATTGCAGATGTACGCAATGAATCAGGCTATGATATTTTAGGGCAAATGTCGATGAGCTTCTTCGCCAGCGGCACGGTTCCGATTACGGCCTTGTCATTTTTATATGACGAAGGCAAGCTTGAACCGATCTTTATTCTTGCAAAAAGCAGACCAAAACAGCAGTAGAAGGGAATTTTGAAGAATGAACGTTTTTTATAATGCAGAAGGTGTCGGCGACACACTCCTTATTTCATTGAAAGATGTAACAAGAGAAGAAGTAGGTCATGAAACGTTTGGAGATGTCGTAAGAATCTTCAATCAAGACACAAAAGAAACAACAGGTTTTAATATTTTCAATGCATCTACTTACATGAAAATTGAAGAAAACGGATCTGTACCGCTTTCTGAAACGCTTGTTCAAGATATCAATGAAATTTTGAACCGCAACGGTGTCAGTGAAACATTAACAGTTGATCTATCACCTAAGTTTGTGGTCGGTTATGTGAAGGAAAAAGAAAAACATCCGAATGCAGATAAACTGAACATTTGCCAAGTAGATGTTGGCGATGAAACCTTACAAATCGTGTGCGGTGCACCAAACGTTGATCAAGGTCAATATGTTGTGGTTGCAAAGGTCGGTGCTGTGATGCCAAGCGGTTTGGTGATCAAAGATGCTGAACTAAGAGGTGTTCCTTCAAGCGGAATGATTTGTTCTGCAAAAGAATTAGATCTTCCGAATGCGCCTGCTGAAAAAGGAATCCTTGTTCTAGAAGGAAGCCGCCAAGCTGGCGAACCATTTGAAGCGTAACCTCCCATAAACGGGTACAAATGAGCGAAGAATGTGTTATACCAAAAGTCACTAAGTACGTACTTAGTGACTTTTTTTCATCTACAGACAGCATGAACAGCAAAGTGTAGCACTTTTCTCGCTTTTCTGCATGAAAAAGCAATGGTATACTAAAAATCGCCCAAGAAAACGTAAGGGGAGTTAAAGTGAGTGATAAATGATGAGTTGGTTAGATAAATTTTTTAGTGTATTTTTAGGAGAAGAAAAAAAAGAAGAAAAAGCTGAGAGGCCTGAAACAGGTCCGATTGCACCAAAGCAGCCAGCTGTTGAACAGCATAAAGAATATAAAAAAGTTGAAGATACGAAAGTGTATTATGAATATCCAAAAGGCAATTTCCGCTTTCCTCTCGTTCCAGATGAACCTGCACGTGAGGCAGCAAAGCAGCAAGAAAGAAGGCGCACGCGGCCAAGTCAGCCAAAGGCAAAGCAGACGACCTATCAGCCAAAACAAACGGTGCAGCCTGATCTCAATAAAAAGCCTTTTAAACCAGAGCAAATCCCTTCACCCATCTATGGCTACCACCAGGATATGCGTCCAAAACATGCAGCAGCCAAAGAAGACACATCTTCTGTCAAAATGAAATCGGCAGAAGAAACGTCACAGCGTGTCACACTGTTATCAGAAGAAGCAGAGCGTGAACGGAATGTAAGACAGCAAATGAACATCCCGTCTATACGAAAAGAACAACGTATGGAAGACATGATGTCAGCCCAAACAGAAGAACAAGTACAGAAGCAACCTGTCACGACGCCGCTTACTTTGCAAGAGGAACTCGCTTATCAAGATCACGTTCAATCAACGATGGAACGTTTATATGACGAGCCTTTCAGTGAGACAGAGGATCAAGATCAAGCTTTGTCACAGACCAAAGACGATCGGGAAGCATTCTTACATATGGAGCAAGCTGAAGCATCTAACGAGCCTCTAGAGATGGAGCAAGAACAGGCAGTCACCATTGAACAAGAAGAGCCGATGATTCCGCTTGAAGATGATGCTGAGAAAAAAGAGAGCTTTACATTTGAAACAGCTGAAAGCCCATCACCAGCACTCGACATGGAGATAGAAAGCCCAGTAGAAGAAACTGCGGTGCTGGAAGAGAAGAACATAGAGGCTATGGAAGAAACAACAGAGTCTGCATGGATAGAAGAAAGTCAAGCAGACGTGTCAGTGGCAGCATTTGAACAAGAAGAACCGGTGATCATACAGGATTCGCAAGATGATGATTCTATGCCGGAAGAAGAAATGACAGATGATGAAGTCATGCCTGTATCAGAAGGATTCGCTGACTCTGGACAAGCAGAGATCGCCGCGGATATGGCAGAGCAGCATGAAGTAAAACGAGAAGCACCGAATCGTGAAGAACCAAAACAGGAAGAACCAAAACCGTCTTCTCCACAGCCAAAGCGCTCAAGCGGTCAAACCTCCACCGTTCCTTTTAACGTCATGATGTTAAAAAGTGATCAGCGCGTGCAAGGACAGAAGAAAACGGCAGATGCACAAGGATATGTATTTCCTAGTTTAGCCCTTCTAGACGTTCCGCCAGCACAAAAAGAAGAGGACGGAACATGGGTGAAAGAACGGGCAGAACTGCTCAATGCCACACTGAAAAACTTCAATGTCAGAGCAAGTGTTGTTCATGTGACGCAAGGTCCTTCTGTTACAAGGTTTGAAGTACATCCTGAACCAGGCGTGAAAGTGAACAAAATTACAAACCTGTCAGATGATATCAAACTTAGTTTGTCTGCAAAAGATATTCGAATCGAAGCGCCGATTCCTGGGAAGAACACGATTGGAATCGAAGTGCCGAACCTTCACAGTAAAATGGTTTTCTTAAGAGAAATGATCAGAAGCAGTGCCTTCAGAGACAATCCATCTCCATTAACGGCGGCGCTCGGATTGGATATTTCCGGTCAGCCCGTTGTGGTTGATTTGCAAAAAATGCCGCACGGCTTAATTGCCGGAGCAACAGGTTCAGGGAAAAGTGTCTGTATTAATACCATTCTCGTAAGCCTGATGTTTAAAGCCTCACCTGATGAAGTGAAAATGCTGTTAATCGACCCTAAAATGGTCGAACTCGCGCCGTATAATCACATTCCGCATCTTGTGAGCCCAGTTATTACTGATGCCAAGACAGCAACAGCTGCCCTGAAATGGGTAGTAGATGAAATGGAAAGACGCTACGAACTGTTTGCACACTCTGGTGTGAGAGAAATCAAACGATTTAACGAACTGGTGAAAGAAAAACAAATGGGTGAAAAACTACCATATCTTGTCGTTGTCATTGATGAGCTGGCTGATTTAATGATGGTCGCACCAAATGAAGTCGAAGAAAGCATTTGCCGAATTGCCCAAAAAGCAAGAGCATGCGGGATTCACTTACTCATTGCGACGCAAAGACCTTCTGTTGATGTCATTACAGGCCTCATTAAAGCAAACATCCCAACAAGAATTGCTTTCTCTGTTTCAAGCCAAGTGGATTCAAGAACGATCATTGATATGGCAGGTGCTGAAAAGCTTCTCGGAAAAGGAGACATGCTGTTCTTAGAAAATGGCTCTGGCAAACCGACAAGGCTACAAGGGAACTTTGTATCAGATCGAGAGATTGATGAAGTGGTAGCGCATGTGAGAAAACAGCGCAAACCTGTGTTTCTTTTTGAACAGGAAGAATTGATGCTCCAAGGCTCTGCCATTACAGACGAAGATGAATTGTTTATGGACGCATGCAGATTTGCCATCGAGCAAAATAGTGCAAGTACATCCAGTTTGCAAAGAAGGTTTAGAATTGGCTACAATCGAGCAGCGAGATTGATTGATATGATGGAACGTGAAGGGATGATCTCTGGGGCAAAAGGTAGTAAGCCAAGAGAGGTCCTCATGACACTGAGTGACTTAGAACAATTGATCTAAACAAACCACTTCATTTTTTTGATAAACATGGTATGATAGCACATAGGTGCAATTTTTGAATTGGACGCTTTTCGCATGCCTGTCTGAACGCTTTTTAACGAAAATGAGCGAAAGCAGGTGTTAGAAATGGGAAAGTTGTCGGATACTAATCATAGTTAATATTGATTAGAATAGGAAGATCGGAAAAAAATCTTTATTTGGAGCTGCGATTTGTGATCAGCTAGAGACAAAAATCACAAGTTGCAAATTGAAATGAGCGTCATATACTGTAAGTCAGATAGACGTTTGTTGGAGGTACAATTATGACTGTTTATCATTTTGTTGGAATAAAAGGGACAGGTATGAGTCCACTGGCCCAAATTCTTCATGATACTGGGTATACTGTCCAAGGATCGGATATCGAAAAACATATCTTTACACAAAAAGCATTAGAAGAACGAAATATTAAAATTCTTCCATTTGACCCAGATAATATTCAGCCAGGGATGACGGTGATTGCAGGAAATGCATTCCCAGATACACACCCTGAGATTGAGCGTGCTCTTTCTGAAGGGATTCCTGTTATTCGTTATCATAAATTTCTTGGAGAATACATGGATTCATTCACAAACGTTGCAATTACTGGTGCTCATGGTAAAACATCGACAACAGGTCTGCTTGCACATGTGATGCAAGCGGCAAAACCAACTTCCTACTTAATCGGTGATGGATCTGGAATGGGGAAAGAAAACAGCGAGTATTTTGTATTTGAAGCGTGCGAATACCGCAGACATTTCCTCAGCTACCATCCAGACTATGCGATCATGACCAATATTGATTTTGATCACCCTGATTATTTCACGGATATTGATGACGTGTTTGATGCGTTTCAAAACATGGCACTTCAAGTGAAAAAAGCCATTATCGCCTGCGGTGATGATGAGCATCTTCTCAAGATCCAAGCAAAAGTACCTGTTGTGTACTACGGATTCAATGAAGAAAATGATTTCCAAGCACGAAATGTTGTGAAAAACACAGAAGGCACCACATTTGATGTATTTGTACGTAATACGTTTTATGATACCTTCTACATTCCTGCTTACGGAAACCACAATGTCCTTAACTCATTAGCGGTTATTGCATTATGCCACTATGAGGCCATTGATGTAGAGCTCATCAAAGGTGCTTTAACGACATTTGGCGGTGTGAAACGACGCTTTAATGAAAAAGTAGTCGGTGAACAAGTCTTAATTGACGATTATGCGCACCATCCGACTGAAATTGAAGTCACGATCGAAGCAGCTCGCCAGAAGTATCCAGACCGTGATATTGTAGCAGTCTTCCAGCCGCACACTTTCACTCGTACACAGCAATTTTTAAGTGAATTTGCAGACAGTCTGAAAAAAGCGGACTATGTGTACCTCTGTGATATTTTCGGTTCAGCTCGTGAAAACATTGGGAAACTAAGCATTGAAGACTTGCGGGAAAAAATTCCGCAAGCCCAATTGATTGAAGAAGAAGAGACATCTGTGCTAAAAGCACATGAAAATGCGATCTTGGTCTTTATGGGAGCAGGAGATATTCAAAAGTATCTTCGTGCTTATGAGAAAGTCGCAGTATAATTGCCTGTCAAAAAGTGCCGATTCAATCGGCACTTTTTTATTTTGAATAGAATGTGACAAAGGGGCTAAATGTGACAAAGGGGCTAAATGTGACAAGATGTGCCGCTTTTTTTCGTTCGCTGTGGACAGGAATTGGCGAATAAGTGTAGAATTATTATTCAATCGGTCATTCTAGGCGATGTTTGAATGATACAACGAGAGGGTATTGAATTGAATATGCCCGCAGCAAAGGAGGTATCAGATGATTATTATTCTCTATTTAAGCGTTGCACTTATCGCAATTGCTTTCCTCATTCTTGTCATCTACTTGTCCAAAACATTGAAATCCTTACAGCTGACATTAAAGAATGTCGCATCAACTTTAGAAGGTCTTGAAGGACAGATGCAAGGCATCACCACAGAGACAGCACAGTTGCTACATAAGACCAATCAGCTTGCTGAAGATATTCAAGACAAATCGGCAAAACTTAACACAGTTGTGGATGCGGTGCAGGGAATTGGCGGCTCGATCAACCAATTTAATACAAGCATAAAGCAGGCAGCTGGTGCGGTTTCTTCATCCGTTGAACGAAATCAGGAGAAAGTCACGGATGTGGTAAGCTGGAGTAACGCAGCACTTGAAATCTATAAAAAATGGAAACAGCGTAAACAACAATAATCAACCATTTTCGCATAGGAGGAATAATCATGAGCAAAGACGGAATCAATAGCAAAGACTTTTTGATCGGAACACTTATCGGTGGCATTATCGGTGCAACAACGGCATTATTTTTAGCACCAAAGTCAGGGAAAGAGCTTCGCGATGATTTGAACACCCAAGCGAATGCCCTAAAAGAAAAAACAGATCGTCTTACAACAGATGCAAAGGAAAAAGGCACTGAATATGTGACGATTGCGAAAGACAAAACATCTGAGTTGTCTCAGCTCGTAGCAGAGCAGTCAAACCAGATTTTAGACAAAGTAAAAGACATAAAAGATCGTACAGCTGGAAAAGCTAAACAAGTAAAAAGCGAAGCAGAAGATGCTGCAGCAAATATTGCAAATGAAGCTTCAGATGTAGCAGATGAAGCAAAAGTAAGAGCACAAGAAGCAAAAGCAGACATTGAAGACGGCATCAAAGATGTCAAAGAAAAAGTAGAACAATCTACGAAAGGCTAACTCGCTGCTTAAGTTAGGAAGGAGCACATCATGTCTAAACAACTCATAGAAACAGAAGAACAGTTTGACCAACTAACAAATCAAGACGGAACCTTTGTCTTTTTTAAGCACAGTTTGACATGTCCAATCAGCCAAGCTGCTTTTCAAGAGTTTGAAGCGTTTGCGTCAGAACATGAGGATGTTCCTGCTTATTTCTTGCAAATTCAAAACACAAGAGAGCTTTCATCCTATGTGACTGAAAAGTCAGGGATCAAGCATGAAAGCCCGCAGGCACTCATCTTTAGCGGTGGCAAAGTAAAGTGGCATGCTTCTCACTCAAGCATTACAAAAGAAGCGCTTGAACATAACATGTAGAAAAACGTCAGCGATTGCTGACGTTTTTTTTATAAAAAAGGTTTACTTGTATCAAAAGTATGCTATAATCTTACACATAATACTTTATCGCTTAAAAGCGTTTGGGTAATAAAGAATTTTTTCGTGACAATTCCGAAATCTTTGTTTATAATAAACCCTATTATAAGAGATCAAAAATAAAAAGCGAGAGCGGGCAGAGGAAAGGATGACAAAAATGAGCAACAATGAATTGGAACAATTGAGACAGCAAGCAGATGAACTAAATCTTCAAATCTTAAAACTGATCAATGAAAGAGGAAACATTGTAAAAGAAATTGGAAAGGCAAAAGAAGCGCAAGGTGTCAACCGTTATGACCCTGTCAGAGAGCGCACAATGCTTAATCAAATTCTTGAAGAAAATGATGGCCCATTTGAAAATTCAACGATTCAACATATTTTCAAAGAAATTTTCAAAGCAGGTTTAGAGCTTCAAGAAGATGACCACAGCAAAGCACTTCTTGTTTCTCGTAAGAAAAAACCTGAAAATACAATTGTAAATATCAATGGAGAAGCGATCGGTGACGGAAAACAACGTTTCATCGTTGGACCATGTGCCGTTGAAAGCTACGAGCAAGTTGCAGAAGTAGCGGCAGCAGCGAAACAGCAGGGACTAAAACTTCTTCGCGGTGGGGCATTTAAGCCTCGAACAAGTCCATACGACTTCCAAGGACTTGGCGTAGACGGTCTAAAAATTCTAAAACGTGTAGCAGATGAATACGGTCTTGCAGTTATTAGTGAAATCGTGAATCCTGCTCATATTGAAGAAGCGATTGAGCATATCGATGTCATCCAAATTGGAGCACGTAACATGCAGAACTTCGAGCTTTTAAAAGAAGCTGGATCAGTGAACAAACCAGTTCTTTTAAAACGCGGTCTAGCAGCAACAATTTCAGAATTCATCAATGCAGCTGAATACATCATCGCACAAGGAAATGACCAAATCATCCTTTGCGAGCGAGGCATCCGCACATACGAAACAGCCACAAGAAATACACTAGATATCTCGGCTGTGCCAATCTTGAAACAAGAGACACATTTACCAGTCTTTGTTGACGTGACACACTCAACAGGACGCAGAGATCTACTTCTTCCAACAGCTAAAGCAGCTCTTGCGATTGGAGCAGACGGTGTGATGGCAGAAGTGCATCCAGATCCATCTGTTGCCCTATCTGACTCAGCGCAGCAAATGGACATTCCACAATTCGAAAAATGGTTAGATGCGTTAAGACCACTTGTCAACATTCACGCATAATCATAAATAGAAAAGCCGCCGGATGACAGCCCGGCGGTTTTTTCATGAAAAAATACGATTAAGATTGGCAATGAAAGGAAGAGAGCACATTGCAAGCTAAAAATATGCTTGTTCACAATGTTTTCATTTTTAAAATTCGATAGAATCTGCTAAGATCATTGTCATAGCTGACGTTCGCGACGATTTTTGGTGAAATATGATTCAATTTACAGGTAACAAGCTCATTAAAGTTTGTTTAATTTAGTTATAAAAAGAAAGGGAACGTTTTCATATGAAGAAAAAACGTGTATAATTTCATAAAAGAATGTCATTTTGATGTAGATTGAAAAATTATGTGTCTCTTTTCATCGTTTTAATGACAAATAGGATATTATTTTCCTCGTATCTGACATGTCTCTATCCAATTGGTGAATGCTATAGATATGAAGTGTATTTGAAGGAGTGATTTATGTGAATAATGTTACAATATATGATGTAGCAAGAGAAGCAAACGTAAGTATGGCAACGGTATCACGCGTTGTTAATGGTAATCCAAACGTAAAACCAACAACAAGAAAAAAGGTGCTTGAAGCAATTGATCGTCTCGGCTACCGTCCGAACGCAGTCGCACGAGGCCTTGCAAGTAAAAAGACTACAACAGTTGGGGTTATCATCCCTGATATTTCAAGTATCTTCTATTCAGAGCTTGCACGAGGAATTGAAGATATTGCGACGATGTACAAGTACAACATTATTTTGAGCAACTCAGACCAAAATACTGATAAAGAACTTCATTTGTTAAACACAATGCTTGGCAAACAAGTAGATGGAATCGTTTTTATGGGCGGAAACATTACAGATGTGCATGTGGAAGAATTTAAGCGCTCTCCTGTACCAATTGTACTTGCTGCATCTGTTGAAGAGCAGGCACAAACACCATCAGTCAACATTAACTATGAACAAGCCATTTATGATTCAGTTCAGCTATTAGTTGAAAAAGGACATAAACGAATTGCGTTTGTATCTGGACCAATGTCAGAACCAATTAACTCTATGAGAAAGCTTGCTGGTTATAAGCGTGCGCTTGAAGAAGCTGGTATCGCGTTTGACGAAGCGCTTGTTGCTGAAGGAGACTACTCATATGACTCTGGTATTGAAGCGCTCGCTAATCTGCTTGAGCAATCTGACAAGCCGACGGCTGTGATTGCAGCGACTGACGAAATGGCGCTAGGTGTCATTCATGGAGCGCAGGACAGAGGCGTATCAATTCCTGAAGATTTAGAAGTGATTGGCTTTGATAACACAAGACTATCCCTCATGGTGCGCCCTCAATTGACAACAGTTGTTCAGCCGACTTACGATATTGGCGCTGTTGCGATGAGACTTTTGACAAAGCTCATGAACAAAGAACAAGTAGAAGATCAAATTGTTGAATTACCACATAGAATTGAAGAAAGACAATCGACGAAATAAAAAAGAAAGCAGGCTCACTTGATCAGTGGACGCCTGCTTTTTTTATGCCTTTTTCTTTTCTCGTCGAACAGGCATGAGTGCTTTTTCTACCGTTTGCGCATTTTTTTCTGTAATTTCTGCTCTTCTTGGAATCGGTGGATATAAATCGTCAGGATCTAGCCATGTGGATGGAAGCGGAACAGGTGATTGTTTTTCCCATGCACGAATCCATTCCAGAGGAAGCACATCTGGTGGTGTAATGCCTTTCATCTCAAGCCAAATGTGGCTCCATGCTCTTGGGACGACACGCCAAATATCATAGCCGCCTCCGCCCACAGCGATCCATTTTCCATCACAATATTGATGCGCCAGCTCATGGGCAATTCTAGGAATTTCCTCATATATTTTCATGGTAGCAGATAAATGCGTCAAAGGGTCATAATAGTGGGCATCTGCTCCATTTTGCGTCAAAATGACATCTGGTTTAAAAAAAGCAGCAATCTCTGTCACTGCTGTTCGATAGGCTTCTAAAAATGATTCGTCTTCTGTAAATGCGTCAAGCGGGATATTATATGCATAGCCATAGCCTTTATCATGACCCCTTTCCTGTACTTGTCCAGTTCCAGGGAACAAATAGCGCCCTGTTTCATGAATGGAAACAGTACATACCTCTGGATCATCATAGAAGCTAAATTGTACACCATCGCCATGATGAGCATCTGTATCAATATATAAAATTCTAGCGCCATATGTCTTTTGAATATACTGAATGGCCACCGAGCTGTCATTATAAATACAAAAGCCAGAGGCACGTCCTTTAAATCCATGATGAAGCCCGCCGCCAAGATTGAGCGCATGCTGCGAATGTCCAAGCATCACTTGATCAACCGCTGTTAATGTCCCGCCAACTAGGAGAGAAGCTGCCTCGTGCATCCCTGCAAACATCGGGGTGTCCTCAGTGCCAAGACCATAACGTTCCCCCTCTGCGGTGGACAGTTTTCCTTCACTTGCCCGCTGTACTGCTTGAATGTAGTCTGCTGTATGGACAAGCTTTAACTCCTCCAGCGTCGCCATACGAGGTGCGACAATCTCATCATCCGTTAACGCCTTCATTTTTTGAAGAAGATCATAAGTTAAGTAGACACGAAGCTGATTGAAGGGATGATCTTGGTGAAACTGGTACGTTTGAAAAGATGGTGAAAAAACAAAGGTCGCTTCCTTCATTTGATCGTCTGCTCCATAGGCCAGAGCACTTTATAGCCTTTTGCACGAATCAGCTTCATCACATGATCTGCATGCATCGTTTGAAGGCGGAAGACGAGCACTTTAGAGGCTTCATTGGCATGTGGGTACACGAGTACACTCAGCATTTGAATATGCTGCTCTTTTAAAATGGCCGTAATGTCTGCAAGACCCTCTGTCACTTGCGCTACTTCAACCTCTAAATGTGATCCAGGCTGATCTGCACCTGTTAGTCTTACAAACGTACGAAGTAAATCTGTTTTTGTGATGATCCCTACAAGCTTACCACGTCTCACAACGGGAAGACAGCCAATTCCGTGTTCAAAAAAGACACTTGAAATCTCCTCAACGAAATCAAGCGGATGAGCGGTAATCGTCTCTAGCACCATGATGTCTTCAACCGGCCGCTGAATAAAAAGCTGCCTTTTCTCTGTTTCAAAAATACTAGGACTGGCATTTTTAATATCCCGATCTGTCACCATCCCAATGACAGATCCCTGCTCAGATACGATGGGAATATGCCGAATGTGATGTGCACTCATTTTTTGAATGGCTTCTTCAATCGTATCGGTTTTTCGCAGCGTGATCACATCACGCTCCATAATTTGTTCAATCATCATGTTTACCAATCCCCTTTGCCAAAAAAACGAATTGAACGTTAATACATAAAGCGCTGATGGAAGCGAAGACGATCAAAACGCTCGATTGAATCTGGACTCACATGTTTTCCGATCCGTGCCATTAAACAATTGGCTGGATGTGAGCTGATCTCTGGCTCATCTGTTGCAAACCAGACCAGACCGCCGGCGTTCATCATTTTCTCCATCATTTTGCGGTACTCCCACACGTTTTTCTTTGTCCCTTTTAAATCCCAATGCCAGTAATATTCGGTTGTAATGATAATGTAATTCTCCATTTGCTCATCCATCATGCTCACATCCAGTAAATGCTTGCCAAGTGAGCAGCCTCTGAATGGAGGAGCGACTTCAATGGCACCGAGCTCAATTAAATTGTCCATGTTGCCTTCTGACCAGCGTTCAAGCGGATCAGGGTACAAATACGTGACATAGCCTACGACAAGCTCATCCACCCTAGCAATGATAATACGTCCTTCAGGAAGATCTGCTATTTCAACAAGTGCTTGTTTCTGTTCCTCAGGCGTGCGAAATGCTGTTAGTCCTTCATGAAACGTATATTTCGCCAGCTCTGATGCAGGTACCGGGCCTTCAATCAGGATGGTGCCTGTTTCTCTCTCAATTGTTTTTGAATAATAAGTTTTAGGATGCTCCACGTATCCACCGCCTCAAATTCTAGTGAGTCGTCTCTATTTTATCTTAAATCTGACAATAATTAAAACGGTTTCATCATAAGTTTTTTAAAAATTGAGAAAAAAAGTCATCTATACTATAATGGTCATTGTAAACGTATGCAAAGGGGGACTGTTTGATGAAAGTGGAAACGCTACCATCAGTAAAAGGGGACTATCATTTAAATGATTATGAGCAAGCATACAAAGAATTTTCATGGGAGGAAGCGAGAAAAAATTTCTCTTGGTATGAAACAGGAAAAGTAAATGCAGCTTATGAAGCGATTGACAGACATGCGGACTCGTTTCGTAAAAACAAGGTGGCGCTTCACTACAAAGATTCACAGCGGGATGAAAAGTATACGTTCAGGGATATGAAAATCAAGACAAACAAAGCAGGAAATCTATTAAGAGAACAGGCACATGTGCAAAAAGGGGATCGCGTGTTTATCTTTATGCCAAGATCACCTGAGCTCTATTTTCTACTGCTTGGTGCTGTCAAAATTGGTGCAATCGTCGGTCCGTTATTTGAGGCATTTATGGAAGGTGCCGTCAAAGATCGTTTAGAAAATAGTGAGGCAAAAGTGATTGTGACAACGCCTGATCTGCTTGAGCGGATTCCGTTTGCAGAACTTCCAAAGCTTGAATCCGTCATCATTGTCGGTGGTGAAAAAGAGGATGCAGGTGGTGTGCGGACGATTCACTTTGAAGAAGCATTTGAGCAGGCAGCGAAGGAGCTTGAAATCGAGTGGATGGATGAAAAAGATGGATATCTGCTTCATTACACGTCAGGATCCACTGGTACGCCAAAAGGTGTGCTCCATGTTCATGGCGCAATGGTGCAGCAAGGCCAGACGGGTAAATGGGTACTTGATTTGAAAGAAGAAGATGTCTACTGGTGCACAGCTGATCCAGGCTGGGTAACAGGGACGGTGTACGGTATTTTTTCTCCGTGGTTGAATGGAGCGACGAATGTGATTTTAGGCGGCCGGTTCAACCCTGATACGTGGTACGAAACCATTGAATCGCTTGGTGTGACCGTTTGGTACAGTGCGCCGACAGCCTTCAGAATGCTGATGGGAGCAGGAGACGATCTCATTCAAAAATATGATCTCAGCTCACTCCGTCATGTGTTAAGTGTAGGAGAGCCACTTAATCCAGAAGTGATCCGCTGGGGAGACGCTGTATTCGGTAAACGAATTCATGATACTTGGTGGATGACAGAAACAGGTGCACAGCTGATTTGTAACTATCCATGCATGGATATCAAACCAGGGTCAATGGGGAAACCAATTCCAGGCGTTGAAGCTGCGATTGTAGATAATGCCGGAAATGAACTTCCGCCATACCGGATGGGGAACCTTGCCATCAAAAAAGGCTGGCCGTCTATGATGCATACGATCTGGAACAATCCTGAAAAATATGAATCTTACTTTATGCCGGGAGATTGGTATGTTTCAGGAGATTCAGCTTATATGGATGAAGACGGATACTTCTGGTTCCAGGGACGTGTCGACGATGTCATCATGACGTCAGGAGAGCGGGTCGGTCCATTTGAGGTAGAAAGTAAACTGGTGGAACATCCGGCCATTGCAGAGGCTGGTGTCATCGGAAAACCAGATCCTGTGCGCGGTGAAATTATTAAAGCATTTATAGCGCTTAGAAGCGGATATGAACCGACAGATGAGCTGAAAGAAGAGATTCGTACGTTTGTGAAAAAAGGACTCGCTGCACATGCAGCACCGAGAGAAATTGAGTTTAAAGACAAACTGCCAAAAACACGCAGCGGTAAAATTATGAGACGTGTGCTAAAAGCGTGGGAACTGAATTTACCTGCTGGCGATCTCTCGACAATGGAAGATTAATCACTTCCGTCAGTTGACTTGATATCAAAAGTATGTTAAAAATGACTTTAGTTGAATATGAAAAGGTTTTGACTGAGATTCAGTAGAATCATCTTTCCCTGTCCAAGAGAGCTGACGGCTGGTGCGAGTCAGTACAAAGAGATATTCGAATTACCCTCACGAACCGCTTTTACGAAAAGGAGCATATGCTATCTGATTAGTGAAAGAACGGATCTGTCCGTTATCAGTGTAAGTGAAAAGACGTGTTGTTTTGTCTTTTAAGCAGGGTGGTACCGCGATATATATCGTCCCTTCGTTCATTCGAAGGGGCGTTTTTTATGTTGAATTGTAAAAAAAGGAGATTTGGATATGAGTCAATTGATGGAAGATTTATCGTTCAGAGGATTAATTCAGCAGCAAACAGATGAAGAAGGTTTAACAAAATTATTAGCAGAAGAAAAAATCAAGCTATACTCCGGCTTTGATCCAACAGCTGACAGCTTGCACATTGGTCACTTACTCCCAATTTTAACATTGCGCAGATTCCAAGAAGCAGGTCATCATCCGATTGCACTTGTTGGCGGCGCAACTGGACTGATTGGTGACCCAAGTTTCAAAAAAGCAGAACGTTCACTAAACCCAGCAGAAATCGTCGAACAGTGGTCAGAGAAAATCAAAGGCCAGCTCTCTCAATTCCTTGATTTTGAAGCAGGTGACAACCCAGCTGTTATCGTCAATAACTATGACTGGATCAGTCAAATGAATGTCATCACGTTCCTTCGTGATATTGGAAAGAACTTCGGTGTCAACTTCATGCTCGCAAAAGATATCGTCAGCTCCCGTATTGAAACAGGGATTTCGTACACAGAATTCAGCTACGTGATTCTGCAATCGTTAGACTTCTTGAACCTTTACAGAAATGAAAACTGTAAGCTGCAAATCGGCGGAAGTGACCAGTGGGGAAATATCACATCTGGACTTGAGTTGATCCGTAAGTCTGAAGCAGAAGGCGCAAAAGCATTCGGTCTCACCATGCCGCTTGTGACAAAAGCAGACGGCACGAAGTTTGGGAAAACAGAAGGTGGTGCCATCTGGTTAGATAAAGAAAAAACATCACCATATGAATTCTACCAATTCTGGATTAACACAGATGACCGTGATGTCGTGAAATACTTAAAATACTTTACGTTCTTATCAAAAGAAGAGATCGCATCGTACGAAGAAAAAGTGCAAACAGCCCCTGAAAAACGTGAAGCACAGCGCCGTTTGGCAGAAGAAGTCACAACACTTGTGCATGGCCGTGAATCACTAGAACAGGCTGTCAACATCTCAAATGCGCTATTTAAAGGCGAGATCAAATCTCTTACAGCAGAAGAAGTGAAAGTAGGCTTTAAAGATGTGCCATCAATGGAGAAAGACAGTGGAGAAGAATTAACACTTGTTGATGTTCTTGTCGAATCAAAACTGTCTCCATCAAAACGTCAAGCACGTGAAGATATCACAAACGGTGCCGTCTACATCAACGGAGAGAGACAAACCGACAAAGACCATGTCCTTTCAGCTGAAGACCGAATTGAAAACCAATTTACCGTCTTAAGAAGAGGGAAAAAGAAATACTTCCTTGTAACGTATAAATAAATCCTTATGAAACAGTAAGTATCATGAAAAGCACCTCAAATGTTCATATACATTGAGGTGTTTTTCTTTTTTATTCAGAAGTAGGAATTAAGCTTTTACAGAGCGGCTTTCTCTCATTTGTCTGTTTCTTATTCAAGAAGTGAATCTTCGTTTGTATAAGCATGTTCTACCTTACAAATTCGGGTTGTATAGGATTCATACCAATCTTTTTTTCCTTTTTTTTGAACACGCTGATGTGCTGTATGTGCTTTCCATTCTTTGATGGCTGCTAATGAATCCCAGTAAGAGACAGTGATTCCAACACCATGTTCATCTCGTGCACTTTCTATTCCAAGAAACCCGTCTAGTTCTTTCGCTAATTGTTCCATTTTTTGAGCAGCAGCAGCGTATTCTTTCTGCTCAACATTTGTTCGTTTTGATGTGAAAATGACTGCATAGTAAGGTGATGCAGGTGTTTGAGTAAATAGCATCTAGTAGAACCTCCTTTTGTCTATTCACATTATATATGAAAGATAGAGAGGCCCGTAGTCTTTTTGTTTTAATTTAAAAAAGTCCAAGGTGCTTTATGATTATTTATATTTCTGTAAAATCATCTCATAAAACATTACCTTGTTCACTTTTCTGACATATTTTTCTTGTATAAAATAGAGTCGAATAAGATGAATAAGGGGGAATGAAAGTGATTCGATTTAAGAAAAAGAGTTTGCAAATTCTTGTTGCGCTTGCCTTAGTGCTAGGTTCAATGGTCTTCATCCAGCCGAAAGAAGTCAAAGCGGCTGCGCATAATCCGGTTGTAATGGTACACGGCATGGGCGGTGCGTCTTATAACTTTGCTTCGATCAAACGATACTTAGTGACACAGGGCTGGGATCAAAACCAACTTTTTGCAATCGATTTCATAGACAAAACAGGTAATAACCTGAACAATGGCCCGAGGCTCTCTAGATTCGTCAAAGATGTACTAGCCAAAACGGGCGCCAAAAAAGTAGATATTGTGGCTCATAGTATGGGTGGTGCGAACACGTTATACTATATTAAAAACCTAGACGGCGGAGATAAAATTGAAAACGTCGTCACACTTGGTGGAGCGAATGGACTCGTATCACTCAGAGCATTACCAGGCACCGATCCAAATCAAAAAATTCTTTACACATCTGTCTATAGCTCAGCCGATCTCATTGTCGTCAACAGCCTCTCACGCTTGATTGGCGCAAGAAACGTCCTCATCCACGGCGTTGGACATATCGGTCTATTAACCTCAAGCCAAGTCAAAGGCTATGTGAAAGAAGGATTGAATGGCGGAGGACAGAATACGAATTAAAAAATGAAAAAGACAGCGATTTGTGCTGTCTTTTTTGATGTCATGGTTATATGGGAGCTGCTAGATGTTGGAGAAGATTTTTAGGAGGATAAAAGATGACGCAAAAACTCAAATATGTTTTCTTAGGCTACTTTCTCTATTTCCCATGTTCATTTCTGATCATCTATATGATCTGGATGGCAATCGTCAAATCAGTGCAATGGACAGAAGTCATATCTAATTGTACATCCATCATTGGTATCTATTACTTAATAGCCAGTGTGTGGTTTGTCTTTTTACTGCAAAAACAGACAAAACATCGTACATAGCCAAATAAAAACATGTACAAATCAACCACCATTCCTTACACTACATATAATGAACGAGACTCTTTGGAGGTGGGGATTTGTGCAACAACATCAAAAGGCTTTGATTATGGTCGATGTACAGAAAGCATTCGAGCACGAAAAATGGGGAGAACGGAATAACCTAGATGCAGAGAAGAATATCAATCGTCTATTGACGTTTTGGAGAGAAAAAGGCTGGACAGTCATTCATATTCAGCATACATCGGATCAGCCGCACTCCTTATTTCATCCAGCAAATGAAGGGCACTCCTTCAAAGAGATCGCTAAACCGCTAGATGAAGAAACGGTCATACAAAAGAAAGTCAACAGCAGCTTTATAGGCACAAACTTAGAGGAACAGCTAAGATCAAACGAGATCGACACTGTTGTGATTGCTGGACTTACAACACCGCACTGCGTATCTACCACAACAAGAATGAGTGGAAACCTAGGCTTTGATACATACCTCATTTCAGATGCAACAGCCGCCTTTGGACTCGCAGATCAAACCGGTACATATTATGACGCAGAAACGATCCACCGCCTCTCACTTGCAACACTGCATGATGAATTTGCGACTATCCTGACAACTGAGCAGCTGATCACAAATTGGGCAAGCAAAAGCTCCTAGAATCATCTCTAGGAGCTTTTTGCTTGTTCATCCAGCGGCTGTTTTCGTTGTTCAATACTTGAGTAGATGAGATCTATTCCAATAAATAAGAAGCTGACAAAGAAAGATAAAATGAGTGTGCCGTGCTCCCAAATGGAGATATTTACTAGTTTTATGTAAAGGATATACTTAATCGAGAGGTGTAAAACGATCCAAGAACTGATCCACTCCAAAGCAAAAGTCAGCCATGAAGGGAATTTGAGTAAATAAGCCAGCCCTTTGCCTATGAAAAGAAGAAAAGGCGACCAAAAAACCACGATTCCACTCACCAATAAAGAGAACGAGATGAAAGAGAAAAATGAATCATATGTGATGTAATCTCCAAAAAGATAGTTTATCCCTAAAGCAACGATGCACAGCATGACACTTGGAACAGCGATCACGAGGCAGAGAGAAAAATAAAGCAGTAATATGAACGATATCGTAGCCAATAGGTTTGGTGGTGCATCTATGACCTGCTTTTTTCTTAAAAGAGAATAGGCGAAAATAGACAAGAAAAAGAGAACGAAAATCATGACTATGGTAAAAAACATGGAATTCCTCCAGCTTAGTGCGTTAGAAAAAGATCTCTATCATCATTGTACCAATAGACAAACGGCAGCTAAATGATATTTTTTTCCTATAGTTGCATGTGGGAATGACAATCACGTAATGAAGCGTGAAGGTGGTTATGCTGCGAAGAAAGGTTTTTGAATATGGAAGGTAACTTCCAATGTTTTCATGTATAATAGAGAGCGTGCAAATGTACGGCGTACTCAAAGGTGGTCTTGGCTAAATCCCCTTGAAAGGGGGTGCTGCCTATGTCAACTTTTCAAGCATTGTCCCTTATGTTTTTATTTGGGATGTTTATTCTTGCTTTGTTGACGTATATAGACAAAAAGAAATAGACCACCCTTTGAGCCTAGACAACTTGTAGGGTAGGTCCATTTATTGTGTACCTTCTAGCCAGCTCACTTTGAGCCAAGCATTTGTGCATTGCCGGGATGTGACAGCATCCTGGCTTCTTTTAATTTACGCTACATCTATTTGTATTATAACATAAAAGGGATTTTGTTAAACACTGTCATACATCCACTCTCATCTTGTTAGGTGTTAGAACATGATGGAATACAAACAAAAAACCCTAGAAATCCTTGAACAATCAAGGTCTCTAGGGTTTGTTTGATCACTCTCTGAGAGAGCAATGAAATTAACGAGAGTAGAACTCAACGATTAATTGTTCGCTGATTTCAGGTGCTAATTCAGAACGCTCTGGAAGACGAGTGAAAGTTCCTTCAAGCTTTTCAGCATCGAAAGTAAGGTATTCAGGTACGAAGTTGTTCACTTCAACTGATTCTTTCACAACTGCAAGGTTTTGAGATTTCTCACGAAGAGCAATCGTTTGACCTGGTTTCACAGAGAAAGATGGGATGTCTACACGGCTTCCATCAACAAGGATGTGACCATGGTTTACTAGCTGACGAGCTTGGCGGCGCGTACGAGCAAGGCCAAGACGGTATACTAGGTTGTCAAGGCGAGTTTCAAGAAGGATCATGAAGTTTTCACCTTGTTTACCAGGAAGTTTAGCAGCTCTGTCAAATAGTGTACGGAATTGACGTTCGTTGACACCGTACATGTGACGAAGCTTTTGCTTCTCTTGTAATTGTAAACCGTATTCAGATAGTTTTTTGCGTTGTCCTGGACCATGTGGGCCTGGAGCGTAAGGGCGTTTTTCAAGTTCCTTACCTGTTCCGCTTAATGAAATGCCTAAACGGCGGGAAATCTTCCAACTTGGACCTGTATAGCGAGCCATAATGTGACTCCTCCTTATTGTTTTTATTTGTGAAAAATAAAAACCGTCTGTTCTTTGTCTTTTCCGTCATTATGTTTTCATGCATCCTCGCTCCAGCAGCAGGGAGTTACAAGATGCACCTCCATATAGAAGGAACAAAATGATACAAAAAAGCCGAACAAAAAGGCTGCCATATTTCACACAAACTCTATTATATGACGCCAGATAGGAGAAGTCAACCTATTTAAAGAGGAGAATGTCAAACGTGGTCGGCATTCATTCGGGAAGAAAGCAAAACAAAAAAGCAGACACATTGTCTGCTTTTCAAGCATCATGACGCATCAGTAGATGCTGATAACGCATTTTGGACAACCTCTGTAAATTGAACTAAGTACGTTTCATCTATTTCATTGAAACGATCTTTCACTGGACTGTCAATGTCGAGTACCCCAATGATTTGTCCATTTACTTTAAGAGGGATCACAATTTCAGACTGCGATGCTGCATCACATGCAATATGACCAGGGAATGCATGCACATCAGCGATACGCTGTACATCACCTGTCGCAAATGCTGTACCACAAACCCCTTTTCCAGAAGGAATGCGTACACATGCGGGCAGTCCGTTGAATGGACCAAGCACAAGCTCTCCGCCTTTTGCTAAATAAAATCCTGCCCAATTGACCTCAGGAAGCGAGTGATAAAGTAGCGCCGCAGCATTGGCTAGGTTGGCAATGAGATCAGGTTCACCATCCGTAATCGCTTCTACTTGCTTGATGAGTAATTGATAGTCTTTCGATGGATCGCCAGACTGTTTTTCGACATGAAACATGAAAATCTCCTACTTTCTATCTCAAAAATACATAACTTGCGCTTCGCATGTGGGATTTGTCGAGCAATGATTAAAGGAACTTCCGCCTTCACCTTGAAGTATGTACACATGAAGAGGGGTGAGCGGATGAAAACATCAACAACTGTGCAAACAAAAGACCGTATTATTGAAGCTGCCATCAGACTTTTTAACCAAAAAGGATTTTCTGGAACCTCTGTCCGTGAGATTGCGAAGGAAGCAAACGTCAACGTTGCCCATATATCTTATTACTTTCAAGGAAAAGGAGGGCTACTCGAGCAGCTCGTATCCGATTTTTATGAAGGGTATATTCAAATGATTGAATCGCACATCCAGTACATGGAAACCCGTCATGCAAAAGAATGTTTACTTCATGTGGTTTTTGATATTTTATCTTATCAGCATGAAAACCGTCAATTAACCCGTTTCGTTTATCGAGAGGTGACCATTGATTCAACGCTGATCAGGGAAATCATGTCCACCTATTTAACAAAGGAAAAATACTTGTTTCAGCTCATCATTGAAAAAGGAAAAAGCACCCATGTGATTTGTAAGCAGCTGTCACTCTCATCATTTATGATCCAGCTAAAATCACTTCTGATGATGCCATATTTGCAGCCGCAATATTTAACAGAGGTGCTTTATATCAACCCAAACGAGCCTTACTTTTATCAAACGTACTATAAGGAACTGAGCCGGACGCTTCATCATTTATTAGAACCAAATGAACCCGCACTTGATTTTCACCTGAAACTCATGATGTCTTCAAATTGATCATACGCATACCCGAGATCTTCCGCTTGATGGGCATCAGACCCGAATATGAGCGGAATTTTTTTCTGTTTTGCAAAATCAATCATCCATTGATCTAAATAGATACTTCTGGCATATGTTTTACGAAGACCTGATGTATTAAAATCTAAGGACATGCCTTTTTTTGCCGTTTCTTCAAGACAAAGGGTAACCCTTTGACATAGTTCTGGCGACATTTCGTATGGAAAAAGCTGTTTGAATTTCTGGACAAGGGTGATATGGCCGATTCTCTTTGGCTTATATGGACCTAAAGATGATAGAATAGAAGAATGAATTTGGTCATAGTAGCTTTGGTAGACGTGTTCGATGCTGCCATAGATGCTGATCAGCTGCTCGAAGGCATGCTCATCAAAATCAAGACAAATATAATCATTGTCAGCAGGAAGAAAGTGAACAGATAAAATGCTATCGTCTAGTTCAGGTCCGTAGCAGTCTAAAAAGGCACTTGTTTCCTCTTCATACTCTTTGATATAGTCGACCTCAAGCCCAGTTTTTACTATTAACTGTCCTTTGTATTCCTGTTTCAGCTGATCCAGCTTCGTCAAATACGCTTCAAGGTCTTGAAGCTTCATGGCACTATCCTGCTCAGGCGTTGGATCTCGAAACGAAGGAGGCAGCGGGGCATGCTCGGTAAAGGTGATGGAATCAAATCCCTTTTTCATTGCTTTTTCAATATAAGAATGAAAAGGATCAAGCGTACCGTGCGGGCAAAATGGCGTATGTAAATGTGCATCTTGTTTCAACATGTCGTCACCTCTTGTCGATATTTTGAAAAACGTCATGTTTATCAGCGAAAATAATGAAAAATCATGACCAAAAATGCTGGTTACATGGTATCATAATAACAATGAAAACGACAGCTTCCGCATACATAAAAACAGGTCACATCAATACATGTGATCAAATGATAGAAAGCCTGAATGACTTTCTTGAAAAAACATACATAAAACCGTGAATGGATCGTATTGGCAAAATACAATCCTGCTTATAAAAAACAAATGCAAAGCGGACACGAAAGGGTTCTCAGGTCTACTCGGGACACTACCCTGACATCACTTAGATCACAACAAGGGGGCTCATTATGGAGTTTATCATCGGTTTAATTGTCATTTTGCTTGCTTTGTTTTCAGTCGGTTATTTCCTCAGAAAAAATATATATAAAGAGATTGACCGATTGGAAGCATGGAAAATTGAAATTTTAAACAGATCAATTGTAGAAGAAATTTCAAAAATCAAACATTTAAAAATGACCGGAGAAACAGAGCAGTTTTTTGAAAGATGGCGTGCAGAGTGGGACGATATCGTCACAGCCCATCTTCCAAAGGTAGAGGAGCTATTATATGATGCAGAGGAGTATTCTGATAAATATCGATTCTCCAAAGCGAAGCAAGTTCTTGCACATATAGGAGATCTGCTCACCGCTGCTGATTCAAACATCGAAGACATTTTAAAAGAGATTGCAGACCTTGTCACAAGTGAAGAGCAAAACCGAAAAGACATCGAGAAGGTCAAAGAGCAATATCAAACGGTACGAAAAAATCTGCTTGCGTACAGCCATTTATACGGCACCCTTTATGACAAAATGGAGCAGGACTTAGATGAGGCCTGGGAGGGGATCAAGCAGTATGAAGAAGAGACAGAAAACGGAAACTACATGACAGCAAGAAAAATTTTGCTTGAGCAAGACCGCAGACTCGATCAGCTGCAATTATATATCAATGATGTACCAAAGCTCATCGCAGACTGCAAGCAAACTGTGCCAGGTCAGCTGACGAAGCTGAAAGACGGTTATAAAGAAATGACAGATAAGGGCTACAAGCTAGAGCACATCCAGATCACAAAAGAGCTGGAGAACTTGAATAAACAGCTGACCCGGGCGGAGAAGCTGCTGATTGATGAACTCAACTTAGATGAAGCATCAAGCATTCTGCAAATGATTGATGATGCGATTCAGACGCTGTATGATCAGCTGGAAGCAGAAGTAGAAGCAGGTCAGGAAATCAAGAGCAAAATGCCTGAGCTGACCGAGGCATTTGAAAAACTTGAACAAGACCACACGCAGACAAAGGCAGAAACGGCTCTTGTGAAAGAAAGCTACAAGCTGACAGCAGGAGAGCTGGATCAGCAGAAAGCCTTCGAAAAGCGATTAGAAGAAATTGAAAAGCTCATGAAGCAAATACGAGAGAAGCTTAATCGTGACCATGTCGCATACACATTATTAATGGATGAAATCAATCAGCTTGAGACCTTTATCGAGGATGCCAAAACGCTTCATGAAGCGTTTAAAGATCACCTTCAATCGTTACGAAAAGAAGAATTACAGGCAAGAGAAACATTGGCTGAACTTAAAACCATGCTGACAGATACAGTGCGCCAGCTGCACAAAAGCAACATTCCAGGTGTACCTGCTGACATCAAAGAACGTGCTGAAAAAGCGCAGGAGATGATTCAGCAAGTGCAGGAGCAGCTAGAAAATTTGCCGCTGAATATGCCAGCAGTGAACCAGCAATTAAAAGAAGCCTCTGAAACAGTCAGACATGTCGTTGATGAAACACATGACATGCTTCGTAAAGTGGATCAAATTGAACGGATTATACAATACGGCAACCGGTTTAGAAGTCAAAACCACATTCTTTCAGAGCAATTAAAAGAGGCAGAACGAAGATTTTATGCCTATGATTATAACGATTCATTTGAAGTGGCAGCAGCAGCTGTCGAAAAAGCATCACCTGGAGCCGTTCAGAAGCTTTTAACTCAGCAAGAAAAAGAATATCAGCATCAATAAAAAAAGCTGAAGTCCATTTTAGGACTTCAGCTTTTTCCATGTTATGAAGCTTGCTTTTGACGTTCTTCTGAAGCAGAAGAAGTGAAAAGAGAGATCACAAATCCAATCACGACTCCGAGTATGGCAGGCATAATCCAGCCAATGCCAAGGTCATATAGCGGCAAGGTCTTTTGAAAGAGATCTTTCACAGGACCAATCGGCAGTTTCGCCGCTGCTAAGCCGTCAAACAGACTGACGCAGCCAGTTAAAATCAAAGTAAGGATATACACAGGTCTTCTATGACCAAGCCATTTGTCAGCAAGTGATAAAACAATAATCACAATCGCTAACGGGTAAATCGCAGTTAAAACAGGTACTGAAAAAGCGATAATATGAGCAAGTCCAAAATTTGAAATGATAAAACTGAATAATGTCACGAGTGTCACAACTGTTTTATAAGAAAGTTTAGGTAGTAATTTTGAGAAATACTCTCCGCACGATGTCACAAGACCGATGCTTGTTGTTAAACAGGCAACCGTAATCGCCGCGCCTAACACAATATTACCTAAACTGCCAAAAAGAAATTGCGAAGACTGAGCCAAGATCTTACTGCCATCTCCAACAAAACCAATGGCGTGTGTACTTGAAGCGCCTAAATAAGCAAGTGATAGATAAACAAATGTTAATCCGCAAGCTGCAATTAGACCTGCTTTGATACAAGCAGATGTCAGCGCCTTTTTACTTGTCACGCCGCGTCCTTTAATGGCGTTGATGACAACAACTCCAAACACAATAGATGCAAGAGCGTCCATGGTTTTATAGCCTTCTAAAAACCCTTTGAAAAATGATCCATTGCTATAGGACACATCAGGTGTGCCAATGACGCCCATCGGTGTCAAAATGGCTTTGACGATAATAATCAAAATGATCGTAAATTTAATCGGTGTTAACACTTTCCCTACACGATCCACAATTTTCGTTGGATTTAGTGCAAGATAATACGTAATACCAAAAAAGGCCAGTGTAAATAAAAGAAGTGAGAGCCAAGCTGGTACTCCTGCTAAAAAGGGTAGTGCGCCAATCTCATATGAAACCGTTCCTGTACGAGGAATAGCGAAAAGTGGCCCGATAGATAAATATAAAATGACGGTAAACGCTGTTCCGAAAGCTGGGTGAGCTTTATCAGCTAGTCCTTTCGCATCTCTACCTGTTAAAGCAATCGCAATAATCCCAAGAAGCGGTAAACCGACACCTGTTAATAAAAATCCGCCCATTGCTTTCCACACATTTTGCCCAGCATATTGACCTAGCTCAGGTGGATAGATCATATTACCGGCGCCGAAGAATAGAGCAAACAGCATAAAACCTATGATAACCGTATCTTTCGTCGACAAAGTTGCCTTCATTGCATTTAAAGCCTCCATTATTATGTTGAAATATTCTGTTAATTAGTTGCTAGGTAACCGTTCATCATTAACAATCACTAATTATAAAGGATGTACGCCTGATGTCAACATGTGTTTTCGTACAAAAGTCATGAATTTTTCTATTTTAGTATATGGAGGACAATAAAAAAACATCCCCTTCACTTTGGAAGAGGATGTTTAAAGAATGATTAGGATGCAAGCTGTTTAGGCGGGCCAGTCAACATAGAGATGAGTACGCCAATCCCTGCGCCGATGATCGCTGGTACAACCCACCCAATGCCTAAATCGTAAAATGGAATGAATGAATCTAAGAAGTTAGGTAAACCCCCTAGATTGAATTTGGCAGCAAGTAAGCCGTCAATAATGGCAAAAAATCCAGTGAAGATCAAGGATACGACATAAATCACTCGTCTGCCGTTAATCCAGCGGTCAAGGAACGATAATAAAATAATGACAATGGCCAGTGGATATATCGCCACAAGTACAGGGACTGATAGAGAGATAATTTGTGCCAGTCCAAGGTTTGCAACGAATGTGCTAAATAAAGAAACAATTAGAACGACGGTACGATAAGAAAGCGCTGGGAAAAGCTTTGAAAAATATTCCCCGCATGACGAGACAAGTCCAACACTTGTTGTGAGACAAGCGAATAAAATGGCTGCGCCAAGAACAATGTTACCAGCAGAACCGAATAAAAAGTTTGCAGAAAGTGAAAGTAGTTTTCCTCCTTCATTTGCTCCGACCATTCCAGTTGCATCAGGGCTTGAAGCACCAACATAAGCAAGTGAAATATACACGAGTGCTAGTCCCACTGCTGCAACAAGACCAGCTTTTATACAAGCCGATGCAAGTGATTTTCGTTCTGTGATCCCTCTATCTTTCACAGCTGTTACGACCACGATTCCAAAAACGATAGAAGCAAGAGCATCCATTGTTTTATAACCTTCTAAAAACCCAGTAAAGAGAGGGTTTGCTTTATATGTCGCATCAGGCGCACCGATCATTCCCATCGGTGTAGCAATGGCTTTAAACACAATAATGGCAATAACTGCTAATAAGATTGGTGTCAGCACTTTACCAATTCGATCAACCAGCTTTGAAGGGTTTAAAGCAAGAAGATACGTAATGGTGAAAAACACCAGAGTAAAGATGAATAATGGAATCCATGATTCAGCCTGTCCTTCAGAAAGAAATGGAGCTAATCCAATTTCATAAGAAACGGTACCTGTTCGCGGAATGGCGAAAAATGGCCCAATGGATAAATACAGAATAACGGTGAAGATGGTCCCGAATTTAGGGTGAGCTTTATCCGCAAGACCTTTGGCTCCGGTACCTGTAAGGGCGACAGCAATAACCCCTAATAGCGGAAGACCTACGCCTGTAAGTAGGAATCCGCCGATGGCAAGCCATACGTTTTCACCAGCATATTGTCCAAGAACAGGCGGGAAAATCATATTTCCTGCGCCAAAGAATAATGCAAAAAGCATTAGTCCAATAGCCAATGTTTCTTTTATACTTAAACTATTTTTCAAAATAGTCCCTCCTCAATCAGTGTATTGTGTCAAATTTAAATATTCTGACAATTTAGGTGTTTATATGACAATTGCACTATGGATGATATAGTGAAAATGAAAAGTTGTCAACTGCCATTTTCAGAAAATTCTCTGTCTGACTTCATTATGGTAACATATAAATGCATTTATTTTTTAAGTTTTTTTGTAAGGAGTTTAAGATATGATTTATCTTGATAATAGTGCCACAACAAAGCCTTATCCAGAGGTTTTACAAGTGCATCAGCAAGTGAGTGAGCGTTTTTTTGGGAATCCGTCTTCGCTGCATCAACTTGGAATTGATGCAAGCCGTCTATTAAGTGAAACGCGAAAACAAATCCTTCACTATACAGGCTTTACACAATATGAGATTATTTTTACTTCAGGTGCAACAGAAGCAAATAACATTGCCATCAAAGGGGCTGCTCTTGCCAAGATGAACCGAGGCAGACATATTGTCACAACAGCGATTGAGCATCCATCTGTCATCGAATCGTTTGAACAGCTGAAAACATTATTTGGCTTTGATATTTCCTATATTCAAGTAAATGAGCATGGCCGTGCAGATATGACGCATTTAAAAGAAGTGCTTCGCCCTGATACAGTGCTTGTCAGTCTCATGCATGTAAACAATGAAACAGGCGCGATTCAGCCGATAGAGGAAGCGGCCAGCATCATTCGGACGTATGCCAAAGAGGCAATTTTTCATGTCGACGGCGTACAAGGAATTGGCAAGGTTCCGCTGCCTAAAGAGATGGATATTGATCTTTTAACGATGTCAGGCCACAAAATTCATGGCTTAAAAGGCACAGGAGCGCTCTTTTTAAAGAAAGGTGTAGTGCTTGCCCCTTTTATCACAGGAGGAGAGCAGGAACTAGGCCTTCGCTCAGGGACTGAGAACCCTGCTGGAGCTGTCAGTTTAGCAAAAGCCATAAAGCAATCATTTGAATATTTAAACAAGCATCATGATGAGATGATCGCCTTAAAAACGGAGCTAGAGCAGCAGCTTGGAAAGATAGAAGGCGTCGTCATAAACACACCGCTGACGCATAGCGCACCGCACATTGTGAATTTTTCAGTGCCAGGTATTCAAATCGAAGTCCTTCTGCATATGCTTGAAAAAGAAGGCATTTACGTTTCGACAACGTCTGCTTGTTCTGCTAAGAAAAAGGAACCAAGCCGTGTCCTGCTGGCGATGGGGAAATCAGAAGAAGCAGCCAAAAGCAGCATGAGAATCAGTTTGACATATGGACAAGGACCAGAGCTAGCGCCGCAAATCATCACATCGATCGCACAAAGTGTGAAAAAATTAAAAGGAATGAGATAACAACATGAAGTATGACCATATTTTAGTCCGTTTTGGTGAGATTTCAACAAAAGGGAAAAATAGAAAGAAATTTATCGAAAAACTAAGACAGCATATCCGGTTTGTATTAAAAGACTTTGAAGCATTAAAGTATGCATCTGATAGAGACCGCATTACGATCATGCTAAACGGAGAAGACCCTGAACCGATTTCAGAACAGCTTAAAGGTGTATTTGGCATTCAAAGCTTTAGCCTGGCTGTGAAATGTGAGACAAATCTTGATGCCATCAAAGAAGCGGCACTCTCAGCGGTTCAGGAAGTGTATGAACAAGGAAATACATTTAAGGTCTCAACGAAACGCTCTTATAAACAATTTGAGCTTGATTCAAATGAAATGAACCGAGAAATTGGTGGACATGTTCTAAGGAATACAGACAACTTAACCGTTAATGTGAAACAGCCAGATGTTCACTTGCGAATTGAAATAAGAGAACACGCGACGTACATTACATTTAAAGATGTAAAAGGTGCAGGCGGACTGCCAGTTGGTTCAAGCGGAAGAGCGATGCTAATGCTCTCTGGCGGCTTTGACAGCCCAGTGGCAGGCTATCAGGCAATGAAACGAGGCATTCAAATTGAAGCTGTTCATTTCTTTAGCCCGCCTTATACAAGTGAACGTGCCAAGCAAAAGGTCATTGATCTAGCGGAATGCTTAGCTGCTTATGGAGGCGAAGTCAAGCTTCACATCGTTCCTTTTACGAAAATCCAAGAACTCATTCACAAACAAGTACCAGAAAACTATACGATGACTTCAACGAGAAGAATGATGCTCAAAATTGCAGATAAAATAAGAGCCAAGCGTGATGCGCTTGCCATTATTACAGGTGAAAGCCTTGGTCAAGTGGCAAGTCAGACACTTGAAAGCATGTATGCCATTAATCATGTCACAAACACACCGATCATTCGCCCACTGATTGCCGTGGATAAGAATGACATAATCGAAGAAGCGAGACGAATTGGCACATATGAGACAAGCATTCAGCCATTTGAGGATTGCTGCACGATCTTTACGCCGCCATCTCCAAAAACAAAACCAAAACTTGAAAAAGTAGAACGCTACGAAAGCTTTGCTGAATTCGAGCCAATGCTTGATGAGGCAGTGGAGCAGATCGAAACAATCGTTGTCACAAATGAAAAGAAAGCAGCTGACAAATTCGCTGATTTATTCTAAATAAAAAATTTCATAATAATTACCATAAAATCAATCGCATGAAGTCATGTGTTTCTACACATTCTATATTCACAAGGAGGTGAGAACACATGGCTCAACAAAACAGACAAAGCAGTTCTAATCAATTAGTCGTTCCAGGCGCTGCACAAGCGATCGACCAAATGAAGTACGAAATCGCTTCAGAATTTGGCGTAAACCTTGGACCAGAAACAACAGCTCGCGCTAACGGATCAGTTGGTGGAGAAATCACTAAGCGTCTTGTATCTTACGCTCAACAACATATGGGTGGCGGATCTTTCTAAGACACACAATTAAAAAGCTATGGCTTATGAGCGGGTTTATTCCCGCTCTTTTTTTGTACATAAATTGTTAGAATATTTTTAAAAAAGAAGACGAAATGAAAAAATTATGGCATAATACTAGGAGTAGGTCCTAATTCAAGCATTTTTCAGTTATGAGTGTTAGAATAGGTAAATTGAAACATGATTCGTTTCATAGAAAGAGGCTAAAAGGAGCTGTACCATGAAAAGAGAAGACTTAATTGCACCAGAACAATATAACTTAGTCAGTGAGATTGAAGCGTTCAGTCATGACCAGGAGAAAATCGCCCTGCACTGGCAGGACGGGAATGGCCATGAAGCGCATGTGACATATGCAGCATTAGTAGAAGAGGCGAATAAAATTGGTCATGTTCTATTAAATGCAGGCTTTAAAAAAGGCGATAAAATCATTGTGATGGTGCCTCGTATGCTAGAGGCATACAGCATTTATTTAGCCATTTTAAAAACAGGAATGGTTGTAATTCCTTGTTCAGAAATGCTTCGCGCTAAAGATATAGATTACCGAATTGAGCATGCAGAAGCAAAAGGAGCGATTGTTTACGCATCATTCATTCAATCGTTTGAAGGAACTAATCAGCCAAAAGATTTTAAAACATTCTCAATTGGTGAGAATGATCATGGCTGGACAAACATTGTTGCGCAAAAGGAAGAGCAGTCAAGCGAGTTGAAATTGGCAGACACAACACGTACGGACATGGCGTTTCTCTCTTATACATCAGGCACAACAGGTAATCCCAAAGGGGTTGTTCATACACACGGCTGGGCGTATGCACATTTACGTACAGCGGCCAAAGCATGGCTCTCCATTAATGAAGGGGATAAAGTATGGGCAACAGCAGGACCAGGCTGGCAAAAATGGGTGTGGAGTCCTCTCTTATCTGTTTTAGGAAGCGGAGCAGAAGGTTTTGTTTATGGAGGAAAGTTTAATCCGGATACGTACTTAGAGCTGCTTCAAAAAAATGAAATCAATGTTTTATGTTGTACACCAACGGAATATCGGTTTATGGCAAAAGTAGATGACCTCAGTCAGTACGAGCTGCCGAAATTGCATAGTGCTGTTTCTGCGGGAGAGCCACTCAACCGTGAAGTCATCGATACGTTCAAAAAACATTTCGATATCGAAGTGCGAGATGGTTACGGGCAAACAGAAAGCACGCTGCTAGTCGGGGTGCTGAAAGGAATGGACATCAAGCCGGGCAGTATGGGCAAACCAACACCTGGCAATGAAGTAGAGATTATTGATGAGAATGGCCAGATCTGTGCTCCAGGAGAAATAGGTGACATTGCCGTTCATCTTGAAACGCCGGCTTTATTCAAGGAATACTACAAAGATGCAGAGCGTACAAAGGCGCAGCGCCGCGGGGATTACTTTATTACCGGTGACCGTGCGAAAAAAGATGAAGACGGGTATTTTTGGTTTGAAAGCCGCAGAGATGACATCATCGTCAGCTCAGGCTATACAATTGGTCCATTTGAAGTCGAAGATGCACTGATTAAACACCCAGCAGTGAAAGAATGTGCGGTCGTGGCAAGTCCAGATGAAATCAGAGGATCAATCGTGAAAGCATACGTCGTCCTGCGTGATGCATCTGCACAAAGCGATGAGCTGATTAAAGAACTGCAAACACACGTGAAAAATACAACAGCACCGTACAAATATCCAAGAGAAATCGAATTCATTGACGAGCTACCAAAAACTCCGTCAGCGAAAATTCGACGTGTCGAGCTGAGAGAAAGAGAGCTTGCACGAAAATCATCATAACAGTAGAAACAATAAGCGTCTGGATGGAAAATCATCCAGCGCTTTTTTTATTGGACAAATCAAATATGTAAAATTCGTTCATGATGTTTTATGTTAAAATGTGTAAGGATGACTTGAAAAGGAGAATGTTCTGAAAATGTCGATTGCGATAATTCATGGGATTGTGCTTGCCTTTGGTCTTATTTTACCTTTGGGCGCACAAAATGTATTTGTATTTCAGCAAGGAGCCCTTCAGCCTCGATTATATCGCGTACTGCCTGTTGTCATCACAGCTGCTCTCTGCGACACACTTTTAATTACTTTAGCTGTCATTGGGGTTTCGGTTGTTGTACTCACCATCCCTATCTTGCAAATGGGTCTTTTTATCATTGGATTTTTCTTTTTACTTTATATGGGGTGGTCAGTTTGGAACACGAGCTCCGCAACAGGTAATCAAGAAAAGATGAACCTGATGCCTGTGAGAAAACAAATCATATTTGCCTGTTCCGTTTCACTTTTAAATCCTCACGCGATTCTCGATACAATAGGAGTGATAGGAACGAACTCTCTTCAATATCATGGGGCGGAAAAGGTGGCATTTACCGCAGCCTGTATCATTGTCTCGTGGTTATGGTTTATGGGTCTTGCCCTTCTCGGGAAAATGTTAGGAAAGCTAGATACAAACGGCAAGTGGATGAACCGGATCAATAAAGCATCAGCCGTCATGATCTGGCTGGTTGCATTATATATCGCCTATCAGCTTATTGGATAAAGGATACATAGAGCAAAAGAGACGTGATGCATGAAAATGAGTGCTGAACATGTCATGGGAAAAAGCGTTGGATGGAAAACATCTGGCGCTTTTTTGTTGACTACTGTCTCGGGGCAAGCATCAGTTACACCCCGTTCATTTATCTCAGACATACTGACGATTCACTTACCTGGAGGAAATGATATCAAGTAGGAGATATGCTACATTATTTATAGTGGGTTTTTTTGGTAAATAAGCCTCTTATGCCATTTTCCATAAAAAGGTATAATTTTTATGGGATTTATTAAAGGAGGCTACATAATGAAAGTAAGGAAGATGCTTGTTGTTTTATTATTCATTTCACTTCTATGCGGACAATATCCTGTGGGGAAAGCTGTTAGCATAGAAGAGGATATGCCTTTTGAAAAGATACAAAACAATAAAGTGGCTGAAAGGCTCATAAAAAAAACAAAAAAGAGCTTTCAATTTTTACAGGCAAAAGAAATAGCCTACAAAAAAGGGTATCAATTAAATGGAGAAAGTGTAGCAGTTCATTTGAATGATGCTAAAGCGAATGTTGTTTATTTTTATCTAACAAAGAAGAAAGCAGATAATCAGCTAGTAAGCACAGCATCATTTATTTCAATTTCACTAAGTCAGATAAAGTCCTATTATATTCAACTTGCGGAATACGATGAGCAAGGTAATTTACACTCATATTTCATTCAAAATGGAAAGTTGAAGAATGAGTTTCATATCAATCCAAATGGGGAGTTTTTAAAAGGATCTTTTACCTATGGTGAAAACGGTGCGAAAAAAGATATGATGGAATTAAATAGAAAAATTATGAATGCTGAAGATTCGGAAATTCAAACGAGCTTTAATTGGAACAAATTTTGGAGTTGTTTAAAAAAGAAAAGTGGCCCGAATGAATCTCTTCCGCTTCGTTCAATGGTTCTTGGGGCTTGTTATTATGTTTGTTTAACAGGACCTGTTGGTTGTATAGCATGTACAGTCATTAATGCAGGAATATCGGCTGGGATAGCAGGTTATTGTGTGAAAAAAGTTTGGTGAATTGGAGGTTTTCAAATGGCTCATAAAGAACAGCGTAAAGGGGCAGTGCTTGCTGTCTTTGATACATTGACGTTTGGTGTACCAGTCTTGTTGTGGAATTTATATAAGAATACGAATAAAACATTGAAGCTGATGATCCCGATTATTCCAATAGTAGGTTTCATCACGTATCTTTTAGCATCTCTTTACTAATGTGTTCAAAAATCATTTGCATGAGCGATACGCTCATGCTTTTTTCATTCGATCATTTTTTGAAAATGGTTTGATTTAATAGACGGAGAGCTTGTACGATATCATCCATTTGATTTCGGTCAGAGGAAGAAAGGCTGTCCATGAGCATGGATTCAATTTGTTGAAATGCTTTGTCCATACACGCACGGCCTTTTTTAGACAGCATAATGACATGTTTTCGCTTGTCATCTTTATCTTCTTGTCTATCAATGAATTGTTTTTCGTGAAGCTTTTTCAATTCTCTGCTGACATTCGGAAGAGACATGTGCTGACAATCGGCGATTTCGCTAGGTGTTAGCGGCTCACTGACGGCTAACTGCTCCAGAATCAAATATTGTAGAGTGGTTAGATCAGAGGGTTTGATCTTGCTCATCATAGCATGTTTCAGCTCAGAAAAAGTAGAAGCAAATGTGACAAACTCTTTGAAAAAATGTGGGTTTTTCATCCTGTTTCACCTCCTACGTACCATACCAAATTTATTATCAAAAAACAATTATCATTTGACAACTAAAAAAGAGGGGTGTATGCTTTTGGTTATCAAATGATAACTAAAGGAGCCGAGCCATGAATGTACTCATTATTTATACCCACCCCCATCACAATAGTTTAAATGGTGCTTTTTTTAAAGAAATCCTAAAGGGCAGTGAAGAAAATCCAAACGTTCAAGAAGTGAGAATCATCGATTTATACCAAGACAAATTTGATCCTGTACTTATTTTTAATGAAGAGAAAAAAAGACGTGATATGCATAAGGACCCTGAGATTCAAGAATATCAAGAGAAAATCAAATGGGCAGACAACATCGTGTTTGTTTATCCGATTTGGTGGGGGCGGCCGCCAGCCATGCTGCTTGGTTTTATTGATCGCATGTTTGCAGCGAATTTTGCTTATCGTCAAACAGGCGGGCTGCTTCCAGAAGGCTTGTTAAAAGGAAAGAGGGCTGTATGTGTTTCGACAATGCAAGGACCGACCCACTATCCTTTCTTCTTTTTGCAAAATGCTCATAAGATGTTAATGAAACGAGCTCTTTTACAATATGTCGGGATTAAACCGGTGAAGTTCTTTGAATTTGGCATGATGGAAAGTCCGAAAGGGAAGCATGACGTGAAATTAAAACGGATATACAACTATTTTCGGAATATCAGCTCATAAAACCACATTCCTTGAGTCACTTTTCTTCTAATTTGAACCTGTTATGTCTTAAAATGACAGAGAGAGTGAGTGACTCATTCTCTTTATTTGAAAAGGGGGATATGGATGAAGAAAACATTGTTTAAAGATGCGGCTCTTATCACACTTGATCCATCTTTAGGTTTTCTGGAGAAGGGAGATCTATTAATTGAAGGGGCACATATTGTAGAAGTCGGACCTTCGATTGAAGCAAGCGGTGCTGATGTTGTGGATGCGTCTGACATGGTCATTATGCCAGGGCTTGTGGATACCCATCGTCATGTGTGGCAGTCTGTCATACGGGGGATCGGAACAGATTGGTCTTTGCAAACGTATTTGAGCAAAATTTATTATGGCAACTATGGGGCGATGAGACGTCCATCAGATGATCGAATTGCTAATTATTTAGGCGCATTAGAGGCATTAGATGCAGGAGTGACCACGTTTTTCGACTGGACGATGATCAATTCTATGGATCATACAGAAGAACTCATTGGAGGTTTAAAAGATGCGGGTATTCGAGCGGTCTTTGGTTTTGGTACCTCTGGAGATGCAGCGTATTGGGACAGAGAGAGTACGCTCACGAATATGGAAGACGCAGCCCGCGTGAAACAAAAACATTTTCAATCATCGGATCAGCTGTTGACGATGGGACTTGCCATTCGTGGACCTGAATTTTCTTCATGGGAGACGACTGTCTTTGAAATTGAAACAGCGAGATCACTAGATGCATTATGCAGTATGCACATTGGCTTTGGAAATTGGGGAGCAGCGGATCGATCGATTGAGCGGCTTCATCAAGCAGGGCTGCTCGGTCCTGATTTGAATATGGTGCATATCAATGCAATTGATGCAGATCAAATGAAGATGTTAGCTGACAGCGGAAGCTCCATCTCTATTACACCTGAGATTGAAATGATGATGGGACACGGATATCCTGTCACAGGGCTCGCCATTGAAAATGGCGTTCTGCCAACGCTTGGTGTAGATGTGGTGACAGCGACAGGCGGAGATTTATTTACCCAAATGAAATTCGGACTACAGGCGGAGCGGGCGATTCAAAATCAATCTTTATTGATGGAAGGGACGATGCCAGGGCCTGAACTTGGATTGTCTGCACAGCAAATGCTTGAAGCAGCCACCATAAACGGGGCTCGTGCCTTGAAGCTTGATGACAAAATCGGCTCACTCACACCTGGAAAAGAAGCCGATTTTATCTTGATCGATCGGACAAGCATGAATCTTCTTCCGATGACAGATCCAGCTGGGGCAGTTGTGCAAACGGCACACCCTTCAAATGTTGATTCTGTCTATGTGGCTGGAAAAGCAGTGAAACAAAATGGGAAGCTAGTTGGAGTGAACTTAGAAGAGGTCAAACAAAAAGCTTATGCGGCAAGAGATCACATTTTATCGCATCAGTTTGAATCAACAAAATGAATGAAGCACAATATCCCCATAGGCCAGTGCCTATGGGGAATACTTTACAACGATTCTTTAATGACTTTTTTATAATATTGGACAGATAGGAATCCGAAGACGGAGTATAAAACGGTATAAATCGTCATCACAATCAGCATAGGAGTCCACAGTTCGCTGCCAAATAAAAACCAGCCAGATTGTACAGCAAAGTAGCTGTGCAGCAGTCCGACGAGAAGCGGAATGCCAAAGTTGAAGAGCTGTTTGAGTCGAATGCCTTTTAAGAGATCTTTCTCCGTAAAACCAAGCTTACGCAGAATCGTGTATGAGCTTTGTTCCTCTTCACTCTCATTCATCTGTTTAAAGTATAAAATACAGCCTGATGTCACAAGGAAGCTGAGGCCTAAAAATCCGACTACAAACATCATCAGTCCGATGGTTTGTTTTTGCTGCTGAGTGTTAGCAAATCTAGACATGCTTTCATCACTCAATTTCGCAGACATAAAGACGTCATTGGCTTGTTCAACCTTTCCCTCATCTTTTATATTGATCGCAATATATTGATTATTCTCACGCTGCAGTTTAGGATCTTTGTTTTGGTCGAGCTGCTCAAAAACACTTTCACTGACGACAGCAACAGGTAGGCCGCCAAAAGTAAACTGGTAAGAGATTAAATGATCCTTTTTCATATCAATTACTTTTAAATCAATTGGTTTTTTTATTAAAAGTTTCACATCACCGGTGCTTTGAATCGGCATGAATTTTTTCAATAAATCATTGTAGCCGCTTAACATGACTTCGTTGTTCTCTACATGAATATTTGGTGCGTTTTTCTCGCTGATCACAGGTAGTGTCAAGACTCCTGGAGCTTTATTCACACTGCTTAACTTCGTATCGATGATCTGATTTGCATCAAAATCGGCTTGAATGACCTCGAACTGCTTTTTCTCATAGGCAATATGCTGATCAGAAAGTGCACGAGTGAATGTGCCAGCATCTTTCTCTGACCCCATGACAAAATGTGCTGGAATTTGTTGTTCAGCTGTTTTTTCTGCTGAGTAGTAGGAAATATAGCTGAGTGATAACAAACCGATGGCAAGTGCAGATACTGTAGTAATAATCGTTAACAGCAATGCATTTGATTTTAAACGGAACATTATCGACGATAAAGACAAGACTTCATGAATGGCAAGATAGCCATTTTTTCTTTTTCGTACGATATTGGCAATGAATGAAACAGAGCCTTTATAGAAAAGGAAAGTACCAATAATGACAGAACCTAAAATATAGATCATGGCTAAAAATAACGAAAACATCGATGTGTATGTGCCACTAAAAAGCTGAGAAGAAATGTAATAGCCTGAGCTGATGAAGGCAATGCCTAGAACCCCAATGATGATTTCAAAGACAGAGATTTTTTTAATGCGCTGCTCTGTAGAAGAGGTGGTTCTAAACAAAGCTAAGATCGTTTGCTTCTGAATGAATCGTCTATTTCTTAGCATGATGACAACATAAATCAAGAGAAACACGATGACCGTTTGCAAAAGAGCCATGCCAGAAAAATGAAGATTGGCAATTGCATGAACACCTGTCACTTTAAATAGAACCATCAGCATCAGCTTTGAGCCGATAAATCCGGTAAATATACCAATAGCCATCGCAATTATATATAGGATAAAATTTTCTGCATGGAGCAGCTTGGCGATTTTTTGTTTCGTCATTCCAATGAGCTGCAAGAGGCCGATTTCTTTTCCTCTACGTTTGATGAAAATGCTATTTGCATATAAAAGGAAGATGCCGACGATGGCGATTAGCAGAATAGAAGCGGCTTTAATTGACGCACCGCCTTTAATAGACCCTTTCACATCATCAAGTGCTGGTGAATACTGCAAGGTGACAAAGGAAAAATAGAGCGCCACACTAAATACAAGTGCAAACACGTATAAATAGTAATTTTTTAAGTTTTTCTTCAGATTGCGGAAGACGAGCTGATTAATGTTCATGCTTCACACCGCCTAAAACACCTTGCGTTTTCATAATATCCTCGAAAAACATCTTTCTCTCTAGTGCGCCTTTATTCAATTGTGTATAGATCTGTCCATCTTTGATAAAAATCACTCGTCTTGAATAACTGGCTGCAACAGGGTCATGGGTCACCATGACAATGGTTGCTTTGCGCTTGTGATTGAATTCTTGCAGCTTGTTCAGTAAGTCAGACGCAGATTTGGAATCAAGTGCTCCGGTTGGTTCATCAGCAAAAATGAGGCTTGGTTCGTGAATAAAGGCACGAACCGCAGATGTCCGTTGCTTTTGTCCCCCAGACAGTTCATTTGGATATTTGTCTCTTAGTTCATAAATACCCATATCCTCTGCAAGCTGTTGAAAGCGTTCAAAAGCTTCTTTTTTAGGCGTTTTGGAGATGGATAATGGCAAGAGGATGTTCTCTTTAACCGTGAGTGTATCAAGTAAGTTATAATCCTGAAAAACAAAGCCAAGCTGTTTCTTTCTAAATTCAGCGAGCTGCTGATCTTTCATTTGCGTCATTTCTGCATCCGCGATCCGAATCGATCCGCTGGACACATGATCAATCGATGACAATACGTTCAAAAGGGTCGTTTTCCCCGAGCCTGATGGCCCCATGATGCTGACAAATTCTCCAGCTTCTATCGTCAAATCAATGCCTTTCAGCACCTCTTGTTTATTGAATTTGTTTCCATAGTTTTTATATAACTTGCGAGCTTCTAAAATGTTCATCTGTCGAACCCCTTTTTTATTTAATTGATATCTCTAGTATAAAAAGAAGCCGATCAGACTTCCTGCGATTTGGCGAACAAAATAGACGAGCATGTGACATTGTTGTCACATGCTCGCAATATGCACAAAATCATTCTTTTTCGGAAAGATAAAGGTAAAAGTGGTCCCTTGATCTAATGTGGAGTTGACCTCGATCGTGATATGAAGAGCGTAAGCTCCCTTTTTTGTTAAATAGAGCCCCATGCCTGTGGAGGCAGTGTCATTGTGATGTCTTGTGGAGGTAAAGCCTTTTTCAAAAATACGGGACACGTCTCTTGAATCAATTCCTCTACCTTGATCTGTGATGGTGAGCACCACTTGTTCGTTCATTTGTTTGCTTTCGATGATAATGTCAGATGATTGGCTGTACTTGACTGCGTTTGTCAGCACTTGTCTGATCATAAAGGATAACCATTTTGTATCACTTAATACGTCTCGCTCTTCTAATAAAAGGTCAAAGCCAATTCCTTTTTGCATACACCACGATTGGAGCGCTTTGATTTCTTTCGTTAGCATGTTTTGGAGATCCAGTTTTTCAATAAATAAATCATTTTCAATATGTTCGATCCTGCTTTGATGCAGCTGTGCATCAAGGAGTAAATGTATTCTAAGCCATTCATATGTCATATTTGATTTGAGCGGCTGTTCTGTTATACGGTCAATCATTAAGTGCATCGCCGTGAGCGGTGTTTTCACCTCATGTATCCATGAGAGCAGTTCATCTTTTTCTTCTTCCAGCGCAGTCTTTTGCTTAGCCGTCATCTGGCGGTATCGGTCGATTTGCTCTGACGCTGCCTCCTGTACAATTTGTTCAAAAGGGGAAGAGGGTTTGAGACGCATTTGATGGTCTATGTTTTCGTCCCATTCTTTCAGTTGTTCATAATAAGAAGTTTCTTTCCGGTAACGAAAAAAAAGAAAGACAATGAAGAGTAATGTAGACAAAAGCACGATATAAAAAAGAGAAGCGAGTGGAATCGTTGTATCCAAATAAGCAACAAAGAGAATGAGAAGCTGCAAACTAAGAAAGAACAAGATCCAGCTTCTTCGTTCTTTTAGAAATGCTTGCAGCATTATTGATCATCCTTTTCTTTTGCAAGATAACCTTGACCCACCTTTGTTTCAATGAAGGCGCCAAGGGAGATTTCGTCTAGTTTTTTTCTAAGGCGGTTGACGTTTACAGTGAGTGTATTGTCACTCACGAATCGTTCATCCTCCCATAATGCTTGGATGAGAGATTCCCTTTTGACGATATGATTTTTATGCTGAATCAATTCTTTGAGAATAAAAAACTCATTTTTTGTTAATTCAACCTCACCGTCTTCATTCGCCACTGTATTATTTTCGAGGTCAAGGGTAGCACCGCACCAAACTTTTAAGTTGGCAGGTTCGGCACTATAATCATGGACTCGGCGAAGAACAGCACTTACTTTGGCGATGAGAACGTCAAAGTGAAAGGGCTTTTGTACAAAATCATCGGCTCCAAGCTGCATCGACATGACCATATCAGCAGGATGATCACGAGAGGAAAGAAAGATGATGGGCACATTGGAATGATGCCGAATCATCCGGCACCAATGAAAGCCATCGTACTTTGGCAGCTGAATATCAATAATGACTAGATCAGGCTGGATGGAAGTGAACTCCTGCATGACCTGTTGAAAATTGTTGATCCCATACACATCATAAGACCAGTTAACTAAACGTTCTTTGATTTCTTGGAAGAGGGTTGTATCATCCTCAATCAGCAAAATTTTAAACAAAACGAGCACCACACTTTTTAAATTAGCTTGTACATCATTGTAGCGGAAAATAGGCACTCCCGCTAGAAGCAGACAGCAAAAAAGCAAGGGAAGAGGTCCCTTGCTTCGGTTTATTTACCTAAAAAGTGCTTTTTAAAGAATGATAGTTGATATTCAAGTGTGAGCGGGTCATTAAAGTAAAACTCTTCCGCATTTGCTTCATACACACGATGTTTTTTCACAGCAGGAATGGACTTATAGATTTCACTGTTTTGATAGGAATTGTCCATCTCGCTGTTTTTGCTAATGATCATATAGTCTCCGGCAAATTCAGGGATGACCTCTTGTGACACCGCATAATAGCCAGCTTTTAATGCTTTTTCTTTTACTTTTTCCGGCATTTTTAGTTTCATTGCTTGGTAGAGGATTTCTGTTCCGCGTCCCCATGCATCTCCAAAGACGTAAAGATCTTTTGTGCCGCTTTCAAAGACAGATACGGTTGCATCTTCACCAATTTTTGCTTTGATTTCTTTGCCAGCTTCAGCTGCACGCTGTTTGAAATCCTTGACCCATGCTTTTGCTTCTTTTTCTTTGTTTAAGACTTTTCCAATTTCAATATGCTGCTGAAGGTAATCGACTTTGTTATACGTGAATAAAACGGTAGGGGCGATTTTTTTCAGTTTTTCTACATTTTTTGCACCGCTTAAACCTATGATGACATCAGGCTTTAGCTTCATGATTTTTTCTACATTTTCATCTGATACTTCTTCCACATTTTTTAATTTCTTTTTGAAACGTGGATTCTTTTTTGACCAAGAGTCAACACCCACAAGGTTCACACCAAGTGACAAGACATTTCCTGTATAAGAGGCGAGAACAACAACACGTTTTGGATTTGCTGGCAACTTCACAGGTCCATTTTCAGATTGATATGTAATCGTGTCTGACGTTGATTGATTTTTTCCTTTATTTGAGGAAGAGTTGTTGCTATTGCCACATGCGCTCAACGCAAGTACGAAGATGAGCATCAGAGGGAACAATATTTTCTTCATGAATGTAGACTCCTTTGAAATCGGCACATAAGCCGTGTATTTGGTTGTATGAGTGATAATGATAATTATTATCACTCAGATATCATACCATAGATGTGAGGTTTGTTGTCAATGATATTTTAGCAGTGGATAGAGGAATTCGGATAGAAAGAAAAAAAGATCAAGGCAGTGTCTGACCTGATCTTTTTTCTTATTTAAACCAGCCTTTTTCTTTGGAACGAGTGATGGCTTCAATTCGGTTTTTGACTTCTAGTTTATCTAAAATAACGGATATGTAGTTTCGGACAGTGCCGCTTTTTATGCTGAGTTCCTTGGCGATTTCTTTTGTGTTTTTTCCGTCTGCGACGAGTTCTAGAACCGACTTTTCTCGTTCAGTTAAAGGATTTTCGTCGCTATACAAGTCTTCCATTAATTCAGGGGCGTACACCTTTTTCCCTTTCATCACGCTGCGGATGGCACTTGCCAAATCCTCGCTTGGGCTGTCTTTCAGCATGTAGCCGCTAACGCCAGCTTTCAGCGCTCTTTGAAAATAGCCAGAACGGGCAAAGGTAGTTAAAATGATGATCTTCACATCAGACTTTTTGAGTTCTTCAGCGGCATCGAGCCCAGATTTTCCTGGCATCTCAATATCCATTAAACAAATGTCGACCGGGTGTTTTTTAGCAAAATCTATGGCGTCCTGGCCGTTTGTGCCTTTTCCAACAACCGTCATATCGTCTTCTAAATCGAGAAGCGATCCAAGAGCACCGAGCAGCATTTGCTGATCCTCTGCGATAAAGATGTTAATCATTTTATTTCCTCCTTATCTTTCGCTGCTGAATCATTTGGAATGCTCATGATCAGCTTCGTCCCGTTTTTTGTCTCAATGTGCAGGCGTCCATTTGCAAATTCCAATCTTTCTCTAATCCCTGCAAGGCCATGTCCCTTCGATTGAGAGGATGGATGACTGCCTTTAAATGTGCCGTTATCCTCAACTGTAATGACAGCTTCCTTTGACTTTTGATGAATCGTGATTTGACAGACAGTGGCGTCGCTATGCTTGACGACATTCGTCACGGCCTCTTTGATGCACATGCTCACAATGTTTTCGTTAAGAAGAGAGATGTGTTTCGGCGCTTCTTTTTCATCATAAATCATGTCAATATCCGCGGCTTCAAGTATTTGCTTGATGTTCAATATTTCATCTTTGATCCGAATGCCTTTCATGGAAGAAACAATTTTTCGCACTTCATTTAGAGACGTTCTAGCTGTCTGCTGGACGCTTTTTAGTTCGGCACGAGCCTGTTCAGGGTCTTTATACACGAGCTTACGGGCAAGGTCACTTTTTAATCCAATGAGAGAGAGTTTTTGTCCAAGTGTGTCATGCAGATCGCGAGCAATTCGCTGTCTTTCTTCAAGTTTGACAAGATCGGCGATCCGTTCATTGGCATATTCTAATTTCTCTTCTAGCCGTTCACGTTCCTTCCTGCTTCTAATGCTAAGAGGGAGGAGGATGGCGCTGATCAGTGTAATCACGACAAACGGAATTTGCGTGAGAAACCAGCCCTTTTTTAAGATCAGGCTAAAGTTCACCGCTACGGCAGCGCTCGCTAGATGGATATAGTATAAGATATAGAAAGGGACTTTTCTTTTGATATGCCCGTTGAAATAGGCGATACAAAAAGCAAAATAAATGTAGCTGTAGAGCATCACATAACCAGTCGAAATGGCGATTAATAGAAGGCCGAATACATATAACGACCAGCCCTTTGAGACAAAGGCAAAACGGTAGACCGCAAAAAAGACGACGTTTAAAATAATGCCGATCACAATGCCTAAAGTCGAAGGGGTCTTAAAGATAAAATAAAAGGGCAGGATGAAAAAAATCGCCCAAATATATGGGGAAATCCCATGCAGTTTTTGAATTTTAAGTTGTTTTTTCATCCGTGATTCACCTTTTTCATTTTTTCAGTCTTTTTCACTACTTTATCAAATTGAACAGATGAGCGCATCCTGCAAATACAACAAGCTCCTTCTATTGTAAGAAAGAGCTTGCGCCAATTATGCATTCTTCTTCAGAATGTCTCCTTTTATGACAGGGGTGATTCTAGTCTGACGTGCTTCTTTAAAGGTCACAAATGCTTTCGTCTCTTCATCCCATAGTCTGAATTTCATCGACTCAATACTAGTCTTTAACGTGATGGTTGGCACATTTTTAAGTGGTTCACTGTGTTCATGGGCATGTTCTAAATGATAATTCGGTACCCTCGGGCTTAAATGATGGACATGGTGGTAACCAATATTGCCTGTTAACCATTGAAGAAGCTTTGGCAATTTGTAAAAAGAACTGCCTTCTACAGCTGCCTGCACATAATTCCAATGTTCATCTGCTTCAAAGTAAGAATCTTCAAATGTATGCTGCACATAAAATAACCATACACCGATTGACCCTGAGATCAGGAAGATTGGACCTTGGACAAGCAGGAACTCCTGCCAGCCAAAAAGAAGACACGTTGCAGTTGCTAGCGCAATGATGCTCACGTTTGTGAAATACGTGTTCCAGCGCTCTTTTTTACGAGCATTTTTGACGTTGAAACGGTTTTTTAAGAGAAAAACAAAGATCGGTCCTAAAATAAACATCACAAAAGGATTACGGTAAAATCTGTAGCGAAATTTCGTCCAAGCTGATGCTTCTTGATATTCTTTGACTGTCAGGAGCCAAATGTCGCCAGTACCTCGTTTGTCTAGATTACTGCTTGTGGCATGGTGAATTGAATGATCTCTTTGCCATTGAAGATAAGGGAAAAGGGTGAGTACGCCCGTTACAAAACCGAACAGGTGATTCAGCGGCTTCTGTTTAAAAAAGGATTGATGGCAGCAGTCGTGAAAAATAATAAAGACACGTACTAAAAAACCAGCTGCAATAACCGCAAAGAAGAGGGTTAAAAGGTAGGAGATGTTCAGGCTATAATAGGCAAGAAACCAAAGCCCCAAAAATGGAATGAATGTATTAAAGAGTTGAATGATACTTTTTTTCGAATTAGCACCAGAGAATTGGCCAACTTGTTTTCTTAAAGTGGCTTGCTGCTGTGTGTTTGTTGAAGTCGTCATGAACGTTCAAGTCCTTTCCGTTTCTTTCTACTTCAAAGTATAGAAGGAAAGGTGTCATGCTCATAGTAGCACCCATCATGTATTCAATATGACATTTGTCATGTTGGACGCGGGAAAGGCTGATGGTTCAAGGGTTGTAAGCTTATTTTATTTTAAATAAAAAAAGTAAAGGCGCTTAGCCTTCACTTTTTATGCACGTGCTTCATGTACTTTTAACTGCTTGCCTTTAATCGTTGTGTGCCGCATGGCTTTTAGCACAAGAGGGCCTTTGCCATTTAAAATATCTACATATGTTTTCGTTTCCTGAATGGTAATAATCCCAATGTCATCAAACGCAACGCCGTCTATTTTGGCGATCGTTCCAACGAAATCAACTGCCCGGAGTTTCTTTTTCTTCCCGCCATTAAAATACAGCTTCATAATATCTTTTTCTATGCCGGCCTGCTTATTTTCCTTTTGAATCGGTGTTTCAATTTTTTCTTCAAAGCTTGCCACATGCTGTTCTGCTTCTTCTTTTGTAGGATAAGGCTGAATTTGAAAATGAATGCCAGCTTCCTCTTTTAATTCTTCAATGAGCGGCTGCCCGTGCCTTGTCATAAACGCAATCGTTTTTCCGCTTTTACCCGCTCTGCCAGTTCTTCCAGTCCGGTGAATGTAGCGTTCTTTTTCATATGGCAAGTCGTAATGAATGACATGTGTCATATCACTGACATCAATTCCTCGGGCTGCAATATCTGTTGCGATCAAATAACGGAATTCCCCGTTTTTGAATTCATCCATGACGGCAAAGCGGTCTTCCTGCCTCATCCCGCCATGAATCTTATCGCAAGGAACATCCCACTCATCCAGCTTCATCGTCAGCTCATTCACTCGCTCCTGCGTATTGCAAAAAATGATACAGCTATCTGGATTTTCAATAACAATCGTTCGTTGAAGTAATGAAAACTTGCCTTCTTCCTCGGTTTCAATCAACGTGTGGGTGATTTGCTGCTTCGTCGTTTCCTCCCGAGCAATCTCTATCACTTTTGGCGATTGTAAAAACTGCTCACTCAAATCCTTCATTTCATCAGACATCGTCGCTGAAAATAACATCGACATCCGCTTTGGCGGCAGATGCTGAATAATAGAAGAGACTTGATCAATAAATCCCATGTTCAGCATTTCGTCTGCTTCATCTAACACAAAAAATGACAGATTGTCTAAAGAAAGTGTCCCTTTTTCAAGGTGATCCAATATTCGTCCTGGCGTTCCGCACACAATGTGGTTCTTTTGTGCAAGCTCTATTTTTTGTGCTTGAAATGGAGCTTTCCCGTAAATGGCGGCTGCTTTGATTCGTTTAAATCGTCCGAGGCTAGTCAGATCCTGTTTGACCTGCATGGCAAGTTCTCTTGTTGGGACGAGGATGAGGGCTTGAGGTTTATTCTCAGCCCAATCCACCATTTCACAAATTGGCAGACCGTAGGCTGCTGTTTTGCCACTGCCTGTCTGAGATTTGACAATGAGGTCCTGCTTTGAAAAAGCAACGGATAATGTCTCGTGCTGAACAGGTGTAGGTGTATGGAAATGAAGCGCTTCTAGCGCTTGTTTCAATTCATCGCTTAATGGATATTGATCAAAATGTTGTAATGGCATCGTGTTCTCCTTTTCGTACATGTATACTTGTGACATCATACCATATCTTTTCAAAGACACCATGACCTTGAATGAAAAGGCATGAAAAAAAGCCCCATAAAGGAGCTTTTCAATGATTAAAGGAATCTGCGTTTTACTTTTTCCCAATAGGAGTTATCTTTTAATTTGACCGTTTTGATCACTTTACCAGAAAGGCCAATATCAATTTGTTTGACATGTTTTGTACCTAGCGCTTCGTTATCAAGACCGATAATCGGATGGTCGTTACCGTCCTGAACAACCTTTAGTGTCAGCTTGCGGTCACTGCTTAAAATGAAAGGAGCTCCAAGTGTACGGTATGAGTTGTTATTCAGCGATGCCAGCTCGGTTACTTGCATACACGGAAGCATCGGATCCACCACGGCGCCGTTGACAGATTTATTGTAGGCCGTTGAACCGGTCGGAGTGGAAATAATCATCCCGTCACCTCTAAAGGTTTCAAAATGGAAATCATCTATATACACATCGATGACAAATGTTTTAATGATGCTAGAGCGGATCGACAGTTCGTTTAAGCAATGGAACTGGTTTGTACTGTCAACGCTTACATCGATGATCGGATATTTTCTCACTTCAATTTGTTCAGTGTTCATGGCATCAATCATTTGATCAAAATGTTCTAACGAAAAATCGCAGTATAGGTGCGAATTCTCTGTTTTTGATACCCCTACATACAAGCAGTCATCCCGGAAGTTCGTTTTGCGAACCGCTTGAAGAAATGTACCATCTCCACCAATTGAAGCAATGATATGGGCATCTTCTGCACGCTTTACGACGTGAAAGCCTTGATCGGTAGCGAGCTTCTCCAGAGAAGAAATGTGTCCATCCAATTCATGATCTTTTTTGTAAAAGAAAAATACATTGCGACGATTGTCTGTCATTGACGTTCTCCCCTTTGTTGTCAAAAATAGATTTCGAGTAGTAAAGGGCTTACATAAAAACCCTTGTTCACATTTTACACTTTTTTCATATGAAAGTACAAATATTAGAAAGACGCTTCATCATGATAGAGGCTTCCATTTAAGAAATGAGTCATTGTAAGTGATTAGACAACGCTGACTTTGAGCATAATTTAATAGCTCATTTTGGAGGCTAGAGAGGTCTGGGCGTTTCGTTGTGGAGATGATCTGAGCTATTAGATGTAGGAAGAGGATAAAATAACCAATTTTTCGTCATGATGAGCAAATGATAGAAGATGTAAAGTTGATCGTCATTTCACATCGGTGCTATCATATGTTGAAATGAAATGTAAAAAAACCACAGTTCCTGTGAAACATTTCATGTGTGTATTCGTATGAACGAAGTGAGACAAAAAGGAGGAGAAAGAAATGAATGCGAAAAGATGGGTAGCCTTAATCATTGCACTTGGTGTTTTCGGCTTTTCGATTGTGATTAGTATCACGACGGCCTTGTATGAAAGCTTCAATGATAATAAGATGAGCTATCAATTCGGGGACGAAATCGAAGAAAAGGTACTAGAGGATGGCAGCGGAGCGAGTAAAATTGCTGTACTTGAGATTAATGGTACGATTCAAGATAACGGTGGTGCATCCAGCCTTTTAGGCGGGGAAGCATATGATCATCGTGCGTTCTTAAAAGAATTAGATAAAGCAAAAGACGATGCGTCTGTGAAAGGTGTCTTGCTGCGTGTCAACTCTCCTGGCGGCGGTGTCTATGAAAGTGCTGAAATACATAAAAAATTAGAAGAAGTAAAGAAAGCGAAGAAGCCAATTTATGTTTCCATGGGTTCAATGGCGGCTTCTGGCGGCTATTATGTATCCACTCCAGCGAAAAAAATCTTTGCTTCACCTGAAACGTTAACAGGCTCTCTAGGGGTCATCATGCAAAGTTTGAATTATGCAAAGCTGGCAGATAATTTAGGCATCAAATATGAAACCATTAAAAGTGGAAAATTCAAAGACATCATGTCTCCAAATCGTGATATGACAAAAGATGAGCGTGCTATCATGCAAAGCATGGTTGACAACTCTTATGAAGGCTTTGTGAAAGTCATTTCTGAAGGACGCGGCATGTCTAAGCAGGACGTCAAGAAAATTGCTGACGGCCGGGTCTATGACGGAACACAGGCGAAATCGAACGGATTAGTGGATGAGCTTGGGTACTATGAAGATGCACTAAAAGCAATGAAGAAAAATGAAAAAGGCCTAAAAGGAGCAAAGGTTATCAGCTATTCACAAAGCTTTGGCTGGAACTCTCTTTTCAATATGAGTGCAAGCAAGCTCTTTAAAAGCGAAATTGATTTTCTGAACTTAAAAGAAACACTGGCTGGCTCAAATGGGTCTAAACCGATGTATCTCTATTCAAAATAAAGGAGGGATCATAGATGGATTCTACATTCGATGAAGTAACGGAAAGTCGCAGCCAAGAGGAAGAATCAAGGCCGACTCTTGCGAAGCGCACTTCAATTGAAGCGCAGGCCTTTGCAGGTTTCTGGATTAGATTTTGGGCATTTATCCTAGATTGGCTCGTCGTATGGGGTGTTAACCATTTGACGGTTTCTCCAATCTTTAGTCTCTTTGGCTGGTCAAAAGGTGGAGGCTGGTTTTCCCCATTTTCCGTCACAACCACAATTGTCTTTCTGCTTTATTTTGCGATCATGACGAAGATTTTCCAACAAACACTTGGAAAGATGGTGTTTGGAATCAAAGTCGTCTCACTTCAGCCGGAGAAGAAGCTGTCATGGGATGTCATTTTCTTTAGAGAAATTGTGGGGCGATATATTAATACGCTTTTTGTTCTCTATGCTGTGGTTGGGTTCACGCCGAAAAAGCAAGGGGTTCATGACTACTTTGCAGATACGGTGGTTGTTCATGAACATTTATATGAAAAAACAGAATCAAACGCATAACCAAAGAGAGTTTGGCCGGGTACCGGTCAAACTCTTTTTTTGGGTGATTGGGTATAAAATCCAGAAGGAGAGCCATAATCGTAGAGGAAGCATCATTTGTTATGGAGGAAGTGAGCACAGTGCTGTACGTTTGGATCGCAGCTTTTTTGTTCCTTGTGATCTTATTGATCTTTATGAAAGTGACCATTTCACTGGACTATTCACATGCAAATGACAATGACCATATTGCGGTGAAGATCATCACCTTATATGGAATCGTCAGACTGAAGAAAGACATTCCGATGGTGAAAGTGAATACGGAAGATCAAACGATTGATATTCGTGAAAAGAAAATGGCCAGCACCAAAACGCCTAATCAAGAAAAAGAAACCATGCATAAAAAAGTGGGAAAACGTGATGTGAAAGAAATCCTTCATCAAATGGAGCGTATTACAAAAGAGATTGTCGATCTAAACCGGATCATGCGAAAGTTCTTCATTCATATAAAAATCGTCTCATTTCACTGGTCCACATGGATTGGTTTTCATGACGCAGCTTTAACAGGTGTAGCAGCCGGCGGTGTGTGGTCAGTCAAAGGAGCACTTCTTGCCTTTATGCAGGAGCATCTCACCTTTAAGCACAAACCCGTCTATGAAGTGATTCCCGCTTTTCAGCACAATGTATCACAGACACACTTTGCATGTATAGCTTATTTTCGGATTGGACATGCTATGCTTGCAGCCATTCGATTACTTGTCCATTGGTTAAAAGGGAGAAAGGCGAGAAAAAATGCCTCTCTTCAAGCAACGAAGAATGAATCATCTGTTTAAGGAGGAACCCGAAAATGGCAGATCATCCAATCCAAGGTCTGATGAAGACAGCGATGGAAAACTTAAAAGAAATGATTGATGTGAACACGATCATCGGCGATCCAGTCGAAACCCCTGACGGCAGTGTCATTCTCACTGTGTCAAAGGTTGGTTTTGGATTTGCAGCCGGCGGCAGTGAATTCAACGGTAACCAAAAGAAAGAAAAACGGTCTGATGAACAAGAACGAAAAGAACCGAGACTCCCATTTGGAGGCGGAAGCGGCGGGGGAGTATCGATTACACCAATCGCCTTTTTAATTGTGGGAACAAATGGCGTTAGAATGCTTCATTTGGATGAACACACACATCTGCTCGATAAAATATTGGATTCTGCTCCTCAAGCAATTGAACGTCTTCAGCACATGTTTAAGAAGGATGAACGGGAGCATCGTCACAAAGAACGAAAACTAGATGACATAGACCTTTAAAAAGTTAGCTGCCCTGCAGTTAACTTTTTTTTCAAAATGGACGATTAGGCTTTGCAGTTTTTTGCTTTCTCTACTATGATAGAACCATACATTTGATAAGGGAGGAATTGTTTTGGCATCGATCACATTTAAAGGGAGCCCAGTAACGCTTGTAGGAAATGAAGTGAAAGTAGGCGAGCAGGCTCCAGATTTCACGGTATTAACGAACTCACTAGGGGAAGTTTCACTTTCTGATTTAACAGGAAAAGTGACGATTATCTCAGTGATTCCTTCTATTGATACAGGTGTGTGTGACGCACAAACAAGACGTTTCAATGAAGAGGCAGCCGGCTTAGGTCCGGTCAATATTTATACCATTAGTGCAGACCTACCATTTGCACAAGCACGCTGGTGCGGAGCAAACGGAATTGAAAATGTCGAAACATTATCTGATCATAGAGATATGTCATTTGGTGAAGCGTTTGGTTTATATATGAAAGAATTGCGTTTATTGGCGCGTGCGGTCTTCGTATTAGACCCAAGCGGAAAAGTGGTTTACACTGAGTATGTAAGCGAAGCAACCAATCATCCAAATTATGAAAAAGCCATTGAGGCTGCGAAATCACTGTTATAAAAGCAGCATCGACAAGAGCTCCGGCTTCATACTGGGGCTCTTTTCAATGAGAACATATAGCTTTTAACAAAGCGAGGAGAGAAAAGCATTGCAGAAAGATCAAGTGAGTACGATTTTTGAGCTGCTCGATACAGCTTCAATTCGTTTAAAAAAGGAACAGAACATTTCCTATATTGAAGCATTGGCAGAAGCAGGAGAAGCCTTTTTCCAGTCAAATGATCGAAACGGTTTACTAAAAGATTTAATAGAGAAAGCAGATTTCGCCTCTTATGATCATGAGCAGATTCGTAAAGCGTTTCAGCTCGCCGTACTGAAAGGACAAAAAGATATTTCACATCCAAACCGGCAGATGACACCTGATACAATTGGTCTGTTTGTCAGCTATTTGGTCAATAAATTTTTAGAAGGACAAAAAGAGCTGGTTGTCTTTGATCCAGCAGCGGGAACAGGGAATTTACTGCTTGCGGTCCTCAACAATGTAACAGCAGAAACAAAACGTGGTTTTGCCTCTGAAATTGATGACGTGCTCATTAAAATTGCGTGGGCACAAGCGAACTTAGAAGAAAAAGAAGTAGAGCTTTTCCACCAGGACAGCCTTGAGCCGCTTCTTATCTCACCAGCAGATGTTGCTGTATGCAGTCTTCCTGTCGGGTATTATCCAAATGATGAGCGCGCTAAAGACTATGAATTAAAGGCAAAAGAAGGTCATTCCTTTGCGCATTATTTATTCATTGAGCAAAGTCTTCGTTACACGAAAGAAGGCGGCTTCTTATTCTTCATCATTCCAAACGATTTATTTGAAGGAAAAGAAAGCGTACAATTAAAGGATTTCATCAAAGAACATGCATATATGAATGCGTTAATTCAGCTGCCAGTCTCTATGTTCAAAGACAAAAAGCATGCCAAAAGCTTATTTGTGATGCAAAAGAAAAAAGAGGGGCTCGAAGCACCGAAACGTATGCTATTTGCCAATCTGCCATCTTTCTCACAGAAGGAAGCAATGGTTGGCGTCATGAGAAAATTAGACCAATGGTTTATAGAAGAAAAAGAAACGAAAGAATAGCCAGAGTGATGTCTGGCTATTTTATTATTCAGAAAATAACGACTTATTGATGTAAGCGGTAACAGTTCGAAGGTGTACTTGAAATGCAAAGTTTTCAATGTTTAAATGAAAAAGTCAGATATTTTTCGGACTTATCGTTAAACTATAAAAGACCCGTTCAAACAGGTTGAATATAGCACCGAAAAAACGTGAAACCTTATATAACAACTGAGTAAAAGGAGCGACAGTAATGTCCAAAATTATTGCAATCAACGCAGGAAGCTCATCTCTTAAATTCCAATTGTTCGACATGCCAGAAGAAACCGTTTTAACAAAAGGTCTTGTTGAAAGAATCGGAATGGACAACAGTATCTTCACGATTTCTGTAGATGGAGAAAAGAAAACAGAAGTCACAGATATTCCAGATCATGCAGTAGCGGTTAAAATGCTGCTTGAAAAACTAATTGAATTTAACATCATCAAAGACTTTAATGAAATTGATGGCGTAGGACACCGCGTCGTTCACGGCGGAGAAAAATTCAGCGATTCTGTTGTTTTAACAGATGAAGTCATCAATGACATTGATCAGCTTTCAGAGCTTGCACCACTTCACAACCCTGCAAACGTTGTAGGAATCAAAGCATTCAAACAAATTCTGCCTGACGTACCAGCGATTGCTGTGTTCGATACAGCGTTCCACCAAACAATGCCAGAGCAGTCTTACCTATACAGCCTTCCGTACGACTACTACAAAAACTTTGGTATTCGTAAATACGGATTCCACGGGACAAGTCATAAGTTCGTAACAGAGCGTGCAGCAGAGCTATTAGGCCGTCCTCTTGAAGAGCTTCGTTTGATTTCTTGCCACCTTGGAAATGGTGCAAGTATCGCAGCAGTTGAAGGCGGAAAATCAATCGATACGTCAATGGGCTTCACACCACTTGCGGGTGTTGCAATGGGAACACGTTCAGGTAACATTGACCCTGCCCTTATTCCATTTATTATGGAGAAAACAGGACATACAGCTGAAGAAGTACTTTCTACTTTGAATAAGAAGAGTGGTCTTTTAGGTGTGTCTGGTCTTTCAAGTGATCTTCGTGATATCGAAGAAGCGACAGAAGAAGGAAACGACCGTGCAGAAGTAGCACTAGATATTTTTGCAAGCCGTATTCATAAATACATCGGTTCTTATGCAGCGAGAATGAATGGTGTAGATGCCATCATCTTCACAGCTGGAATCGGTGAAAACAGCTCAGAAGTGAGAGCACGTGTACTTCGTGGTCTAGAATTCATGGGCGTATATTGGGATCCATCTCTTAACAACATGAGAGGCGAAGAAGCATTCATCAGCTACCCTCACTCTCCTGTAAAAGTCATCGTGATTCCAACGAACGAAGAAGTTATGATTGCAAGAGACGTTATGCGTTTAGCGTAACATCCTTTTGAAGCTCTTTTCCTCAGCGGAAAAGGGCTTTTTTCTATTGAAATCAGCATGCTATAATGTGAGGCAATATGAAAGGAGCGGTGTGAAGAGATGAGTGCCCAAGAACATAAACGTGAAGCGAAAACGAGGCTTCATGTAAAAGTCATTACCGTCAGTGATACAAGGACAAAAGAAACAGATAAAAGCGGCCGTCTGATGATTGATTTGCTCAAAGAACAAGGGCACCTTATTCTTGCATACGATATTGTAAAAGATCACATTGGAGCGATTCAAGACGCGGTTTTAGAAGGAACAAGTGAAGCGAAGATTGATGCCGTCTTGTTAAACGGGGGAACTGGTATTGCAGCAAGGGACGTCACGATTGAATCCATTACACCTCTTTTCTCAAAAGAACTGCCGGGCTTTGGAGAAATTTTTCGCATGCTGAGCTATACAGAAGATATTGGATCAGCCGCTATCTTATCTAGAGCGACGGCAGGGGTGATTAACCAAAAAGCCGTTTTTGCCACACCAGGCTCTACCGGAGCAGTTCGGTTAGCCATGACCAAACTCATTATTCCAGAGCTTCCTCATGTCTTGCGAGAGCTTGAAAAAGATCAAAAATAGCCCAAAATGACTCTGCCAAGAAAATTTGGCAGAGTTTTTTTCATAAAGGGGTTGAAAAAACAATTTTTCCTTGTTACAGTGTATACATACTAAATGCATGTTTATAAATTAAAACTTATTTTTATGCAAAAAACATTCACAGAATCAAAACAAGCGAGAGGAGCTTTTCAAACATGTCACAAAATAAAAAAGTCGTATTAGCATATTCCGGAGGTCTTGATACCTCTGTTGCAGTTAAATGGTTACAGGAGCAAGGTTACGAAGTTGTTGCTTGCTGCCTGGACGTAGGTGAAGGAAAAGATTTAGCATTCGTTCAACAAAAAGCACTTCAAGTCGGAGCTGTTCAATCTTACATGATCGACGCAAAAGAAGAGTTTGCTGAAGAATTTGCACTTGCTGCACTGCAAGCACACACGATGTATGAAGGGAAATACCCACTCGTGTCTGCACTATCTCGTCCGCTCATTGCTAAAAAATTAGTGGAAGTTGCAGAGAAAGAAAATGCCGTAGCTGTTGCACACGGATGTACAGGTAAAGGAAACGACCAAGTTCGTTTTGAAGTATCAATCAAAGCATTGAATCCAGACCTAGAAGTTCTTGCACCAGTGCGTGAATGGAAATGGTCTCGTGATGAAGAAATCGACTATGCACAAAAGCACGGGATTCCAATTCCGATTAACCTAGACAGCCCATATTCAATCGACCAAAACCTTTGGGGCAGAAGTAACGAATGTGGTATTTTAGAAGATCCTTGGGCAGCGCCGCCAGAAGGTGCTTATGATCTGACAAATCCACTTGAAAAAACACCTGACACACCTGAAATCATTGAAATCACGTTTGAAAAAGGAAAACCAACAGCGATTGACGGAATCCAGTATTCATTATCTGATCTCATCCTTCATTTAAATGAAGTTGCTGGCCAGCATGGTGTAGGCAGAATCGATCATGTTGAAAACCGTCTTGTTGGAATCAAATCTCGTGAAGTATATGAGTGCCCAGGTGCAGTTACCCTATTAAAAGCACACAAAGAACTTGAAGACTTAACGCTTGTTAAAGAAGTAGCACACTTTAAGCCAATCGTTGAACAAAAAATGGCTGAATTAATATACAACGGCTTATGGTTCTCACCACTTAAATCAGCACTAGATGCATTCTTACAAGAAACGCAAAAGAACGTAACAGGTGTTGTACGTGTGAAACTATTTAAAGGCCATGCCATTGTAGAAGGACGTAAATCACCATATTCACTTTATGATGAAAATCTAGCAACTTACACAAAAGCAGATGAATTCGATCATGATGCAGCTGTAGGATTTATTAACCTTTGGGGTTTACCAACAAAAGTAAACAGCATCGTGAACAAAAAGGAGCAGGTTAAAGCATGAAAAAGCTTTGGGGAGGCCGATTTCAAAAAACACCAGAAAAATGGGTCGATGAGTTTGGTGCATCCATTCATTTCGACAAACAATTAGTCAAAGAAGATCTGACCGGCTCCCTTGCCCATGCAAGTATGCTGAATAAATGCGGTATCATCGGTGATGAGGAGGCCGCTGCAATCAAAGACGGACTGAATACGCTCATGAAAAAGGCAGAGGCGGATGAACTTGAATTCTCAGTGGATTATGAGGACATTCATTTAAACCTTGAAAAAATGCTCATTGATGAGATTGGTCCGCTTGGCGGCAAATTGCACACAGCGAGAAGCCGGAATGATCAGGTCGCAACCGATATGCATTTATATTTGAATAACCAAGTAGAGCATATCATTGAGCTGATCTCTTCTTTTCAAACAGTGCTTGTAGAAAAAGCTGAACAGCACGTTGGAACGATTTTTCCAGGATATACGCACTTACAGCGTGCACAGCCTATTTCCTTTGCCCATCATATGCTTGCCTACTTTTGGATGCTTGAGCGGGACAAAGCGCGTTTTCAAGATTCATTGAAGCGGATTAATGTGTCACCACTTGGATGCGGGGCGTTAGCAGGAACGACATTCCCAATTGATCGTGAATATACAGCAGAGCTTCTTGGCTTTGACCATATTTACGAGAACAGCCTTGATGGCGTGAGTGATCGGGATTTCATTTTAGAGTTCTTGTCTAATAGCAGTCTTGTGATGATGCACCTCTCACGTCTTTGTGAAGAAATCATTTTATGGTGCTCTCAAGAATTCAAATTCATTGAGCTTGATGACACGTACGCAACAGGCAGCAGCATGATGCCGCAAAAGAAAAACCCGGATATGGCTGAATTGATCCGCGGCAAAACAGGGCGGGTATATGGCAACCTGATGGGGCTGCTCACGATTATGAAAGGCTTGCCGCTTACGTATAACAAAGACTTGCAAGAAGATAAAGAAGGCATGTTTGATACGGTGAAAACGATCGCTGGCAGCCTGCAAATCTTCACAGGCATGATTCAAACAATGACAGTGAACGAAGATGTCATGAAAAAAGCAACAAAAGAAGATTTCTCAAATGCGACCGAAGTGGCAGACTACCTTGCAAAAAAAGGTATGCCATTCCGTGAAGCACACGAAATCGTTGGGAAGCTTGTGTATACATGCATTCAAAAAGGCATCTATTTAAGTGACCTTCCATTTGAAACATTTACAGAAGCAAGCGGCCTCTTTGAACAAGACATTTACACTGTTCTTGATCCGTATGTTGCTGTTGAAAAAAGAACAAGTGCAGGTGGAACTGGATTTAAACAAATTCAGCTCGCTTTAGAAAAAGCAAAAGCCTGCCTAGCATAATTCGCCAAAACCATTCGTTTATACGGATGGTTTTTTTTCATGGGAAAAAGGAGATTGATCTTCACTGGAGAAAATGAAAGCATACCAGTGTCAAGCTGAATAAGGAGTGACAACAGTTCATGAAGAAAACGCTTCAGGCTTTGTTTGATCAGCCTATCGTATCAGTGAAAACGTTAGGAGAACCATACGACGGCCGGGCTAATGATGTGTGGCTGATTTCCTTGCAAGATCAGACGGAATATGTAGTGAAATCTCCAAAAACTGCAAGAGAAGAAAGTGAATTTGTATATGGGATCAACATGATTTATGGAGTAGATGCCCGTACTGTACAGGAGCATCTTGATGAAATCAATGAAATGCTGGCTCATACGAATTCCTTTCATATTCCGAAAGTTGTTCGTAAAGTGAAGAAGGCGGGGAAACACTTTTATGTCATGGAAAAAGTAGAAGGAATCCCTTTAACATCTTTTGAGGGCCGTTCAGCACAATTCTATAGGGATTACGGGAGGAAACTAGCGCATCTTCATTCATATCAAACAAACTTTTTCGGTGCAGTATACGGGGGAGAAAAGAGACATTTGAGAGAATTCCATGCGCTGTTAAAAAAGGCAGTTTCCAAACTTATCAGCCGCTATTACGCTGATCAGCCTGAATATCAGGATTATGCAGAAAAGGTGCAGCAAAAGCTTGAAAAGCTAAGTCCTCCTGATGCAGCCAGTCTCATTTTAATTGATTTAGACCCATCGCAATATATTGAAGACGATGATCAAGTGACCAGTCTAGTTGATACGGAATATGTCGTATTTGGACCAGCTGCGTTTGATTTTATTGCACTCGAATACCTTTTGACGAAAGAAGCTGCACAAGCGGTTCAATTAGGATATGAAGAGATTTGCCCGCTTCCTCGCCAGCTTCATGAGGTGAGAGAATGCTATCGGTTTGTTTCGCTGCTTCTCGATATCCATGGTTCATGGGATATGAAAAAGTGGATGAATCACCCTATACGGTTTTCCCCTCATTGTTAAAGGGTTCAAAAGTGCGAAGGGAGCCGGTTTATAGTAAAGTAAAGATAACAAAAGAAACACATGAACTTGCAACCTTTGCTTTAGGAGGAGATTGTGTGCGACACGCATTAATAACAGCGGGTTCTAAAGGACTTGGCAGGAAAGTCACCGAGTCTTTACTGAATATGGGGTATTCTGTGACAGTGAATTATCGAAGTGATGATGAAGCTGTTCGGCAGATGAAAGAAGAATTGCAAGAATACGAAGAAAAGCTTCAATTTGTCCAAGGCGATGTGACAAACAAAGAAGATTTAAAAAACATGGTCGAGCTGGCAGCAGAGCGATTTGGGCGGATTGATGCCTTGATCAATAATGCTGGACCTTATATTTTTGAACGAAAAAAACTCGCGGATTACTCTGAATACGAATGGTATCAAATGATGGAAGGCAACCTATCCGCAGTGTTCCATTTGTTCCGAATGGTGATCCCTATGATGAGAAAACAAGGCTTTGGCCGGATTATCACATATGGCTTCCAAGGAGCAGACCATGCGCCAGGCTGGATGCACAGATCAGCCTTCGGAGCGGCAAAAGTGGGCCTTGCGTCATTGACGAAAACCATTGCGATTGAAGAAGCCGAAAACGGCATCACCGCTAATATGGTGTGTCCAGGCAAAATCGTTGGAGACATGAAAGAATCAACGATAGAGGAAGCACGTCAGATAAAAGACGATGAAACACCGATTGGTCGGTCTGGGACAGGTGAGGATATCGGTCGTATCATTTCATTTCTATGTGATGACCGTTCAGACCTCATTACAGGAACCGTCATTGAAGCAACAGGTGGTCTTAATGTGATTCATAGGCACTAAGTTTTTCAGCTTTTTATAGAGGGAATAGACAAAATGAGATCAAATTCGAAAGGTGGATATATTTACATGAAAGCTACATATCATGGACATTCAGTCGTACACATTGAAACAAACGGATACCATATTTGGATTGATCCATTTTTAAATGGAAATAAGCACACGGATATCAAACCGCAAGATGTGAAAGCAGATGTGATTTTGCTCACGCACGGGCATGGAGATCACGTCGGAGACACGATTGAAATCGCTAAAAACAATGACGCACTCGTGATTGCGCCATTCGAGCTTGCCACTTATTTAGGCTGGCAAGGGGTGAAAACGCACCCGCTTTCTATAGGCGGCGGACGTGAATTTGAATTTGGTAAAGTCAAGCTGACACAAGCGTTCCATGGCTCAGCGGTCATTGATGAAGAATCCAAAACGATTACGTATACAGGTATGCCATCCGGTATTTTATTTACTGCTGAAGGCAAAACAATTTATCATGCTGGAGACACGGCTCTCTTCTCGGATATGAAACTCATTGGGGAGCTGAATCATATTGAGCTTGCCTTCCTGCCAATAGGTGATAACTTCACGATGGGACCAGACGATGCGAGAATCGCAGCAGAGTGGCTTCGTGCGAAACAAGTCGTACCGATTCATTACAGTACATTCCCGCCGATTGAGCAAGATCCTCATGCCTTTGCAGACAGCTTGCATGGCGGCGTGGGTCACGTATTAAACAGCGGAGAATCCATCGATATTTAATAATAGGAAGAAAAGCCGGCATCCAACCGGCTTTTTTTATTTGCCTGTATCGTGCTCGTGTAAAAGACAAATTGCTATTAAAAGCCTCCTGCCTTTATAATGAAATATAGATGAAAACGCTGAAAACAAAAAGGGTGAACGGGATTGGCGACAAAGCATGAGCAAATTTTATCGTATATTGATTCATTAGATGTCGGAGAGAAAATTTCTGTCCGGCGTATAGCGAAAGAAATGAAAGTCAGTGAAGGCACGGCTTACCGGGCTATTAAGGATGCTGAAAATAAAGGGTTCGTGAGCACCATTGAACGAGTCGGTACCATTCGAATTGAACAGAAGAAAAAAGAAAATATTGAAAAGCTGACATATGCGGAAGTGGTCAATGTCATTGATGGCCAGGTGCTTGGTGGACGAGCTGGCTTACATAAAACGTTAAATAAATTTGTCATCGGTGCAATGGAACTGGATGCAATGATGCGTTACACAGCAGCAGGCAACCTGTTGATCGTCGGAAACCGAATCAATGCTCACCGGCAAGCATTAGAGGCGGGAGCGGCTGTGCTGGTCACGGGCGGATTCTCAACAGATGATGAAATTATTCAGCTCGCAGATGAGCTTGAGCTGCCCATTTTATCAACAAGCTACGATACATTTACCGTAGCGGCTCTCATTAACCGGGCCATTTATGACCAGTTGATTAAAAAAGAAATTGTGCTTGTGGAGGATATTTTAACGCCGATTGAACGGACCGTCTATTTATCGCCAGAAGACAAACTTGAGAAATGGTATGAAAAGAATTATGAAACCGGGCACGGCCGGTTCCCGGTAGCAGACGATCAAATGAAAATACACGGCATTTTGACCTCAAAAGATATTGCAGGCCATGACCGTTCTACACCGATTGAAAAGGTGATGACAAAAAATCCGCTGACCGTTATTGGCAAAACATCTGTCGCTTCAGCTGCACAAATGATGGTGTGGGAAGGTATTGAGGTGCTGCCAGTTGTAAATGATCATGCGAAGCTGATTGGGATGATTAGCCGTCAGGACGTGCTGAAGGCGCTGCAAATGATTCAAAAGCAGCCGCAGGTCGGTGAAAAGCTGGATGATGTCGTGTCACGAGGATTTAAGGAGACTGAGACAGAAAAACCAAAAACAGATGCGGTGTACCAATATGAAGTCTCACCACAAATGACAAATCAGCTCGGCAATATTTCGTATGGTGTGTTTACACAAATTTTAATCGAATCAGCCAACCGCTTCTTAAAGTCTCATAAAAAAGGCGAGCTAATTGTAGAGAGTCTTTCTGTCTATTTCTTAAAACCGGTTCAAATGGAATCCACGATACAGATCAAACCGAATATTTTAGAAGTTGGGCGCAAGTTTGGAAAGCTGGAAGTGGAAGTTTACCATCAGTCAAATATTGTAGGCAAAGCGATGTTGATGGTGCAGCTGATGGAGAGAGGATAATAGGCAAAAAAGGGCGGCATGAATGCGCCCTTTCAGCGTGTAAACAAACCCTCGTATTCTTTATCAGTCCTGCGTGCTGGTGCTCACGAATGTGACATTCGCTCCGCGCCAGTACTCCTCCTTCCTAGGGCTGCAAAGGTTTTCTATCACGCTGAAAAGAAGAGAAAGGGCTAAAATAAAGTTCATTTTAGCCCTTTCTCTATTATGCGTGGTCTTTTTCGCCTTCCTTTAAAAAGAGCGGAAGATAGTGCTTATAGGCTTTATATCCGGCCCATGTACTGCCGATACCAACTGCAACAAAAACAAACCCAATGACAAATGCGAGTGACGAGCGGTTTAAAAATAATTGATTCACACCGAAGAGCAGGACAAAGCAGCCAAGTGCCATACTTGATTTGGCAGACCAGAATTTCTTTTCGACCGGCCGGTTCGTACGGACATTCTTTGCTTTGTAGTATAGATAAAACATGGCAGAACAAATAATAAACACAATCAAAACAAGCATGTGCCAAGCCTCCATTGTAAGTGGTTACAACCCTATTTTAAACGTAAATAGGCTTGCTTACTAGAATAAATTGTCTATTCCTCACTTTTCTGTCTGGGTAGATTATGATTTAATAATAAAAAGAGTATCGCATAAGAAGGAGTATTTATGAAAAAAGAACTGATTAGAACCATATCATTATATGACACCATCATCATTCATAGACATGTAAGACCTGATCCAGACGCATATGGATCGCAGTGCGGCCTTACGGAAATCTTGCGTGCCACCTATCCAGAAAAAAATATTTATGCGACAGGAACCCCTGAGCCATCCCTTTCATTTTTATATGAATTAGATGAGGTGCCAGATGAAGTGTACAAAGGTGCCCTTGTCATTGTCTGTGACACTGCGAATCAAGCAAGAATTGATGATCAGCGTTATTCAATGGGCGATAAGCTGATGAAAATTGATCATCATCCGAATGAAGATCCGTATGGTGATTTGCTTTGGGTTGATACAGAAGCAAGCTCTGTTAGTGAAATGATTTATGAGCTGTATTTAGAGGGGAAAGAAGAAGGATATCAGCTGAATACAAAGGCGGCAGAACTCATTTATGCCGGCATTGTAGGAGACACAGGCCGTTTCCTTTTCCCAAACACAACGAAAAAGACACTCAAATATGCGGGTGAACTCATCGAATATCCGTTTTCATCATCAGACCTTTTCAATCAATTGTATGAGACAGATTTGAATGTCGTGAAATTAAATGGCTATATTTTTCAACATATCTCCTTATCAGAGAATGGCGTAGCTTCTGTTTTTATTAAACGTGACATTTTGGAGTCGTTCCAAACAACAGCGCAGCAAGCCTCACAGCTTGTTGGAACACTTGGAAATATTGCAGGGATTAAGGCATGGGTCTTTTTTGTGGAAGAGAACGATCAGATTCGTGTGAGATTCCGCTCAAAAGGCGTCGTCATTAACACCATTGCTAAAAAATATCATGGCGGAGGTCACCCGCTTGCAGCCGGTGCGTCCATATATGATTGGGCAGTTGCAGATGAGATTTTGCGTGATTTAGAAGAAGTATGTAAATCATCATCGTGAGAGAGGGGCTTCAAGTCCCCCCTCTCTTTTTTTGTGCTTGAGAAAAGGGTTACTTGGATACAGGGATAAACCAGCAGCCGATGTCAGTTGAATCTTCATAGGCTTGGAGATTTTGATGCTTTAATTCTTTTTTAATTAAATGGGCCATCATTTCTGTCTCGGCATAAGCACACATGCCGTCTTTAATCCGGCTTGCTTTGTCTCGTGCCATTTGACGATAGCTGTAAACCTCCATTGTTCTCACCTCTTTCTTGTGATGATCTCGTTCTTCTTTTAGTGTATAAAAATAACAAGTGAAAAGCGATCATTGAGTGCAGAAATTCATAAAAATTCCACATCATCTATTATTCAGCAAAGGAAATACGCACTTCAAGCGATAGCTTTGTATAAATGGTCAGCTCAGTGACTTTGGCGCGGTATGCCTTTTCTCTAATCGTATATTCTTTATTTTCCACGGTCCGTTTTAAGAGCTCTTTTGTTTTATAGACACTTTCAATATCCTTTGTGATCACCTCTGAGATATCCTCTTTCACCTGATCTTCAAATTTCAAGGTATCTGGCTCCGGGATTTTGTACTGCTCACGGTTGACGAGGTGAACATCTACGCTCTGAATAAGCAGACGCTGCTTATTGTCTTCATTTAATTTATGCAAATCTTCCCGATAGAGTGTGATTTGTTCTTTCAGACTGTCCATATGGTGCTGCTGGCTTCTGAGCAGTGTCACTTGCTTCTCTTGAAAGGTGCCATACGTAAAGAGAAAAATCAGCCAGCTGATAATTGCGCCGAACATCATCCCAGCAAAAAAACGCTGCCAGCCTGGACGTTTATACAGCTCAGGCACCCTCATGATGACACATGCTCCTGAGTGAGCCACGTAATCAGGAGATACCCCGTTTGCGCACCGCCCATAGCAGAGATAATTAACAAGATCTGCTTGAAAATATCACGTGTGTTCCCTTCGAAAATCCCTCTTTCAAAACTATAGACCGCATCAAAAGTTCCACCGATTGCCGCAACAAGTGCCCAAATTTTTAAGCGGTTGGCAAGACTTGAAATAATTGATAGCGGTGGCTGACCAGATAAATATGCACCTACCCCGCCGATAATGGCACCGCCCAAAATAACCCCCAGTGCGATAAAATAACAGCTAATAAAGTTTGGAATAAAGGCTTCCTTCACATCCATTTTTCCCACCTCACTCTATTCAATATATGGCGTGTGCTGGACAAGTATGAACGAGCGGAAAAGAAAGAACATTTGTTTCTCACCGCATCGCGTTTTATAATGAAAGAATGAATTTAGACGAAAGGAGTGGATTAAGCATGTCCTATGTTCATCTTCAGGTCCACAGTGGATACAGCTTGTTGAGCAGTGCAGCGAAGGTCAAGGAGCTCGTATTAAAGGCGAAAGAACTTGGCTATCAAGCGCTCGCTCTTACCGATGACCATGTGATGTATGGAACGGTTGAATTTTATAAGGAATGTAAAACACATGGCATCAAGCCGATTATCGGTTTAACAGCTTCTGTCTTCATAGATGAACAAGAGACAGAGGCTTATCCTTTGATCCTCCTTGCCAAAAACAATGAAGGCTATCAAAACTTGATCAAAATTAGCAGTGTCTTGAAATCAAAGTCAAAAACCGGCCTGAAAGAGAAATGGCTGAAAGCCTATCATCATGGCCTTATTGCCATCACACCAGGCGTATCCGGCTATATTGAAACGCTGCTGCAACATGATCAGCTAGATGAAGCAAGGGATGCAGCGAGCCATTTAAAAGATCTTTTTGGTGAGGAACATGTGTATTTAGCCGTTCAGCCGTTTCAGCAGGACGAAGAGCTGTCTCATAAGCTGCGGGAACTCTCAAAAAGGGCGAACATCCCGCTTGTGGCAACAGGTGACGTCCACTATATCCATCAAGAGGACAAAACCGCATATACATGTTTAAAGGCCATTAAAGCAGGCCAGCAGTTATCAGAAATAGAGGAAGACCAAGGAGACAAGCATTTCAGATCGACCGAAGAAATGATGAAGTGGTTTGGTGATGATCCAGAATTGCTGGCAAGAACGGTTGAGATTGCAAACCGCTGTGAGGTCGATTTAAATCTTGGTCAGACGAAACTGCCAACTTATCCGACGCCTGATCAATCAACAGCTGATCAGTTTTTACGAAGAGTGTGCCAAGAAGGCATGAAACGAAGACAGATTGCTTCAAATGACACATATATCAAAAGGCTTGAGTATGAGCTGAGCATCATTCAAAAAATGAATTTCAGTGACTATTTCCTCATTGTGTGGGATTTTATGAAGTATGCTCATGATCATGGCATAGTCACAGGTCCTGGCCGGGGATCAGCAGCAGGCTCTTTAGTTGCGTATGTTCTGTTTATTACAGATGTCGATCCGATCCGTCACGGGCTTTTATTTGAGCGTTTTTTAAATCCTGAACGAATCAGCATGCCGGATATAGATATCGATTTTCCTGACACGAGAAGGGATGAAATCATTTCATATGTAAAAGGCAAATATGGGGATATGCATGTGGCGCAAATTGTCACGTTTGGAACACTTGCCGCAAAGGCAGCTTTAAGAGATGTCGGACGTGTGATGGGAATTGATTCAAAAGCAGCAGACCGCCTTGCAAAACTCATCCCATCAAAGCCAGGGACGACACTGAAAGAAGCGGTGACAGTCTCCTCAGAATTAAAAACATTGCTCCAGCAATCTGAAGAGCTGCAAAGAGTGTTTCAAACCGCTTTAAAGGTAGAAGGATTACCAAGACATACATCAACACATGCAGCCGGCGTTGTCCTAAGTGAGGAGCCGCTCACACAAGTCGTGCCTATTCAAGAAGGCCATGATGGAGTGTATTTGACGCAATATGCGATGAATTATTTAGAAGATCTCGGTCTTTTAAAAATGGATTTTTTAGGTTTGAGAAACTTAACATTAATTGAATCCATTAAAAACCAGATTGAAAGACAGGAAAACGTCCACATTAACTTTAGTGACATTTCATATGAAGATCAGAAAACGTTTGATTTGTTATCAGCGGGAGATACAACGGGGATTTTCCAGCTCGAATCACAAGGTATGCGTCAGGTGCTGAGACGACTGAAACCTTCTAGTCTAGAAGATATCGTGGCAGTCAATGCCTTATACCGCCCGGGTCCGATGGAGAATATCCCGCTCTTTATCGACCGAAAGCATGGCAGAGTGAAAGTCTCCTACCCGCATCCAGATTTGTATGACATCTTAAAGGATACATATGGGGTCATCGTCTATCAGGAGCAAATCATGCTGATTGCAGCAAAGATGGCAGGCTTTAAGCTGGGCGAGGCTGATTTACTAAGAAGAGCCGTTTCAAAGAAAGATAAAAAGGTGCTTGATGAAGAGCGAAGCCATTTTGTTGAAGGATGCCTAAAAAAGGAGTATCCTGTTAACATTGCAAATGATGTTTATGACCTAATCGTCAAATTTGCAAACTATGGTTTTAATAGAAGCCATGCTGTTGCATATAGCATGATCGGCTTTCAGCTTGCTTATTTAAAAGCGCATTATCCGTTATATTTTATGTGCGGTCTTTTAACGAGTGTGATTGGAAATGAAGACAAAGTGGCTCAATATTTCTATGAGGCAAAGGAAAAAGGGATATCTGTGTTGAAGCCTTCTATTAATAAGAGCGAATTTCCATTCACGGTTGAAAAAGGGGAGATCCGCTACAGCTTAAGAGCGATCAAAAATGTCGGAGTGTCAGCTGTAAAGGATATATACAGAGCAAGACAGGAAAAGCCATTTGAAGATTTATTTGATTTTTGCGCAAGGGTATCAACAAAGAGTGTCAACCGAAAAACGATTGAAGCCCTCATTTTCTCAGGGGCAATGGATGAGCTTCATCCAAATCGTGCTTCGTTATTAGCATCGATAGATATTGCGTTAGACCATGTGTCATTTTTAACACCTGAGGATCAGCTGGACTTTCTTGGGGATACAACCTTCCCACTTGAGTTAAAATATGCGGAGATAGAAGAAATGCCGCTTGTCGATCTCTTGCAATTTGAGAAAGAAGCACTCGGGTTATATTTATCAAATCACCCAGTACAAGCGTATCGAGATCGTTTGAGAGAGAATGGTGCAGTGGAAATCATCAGACTTTCTTCCTATATAAAGCGAAAGATCTCAATGGGTGGTCTTTTGACAAAGGTGAAATCGATTCGGACAAAAAATGGACAATCGATGGCATTTGTCACATTCGGGGATGAAACGGGAGAAATGGAAGGTGTCGTCTTTCCAGAGCAATTTAGAAAGCTGTCCCCCTTACTTGAGGAGGGCGCAATGCTTTATGTTGAAGGCAGAATAGATGTCAGAAATGAGAGCAGTCAAATCATCGTGCAAGAAGCTGTTCTACTGGAAGAGATGGGCTCTAAAAGAAAAGAATCTGTCTACATTCGAGTCAAAGAAGAGAACCATACGCAGGAGCTGCTAGAACAAGTGAAACGAGTGATCTCCATGCACAGCGGAGAAGCAGATGTCTATTTGTATTATGAAAAGCAAAAAAAGACGATGAGACTTCCAGATGCATACAAAGTTCATGCAGATCATGCGGTGATTTTCCAGTTAAAAGAGCTGCTCGGTGAACAAAACGTTGTGATTAAATGATGACAAATCGTCTGAATATGTTTTACAATTTCACCTATTGTGTTATCATTTTAAAGATTCTGTGTATTTAAACTGCCAAGTATGTGCTTATCAACTTAGCAATTCATTAAATCATTTTCCACTTGAAGGAGTGTTCATCACATGTCATTAAGAGAAGAAGCATTACATATGCACAAAGAGAATCAAGGCAAACTCGAATCAAAATCAAAGGTACAAGTGAAAAATGCGAAAGACTTGAGCTTGGCTTACTCACCAGGTGTGGCAGAGCCATGTAAAGATATTTATGACGACACAAGCAAAGTGTATGATTATACAATGAAAGGCAATATGGTTGCTGTTGTCACAGACGGAAGTGCTGTGTTAGGGCTTGGAAACATTGGGGCAGAAGCATCTCTTCCAGTAATGGAAGGAAAAGCTGTATTATTCAAAAGCTTTGCAGGTGTTGATGCATTCCCAATCGCACTTGCAACAAACGATGTAGACAAAATCGTTGAAACAGTGAAGCTTCTTGAGCCGACATTTGGCGGCGTGAACCTTGAAGATATTGCAGCACCAAACTGCTTTATCATTGAAGAGCGTTTGAAAAAAGAGACAAACATTCCTGTTTTCCACGATGATCAGCACGGGACAGCGATTGTAACAGTGGCAGGACTTGTGAATGCACTGAAGCTGTCTGGAAAATCAATGTCTTCAATTAAAGTGGTTGCAAACGGCGCTGGAGCAGCAGGAATTGCGATTATCAAACTTCTTTATCATTTCGGTGTACGTGATATCATCATGTGTGATACAAAAGGCGCTATTTATGAAGGCCGTCCGAATGGTATGAATGCAGTGAAAAATGAAGTAGCTAAATTCACGAACCAAGATCGTAAAGAAGGTTCTTTAGAAGAAGTGATTGAAGGCGCAGATGTCTTTATCGGCGTTTCAGTAGCAGGTGCTTTAACTAAAGAAATGGTTGGGAAAATGGCAAAAGATCCTGTCATCTTCGCAATGGCTAATCCAAACCCAGAGATCATGCCAGAAGATGCACATGCAGCAGGTGCAAGTGTTGTAGGAACTGGCCGTTCTGACTTCCCGAACCAAGTGAACAACGTCCTTGCATTCCCTGGTATTTTCCGCGGAGCGCTTGATGTACGTGCGACACACATTAACGAAGAAATGAAAATTGCAGCTGTTGAAGCGATTGCTTCCCTTGTATCAGATGAAGAATTGTCAGCGGAATACGTTATTCCTGCGCCATTTGATGCACGAGTAGCGCCAGCGGTAGCCAAAGCAGTGGCAAAAGCAGCAATGGAAACGGGCGTTTCAAGAATCAAAGTAGACCCAGAAGCTGTTGCAGAAAAAACAAGAAAATTAACGATTATCGGCGAGTAATCGAATTGGAAAAGTGTGCACGGTTTTTCTGAATTTGGAGGAAAAACGTGCACCATTTCCTCTCTTTCACGAAATTTTTTTCATCCTAAATGAGATTTTTTTGTAGACGTTCACAATTCACATATACCAACTACTCAGCGCCCCAAACCTATACTCATTTCTCATCAATTCCCCACTGAAAAAATTGAATGAAGGATGACAGCGTTTGACAAAAAAAGTACAATAGTTTCGGTACAGTTATGACATGTCCTATAATAGTGGATGTGCGTGTAAAGAAAAAACCCTTCAAAAAGGGAGGTAGTCATTTGTCAATCAAGAATATTTTCAGTAAAAAGAAAAAATATGCATCTGTACCCTCTGAACAGGCAAGTCAAGATGTGCCTGAAGGCATCATGACCAAATGTCCGCAATGTAAAAAAATAATGCTCACCAAAGAACTAGATAAAAATTTACGTGTTTGCATGAATTGCGGCAGACATTTGCAAATGAATGCAAAACAACGTATTGAAAGCCTTGTAGACGAAGGCACATTTGAAGAATTTAACGGTCACCTCATTTCTGAGAACCCGCTCGGTTTCCCAGGCTACGAAGAAAAGCTTGAGAAAGACAGAGAAAAAACATCTTTGAATGAAGCCATCGTGACAGGAAAAGGTGAAATTAAAGGTCAAAGTGCTGTCATTGCTGTCATGGATGCCACGTTCCGTATGGGCAGCATGGGCTCGGTCGTTGGTGAAAAGATTACACTAGCTATTGAGAAAGCAAAAGCGGACAAGGTGCCATTTATCATCTTCACTGCATCTGGAGGAGCAAGAATGCAAGAGGGGATTCTTAGTCTGATGCAGATGGCAAAAACAAGTTCAGCATTAAAGCTGTTCAGCGAGGATCAAGGTCTGATTATTTCTGTGATGACCAATCCGACTACTGGCGGTGTATCAGCTAGTTTCGCGTCTCTCGGTGATTACAACTTTGCAGAGCCTGGTGCATTAATTGGTTTTGCTGGTCGCAGAATCATTGAACAAACCATTCGTGAAGACTTACCAGAGGACTTCCAAACGGCTGAATTTTTAATGAAGCATGGTCAGCTAGATGCTGTGATTCACCGTGCAGAAATGAAAGAAACATTAGGCCAAATCTTAGCATTACACAGCACAGGAGGTGAACGAGAGTGGCTGGAGAACTAGAATTTGAAAAACCTGTCATTGAACTTCGAGCGAAAATTGATGAATTGAAAAAGTTCACACAAAACTCAGAGATGGATTTAAGTGCGGAAATTGAGCGCCTTGAAACACGTCTGAGTAAGCTTGAAACAGACATTTATACAAATTTAAAGCCGTGGGACAGAGTGCAAATTGCTCGTCATGCGATGCGCCCAACAACTCTCGATTACATTCAAGAGCTGTTTGATCACTTTTTCGAATGTCACGGTGATCGTTTTTATGGTGACGATGAAGCCATCGTTGGAGGAATTGCCACGTTTAAAGGACTTCCTGTCACAGTCATTGGTCATCAGCGCGGAAAAGACACAAAAGAAAACTTGCGCCGTAATTTCGGGATGCCGCATCCAGAAGGTTACCGTAAAGCATTGCGCTTGATGAAACAAGCAGATAAATTTAATCGTCCAATCATTTGCTTTATTGATACAAAAGGAGCTTATCCTGGTAAAGCAGCTGAAGAACGCGGGCAAAGTGAAGCAATTGCGAAAAACCTTTTCGAAATGGCAGGACTTCGTGTACCGGTTGTCTGTATTGTCATTGGAGAAGGCGGAAGTGGCGGAGCACTAGGCTTAGGCGTAGGAAACCACCTATTTATGCTAGAGAACTCAACATATTCAGTGATTTCACCTGAAGGTGCAGCAGCACTGCTCTGGAAGGACTCATCACTTGCAAAAAAAGCTGCAGAATCAATGAAAATTACCGCTCCAGACCTAAAAGAATTAGATATTATAGATGATGTTATTAAAGAAGTGCAAGGTGGAGCACACCGAGACGTGAAACAACAAGCAGCCTACATTGAAAAAACATTAAAACAGTCACTTACATCTTTGCTCAAACAATCGCCTGAAGAATTAGTCGAACAAAGATATCAAAAATACAAAGCAATCGGCAAAGTATCGATTGAAAATCAATATATTGGGGTAAACTAAATAAACGTACAGCCTTTTGGCTGGCGTTTATTTTTTTCGTCTTTTTTCATCAAAACGATCTGATGTAAGCGCTATTTGAAAATAATTTTCTTTTGTTTTCATAAAATTTGAAACGTCTGAAAACGTTGATTTGACAAGGTTTAGAGGACTTGAAACAACTGTTTTTTGAACAAAGTGCTTTCATGACTTTCTTAACTTTTGTTTAAAAACATTTTATTTAATTGTATAATAAGTACGGTTTTAGAAATTCGTATTGAAAACATCCGGTTTTGCTCATGATTGTTTTCAAGCAGTGGAAATGGTATGTTTAATTCATATATGGTCTCTGAGGTGAAAAAGATGAAGCGTATAGGAGTTTTAACGAGCGGTGGGGATTCCCCAGGAATGAATGCAGCTGTGCGCGCAGTTGTAAGGAAAGCAATTTACCATAATGTAGAAGTTTACGGTATTTATAATGGATATTCAGGTCTAATTAACGGTAAAATTGAGAAACTCGAAATAGGTTCAGTAGGCGATATCATTCATCGTGGAGGAACAAAACTTTACACGGCAAGATGTCCTGAATTCAAGACAGTTGAAGGTCGTGAAAAAGGGATTGAGAACTTAAAAAAATTCGGTATTGAAGGACTTGTTGTCATCGGTGGAGATGGCTCATTCATGGGAGCGAAGAAATTAACAGAGCTCGGTTTTCCATGTGTAGGTGTTCCCGGCACGATTGACAATGACATTCCAGGTACTGATTTCACTATTGGCTTTGATACAGCACTAAATACAGTCATTGATGCCATTGATAAAATTCGTGATACAGCCACATCTCATGAACGTACATACGTAGTGGAAGTAATGGGAAGACATGCGGGGGATATTGCCCTTTGGTCAGGTCTTGCAGGCGGAGCTGAATCGATTTTGATTCCTGAAGCAGACTATGACATGGACGAAATTATTGCCAGATTGAGAAGAGGACATGAGCGCGGCAAGAAGCACAGTATCATCATCGTCGCAGAAGGCGTAGGCAGCGGTGTCGAATTTGGTAAGAGAATTGAAGAGGAGACAAGCCTTGAAACGCGTGTATCTGTCTTAGGACATATTCAGCGTGGAGGTTCTCCAAGTGCGTTTGACCGAGTGCTCGCAAGTCGCTTAGGAGCGTATGCAGTAGAACTTCTTCTTGAAGGAAGAGGCGGACGCTGTGTAGGCATTCAAAGCAACGAACTCGTTCATCACGATATTTTAGACATCTTAGATAAAAAGCATACAGTCGATCAAAATATGTACCGACTTTCACAAGAGCTCTCTATATAAAACGAGAAGACCTTAGGAGGAACAGTAATGAGAAAGACAAAAATCGTTTGTACAATCGGTCCAGCAAGTGAAAGCATTGAAAAGCTGACTGAATTGATTGAAGCAGGAATGAATGTAGCCAGACTAAACTTCTCTCATGGAGATTTTGAAGAGCATGGTGCACGTATTGAAAACATTCGCAAAGCAGGTAAAACTTTAGGCAAGGACATTGCGATCCTTCTTGATACAAAAGGTCCAGAGATCCGTACACGCACAGTTGAAAACGGCTCAATTGAGTTAGTTGCTGGTGCTGATCTTATCGTGAGTATGGAAGACATTGTGGGAAACACTGAAAAAATCAGTGTGACGTACGAAGATTTAATTCATGATGTAGGAGTGGGCTCAACCATCTTATTAGATGATGGTCTGATTGGTCTAGAAGTAAAAGAATTAAATATGGACCGAAAAGAAATCGTCACAAAAGTGATGAATACAGGTACACTGAAAAACAAAAAAGGTGTCAACGTACCGGGTGTGAGTGTGAACTTGCCGGGTATTACAGAAAAGGATGCCAATGATATTCTGTTCGGAATTGAACAAGGTGTCGATTTCATCGCAGCTTCTTTTGTAAGACGAGCTTCTGATGTTCTTGAAATTCGTGAGCTGCTTGAAAAGAACAACGCAGCTGACATTCAAATTATTCCTAAGATTGAAAACCAAGAGGGCGTTGATAACATCGATGAAATCCTTGAGGTATCAGATGGATTGATGGTCGCTCGTGGAGATCTTGGTGTTGAGATTCCGGCAGAAGAAGTACCGCTTGTTCAAAAAATGCTGATCAAAAAATGCAACCGTTTAGGCAAGCCTGTCATCACAGCAACTCAAATGCTGGATAGCATGCAGCGTAACCCGCGTCCAACTCGTGCAGAAGCAAGTGATGTGGCAAATGCTATTTTTGACGGTACAGATGCGATCATGCTATCTGGTGAAACAGCAGCAGGAACATATCCAGTTGAAGCTGTGCAAACAATGCACAACATTGCCTCACGTTCAGAGGAAGCACTTAACTATAAAGCAATCCTTTCTCGCAGAAGCGAAGAAGTAGAGGTCAGCATTACAGATGCGATCGGTCAATCTGTTGCGCACACAGCTATGAAGCTTGATGTGGCAGCGATTGTGACACCTACTGAGAGTGGTCATACTGCAAGAATGATTTCAAAATATAGACCAAAAGCACCAATCGTAGCAGTCACAGCAAACGAATCAGTGGCAAGAAAACTTTCACTCGTATTCGGTGTATTTGCAAAGAGCGGTTCAAAAACGACATCTACTGATGAAATGCTTGAGAATGCAGTAGAAAAGTCAATTGAAACAGGCTATGTAAGACATGGTGATTTAATCGTGATTACAGCTGGTGTGCCAGTTGGTGAAACAGGTACAACCAACTTAATGAAAGTGTATGTTGTCGGTGACATCATTGCGAAGGGTCAAGGAATTGGCCGCAAATCTGCATTTGGACCGGTTGTTATTGCACAAAGCGGAAAAGAAGCAGAGGAAAAAATGTACGATGGTGCGATTCTTGTCGCAAACTGCACAGATCGTGATATGATGGGTGCTTTAGAAAAAGCGTCTGCCCTTATCACGGAAGAAGGCGGTTTAACAAGCCATGCAGCAGTCGTTGGGCTCAGTCTTGGCATTCCAGTCATTGTTGGTCTCGACAGTGCCACAACACTTCTAAAAGAAGGCGAAGAGATTACAGTAGATCCAGCACGCGGAGCGATCTACAAAGGCCGTGCAAGCGTCCTTTAAATCACACACGAGGGGAGTTATCTGACTCCTCTCTTTTTTTATGTTACACTAAAAAAAGTAAACAGCTTTCGATGAAAGAGACCCCATGAGGTGATATGGCTTGAAAAAATATTTTCTACTATTATTGATTCTGTTCCCAGCAGTTGAAATTAGTTTATTTTTAATCTCAAGTAACATCATTGGTATTTTACCAACGATGCTAGTCATTGTGCTGACAAGTGCACTAGGTGCTTACTTTGCAAGAAAACAAGGAATAGAAGCATTTCAGAAAGTACAGCGAGATTTACAATATGGCAAAATGCCAGGGGCCACCATTGTCGATGGCTTCTGCATTCTGATCGGTGGTTTGCTGCTGCTCATACCTGGATTCCTTTCTGATCTGATTGGGGCTGTTCTGCTCATTCCCATGACAAGAAAACGGATCAAACCGCTCTTTGAGCGCTGGCTTAGAAACATGTCCAATCGCAAACGCTATACGATTATACGCTAAAGAGACCTTCTCATCAGGTCTCTTTTACTTTTGCGCACCATACCGAATGTACTGATAAAGGTCTCTGAAAACCCCTGCATTACGAAACGCCTGCCAAACGACAAGAGAAGCGGGACCGAGTGCAAGTCCAAGAAAACCAAAGCATTTTAACCCGACAAACAATGCCACGAGTGTTGCTAAAGGATTAAGACCGATTGATTTACTTAAGACTTTTGGCTCTGATATTTGTCTTTGAATGAGCACCACAATATACAAAATGCCCAGTCCAATGGCGAGTGAAAGATTTCCTGTCATGGCGGAGTAAATGATCCACGGAAGAAAAACCGTGCCACTCCCGATGTAAGGAAGTAAATCAACTAGACCAATACATAGAGCGATCACAATCGCATGCTCGACCTTTAAGATGAAAAGTCCAATCAGCACGATACCAATTGTCATGGCAACAAGGAGAAGCTGGGCTTTCATAAAGCCAGAAATGGCTTTTTTGATTTCAGATAAGATGGCACGTGTATGAAGCATCCATTTGGCGGGAAAGATACGAGAACCATATTTTTTTAATGTAAACCAATCTTTTGTGATAAAAAAAGTCGCTAGTGCGGAAAATAAAAGCGTCGCTGCTGCATCAGGCAAAAGACCTAAAAAAGCTGGAATGAATTCAAGAGTTTTTGAAAGGAAAGTCCCGATTTTTGCCGCTGCTTCGTCACCAAGTGCTTGGATTTGTCCTAAAATCGACTCCTTTTGACCTGCTTGAAGTGTATTAAATTGAGCAGTCAAATCATGATATAAAGGCAAAATCTGATCCGTGAAAAAACGTTCCACAATCCCAATCATTTGATCAAGATGACCTGGCAGTACCTTTGCTAAATAAGCACTTCCTGAAATGATTTCCGCCACTAAAAGTGTCATGAATCCGGCTGCTGCCACTAAAAAGAGTAATAGCACAATGATGACAACAAAACCTCTTGGCATCCCGGTCATGTTTTCGATTTTGCATACGGCTGGATGAATCAAACACGACACGGCAAATGCAATCCAAAATGGATATAAAAACGGAAAAGACTGATATAAAAAAACAACCGCACAAACGGCGATGCTGAAAATCATCAAACTTCGCAAAAAAATGGCCACATACGTGTGATTCACACAATCCCCTCCAAAAAACAAGCATGTTCGATACTTCATTTTATTCAAAAAGATTAGTAATATGAAAAGGTCGCAATAAAAAGAAAGAAAGGAGCGGCGTATGTTTACTCAAGCAAATTTGTTTTTGGTTCTTTTACTCGTTATTGCACTTATTGCAAAAAACAATTCGTTAATTTTAGCGGTCTCTGTGCTGATTGCCATTAAGCTGATTGGCCTGGATCAAAAAATATTCCCGGTTCTGCAATCAAAAGGTATCAATTGGGGTGTGACGGTCATCACGATCGCTGTGCTTGTACCGATCGCAACAGGGGACATTGGATTTAAACAGCTTGGAGAAGCAATGAAATCCTCTTATGCTTGGATTGCACTCGGAGCGGGTATATTAGTAGCATTAATTGCAAAAAACGGCATTGTGCTACTCGAAAACGATCCGCATATCACAGCAGCGCTTGTATTCGGTACGATTTTGGCAGTCAGTTTATTCAAAGGTGTAGCTGTTGGCCCGCTGATTGGTGCTGGAATTGCCTATTTAGCGATGCAAGCAGTGAAATTTTTCAGCGGTTAAAAAGAGAGTGGCTCATGCCACTTTCTTTTGATATTTTTTCTGACGTGAGCTTTTGCAAAAAAACATAATTAAATATATTAAAAGAAGCAAAATCCCTTTATTCCATGCCCGAACCGGAAGGCTGGAAAAAAAAATATCAAAAAAAATTATAGTTAAACATTTAACAAATGTCTGATTATTGTTTATAATGGGAATAGGCTTAATTTTGAACTCATTGATCAAACAAGAGATATGAGGCTAAAAGCGCTCTAACCGTATAGGTAAATGTAAGCATTTTCTTTTCTAAACCTGCCAGCCTATTTTGGTTGGATAGCGCTTTCAAAAAGCGAGAATTTTGCAACGAAGGGGAATCTTTTTAAAAAGGGGAGATTGAACATGACAGCAACAAGAGGTCTTGAAGGTATCGTGGCAACAACTTCATCCGTAAGCTCAATTATTGATGATACTCTTACTTATGTAGGGTACAATATCGATGATTTAACTGAAAAAGCTACTTTCGAAGAAATTGTCTACCTGTTATGGCACTTAAAGCTGCCGAATGAGCAGGAGCTAAGCGAGTTAAAGCAGCAGCTCAATGAAAATGCTCATATTCCGCAAGAGATCATTGAGCACTTTAAATCTTATTCGCTGGATGGGGTTCATCCAATGTCTGCGATTCGTACAGCGGTATCCTTATTAGGTTTACTTGATGACGAATCAGAGATTATGGACAAAGAAGCGAATTACAGAAAAGCCATTCGCTTACAAGCGAAAATTTCTGGACTTGTCGCTGCATTCTCACGTATTCGAAAGGGACTTGAGCCTGTACAGCCAAAAGAAGAATACAGCTATGCTGCAAACTTCTTATATATGCTAAACGGCGAAGAGCCTTCACCAGTAGAAATTGAAGCGATTGATAAAGCGCTCATTCTACATGCGGATCACGAATTAAACGCATCGACATTTACAGCACGTGTATGTGTTGCTACACTATCAGATATCTACTCTGGTGTAACAGCGGCTATCGGCGCATTGAAAGGACCACTTCATGGCGGCGCAAATGAAGGCGTAATGAAGATGTTGTCAGAAATTGGCGAAGTTGAAAACGTAGATTCCTATATTCATGGTAAGCTAGAGAAGAAAGAGAAAATTATGGGCTTTGGCCACCGCGTTTACCGCCAGGGTGACCCGCGTGCAAAACATTTAAAAGAAATGAGCCAGCGCTTAACAAATCTCACAGGCGAGCCAAAATGGTATGAAATGTCTGTACGCGCAGAGGAAATCGTGACATCAGAGAAAAATCTTCCACCAAATGTTGATTTTTATTCTGCTTCTGTCTATCACAGTCTTGGGATTGATCATGACTTGTTTACACCAATTTTCGTGATCAGCCGATTCTCTGGATGGATTGCTCACATTTTAGAGCAATATGACAACAACCGTCTGATCCGTCCAAGAGCTGACTATATTGGACCAGATCTTCAAACGTTTGTTCCGATCAGTGAAAGAGACTAATGTTTATAGAATAGTGGAGGCTGATCCATCTAAACCAATCAGCCTCCATATCAACAAAAAACGAATCATGTGAAAAACTTCTTGGCTTGCAGACATCAAGCTTGGAAGTTTCAAATATTCACTACATAACCTGGGAGGTAATATCATTGTCACAAGGCGAAAAAATTACAGTTACTGGCGGCGTATTGAATGTACCAAATAATCCAATTATCCCGTTTATCGAAGGGGACGGAATCGGTCCTGACATTTGGAAAGCAGCATCAAGAGTTCTTGAAGCAGCTGTAGAAAAAGCATATAAAGGTGAAAAGCAAATCACTTGGAAAGAAGTATATGCAGGTGAAAAAGCTTACAATAAAACTGGCGAGTGGCTTCCAGAGCAAACACTTGAAGACATTCGTGAATATTTAATCGCGATCAAAGGACCACTGACAACACCAATTGGCGGAGGAATCCGTTCATTGAACGTGGCACTAAGACAAGAGCTTGATTTATTCACATGCTTACGTCCAGTTCGCTGGTTCCAAGGCGTACCATCTCCTGTGAAACGTCCAGAAGACACAGACATGGTCATCTTCCGTGAAAACACTGAAGATATCTATGCAGGAATCGAGTATGCAAAAGGATCAGACGAAGTGAAGAAGTTAATCGACTTCTTGAAAAACGAATTAGGTGTGAATAAAATCCGTTTCCCAGAAACATCAGGTATCGGAATCAAACCAGTTTCTGAAGAAGGAACATCTCGTCTTGTCAGAGCAGCGATCCAATATGCGATTGACCAAGGCCGTAAATCTGTGACACTTGTTCACAAAGGAAACATCATGAAATTTACAGAAGGAGCCTTCAAAAACTGGGGCTACGAAGTGGCTGAAAAAGAGTTCGGCGACAAAGTCTTTACATGGGCACAATATGATCGTATTGTAGAACAAGATGGAAAAGATGCGGCAAACAAAGCGCAAAGTGAAGCAGAAGCTGCTGGCAAAATCATTGTCAAAGACAGCATTGCAGATATTTTCCTTCAACAAATTTTAACTCGTCCAGCTGAGTTCGATGTTGTCGCAACAATGAACTTAAACGGAGACTACATCTCTGACGCACTTGCAGCACAAGTTGGTGGAATTGGTATCGCACCTGGTGCAAACATCAACTACGAAACAGGACACGCTATTTTTGAAGCGACTCACGGAACAGCACCGAAATATGCTGGTCTTGATAAAGTGAATCCATCTTCTGTTCTTCTATCAGGCGTGCTTTTACTTGAGCACCTTGGATGGCAAGAAGCTGCTGATCTAGTGATTCAATCTGTTGAAAAAACAATTGCATCTAAAGTCGTCACGTACGATTTTGCTAGATTAATGGACGGTGCAACAGAAGTGAAATGTTCTGAGTTTGCTGACGAGCTCATCAAAAACTTGTCTTGATTCTTAAACTTTAAAGTTAAAGGGGAAAAAGGAAATGGCAAACAAGCGTAAAAAAGTATCTGTCATCGGAGCAGGCTTTACTGGAGCAACTACAGCATTTCTAACAGCTCAAAAAGAATTAGCGGATGTCGTATTAGTGGATATCCCTCAGCTTGAGAACCCGACAAAAGGGAAAGCACTTGACATGCTGGAAGCAAGCCCTGTTCAAGGCTTCGATGCGAATATTACAGGAACTTCTAACTACGAAGATACAGCCGGTTCTGATGTCGTGGTCATTACGGCAGGAATTGCAAGAAAGCCGGGAATGAGCCGTGACGACCTCGTGTCAACAAATGAAAAAATCATGCGCAGTGTGACACGTGAAATCGTTAAATATTCTCCAGAAGCGATCATTGTTGTGTTAACAAACCCTGTTGATGCAATGACATATGCAGTTTATAAAGAATCAGGATTACCAAAAGAAAAAGTCATCGGACAATCAGGAATTCTTGATACAGCACGTTTCCGTACGTTCGTTGCTCAAGAATTAAACCTATCTGTGAAAGATGTGACGGGCTTTGTTCTTGGCGGACATGGGGACGACATGGTTCCTCTTGTACGTTACTCTTATGCAGGCGGTATCCCGCTGGAAACATTAATTCCTAAAGAGCGAATTGATGCAATTGTTGAAAGAACAAGAAAAGGCGGCGGTGAAATCGTTAACCTATTAGGTAACGGTAGTGCGTATTATGCACCTGCTGCTTCACTCGTTGAAATGGTTGAGGCGATCTTAAAAGATCAACGCCGCGTCATGCCGACGATTGCATACCTTGAAGGTGAATATGGCTACGAAGGCATTTACCTTGGCGTTCCAACAATCGTAGGTGGAAACGGCCTTGAGCAGATCATCGAGCTTGAGCTGACAGAAGAAGAAAGAAGTCAGCTTGACCGTTCTGTTGAATCTGTAAAGAACGTCATGAAAGTATTGTCTTAATATGAATAAAAAAGAAGGCTTCTCGTATGAGGAGTCTTCTTTTTGTTTACAAAACCAATCTTGTCGAAATTTTAAATTGTTCTCTTGTTAAGCTTTCGTTAAAATGAAAGAGAAAGCATGACTTCTCGCTTTTCACATAAGATACAAAAAACCGGATGCAGGGGAAATCACTAATTGGAGGCACAACATGAATAAAAAAATATTAGTTGTGGATGATGAAGAATCAATTGTAACACTTCTAAGCTATAACCTTGAAAGGGCGGGCTACGATGTCGTCACAGCAAGAGACGGAGAAGAAGCGCTTGAAAAAGCAGCAAGTGAACAGCCTGATCTGATTGTGCTTGATTTAATGCTTCCGAAAATGGACGGCATTGAAGTGTGCAAACAACTGAGAATTCAAAAAATGATGTTCCCTATTTTAATGCTGACAGCAAAGGACGATGAATTTGATAAGGTGCTCGGTCTTGAACTTGGAGCCGATGATTACATGACAAAACCTTTCAGTCCTAGAGAAGTGGGTGCTCGGGTAAAAGCCATTTTGAGAAGAGCACAGCAATCTCAGCCGGCTCCCGTGCAAGAAGAGAAGGAAGAGATCATTGCAGACCAAATCAAAATTGGAGACCTGCGCATTTTACCTGAACATTACGAAGTCTATTTCCAAGAAGAACGTCTAGAGCTCACGCCAAAGGAATTTGAACTGCTTCTTTATTTGGCTAAGCATAAAGGCCGTGTTCTTACGCGTGATCTATTGTTAAGTGCGGTTTGGAATTATGACTTTGCAGGTGATACTCGTATTGTGGATGTGCATATCAGCCACTTGCGGGACAAAATTGAAAAGAACACGAAAAAACCAACATATATTAAAACCATTCGAGGCTTAGGCTACAAATTGGAGGAGCCAAAGCCAAATGAGTAAAGTGAGAACCCGCCTTTTTTCTGGGCTCATTTTTCTCCTGTTTATTGTGTTTGTTGCGCTTGGTCTTTTCTTGGATCATATGTTTCATATTTTCTATGAAACAAAATTAACCGAACGAATGGAAAAGGAATCGAGTTTTCTCCTTTCTTCAATGAATGTTGAAGATTTGAACGCGGAGCAAAACAAGAAGATTCTCAATCAAGCAAAGCAGCATCTCGATATGAATGCGTCGATTGTGGACGTGAAGGGGAATATCATACATACAACGGGTCAAGCAGAACAAAGAGCCGTCATTTTAAACACGCTGGAAAATGAGCAGCTCCAAACAAAAGGAATGTTCATTGAGGATGAGAAAGATGCGCTGTTTCATTATGCAGTTCCAATGATGAAACAAAACGAACCGGCGGGATATTTATTTCTTCATGCTTCATTCCAGCCTTTGAATGAGATTGATGGTCAGCTCTGGCTTGCATTAGCCTTTTGTCTTGGTTCAGCCATCATTATCATCGTCTTCTTTGGCTATCGCATGTCGATGAAGTATGTAAAGCCGATTGATTATGCCACAAAGGTGGCCAAACAGCTTGAACGAGGGAACTATGATACAAATAACTATGAAGAGCTGATCATTGAAACAAGTGAACTCAATACATCAATGAAGCGTCTGGCAGAAAGTCTTCAAGACATGACAAGCGCTGGCGAAATGCAGCGAGATCGTCTGCAAACAGTCATTGAAAACATTGGAGCGGGGATTATTTTGATTGATAAAATGGGCTATATTCACTTAGTCAATCGAACATTCCGCAAGCAATTCAAAGTTCAAAAACATATTTACATGCACAAGCTGTATCATGAAGCCTTTACCCATGAAGAGATTATTGAGTTAATAGACGAAATTTTCATGACAGAAACCAAGGTCCGAAAGTTTTTACGTCTCGCTGTTGACATCGAGCGCCGTTATTTCCAAGTCGATGGTGTTCCGATCTTAAGTACAGACGATGAATGGAAAGGGATTGTTCTTGTCTTTCATGATGTGACAGAAACAAAGCAGCTAGAACAGATGCGAAAAGACTTTGTCGCTAACGTGTCACATGAATTAAAGACACCGATCACGTCAATTAAAGGCTTTTCTGAAACACTTCTGGATGGTGCCATTGACGACAAAGAAGCGCTGACACAATTTTTGTCCATCATCCTAAAAGAGAGTATTCGTTTAGAAACGCTCATCCAAGACTTACTTGATCTCTCGAAAATTGAACAGCAGCATTTTAAGCTGAATATTCAAGAAGCCAATGCGACAGAAATCATTCAAGAGATTGAAGTGCTGCTAAAACAAAAGGCTGCTGAAAAAGGCATTGACCTACAAGTGCGTGTCCCGAAAGAGCCGGTCTATGTCATGGCAGATCCGCTGAGATTAAAACAAATTTTCCTCAACCTGATCAATAATGCCCTCACCTATACACCAGAGGGAGGAAGTGTCACGATCACAGCAAGACAGAGGAAAGACAGCTATGAATTTGATGTAGCAGATACAGGGATCGGTATGAAAAAGAGTGAAATTCCAAGAATATTCGAGAGATTTTATCGAATTGATAAAGATAGAAGTAGAAACTCAGGCGGTACAGGGCTTGGTCTTGCCATTGTCAAACACCTTGTCGAAGCACATGAAGGAACGATTTCTGTTCATAGCAAACAAGGCAAAGGGACGACGTTTACCGTGAGTTTAAAGTCAAAATAGAGAAGAATGGAAAGTGGCGTTAAAATTTACATGATCTTTACAATGAATTCATGTTTTGTTAATCAATCATTGGTAGGATGAATAGGAACCCCTTCATCCAAGGAGCCAATTTTGGAAGGACGAAAACACTTGTTGTTTTCGTCCCTTTTTTATGCAGGCTCGTCTATTTTCTTTTCAAAATAAACTTTGATAAAATGAACATACAATGTGCGAAAGAGACGGCTGAGCCGGCTCAGTCGATGGAGGATTAAAAGATGACAGATCAAAAGAAATTAGTACTTGTGGATGGAAACAGTCTCGCTTATCGAGCTTTTTTTGCTTTGCCGCTATTATCCAATGATAAAGGCGTACATACAAATGCCATTTATGGCTTTGCGATGATCTTAATGAAGATGCTTGAAGACGAGAAGCCGACTCATATGCTCGTAGCATTTGATGCGGGTAAAACCACCTTCCGTCACGAGACGTTTAAGGAATATAAAGGCGGAAGACAAAAAACTCCGCCAGAACTATCAGAACAAATGCCATTCATCCGTGAGCTATTAGATGCTTATCAAGTGAAAAGGTACGAGCTTCCGCAATACGAGGCGGATGACATTATCGGCACACTGGCTGTAGAGGCAGAAAAGGACGGCTTTGAGGTCAAGATCTTCTCAGGAGATAAAGACTTAACGCAGCTTTCAACAGACCATACAACAGTAGCCATTACGAAAAAAGGTATCACAGAAGTAGAATATTACACACCGGCACATATTGAAGAGAAATACGGACTCAGGCCAGATCAAATCATCGACATGAAAGGGCTGATGGGAGACTCATCAGACAATATCCCAGGCGTGCCTGGTGTCGGTGAAAAAACAGCGATCAAATTACTAAAGCAGTTTGAAACGCTTGAAAATCTGCTTGATCATATTGACGAAGTCAGCGGGAAAAAGCTAAAAGAAAAGCTTGAAGAATATAAAGAACAAGCGGTGATGAGTAAAAAGCTGGCGACGATTCTCGTAGAAGCACCCATAGATGTGTCAAGCAAAGAGCTCGCCTATGAAGGTCCTCACATGGAGCAGGTCATCTCGCTTTATAAAGAACTGGGCTTTCAAACGCTGCTAGAGCGTTTAGGAGAAGCGCCAGAATCAGATGAACCAGTTGAAATAGATGAAATAGATGTGAAGAAAATGACAGATGTTACGGAGGACATGCTGACAGATCACGCTGCACTTGTGGTAGAACAGCTAGGAGACAATTATCACGAAGCCGATTTGATAGGGTTTGCGATCCATAATGAGAACGGTGCATTTTTTATGACAAAAGAAGATGCTCTGCAATCTGAAGCATTTAAACAATGGGTACAGGATGAAACGAAGAAGAAATGGGTCTTTGATTCCAAAAGAGCGGTTGTTGCCCTCAGATGGCATGATGTCGATCTTAAAGGTGTCGATAACGATGTCCTGCTCGCTTCCTATGTGGTCAATCCGCAGAAATCTTATGAGGACGTTGCAAGTGTGGCGAAGGAATATGGCCTGAACATTGCCCTTTCCGATGAAAAAGTTTACGGAAAAGGAGCGAAACAGGCGATTCCACCTGAAGAAGAGCTAAAAGACCATCTTGGAAGAAAAGCAGCAGCGATCTCTGCGCTGCATGATTTGACCCTTGAAGCGTTAGAAAAAAATGATCAGCATGAGCTGTATGAAGATTTAGAGCTGCCACTTGCCCTCATCTTAGGTGAAATGGAATCTCTTGGGGTAAAAGTGGATGTTGAACGTCTTCAGAAAATGGGTGAAGAACTCACGAAGAAGCTGAAGGAATATGAAGAAACCATTCATCGGTTAGCAGGAGAAACATTTAACATCAATTCACCGAAGCAACTTGGTGTGATTTTATTTGAAAAATTAGGACTACCCATTATCAAAAAGACCAAAACAGGCTACTCTACGTCTGCGGATGTCCTTGAAAAGCTTGAAGACAAGCACGAAATTATTCGGTCCATTCTGCATTACCGTCAAATAGGAAAGCTGCAATCCACTTATGTGGAAGGCTTAATGAAAGTGACGCGCAAAGATACGCATAAAGTGCACACAAGATTTAATCAGGCACTTACACAAACAGGAAGACTAAGCTCAACAGATCCAAACCTTCAAAACATCCCGATTCGTTTAGAAGAAGGCCGAAAGATTCGTCAAGCGTTCGTCCCGTCAAAAGAAGGCTGGCTCATGTTTGCGGCTGATTATTCTCAAATTGAGCTGCGTGTACTCGCGCACATTTCTCAAGATGAGAACTTGATTGAAGCCTTTACGCAAGATATGGATATTCACACGAAAACAGCAATGGATGTGTTCCATGTGTCAGAAGAAGAAGTGACTTCCTCTATGAGAAGACAGGCCAAAGCTGTCAACTTCGGAATCGTGTATGGAATTAGTGATTATGGACTGTCTCAAAACCTTGGGATTACAAGAAAAGAAGCAGCGGCCTTCATTGAACGTTATTTAACAAGCTTTAAAGGCGTGAAAACCTATATGGAAGACATCGTGCAGGAAGCAAAACAAAAAGGGTATGTGACCACGCTTCTTAAACGCAGACGATATATCCCAGATATCACAAGCCGTAATTTTAATGTGAAAAGCTTTGCGGAAAGAACGGCAATGAACACACCGATCCAAGGCAGTGCCGCCGATATCATCAAAAAAGCGATGATTGATATGGCACGAAAGTTAAAAGAAGAGAACCTGCAGACAAATCTGTTATTGCAAGTGCACGATGAACTGATCTTTGAAGCGCCACAAGAAGAAATCGCCATACTAGAAAAAATCGTCCCTGAAGTCATGGAAAATGCACTTCAGCTCGATGTGCCGCTAAAAGTCGATTTCGCTTCAGGTCCATCTTGGTACGACGCAAAATAAAGAGAGAGAAAAAGGAGCGAGGAGCATGCCGGAATTACCAGAGGTTGAGACCGTCCGGCGCACTCTTCAGCGGTTAGTCAAAGGAAAAACGATTGAAACGGTCGATATCAAATGGCCAAATATCATCAAACGTCCTGGGGAACCGGAAGAGTTCGCTAGAAGGATGGTAGGAGAAACCATTCAAACCATTGAAAGAAGAGGGAAGTTTCTACTCTTTCATTTAGACCACTATGTGATGGTCTCCCATTTAAGAATGGAAGGGAAATACCGTGTACATGAAACTGGTGAGCCTTATGATAAACATGTACACGTCGTCTTTACGTTCACAGATGGTACCGAACTTCGGTACCATGATGTCCGTAAATTTGGGACGATGCATCTATTTCAGCCAGGCGAAGAAGAAAAAGAACTTCCGCTATCACAGCTGGGATATGAACCTTTTTCAGACTCATTTACACCAGAATATTTATGGGAGCAATTAAAGAAAACCTCCCGCGTGGTCAAAACGGCTTTACTTGATCAAAAGATTGTGGTTGGCCTTGGTAATATTTATGTAGATGAAGTGCTGTTTAAATCAGGCATTCATCCAGAAACAAAAGCGAATCAGCTAAGTCTTGCATCTTGTAAGGTGCTCCACAAACATATTATTGATACGCTTCAAGTGGCTGTTGATGCAGGAGGTAGCACCATTCGTTCCTACATCAATTCACAAGGTGATATTGGGACTTTTCAATTACAGCTTCTTGTATATGACCGGCGGGGAGAACCTTGCCAGACGTGCGGAAGTATCATAGAGAAAACAGTGGTGGGAGGGCGCGGCACTCATTTTTGTGTGACCTGCCAAAAACGCCCTTCATAAAAGTAAGCCGTCAGCATGCTTCCTTTTTGCCATGCATACGATAAAAAACATTCTTTTTTCAGCAAGGTGTAGACTGACACACAGCCCACCTGCTCTTCATATAGTGAAGAAGAGTCTAAGGACGCCTAGAGACTCTTGATCATCGTTGCATGAACAGAAAGGAAGAGTACAGGTATGATTTCGTTTTCGCTTCTGTTTTTAGCTATTGCCGTCAGCATTGACAGCTTTTCTGTAGGTTTTACGTATGGTCTTCGCAAGATGAGGATTCCATTTAAAGCCATCGTTATTATTGCTTGCTGTTCAGGAATTGTGTTGCTCATTTCCATGCTGATTGGCAGCCTGCTCACGACATTCCTCCCTGTCTCAGTGACAGATAAACTGGGTGGAGGCATTTTAATTGCTATCGGACTTTGGGTTCTGTATCAATTTTATAAACCAGCGAAAGAGCGTGATTTGCTCCTTCATGAAAAAACACTTCTCAATGTAGAAGTGCAGTCTCTTGGGCTTGTCATTCATATTTTGCGAAAGCCTACAAGTGCAGATATTGACCGCTCTGGCACCATTAATGGAATGGAAGCGGTGCTTCTTGGAATTGCTTTATCCATCGATGCATTTGGTGCAGGGATTGGTGCAGCGATTCTTGGTTTTTCTCCAATTGTCATGAGCATCACGGTCGCTGTGATGAGTTCTCTTTTTGTATGCATCGGACTGCGTGCAGGTCATTATTTGGCCAATTGGCGCTGGATCGATAAACTCGCATGCTTACCAGGGCTGCTGCTCATTTTAATTGGGGTGTGGAAGCTGTAAAGGAGGAAACGAATTGACGCTCGTCATTGGATTAACAGGCGGGATTGCTAGCGGAAAAAGCACAGTCTCGCAGATGATAAAAGAGAAAGGCATTCGGGTGGTGGATGCAGATATCATTGCAAAAGAAGCGGTTTCTAAAGGAGCGCCTGCCCTTCATCAAATCGTTCAAACTTTTGGTGAAGAGGTTCTTCTGCCAAATGGTGAACTGAACCGGCAGCAGCTTGGAGCGATCATTTTTTCTGATGAAGAGAAAAGAAAAAAGCTCAATGCCATCGTTCATCCTGAAGTCAGAAAGGAAATGCTCAAGCAGCGTGATGAAGGGGTCAGCAACCAAGAAACTTTTGTTGTGCTTGATATTCCGCTCCTATTTGAGAGCAAGCTGGAAGGGCTAGTCGACCGTATCATCGTTGTGTACACGACGCCTGATTTGCAGCTGTCGCGGCTCATGAATCGAAACGACCTGAGCGAGGAAGAAGCGCTGAATCGCATTCACTCCCAGCAGCCTCTTGAGGAGAAATGCCAAAAAGCAGACCGTGTGATAGAAAACACAAAAGATCTTGCTTTTATTAGAAAGCAATTAGAGAACATATTAAACGAATGGGAACATACAGATAAGTAAGAGTACATACAGTACTCTTCTTTTTTTATGCTTTTTTCGTCAATTTCATTGCAAAGAACAGCCCTTTTTTGAAAATATACGTTTATATACTGGCAATTACATTCTAATGTGATATACTAATTTCATAAATAAATTTATTGAGTATAACACATAATAGAGGAGTGACCTGTTCATGAAGGTAAAAGCAGCGATCAATGGGTTTGGCAGAATTGGACGCATGGTCTTCAGAAAAGCAATGCTTGATGATCAAATTCAAATTGTAGCGGTGAACGCAAGCTATCCTGCCGAAACGCTAGCACATTTAATTAAATATGACACAAATCATGGACGTTACGAATGCGATGTGACAGCAGAAGATGACGCTTTGATTGTCAATGGAAAAAGAGTGCTTTTGCTTAATAATAGAGACCCAAAGCAGCTTCCATGGGGAGAGCTTGGGATTGATATCGTGATCGAAGCAACAGGGAAATTTAATTCAAAAGATCAAGCGATGGGCCATATAGATGCCGGAGCGAAAAAGGTCGTACTTACAGCTCCAGGTAAAAATGAAGACGTTACAATTGTAATGGGTGTCAATGAGGATGATCTTGATCCTGAAAAGCACGTCGTTATTTCAAACGCATCTTGTACAACAAACTGTTTAGCGCCAGTTGTCAAGCTGTTAGATGATGAATTTGGCATCGACAACGGCTTAATGACAACGGTTCATGCTTATACAAATGATCAAAAAAATATCGACAACCCCCACAAGGATTTGCGCCGGGCAAGAGCATGTGCCCAGTCCATCATTCCAACGACGACGGGTGCCGCTAAAGCGCTTTCTTTAGTGCTGCCGCACATGAAAGGGAAATTACATGGACTTGCACTTCGCGTACCGGTTTCAAATGTGTCGATGGTTGATCTTGTGGTCGACTTGAAAAAAGATGTCACAGCAGAAGAGGTCAATGCTGCCTTTGCAACGGCTTCAAAAACATCTCTTGCTGGCATATTAGATTACACCGATGAACCACTTGTCTCCACAGACTTTAACACAAACCCTTATTCTGCTGTCGTTGATGGACTTACAACGATGGTGATGGAAGGCAGAAAAGTAAAAGTTCTTGCATGGTATGACAATGAATGGGGCTATTCTTGCAGAGTGGTTGATCTTGTAAAGTTTGTTGGTTCCCAGATGAAAGAGCTTTCAGCTGTTTGAAATGAAGAAGACTGAACGTCCCTTTTCAAGAAATGAGAGAAAATCCCACTAAAAACACAGCTTGCAAAATGGGTCTAAACAAAGTATACTATTTTTCGTGAACTTCTTGTTCGCAGACTCATTCGGGTATACTTAAAGGGTTAGGACCTCTTTGGACTAACTTTCCCCCGTGGTATATGTCCGGTCCGGCTGCTTAGAACTTCACTCTTTCATTCTTGTTTAAGGGGGGTCCATGATGGAAACAATCGGACGTCACGTTATCTCCGAGTTATGGGGATGCGACTGTGATAAACTGAACGACATGGATTTTATTGAAAAAACGTTTGTAAATGCAGCTTTGAAATCAGGAGCTGAAGTAAGAGAGGTTGCTTTTCACAAATTTGCACCTCAAGGAGTAAGTGGAGTTGTCATTATTTCTGAATCTCATCTGACAATTCACAGCTTTCCTGAACATGGTTATGCGAGCATAGATGTTTATACTTGCGGCGATCTAGATCCGAATATTGCAGCAGATCATATCGGAGATGAACTAGGTGCTGAAACAAGAGAAAACATCGAAATTCCTCGAGGCATGGGACCTGTACAAGTGAAACAGGCGCAAGCCAAAGCACTGTAAACATAAAAAAGATTGCAATGGGAGCTGGCCAAAAGCATTAAATGCCTTTGTGTTATGCTCCTTTTTATATTTGTTCCATACACGGGCATCCAGCATGATCCAACCTGTCTATACTTTTGTTCTAGGAAAACAAAGGTTTTTTTTATAAAATAAAGAAGAGGGTTTATGACAAAGGGGATACGTGTATGACTTTAGGGCAAAAGCTAAAACGATTCATTTCAAATCATACAGAAACATCTGACCATCATCCAGTGTCAGAGCTGAAAAGCCATTACTACAAATCGACACAAACTCAAGCTTTTCAAGCGGTAGAAGCTGTTCTTTCAAGAAACGATTCCTATCAAGTGACATCTGTTTCAGCAGAACGAGGTGAAATCAGCGCAAACATACGAACGCCGAAAAAAGCTTTTCTCGTGGCGACTGTCATTTCAATTCGTCCTTTTGAAACAGCTGTCGATTTTAATGTGACAACAGAAACAGCACTGCCAACAGACTTTGGCTACAGTCAAAAGGCTGTTTTGTCCCTTTATAAAGAACTAGACAAACAACTTCCAAGAAGAGATCGGAGCTGATGAAATGAAATGTCCCACATGTCAGCACCTTGGCACAAGGGTGCTTGATTCAAGACCAGTAGATGAAGGAAAATCCATTCGTCGGAGAAGAGAGTGTGAAAGCTGTCAATATCGCTTCACGACGTTTGAAAAATTAGAAGAATTGCCATTGATTGTGGTGAAAAAAGAAGGAATTCGAGAAGAATTCAGCCGGGAAAAGATGCTGAGAGGCCTCATCAAAGCGTGTGAAAAACGTCCTGTCGCTTTAAAACAGCTTGAGGATGTCTGCTTTAACATCGAGAAGGAATTGCGTAACCAAGGCATGTCAGAGGTGAAAAGCGAGCTTGTAGGGGAAATGGTGATGGACGAGCTGGCGAAAATTGATGAAGTGTCTTACGTCAGGTTTGCTTCGGTATACCGTCAATTTAAAGATATCAATGTATTTATTGATGAATTAAAAGATTTATTAAAGAAAGAACGCTAAAAAAGAGCTGAAGATTCTTCATGCTCTTTTTCCTGCGTAAAGCGTAAAACGCAAAAAGAGTGTACAATGAAGACAACCGTATTAAGGGAGGATCAGCATATGACAGAGCATTGGAAGGAAGTGCTAGCCGTCGATCCGTATGTCGTCAAAAGCGCTTCATTGCTCGGTGACATCGATAGACAGCTTATTACTCTTTTATATCAGCCGCTTATTGGCATGTCCGCTTTCAGTTTATACATGACGCTGTGGGGAGAGCTGGAACAAAATCGAATGTGGGGGAAACCCGCACCTCACCGTCAGCTGATGGTGATGCTGCAAACGAATTTAAATGATATTTTTGAGGAGCGCTTAAAGCTTGAAGCGATCGGATTACTCCGCACATATGAACAGGAAACGGAAGAAGGCAGACTGTTTACATATGAGCTCGTGCCGCCGCTGAGACCGGATGAATTTTTCCAAGACGGTATGCTGAATGTCCTTTTGTATCATCGGGTAGAGAAAGCAAAATATATGCAGCTCCGTGATTATTTTTCTTATCCAGGAGTTCCTGCTGATGCAAAGAACATCTCCCGATCGTTTGAAGAAGTGTTTCACGTCTTGCAGCCAGGAGAGCGCAAGATGACAGAGGAAATCAATCAGGCGTCATCGCTTGATGAGGGCTACGAATATGTGACAGTTGGCTCAAGTCAGCCTGCACCGCTTTCAGATGAATCTTTTGATTTTGATCTCCTGTTAGCAGGCATGTCGGACATGATGATTCCGAGAAAGGCTTTAACAAAGCAAGTGAAAGAAACAATTAAGAAGTTAGCTGTCGTCTATGGCATCACACCGCTGCAAATGCAAAATATTGTCGCAGGTGCCTGTGGTTCAGATCAGATGATATCAACTGAGGATCTGCGAAAAGCAGCGAGAGACTGGTATCAAATTGAATACAGGGGCGAACAGCCGAAGCTGATTGATCAAAAACAGCCAAGGCATTTACGTCACGATGCCACGCAGCCAGGTGCAGATGCGCCTGATGCGAAATTGATTGAAAAGCTTGATCATATTTCGCCTAGAGAGCTTCTAAAAGATATGGCAGATGGCATTGAGCCAACATATGCAGACTTAAGAATTGTTGAAGATATTATGCTTGAGCAGCAGCTAGAGCCTGGGGTCATGAATGTCCTGATCTACTATACACTGCTAAAAACGGATATGAAACTGTCCAAAACATATATGCAGAAAATCGCCGCCCATTGGGTGCGAAAGAAAATCAAAACCGTGGCAGCTGCTATGAAAATTGCCAAAGAAGAGAATAGGCAAATGACAGAATGGGCGCAGCAAAAAAATAAGCGTCAATCCTATGGATCAGGAAAAGTGATCCGCGAGGAGAAGCTGCCTGACTGGATGAAAGAAGCTGAAACGAAAGAACAGCCCGCAAAAGAACAGACAGATAACTTGTCTACAGAGGACCTTGAACGAGAAAAAGAAAAATTGTTAGATCAGTTTAATAATATGAAAAAGTACAATGCACATTAATGTGAGGTGAGATGGAGATGAAACCGATCGGTCGTTCATTTGATCAGCTAAAAGGGCGGGTAGATTTTCGCGTGAGATACAATCAGATTAAAGAAAGTGTCCTAGCTGATGAAGATGTAAAAGCTTTTTTAAAGGAGCATCAAGAGGACATCCAAGAAGACATGATCAATCGCAGTTTGAACAGGCTCTTTGAATATGTACAGCAATCAAAGGGCTGTTCTTACTGCTTAGAGGAAGAGAATGTAAATGTCATTTTAGACGGGTATCACCCGAAGCTTGTGATCAAAGGTCAGAGCATTGATATTGAATATTCCCCTTGTCCTGTCAAACTGCGGCTTGATAGACAGAAAAAACAGCAAGAACTCATGAAAAGTATGTATATTCCGCAGAATGTTCTTCAAGCGACGTTTGCTGATTTAAATGTGGTTGGAAGACAAGAAGTCATTCAAAAAGTAGGTCAATTCTTGCAAAGTTATGATGAAACAGGTAAGGGCAAAGGCCTCTATTTACATGGAAAGTTTGGGGTCGGAAAAACATTTATTCTGGCAGCGATTGCGCAGCAGTTAGCGGTAAAAGAGTATCCATCTCTCCTTGTATACGTGCCTGAATTTGTGAGAGAGTTAAAAAATTCGTTAGCCGATCATACACTCGAAGAGAAGCTGAATATGGTCAAATCAACACCGATTTTAATGCTTGATGATATTGGAGCAGAGTCGATGACAAGCTGGGTACGAGATGAACTTTTAGGAACAATCTTGCAATACCGCATGGCAGAGCAGCTGCCGACTTTTTTCTCTTCTAATTTCTCACCGAATGAGTTAAAGCATCACTTTACGTACTCACAGCGCGGGGAAAAAGAAGAGGTGAAGGCAGCTCGATTAATGGAACGTATTCTCTACCTAGCTGAACCAGTTTTGCTTGAAGGGGAAAATCGCCGTCATTTATAAAAAGATAGGTCACGTGAAGGGGAGCGGATGAGATGAACAAAAGAAAATGGCTGCTTTTTCTCGTGATTGGCATTCTAGCTGCTGTGCTATGGTGGCTCAACAAACAGCATCTTCAACTGTCGCCGAAAGATGTGAAGAATTGGATTCTTCAATTTGGGATGCTGGCTCCCTTTGTCTTTCTTTTCTTATCACTTTTTCGTCCATTTGTGCTTGTCCCTCTCACCGTCTTTTCGCTAGCAGCGGGTTTGGCATTCGGCAGTGTCCTTGGGACCATTTATGCCTTAGCTGGTGCGACAGCAGGTGCAACAGGATCTTTCCTGCTTGCCTCAACCTTCCGTTCAAACAAGCAAGAAACTGAATCAAGCAATCGGAAGCTAAAAGCGGTGACGTCCCGTATTCAAGAACATGGATTTCTTTATATCCTCTTATTACGCATTGCACCCATTCACTTTGATTTTGTCAGTTATGCCGCAGCAGCTTCACGTGCGAATTACCGTGCATTTGCGGCAGCGACTTTTTTAGGATTAATACCTGGTACTGTGGCGTTAAATGTCCTTGGATCAAGCTTTGTGAGCGGAAATTATGCCGCCTTAGCGATTGTTTGTTTGATTTATTTGATCTTTATCTCAGTGCCACTGATTTTAAAAAGAAAGATGCCTGATTTATTTTAGGCGTCTATTTTTTATGTTCCCCCCATATATATGTAACAGATGTCGTTAGGGGGGACAAACATGCTTGAAATAATCTTTGAAGATGAATATGATACCGCCGCTTTTTTACATCTTGCTGAACACTTGGACAGTCGGCATCACATTTCGATTCAACAAGGGAAAGACCGGCTTCTCATAGAAGCGAAGAAATCAGGAGAAGCCATAGAGCACATTGTGCGGACATTGCTGATTCACTTTTTTTTGGAATGCAAAGAAAATGAACGCATGCGCAGCATCCTTGAAAACACATACTTATTTAAAGATCCAGAAGAGCAGCACCAAATTCTTTCAATCGCCCATAGCATCATGAAAGGGGATCTAGATGATATCCCTGGAATTCATCAAGACCCGCCGAGGGAGGATCTGTTAAAAAAAGAGCTTGAGACGATTTCTTTACAGAAAGGTGTTTTTTCCATTGGTTCATTTATGACATTTAGGCTCTCAGCGTATGACAGAAGGCTGAAGAACTATGTTGAAGTATCCATCGAAGAATATAAAATGGAACAAGAATATCAAAACTTTATTCAATCCCTTCGAGACTATGTGATGTCAAGAGAACCTAAGCTTGAAAAAGTACATGTTGTGCATCAGGACCGCCTGATGATTTGGGAATTTCGGTACGCTTCTGAGCGTGATCAAAAACAATACATAGACAGACAGTTTGTAAGAGAGCATCCAATGTATATTGATTCGCAGTTGATTGCACCGCTAGTATCCATTGCGCCACAAAAAATTGACCTATTTACAGATGATACAGGTCACTCGATGGTGCAAACCATTCAAAATATTTTTCAAGAAAGAGTCGAGGTATTCCCGCCTCATTCGTTTCAAGAACAGCATGTACAATTTGTTCCTAGCCATTTGGAAAAGAAAAGTGAAAAGCTTTCTTGATTTTCACGAAAAAACGTTTTATAATACGGTGTAACTTCATACAGAGACCGTATTGATAAGGACATGAACAAATGAACACCCGCTTAAAGAGAGGGAAGCCGCGGCTGAAAGCTTCCTAGCAGAGGACCATTTGCTTTACCACCTTTGAACATCAGCTGTGAACTGTTTAGTAATAGCTGACGGGAATTCCCGTTATTGAACCACAAGCCGTATTTGCTTTTGACAAAGCAAGCTGCAAATACGGGAAAAAGGGTGGAACCACGATTCCGTTTATTCAACCTCGTCCCTTTCCAGGGGGCGGGGTTTTTATATTGCCAAAAAAAGGAGTGACTAGAGATGTCAGAACAAATTCAACTTACATTTCCCGATGGAGCAGTCAAGGAGTTTGACAAAACAGCTACAACAGAAGACATCGCGGCATCAATCAGCCCAGGCCTAAAGAAAAAAGCGCTTGCCGGTAAATTGAACGGCAAAGAAATAGATCTGCGTACGCCGCTGTTAGAAAGTGGAACAATCGAGATCATCACAGATAAGAGTGAAGAAGCGCTCGATATTATGCGCCACAGCACAGCGCATTTACTAGCACAGGCAATCAAACGCATTTATGGAAAAGAGCATCACGTCCAGTTTGGCGTAGGCCCTGTCATCGAAAATGGCTTTTACTATGATGTCGACATCGATGTAGCGATTACACCTGAAGATTTACCAAAGATTGAAAAAGAAATGAAAAAAATCATTAACAGCAATTTGCCGATTGAGCGCATTGAAGTTTCAAGAGAAGAAGCGAAAGCACGCTTTGAAGCAATTGGCGATGAATTGAAGCTCGAGTTGTTAGAGGCAATCCCGGAAGGCGAAGCTGTCACAATTTATGAGCAGGGTGAATTCTTCGATCTATGCCGCGGCATTCACTTGCCGTCTACAGGGAAAATCAAAGAATTCAAGCTGTTAAGCCTTGCAGGTGCTTACTGGAGAGGCGACAGTAACAACCAAATGCTTCAGCGTATTTACGGAACAGCTTTCTTCAGTAAAGAAGAATTAAACGAGCATTTACGTCTGCTTGAAGAAGCAAAAGAGCGCGATCACCGTAAACTAGGAAAAGAATTGAAACTGTTTGCGAACTCTCAAAAGGTGGGCCAAGGTCTTCCGCTCTGGCTGCCAAAAGGGGCAACAATCCGCCGCGTCATTGAGCGTTATATTGTTGATAAAGAAGTACGCCTTGGTTATGAGCATGTGTATACACCCGTTCTTGCGAGTGTGGAATTGTATAAAACATCAGGCCACTGGGCGCATTATCAAGAAGATATGTTCCCGGTCATGGAAATGGACAACGAAGATCTTGTCCTTCGTCCAATGAACTGCCCGCACCATATGATGATTTATAAAAATGAACCTCATAGCTATCGTGAACTGCCAATTCGGATTGCAGAGCTTGGAACAATGCACCGCTATGAAATGTCAGGCGCTTTATCCGGCCTTCAACGTGTTCGCGGGATGACATTAAACGATGCCCATATCTTTGTTCGTCCAGATCAAATCAAAGATGAGTTCATCCGCACAGTTCGTTTAATTGAAGAAGTGTATCAAGACTTCGGCTTAAATGATTATACGTTCCGCTTATCTTACCGTGATCCAGAGGATACAGAGAAGTATTTTGACGATGATGCGATGTGGAATAAAGCGCAGTCCATGCTGAAAGATGCAATGGACGAGCTTGGACATGACTACTATGAAGCAGAAGGCGAAGCGGCATTTTATGGTCCGAAGCTTGACGTCCAAGTAAAGACGGCCCTTGGAAAAGAAGAGACTTTGTCTACTGTACAGCTAGACTTCTTACTTCCAGAGCGTTTCGATCTCACATATATCGGAGAAGATGGAAAACATCATCGTCCGGTTGTCATTCATAGAGGAGTTGTGTCCACAATGGAACGCTTCGTTGCCTTCTTAATTGAAGAATACAAAGGAGCTCTTCCAACATGGCTGGCACCTGTACAATTCCAAGTCATCCCGGTTTCACCATCTGTCCATCTAGATTACGCGAAAAAAGTGCAAGAACGTTTGCAGCTTGAAGGACTGCGTGTAGAACTAGACAGTCGTGATGAAAAAATAGGGTACAAAATTAGAGAAGCGCAAATGCAAAAGATTCCGTACATGCTGGTTGTCGGTGATCAAGAAGCAGAAAATGGCGCGGTCAATGTAAGAAAATATGGGGAACAAGATTCAGAAACAATGGACCTCGAAGCTTTTGTGAAACATGCAGTCGCAGAAGCAAAAAAATAATGAAGGCAAACGAAACAGTCAGTGATCTCATCTCTTGAGGTTGCTGGCTTTTTTCTTATGGAAAAAAATTCTCCACTGGTGATCCAAGTGCGCAAATGATACGTTTAGATAGTACGAAAGTATGGGTAAGTATGTACTATTAGATAGAGGCAAATTGGGGGAATGAAAGCGATGATTCAAACAACAAACACTTCATCAACACAAGTATTGGAGCAATCAGCTGTGCTTCGTGCGCTAGAGCACTCACTGGCGATGATTGAATTTGATGTCACAGGTAAGGTCCTATGGGTCAATGATATTTTTGCAAAAGCCATGAGATATACAAAGGAAGAAATGATTGGTTTAAAGCATAGACAGTTTTGTCCTCCGCATATTGCAGAAGACGCAAGTTATCAAATGTTTTGGAAGCGTTTGAAGAATGGTCAAGTGTTTCAGGAAAAGGTGCAGCGGATCACGAAGTACGGTGACACCTTATGGCTTGAAGCGACGTATACACCAGTGCTCAATGAAGAGGGGAACGTAGTGGCCGTCGTGAAAGTGGCAACAGATATTACGGAGAGAGAAAACACAATGAAGCAGGTAGTAGAAGACCTAAAGGATATGTCTGCAAAATTAATGGAGCGAGCGGAAATCGGCATCCAGCATAGTCAAAGTGTAAATGCTTCTTTTGAACATATTGCGAGTGAAACGGATCAAAACATGAGTTTGCTAGAAGGGCTAACAGAGCAGGTGGAGTCGATCAGCTCAATTGCTACAACGATTAACAGTATCGCTTCCCAAACGCAGCTGCTCGCATTGAACGCGGCCATAGAAGCTGCGCATGCGGGTTCCTATGGAAATGGCTTTAGTGTCGTAGCGGCAGAAATCCGTAAGCTTGCGACAGATTCAAAGGAAGCGATCGTAAAGGTGGATCGTTATGTGAAGGCGATCCATTTAGAAGTTGAAAAGGTCAGCAACGGAACAAGCCGTGCAAAGACAAGCGTGTTTACAAACCGGGATCTTGTCAAGCAGGCAAGCGAGGAATTCATGAATGTAGGAAAAGCAGCACGCGGCTTAGATCGACAAGCACAAAGTCTAGCAGCAATTGTTTAGCCGAAAACGAAAAAACACCCAATCTCAATCAGGAGAAGGGTGTTTTTCCTATGGTTTATTTTAAAATATCAAACAATTCGTGTAAGTCTTTAATTTCATAATCTGGTGTCACATCTGTTTCATTTTTCTTGCCATGACGATTGATCCAAACGGTTTGAATGCCTACGCGAGAAGCTCCGAGAATATCTGTTTTTGGATTATCTCCTACCATGATGACGTCATCTTTTGTGAGATTTAACAGCTGAAGGCAGTGCTCAAAGATGCCAGGATCAGGCTTTCCTTTCCCATAATCTCCTGAAATCACAATTTCATTAAAGTAAGGGGCAAGTTCCGGGACACCTGCAAGTTTTTCTTTTTGCAGACTAGGATCTCCATTTGTTAAAAGGAGTAATTCATAGCTGCCCTTCAGGCGCTCTAAAACAGGATACGTTTCTTCATAGACATACGGGCGTTTTCTGCGCTCTGCTGCAAAGAAATCTGCTAAGTATTGACCAAATACTTCATCGTCAATTCCTGCCTCTTTTAAGCCGTTCGTCCAAGCGTTTTTGCGATACTCTGGTGCAAGGGCGTTCAGCTTTTGAAAGCCTTCGCTAATCGGCTCACTAAAATTGGACCACAGTCCTTCAAAAGGATTAATTCCAATCATGACAGTATAATCATATGTTTCATAAGAAGAGTACAGCTTTCTTGCTTCTTCACGCACAATCTGTTCAAACGATTCTGGATCAAGTCCATATTTCTTTTCCGCTTCCCTGCATGTTTCCTGAAAAGTGGTATGAATGCTTTTTTCATCCCAAAGCAAAGTATCATCTAAATCGAAAAATACGGCTTTCATGATCTTCTCCCTTGTTATGTATGTAGTTACCCTCAATTGCATGTGACAGGCTCATGTTCATTTTACAATAGAAGTTTTAGAGTTTAAATAGATTATTTAGTAATAAAAAAAGTGCACAAAAATGTGCACTCTTACATTATTTTGATAAATCAATGGTCTTATACTTACCGCCAGTCCATCCTAGTCCTGATGAGACTTGAAGCGAGAATTTCTTTTCGTTTGGAACTTCAAAAGCAATTTTACCTTTTTTAGATAATTTAGGATTTATTTGTTTTAAGAAGAAACTTGAATCGATATCATTGACATACATGTTATTTGTTGCGAGTGATTTGTATTCTGTACCGTCTTTGCCAATTAACCTAAACATCTCAGTATCTACCGTTCTATCTTTTTTACCTGTATTTATGACCGTTACTTCAACAATCACGAATTTGCCGTCTGTCGTTACATCGCTCATATACTGTTTTTGTAAAGATTTCGCTTCTGTTACGCTGTTTACTTGATAAGTAAAGTCTTCGACTGCTACTTTATCTCCAATTTTATGCGTTTTTTCTTTATCATTTTTCTTTTCGCTACTCGTTACTGCATTTTTAGAACCAGTATTTGATGTATTATCTTTTTTGCTGCCGCCCCCAGCCATACAAGATACAAAGATAATAATCAAAATGAGAATAATGATACTAAGACACCCAATCTTAAAAAACTTTTTCAAATAAATCCCCTACTTTTCCTTATTTTATTAAATGAATTTGAATACCTCACCAATGATAAGACTAAAGAATTATAAAATCAATCATTTTTTTGAAAAAATAGATATAATACCCTTTTTTATATGGAATATGATTTATATTTTGGTTTATTTATGTATACAACTTGATTTATATCGGTGTGTTAATGAAAAATTGAAGGATTTGAAGAGACTTTATTTCTTTTTAAATAAGGCTTGCTCAAATCATTTCGTCATGCTAAAATGAAAAAGTTGTTTCAAGAGTTCCGTTACTTGACGGACAAATGAAAATTGTGTAGAATAGTTAACGAATTGAATAGATATCACAAGCAGAAGCACCCGCTTCTCACCTGATTGACACATGTTTGTAGTTGACAGGTTGACCGTACATTTATTTTTTCATGCAAATGTTCGCAGTGTGGGTGTTTTATATGCCCACACTTTTTGTTTGCCTGTAAAACATACAACGAAATGGTCAAAATGAATTGTGAACTCAATTCAAAATCTCATGGAGGTGGCTCACTATTAGCAAAGATCAATTAGTTAATGAAGGTATTCGTGCGCGTGAAGTTCGTTTGATCGGACAAAATGGCGATCAGCTTGGGATTAAAACCCGCCAGGAAGCTCTGGAAATTGCTACGAAAGCCAATCTTGACCTTGTGTTAGTTGCTGCAAATGCAAAACCACCTGTTTGCCGAATCATGGACTACGGTAAGTTCCGTTTCGAACAACAGAAGAAGGAAAAAGAGGCACGTAAGAATCAAAAAATCATTAGCTTAAAAGAAGTTCGGTTGAGCCCGACAATCGATGAACATGATTTTAACACGAAGCTCCGTAATGCAATCAAATTCCTTGAAAAGGGAGATAAAGTGAAAGCTTCTATCCGCTTTAAAGGCCGTGCGATTACGCATAAAGAAATCGGACAGCGCGTGTTAGACCGTTTCTCTGAAGCTTGCGCTGAAGTAGCAACAGTAGAAACAAAACCTAAGATGGACGGACGTAGCATGTTCCTCATGCTTGCACCAAAAGTCGAAAAGTAAAAGTAACAGAGGGAGGAAACATCCAATGCCAAAAATGAAAACTCACCGCGGATCTGCTAAACGTTTCAAAAAAACAGGTTCTGGTAAACTTAAACGTTCTCATGCGTACACAAGTCACTTGTTCGCTAACAAATCTACAAAGCAAAAACGTAAATTGCGTAAGAGCGCAATCGTAAGTGCTGGAGATTTCAAACGTATCAAACAACAACTTGCAAACATCAAGTAATCTGGAATAGGAAACATAGGAGGGAATTACAATGCCAAGAGTAAAAGGCGGAACTGTGTCGCGTCAGCGTCGTAAAAAGGTTCTTAAATTAGCAAAAGGTTATTTCGGTTCAAAACATAGATTATATAAAGTAGCAAACCAACAGGTGATGAAATCTGGAAACTACGCTTTCCGTGACCGTCGTCAGAAAAAACGTGACTTCCGTAAACTATGGATCACTCGTATCAATGCTGCAGCTCGTATGAACGGTCTTTCTTACAGCCGTTTAATGCATGGCTTAAAGCTTTCTGGTATCGAAGTAAACCGCAAAATGCTTGCTGACCTTGCTGTGAATGACTTAAACGCGTTCAACCAGCTTGCTGATGCTGCAAAAGCACAACTAGACAAGTAAGTCATATAAAAGATCATTCCGCCGAGGAGTGATCTTTTTTTCTCATCATGTGAGGTGAAATCAATGAATATCGCTCTGATCGTGCTGCTCATCTTGGTCAATGTCTATGGGTTTTGTCTCATGGGAGAGGATAAACGCCGGGCGAAAGCACACAAATGGAGAATATCAGAAGCGCACTTATGGAGTGCCGCAGTACTTTTTGGTGCTGCCGGGTCATTTCTTGGCATGCAGTATTTTCGTCATAAAACAAAGCATCCTGCCTTTCAAATGGGTATGCCTGCTTTAATTGTTGTCCAATTGGTGATATTGGTCTATCTCAATCTCATCTGAAAAGGGAGCAGACGCCGTTAAGTCGGCGTATCTGCTCCCTTTTTTTGTTTGATTTTTTTGATGGGCTGATCCCAATCAATTTTTGTTTGAGGATACCGTTCAATGATGTTTTCCTCAAGTTTTTCAAAGTCTTCTAATGTGAATTCATTTAGCTTCTCAGGTGACTCGGTCCAAACGTAAATGGAGTGGACAAACAGAGGATGATCCTTAGAAGGAACATGTTTCTCCCCTTCAAACAAGACACCTTTATAGACGAAATTGAAATTTTTGCGAGCATTTTGCTGTTCGTCCATAAAATAAAAGCCTTCTTTTAATTGTGCTTGTTTCAGCTTTCTTCTCGGGTTTGAGAAGAATTTTACCGCCATGTAGAAAATATAGACAAGCAATGCAACAAGAGCAAGTCTAATGAGGATGACAAACATGACAGGATGCACCTCCAATACCGTTATCTGATGTACTACGAATGAGAAAGTCAAAAGGTTTCAACTTTTTTTAAAAAAAATATTTCGATTAACGAAAAAATATTCATAAAAAGATCGTATTGAACGAAAGAGGTTTTGTATAATAAGAATGCACCATGAAGAAAAAGGAGGATAAACAGGATGACAAAACTAGATCAAACATTAACTATGCTGAAAGACCTAACGGATGCAAAAGGGATTCCAGGAAATGAACGTGATGTAAAAAAGGTCATGCAGTCATACATAGAAACATATGCGGATGAAGTCTCTACAGACCGCCTTGGCAGCTTAATTGCTAAGAAGGAAGGAAATGCAAATGGGCCTAAAGTGATGCTTGCTGGTCACTTAGATGAAGTAGGATTCATGGTGACAAAAATCGATGACAAAGGCTATATTCGTTTTCAAACGGTCGGTGGCTGGTGGTCACAAGTTATGCTGGCGCAGCGTGTCACCATTGTGACGAAAAAAGGAGACATTACAGGTGTGATTGGTTCTAAACCGCCACATGTCTTATCACCAGAAGCACGAAAGAAATCAATCGAAATCACAGATATGTTCATTGATATTGGGGCTTCGAGCAAAGAGCAGGCAATGGAATGGGGCGTCCTCCCTGGAGATCAAATCGTACCTTACTTTGAGTTTACGGTAATGAATGACGAAAAAATGCTTCTTGCAAAGGCCTGGGACAACCGTATCGGCTGTGCAGTAGCGATTGATGTCATGAAGAATTTAAAGGATACTCAGCATGAAAATATTGCATACAGTGTAGCAACTGTCCAAGAGGAAGTTGGCTTGCGCGGAGCTAAAACAGCGGCAGCTACCATCCAGCCTGATATTGGATTTGCTATTGATGTTGGAGTAGCAGGTGATACACCAGGTATTACTGAAAAAGAAGCAACAAGCAAACTTGGCAAAGGACCAACGATTGTCGTATTCGACGCTTCCATGGTTTCTCATAAAGGGCTTCGCGATTTTGTTGTCCAAACTGCAGATGAATTAAACATTCCTTATCAATACGATTCCATGCCAGGTGGAGGAACAGATGCTGGAGGTATTCACTTAACAGGTCATGGCGTTCCATCACTATCCATCGGGATTCCAAGCAGATATATTCATACCCATGCAGCCATGATTCATCGAGATGATTATGAAAATGCGGTGAAGCTTTTAACAGAAGTCATCAAAAGACTTGACCAAAAAACGGTTGAACAAATTACGTACGGTTCTTAATGATGAAACCTTTCCTCAGTATGGGGAAAGGTTTTTTAATTGCGTTGAATTTCCCAGGAAATGAACTTTGGAATGTAAGTTGTGTCAAAAGAACTGTTTTCAGTAAATGAAGTGATATTTTTCTAGTGAGGAAGGCACATGTGATCCTTCTTGTATTTATGTAAGATGAAATCAATAAAAAGGACAGAGCCAATTGAGGCTCTGTCAAAAGAGAGTTTATGGAAGTAGGTGAAGCTTATTTTAGATTAAACCAATTATTCTTATTTGTCAACTAGGTTTTAAAAGAAAGAAAAATCAATCAATTTATGTTATATTTGTAACAAATTGTTTATACAAAGGGGATGGTTAAATGAATGCGGTTTCAATTGTGATAGGATCGATGTGTATTTTAGCGATTGCCTATCGCCTCTATGGCACGTTTATGATGGTGAAGGTACTAAAGGTCACAGATGATCATCCTACACCGGCTCATGCACTCGAGGATGGGAAAGATTATGTGCCAACAAACAAATGGGTCACATTTGGGCATCACTTTGCTGCAATTGCCGCTGCCGGTCCATTAGTTGGTCCGATTTTAGCCGCACAATTTGGGTATTTACCTGGTCTCCTTTGGCTCTTAATTGGAGCGGTGATTGGCGGAGCTGTTCATGATCTTGTGGTCTTGTTTGCTTCGATGCGAAAAAAGGGGAAATCACTATCCGAGGTAGCGAAAGAGGAGCTTGGTCCTGTGGCAGGATTTTGCACAGGGCTCGCCATGTTATTTATTATTACAATTACAATGGCAGGACTGTCCATGGTTGTGCTTCATGCTTTAGAACGAAATCCTTGGGGAACCTTTGCAGTTGGTATTACCATTCCAATAGCGATGGGAGTCGGCCTTTATTATAAAAAGACAGGCAATTTAAAGCTGGCGACATCTGCGGGATTCATATTACTGATGTTGGGGGTATTCCTTGGACCGAATATTCAAGGAACAGCACTTGGAGATTTGTTAACACTTGATACAAAAACGCTTGCTCTTGCCCTGCCAATCTATGCGTTCTTTGCTGCGGCCCTGCCGGTTTGGTTGCTTTTGGCACCAAGAGACTATTTAAGCAGTTTTATGAAAATTGGTGTTTTCATCGCGCTGATTGCGGGAATCTTTGTGGTTAATCCAACCATCCAATTTCCGGCGTTTACGGAGTTTGTAAATGGAGGAGGGCCTGTCTTAGCTGGACCTGTATGGCCTTTTATTTCGATTACCATTGCTTGTGGCGCGATTTCTGGTTTTCATGCATTTGTTGGCTCAGGCACAACGCCAAAAATGCTAGATCGTTGGAGTGATATGAAGCCGGTGGCGTTTGGCGCGATGCTCGTAGAATGTTTAGTGGGAATCATGGCGTTAATTGCCGCTACTGCGCTTCATCCGGGAGATTATTTTGCAATTAATAGTACACCTGAAGTGTTTCGTACGCTTGGTATGAGTGTCGAGAATCTTCCTCAACTAAGCAAAGAAATCGGTCTTGACTTAGAAGGAAGAACAGGTGGAGCTGTTACATTAGCTGTAGGGATGGCGTACATCTTTACGGGTATTCCGTTCTTTAGTCATTTGGCCTCTTATTTCTTCCAATTCGTGATTATGTTTGAAGCCGTCTTTATTTTAACGGCGATTGACGCAGGAACCCGTGTCGCGCGATATTTGATCCAAGACTTCTTTGGAGAAGCATATAAACCGCTGAAACGAAATGACTGGGTACCAGGGTCAGTCTTTGCAAGTGCACTTGCTTGTTTTATGTGGGGATACTTGCTTTACTCTGGAGACATTGGGTCCATTTGGGCACTCTTTGGTGTGTCAAACCAACTAATGGCCTCGGTCGGATTAATCATTGGGGCGACGGTTGTGTTAAAAATTGCGGATAAAAGGCGGTATATGTTGACTTGTTTAATTCCACTTGCTTACTTATATGTGACGGTGAATTATGCGGGTTATTGGATGGTTGCGAATGTCTATCTCAATCCTGAAGCATCTGGCTACAGTGTACTGAATGCCGTGCTTTCGATGATTATGCTGATTTTAGGTTTTGTCATTATCGTGTTCGCTATTAAAAAATGGATCGAGATTTGGCGCGATCCAGCTCTTCGAATGGAGACGCCAATCACTGGCTAAATGAACAAAGCCGGCTTGCTTATAGATAAGCAAACCGGCTTCTTGTTATTGCTGATGCTCAGGCTTTAAGCCCTGCTCTAATGTTTCAAGAATTTCATTCTTTTCATCTTCTGATGCCTCTTGCCATAACACCTCAAACAAAACGCCAAGCCCTGGTAGCATTTTTTCCTCGCCACTTTGAATCGCATCTAAAATCGTATGCTCAAGCTGCTCTTGATTATGGCCAGTAATGTTTTGAATCACTGCGCCTCTTAAATTAAAATCCATTGCCCACACTCCTTTTTTGATGGTGATAGCCCTATTCTGTCTCAAAGACAGGTTTATTATGTAGTGTGCTTGAGATATAATAAATTCATGATATTTAAAGGAGTTAAAGTCGCTTGAAATATATAGAATCAGCTAAAAACGCAAGCATTAAACAATGGAAAAAGCTGCATACAAAAAAAGAACGAACGAAAACGGGACTGTTCGTTGTTGAAGGAAAACACTTAGTAGAAGAAGCATTAAAGAGCGGGGTTGTGAAAGAGTTAATGGTCACAACGCCTGACGTGCTCCCTGCGGACATCGAGCCTGACATTGAGCTGTATGAATTAAGTGCAGAGGCTTTTACTGCGATGACGGAAACGGAAACACCTCAGCAAATCGCAGCGGTTTGTACAATTCCTGTATTTGAGGAGAAAAAGTATGAACGAATGCTTCTGTTAGATGCAGTACAGGATCCGGGGAATTTAGGCACACTCATTCGGACAGCAGATGCAGCGGGTCTTGATGCTGTGGTTCTAGGCGATGGAACCGTTGATGCGTTTAACGGAAAAACGCTCCGTTCAGCACAAGGGTCTCATTTTCACCTGCCTATCTTAAAACAAACACTTCAACAGACAATTCCAGCATTAAAGGCGCAAGGTATACCTGTATATGGCACTGCTTTAAAAAATGCGAAAGAGTATAGACACATAGCATCAGAAGGTCCATTTGCGCTAATTGTAGGCAACGAGGGAGCAGGTATTGATCCAGAGATTCTTCAAATGACAGATCAAAATTTATATGTTCCAATGTACGGACAAGCGGAATCATTAAATGTGGCTGTGGCAGCAGCAGTTCTTGTCTATCATTTGCGCGGATAGTGTTGCATCACGTCCTATTTTTCACTATAATGAAACTAATATTTTAAAAACCATGATAGAGGAAGATTGTTTCACGAAGCGTCCTATTAGGGAGAATGCATCGTAGACTGAAAGTGCATTTAAGGAATGCTGAAACAGGAATTCACCTCTGGAGTTGTCACCGGGACCGCAGGTTTTGCGTAAAGGTGGACCGGATTCGTTTGATTCCGTTATGTCAATGAAGCTTATTCGCACATATATTTGTGCTTAACAAGGGTGGTACCGCGACCACAACTCGTCCCTTCTTTTTTGGAGGGGCGGGTTTTTTTATTGTCTTCAAACAATCAAACACCCGTTTATTCAGACGGTTTTGTATATTAAAAGGAGGATAACACTCATGCAAGAAACGTTAAAACAGCTTGAAACAGAAGCGATAGCGAAGGTAGAAGCAGCCAGCTCGCTCAAAGAAGTCAATGATATTCGTGTTCAATATTTAGGGAAAAAAGGTCCGATTACAGAAGTGCTGCGCGGAATGGGCAAGCTTTCCGCTGAAGAAAGACCAAAAATGGGCGCACTTGCAAATGAAGTGAGAGAGCAGATTGCTGGTGCCATTGCTGAAAAAAATGAGCAGCTAGAAGCAGAAGAAGTGAAAAAGAAACTGGCTTCTCAAACCATTGATGTCACATTACCAGCAAGTCCGATCAAAATCGGGGCAAGACATCCATTAACGATTGTCGTAGAAGATATTGAAGATTTATTTATCGGCATGGGCTATACCGTTGAAGAGGGCCCAGAGGTGGAAACAGATTACTATAACTTTGAAGCGCTCAATCTTCCAAAAGAACATCCGGCACGTGATATGCAGGACAGCTTCTATATTACTGAAGACACACTCATGAGAACGCAAACATCACCCGTTCAAGCACGTACACTTGAGAAATATAAAGGCCAAGGTCCTGTGAAGATCATCTGTCCTGGTAAGGTATATAGACGTGACAGCGATGATGCCACTCACTCCCATCAATTCATGCAAATTGAAGGACTTGTGGTCGATCACAATATTAGCATGAGTGACCTCAAAGGAACGCTTGAGACAGTCGCAAGAAAAATGTTTGGTGAGGATCGTGAAATTAGACTGCGCCCAAGCTTTTTCCCATTCACAGAACCTTCCGTTGAAGTTGATGTGTCATGCTTTAAATGCGGCGGGAAAGGCTGTTCTGTATGTAAAGGAACAGGCTGGATTGAAATTTTAGGTGCAGGAATGGTTCACCCGAATGTATTAAAAATGAGCGGATTTGATCCAGATACTTACCAAGGCTTTGCTTTTGGAATGGGTGTTGAACGTATTGCCATGCTGAAATACGGCATAGATGACATTCGTCATTTCTACACAAATGATATTAGATTCACGAAGCAATTTAAGCAGGACTAAGAGGAGGAAATCAACATGTTTGTTTCATATAAATGGTTAGAGGACTATGTCGATTTAGAAGGCATTCAGCCGGATGAATTAGCAGAGAAAATCACAAGAAGCGGAATTGAAGTGGAAGCCGTTGAGTATAAAGGCGAAGGCATCAAAGGCGTTGTCGTTGGACACGTCATTGAACGTGAACAGCATCCGAATGCGGATAAATTAAACAAATGTCTTGTTGATATCGGCGAAGACGCACCGGTGCAAATTATATGCGGGGCTCCAAATGTGGATAAAGGACAGCATGTGGCCGTCGCAACGGTTGGTGCAGTCCTTCCTGAAAATTTTAAAATTAAAAAAGCCAAACTGCGCGGTGAAGAGTCTCATGGCATGATTTGTTCTCTGCAAGAATTAGGCGTAGAGAGCAAGCTCGTACCAAAAGAATATGCAGAAGGCATCTTTGTTTTCCCGAATGACGTGAAACCAGGAGATGATGCCCTTCAAGCACTTCAATTAGATGACGCGGTACTTGAGCTTGGCTTAACACCAAACCGTGCTGATGCCCTTAATATGCTAGGTGTCGCTTATGAGGTTGCCGCCATTTTAGGGAGAGACATCAAGCTTCCTGATACAGCGCATGACACTTCTTCTGAAAAAGCAGCAGACTATATTTCTGTTAAAATTGAGGATCAAGAAGCGAATCCACTTTATGCAGCGAAGATCATTAAAAATGTAAAGATTGGGCCAGCACCACTTTGGATACAAACAAGATTGATGAATGCAGGTATCCGCCCAATTAACAACGTCGTGGATATTACGAATTTTGTCTTACTTGAATACGGTCAACCTCTTCATGCCTTTGATTATGACCGCTTTGGTTCAAAGCAGGTGGTCGTACGTAAAGCGGCTGAAAATGAAATGATTCAAACTCTGGATGAACAAGAACGTACATTGTCTTCGAAGCATCTTGTCATTACAAATGGCACAAAAGCGCATGCTGTTGCAGGCGTCATGGGCGGTTTTGAATCAGAGGTGCGTGATGAGACGACAACGATTCTTTTAGAAGCGGCATATTTCAACGGTCAAACCGTCCGTCAAGCATCTAGAGACTTAGGGCTTCGCAGTGAATCAAGCACACGATTTGAAAAAGGGCTCGATCCGCAGCGGACGAAATCAGCAGCCGAAAGAGCAGCGCAATTGATCAGCATCTATGCAGGTGGTGAAGTGTTAAGCGGAACTGTGGAGGAAAACCACCTTGAAACAAGTATGAATGTCATCCACGTATCAACTGAGCGTGTGAACAAGGTGCTTGGTATGAGCATTTCAAAAGAAGATATGATTCAGATTTTCAACAAACTAGGCTTTACTGTGGGCGAATCAAATGATGTGCTTGTCGTAACGGTTCCTTCCCGCAGAATGGATATTACGATTGAAGAAGACCTCATTGAAGAAGTCGCGAGGTTATACGGCTACGACAATATTCCATCTACACTCCCTGCGACAGCTGGTACCGTTGGCGGTCTCACGCCATACCAAGTGAAGCGCAGAAAGGTGAGACGTTTCTTAGAGGGCGCAGGGCTTTCTCAAGCGATTACGTATTCATTAACGAATCAGCATAAGTCCACAGCCTTTGCTTTAAATCCAGCTTATCAAACAAGACTTTCCCTGCCGATGAGTGAGGAACGAAGTGTGCTGAGACAAAGCCTTCTGCCAAACTTACTTGATTCTGTTGCATATAACTTAGCAAGACAAGCTGATTCTTTTGCCTTTTATGAAACGGGTTCTGTGTTCTTAGCAGAAGCTGAAGGGGCAAAACCGGTGGAGAAAGAACATGTCGCTGGTGCGCTGACAGGCTTATGGCATAAAAATCTTTGGCAGGGCGAGAAAAAAGCTGTCGATTTTTATGTAGCGAAGGGTATTGCAGAAGGGCTGTTTGAAAAGCTTGGTGTATCAGGAGAGATCACGTATGTTCAAGCAGAGCGTGAGGGCCTTCACCCAGGACGTACAGCCGATGTTCATTTAAATGGAAAAGTGATTGGCTTTGTAGCTGCACTTCATCCAGTAGTGGAAAAGGAATTAGATTTAAAAGAAACGTATGTATTTGAATTTGATTTAACAGATGTAATGACGTCTGAAACAGAGGATATGAAATATACGGCTATTCCGAGATTCCCAGCAGTGACTAGAGACATCGCACTTGTCGTCGATCAGCATATTTCAAGCGGACAGCTGGAGCAAGTCATTTATGAAGCTGGCGGACAATTGCTCACAGACCTTTCCGTCTTTGATGTGTATGAGGGTGAGCATATGGAAGAAGGTAAAAAGTCTGTTGCATTCTCTCTGCAATATTTAAACCCAGAACAAACGTTGACTGAGGAAGAAGTCACGGCTGTTCATACAAACGTATTGAAAGCATTAGAAGATACGTATCAAGCTGTCTTGCGCGGATAATAAAAAGAGCTATCGCCTTATGGGCGATAGCTCTTTTTTGATTATAACCATTTTTTCGCTTTTTGGGTGTTGGCAAAATGAAGTTTTGTAAATTGGCGTAAAGCCTCTTCGCCGTGCTGTTTCATCAGCTTTGCTGCCGCTTTGTCAACATGCGGACCGGCCCCTTTTGGAATGTCAAAGCCCGCTGCTTTTGATAATTTATCCATTTCAATTAAAAAAGCATATCTTGCAATAATAGAAGCTGCAGCAACCGATAAGTGGATGCCTTCTGCTTTCGTACTAAAATATGTACGCTCCCGAATGATCTTTTTCCCCGCAAGGTGCCTGAAATAAATGCCTGGTTCGGCAAATTGGTCAATGAGAATGGCTTCTGGTTTCTTGCCATCCAGTTTTTCTAGCACGGAGGTGATGACTTGGTTATGAAGCAGTGCCTTCATTTTCCCTTGGCTCATGCCCTTTTCCTGCATCGCATTGTATTTTTCATTCCGAAGCACGAGAAGGCTGAACGGGATGGTTTTGATCAAGTCTTTGGCAATGTTGATAATCTGCGGATCTTTTAGTCCTTTTGAGTCTTTCACCCCGAGCTCTTTCATGAGAGCAAGCTGACTGGAATCAACATAAGCCGCACAGACCGTAATGGGTCCAAAATAATCGCCAGTACCGACCTCATCTGAGCCAATAACCGACATGGAAGCAATGCCGGGTGGTGGGCTGTACTGTGTGATGGATGGTGTTTTTTTGCTTTTTGTTTCAGCTGCTTGTAAATGGTTGAACTGACTTGCTTCAGCTTCTGCCTTTTGTCCTTGGAACAGTACTTTTCCAGATTTGTAGGCTGTAATCGTACAGCCGGGAACCTTTGCTTGAAATAGAGCGCCTGGCGGCAAAGTGTCAGTTAAATGCTGAGCGTACACGCTCTTCATTTTTTTCATGTCTTCTGATGTTGCTTTTAAGACGGATTGGGGCACAGTGGATAACTCCTTTTTACCTTGATATCATTGATTTCTAAAGTGTACCATAACAGGGAAGGGCTCGTCTTTCCATTCAATGTCTAAACATGTTATGATAGAGACTAGGATTCTCGTGGAATGGAGGAGAAACGTTGTCTGACGGCGGTAAAACGAAAACAACAGTTGAGATTTACGGACAGTCCTATACGATCATCGGTCAAGAAACGAAGATGCATATGCGACATGTTGCTTCAATTGTTGATGATAAAATGAGAGAAATCAATGAAAAAAATCCATACCTTGATATAAACAAATTAGCTGTACTGACAGCAGTCAATGTCGTCCACGACTACTTGAAATTAAAAGAGCAATACGAAAAACTAGAGCTTCATCTAAAAGAAAAGGAATGAAATTACCGTGATCGATATCATCATTTTGTTTTTGCTTCTTATGGGAACGCTTGTCGGTCTAAAACGCGGGTTTATTCTTCAATTTATTAAATTGATTAGCTTTGTTGTTTCTATTTTAGTGGCTTCTCTGTTTTATCAGTCACTTGCACCACAGCTTACGTGGATTCCAGCACCTAATTTTAGCGGCGGTCAAGCGCAGCTCGCTTTCTTTAGTGGGAATCTAGAAACAGCTTATTATAATACCATTGCGTTTATCATTCTGTTTATCTTGACCAAAATCCTGCTCGCTATCATCGGCGGATTGCTCACAACCATTGCAAGTATCCCTGTGATTAAACAGGTCAACAAACTGCTTGGCGCTGTTTTAGGATTTCTTGAAACCTATCTATTTGTGTTTATTCTATTGTTTGTGGCTGCATTACTTCCAGTCGATGCGCTTCAAACCATGATGAGCAAATCAATGTTAGCAGATGTGATCGTAAATAGCACCCCTTACCTGTCCGGTCTTGTCAAAGACCTCTGGTCGACGTATGGAGTTTAAGAACTTCTCCTTTCTTGGAGAAGTTTTTTCTCATTCCATGACAGAAAGTTGTCGGATGAAGGGAAAGTTTGTATATTTATATAGGAAGATGCCAAAGCAGCTGGAGGATGAGAGATGAATAAAAAAGATATTATCAAACTTCTTGAAACAATTGCAGTCTATATGGAGCTAAAAGGAGACAATCCTTTTAAAATTTCTGCCTTTCGTAAAGCAGCTGCGGCACTGGAACAAGATGACCGCAGTCTTTCTCAAATAGATGACCTATTAGCATTACCCGGCATTGGAAAAGGAACCTTTGCTGTGATCACAGAGTATATCGAAAAAGGACAGTCTGAAACACTCGAACAATTAAAAAAAGAAGTGCCTGAAGGACTTGTCCCGCTCTTAAAATTGCAAGGACTCGGCGGGAAGAAGATTGCTAAGCTCTACCAAGAGCTTGGTGTTCACGATGCACAGTCTTTAAAAGAAGCATGTGAAGCGGAAAAAGTACAAACGCTTGCTGGGTTTGGCAAAAAAACAGAAGAAAAGATTCTTGCCGCTCTTGAGGAGGCAGGAAAGCAGCCAGAACGACTGCCAATTGGCTTTGCATTAGATGTGGCAGAGCGAATTGATGATGCGCTGGAACAGATGGAGGGAATCATCCGTTTTTCAAGAGCGGGCAGTTTAAGACGTGCGCGTGAAACGGTTAAAGATTTAGATTACATCATTGCGACTGATAACCCTGAACAAGTGAGAAAGCAGCTTGTTGCTCTTGATGATGTCAAAGATGTCATTGCGAGCGGTGATACGAAGGTATCGGTCATTCTTGCACTTGATTTTGAAATCAGTGTAGATTTCCGGCTTGTGACAACAGACCAATTTGCAACAACGCTGCACCATTTCACTGGCTCAAAAGATCATAACATTCGTATGAGACAGCTTGCGAAGGAACGCGGTGAGCGTATTAGTGAATATGGGGTTGAAACGATCGAAACTGGGGATGTGAAAACATTTGAAGACGAAAGTGCTTTTTATGCACATTTCCAACTTCCGCTCATTCCGCCAGAAATTCGTGAAACCGGAGCAGAGATTGATTCGTATAAAGAAAGTATGCAATTTGTAGAACGAAAAGATATCAAAGGCGATCTTCATATGCACTCGACATGGAGTGATGGCGCCTTTTCTATTCGCGAAATGGCAGAGGCATGTATCGCAAAAGGCTATGAATACATGGCCATTACAGACCACTCACAATATTTAAAAGTAGCAAACGGTTTAACAAAAGAACGTTTGCGTTTGCAAGCAAAAGAAATTGACAAGCTGAATCAAGAATTCGAACATTTTCACATTTTCAAAGGGGTCGAAATGGATATTCTGCCGGATGGATCGTTAGATTATGATGATGACTTTCTAGCAGACATGGATTTTGTCATTGCGTCTATTCATTCTAGCTTCTCTCAGCCGGAGGAAGTCATCATGGAGCGCCTAGAAAATGCCTTGAATAATCAGCATGTGGATTTAATTGCCCATCCAACTGGCCGTTTGATCGGTAGACGAGACGGCTATGCTTTAAATATTGATCAGCTCATAGAGCTTGCGAAAAAAACGGGCACTGCACTGGAACTCAACAGCAACCCGTCAAGACTTGATTTAAAAACAGAGCATTTAATGAAAGCAAACGAAGCGGGTGTGAACATCATGATCAACACAGATGCACACAACATCGCCATGCTCGATCATATGGACGTCGGTGTCACAGCTGCAAGAAAGGGCTGGACACCAAAAGCAAATGTCGTGAATACATTTTCTCTCGATGAGATGAAAAAGTTTTTAACGCGTGACAGGTAGTCGTTAGGAGGCTGGACCATGCTGCAACAAAAAGTGTTAGCATCATTAGAATTTCATAAAGTAAAAGAAAAAGTCATGTCCTATACTGCTTCGACTTTAGGGAAAGAAAAAGCGCAGGACTTAATACCACTCACAGATATCGAGAGCATTCAGCATCTGCTAGAAGAGGTAGCAGAAGCGCAAGATGTGATTCGTTTAAAAGGATCTGCGCCGTTTGGCGGGTTAACGGATATTAGACGAGGCGTCAAACGAGCAGAAATAGGCAGTATATTAAGCCCTGCTGAGCTGATGGAAATTGCGGCGCTGTTATATACTACAAAAAACATGAAGCACTTTCTCACCTCTATGTATGAGGACGGAGTAGAGATACCGCGTCTTCATACATATGCAGAATCGCTGATTTTACTGCCAGACGTGAGAAAAGAAATCGAAAGCTGTATTGGTGATAATGGAGAAGTGCTTGATCACGCAACGCCTGCACTCCGCACCATACGAACGCAGTTACGATCACTAGAATCAAAAGTACGAGATAAATTAGAATCAATGATTCGTTCACAATCTGCCTCGAAAATGCTGTCAGACACCATTGTGACCATTCGTAATGATCGGTTTGTCATTCCCGTAAAACAAGAATATCGCTCGAATTATGGAGGGATTGTTCACGATCAATCTTCTTCAGGCGCAACTCTTTTTATTGAGCCGCAAGTGGTCGTAGATTTAAATAACACCTTGCAGCAAACTCGCCTAAAAGAAAAGCAAGAAATTGAAAAGATTTTGCAAATGCTAACAGCGAGTGTGTCAGAGCACATTGATGAATTGCTTCATAATGTGAATGAACTTCAGACATTAGATTTTATTTTCGCTAAAGCCAAATATGCAAAAGCAGAAAAAGCCACAAAACCTACTGTGAATAACCAAGGGGAGATTTATTTAAAACGGGCAAGACATCCCCTATTGCCCCGAGATCAGGTTGTGGCAAATGATATTGAGCTAGGCAAAGATTTTTCTACGATCGTCATCACAGGTCCAAATACAGGCGGTAAGACCGTCACTTTAAAAACACTTGGACTTCTTACGCTGATGACGCAGGCAGGTCTTCATATTCCAGTCGAAGAAGGATCAGAAGTGGCTGTATTCGATCAAGTCTTTGCTGATATTGGAGACGAGCAGTCTATTGAACAGAGCTTGAGTACATTCTCATCTCATATGGTCAATATTGTGGATATCCTAAAGCATTTAACGTCTAATTCACTCGTGTTATTTGATGAATTAGGTGCGGGGACAGATCCTGCTGAAGGTGCAGCACTTGCGATGAGCATCTTAGATGAAGTTCATCAAACAAATGCGCGCGTCATCGCAACGACTCACTATCCTGAGCTGAAGGCATACGGATATAACCGAGAAGGCGTCACAAATGCGAGTGTAGAGTTTGATATTGAAACCTTATCTCCTACATATCGCTTGCTCATCGGGGTGCCGGGACGAAGTAATGCATTTGAAATTTCCAAACGTCTAGGACTGCCTCATCATTTAATTGACCGTGCAAAAGCAGATATGCATGCGGAACATAATGAAGTCGATCAGATGATTGCATCATTAGAAGACAGCAAAAAACAAGCAGAAGAAGAACTGCATGAGACGGAATTCTATAGAAAAGAAGCAGAGAAGCTCCATAAAGAACTGCAAAAACAAATCCTTGAATGGAATGAACAAAAGGACAAACTGCTTGAAGAAGCCGAACAAAAAGCGGCAGAAAAAATTGAACAAGCAACAAAAGAAGCAGAAGAGATTATTCAAGAGCTTCGGTCCATTAAAAGTGAGCATCGTTCGTTCAAAGAACATGAACTCATTGATGCGAGGAAGCGTCTTGAAGAAGCTGTCCCTGAGTTTGACCGTAAGAAAAAACCAGAGCCAGTGAAAAAAGCAGCAAGACAGCTAAAACCAGGCGATGAAGTCAAAGTGCTGACGTTTGGCCAAAAAGGAACGCTCATCGAACAAACGGGTAACAAAGAATGGAGTGTCCAAATGGGCATTCTGAAAATGAAAGTAAAAGAAAAAGATATGGAATTTATCAAATCAGCACCGGAATTTAAACAAGAGAAAGCCATCACGGCGGTCAAAGGAAAAGACTATCATGTATCACTTGAGCTTGATTTAAGAGGAGAGCGTTATGAGAATGCCTTAAGCAGAGTCGAGAAATACTTAGATGATGCCGTCTTAGCTGGCTATCCGCGTGTGTCGATCATTCACGGTAAAGGCACTGGCGCCTTGAGAAAAGGGGTCCAGGAATTATTAAAGCAGCACCGTAGTGTAAAAAATGCTCGTTTTGGAGAACAAGGCGAGGGAGGATCAGGCGTCACCATCGTCGAATTAAAGTAAAAAGGAGAAAACGCATGAAAGCCTTTTGGGAAAATGAACTTGTGGAAATTGCCGCCTATTACAGCGTGGCCGTCCTATGTCTTGTCTTATTTCTTACCATATTTGAACTCGTGACCTCCTATAAAAACTGGGAAGAGATTCAGCGGGGGAACTTAGCTGTTGCTATGGCAACCGGCGGGAAGATTTTTGGGATTGCCAATGTCTTTCAGCATTCCATCGCTCAGCACAACTCCCTTCTTCAAATGATCGGATGGGGCGTATACGGCTTTGTGATGCTGCTTGTCAGCTATTTCATTTTTGAATTTTTAACACCACGATTTAAAGTAGACAAAGAGATTGAGAATGATAATAGAGCGGTCGGGTTTATTTCACTCATTATTTCTGTTGGGCTGTCTTATGTAGTAGCAGCCGGCATTTAAGGAGACGACATGGAAAAACTAGCCAAATTATTAATTGTAGTTGCCTGCACTTTTGCGGTTATTGGTGCCGTTTACATGTTCCTGTAAAATGAAGAATACATTCTAGAAAGCTGTCAGGGAAAACCTTGACAGCTTTTCACTCATCAAAGGCGGCGAATCAGAATGAATCAAATCTTGCAAAAAGACGAACTCATAAAGCGCATTGACACTTGTCTCAAAAAGACATCTCTTCCCCAAGACATATATGAACCGTATATTGCACGTCCTTTTCAAACGACTGGTTTTTTTGATGATTTGAGCCCCTATATTGAAATTGATCCAGCCGGCTATATTCTTATTCAATATGAACGAGGGATTAAAGTGCTTCATAAAAGAACAAAAGAGGCGGATGAAGTCGTTTATTGGATTTTAGAAGACACCATCTTTCTAACTGTGTATCTAGACATGATGAGACAATATCAAGTGGACAACATCCAAACACATTTACCTAATGACCCTAGTATCCATAAACAGATTGTGGAGAGAGTCCATGAGTCATTTCGTGCGATCGGTGGATTATACGAAAAGTGGCATCATGAAGGGAAAAGAGCCTCTATAGAAACACCGGCGAAAAAATGAAGATGTGCCATAGAACGAGCTCGATTTGAAAAAAGCAAACAGCCATAAGGAAAAGTTTGCTATAATAAAATAGTACGAAAGTTCAGGAAGGAGGGTTTTTATGCAGTCAGATAAACGTTGGCTTCTGCATTACCCGAATCAAATTCCCCACGAACTCACCATCCCAAATGAAACGTTGCAATCTTACTTATTCAGCTCCGCAGAGGCAGCACCTGAGCATACAGCCATTCATTTTTTAGGAAAAAACATCACCTACCAGCAGTTACAAGAAGATGCACTGAAATTAGCCAGTCACTTGATTGACATCGGTGTCAAAAAAGGCGACAGAGTAGCGATTATGCTGCCAAACTGCCCGCAATCGGTGATCTCTTATTATGCGGTTTTAATAGCAGGCGGCATTGTCGTTCAAACCAATCCGCTTTATACGGAGAAAGAACTGGAATATCAAATGGAGGACAGCGGCTCTAAGGTGCTGATCACTCTCGATCTACTGTATCCAAAGGCCTATAAAATGAAAGCGCTGACAAGTATGGAACATTTGATCATCACAAAATTACAAGATTACTTGCCATTTCCGAAAAACATATTGTTTCCGATCGTCCAGCGAAGGAAAAACAACATGGTCATCCAAGTGGAGAAGAGTGATTCCATTCATCATTTCTCACAGATCATGAAAGAGTCGTCAGGAGAACAGATTCCGCAAATATCCTTTCAACCGAAAGAGGATGTCGCAGTTTTGCAATATACAGGCGGAACGACCGGTTTACCAAAAGGGGTCATGCTCACACACGAAAATATAGTAGCCAATACAGAAATGTGTGCATCCTGGATGTATAAAACGAACCGTGGAAAAGAGCGGATTCTTGGGATCATTCCGTTCTTTCATGTATACGGCATGACGACCGTGCTAAACCTTGCAGTCAAAGAAGGTCATCAAATGATTCTTCTTCCGCGTTTTGATGCAGCGGATGCCTTGAAGACCATTGAAAAACAGAAACCGACGCTGTTCCCAGGAGCACCAACGATGTATATTGCCCTGCTTCATCATCCGAATATTGAAAAGTATGACCTATCATCCATCACGGCATGCTTAAGCGGATCGGCTGCTCTTCCTGTTGAAGTCAAACAGAGCTTTGAAAAATTAACAGGAGGAAGGCTGGTAGAAGGGTATGGACTTTCTGAAACTTCTCCTGTCACTCATGCCAATTTCTTATGGGGAGCGAACAAAATAGGAAGTATCGGGTGCCCTTGGCCGAATACAGATGCCGGTATTTATTGTGAAGAAACGGGTGGACTCAAAGCGCCATATGAGCACGGAGAGATTATCGTCAAAGGTCCTCAAATCATGAAAGGGTACTGGAATCAGCCGGATGAGACAGCGGCAGTGTTAAGAGACGGCTGGTTTTTCACAGGAGACATTGGGTATATGGATGAGGATGGTTTTTTCTATATCGTCGACCGGAAAAAGGATGTCATCATCGCGAGCGGCTATAATATTTACCCAAGAGAGGTTGAAGAAGCCCTTTATGAGCATGAGCTTGTACAAGAAGTTGTTGTGGCGGGTATTCCTGATCCGTATAGAGGGGAAACAGTAAAAGCCTTTGTTGTCCCGAAGAAGGATGCCTATGTAACAGAGGATGAACTGGATCGTTTTGTTAGAACAAGAATTGCCTCATTTAAAGTGCCGCGTGTCTACGAATTTAAGGAATCACTGCCTAAAACGGCTGTAGGAAAAATCTTGCGCAGAGTGTTAATTGAAGAAGAAAAAAGAAAGCAATCATCTTCAACAGAAGAACCAGTCGATCAATGAGAGAATGAACCAGCATCATCCGGTCAAGCGGCCGGATGATTTGAATTGTACGTGTCTGCTCTGGTATGCTAAAGGTTGAAAAGAAAGAAGAACATCACTTGACAAATCACTCGTTTCTTTTTAACATAAAGTTATGAATGAATGCTCATTCAATTTAGAAAGGGACGAAGCACATTGAAGCAGAAAAGACCGAAGTACATGCAAATTATTGATGCAGCCGTTGTGGTGATTGCAGAGAACGGCTACCATCAATCACAAGTTTCAAAGATTGCCAAACAAGCAGGAGTAGCAGACGGAACCATTTATCTCTATTTTAAAAACAAAGAGGATATTTTGATCTCGTTGTTTAAAGAAAAAATGGGACAATTCATCGAACGGATGGAAACAGATATTCAAAAGAAACCGTCTGCCAAAGAAAAGCTTCTTCTCCTCATTCGAGAACACTTTCGCCTGCTATCGCAAGACCATCATTTGGCCCTTGTGACACAGCTTGAACTCAGGCAGTCAAACCTTGAACTGCGCCAAAAAATCAATGAGGTGCTGAAAGGGTATTTAAATATGCTCGACTCCATTTTAACCGAGGGAAAGAAGACAGGAGAATTTAGACAAAATCTAGATGTCCGCTTAGCGAGACAAATGGTATTTGGGACGATTGATGAAACCGCTACAACATGGGTCATGAATGATCAAAAGTATGACCTGCCTGCACTCGCAGAAAGTGTACATGATCTTCTCTTAAACGGAATACATCAATCTTAAAGACAATTGAAAAAGGATGATTGACATGGAAAAAATACTTAGCTTACACCAAGACGAACAGACAGCACTCATCACGATTCAACACCCACCTGCAAATGCCTTATCCTCTCAGCTTCTCACTGAACTCAACGACATGTTTGATCAGCTTGAACAAAACAGTGAAGTGAGAGCAATTGTCATTCATGGAGAAGGTAGATTTTTCTCAGCAGGCGCTGATATTAAAGAATTTACGACCTTGCAGGAAGAGTCTGATTATGCCAGCCTTGCAGACAGAGGACAGCAAGTATTTGAACGAATTGAACAATGTCCAAAACCGGTGATTGCTTCCATTCACGGGGCAGCATTAGGCGGCGGGCTTGAGCTGGCGATGTCGTGTGATATTCGAATCGCCACAAAAGATGCAAAGCTGGGACTGCCGGAATTAAATCTCGGTATTATCCCAGGATTCGGCGGAACGCAGCGCCTGCCTCGCTACGTTGGATCAGCTAAAGCACTTGAAATGATGGGAACAGCTGAGCCGATTACAGGAGAAGAAGCATTTGCCTGCGGACTTGTTTCAAAACTTGCGGAAACAGAGGAAGAAGCGCTGGAAACAGCGAAAACATTGGCGGCGAAATTTGCAGCGAAAAGCCCTAAAACGCTTGAGTATGTGCTTGAGTTATTGAATGCGACAAAAGTGTACTCATATGATGGCGGAATGAAGCTGGAAGCCAAAAAATTTGGTGAAGTGTTCCAGTCGAATGATGCCAAAGAAGGCATCCAAGCTTTTATTGAAAAGCGTAAACCGAATTTTAAAGGGGAATAAGGGATTAGTACGACACAAGGGGGAGAAATGAATGAATATTTTTGTTTTAATGAAGCGTACGTTTGACACGGAAGAGAAAATCTCTATTCAGTCTGGTGCTATTCAAGAAGATGGGGCAGAGTTCATTATTAATCCTTATGATGAGTACGCAATTGAAGAAGCGATTCAGCTTCGGGATGAGCACGGGGGAGAAGTAACGGTCGTGACAGTTGGCAATGAAGATGCGGAGAAACAGCTTAGAACAGCACTTGCAATGGGCTGCGATCAAGCCGTTTTATTAAATGTTGAAGATGATTTGGAGGAGTGGGATCAATTTTCCGCTTCTACGATTCTATATCACTATTTCAAGGATAAAGAAGCTTCCTTGATCTTAGCAGGGAATGTAGCGATTGACGGCGGGTCTGGACAGGTGGCCCCGCGTCTTGCTGAATTACTCGGCTTTCCATATGTCACAACCATTACAAGTATTCAAATCGACGGCGGCTCAGCTTCAATTGAACGAGATGCAGAGGGTGATGTGGAAGTGATTTCTGCCGAGCTCCCGCTAGTGGTCACCGCGCAGCAAGGTCTCAATGAGCCTCGTTATCCATCGTTACCAGGAATCATGAAGGCAAAGAAAAAGCCTTTAGAAGAATTAGAATTAGACGATTTAGATCTAGATGAAGACGATGTGCCATTTAAAATCAAAACAATCGAACGTTTCTTACCGGAGAAAAAAGAGGGTGGCAAGGTGTTGAGCGGCGAGCTTCAGGATCAGGTCAAGGAACTGACAGACCTGCTAAGAAATGAAGCAAAAGTCATCTAAACATCCACTTTACGATATCACGAGAACAAGGGGGAGCTTATAGGATGAGTAAAAAAGTTGTTGTACTTGGAGAAAGTCGTGACGGTAAATTAAGAAATGTGACATTTGAAGCGATTGCTGCCGCTCACGAGGTGGCTGATGGCGGTGAAGTAATTGGCGTTTTAATAGGGGATCACGTCAAAGACCAAGCGGATGAACTGCTTTATTATGGAGCGGATCATGTGATGCTCGTCGAGCACCCGCATCTTTCTTATTATACGTCTGATGGTTTTGCGCAGGCGCTTCAGGCAATATTAGATCAAGTCAATCCTGATGCAGTGCTCTTCGGTCATACATCGATCGGAAAAGACTTGTCACCAAAAATAGCTGCACGCCTGCAAACAGGCTTAATTTCAGATGCAATAGATGTAAGCGTTACCGGTGAACATCTTGTTTTCACTAGACCGATTTATTCAGGAAAAGCTTTTGAAAAAGTCATTTCAACAGATCGTCTGCTTTTGGCTACTATCCGTCCAAACAACGTGGCACCGCTGGAGCGTGATGCGTCACGCAGCGGAGAAGTGACGCCAGTTTCTGTCGATATTCAAAACCTAAGAACAATCGTGAAGGAAGTCATTAAAAAAACATCAGAAGGTGTAGATTTATCTGAAGCGAAGGTCATTGTCGCAGGAGGCAGGGGAGTCAAGAGCAAAGAAGGCTTTGAACCGCTGAAAGAACTTGCCCAAACGCTTGGTGCAGCAGTCGGTGCCTCGCGTGGTGCATGTGACGCTGACTACTGCGATTATGCCCTGCAAATTGGTCAAACCGGTAAAGTCGTCACACCTGACCTTTACATTGCTTGCGGGATTTCAGGAGCTATTCAGCATTTAGCCGGTATGTCCAACAGTAAAGTCATTGTTGCGATCAACAAAGACCCAGAAGCTGAAATCTTCAAAATCGCTGATTACGGAATAGTTGGTGACTTATTCGAAGTCGTTCCGCTTTTAAATGAAGAGTTAAAAAACATGAATATCCATTCTTAACGCTCATACACTCAGAATGCCTAGGTATTCTGGGTTTTTTTGTATGTTATCACGAAACAAAGGAGCGGTTTATAAGTGAATGGAACAGTAAAAGTCAATGAAGTGATTGGGCGCATTTCTAAACACATTTATGGGCACTTTCAAGAGCATTTAGGGAGAGGGATTTATGACGGGATTTGGGTAGGAAAAGACTCAGAGATTGATCATATTGAAGGGATTCGTACCGATGTGCTAAAGGCCCTTCAAGCATTACATATTCCGGTGCTGAGGTGGCCGGGGGGCTGCTTCGCAGACGAGTATCACTGGGCAAATGGTGTAGGTGATCTGAGTGAACGAAAGACGATGGTAAACACCCATTGGGGTGGTACGGTTGAATCCAATGCATTTGGTACGCATGAATTTATGGCATTATGTGAGCTGCTTGAATGTGAGCCATACATTTGCGGCAATGTGGGAAGCGGGTCTGTTCAAGAATTAGCCGATTGGGTCGAATACATGACATTTCCAAAAGGGACACCTATGTCAGACTGGCGCATTAAAAACGGAAAACAAGAACCTTGGAAGCTGACCTATGTTGGTGTAGGCAATGAAAGCTGGGGCTGCGGCGGGAATATGACGCCTGAATACTACGCAGATTTATATAAACGCTATCAAACGTACGTAAGAGAGTTTGCAGGGCAGCGTATTTACAAAATCGCCTGCGGCGCGAACTCTAATGACGTGAATTGGACGAAAGTATTGATGGAGCGGGCTGCACCGTGGATGGATGGGCTCAGTTTGCATTACTATACGGTCCCAGGAACATGGGAGAAAAAAGGGTCAGCGACCGATTTTGATGAGGATGAGTGGTTTACAACGCTGAAAAAGGCGTATGAAATGGAGCGGCTTGTCGTGGAACACGGAAAAATCATGGATCGTTATGATCCAGACAAGCGAATCGGGATGATTATTGATGAATGGGGGACATGGTATGATCCAGAACCGGGGACAAATCCAGGTTTTTTGTATCAGCAAAACACATTAAGAGATGCCCTAGTCTGTGCCTTGCATTTTCATATTTTTCATCGCCATTGCCAGCGGATTCATATGGCGAATATTGCCCAAACCGTCAATGTGCTGCAAGCGATGGTGTTAACGCAGGACGAAAAGATGCTCCTGACGCCAACCTATCACGTATTTCACATGTTTCAAGTGCATCAAGAAGAAGAAGCGCTTGAAGTAGAATTGAATGCCCCTTCGTATGAACGCCGGGGTGAAAAAATGCCTCAAGTCAGTGTGTCAGCCTCGCGGTCATCTGACAAGATGCATATTAGTTTATGTCATGTGAATCCCCATGAAAAAGCAGACGTATCTCTTGCGATAGAGGGAGTCGATGCAAAAACGAAGGTCACTGGCCGTGTACTGACTGCTGATCGGATGAATGCACACAATACGTTCGATGATCCTCATTCTGTTCAGCCTGCGGACTTTCGGCAATTTGCTGTTAAGCACGGCGAGCTGACTATTGATCTGCCGCCTATGTCGGTTGTCATGTTGACCGTCGATCTGGCTTGATCGCATATTTCAATGTTTGATGAGAAGAATGTTGGGGCATCATACATTGTAAATGAAGCGGAAAGGGAGTCATGTCATATGCTTAGAACCATTCTGATGATCATTGGTGCGATTGTTGTTATTGGTGCGATTATACGGTTTGTTTTTTAATTCATTTCATAAAAAATGATTCGTAAGCATTTCATTCGCAAGTCACATTGGTAGATGCTATACTAAAAAGCATAATTTACATTGGAGGAATGAATAATGGCAATCGTAAAAGCTACTGACGCAACATTTTCACAAGAAACTGCAGAAGGTGTTGTTCTTGCAGACTTTTGGGCACCTTGGTGCGGACCTTGTAAAATGATTGCTCCAGTTCTTGAAGAACTTGATCAAGAAATGGGCGATAAAATGAAAATTGTAAAAATTGATGTGGATGATAACCAAGAAACTGCTGGTAAATACGGCGTTATGAGTATCCCAACACTTCTTGTTTTAAAAGACGGTGAAGTCGTCGAAACGTCTGTTGGTTTCAAACCAAAAGAAGCACTAGCTGAGCTTGTAAACAAACATCTATAAACCGATCTATGCCCGCGTGGCATGATCTCAAAAAGCGGTTCTCGTATAGTCGAGAGCCGCTTTTCTTTCATCATGGTATAAAACAAATGTTCGTGATACACTAGAAGGAGTGAAAGCGGAAAACAAGGACGGATGAAAATATGAACAAATTGATCAAAGAAAAGCTGTCAGTCTTACCTGATCAACCAGGCTGTTACTTAATGAAAGATAGACAAAATACGATCATTTATGTGGGAAAGGCAAAGGTATTAAAAAATAGGGTCCGCTCTTATTTTACAGGATCTCATGATGCCAAAACGCAGCGGCTTGTCAGTGAAATCGAAGACTTTGAATACATTGTCACCTCTTCAAATATTGAGGCACTTATTTTAGAGCTGAATTTAATCAAAAAATATGACCCGAAATACAATGTCATGCTCAAGGATGATAAAACGTACCCTTTTATTAAAATTACGAATGAACGTCACCCTAAGCTGATTGTCACTCGCAATGTGAAAAAGGATAAAGGGAAATACTTCGGTCCATATCCGAACGTACAAGCAGCAAGAGAAACGAAAAAGCTGCTCGACCGTTTATATCCACTTAGAAAATGTGCGACACTCCCTGACCGAGTCTGTCTTTATTATCATCTTGGACAATGTCTTGCTCCGTGTGTGTATGACATTTCTGAAGAAACGAATAAACAGCTCGTCGACGAAATCACAAGATTTCTAAACGGAGGACATCAGCAAATCAAGAAAGAATTAACAGAGAAGATGCAAGAAGCGGCCGAACAATTAGAGTTTGAGCGGGCAAAAGAGCTGAGAGATCAAATCGCATACATTGACTCAACGATGGAAAAGCAAAAGATGACGATGAGTGACTTATCTGATCGTGATGTGTTTGCCTATGCTTATGATAAGGGCTGGATGTGTGTCCAAGTCTTCTTCATCAGACAGGGAAAATTAATCGAACGTGATGTCAGCCTATTTCCGATGTATCAAGACCCTGAGGAAGAATTTCTCACGTTTATGGGGCAGTTTTATGAAAAGAACAACCACTTTTTGCCGAAGGAAATTTTGGTGCCAGACAGCGTCGATCAAGAGATGATTGAGCAATTGCTTGAAACGAATGTTCATCAGCCGAAAAAAGGAAAGAAGAAGGATTTGCTTTTACTTGCCCACCAAAATGCCAAAATTGCTCTCAAAGAAAAGTTCTCGCTTATAGAGCGTGATGAAGAACGGACAATTGGTGCAGTGAAGCAGCTTGGAGATGCACTCAATATTTATATGCCATACCGGATTGAGGCTTTTGATAACTCCAATATCCAAGGAGCAGACCCCGTTTCCGCTATGGTTGTCTTCCAAGACGGGAAGCCGTATAAAAAGGAATACCGAAAATACAAAATTAAAACCGTTGAGGGGCCTGATGATTATGCTTCCATGCGTGAAGTCATTAGAAGGCGGTATACCCGTGTGTTAAAAGATGAACTGCCGCTTCCTGACTTGATTTTAATCGATGGAGGAAAAGGACAAATCAACGCAGCCATAGATGTGCTCGAAAATGAATTAAATCTGTCTGTTCCTGTGGCAGGTCTTGTGAAAGATGAAAAACACAGGACATCGAATCTGATGATGGGTGATACGCTTGAAATTGTTGCGCTGGAACGGAATAGTCAGGCCTTTTATTTATTGCAGCGTATTCAAGATGAAGTGCACCGATTTGCGATTAGTTTTCACCGGCAGCTTCGCGGGAAGAATGCATTCCAGTCTATTCTAGACGATGTCCCAGGTATCGGAGAAAAGCGCAAAAAGCAGTTACTTAAACATTTTGGCTCTGTGAAAAAGATGAAAGAAGCCTCTATCCAGGATTTTCAGGACGCTGGTATTCCGAAGCAAACGGCTGAACTTTTAATGGAGGCATTAAAAAAATAGATTGTACTTTTTCCAAAAGTCTGTTAAGATGTGACTAATTTAATAAATGAACGTGTTGTTTGTTGAAGATAGAGGTGCGAACTTCAAGAGTAAGCCTTCAGAGATCGAGGGGATCTAGGAAGAGGGCTGAAAGGGGAGCGTCGCCGAAGTGAATAAAATCCACTCATTTTATTCGCTGGCTGTACATTGAAGAAATGTAGGGCTGTCAAGAATGTATTTCTTGGAGGGCTATCTCATTGTTTGCATCGTTTGATGATGATTTTAAAGCAATGGGAGATTTGTTCTCTCATTGCTTTTTTATTTGCAGTGACGAGAGCAGTCTCCGCAGCCTCTTCTCTCACACGTGATCTTTTGAAAAAGGGTGGTAGACATGGGACTAATTGTACAAAAATTTGGTGGAACATCTGTTGGATCGACAGAAAAAATTCGCAATGCCGCAGAGAGAGTCATCGCTGAACGCGAGGCAGGAAATGATGTGGTCGTGGTTGTGTCTGCGATGGGCAAATCAACGGATGTTTTAGTAGATTTAGCGAAAGAACTCACAGACGAACCAAGCAAAAGAGAAATGGATATGTTGCTCACGACTGGAGAACAAGTGACCATTTCGTTACTGGCCATGGCACTGCAAGCAAAAGGCTATGATGCCATTTCCTTTACAGGCTGGCAAGCTGGGATGAAAACAGAGAAGGTGCACGGAAATGCAAGAATCGTGGACATCGATGAAGTAAGAATCAAAGAAGAACTGAGTGCGGGAAAAGTCGTCGTTGTAGCAGGTTTCCAAGGAATTGCGGATGATCTACATATTACAACACTTGGGCGTGGTGGATCAGATACGACAGCAGTGGCACTAGCTGCGGCACTCAAAGCGGACAAATGTGATATTTATACGGACGTACCAGGTGTGTTTACAACAGATCCTCGTTATGTACCGTCTGCGCGAAAACTTGCAGGAATTTCATACGATGAAATGCTTGAGTTAGCCAATTTAGGAGCAGGTGTGCTGCATCCGAGAGCGGTCGAATTTGCGAAAAATTATCAAATCCCACTAGAAGTCCGCTCTAGTATTGAAAATGAATCGGGTACGTTAATTGAGGAGGAATCATCCATGGAACAAAATTTAGTTGTAAGAGGCATTGCATTTGAAGATCAGATGACACGCGTGACGGTATGCGGCCTTTCAAGCGGTTTAACAACGCTATCGACTATTTTTACGACACTTGCAAAGCAAAATATCAATGTCGATATCATCATTCAGTCTGTCACAAGCACCAATCAGACCTCCATCTCTTTCTCTGTGAAAACGGATGATTTGTCTAAAACAGTTGAAGTATTAGAAGAATACAAAGGTGCGCTTGGTTATGAGCAGATTGAGACAGAAAGCAAATTAGCCAAAGTATCTATCGTTGGCTCTGGTATGGTCTCAAACCCAGGCGTTGCGGCTGAAATGTTCGCTGTGTTAGCTCAAAAAGACATTCAAGTGAAAATGGTCAGTACGTCTGAGATCAAAGTCTCAACAGTCGTTGATCGTGAAGATATGGTGAAAGCGGTAGAAGCCCTTCATGATGCGTTTGAATTATCAAAGGTGAGCGCCGCTGCTCATTCTTAAATCTTCAAAAGAGGTGTATCCCATGAAAAGATACACCTCTCAGCGTGTAGACAAACCCTCGCATTCTTTGTCAGTCCTGCGCTCTGGTGCTCACGAATGCCAAATTCGCTCCGCGCAAGTAGCTGTCCTTCCTAGACTGCAAAGGTTTTCTGTCACGCTGAAAAGAAGACAAAGAGCTAAAATAAAGTTCATTTTAGCCCTTTGACAACAATCTGAAAGGTGTATCCCATGAAAGGATACACCTCTTTTTTATATTGGAAATCATCAGCATATGAAGAAAGAAAAACATGCGTAAACCGGTACGCCAACTGTGCTATGATAGAAGGGGATATAAAAAAGGCGTGACACGAAGTCATCGCCTTTCATAAACAGTGTTAGCTAGGGTCTCTTAAATCCCATTTAACGGTTAAAATGACTTTATCAGCACGCTTTTTTACTTGTTCATAGGATTCAGCCACGTGCTCATTGAGAAGCTGAATCTGTTCAGCGATAAAACCTGCTTCCATTTGAAAGCATGGCTCCTTTTGATAGCTGAGTCGATTCGATACAAGTGGACCTTCGAGCTCAAACTCAATTTCCTGTTTTTTAGAATGGACCATCGTGAGAGTTCCCCATCCGGCATCATGGAAAAATTCGGGGATCTTTTCCCATGACTCTTGAGGAAATTTACGAGCAAGCAGTTTACCCGCAAAATACATCATAGATGAATGATCCTGACCAAGAATGTCAGGCAGCAGAACTTCGCGTATCAGCTCGTAGGCAAATCCATTGACTTCAATTTCTTTTAGCTGTTCTAAGTTAGATTCGAATTTATTCATTGTATGGCTCCCCTCTTTCAACAATTTATTATAGCTTATGTGGGCATATGATGACAGAGTTTTCCCTGAAGTCTAAGAAATTCTTATTGTAGTAAAACGAATTTTGATTTAAAACTTTTAAATTTCGGAAAATTTTAATTTATGTACGCGGTTTCTTGACGCTTTTTTGACATAGGAGTAAAATGAAATTGTCAATAAATTTGAATAAAGTGCTTACAATTGAAAGAAGCGGGGGTAAGACAATTTTCAAGCAATTGCACTTTTTTTACTAGGGGGTAAAGTAATGTCGGGGAACAAAGAATTTTTTTATCGGAGATTGCATTCTTTGCTTGGCGTCATTCCGGTCGGTCTATTTTTAGTACAGCACTTAGTGATTAACCACTTTGCGACGAATGGACCAGAGGCGTTTAACAAAGCTGCACACTTTATGGAACAGCTTCCATTCAGATATGCACTTGAGCTGTTCGTGATTTTCTTACCACTGATCTATCATGCTGTTTATGGGGTGTACATAGCCTTTACGGCACAAAACAACACGTCTCGCTTCAGTTACTTAAGAAACTGGTTGTTCAGACTGCAACGGATTACAGGTATCATCACATTGATTTTTGTCACTTGGCACGTATGGGAAACACGCATTCAAGCGCAGCTTGGAGCTGAAGTAAACTATGACATGATGGCGAATATTTTAAGCTCTCCATTTATGCTAGGTTTCTATATTGTCGGCGTTTTATCTACTATTTTCCACTTTGCTAATGGCTTGTGGTCATTTGCTGTCAGCTGGGGAATTACAGTTTCACCACGCTCACAAAGAATCTCCACATATGTGACATTAGGTATATTTATAGCGCTTTCATATGTAGGGCTAAGAGCAATTTTCGCTTTTGTTTAAGAGGAAATAGATTAGTAGAAGAGGGAGAGGGGCTACAATGAGTAATTCTAGCATCATCGTTGTCGGAGGCGGCTTAGCTGGTCTCATGGCAACTATCAAAGCAGCAGAAGCGGGAACAGCTGTTAAACTATTTTCAATCGTACCTGTGAAACGTTCGCATTCTGTTTGTGCACAGGGCGGAATTAACGGAGCGGTCAATACAAAAGGTGAAGGAGATTCACCTTATGAGCATTTTGATGACACGGTATATGGCGGAGACTTTTTAGCTAACCAGCCGCCAGTAAAGGCAATGTGTGAAGCAGCGCCGTCCATTATCCACTTACTTGATCGTATGGGTGTAATGTTTAACAGAACACCAGAAGGATTACTGGACTTCCGCCGTTTCGGGGGAACACAGCACCACCGTACAGCATTTGCTGGTGCGACAACAGGTCAGCAGTTATTATACGCACTAGATGAGCAGGTTCGCCGCTATGAAGTAGCGGGGCTTGTGACGAAATATGAAGGCTGGGAATTCCTTGGTGCTGTCTTAGATGACGAGGAAGTATGCCGAGGCATTGTCGCGCAGAACTTGACGACAATGGAAATCGAATCCTTCCGTTCAGATGCTGTCATCATGGCAACTGGCGGTCCTGGTATCGTATTCGGTAAATCAACGAACTCTATGATTAATACCGGATCAGCTGCATCGATCGTTTATCAGCAAGGTGCTCATTATGCTAATGGAGAATTCATTCAAATTCACCCAACAGCGATCCCAGGAGATGACAAGCTGCGTCTCATGAGTGAATCAGCTCGTGGTGAAGGTGGACGTGTTTGGACATATAAAGACGGAAAACCTTGGTACTTCCTTGAAGAAAAGTACCCAGCATACGGGAACCTTGTACCGCGTGACATTGCAACGCGTGAAATTTTCGACGTATGTGTTGAGCAAAAGCTTGGCATCAACGGAGAGAACATGGTGTATCTAGACCTTTCTCACAAAGATCCAAAAGAGCTTGATATTAAGCTTGGTGGAATCATTGAAATCTATGAAAAATTCATGGGTGATGACCCGCGTAAGCTTCCGATGAAAATTTTCCCGGCTGTTCATTATTCAATGGGCGGCTTATGGGTTGATTATGATCAAATGACGAATATCAAAGGCTTGTTTGCTGCAGGAGAATGTGATTACTCTATGCACGGCGGAAACAGACTTGGTGCAAACTCATTGCTTTCTGCGATTTACGGCGGAATGGTTGCTGGACCAAATGCTGTGAAATACATTAGCGGTCTTGAAAAGTCTGCAGAAGATTTATCATCTGCAACATTCGACAGTGCCGTGAAGAAAGAGCAGGAGAAATGGGACAACATCCTTAGCATGGATGGCACAGAAAATGCATATGTGCTTCATAAAGAGCTTGGAGAATGGATGACGGACAACGTGACAGTGGTTCGTTACAACGAGAAGCTCTTAAAAACAGATCAGAAGATTGAAGAACTGATGGAGCGCTATAAGCATATTAACATCAACGATACAGCTTCATGGAGCAACCAAGGCGCTGCCTTCACGCGTCAGCTTGACAACATGCTTCAGCTGGCACGCGTCATTACGATTGGGGCTTACAACCGGAATGAAAGCCGAGGCGCACACTATAAACCGGAATTCCCAGAAAGAAACGATGAAGAATTCCTAAAAACAACGATGGCTACGTTCAAAGGGAAGAACCAAAAACCTGCATTCCACTATGAGGACGTCGATGTATCGTTAATTGCACCTCGTAAACGAGATTACTCGAAGAAAAAGGTGGAGAAATAAGATGAGTGAAAAAAACACGATTCAATTTATTATCACACGTCAAGATACAGCAGATGGCAAGCCTTATGATGAGGAATTCGAAATCCCTTACCGTCCGAATATGAACGTCATTTCTGCACTCATGGAAATCAGACGTAATCCGGTCAATAAAAAAGGTGAAAAAACAACGGCGATCAACTGGGACATGAACTGTCTTGAAGAAGTATGTGGCGCTTGTTCCATGGTCATTAATGGAACGCCTCGCCAATCATGTACTGCACTGATTGACAAGTTAGAGCAGCCGATCCGTCTTCAGCCGATGAAAACGTTCCCGGTTGTGAGAGACTTGCAGGTTGATCGAAGCCGTATGTTCAATTCATTGAAAAAAGTCAAAGCATGGGTGCCGATCGATGGCACATATGATCTTGGACCTGGACCAAGAATGCCTGAGAAAAAGCGTCAATGGGCGTATGAGCTTTCAAAATGTATGACATGTGGTGTCTGCCTTGAAGCTTGTCCAAACGTGAATGATAAGTCTTCCTTTATGGGCCCTGCACCGCTTTCACAAGTTCGTCTATTTAACGCACATCCGACAGGTGCAATGAATAAGTCTGACCGTTTAGAAGAAATTATGGGTGATGGCGGTCTTGCAAACTGCGGGAACTCTCAAAACTGTGTGCAGGCTTGTCCGAAAGGAATCCCGCTCACAACATCAATTGCAGCACTTAACCGAGATACAACATTACAAGCTTTCCGTAACTTCTTCGGAAGCGATCACGCAGAATAACATCACATTCAGTCCTCCTTGCCAATCATGATGAGTGTTTACAAGAGGCTGGATGCAATAACATAACAAACGCCTCTTCCAATACGGGAGAGGCGTTTTGTTTGCGAATAAGGAGTGGGTCAAATGAGGCTGCCGTCATATATTGAAGAACCGTTTGAAGAGTGGAGGGCATCGTTTCGATTTTATGTGGAAACAACCGTCCGTTTTTCAGAAACGGATATGTTTGGTCACATGAACAATGTCACCCCGTTTGTGTATTTTGAAGAGGCGCGGATTGCCTTCTTTCAAAAAACGGGAATTGTAGATAAACGAATGAAGCGAGCGAGAGAGACGATTACGGTCGTGGCAAACCTTCAATGTGATTACATCAAGCAAGTGGAAATCGGTGAGAGGCTGCGTGTGTATGTAAAGCCAGAAAAGGTTGGATCAAGCTCTCTCATCCTTCATTATTTAGGAGAAAATGAACAGCAAGAACCGTGTTTTACAGGCTCAGTCACGATGGTGCAAATAAGTAAAGACACCGGTGCCCCTGTACCGTTTACAGAAGAGGAAAAAGAGACTTTTCAGGCCCAGCGACATTAAAGAATCACGGTCACATGTTTCATTTTGTTATAATAAAAAGATCATATGAAGATGAAACAAAAGGAGAGCACATGAAGATTTTTCAATACGACACCATTGATAGTACAAATAATGAAGCGAAAAGGCTCATTCAGCAAGGAGAAATCCCTTCATTTGCTGTATATGCCCGGCAGCAGACAGCAGGGAGAGGCAGGCTTGGCAGACCGTGGGAAACGCCTACAGGAAATGTGGCTGTCACGATGACAGTAAAACCGCCAGTAGATATCTCCACCCAATCAACGATTGCCCCGCTGACGGCACTCGCGATTTATGATGTACTCAAACCACTCATGAGAGCAGAGGATCAGCTGGCGATCAAATGGCCAAATGATCTATTGATTAATGAAGCGAAAGTATCTGGCACATTAATTGAAGCAGACCGTAGCGCCATTTACATCGGTGTGGGCATCAATGTAGAGACAAAGCCCGAGCACGTTCCGTATAAAACCGTTTGCCTATCAGAACTGACTGAGGTGAAAGCGGACCAGCTAGTGAAAGATTTGGTAGCGGCCTTTGAAAAATACCATGCACGCTGGCAAATGGAAGGATTTGAAGCCCTCACTGCCCTTTATAACAAACGATTATATCGGCTGAATCAACCGCTTCGTATTTCACTAGATCGTGAAAAGCAAACATGGCAGGAAGGGATTTGCTGTGGTGTGAATCGTTATGGTCATATTCAGTTAAAAGATGATCAAGGACATATAAAAGCCCATTCAGCAGGAGATATTGATGCACCGCCCAATTAGACAATTTCTCGTTCGATGAGTGTGTATAAAACCGTTGCATTCGATGTTAGAACGGATTGCTTTAAGATCTTCACACTGAAAAAAAGACAAAGAGCTAAAATCAGTTCATTTTAGCTCTTTGTCGACATGATGACGTCTCATTTATGCTTCTCTTTTTATTTGAGGTTGAACCATGTAGTCTTTTTTTGTAAAGACCACTCCATCTAGGATTTCTCTTGCGGTTCGAATGACTTTCACTCTATTTTGTGAGATATCAATTTCAGTTTGCATAATACCAGCAGGATGACCAATTCGAAGTGTATCATCTTGACCTTGAAACAGCTGTGCCGGAAGCGTTTGATCCATGAAACAGCTGGCTGACACACAGACAGATCCGGTGATGGCAAGTGCTTGGTGCGGTCTTTGCATCGATAGCATCCGAACGATGATGTCCATATCTGCTGCTCTTCTCAATATTCCATTTGTATCTACATAATCAGCAGGCTCGCTGATGATCGCAAGCTTTGGAACAGCAGGAGACTGTAATGTGGCCAGTTCTTTTGGTGCGAAGTGACACATTTCAGCAGCGATGGAACGAATCTCTTCTAAATCATCCAGCAATTCGTCTGTAAACTCCTCAGGCAATTCAGTTCCTTTTAATTGAATATCTTTGGCACGGACAAAGGCGATTGGATTTGCAATGTCTACGATTGAGATCGGAATCTCTCCAAACTTTGTCTGGATCGTATCCATTTTGTTTCCAGTCGGAAAGGTTTTACCTGTGACAGCGCCTTCAGGTTTCTCAAAGGATAAATAAATGGGAGAACCTGTTCCTTTCACTCCTGGAATTTCTGCCTGTCCTTCAAATTTCACTTCTCCATTCTCGACTTCTACCTCTGCCACAATGATTTTATTCGTGTTGGTATTCAAAATACGTACCGTTGTGACAGGCTCAACTGCTTGGACAAGTCCTTTAATGATGGCATACGGTCCAACTGCTGATGAGATATTCCCACAGTTTCCTTTAAAGTCGACAAACCTTTCATTGATGCTGACTTGTGCAAACGTATAGTTTACATCCACATCTGGACGAGTGGCTTTATCGATAATGGCCACCTTACTTGTTAAAGAATTACCGCCCCCGATTCCATCAACTTGCAGCCGGTCAGGGCTGCCCATAATGTCTAATAGAAATGCTTCGAGCTCATCGTGTTTGTAAGGTGCATCATTTGCTTGAATGAAGACCCCTTTGCTTGTACCGCCTCGCATGATTGTGATTGGAACTTTTCTCATTGCTCTCACCCTCAATTGTTTAGTTACTATTTATCTAATCAAAATGGTAAAGTATAATAAGAAATAAGTTAAATACATTATTTTAAGAGAAACTGATAAAATATTTTTATAACAAGGTCAAAAGGAGGGCACACAATGGATGAGAAAGATTGGCGGTTTTTAAAGGTGCTATATGAAGAGAAGAACATCACAAAAGCGGCAGAAAAATTATTTGTATCGCAGCCTGCCTTAAGTTATCGATTGAAACAGCTTGAAGAGGAATTTGACATGAAGCTTTTCTTTAAAAGAAAGCGAGGCATTGAATTTACATCAGAGGGCGAATACTTGGCTAAATACGCAAATGACATGCTCAAGCAGCTCCAGCAAACGAAAGATGGCATGCTCAATATGCAAAAAAAGGTCAAAGGAACGATCAGGTTAGGGGTGTCGAGTAACTTTGCTCAATATAAACTGCCGGAAATTTTAAGAGAGTTTTCTAAGCAGTATCCACATGTTCAATTTATGGTGAACACAGGATGGAGCACAAAAGTCATGGATTTATTAGGGACATCAAGTGTACATTTAGGGATTTTAAGAGGAGATTACGACTGGAATGGAGAGCGATTTTTGCTTGATAAAGAACGCCTTTGTATCATTTCAAAATCAGAAATACAGCTAAAGGACCTTCCGAAGCTGCCGCTCATTGACTATCACACGGATAGTTCATTAAAACGATTGATTAACAGATGGTGGCAGGAGACATTCACGATGCCTCCGCTTGTGACAATGGAGACAGACAGGCAAGATACATCAAAAGAGATGGTGAAGCATGGTTTAGGTTATGCCATTGTCCCGGAAATTTGCCTCAGACCAAGTGATGAGCTATTTGTAAAAGGTCTTTCGTATAAAGATGGACAGCCTGTTTTAAGAGATACATGGCTCATGTACCAGCCGGATTCCCTTCATTTGTCTGTTGTGAAAGCATTCATTGAGTTTTTAAGAAGTCAGCAAGGCTAATTATAAAAAAAATTTATTGAATAGACGAAAAAATCGATATTTTCATTATAAAAAAAGCTATTATATCCTTGAAATAGAAAGCGCTAACATTTCGGGCCGCAAGTGCAAAAGGGGCGCTTGTGGATCGTGTAAAGAAGAGGATGGAGGGATATGAAGTGCTAGCTATTTTAGGGATCTTGATGGTCGTGACTTTTACATTTCTTATTATGACAAAACGTATGCATCCGGTGGTGGCTCTAACCGTTGTGCCAATCATCTTTGCTTTAATTGGTGGATTTTACAGCGGATTAGGGGACATGATGCTTGATGGACTCAAGACCGTTGCACCATCTGCTGCTTTATTGTTATTTGCCATCTTATTCTTCGGTGTCATGCTGGATGCTGGATTGTTTGACCCGTTGATCAAACTGATTTTACGCCTTGTGAAAGGCGATCCGGTCAAAATTGCTTTTGGGGTAGCGATTTTGTCTATGCTTGTTGCATTAGATGGTGATGGAACGACAACGTACATGATTACCGTATCAGCTATGCTGCCACTTTTCTTAAGAATTGGGATGAACCCACTGATTTTAGGGACGATTTCATTATTATCACTAGGCATTATGAGTGGAATGACGCCTTGGGGCGGTCCAGCTACTCGTGCGATTGCTGCACTTGGTTTAGATGCAGCGGAATTCTTCATTCCATTACTCCCGACGATGATAGGGGGCGGTCTTTTTATCCTTTTTACAGCGTATGTTCTTGGAAAAAAAGAACGGAAGCGCATTGGGGTTGCCGAGATTCAGTATAAAGAAGAGGTCTCGATCTCTCCTGAATTGGCGGCATCAATTGAAGATGGCGTAGCTGATATGAAGAGACCAAACCTGATTTGGGTTAACTTCTTCCTGACGATTGCTGTCATGGTAACACTTGTATTGGATATCGTACCGATTCCTGTACTCTTTCTCATTGGCTTTGTCATTGCGCTTATGATCAACTATCCAAAAGTTGAAGATCAGCGTGAGCGGATTTTATCGCATGCAGGAAATGCCTTAACGGTCATTACCCTTGTGTTTGCAGCAGGAATTTTCACAGGCATTTTTTCGGGAACAAAAATGGTGGAGTCCATTGCTAACTTGGTCATTTACATGATTCCAGATTCATACAGCTCATTTTTTCCACTCATTGTCGCTTTGACGAGTATGCCATTTACATTTGTTCTTTCAAATGATGCGTATTATTTCGGGGTGCTGCCAATCTTAGCTGAAGCCGGCGCAGCTTACGGAATTGATCCAGTAGAAATTGCGCGCGCCTCTATTATCGGACAGCCTGTCCATTTACTGAGTCCGCTTGTGGCTTCCACATTACTACTTGTGAGTATGCTGAATAAAGATATAGGTGATTTGCAAAAGTACGCACTGTTATGGACCGTACTCACAGCCCTGTTTACAACACTTATTGCTCTTTTAACAGGAGCCATTTCGATATTTTAAAAGCTTGTTTGATCAAGGACGATGTCTCTATAGGGGACTCGTCCTTTTTTGTGCGGTTTGAAGGGGAGGAAATTGGACGCTCATCTGCGGGAATTCTCGATTTTAACGTCACCTACCTCAAGTACCCGGCATATGATATCTCGACTATACAGAATCCCATTCTATAGAGACTAGAGCTCTCACCTTAGCAAGGAGGGTTACAATACTTGAAGGAGAAAGAGTTTCAATCCAAGCCGCTATTAACCAAAAGAGAAAGAGAAGTATTCGAATTGCTCGTCCAAGATAAAACAACAAAAGAAATTGCAAGCGAGCTTTTTATTAGCGAAAAGACTGTTCGAAATCATATTTCGAATGCCATGCAAAAGCTAGGAGTCAAAGGTCGTTCACAGGCCGTAGTCGAGCTTCTGCGTATGGGTGAGCTAGAGCTCTAACGTCAGCCGGTTTTCCTTCCGCACCAGGGAGGAGCCGGTTATTTCTATATCGTTTCCATGAGTCTCTTCTTGCAATTTCTTTGAAAAACGAGGAAAATAGGAATGTACGTTTTAATCAAAGTGAGATGCTATAGTGAGGTATCAATGAAATGGAAACGAATGAGTCAGGCCATGTTGCAGAAATTGAAAAATCATTGCGCCATATTGCTGCAATCATTAAGCAAAAAGGTAGAGAAATTCTGAATCAATATACGATTACACCTCCTCAATTTGTAGGGCTTCAGTGGCTTTATGAATTCGGAGATATGACAATAGGTGAGCTATCACAAAAGATGTATTTGGCTTGCAGCACGACAACCGATTTAATTGACCGAATGGAAAAAAGTGAACTTGTTGAACGGGTGAAAGATCCGTCTGACCGCCGCGTGGTTCGCATTCATTTATTGCCTGAAGGTGAGCGGATCATTCAAGAAGTGATTGTCAAACGCCAAGAATACGTCAGTGAACTTCTAGGGGCTTTCTCAGAAGAAGAAGCCATCGTTTTCAACCAATCTTTAACGAAACTACAGCAGCAAATGAAAAGAAAATGAGGCGATTTTGTTGGATCAACCAATCGGCGTGATTGATTCCGGCGTAGGCGGTTTAACCGTTGCGAAGGAAATCATGAGACAACTGCCAAAAGAAAAAATTATTTATGTAGGCGACACAAAACGATGTCCATACGGCCCTCGAGCAGAAGAAGAGGTTCTTCAATATACATGGGAAATGGCGCACTACCTATTAAGACATCACCATATTAAAATGCTAGTCATTGCGTGTAACACTGCGACGGCGATAGCACTTGATGAAATTAAAGCAACACTTGATATCCCGGTCATTGGCGTAATCCAGCCCGGAGCCCGCACAGCGATCAAGGTCACAAACAATCAGCATATTGGCGTCATCGGCACTGCCAATACGATCAAAAGTGAAGCCTATAAAGAAGCACTGCTTTCTTTAAAAGCAGGACTAACTGTTCAAAGTCTGGCATGTCCAATGCTTGTGCCGTTTGTGGAAAGTGGTACGTTTTTAGATCATACAGCAGATGAAGTCGTAAAAGCTTCTCTTGAACCGATGATAGAAACAGGCATTGATACGCTTATTCTTGGTTGCACACACTACCCGATTTTAAAAGAACCGATTCAGCGCTTTATGGGCAGTGGCGTCAACATCATTTCTTCAGGAGACGAGACAGCGAGAGAAGCGAGCACAATTCTTTCATATAAAGGGCTGTTAAATGATTCGAAGGAAGAGCCTGTTCATACTTTTTATACAACAGGGCAGCAGCAAAACTTTCAAAACATCGCTCAAGACTGGTTCGGCTACCTGCCAGGGAAGGTCGAAACAGTTTCGCTTGAACACGTATATCAGCAATAACCTACTTCTCATGGAAGTGGGTTATTTTTTTATGAAAAGGGTCTAATCCTCTGAGGGAGCTCGTATACATACTAGTACAAACCACTAGAGGAGGGTGAAGTATGCTGAAAAAAGGAACTACAGCAGCTGTTACGTGTATTGCGTCAGCCATGCTTTTATCAGGATGCGGATTGTTTCAAACAGACCAAGCGAAAACAGAGATTGATCCACCACAAAATGTCACGTTTGTGAAAGAAAATAAAGAAGAGAAACAAACAGCGAAAGAAGGAAAAGAAGAGAAGCAAGCAGATACCGTCATGAGAGAATTATATTTAATTGATAAAAATGGATATGTTGTGTCTCAATCCATTCCGCTGCCGAAAAACGAAGGAAGTGCGAAACAAACACTTGAATACCTCGTAGACGGGGGACCGATTTCTAACCTGATGCCAAATGGATTCAGAGCCGTGCTGCCGGCGGACACGAGCGTATCTGTCGATATTAAAGATGGCACTGCGGTTGTGGATTTCTCAAATGAATTCAAAAACTATAAAAAAGAAGACGAACAGCGCATTTTGCAATCGGTCACTTGGACATTAACGCAGTTTGATTCAGTAGCGAAAGTCAAATTAAAGATGAATGGCCATGAATTAAAAGAGATGCCTGTGAATGGGACACCGATTTCAGATGATTTAAGCAGAGAGGACGGCATTAATATTCAGCACGAGGCTGCGGCTGATATGACATCAACAAAGCCTGTGACCGTCTACTATTTAGCTGAATCTGATGAACAGACCTACTATGTCCCGGTGACCAAAAGAGCACCAAAAGACGAGGATGATCCAATTACAGCAGCCATTGATGAGCTCGTCTCTGGGCCAAGCAAAACAAGCCAATTGCTGACAGACTTTGATCAAGATGTGAAGCTGAATGATGTTCCGAAAGTAAAAGACGGTCATGTGACCCTTGATTTCAATGAATCCATTTTTGGTAGTGCAGATGAAAAGAAAAAGGTCATTTCACAAAAAGTTCTTGATAGCATTGTGCTGACATTAACAGAGCTGCCAGATGTGAAAAGCGTGTCAGTGAAGGTAAACGGAAAGGCAGAGCTTGTGAACGAAAAAGGAGCAGAGCTCACAAAGCCAGTTTCAAGACCAGAACAAGTGAATACAGGTAGTTTTTAACGTCACACATTGATATAATGGAGAAAAAGAGGCATGCACATTCGCTGCCTCTTTTTTATTCCAAGCGATTAGAACGGATCGAGGTTGTCAAAGTTAATAGGAGAACCCCGCTGACACCCGCGCGGAATGTATATTGTAACGGAGGTAAAACATGAGATTAGATGAAAGACAATACGACGAATTAAGAAAAATTGAAATACAGGCAGGCTACATTACGCACCCAGAAGGCTCTGTCTTAATCTCAGCGGGAAATACGAAGGTGATTTGTAACGCATCTATCGAGGACCGCGTACCTCCTTTTTTAAGAGGAGAAGGAAAAGGCTGGATTACAGCAGAATATAGCATGCTTCCAAGAGCAACGGCTCAAAGAACGATAAGAGAATCATCTAAAGGAAAAGTCACAGGACGTACAATGGAGATCCAGCGTTTAATTGGACGAGCTCTGCGCGCAGTCGTTGATTTAGAAAAGCTTGGTGAACGCACCATTTGGATTGATTGTGATGTTATTCAAGCAGACGGCGGCACACGCACAGCTTCTATTACAGGTGCATTTGTGGCCATGACACTAGCGATTCAAAAGCTTCAATCAGAAGGCGTTTTGAAAGAAAATCCGATCACTGATTATTTAGCTGCGATATCCGTCGGAATTGATTCTAAACAGGGACTTCTGTTAGATTTAAATTATGAAGAAGATTCTTCAGCTGAAGTGGATATGAATGTCATTATGACAGGCGCTGGACGCTTTGTTGAACTTCAAGGCACTGGCGAAGAAGCGACATTCTCAAGAGAACAACTAAACGGACTGCTTGATTTAGCCGAAAAAGGCATCAAAGAATTAATTGAAAAGCAAAAAGCAGTGACAGGAGAAGTTATCGAATAAAGAGAAGGGTTTGATCAGGATGAAAACTGCCATCATCGCAACGCACAATGCGGGCAAAGCGAAAGAATTCAAAGCCATTCTTGAGCCAAAAGGATTCACGGTCAAAACACTAGCGGACATCGGATTTACGGAAGAGATTGAAGAAACAGGACATACCTTTGAAGAAAATGCGATCATCAAAGCTGAGGCCATTCAAGCCAAAGCAGGTGAAATGGTGATTGCAGACGACTCGGGTCTGTCGATTGATTACCTTGGCGGAAAACCTGGCGTCTATTCAGCGAGGTATGCGGGCGAGCATAAAAACGATGCCGAGAACGTGGAAAAGGTGCTGAATGAGCTGCAAGGCATTGAAAAAGAAGACCGCACTGCTAGATTTAGATGTGCCCTGGCTGTCAGTATACCGGGGAAAGAAACAAAAACGGTAGAAGGATCAGTAGAAGGCTTTATCGCCGAAGAACCGATCGGCGAAAATGGCTTCGGATACGACCCAATTTTCATCGTCAAAGACAAAGACCAGACGATGGCCGAGTTATCACCAGAGGAGAAAAACAAGATCAGCCATCGAGCGGTCGCGCTTCAAAAGCTTTCATCACTGCTAGACGCAAATGAATAAGGGGGAATGAAGCCATGAAGATACTCATCATTAGTGACAGTCATGGACTCACAGACGAACTTCAAACCATTGCCAAACGGCATGCGGCTGAAGTGGACATGATGATTCACTGCGGAGATTCAGAACTCGAAACGAACCACCCAGCACTCGAAGGATACAAAGTCGTCAAAGGAAATTGTGACTTTATGGGCGATTTTGAAGAAGAGCTCCTGCTCCCACTCGACGGAGGCGGAAAACTATTTCTCACTCACGGACATCTGCATGGCATCAAACAATCCTTGCTCCAAGTCTACTACCGTGCAGAAGAGCTAGGCGCAGACATTATCTGCTTTGGCCACTCGCACATCCCTGGCAGTGAGCTGCTAAGAGGAAAACTGCTCATTAACCCAGGCAGCGTACACCTGCCAAGAGTGCGCAAAGAGCGCAGCTATGCTATACTGACACTAGATGGAAGCGAAGCAAACGTACAGTTTTTCACGGACGAAGGTCACGTCATACAAGACCTCGAAAACACTGTCACATTGGAAGGTATTTCATAAGGGTGCAGCATTTGCCCCTTATGAAAAAACTTTCGAAAAACCGTTGACTTTAAAGAACAATAGTAATATAATAAATCTTGTCGCTGAGGTAATACGCCAAAGCACACTACATAACAACATGTCCCAGTAGCTCAGCAGGATAGAGCAACGGCCTTCTAAGCCGTCGGTCGGGAGTTCGAATCTCTCCTGGGACGTATTAAATTAAAAGTCTGAAATCCTTGATATGATAGGATTTCAGACTTTTTTGTTTCTTGGAACATAAGGTTGTTTATCGCTTCAAATTAAGGTTTTGGGAGCGGATTGGTAGCTGATTTATTTTCAAGTGTTTCCGTTCCCTGTCTTTGTATCAAAGAACCTATCAAATGGGTGGTTGATTTTTGTTCAGTTGCTTCAATGACTATGAACGTAAATGGATCAAAATCAAAAATGTATAAATTGAAAAATAGAGTTATTTTTGAAGGTAGCGACTAAATATATTTAAAACAGAAATTTCCACATTTTCACTGGCGACATGAAAGGGATAAACCTATAGTCGGTTCATCCACACACCATGAAAAAATTGACTTTTTCGAAACGAATCTAATTATAGTCTATTTGAACGTGAACGAATAGCGGATATATAAAGTAGCTCAGCAGGATAGAGCAACGGCCTTCTAGGCCGTCGATCGGGAGTTCGAATCTCTACTGGGACGTATGATGATTTGAAACTGTTAAAAAGCCAAAAACATTGATGAATCAAAGTTTCTGGCTTTTTTATTTTTTTCCTATTGTTTAACAAAGTATTTTAGCGATCTTTTATGACTCGAGTCCAACAGGATGGTCAGGCTAAAATCAACTTTAAAGTGGATTTAATATTTGGTGTTTATGAAAACGCAAGGTATCTTAAGAACCAATTAGCCCCGGAGAAATTTGTTCAACCCTTGCCCAATCAAATATGGTTTCGATTTGCATTTGATTCTTGCAATTTATTTTTAGAAATCCTTCATTCTCTGTTGTGTTAATTTCAAAATGATCAATTATATTATTATTTCCTAAATGATTAATTTTTAAATCCGTTACACCAATGAATGATAATTCAACGTAGACAACATCAAAATTCCCCCAACGTTTAGGTTTATTCTTCACGGAGTCTTTTGTCATTAGTCTTATAAATAGGGTAGGACCATCTCTGTTTAAATCAACATTCATGATTTCTGCATTTTTAAAATGGGGGATCCCCCCGAAAATTTGAGTCATCGCTTGTGGGTTCATAAATTTTTCTTCTCTAATCATTTGGATACTCCTCGTCTGAGTTATTTATTGTTTCTTCTTTCAAAATAATAATGGTCTTCTACACCTTCGACTTTACCATTGCGGGTGTTATGTTCAGGTCTTACATTGTGGTGTGAAGGTTGGTTTCCGATGCCTCCTTCTCCAAAATCGTGACCATTTGAATGATCCTGAATAACAATCTTTTTACCATTAACTTCATACGTAAGCTCTCTCGTAAGGATTGGTTGGTTTTTTTCATTTAATATTCTTTTTCCATTTTTATCTGTTAAGGGCACCATCTTTTGACTTTCAGGGTTTTGTGTTCTTGGTATATTTAATTGGCGTTTAATTTCTTTTAAACTAGCTTTTCTAGATTCATGATGGTTTTTATTTAAGTTTTTCTGTACGTCTAGTGTTGCTTTATTCTTTAATTTATTATTTACACCATTTAGTCCAAACGGCAAAAGCATTCCAAGCGCTGCGTTCATACTCGCTTCCTGCTGTTCTTTCGAAATCTTGTTTCCAAACATGTCTCGGCCTGTGATCGCTTCGCTGAAACCGTTGGTGGCGGTGAGGCCATATAAGCCTTTTTGTGATGTTTTCAACGCATCGAAAGACTTCTGTGATGTCTTGTAAATGTCGACTGCTCTGACTGCGGCGGACGTGGCTTGAGTCGTTTTATAGACGGCTTTTCCGCCTTTGAAAATACGTCCTGCCCAGCCGACAATCGGGATGTAGCCTGCTGCTGCCATGCCGCCTGCGGCGACTCGCTGGCCTGCGGTGAGTTCTTCACCTGTGATCGGATCGACACCTGTTGCGGCACGTTTTACATCGTTCACACCTGTCAATTCATTGACGATATTTCCTCCGTAATCAAGAGCTTTTTCATACCACGGACGGTTGGCGAGTGCTTCTTGTTCCTTTGCGATCTTGCGGGCTTCTTCTTGATCTTTTTTGATTTTTAGATATTCAGACGTTTGCTTCTCAATATCGCTTTTTGCCTTGTAGATTTCGCTATTTTGATACGCTTTCTTGTCAAAATTCATAGGCGAAATGGATTTTCCGTCATTTGTCGCATTCATCATTTCTGCGTACAATGCCATTGTAGCCTGCTGCTCCGTCTCTGACAAAGCATATTCATCTTTTAGATTTTGATCAAGCTCTATTAAATCTTTTACTGTCTTTTTTCGTCCATCTTCCGCATCTTCGATCTTTTCATCAAAGGTTTGGCTATCAAATACCTAAATACCTCCAGTGAAATGAGGTCATCAATATCTTGAAAAATCGTTTTGAGTGCCTTTTTTTGATCTTTTACAATGCTTTTAGCATTTTTTATACCCATATGGACAGCATTCTCTAAAAAGTGTTCTTCTACGAAGGTATCGCCGCCAAAGTTTGTATCATCAAGTGTCCCAGAAACACCTTCATGAAAGGCTTTTTGTTTATCAATGAAGCTGATGAACATGTCCACATTTCCGGCGAGTTCTTTGTAGAAGCTTTTAATGTTATCGGCACCTTTTCCAGTGAAGTCGTCACCGAGATTGGCAACACCTTGAAGTGCTTTTTTTAAATCTATCATTTGTTCGCGGAGTGCCTGATAGTGTTTTGCCCTTGTATCCATGGCACTGGTTAGTGCTTTTGCATCAAGTATTTTACCCAGAAAGGTTCACTCCCTTCTCAAATAAGTATGTTTATTTTAACAATATAAAAAAATGTAATGAATAGGAAAAAAGTAGTGAGTGCTAAAGCTCTAAATACTAGATTGGTCAACACACTGCTGAAGTAATTTGACCTTTCCATCCTGGCAAAAAGCGAGATGCCGGCGAAGGTCCTGGGTTTTATGAAATTGACGAGCATGACAACAACAAAGGTCCTTTTGAAAGTAAAAAGGACTATGTGGTATTCAACAACATTCTCATGTTCGAAGTGAATAAATATAAAAAGTAAATAACAACAAAGCCATCTAGTCTAACTAGGTGGCTTTTGCGTTTGTTCGACAGCTTTCACCAATTTTAAGGCAAATTTAAGCTTCTATTTCATTTCAATTACATTAAATCTTTGTTACAATAAGACAGCTTTGCCTGAAGACACGTTCATACTTTGGACATCTTTTTTTCATCAATTCTTAAAATTTTTATGTTTTGATATGAAACTCTTTTGATGATCCATGCGTCTTTATAAGTGTCAAAAGAAAAGAGGTTATCAATATGCTATTCAAAAAGCTATCAGAAAATAAGTCTGTAAAATGGATAGGATATACAAGCTTTTACTTACTTATTTTGCTATTATTGTTCTTTATTTACGGATTCCATACAGCAAATACGGGATCATTCATTTACAACGATTTTTAATTGGAGATTAAACTATGAAACTATTACACACGATTCATGAATACCAACAAACGAAACCGACACAGCCAGCATTTGTTTCTCAACATGCTTCGATCACATATGATGAGCTTTGGCGTCTATCAGACCAAATGGCTGGTGCGATCGATGCAGTCGCAGCTGGCAGTGAACCTGTCATTGTCTACGGTCATATGGAGCCAGAGATGCTGATTTCTTTCTTAGGTACTGTGAAATCAGGCAGACCCTATATTCCGGTCGATATCTCAATACCTGTCGAGCGCATCGTCTCAATCATTGAAAGCTCAAAAGCCAGTCTATTGATATGTGCAAATGAGCAGAATGTATTAGATGTAGAAGAACATATTGAAGTGAAGAGTGCGGCATCGCTTTTAGCACTTGAAAAAGAAGCACCCCCATCCACGCAGTGGGTTCAACAAGATGATGTTTTCTACATTATTTACACGTCTGGCAGTACCGGAAAACCGAAAGGCGTTCAGGTAACAGCCAATAATTTAGAAAGTTTTACAGAGTGGATGTGCCGCGATTTCCCAATTGGTGAGGGGCGCACGTTCTTAAATCAAGCGCCGTTTTCTTTTGACTTATCAGTGATGGATCTCTATCCAACGCTTCAATCAGGCGGCACGCTTTACTGTTTAGTGAAAGATCTTGTGAATAAGCCGAAGGATATGTTTGCAGCGCTTGGTCAATCTGACGTTGAAGTGTGGACATCCACACCTTCCTTTGTGCAAATGTGCTTAATGGATCCTTCCTTTACAGGGGAGCTTTTACCAAAGCTAAACGTTTTCCTTTTCTGCGGTGAGGCACTTCCTGTCTCTGTAGCAAGTGCGCTTCTTGAGCGTTTTCCTAAGGCGCAGGTCTTTAATACGTATGGTCCAACTGAAGCAACTGTTGCGATTACATCGATTGAAGTCACGCAGGAGATTCTTGATCAGCACGATTCTTTACCAGTGGGTTATGCCAAACCGGATACAGATATCGTCATTTTAGATGAAGAAGGCAAGACACTCCCTGATGGGGAAAAAGGGGAAATTGTCATCGTGGGGCCAAGCGTCACGAGAGGCTACTTAGGTGAACAAGCCTTAACGGATAAAGTGTTCTTTGAATACGAAGGACGCCCTGCTTACCGCACAGGTGACGCAGGTGTGGCGCAGGATGGTTTGATTACGTGCCACGGTCGTCTGGACTATCAAATTAAGCTACATGGATACCGAATGGAGCTTGAAGAAATTGAATATCATGTAAGCGAGACAACCTATGTCAATGCTTGTGTGATTGTGCCGTTTCAGCCAAACGGGCATGTGGAGTACTTAATTGCAGCAATTGTCCCAACCGAGCATTCCTTTGAAAAAGAATATCAGCTGACAAGTGCGATTAAGAAAGAAATGGCGGATTCACTGCCTGCGTACATGATTCCAAGAAAGTTTGTCTATCTTGAGCAGCTGTACATGACGCCAAACGGGAAGGTTGACCGTAAAAGAATCGCGAAAGAGGTTCTTCTATGATTCCGTTTAGTTCATTCTTTTTCTTCATTCTAATTGGTATTCTTCTTTTGCCGACGATGATTCTTGGTCTTCGCGGCAAAAGAATGCAGGGCTACAACATGTTTGCAACGGTTGTGGCACTCGCGCTTATTTTCTCAAAGGATGCACATGGCGCTTTGTTGCTGTTCTTGTTCACAGTATGGCAAGTCTTGATTATCCGCCTATATCTTGCGTACCGGTTGAAGGCGAACAAGGCGTCTGTCTTCTATATGGCAGTGGTGGCATCGATTTTGCCGCTTGTACTATCAAAGGTTTTACCGTTCTTTTTAACTCATCAGCCGCATCAACCGCCACCAATGAACTGGCTGAGCTTTTTGGGGATCTCGTACTTAACATTTAAAGGTGTTCAGTTAATTATCGAGACGAGAGACGGCTTGATTAAAAAGAAAATCCCGATTCACCGTTTGGTCTATTTCATCGTCTTTTTCCCGACGATTTCGTCAGGTCCAATTGACCGTTACCGCCGGTTTGAAAAGGATATGGATACACCGCCTGAAAAAGAAGTGTACAGTGATCTTTTATATGCAGGGATTCATAAAATTTTTATCGGGTTCTTATATAAGTTCATTATTGGTTATCTCATTCACACATATATTCTCATGAATATTCACCACATTAGCAGCAGTCACTTTGTTCAACAGTTAACGTATATGTATGCGTACAGTATGTATTTGTTCTTTGACTTTGCTGGATATACAGCATTTGCTGTAGGTGTGAGTTATATCATGGGTATTAAATCACCAGAAAACTTTAATAAACCGTTTATCAGCCGTAATATTAAAGACTTCTGGAATCGCTGGCACATGTCGCTATCCTTCTGGTTCAGAGATTATGTGTTTATGAGATTTGTGTTCTTTATGACAAAGAAGAAGTGGATCAAGAACCGGATGGCTGTATCAAATATTGGGTACTTTGTACTCTTTCTATTGATGGGTGCTTGGCATGGTCTCGCCCTTCAATATATTATTTACGGACTATACCATGCAGTTGTGATGTCCGGTTACAATTTATTTGAGAAGTGGAATAAAAAGCACAAGTGGTGGCCGGATAATAAGGTCACAATGGTTGTGTCGATCATTATTACATTCCATGTGATTTGTTTCGGATTTTATATTTTTTCAGGAAAACCATTTCATCATTAATGATTAAGGGAGTAGAAAATTATGGAATTTAAAAATCAAGTATACGGTATTATTGCAGAGGTTTGTCAGGACGACGTTGTGAAAGAAAATCCAGAGATTGCAATTTTTGACGAAGGTCTTTTAGATTCATTTGGTACAGTAGAACTACTTATGGCAATTGAAAGTCAACTTGGAATTACTGTTCCGATTACAGAGTTTGATCGTGATGTGTGGGATACACCGAATCACATTGCTGAGCAGCTGGCAGAGATGAAGTAATGAAAAAGCGTTTTTTTGGGCCGCTTATTTTAGCGGCTGTTCTATTCATTGGTGTTCTTCTTGTACCAAATGCATGGCTCTCACATCTGATCCCAAAAGACAAATTACAAAAGTCAGCCACAGAATTAGATCCAGGGATGTTCCAAGGGCTTTATTTACAAGATGAAATGCTAAAAGATCCAACTTATTTGCCGATCTATGGATCTTCTGAACTATCACGTTTTGATCCATATCACCCTACGAATTTCTTTCATGAAAATCCTCAAGGGTTTACACCTTATCTTGTTGGAAAAGGTGGATCGCAATCATTAATTCATGCCATGAACTTTGCAGCGCATATGGATGAATTAAAAGGGAAAAAGCTTGTGTTTATCGTGTCCCCGCAGTGGTTTGTCAAATGGGGATCAGACGAGAATCACTTTGCTCCTAACTATTCAGCGCTTCAGGCGCTTGATCTCGCTTATAATAAAGAAATTGATCCAGCTGTTAAAAAAGAGCTCATTAAAAGAATCATGAAGTTTAAGGCAGTAAAGAACGACATGGTCATTACAGAGCTTTTTAAAGCAGAGCTTTCTGGGAACAAATTCGCCTTTGGTGCGATTTCTCCTATTGCAAAAATGTATTATGGCATGCTTCAAAAGAAAGACATGTACTATACGATCGGGTCTGGGCATGAGCGCAAGCTTCGTCCGTCTCCTTCAGTGAAAGGGAAAACATGGACTGAGCTTGAAAAAGAAGCGAGCGTCTTAGGATCTGAAAAAGCAGGGGACAACCCGTTTTATATTGATCAGAGACTGTTTGACCGCAAGCTGAAGCCGATCATGAAAAAGATGAAGGATTCTCGTCGCGACAATTCTTATGCAGAATCACCTGAATATAAAGATTTCCAGATCATGCTGGATATTTTAAAACAGGCAGGGGCGAAGCCTTTATTTGTGACGATTCCCGTCAACGGAAAATGGTATGATTACACTGGTTTTCCGAAAGAGGGACGTACAGATTATTATCAAAAAATCAATCGTCAAATTCGAGATAATGGGTATGAAGTCGCAGATTTGACTTCTCATGAGTATGACCCATATTTCTTTAAGGATACGATTCATGTGTCGTATAAAGGATGGGTATACATCGATAAGGCGATCGAAAAATTTTACAAAGAGCAGTAGAACGCAGCAGCTTTCTGCTGCTTTTTGTTTGTCGAATGAGTGGATTTCTTGTATAAATAAGGTGGAAGGGCTATGCTGAATATGGAGGCGATACGATGAATCGTTCTGAGAAAAAAGAACTATTAAAGCGTTCAAAGAAGCATTTTAATGATCATGCCTTTTGGAAAAAGTTAAAAAAGACGGCACAAAAAGCTGGAGTTTCTCTTGTCTATGCTGTGTTATTACTTTATTATACATTGCAAAAACCCGAAGTACCGGTTAAAGCGAAAACCCTCATCATTGGGGCGCTAGGGTACTTTATCCTTCCGATTGATCTGATCCCTGATACATTGGTGGGGATCGGCTACACAGATGATCTAGGCGCCATCACATTTGCTCTGCTTCAAGTGGCAATGTACATTGATGACGATGTCAAAGGAAAAGCGAAAGACAGGCTGGGAAAATGGTTCGGTGAAAAAAGCGATACGTCTTTCATTGATCAAAAGCTTGAAGATGGCGGTATGCCGTCTGCTTAAAGAAAAGCCTCTTAAAAGTGTAGACAAACCCTCGCATTCTTTGTCAGTCCTGCGCTTCGGTGCTCGTTCTTCCTAGACTTCAAGGGTTTTCAACTACGCTGAAAAAAAGACAAAGGGCTAAAATAAAGTTCATTTTAGCCCTTTGTCAACAATCTAATGCCTCCTAAACGGAGGCTTTTTTCATTACCCTAAAAATTTCACGCAAACCGGATGCGGAACGGTGATGTCTGATTGTAAGACAGTGAGTCGACCGGTTTCTTTGTCACGTTTGTATAACACAAGGTTGCTAGATTCTTGGTTTGAACCAACGAGAAATTCTTCTGTTGGATCAAGGACAAAGTCTCTAGGCCAATTTCCTTCAGATGAAGCAATTTCAACGAGGCTTAGTTTGCCGTCATGATCTGCTTTGAAAATGGCAATGCTGTCATGTCCACGATTTCCTGCATACACAAATTGACCGTCAGAAGACACATGAATGGCGCTGCCTTGATTATTCTCTGTGAAGTCATTAGGAATGGTTGCGATCGTTTGGATCTCTTCGAAATGACCATCTTCAAAATAACGAAGTACAATGACCTCTGAGCTGAGCTCTGTCATGACATAGGCCACAGGTTTCGTTGGGTGGAATGTGATATGACGAGGGCCGCTGCCTGGTTTTGTTTCAAATGTATGGGCAAGCTCAAGTTTGCCGTTTTCTTTCTTATACGTATAAATACCGTCTGTGCCAAGGTCAACAGCCACTGCAAATTGTTCATCAGGTGTCAAACCCATAAAGTGAGTGTGCGGTTTTTCTTGACGGTCTTCGTTTGGTCCAGTGCCTTCATGCTGCGCCTGTGACAGTGTGCGGATCACTGAGCCGTTTTCAGCATCAATTTCATACATCTCTGCTGTTCCTTTATGATAGTTTGCTGTAAACGCCGTTTTCGTTTGGCTGTCCACGCTGACGTGACAAGGAGAAGCCCCATCGGCAAGCTCTTGGTTGATGAAACGAAGTGCGCCGGTGTCGGTATCAATTTGATACGCAGCAAGACCGCCCTGTGCTCCTTCTTTCACAACAGCATACACAAACTTTTGAGAATCTGAGACAGTTAAATATGTAGGATTTTCAAGTTCTGCAGCCACTTCTACTTGTTCAATCTGCTGCTTGTCCGTATTTAAAGTAAAAGAATAGATTCCTTTACTGTCTCCTTTTGTATACGTTCCGATATAACCTCTGATGTTAGCCATGTATTGCCCTCCTTCTATAAGATGCTCTCATTCTATCACAAATTCATAGGAAAACGCTTTAGAAAGGCATGCTGAAGGAAAAAACAAACGCAATGAAATCTCACAATATTCTTCAAAAACCGTGTGAAAAAATATTACAAAAGCTTGTTCAAAAGAAAACCGTTCATGTAGAGTAAATAAATTGAAGAAAAAATACAAAAAATTTTAAGTTTTTTCATTCCTTGTCTAGCAAAGGTGTAAGCGTATACATTTTATTTTGATTAGTCTAAATTGTCTAATAATTTTAAAAATGCTGTTGACACTGTATGGAAAGCGGCGTAAGATGGGTTCAACAAAAGCAAACAGACACGCAGAGTAAGCGTGAGACACTTCAATATAAAGTGTCTGAAAATTCAACTACTTTTTGTTTGAAAGAGAGGGTGCTCACTGAAGATGGAAGACCAAAAGGAACAGTGGATCTTTTTAAACGATGAACTCGTGAAAAAAGAGGATGCGAAAATTTCAGTTTATGATCATGGCTTCTTATATGGTGACGGTGTGTTCGAAGGAATACGTGTATATAACGGAAATATCTTTCGAATGAAAGAACACTTAGATCGCCTGTATGATTCCGCTAGATCCATTATGCTGAACATTCCATATTCACTTGAGGAGCTCACTGAAAAAATGATTCATACAGTTGAAAGGAACGGCCTAAAAGATGCCTATATCCGCCTTGTTGTCTCAAGAGGAGCCGGTGATCTTGGCTTAGATCCAAACAACTGCGGGAGAGCCAACACAGTGATCATTGTAGAGCCGCTGGCCATCTTTCCAAAGCACCTATATGAAACAGGTATTGATATTGTGACAGTACCGACAAGGCGAAATCGTCCTGACGTACTAAGTCCAAAAGTGAAATCATTAAACTATTTGAATAACATTCTTGTCCGAATCGAAGCCCATATGGCCGGTGTGAGTGAAGCGCTGATGCTGAACGATCAAGGGTACGTGGCAGAAGGTTCTGCAGACAATGTGTTTATTTATAAAAAAGGTAAGCTCTATACACCGCCAGGTTATATCGGCGCTCTTGAAGGCATCACAAGAAATGCCATCATGGAGATTGCAGAAGACTTAGGCTACGAAGTGAAAGAAGAACCTTTCACAAGACATGATGTGTATACAGCTGAAGAAGTCTTCCTGACAGGAACCGCTGCCGAAGTCATCGCTGTTGTAAAAGTTGACGGCCGTATCATTGGCGAAGGAAAGCCAGGGTTCCACACAAACAAACTTCTTGAACAATTCCGCAAGCGAGTCGTTGAAGAAGGAGAAAAAGTAGTCTTTACCGATGAGAACATTCACGCAAGCTAAATAGATATCGATAAACGTTGAAGAGGACTAGTAGCTTTAGAGTCAGTATCTACAGAGAGCCGGTGCTAGCTGGAAACCGGTGTTACTTTCTAAAGTGAACTCACCTCTGAGTGTCTGCTTGAAATGATAGTAGGGCAGACCGAGTGACATTGCATCACTCGTTACCAAAATGGATGAAAGATGTCCATGAGACGGCAGCATGATTTGCCGTGAACAAGGGTGGTACCGCGAAAAACAAAGCTTTTTCGCCCCTTTGACCTAGTGAAAAGTAGTGTCATTGTGGGGTGAGAAGGCTTTTTTATATGGTCTCATATCTCTATCTTGAATGGAAAAGGGTGAAAGGACTTGACTGAAGCAAGACAAAGAGGAGGAAATCAAATGGGGACAAATGTACAAATGGAGACGGAAAAATCAAATGCACCACAAACGATGAACGGTGCACTCATGTTAATTGAAGCACTCAAAAGAGAAAAAGTAGAAGTCATTTTTGGTTATCCTGGCGGAGCCGTTTTACCAATCTACGATAAAATTTACGATTCTGGTTTATTTCATGTTCTGCCAAGACATGAGCAAGGAGCGATTCACGCAGCGGAGGGATACGCAAGAGTATCTGGTAAACCAGGCGTTGTTATTGCCACATCAGGACCGGGGGCAACAAACCTAGTCACAGGAATTGCAGATGCGATGATTGATTCACTACCTATGGTTATCTTCACTGGACAGGTGGCAACCTCAGTCATTGGATCAGATGCATTCCAAGAAGCAGATGTACTTGGTATCACAATGCCAATCACAAAACACAGCTATCAAGTGAGACGTCCAGAAGAGTTACCGGGTGTCATTAAAGAGGCATTTCACATCGCAACAACCGGCAGACCTGGTCCAGTCTTGATTGATATTCCAAAAGATGTCGCTGGTATTGAAGGGACATTTGAATACGATCAGCCAATCGATTTGCCTGGTTATCAGCCGAAAATTGAGCCGAATTATTTGCAAATTCGCAAGTTAGTAGAAGCTGTAAGCAGAGCAAAGAAACCGGTTATTCTAGCAGGAGCTGGCGTTCTACATGGCAAAGCGTCGGAAGAATTAAGGCAATATGTAGAGCAGCAGCAAATCCCTGTCGCTCATACATTGCTTGGGCTTGGTGGATTCCCGGCAAAGCATCCTCTTTTCCTAGGAATGGCGGGTATGCACGGCACATACGCAGCGAACATGGCACTACATCAATGTGACTTACTCATTTCAATCGGAGCGAGATTTGATGACAGGGTAACCGGCAACCTCAATCATTTTGCAAAGCATGCGAAGGTGGCTCATATTGACATCGACCCAGCGGAAATTGGTAAAAACATTCACACTCATATCCCGGTTGTTGGTGATAGTAAGCTAGTGCTTCAAGAACTGATCAAGCAGGACGGGAAACAAGGTGAATCAGACGAGTGGAAGAGCCAGCTAAATCAGTGGAAGGAAGAATATCCGCTCTGGTATGTCGAAAACGAAGCTGAAGGCTTTAAGCCTCAAAAGCTGATCGAATACATTCATCAATTTACAAAAGGTGAAGCCATTGTGGCAACTGATGTCGGACAGCACCAAATGTGGGCTGCACAGTTCTATCCATTTGAAAATGCCGATAAATGGGTGACATCTGGTGGGCTTGGCACAATGGGATTTGGTTTACCGGCAGCGATTGGCGCGCAGCTAGCTGATCAAGAGGCAACGGTTGTGGCGATTTTAGGAGACGGAGGTTTCCAAATGACCCTGCAAGAACTTGCCGTTATCCGTGAGCTGAACCTTCCAGTGAAAGTGATTGTTCTCAATAATCACAGTCTTGGAATGGTAAGACAATGGCAAGAAATTTTTTACGAAGAACGCTACTCACATTCTAAATTTTCAGAGCAGCCAGACTTCGTGAAATTATCTGAAGCTTATGGCATTAAAGGGATCAGAATCTCATCAGACGAAGAGGCGCAAGAAAAGCTAGAAGAAGCATTAACGTCTAGAGAGCCTGTTTTCATCGATGTCAATGTAGCGAGAGATGAGAAAGTATTCCCGATGGTAGCACCGGGGAAAGGACTTCATGAGATGGTGGGGGTGAAACCTTGAAAAGAATTATTGTGTTGACTGTATTAAATCGATCAGGCGTACTGAACAGAATCACAGGCCTTTTTACGAAAAGACACTACAACATTGAAAGCATTACGGTCGGCCATTCTGAGATTCAAGATGTATCACGCATCACGTTCGTCGTCCATGTAGACCAGGAGAAAGACATCGAACAGCTGACAAAACAGCTGAACAAACAAATCGATGTCCTCAAAGTAACGGATATTACAAACCAATCAATCGTTCAGCGAGAGCTGGCTTTGATAAAAGTCGTATCTGCACCAGCATCTAGAATGGAGATCACTGGGGTCATTGAACCTTTTAGAGCTTCTATTGTAGATGTGAGCAGAGAGAGTGTCGTCATTCAGGTGACAGGTGAGTCTTCAAAAATTGAAGCACTCATTGAATTACTTAAGCCATACGGCATTAAAGAAGTCGCCAGAACTGGCACCACGGCCTTTGCGAGAGATAATCAGCAAAAGCCGCAAACAAATAAAACAATTTCAATTGTCTAAACAAAAGGAGAGAGTCAAATGGTAAAAGTATATTATAACGGTGATATTCAAGAAAACGTATTAAACGGTCAAAAGGTAGCTATCATTGGTTACGGATCACAAGGTCATGCACATGCATTGAACTTAAAAGAGAGCGGCGTAGATGTGATTGTCGGTGTGAGAAAAGGCGGATCTTATACAAAAGCACAAGAAGACGGTCATCAAGTATTCACAGTAAAAGAAGCAGCAGCACAAGCAGATGTCGTCATGGTATTACTTCCTGACGAACAGCAAAAGAAAGTATATGATGAAGAAATCAAAGATCAATTAGAAGCTGGCAACTCTCTTGTATTCGCACACGGATTCAACGTTCACTTCCATCAAATTGTTCCTCCAAGTGACGTAGATGTGTATCTTGTGGCTCCAAAAGGTCCAGGACATCTTGTCAGAAGAACATATGAGCAAGGCGCTGGTGTACCTGCACTATTTGCTATTTATCAAGATGTATCAGGTCAAGCGAAAGACAAAGCACTTGCTTATGCAAAAGCAATCGGCGGAGCAAGAGCAGGCGTTCTTGAAACAACATTTAAAGAAGAAACAGAAACGGATCTATTCGGTGAGCAGGCAGTTCTTTGTGGAGGTCTTACTTCATTAGTAAAAGCAGGTTTTGAAACATTAACAGAAGCTGGTTATCAGCCAGAGCTTGCATACTTCGAGTGTCTGCATGAACTGAAATTGATCGTTGACCTTATGTATGAAGAAGGATTAGAAGGTATGAGATATTCAATCTCTGATACAGCGCAGTGGGGTGACTTCGTATCAGGACCACGCGTTGTGGATGCAAAAGTAAAAGAATCAATGAAAGCAGTCTTGACTGACATCCAAAACGGAACATTCGCAAAAGAATGGATTGTTGAAAACCAAGTGAATCGTCCACGTTTCAATGCGATCAATGCAAATGAAAATGAGCACCAAATTGAAATCGTCGGAAGAAAGCTTCGTGAAATGATGCCTTTCGTTAAACAAGGAAAGAAAAAGGAAGCGGTGAGCGTCGGTGCGAAAAATTAATTTTTTTGACACAACACTTCGAGATGGAGAGCAATCACCAGGAGTGAACTTAAATGCACAAGAAAAGCTAATCATTGCTAAGCAGCTTGAGCGCCTTGGGGTTAATATTATTGAAGCGGGTTTTCCCGCTTCATCCCGAGGGGATTTCTTAGGCGTACAAGAAATTGCAAGAACGATTAAGAACTGTTCAGTTGCAGGACTTGCACGATGTGTGAAAGGTGACATTGATGCTGCATGGGACGCATTAAAAGATGGAGCTCAACCAAGAATACACGTCTTTATTGCGACTTCTGACATTCACCTCAAGCATAAGCTAAAGAAAACACGTGAAGAAGTGGTTGAACAAGCTGTTTCAATGGTGAAATACGCGAAAGAGCGCTTCCCAGTTGTTCAGTGGTCAGCAGAAGATGCATGCCGGACAGATCTTTCTTTCCTAGCAGAAATTGTAGAAAAAGTGATCGACGCAGGCGCAAGTGTCATTAACTTGCCTGATACTGTTGGATACCTAGCACCAAAAGAGTACGGAAATATCTTTAAATATATGAAGGAACACGTTCCAAATATCGATCAAGTCATCTTGTCAGCACACTGTCATGATGATTTAGGAATGGCTGTAGCGAACTCACTTGCTGCCATTGAAAATGGAGCAGATCAAATTGAAACAGCTGTCAACGGTATTGGAGAGCGCGCAGGAAATGCTGCTTTAGAAGAAATTGCAGTTGCCCTTCATATTCGCAAAGACTTTTACCAAGTCGAATCAACCATTCAGTTGAATGAAATTAAGCGCACAAGTGATGTAGTGAGCAAATACTCAGGTATGATTGTACCGCGTAATAAAGCAGTCGTTGGAAACAATGCATTTGCCCATGAATCAGGTATTCACCAAGATGGATTCCTCAAAGAAAAAACAACCTATGAAATTATCTCTCCAGAGCTTGTAGGCGTCACAACAGATGTGCTTGTCCTTGGTAAACACTCCGGAAGACACGCGTTTAAAGACCGCTTAAAAACACTCGGCTTTAAATTGACTGAAGAAGAAATCAATAAGTTCTTCGAGACATTTAAGAACTTAACAGAGAAGAAGAAAGAAATCACAGATGATGATTTGATCTCTATTATATTAGAAGAAAAAGTAGCAGACCGGAAAATCGGCTATGAATTTGAAAGTCTTCAAGTTCACTATGGGACAGAGCAAATGCCGACAGCAACAGTCTCTCTTAAAAATCAAGAAACGCAGGAAGTCATTCAAGAAGCAGCTACAGGTGCAGGCAGTGTAGAAGCTGTGTACAACACGCTTGAGCGCTGTATGGAGGAAAGAATTCATTTGCTAGATTATCGTATTCAATCCAATGGAAAAGGCAGAGACGCACTAGCGGAAGTATATGTCACTGTTTCAATAGAAGGAAAAGAAACAGCAGGACGCGGTGTAGCACAAGATGTGCTGGAAGCATCGGCTAAAGCTTACGTCAATGCAGTGAATAGACATTTAATCTTTAAATCAAACCTAATAGAAATTGAGAAACATCACGCCATCTCATAAGAAAGGAGGAAGGGACTCATGAAAAAGAAAATTGCACTTTTGCCCGGCGATGGAATCGGACCGGAAGTCGTCACATCAGCCGTCGCTGTCCTGAAAGAGACAGCGGCTCAATTTCAACACGAATTTGAATTCGAAACAGCTCTCATTGGCGGTATAGCGATAGATGAAAAAAACAATCCGCTCCCTAAAGAAACAGTAGAAGTGTGCAAAAGCGCAGATGCGATTTTATTAGGAGCCGTTGGCGGACCAAAGTGGGATCAAAACCCGCCAGAACTTCGCCCAGAAAAAGGCTTGCTCTCCATTCGCAAGCAGTTGGACTTATTTGCGAACATCCGCCCTGTCAAAGTATTTGATAGCTTGAGTGAGGCTTCACCGTTAAAACAAGATCACATTAGCGGAGTAGATTTCGTCATCGTTCGTGAATTAACTGGAGGCCTCTACTTTGGCGAACCAAGTGAGCGCTACATGGATGATGAAGGAAAAGAAGCTGCGGTTGATACACTTCTTTATACAAAGGAAGAGATTGTTCGTGTATTAAAAGAAGCGTTCGACATGGCGTTAACGAGACGGAAAAAAGTAACGTCTGTGGATAAAGCAAATGTTCTCGCTTCGAGTAAACTATGGCGGGATGCGGTAGAAGAAGTTGCATCACAATATCCAGATGTCGCATATGAGCACATGCTCGTCGATAATGCCGCGATGCAGCTGATTTATAAGCCCGCTCAATTTGATGTCATCGTGACAGAGAATATGTTTGGTGACATTTTAAGTGACGAAGCATCTATGATTACTGGCTCACTCGGCATGTTGCCATCTGCTAGTTTATCAAGCACCGGCCTTCATTTATATGAGCCGATTCATGGTTCAGCACCCGATATTGCGGGGCAAAATGTCGCAAACCCTCTGGCTACTATATTGTCAGCAGCCAGCTTGCTTAGAACATCCTTTGCTTTAGAAGAAGAAGCGGCTGCAATTGAAGCAGCTGTGGAAGCCGTTCTTGCCTCTGGCAAACGAACAAAGGACCTAGCATCAAAAGAGGGAACGTATGAAACGACTGATGATATCACGAAAGCCGTTGTAGATGCACTCAAACAACGTACGAAATCAATTGTATAAATAGAAATCTTGTTGAATTAGGTAGAGGGAGGAAAAAGGGTTATGCCTCGAACAATCATCGAAAAAATATGGGATCAGCATGTTGTCAAAAATGGCGAGGGAAAACCAGACCTTTTATATATTGATCTGCACTTGGTGCATGAGGTGACGTCACCTCAAGCATTTGAAGGATTAAGACAAAAAGGGCGCAAGGTGCGAAGACCACAAAACACATTTGCGACGATGGATCACAACATTCCGACTGTGAATCGATTTGTGATCAAAGATGAGATTGCGAAGAAGCAAGTCAGTGCTCTAGAGCGCAACTGTGCTGAATTCGGGGTCCGTCTAGCTGACCTTCACAGTGTAGACCAAGGAATCGTTCATGTCGTTGGACCAGAGCTTGGTTTAACACTTCCGGGGAAAACAATCGTGTGTGGAGATAGTCATACATCTACTCATGGCGCATTTGGTGCACTTGCCTTTGGGATTGGCACAAGTGAGGTTGAGCATGTACTTTCCACACAAACACTTTGGCAGCAGCGTCCGAAGACACTAGAAATTAGAGTAGACGGAACGCTTCAAAAAGGGGTAACAGCCAAAGATGTCATTTTGGCAGTCATTGGCGCACACGGCGTGAAGTTCGGTTCAGGTTATGTCATTGAATACACTGGGGAAGTATTCAGAAACATGTCAATGGATGAGCGGATGACCGTTTGTAATATGTCAATTGAAGCAGGCGCAAGAGCAGGATTGATCGCACCTGATGAAGTGACCTTTGAATATTGCCGCGGACGCAAATACGCACCGCAGGGTGAAGATTTTGAAGCAGCGATCAAAGAATGGAAAGAACTAAGAACAGATCCGGGTGCGACCTATGATAAAACCATTGTTTTAGATGGAAATCATATTTCACCAATGGTCACGTGGGGAATTAACCCAGGAATGGTGCTCCCTGTGGATGCAGAAATTCCAGGACCTGAAGATTTTGCACAAGAAGATGATCAAAAAGAAGCAAAGCGTGCTTATGAATACATGGGGGTTCACCCGCATCAGCGTATTGAAGATATTACGATTGAGCATGTGTTTATTGGCTCATGTACGAACTCAAGAATGACTGATTTACGCCAAGCCGCTTCTATGATTGAAGGCCAAAAAGTAGCCGATCATGTCAGAGCGATTGTGGTTCCTGGCTCACAAAGTGTCAAACTGCAAGCAGAAGAAGAAGGTCTTCATGAAATTTTCCTAGAAGCAGGATTTGAATGGAGAGAATCTGGCTGTAGTATGTGCCTCAGCATGAATAACGATGTGGTGCCAGAAGGTGAACGTTGTGCATCTACATCAAACCGTAACTTTGAGGGACGTCAAGGGAAGGGTGCAAGAACGCATCTAGTCAGCCCGGCAATGGCTGCAATGGCTGCCATACATGGCCGATTTGTCGATGTCAGGAAGTTTAATCAAGAGAAAACAGTCGTGTAAGGAGTTGTGTCATAGATGGAGCCTTTAGTCACTCATAAAGGAAAAGCCGCTGTGCTTAACCGTATAAATGTAGATACAGATCAAATCATTCCGAAACAGTTTTTGAAAAGAATCGAACGAACAGGATATGGCCGATTTGCCTTCTTCGACTGGCGATATTTAGCAGATGGCAGTCCGAATCCAGATTTTGAACTCAATCAGCCGATTTATGAAGGAGCCTCTATTTTGATCGCAGGCGAAAACTTTGGCTGCGGGTCATCAAGGGAACATGCGCCTTGGGCACTTGATGATTATGGCTTCAAAATTGTCATTGCCCCATCTTTCGCCGATATTTTTCATCAAAACTGTTTTAAAAATGGGATGCTTCCGATCCGCCTTGATTATGATGTGTGGAAAACGTTTGCTGCATCATATGAAAACAAAGGATATGAAATGACAGTTGATCTGGAAAAACAACAGATTCAAGACCATGAAGGGAATGTTACTCCTTTCGATGTAGATCCACACTGGAGAGAAATGCTCCTGAATGGCTATGATGAGATTTCATTAACATTGTTACTAGAAGATGAGATTCAGGCATTTGAAGAGAAACGTAGCAGCTGGCTGCGTGCATAAACAACGAGAAGCCGTCCCCGTGGTGTGACGGCTTCTTTTTTGCATGAAAACCTCTCGTTACTTGTGTTTACTAACCTTCGTTGGTAAACTGATAAAAAATATGCGCCCGAAAGGAACGTAAGCATGAAACATGACAAGAAGAAAGATAATGTCATTTTGTTTCCTGGTCTGAAAGAAAGACTGATTGAAAAAGGAATGGCAGCATTAAAAGATAAACAGTATCAAGAGGCGCTTCACTTATTTTCAGAAGCGAAATCGTATGATGACGATGAAGAATCCGATATTCATCTCGGTATGGCGATTTGTTTTCTAGAGCTTGGTGAGCTGCAGGATGCAAAGCGAGTATGTGAAAAGATGCTACATGAAGGATATGGACACTATTTCACTGTGCTTCAAGTGTATATGACCATCTTAATTCAGCTGAAAGAGTACGAGGAAGTCAAACAAACAATTGAGGCTGTCCTTGAAGAAAATCACCTTCCAGCAGAAAGCGCGGAGCATTTTTATAAACTGCTTGAATTTAGCAGAAAGATGATTGAATCACCAGAAGAGATTTTAGACGAAGACGAGGAAGGCAGCGGAGAAATCAATATAGATGAAATGCTCGAGCGGCCAGAAGAGCAGGTGCAGTTCATCCATTCGCTGAAAGACCGAAACATCACGCCGCATATGGGTCTATTAAATACGATCCTACAAAAGCCTGATGGAAACCCTTTGGTCAAATCATTGATCCTGCAACTTCTGTCAGATCATGATGTGGCAAAGCCGGTTCATGTGACGAAGTTCGGTGATTCTTTAACGCTTGTTCCTTCTGAGGCTGTCAAGCCAGAGCAAATGCCACTGCTTCAGCAAGTCCTTCGAAAGCTCGATGACACACTCGGTAATGAGAACCCAACCCTTTACCAAGGGGTTGAAGAGTTATGGCGCCGGCACTTATTTGTGCTATATCCATTTCTTCCTAAATATACGGATCCGAATCTTTGGGCTGCGGCACTTCATAAAGTCGGCTATGAAATGCATGGGATCGAGATTGATCTCGAAGAATTGCATTTATTGTATGATTTTAACGAACGAGAGCTGAGAGAAGCTTGTACAATGCTGAAAGATATTGAAGAAATTTCTTATTTGTAATTTGTCGATTTAGTTGAAAGACGGACTTGTTATGTTATAATATAATGGTTGTATTTGTGCATATATCGTGCGGTTGTAAGATTCCAACGGTTGAAAGACGTTATGTATAATCAAGTCAAATGTTGTATACATAAGACCGCTTCTTTAGCGGAGTGCGTGGTTTTTGATTGGACGAAGTCTTTATGATGCTTTAGAATGTAACAACGCACAATCTGAATAGATTTTTGGAGGGAAACACACATGTCAGTAAAATGGGAAAAACAAGAAGGTAACGAAGGTGTCTTAACAGTAGAAGTTGACGCTGAAACATTTAACAAAGCACTTGATGATGCATTTAAGAAAGTAGTTAAGCAAGTATCAATCCCTGGATTCCGTAAAGGGAAAGTACCACGTGGTCTTTTCGAGCAGCGTTTTGGAGTAGAATCTCTTTATCAAGATGCACTAGATATTCTTCTTCCAGTTGAATATCCAAAAGCAATCGACGAAGCTGGTATCGAGCCGGTTGACCGCCCTGAAATCGATGTTGAGAAAATCGAAAAAGGCGAAAGCTTAATCTTCACTGCAAAAGTAACAGTGAAGCCAGAAGTAAAACTTGGTGACTACAAAGGTCTTAACGTAGAAAAAGACGACACATCTGTATCTGATGAAGATGTCCAAGAAGAATTAAAAGCTATGCAAAACCGTCAAGCTGAGCTTGTTGTCAAAGAAGAAGGCGCAATTGAAAACGGCGATACAGTTGTTCTTGATTTCGAAGGATTCGTTGATGGAGAAGCATTCGAAGGTGGAAAAGCTGAGAACTACTCTCTTGAAGTAGGTTCTGGTTCATTCATCCCTGGTTTCGAAGAGCAATTGGTTGGTCTTGAAGCAGGTGCAGAAAAAGACGTTGAAGTGACATTCCCAGAAGAATATCATGCTGAAGACCTTGCAGGTAAACCAGCTGTATTCAAAGTGAAAATTCATGAAATCAAAGCAAAAGAACTTCCAGCACTTGACGATGAGTTCGCTAAAGATGTTGATGAAGAAGTAGAAACGATTGCTGAATTAACTGAAAAAACGAAGAAACGTCTTGAAGAAGCAAAAGAAAACGAAGCAGAAGGCAAACTTCGTGAAGAGCTAGTAGCAAAAGCTTCTGAAAATGCGGAAGTTGACGTTCCTCAAGCGATGGTTGACACTGAGCTAGACCGCATGATGAAAGAATTCGAACAACGTCTTCAAATGCAAGGGATGAACCTTGAGCTTTACTTCCAGTTCTCTGGACAAGATGAAGATGCGCTAAAAGAGCAAATGAAAGAAGATGCTGCTAAACGCGTAAAATCTAATCTTACTCTTGAAGCAATTGCTGCTGCAGAAGACTTACAAGTGTCTGATGAAGAAGTGGAAGAAGAACTTTCAAAAATGGCTGAAGCATACAACATGCCTATTGAAAATATCAAACAAGCGATCGGTTCTACTGAAGCAATGAAAGAAGATTTAAAAGTTCGTAAAGCAATTGATTTTCTTGTAGAAAACCGTTAATATGGTGCATAATAATAAAACAGGGCGCGAGTGACTCGTGCCTTGTTTTGTACAATTTTTGACTTATCATCGCTTCTTTTGGAAACGATAGTGTAAGTCGCATCTTTCTGTCATACATATCTCAATGTGCAGTGTTACAAACACATCATTACCGTCTTTTAGGAAAGTATGGTAAAATGCATACATACTGGACCCAGAAGGGTAGCTGACTGTTAGCTACAGGCAAGTGAAGAAGAATAAGGGGTGAAAGAATGTTTAAATTCAACGAGGAAAAAGGTCAATTAAAATGCTCGTTTTGCGGAAAAACGCAAGATCAAGTGCGTAAACTGGTCGCAGGACCTGGCGTATATATATGTGATGAATGTATCGAGCTTTGCACGGAAATAGTTGAAGAAGAGCTCGGTACTGAGGAAGAAGTTGAATTCAAGGATGTTCCGAAACCTCATGAAATCCGGGAAATTCTTGATGAATATGTCATCGGACAAGAGAATGCGAAGAAATCCTTAGCTGTAGCGGTTTATAACCATTACAAGCGGATTAATTCCAACAGTAAGATTGATGATGTTGAGCTTTCGAAAAGTAACATTTCTATGATTGGACCTACAGGAAGCGGTAAAACATTACTTGCTCAAACGCTTGCACGTATTTTAAATGTTCCATTTGCGATTGCAGATGCGACGTCTTTAACAGAAGCAGGTTACGTTGGGGAAGACGTAGAGAATATTTTACTAAAGCTGATCCAAGCAGCAGATTATGATGTAGAAAAAGCTGAAAAAGGCATTATCTACATTGATGAGATCGATAAAGTAGCAAGAAAATCAGAAAACCCTTCTATCACTCGTGATGTATCTGGGGAAGGTGTACAGCAAGCCCTTTTGAAAATTCTTGAAGGAACAGTCGCTAGTGTACCGCCTCAAGGTGGACGTAAGCATCCTCATCAAGAATTCATTCAAATTGATACAACAAATATCCTCTTCATTTGTGGTGGAGCCTTTGACGGCATTGAGCAAATCATCAAACGCCGCCTAGGTCAAAAAGTCATTGGATTCGGTGCGGAAAATAAAATTGAAGATCTTGAGAAAGAAGTCCTTCTATCAAAAGTTCTGCCAGAAGACTTACTTCGCTTCGGTTTAATCCCAGAATTCATCGGTCGTCTTCCGGTTATTGCAAGCCTAGAGCCGTTAGATGAAAAAGCACTTGTAGAAATCTTGACGAAGCCTAAAAATGCGCTCGTTAAGCAATATACAAAAATGCTTGAGCTTGATGATGTTGAGCTTGAGTTTGAAGAAGATGCTCTTAGCGAAATTGCGAAAAAAGCAATTGAGCGTAAAACAGGAGCTCGTGGTCTTCGCTCCATCATTGAAGGCATCATGCTTGATGTGATGTTTGATCTTCCATCTCGTGATGATATTGAGAAATGTGTCATTACTGGTGCAACGGTTGCTGATGGTGAGCCGCCACGTCTTGTCTTAAAAGACGGTACAGTCGTGAATAAAGATACAAAAACATCAGCATAAGCCCATTTGAATGACTCCTGAATCTTTTGATTCAGGAGTTTTTTATTTATCGTGGAAGTTGTGTTTATTCCGTCCAGCTCTAGGAAATACTAGCAGACAGAAACCAATACATAACGATAGATGAAGGAGGGAGCACCGATTGAGCTGGACAGGAATCGTATTATTCATACAACTGTTCTTTGGTATCGTCATCGGGTTGTACTTTTGGAACTTACTGAAAAATCAGCGCACACAAAAGGTGACGATCGATAAAGAATCAAAGAAAGAAATGGAAGCACTCAGAAAGATGCGATCCATTAAACTGAGTGAACCTTTATCAGAGAGAGTCCGGCCAAAGGGGTTTCAAGATATTGTAGGGCAGGAAGACGGTATACGTGCACTAAAAGCAGCCCTGTGTGGACCGAACCCGCAACATGTCATCGTCTACGGGCCGCCTGGTGTTGGAAAAACAGCTGCTGCCCGTCTAGTGATGGAAGAGGCGAAGCGTCACGCTGATTCACCATTTAAAAAAGATGCAGTATTTGTTGAGCTTGATGCCACAACGGCAAGATTTGATGAACGAGGCATCGCAGACCCCTTGATTGGTTCCGTACATGATCCCATTTATCAAGGAGCAGGGGCCATGGGGCAGGCCGGCATTCCGCAGCCAAAACAAGGAGCCGTCACACATGCTCATGGGGGCGTTCTCTTTATCGATGAAATTGGAGAACTGCATCCGATTCAAATGAACAAAATGCTCAAAGTGCTAGAAGATCGAAAAGTGTTTTTAGATAGTGCTTATTACAGTGAAGAAAATACGCAGATCCCGAATCACATCCATGATATTTTTCAAAATGGGTTACCCGCTGATTTTCGACTGATTGGCGCCACGACAAGAACACCAGACGAAATTCCGCCGGCTATTCGATCAAGATGTTTGGAGATTTTCTTCAAGGATTTGGATCAGCATGAGCTGAAAATTGTTGCAGCTAAAGCAGTCGAGAAAATACAGAAGGAATTAAGTGACGAAGGACTGAACCTGTTAACATCTTATGTGAAAAATGGACGTGAAGCGGTCAACATGGTACAGATCGCCGCAGGTATGGCTGTCACTGAAAACCGAAAGGATATTACGATCGCCGATGTAGAATGGGTCATTCATTCAAGCCAGCTGACACCAAGATATGAACAAAAAGTACCGGAAAAGCCAAAGGTAGGAGTAGTAAATGGTCTTGCCGTGTATGGACCGAACAGCGGGGCTCTGCTTGAAATTGAAGTGAACATTTGTAAAGCGCTTGAAAAAGGCAGTATCAATATTACAGGTATTGCGGAAGAAGAAAGCATCGGCAATCAGTCTAAATCGATCAGACGGAAAAGTATGGCGAAGGGCTCAGTTGAAAATGTATTAACCGTGCTTCGAAACTTAGGCATACGAACAAATGAATATGATATCCACATTAATTTTCCGGCTGGTGCCCCGATTGATGGGCCGTCTGCTGGAATTGCGATGGCCACAGCCATTTTCTCAGCCATTCATCAAATCCCGATTGATCATTTAACGGCGATGACCGGTGAGATTGGATTACAAGGTCAGGTGAAGCCGATCGGCGGTGTCATACCAAAAATCAAGGCAGCCAAACAAGCAGGTGTCAAAACAGTGATCATCCCTTATGACAATCAGCAGTCGATCTTAAAAGAGATTGAAGGGGTGACGATTGTGCCTGTGAAGCACTTCCAAGAAGTGCTGGATCAGTGTTTGGTGAATCCGCCAGATGAGAAGAAAGATGGACTAGAAGAAGAAATGAAAAGGAAATCTGTTTAATCCCCATCTCATATGGGGATTTTTTAGTGAAATAGATCTTTTTTTCTTTTTCAAGATAAAAAGAAAGGGTATACTACGGTAAGATCATCATTTCTCAAGTCTTTTACATTGTACAAGACTGAAACAGGTATATTATAATGATTCATACTAGTGACGGAGGTGTCTATCAACATGGCAGATGAAATCAAAAAGAATGTTCCGCTTCTTCCGCTGCGAGGCTTGCTTGTTTATCCAACAATGGTCTTGCATTTGGACGTTGGGCGCGAAAAGTCTGTTCAAGCATTAGAACAGGCCATGATGAACGATCATATGATTTTTCTAGCAACACAGCGGGAAATTTCAATAGATGAACCAGGTGAAGAGGAAATTTTCAAAGTCGGCACCTACACAAAAATTAAACAAATGCTGAAGCTGCCAAATGGAACGATCCGTGTGCTCGTCGAAGGCTTAAATCGAGCGCAGATCGAATCCTACATGGAGCTAGAAGACTATACGTCAGTCGATATTAAAGAGTTGACAGAAGAAGAATTAAAGGACGCAGAAGCAGAAGCACTCATGCGCACTTTGTTAGATCACTTTGATCAGTACATAAAAATTTCAAAAAAAATCTCAGCTGAAACATATGCAACGGTGACGGATATTGAAGAACCTGGAAGAATGGCGGATATCGTCGCTTCCCACCTGCCTTTGAAATTAAAAGACAAGCAAGAAGTGCTGGAAACTGTCGATGTCAAAAAACGGTTGAACCGGGTCATCAGTCTCATTCACAATGAAAAAGAAGTGCTAGAGATTGAAAAGAAAATTGGCCAGCGTGTCAAACGTTCAATGGAGCGAACGCAAAAAGAATATTATTTGCGCGAACAAATGAAAGCTATTCAAAAAGAGCTTGGAGACAAAGAGGGGAAAACAGGCGAAGTCAGTACGCTTATGGCTAAAATTGAAGAGTCCGGCATGCCAGATTCCGTTCGTGAAACGGCTTTAAAAGAACTGAACCGTTATGAAAAAATCCCTTCAAGCTCTGCTGAGAGTTCTGTCATTCGCAATTATATTGATTGGCTGATCAATCTGCCGTGGGGCACATATACAGAAGATCGTCTAGATTTAAAGCTTGCAAGCGAAATTTTAGATGACGAGCACCACGGGCTTGAAAAAGTAAAAGAGCGGGTACTCGAATATCTTGCTGTTCAAAAACTAACAAATTCATTAAAGGGACCGATTCTTTGCTTGGCAGGACCTCCTGGGGTAGGGAAGACGTCACTTGCTAAATCCATTGCCAAATCACTCGATCGAAAGTTTATCCGTATCTCTCTTGGCGGTGTACGTGATGAATCTGAGATCCGTGGTCATCGAAGAACCTATGTAGGTGCGATGCCTGGCCGTATCATTCGCGGGATGAGCAAGGCGGGCACGATGAATCCGGTCTTTCTTTTAGATGAAATTGATAAAATGTCTTCTGACTTTAGAGGAGATCCGTCTTCTGCGATGCTTGAAGTGTTAGATCCAGAGCAAAATCATAACTTTAGCGATCACTATATTGAAGAGACATTTGATTTGTCTCAAGTGTTATTTATCGCAACTGCCAACAATTTAGCAACCATTCCAGGTCCACTTCGTGATAGAATGGAGATTATCACGATTGCAGGGTATACGGAAGTTGAAAAAGCAGAAATTGTGAAAGATCACCTTCTGCCGAAGCAGCTAAAGGAGCACGGATTAAAGAAAGGGAACTTGCAGCTTCGTGAAGCAGCGATTTACGATATGATTCGCTATTACACGAGAGAAGCAGGAGTCCGCGGATTAGAGCGTCAGCTTGCGGCGATTTGCCGAAAAGCGGCAAGAGCAATTGTGGCTGAAGACCGCAAACGCATCACAGTGACGGAAAAGAACTTATCTGAATTCCTCGGAAAAAGACTTTACCGTTATGGTCAGGCGGAAACGACCGATCAGGTCGGCGTTGTCACAGGCCTTGCATATACCTCAGTTGGCGGAGACACCTTGTCCATTGAGGTCTCACTCTCGCCGGGTAAAGGCAAGCTTTTGCTAACAGGTAAGCTCGGTGATGTCATGAGAGAATCTGCGCAGGCGGCATTCAGTTATATCCGTTCAAAAGCAGATGAACTGAACATTGATCCTCAATTTAATGAAAAGCACGATATTCATATCCATGTTCCAGAGGGTGCGGTTCCAAAGGACGGGCCATCAGCTGGTATTACCATTGCGACGGCTCTTGTATCAGCACTCACAGGACGTCCTGTTTCAAAAGAGGTTGGCATGACAGGAGAAATTACGTTAAGAGGAAGAGTGCTTCCGATTGGCGGATTAAAAGAAAAAGCATTAGGCGCACATCGTGCAGGACTGAAAACGATTATTCTTCCAAAGGACAATGAGAAGGATATTGATGATATTCCTGAAAGTGTGAGAGAAGGATTAACTTTTATTCCGGTTTCACATTTAGATGAGGTGCTTGAGAAAGCGTTAGTAGGAGAGGGAAGATGAAAGTAACAAAATCAGATATCGTCATTAGTGCGGTGAAACCAGAGCAGTACCCGAGCGGGGGACTGCCTGAGATCGCACTTGCTGGACGATCAAATGTTGGAAAGTCCTCGTTCATTAACTCATTGATTAATCGGAAAAATTTAGCGCGTACGTCTTCTAAACCAGGAAAGACCCAGACGCTTAATTTTTACATTATTAATGATATGCTCCATTTTGTGGACGTCCCAGGTTATGGCTTTGCAAAAGTATCAAAAACAGAGCGCGAAGCATGGGGGAGAATGATCGAAACGTATATTACAATGCGTGAAGAGTTAAAAGCAGTCGTCCAAATTGTGGATCTGCGTCATAAGCCATCCGCAGATGATGTGAACATGTATGAATTCCTTAAATATTATGGAGTTCCTGTGATCATTATTGCGACAAAGGCCGATAAAATTCCAAAAGGCAAATGGGAAAAGCATGTGAAAGTCGTCAAACAGACACTCGACATTGACCCTTCAGATGAATTAATCCTTTTCTCTTCTGAAACAAAAAAGGGAAAAGATGAAGCTTGGAATGCGATCCTTGCGAAGATTAACAGCTAAGAAGATAATAAAAAGTTGTAAGAAAACATTTGTTTTCTTACAACTTTTTTTCATATGCTGAGAAAAACGTAGAACTTGAAGGAAAACGATTAAGTTTAAATTCGTTCTGTTTCTAGAAATTATTGAATGCCGAAAGTTTATTAAATAGATGCTAAATTATAATTAATTTCCATATTTACAAATAAAATCAATTACGGTAATATGATATTGAAAATATTTCAGATAGGAGTGGTAATAATGAAATTAAAAGCAAGAACTTGTTACAATTACTCACTAAATGAAATGAAGGAAAAACAATCAAAACTGAAAGCGAGAACATGCTATAATTACTCGCTAAATGAAATGAAAGAAATGCAAAAGGAATTAAAGAAAAAGTAAGAGAGTATGATGAGAAACAGAGGTTTTTTAGAATCTCTGTTTCTTAACACTTAAATAAGGAATAGTGTACATGAATATTAGTAGAGTGAGTACATTAGTTTATTTGGATACTATGATTGTTTTCATAGGGGCATTAGTTTGGACTGGATTGCCTCTTTATTTCTTTGAGATGACTGGTTCCTATTTTTATGCAGGCAGTATGTATCTGATTGGTGGCTTTTCGTTTATTTTAAGTAATATTGTGAGCAACTATTTATTTAAAGTTTTTTCTAGATACACAGCAAAATTTTTCGTCACCACATTGTCTATCCTAACCCTTGCTTCGTTTTTTGCTTTAAACAATCAATTATTTAATCTAATGTTTTTTTTAATGCTTGCTTTTCAATTTTTTATAAATGGCTTATCGTTTATTTTAGAATCGGGATTTAACATGTTTTTATCCAATCAACCCCATAAAGATATTGCATATCGTAATATGTTTTTACTCTCAGCTAAAACAATTGGTTTCTTTAGTGGACCAATTTTGTTTATATTCTTTGGATCAGAAATGTATCTTGTTTTTCTGCTCTTTTTTATTGGTTTGTTGGTTTATGAGTATTTGTATCCAATTGTTGCCCAGTTGAAAATCGAAAGTATATCTTTCGCGAATGTTGAAATATTTAAAAAAGTACCAAAGAGTTATTTGTGCATCATGTTTATTGATGGGATGTTTTTACCTGTAGTAATGAATTATTCGTTTATTATTCTGAAAGAAACGTTTTCGGCAAGTGATCTTACTGTATCATTATTTTGGCTAATTGGCGGAGTATCGGTTTTACTAGGAAATCTATTGATCCGAAGAATGGATATACAAAAAATACATTCGAAAATCTATCTTATAACGATATATCTTATGTTTGGGTTAATTCTAATGATTTTAGCGCCCGATAGTTCACTGTTTTTAATTGGTTTTTTTATTTTGACACTCATTAACCCGTTGTTTATGAGCTTAATCAAAGCATCTTTTTTAGTTGTTTTTGATCCTCACTATAGAAGTATGGCACTTGCAGGTATGAATACATTGAATCAGCTAGGAACGATATTAATCATTACAGTGATTACATTCATGTTGGAAAGTTCTAAAATTTTCAATATTTCTTACATCATTCCATTATGTCTTTGTATAGGAATCATTCGATTTTTGATTCTAAAAAATATTTTAAAAAGGGGAATTCAATGAATGGATAAAGTGAGTTATCCTGACTTTTCGGTGGACTTAGTAGAAGCATGTTTGAAGTTTGGTTACTATTTTGAAGGAATGGATAAAGAGAATGTTACTCGATTAGTAGATCAATACAAAAAATTTTGGTTCATGATCAAAAAATATCCCGATTGTTCTTTTGCCCCAAATACTGAAATTGATGAGGTTTGGCATTTACATATGCTGTTACCACAAAACTATTATTACGATTGTATGTCGTATTTCGGCATTATTTTAGCTCATGATGCTGGATTTGGGAATCAAGCTGATGAAGTGGATATACTAAATGAAATGTTTGATAGCGGAAATGATTTATGGGAAAAAGAATTTGGATTTAGATTACCTGATGAAAATGAACTTAAGACGAAACCATAAAAATGGGAGAAAAACAAAACCGCCTTACCTGCAAAATGTTGCTACACAAGCAACTGCAGATAAGGCGGTTATTGTCGTCTATATCAGTTAAACTGGATCTTATTCTTCTCGTAAGATGTGTATTATAAAACATCCAATTGATGGCTTATCAAACAATTATATTGTATAAGTTATTTCCTTTTTAAAAATAATAAGAGGAGACTGACGGCAATCAATACATATGGCCAGTACAATTCAAAACCGGAAGTAGGGATCGAAAGTGTGCTAAGTTGCTTCGTAATTTGTTGAAAGAAATAAAGGAATAGACCGAGTGCAATGAGAACAACACTTTCTATTCGATATTCCTTTTTCTGTGATGATTTCATCAAAAGTGCGAGGCCGACGATGAACACAATCATCGTAAATGTATCTGGCCAGTGTTCTAATTTCGGCTGAAGGATAAAGTGTAGCGCAAGGCCTGTCATGAGCATACCGATAAACACATGAGAGGTTTCCTGTTCCTTCTTTCCTTGATATAAGAAAGCAAGGCCAAAAAGCAGTACAAGTGTATACCATTTCTCCTGATATTTCCAAATGTCAAATTGATCTCCTGAGAGAATGGCATATAGCGCTACAGCCAGCAAAGTGAGCGGCAGCAAAATAGATTTCTTCTTCAAAGATGTCACCTTCTTATAAGCAGATCATTTGTCCGCACGCGCCAAATCTGATAAATTGCTTGAAGTGATGATATGGCATTCGATGTCGAACATTTTTCTACTATATCACAACATTTTTGAAATCTGTTCACAATTTTTATCCAGTTAAAAATGAATATATGTTATAATCATTATAAATAATAAATTCTATATTGTAATTATTATAAATTAGACAGGGCGTTGGGGGTGCAAGCTGAAGTTATGCATATTCTTGTTGTGGGTTTAGATTATAAAACAGCCCCTGTTGAGATACGGGAACAGCTGAGCTTTGAACCGAGCGAGCTCGGAACAGCGATGTCCAAGCTTAAAGAAGAAAAAAGCATTCTAGAGAATATCGTCATCTCAACATGTAATCGAACAGAGATCTACGCAGTTGTAGATCAGCTTCATACTGGTCGGTTTTATATAAAAAGATTTTTAGCAGATTGGTTCGGTTTAGAAAAAGAAGATGTCTCTCCATATTTGAAGTTTTATGAAAATGATGGAGCGGTTGAGCATTTATTCCGGGTTGCCTGTGGACTTGATTCTATGGTCATTGGTGAAACACAAATACTCGGTCAAGTGCGCTCAAGCTTTAAAGTTGCTCAAGAGGATAAGACCATTGGTACCGTTTTCAATTATTTATTTAAGCAGGCGGTAACAGTTGCGAAGCGCTCTCATGCGGAAACAGATATTGCGTCTAATGCTGTATCTGTCAGCTATGCGGCAGTGGAACTTGCCAAAAAAATCTTTGGACGTCTTTCTGATAAGCATGTCCTTATTCTTGGTGCGGGTAAAATGGGCGAGCTGGCGGCTCAAAACCTTCAAGGTCAAGGGATTGGCCAGGTAACAGTTATCAATCGAACGTTCGAAAAGGCCAAAGAACTGGCCGGCCGTTTTTCAGGAGAGCCTAAGAGCTTGAATCAATTAGAAAAGACATTATCTGAAGCGGATATTTTAATTAGCTCTACTGGGGCTAAACAATTTGTGATTACAAAAGAAATGGTCGAAAAAGCGAACAAACAGAGAAAAGGCAGACCTCTATTCATGGTGGATATTGCAGTACCGCGTGATTTAGATCCAGCTATTTCTGAAGTAGAAGGTGCTTTTTTGTATGACATTGATGACCTTGAGGGGATTGTGGCAGCCAACCTGAAAGAGCGACGTGCAGTAGCTGAAGAGGTGGAGCTTCTCATCGAAGCTGAAATTGTGGAATTTAAGCAATGGCTTAATACGCTCGGAGTGGTTCCTGTGATTTCTGCTTTAAGAGAAAAAGCACTTTCGATTCAAGCGGATACGATGCAAAGCATCGAACGAAAGCTTCCAAACCTCACAAATCGTGAAATGAAGCTGTTAAATAAACATACGAAAAGCATCATCAATCAAATGCTGAAAGATCCTATCTTAAAGGCCAAAGAAATTGCCGGGGAGCCGAATGCAGAGGAAAAACTTTTACTCTTTAAAGAAATCTTTGATTTACAGGTTGAAGATGAAGAGCAAAAGGCAGAGCCGATGCAGGTGGAGCAAGGGGCATTTCAACTGTTCAAATCAAATATGGCACAAGGCCTTGCTACAGTTGCCAGTGAGTGATTAGGCGATGATGGAATCCATTGTAGCGAGACTAGGCGAAGCGACGATCTTGATCTATGCACTCAGTGTCTTGTTCTATTTCATAGATTTTCTTCAACACAACCGGAAGGCTGGAAAAATGGCTTTCTGGTTGCTTTCTATTGTCTGGCTGCTGCAAACAGTCTACATGTTTTATATTATGATGGAAACAGACCGATTCCCTGTGTTGAATGTAGCAGAGGGGTTATATTTTTATACGTGGGTGCTTGTGACATTGTCACTCGTTTTGACAAAAGTATTACGCGTTGAATTTATTGTCTTTTTTACAAATGTAATTGGTTTTTCCATGATGGCGATTCACACCTTTACACCATCCGATCTTCATTCTGCCGAACTGACGGGAAAGCTGACGAGTGAGCTGCTCGTCATTCATATTACGATGGCCATTTTATCATACGGCGCTTTTTCACTTTCATTTGCTTTTTCACTACTCTATCTATTTCAATATCGTTTGCTGAAAAAGAAAAAATGGGGAAAATGGCTTTTGAGAATTGAAGATTTATCAAAGCTTGATCATATGGCGTATGTCTTAAATATTATTGGCGTACCGATGCTCTTGCTTAGTTTGATTCTTGGCATTATATGGGCATATATTTCGTATGATACGTTGTACTGGACAGATGCAAAGGTGCTCGGTTCGTTTATTATGCTGTTTTTATACGGCTTTTACTTATACATTAGACTGGTGAGAAATATGCAAGGCAAAATCGTGGCGCGTTGGAATGTCGCTTCATTTCTTGTGCTGATGATCAATTATTTTCTGCTTGGTAGCTTATCAACCTTTCATTGGTTTCAATAATGATGAGTCTTAAGGGCATTGTCGGGAGGAAGACGTAATGCGTACAATTAAAGTAGGTTCTAGACGAAGCAAACTTGCGATTACACAAACAAAATGGGTCATTCAAAAGTTGTCTGAACTAAACCCTTCTTATTCTTTTGAAATTAAAGAGATTGTGACAAAGGGTGATCAAATTTTAGATGTGACCTTATCAAAGGTTGGCGGAAAAGGTCTGTTTGTTAAAGAAATTGAACAGGCAATGCTGAACCATGACATCGATATGGCAGTACACAGCATGAAAGATATGCCGGCTTCTCTTCCAGAAGGTTTAGTCATCGGCTGTATTCCTGAGCGTGAAGATGTGCGGGATGCATTGATTTCAAAGGATCATCTCCGACTTCATGAACTGCCAAAGGGAGCGGTTGTGGGAACGAGCAGCTTACGGCGCAGTGCTCAGCTTCTTCAGGAGAGACCAGATCTTGAGATTAAATGGATCCGTGGAAACATTGATACGAGACTCGAAAAACTGAAAAATGAAGAATATGATGCGATTATTCTAGCGGCTGCCGGATTGTCTAGAATGGGTTGGAGTCAAGAAGTCGTGTCGGAATTTTTATCTCCTGATACTTGCCTTCCTGCTGTGGGGCAGGGCGCATTGTCGATAGAATGCCGCGGAGATGACGAAGAGCTCTTGCAGCTGTTAGCTCAATTCACAAATGAGTATACAAAGAAAACGGTCCTTGCTGAAAGAGCCTTCCTTAAGCAAATGGATGGAAGCTGTCAAGTGCCGATCGCTGGTTACGCAACGATGAATGAGCGTGATGAAATTGAATTGACAGGTCTTGTGGCATCTGCGGATGGGCATACGATTATTCGAGAAACCGTAACAGGTACTGACCCTGAGGCAATCGGAACAGCATGTGCGAAGCACATGGCTGATAAGGGAGCAAAGGATTTGATCGACAAGGTGAAAAAGGATCTGTCTTCCCAATGACGATAGCCAAATCGCTTTACGGACAGACGGTGCTTGTCACTCGAAATGAACGTCAAGCGGGTGCGTTTCAGCAGAAAATTGAAGCGCTGAACGGCCATGCTGTTTTAACCTCTCTTATCAGGTTTGAACCAACGCTTACAAAAGAAAAAGCGAAGGCATTTTTAGAAGACTTAGAAGCAAGCCATTGGCTTGTGTTTACAAGTGTAAATGGTGCGTCTTTTTTTCTCAGTTATATAGAGAAGCATCAATTACATCAAAGCTTATCCCACTTGAAAGTGGCGGCTGTAGGTGAAAAAACATCTGCCTATCTGATGCAGCACGGCTTAAAAGTGGATGTGGTTCCAGAGCGATTTATAGCAGAGGAACTGGCAGATGCTTTAATTGAACATGTACACCCAGAAGAATGTGTCTTTGTAGCAAAAGGCCACCTGTCACGAGATGTGGTGAAGAATACCCTCGTTCCGCTTGGCATTGACGTAAAAGAGTGGATTATATATGAAACAGTGAAGGATGAGGACGGAATTATCGCACTCAAGTCGGCAATGATGGAGCAATCATTTGATTTTATTACATTTACAAGCTCCTCCACTGTTCATTCTTTTATGCACGCCATGGAGGCTGATATCGATAGATTAGCTGCATCAGACACATGTTTTGTGAGCATCGGTCCTCTTACACAAGAGGCACTGCTTCAATACGGGATTTCTTCTGAAACCCCAGATACTTATACGATAGACGGGATGCTTGATTTAATGTGCCGTTTATCTGAAAGGAAGTTGAACCAATGATGAAATTTAACAGACACCGCAGATTGCGTACAAGCGCAGGAATGAGAGAATTGGTGAGAGAAACATTTTTAAGACCCTCTGATTTCATTTATCCCATCTTTTTTGTAGAGGGAGAGAATGTCCGGAAAGAAGTCCCTTCAATGCCGGGTGTCTATCACATTTCAGTTGATCTTGTGAAAGAAGAAGTCCAAGAGCTTGTTGACCTTGGGATTAAATCTATCATTGTTTTTGGGGTACCAGACCATAAAGACCATGTAGGCAGTGAAGCTTATCACGATCATGGGATCGTTCAAAAAGCAACGCTTGAAATCAAAAAGCATTTCCCAGAGCTTGTGGTCATTGCTGATACTTGCTTATGCCAATATACAGATCACGGACATTGCGGAATCGTTGAAGATGGAGAAATTTTAAATGATGAATCTCTTCAGCTCTTAGCGAAAACCGCTGTCAGTCAGGCTCGTGCAGGTGCAGATATCATTGCTCCATCAAATATGATGGATGGCTTTGTGCTTGCAATTCGTGAGGCGCTTGATGAGGCCGGCTTTGTTCATGTGCCTGTCATGTCATATGCTGTGAAATATGCAAGTGCTTTTTACGGTCCGTTTCGTGATGCGGCGCATAGCACACCGCAATTTGGAGATCGTAAAACGTATCAAATGGACCCTGCAAACCGCTTAGAAGCACTGAGAGAAGCGCAGTCTGATGTAGAAGAAGGCGCTGACTTCCTGATCGTGAAGCCGTCACTTTCATACTTAGATATCATGCGTGATGTGAAAAATGAATTTACACTTCCTGTTGTTGCGTACAATGTGAGCGGAGAGTATGCAATGGTCAAAGCAGCAGCTCAAAATGGGTGGATTTCTGAAAAAGAGCTTGTTCTTGAAATGCTGACTAGCATGAAACGTGCAGGCGCAGAATTAATCATTACGTATCATGCAAAAGATGCAGCGAAATGGCTCTCAGAATAAAGAACGGATAGACAGGAGGACATTGAAATGGGACGTAGCTATGAAAAGTCAAAGCAAGCATTTAAAGAAGCGCAGCAGTTAATGCCGGGTGGTGTGAACAGCCCTGTGCGCGCATTTAAATCAGTCAATACAGACCCGATTTTTATGGAACGAGGCAAAGGCGCAAAAATATACGATATTGACGGAAATGAATATATTGATTATGTCTTATCGTGGGGACCGCTTATTTTAGGGCATACAAATGACCGTGTGGTTGAAAGTATTCAACGAGTAGCTGAACATGGTACAAGCTTCGGTGCTTCTACTTTAGTTGAAAATGAATTAGCTAAGCTTGTATCAGAACGAGTTCCTTCTATTGAGGTCATTCGTATGGTCAGCTCTGGAACAGAGGCGACGATGAGTGCGCTTCGTCTAGCACGTGGTTTTACAGGCAGAAACAAAATTGTGAAATTTGAAGGCTGTTATCATGGCCACGGTGATTCTTTGCTTATTAAAGCTGGTTCGGGTGTGGCAACGCTTGGACTTCCGGATAGCCCTGGTGTCCCTGAAGGTACAGCAAGCAATACGATCACCGTTCCATACAATGATTTAGAAAGCATCAAAGTCGCTTTTGAAGAATTTGGAGACGACATTGCAGGTGTCATTGTAGAACCAGTTGCAGGAAATATGGGTGTTGTCCCTCCGCAGGAAGGTTTCTTGCAAGGATTGAGAGACATCACTGAGCAATATGGCTCTTTACTCATTTTTGATGAGGTCATGACAGGCTTCCGTGTGGATTATCATTGTGCACAAGGCTATTTTGGCATTACGCCTGATCTGACATGTCTTGGTAAAGTCATCGGAGGCGGTCTGCCAGTTGGTGCCTATGGCGGTAGAGCGGACATTATGAGACAAATTGCGCCAAGCGGCCCGATTTATCAAGCAGGAACGTTATCCGGTAACCCGCTTGCGATGACAGCAGGTCTTGAAACATTAAAACAGCTGACACCTGAGTCTTATGAAGAGTTTAGACGCAAAGGAGATCGTTTGGAAGAAGGCATTTCAAAAGCGGCGAAAGCACATGGGATTCCACTAACATTTAACCGTGCAGGTTCCATGATTGGATTCTTCTTTACAAACGAACAAGTCGTCAATTACGATACAGCGAAAACAGCTGACCTCGCTTTATTCGCTGAATTCTACAAGGAAATGGCTGATCACGGCATCTTCCTTCCACCTTCACAATTCGAAGGGCTGTTCCTATCAACTGCTCATACGGATGAAGACATCGAGTATACGATTGAGACAGTTGAAAAGGTATTTCAAAAATTAGCTCAGTAACCAAAAGCCGATATGGAGACATATCGGCTTTTTGCTTTGCATAAAACCAATCATATTTTCACCGCCTCTTTCATACACCTGTATTGACATCTAATTTTATTTTGAAGGATTAGATGAAAGGAGGACACCGACTTGTCTCAAAACAATCGATTACAGTTTTCGGTAGAAGAGTCCATTTATTTCAAAAACGGACAGGAAGTCAGTGAGTTGCTGTCAATTTCTCTCGATCCTGACATTCTCGTTCAAGAAGTGAATGATTATGTTTCCATTAGAGGTTCACTCGAGCTAACAGGAGAATACAACATAAATCAAGAGGAGCTAATGGGTGAATCCAGTTCCTATGCATCATACAGGCAGGCTGATGAGGTGAAGGTAAGAGAGGACGGAACGGCTGAGCTGCTGCATCAATTTCCGGTGGATATCACGATCCCCAAGAACAAAATTAGTCATTTAAATGATGTATTTGTGTTTATTGATGCATTTGATTACCAGCTGACAGAAAGCCGTTTGCTCACGATTCAGGCTGATTTGGCCATTGAAGGTCTGTTAGATGAAGGAACGCCTGAACCGCTTGTAGAAGAGCCATATGAATTTGTCCATCGTGCTGAAGAGGAATATGGCGATGTCACTTATGAATATCAGGCGCAGTCTGAATATGAAGAGCAAGAAATGCTGCCACGTGAAGAGCATGAAGAAAATGCAGAACAGCAGGCCGTTTTGCAACATGAAGCGCGAACTGAACAAGAAGAGGATGAAATAGACATCGAGACGGTGATGGTGGAAGAAGCAGAAGAAGAGGAGGAATATGAGGAAGAAGAAGCCGTGGCGCTTGGGTATCGTTCCTTCCCAGAAGCTCAAGTACAAGAGCCGCCATTCTTTGACCCGCCTAAACTGTTAGAAGAAGAGGAGCGGGATGATACGTTCTTTGAGGTGGAAGTGAGGAAAGACCCTGAAGCAGAGAGCAAGGAAGAAGAAGAGCCGCCAGCTTATCCAGCCTTTGAATCACCTGCTCATCAGATGGAACAGACGCAGGAAGAGCGGGATGACAGCTATCAGTTCGAACGATTATATGAACGTGAAGCACCAAAGGTGTATGAATCAGCTCAAGAAGCTGAGGAGTTTGAACATGACCAGAGAGAAGCGTCTGGCAGTGAGAATTCTCTTTATTTAACGAAGCTGTTCGCTAAGCAGGAGGAGGAAGATTTTTCTCGCATGAAAATATGTATAGTTCAGCAAGAAGATACGGTCGATCGTATTTGTGAGCGATATCAGTTGAATGTGCAGCAGCTCCTTCGAACGAATTCATTGTCGGTGGATGCAGAGCTTGAAGAAGGGCAGATTCTTTATATTCCTGAATATCAAAAAAGCAATGCATAGTATGAGATGATGGACCGAGAAAATGTGGTGAGAGAACGTGGATGAAATCCAATCTGTCCTATACGAATATGGGCTTGAGGCTGAATATATCGAACCTGTCAGTCCAGCTGTCGTTAGAGTGTATACAAAGCAGGGCGTATTTGCACTAAAGCGAGTAAAACCCCATCGACAAATGCAATTTACAGAGCAAATGCTTGAACTAGAATCAAAAGGCTATCGCTCCTTTGTGCCGATTTATCGCACGAAGAGCGGTTCCTTTTTCTCAAATCAACGAGAAAGCCAGTACACGTATTACCTTATGCCATGGCTGACGAATGAAAAGAGAGAAGAGCAGGACGATAAACATGAATATTTATTTCAAGAGATTGCAAGACTTCATAAACGAACAGAAGTCATGATGGACATTACTGAGCAGGAAATAGAGGCTCACTACACCCAAATGAAAAGCAAATGGGAAACAGAGAAAGACATGTATGAACGATTTATCGAGCGGGCAGAACAAACATGGTATATGTCGCCATTTGAGCTGGCTGCTGCTATGTATTTTTCAGAAGCGATGTCTGCAAGTGAATTTGCACTTGAACGTTTAGAGGATTGGCATGAGGAAATGAAAGACCAAGAGACGACACGTATTGTGTTAAACCATGGGCAATTGTCGATCCATCACTTTTTGTACAATGATGTAGGTACAGGACATTTCACCAATTTTGAGCGGTCCAAAAAGGCAGCCCCCATTTATGACCTTTTGACCTTTTACTATCGCACATTCAAAACCTACCCTACTCCTTGTCCTGAATGCACATCTTTGTTTTATACGTATCAAAAGGGAAATAAACTTCGTGAGGAAGAGATTCATTTGTTCTTGAGCTACCTCGCTTATCCGCAGGGTTTGTTTGATACGGTGAAAGCCTATGAAGCAGGCGGACAGGATGAGATGGAAAGTTGTCAGGAGCTGTTAAGGGCGTATTGGCAAATGAAAAATTCTGAGCCGATCGTCATGAAAATACACGAAATTGAGCAAGCTAGACGCCTTGAAGAAGAACAAAATGCCTCGTCATCAGAAGAGTGACGAGGTAGTTTGCTGTCAAATGTCTAATATGGGGTAATCGTTACATAAGAGTGAGCCTGCAGCTTTCAGCTCTCTTAAAACCAATCAAGATGAAAGGCACAGGCGAGAAATATGAGAATTCCTAAGATGAGGACGTCAAATGTTGTGGGAAAAATGATCGTGCGAAAGCCTTGAAATATGGCAATCGGGAGAACGACTTGGGAGGCAACTGCCCGAATTTGTCTAAGCCATGGGGGGAGTGTGTAAGGATTGATCTTTTTCAAAATAAAACGCCCTCCTTCTTTATTTTGTTATTATCATATGGGCAATAAAGCAAAGGGTGCCTGCCCAATTTGTATAAAGAAGAAGAAAAGCGGAAAAGATGATTGACGAAAACAAAAGGCATTTAGTAATATTAATAAAAGATGAGTATAAGCTGATGAACGTGATATATCGTAAGCGTGGATCAGGAAGAGTACGAGCAAGACCCTAAAGAGAGGGAAACCAATAGCTGAAAGGTTTTCTAGGATGCACTTGTTTGGAAGGTCGCCTGTGAGCTTAATTTCTTGAAACATGTAGTAGAGAAATTCGGGAGATCCCCGTTATCCTTTAGAGAGTACGGGACACGTCTAAGTGTTTCGTGAAAAAAGGTGGTACCGCGAAAAAGCTTTTTCGTCCTTTTATAAGGATGAGAAGGCTTTTTTTATGTTTCATCAGCCGAAAAAATGTGGAGGTAACACAAATGGAAACAAATAATCAAGAAATGCCAACAAAGTACGATCCAAATGCGATTGAAAAAGACCGCTATACGTACTGGCTTGAAGGGAAATTCTTCGAAGCACAAAATGACAAAACGAAAGATCCATATACAGTCGTCATTCCTCCACCAAACGTGACAGGAAAATTACACTTAGGGCATGCTTGGGATTCAACCCTTCAAGACATCGTGACTCGTATGAAACGGATGCAGGGCTATGATGTTTTATGGCTGCCAGGAATGGACCATGCGGGTATTGCAACACAAGCAAAGGTAGAGGCAAAGCTTCGCGAAGAAGGCGTGAGCCGCTATGATCTCGGACGTGAAAAATTTGTAGAAGAAACGTGGAAGTGGAAAGAAGAGTATGCCGATTTTATTCGCAGCCAGTGGGCGAAAATGGGTCTAGGTCTAGACTATTCGCGTGAGCGTTTTACATTAGATGAAGGCTTGAATAAAGCAGTCCGCCAAGTGTTTGTTCAATTGTATGAAAAAGGATTGATCTATCGCGGAGAATACATCATTAACTGGGACCCAGCAACAAAAACGGCCCTTTCTGATATTGAAGTCATCTACAAGGATGTGCAAGGAGCGTTTTATCACTTGAGATATCCGCTTGCAGATGGATCCGGTTCGATTGAAATTGCGACAACAAGACCTGAAACGATGCTGGGAGATACGGCAGTCGCTGTACATCCTGAAGATGAACGCTATCAGCATTTGATTGGGAAAACAGTTGTTTTACCAATTACAGGCCGAGAGATTCCAATCGTCGGGGATGACTATGTCGATATGGAATTTGGATCAGGAGCTGTAAAAATAACGCCGGCTCATGACCCGAATGACTTCGAGCTTGGAAACCGTCATAACCTAGAGCGCATTCTTGTGATGAATGAAGATGGCACAATGAATGGAAACGCACTTCAATACAAAGGAATGGACCGCTTCGAATGTCGTAAACAGCTTGTGAAAGATCTTCAAGAAGAAGGCATTTTGTTCAAAATTGAGGACCACATGCATTCAGTTGGTCACAGTGAGCGCAGTGGCGCTGTAGTGGAGCCATATTTATCAACACAATGGTTTGTGAAAATGCAGCCGCTCGCAGATGAAGCCATCAATCTGCAAAAAGGTGATGAGCAAGTTCAATTTGTTCCAGACCGATTTGAAAAGACGTATTTACACTGGATGGAAAATATCCGTGACTGGTGTATTTCTCGTCAGCTATGGTGGGGACACCGCATCCCGGCTTGGTATCATAAAGAAACGAAGGAAGTATACGTGGGACTTGATGCGCCAGAAGATATTGAAAACTGGGAGCAAGATAACGATGTACTTGATACATGGTTTAGTTCAGCGCTTTGGCCTTTCTCTACAATGGGCTGGCCAGATGCAGAAAGTGAAGACTTCAAGCGCTACTACCCAACCAATCTGCTTGTAACAGGCTATGACATCATCTTCTTCTGGGTATCTCGTATGATCTTCCAAGGTCTTGAATTCACAGGAGAAAAACCATTTAAAGATGTCCTCATTCACGGTCTTATTCGCGATGAACAAGGGCGTAAAATGAGTAAGTCACTTGGCAACGGAATTGATCCAATGGAGGTCATCGACAAGTACGGAGCGGATTCATTGAGATATTTCTTAGCGACTGGAAGCTCTCCAGGTCAAGATTTACGTTTTAGCTTTGAAAAGGTTGAATCCACTTGGAACTTTGCGAACAAAATTTGGAACGCATCCCGTTTTGCTCTCATGAATATGGATGGTTTAACGTACGATGAGCTTGATTTAACAGGAGAAAAATCAGTTGCTGATCAATGGATTTTAACACGCTTAAATGAAACGATTGAAAGTGTCACACAGCTTGCTGACAAGTATGAATTCGGTGAAGTGGGCAGACATTTATACAACTTCATTTGGGATGATTTCTGTGATTGGTACATTGAAATGGCGAAACTTCCGCTTTATGGAGAAGATGAAGCAGCGAAGAAAACGACTCGTTCGATCCTTGCGTATGTATTAGATCAAACGATGAGACTTCTTCATCCGTTTATGCCGTTCTTAACAGAAGAAATCTGGAAACATCTACCTCATGAAGGTGAGTCCATTACTGTAGCGGCATGGCCTGAAGTGAAGCCGGAGCTTTCAAATGAACAGGCTTCTGCTGACATGAAGCTGCTTGTTGAACTGATTCGCTCTGTTCGTAACATTCGCAGTGAAGTCAACACACCAATGAGCAAACAAGTTGAGCTTTACATTAAAGCATCTACGTCTGATGTTCAGGAACGTTTAGAGAAAAATCGTTCATATATTGAGCGCTTCACGAATCCAAGTGTTCTTGAAATTGGCACAGATGTCCCAGCTAGTGATAAAGCGATGACGGCTGTTATTTCTGGAGCAGAACTCATTCTGCCGCTTGAAGGCTTAATCAACTTAGATGAAGAAATTGCCCGTCTGCAAAAAGAGCTTGATAAACTGACAAAAGAAGTGGAACGAGTTCAGAAAAAGCTTGGCAATGAAGGTTTTATGAAAAAAGCACCTGAAAGTGTCGTAGAAGAAGAGCGTGCGAAAGAACGTGATTATGTCGCAAAACGCGAAGCTGTTCAAAAGCGTATTGAAGAGCTGAAAGCATAAGAGTGAAAAGACGGCTCCTAATGAATTGGAGTCGTCTTTTTTGAAAATTTCGTATGAAATGAGAGATGACATTGTTTACAACCTATCATGAAGCCATTGAATGGATTCATAGCAGACTCGCTTTCGGTGTCAAACCGGGACTTGAACGAATGAAATGGCTGATGGACAGACTAGACCATCCTGAACAAAAAATAAAAGCAGTGCATGTGGCTGGAACAAATGGAAAAGGATCAACGATTGCATTTACTCGATCCATTTTACAGTCAACGGGCTATTCAGTTGGAACCTTCACCTCACCATTTATTTTAACATTCAATGAACGAATTAGTGTAAATGGGGAGCCGATTTTGGACGAAGAGTGGCTGAGTTTGGTGAACGACATCAAGCCTTTAGTTGATGAATTAGATGATACAGAGCTTGGTGCAGCAACAGAGTTTGAGATCATTACAGCATGTGCGTTTGCTTATTTTGCCCATGTGCACCAAGTAGACTTTGTCCTCTTGGAAACAGGACTTGGCGGAAGACTTGATTCTACAAATGTGGCAGCGCCCATCTTAACAGCAATTACGTCGATTGGTCATGATCATATGGCCATTTTAGGCGACACACTTGATCAGATTGCAGCAGAAAAAGCTGGCATTATTAAAGCTGGGATTCCGATGATCACGGCCGTTCATCAAGCGGAAGCTCTTACTGTGATTCAACACAAAGCCGAAGAAAAGAATGCGCCGTTTATCTCGTTACATGATACTTGTACCTTTAAGGACCAGCAGCCGACGGAAACAGGAGAACGTTTCACATTCACTACCCCAAAAAGGGAGTACTCGCAGCTAGAGACAGGGTTAATCGGAACGCATCAAAGGCAGAACGCCTCCCTTGCCGTTCTACTGATCGAATGGCTGGAGCAAGAAGGATATATCCATGTGCTAGATGAGCAAGTGTATGAAGGAATTCGGCAAGCGGTGTGGGCTGGAAGATTTGAAAAGATCCAAGATGAGCCTCTTGTTTATTTAGATGGTGCTCATAACGAAGAAGGAATGGACCGTTTAATCGAAACTGTACAAGCTCATTTTTCTAGTAAACAGGTTCATATATGTTTTAGTGCGTTAAAAGATAAACCTTACAAACAAATGATCGAAAAGCTTGAAAGGATTAGTTCATCGATTCATTTTGTTTCCTTTGACTTTCCAAGAGCTGAATCAGCGGAAAAGCTTTATGATTGCAGTCATTTAGAAGCAAAATCGTTTGATGAAGACCCTCGTGCAGTGCTTGACTTCATTCAGAAGAAAAGAGATGACCCTTCAGCAATGATTCTGGTGACAGGTTCCCTTTATTTTATCTCAGATGTACGAAGTCGTATTTTACAGTAAGGAAAAGACGCAAATTGCTTCTATGCAGTGTGCGTCTTTTTTTTTTGATATGTAGGAGAGGGGGAAATTCACTTTTTCGCAAGGTGATCAAAGGTGAATCGCTATGGTACAATCCGGTCTATTCTATTTCCGGAAGGAGTGACTTGATTTGATTGATTTTTTTATGTTTTGTTCAGGCATGGTCATGGGGTCATTTTTTCATCTAGTTGGTGAGAGGCTTCCAATGAAGCGGTCTATTCTTTTTCCTCGTTCACACTGCGGAGCTTGTAAAGAGCCGCTTTCTTTTCACGACATGCTCCCGCTTGTTTCTTATGTTGTATTGAAAGGGTCATGTAAGCATTGTGGAACCCGGCTCTCTTTGCTTTATCCACTGGTTGAGCTGTTGACAGGCGGCCTTTTTTTACTCGTTTATAGACATGCTGGTTTCTCTTTTGAGGGCCTTTTTCTTGTGAGTCTATGTAGTTTATTCGTGATTGCTGTCGTGAGCGATCTTTTTTATATGAGAGTACCCAACGAGCTCTTTCTCTTCTTTTTTCCTCTTTTCGTCATATACCGCACGCAAGAACCGCTTTTTATTTGGTGGGAAGGAGTGGCATCTCTTCTTATTTGTCTTCTTTTGTTTTATAGTTTAGAACAATTCAAGCCAAATAGTATGGGGGGAGCGGATGTCAAACTATTTGGTGTGCTTGCATTTTGCTTCGGATTTAAGCCATTTCTGATCATTCTTTTTCTTTCGTCTGTCACGGGAATGGTTTACGCAAAGGTGTTTTCTTACAAGGCAAATGAACCCTTTCCTTTTGTTCCTGCCATCGCTTGTTCTTTCTGGCTTTATCTTTTTTTGTGGTGATTTGTTAAGCCCAATTGGTCATTTTTTTGGATGAGAAAATTGGCGAACACTTTTTGAACCTGCCGACAAAAGTCTTGTTCTTTTTTTTATTGGCTATGTTAAAGTGTGAAACAGAAAGAAGGACGGGTTACATTCGCGCTATTTCATTGGACAGAAAGGTCTTTCTTACAAACAATGTCAGAAAGCGGGGAATGACAGTGAAAAAAAGGCAGGCAAAAAAACAAGGGTTAAAGGTCAATATTAATGGCAAGGAAGAAATGCTGCATGAAGAAGATCATCAACCTCAAAAACAGCAAGGGGATCAAGTGACGTTTTCGAACTGGGAGGAAAAGAGGCAGTCGGAACAGGAGACAGCCGCTTCCGAGGAAGAACCGTCCAAACCGAAAGAAGAAGATTTTCAATGGGACGATGCAGCTGATCACATTTACCATTCGGATCCAAAGGTCGTCACACCTTATCAAAAGAAAAAAGGTTCTTTTGACCAGAAGTTCAGTAAAAACCGCGGTCCCTTCAAACGAGTGATGACAACGATTGTGTTTGCAGTCGTTCTAGGGACAGGCCTCGGTGTATTTGCACTAAGTTTAAGTAAAGATGGATCTGCCAATCCATCAGGAGGCGATCATATCAGCGTCTCAGCATCTGGAAGCGGGCCTTCGGCGAAAGCTGGGGGAGATGCACCACCGGCTGATCTTGCAGATACGTCAAAGGACAATGAAGGTGAAAAAAGTGCATCAGGCCATTTTTCAACCTTTGTGGTGCAGGCTGGAAAGTTTTCTTCTGAAAAAGGAGCAGATGATTTAGTTGACAGTTTAAAAGAGGCAGGATATGCAGGTAAAAAGGTATCAATGGATGATGGATATTATGTGATTGCCGGGCTTGCCACAGAACAAGGCATGACAAGTGCCGTTGGGAAAAAATTAATCGATCAGCACTTTGAAGCATGGGGAGGAAAAGAGCTCTCGTTTCAAGTGCCGGATGAGCTGACAGGTTTAATAGAGAAGGCATCTGTCTTATCCTCTAAGATGATTGCAGGAGATGATGTGGATCAAAAAGAAGTCACTCAGCTGATTTCTGAACTCGAAAATGCCAAAACAACCGATGCACCAGCTAAAAGCAGTTTGCTGAAAGCTGTACAGCTTTTAAATGATCCATCTGCTGAAAATGGCTGGAAATCTCAGCAAGCGCTATTAGATCAACTAAATACGTAAAATCATGTTTTTAACAGCCAAACTAGTCAAAAAATGACTAGTTTTTTTCTTTTGCTTCCAACATAATGATGTAGGAACATGAAAATTGCATTTTCGTCAATTGTCGGTAAGATATTCATTTGATAGGATGAATGGGTATCTTACCTCTTAGGCTAAACCCTGAAAGGATGAACAAACATGAACCAGTTAATACTCGCATCTCAATCACCTAGAAGAAAAGAATTGCTTGATTTAGCAGGGTTTTCTTATGACATTCAAGCAAGTGATTTAAAAGAAGAAATAAATCGAAACCTTTCTCCTGCTGAGAACGTCCAATGGTTGGCAGAACAAAAAGCAAATGATATTCAAAAAATACATCCCAAAGCTGTGATCATTGGTGCAGATACAATTGTTGCAATTGATGGCAAATGTCTTGGAAAGCCAAAAGACAAGGAAGATGCAGCCTCAATGCTTCAATTATTGTCAGGTAAGACACATCAAGTCTTGACTGGTGTCACGATTCAATCAGAGAATAGAAAAGAAACATTTTATGAACAGACAGACGTGACATTTTGGCCGCTTACACAAGATGAAATAGACCGCTATATTGAAACCGATGAGCCTCTTGATAAAGCTGGAAGCTACGGCATTCAAGGAAAAGGTGCCCTGTTTGTACAAAAAATAGACGGTGATTATTTTTCCGTTGTAGGACTCCCTATTGCTAAAACAGTCAGAGTGCTTGAAACATTTGGTATCACCCCTTTTTGATGACGGGAAGGAATCAAAAAAGGAGTGTAGATCTTGAATCATTTCCCTATGCTGCTGAAGCATTTTCCTCATGATGAAAAGCCGCGCGAACGATTTGTCAAATATGGCCCAAGCAGCTTATCAAACCATGAACTTGTCGCGATTCTTTTGAGAACAGGCACAAAAAAGGAATCAGTTCTTCAAGTGTCCGCAAGACTTTTACAAACATTTGGTGGTCTTCGTTCTGTGAAGGAAGCTTCGATTGAAGAATTGTCAAAGATTCGAGGAGTTGGAAAAGCGAAGGCGATCTCTCTTTTAGCTGCTTTAGAACTCGGCACTAGATTACACCATCAAACGACGGACAATCGTTATGTGATCCGCACGCCGGAGGATGGTGCGAATTTTGTGATGGAAGATATGAGATTTTTGACGCAGGAGAATTTCGTTTGTCTTTATCTCAATACCAAAAATCAAGTTCTTCATAAACATACTGTGTTTATCGGAAGTCTAAATTCGTCGATTGTTCACCCGCGCGAAATTTTTAAAGAGGCCTTTAAACGTTCGGCCGCTTCATTTATATGTGTGCACAACCATCCATCTGGAGATCCGACGCCCAGCAGGGAAGATATTGAAGTCACACAGCGACTTTTTGAATGTGGGAAGCTGATTGGAATACAGCTGCTTGATCATCTAGTGATCGGTGATCAAAAATTTGTGAGTTTGAAGGAAAAAGGGTATTTGTAACACTTTTTTTTTCAATGTTTTACGATATAATAGAGTTTATGAGTTTTTCCCTAAAGGGAATTTTGGTTTAAGAAAGGAAGATACATACATATGTTTGGAATTGGTACAAAAGACCTTGGAATAGATCTTGGAACAGCGAATACGCTTGTTTTTATTAAAGGAAAAGGCATTGTTGTGAGAGAACCTTCGGTCGTAGCTTTGGAAACTGATACGAAGTCTATAGTGGCGGTTGGAAATGACGCTAGAAACATGATCGGTCGTACACCTGGTAATGTTGTGGCACTGCGCCCAATGAAAGACGGAGTCATTGCAGACTACGAGACGACAGCAACAATGATGAAATATTACATTAATCAAGCATTAAAAGGTAAAGGGCTTTTTGCTCGTAAACCGTACGTGATGGTGTGTGTACCATCTGGTATTACAGCAGTAGAAGAGCGTGCAGTCATTGATGCAACAAGACAAGCTGGTGCTCGTGACGCATACCCTATTGAAGAGCCATTTGCTGCGGCAATCGGTGCTAACCTTCCTGTATGGGAGCCAACTGGAAGCATGGTTGTAGATATTGGTGGCGGTACAACAGAAGTAGCCATTATTTCACTTGGCGGTATTGTGACATCTCAATCGATCCGTGTTGCAGGAGACGAGATGGATGATGCGATCAGCAGCTACATTCGTAAAACGTATAATCTTATGATTGGTGATCGCACGTCAGAAGCGATTAAAATGGAAATCGGTTCTGCGCAGCCTGACGTACATGATGAGATGGACATTCGCGGCCGTGACCTTTTAACAGGTCTGCCAAAAACGATCTCTATTACGGCAGAAGAAATTGCAAAAGCGCTTCGCGATACGGTGGAAACAATTGTCGATGCGGTCAAAATGACACTTGAAAAAACGCCACCTGAGCTGGCAGCAGATATTATGGACCGTGGAATCGTTTTAACAGGCGGTGGTGCATTGCTGCGTAATCTTGACAAAGTCATTAGTGATGAAACAAAAATGCCGGTCATTATTGCTGAAGATCCGCTTGACTGTGTGGCGATCGGAACAGGGAAAGCACTAGAACATATTCACTTGTTCAAAGGAAAATCTAAAGATAATCGATAATTGGGCGTAAATAAAGAGGTGTAAGACATGCCGCAGTTTTTTATGAATAAAAGATTAATGTTGCTCCTTGTCTGTGTCATCGTACTGGTGGCCATGATTGGTTTTTCAGTGAAAAGCGGCAGAGGTGCTTCATGGCCGGAAAAATTAGTGGGGGATACGACAGGCTTTTTTCAAGGTGTCTTTCATAAACCATCACAATTTATTGCCGGTATTTATGGGAACGTACAAGATTTAAAGAACACATATGATGAAAACGAGCGTCTTCGAAAAAAACTTGATGGACAAACCCAATATGAGGCGAAACTTCAAGAACTAGAAGATGAGAACAAAAAGCTTCGCAAGCAGCTCGGGTATGTGAACTCTATTCGTGACTACACGCCCATTCTTTCAACAGTCATTGCGAGAAACCCGTCCCTTTGGGATAGTTTTGTCATGATTGATAAAGGGAAAAAACAAGGCGTTGAAAAAGATATGGCGGTCACCAATGAGAGTGGTGCGTTAATTGGGAAAATTGAAAGTGATAAGCTCAACAATTTTACGTCGACTGTAAGGTTGCTAAGCTCTACAGATCAAAATAATAGAATTTCAACGAAAATTTTTGCGAAAAAGGGCAAAGAAGAACTCAATGGAATTATTAACGGTTATGACAGCAAGAAAAAAATGCTGACAATGAACATTTTAAAATCCGATGCTGATGGGGATGTCAAAAAAGGAGATCTTGTTGAAACATCTGGAGCAGGGGGCGTATTCCCGCAGGGCTTGACGATTGGGAAGGTAAGCGAAATTGAGCCGGACCATTACGGACTGACAAAAATTATTTATGTAGAACCAGCTGCTGAACTCAATAATTTAGACCGCGTGATTGTTGTGAATCGCAGCACAAGTACGGCAGATGCATCTCAATTAACGAAGGAGGAAGGCTCGTGAAACGTGTCCTTCTTGCTTTCGTCATGTTGTTTATTTTCGTATTTGACAGTATTTTTGTCGATTTAGTGAAGCTCCCATTTGTTTCAGATAATCAAATTTTAGCACCTCATTTCATCTTACTCGCACTTGTATTTATGACAGCTTTTGTGAATCAAAAATATGGTGTGATTTATGGATTTGTCTTTGGACTTTTATATGATATTTCGTATACAGGTATTCTTGGTGTTCATATGTTTGGCTTTGGTGCGCTCTGCTATTTGTTAGCAAAAGCCTTCAAAGTCCTCCAAACGAATATGTTAGTCGTTGTCTTTCTATCGATGATTGCTGTTGCAGTGATGGAGTTTTATGTGTACGGCGTTCAAGCGACGATTCAACCAGGTATTATGCCTTTTAATACGTATGTCATCGAACGCTTTATTCCAACGATTCTTTTAAATACTGCTGCGTCTCTCATACTTGTTGTGCCGCTTAGGCTCTTTTTCATCAATGTGAAACAAGGACTGATCGACGAATAAAAGCAGGAGTTTGTCCAATTACGGCGAAATGAGTATGTTGTTGAGGTGAGCATCTTGAAAACTCAAAAACAGCAGTATGTGACAATAAAAGGTACAAAAAACGGATTAACATTACAGTTAAATGATGACTGTTCGTTTGAAGACCTTCTTTCTGGCTTGCGAGAGGTTCTTTTACTTGAGCAATATACAGACGGAAGAGAAGGATATAAAGTCAATGTGCATATTAAACTTGGTTTTCGATATTTAACAGAGGATCAAGAGGCGCGTTTAACTGAAGCGGTGTCTGAAAATGAACATCTCGTCATTCACTCTATTGAAAGTGACGTCATGTCAACTGAAGAGGCGAGACGTTTAAAAGCAGAGGCTGAGATTACTTCTGTAGCAAAAATTGTACGCTCTGGACAGGTGCTTTATGTCGAAGGGGATCTTTTATTAATAGGAGATGTCAACCCTGGCGGAACCATTCGTGCAGGGGGGAATATTTTTGTGCTCGGTGCATTAAAAGGTGTAGCGCATGCTGGATGTAATGGAAACAAACAAGCTGTGATTGCGGCATCTCATATGATTCCAACCCAGCTTCGCATCGCACAAGTGTTTAACCGTGCACCGGATCAAAAAGAAGATGGAAATGAAATGGAATGTGCTTATTTAGATATAGATGGCAATATGATCATTGAACGCCTGCAGCAATTGGCTCATATAAGACCTAATCTGACAAGGCTTGAGGGAGGAATGTGAAATTGGGCGAGGCTATTGTGATTACCTCAGGAAAAGGCGGCGTTGGCAAAACAACAACATCTGCAAACTTAGGCACAGCACTAGCAATTCAAGGGAAAAAAGTGTGTCTAGTTGATACCGACATCGGCCTTCGGAATTTAGATGTCGTGATGGGGCTTGAAAACCGCATTATTTATGATCTAGTCGATGTAGTAGAAGGAAGATGCAAGATTCACCAAGCGCTTGTGAAGGATAAGCGGTTCGAGGATCTTTTGTATCTTTTACCTGCTGCTCAAACAAGCGATAAAACGGCGGTAGAGCCGGAGCAGATCAAAGAATTAATTCAATCATTGAAACAAGACTTTGATTATGTTGTCATTGATTGCCCTGCTGGAATTGAGCAAGGCTTTAAAAATGCTGTATCAGGTGCTGACAAAGCGATTGTGGTCACGACACCTGAAATCTCAGCTGTGAGAGATGCAGACCGAATTATCGGCTTGCTGGAACAAGAGGATATTGAACCGCCTCGTTTGATTGTGAACCGCATTCGTACACACATGGCGAAAAATGGCGATTCGATGGATGTGGATGAAGTTGTCCATCATTTATCAATTGATCTTCTCGGCATTGTAGCCGATGATGATGATGTCATTAAGGCTTCAAACAATGGTGAACCGATTGTCATGGATGCTAAAAATAAAGTTTCCATTGCGTATCGCAATATTGCTCGCCGCGTACTAGGTGAATCTGTTCCTCTTCAATCCTTTGAAGAAGAAAACAAAGGGATGTTTGCAAAGCTGAAAGCATTTTTCGGTGTAAGAGCATAATGATTCACGTGAGATGAGACCGATTCGATGAGAATCGGTCTTTTTGTTGCATATCATATGAGGTCGCCACATAAAATGTACAAACTGTTTGTATGTAAAGGGTGATCTTATGAAAAGAGTGGACGAGTATCGAAAGAAAATAGCGCAGCGCCGCAAAATGAAGCAGCCAGCTGCTGCCCCTAAGAAGGCAGCTTTCAAGAAGAAAGATGATATTCCGCCATGGGTCATGTTAACAGAAGAAGAAAAGCATTCTGGCTCGGCTTCCTACGAGTCAACGTCTCACCAAACGAAAAAATTTCGCCATCCGTTATTTCATTCAAATACGTTTGTGCTTAAATGTTTACTTTCTGCCTCTCTTGTACTGATTGCCGCTATTTCATTTAAAGGGCAGGCGGGGCCTTTTCAGCAGCTGAAGCCGATGATCAGTCAAACCTTTGAACAAGATTTTCAATTTGCCGCCGCCAACCGGTGGTTTGAGAAAACTGTCGGAAACCCACTTGCCTTTTTAACCGATAGAAAAGAAGGGCAAAAGGACGTACAAGCCAATCAAGAACTGGCTGTCCCTGCCTCTGGAAAAGTACAGGAATCCTTCACGCAAAATGGTGCCGGAGTCAAAGTTGAAACATCTGCTGAAGCCATCGATAGTATGAAAGAAGGCTATGTCGTAGAAGTGAAAAAGAAAAGTGATACAGGGCTCACAGTCGTGGTGCAGCATGCAGATAACAGCTATAGCTGGTACGGCCAACTAAAAGAAGCTGACGTGGCTTTATACGATTTTGTCGATAAGGGGGAAAAAATTGGTCAAATTGCGCTTGATGAACAAGGGAAGGGGACATATTACTTCGCCATTAAGCAAAATGAACAGTTTATTGATCCCATTCAGGTGATGACCTTTGAATAGATGGCTGCTCATGCTGACAAAGGTCCATGTTCACCCGCTCCTTTGGATAGTCATGGCATTTGCCATGCTATCAGGTCAAATTAAGCCGCTGCTTTGTTTACTCATCATCGTCTGTGTCCATGAGCTTGGACATGCAGCGGCTGCTTGTTATTATCACTGGCGGATTCGGCGGATTTTTTTACTGCCATTTGGCGGGGCGGTAGAAGTAGAAGAGCACGGGAACCGTCCGCTAAAAGAAGAGCTGGCGGTCATTTTATGCGGACCGCTTCAGCATGTCCCGCTCCAGCTTGTCGCCTGGCTTCTCATGGAAGCCTCACTTATCTCATATGACGTCTTTACGATGTTTACTTTTTATAATGTAGCGATTTTTCTAGTGAACCTTTTGCCCATTTGGCCACTTGATGGCGGGAAATTATTCTTTTTGCTCTTATCTGTTTTTTACCCTTTCCAACAGGCACATGCCCTTGCAATTAAAGGCTCTCTCATTTTTTTCGGTCTTTTGACAGCAGGGTTACTCTGTTTTGCTCCGCTGCAATTCAACGGCTGGATCCTGCTCACTTTTTTAGCCTACTCGCTTGTGATGGAGCACCGGCAGCGGCATTATATCAGGGTACGTTTTTTACTAGAACGTTATTACGGTAAAAAAGAGCAAAAGGTAGAGAAACTCATTCCGCTGAGAGCCGGTGCTGAGGAGAAAATATATGAAGTGATGGCGCGATTCCAAAGGGGCTGTAAGCATCCCATTATTATCGAACGGAATGGTGTGAAAATGAGCCAGCTCGATGAAAATGAATTGCTCCATGCTTATTTTTCAGACCGAAGAACCACCTCTTCCATGGAAGATCTTCTTTTGCCGTACTAATGGTGAAAATACATTGACATTCAGCGTCTAATTTGATATATTTTTTAATGTTATGGATATGTAGCACCCGTGCTACAACCGCGCGGAGCAGGTGTAAAGTGCCTATTGGCCCCCTGTATTCGGCGAGTCTGAGTTTATTAGGAGGTGCAGAGATGTACGCAATTATCGAAACTGGTGGTAAACAAGTAAAAGTTGAAGAAGGTCAAACTGTTTATGTTGAAAAACTAGCTGCTGAAGCAGGTGAAACAGTTACTTTCGAAAACGTATTGTTTGTCGGCGGAGACACTGTCAAAGTGGGTAACCCTTCAGTTGCTGGAGCAACAGTAACGGCTAAAGTTGAAAAACAAGGTCGCGGTAAGAAAATTACTGTGTTCAAGTACAAACCGAAGAAAAACAACCACAAAAAACAAGGTCATCGTCAACCTTACACTAAAGTTGTTATCGAAAAAATCAACGCTTAAGGCGTGTGAGTGATATGATCAAAGCAACCATTACTCGGTCGCCAGCAGATGAAAGCATTACGTCTTTTCAGATGACTGGACATGCCGAGTTTGCTGAAAAAGGTCAGGATCTCGTTTGTGCAGGTGTATCTGCTGTTGTTTTTGGGTCAGTCAATTCAATTATTGCACTGACAGGAATGGATCCACTGCTTGATATTGGGGATGAAGGCGGGTATTTCTCTTTTGAACTGCCAGCTGATACAGATCCAGTCACCTTTGAAAAAGCCCAGTTGCTTTTAGAAGGCATGGTCGTTTCCTTAGAAACAATTGAACGAGATTATCACGATTATGTGAGAATATCTACAAAAAAATAGGAGGTGAACTTCATGCTTAGATTAGATCTTCAATTTTTCGCATCTAAAAAAGGGGTAGGTTCTACAAAGAACGGACGTGACTCTGAGTCTAAACGTTTAGGCGCTAAACGTGCTGATGGTCAATTCGTAACTGGTGGTTCTATCCTTTATCGTCAACGTGGAACGAAAATCTATCCAGGTGAAAACGTTGGACGCGGAGGCGACGACACTCTTTTCGCTAAAATCGACGGAACAGTTAAATTCGAACGTTTCGGTCGTGACCGTAAAAAAGTGAGCGTATATCCTGCGGCACAATAATTGCTAAAAACTCCGGTCATTGACTGGAGTTTTTTTCACTATTCAGGGAGCTTTTGCGCTTTTTACAAGTAGTACCGAAGATGATAAAAGAAGATGCACTCCATAGATATCAAAGAATGTTTGCTGACTTTGCCTCATTTTCTCCTATACGATCAGAAAAAACAACCTTTCCTCACATAACTAGTGTTTTTCTAAGCTGTCTTCTCTGTTATAATTCAGGGAGACATATTGATGATAAGACTCCTAAAAGAGAGACCAAACGATTGGGAGTGCGATAATGGAAGAGATACCAAGTAAACAAAACGAAAAATTAACTCACGTTGCATTAACGAATGAATTGATCCATCTGCTTAGTCGTTCAAGACACGACTGGATGAATAAATTGCAGTTAATCAAAGGCAACTTGACATTAGAAAAATATGACCGAGTGTTCGAAATAATAGAAGAAATGGTCATTGAAGCACAGCATGAATCCAAACTCTCAAATTTAAAAATTCCCCAATTGGCCTATTACTTTCTAACCTTTAATTGGGAGTCGCATTTTATCACCCTAGAATATGAAGTGCTTGGTGAAACCCGAGACTTATCAGCATATGAATCGCAGCTGCTAACGGTATCACGGGAGTTGTTTTCGATATTCGATCAATCAGTTTGCCAAAAAACTGAAAATCATTTAACGGTCACTTTCCAAACGGATCATGAAGAGAATGATGTGATCTTATATTTTGATTTCAAAGGAAAATTAACAAGTTTGGATGCGTTAAATGCGTTTCATGACGCAAACTATCCATGTATGAGTATAACGCAATTTCATGTGACGAATCATGAGTCCATGATTGAGCTTTGTTTGAGGCAAGAACGAGATATGTGATGCAGAGAAACGGAGGAAGTTATGTTTGTAGATCAGGTTAAAGTGTATGTTAAAGGCGGTGACGGCGGAAACGGTATGGTGGCGTTCCGTCGTGAAAAATATGTGCCAAAAGGCGGGCCAGCTGGCGGCGACGGCGGAAATGGTGCAGATGTAGTATTTGAAGTAGACGAAGGACTTAGAACGTTAATGGACTTTCGTTATAAGCGTCATTTCAAGGCGGACCGCGGCGAGCATGGAATGAGTAAAAACCAGCATGGCCGAAATGCGGAAGAAATGATTGTTAAAGTTCCGCCTGGTACAGTTGTGACAGATGCTGAGACGGAACAAGTACTAGCTGACTTGACAGAGCATGGACAGCGGGCTGTGATTGCCAAAGGTGGACGTGGCGGACGTGGAAATTCACGCTTCGCAACACCAGCAAACCCTGCACCACAGTTGTCTGAAAACGGTGAGCCAGGTAAAGAACGTGACGTCATCTTAGAATTAAAAGTACTTGCAGATGTTGGACTTGTTGGTTTCCCAAGTGTCGGGAAGTCAACGCTGCTTTCGATTGTCTCTTCTGCGAAACCAAAAATTGCGGATTATCATTTTACAACGCTTGTGCCAAACCTCGGAGTTGTTGAAACAGACGATAACCGAAGCTTTGTCATGGCGGATCTGCCAGGACTGATCGAAGGAGCGCACGAAGGTGTTGGCTTAGGTCATCAATTTTTACGCCACATTGAACGTACACGTGTCATTGTCCATGTCATTGATATGTCTGGACTTGAAGGGCGTGATCCATACGAAGATTACGTGACGATTAACGAAGAGCTTGAGCAATACAATATGAGATTGACAGAGCGTCCGCAAATCATTGTAGCGAACAAAATGGACATGCCGGATGCAGCTGACAATCTAGCGGCATTTAAAGAAAAATTAACAGATGACTATAAAGTGTTCCCAATTAGTGCGATCACAAGAGAAGGGCTTCGTGAGCTCTTATTTGAAATCGCCAATCAGCTTGAAACAACACCGGAATTCCCGCTCTACAATGAAGAAGAGCTCTCTGATAACCGTGTGATGTACAAGTTTGATGAAGGAGAAGCAGCATTTGAGATCTCAAGAGATCCTGACGGTACGTTTGTCTTAACTGGTAAAGCACTTGAGCGACTGTTTAAGATGACAGATTTCTCAAGAGACGAGTCAGTGAAACGATTCTCTAGACAGCTGCGCGGAATGGGCGTTGATGATGCCCTGCGTGAACGTGGTGCAAAAGATGGAGACATCATTCGTCTGCTTGAATTTGAATTTGAATTTATCGATTGATCAAAAGGAGGGTCCAGTTCATGGGCTCTCCCGTTTTTAAAAGGGGAGAAAACAGGTGAAAGAAGAAACGTTCTATTTAGTAAGAGAGGATGTACTTCCGGATGCGATGCGAAAAACGCTTGAAGTCAAAAAGCTTCTCGATCGCAAAAAAGCGGATTCAGTTGCCGATGCTGTTCAAAAAGCGGATTTAAGCCGCAGTGCTTTTTATAAATATCGAGATGCTGTTTTTCCATTTTATACAATGGTCAAGGAGCAGATCATCACATTGTTTTTCCACCTGGAGGATCGGTCTGGGGCTTTGTCTAGGCTGCTGCAAATTGTGGCTGACTCTGGCTGTAATGTGTTATCCATTCACCAAACGATTCCGCTGCAAGGAAGAGCGAATGTCACCCTGTCGATCAGTACGGCCGGCATGGCAGATGATATCAATACAGTCATGAATCAATTAAGAAAACTTGAATTTGTCGAAAAAGTTGAAATTCTAGGTTCTGGGGCGTAAAAGGAGAGATCATAGCAGATGAAGCAATTAACGGTAGGTTACTTTGGACCAGAGGCCACATTTACTCATTTGGCTGTCTGTTCTTGTTTTCCAAAAGATGCAGAGCAGCGGGCTTATGCAACCATTCCGCAATGTATGGATGCCGTGTCAAAGGGAGAAGTAGATTTGGCGGTCGTTCCACTTGAAAATGCACTCGAAGGATCTGTGAACTTAACGATTGATTATTTAATTCATGAGGACGCTTTGTCCATTGTGGGCGAAATGACAGCACCGATTCGCCAGCACCTGCTTGTCCATCCATCGAGAGCGGAGAGCTGGGAGACATTAGATGTGATTCAGTCACATCCGCACGCCATTGCGCAGTGTCATCAATTTTTGAAGAGGCAGTTCCCTGATATTCCGCATCGGCCAGTGGAATCAACAGGCTATGCAGCAAAATACATCAGTGAGCATCCAGATGAAGCTGTTGGTGCGATTGCAAATGAAATCGCCGCAAAAACGTATGGATTGACGATTGCGAAAAAAGACATTCATGATTATCCGCACAATCATACACGCTTTGTTATTTTACATAAAGAGGCGAAGGCATCGTTCCCAATGAATTCTGGTTTTTCTTCAAAGCCAAAAACGACCATTGTTGTCAGCCTCCCAAAGGATGATCAGTCAGGTGCATTGCACCGTGTGTTATCAGCTTTTTCATGGCGGAATCTCAATTTGTCCAAAATTGAATCGCGTCCGACAAAAACAGGCCTTGGACACTATTTATTTATCATTGATATCGAAAAAGAGATGGATGATGTACTTGTCCCTGGCGCCATTCAAGAATTAGAAGCGATTGGCTGTGAAGTGAAACTACTCGGCAGCTATCAAACATATGAATTAACGAATGAAAAATAGTGTCCTCTTGGGGACACTATTTTTTTAGTCTTTAATGAGAAATCCAGCGTCATCAAGCGCTTGAATGGCTTGGTCAAGCTGCTTTTGGCTGTATGAAGTAAGGGTATGTAAGTGTACGCCGTCTGTCAGCTCTGATAAGTAGGAGGCGCCCGTATTAGAAATATGATGAACGAAGTCCGCCACTTGTTTGCGCGTACTCACTCGAATAGAGGCCGTCAGCTCCCCGTAGACAGGGTGCTCAATGATCACGTCTTTCACCGTTACACCGTAGTCTACAATCAGTGTCAGCTCCTCTTCTGTACGATGAGGATCGTGCTTGCAAGCGATAATCTGTTCAATTTCAGTTTCCGGTGTATGCTGCGCCATATACACATAGCCTTGGCTTGTGGCAATAATGGGTTCGTTTTTTGCTTTTAGTAATGAAATATCTTGTACAATGACTTGTCGTGAGACAGCGGCTTTTTTAGCTAAAAAACTTCCGGTGAGTGGTGTATCAGTCTCTTGTAGCCACTTTAAAATGGCGTTTCTTCTTTCTTCGCCAATGAGTTTTCTCTCTTGTTCCACGTTTTATGCTCCTTTCTTCTCCTTTTGCAAGCTCTCAAATGTATGCAAAAGCTGATCGATGTCATCCTTTGATGATCCTCGTCCAAATGATAGTCGAATGAATTGAAGGGCATCACGATCTGATACATGTAATGCCTTCACAGCAGGGGAAGGGTGGTGATAACCAGAAGCGCACGCACTTCCTGTGGATATACAAATCCCATGCCGGTTACAAGCTAACATTACATATTGTCCTTCAAACCCTTCAAAAAAACAACCAATAATATGAGGCAGCGTGCGGCGCTGGTCACTTTCTTGCAGCATGCGGACAGACAGCTTCCGTTTTTTTAGCTGCTGAAGAAAATAATCACGAAGCTGAATATCCAGCTGCTGCTGATGCTCTATTTTCAGCATGATTTGCTCGCTCGCGGCAACAAAAGCACCGATACATGGAACGTTCACTGTCCCTGGGCGTAGACCATTTTCCTGTACAGTATCTTGATATATAGGCTTCCAAGGGACATGTGCCCCCATATAGACAGCACCGGCGCCCTTAGGTGCATACACTTTATGACTCGAAATGGAGAGGGCATCGACCCCAAGTTCTTTAATCGACACATGCATTTTTCCGAATGTCTGCACTGCATCTGTATGAAAAAGAATATCTCTTTCTTTTAAGAGCGTTGCTAATTCAGCTAATGGCTGAATAATCCCAGTTTCTGAGTTGGCATGCTGGATGGATACTAGTCCGGTTTCAGGCAATAGAGCCTGTTTGAGAATCTCCTTTGTGATGATTCCTTCTTGATTCGGTTCTATGACCGTCACCTTCACACCGAGACGCTGCAAGGCATTGACCGCATGATGAACGGAAGGGTGCTCTACTGATGTGGTAATGACATGCTGTTTATGTGGAGGTAGCCCATTTATGATCGATTGAATCGCAAGGATATTGGATTCAGTTCCGCCACTTGTAAAGTAAATACCATCAGGTTCGCCCCCTAGAATCGCTGCAAGTGATTGTCTGCTGTAAGCCAAGATTTTATTTGCTCTTCCTCCTGCATCATGCAGGCTGCTCGCATTTCCGTAACATTCTTTGCTCAACTGCTGAAATACATGCAGTGAATCCTCAGAAACAGGTGTAGAAGCTGCATAATCTAAATAAATCAAATCCATCCATCTCCTGTGTGAAAATTTTTTCTTGTATTTATTGTAGTGTTGTGTAATGATATGTGTCAAGACAGGTGTAAATGACAGGAGGGGCAATTGTGTCATCTATCAAAAAAGTCATTGTGGTGGGGTCGGGCATTGCGGCTCTTTCCTTTGTGAATACGATCTCAGAGAACTGCCAAGTCATCATGATGACAAAAAAACAATTTTCCTCTAGTAATTCCATGCTCGCACAAGGGGGAATCGCTGCAGCCTTTTCCGCACATGATTCTGTCGATCAGCATGTGCAAGACACTTTAGCTGCGGGGTGTGGTCACAATGATGACAAAACTGTACAGGAGATCGTCCGTCATGGAAAAGATCTTGTAAAGAAGCTCGTAGAAGAGGGCTGCCCATTTGATCGAGATGAAACGGGAATTCCGCAGTTAGGTAAAGAGGGAGCCCATACGACCCATCGTATTCTGCATGCAGGAGGAGATCAAACGGGAAAAACCCTCGTGCAGTTTTTGAAAGGGAAGCTCGGCTCACACATTCATGTATACGAAAATCATCATGTCATGGATCTATTAGTTCATGAAGGGGTATGTACCGGTGTTGTGTGGAAAGACGAAAAAGGTCATGTACATACAATGACCGCGGATGCAGTTGTATTATCCACTGGCGGCTGTGGTTCCTTATATGAAACAAACACAAATGATCCGTCTGTGACAGGAGACGGTCTGATGATGGCCTATCGCGCAGGGGCACAGCTAGTAGATCTCGAATTTGTGCAATTCCATCCGACCCTTTTGACCACTTCAGGTAAAGCGATTGGTCTCGTATCAGAGGCAGTTAGGGGAGAGGGCGCCTATTTAGAAGATGAATCAGGCAGACGGATCATGAAAGAAATCCACCCGCAGAGCGATTTAGCGCCTAGAGATGTGGTGGCAAGGACCATTTTCCATGAGCAGCAACTCGGTCATTCCATTTATCTGAACATCCGAGATATTCCGCATTTTTCTGCACGTTTTCCTGCGATTGCTTCGATGTGTCAGCGTGCGGGAGTTGATATGGCAAACGGAAGGCTACCAGTTTCACCCGGTATGCACTTTTTAATGGGTGGAATTAAGGTGAATGAACATGGAGAAACAACAGTTCCATCACTTTTCGCCATTGGTGAAGCAGCTTGTACAGGTTTACACGGCGCCAATCGACTGGCAAGTAATTCGCTCTTAGAAGGTCTCGTTTTAGGAAACAAGGCGTCACGGTATGTTGAGCGGTTGCAAGCCCAGCAAGATAAAAACCCTGCTCTTTCCATTCATGAAGTATGGTCTGTCCCAACGGTTTCACAGGCTCAGCTCAGAAAATGGATGACAGCATATGCCGCAATTGTGAGAGATGAGAAAGGCTTACAGACTTTGCTCGATCATTTAGAACAAGTCTCTTTTCAGCAAATTAATGTGAAGAATATCACAAATGAACAGATCGAAATAACTAATCAATGGGCTTTAGCCATATGCCTTGTCAAATCCGCATTACTCAGAACAGAAAGTAGGGGCGGTCATTATCGCACCGATTATCCAAATCGGCACGATGCTTCGTGGCGAGCAAAACAGATTGTACATGAAAAGGGCCATATTTACATCATAAAAAATGAAAGGATTGGTGCCAAATGGAACGTTTACAGTTAAAGCAAATGCTCACTCATTTTTTAAAAGAAGATATTGGGTTTGGAGATGTATCCGCTGATGCCATCTTTGGAGACAAGAAAGGAACAGCTTACATCATGGCGAAACAATCAGGCGTATTGGCCGGGACACAAGTCATTGATATGGGATACAAACTGCTGAATGAACAAGTTCAAACTGAGCTGTTTTTCCAGGAAGGTGATTGGATTCATGAAGGGGCTGTACTGGCACAAATAACAGGCTCCGTCAACGATTTGCTGAAAGGGGAGCGGGTGGTGTTGAATATCCTACAAAGAATGACAGGGATTGCTACACTAACGCATGAAGCAGTAGAGCGATTAGCTGATCCATCAATTACGATTTGTGATACGAGAAAGACGACACCCGGTTTGCGCATGCTGGAGAAGTACGCAGTAAAAGTCGGAGGCGGAAAGAATCATCGTTTCGGCTTATCCGATGGTGTGATGATTAAAGATAATCATATTGCGGCTTGTGGTTCTATCAGGGAAGCTGTGGAGAAAGCAAGAGCATACGCCGGTCATATGGTGAAAATTGAAGTGGAAATTGAATCAGAAGCACAGCTGATGGAAGCCATTGATGCTAAAGCAGATGTCATCATGTTTGACAACTGCTCTCCAGACGAAGTGAAGCGCTTTAAACAAATGACCCCTGAAACTATATTGACAGAGGCATCAGGCGGCATCACGTTAGAGAATGTGGCTAACTACCGGGGGACAGGTGTAGACCTTATTTCACTTGGATTCCTCACACATTCTGCTCCATCATTCGATTTTAGTATGAATATGGAATTCAGCCATAAAGGGGGAACGACTCATGTCCATGCTTGATGTGTTAGCAGCGCAGCATACAGCCATGATGCCAGATGAATATAAACAGCGCTCTTATGATGAAATGAAAGAGAGAGTATTAGAGATTAAACGCGCTTTTGGATCAAAGCTTTTTATACCGGGTCATCATTATCAAAAAGATGAAGTCATCCAATTTGCTGATGTGACAGGTGATTCATTGCAGCTTGCACAAATTGCTGCTGACAATCACGAAGCAGAATACATTGTATTTTGCGGGGTTCATTTTATGGCAGAAACGGCCGATATGCTATCAAAAAAGAATCAGCACGTCTTTTTGCCAGATATGAGAGCAGGTTGTTCAATGGCAGATATGGCGAATATGAAACAAACAGACAGGGCGTGGGATCAGCTCACTGAGCTGTTTGGAGATACGATCCTTCCACTGACTTATGTAAACTCAACGGCTGATATTAAAGCATTTGTCGGAAAACATGGCGGATCGACTGTCACATCTTCAAACGCTAAAAAAGTATTGGAGTGGGCGCTGACCCAAAAAGAGCGGATTCTTTTTCTTCCTGATCAGCATTTAGGGCGTAACACGGCCTATGATTTAGGGATTCCGCTAGAGGAAATGGCTGTCTGGGATCAAATAGAAGAAAAGCTCATCACCGACCAACCGCTTCATCGAATCAAAATGATTTTATGGAAAGGTCATTGCTCTGTTCATGAGAAATTTACCATTGAGAATATTGAGCAAACGAGAAAACGTGACCGTGACATACAGATTCTTGTTCATCCAGAGTGTACGCATGAAGTCGTAAAGGCATCTGATCTAGCTGGTTCAACGAAATTTATTATTGATACGATCAAGCAGGCACCAGCAGGAAGCAAGTGGGCCATTGGAACAGAAATGAATTTAGTGAAACGCATCATTGACCAGCACCCTGATAAACAAATTGAATCCCTCAATCCAGATATGTGTCCATGTTTGACAATGAACCGTATTGATCTGCCTCATCTACTATGGTCACTTGAAAGCATTGAAAAAGGGGAGCCGGTCGGTTTGATTCAAGTGAATGAAGAGACGACAAAAGAGGCATTGCTCGCTTTAAATAAGATGCTCACCATTAAATAATGAAGTGTCCCCTCCTATCAGAAAACAAGTTTTTATCATATCGGCTTGTAAATAGGCATAAATTTATGTTGAAACATATTGTACTTCTGACATAACCGCTACGTTCACGTTTTGCATAGGAGGGGAAAACGTTGAAAATTCATATTGTGCAAAAAGGAGACTCCCTTTGGAAAATTTCAAAGAAGTACGGAGTCGACTTTCAAGAATTGAAAAAATTAAATTCGCAGCTCAGTAATCCAGATTTGATTATGCCAGGAATGAAAATCAAAATTCCATCTAGTGGTGTTCCTGTCAAAACCGATCATCACAAAGCAAAAGAAATGCCAAAAGCAAAAGAACACCCGTATGTAAAAGAAAAGCCAAAGGATGTCGTGCAAGTTCAAGATACGAAGCCGAAGGAAAAGCCGAATGAACCGGTACCTTATGTGCCACCAGTACCAAAGATTGAACAGCCAGTTTTTCCACAAGTTGATGTAAACTATTATCAGACGAATCTCTACCAGCCATTCACGCCTCCTCCCAAAAAAGAACATCATGAGAAAAAAGATCACGTTTATGAAAAGAAAGATCATGTTCATGAGAAAAAGGATCATAAAGATCACAAGGACCATTTTCATCATGAAAATAAGGATCATTTCAAAGATGAAGTGGCAAAGGGATATGATCCATTCATTCATATCCCACATCAAAAAGAGGAGGGAAAAGATATGGAGCATAGTAATTACCCAAACCTTCCTAATTTCCCGCAAATGCCGAATGTTGGAGGGGCAGCAGTAGGGGGCATGGCTGAAAATAAAGAGCATCACCACCATCATCAAGAATCATATGATCCTTATTATGGTTATGGTCATTACATGCCAGCAATGTATCCATATCCGCAGCAAATGGTACCCGCTTCTCCTATTTTACCGGGATCAGGCCTTTGTTATCCGGTACAGCCGTATTATCACCATCACATGATGCCGTACCCTTACCCGGCGGCTCAGCCGTATTACCCTGCGTATCAAGCACCAGCTTATTACGGTGAAAATCACGAGCATCATGCAAACGATGGGCATCACTGGCACCACCATATGCATCCAAATGCAGGAGCGAATGCGAATGCGAATGCCAATGCCAATGCCAATCAAGGCTTTTATCCAAACGCTCCAAATGAAGCATATGGCAAGGAAGACTGCGGATGCGATGATGGTATGAAGCATCATCAGCCATGGCCTGGACATTATCCAAACCCTGTTCCATATGGTCAAATGGGTGCTTATCCAGCTCAGCCTTATATGCAGCAGCCTTATCAAAACCCATCTGTCTTTGCAAGACCAGAAGAAGACGAAGAAGATTAATGACACAAGGGACGATCTCAATCGTTCCTTTTTTTGTTTATAACTGACAGCTTGTTTTTGTCCTCAACTGTACATGCTAAAACAGAGCCTGTTTTGCGCTCATGAGATTCAATTTGTACAGGGGGTTTTTCGTTTGAGACAAAAATGGCAAAAAACAATCGCCTTAGTGCTTCTACCTATTGGATTAACGGCATGTGGTACAAATAACAATGCGGGTGTAGATACACGTCATAATCAATCAGGCCAGCCAGTTGGATACCACTCCAATCAACAGGCAACAGACAACAACCAAGATCATCAAGGACCGGTTTCTGAGCTTATGGAGGGAATGAACGGAAGAAATACAACGAATGTTGATTATCGTTCACGCCCTACACAGGATCAAGTGAGAATGCCGCTTACTGGTGGAGATGGACGCTACAGTCATGGAGATATGAACTATCATAACCAAATGTCGTTCTCTGGCTACGATAAACAAGAGAACATCCAGCGTTCAAGAAAAATCGCCAACCGAGTGAACAAAATGAACCATGTGACAGACTCACAAGTCATGGTGACGGATGAAAATGTGTATATTGCTCTTAAAACAGATGGGCGCTTGACATCAGAGGGTGTATCACAAGTAGAAGAAGCAGCGACTCGTTATGCAGATGGAAGAGCTGTCCAAGTCATTAAAGACGAAGGCGCATTTACACGCTTCAGAGATATGAGAAAAACGCAATTTGAAACAGGTCAGACAGGCATGACCCGCTAGGCGGGAATAAAAAAGGCTAAAGTTCATGACGAACTTTAGCCTTTCTTTAAAAATAAACTTTGATCCCGATATAAAATTCATAAAAGAAATAACAGCCAAATCCAAGTAATAAAATACCGGCAATAATGGATGTCCACTTGATCATTGTTCGATTCATCACTTTTCTTGTTAGGGAAACAATCGTGAGAAGACCGATGTCATGAAGAAGAATCCCTGCCAAAATACCCGCAGCAGCCAATATAAATTCAGATGAATTTGTATTCGTATAAGCATCTGCCAGTACAGCACCAAACACAGATACCCAGAACACAAGGTTTCCAGGTGATACCGCGACGAGCAGCCCATTTCGGTATGTTTTAGCGAATGATTTATTCACTTTTTCTCCTGCTAAATGGATGTCTTGATCCGCATTTTTAATCGAATCGTAGGCAAGAATCATTAAAAAGATGGCACCGATCAGCCAGAGAGGAATTTGGATAAAGGGCAAAGATAAAAATTGAGCAAATCCAGCATATAAAGCCAAGATGAGCAATATATCGATGGTCATACCACCAGCGCCTACAGTTAATCCATGAAAGAATCCGTTTTTTAATCCCTGCTTTGTCATTTCAACCGTGATCGCTCCAACAGGTAGAGCAATTGAGAATCCAACGACGATAAATGTAAGAAATGTTTGCAATCGACTAGAACTTCCTTTGAATCATGTTTGTATAAAAATTCTCCGTTTAGATTAATTATACATATTAGGAGAAAAGGATCAATGATTATTTCTGATTTAATCGAAATGAGAGAGATAGATCGTGTATAGAAAGATGTATATCGTGAAGAGCGTGTATTCATTGTAGGGGAAAGGAACTATTTTCCTGAAACTTCTTTTTTTCATTTCTCAGCTATGCTACACTGTTGTGGAAATCAATATAAGTGACTAGGGGTGCCCGGAAATGCGGGCTGAGAGAGAAGACAAGCTTCTTAACCCTTTGGACCTGATCTGGCTCGTACCAGCGTGGGGAAGTTGAAGATGATACATGTGCCATATGAATGGCATACATGTTTTTTTCTGACGACGAAACCAGGTTCTTTACATAGAATCTGGTTTTTTGCTGGTGCTGATTCCATCCTGTCCGGTGACACGAAAAGAAGGAGAGAACAGCAAATGAATGAAAAGACAAATGTTCCATCAACGCAATCTTTATTATCAAACTTTGAAGGCAGTCGAAAGGTATATGAACAAGGCTCAAGACCTGACATTTTGGTGCCAAAAAGAGAAATTGTGCTCACAAATACAGTGACACAAGCAGGTGATATCCCAAATGAACCGATTCGTGTGTATGATACAAGTGGACCGTATACAGATGAGGAGGCTCATATTGATGTCACAAAGGGATTAAAGCGCCTGAGATCAGAATGGATTAAAGAAAGAGAAGATACTGAAAGCTATGAAGGGCGTCAAGTAAAGCCAGAAGATAATGGATATCGCTTGAACGGGAAAGAATCCTTTCAAGCTGCCCATACAGAATTTCATCATGTGCCGCTCCGCGGGAAACAAGGTGCTTGTGTGACGCAAATGCATTATGCAAAAAAGGGCATCATTACGCCTGAAATGGAGTTTATCGCTTTGAGAGAACAGCTAAGTCCTGAGTTTGTTAGAGAGGAAGTGGCTAGTGGGAGAGCGGTCATTCCAGCGAATATCAACCATCCTGAAAGTGAGCCGATGATCATCGGAAAGAATTTTCACGTGAAAATTAATGCGAATATTGGCAATTCAGCTGTGACATCGTCCATTGAAGAAGAGGTGGAGAAGATGACATGGGCAATTAGATGGGGGGCAGATACGATGATGGACCTGTCTACAGGAAAGGACATTCATACAACGAGAGAATGGATTATCCGCAATTGCCCAGTCCCAGTAGGAACTGTCCCAATTTATCAGGCACTTGAAAAAGTGAATGGAATCGCAGAAAATTTGACGTGGGAAGTATACCGAGACACATTAATTGAACAGGCAGAGCAAGGGGTTGACTACTTCACCATTCATGCGGGCGTCCTGTTAAGGTATATTCCGCTCACAGTCGACCGGGTCACTGGAATTGTTTCAAGAGGCGGAGCCATTATGGCAAGATGGTGTCTCGCTCATCATCAAGAGAACTTTCTGTATACCCATTTTGAAGAAATTTGTGAAATCATGAAAACATATGACATTGCCTTTTCGCTTGGGGACGGGCTCAGACCTGGATCCATTGCGGACGCAAATGACGAAGCGCAGTTTGCAGAGCTGGAAACGTTAGGGGAATTGACAGAGATCGCTTGGAAACATGATGTACAGGTCATGATTGAAGGACCTGGTCATGTTCCAATGGATAAAATCAAAGAGAATGTCGATAAGCAGATGGAGATATGCAAAGAGGCACCTTTTTATACGTTAGGCCCTCTAACAACAGATATTGCACCGGGATATGATCATATTACATCCGCGATCGGTGCGGCGATGATCGGCTGGTACGGAACAGCCATGCTGTGCTATGTGACACCAAAAGAGCATTTAGGTCTGCCGAACAAAGAAGATGTAAGAGAAGGCGTCATCGCTTATAAAATTGCCGCACATGCAGCTGATGTAGCAAAAGGACATCCTGCTGCTCAAAAGCGTGATGATGCCTTATCGAAAGCGAGATTTGAATTCAGATGGCGGGATCAATTTCATCTGTCTCTTGACCCAGAACGTGCGCTGGCATTCCATGATGAAACATTGCCTGCTGAAGGTGCTAAAACTGCTCACTTCTGTTCCATGTGTGGACCAAAGTTTTGCAGTATGAAAATATCTCATGACATCCGCAACCAATCAGAAGAAGTGAAAAGAGAGATGGAGAAGAAGGCAAAAGAGTTTATCAGTCAAGGAAGTCAAATCTACCAATCCTAAAAAAAACCTCGCACTCCTCTAGTGCGGGGTTTTTATAAAACGGCTGAAATGGCTTTTCTCACGAGGTGCAAAAATGCTCTAACTGCAATCGCCATCGTTTCAATACTTGGGATGAGGGCATCTGTTAAATGAAACAGGACTGTTTGTCTCTCTGGAGATGTTCGTTTTTTCTTTTGTTTCATAAAGGCAGCCTCCTTTTCATTCAATATACTTCTTTTGAAGAGTATATAGATAGATATGTTGTGCGAATTTAAACAAAATTTAAACTTCTTGTGTTTAGAAGGAAAGAAGCAGGGGAAACGGATTGAATAGAGAATGAATGAAAAGAGCTGACCGATCAGGTTAGTGAACAAGACAGAGTGGAAGGTGATCTTATGATGAAAGTATTTAAGGTAACATTTCATATGAACAATGGGGAAGTGCTCGATTTCGAGCTGAAACGTCCAGCTACCTATGATGTGTATAAAAAAATTGAGGAAGCCAATCATTGGTTTAAGCTGAATAATGAAATCATTAACCTATTAAATGTGAATAGTATCCATGTAGAAACAGAATAAAACGAAAAGCCGCTCGAAAAGAGCGGCTTTCAGCGTGTAGACAAACCCTCGCATTCGGTGTCAGTCCTGCGTGCCGGTGCTCACGAATGTCAAATTCGCTCCGCGCCGGTACTCGTCCTTCCTAGAATTCAAAGGTTTTCTATCACGCTGAAAAGAAGACAAAGGGCTAAAATAAAGTTCATTTTAGCCCTTTGTCAACAATCTGAAAGCCGCTCTTTTCGAGCGGCTTTCATTATGCAGTAAAATCATTTCGATTGTTCAGCTGACCTCGAGACAGCCAGTTTTTCTTATACAAATAGGCAATCACTTCAAGCCATAGACGCGGCGCTTTTTTCGGGAAAAAAGGTTTTTGATAATAGGCGTATGCAGCTTTTAAATCATCCCATTGATGACATGTTTTCGTTTGCGTGAAGCGGGCGACGTCAATGACCCTGACGCGGCCATCCTTTGTTAAAATTAAATTTCGCAGATGAATATCAGAAGGATTTAAACCTTTCGCGCGTGCTTCTTCTAGCGCATCATCTACTTGTTCAATCATTTGTTTTTTGATCGGAATTCCTTTTGTCAGGCATTCATAGAAAGTATAACCTTTAATATATTCCATTAAAATATATTGATCCCCAGACTCGTAAATCTCAGGATAATAGGAGGAGCCGGAAAGTTTTTCATAAATTGCAGCCTCTTTGCGGGCGATGTTTCGATAAGAAGGAAAAAAGACTTTTAACGCCATTTTCTTGCCGTCTTTTTTGTATGAAAATACATAGGCACTTCTTCCTTTGCCGCACAGCTCAAGCTCAGCCGGTTTAAAGACGAGCTTATTAAAACGCTTTTCTTCTTGATACTGAATCGATTCGGCTAATCTTTTGACATCTGACATTGACTTCACCTTCTTTGGTTTCAGTTTATGCGGCTGAAAAACGAATGATGAAAAAACCATGTGATTCGGTAGAGCAATGGATTGTATAAAACATAACATTTACGCACGAAGGATACAACGAAAGACGCTCAATATGTGTCAAGACATCGATTTGGTTAATGTGGAGCAAAATGGGTCAAACTACATATGTCATGCATCGATCTTATGTTCTAAAGAGGTGTAAATAGTGAAAGTGAAAATAAAGTATTTCGTTACAGGACTTATCATGACAAGTGTACTCTTTTTCGCTGTTGATATGGAAGCAGCAGAACACTTGCAAAAAGAGTCAAAAACCATCAACGTTCAGCTTGAAAAGGTCTATCTAGACGGCGATGTAAGTATTGAAAGACAGCGGGCATCATTAGAAGACAAAGACACATTTTGGGCCCAGTATAAGGGCTGGACATTGGTAGAACAGCGAGAGGATTTTGCCCTTTTTAGAAAGCAAATTGACGATATATCGCCTTTGAGTAAAGCAAATGGATATATCGGATTATCAGAAGACGGCGTGATTTCTACGTTTCATGGAAGGCCTGACGGGTGGGCGGAGCCTATTCATCTCTTTTTTCAAATTGATACGTCCCGCTTGGAAAGTCATGTAGAGCAGCAGCTTGCACAAGGCATTCCGTTTCGAACAAAAGATGAATTTGAGCATGTGCTTGAAGTCATGAAACCTTACCGAAATGAACAATCGTTTTAATCGTATGACAGCTTGCTGGTGTGAAGACCGCAAGCTCTTTTTCATGGGTTGACGATGAAAAAAGGCTGAGCGAACGTATGTTAACTTTTATTACGGTTTTCTCTTCGATTTATGTTACAATGGAGAACAGTCAAAGAGGTGAAAACGGTGATTGAGTTTGTAAAAGGGACCATTGATTATGTGTGCCCGCAATATGTTGTCATTGAAAACGGCGGAGTGGGATATCAAGTCTATACCCCAAATCCGTTTATCTATCGAGTAACAAAACAAGAAACGATTTATACGTATCATTACATAAAGGAAGACGCTTTTTCGTTATATGGATTCCAAACACGAGAAGAAAAAGCGTTGTTCACAAAACTGTTAAATGTCACAGGCATTGGACCGAAGGGTGCGCTTGCGATTCTTGCTTCCGGTGACCCTGGCGCTGTCATTTCAGCGATCGAACGAGAGGATGAAGCTTTCCTCATTAAATTCCCGGGTGTTGGCAAAAAAACAGCACGTCAGATCATTCTAGATCTGAAAGGGAAGCTCGCAGATGTGGTGCCTGAAATGATAGGAAACTTATTTAACCACGAGGATCATATCCAGATTGAAACGCAGCAAAGCGCTTTAGATGAAGCGGTTGAAGCCTTAAGTGTCCTTGGGTATGGTGATCGTGAAATCAAAAAGGTTCTTCCTTTATTAAAAGAAGAGAAGAATCTTACAACCGATCAATATGTGAAAAAAGCTTTACAAAAAATGTTGAAATAGGGTGATGTCTCATGGATGAACGGCTCGTCTCAACTGAAGCAGACAACCATGAATCAGCCATTGAGCAAAGTCTGCGTCCACAGACGCTTAGTCAATATATTGGCCAGCAGAAAGTAAAGGATAATCTCAGCGTATTTATTGAAGCTGCCCGAATGAGGCAGGAAACGCTGGATCACGTTCTTTTATATGGACCGCCGGGACTTGGAAAAACAACGCTTGCGTCGATCATTGCCAATGAAATGAATGTTCAGCTGCGTACAACGTCTGGACCAGCGATTGAACGCCCTGGCGACTTGGCGGCGATCTTAACATCTCTTGAACCTGGCGATGTTCTGTTTATTGATGAAATTCATCGCTTGCAGCGTTCAATAGAGGAAGTGCTATATCCAGCGATGGAGGACTTTTGTCTAGATATCGTGATTGGAAAAGGAGATACAGCACGCTCTGTGCGGCTTGATTTACCGCCATTTACGCTTGTAGGTGCTACAACCCGTGTTGGGCTTTTAACAGCGCCGCTTCGTGATAGGTTTGGGGTTCATGCAAGATTGGAATACTATGAGCAAAGAGATTTGGCTCACATTGTAGCAAGAACAGCCGAGCTGTTTGAGATTGGGATCGACATTCGTTCAGCTGAAGAGATTGCAAGAAGATCTAGAGGCACACCGAGGGTCGCCAATCGTCTGCTCAGAAGAGTAAGAGATTTTGCGCAGGTGCTTGGAAATCATGCGATCACACAAGACATTGCAGAAGATGCTCTTGAGCGTCTGCAAGTTGACAGACTCGGACTTGATCATATCGATCATAAGCTGCTTTTAAGTATGATTGAAAAATTTAGAGGCGGTCCTGTTGGACTTGATACGATCTCAGCGACAATTGGAGAAGAATCACATACGATTGAAGATGTGTACGAACCGTATTTACTGCAAATTGGTTTTCTGCAAAGAACACCAAGAGGGCGGGTCGTCACAAGAGAAGCGTATGAACATTTTCATATGGAGGTTCCGATTCGTGACTGAATTCCCTAAAATGTTGATGATTTTAGGTGGTGTCCTTTTTGCCGCAGGTTTAGTGTTTCAATTGGTTGGGAAACTTCCAGGCGATATTTTCGTGAAAAAAGGGAACGTAACGTTCTTTTTTCCTGTGATTACATGCATTGTCATTAGCATCGTCCTAACCATTTTACTCAATGTCTTCGGACGGATGAAATAACGTTAACTAGTTAACTACAGAATAGGTGAAGGAAATGAAGTTAGAACTATTTGATTTTGATTTACCAGAAAGATTGATTGCACAAGTGCCGCTTGAAAAACGAGATGCATCAAGACTGATGGTCTTAAATAAACAAACAGGTGACATCACACATGATACATTCTCGCAAATCACAGATTACTTTCAAAAGGGTGATTGTCTCGTTTTAAACAATACACGTGTATTGCCTGCACGTCTGTTTGGAACGAAAGAGGATACGGGTGCTAAAGTGGAGCTGCTTCTTTTGAAACAAGAAGAAGGAGACAAATGGGAAACGCTCGTGAAACCAGCAAAACGTGTGAAAAACGGAACAGTCATTACATTTGGTGATGGACGATTAAAAGCGGTATGTACAGAAGAACTGGAACATGGCGGAAGAAAAGTTGAGTTTCAGTATACAGGCATTTTTTATGAAGTACTTGAATCCTTAGGTGAAATGCCGCTGCCTCCGTACATTAAAGAGCAGCTTGACGATCGTGAGCGTTATCAAACCGTCTATTCCAAAGAGGTTGGTTCCGCTGCTGCGCCTACTGCCGGTCTTCACTTTACAAATGAACTGCTAGATGCTCTTAAAGCAAAAGGAGTGCATATTGCATTTATTACGCTCCATGTTGGGCTTGGCACATTTCGACCGGTCAGTGCTGAACGCATTGAAGAACATGAAATGCACGCAGAGTTTTACGAAATGAATGAAGAAACGGCAGAAGAGCTTAATCGAGTGCGCAAAGAAGGCGGGCGAATTATTTCAGTCGGAACAACTTCGACAAGAACGCTTGAAACCATTGCAAGTGCTTATGATGGTGAATTCAAAGCGTCAAGCGGATGGACGTCGATTTTTATTTATCCAGGCTATACATTTAAGGCAATTGATGGCATGATCACGAATTTCCACCTGCCAAAATCGTCTTTAATTATGCTTGTCAGTGCATTAGCTGGACGAGAACACGTCCTAAAAGCGTACAATGAGGCTGTAAAAGAGGAATATCGATTCTTCAGTTTTGGCGATGCCATGCTGATTCAATAACATTATACAACAAAGACAGGAGGGCTCATTTTTGTCGCAATTACCGATACGTTATGAGTTCATTAAATCATGCAAACAAACAGGTGCACGTCTTGGACGCGTTCATACACCGCACGGCTCCTTTGAAACACCTGTATTTATGCCAGTTGGTACACTGGCTACAGTCAAAACAATGGCGCCTGAAGAGTTAAAAGCAATGGAAGCAGGCATCATTTTAAGCAATACGTATCATTTATGGCTGCGCCCGGGGCATGACATTGTCAAAGAAGCAGGCGGCCTGCACAAATTTATGAACTGGGATCGAGCGATTCTAACAGATTCAGGCGGTTTCCAAGTGTTTTCTTTGAGTGAATTTAGAAAAATTGAAGAAGAAGGCGTTCACTTCCGTAATCACTTAAATGGAGATAAGTTGTTCCTTTCTCCTGAAAAAGCGATGGAAATTCAAAATGCGCTCGGCTCAGATATTATGATGGCATTTGACGAATGCCCTCCGTATCCAGCAGAGTACGATTATATGAAACGTTCTGTAGAGCGGACAAGCAGATGGGCAGAGCGCTGCTTAACAGCGCACCAGCGTCCAGAGGATCAAGGGCTGTTTGGCATTGTGCAGGGCGGAGAATACGAAGAGCTTCGTAAACAAAGTGCAAAAGATCTTGTTTCACTTGATTTCCCAGGCTACGCCATTGGAGGTTTATCTGTTGGTGAACCAAAAGATGTGATGAACCGTGTGCTGGAGTTTACAACGCCATATTTACCGGCAGACAAGCCAAGGTACTTAATGGGTGTAGGCTCGCCAGATTCATTAATTGACGGTGCGATCCGCGGTGTCGATATGTTTGACTGTGTACTGCCAACGCGAATTGCAAGAAACGGTACGCTGATGACAAGTGAAGGACGCCTTGTTGTGAAAAATGCTAAATATGAGCGAGATTTCAGACCAATCGATGAAAACTGTGACTGCTACACATGCAAAAACTACACACGCGCTTATATTAGACATTTAATCCGTACAAATGAGACGTTCGGAATTCGATTAACAACTTATCATAATCTTCATTTTCTGTTAAAATTAATGGAGCAAGTGAGAGAAGCTATCCGTGAGGATCGTTTAGGTGATTTTAGAGAAGAGTTTTTTGAGCGTTATGGCTTTAACAAACCGAATGCGAAAAACTTTTAACGCATAAACGAAAGGCTTTACAATGCTTTAGAAAGGGGTGAGATAGAATGGATGGTGGTATGGGTTCAATCATTATGATTGTTGTCATGTTTGCTGTGCTTTACTTCTTGTTAATCCGTCCACAGCAAAAGCAACAAAAAGCTGTGCGTCAGATGCAGCAATCTTTATCAAAAGGCGATAAAATCGTCACAATCGGTGGTTTACACGGTGAAATCGACTACATTGATGAATCAAAAGTGGTCATCAAAACAAGCGAAAACAACCGTTTAACTTTCGACCGACGTGCTATTAGAGAATTAGCTGACAAAGGTTAATCCTCCAATACATAGCGATAAAAAAAGAGCGATATCATTCGCTCTTTTTTTATTTGCCCCGAAGATTAACGCCAATCATTCCCCCTAGCATACAAATTCCCAAAAAGGCTGCATGATAGATGAATTGTTCTGGTGAAAAGGTTTCTCCAAACCCTAAATATTGAAATAAAAAAACAGTGAGTGAAAAGATAAAAGAGGTCATGGCGCCAATGAGCCAGCCCCGTTCCTTTGCTTTCCCTCCAGAAATCATTCCTCCTAGAAAAAGTGCCGCAAAGGACAAGATCATGATCATCCATTTAAACGATGATTCCTGCATACTTGTGAAGGTAAGCATCAGTGATACAAGTAAGCTTGTGACAATCATCACGACAAAAATAGCAATTAAGCCAGATAAAATGCCTTTTCCTATTTGTTTCGTTTCCTGCATGTGATTCGTCTCCTCTCCAATTGACCGAAGCTTGTCTTTTACTAAAATGTATTCACGGAGAAGAAAAAATAGACATGTTTCTCGTGATAAAAACCGAGGCTTTCTTTTCTACATAAATAAAGTGTTTTGACACAAGCTATGGTGGAGAAGGAGGGTTTACATCATATGCAGGACATCTTAATTATCTCCATGAGAACAATCATTTTATATTTTCTCATTTGGTTTATCTTTCGTTTAATGGGCAAAAGGGAGATTGGGGAACTGAGTATTTTAGATCTTGTTATTTTTATGATGATCGCTGAAATTGCGGTGCTCGCCATAGAAGAAGTAGAGGATCACATGTTACATACAGTATGGCCGATCCTGCTGTTAACCTTCATTCAAATCACCCTTGCCTATTTGTCACTAAAATTCCAAGGTGTCCGTCGTTTTCTCGACGGTAAGCCGGCCCTGCTCATCATCAACGGAAAAATAGACGAGGGTGCGATGAGAAAACAGCGATACAATTTTGATGATTTGCTGATTCAATTAAGAGAAAATAACATCGATAGTATCCAGGACGTCTCATATGCCATCTTAGAGCCTTCAGGAAAGCTCGCCGTTGTTGAAAAAGAAAACAAGCGCAAACATGCAGCGCTTGAGCTCCCGCTTATTGCAGACGGTGTGGTTCAGCATGATCATCTCAAGCAGATCAACCATGATGAACAGTGGCTGATAAAGGAGCTTGCCAAAAGAGGCTATCATGATATCGAGCAAATCTCTTACTGTAGCTTTAATCAGAAGGATTTTTATATTGATTTGAAAGATGAAGTGATCAAGAAAGAATGAGCTAAAGCAGCTTCCCAATAAACGGGATGCGGCGTAGCTCTTCTCGTTTCACTAGCCCAAGGCAGATTAATAGAATGACATACAGCACGCACGTCAAAACGATCATCATGACAAGCTCTAAAGGTGCGGAAAAGAGTCCGCTCGCTTGATGTTTCATCCATAAGCTGACCGCCCCAGTGCCGATGATCACAAGGACGCAAAGTCCATATTCTTTTAATGGTAAATGAATAGGCAGCACTTTACCGACAGTTGCCGCATGGAGCAACGTGACAAGAACGATGCCGATGAGTATCGCAAGCGCTGCGCCCATAATGCCAAAGCTAGGCTGTGAAGCAAGAACAAAGATCATGCCTGTTTTCACAACAGCTCCTATCAAACTGTTGGTCATCGCTGCCCCCGCTAAATTTAATGCTTGAAGGACAGCCTGCAGCGGCCCTTGAAAGTAATAGAGCAAAAAGAAGGGCGCCATGAATTTTACATAGACAGCGGCATGAGATGAACCATACATGAAGAGGGTTAAATTTTCTGCATACACGAAAAGGATAATACATGAAATGCCCCCGCTTAATAAACAAAGGCGCATCGCCTGCTTGAGCCGGTATTCGACCGTTTTGCGTTTGTTCTGTTCCATCCCTTCACTAATCGCTGGAACTAGTGCGGTGGAGAGAGAATACGTGATAAAACTAGGGAGTGTCAAAAGGGTGAGCGCAAGTCCCGTCAATTCTCCGTACTGCCTTGTTGCTTCCACAGCTGCATAACCGGCAATCGCGAGGCTTTGCGCGACGACAATCGGTTCTAAAAACCAAGAGATATTGCCGATGAAACGGCTGCCTGTTGTTGGCAGGGCAATACTCATGAGCTGCTTAAACGTGTCCTTTCCATCATGAATTGCCTTGAAAAAACGTTTTCGGATACGGATGGTCTTTTTATAACGAAAGGCAATCAGTAAGTAAGCAAGTGAAATCATTTCGCCGATGACAGATGAAATCATGGCGCCTGCTGCTGCGTATTCAATTCCATAAGGCAGGAACGCTGTTGTACATACTGCCACGAGTGAAATTCTTGCGACCTGTTCTAGTACTTGCGACATCGCAAGCGGGCTCATTTGCTGTCTTCCTTGGAAATAGCCCCTTAACACACTAGAGATCGCAATAACGGGTACGACGGGTGTAATGGCAAGCAGAGGATAGACCGTTCTAGGATCTGTCAGCATATTTTCCGCCATAATAGGGGCAAACCATAAAAAGAGCGGAGTGAAAATGAGGCTGAGTGTTCCTGTTATCGCAAGGGACATCACTAGAATGCGTTTTGTTTTCTGTTTGTCACCACGGGCTTCTGCTTCTGCAACTAGCTTACTAATCGCAACAGGAAGTCCGAATTGTGTCAGCGTCACGGCGAGAAAAAAGGTAGGCGCTGCCATCATATAAAGCCCTACGCCTTCTTCACCAATGAACCTTGCAATCACAATTCGATTGACAAAACCCAATATTCTTGTAATAAAACCTGCTAAAATTAAAATAATTGTCCCTTTTAAAAACGTTTGCTTCGTCAAATCACAGATCACCTACCTTCTCAAACGACATAGAATCATATACAATAAGATATGCGTGTATATCGTCCAAGCATGACAAGTCTCTCGATAAAAAACTGAAAAGGGGGAGCCTCACAATGACACAACATCCGGCTGCTATATACAAAGACCATTTAAAGCCTTTTCTGTTCAGTAAGCTTGAAGAATTCATCGTTTTGGGCTATAAAGATGTAGATTTAGAGGAATTATGGTCATACTTAGAGAATAAGAAGTGGAAGAAAAAACAAGAGTATCCGATTCATGAAATGGTTGCAGATATTTTATCTGTGAAAATTGGCGAATTTATGAACTATGCAACCGTTCAGTCGTTTAAAACGTCTGCTTTTTTGGACAGTGAAGATGGCAAGAATATGCTGGACGAACTGTTGAAATAAGCCATCTAAATGGATTCAGGTGTTTAAGGAGGAAATACATAATGAAAAAAGGGCGCATACTTGCGTTTTTCTTAGTGGTTCTGTTAATCGGAACTGGTGTGGGCTTATTAACGAAGCCCGTTGCGAAAGATATGACGCTAGGGCTGGACTTACAGGGTGGATTTGAGGTTCTGTATGATGTACACCCAGTGAAAAAAGAAGACAAGATCACAAATGGTGTTCTCGTCAGTACAGTAGAGGCTTTAAACCGAAGAGCCAACGTGCTTGGCGTCAGTGAGCCGAACATTTCGATTGAAGGAAACAACCGTATTCGCGTACAGCTTGCGGGTGTAAAAGATCAAAACAGAGCACGGGAGATTCTATCGACTGAAGCACAGCTTTCTTTCAGAGATACGAATGACAAAGAGCTCCTAAACGGATCTGATCTTGTTGAAAATGGTGCAAAACAAACATTCAATCAAACGAATGAGCCGATCGTGACGGTCAAACTAAAGGATGCGAAAAAGTTTGGTGACGTGACAAAAAAAGTAGCGGCGATGGCACCAAACAATCAGCTTGTCATTTGGCTTGATTATCATAAGGGAGATTCCTTCAAAAAAGAAGTCTCTAAATCAAATCATAAGTATGTATCTGCGCCGAATGTAAACCAAGAAATTAACAGCAGTGACGTACAAATCGAAGGAAACTTTACGGTTCAAGAGGCAAAAGACCTTGCGAGCATTTTAAATGCCGGCGCATTGCCAGTAAAATTAACCGAAAAATATTCAACATCTGTGAGTGCACAGTTTGGTGAGCAAGCACTAAACGAAACAGTCTTTGCAGGAATTGTAGGAATCGCATTTATCTTCTTATTCATGCTGTTTTATTACCGATTACCAGGTCTTGTTGCTGTCATTACACTGTCAGCTTATATCTATATCACATTGCAAGTCTTTGACTGGATGGGGGCGGTCATGACACTGCCTGGAATCGCTGCATTGATTCTTGGGGTAGGGATGGCTGTCGATGCCAACATTATTACGTATGAGCGGATTAAAGAAGAGCTCAAGCTCGGTAAATCTGTCCGTTCTGCTTTCAGATCGGGTAACCGCAGATCGTTTGCCACGATCTTTGATGCAAACTTAACAAGTATTATTGCCGGCGGGGTTCTATTCTTCTTTGGAACAAGCTCTGTCAAAGGGTTTGCAACCATGCTTATCCTATCGATTTTGACAAGCTTTATCACGGCTGTCTTCCTATCAAGATTCCTTCTTGGATTACTTGTAGAAAGTCGTTATTTCGACCGCAGAAAAGGCTGGTTTGGTGTTCGTCAGAAAGACATCATTGATATTCATGAAACAACTGAAAATACTGAACCGAAAACACCATTTGATAAATGGGATTTCGTCAGCAAACGTAAAGGCTTTATGATTTTCTCGGTAGCCATTACCATTGCTGGAATCATTGTGCTGTCGATCTTCAAGCTCAATGCAGGTATTGACTTTGCAAGTGGTACTAGAGTTGATATTCAAAGTGACCATAAACTGTCAACAGAACAGGTGGAGCAAGATTTTAAAAAGCTAGACCTTGAGACAGACAGTGTTGTGTTATCGGGGCAAAAAGAAAATCAAGCAGCAGCTCGATTTGTCGGTGTTCCGAATAAAGAAAAAATTGCTGAAGTGAAAGATTATTTCAAAGATAAATATGGAACGGAGCCTAACGTAAGTACAGTGTCTCCGACGGTCGGAAAAGAGCTGGCACGTAACGCATTATACGCTATCATCATAGCTTCAATCGGGATTATCTTATATGTATCTATCCGATTTGAGTATAAAATGGCGATTGCAGCGATTGTCTCTCTTCTATACGACGCATTCTTTATCGTTGCCTTCTTTAGCATTACGCGCTTAGAGGTGGATGTCACCTTCATTGCAGCGATACTCACGGTCATTGGGTACTCAATCAATGACACGATTGTCACCTTCGACAGGGTGCGTGAGCAAATGAAGAAACGCAAACCGAAAACGATCGAAGATTTATCGTACATTGTGAATTTAAGTTTACAGCAAACCTTTACGCGTTCTGTGAACACCGTGCTTACCGTACTTGTAGTGGTGATTGCACTTCTCATTTTCGGTTCAGCATCTATTACAAACTTCTCCATCGCCTTACTTGTCGGCCTATTAACAGGGGTGTATTCATCCCTTTACATTGCGGCGCAAATTTGGCTGATATGGAAAGGTCGTGAGCTGAAAAAGCCGGCTAAAATCGACACAGAACAAGATATTTAAACACGAAAGACTGCCAGCTTGGCAGTCTTTTTTTCATGCATCATACTTGTCATCGTCACAACAATAAGATGATATGTAAAAACATTTCGGGTTTCATTGATCTTGAAATGGTCTTTTGCTATAATGACATACGTTTAGATCAGTATAGAAAGCAAGTGTCCGTTTGGGGCATTTGGCTTTTATTCATTGGAGGGGCTGTTATGAAGGTTCGGGAAACTGAACTGCCAGGTATCGGTCACAAAGCCGAAATGATCACAAGAAATAATGAGAAGCTTGCCATTATCACACATGATGACGGCAGAAGAGAGATGTATCATTTTCAAGAAGATGATCACGAAGAATGTATTTCTGGTATCTTGCTTAGCGATGAAGAAGCAAGACAAATCTCGGCTATTTTAGGCGGCATGGTCTATAAACCAAAAGCGCTTGAGACAGTGGAGGTGGCCATTGATGAACTCATCATTGAATGGTTTAAGATTGAAAAGAATGCACCGGCTGTTAACCAGACGATCGGAGACCTGAGTGTTCGCCAAAACTATCAAGTAACAATCATCGCCATTGTAAGAAAATCACATGAGAAAATTTTAAATCCAGGACCAGATACGGTGATTGAAGAAGGAGACACCCTTGTCATCTCTGGAGAAAGAAAAGAATTAAAGAGCCTCATTAAAGAAAAACTCAGCAGCTAAGCGCCCATGCTGATAGAAAACCTTCCACCATGTTCTTTCGGTGTTTAAAAAGGACAAGAAAGAGGGAAGAATAAAAGAAAAAGCTTGGGGGATTTGTAGATGAATAAACAACAATGGACCATCATACTCGCATTTATTTTCGTATTAATTGTCTCAGTATTTGCTGTTATTAACGTGCGGCCTGTACAGGTAGACTACTTATTTGGAACGGCTGAATGGCCGCTGATCCTTGTCATTATCGGTTCTGTTCTGATGGGCGGACTCATTGTGGCTTTTGCGGGGATTTTCCAAATTGTGAAACTAAAACGTGAATTAAAAGCATTAAAAGCTGAACATGCAGCCGCTAAAGCAAGCCCTGCTTCTTCTCATAAAAAGGCGGACAAAGACGTTCAAAAGAAAACGAATGTCACACCTTTAAAAGAACAGCCAGCGTCTTTTGACCGGAAGGAAAAATAATCTTCCAGTACAATTTCATAAAATAAAAATTGAAACCCCTCAGTCCACTCTAGTATAATGGTGTGGTTGAGGGGTGAATTTATGTTATTATCCAAAATGCGTTGGGAATATGAACATCCTAGCGAAGAAAAAGTGAAATCACTCTCTGAAAATCTGAATATTTCAGCGCTGACTGCATCACTTCTTGTACAAAGAGGGCTCGAAGAAGTAGAAGAAGCGAGGTCTTTTTTATTTGATCAAAAAGCCGAATTTCATGATCCATTCTTATTAAAAGGAATGAAAGAAGCAGTAGAGCGCATCAACAAAGCGATCGAAGAGCAGGAATCGATTGTGATCTTCGGAGATTATGATGCAGATGGTGTGACAAGTACATCTGTACTTTTACATACACTTAAAGAACGATCTGCGAAGGTAGACTTTTATATTCCAGATCGATTTAAAGAAGGATATGGGCCAAACGAACAGGCTTTCCGATATATCAAAGAGCAAGGAGCATCGCTTGTCATCACTGTGGATACAGGGATCGCTGCTGTAAATGAAGCACGTATTGCAAAAGAAATAGGATTAGACCTGATCATCACAGATCACCATGAACCAAGCGAGGAACTGCCTGAGGCACTTGCGATTGTACATCCTAAGCAGCCTGGGTGTGAGTATCCGTTTAAAGAGCTGGCGGGTGTCGGTGTTGCGTTTAAAGTGGCACATGCACTCCTCGGTAAACTCCCAGTAGAATTATTAGATCTTGCTGCAATCGGTACAATTGCGGATCTTGTCCCGCTGCATGATGAAAATAGATGGCTTGCCAAAAAAGGTCTGATGCAGCTTCGTCAATCTAGACGGCCTGGGTTAAAAGCGTTATTAAAAGAAGCAGGCGCCACTCTTGAAGAAGCAAATGAGGAAACGGTCGGCTTTCAAATTGCGCCAAGGCTGAATGCTGTTGGACGAATTGAGCAGGCAGATCCGGCTGTTCATCTTCTCATGACTGAGGATATGGATGAAGCAGAAGAACTCGCTCGTTTTGTACAAGAATTGAACAAAGAACGGCAGAAAATTGTGAGTACGATCACGGAAGAAGCCATTCAAATGGTCGAAGAGACAGGTGCTGACCAGTCTGCTATCGTCGTAGCAAAAGCTGGCTGGAATCCAGGCGTTGTCGGCATTGTTGCCTCAAAATTGACGGATACATTTTCTCGTCCGGCGATTGTGCTGGGAATAGATGAAGAAACGCAGATGGCGAAAGGGTCAGCACGAAGTATTCCTGGCTTTGATTTGTTTTTCCATTTGAGCAAGTGCCGTGACATCCTGCCGCATTTCGGTGGACACCCGATGGCAGCAGGAATGACACTTCAAGCGGATGATGTTCCTTTACTTAGGGAAAGATTGAATCAATATGCAAATGAAACGTTGACAGAAGAAGATTTCATTCCAATTCAACGGGTCGATGCAGTATGTAAAGTGGACGAAATGACGGTGCAAGCCATTGAAGAAGTGGGACTGCTGTCCCCGTTTGGCATGCAGAATCCTAAGCCGTTCATTATGATTGAAGACGCCCAGCTTGAAGACATCCGAACGATCGGGGCCAATCAAAATCACATTAAAATGTCACTAAAAGACGAAGACAAGCTGCTCGACTGTGTCGGTTTTCACCAAGGCAAGCTAAAAGAAGAACTTGTCCCAGGGAGTCAAATCTCTGTCGTTGGCGAGGTCTCGATTAATGAATGGAATAACCGAAAGAAACCCCAGCTCATGCTAAAAGACGCTAGAGTCGATGAATGGCAGCTGTTTGATCTACGCGGGAAAAAAGATTGGGAAAAGAAAGTATCAACACTTGATCCAGCAAAAACGATGGTCTTCTGTTTTGACGAAGAAACAAAAAGGCAATCGGAGCTGGTGGATATTCCGATTCATCTTATTGATGCAGAAAATGTATCCACGTTTGATGTGCAGGAAAAGTATGTGATCTTTGCCGATGTTCCTGCCGATGAACACTTGCTCAAGCTGCTTTTAGAAAATCAACAACCAGCAAGAATTTATACGGTGTTTCAGCGGAAAGAAGATCACTTTATGTCTTCATTCCCGAGCCGTGATCAATTCAAATGGTTTTATGGGTTCTTGTTCAAACGGGGAAGTTTTCCTATTAAAGAACAAGGCATGGAGCTTGCCAAACATAGAGGTTGGACAAAAGATACAATCATTTTTATGACAAAGGTGTTTTTTGAACTCGGTTTTGTTAAAATAGAGAATGGTGTGCTGTCAATAGTGCGTGATGCCCCTAAAAAAGATTTAACCGCATCATCGTCTTATACAGCAAAACAACGATTGATGGAACTCGATCAAACACTAACATATTCCTCAGCCAAAGAGCTGAAGGAATGGCTGAATAGCATGATGAGCGAAGGCTCACCTGTGCTTTGACGTACGAGGAGGAAAAGGAAAAGATGGATTTAAAACAATATGTGACAGTTGTACCTGACTACCCAAAGGAAGGTGTACAATTTAAAGATATTACAACGTTAATGGATAAAGGCGAAGTGTACCGTTATGCAACGGATCAAATCGTTGAATACGCGAAGGAAAGAGACATTGATCTCATTGTTGGTCCTGAAGCGCGTGGATTCATTATTGGCTGCCCTGTAGCATACGCACTTGGTGTAGGTTTTGCCCCAGTTCGTAAAGAAGGAAAGCTTCCTCGTGAAGTCATCAAAGTCGATTACGGTTTGGAATACGGTAAAGATGTATTAACGATTCATAAAGATGCAATTCGTCCTGGTCAGCGTGTACTGATCACAGATGATTTGCTTGCGACAGGTGGAACGATTGAAGCATCCATCAAGCTGGTTGAGGAATTAGGCGGCGTTGTGGCAGGGATTGCATTTTTAATTGAGCTGACGTATCTTGATGGCAGAAAGAAGCTTGACGGTTACGACATCTTGACGTTAATGCAATACTAATGGAGTTTTACGCAAAAAGCACTCAGTAAGAAGGGTGCTTTTTTCCTATCAAAAATCTTTTAGCGGACTTCTTCTCTTTACATCTATCGAATTTTTCTTGATAATAAACTACAATACAGTTTTCATTTAAAAAGGTGATTCCATGGCGAACGAACAAGTTTTAACGGCGCAGCAGGTCATTGATAAGGCAAGAGAATACCTGTCCGCTGAACATATTCAATTTATAGAGCGTGCATACGAATATGCTGAAAATGCTCACAAGGAGCAATACCGGAAATCCGGTGAGCCCTATATTATCCATCCGATTCAAGTGGCGGGAATTCTTGTTGATCTTGAAATGGACCCTTCGACCATTGCTGGCGGCTTCTTGCATGATGTTGTCGAAGACACGGATGTGACATTAGAAGATTTAAAAGAGCATTTTAACGAAGAAGTAGCCATGCTTGTTGATGGTGTGACAAAGCTCGGAAAGATTAAATATAAATCACAAGAAGAACAACAGGCTGAAAACCATCGTAAAATGTTTGTTGCAATGGCGCAGGATATACGCGTCATCTTAATTAAGCTGGCAGACCGTCTTCACAATATGAGAACACTCAAACACCTTCCGCAGGAAAAGCAGCGAAGAATTTCAAATGAAACCCTTGAGATCTTTGCACCGCTTGCGCACAGATTAGGGATTTCAAAGATTAAGTGGGAGCTTGAAGATACAGCCCTCCGCTATTTAAATCCGCAGCAATATTACCGAATTGTGAATCTCATGAAGCGTAAACGAGCGGAACGTGAGGAATACTTGGACGAGGTTGTCAATGAAGTAAAAGACCGCGTGTCTGAAGTGAACATTAAGGCTGAATTCTCCGGCAGACCGAAACATATTTATAGTATTTATCGAAAAATGGTCATGCAAAATAAGCAATTTAATGAAATATATGATTTGCTGGCTGTACGTATTTTGGTTGACAGCATTAAAGACTGCTATGCGGTACTTGGTATTATTCATACATGCTGGAAGCCGATGCCAGGCAGATTTAAGGATTATATTGCGATGCCAAAGCCAAACATGTATCAGTCTCTTCATACAACGGTGATTGGTCCAAAAGGGGACCCGCTTGAAGTTCAGATTCGTACAGTGGAAATGCACGAAATTGCGGAATACGGAATTGCGGCACACTGGGCGTATAAAGAAGGCAAAGAGTCAGCAGAATCGACGGAAGAAGCCGTTTTCCAGAAGAAGCTGTCTTGGTTTAGAGAAATCCTTGAATTCCAAAATGAATCCACAGATGCGGAAGAATTTATGGAATCGTTAAAAATCGATCTCTTCTCTGATATGGTGTTTGTATTTACACCAAAAGGTGACGTCATCGAGCTGCCGTCTGGTTCAGTTCCAATTGATTTCTCATACCGGATTCATTCGGAAATTGGGAATAAAACAATCGGAGCCAAGGTCAACGGTAAAATGGTCACACTTGATCATAAGCTAAAAACAGGTGACATTATTGAAATTCTGACATCTAAGCATAGCTATGGACCAAGCCAGGATTGGGTCAAACTTGCCCAAACCTCCCAAGCGAAGCACAAGATCAGACAGTTTTTCAAGAAACAGCGCCGTGAAGAAAATGTCGAAAAAGGCCGAGAACTTGTGGAGAAAGAAATCAAAAACCTTGAGTTCGATGTCAAAGACATTTTGACCGCTGAAAATCTGCAAAAAGTGGCCGATAAATTTAATTTCTCAAATGAAGAGGACATGTATGCAGCTGTCGGTTATAACGGAATTACGGCACTCCAAGTGGCGAATCGTTTAACGGAAAAAGAAAGAAAACAAAGAGATCAGGAAGAACAAGAGAAAACCGTTCAAGAAGTGTCTGTAGAGTCAAAACCATATCACGGGAAAAAACGGGAAGCTGGCGTGCGAGTGAAAGGCATTGATAACTTGCTTGTCCGTTTATCTAAGTGTTGTAATCCTGTTCCTGGTGATAGCATTGTTGGCTTTATTACAAAAGGCCGTGGCGTATCTGTTCACCGTGATGACTGTCCGAACGTGAAGACAGGAGAAGCGCAGGAACGGTTAATCCCGGTTGAGTGGGAGCATGAACAGCCTGCTCGAAACCGTAAAGAATACAATGTGGAAATTGAAATATTAGGATATGACAGACGCGGCTTACTTAATGAGGTGCTTCAAGCAGTCAACGAAACCAAAACGAACATCTCGTCGGTTTCTGGTAAGTCTGATCGTAACAAAGTGGCGACGATCCATATGGCGATCTTTATCCAAAATATTAACCATTTGCACAAAGTGGTCGAACGCATCAAACAAATCAAAGACATTTACTCAGTTCGCCGATTTATGAATTAGAAAGGAAGTATATCGTCTATGAGGCTTGTTGTTCAGCGTGTGACGAGTGCATCTGTGAAAGTAGAAGAAGAGATCACAGGTGCCATCAATGAAGGCTATATGGTGCTCGTTGGGGTTACACATGAAGACACAGAAGAAGATGTGCATTACTTAGCTGAAAAGCTCGCACACTTGCGTATTTTTGAAGATGAAAACGGGAAAATGAATCATTCTTTGTTAGATGTAAAAGGAAGCGTGCTGTCTGTATCTCAATTTACCCTTTATGGTGATACGAGAAAAGGCAGACGGCCGAACTTTATGAAAGCTGCCAAACCGGATATGGCGAATTCACTTTACGAATGCTTCAATGAAACGCTTAGAGAAAAAGGCATCCATGTTGAAACTGGACGTTTCGGGGCGATGATGGACGTCTCATTGACCAATTCAGGGCCTGTCACCATGTTGATGGACAGCAAAGAATAGAAAGACATTAGACTGTGGATAAACTCTTGCTGAGAGTTTGTTTAGAGTCTTTTTCTTTTGCGATCAAACAAAAAAGAGGCGCGCGGCCTCTTTTTTCTATCGGAAATATTGTTTTAATCCTTCTGTCATTCCTTCTGTCACTCGTTCTTGGTAAGAGGCGCTATAAATGATCGCTTCTTCTTGAGGATTGCTTAAATAGCCGAGTTCATATAAAAGGGAAGGGCGCTTGTTTTCTCTTAAAACAAAATAATCTCCAAATTTGACTCCTTTATCAGGGATCTGTGATCGTTTTGCGACTTCCGTATGAACGCTTGTCGCCAGACGTTGATCTTTGGATGCCTGATAATAATATGCGGTGCTCCCTCTGATACTTTGGTCCATAAAACTATCATAATGAAGACTAATAAATGCATCTGCATTTCGGTAATGTGAAGTGGCAACCCTCGATTGAAGGCTGATGAATGTATCATCACTTCTTGTTAAATAGACATTTGCTCCAGAAGCTCTTAACTTACCCGCCAGCAAATGAGCGGTTTTGATCGTGATATTCTTTTCAAATGCACCGTCTGCGCCGATCGTGCCGCTGTCTTTTCCGCCATGCCCAGGATCAAGAACAATTGTTTTGCCTTTTAAAGATCCAGTGCCAGACGATGAATCCTGCTGAGGTCTTGGTGCTTCGCTGCTATTTTTCTTTGTTTGAACGACCCAGCTCGCCACGTAGCCTGTTCCGCCGTTTGATAATGTCACCTCGTACCAGTCACCTTGCGTACGAACAATTTGATAAGCAGCTCCTTTTGTTGCTCTTTCTGCAATTCCAGCAGAGGTAGAAGCGCTTTTTCTAATATTCGTTCCATCATAAACGATGTACGCTTTCTGATGAGATGACGAAGAGGATGAATTCTTTTCAGGTGCTGCACTTGTTCCTTGGTTTGAGACAATATAATAACTTGCAACCCAGCCTTTAACGCCTTTTGCTTCGATTTCATACCAGCCATTTTGCTCCCGTAAAATGGTGACTTGAGTGTTGCGGGAAAGTGAAGCGGCCACTGTTGCGTTTGGTGCCGCCGATTTTCGAACATTCAAGCTTGATACGCCAACTGTGCCGGACTGTTTAGAACGAGCGGGCTCAGCTGAACTGGATGAAGAAGCGTTTTGTCCGCCAGAAATATAATCAGAGTGGACCCAGCCTTCCGCTTGTTTGTACGATATTTTTGTCCATTCGCCGCTTGTGTCCAGCTTTTTAGCGGAAGCGCCCTGCGGGAAAGTGCCAATGACTTGATAGGAAGTCCCTGGGCCTGTCCGAATGCGAAGGTCAGAGGCTGTTGACGTAATCGAACTGCTTCCTTGCGTACTTTGACCTTGCGTCTTTTGCTTAGCAGGCTTTTGTGCATCAGATGACTTGGTAATCAGCCATGAGACGACCCAGCCTTTTTGTCCGTTCGATAGCCCGATCTGTACCCATTCTCCTTGTTCAGTGAGAATCGGGTAGCTTTCTCCTCGTTTCACAACTGCTGCGATCCCGTAGCTTAAACCAGGTCCGGTTCGCACATTGATTTCATCTGTTGCAACGACAGCTTGATCTGTTTGAGCCGTCGCATGTGTCATTGGCCAAGTGCTGGCAATGAGGACAAAACAGGTGAGCAGCAACATCATGTGATGGTGTGTTTTCAGATTCAAAACGGTGTTTTCCCCTCCCTTGTAAAACCGATGAATGTTAATTCGTTATGTAATGGATGAATTCCTTGCAGTTTCCCTAATAAAAATGAATCAATCTGTTTATACTAGATAAAAATGTGATAAAAGGATGTACAAACATGAGATTAAGCAGAAAATTAGGACGAGTGCAATATAATGGACATCGTGATATCGATCGCTGGCAGCACGACGAAATGGATCAACCAGGCTTCCTTGAAGAAACGGCATCTGAATACGGATGCACGTCAAAAGAAGAGCTGGAAAAGAAAAAGAGACACGGCAAGGGTTGACAGAGTGGCAGCACCGACCTTATTATAATATAAATCAACACACTTGAAAATTTAAAATGTGGAACTGATGATAGAGAATAGTAGGGTAAATTGCGTGAGCAGAGAGGAATCGCCTTAGGCTGAAAGCGAATCCGCATGGCATTTATCACGAAAGAACACTCTGTAGGTTTCCTGCTGAACACTCAAAAAATGAGTCATTAGGCGGAGAACGTGAATCTGCGTTAAGGATTTGAGCGGGAACATGGCTAGATCATGTTCCAACTAGGGTGGCACCACGGGTATAACTCTCGTCCCTACTATACACATAGTAGAGGCGGGGGTTTTTTATATGTCCACATAAAAAATGAATGATGGTCGTAGGAGGACGAAAAATGAGTTTTAATATTCCAAGAGGCACACAGGATATTTTACCGGGAGAATCAGAACGCTGGCAGTATGTTGAACAAATTGCGAGAGATACATGTGCAGCCTTTCAATACAAAGAGATCCGCACACCGATTTTTGAGCATACGGAACTGTTTGCACGAGGAGTAGGCGAGTCAACAGATATCGTTCAAAAAGAGATGTACACATTTGAAGACAAAAAAGGACGTAGCATCACACTTCGCCCAGAAGGAACAGCTTCAACTGTCCGTTCTTATGTTGAAAATAAACTGTTTGCACAGCCTGCACAGCCTACAAAGCTGTACTACATTGGACCAATGTTCCGCTATGAGCGTCCGCAAACGGGAAGATATCGTCAATTTTATCAATTCGGAATTGAAGCGATCGGTTCAAAAGATCCTGCCATTGATGCAGAGGTCATTTCATTAGCGATGAGTGTGTATGAGAAAGCGGGTCTTTCCAACTTAAAACTCGTCATTAACAGCCTTGGTGACAAAGAAAGCCGTGCAGATTACCGTCAAGCACTTGTCGAGCACTTTGAACCAAGAATTGATGAATTCTGTCATGACTGCCAAATTCGTTTGCATCAAAATCCATTGCGTATTCTTGATTGTAAAAAGGACCGCGACCACGAACTGATGGCAACGGCACCATCCATTCAAGATTACTTAAATGAAGAATCACGGACTTATTTTGAAAAAGTAAAACAATACTTAACCGATCTAGGCATTGAATATGTCGTCGATCCGAACTTAGTGCGCGGTCTTGATTATTACAATCACACTGCCTTTGAGATTATGAGTAATGCAGAAGGCTTTGGTGCGATCACAACATTAGCCGGCGGCGGCCGTTATGATGGACTTGTTGAAGGAATTGGCGGTCCTGAATCACCAGGTATCGGCTTTGCGATGAGTATTGAACGTTTCCTATCAGCGATTGATGCAGAGAAGATTGAGCTTCCTGTTCAAGACGGCATTGATTTATATATTGCGGCATTAGGAGATCAAGCAAAAGATTATGCTGTTGGCTTATTGAATCGCTTAAGAAAAGAAGGCATTTCAAGTGAAATGGACTATACAGGGAAAAAGCTAAAAGCACAATTTAAAGCCGCAGACCGCTCGAAAGCCAAGTTTATTGCAGTTCTTGGTGAAGATGAGCTGGCGCAGCAAATTGTAAATGTAAAAGATACGACAACGGGTGAACAAATTGAAGTGAAGCTTGATGAGCTGATTCAAATGATGAAAGCCCACCAGAAAGCGTAAAGAAGGAGTGGAATGTTTGTGTTTGGTAGAACTTTTTATTGTGGAGAAGTAACAGAAGACCAAATCGGTCAAACCGTTGTATTAAAAGGATGGGTACAAAAACGTCGTGACCTTGGTGGATTAATCTTTATTGACCTGCGTGATCGTACAGGCATTGTGCAAGTTGTCTTTCATCCAGACCAATCAAAAGAGGCTCTTGAGACAGCAGAATCGATTCGGAATGAATATGTCCTTGATATTAAAGGGACAGTGGTCGCAAGAGAAGAAGCCACGATCAACCCAAATTTAAAAACAGGCAAAATTGAAATTCAAGTCGACACGGTCACTGTTTTAAATGAAGCCAAGACGCCTCCATTTGTGATTTCTGATCAAGCAGATGAGGTATCAGAAGATGTGCGCTTAAAATACCGCTACCTAGATCTTCGCCGTCCTGCGATGTTTGAAACGATGAAAATGCGACATGAAGTCACAAAAGCATTCCGCCATTTCTTAGATGATCACGGCTTTCTAGACATTGAAACGCCAATTTTAACAAAAAGTACGCCAGAAGGTGCACGTGACTATCTTGTGCCAAGCCGTGTACACGAAGGAGAATTCTATGCGCTGCCGCAGTCTCCGCAATTATTTAAGCAATTGCTCATGGTGTCTGGGATGGACCGCTACTATCAAATCGCTCGCTGCTTTAGAGATGAAGACTTACGTGCTGACCGTCAGCCGGAATTTACACAAGTCGATATTGAAATGTCCTTTATGAGCCAAGAAGACATCATGACGCTTGCTGAAGAGATGATGGCAAAGGTGATGAAAGATGTCAAAGGTGTTGACCTGACATTGCCATTACCTCGTATGACGTACGATGAAGCGATGAATTCCTATGGTTCTGACAAGCCAGATACCCGATTTGACATGAAGCTTGTCAACATTTCAGACACGGTAAAAGACTCAGATTTCAAAGTCTTCAGCGGTGCTGTAAACAATGGTGGAGCTGTCAAAGCCATTAATGTCAAAGGGGCTGCAGCAAACTATTCAAGAAAAGACATCGATGCACTTGGTGCATTTGCAGCGAACTATGGTGCAAAAGGTCTTGCTTGGCTAAAAGCTGAAGGGACAGAGTTAAAAGGACCAATCGCTAAATTCTTTGATGAGTCAAAACAAGCAGAATTAAAAGAACAGCTTCAAGTTGAAGAAGGCGACCTTTTACTCTTTGTTGCAGATAAGACGTCTGTTGTCCATGATGCGCTTGGCGCACTTCGTTTAAAACTTGGCAAAGAGCTTAAACTCATCGATGAGTCTGTCTTCAATTTCTTATGGGTTGTCGATTGGCCGCTGCTTGAAAAAGATGAAGAAGAAGGCCGCTTCTATGCTGCCCACCATCCTTTCACAATGCCAGTTCGGGATGATCTTGAATTAATTGAAACAAGTCCAGAAGATATGAAAGCTCAAGCGTATGATCTTGTGCTGAACGGCTATGAGCTTGGCGGAGGTTCTATTCGTATTTTTGAAAAGGACATTCAAGAGAAAATGTTTGGTTTACTTGGCTTTTCTAAAGAAGAAGCGTACGATCAGTTCGGCTTCCTTCTTGATGCATTTGAGCATGGTGTGCCTCCGCACGGCGGAATTGCGCTTGGACTTGACCGCTTAGTGATGCTGCTTGCCGGCCGATCTAACCTAAGAGATACCATTGCGTTCCCGAAAACGGCAAGTGCAAGCTGTGTTCTCACAGATGCTCCTGGCACTGTAAGCACAGCGCAGCTAGATGAACTGAGTTTGGCGATTAAAACAAAAGTAAAACAGTAAAATAGGCGCATGTTTATAGGCATGTAAACGCTTGAAAAAGGGACATGCCTATGATATGCTTTCATCAACCAATAAATAAAGTCCTGATACGTACGGTGGTTACCTAGTTTTGACCGAACATTTTTTTCTACGGGAGCTTGCCTTTCCTTTCTGCATAAATGCCTCTTCTGAGGACTTATAAAGGGAGGAAGAAAGCACCCACCTGCATGGTGCGGGGTTCAAAACGAAGGAAAGGCTGGCGGCGTGATCGGGACTTTTTTGTGTTTTTTTCTATTTGAGAAGGATGACGGAGAACGCTGAATATGATATGATTCTTTCGATTCATTTTAAATAAAGGTGGAGTGAGGCACTTGTTACATCAGTTTTCAAGAAACGAGCTTGCCATTGGCAAGGAAGGCTTAAATATATTAAAAAACAGTACAGTTGCAGTGCTTGGAGTAGGCGGCGTAGGTTCTTTTGCAGTAGAAGCCCTTGCTCGTTCAGGTGTTGGCCGTATTGTTCTTGTTGATAAAGATGATATTGATATTACAAATGTAAATAGGCAGCTGCCAGCTTTGCTATCAACGGTTGGTCAGCCTAAAGTTGACTTAATGCAGGCAAGAATTGCTGATATTAACCCAGAATGTGAAGTTGTTGCGCTCAAAATGTTCTATACAGAAGAAACATATGAACAATTCTTTGAGTATCCACTTGATTATGTCATTGATGCATCAGATACAATTCATTATAAAATTCATTTAATGAAAGAGTGCCTGAAACGCGATGTGAACATTATTTCGAGTATGGGTGCTGCAAATAAAACAGATCCGACACGTTTTAAAATTGATGACATCTCGAAAACACATACAGACCCAATTGCGAAAGTCGTTAGAACACGCCTGCGGAAGGAAGGCATTCGTAAGGGAATTGAAGTTATTTTCTCTGATGAAAGTCCGATTGTCATTCGTGAAGATGTGAGAAAAGAAGTGGGAAATGATGAAGCGAAAATTCGTAAGGCACAAATGCCGCCATCATCCAATGCTTTTGTTCCATCTGTGGCTGGACTGATCATGGGTGGTCATGTCATTATGAAACTGTTAAAAGATATTCCGATTACACGTGTGAAAGATAAATAAACAGCCCGCCTGCTTAGAGCAGGGGGCTTCAGCGTGTAGACAAACCCTCGCATTCGGTGTCAGTCCTGCGCTTCGGTGCTCACGAATGTCAAATTCGCTCCGCGCCAGTGCTCGTCCTTCCTAGACTGCAAAGGTTTTCTATCACGCTGAAAAGAAGACAAAGGGCTAAAATAAAGTTCATTTTAGCCCTTTGTCAACAATCTACAGCCCGCCTGCTTAGAGCAGGGGGCTTTTTTTATTTTTGCCGTCTTAAATTTTCGTACACTTGCTTTAGTGCACCTTCAAATTTTCCAGTTTGCTTTGGTTCATAATATTGCTTGTTTTTCAGCGGGTCAGGTAAATATTGCTGCTTCACCCAGCCATTTTCATAATCGTGCGGATATAAGTAATCGGCGCCTCTTCCAAGTGCAGCTGCCCCTTTATAGTGGGCATCTTTTAAATGAACGGGAACTTCACCAATTTTCCCCGTGCGGATATCATGCAGTGCCGCATCAATCGCTTGGTAAGCGGAGTTTGACTTTGGAGAAAGACACAGTTCAATCACGGCATTAGCGAGTGGAATTCGTGCTTCTGGGAAACCAACTCTCTCAGCTGTTTGAACAGCGCTTAACACACGTGGCCCTGCCTGCGGACTGGCTAAGCCAATATCTTCATAAGCCATCACAAGTAATCGTCTCGAAATGCTTTCAAGGTCTCCCGCTTCAATGAGTCTTGCAAGGTAATGAAGCGCAGCATCTGCGTCAGACCCTCTAATGGATTTTTGAAAAGCCGAGAGGACATCATAATGGGCATCACCGTTTTTATCATGCGAGAAGCTCTTTTTTTGTAAACATTCTTCTGCTGCAGCTAGAGTGATCGTGATCTGTCCAGATTCATCCGCTTTTGTCGATAAGACGGCTAGTTCAAGCGCATTTAAAGCAGAACGCACATCTCCTCCGCATCCATTTGCAAAATGATTCATTGCCTCCTCATCAACTTTGACCGAATAACCGCCAAGCCCGCGATGTTCATCCTGTAAAGCTCGAGATAATGCAGCTTTGATTTGCTCTGTTTCCAGCGGCTTCAGCTCAAATATTTGTGTCCGGCTACGGATGGCTGGGTTGATCGCATGATACGGATTAGCTGTTGTCGCGCCAATTAAAATAATCATGCCATTTTCTAAATACGGAAGAAGGAAATCCTGCTTCCCTTTATCGAGTCTGTGGACTTCGTCTAAAATCAAGATGACTTGACCACTCATTTTCGCTTCAGCGGCGACAGCTTCCATATCTTTTTTGTTATGAATCACCGCATTCAATGTACGGAAGGCAATGCTTGTACTGCCAGCGATTGCAGTTGCAATGGATGTTTTGCCGATTCCCGGCGGCCCGTATAAAATCATCGAGGACAAATGTTTCGCCTCGACCATTCGTCTAATAATTTGACCTTCTCCAACGAGATGCTCCTGCCCAATAATGTCTCCAATATGACTTGGGCGCATCCGATACGCTAAAGGTTTCATGATTATCTCTCCTAAAGCAATGTCTTGTTTGTATAGAGTACCGAAATTTCTTCAAATAGAAAAGGGATGCGTCCTCGTTTTGAGCTCAGAACCCGCAAATGAAAGTTGGCTAAAAGTATGATATAATTGCTTTTGGTCTATATAAGCGTATATGAAATCAGAAAAAAAATTGATGACATAGAAATAGAAAACGCAGAGGTGTTTAACTTGAAAATTTCTACTAAAGGCAGATATGGTCTGACGATCATGATCGAATTAGCCAAAAAACATGGCGAAGGCCCTACATCATTAAAATCAATCGCTCAAAACAATGATTTGTCTGAGCATTATTTAGAGCAGCTTGTATCACCACTTCGCAATGCTCGTCTTGTGAAAAGTATCCGCGGAGCGTATGGTGGCTATGTGCTTGCCCATGAGCCAAACGAGATTACAGCCGGTGATATTATTCGAGTATTAGAAGGACCTATTAGTCCTGTTGAAGTGATCGAAAACGAAGAGCCAGCAAAGCGTGCACTTTGGATTCGTATTCGTGATGCAGTAAAAGACGTACTAGACAATACAACTCTTGAAGACTTGGCAAGCTATAAAGATGACGAGGATCAAGAGGCGTATATGTTCTATATTTAGATCAGAGGTGTACCGGAGATGGAACGTATCTATTTAGATCATGCAGCCACAACGCCGATGGATCAGCGAATTGTGGACAAGATGATGCCTTACTTTACAGAGATATTTGGCAATCCCTCTAGTATTCATTCATATGGACGCGAGGCAAGAAAGTGGCTCGATGAAGCAAGGGAAGTCATTGCAGGAGAATTACACTGTAAGCAGCAGGAGATCATCCTCACAAGCGGGGGAACAGAGGCAGACAACTTGGCCATTACAGGTGTGGCAATGGCAAGGCAGCATGAAGGAAAACATATCATCACAACAAAAACTGAGCATCATGCAGTGCTGCATACATGCGAACGCTTAGAGAAGCTCGGTTTTGATGTGACGTATTTAGATGTGGATCACACTGGATTGATTTATCTTGACCAATTAAAACAAGCATTAAGAGACGATACAATTCTGGTGACCATCATGTACGGCAACAATGAAACAGGTGTGATCCAGCCAATCAAAGAAATTGGTCAACTTTTGCATGATCACGCTGCTCATTTTCATACAGACGCTGTACAGGCATTTGGAACAGTGTCAATTGATGTACAAGATCTTCATATTGATCTCTTGTCTGCTTCTGGCCATAAACTAAATGGTCCGATGGGAACAGGCTTTTTATACGTCAACGAACGTGTGAAGCTCTCTCCGCAGCTATTCGGAGGAGAACAAGAAAGAAAACGCCGTGCTGGTACTGAAAATGTGGCGGGCATCATTGGACTTGCAGAAGCAGTTCAATTAACAAAGCAAAATAGAAGAGAAAAAGCAGTGCATTATGGTAAGCTCAAAGAAGCGATGCTGCAAGTATTCGAAGAGGAATCACTCAATTTCTCTATCAATGGACATCCGAAAGAGACATTGCCGCACATTTTAAATGTTCACTTCCCGGGCGTTTCCATTGAATCGTTACTTGTGAACTTAGATATGGAAGGGATTGCTGTTTCAAGCGGGTCAGCATGTACGGCTGGATCTGTCCTTCCTTCGCACGTATTAAGCGCCATGTATGGTGAAGAAGCAAAAGAGCTGACATCCTCAGTCAGAATAAGCTTCGGTCTTGGAAATGAAGAGGAACATGTGAAGCAGGCGGCGCGTAAGATAGCGGCTGTCGTGAAACGCCTAGCCAAATAAATGCTCCCTTTTGTTCGTGTGTGAAAAATGAAACAGCTAGGCACCTGAAGAACGAAACGCGCACGTTGTTTCATTGAAATTGGAGTTGATGAAGATGACAAAAAGACCTGAAGACACAAGAGTTGTGGTCGGTATGTCCGGAGGCGTCGATTCATCAGTTGCTGCGCTCATGTTAAAGGAGCAAGGCTATGATGTAATCGGCATATTTATGAAAAACTGGGATGACACAGATGAAAATGGTGTATGTACAGCAACGGAGGACTATGAGGATGTCATTCGTGTTTGTAACCAGATTGGAATCCCATATTATGCAGTGAATTTCGAGAAACAGTATTGGGACAAAGTGTTTCAATATTTTCTTGATGAATATAAAGCAGGCAGAACGCCGAACCCAGATGTCATGTGTAACAAAGAAATTAAGTTCAAAGCATTTCTTGAGCATGCATTGTCGCTTGGAGCGGATTATTTGGCAACGGGCCACTATGCCCGTGTCGACAGAACCGGCGATGAAGTCAAAATGCTAAGAGGTCTTGATACAAACAAAGACCAAACTTATTTCTTGAATCAGCTGACTCAAGAACAGCTTGATAAAGTGTTGTTCCCAATCGGCGATTTAGAGAAAAAAAGAGTGCGTGAATTAGCGAAAGAAGCAGAGCTCGCAACAGCAACGAAAAAAGATTCTACGGGCATCTGCTTTATTGGGGAAAGAAACTTTAAAACATTCCTCAGCCAATATTTGCCTGCACAGCCCGGTGTGATGCAGACAATGGACGGAGAAGTAAAAGGTGAACATGATGGACTCATGTATTACACGATCGGTCAACGCCAAGGACTTGGCATTGGCGGAAGCGGTGATCCGTGGTTCGTTGTTGGGAAGGACTTAGAGAAAAATATCTTATTTGTTGAACAAGGCTTCCACAACCCGCTTTTATACTCTGAAAGTATTTCAGCTGTGAACATCAGCTGGACTCGTCCTCATATTGTCGGCGAAAACGGTGAACTCACATGCACAGCAAAATTCCGATACCGTCAAGAAGACCATCATGTAAAAGTCAAAATGACAGGTGAGCAGGAAGCAATGGTGATCTTTGATGAACCCGTTCGTGCTGTCACTCCAGGACAAGCTGTTGTTTTTTATGATGGCGAAGAATGTCTTGGCGGCGGGACCATTGACGATGTCTTTAAAGATGGCCAAAAGCTGTCGTATGTGTAACATGTGTTAAAAACCTCAACGTCGCTGTTGAGGTTTTTTAATGAAAGGATGAAGAGAGCGAATGAATCATAACGAAATCGGTATTGAAGCTTTAAATCAAGGGAACATCGAACAGGCAGCTGAAGCTTTTACGAAAGCCATTGAAGAAAGCCCAAAGGACCCGGTTCCATATATTAACTTTGCGAATTTACTTTCAAGTGTTCATGAATTTGAACGTTCATTGAACTTCTTTCAAAAAGCCATTGAACTTGATCATACAGCAGCTGCAGCTTATTATGGGGCAGGAAATGTCTACACGATGAAAGAAGACTTTATGAAAGCGAAAGACTATTTTGAGCAAGCGCTACAAGCTGGAATGGAAAACAGTGATTTGTTTTATATGTTAGGGCAGACACTGATGAAATTAGAGCAGCCGAAGCTTGCGATGCCTTATCTTCAGCGTGCAGTTGAGCTAAACGAAGAAGATAACGAAGCAAGATTTCAATTTGGCATGTGCTTAGCGAATGAACATCTGCTGGAGGAAGCGGTCGCAGTCTTTACTGAAGTGATTACGCGAGATCCGCAGCATGCTGACGCCTTTTATAATGCAGGCGTTGCGTATGCGTATTTAGAGAAAAAGGACGAAGCGCTTGAAATGCTAGGAAAAGCCATTGACGTGCAGCCTGATCATATGCTTGCATTGCATGCGCAAAAGCTAATTCAAGAGGCAGAATAACCGGAAGGAGGGAAGACCTGTGCAGGAACATCCAGATCAAATGAAGCTTGAAGACGAACCGTTTTTAAAAGGGACGGTTCAAGCCGTTATTTTCCATAATGAAAGTAATTTATACTCGGTGTTAAAAGTAAAAGTGATTGAAACATCAGAGAATTTAGAGGAAAAAACAGCATCTGTCACAGGCTACTTCCCAGCGCTTCATGAGGAGGAAACCTACACCTTCTATGGCAAGGTCACAAGTCATCCGAAGTTTGGCGAGCAGTTTCAAGCCACTCATTTTCAAAAGGAAGTCCCTACAACAAAACAAGGCATTATTCATTATCTCTCTAGTGACTTGTTTGAAGGGATTGGGAAAAAGACGGCGGAAGAAATCGTCGGCAAGTTAGGCAATCAGACGCTTCATCAAATTATGCGTGATCCGTCTGTGTTGTATGACGTCCCTCGCCTGTCAAAAAAGAAGGCAGATAAGCTGGCTGCCGCACTTCAGGAGCATCAAGGGCTTGAGCAAATCATGATCAGCCTGAATCAATATGGCTTTGGTCCTCAGCTTAGTATGAAGATTTACCAAGCGTACGAGAGTGAAACGTTGCAGAAAATTGAAGAAAATCCTTATCAGCTCGTCAAAGACGTCGAGGGGATTGGATTTATTAAAGCAGATGAACTCGGCGCTAGAACAGGGATATCTGGAAATGATCCAGAACGCATTCGTGCAGCCCTTTTGTATACCGTTGAGACAGCAAGCCTGCAAGACGGTCATACGTACATACAAACGAAAGATCTGATCATCGAAACCCGTAAATTGCTGAATCAAACAGGCAATGACTACAAAGTGACTGAAATGGACGTTGCCAATCAGATCATTGCACTTGGTGAAGGGAAAGACATGATCATTGAAGATGATCGCTGTTATCATCCGTCGCTCTTTTATGCGGAGCAAAGTGTGGCAAAACGTATTCAAAAAATTGTCTCTCAAACAGAATATGCAGATCAATTTCCTGAATCAGAATTTCTGCTTGCACTCGGTGAACTGGAGGAACGGCTTGGTGTCCAGTATGCACCAACCCAAAAAGAAGCCATTCAAAAGGCACTCATGTCTCCAATGCTGCTTTTAACAGGCGGACCGGGTACAGGGAAAACGACGGTCATTAAAGGGATTGTCGAGCTTTACAGCGATCTTCACGGCGTATCTCTTGACCCGGGTGATTATAAAAAAGATGAAGCATTTCCGTTCGTGCTTGCCGCACCAACTGGACGTGCTGCGAAACGAATGACAGAATCCACTGGACTTCCTGCTGTGACCATTCACCGGCTGCTAGGCTGGAATGGATCAGAAGGCTTCTCACATGATGAAGACCAGCCGATTGAAGGAAAGCTTGTCATCATTGATGAATCGAGTATGCTGGATATTTGGCTGGCGAACCATTTGTTTAAGGCGATCCCAGATCATATTCAAGTCATTATGGTTGGAGACGAACATCAACTTCCATCTGTCGGGCCTGGTCAAGTGTTAAGAGACCTGCTTGCGTCACAAGCTATACCGGCAGTTACACTAACTGATATTTACCGGCAGGCAGATGGTTCAACAATTGTTGAGCTTGCGCATGATATGAAAAATGGTGTTTTGCCAAAGGATATTACTGCACGCTCGAAGGATCGATCCTTTATTCAATGCTCTAGTGACCAAATGAAAGAAGTCATCGAGAAAGTGGTCAGCAATGCTGCTCAAAAGGGGTATTCAGCAAAGGACATTCAAGTACTTGCCCCGATGTATAAAGGAAAAGCAGGCATTAATGAACTGAATAAAATGCTTCAGCAAATTTTGAATCCTAAAAAGCCAAAAGGAAGAGAAATTCCTTTTGGTGATGTCGTCTACCGGACAGGTGATAAGGTACTTCAGCTTGTCAATCAGCCCGAGAATAACATTTTTAATGGAGATATTGGCGAAATTGTTTCGATCTTTTATGCGAAAGAAAACACAGAAAAAGAAGATATGGCGGTCATCTCCTTTGATGGAAATGAAATCACGTTTACGAAAAAAGATTTTCATCAATTTACACACGCTTATTGTTGCTCGATTCATAAATCCCAGGGCAGTGAATTCCCAATCGTGGTGCTGCCAGTCGTGAGAAGTTATTATCGAATGCTTCGAAGAAATTTGCTTTACACGGCCATTACACGAAGTAAAAAGTTTTTAATTTTGTGCGGCGAGGAATCAGCATTAGAGTGGGGCGTGAAAAATAATGAAGACTCCCTCAGACAAACGTCTTTAACTATGCGTCTTACTGAAACGGAAGAAGTCATGGATGCTGAGCTAGCAGCCCTCCAAAAAGAACTTCCTTTCAGCGTACACGATGCCAATATTGGCATGGAGGGAATCACTCCGTTTGATTTTATGCAAGAGTAAATGGCTTCCATGGAAGCCATCATATTGTTAAACAAAGGGCTAAAATGAACTTGATTTTAGCCCTTTGTTTTTTTCAGCGTGAAAGAAAACCTTTGCAGTCTAGGAAGGACGAGTACTGGCGCGGAACGAATTTGACATTCGTGAGCACCAGCACGCAGGACTGACAAAGAATGCGAGGGTTTGTCTACACGCTGATGGCTTCCTTCATGGAAGCCATTTCTTCGTATGAGTCATAGAGGAAACGCACACGATAAGACTGTTCCGAAAAGGTGGTTGATCACATTTTGAGAACATGTCGAGAGCTTGAAGGACTGACGATCTATACAGACGAGCTGTCTCATTCACTTGGATCGATCAAAGATATTTGCTTTTTAGCCGGCGGCAGCTGCGGAGGATATGTATTAGATGGGAAAAAGAAAGACTGTGCTTTCATTCCATTTTCAGCTGGCGACAAACTGACAGACAAAGGTCTATATGTGAGCTGCCAGAAGGGAGTCGAAATAGATGCCTCCGCCCCATCCTTCTTCTTTTCGAAATTAAAAAAGAAAATGATCCATACGCCAGATGGTGAAACATTAGGTGTTTTGGAAGATGTATACTTTTGCATGAATTCGGGCACAATCGTAGCATATGAACTCTCGGACGGCTTCTTTACAGAGCTATCAGGGATTCGAAAGCAGCTGCATGCTGCCGGAACCTTGATGGACGTTCAAAAGGAAGCACTTGTTCTAAACCGAACGTAAAGAGGTGCTGAATATGCTCATTTGCCCAAATTGCAAATGTAAAGACATCGGAAAAATTGGGGTCAATCAATATTATTGTTGGGGCTGTTTTATTGAATTGACGCTGTCAAAAGGCAAAATATCTACTCACCAAGTGGAGGAAGACGGTACACTAAGCAGTTTAGACGACCTGTTTAGTGATGATGAACGTTCAATTCAACTATAAGTGTTAAGGGGGAATTTCGAATGGGCAAAATGACTTCTTCACTATTAACGCTTAGTGCAGGTGCACTCGCATATCACTTTGCAAGTCGATATGATATGCCATCTAAGCGGGATATGAAAAAGATGAGAAAACGAGTTATGCGAATGTTTTAAACAAAAAGGGACATCCACCATGAGCGGATGTCCTTTTTTTATGCCTGCCTGTATTCTAATCTCCGTGCAAGTAAGGACAAGCTGAAGTTAACAACAAAATACATCATGGCAGCCAAGAGGAAAATAGGAAGTAAATAAGATTGGCTTTGACCATTTAAAATCTGTGCGTGATGCAATAATTCTGGAAGGGCAATCACAACGGCAAGTGATGTATCTTTTAAAAGAGAAATAAATTGGCTGACAATCGGCGGTACCATTCGGCGTAACGCCTGTGGCATGATAATCATTTTTAACGTTTGAATATACGTTAAGCCAGAGGACCTGGCAGCTTCGATTTGTCCTTTATCAATTGATTTTAACCCACTGCGAATGATTTCTGACAGCATGGCGGATTCAAACACGGTTAAAGCCGCAATGGCAGAGGCGGTGATGCTCAGCTTAATACCGATTTCAGGCAGGGCGAAATACGTAAAAAAGATGATCAGCAAAAGCGGCAGGTTCCGGACGGTTTCAACAATGACCGCAAGCACCTTTGATAAAATAGGGATTTGTGCGAACCTCAATGTGCCAACGACTAATCCGATTATAAAGCTTAAAATGATGGAGATAAAAGCCACTTTTAAGGTGACAGCAAATCCTTCAAGTAAAAAGGCGAGATGATCGGGCTGGTAGGCACCTATAAAATCCATTGTGTTTCCTCCTTTCTAGTGGCTTCGGGCTAATCTTTTTTCTAAATAACCAACGCCTAGACTAAGCGGAATGGTCAATAGAAGATAGAACATGGCAACAAAGATGTATACATCAAATGTCACAAACGTTCTCGAAGCGATAAGGTCTCCTTGGTACATCAGATCAAACCCTGCAATGACACCTAAAATAGACGAGTTTTTCACAAGATTTATAAATTGATTCCCAAGTGGGGGAATGACAATTTTGATGGCCTGCGGCAGAATAATATATCGCATCGTTCCGCCATATGACAGGCCAGAAGCTCTAGCTGCTTCCATTTGTCCAAGCGGTACAGCTTGTATACCTGCACGAATGGCTTCAGCGATAAAAGCAGACGTATAAATGGAGAGGGCAATGGTTCCTGCTGTAAAGCCATCTGCCACAATGCCAAGTACCGGTAAACCAAAGAAGAACACAAAGGTGATCAATAATAACGGAATATTCCGAATAAATTCCACATAAGCCGTCCCTAACCAGTTGAGCGGCCTTAGTGGCGCAATTCTCATAATGGCAATGAGTGTACCGATGAAAAAGCTTCCAATCAACGCAATGACACTTGCACCAATCGTATATTTAAACCCTTCTAAATAAAGATGGAAGTTCTCAGTTAAAATGGAAAACCGCAGCAATCAGTTCACTTCCTTCCTAATCAACAGAGGAGCCGGCAAGCGGCTCTCCTGAGGGTATTGAGGTTGATCGAGTCAATTGATTATTCTTTGATCCATTTTTTATGAATCTTGTCATACTCTCCATTATCTTTTAATGCCTTTAACGCTTTATTAATGGCTTCTGTCAATTCTTCATCGCCTTTTTTCACAGCAATGCCATATGGTTCATCGGTAAATGTTCCGCCAACAACTTCATAATTTGAATCTTCGTCTGCCATGCCAAATAAAATCGCATTATCAGTTGTCAGAACTTGCCCTTGATTTGATTTTAAGGCTGTAAAGGCTTCTTGATAATTTTCAAACTCCAAAACGGATGCTTCTGGTGCTTTTTCGCGAATGTTTTGAGAAGAAGTCGACCCTTTCACTGCAAGCACCTTCGTACCTTTTTTAAGATCATCAATCGATTGAATGTCGCTGCCTTTTTTCACAAGCAGTGATTGTCCTGCTTCAAAGTATACGTCTGAGAAATTGACCTCTTTTTTACGCTCTTCTGTGATCGTCATTGTGGCAACAATGGCATGAATATCTCCTTTTTGCAGTAAAGGAATCCTTGTTTTAGATGTCACTTCTTTAAATTCTGCTTTTCCTTCATCACCGAGCATTTCTTTAGTGATCGCTTTTGCGATATCAATATCAAACCCTTCAATATCCCCGCTACTAGGATTTTTTAGACCGAATAAACGAGTATCGTTTTTCACACCGAAAACGATTTTTTTGTCTTTCTTAATGGCTTCCAATGAGCTGCCTTGTTTTGCATCGGTTGAGCCTTTCTCGGCAGAGCCGCAGGCAGCGAGAGCGATCATACAGCAAGTCATCAACAGTAATAGGCCAAAGCGTTTCATTTTTTTCATCAAATTCATTCCCCCTAGTGATTTAAAATACGGCTTAAAAAGAGCTGAGCGCGTTTCTCGCGCGGTTTTTCATAAAAGGCAGCTGGTGTAGATTCTTCAAGAATTCTTCCTTCATCAATAAACACAATACGGTCTGCGACTTCACGGGCAAACCCCATCTCGTGCGTGACAACGACCATTGTCATTCCTTCCCTTGCCAGCTGTTTCATCACATCTAGCACCTCACCGATCATCTCTGGATCAAGAGCTGATGTTGGTTCATCGAAAAGCATGACCTCAGGTTTCATTGCAAGTCCCCTTGCGATTGCCACACGCTGCTGCTGTCCTCCTGAGAGTCTAGAAGGGTAGGTGTCTGCTTTTTCAGGAATGCCAACTTTATTTAAATAAAATTCAGCTGTTTCCTTTGCTTCTTCTTTGCTCACTTTTTTAACCCTCATCGGCGCAAGCATAATGTTTTCAAGCACCGTCTTATGCGGATAAAGATGGAAGTGCTGAAACACCATCCCGATATTTTGCCTGATGAGATTGATGTTTGTTTTCGGATGCTGAACAGACACTTGATTGACAAGGACTTTTCCTTCATCAATGCTTTCAAGACGATTGATACATCTGAGCATCGTGCTTTTTCCAGACCCTGAAGGACCGATGATCACAACAACCTCACCTTTTTGAATATGTAGGTTAATGTCCTTAAGTACATGGAACTGGCCGTAATGCTTGTTGACTTCTTCGAATGTGATCATGAAGAACCTCCTCTTCTAATGATTGAGCTAAAGCGGATTCTAGCATAAATGAGGCGAAAATAAGAAAATAATGGAATATTTTCTGACGAGATTTTTACAGCAAACAGTGACTTTGGATGGAGCCATGTTTCATGTGTATTCATTTTTAACAAAGTTAGGACAAATTTTATTTACATGGATAATTGCAGAAGTTGGTTAAACAATAAGAAGAGAGGTGAAAAAGGTGAAGAAACGTCCGATCGAGTTTCTAATATATGCTGCAGGTGTACTGCTTGTCCTTGCGTCTTTACTCATTTTGGTTCAGCTCGACGAGTTATGGATGCCTATTTTTTTATTGCTCAAAGCGGTTTTGATCCCGCTTCTTATCGCTATTTTTATTTCTTATCTTCTTTATCCGATTGTTGAAAGACTACATAAACGAGGTTTGCCGAGGACGGTCAGTCTCTTATTGATATATGTGCTGTTTTTTGGCGGCATTGGTTTGGCTGTGTATAAAGGGGCACCGGTTTTAATCGCTCAGTTAAATGAATTGTCGGAGCAAATTCCCATGCTTGCCGAAACGTATAATGGTGCTTTATCACATGTTCATCGTCATACAAGCCACTGGCCTGATGGACTACATGAACGGCTGGATCGTTTTATTGTCCAATCTGAGACGTATGCCGCAAATGGGGCAGAGCGGATGATTCTTAGCTGTAAAGTACTGCTTGATTACGCCTTAGTTGCTGCACTTATTCCTTTTCTTGTCTTTTATATGGTGAAAGATATGAACACGATGAAGCGGGCAGCATGGTATTTAACCCCGCCAAGCTTCCGAAAAAGGGGACATGCCTTTGTGAAAGCAGTGGATGACTCACTTGGGGATTATATTAGAGGACAATTGCTTGTCTGTTCTTTAATTGGGGGAGCTGCTGCCATTGTTCTTTGGCTGTTTCATATTCCATATCCGCTTGTACTAGGTATGTTAATCGGTGCAACGAATGTCATTCCGTATTTTGGCCCGATTATTGGAGCGATTCCAGCTGTTTTTATCGCTTTTACCATCTCAGTGAAGTCAGTGATCATTGTGCTAATTACAGTAGCCGTGCTTCAATTTTTAGAAAGCAATGTACTCAGTCCGATCATTGTCGGGAGAAGCCTGCATATGCATCCTGTCGTAATCATGCTGGTGTTACTCGCTGGAGGTGAGCTGTTTGGCTTGATTGGAATGATTTTAGCCGTGCCGTCCGCAGCCATTATGAGGGTCATCATTGTGCAATATATTCACATGAGACGAAGCGTTCATTGACAAGACGAGCCGAGTTGTCTATAATAATTTCGATTCATACATATTGAATTCAATGACGGACCCGAGTACGTTAAAAAGCTGTTGCAGAGAGAGGCTTTGTTTGCTGAGAAAAGCCTTATCAGACCTTTAACGGAAGCTAGTCCCGAGTGCAGATAAACACTGCCGCTCTCTTCCGGCGTTATCGGATGTGAAGGTGATAGACGCATATGTCTATAATCAGGGTGGTACCGCGAGAGCATCTCGTCCCTGTGTAAGTAGTTTTTTGCTTGCATAGGGCGGGATGTTTTTTCGTTTGTGTGAAGATTGAGGAATAAAAAAAGGAGGATTTATGATGAAAACTTTAACTTCAGCTCAAGTACGTCAAATGTTTTTAGATTTTTTTAAAGAAAAAGGACATGCTGTCGAACCGAGTGCGTCCCTCGTACCGCATGACGATCCAACACTTTTATGGATTAACAGCGGGGTGGCAACATTAAAGAAATACTTCGATGGCCGCGTCGTGCCTGAGAATCCGCGTATTTGCAACGCACAAAAATCAATTCGTACAAATGACATTGAAAATGTAGGGAAAACAGCACGCCATCATACGTTTTTTGAAATGCTGGGCAACTTCTCTATTGGAGACTATTTCAAAGAAGAGGCAATCGAATGGGCTTGGGAATTCCTCACAAGTGACGAGTGGATTGGCTTTGATCCGAATCTGTTATCTGTAACGGTGCATCCAGAGGATGAAGAAGCGTATGTTCTTTGGAGAGATAAAATTGGTGTCCCTGAGGAACGAATTATTCGTCTAGAGGGCAACTTCTGGGATATTGGCGAGGGGCCAAGTGGTCCGAATACCGAAATTTTCTATGATCGCGGCGAAGCATATGGCAACGACATGAACGACCCTGAATTATATCCAGGCGGAGAAAATGAACGTTATCTAGAAGTATGGAATCTTGTTTTTTCTGAATTTAACCATAATCCAGATGGTACATACACACCGCTTCCGAAGAAAAACATTGATACAGGAATGGGTCTTGAGCGTATGGTCTCTGTGATTCAAAACGTACCGACGAACTTTGATACAGACCTGTTCATGCCGATTATTCGTGCAGTAGAAACGATTTCTGGAGAAAGCTATGGGGAGTCAAAAGAAAAAGACACAGCATTTAAAGTCATTGCTGACCATATTCGTACTGTTGCCTTTGCCGTCAGTGACGGAGCACTTCCTTCTAATGAAGGCCGAGGTTATGTGTTAAGACGTTTGCTGCGCCGTGCTGTGCGTTATGCAAAAACGATCCATATCCACCGTCCATTTATGTATGACCTAGTTCCAGTTGTTGCGGAGATCATGAAGGATTTCTATCCAGATGTTCAAGCAAAAGAAGAATTTATTGCAAAAGTGATCAAAAATGAAGAAGAGCGTTTCCATGAGACACTGAATGAAGGGTTAGCCATTTTATCAGAAGTGATCAAAAAAGAACGAGACAATGGCAGCTCACAAATTTCCGGTCAAGATGTGTTTAAGCTTTATGACACATATGGATTCCCGGTCGAACTTACAGAAGAATATGCAGAAGATGAGAACATGACAGTCGATCGTGAAGGCTTCCAGCTAGAAATGGAGAAGCAGCGTGAACGTGCAAGAAATGCCAGACAAGATGTAGGTAGTATGCAGGTTCAAGGCGGGGCTTTAGGCGATATTAAAGCAGAAAGTACGTTTGTGGGCTATGAAAATTTAACTGCAGATGCTCGTATTATCGAATTGCTTCAAAACGGTGAAATTGTCACAGAAGCTCACGAAGGGGAAACGGTGCAAATTTTATTAGATGAAACACCTTTCTATGCGGAAAGCGGCGGACAAGTGGCGGATAAAGGAACGTTAAAAAGTGCCGAAGCGATTATTGATATCAAAGATGTGAAAAAGGCGCCAAACGGCCAGCATGTCCACGAAGGAGTCGTCGTAAGTGGTACAGTTCAAAAAGACATTGAAGTCACTGCAGAAGTCGAATCAGCGCTTCGAAAAGGCATTGTGAAAAATCACACAGCGACACATCTTTTGCACCAAGCGCTAAAAGATGTATTGGGCAGCCACGTTAACCAAGCGGGTTCACTTGTGAATGAAAACAGACTTCGCTTTGACTTTTCTCACTTTGGACAAGTAACAAAAGAAGAATTGTCACAAATTGAAAAAATCGTCAACGAAAAGATTTGGGAAGGCATTTCGGTTGCCATTGACCTGAAACCAATTGCTGAAGCAAAAGAAATGGGCGCAATGGCGCTGTTTGGCGAGAAGTATGGCGATATTGTCCGTGTGGTGCAAGTGGGTGATTACAGCATCGAGTTATGCGGAGGCTGTCACGTTCAAAACACTGCGGAGATCGGATTGTTTAAAATTGCATCTGAATCGGGTATTGGTGCTGGAACACGCCGTATTGAGGCTGTAACAGGTAAAGGTGCTTATGAAGAATTAAATGATCAGCTTGCGATTTTAGAAAAGGCAGCTAATGAACTGAAATCAAATACAAAAGATGTACCAAAACGCATCGCTTCCTTGCAGGCTGATTTAAAAGAAGTTCAAAGAGAAAACGAATCACTTCTTGCGAAATTAAGTCAAGCAGAAGCTGGCTCTATTTTAGAAAAAGTCATCGAAGTTGGCGGAGTGAACGTGTTAACTGAAAAAGTAAACGCCAAAGACATGAACCATTTAAGAACGATGGTTGATGACTTAAAAGCGAAATTAGGTTCAGCAGTCATTGTACTTGGCGCTGTTCAAAATGGAAAAGTCAACATTTCAGCTGGTGTGACAAAAGACGTCATTGAAAAAGGTCTTCATGCAGGAAAACTTGTGAAGCAGGCAGCTGAAATTTGCGGCGGAGGCGGAGGCGGACGCCCAGATATGGCACAAGCAGGCGGGAAACAGCCAGAAAAGCTTGAAGAAGCACTGGCAACTGTCGAAGAATCTGTCAAATCCGTTTTATAATCAGTCAATGTAGTGTAGAATAATGGTATTAGATGAGCGGTTAGAAAAAAGCTTGCTAGTAGAATGTTGGAAGAGAGGTGCAAGAAGCAGTGAGTTCATTTGATAAGACAATGAAGTTTAACTTCTCTGATGATTCAGCTGAAACCAATGTGAATGAAGTGCTCATAACAGTTTATGACGCACTCCAAGAAAAAGGATACAACCCGATCAATCAAATTGTCGGATACTTGCTGTCAGGCGACCCTGCTTATATTCCAAGACATCAGGATGCACGCAACCTAATTCGTAAACTAGAACGAGACGAATTAATTGAGGAATTGGTTAAATCGTACTTAGAGACACATAAAGAGGCGTAAAACATGAGAATTTTAGGCTTAGATTTAGGCACGAAAACCCTTGGTGTGGCAATCAGTGATGAAATGGGATGGACAGCTCAAGGGATTGAAACCATTAAAATTGATGAAGCAGGCGGAGACTTTGGTCTCAGCCGCCTGTCTGAGATCGTCTCGCAATATGGAACGGATAAAATTGTCCTTGGTTTTCCAAAAAATATGAACGGTACGGTCGGTCCAAGAGGCGAGGCCAGCCAATCATTTGCGAAAGTGTTAGAAAACACGTACAATGTTCCTGTTGTGCTTTGGGACGAGCGTCTGTCAACGATGGCAGCAGAAAAAATGCTCATCTCTGCAGATGTGAGCAGACAAAAGCGTAAAAAAGTCATTGATAAAATGGCGGCTGTTATGATCCTTCAAGGGTATTTAGACAGCTTAAATTAAAATGAGGTGAATCAAATGGAACACGGAGAAAAGCAAATTACAATCGTTGATGATAATGGAAATGAGCAACTTTGCGAAGTACTATTTACTTTTGAAAGCGACCATTTTAACAAATCATATGTTCTTTACTACCCAATTTCTGAACAAGATAACGAAGAAATTGAAATTCATGCATCAAGCTTCACACCAAATGAAGACGGTGAAGATGGCGAATTAGAGCCAATTGAAACGGATGAAGAGTGGGACATGATTGAAGAAACGTTAAATACGTTCTTAGATCAAGAAGACGAAGAAGAATAGAACGAATAAAAGGCCTGTGAACATGATCTCTGTGATCTTTCTTCACAGGTCTTTTTTTACATTCTATATGTAAACTATTATTGAAATTTAGTTGACATATATCACTCGACCTTTTACGCTATTTTTATCAAAAACATCGAGTGAGGGGTATGAAAATTGAAAATTCACGATATGATGCAAATGGCATTCATGACAGCAGTTATTGGGATGTTAGGATTGATTCCGCCTATTTTTCTTGCGTTTACACCTGTACCAATCACCTTACAAACCGCAGGTCTTTTGCTTGCTGGAGGGCTGTTAAAACCAAAGCAAGCGCTGATTAGTTTACTTCTATTTCTTCTAATAGTGGCAGCAGGCGCACCTCTTTTATCTGGAGGGAGAGGCGGAATAGGGGTCTTTTTTGGGCCAAGCGGTGGTTTTTTACTTGCTTATCCAGTGGCTGCCTTTATGATCAGCCTGTGGCTGAACCGGCTAAAGAAAGTGACGGCCTTACGACTATTTTTGATCTATGCGGTATGCAGTATCGGGATATTATATATAGGCGGAATTCCCTTTCAAGCCATGATGATGCATATAAAGATCACGCAAGCAGCTCTGTTCAGCGTCATTTATTTACCGGGTGATCTGATCAAAGCAGGGATATGTGCCGTCTTCACGGTGAAAATCATTCAAGCGATGTCATATCGAAAAAGGGACTTACATAGAGGGAGGCGAGCAGTTTGATGAGAATAACGGAAAGCTATGCAGCTCATGCAAAAGTGGAGCCAGATCAGATGGCGATCAGAGATGAAAAAGAGAAGATCACTTATGAAGAATGGCATGAGCGTGTGAAGTCATCTGCACAATGGTTAAAAGAAACGCCTCATCAGCAAAAAAGAGTCGCTTTTTTAGTATCAAATGGTGTTCCGTTTCTCCAACTATTTGCTGGCGCAGCTTCTGCAGGATGGACAGCGGTGCCTCTTGATCCGCGGTGGAGTGACAAGGAATGCGCGGAAAGGCTCTTATTAAGCGATGCGGACCTTGTCATTGTGGAAGATCGATATATCAAAAGGGTTGAAAAGTACAAGCTGGATATGCCAGTGCTCTCTTTATCTGAATGGAAAGAAAGAATCAGCCTCAGCATAAGAGTTCAATCGAACAAAAGTGATACGGAGGAAGATCCTGCTTTTTATATGGGATTTACTTCAGGATCAACGGGATCGCCCAAAGCCTTTATAAGACGCCAGCAGTCATGGATCGAGAGCTTTCAAATGACAACATCCGTCTTTGGGATCACACATAAAGATCATGTACTGATTTTGGGCACACTTTTATCCTCTCATTTTTTATACGGTGCGATCAGCACACTTTATTTCGGTGGCACTGTGACATTGTTAGAAAAATTTGTGCCAGAGAAAGCAAAGAAAACCTTAGAGAAAGGAGACATCACGGCTATTTATACGGTTCCGACCATGACAGAATCGTTACTGCAAATGGATGCTTTCGGAAAGAATCCGCTTCTTGTCCTGTCTTCTGGTGCAGATTGGGGAAACTCTTCAAAAAAACAGCTCGTCAACCGCAATCCCCACATCACATTTTTTGATTTTTATGGAACATCAGAATTGAGTTTTGTCTCCTATTTATCTTCAGATGACTTTTTGCAGAAGCCTACTTCTGTCGGAAAGCCATTTCCTTCTATTCAGGTTGAAGTCAGGAGGGCAGATCAAACCGTTTGCAAGCCAAATGAAATAGGGAGAATTTATGTGAAAAGCCCAATGTCTTTTTCAGGCTATTTACAAGATGAAAAGCCGACCGAAGAGTGGCTGACGGTTTATGACATGGGGTGGCTCGACGAAGATGGTTACTTGTATATGAGCGGCCGCGAGAATGGCATGATTGTCTATGGGGGACTGAATATTTTTCCAGAGGAAATTGAGCGTGTGCTGAATGAACAGCCAGAGGTGAATCGGTCAATCGTGATTGGACTTCCTGATCCATATTGGGGCGAAATCCCTGTTGCCATTATTGAGAATGTACAGCAAACAAAAACCATTCGGCAAGCTGTAAAAGAAACATTAGCGGCATACAAAGTACCAAAAAAATGGCTCGTCACGGACAAAATGATCGAAACATCAGGAGGGAAAATCGCTCGTGCCAGTATGAAAAAGTGGGCGGAGGAACAATGATCATGCAAGCCGTGATCGTACAAGCGAAGCGGACGCCCTTCGGTGAGAAAAATGGAATGTTGAAGGATTACCGGCCAGAGCATCTAGCTGCGCCCTTGATCCAGCATTTTTCAAGCGTGATCAAGCCAGATGACATCATTTTAGGCAATGTCGTCGGGGGTGGTGGCAACATTGCCCGTCTGTCCTCGTTAGAAGCAGGGCTTTCATTACATATTCCGGGTATGACCATTGATAGGCAGTGTGCTTCCGGTCTTGAAGCCATTAGAACAGCGTGCATCATGATTCAGTCGGGGGAGGGATCAATATATATCGCTGGTGGAACGGAAAGCATTTCTCGGTCACCAATGAAAGAAAGGGCCCGCTTTTCTCCAGAGTGGATAGGGGACCCTCATATGGGGGAAGCGGCAGAGCTGACGGCGTCGAGATTTTCAGTTGCGAGACAAGCGCAAGATGACTATGCACTTTTAAGTTGGGAACGAAGTATAACCGCATTCAAGCAAGGAACGTATTCAGAAGAAATTGTTCCGATTAGCGGGATGAGCACAGATGAAGCGGCAGCTAAAATAAGACCGATTGCAAGCTTGATAAAGCGGGCAAAACCTGTCTTTTTACCAGGAAAAGGTACTGTGACTGTGACCAATAGCTGTAAAGAAGGAGATGGTGCAGCTGCCGTCGTTGTGATGGAAAGAGCGGAAGCGGAGGCAAAAGGCTTCAGCCCTATGCTGCGGTATATCGGGAGTGCCGTGACCGCTATGGACCCGCATTATCCTGCTGCTTCACCAATTGATGCAATCAAGAAACTTTTACATAAAGAACAGGTGAAGATAGAAGATGTTGCACTTTTTGAAATCAATGAAGCGTTTGCGCTCAAAGTAGTGCTCATTGCCCGGACACTAGGTATTTCTTATGACCGTATCAATAAAAGAGGCGGTGCGCTTTGTCTTGGGCATCCATATAGTGCCTCGGGAGCTGCTATGATGGTGAGACTGTTTTACGAAGCCCGCGCCTTACCGAATGGAAGCTATGTCATGGCTGCAATTGGAAGTGGGGGCGGTGTCGGTTTAGCCACACTATGGCAAGTTCTGTCATGACATGCATGAGCAAGTAATTGCCGAACTCCGTCGAATCATGTACTATAAAAGCTAGATGTGAGGAGGGCCATGCATGTTTTCAGAACAAAAGAAACGACCATTTTTTAAACGAAAAATGGGGATCGTCCTGTTATCTGTACTTGCTGTGATCATCATTGCAGCATTATCAGGTTTTTTATATGTAAAATCAGCACTCGGGCCGGTCGATCAAAAAAGCAAACAAACCATTAATATTCATATTCCAAATGGGACATCTGTCAGTGGAATTGCGAGCATTTTAAAAGAAAATGAGCTGATTTCAAATGACACGATTTTCACTTACTATGCAAAGTACAAAAAAGCGTCAGGCTTTAAAGCGGGCTATTTTCATCTCAAACAAACAATGGATGCGGATCAGCTAATTCAAAAGCTGACATCTGGCGGGACAGACTACGCATTTCAGCTTGTGATACCTGAAGGGAAACAGTTGTCTGATATTGCAGTTATTATCGCAAACCAGACGAATTTTTCAGCGAAAGAAGTTGAAGCGAAGCTGGATGATCCAGCCTTTATTAAAAAATTGATGAAAAAATTCCCGAAAACGGTGACATCACAAGTGAACGGGAAACAGGTCAAGCATCCGTTAGAGGGGTATTTATTCCCGGCGACGTATCCGTTTTATCGTGAGGATGAATCACTTGAAACCATCATTGACACGATGATTAAACAAACAGATCAATATGTAAAAACGTATGAAAAGGACATGAAAAAGAGAAAGATGTCCATCCATGATGTCCTAACGATGGCATCCCTAATAGAAATGGAAGCAACCGAAAAAACAGACCGGTCAAAAATCTCAAGTGTGTTTTATAACCGGTTGAAAAAGGACATGCCGCTTCAAACAGATCCAACCGTTCTTTATGCGCTTGGCGAGCATAAGTCCCGTGTTTATTACAAAGATTTAAAAGTGAAATCACCTTATAATACGTATACAAACAAAGGGCTGCCGCCTGGACCTATTGCCAATGCTGGAGAATCTTCTTGGAAAGCAGCACTCCATCCAGAGAAAACAGATTTTGTTTACTTCCTAGCAAAGAAAAATGGGGAAGTCGTCTTTACGAAAACGTTAAATGAGCACAACAAAGCAAAAGCGAAATACATCACTGGCAGCAACTAGCGCTCATGTGAAAGGAAAAAGACTGTAGACAATGGTGAAATTGCCTGCAGTTTTTTTCGTTGTTATATCCATTTTATAGGTTCGCAATTACCACATCTTTGTGGTAAAATATATCGGGTTGTTTTTACTTAGATGAACGAAAGATTGACGAGAAAGAGAGCTGCAGCAGGCAGGACTCTTCTTTTTCAGGTCATGAAGGAGCTAGACATATAATGACAATCGAAGATGATCAAATAAATGATTATATTGAAGATTTAATTGAGCCGAGTCCTAATGCCATCGCTCAATTAGAGGAGTATGCGAAAGAGCATCATGTGCCAATCATGGAAAAGGTGAGCATTGAACTGTTATTGCAGCTGCTTTCTTTGAAAAAACCGAAGAAGATTCTTGAGGTTGGGACAGCGATTGGCTATTCAGCGATTCGAATGGCAGAAGCTCTGCCAGATGCTGAAATCTATACGATTGAGCGAAATGCGAAACGTTATGAGGAAGCGACACGAAATATTGAAGAATTGCATTTCAAAGATAGAATTCACGTGTTTTTTGGCGATGCGATCGAATCAGCTAAAACGGTTCAGACGATGGCTCCCTATGATGTGATCTTCATTGATGCGGCAAAAGGTCAGTATCAACGCTTTTTTGAGCTGTTTGAACCGATGCTGTCCGATGACGGAATGATTATTACAGACAACGTATTATTTAAAGGCTTAGTTGCGACAAATTATGAAGAAGAAATTGAAGATAAACGAAAAAAACAATTAATAGGCAAAATTGATCGATACAATCAATGGCTGATGTCAAATCCTGACTACCAAACGTGTATCATTCCGGTTGGAGATGGGATCGCTATTAGTACAAAAAGAGGTGACCAATCATGAAAAAACCAGAATTGCTTGTGACGCCAAGCAAGGTGTCGGATGTACTGCCGCTCATTGAAGCGGGTGCTGACGCATTTTTAATAGGTGAACAAACATATGGAATCCGTCTTGCAGGTGAGTTTTCAAGAGAAGATGTGAAACAAACGGTTCAACTCGCACATGCACATCACAAAAAAGTATATGTCGCCATGAATGCGATTTTTCATAATGACCGTGTGGCACTGCTTGGAGATTATTTAACCTTTCTCGATGGGTTAAACGTGGATGGTGTCGTTTTTGGAGATCCGGCAGTGATCATGGCCGCAAAAGAAACAGGTGTCAACTTGAATCTGCACTGGAGTACAGAAACAACTGGGACAAACTATTACACTTGTAACTACTGGGGCAGAAAAGGCGCAACACGTGCTGTTCTTGCCAAAGAACTCAATATGGATAGCGTGATTGATATCAAAGAAAACGCCGAAGTGGAGATTGAAATTCAAGTCCACGGCATGACCTGTATGTTCCAATCCAAACGGACACTTGTTGGCAACTATTTTGAATATCAAGGCAAACAAATGGACGTGGAAGGCAGAAATATGGAAGAAGGTCTATTCCTTCACGACCAGGAGCGTCAAAACAAATATCCTATTTTTGAGGATGAAAATGGCACACACATTATGAGTCCAAATGATGTATGTATGATTGATGAATTAGAAGAATTTGTCGACGCAGGCATTGACTCATTTAAAATTGACGGAATTTTAAAGTCACTTTCTTATATGACAGAGGTGACATCCCTCTATCGAAAAGCCATTGATTTACTAGTGACTGATAAGGAAGCCTATGAAGATCAGAAAGATGAATGGGTGGAGCGTATTGAAGAGATCCAGCCTGTCAACCGTTCAATCGATACAGGGTTCTTCTTTAAAGAAACGGTTTATTAAGATAAAAGGAGGCAGAGGAAATGGCACTTTTAAAAGATGGAATTTCTGAAGTGATCGATGGAAAACGTGTCATTACAAAAAAACCAGAACTGCTAGCGCCAGCAGGTAACTTAGAAAAACTAAAAATTGCTGTGCATTATGGAGCGGACGCTGTTTTTATTGGTGGGAAAGAATTTGGACTTCGTTCAAATGCAGATAACTTTTCAATCGAAGAAATGGCAGAAGGTGTCGCATTTGCGAACAAATACGGTGCTCGCATTTATGTGACAACGAATATTTTCGCCCACAACGAAAACATGGACGGGCTGGAAGAATATCTTCAAGGGATTGAGGGAGCCGGTGTAGCGGGAATTATTGTCGCTGATCCACTCATCATTGAAACATGCAAACGAGTAGCTCCAAAGCTTGAAGTTCACTTGAGCACACAGCAGTCTCTTTCGAATTGGAAAGCGGTGCAGTTTTGGAAGGAAGAGGGGCTTGAGCGTGTGGTCCTTGCACGTGAAACAAGCGCCCTAGAGATTAAAGAAATGAAAGAAAAAGTGGATATTGAAATTGAAACGTTCATTCACGGGGCGATGTGTATTGCTTATTCTGGCCGCTGCGTGCTCAGTAACCATATGACAGCGAGAGATTCAAACCGCGGAGGCTGCTGCCAATCTTGCCGCTGGGATTATGATCTTTATAAACTAGAAGGCTCTGAGGAAGCGCCTTTATTCGGTGAAGAAGACGCACCATTTGCGATGAGTCCAAAAGATTTAAAACTCATCGAATCCATACCGCAAATGATTGAAATGGGAATTGATAGCTTAAAGATCGAAGGACGAATGAAGTCCATTCATTATGTAGCAACAGTTGTCAGTGTCTATCGTAAAGTCATTGATGCTTACTGTGCGGATCCAGACAATTTCGTCATTCAACAAGAATGGCTCGATGAATTAGACAAATGTGCCAACCGTGACACGGCTCCTGCCTTTTTTGAAGGTGTACCAGGAACGGATGAACAAATGTTTGGCATTCACGGAAAGAAAACGACCTTTGATTTCGTCGGTCTTGTACTTCATTATGATGAACAAGAACAAATTGTCACATTACAGCAGCGTAATTTCTTTAAAGCTGGCGACGAAGTTGAATTTTTCGGTCCAGAAATCGAAAATTTCACATGTAAGATTGAGACGATTTGGGACGAAAAAGGGAACGAACTCGATGCCGCTCGTCATCCACTGCAAATTGTGAAATTTAAGCTTGATCAAAAAGTATACCCTAGCAACATGATGAGAAAGGGGAAATAACCGGCACATGGGGAAAAAACCAGTGGTGATTGGAATCGCTGGCGGCTCAGGTTCAGGTAAAACGAGCGTCACCAATTCCATTTACGAAAAATTTAAAGGACATTCAATCCTCATGCTTCAGCAAGATTTATATTATAAAAATCAAAGTCATATGCCATTTGAAGAGCGCCTGCTGACCAATTATGATCATCCGCTTGCATTTGACAATGACCTGATGATTGAGCATGTAGAAGCGCTGCTAAAGTACGAGTCCATTGAAAAACCGATTTATGATTTTAAACTAAACACACGTTCAGAAGAGACGGTACATGTTGAACCCAAAGATGTCATCATCGTTGAAGGAATCTTTGCCCTTGAAAATGAACGTCTAAGAAACTTAATGGATATTAAACTGTATGTGGATACAGATGCAGATCTTCGGATCATTCGCCGTATTTTACGTGATACGAAAGAAAGAGGTAGATCGATTGATTCCGTGATTGAACAATATGTATCTGTCGTCAGACCGATGCACAATCAATTCATTGAACCGTCAAAACGATACGCCGATATCATCATCCCAGAAGGCGGACAAAATCATGTGGCCATTGACCTCATGGTGACAAAAATTCAAACGATTCTTCAAAACCGCGGAGAGTAATTGGTGGAGAAGAACAAAGACCTTTACGACGTAAAGGTCTTTTCAACATCATGCTCTTGTAGTCAATACTTTAGTAATGGCTAGTCCGAAATCATCGGTGAGCATTGTAAGAAGCAGTCCTCTGAATAAAAGATTTGATATGATAGGAAAACAATGCTGCGAAATGAAGACAGGAAAATCACGATGGGATGCTGAAAGTTTCAGTTATTCCTGCTTTGTAAAAGTATATTAAAAAAACGACAAACAAATCATCACAAATTTTCAAACAATTCTTGATCAAAATGCAATTTTGTAATAATATAGCATAGACATATCGTACACTGACCATATTATGTATTGGAAGATGGAGAATGGATAAGCTATTCTTCTACATATGATCGAAATGGCCGAACGAGGTACAGGAGCTTCCTGTGCCTTTCCACAGTTTGTGCGATGAAGATAATACATCATCATGAGACCGCTGCTGTTCCTGCCTAATAAAAAGGCATAATAGTTGCATCTAAAAGGGACGCCATGTAAGATGGACTTTTACGAATATGGGACAGAAGGAATGAGGGCCGGAATATGTCCTCATTCTTGTATATTTCAGTCGTCACTCACATGCAGAAAGCTTGTATGATGAGGATTAATAGAAGGAGTGAATGATTCATGGCACAAGAGAAAGTATTTCCAATGACAGAAGAAGGAAAGCGCAAATTAGAAGAAGAGCTTGAATATTTGAAAACGGTTAAACGTAAAGAGGTTGTAGAGCGTATTAAAATCGCTAGAAGTTTTGGAGACCTCTCTGAAAACTCGGAATATGATTCTGCTAAAGAAGAGCAAGCGTTTGTAGAAGGTCGTATTACAACGCTTGATAATATGATTCGTAATGCCAAAATTATTGAAGATGAAGGTAACTCAAATATTGTTTCACTCGGTAAAACGGTGACATTCGTTGAATTACCGGACGGTGAAGAAGAGTCTTATACGATTGTAGGAAGTGCAGAAGCTGATCCGTTTGAAGGCAAAATTTCAAACGATTCACCAATTGCAAAAAGCCTTTTAGGCAAACAAGTAGACGACAAAGTCACGGTTCAAACACCTGGCGGAGAAATGTTCGTCCAAATTGTAAAAATTTCATAATTACGTTTATACGATGAACACCTCGTCCACAATAGGGACGAGGTGTTTTTATGCTGAAAACAAGAAGAATCCAATGGACAGGTGCCATTATTTTTATCTTATTGCTCGGTCTTCTGTTTAGACTAGCGGAAATTCAGTTGTTTTTCACAGAATCTTTTTCAAAACTTGATATTAATTTGATCCAAGAAAGTGTCAGGCAGCGGACAGAAGAAGTAGTCATTTCAGACGGACGCGGCGAATTTTTAGATCGAAACGGCGAGGCACTTCTCACAAAGGAAGAGCCAGCGGTCATCATATTTCCATTCCTGCAATATGACCTCCCTCACTTAAAGCAAACCGCTTCTATACTTGAGATGGAAGAAGATGAATTGAAGAGCCAGCTGACAGAAACGAAGAAACCACTCATTTTAAAAGATGATATGACGAAAAAAAAGCTGAAAGACATCAATGATATGAAATATTCAGGTGTTTACGGCGTATATATGAAAGAGAAGGACAAAAAAAGACTTGCTCTCCACACATTAGGCTTCACAAGTGAGAATCCTGAACTCTTGAGAAAGCGTTATCCGGACAAAAAAGAACTTTCAATCCGCACTGAGATCGGTACATTCGGTTTGGAAAGTACATTTGACGAATTTCTATTACCAGAGCAAGACACAAAATTGTTATATCATGTGGACGGAAGGGGAAACCCTTTGTTTGGGATGGACGTCAAATATACAGCAGAAGCTCATTCGTTTTATCCGCTGCAAGTGCAGACAACCATGGACGAAGACATGCAGAGGGAAATGGAGAATGTTCTCAAAGCGCAAGGGGTTGAAAAAGGCGGAGCAGTTCTGCTCGACATTCAAAATAGCAGTGTGCTGGCGATGGCGAGTGTTCCAAATGTGACCAGCAAAAACCGGCATGAGGCAAGAAATTACATGCTGACCGCAATGGCTCCCGGTTCTGTATTTAAAACGGTCGTGCTTGCCGCAGCGATTGAAAAAAACTTGAACCAGCCACAAACGATGTATGATTGTCGAAAGAATTTATATGGAGAGCCAGAAGGAAAGCAGGAAGTACTGAATCTGTCTGAAAGCTTTGCGCAAAGCTGTAATTATACATTTGCGACACTCGCTGAGCAGCTCATCCAAACAGATGATCAAATCCTTGAAAAGACAGCTTCAAAGCTTGGGCTTGTGGATCGAGCCGGCTGGGAAGGGGATGTATACCATAAGCAACAATTCAAACAGTTTGATCGTGAAGAAACAGGCAGTGTGTGGGGAGATAAAAGAGACAAGCATGTCAAAAAAGCCATTGCGCAAACGGCAATTGGTCAAAAAAATGTCAAAACAACCCCCTTACAAATTGCCAATATGATGGCAACGATTGCAAGGGGCGGAGAACGAAAAGAAGTGAGGATTGCAGATAAAGTGATGTATCAAAACGGAACAACGATGCTATCCTTTCAAAACAAACGACCTGATGGTGACAGTATTGACCGCTATACAGCTCAAACCTTGCAAAAGTACTTAAGGCAGGTGGTGACGTCTGACAAAGGAACAGGAAGAAGATTTCAAGACCTGCCGTTCCATATAGCAGGGAAATCAGGCACTGCCCAAACCGGCACCAAAGATAAACAGGGGAATCCACTTTATCACAAGTGGTTTGCCGGATACTTTCCGGCAGAAAAACCAAAATACGCTCTCGTCGTTGTTCACCTTGATGAGGCAAGTGGCCGGGCTAAGACAAATGAAGCGTTTTATGATATTGTAAAAAAGGTCAATGAAATTGAAAAGAAACAGACATAGAACATCCCTTCATGTCATGTTAGAATAGTAACGACTTAGGGAACAGAGGCAAAGGAGTGCAGAGATTTTGAGTAGAAATTCTCGATTTGAACATCGTGATAAGCGCAGAAAGGCGAATATGGTGCTTAACATATTAATTGGTATCGTTGTGGTGCTTATTTTGGTTGTCGCATCGAGTTTGTTAATTTTTAATAAACCGAAAGATACAAATGTAGCAGACGAACCATCCAAAACAGCACCTGCATCGAGTGAAAATAAACAAAACTCAGAAGAAGATGTGAAAGATCAAAAGAAAGACACATCCGATGATGCGGATGCAAAAAAAGACGATTCATCTGACAAAAAAGACGATACAAAGAAAACAGATGATGAAGAAGAGCCAAACAAAGATGCGTTAAAAGATGCCACAGAAACAGATGGCGGTAAAACAAGTGACGTAGACAAAACATATGAAAACGATAACTGGGAGCCTGTAGGAACAGAGCAATCGGGATCACATACAGCAACCTATGATGCTAACTCAAAAGACTGGAAAGAAATGATCAAAGCCATGTCCTATGCGACAGGAATCTCAGAAGATCAAATGACTGTTATTTGGTTAGGAAATAACGGAGGACCTCAAGATGCAAAAGGAACCATCCGTGATAAATCAACAGGTGAACGCTACCGTGTAGAAATTACGTGGGTGGACGAAAAAGGCTGGAAACCTGTGAAGGTTGAAAAATTAAAATAAAATAAAAAAGATGCATGCAAAAAGGCTAATATGAACTTCATTTTAGCCTTTTTCTTCTTTTCAGCGTGATAGAAAACCTTTGCAGTCTAGGAAGGACTAGCACCGGCGCACAGACCTGACTGCCTACACGCTAATCTTTTTTTATGAGACATTCGCTTTAAAATGAACAACTGCTGTATACAAAATCTTATCATCAATGACAGTCGTTTGATGACTCACAGAATGAACAGTCAGCAAGATCGCCTGATTATGTTCAATTTGTTTTTGGATCTTTTGTTCAAGTTCTTTTAAAGACGTTGCTTCAAAAAATTCAATTTTGTCCTTTAAAAAATCCAGTTGAAAATCCATTTCATTCATCCCTCCATGCTCTAGATTCATCATAATCTCTCCCATTCAAAAGGGCAAATATTTTTCTACCCCGCCCAGTATTTTTTAGTAGGAAAGAATCAGAAGATGTGGTAGGATAGGAACTGTTCGACGGAATAAAACATACTATACGGATAGGAATAAATAGATAAAGTGGAGGGAAAGAAAAATGGGACGTGAGTTTCTTTCTTTATTTGATCATTGGGCTGAATCTTATGATGACACTGTAAGTGGTCATGACGAGCAGTATAAAGAAGTATTTCGCCGGTATCCGGCCATTCTAAAAGAGATTACTCGCCGTGCAGGTCAACATGTCATTGAGTTTGGAAGCGGCACAGGAAACCTAACGGCGGCACTGCTTCAAGCAGATAAGAAAGTGTTTGGCGTTGAACCTTCAGAAGCCATGAAGAAAGCGGCTCTTCAAAAAGGAATACCAAATGTATTTCATGACGGAGATTTTTTATCGTTTCCAGCTCCACCTTTTGAGCCTGATACGATCGTCAGTTCATATGCTTTCCATCATTTAACGGACGAAGAAAAAAAACAAGCCATCCACACCTATGGCAACATCCTTCCCTCAGGTGGTAAAATAGTCTTTGCTGATACAATGTTTCAAAATCAAGCAGCGCATCAAGCTGAAACGAACAAAGCGAAAGCCGCTGGATTCGATCAGCTTGCAGAGGATTTAGAAACGGAATACTATCCATCCATAGGTGTGTTAAAGCAAATCTTTGAAGAAGAAGGTTTTAGCACATCTTTTCATCAAATGAATGATTTTGTGTGGATCGTAGAAGCGAAGAAAAGGGAATGAAAGGATGTTTTTAATTTGAAAATCGCAGTGATAGGTGCAATGGAAGAAGAAGTGACGATTTTAAGAGATCAACTAAAGAATGCCACACAAGAAAACATCGCTGGCTGTGAATTTACAACAGGTGTTTATGAAGATAAAGAAGTGATTTTATTAAAATCAGGGATTGGAAAAGTGAATGCAGCGGTCAGCACAACACTTCTGCTTGACCGCTTTCAGCCAGATTATGTGATCAATACAGGATCAGCTGGCGGTTTCCATCACTCATTAAATGTAGGTGATATTGTCATCTCTACTGATGTTAGACATCATGATGTGGACGTGACGATCTTTGAATACGAATATGGACAAGTGCCAGGATTACCAGCTGCTTTCATCGCAGATGAAAAGCTTGTGAAGCTGGCAGAGGAATCTGCTTCAGAAATCGATCATATTCAAGTGGCAAAAGGAACGATTGCAACAGGAGATTCATTTATGGATGATCCTGATCGTGTCGCGTTTGTGAGAGAGAAATTTCCAGAGCTGTATGCAGTGGAAATGGAGGCAGCTGCAGTTGCGCAAGTTTGCCATCTATTTGAAACGCCATTTGTGGTCGTTCGAGCGTTGTCAGATATTGCTGGGAAAGAATCCAATATCTCTTTTGATCAATTTCTAGAGCAAGCAGCGATTCACTCAACAGACCTTGTCCTGCGTATGATAAAGCAAACACAATAAAAGAAGGGGTTTCCCCCTTCTTTTCCATACAAAGGAAGGGATTTATATGGCTGTCATACATGATATTACGGAATTAATTGGCCACACACCGCTTTTAAAACTGTCAGGGATGGGTGTGCCGGCAGGTGTTGATGTTTATGCAAAACTTGAAATGATGAACCCAGGCGGAAGTATTAAGGATCGTTTAGGTGATATGCTGATTAAAGAAGCGCTAGCATCGGGCAAACTGCGCCCAGGCGGAACCATTATTGAAGCAACTGCAGGAAACACAGGTATCGGGCTTGCGCTAAGTGCAAGAAAACATCAATTGCATCCGATCTTCTGTGTACCAGAACACTTTAGTCAAGAGAAACAACAGCTCATGAAGGCGCTTGGTGCAGAGATTATTCATACACCAAGAAAAGATGGAATGAAGGGTGCGATCGATCGAGCCCTTGAACTAGAGGCAAACCTTGACAATGCTTATTGCGTCTTACAATTTAAAAACCAAGTAAATCCATTGACTTACTATAAAACGCTCGGGCCAGAAATATGGTCTGACCTCCAGGGGAACATAGACGTGTTTGTAGCAGGAGCGGGTTCTGGCGGAACATTTCAAGGATGTGCTGCCTATTTAAAAGAGCAAAAAGAAGCGCTAAAAACAGTGATTGTGGAACCAGAAGGATCTATTTTAAATGGCGGAAAGCCGGGACCGCATAGAACGGAAGGAATTGGCCTTGAATTTATTCCAGATTATATGGAATCGACTTTATTTGACGAGATTTATACCGTCAGTGACGATGATGCATTCCGAATGGTGAAAGAAGCAGCTGAAAAGGAAGGTGTTCTGCTCGGAAGCTCGTCTGGAGCCGCTCTATTTGCCGCTTTAGAGGAAGCGAAAAAGGCATCACCTGGGACAGTGATCGTCACCATTTTTCCAGATAGCAGTGAGCGTTATCTAAGTAAAGGTATTTATGAGGGAGGAAAATAAAATGAAGCCAAAAACAATGATGATTCATAGTGGGATCACTGGTGATGAAAAAACAGGAGCCGTGTCTGTTCCTATTTACCAAGTCAGCACCTATAAGCAGCCTAAAGCAGGCGAGCACACTGGATATGAATATTCCAGAACTGCGAATCCAACAAGAACAGCACTGGAAACAGTCATTCGTGATCTTGAAGGCGGGGCAAACGGCTATGCATTCGGTTCAGGGATGGCTGCAATTACAGCCGTGATGATGCTGTTTAACAGCGGAGATCATATCGTACTGACTGACGACGTGTACGGCGGAACCTATCGTGTGATGACAAAGGTGCTCAACCGGATTGGCATTAAAGCCACATTTGTAGACACAAGTGATCCTGAAGCGGTGAAAAAAGCAATTTTACCAGAAACAAAAGCCGTCTATATTGAATCACCAACCAATCCATTGCTGAAAATGACCGATCTACAAGCCATAAGCCGGATCACAAAAGAAGCTGGCATCTTGATGATTGTCGATAATACGTTTTTTACCCCATATTTTCAAAAGCCGATTTCATATGGGGCTGACATTGTCTTGCACAGTGCCACAAAATATTTAGGTGGCCATAGTGATGTGGTGGGCGGACTTGTCGTGACAGCTACTGAAGAGCTTGGTGAAGAACTGCACTTTGTTCAAAACTCTACAGGCGGTATTCTTGGACCGCAAGATGCGTGGCTTCTAATGCGAGGGATGAAAACGCTCGGACTAAGAATGGAAGCACATCAACAAAACGCGCAGAAAATCGCTGAGTTTTTAGAACAACATCCTGCGATTACACGTGTCTATTACCCAGGTTTAAGCGCTCACCCAGGTCATGAGCTTGCAAAAACTCAAGCAACAGGCTTTGGCGGAATGATTTCTTTTGATATTGGAAAAGAAGAAAATGTCGACGTGTTTTTAAGCCAATTGAAATTGTTTACAATCGCAGAAAGCCTAGGGGCGGTTGAAAGTTTAATCTCTGTTCCTGCTCGCATGACCCATGCATCCATTCCAAAAGAGCGCAGAGAAGAGCTTGGCATCACAGATGGTTTAATCCGTATTTCTGTCGGTATTGAAGATATTGATGACTTATTACATGATATTGAACAAGGGCTCGACGCAGTAACGAATGGATAGATTTACATGCCCCTCGCTTTCTCTCACTATGGTAAGCTATCAATAGACATTGATAACGGGAAGGTGAATCAAGTGAAGAAAAAGTGGGATGGTTTAGTGACAGATTACAAGCAATACGCTTTTATTTTGCTTGCTGTTAGCACCTTTTTATATATTGGTACGATTTTACCAAATCAGCACATAGAAGCATCACCAAAAATGCTGATGATGGCAGTTGATTGTGTTTTCCTATTAGCCGCTTTTCTTTGCGTGAAACGTGCGATCTTTTTTCAAAAGAAATTGCAAGAACTAGATGAAGATTAAGTCGAAAAGTCTCCTCATGTGATGAGGAGACTTTTTTTAATTGCACTGGATAATCGGACAAGAATGTCTGTAGAAATTTAGTCAAACACACAAAAATCATCTAATTTACTAAAAACAGGTTTACAAAATGGTGCTTGCTGGATATACTTACAAAGTAATTAAAAACGTAAAGGAGGCTGAAGAATATGTTATTCGTATCTACTTGTGATCAATTCAACAACCAATTTCATCATGTCATCAGCCTGTGGAAGAGCTCGTGTCCTTCCTTTACCTTTTACGGTTCACGCTACAAAACTGTTTAAGTAAACGAGGATTTCACGTATCATCCATCGCAGGTTAGAAGACACTGTCTTTTGATCTGCATTTTTGTGTGCCCGCAGGTCAACTGATAAAGAAGATCTGCGGGCTATTTCGCGTGCTGCGAACTGAAGGGAGGTGAGCGTATATGACAATCCATTTATTTTTTATTACTTTGACGATCCAACGTAAATACAAAGACATTGAAACGGTTCTTTATGAACAACAAGTCGAAACATTTTATGAAGAAATGAAGCAGAAACAACTAAAGTATATGAACTAAAAAGGACAATAAAAAGATGAAAAGGAGGAGATTGACATGTTTATGATGCTTGCAATGCTTGATTGTTATACAAGGGAGAAGGACCAGGTTTAGACACGCTCCACATTGATCACCTGCACATATGATAACCGTAAAAGGAGATTGTGAGGTGATCAATGAATGTCGATGTCACCATATATGAGGTTTCCGTCAGTGGGGCATGGGTATGCGTCTATTCCGCATTCTTTAAAGCACGGGTACGGCAATCCATACAGAATGCAAAGAGAGCAAGAAGAAATGCTCAGACGCTATATGTACAATTATCCAACCTATTGGTATTAAAGAAAAGGAGCAGGAAACGTCATCGTTTCCTGCTCCTTTTACATTAGCAAATCCAGCTTGCACCGATGATGATTAACAAAATGAACAGTACAACAAGCAATGCGAATCCGCCTGCAAAACCGCCACCGTAGCCACCGCAGTAGCCTCCAGAATAACCGCCAAAGCCCATAATCTAGCACCACCTTTATCTAATCAAGATACATTCATAAAATATGCAGCTCATGCGGAAAACGAAATCAATCTGAACACAATTAATGAAAATGCCTATTTGTTTAAATATTTTTCATTACGTGCGAAACATTTTCAGAAAAGGTGCCGTCTAATAAAAGACAAAGGAATTAGGACTAGGTCTTAACTTTTGTTAGGCGAGAGCCGATATGAAAAGTAAGAAAATTCGTAAATAGTTTTATTTACTGGTGCAAAGCAGGTGTTGACATTGATTCAAAGCTGGATTGGAAAACAAATGAGGGAACCAAAGGGCTTGTTCTCAAAATGGGTAGCCCGCTATATGGAAAAAAATCATCATAATATCAATCAATGGACGATTCAACTCTTAAATATACAAGAAAACGACCGGATTTTAGAAATTGGTACTGGAAGAGGTATGACATTATCTAAAGTAGCGGAAAAACTTGATCGAGGGAAAGTATATGGAATCGATGCTTCGCGTCATATGGTAAAATACGCGAAAAGAAAACATAAGAGGCTTGTCGAGCAGGAAAAAGCCGTTATTACACTTGGAAAAGCTGAGCAATTACCTTTTGAAGACAGATCATTCAATAAATTGTTCACAGTGCAGACCATCTATTACTTGCCAGATATCGAACAAGTTATGAAAGAGGTATATCGTGTTCTTCAAGTGGATGGAGAAGTATTCTTATCTTTTCAAAAGCAGGAACTAATGAAGGAACAAAAACGCTCACAGTCTCTTTCAACGTACAGTGAAGAAGACATCAGCTGTCTTTTTTCAGCGTATCACTTTAGAGACGTCTCTGTTTACCATTATGATACATACATCTGTATCAAAGCCTTAAAATGATGATGAAAATATTTCCCAGGTAATGAACAAGCAATTAAAAAAGGCTCTTCGTCAGAAGGGCCTTTTTTGCATGTGGGAATTGATCATTCATCAATAAAAAAGACACTTCACAAGAAGAGTCTTTTGCATTCATTTCATATGTAGGGGCCAGCCAGGTGTGTAAGGAATGATAGTATATATAAGGAATTTGTTTGTCGATTAAGGATACCTGTCTGGCTTATTCCTTATATCGACAATGTTCTTCAAATGTTTAGCTTTTTTTTCAATATTTTCTTTTTTATTTGACTGGAAAATACATTTTTCTCTCTTGGATAGACATTTTTCATTTACTATTTGAGTCAATGTGTGGTTGAAAGAAGGAAAAAGCCCGAGAAAGAGAGAACTTTGGAGAGACTTCATTTTTAAACAAAAAGGGAGGAATGAAAACATGTCGGGAAACAAAGGTGTCGTTTATAAAGGAGCAGGAAATGTAGCAGTTGAAGATATTGGATACCCTGATTTGGTTTTAAGGGATGGCCCTGGTGTACCTAAAGCCAATGTTGGACGTAAGTGTGAGCATGGCGTCATTTTAAAAGTGGTGACAACAAACATTTGCGGGAGCGACCAGCACATGGTAAGAGGGCGCACAACTGCGCCTGAAGGACTTGTCCTTGGTCATGAGATTACTGGTGAAGTCGTGGAAGTTGGACGAGATGTAGAGTTTATCCAAAAGGGTGATCTCGTATCAGTTCCATTTAATATTGCCTGTGGTCGCTGCGTCATGTGTAAGGAACAAAAAACCCATGTGTGTTTAAATGTAAACCCCGATCGACCTGGCTCAGCTTATGGATATGTAGATATGGGCGGATGGGTTGGCGGCCAATCGGAGTACGTCATGGTGCCATATGCTGATTTCCAGCTACTCAAATTTCCGGACAAAGATCAGGCGATGGAAAAAATACTTGATTTGACGATGCTTTCTGATATATTCCCGACAGGTTTTCATGGTGCTTATACGGCTGGCGTAAAGCCGGGCTCTACCGTCTATATTGCTGGTGCAGGGCCAGTAGGTCTAGCAGCAGCGCATTCCGCTCAGCTCCTTGGCGCTTCTGCTGTCATCGTCGGCGATCTCAATGAACAAAGGCTCGAGCAGGCGAGAAGCTTTGGCTGCGAAACGATTAACTTACGAAAACATGATCGAATCGGTGAACAAATGACAAATATCCTTGGAGAGCCAGAAGTCGACTGTGCGGTCGATTGTGTCGGATTTGAAGCTTCAGGTCATGGAGATCAAGGAGAAGCACCAGCCACCGTTTTAAATACAATTATGGATATTACCAAAGTTGGCGGTAAACTTGGAATTCCAGGACTTTACGTCACAGAAGATCCAGGTGCTGTGGATGAAGATGCAAAAGTTGGATCTCTGAAAGTGCGAATTGGACTTGGCTGGGCCAAAGCCCATACCTTTGTGACAGGCCAAACCCCTGTCATGCAATATCACCGCAGCTTGATGAAATCTATTTTAAGCGGAAGGGCACAAATCGCCAAAGCCGTTAATGCCACCGTGATTTCCCTTGATCAAGCCCCTAAAGGATATAGCGATTTTGATTCGGGTGTGGCGAAGAAATTTGTGATTGACCCGCATAGCATGATTTCTAAATAATGATCCATCGAAAAAACTTACAGGATTTTTCCTGTAAGTTTTTTGTTTGTTACATATAAAAAGATGAAGCTGTTCTGCTACATTCCATGTCAATTGTTAGCCGTGCCTGAGTATATAATCCTCTGTTAAATCAACAAACGCCTTCAAAGCAGGAGACATCCATTTATTTTTATGCCAGAATAGTTGGATTTTCGTTGTGAGACAGGGTCCCATCCAATTGATTTTAATCATATGGCCTTCTGTTATTTCTCTTTTTATAGAAATTTCGGGAAGTACAGCAATTCCTAAACCAGCCATTACACATTTTTTTATGGCTTCTACATCTGCTAGTTCTAGTTTACTTCTCGGTTTTGCTCCTGCCTGTGTCAAAGAGTGTTCGAAGGCATAACGATAATCGCAGTCTTCGGTTAACAACAATCTTTGCTCGTCTAAATCGATAGGATATACTTTTTGTTTTTTGCTCAATGGATTTGTTGGACAGCATACAATCGCCATCGGTTCATCTTTTAATTCTTTTACAATTAAATGTGAGGATACGACAGGATTCATCGATAATAGGGCGACATCAATTTGTCCTTCCAGTAATAGATTTAAAACATCCTTTTCAGCTATTCCGGGACGAAAAATCAGTTCTACTTTAGGATACGTTGTTTGAAAGTCCGTTAAAATATGAGGAAGTCGATAGGTACATTGTGTTTCAGATGCACATATTCTCAAAATGCCGCTTGGCTCACTCATCCCACCAACAGCCTCTAATGCTTCTCCTGTTAAACCTAAAATCTTATCCGTATAATCTTGAAACTTCATGCCAGCTTCAGTTAAAATGACCCTTTTTCCAAGCCTTTCAAATAGAGGGGTTCCTAGCTCTTCTTCTAATGCAGCGATATTTGCCGTGATACTAGATTGAGCATAGCCAAGTATTTGTGCTGTTTTTGTAAAGTTTAATACTTTTGATGCTGTTTGGAACATCATCAGTTGCTTTATTTCCAACGTCAATCCCTCCTAAATCGGATGAGCCGATTGATGCAATCAGAAAACTTCTATAGATAGATCATAACATTTTTACTATGATAAAAGTAGGCGCTTTCATTATTTAGAATGTTCAGATTTTATAGGGGGGATGGCTTTGTTTGAAACGATTGTCAATTCAATAAATGACTTTTTATGGACATATATTTTAGTCGTTATGTTAATAGGGATTGGAATCTACTTTACGGTGAGAATGAAGTTTATGCAAATTGTCTTACTAAAAGAGATCTTCCGTTCTATTTTTGAAAAAGCTCCAAAAATAAAAGGGAGTCAAGACATTTCTTCAATGCAAGCTTTCTTTATCGGAGCAGCGACGAGGATTGGAACTGGAAATATGGCAGGTGTTGCTATTGCCATCACAGTTGGTGGTCCTGGAGCTATTTTCTGGATGTGGTTTGCAGCGGTTTTAGGGGGAGCTTCTGCATTTGTCGAAAGCACACTCGCTCAAATATATAAAGTGAGAACAAGTGATGGTTTTAAAGGGGGGCCAGGCTATTATATACAAAAGCAATTTGGACTGAAATGGCCAAGTAGGATCTTTGCCTTTTCTGTTATTCTTAGTTTTGGCTTAATTTTTAATGCAGTACAAACGAACACCATCACAAATGCCTTTCGATATTCATTTGGTATCAGTCCAAGTGGCATGGGAGTATTCGTAACCATTCTTACGGCTTTCATCATTTTTGGTGGTGTAAAGAGAATTGCCCGCTTTACCCAAATCATTGTGCCAATCATGTCCTCGTTTTATATTATCTTAGCACTTTATGTGATTGTGACAAATATCGCAGATGTACCCGCAGCATTAGCAAGTATTATGAAAAGTGCGTTTGGATTAGAGCAAATGGTTGGAGGCGGAATCGGCGCTGCAATAATGAACGGTGTCAAACGCGGTTTATTTTCCAATGAAGCAGGAATGGGAAGTGCGCCAAATGCAGCTGCTGCTGCTCATGTTTCACACCCAGTAAAACAAGGGTTTGTTCAATTATTAGGCGTATTTTTTGATACATTAGTTGTTTGTAGTTGTACAGCATTTATTATTATGCTATCAACAGTAGAAACAGCAGGTGATTTGTCAGGTATTGAAATTACTCAAGCTGCAATGGCGCAGCATTTCGGTTCTTGGGCGAGTATTTTCTTAGCATTTGCGATCTTTACTTTTGCATTTAGCTCCATTGTAGGTGGCTACTATTACGGTGAAGCCAATATCGGTTTTATTCATAACAGTGTAACCGCGCTATTCGTGTATCGAATCACTGTTTTAATGATGATTATGTTTGGTGCTCTCGCCAACTTACAAATCGTTTGGACGTTAGCGGACTTGTCGATGGCGATTATGGCTATTGTTAACTTGGTTGCCATTGCGATTTTAGGCAAATTTGCTTTTGCGGCTCTAAATGATTACATGGGACAAAGAAAGGTAGGAAAGAACCCTGTTTTTTACGCTTCTACCATTCCTGGTTTAAAAGGAATAGAATGGTGGGGAGCAGAAAAACAAGCGATTAAATCAACAAATGAAGGGATAGAAAATCAATGATAAATTTTGAATATGATTGTCATACGAAAATGATCATGGGGGCGGGGAAATCTAAAGAAATTGCCTCTATTGTAGAGGACATTGTATTGCCTAGTGCTACAATTATGATTGTGACTGACCCTGGTGTAAAAAGCGCAGGATTGGTGACGCCTATTGAAGCATATTTGCAAGAAGCTGGTTATTCCGTTGTCGTCTTTGATCAAGTATCTCCAAACCCAAGAGATCATGAATGTCTAACGGGTGCAGAGCTCTTTAGAAAAGTACAAGCATCAGCGGTTATTGCGATTGGTGGAGGCAGCCCAATGGATACGGCAAAAGCCATTGCTTTATTAGGTCCAAATGGCGGTAATCCTGAAGAGTATATAGCAGGGAAGAAGGCGTACACAAATGTATCACCCTTAATTTGTATTCCAACCACGGCTGGAACTGGCTCTGAGGTGACCCGTTCATCTGTGATTACGTTAGCTGCTTCACATAAAAAAATCACCTTAAAACATGCCTTGCTTCGACCAACTATTGCGATTTTGGATCCTGCTCTTACTTCTACTGTGCCAAAAAGTATAACAGCGGCAACAGGTGTTGATGCACTGGTCCATGCGATTGAAGGCTATACATGTAAAGAAACAAACCCTATTTCTAAGGCGATGGGGGCAAGCGCAATGAAAACCATTGTGACCTATTTACCGAAGGCGTATGAAGACGGATCTGATTTAGAAGCAAGATACAAAATGCAGGAAGGCAGTTTACTCGCTGGCTTATGCTTCGGTTCCGCTGATGTAGCAGCCGTGCATTGTTTAGCCGAAGCGCTCGGCAGTCTTTATGATACGCCTCATGGTATCGCAAATGCTGTATTTTTACCTTATGTCATACAATTTAATGCAGCTGAAAACAAATCATTGCACATAGAGCTTGCAAACATCATGGGCTTTGCAGATAAAACGGATGCAGATGATGTGGCGATTCAAAAATTAATGGATGGTATATATACATTCACAAAGAATTTAGGTATTCCATCACTAAAAGAATTATCTTATGTAAAAGTAGAAGATTTTGAAAAAATGGCTGAACTAGCAGAACAAAACAACTCTACAAAAAGCAATGTTCGTGCCGTTACGAAAGCGGACTACTTAGATATACTAAAGGCTGCTTTTTAATATAATCATACAGAAAAAGAGCCGAATAGAATGACTGAATGATAAACACAAACTTTCCTAGACTTTACACAAGAAGCAAACGACTATGTCGTCAATATGGAGAATTACAAATATACCACCCTCCTAATGTATGATTTAGGTGGTGGTTTTTCTATGTCCCATTTGACTAGGTATCATGTATACATGAGTGGTATGATAGACGACAACATCTCATGAGAGAAAGGATAGGATAAACGATGAATTTTCACAATAAAACAGTCGTTATCACTGGCGCAGCCAATGGAATTGGTGAATCGATCGCGTATCGCTATGCGAAAGAAGGGGCGCGTGTCGTGCTTGCGGATATTGACGAAGAGAAGGGCAAGCGCTTGGAAGATCAGCTGAAAAAGGAGTCCTTTGAGGCTTTTTTTAAAAAAACGGATGTGAAACAAGAGAAAGATATTCAAGACATCATGTCGGCTGCCGTGGCACGTTATCAAACGATCGATATTCTCATCAATAATGCAGGGGTTATGTGTACAAAATCGCCTTATGAGCTAACGGTTGATGAGTTTGATCATGTGCTGCATACAAACCTACGAGGTGCTTTTTTATGTGCAAGGGAAGCGGCACGTTATATAAAAGAGAATCAATCAGGCGGTTCTATCGTTAATATCTCATCCACTCGCGCGACCATGTCAGAACCAGATACAGAAGCGTATGCTGCATCAAAAGGCGGGATATCAGCACTTACTCATGCGCTGGCTGTTTCCTTTAGTCAGGATCATATAACAGTAAACAGCATTTCCCCTGGGTGGATTGAAACGAAGGATGAGAAAAATTTGCGAGAAATTGACCATCAGCAGCATCTTTCCAATCGAGTAGGAACGCCAAAGGATATTGTCAAAGCTTGTTTTTATTTAACAGATGAAGACAATCAATTTGTGACAGGAACAGATTTGGTTGTTGATGGCGGCATGACTAGGAAAATGATTTATGCGGATTAACATGAAAAAAACATTGACGCCTTGACGGAGGCGCAGTACAATATGTAACAATTCAACTGAAGATCGTGATGAAAAAAAGATAAAGCGCAAATAGAGAAGAGTATGTAATGGCTGCCTCACACAGAGAACTCCGTGAAGCTGAGAAGGAGCTGGGAAGCGTTACAGAACCAAGCCTCTTAGCTCTGCACCGGATTCATTGTGATGGTGGTGCAGCGGCATTCTCCCGTTATAGAGAAGGGTTAGCGATAACCTGCTGAGGTTCATCTGGTAACAGGTGAATGAACTGAGGTGGCAACGCGGAGTCAATCCCGTCCTCAAGACAGAAATGTCTTGGGGGCGGGATTTTTTTTGATGACAAAAAGGAGGGCACTACGATGAAAAAACATTGGCGGGATATGAGCATGTTACTTGGAGCGATTGGTATTGCGAACATAGGAGAATGGATTTATATGATTGCTCTCCACCTGCTGATTTTTCAGGAAACGGGCTCCGTTCTTGCTGTAACAGCCGTCTATATGTTAAGACCTGTCTCGGCTCTTTTAACAAATAGCTGGTCTGGTAGTTTAGTAGATAGACTGAATCAGCGGAATGTCATGATCAGTTTAGATCTATGCCGGGCCGTTCTGATTGCTTGTTTACCCTTTGCCTTATTTTCAGGCCACTTATTGATCGTATATGTGATGCTATTTCTCATTCATATGGCACAAGCCATGTTTCATCCAGCTTCGATGGTGTATATGACAGCACTAATCCCGGCGGATAAACGAAAACGGTTTAATGCCATTCGATCCTTGCTGCAGTCTGGTGGATTTTTACTCGGACCCGCCGTAGCAGGGCTGCTTTTTCTCATTGGTACACCAGTCCTTTCAATTTATGTAAATGCAATCTGCCTTTTGATATCTGCTGTTTTGACGATGTGTTTACCGATTTTGTCAAAAGCAGACGGGGCACAAAAGGGCTTTTCTCTCTCGGTATTAAAGGAAGATGCAAAACTTGTCTTTCATTTCAGTCTCACATCCCGTCAAGTGATGGCCGTGTATTTATTATTTAGTGCTGCCATCACGGTGCTGCCGACTGCAATTGACTCACTTGAAGCAGCTTTTGCAAAGGAAGTGCTGATGTTGTCCAATACCGAATATGGGTTTCTTGTCAGTGTAGCTGGAGCAGGGATTATCTTAGGGGCATGTCTCAATACGGTCATTGTCGAAAGGCTGCCTATTTCAGTGATGCTTGGTGCGGGGAGTTTGTTTGTGGCTTTTGGATACTTGATCTATGCTTTTTCGAACACATTGACTGTCGCAGCAGCTGGCTTTTTTGTTCTCGCTTTCTTTTTAGCATTTGCAAACACCGGTTTTATGACTTTTTATCAAACGAATATCCCGGTAGAGGTCATGGGGAGAGTGGCAAGTTTTTATGCGTTATGTGAAGCAGTTCTGACGATGATCATGACAGGAATATGCGGCGTATTGGCGCATATGTTATCGATACGTACTTCTGTCATAATTGGCTGCCTATGTATGCTTCTTATTTGTCTGTTGCTATGTTTTGTCATTTTTCGTCCATTGACTGTCAAAAAAATAGTGCATCTTACTTAGAAAATTAAAAAAATTATGTTATCATTATTTAAGTAAGTTAATTAAATTGATGAGAAAAGGAGTCTTACAAATGAAAGCACTACGCTGGCACGATCAAAAGGACATTCGACTAGAGGAAATTGACGAACCAACAGTTGCTCCAGGAAAAGTGAAACTGAAAGTAAAATGGTGCGGCATTTGTGGTAGTGATTTACATGAATATTTAGGCGGACCGATCTTCATTCCTGTGAATGAACCTCATCCACTTACAAAAGAAAAAGCACCCATTACACTGGGACACGAGTTCTCTGGTGAAGTTGTAGAAGTTGGAGAAGGCGTGAGTAATTACAAAGTAGGCGATCGAGTGGTTGTTGAACCTATTTTTGCAACTCACGGGCACCAAGGTGCTTACAACTTAGATGAAAACATGGGCTTCTTAGGACTTGCTGGTGGCGGTGGAGGATTCTCTGAATATGTATCTGTCGATGAAGAATTACTTCATTTGTTACCAGACGAAATTTCATATGAGCAAGGTGCACTTGTTGAACCTTCTGCAGTTGCTTTATATGCCGTTCGTTCTAGTAAAGTACAAGCTGGGGATACAGCAGCTGTATTTGGCTGTGGACCAATTGGTTTACTTGTCATTGAAGCATTAAAAGCAGCTGGTGCTACTGACATTTATGCAGTGGAATTATCAAAAGAGCGCCAAGAAAAAGCAAAAGAACTTGGAGCGATCATTGTAGATCCTTCTCAGTATGAAGATGTTGTTCAAGAAATCGCACGCCGCACAAATGGTGGAGTCGATGTTTCTTTTGAAGTGACAGGTGTACCTGTTGTATTGAAGCAAGCAATCCAATCAACTAGAATTTCAGGTGAAACAGTCATTGTAAGCATTTGGGAAAAAGGCGCAGAAATTATGCCGAATGACATTGTCATTAAAGAACGTACAGTCAAAGGAATCATCGGCTACAGAGATGTTTTCCCATCTGTATTAAACTTAATGAGAAAAGGCTATTTCTCTGCAGACACACTCGTCACGAAGAAAATCAAGTTGGACGATGTGATCGAAGATGGCTTCCATGCATTAATCAATGAAAAAGATCAAGTGAAAATTTTAGTCAGTGCTGAATAAGTAGGACGAAAAAGAGAATGGCATCTGCCATTCTCTTTTTTTTAACGTCCAAGAGATTTTCCGTACACGCTGACTCGTTTCTCTAACAAAGCAAAAGCGAGTTCAAAGAAAATACTAAGCATCCAATAGATCAAAGCAGAGACCAGATACGTTTCTAAAAACTTGTAGCCATCATTTGCAATGATGCGAGAGATTCCCATGATTTCCAGTACACCAATTGTAAACGAAAGGGATGTGGCTTTTAACAGCTGAATGAGCTGATTCCCTAGGTTTGGCAGGGCAACCACAAACGCTTGCGGTAAAATAATGCGAATCATCGCCTGTCTGGTGGTCATGCCAACGATTTTCGCCGCTTCAAGCTGCCCTCTGTCTACTGCAAGGAGTGCGCTGCGGACCACTTCTGTTAAATGTGCGGCTGAATGCAGGCTGAAGGTGATAAGGGCAACGGTAAGCGGGGAGACCATATCCGCGTGAAAGGTCAACCCAAAAGTGCTATTCATTTTGGTCAGAACAAATGGAATGCCATAAAAGAAAGCAAACAACTGAACAATGAGAGGTGTTCCTCTAAAAAATGAGACATAGAGTGTGACCAGCTGGCGGAGCACAGGGATACGAAAGAGGCGAATGAAAGCAAAAACAGATCCAATCAAAAGGCTCACAGCCATAGAAACAAGTGCAATCAATAAGGTAAAGGGAACGCCTTTTAGAATATGTGGTATTTGGTCAATCGCAAATGATATATCAATGGTTTGCATCAAATCGCCTCCTTAGCGTGACAGGCTGGTGCGGCCTTTCACAAATTTTCTTTCCAGTAGCATCGTGATCAGTTCAATACTGATGCAAATCAGCCAATACACAATTGCAATGATGACGTACACTTCAAACATCCCTATCCCGTAGTTATTGCCTAGGATGATTTTGACCTGTCCCATCATATCAATGAGTCCGATTGTAAATGCAATGGCGGTATCTTTCACGAGATCAATGGTGTAATTTCCGAGGTTCGGAAGTGCAATGAGAAAGGCTTGCGGAATAATGATCCTCATTAATGCCTGCGTATCTGTCATCCCAACAATGTAAGCTGCTTCAAGCTGATCTTTCCCAACAGAGGAATATGCACTGCGAAAGACTTCAGATAAATAAGCGCCCGTATGTAACGAGAATGTGATCATCACAAATAACACACGATCCCAATGATTGATTTGAATTCCGGCCATGAGTAAAAGCTGAGGCAGGCCAAAATAAATCAGAAATAACTGAACAATGAGCGGTGTACTTCGTGTAAATGACAAATAAATGACCGCCAATTGTTTCAGCACTGGAATTTGTTTGATTCGAATGCAAGCAAACAGCAATCCGATGATGATGGCAAAAAACAATGACACCACAATCATAAGAAATGTGAGTGGCAGACGATCAACCACTTGTAAAAAGATTCTCAGCCAATCTCCAGCTGTAAACGTCATGGCGCTTCCTTCCTTTCTTCATATTGATAGCCTTGCTCTGATATATAGTCAATATCTTGAAAGAAATCAACGCCAAACCATTTCTTCGCAAGGTCAGGTAATGTTCCGTCTTTTATCATCTCTTGTGTCACTCGGTCCAATTCTGCTGCTAGTTTCTTTTGACTAGGCTGTAAGACAAGATAAATAGGTTCCTTTGAGACAATGCCGCCCACTTTGACTTTCAGGTGAAGATGTTTTTGAATCGTATCAAAGGTTGAAATATTCATAAAAGCCGCATCGGATCGTCCACTTTCGACTCGTTTTAAATTGAGTTCGTTTGAAGGACTTTCAATGGTTGTGAGCGGAATTTTTCGATCATGTTCTTCATTATATTGATTTAATATGGAACGAAGGCCACCGCTAGGACTGACGGGAGCGAGCTTTTTTGATGTCATATCGTCTAGAGATTGAATATCTTGCTCTGATTTATTCACAATTAAACCTGTCATCGAATAGCCATATGGCACCTTAGGATAAAGAAAGCGTTTTTCACGTTCAGGATTACTGAAAAACCAATTAGCCGCCATTTCAAATTTCCCAGCGCCGATCCCAATTAAATTGGATTCTTCCTCGCCAAAGATATAATCAAAATGAATATGTGGCAAACGCTTCTCGACTTCATTTAAATAATCGATGTTATAGCCAATCGGCTCGTTGCGGTCATTTGTGGCTAAAAAAGGCGGATTGACTTCTGCGCTTAGTGCGACTTTGACAATTTGTTTGCCATCATCTGTTGTTGTTTTCACACTGCTGCAGCCAATAAGAGAGAGGAGAAACAGAAGGATACCAGCGGCAGTGAATAAAGTCTTGCGCTTCATCTGTCTTCCTCCAATCCTTGCCACATCCCGCGATGAATTCTTGATAAAAATTGTTTCGTCCGTTCATGCTGAGGCTTCATCAGGACGTCTTCTGGTGAGCCTTTCTCAACGATTTCCCCATCTGCCATAAAGATCACTGTATCCGCTACATCCTTTGCAAACGAAATTTCATGCGTCACAATGACCATCGTCATTCCTTGGCTCGCAATATCTTTCATCATTTCAAGGATTTCTCCGACCATCTCTGGGTCCAGTGCGGACGTCGGCTCATCAAATAAAAGCACCGCAGGATTCATGGCAAGCGCACGGGCAATTCCGATTCGCTGCTGTTGACCGCCGGATAATTCGCTTGGAAATGCTTCTTTTTTATGAAGCAGTCCAATTCGTGTTAACAATTGCTCTCCGATTTTTTCTGCCTCTTTTTTAGACATGTTTTGAGACACAATCAATCCTTCTGTGATGTTTTCAAGTGCTCGTTTATTTTGAAACAAGTGATAATGCTGAAACACCATAGACGATTGCTGTCTGAGTTTTAGAAGATCTTTTTTTCGATATTGTTCAAATTGAATCGTGGCTTCTCCAACTGTCAGCGTTCCTTTGTCTGGGATATCAAGGCTGTTTAAACTGCGGAGAAGGGTTGTTTTTCCTGATCCGCTCGGTCCAATAATGGCGACCACTTCACCTTCTTGTACGGTGAAATCAATTCCTTTTAACACATGAGTTGACCCATAGGATTTATGTAGATTAGTAGCAGAAATCATAAAAGCATCACGTTCCTTTGACATATGTACTTAATATTGATAAAATTTAACACATTAAATCCTATAAGTAAAGTGTGTTTTAATAATACCTATTGGATAAATCGGATATGATAGATTGCGAGAAACAGAGGAGTTGGATACGTTTTGTCTAAAGCATTATTTGTCGATACAGATTTTCAAAAAAATTGGCTAAATCAACTAGAATCCCTTCGTGAAACGATCGAACAATCTGCAAAAGAACATGATGAGGGTGCCTATTTTCCTAAACAGAATATCGAATCATTAGTAGAACTGGGCTATACAACGTTGTCTCTGCCTGTTGAGTACGGGGGCGGGGGTCAATCTGTAAAGGATATGGTCCTTTTTCAAGAAACGCTAGGAAGTATGGATGGAGCAACTGCCTTATCGATCGGCTGGCACCAAGGAGTTGTTGGTGAAATTTATGAAAAGAAACTATGGAATGAGAAGCAGCTGCAATTTTTTGCTGAAGAAATCAAAAATGGGGCTCTTGTGAACCGGGCCGTCAGTGAGGCGCAGACAGGGAGTCCAACAAGAGGAGGCAAACCTGGAACAACTGCAACGAAATCAGGAGATCATTGGGTGATCAATGGCCGGAAAACATTCACAACGATGTCACCAGCACTCACATACTTTCTCGTCGGTGTATGGATCGAAGAAAAAGAAGCGATGGGCTTCTTCTTAATTCACCGTGATACAAAAGGTGTTTCTATAGAAGAAACGTGGGATGTTGTTGGCATGAGAGGAACAGAGAGCCATGATTTAATTCTAGATCAAGTGGAAGTCCCAGATGACATGTTGGTTGAAGTGCAAAAAGGACCTCGGGGCGGTACACTGAATCCTTGGATCGCACATATCCCTTCCTGTTATTTAGGGATTGCGCAAGCGGCAAGAGACTATGCTGTTCAGTATGCCATCACCCATTCACCGAACAGTATTAGCGGAACGATTAGCGAACTGCCAAATGTCCAAACACTGATTGGCGAAATTGATTTACTACTAAAGCAAGCACGCCATGTCATCTATTCAACGACAACATTGTATGAGCAGCCAGAGAAAAGAGAGCTGTTAATCAATGAATTCGGTGCTGTGAAGCATACAGTCGTCAATTATAGTCTGCAAGTGGTCGATAAAGCCATGCGTTTAGTCGGTGCAAAAAGCTTAAGCCTTAGCTGCCCGCTTCAACGTTACTATCGAGACATTCGTGCTGGCCTTCATAACCCACCAATGGACGATATGACAATTTCAAAAATTGCAAAGCAAGCGATTGAAGAGAAAAAATGGAACGTACAATAAACAGAAAGCCGGATAAAACCGGCTTTTTTTATTGAAAAAGAGGACGAGCGGCTCTTATTTCTGATCAGTCACCATGCTACAATCGATTGCAATCATGAGCAAAGAGGGTGATTGTTTGCAAAAAAAGAAGATGAAATGGCTGATTGCTGGCGTGATGCTTGCAGCACTTTGTATGAGTAAGCCTGCATCAAGCAAAGGAACATCTCCAAAATGGTCCGTCGATGAATTCATGAAAGATCGGGAAGGCACATTTGTGATTCAAGAAGTAAAAGAAAAATCACCATGGGTGTATAACAAAAAAAGAGCGAACAAGCGCTTTGCACCACAATCAACGTTTAAAATAGCAAATGCCTTAATCGGACTTCAAACTGGCGCAGTTAAAGATGAATACGACATCAAATATTGGGACGGAGTAAAAAGAGAGATTGATAACTGGAATAAGGACCATACACTAGGCTCTGGTATGAGAGATTCAGTCGTCTGGTATTATCAAGCCATGGCGCGTGACATCGGGGAAGAACGGATGAGCCATTGGATAAAAGCCATTCATTATGGGAATCAAGACATATCTGGCGGAATCGATCAATTTTGGCTAAGCAGTACATTACGCATTTCTCCAGTAGAACAAGTTCATTTCCTTAAACAGCTATATGAAGAAAGTCTCCCATTTGACCTATCGGTTATGAGAACCGTCAAGCGAATGATGATACAAGAAGAAGAAAAACACGCCACGTTATACGGAAAAACAGGCTCCGGATCAGGAATCGGCTGGTACGCAGGCTTCATCAAACATGAAAACAAAACCTACATCTTCGCCACAAATATAGAAGGCACCGGACTAGAAGCAAAAGAAATCACCTATCGTATTTTGAAAAAATATCATTTGGTAGAAGCATCCGTTTAGGATGCTTTTTTATGTGTGAAAAAGGGGATATATAGATAAGTTGATGATATATGGATTAGTTTGAAAGTATGGTATATTTATAGAAATATATTGAAGTGAAATAGTAATCATTATCTTAACAACTATAGGCAATGCAAGAGGTGAAAAATTTGAAAAAAATTAAATTGAATACTTTGACCAAAGAATTTATCGCAGATATCGAAAAAGAAATAACAAAAATCGCTTTGAATATAGTGAATGAAAAACAAATAGATTTTAGAGATTTAGGGTTAACAATCAATGCTGCATTTGGACGATTCGGATATGGGAAGAAATTTAGCGGGAGAGAAGTTCATGTTTCAGATTGTTTTAAAGCAGGTTATCATTCATCCATATATTTTTCAGTAGATTATCTAAATGGCGAAGAGTTTCATGATGGTGATGAGGGAGATGAAGGTTATTGTATAGACCACCTGGATATCTGGGATTGTGTATCAAATAATCTGATCAGCAAAAAAGGATATTTAATTGCATTTGAAAATGAAGTGGATTTGCGAGGAATTATTATACAACTAGTTAATGAATTGTACAAAGAAGCAACAGAAATTCTTCAAATTCTAAGGAGCTAATATTTTAAACTAGCTATATTTAGAAGGGAAGAAAGGGCATTTTAATGGGAATGAGATAGAGCATTTACACCTAAGAAAGCAAGTTTTGAAAAAAGAGTGAGCAAACATTCACAATCTTATTAGGAGGCTTACAAGAAGTGCATTTGAAAAATATACAATTAATGTCAGATGAAGATCGTGGGAACTTAGCCAGCCAATCCCTTTGTATGACTGAAATGTTTTTATACGAATTAGAAAAGAAATTTCAAACGAAAGATTGTGAGGCTATTGTTTTGATATGTGGGCCTTTTAAAGACTACAAATTAATTAGTACTTCAAAAGATGAACCAGACATCTTATTTATAAAAAATACGTACGAGCTGGAAGTACCCTTCCGTTACAGTGAATTTGAAAATGCAACAAATAAGAAAAAGATCTTAGCAGATACTTTGGAAAAAGCGATACTCTATCTTTGTGAACTGAAAAATTGGGACAGTCAGCTAGTCAAAGCGACATTTAAGAAAATGAAAGAGAAGGAATATAAAGCGGAGATTAAAGGGAGAACAAAACTAAGTCCCGATAAAAAAAGAAAAGCTTACCCACTTATCGAATTAGATTTAAAACAGTTTACTCTTTATCTTGTAGTTGAAGACAATAAAAGAAATATCTTAGATAAAAAATTAATTGCTAAAACTGATACTTACTTAGAAGAAATTTCCTATCATATGAGAGAGCTTAAGTGGTTAACGGATCATGAAGTGGCACTTTTCAAACGTGCAAATAAAACAGTTTATACAAGTATACGTTTATCGTGTGAGAATAACCTAAAGAACACAATATATAAAGGGGTATTCTAAATGGGCTTTTGGGAAGAAGAACATAAGAAAAAGAACATCATAATTGGTGATGATGGATTAGATATTTTTGAAGAAGCGATTGAACAATTCTATGAAATGACTGAGGAACATTTGAAGAAGAAGCCAACGATTGATGAGATGCTTTTGACAATTATGATGGCTTTAAACAATGGAGGTAGTCACTATTTTGATGATTTAAACGACAAAGAAGTAACGGATATTAAAATAACAACTAAAAAAGTAAAAACTTTAAGTAAAGTGGAACCAGGAGCTATATTTGAACTCTCATTAAAAGAAGTTGGGAAATTGAGCTATGCTTTGATCATTTCGGGTGAGGGGAAAAATCAATATGATGATATTTTAATCCAATACTATGATTTGTTTGTTGATGAAAGAATAGAAAAAAATGAGTTAAAACAATTGATGAAAAAAGAGAATGAACTATTTGTTGCAAATACAGGTCTGACAGGCTTTTTAAATGGTTCATGGAAAGTCATCACAAAAATAAATCAAGATTTTATAAAAGAAGAGGATCTTCAAAATCTGAAATTCGTGGAATACCGAGATGGAAATTATTACGTAAGCAAGGGGAAAGAAGGTCACAATGCACCTGTTATGGACTTAGAGGTTGCTGACCCAAAAACGGCTAAAATGATATTTAACCCGATTGGTATGCTTGGCGAATACACTATTATAAGCATTCTTTCATTATATTTTAAAGGTATGTCAATGGAGGATATTATTAAATATGAAATATAGGCAGTTTACAGCGTAAAATGAGTTTTGAGAAAGGAATGGTGTAATAAATGGCTGAACCAAAAATGCTAGACTGTTTAAATAAAATACGAAATGTCTTAAAGGGGACGATCACAAGAGAACAAGTGTCTGATTGGGCTGAAATTTACGTTTCTGCAGACGATCCAGAAATAGACGATGATCAAATTTGGGATATGCTGATTCTTTTAAGTGGAATTGATTTGAAAGATTCACCTAATTCTTACTTACATCCTGTAGAGGATTTGAATGACTGGTTAGAAGAATACAAATAGTTCCTATATATGAGCTTGCTAAATTCTTATGATTAAGCCCATTTATAAATAAAAGGAGTGACGCAATGTCCATGCATCCGAAAGAATTAGAAACCACCGTCCAATTACCTGCGAAAAAGCGTTATGACTATTTCATCAAAAAGATTGTTGATTTTGAAGAGGTTTGGTCATTAAGAAACGAGAAGGGGTGGGTGATGTCAGAGGATGAACATCGTGTACCGCAGCTTCATTTTTGGCCGACAGAGGAACATGCCGCTTATTGTGCGATCGACCAATGGGAAAAAACAGTGCCAGAAATGATTGATTTAGACGATTTTATAGAAGAGTGGCTGCCGGGAATGTTAGCAGATGGAATCAATCCGTCCATTTTCTATAATCGAAATAATTCGGTGTCAATTGAAATTCAAACATTAAAAGAAGATATAGAGGAAGAATTAAAAAACTACTAGTTCGAAAAGAGTGGAGGTAGTTGTTTGAAACGGCTTGAAGACTTATTTATTCGTTCAGAAAAAGAGTTCAAATTCTATCAGAATTTAGTAGACCATGTGTTTGACACAAATAAAGAGCTGCCACAACAAGTTTTTCGTAAGACATTTGATTGTTTTTTGTTTCAAGAGTTTGATTGGGCATTGAGTGATGATATTTTACCAACCATAAAAGAGTTATCAACTGTTACACAAGATAGAGAATTTTTGACTGCAGTCCTTCAACCAGATCCAACCGCATATTATTTGAAGGAATTTGGTTATTATCATTGGCTGAAAGCGAGTGTGAACATTTCAGGTGAGGATTATGTAAATGCACTATGGATGCACCCAAAAGGTTCCATAGCGGATAATATAATCACGCATTCGAATATAGTTGTCTGGTTAGCTCATTCTTTGCAGTGGGCGATTTGGGCAGATAGAGATATGGAAATTTGTATCATAGGAATGGTATCAACAAAAGATTCTGTGAAAAATAGGTTATTAAAAGAAGGGTGGAAACCAATGGATCACCCTGTTTTAGCAAATTGGTTTGAAGGATTATTGAAGGATCAAAAAACATTCAATGATTATTACACTCAAATGCTCTCTCATTATGCGTCATGTTACAAGCGGTGAAATGGATTATTAATGACTGATGATAGACTTACCCGAAGATATGAAAGGAGCATAAAGTGAAACATTTGTTTATATCCGATCCAAAAGAATTTGAACATGTTCTATCGTTTGTTCATTCGCTCATTCGCTCATTCACAGTACGAAGACATTCCCTGATCAAGTGTTGAAAACGAAAACCCCTCATTATTTATTCGAAGAATTCCATTGGTTGTTATCAGATGATGGTTGGGAAATGTTAAAAGGTTTAGCTTTGAATCATCATGATGACTATATACTCATGGCTGTATTAGATGAGCAGAAGAGCATGGATGATTATTATCATGATTTTGGTTATTATCTTTGGGTGAAAGTACCGTTAAACCTCACACCAAGTGATTACCTCGATCTCTTAACGGATTATCCGATAGAGAGTGTAAATGATAGCATAATGGATATTGCTTCACGTGTGATATGGGTTTCCCCTTCTGCGAAATGGATCATTTATGGCGACAGAGGTTATGAGATAGGAGTACTAGCGATTCTTCAATTAGAACAAATGAATAAACAATTGTTAAAAACGTGGAGAATTTTAGATGAGATTGTATTAGGCTGGATTTCAGTTGTATTTCCGAATCAAAAACTTCCTGATGATTTTAGAAAAGAACTGATTCGAAATTATACAAACGTAGAATGAAATAACTTCATAAGGAGGAAGACATGAATCAAATAGACAATGTGTTATCTATACTAGATGAGTCTTTTCTAAATAAAGAGTTTCCATTATTAGATAATGGGAACTTTGATTTTGCCAAAGGGAAGCTTTCTCTATTTACTAGAGAGGAAAATTGGCTGATCACGATTCAATTATTCGGTTTATCGAAGGTAGGACCGTCTATTGATTTTTTTGCGATTGGTCATGATTTGAAGAATGGATCAATCAATTTTCTACTGGATGAGCTTTTTGATTTCGTGGATCATCATCATGAAATAATAGATGATGATGAGATAGAACATGGGTTCACAAAGCATCCTTTACGAATTAGATTAAATGGAGACTATTTTCATGTTCAAATACCAGAGTCATGCCAAGCTGATGTAACAGAGGAAAATGAATGGATTACTTTGTTAAGAGAAATGGCCAAACATCAAGATTTGCTGGATAGTTTATGGATGACAGATCAAGAACAATTTGACATCGTTCAGCATGTATATGATAAACCGCTCTACACAACTGAATCATGGTTTCATCCAGAAACGCATAGCCAACTCCCTAGTCAATCTCCTTTTTTTCAATCGGTTGCGAAGAGTTTGATCTATCAAGATCCAACATGCATTGTAAATATAAACACGAACACTGACTGGAGATTATGGTCAGATTTTGATACTGTGGAATATTTTTAGTTTCGTCTGATGTTTTAAATCGGTGAGGTGGAGCAAGTAATGAGAATCGTATTAGCAAAAGAGGAAAATCTATTCGAAGTAAATGAATTAATAAAGAAAATCAATTTAAACGTAGAAGAGTATCATTGGGTCATAAGTGATGTGACACTCCCAATGCTTCATGATCGGAATAATCAATCTCATTCAGAAGTCATGCCGGATTATACGGATTTTTTATTTCTGAAGGGTGAACATTTCAAAAAATTCTTACATGACTATTCTTATTCTTTTATTTTCGCTGTTTTGACCGCATTGCCTCGTCATATAGATCATTTGAATATTATTTCAATACCTCAAATTGAAGATAATGAACGATATTGGAACGTAAATTATACACCCGTTATCCCTCAAGCCGTGTTTGAAATCGGATTTTTTGATTCGACAGATGTTATTTTTACAGGAGATCAGAAAATCTTAAGCGAATTTCGAAAAAAAGCGGACTTTATTTCATTTGAAGAATATTTACAAACTCCGTGACACGATAAGAATAGAGTTCATCCTGAAAAAATAGGAGAGTGAATGAGATGTTTAATAGTGTACAAAAATGGATCGATTATCTAGATGGGGGTTGTAATGTACTCGGAGTCACATTTGATTTGTTTCATAAAGAATTAATACTGAGCGTAAAAGTATCAGAATTAAATAAAGTTACTCAACATGAAATACGATTTATGAATATGGCGAGTCTTTATTATAATGGGGGTGAAGGTAATGATAGATTTGAAGAATTGATACAAGAAGAGATGAATTGGCAAATTTTTGAATGTAGTTACCATCCTAATGGGATAGGGGACCTTAAAAATGTACTTCTTGAAGAATTTGATTCAAATGCAAATTTTCTATTTAACATCAATGGGATGTTACTCGCAATAGAATCGAAAAACGTATGTTTCGATTCACAAGAATTTATTTGCAGTGTATAGGAAGATCTCATTAGCGTCTAAATAAGAATTAAAAACAATGAGAGATTGGGGAAAATCCATGAAAATCAGCCGAGATAAACAAGGTTTATTCGATGATTTAAAACAACGTTATCAATACTTATTAGATTCATCTTATCCAGATGAAATCGTCTCTTTTGAAGCAGAAACTGGTATATTTTCAGATGACTTTTATTTATTTTTTTCACTTGTTGCAGGTAGCCTAAGTTATGTGATCGATCATAAACGAATACCGAAAAAACAGTTAAACGTGCTGCGTCAGTCATTTGAAGAGCAATATCCCCAAATCAAATCGTATCAACAGATCCTTGAATCATATCCTTTACTGCACTCCTATGTTCAATACCATGAAGAAACAAGAAAACAAATCATTGCACTTCTACAATAACCTCTTGGAGGACAAACGATGACATGGTTTTTAGATGAAAAAGTCCAGAAACAAATCCCTGATTTCAATATCAACCATCTAAAGCAAATCAATGAATTTCACTACTTTAAAGAGTATAATGAACATTACGACTTGATCAACTGTATTCATCTACACATCCCATACGAATCTGCAACCCATAAAGCAGACATTCATCTGAAATTTACCAACGTCTCTTCTGTTCAAATCAAAGATTTGGAGTTAACAAACGATTCCTCTCTTTTTTTGAACATTCAACTTTTGGATAGAGGCTGGGAATATTTGAATTACTTTGTCGAAGATTATGAAGAACAGTATTTTTCTTTTTATTGTGAAACGATTCAAGTCATACAAGTCGTTTCAAATGAATCGGGCTAGTCGCTCTACATATGTGCGAATCATACTTCCCCATCCCAACACAGAAAGGTGCAATGACATTGAATCGAATCATGAAATGGCTCTTATTTGCGGCGGTCATCGCTGGATTATTGGTATGCGCATTCTTTGTGTTCCGTTTCAACCAGCCTAAGCCGACGACGAACATCCATTATGCAGACACACAAAACAAACAGCAAACACTGGATATATATATGCCAAAGGGAAAAGATGAAGACAAAAAGAAGAAGCATCCAGTCATGATCTATCTCCATGGCGGCGGCTGGTCGGGCGGCGATAAGAATAGAGTCGCTTCAAAAGCTGATTATTTTACGGGGCAAGGGTATGTGTTTGTTTCAATGAATTACAGGCTTCACCCTGATGCCAACTACGAGCAGATGGCAGATGATACGGCAAGCGCTATTAAATGGGTCAAGGATCATGCAGATGAATATCAAATCGATTCGTCAAAAATCAATGTCATGGGTCACTCAGCGGGTGGTCATTTGACGGCGCTGGTTGCCACAGATTCGACCTACTTAAAACATGTGGGGCTGTCGCCAAAAACGATCAATTCCATTGTTGTTCTAGACGGACCGTTAAACCTCAATCAATTTATACAAGCTATCCCATCGTACAAAAAAGTCTTTGGCAAACAAGAGGAGAATTGGACAAATGCATCACCTGTCACTTATATGAATCAAAAGAATGTACCTCCTGTCTATTTGGTTACTGGCTGGGAAAATCCTGAGGTGTACCGATTTGCAGAAAAACTGAATCATGATAAAGGTTCTAAGTTTGTCTTTCGGGTCCATTCGCTGAGCCACAGTGATTTAAATAAATGGTTTGGATCTGACAGAGCGCCAAAAGAAGCGCAAGAGATGACAAAGGCTGTGATGGCTTTCGTCAAAAAACAAAATCAATAATAAAGACTGTATGCTAGGGCAATCCATTTTGCCGCAGTATATGATAAAGTGGTTTGAGATTAAAGGAGTGTATGTCGTTGTCATCAAGAATGGAAAATAAAGTGTTCAATTGCGAAAAAGAGCTGACGCTGAATATTATTGGCGGGAAGTGGAAAATGCTGATCTTATGGCACCTTGGCAGAGAAGGGACAAAACGGTTTGGTGAGTTAAAGTCGTTAATGCCTGGGATTACGCAAAGAATGCTTGTCAATCAGCTAAGAGAATTAGAGGAAGATCACATTGTGCACCGGGAGGTTTATCCCGTCGTTCCGCCAAAGGTTGAGTACTCTCTCACAGAACTTGGAGAAAGCTTAATGCCAATTTTAGAGGCGATGTATGATTGGGGAAAACAATATCTCGACAGCAATTTTTTAAAGGATGATAAATAGAAAGACGATAGATGTAGACAAAGAGCTAAAATCATTTTATTTTAGCTCTTTGTTTTCTTTTCAGCGTGACTTGAAAACCTTTGCAGTTTAGGAAGGACGAGTACTGGAGCGGCATCACAACACAGACTTGACACCGAATGCGAGGATTTGTCAGTACGTTTAGATACTGGTCGAAAAGACAGTGTCTTTTTTGTAACCATATGCGAAAAAATATAGTATGTAAAAAAAAAGTGCGTACTTGGATTGCTTCCATCCTGTTGTTATACTCATTTCATCGTTTAAGAAGCCCTATTCACGGAGCTCTTGAAGATGAGATGAAAAAACGGGAGTGAACGTTCATGAAATTACAATTAGCATTAGATTTAGTGAATATACCAGAAGCGATTGAGCTGATCAAAGAAGTAGAAGGATCGATCGATGTAGTCGAAATTGGAACACCTGTTGTGATCAACGAAGGCTTGCGTGCCGTCAAAGAAGTCAAACAGGCATTTCCAAACTTACGTGTACTCGCCGATCTGAAAATTATGGATGCTGCCGGTTATGAAGTGCAGCAGGCATCCGAAGCTGGAGCAGATATCGTCACCATTCTTGCGGCGGCAGAAGATATGTCCATTCAAGGAGCGGTAAAAGAAGCAAAAGCAAGAGGGAAACAAATTTTAGTCGATATGATTGGGATCAAAGATATCGCCGGCCGTGCGAAAGAGCTGGATGAGCTTGGGGTAGATTATATTTGTGTGCACACAGGCTATGACCTGCAAGCGGTTGGTCAAAACTCATTTGCTGACCTCATGACCATTAAACAAGTGGTCAAACAGGCAAAAACAGCGATTGCAGGCGGTATTAAGCTTGATACGTTACCTGAAGTCGTCAAATTAGATCCAGATTTGATTATTGTCGGCGGCGGCATAGCGAGCCAAGACAATAAAGCAGAAGTGGCTGCGCAAATGAAGCAGTTGATTGCACAATCATGAAAACAAGTGACTATGTGAGAGCGATTCTAAGCGAGCTTTCTGAGCACTCGCCCGCGATTCAAGACGAACAAGCAGAGCAGCTTGTCAAAAGCATTTTAGCGGCTCGAAAGGTCTTCGTCGCAGGGGCTGGCAGGTCTGGTTTGATGGGAAAATCGTTTGCGATGAGACTCACGCATATTGGTCTCGAAGCTTATGTGATCGGTGAAACGAATACGCCTGCTTTTACATCTGAGGATTTATTGATTGTAGGGAGCGGTTCTGGCCGAACAGAGACGCTGCTTGTGCTCGCGAAAAAGGCAAGGGCGATTGGCGGAAGCGTGGCGTCGTTCACACTTTCAACTGAGTCACCTATAGCTGATCTATCGGATGAAGTCATCTTACTGTCAGGTGCGCCAAAGGATCAACATGAAGGAAACCATCATACGATTCAGCCGATGGGCTCATTATTTGAGCAAACTTTGCTTCTTATGTACGATGCGATCATCTTGAGATTGATGGAAATGAAAGAGCTCGACACCCATAAAATGTACGGTCACCATGCGAATTTAGAATAGCCGTGATGAAAACCTTTCCTTTTTTGAAGGAAAGGTTTTTTTAATACATGGTACTTAAAAAGAAGGATCACTTGACATAAAGGATAAGATGTAACTATAATAGTTACATCTCGAAAGAAAAAACGTAAGCAACGGAAGGAAGATGAAGATGAAAGTGCAAATTTGGTCAGATATCGCCTGTCCTTTTTGTTATATAGGAAAAAAACAGTTGGAAACAGCGCTTGAGCAATTCCCTCATAAAGAACAGGTAGAAGTAGAGTTTAAAAGCTTTGAGCTTGATCCGAATGCACCTGTTGCAGTGGATTATGATGTGCATGATATGCTTGTCAAAAAATATGGCATGAGCCGTAGCCGGGCCATCGCGATGAATGAACAGGTGAAACAGGCGGGCAAGGAGAAAGGAATCGATTTTCAATTCGATCCACTCGTTTTGACAAACACCTTTGATGCCCACCAGCTCGCACAATATGCTGGAAAAATGGGAAAAGGCGATCTCGTCATGAGTGAGCTGTTTCAAGCGTATTTTACAGATGGAAAGCATGTTGGTGATCGTCAAACCCTTTTAGATATTGCAGAAAAAGCAGGCCTTGATCAGAACGAAGTACAAAAGGTTCTAGACGGGCAAGAATTTGCAGACGCTGTGCGAGAAGACGAAAAAGAAGCAAGACAGCTCGGGATTTCTGCTGTGCCTTTTTTCTTGATCAATGATCAATATTCGGTTGCTGGTGCACAGCCAGCAGATACGTTCCTTCGTGCACTTGAAACGGCTTGGACAGAAGAGGCAGCGCAAACGGAGAAAGCGGCTGATGCTTCATTTGAAGAAGCATGTGCAGATGGCGTATGTGCAGTACCTTCACCTAAAGAAGAAGTATAATCGGCATTTTCCCTATCTTTGATAAAAGATAGGGATTTTTGTTGATTAATAATTAATATACCTTTATACTTAAGTTATCTTAATTATGAAGGTGATGACATTGACATCCAAAACAACGATGATCCAAGAATTAAACCAAATCGAAGCGCGTATCCATCAAAAGCTCCGATTAGAGTTTGAAGAGTTATTTGTAGATGAGCTAACTGATAAGCAGCACATTGTCCTTGATTTCGTAGAGCGAAAAGGGGGAAGCTCACCTATTCAAATTGCTCAGCAACTAGGCATCACCCAAAGTGCTGTGAGCCAGTTATTAAACACGCTTGAAAAAAAAGAATGGATTCGCCGCAGCATCAACCCGCAAAACCGCCGGGAATTGCACGTTGAACTTTCTGAAAAGGCAAAGACGTACTTGGAGAATATGAGAAAGATAGAACTTGCGATCATTGAAAAATACTATTCAAAATTAAGCCTCGAAGAGATCAACACATTGACATCCATTTATACAAAGCTTGATCAATTGATTGTAGATCAAAATGAAGGGGAAGGATGATGATCCATTGATGATGCTCAAACAAGAAGTACAGCGAATTGCCTCTTCTTATACGGAGAAAAAGAAACAGGCACTGCTCGTGATCGGACTGATTCATCAAGGAGAAAGACACGTTTTTCATTTCGGAGATCACCCCATACAGCAGTGCGTCCAGCCTGAGGAGGTCATTTTTGAAATCGGCTCTATTTCAAAAGTCTTTACGACAAGTATATTGGCAAGCATGATTCAAAAAGGGCAGATGAAGCTAGACGATTCCATTTCACTGTATTGTCCCGAAATAAGAAAGAATCACCCCATCCAATTGGAACAGCTGGCAACCCATACGTCTGGGCTTCCTTCACATCGTTTTCTCAGAGATTTACAACTAAGGTTCCTTCCAAAAGTGAGAAGAGATATGTACTGCCAATACTCCCTTGATGAATTAATGAAACTGTTACACTCGAAAAAATGGAATGAGCGAAAGGAATACCTATCTCGTTACTCCAATGTAGGGATGGGGCTCCTCGGGTTGATCATGGGATGGTCTCTTCACAAAACATATGAAGAGTTGCTGACTGAATATATCGTGGATGAGCTGAAACTATCGAACACCTTTATTACGATCAAGGAGGACGTCAAAGAGAAGATGATCCTAGGTCATCAAGAGAATGGAAAAGAGGTTCCTCCGCTTCAGATGCATGACTATCAAGGGGCTGGTGCGATTCGGTCGACGATCACTGATTTGCTCTCATTTCTCTCTGCACATATGAGTGTAGACGTCACTTCTCCATGGAAAATGACCCACGAGCCAAAGGTGAAGATAGGGAAAAACATGTCAATGGGACTCGGGTGGGTCATAGATGATACGGGATTGATTTGCCATAATGGTGCAACTTCTGGTTTCTCCAGCTTCATGGGTTTCCGCCCGCATTCAAAAACAGGAGTGGTCGTCTTGTCTAACTATCGCAATCGTATCACGCAAGATTCTCCCGACCGAATTGCCTATGATGTGATGAATATGCTTGAACAAGAGCCTAAAGCCAAATGAGCCTCCTATGAAGAGGGCTCATTTTTTCTTACGTTCAGCGCTTTAATCGTTTCACCAGGAACGAGTTCAGGCTCATAAAATGTTCGATCAGGAAGATTCTTTTTCCCTTGTACTTTTTTAATCATCCAGTCTGCCGCATCTCGTCCCATTTGCTCTTGAGGGTGTGTCAGCGTTGTCAGTTTCACATGGGCATTTTTTTGGGCAATATACGAGTTATCCTGTCCAATAATGGAAAGATCATCTGGAATAGATAAACCTATTTCACTACATACATTTGCTACTTCTAATCCTACCTCATCGTTATAGCAAACAAGGGCTGTCAGCTCATGCTGGTGCGCTTGTAAAAAGGTTTTGATATGATCCCCTAAATACTGCTTCGATTCTGTATCGAAAAAAAGAACATGCTCTGGTAGGAAATTGAGCTTCGCTTCACCGAGTGCCTGAATATAGCCTTTCATTCGATATTTTCCTTGTAAATCATCTGTTTTTGAAATCAGTCCAATGTGCTGATGCCCAGAGGTGATCAGCTCCTTTGTCGCTAAATAGCTGGACTTTACATCATCCAAACAAAGGAGGGGGACCTCTAACTGCTCATAGTAGGCATTGATCATAATAAGCGGGACATCCTGTTCTTTAAAGGATAGGTAGTACGAAATGTTTGGATTATATAAGTTGCTTTTTGTCGGTTCGACAATTAATCCGTCCACACCAAAGGACAGCATCATTTCAAGCGCTTTTTTCTCCTGGTCCACATCGTTATTTGTACTCGCCAGTAACAAAGAATAGTTCTCTTCATTTAATCGGCTTTCGATGCCCCGAATGATCGACGGGAAAATGTAATCGGATATGTATGTGGTGATGACGCCAATCGTTTTCATATGAGCATGTCCAGCAGGTTTTGTTTGATATTGATTGGTGACAAATGTGCCTGAGCCTTTTTCACTTCTTAAAAAACCTTCACTCGATAATTCCAAGATGGCTTTTCGCACTGTATGCCGGCTTACTTGATACATCTCTTGTAAGCTTGATTCGGTTGGAATACGCTCCCCGATCCGGTAATCCCCTGTCAGTATTTTGCTTTTTATATCATCTATAATGATCTGGTACTTCTTTTTCATCGTTTCACTTCTTTCACAGTTGATCCTCTACTCGGGTTGAGAAGAACTTGTATGGACATATTCTAACATGGTTGCTTCATCAAAAACAGGCGCTTACAGTGTCTATCGTCTGTTCCTTAGAGAATATGAAAGTTTTTGTCTAATTGTGTATGCACAACTATATTTATTATTGACATATGTACGTACAAATATTATATTGTTTTTGTGCACAGGTAAAGATGAATCAAACGAAAAAGATATTTGAAACCGCTATCATCTTGGAGGTGAACAAAATGAATCGTGAAAAGACGGCCAAAGCCATTAGAGAAGGACGGACATCTTTGGGCATTGAATTTGGTTCCACACGAATTAAAGCGATTTTAATAGATGAAGAGTTTCAGCCAATTGCGCAAGGTGCATTTGAATGGGAAAGTTCTCTTCAAGAAGGAATATGGACGTACAATTTAATTGAAATCATTACAGGTCTTCAAGTGGCGTACCGTCAGATGAAAGAACAGGCTGCACAATTGTATGGGGTGACGATTCAAACCATTGGCTCCATCGGGATATCTGCGATGATGCATGGCTATGTCGCCTGTCATCATACAGGAGAAGTCCTCGTCCCGTTTCGAACGTGGCGGAATGGAACAACGACCGAGGCGAGTCAAAAGCTAACAGATGTATTCCAATTTCATATTCCAGAAAGATGGAGCATCGCTCACTTATATCAAGCGATATTAGGAGAGGAAAAACATCTGTCCCGGTTAGAGTATGTGACCACTTTGTCCGGCTACATTCACTGGCTGCTAACAGGGAAGCAGGCCATCGGAATTGGCGATGCGTCGGGAATGTTCCCCATTGATGAAAAAACGAAGGATTACAACGAAGTGATGCTTCATCAATTTGAAGCATTGATTGCAGAAAAAGGCTATCCGTGGAAGCTTCGTCATCTTTTGCCGCGCGCCTATTTAGCAGGCGAAGAAGCTGGTGTGTTAACAGCAGCTGGAGCAGCGATTTTAGACCAAGGCAAACAGTTGCAGCCAGGTATCCCTTTTTGCCCACCAGAGGGTGATGCAGGAACAGGAATGGTCGCAACAAACAGTGTGGAAAAGAGAACTGGGAATATTTCAGTTGGGACATCTGTATTTGCCATGATTGTGTTAGAGCATCATCTAAAAGGTGTGTACCCAGAAGTGGATCTTGTCACGACACCAGATGGCCTGCCAGTCGCGATGGTTCATGCCAACAATTGTACAAGTGACCTCAACGCTTGGATGAATCTATTCAGAGAAGCGTTTGAAGCAATGGGTCAGCCAGTTGAAACAGAAAGATTGTACGAAACTCTATTAAATCAAGCTTTAGAAGCAGATCATGATGGGGGCGGGCTTTTAAGCTATGGCTATTATTCTGGTGAAAATATTACGAGACTAAAAGAAGGAAGACCTCTTTTTGTTAGATCTCCTCAAAGCCGGTTTACCCTTGCTAATTTCATTCGGACGCATCTCTTCTCTGCATTTGGCGCAATGAAAATTGGGATGGATCGTTTAAAAGCACATGAACAAGTCAAGATTGATCGCTTACTAGGACATGGCGGTTTATTTAAAACACCGATAGTTGGGCAAAAAATGGTCGCTGCTGCACTCGGGACACCTGTATCCGTCGTATCAACTGCGGGAGAAGGCGGTGCGTTTGGGATGGCGGTCCTTGCTTCATATATGCTCAATCACCAGCAGCAAACACTGAGCCATTTTCTCAAGCATCAAGTGTTTGCCCATACATTAGAAGAGCTTATTGATCCTGATCCACTGGATGTCAAAGGTTTTGAGGCATTTATAAAGCGCTATCAAGAAGGACTCTCGATAGAAAAAGCGGCAGTAGAACATTTGACGCCACAGAAAGGAGCGGCACCTGTATGTTAGAGCGGTTAAAAGAAGAAGTGTTTCAAGCGAATCTAGATCTGCCAAAATACGGACTTGTGAAATTTACATGGGGCAATGTCAGTGCGTGTGATCGTGACAGTGGACTGTTTGTCATTAAGCCGAGCGGCATAGCGTATGACAAATTATCAGCAAAAGACATGGTCGTGGTCGATTTTGACGGTCAAGTGGTCGAGGGAGAATTCAATCCTTCTTCCGATACTGCCACACATGCTGTTCTTTACAAACACTTTGAGGAAATTGGCGGCATTTCACATAGCCATTCAATGTGGGCAACTGTATGGGCGCAAGCTGGACTTGATTTACCAGCAATGGGCACAACACACGCCGACACATTTTACGGACCTGTTCCGTGCGCTCGATTTCTTACAGAAGAAGAGGTGAATCGCGGGTATGAGGTGGAAACAGGACACCTGATCATTGAAACGTTTGAGAAAAGACAGATAGATGTCATGGCGGTTCCTGGTATTTTGCTGCAAGGTCATGGTCCCTTTACGTGGGGAAAAGATGCGAAAAGTGCGGTAACGAACAGTGTCATTTTAGATGAAGTAGCGAAAATGAACCTGTTTGCAAAGCAATTGAACGAATATGCGGAGCCTCTTCCGCAGGTGATTTTAGATAAACATTATTTAAGAAAACATGGAACACATGCGTATTACGGACAAAAACCTTCAAGATAAAGAAAAGAGGGATATCTATGTTAACAAGTCAGAAGAAAGAATGTTGGTTTGTCGTCGGTTCACAGCACTTATATGGGGACGAGGCACTGAAGCAAGTGAAGGCAGATGCGCAAAAGATAACAGATGCCTTAAATGAGAGCGGTTTGCTTCCTTATCCAATTATCCTGCAGGAACTGGCGGTTAGTGCGGATCAAATCACAGAGCTGATGAAAGAGGTCAACTATCGTGATGAGGTCATCGGTGTGATGACTTGGATGCATACGTTTTCTCCAGCAAAAATGTGGATACGTGGTACGTCTCTTTTGCAAAAGCCTCTTTTGCATCTCGTCACGCAATACTATGAAAACATTCCGTGGGACACGATTGATATGGACTATATGAATCTCCATCAATCGGCACATGGAGACAGAGAGTACGGCTATATCAATGCACGTTTAAATAAGCAAAACCAAATCGTTGCAGGTCATTGGTCGAAGCAGGAGGTGAAGCAGCAAATCGCTGATTGGATGGACGTTGCGGCTGCCTATCATGAGAGCTTCCAGATCAAAGTGGCCCGGTTTGGTGACAATATGCGCCACGTTGCGGTGACAGAAGGAGATAAAATTGAAGCGCAGATCCAGCTGGGATGGACCGTTGATTACTTTGGAATTGGCGATCTTGTGAACTATGTAAATACTGTGGAAGAAGCAGAAGTTGATGCTCTGTTTGCTGAGTACTTAACGTTATATGACGTGGATTATGGGAGCTATTCGGCAGAAGAATGGGAACAAAGTGTAAAAGTGCAAGCACGATATGAAATTGCCATCAAACGTTTCTTAGATGAAGGTGGCTACAATGCCTTTACGACAAACTTTGAAGATTTACATGGCATGAAGCAGCTTCCGGGTTTAGCTGTTCAGCGCCTCATGGCAAAGGGGTATGGCTTTGCCGGTGAAGGCGATTGGAAAACCGCCGCACTGGATCGTTTATTAAAGGTGATGAGTCATCATCAATCGACTGGTTTTATGGAAGATTACACATATGAAATGACCTCTGGTCAGGAAGCAGTGCTCCAATCTCATATGCTAGAAGTAGATCCAGTGCTTGCACATACAAAACCTGTCATTGTCGTGTCTCCGCTAGGCATTGGAGACCGGGAAGACCCAGCACGTCTTGTGTTTGATGGAAAAGCAGGCGAGGGCGTTGTTGTCTCCATTGCTGATTTTGGAACACATTTCAAATGGCTGATTCAAGAAGTGGAAGCCTTTGAGCCGCAGGAAGCAGCACCTCATTTACCGGTAGCACGAGTCCTCTGGAAAATCAAACCGAACTTTCAAGATGGCGTCAAAGCATGGATTAAGCACGGCGGAGGTCATCATACAGTCGTATCTCTCAATTTAACGGTTGATCAAATTGTTCTTTTTGCAAAGCTTGTGAATGCAGAATATGTGGTTTTATAAAGAAGGGTGAAATGCATTCTACTGTAATCGGTAGAATGTCGGGGTGAAATGAAAGCGGTTTATTAAGTGAGGGGGGTCATCCACTTGGAGAAAAAAGTATCAAGTAAATTTATCTTCTTTTTCGGGTCCTTTGCAGGTATCTTATTTGGATATGATATTGGTATTATCGCAGGGGCGGAAGGGCACATTCAGGAAGAATTTCAGCTCAGCCCGTTATGGCTTGGCATCGTCGTTTCTTCATTAATGGGCGGGGCGATCATTGGTTCCATTTTAAGCGGTCTGATGGGGGATAAGTTTGGCCGCAGAAAGCTCATTTTGGTGTCATCAATTATCTTTTTTGTCGGTGCGCTTGGCTCAGCCATTGCACCAGAAGAAATCTCATTAACCATTGCCCGGATTTTCTTAGGAACAGCTGTAGGGACAGCCTCATCGCTCGTGCCTGCTTACATGTCTGAAATCGCTCCAGCTAAAATCCGCGGGAAATTGTCCGGCCTGAATCAGCTGATGATTGTGAGTGGATTATTGCTTAGCTACATCGTCGCATTTGTGTTTGAACCAATTCCAGACAGCTGGCGCTGGATGCTGGGAAGTGCTGCTTTATTTGCGATCGTGCTTTATATTGGCATGCTGAAACTTCCTGAATCTCCAAGATATTTAATTAAACACGGAATGGCTCATAAGGCACGTGAAGTATTAGGATCACTTCGTTCATCACGTGAAGAGATTGAAGCAGAAATGCAAGAAATTTTAGAAGTAGCAAAAGAAGAACGCTCAGGCATTCGTGAATTATTTCAAAAGAAATTCCGTATGGCTCTCTTTATTGGGGTCGGAATGGCGACACTCCAGCAAATACAGGGGGCGAACTCCATTGTGTATTATGCAACGAGTATCGCAAGAAATGTAGGTCTTGCTCCGCAAGTTGCCGCAGGTTTTACCGTCATTGTTGGTGTCATATTTGTTGTGACGACCGTGATCTTTTTACAATTCGTCGACCGGTTCGACCGCCGAACGATTCTCACAGTTGGGGGAACGGGGATGGCCCTGTCTTTCTTTGCACCAGCGGCATTAGGTGCGCTCGGAGTAAGTGAAGGCATATTAAACTGGGTCACATTGATTTCACTTTGCTGCTTTATTTTGTGCTATGCCTTCTCATGGGCACCAATCACATGGATTATTATTGGTGAAATTTTCCCACTTTCTGTAAGAGGCATTGGAGCGGGCATTTCATCTGCCTTTAACTGGACGGGATCATTAGCAGTTGGCCTTGTGTTCCCAATCTTGGCTGACCAATTCAGCTTTGGCGTCATTTTCTCTTCATTTGGGGTCATCTGCTTAATTGGCCTGTTGTTCACTCGCTTTGTATTAGTCGAAACAAAAGGAAGAAGCTTAGAACAAATCGAAACCGATATGGCTGCACGTGTCTAAAGAAAACCATCTATCCTGTGTGGATAGATGGTTTCAGCGTGTAGACAAACCCTCGCATTCTTTGTCAGTCCTGCGTGCCAGTGCTCACGAATGTCAAATTCGCTCCGCGCCGGTACTCGTCCTTCCTAGAATTCAAAGGTTTTCTATCACGCTGAAAAGAAGACAAAGGGCTAAAATCAAGTTCATTTTAGCCCTTTTTCAACAATCTGAACCATCTATCCTGTGTGGATAGATGGCTTTTTTAATCAAGTATTTGTTTCAGTTCATCTGGCAGTAAATCCATTAATTGATCAGATGAGGATACGTCCAGCACTTCAAGAAGTGCATAATATTTTGCATAAATTTCACTCAGCTGATCAGGATGATTTGCTTCATATCGATTCAAATGCAATTGCGTCAGTTCAAGTGCAATGTCCAGTTTGTTTCGTTCGATGGTTTGTGTTGTGTTGATCAAATCGTTCACCTCTTATTTTAAAGTTATAGAAAAATGTTACGGTGCAGTTCCGCAGCTGACCTTATATTCATGGTCTTCTATCTTTTTTGAATAACAGACGGAAGGTGTCATTCTTGTCTCGCTTTTCCAAGCCTGCCAATACACATCATACAGCTGACCATATTGAGGGTCTACATCGTCCTTTTTTTGCAAAATAGCAAAATAGCTTTGGTAAGGGTAGCCTTCTTGATAAATGGCATGCCGTATCGCTCCTCTTTCAGTCGCATTTGTAAAAACCATAGGCGACAGCAGTGGAAGAGTGATGATCACGACGAGCAGGATGAAAAATGAAAAAAGTTTATGTCTTGTCTTCATCAATGAATGTCCTTTCCTTCACAAGAGATCATTTGTATAATATGTTAAAATTGTCCTAATGTAAAGAAAGAGACTACTAGATCACAAGCGGATTTTTTTAAAAATAGACAAGCATCTAATCACTAATCGTGCCTCTGACATATGATAGAGTGTAAGTGAAAGACAACTTGAAGGGGTGTTGAGAATGAGCCGGAATCGATTAGACAATTTTTTCTTTGGGCCTCGCAGAGGGAACCATGGAGAAGTTGAAACGGTTGTATCCCCTACACGTCAAATTGTCAACACGACAACAAATGAACAAACGATTAGAAAGATTCATCCAACTCATATCACAAACGTCAATAAAAACATCAAAAGAATTGAAAACTACTACCCTGTGACGCAATCTACTCGAAATGAGTATATTGTGGAAGAATATGACTGTGGCAGTGATATCAAGAATCCTTGCTGCCGCCCGGTCAAACGCTGCAAGTGGTAGTTTAATGGTGAAAAGAAGTGAGGCATCCTGTGATGGGATGCCTTTTGTATGTTTAACGCTCTATTTCATTTAGTTGTCCGTGATCAAGCTCGAAAAAACGATTTCCTAATTCTGAATAAAGGTAGCGCTGATGGCTTGTAAATAAAACACATTGATCAGAGAATTCTTCTTTTAATAAAGAAATAGACTGCATTTGAGATGCCTCATCAAGAGATGTAAAAGGTTCATCAAGAATGATTAGTTCTGGTGATCTGGCCGCCATACAATTAAAGAAAAGCTTATATCTCATACCTAGTGAATATTGTTTGACAGGCATCTTAAGTGCATGAGTTAAATCAAATGCATCACAAAGCGAGAGAAAGGTCTTTTTGTATACCTCTTTTTCTGACTGATTCATTTTCCATAGCGACTGTATAAGAGTCATATGCTCGATACCAGTCAGCGCATCATAAACCAAAGGCTTATCTGGGATGTACGCGACCAACCCTTTATAAAGAGCTGACCCAGGATGATGCTGTTCATTGAGTAAAACCGTTTCGGATACTGAAGGAAGCAGACCTGCGATGATCTTTAAAAGTGTCGATTTACCGCTGCCGTTTTTTCCGATAATACAAGCACGATCACCTTCTTTCAGATGAAAGGATACTTGATCAAGGAGGGGAGAGCTTTCTTCAGTTGTTTCATAACGAAAAGATAGCTGAGACACTTGCAAACTAGCCATTGATAAATCCTCCAATAACAAAAACAGTGGTCACCAGCATATACAAGATGACGGTCGCAAGGGCGGCTTTTTTTGATCCTTTAGCATAATAAATGATCCCATCATAAAGGATGCGTAAAAGGTACAAGTTGATCAAAAACGAAACCGCTTGGATGAAGATAAAATAATGATCTAAATCGAGTACCATCACACAATAGATTGCTGCACTATTCACTAATAGAAGAAACGCATTATAAAGCAAGATGACAAAATACATTTTGCGCAAAATAAACGTTTTATGAAAAAAGTACATATAAATTGAAGTCACGACAGTACCGAGAAAATTCAATATGAAATAAAGTGGGATTGTCAGTAAAAAGATAAACACAATGCTGGCTAATTGTTTTCCAGCAGATAAAGGCTCCTCTACTAACAAATCAATGATAAAAAATGTTAAAAAAACAGTCGAAACAAATAAAGATAGTAAGACAAGACCTACAATGGTTTTGATCGATTGATGTTGATTGAAAAATTGTTTAGGGCGTAGAAGTAGCTCCATAGAACCACATTCTCCTTTCTTCTAAGATAGATGTACATGGCTGACATATTCCTCTAAAACAGAGGCAATCAACAAGAGCACTACAGCGGCAAAGATTAACTGAATCACAGTCCGAGTCAGCTTTCTTACATCAATGGACTTACCTTTCATAAACCGGTAAAGATAAATAAATGGAAAAGCACTGACGATTGAAAAGAGGATCAAACCAAGCACCTCAACAAAAGCATGTGGCATGAGGCCAGTGAATAACTGCTTCACTTCATGCTGAGCTATCAAAAACTGAATGAGTTTTCCAATGATATAGCCATTATAAAAAAGAATGCCAGCAGACATAATGCCGCCAGTAAAAGCCCCGATACCTAGCATGGCAAGTCCAACCTGTAAATTGTTTGAAAAAATAGAGAGAAAAAACATGTCTTCATCCTTTTTTAAATAAGGAATCTGATCATAAGGAAGGAGACTTCCAATGAGCAAAGCTACAATAAATACACCGGCGTAAAGATAGCCGAGGCGTAGAATCAATCTATTCTCCGATAGAAAATATCTTATTTTTTTCAACATACTCAATTCCTTTATAAATGGTCTTGCGGCATAATATCCAGCAAATCACTGAAACGATCACAAAATATATAGCAAACAGCACGTTTACGAGCCCTGAGGATTGCTGCAATATAGGGAGAAAAGAGGTCAAAATCAAATAGTACATGAAAGGCAGCACAAGAAAGTTTCTGGCAAATGCCTGACCTTTATCGATGATCTCTAGTTCCTCATTTGTTGTCCCTATTTCATGCTCATGAATAAAATTGAATTTCGTTGTGAATGGAAACAAGTACAGTTGGATTAAAGGAAAAATGAAAAAGCCAATCCCTAATGCCACCAGTTGAATGAGCATCTGAACATGAAACAGTTGATACACAGTCATGATAGATAGATTAATGAATAGTAAAAAGAGCGCTGGTATGGAAAATAAACAATAAAATAACTGGATTTTTGATAAGAAAAATTGCAAAAGTGATATTTGAGAAAGCTCGTAAAGCCAAATGTTCTTTTTTTCAGCACTTAAAGCAAAAATAGAAGGTGTCAGCATTCTCATCTCATAAGATTGATTCGCTAGTATCATAATATTGAGTGTGAATAGCAGCTGAATTTGCAAGGCTTGATGATCGATGATCGAGATCAATCCGGTAAAAACACCAATATAAAAGAAGGCTTCATATGACATGAACATATAATTAAAAAATTCTTTAGATAAGAGCCACCTTTTTTCTTTCAGCAGCTTGATGTCTTTTTGGATCAACACATTTTGTCTAAACAGCGAACCCTGAATTTTATGCAGTACTTGAAAGTACCAATAAAATAAATCCCGAAAATGCTTTGAGCTTTGGTCTTGATCTTTTTCCGTTGGAATCCATCGAACAGGACTTCTCATGACAAGCGCACTACCTAGTATCACAACAATCAATGTAATAGGTGAATTAAAAAGGGCTTGAAATTGTAGAAAAACAGAGCCATCTGAAAATAAAGCATGATGCATTTGCTGAAGATCATGTTGATATAAAGAGATCAGCTTGTTTGAAAGAGTGATCCAAAACGAATCCTCTGCAAGCGATGAGATCGATTGAAATAGTTGCTGGAAGGTGTGATAAAAAGGGAACATGATGTTTAATATGAGAACCCTTCCGAAAAAGAAAAAAAGCAAAGCGATGCTTGCAAAAAAGAGGACACGAATAGCCCCGATTTTTTTCACGACGATGTTATAGATATAAGCACCGAATATCTTATTGCTGATGATAAATAGGAAGATACTTGTCAGCATCACATTGACATGTTTTAACCAGAATGCCAGATCGTGTGTTTGAACAATATCATATTGGAACAAAAAATAGATCAAATAAGTGCTCAAACTCGTAAACACAAGCCAAATCAATTCAGAAAACAGAAGCGTTTGAAAAAGTTGTCTAGAGGAAACAGGTGCTAGCTGTATCAATTCTTTAAAAGGAAGAAGATGAGTTCTTCTATAAGATTCAATTCCTTTGACGATAGAAAATAAAAATAAAAACATCACAAAAGCACTTTCCCATTCTATTTGATAGACGGGGGAGTAAAGAAATGAAGAAATCACGAATACAATCATGCATCCGAATATGATATCAAGAATACAAGAAAAAAATATGTACTGTTTTGAAGAAAACGACTTGAGAAATGGAATTTTTCGTATAACGAACTGAGCGATATTAGAATACTGTTGCTCCAGTCTAATGGATAGAAGTAGTGATAATAATGGATATAACATCTTCTCACCTGCACAAAAATTTAAATAGAAGGAGAACAGAGTCTCCTTCTATTGAGTCGTTAAATAAATTACCAAGCGATAACGGCTTTACGGCCTTTTTTCTTAATTTCGTTTTTAAGGTATTGACGAATTGTCTCTTTACCAGCCGCAGCAATAAGAGAAAGACCGCCTGAACCTACAGCAGTTAAAATGGAGACAATTGTAGTGACAGCTCCACCCGCTTCAACCACATTAAGAACTACAGCGGCAACACTGCCTGGAATACCAAATTCTTTTGCTAGATCAGCAACTGGCAGTACTTGTAGCGAGAAGGAAAAAAGAGCTAGCATAAGGAATCCTACTGCTAAAGCACCAAAAAGAACATGTAGTTTGATTTCATTTCTTGTTTCTGTCATATCAAATTCCTCCCTTTTTTGTCTTTTTATTACTATTCTATCTTATGATATGTTTTTGTTCATATCAATCCTTTTTTTTCTTTTTTTTCATGAATTAGTTATAGGTTAATATAAAATAAGTGAAAAGATAAGTGAGAAAAGAATCGTTTTGGATAGGAAATATCGAGTGAACATGATCAAAATGACCTTGTTTTCACAAAAACGAAAGAGAGCCTAAAAGTCTATAAGAAATGTGCTATATGTAAATGAACCAATATTCTTTGATCAAAAGCGCCTTTCAAGATAAAATTGGAAGTATCAATTCATTCTGATGGAGGCGATTTTCTGAATATTCGATTGTTAACACCAGAAGATGCTCAAGAATATGCGAACTTGAGATTAGAAGCACTCCGATTAAATCCAGAGAGTTTTGCTATGAGTTACGAGGAAGAGAAGCTAGATACGAAGAATAAATATAAGGCTCGTTTTGCCTCTACACAATCTATGTGGACATTCGGTGCCTTTCATCAAGGTCAGCTGGTCGGCTCGGTTACACTCATACAAGAAACCTTGCAGAAATTAAAGCACCGTGCCAATGTGGTAGCGATGTATGTAACGGCTAATGGACGCGGAAAAGGAATGGGGAAGGCACTTCTGACAAAAGTACTTTCTTTTGCACGCGAAAAAAAAGACATCGAACAAATATATTTAACAGTGGTCACAACAAACGACCCAGCCAAACATCTTTACAAGTCTGTTGGATTTAAGTCGTATGCGGTAGAGGAAAAAGCACTAAAAATAAATGGTGCTTATGTAGATGAGGAAAAAATGGTGCTATGTTTATCATCATTTGGAGGGGATATAAATGAGCCAGCCAGTTATGCGCATCACATTGGCAGCCGGACCAAATAGTGAGCTAGAATCCTTTGCGCTTCGTGCAGCACTTGAAAACTTTGGCGCAAAAGTCGATATGCATTGGATAGGCAGACCGAATGACCTGATTGATGTATTATCCGGGAGGAATAGAGGCGAGACGGATTTCATTCTTTTATCCTTTCACGGAGAAGAAGGAGCGTTTCTCATGCCGGAGTTAGGAGAAGATGTATACGAAGAGGGTGAGCCGAGAGGTGCTGCTTTTGGTGCGGATGACATAAAGCGGTATGCTTCGTTAAATGGAGTCCACATTATATGTACAGGCTGTACACTAGGCGAAAAAAAGTTGGCAGAAGCTTTTTTAGAAACAGGGGCGATATCCTATACAGCGCCCGATGACTACATTGATGGAAATGCGTCATTTATTTTTGTTCTCACCATGCTGTATGAGCTGGTGAACAACTCAAAAACAGTCAGAGCAGCTTTTGACCAGGCACGCTCTATTGATGAAGAAACAAAGTTATTCCAACTGTATATGCAAAAATAAGGGCTGAGCAATCAAGCCCTTTTTATATGCCTCTCGTAAAATATGTCGAAAATGTGACAAATGTGTTTTTTGCAAACTAAAAGGGGCTGCGAAAAGTCTATCCTACAAACACACGTCATCCAGACAGGACGGCATCACGAGAGGAGAATCATTGTGTCAACGAAAGGGAAGATCAGTCTCGTCCTATGTGTACTTGCGGTCGTTATCGGTATCGCTGCGTTTTATCATAACCAGCAGGCAAGCGGGACAGAGAGGAAAAAAGTAGAACAAGATGCGAGCTACAAACAAGTTGAAATAGTCACACTTGTGAATGACGGGAAATTCATGAGATATGCTGTCAACTATCCGCTGTTTCATCAAGAAAAACTAGATCAGGAGATCAAAAGATTTGCAGAGACAGCGTTAGAAAGGTTTAAAACATCATTTAGTCAAGCGAGTGATGTCAATGAAGAAACACGATACGAATTAAATATCGATTATGAGATCATTCATTATGCCAAGCAAACCGTCGCAATCAAATTCAATACATATGAGGTGAAGGGCGGAAAGCAAGGCGTCAATCAAACGAAGGTGATGAACTTTGATTTCAAGAAACAGACATTTTTATCAATCAACGATATCTTTCTATCAAAGAAGGACAATATTCAAAAATTATCCAATATGACTTTTGAGGAATTAAAAAAAGATCGAACGCTAGCTGAAAATCAGCCGCTGCTCAAACAGGGAACGTCTCCTGTGGCGAAGAATTATCAGTATTTTGCCATCAAGGATCGCTATATCGAATTCTACTTTCCAAGAGGACAAATCGCTCCAAATCATCAAGGCCCTCAAGTGTTAGCGATTAAGAAAACACTACTGACAGGAATATTAAAACCTGAATATATTAAGAAAGAATTGAACAAAAACGAGAAAAAAGAACCGATTCCAACAAGAAAGATTGTGAAATTGCCAAAACCATCCACATTTCATCCAAATCAAAAAGCCATTGCACTCACATTTGATGATGGGCCCAATCCATCAACGACCTCAAAAATTTTAACAGCATTAAAAGAGAACAAAGGACATGCTACATTTTTTGTATTAGGCAGCAGGGTTCAGTATTATCCCGATATGTTAAGTGAAATCAGAAAGGGTGGAAATGAAATTGGAAACCACTCCTATAACCACCCTTTGCTCACAAGACTTCCTTTAAAACAAGCGGTCAAACAAGTAGAAGACACGCAACAAATCATTGAAAAAGCGAGCGGGTTCACACCGACTCATTTTAGACCGCCATATGGCGGGACAAACAGGCAAATCAACGAAGCTCTTCACATGAAAGTGACCCTTTGGGATGTGGATCCTGAAGACTGGAAATATCGAAACAGCCAATACGTCGCGGACTTCATTCTAGCCCATGCATCTAGCGGTGAAACGGTCTTAATGCACGACATCTATGACACCTCAGCAAACGCAGCCGTCACGATTATCAAAGAACTCACCAAACAAGGATATCAATTATTGACGGTGTCTGAGCTTGAGCAGTGGAAGGAAGCGCGTGAGAAGAGAAGTGAGTCGAATAGGTAATACCCCTTTTGGTGTGAATCTTAGCGGATTCGCATCTTTTTTTAGGCAGGTCATGAAAATAAAGGGAAAATCTGTTATGGTGAATATGAAGGGGGACTTCAAGTGGTATTGATAAGATTTATAAGTCTCGTTATGCTGACAGTGGTTGGTTTGGCTTTTGTCATAAACAATGTACCTAGTTTGATGCTGCCCATCTATATACTTTCAATGATCGGGCTTATGTTCTGTCTCGGTCACATTGCGCTCCATTATCTACAGCGGATCAGATATTTGTTATACGATGAGAAACAATTGAAAGAGAATCAAATAAACAAACCTCCCGCTAAATGAAGGAGGTTTTTTACTTGTCGTTTTTCAATGATTTTCTCGTTTGACTCCTTGAATTGTCTCAAAAGAGAGACGATGTTCCTCGTAAATCTGATTTGGACATATTTTCGACAATGGGTGAGGAGGATTCAGTTGAAGAGAGTAGACATGGTGTCAGCTTTGATTTATGACATGGATGAACATATTCTCATGGTGAAAAATGTGAAAGGTTATTGGGAGTTTCCCGGTGGTGCAGTGGAAAAAGGAGAACATCTGCAGCAAGCTGTGATCCGTGAGGTGAGAGAAGAAACAGGATATGTGATCAAAGTAAATGAACTTCATTCTGTTAGAGAAATACTTTTTCAAGATAACATGCATCACGCACTTATTTTTACGTTTTTTGGGGAAATCATCGGGGTAGAGATGAATATTCTAGATCCTGATCATGATATTGAAGAAGTAAAATGGGTAAGCATCCAGGATGCTGAAAAATTAAATCCACAGTTATTCAGCATGCTAAAATTAAATAAACAGACGCGTGCATTTTACACATTTGAAGGAAAGAGAACAAGGGATCAATAAATGAATAAGGAGAGAATGGAATGTTTTTGTATTATGGACCAACCGGTGCTCCAGTGGAAAATCCGGGAGAAGAATGGATGAAAGAAATCTTCTTCCATAAGGGTGAAGACTATTGGAAACAAGGGAATGGAGAATCTTCTATTGAAGTGGATGAAGATTGGGAAACGGAAAGTCTTGTTTTCTTTTATCATGAACCTTATGGCTTTTTTCTTATGAGATATCCAGATTTTTTGGTTCCTTTTAAAAAAGAAGAGAAGATAGAAACGATCAAGCATGTCGTTGCAGGCGCACCATTGTATGTACCTTCATGCAGCTACGTCGATCGACATCAAGCTTATGAAATCGTTCAACATTTTCTAAAAACAAAATCGGTACCTGATAGTGTTGAATGGGTGGAGTTGAGGACGATTGATTTTCAGCAAGGTCTATAAAGTTTTACGGGGAACGAGAAGGAGAATAAAATGTGTCGTTTAGATGATACCATGCATGTACATGTTGGCTATTACGAACAGGGTCTTGATGTTGAAGGGGTGTTTTTTAAGAGTTTAGAAACAGGAAAGTGGCAATTATTCTTTGACCATACATGGTATGAGATAACGCTTTTAAAACATTATGAAAAATATGAAGATTTAGGGCTGTTGATTGGGGAGTATTCTATTGAAGATGACAAAATTGAAGAGGAAGGGAATCAGCTGTTTGAGCGTTTTTTAAAAGAAAACGGGGTAGTGAGATAAATACAGAATGTGAAACATCACTCAATGAAAATGACGAGTGATGTTTTTTTATGTTGGATACTGATTTTCTAAAATTTTGCTCTATGTAATCTAAAGAGCATCTAATACAAATCTGCATTGATTGTTTAAAAATTCAAAAAATAGATAGACAAATGCTTTCAAGAATTGTATAGTGTTCTCATAAATTACTTGTCATACAAGTGAACAAGTAACTAAGAATATAAGATTGGATTTCAAATAATAAAATGAGGTGATCCAGTGAAAGATGTAAGTTTGGCGAATTTAAAAGCAAAAGCGATTGAACTTAGACAAACGGCGATTACGATGATTTATGAAGCGCAATCGGGGCATCCTGGCGGCTCTTTATCAGCTGCTGATATCATCACGGCCCTTTATTTCAAAGAGATGAATATCGATCCCCAAAATCCTAACTGGGAAGATCGTGATCGTTTTGTTTTATCGAAAGGCCATGTTGCACCTATTCAATATGCTGCCTTAGCGCTAAAAGGTTATGTCCCTTTTGAAAACGTATACAAATTGAGACAGTACGGTTCACCGTTTCAAGGTCATCCTGATATGAAGAAATGCCCTGGAATTGATATTTCAACAGGTTCATTAGGCCAAGGACTTTCTTGTGGGGTTGGTATGGCGCTTGCGGGTAAACGGGATGAAAAAGATTATCGGGTATTTGCGATGGTAGGCGATGGCGAATGTCAAGAAGGACAAATTTGGGAAGCGGTTCAAACCGCAGTCAAATATCGTCTTGATAATTTAATTGTTTTTGTTGACAATAATCGTCTGCAAATTGATGGTTTCTGCGAGGAAATCATGCCGCTGCAAGACATAGAAATGAAGTTTGAAGTATTCGGGTTTGAAACAAAGCGAATTGACGGACATTCGATGGAAGAGATAGTCGAAACATTGAATCAAGTGAAAAACATGAAAAATGGAAAGCCGAAATGTATTGTAGCAGACACAATTAAAGGCAAAGGCGTTTCCTACATGGAAAATATCTGCTCATGGCACGGTGTTGCGCCAAATGAGAAAGAGTATGAACAGGCATTAGAAGAATTAGCAGGAGGTTTGAGATCATGAGCCAAACTGAAAAAGCGGTCATTAAGAAAAAAGCGACACGTGAAGCCTTCGGTGATGAAATTGTTAAGTTAGGAAAAGAGAATCAACATATTTACGTGATTGATATTGATATCGGAAAATCATGCAAAACAGGAGAATTCATAAAACAGCTTCCCAATCAGCATGTGAACGTTGGAATTGCCGAACAAAATGGTGCCGGGCTGGCAGCTGGTCTTGCGACAACTGGAAAAATTCCATTTGTAAGCACTTACGCAGTTTTTGGCTCGCTGCGCATGGCAGAGCAAATCCGTCAAGAAATATGCTATCCGAATTTGAATGTAAAGATTGCCTGCTCGCACGGAGGATTGACACCGGGAAATGACGGTGGAAGTCATCAAGCGATAGAAGATATGGGCGTTTTAAGAACATTTCCCAATATGACGGTCATCATGGGCTCTGATTACTATTCGACGAGAAAATTGATCAAAGAGGCAGCGAATACGTATGGCCCCATGTATTTGCGCTTTACCCGAGATGCTGTGCCGATGATTTATGATGAACATGAGGAGTTTGTGATTGGAAAAGCCAAAAAATTAAGGTCTGGCAAAGATATTGCGATCATTGCAAATGGTGATACAGTATACCTTGCTTTGGAAGCGGTTAAAAAACTAGAAGAACAAGGGATTGAAGCATCACTTTTAGATATGCATACGATCAAACCTCTAGATCGAGAGGCGGTTGTGGAGTGTCTCGATATTGGACGTATGATCACTGTAGAGGATCATAACATTTTGAACGGATTAGGCAGTGCTGTATGTGAAGTAGCAGCAGAAGAAGGTCGAGGAAAAGTCAAACGGATCGGAGTGCAAGACCGTTTTGGAGAATCTGCACCTTACGAAAAACTTTTAGAAATAAATGGAATAACAATCGAAAACATCATAAATACAGCAAAAGACATGCTGAACAATCACATTTGAAAGTAGGTTATTTACAATGTTTACATTAAACAATCAAGTAGCTATTGTAACAGGGAGCGGTTCTGAAAAAGGAATTGGCCGAACAATCGCTCTAACACTTGCTAAACAGGGTGCTGCTGTCGTGGTAGCAGATATCAATGAAGAAGGGATTCGCTTCACAGTAGAAGCCATTCAAAAAGCCGGAGGAAAAGCGTTAGGCGTAGTAGTAAATGTAACAAATAAGGAATCAATTGATCAAATGGTGGCTGTAACGCTTGAGGCGTTTGGCCGCATTGACATATTGGTGAATAATGCAGGTATTTCTCAAAAAGTAACCGTTCAGAACATGACACTTGAAGATATGACAAGAGTATTTAATGTAAATATGTTTGGTTTGTTCTTGTGTACACAAGCCGTGCTAGAACCAATGATCAAGCAGCAATATGGGCGTATTATCAACATGTCTTCTGTATCGGCTAAAAGGGGAGGAGGCGTATTTGGAGGAGCACATTATTCAGCTTCCAAAGCAGCAGTATTAGGTTTTTCTAAAAACCTTGCCCGTGAAGTAGGGAAAGATGGTATCACAGTGAATTGTGTGGCACCAGGCCTTGTGAATACGGATATTTGGAAGTCACTTCCTATCGATGAAGCCGAAAAAGTAATTGATAATATACCACTTGGCCGACCAGGTGAAACGAAAGAAATCGCAGCCGCCATTACATTTTTGGCTACTAAAGAAGCATCCTACATTACAGGAGAAGAAATCGATATCAATGGTGGTTCACATATGGACTAGTAGAAAGAAATGGAGCAGGCACATGAACATGCCTGACTCTATTTTAAATAAAAAGGAAGTAGAGTCACAGTCAAAATGATTGATGAAATGATATTTTGTAAGCGCTTAATAAAAATGTGTCATGCCATTTAGATATCTTCACGCAGTTGGACAAAGCAACTTGAAGGGGGAATCATGTTGAATCAACAAGCATTAGAAAAGTCGACGACTCGTAAAGTTACACTTCGCCTTATCCCATTTTTATCCTTATGTTTTGTTATCGCTATTTTAGATCGTGTGAATATTGGATTTGCTGCTCTTCAAATGAATGAAGATTTGGGATTTTCAAATGCTGTATTTGGACTTGGGGCTGGAATATTCTTTTTAGGGTATTTTTTATTAGAAGTTCCGGGAAGTGCCATTATGGCAAAGATCGGTGCGAGTAAATGGATCAGCCGAATTATGGTGACATGGGCAATTATTGCGATTTTAATGGCTTTTGTTCAAGAACCATGGCAGTTTTATACAGCACGTTTCTTATTGGGTGCGGCAGAAGCTAGCTTTTATCCATGTATGGTGTTTTATTTGAGCGGTTTTTATCAAACCAAACATCATGCCAAAGCCATTGCTGGATTTATGCTGGCGATTCCGGGAGCGAATGCCCTAGGTGCACCACTTTCTACATTTCTATTAGGTGTTGATTGGCTGGATATGTCTGGATGGCAGTGGCTGTTTATTTTAGAAGCGATTCCAGCACTCATTCTTGGAGTAATTGCATTCTTTTATTTGGATGACAAACTTGAAGATGTAAAATGGCTGAATCAAGATGAAAAAGAGTGGCTAATTCATGTCACAACAAAAGAAAAGCTTGAAAAAGAACAGGTCAAGCGATATACATTCACTCAAGCTTTAAAAGATCGAGATGTACTCATTTTATCGGCAGGCTATTTCTGCTGGATGGTTGGGTTTTACGGCATCAATATGTTTTTGCCGACAATCTCTAAAGGATTATCTGACACCATTTCCTTAAGTACGCAGGGAATGGGCTGGCTGTTAGGTTTCATGTATACCGTCGCTATCATTGTAATGGTGCTGGTCGGGAATCATTCTGACAAGAAAAACGAGAGGCGATGGCATGTATCTGCCTGCTTAACTGTCAGTGCGATGGCCATGATCATTAGCAGTTATATAGCAAATTCCAGTGTGATCTTATCCTTTGTGTTTTTAACCATTGCCTTGTGCGGAGCCTTTGGTGCTTATTCTCCATTTTGGGCCATTCCCCCTTCTTTTCTAACAGGAGCAGCCGCCGGTGGAGCGATCGCACTAATCAACAGTATTGGCAATCTTGGCGGTTTCTTTGGGCCATATATAGTCGGGTACATTAAGGATGTCACAGGTTCTTTTCACATCAGTATGATTTTTTTAGGTATTAGTATGATACTGGCTTCTTTTATTATTGTGTTTTTAGTTAAACAGTCAGGAAAAGCACTAGTTGTAAAAGCAAGTACAGAAAAATCCAGTATAGAAAAGTCTATTTAAACGAGGGTCATAAAAAAACTATGATGGAAGTAGTAAGGGGAAATATTGTGGTGATTTAGCTGTCAGGAGAAGTTCTGAAAGAAAACGAGACAATACATGAGGATAAAACGATTGGAGCTGAAATTTTCATGGAAAAAGAGACAAATGTACCACAAAATACGATCGTTTGCCGGGAGTGTGGAGAAATCATTGACATCGCTTATGGCTCTGAAGGGGTTAAAGTCTTATACGGAATATGCGAAGGGTGCCGAGCATCGGAAAATAAATGAACTTAAAAAGACAAAGACGCATAACAGCAAGGCTTCTACTTGTTGTATGCGTCTTATTTTTCGATTAAATAAAAAGAAGCTTCTCATATCGTATTTGGAAGTGGAAGATCCTAGCTTTTCCAATATCGATCATATAGGTTTTGCATGTGGGCAGTCATACGTTTCACAGCTTCTGCTGCGTTCCGTTCTTCGAGTGCTTCTATAATCAGTTTATGCTCCTGAAAGTTGACCTCACGATAGTCAGAACGGGTAACGGTTCGATCACGTATAAACCTCCACATTTCCTGCTGCTTCATAGCGTTCGTAATGGAAGACATAAAGGTAATGAATAAATCATTATGTGATGCTTTTGCAATTCCCATATGTAGCTGCTCGTCAGTTGCCGGGACGTATACACCTGAATGTGTTTCTTCTTCCATTTTTTTGATGGTTTGTTTCAGTTCTAAAATATCTTCGTCAGTCGCTCTCAAAGCCGCAAAATGAATAATTAAAGGCTCGATATGCATTCTAGCTTCCACGATATCCTCAGGTGATGCCGATTTCATAGAGATGGACCCTTCATTGTGTATGGTCGTACTCTTAACGAAAACACCTTCTCCTTGACGTGAATAAATAATACCATTCATTTCTAGTGCACTGAGGGCTTGTCTAACAGGTGCGCGGCTGACACCAAATTGTTCGCATAATTCCCTTTCTGAAGGAAGTTTATCTCCTATTTGAAAAGAGCCTAACTGTATTTCAGAAAGGATCTGATTATAAATTTGTATGTATAATTTTTTATTGGAAACAGGATTGAATGTAATAGAAATCACCCCTCTTTATTTGTCATACAAGTATATTAATTATATACTTTTCAGATTTGAAGGGCAAAAAAATATACCGAAACCATTTTTAAAATTAAAAGATAATTCATAAATGGTAAGAGCCTAAACAAATAAAAACAGACCTTATAAGGCCTGTTCTGTTGCAAAATGTTTTCTATTAAAATTCCCTGCTCAATTCGCCTTCTCTTTCTTTAACTTCAAACCGGACCGGTCATGTAGAGCTGAATGGTATCAGTCACATCTTCATTTTCAGATGGTAAGAAGGCAATTAATGAAATTTCGTTTCCTTCTTTATCCTGACCGATGGGGTCATGCAGAGAGACGTCTTTTTTTGTTTTTTTAAGTGCGCGTAAATGCATCAGGATTTCATTATTAAAGTCAAAAGGGGGGTGCAGAATTTAAAAATCGAATTTAACTTTTGCCCCATCATGCAATAATTCAGGTTCGTCATTTAGATAGACATCACTTAAGTGAAGTGTGATTGAATTCAAATCCGAAACATCATCTACCAGTAAAGGAACTACAACCATACCTTCATTTTCGACTTTACCATACAAAGAACCAACACCTGTATCCGTAGTCAAATTAGTCTTATAGACTTCAATTTGTTTCTTTGTATTAGTGGTAATAATATCAACACCAGAAAACAAAACATCTTTATCGGAAGTGTTTTCAGTCGTATAAGTGATTTGTATTCTATGGTATTTATCTTTTTCAAAATTATTATAAGAAAGAAGCTCTTTATCTTGTTCACCTAAATTACTGTATTCAAATACTTTAACATCGTGTATTTTCATCTTAATAGGACTTAAATCTATTTCTTTTTGTTTGTTATTTATCTTTTTCAAAGTTAGTGTTGAACCATTTTTATCTTTATCCCATTGGCCAATTTCGGTTAGAAGTCCTGATGTTGGTTTATCCTCTTTTTGTGCTGATTCTTTTGAAGCCTCTTTGCTCGTTTCTTCTTTTTTTGCTGGATCAGTTGAACTGTTAGTGTTACCGCAAGCAGTTAGAACTGCCATAAAGCATAAGAATAAAATTAGTTTAGCTTTTTTCATTAGTCTGCACCCTTCTATATACACATTTTAGTAATACAGGAAACATTATAATATAAAAAATATTAAATTGATGATTTTCGACAAAATAAGACAAAATAATTCATGACTTATAGCATGGGTTTAAAGTCACGAAACGTTCGGTGGTGAATTCGTATGTAACATTAAAAAGTGCTGATATTTCATTTGTGAAATTATTATAAGTCTGAATAGCTATTATTTTTCTAAACATAAAAGTTGAAATACAAAACTTATATGCAATCCGTTTGTCCTTCATTTTCCACAATTCTCTAAACAGTGGGGTGTAATCAGTTGATTTCCTTCATGTCTAAGTGCATGACCCAAAATTCATCACCAAAATCTTGCCATTGTTCTTGAGGGCTAAGGCGGCAGCTATTATCAAAAGAAATGCAGCGAGACAGTAGCTTAGTGCCGAAATAAAAAACAGACCTAATAAGGTCTGTTTTTGTTAGAAGTTAGGGGAAGTTCATTTTCACTTCCCCTTCTCCCGTTTCCGTTTCTCCTTCTCTGCCCGGTAAAACTCATGAAACATCTTCATCAGCGCCCGCTTCTCAATACGGGATACATAGCTCCGCGATATCCCGAGCTCCTTGGCTATTTCCCGCTGCGTTTTCTCTTTCTTTAAGTCCAAACCGAACCGGCCGACGATGACTTCTTTTTCCCGGCCGTCGAGAATGTCGATATATTCTTTTACTTTTTCAAGCTCCATGTTGAGCTGAATGGTATCAATCACGTCCTCATTTTCTGATTTTAAGACGTCAATTAATGAAATTTCATTTCCTTCTTTATCCTGACCGATGGGGTCATGCAGAGAGACGTCTTTTTTTGTTTTTTTGAGTGCGCGTAAATGCATGAGGATTTCGTTCTCAATACACCGCGCAGCATATGTTGCCAGCTTTGTTCCTTTTCCAGAGGAATAGCTTTCGATGGCTTTAATGAGTCCGATCGTCCCGATGGAGATGAGGTCTTCAGCGTCTTCCCCGGTATTTTCAAATTTCTTGACAATATGGGCGACGAGCCGAAGGTTATGTTCAATCAGCATGTTTCTTGCGTGTTCATCGCCCTCTGCCATAAGGGCTAAGTATTTTTTTTCATCATCTCCCGAAAGGGGTTGTGGAAAGGCATTGTTTTTAACATAGGACACTAAAAACACCAATTCTTTGACCATCAATCCCATCGCTGTAAATACTCCTGCCACGATTTTCACCTCCACCATGTTTAGGCCGCTGCCTATATCCTCAAATGTATGTGAAGGAAGGATTGTCTGTGTCTGTACGATGAAAAAATCATCTTATTTGAAAGAAACGTGCTTCTGTGGGTATGTTTTTGCTGCACATCTCATATGTTTGCGGTTTCTTTGCGGTGCTTGGCGGTCTAGAAGCGTGCTAAAATATGTAATATTAGACCGAAAAGGAAGGGGTTTTTTCGGAACATGGGGAAGGTTCTTTCTTCACATGTCGGTATGAAAATTAATGAATGGTATCGAATGATACGGCAGTTCAGTGTTCCAGATGCGGAAATCTTGAAAGCAGAAGTAGAAGCGGAAATTGAACGTATGGAAGAGGACCAGCATTTACTGATTTATTATCAGCTCATGTGTTTTCGACACCAAATTATGCTCGACTATATACACCCTTCAAAATATCAACCTTTCTCAGTATCTAACCTTGTCGATAAAATCGAAAATTCCAATCATGAGTTATCTGATATGCTGCATTATTACCATGCATTTTTTCGTGGCATGCATGAGTTTAGTCAAAAAGAATATTTGGAGGCCGTCAAATATTATCGCATGGCAGAAAAACAGCTGTCTATGGTATTTGATGATATTGAGCAGGCCGAGTTTCATTTTAAAGTAGCAGAAGCCTACTATATAATGAAACAAACGCATGTCTCCATGCACCATATTTTAAAAGCGCTTGAAATATACGATCAGCATGATGCATATTCCATTCGCATTATTCAGTGTCTCTTTGTCATCTCAGGAAATTATCAAGATTTAAAACGTAAAGATCGAGCACTGCCTCACTTGAAAAAGGCGAAACAACTCGCATCCGAAATTGATCACCCGCGCATTTATAGCTCAGCACTCTATAATTTAGGGAAATGTTACGGGGAGTTAGGTTATCGAGAAGAAGCAGAACGATATTTAACCGAATCGGCTGACCTCGCCAAAAAAGAGCTGCTTCCCACGCTGCCTCATACACTTTATACACTGGCCAAGCTGCTTTTTAGACAAAATGAGCAGACTGAAGCAAGGCGCATATTGGAGGATGGGAAATTGGCCGCAAAGAAGCATGAAGACCAGCTGTTCTGTCATATGTTTGAGTATCTGGATGCTTTATATGTTCAGGAAATCAATGAAGAACAACTGCAAAAAACCATTGATTATTTGGAAAAACTTAGCCTATACTCTTATATAGAGGATATCTCACTAGAAATTGCGACAGCCTTAGAAGCCTCTCAACAATACCAGAAGTCCAACCAGTATTATCAAAAGTTGTTATGGGCTCAAAATCAAATCCAAGAAGGAGAGTGTCTGTATGAATTCTAAGCAACGTTCGACAGTTGAAGAGAGAAACCAAACGTGAGACAAAAAGCGGGCCTGATGGGCCGGCTTTTTTTATGTGAAAAAGAAGCGGAAACGACCACGAAACTTGAATGAATTCATCAGAAAGCGGGCAATTTAATGTGTAATGATGTTCTGTGGAGGCGGTCTGATGAAAGGGTTGCATATCTTGTTATGTATATTGGTAATATGCGCTTTTGTTCCTGATAACATAGAGGCGCGTACATTAAAAAGAATCGACCTAGAAAAAACGGGACGAGCCTTTTGGGACATGAGGGAGGAACGGAAAAAGATTGCGTTAACCTTTGATGATGGGCCTCATCCGGTATACACAAATCAAATACTAGATGTACTGAGAGAGCATGAAGTGAATGCCAGTTTTTTTGTCATCGGGAGCCGTATTCATGCATATCCCCTGCTCGCAGAGCGGATTGTGAGCGAAGGAAATGAGCTTGGCAATCACACGATGAACCATACGTATTTTGACCTTTTGTCATCGAAAGAAATCAAGCAAGAATTAAAAGAATCAGCAGCTCATATCGCTTCTCTCCAGCCTGGCGGACCCTTATTATTTCGTCCCCCGGGCGGGCGCTTGACGATGAAGTCATTCCGCATTCTTTCAAAGCAAGGATACGATGTCGTGATGTGGTCCTTTACGCAAGATCCGAAGGACTGGTCAAGGCCAGGTGCACACAAAATTGCCAGCCGTATTATTGAGAATATTCAGGGCGGTGATATCATCCTTTTACATGATGGCGGAGGAAATCGTAAGCAGACAGTAGAAGCGCTGAAACAAGTCGTACCTGAACTAAAGAAGAGGGGCTATGAGTTTGTGAAAGTGAGCGAACTGCTGCACCATGACAGAGATTATCTGCCGGTTCAATTACAATAAGAAACAGTCATTCATTGAAACCAAAAGTCTTGTCGTTTACTATATGAAGAGGGCTTTTGGAGGTGAATGTTGTGAAGAAATTTGTTTTCCTTTTCATCCTGTTATGTGTTGCTGCTGGGTGCTCAAAACCAGCGCAGGAAAGTGTCATTGCATTTGGTGACAGTAACACAAGAGGATCGAACTGGGATTTTCGAGATTATCCAACATCTGAAAAATGGGTGAATCTCATGAAAAATGTCGAGCGCGGCCAAATCAAGGTACAGAATGCCGGAATTGGCGGGCAGACAACGGAAGATGCGAAGCTTCGCTTTGAGCAGGATATTTTAAAACAAAAACCAACTTACGTCCTCATCATGTTCGGTACAAATGATGCGGCGATTCTAGACGGGAAACATCCCCGTGTGACCAAAAAACGATTTAAAGAAAACTTATCCTACTTCATTTCTGAAAGTAGGAAAGAGGGAATTACCCCGATCCTCATGACGTGCGTGCCTGTGGTGGAAGGAGGCAAAAAGGGCTTGTATTATTACTCTAGATATAAGTCATCTTATTTTGCTGAGAGAGGCGGGGCGAGAGCTTGGCAAAACTCATACAATGACATCACAAGACAAGTAGCTGAAAAACAGCAAGTGCCGCTTGTCGACAATTGGAAAGCGTTCATCCGAGAAGCGGGTGAAGATAGTGACAACGCCTTGATTCAGTCTGGCCTCATTGACCCTTCTGGCAATCATATGACACCTAAAGGGGCAAGAATCATTTATAACGAAATCAAAGAGCGTGATGTCATTAAACATTTTTAAAAGCAGGCCATCTGCCTAAACAAGACGATCCATCCAGCATAGTCTAACAGTATATCTTCTTAGAAGGAGGTAACTGATATGTGGGGATGTCCTTATCCTTACCCTGCGTGTTCACCTTATCCAGCTCAAGGAGCAGGAATCGGTTACGCTTTTCTTGTTGTGTTCCTTGTCGTCATTTTGGTCGTAGGTGGAGGGTTATGGTTTTGGAATGAACAGCCTTGCAAATAAGACACCTCTTCTTTGATCAGAAGGGGTGTTTTTTACGGAAAATAGTAGTAAGCCTATAGCGCAAGTGATATAATATCAGTCACCTGAGTTTAAAAAGGAGAGTGCTCGGGAGGCATGGTTCCTGGATATATGGAATTAAGAGGAAACAGAGAGCATATGCCCGAGCGAACGTCTTTTCATTTCTGTCTCAATTAATTCAATGAAGTCGCGATTTAAGTTCATTTCATTTGCTTTATAATACGATTCTATAAGTAAATCATCTGACAGCTTTTTCATACTAGAAACCCATATGATGGGAAAAACACCTCCCCTGAAAAAGTTGGCATAAAACTTGAGGAAAAGACATATCATCATAGGTTGATCGAATGTCTTTGAAGTACCTTTAATCTACCATGAATGGGAAACAAGAACAATCGTTCTGTTATCCACATGGTTAAGTGGATAACTTGTGGGTAGAGTGTTTATAATTGAATGAAAGCGTGATGAAATATAGGTGGATAATGTGTGTAAAATTATCCACACCTGTTGAAGGTCCTCATCATATGTCGAAAACTTTTTCATTGTATTCGATAGACAGACAAATTGTGATTTGATTCGACACAATCGCTGAAAAACCAATGGAAGAAAGGGTGCAAATTGTGCTAAAGAAGTATTTCTTACCGGATGAATTTGTGAAAAGTATTTTCCACATTTCGCCGCAAAAACTAAAAGAACGAAATGTAAAAGGAATTATTACGGATTTAGATAACACACTAGTAGAATGGGATCGTCCAAGTGCGACCCCGCGTTTAATTGAATGGTTTCAAGAGATGAAAGATCACGGGATACAGGTGACGATTGTATCGAACAATAATGAAAAAAGGGTCAAGCTTTTTTCTGAGCCGGTTCATATCCCGTTTATTTATAAAGCGAGAAAACCGATGGGAAGAGCCTTTAATAAGGCCGTTGCTGATATGCAATTGAAGAAAGAAGATGTGGTTGTCATTGGCGATCAGCTTATGACAGATGTGCTTGGCGGAAACAGGCATGGCTTCCATACCATTTTGGTTGTACCTGTTGCGGCATCGGACGGATTTTTCACGAAGTTTAACAGGCAGATTGAACGCAGAATTTTAGGAGCCTTAAAGCGTAAGGGCCACATTCAGTGGGAGGAAGAGTAATAATGGAAAAGGTTGTTTGTATTGGCTGCGGTGTAGCCATTCAGACGGAAGATAAAGATCAATTAGGATATGCGCCGGCAGCATCTCTATTGAAAGAAGATGTGATCTGTCAGCGCTGTTTTAGGTTAAAGAACTACAATGAAATTCAGGATGTGTCTTTAACAGAAGACGACTTTTTAAATATTTTACACAGCATTGGCGAGACTGATTCTCTGATCGTCAAGGTCGTTGATATTTTTGACTTTAACGGAAGCTGGATTAATGGACTGAGCCGTATTGTTGGTGGTAATCCCATTTTACTTGTCGGCAACAAGGTAGATATTTTACCAAAATCCGTGAAAAAAGACCGTCTTGTTCAATGGATGAAGCGAGAAGCAAAAGAAAATGGGCTCAATCCGATCGATGTGTTTTTAATCAGTGCGAGCAGAGGACAAGGTGTGCCTGAGGTCATGGAGGCAATTGATCATTACCGTGAGGGCAGAAATGTCTATGTTGTCGGCTGTACAAATGTTGGGAAATCAACATTTATTAACCGTATTATCAAAGAGGTGTCTGGAGAAGAGAATGTGATCACCACATCCCAATACCCAGGGACAACACTTGATGCGATTGAAATCCCGCTTGATGACGGGTCTGCTTTATTCGATACACCGGGGATCATCAACCGCCATCAAATGGCGCACTATGTCGGCAAAAATGACTTAAAGATTTTAACGCCGAAAAAAGAATTGAAACCGAGAACGTTCCAGTTAAATGAAGCTCAAACGCTTTACTTTGGCGGACTGGCACGATTTGATTATGTAAAAGGCGGCAGAACATCCTTTGTCTGCTACATGCCAAATGAACTCAACATTCACAGAACGAAGATGGAGAATGCAGATGACTTATATGAAAAGCATGCAGGTGAGCTGCTTTCACCGCCATCAAAAGAGGGCATGGAAGATTTCCCGCCGCTCGTTCCGCACACTTTCACCATAGATCAGCCAAAAATGGACATTGTCTTTTCAGGATTAGGCTGGGTGACTGCGAATGATGCTGGAAAACAAATCAAAGTGTATGCGCCAAAAGGCGTGCACGTGTTTATGAGACGTTCGTTAATTTAAATGTTCAGAGGGGGAGAGACCTTGAAACCTTTATACGGAGTAATCGGTAACCCTGTTGGCCATTCAATGTCTCCGGATATTCATAATGCAGCATTAAAGGATGCTGGAATTGATGGACATTATCATGGCTTTCAAGTAGAAAATGATGACCTGAAAGATGCCATTAACGGTATGAAAGCCTTAGGAATCAGCGGCTTTAACGTCACTGTTCCGCACAAGGTAGACATCATGCAGTACCTTGACAAAATTGATGTGACAGCTGAACGTCTGCGTGCCGTCAATACGGTTCGCCTCGAAAATGGTCAACTCGTTGGGTACAATACAGATGGAGAGGGTTTTCTTCATTCGTTGCTTGAAGCCTTGGATCGGCCGTTATCAGAGCTGTCATTTCTCATGATTGGTGCTGGCGGAGCGGCAAGAGCGATTTATATGACAATTGCTGAGTATGCACCGAAAAGCTTTGACATTACGAATCGTACCATTGAAAAAGCTGAGGCTTTAATTGAAAGTGCCGGTGGGAAAATCACATCTCGTGCCATTGCATTAAATACAGCAGAAGAGCGGCTTGGGGAATATGATGTCATCATCCATACGACCTCGATTGGTATGTATCCGAATGTTGAAGAAACCCCAATTTCTTTAGCGAACGCAAAAAAAACAGCGGTCGTTTGTGATATTGTGTATAATCCAATAGAAACAAAGCTGCTAAGCGAAGCAGCTGGGTTAGGTTTGAAAACGGTCGATGGCGTCGGCATGTTTGTTGGTCAGGCAGTAAGAGCCTTTGAACTGTGGACGGGCATTACACCTGACGCCCGAAAAATGAAGTCAATTGTCATAGAGAAATTAGGAGGAACACCATGTTAAAAGGTAAGCAAAAACGTTTTTTACGTGCGCAAGCACATCATTTATCACCTATTTTTCAAGTTGGAAAAGGCGGGGTAAATGACAATATGGTCAAGCAAATTTCCGAGGCGCTTGAAGCAAGAGAACTTTTGAAAGTCAGCGTATTGCAAAACTGCGACGAGGACAAAACAGAGGTTGCAAAAGCACTTGTAAAAGGTGCAAAAGCTGAACTCGTTCAAACGATCGGAAATGTGATTGTCCTTTATAAGGAATCAAAGGAAAATAAACAAATTAAGCTGCCGTAAAGGTGGATATGATATGAAAAAAATAGGGTTGTTCGGCGGTACGTTTGATCCCCCGCATAATGGGCATTTGCTGATGGCAAGTGAGGTGCGTTTCCAAGTAGGGCTTGATGAAATTTGGTTTATCCCAAATCACAAGCCCCCTCATAAAACGGGCCGAAAACGAGCAGAGAGTCATCACCGCGTAAAAATGGTGGAAAAAGCGATTCAGTCAAATCCTCATTTTCGAGTTGAGCTTATTGAAATGGAGCGGGAGGGCCCATCTTATACAGTAGATACGGTTGAGCTGTTGAAGAAGCGCCATCCTGAAGATGAGTTCTTTTTTATGATTGGAGCGGACATGGTCGAGTATTTGCCGAAATGGCACAGAATCGATGATTTGCTTCAGATGATCACCTTTATTGGGATGAAAAGACCAGGTTATGAAGGAAGTACGGCGTATCCTCTTTTGTTTGCAGATGTTCCGGCTTTTGATGTATCATCGACATTGATTAGGCAGCGAATGAAGCAGGGGAAACCTGTTGATTATTTGATTCCGAAAGCTGTTGAGTGTTATATAAAGGAGCATCATTTATATGAATCGTGAAGAAGCGTTAAACTGTGTCAAACAGCAGTTAACAGAGCATAGATATACACATACAATTGGGGTCATGGAGACGGCCATTTCATTAGCTGAACGTTTTGGTGCAGATGTGAAAAAAGCAGAGGTTGCGGCTATTTTCCACGATTATGCCAAATTTAGACCGAAAGAAGAAATGAAGGGCATCATCCAGCAAGAACAGATGAACCCTCTATTGCTTAAATATTCACCTGAGCTTTGGCATGCCCCAGTTGGTGCCTATTTGGTCAAAAAAGAAGTTGGAATTGACGACCGAGATATTTTAACAGCCATTGAATTCCATACATCCGGCAGACCGAACATGACATTGCTTGAAAAAGTTATTTATGTCGCCGACTATATAGAGCCAGGACGCCATTTTCCTGGTGTAGAGGAAGTAAGAGAGTTAGCAGAGCAGGATTTGGATCTTGCCTTGATTCAATCTTTAAAAAACACCGTCAGCTTTTTAATGAAAAAGAATCAGCCAGTTTTCCCAGATACACTTGCTACTTATAACTCACTTGTGCAAAAGAACAACTAAGGAGGAATTTTGATGGATGCATCATCAATTTTAAACATCGCAGCTGGAGCGTGCGATGATAAACGGGCAGAGGATATTATTGCCCTGAATATGCAAGGGATCTCACTTGTTGCAGATTATTTTCTCATTTGTCACGGGAATTCTGACAAACAAGTACAGGCCATTGCAAGAGAAGTGAAACACCTTGCAGAAGAAGGCGGCATCGAAGTTAAAAAGATGGAGGGCTTTGACGAAGCAAGATGGGTCTTGATTGATCTAGGAGATGTCATTGCTCATGTGTTCCACAAAGAGGAAAGAGGATACTATAACTTAGAGAAGCTTTGGGGAGATGCGCCGAGAGAAACGCTTTCGCTTGGCATTAACTCATGATTTATCAAGGGTTTGCAGGTGTGTATGATGAGCTCATGACACATGCCCCTTATGATGAATGGGTTCAGTGGATACAGCGGTATATCAAGCCAAATAGTGCGATTATCGATGTAGGTTGTGGAACTGGAGAGATCTCTCTTCGGTTAGCTGCAAAAGGCCACATGGTCACAGGAATTGACCTAAGTGAAGAGATGCTGGCATTTGCGCAGCAAAAAGCACAGGCTCATAAGCAGTCTATTCAATTTTTACATCAAGATATGAGAGAGCTCGAGGGGTTTGAACAAACTTTTCAAGCAGCGGTTATTTGCTGTGATTCTTTGAATTATCTAAAAAACGAAAATGACGTCAAAAAAACCTTTAAAAACATGTTTCAGCTTTTAGAGGCAGGTGGGGTTTTATTGTTTGATGTTCATACCCCTTATAAAATGGAAGAGGTATTTCCTGGCTCTACTTATGCCGATCAAGATGAAGAGATCAGCTATATTTGGCAGAGTGATCAAGGAGATCATCCATATTCGGTCATTCATGATTTAAGCTTTTTTGTAAAAGACGGAGACGTGTATGAGCGTTATGATGAAACGCACGAACAGCGTACATTTCCTTTTGAGACATATGCAGCGTTCCTTGAGTCCGCTGGCTTTGAACAGATTGAAGTGACCGCTGATTTTACAAATGAAGCACCTCAAGAATGTGCAGAAAGATATTTTATTTCAGCGAAGAAACCAAAAACCATCGTTTAATGGAACGATGGTTTTTTAAAACCCTTTTTTCGCTTGTTGCGAACATGTTTAATTTCTGAGATCATCAGTAAACACACTCGGCGGGTATTGATGCGCAACCGCTTCTACATCCTCATCGAACTTGTCATGAGTGTTCTGGAAAAGCTGATGGAACATATCTTGAACACCTGCTTCAAGTGCTTTAATACCCTCGCCGGTGACGCCGCCTTTTACACACACCTTCTCTTGCAGTGTAGGCAGGGTATACACCCTTTTTTCAATCAAACGGCCAAGTCCTACAAGCATATCTTCTGATAAGGTGGTGGCTTCTTCTTTTGAAATATCCGTTTCTTCAACAGCGGCTTCAATCATTTTCTGAACAAGAAAGCTAATAAAGGCAGGACCGCAGCTGACAATATCTGAGGCTGCCCGTGTGATTGAATGATGAATTTCGATTGGTGTTGAAATGCGGCAAGCGAGTTGTCTGAGCGCTGCTTTTGTCGTGACATTGCATGATGAACCAAATGTTAAAAGAGAGGCGCCTGATAACGCGCGGTTGGTGATGCTTGGGATCAGTCTGGCTGTTTGACAAGGAACAATGTCTTGAAGCTGTTCAGGATGAACCGGACTTGTAATGATGACAATGGTTTGCTGTTCTTTTAAAAGTGGGCTCAGTTCTTTTAAAAGCGGATAAATATCAAGTGGTTTGACACAAACAAAGATGAAATCTTTATCTGTTACAGCTCCTGAAAGCTGTTTCGTCACTTCGACCTCTGGGTGATTCTTTTTTATATTGAACGCTTTTTCGATGGTCCGATTTGTAATGGTGATGGATGAGGGATTGACTGCTTTTGATTCAATAAATGCCTCAGTAAGTATGGTACCCATGTTTCCTGTACCGATTAACCCTATATTCAAACGTTCTCCCTCCTTAGACGCATAGGATCTGTTATCTTCTAAACAGTATGTGAAGCAGCGTGAAAATATGATTGAAAGAAGCGTGAACAAGTGAAGCAGCTCATTTCGTTGAAAAAATACAGTCTTTATCTGATAGCGGGAATCATTATCCTCGTCATCATCTGTTTCTTCTTTTTAGCAGGAAAAGAGAAAGGCAGCGCCGAGCCAGGTGTATTGAAAGAACAACATGAAACGCAAGTCACATTAGAAGAAAAACAAGAGAGTGCAGAAAAAGAGCCAACATCCATCGTAGTAGAGGTCAAAGGAGCTGTACGGAAGCCGGGCGTTTATGCATTTATGGCTGAGGACAGAGTTGAAGAAGCCATTAAAAGAGCAGGTGGTTTTACGAGCAAGGCAGATACAGTTGACATCAATCAAGCAGCAAAATTAGAGGATAGTATGATGATTTATGTACGAAAGAAGGGGGAGGCTGACAAGCAGGGACAAACAGCAGCGGCTGATACGCCGCCGGGAAATGAAAAGAGTCAAGGGGTGAATGTCAATCAAGCTGATGCAGCGGAATTGCAGACCATTAACGGAATAGGTCCAGCCAAAGCGGAAGCCATCATTGCGTATAGAGAAGAACATGGAGAATTTCAGCAAATTGAAGATTTACGGAATATTTCGGGTTTTGGAGAGAAGACCATTGAACGGCTGAAAAATCAACTGACGGTCAAGTAGAATTGACGGTATAGAAGAAAGGCATGTACACTTAATACCAACCATCATTCTGGAGGGATCAGCTCGTGGAGAGAATTTCATGGAATCAATATTTTATGGCTCAAAGCCATTTGCTTGCCTTGCGAAGCACCTGTGAGCGGCTAGCTGTTGGGGCAACGATCGTAAGAGACAAGCGCATCATCGCAGGTGGATATAATGGATCCATTGCCGGTGACGTGCATTGTGCAGATGTAGGATGCTATGTGATAGATCATCACTGCGTTCGTACAATCCATGCGGAGATGAACGCTATTTTACAATGTGCCAAATTTGGTGCACCAACGGCTGATGCTGAAATATATGTGACGCATTTTCCTTGTTTGCAGTGCTGTAAAGCGATTATTCAAGCAGGTATTCGAACAGTGTATTATGCGAAGGATTATAAAAATCATCCATATGCTGTTGATTTATTCGAACAAGCCGGAGTTCAAACAGAACAGGTTGAACTAGATGAGATGATTATTGACTTAAAAAACCAAGAAAAATTAGCCTTTGTTGCGGATTTAATAGGCAAACTAAGTGAATCAGGACGTAGCGAAACAGAAATTCGTCAAATGCATGAAAAGGCGAATCAATTATTTACTTCCTATGTTTAAGTATTTGCCGTTCGGGGCGATTTCAGCAGCTGCTGGAATTGCTCTGGCCGCATATCATCTTCATTTGTATTTTCTCCTTTTTCTTCTTGTATTTCTTCTTTTCAGTCTGCTGAAAAAAACACCCCAGCTCTTTTTAATGGTCAGTTTGTGTGGAACGATCTATATGCTCATTTTTATGGTGCATCAGTTTTTTGAAACGGATCATCCCATACAAGAAAAAGTATTTTCTCATTCGGTTGTGATTGAAACGATTCCGAAAATAGATGGCAATCGCTTTTCAGCGACTGTTTCATCAGAGAATCGTCGACTAGCGGCATTTTATACGATTCAAACGGAGCGTGAAAAAGAAGCGTTAAAAGATGTTGAGCCAGGTATGAGCTGTCATATGACAGGTGAGGTTCGGTTACCTAAACATGCTACCATACCGAACGGGTTTCAATATGATCAATTTCTAAAAACAAAAGGTATTGATGCTATTTTCTTAACGCAGTCTATGAAAAGCTGCACGAAACATGACATTCCTTCACATGACCTTTCATCTATTAGGCAGAAGGGGCTGAAATTTCTAGAAGATCATGTCCCGAAGAGTTCTGTTGGGATTGTGCAGGCACTTGTTTTTGGCGATCGTGATTTAATAGACCCTGATACATTAAGAGATTATCAAATGCTTGGCATCATTCATTTATTAGCCATTTCAGGACTTCATGTTCAAACATTGCTCGCTTGTCTATTTTGGTGTCTACTCCGCGCTGGCGTGACAAGAGAGACAGCGCGTATTCTTTTATTATCCTTTTTGCCGGTTTATGCTTGTTTAACAGGTGCTGCACCGTCTGTGTTAAGAGCCTGTCTCATGGCTGGAATTTATTTAGTCATCACAAGCCTGCCAAAAGAAATGAAACAGCCTTCTGCGGTCGTGTTAAGTGCAGCGTTCTTGCTTTTATTAGCCATTCAACCACTTTATATATTTGATGTCGGTTTTCAACTGTCATTTGTGGTGACCTTATTTATTTTGCTATCCACTAGTATTTTATCAAAAGCAAAAAGTTCGGTGATGCAGTTATTCCTCATTTCCTTGATTGCACAGCTTGCTTCGCTTCCTGTTCTTTTATATTATTTTCAGCAATTTTCCTTGCTGAGTGTTCCTTTAAATATGATGTTTGTTCCTTTTTATACAATGGTTGTCCTGCCCCTGTCCTTATTCTTTTTTCTTTTATCTATCATTTATCTTCCGCTTGGACAAACACTGTTTCAGCTGCTTGATTGGGTGATCCAGTTTAGTCATCAATTGTCAGCACATATGGCTGCTTACGATAGTCTTACTCTCATTTTTATGAAATCGACATGGTGGCATGTTCTCCTAGAGGTTTCCTCCATTGTTTTTCTATTCATTGTGATGGAATGTAAAACTTCTATCAAATCTTATCTTGTGCCTATTTTGATTCTCGTTTGTGTGCTGGCTGTACACTATTTCACGCCGAATTTTCTTCAAAAAGGAGAGGTCACAATGTTAGATGTAGGACAAGGGGATAGTTTGTTTATTCAGCTACCTTATCGAACTGGGCATATATTAGTCGATACAGGAGGCAGACTTTCTTTTGAAGAAGAGCCATGGAAAAAAAGACGTAAAGTATCTACAATTGGGGATCAAACGCTTATTCCATTTCTGCATTCTAAAGGCATAGCAAAACTTGATGTCCTCATCCTTACCCATGCAGATCAAGATCATATGGGAGAAGCGATGCGGTTAATAAAGCGAAATAAAGTCAAACGCCTTGCAATCCCAAAAGGCTTTGCTCGAAATCCAGAGGATGCGCAGCTTTTAAAGGAAGCGGCTGATCAAAGGATTCCTGTAGATGAGTTAGAAAGAGGGGATCAGTTGAGAATTGGAGGACAAAAATTTGACGTTCTGCATCCTGCACGTGACCAGGTGACGAGTAAAAATAATGATTCACTGGTCCTCACCTTTATGCTTGGCGGCAAGCGTTTTATGCTGACTGGGGATCTTGAACAAGAAGGGGAACGAGACATCATTCAAGCTTACCCCAAGCTACGAGCGGATGTCTTGAAGGTTGGACATCACGGGAGTAAAGGATCAACAAGTGAAGAATGGCTTCAGCATTTGAACCCGTCATATGCACTGATTTCAGCAGGTGAACGAAATCGGTATCACCATCCTCATCAAGAAGTTTTGAAAAAATTAAATGAGCATCAAACAAAGGTGTATCGTACAGATATCGATGGAAGTGTGACCTATGAATTTCTTGAAGAGGATGGAACATTTTACGCTCATCCTCCATATGATATCTTACAAAATCAATAAAAAAACTGCCAAAACGGCAGTCATCTTGCATTCATGTAGTTAAGATCCAACGAGGTGTATCACTGTTGCCAAAATAAACATTGAGGCGAAAAATCCGAATGTGACGATAAAACCAACAGCTGAGTCGGTCACATCATTCCGCTTGCTTTGAACATTCTTTTCAAATTCATTCATTTTCATCCCTCCTGGCTATTTTTAGTATACTTGAACTCATTTGGAATTGCTAGAAGGTAAAGTAACCGTTTTCCATTTTCATGATCATTTTGTGAATATCGTCTGACTGTAAGCTGACCCGGGAGCTTACGTGAGACGTTTACTATAAATGAGGAGGCGGCACTTTCAGCTTCCTCTTTACTAATGTCTCTACACGCTTTAGGATAGAGGAGGAAGTGAAAGAGAGGGATTTAAGCGAATGGTCTTTGAAGTATGGAACAATTTAAAAAAAGGGGATATCCATCCCGTTTATTGCTTATATGGAAAAGAAACGTATTTACTTCAAGAGACAGCTGCAAAATTGAGACAAGCTGTCGTCGACGAAGAAACAAAGGATTTTAATTACTCTGTCTTCGATATGGAAGAGGTGCCGCTTGAGCAGGCTGTGACGGACGCAGAAACATTTCCGTTTATGGGAGAGCGGCGTCTCGTTGTGATCAAGAACCCTTATTTCCTCACTGCAGAAAAGAAAAAAGAAAAGATCGAGCATCAGCTTTCTGTGTTAGAAGCTTATTTAGAAAAGCCAGCACCCTACACGATTCTCGTGTTATTAGCACCATATGAAAAACTGGACGAACGTAAGAAAATCACCAAATTGTTAAAAAAGAAAGCGGCTGTGGTTGAGGCGAAAGAGTTAAATCCGAAAGAAACAACAGATTTCACCATTACATTAGTGAAAACAGAAGGAAAAACAATCTCGGCTGAAGCGGCAGAACAGCTTGTCATGTTATGTGGCGGGAGCCTGTCCTCACTTTTTCAAGAGGTTCGAAAGCTAAGTACATATATTGGGCAGCGAGAGGAAATTGAGCTGGCGGATGTCAATCAGCTCGTTGCACGAAGTTTGGAGCAGAATATTTTCGAACTGATTAACCAAATCGTGAACAGGCGCCGGTCTGAAGCGATGCAAATGTTTTATGATCTCCTAAAGCAAAATGAGGAACCCATTAAAATATTGGCACTCATTTCAAATCAATTTCGGTTGATATTGCAGACAAAGTACTTTGCTCAACAGGGATATGGGCAAAAACAAATTGCGTCAAACCTGAAAGTCCACCCATTTCGGGTCAAACTCGCGATGGATCAGGCAAGACTGTTTTCAGAAGAAGAGCTAAAGTACATCGTCAAAGAGCTCTCCACGATTGATTATGAAATGAAAACGGGTAAAAAGGACAAGCAGCTATTATTAGAATTGTTCCTGCTTCGGTTATTAGGGGCTTGAACATAAAAAAACGACCTTCTCAAAAGAGGGTCGTTTTTGTTTAGATGTATAATTGCCAGTCTGTCCTTATGGCTGAGCCGTTCAGGACGGACGTACAGTTAAACAGGTGCCTCATCACTGAGGCGTTGCAAACATTATGCAGAAAGTCCGTTTACTTGTTTCGCAAGTCTTGATTTGTAACGCGCAGCTGCGTTTTTGTGTACAAGACCAGTTTTAACGGCTTTGTCAATGCGTTTTGCAGCAGAAGAAAGAGCAGCTTTTGCTTGCTCAGCATCGTTGTTAGCTACAGAAACTTCAACTTGTTTAATCGCAGTACGCATCGCAGACTTGATTGTTGCGTTGTGTGCACGGCGTTCGTTATTCGTTTTTGTACGTTTGATCGCTGATTTAATATTTGGCATGTGTTTCACCTCCTAAGATACAACCTAAACACAATTGTCTTAAGGTTAAATCTTCACAATAGAACAAATTGTATTCTATCAAACACACCTTTAGAATGCAATATAAATGTAAAGTATTTTTCATTGATGAAGCGCTCGAATGTTTCTTGAAAGAGATGGAAAGACTACTGTTAATTACTTGATGGAAGGAGCCTTTTCATGAAGAAACAGAAACTCGATTTAAGCGCTTATCAAATCCGGACCGATTTGGCCGTTGAAACAAAAGAGATACTAGAACAAGAGAACGATCCGAATGTGGTCAAAAAGGACGGTATTCAAGGAATTGTTGAGAAGGAGAAGGAAGAGCACGGCATCCGCATCCGCACTGTGGAGATTACGACAGAAGGAGAAGAGTTGACCGGAAAAAAGGCAGGGACATACTTGACGCTTGAGGCGCAAGGAATTCGGGAGAAAGACTCTGAGATGCAAGAAAAAGTGGTTGAAGTTTTTGCTCATCATTTTGCTCAGTTTTTAAAAGATCACGGCATTCAGGCAGATGCGAGCTGTCTTGTCGTAGGACTCGGAAACTGGAATGTCACGCCGGATGCTTTAGGGCCGCTCACAGTTGAAAATTTGCTGGTGACACGCCACTTATTTGAATTACAGCCTGAGAATGTGCAGGAAGGCTATCGCCCGGTGTCTTCACTATCGCCTGGAGTCATGGGACTGACTGGTATAGAAACAAGTGACATTATACAAGGTGTCATTGAACGATCTAAACCAGATTTTGTGATCGCCATCGATGCACTGGCTGCACGTGCAGTAGAACGGGTGAATACAACGATTCAAATTTCTGATACAGGTATACATCCAGGATCGGGTGTCGGAAATAAACGAAAAGAATTAAGCAAAGAGACCTTGGGGATTCCAGTCATTGCCATTGGTGTACCGACAGTGGTCGATGCAGTGACGATCGCAAGTGACACGATTGATTACGTGTTAAAGCATTTTGGTAGAGAACTGAAAGATGATAGACCTTCCCGATCTTTAGTACCAGCGGGTCTGACATTTGGGAAGAAAAAAGTGCTGAATGAAGAAGATTTGCCAGATGATGAAACGCGTCAATCCTTTTTAGGAATCGTCGGAACGCTTCCTGAAGAAGAAAAAAGACAGTTGATCCATGAAGTGCTTGCGCCGCTTGGACAAAATCTAATGGTCACACCGAAGGAAGTGGATACATTCATTGATGACATGGCGAACGTACTCGCCAATGGGTTAAATACAGCACTTCATCAAAAAATCTCTCAAGACAACATGGGTTCCTATAATCATTAATCAGTTCTACTTTCTCTAGCTCGCTCATAGTTTAATTACTAGAAAGCGTGCTGGAGGGAGTAAATCATGAAAAAAAGACCTCGCCGTCCTCGACAGTTGGTCGTTGCGATTAATGGAACAAAAGTAGTGAAGAGTATTTTTTTGTTTATTGTCTCTCTGGTGGTTGTGTTTGTCATGTCAGGGGCTTTGACGTCTTTAAAACCTGAGCTTAGGCCTCAAGCATCATTATATGGTGTGGCAGATGAGCTGTCAGGGGCATTCTTTGCAACTCTAATGGGGATGGAAAATCAATATTTTTCCTCAGCAGTCCCTGAAGATCAAAAAAGATTTCATTTCTCCGGGCTGTCACTCAAACTTGCCACAAGTATCAATTTAGAAGACCCCCGCAGTTTTCTAGGAAGAGAGCTGCCAGGCTTTGAACATTTTGATACAAAAATCATCCTAGCAGGTGAAGGTACAGACTATACGAATATGCCAATGGAATCGCCGCCTCCAAGTGAAGTCATCAAAGATGAAAAAGAAGCAAATCTAGCTGAGCTGGACAAGCTTGATGAAGATGAACCGAAAACGCCTGCAAAAGAGCCGGACCAGTCGACAGGAAAACGAAAAGCTGTGTACATTTATCACACACATAATACGGAATCATATTTACCATTTTTAAAAGGAGAAACAAACCCAAACAATGCGCGCCACTCAAAAGTGAACGTCACCCTTGTCGGGGAGATGTTTGGTAAAGCGCTCGATCAGCAAGGAATCGGCAACACAGTGGATAAAACAGAAATTGAAAAAAGACTGCTGAAAAAAGGGTTGAAGTATCCTCAATCATATAATGAATCCAGATTGGTTGTAAAAGAAGCTCTCGCTAAAAATGATGATCTAGATTACTTAATCGATATTCACCGGGATTCAAGAAGAAAGAAAGATACGACAGTAGAAATCAAAGGCAAGAAATATGCGAGAATCGCGTTTGTTGTAGGGAAGAAGAATCAAAGCTATGAGAAAAATTTAAAGCTGGCGACAGAGTTCCACCATTTGATGGAGAAAAAATATAAAGGACTTAGTGTCGGTGTGTTTGCCAAAGGAGAAATTGGTGATAATGGAATCTATAATCAAGATTTATCTGACAAAGCCCTCCTATTAGAATTTGGCGGTGTGGATAATAATATGGAAGAATTGAAAAACGCATCCAATGCAGCAGCTGATGTGTTCAGTGAAATTTTCTGGGACGCAGAAAAGGTAGACGGCAAAGCAAAGGATGAGAAAAAACGGTCTTAAGGTGGTGGAGGACATGGGCTCATTTATCGGAAAAACCATTATTTTATCGCTCGTATTGCTATTCGGTGTCTTTTTAGGAATGCAGCAAGCCAATAATGGCATGCTGCAAATGAAAGGGTATCATGATCCGCAATTAAAAGGGGCCTTCACTGTCCAAACGAATGATGATCAAGAAAAAGAAGCTTCTATCCTCGGAACAGCTGTCACACAAAAAGACTTAGCAGAAAAGCAAAAGCAGCTAGAAGAAATGGAGAGCTTTAATGCCTTCTCTAAGGCCGGAAAAGCATTATCAGATGGTATGACGCATGCAGCCCGTACGCTTTATGATTGGATGAATGGTAAATAAACTGTTGTAAGCATCATGTTGGATGTTATTTCATAAGATATCACACCTTTTCGCAAAAGCCGCTAACCGATGAGCGGCTTTTCTTGATTTCGATTGAATCTTTACAGCCCTATTGATATAATCTAACCTAGCGCAACCCGCGTTTTATAGTAGGAGTGATAGATTGTGACAGATAAAGAAAAACGATTAGAACGGCAATCAAGAATTCGAAATTTCTCCATTATCGCCCATATTGACCATGGGAAATCCACATTGGCTGACCGTATTTTGGAAAAAACAGCGGCGATTACGCAACGAGAAATGAAAGAACAATTACTTGATTCCATGGACTTAGAGCGTGAACGCGGCATTACGATCAAATTAAACTCTGTCCAGCTGAAATATCAGGCGAAGGATGGAGAAGAATATATTATGCACCTGATTGATACACCAGGGCATGTCGACTTCACCTATGAGGTATCTCGAAGCCTAGCTGCCTGTGAAGGTGCAATTCTTGTGGTGGATGCAGCACAAGGCATTGAAGCACAGACACTAGCGAACGTTTATTTAGCTCTTGATAACAACTTAGAAATCCTGCCGATCATTAACAAAATTGATCTGCCGAGTGCAGAACCTGAACGTGTAAGACAAGAAATTGAAGATGTCATCGGGTTGGATGCATCTGAAGCTGTTCTTACCTCTGCTAAGGCGGGCATCGGGATCGAGGATATTTTAGAACAAATCGTCGAAAAGGTGCCGGCACCAGCTGGAGATCCAGAAGCACCACTTCAAGCCCTCATTTTTGATTCTCTCTACGATGCGTATCGTGGCGTCATTGCTTACATACGAATTGTCGAAGGAACCGTAAAACCGGGTCAAAAAATTAAGATGATGGCGACAGGCAAAGAATTTGAAGTGCTTGAAGTTGGCGTATTTACACCGAAAGCAATGCCAACAGACGAACTCACTGTTGGAGATGTTGGCTATTTAACAGCTGCCATTAAAAACGTTGGTGATACACGAGTAGGGGATACGATCACAAGTGCGGTAAACCCTGCGAAAGAAGCTCTGCCTGGATATAGAAAGCTGAACCCAATGGTGTACTGCGGCCTTTATCCAATTGACACAGCGAAATATAACGACTTGCGTGAAGCGTTAGAAAAGCTTGAATTAAATGATTCTTCACTTCAATATGAGGCAGAGACATCCCAAGCACTTGGCTTCGGCTTCCGCTGCGGCTTCCTTGGCATGCTTCATATGGAAATCATCCAAGAACGGATTGAACGTGAATTTAAAATCGACCTCATTACGACAGCGCCAAGTGTTATTTACGATGTGTATATGACAGACGGAGAAAAAATCGTTGTAGATAATCCATCCAATTTGCCTGATCCGCAAAAGATTGAGCGAATTGAAGAGCCATACGTGAAGGCAACAATGATGGTGCCAAATGATTATGTTGGTTCTGTGATGGAGCTTTGCCAAGGAAAGCGCGGCAATTTCATTGATATGCAATATCTTGATGCAAACCGCGTGAGCATTGTGTACGAAATTCCTCTGGCAGAGATCGTATACGAATTCTTTGATCAATTAAAGTCCAATACAAAAGGGTATGCATCCTTTGATTACGAGCTAATCGGCTATCGCCCATCCACTCTAGTGAAAATGGATATCATGCTCAATGGCGAAAAAATCGATGCACTTTCCTTTATTGTTCACCGCGATTATGCATATGAACGCGGAAAGATCATTGTAGAAAAGCTGAAAGAACTGATTCCGCGCCAGCACTTTGAAGTACCAGTTCAGGCAGCGATCGGTCAAAAAATTGTTGCTCGGTCTACCATTAAAGCAATGCGCAAAAACGTACTAGCGAAGTGTTATGGTGGAGATATTTCCCGGAAAAGAAAGCTTCTTGAGAAGCAAAAAGAAGGGAAAAAGCGCATGAAGCAAGTGGGTTCTGTAGAAGTCCCACAAGAAGCATTTATGGCCGTGCTGAAAATGGACGACAGCACACCGAAAAAATAACATCCTCAAGGCAACCTGCTTTACAATGCTCGCCTTGACGTTTATAGTCGAAAACAAACGAAGAGGCCGCAGCGATAAACTGCGGCTCTTTACCTGTAAAGAAGGTGTCAATAATTGAAAGCAGCATACATTCACATTCCATTTTGTGAGCACATTTGTCACTATTGTGATTTCAATAAATTTTTCATTAAAACCCAACCTGTCGATGAATACTTAACCGCACTTGAAAAAGAAATGCAGCACACGATCGATCAAAAAGGAGAGCAAGAACTAAAGACGATCTTTATTGGTGGGGGAACCCCGACATCACTGACAACCAGCCAGTTAGATCAGCTTATGGACAGCATTCACCGCGTATTAAAACCAACCAAAAACTTAATCGAGTTTGCAGTAGAAGCAAACCCCGACGAACTATCGCTTGAGAAATTGAATGTCTTAAAATCAGCAGGCGTTAATCGGCTCAGCTTTGGTGTTCAAACATTTGAAGATGACCTGCTCAAAAAAATCGGACGGGTTCATCAAAAGAAAGATGTTCTCACATCTTTCGAGCGAGCAAGAGCAGTTGGGTTTGACAACATTAGTCTTGATCTGATGTTTGGTTTGCCTCATCAAGAGAAGCATCATGTCATGCATTCACTAGAGACCGCTTTTTCATTAGGTGCAGAGCATTATTCGGTTTATTCGCTGATTGTCGAGCCGAAGACGGTCTTTTACAATTTGATGCAAAAAGGGAAACTGCATTTACCACCGCAAGAACGTGAGGCTGAAATGTATGAGCTCGTCATGGATGAAATGGAGCGGCACGGACTCAAACAATATGAGATTAGCAATTACGCCAAACCAGGTTTTGAAAGCCAGCATAACCTTACCTATTGGAGCAACGAAGATTACTTTGGTTTTGGCGCTGGAGCGCACGGGTATGTAGATGGCGTCCGTAATGTGAACGCTGGGCCAGTGAAGCATTACTTAGATCTCATTGAACAAACAGGGTTTCCATATAAGGAAACGCATCAGGTGACAAAAGCAGAACAGATCGAAGAAGAAATGTTCTTAGGTTTGCGGAAAATTGAAGGCGTGAAAAGTGCTCACTTTCAAGCGAAATTTGGAGCATCACCAGAAGCACTCTTTCCCGCCGTTCTTGAAGAATTAGCAGAAAAAGGTCTCATCGAACAGGATGAGATTGGTATTCGTTTAACAAGAAAAGGAAAATTGTTAGGGAATGAAGTATTTCAAGCGTTTCTCGGTGAGTTATAATTGACATTTTAATTTGAGTTTGGTAATTTTGTTTATACAATTAGCACTCGTTGAAAGAGAGTGCTAACAGGGGTGATGATGATGTTAACAAATCGTCAGCTTTTGATTCTACAAGTCATTATTAATGACTTTATTCGTTCGGCGCAGCCAGTTGGATCAAGGACTCTTTCCAAAAAAGAAGACATTACATTCAGCTCTGCGACGATTAGAAACGAAATGGCTGATTTGGAGGAACTCGGTTTTATTGAAAAGACCCATTCTTCATCAGGAAGAATTCCTTCCGAAAAAGGATATCGTTATTATGTAGATCATTTGCTCTCTCCGCGAAAACTGTCATCTAAAGAGCTTGTGCTCATCCAGTCAGTATTTCAGGAGAAAATTTTTGAGCTGGAAAAAACAGTTCAAAAATCGGCGGAAATTTTATCAGATCTCACAAACTACACATCGATTGTCCTTGGTCCAAAGCTAAGTGAAAATCGATTGAAGCAAATTCAGCTTGTCCCCGTCCAGCCTAATAAAGCAGTAGCGATTATGATTACAGACAGCGGGCATGTTGAAAACAAAACCATTACCTTCTCTGAGCATCTTGATGTCTCCGATATTGAGAAGCTGATGAATATTTTAAACAGCCGCTTAGCCGGAGTCCCGATGGATCAGCTGAAGGACAGGATGTATAAAGAAGTAGTGATGCTCCTTCGCACGCATTTAAAAGACTATGATCATATTTTAGATGCGCTTGGTAACACATTCACTTCAACACAAAATGAATCAAAACTTTTCTTTGGCGGGAAGATTAATATGTTGAACCAGCCAGAGTTTCATGACATTGACCGCATTCGTTCACTCATGATGCTGATTGAACAAAAGAATGATGTCATGCAGCTGTTTCATCCAAATCAGCAAGGAATCACCATTAAAATCGGTTCAGAAAACAATTTGGAAGCAATGGAGAACTGCAGTTTAATCACAGCAACTTATGCGATTGATCAAAAATCACTCGGCTCCATCGCTGTCATTGGTCCAACCCGTATGGATTACGGCAGAGTTGTTAGTCTTTTGCATCATGTATCAAAAGACTTGTCAAACGCACTTTCCAATTTGTATGATGAGTAGGGTGATAAAAGGTGGGGGCACTGCCCCTTCGTATAATTGAATCTTTTGAGGGAGGTGAACACAATGTCAGAAGAAAAACAGACACCTGAGCAAGCAGCAGAGGTTGAAGCACAAGAAGAAGCAGTTCAAGCAGAAACTGAGGAAGTAAAGCACGATGAACAGTCTGCCTTCCAAGAGAAGATTGATGAATTGCAGCAGCTTCTAGATGAAAAAGAAAACAAAATTCTGCGTGTTCAAGCAGATTTTGAAAACTATAAACGCCGTGCTCGAACTGAAGTGGAGACCGTGCAAAAATATCGTTCTCAACATGTTGTCAGCGACCTTCTCCCAGCTCTCGACAACTTTGAAAGAGCGCTTGGAATCGATCCAGACAATGAGCAGACGAAAAGTTTGTTAGAAGGTATGCAAATGGTTTACCGCCAGCTGGTAGAAGCGTTGAAAAATGAAGGCGTTGAACCAATTGAAGCTGTCGGCAAAGAGTTCGATCCAAACCTTCATCAAGCCGTCATGCAAGTTGAAGATGAAAACTACGATTCAAACATCGTTGTAGAAGAATTGCAAAAGGGCTATAAACTCAAAGACCGAGTTATTCGTCCATCAATGGTAAAAGTAAATCAATAACTACATAATGGGAGGTCATCGAATATGAGTAAAATCATTGGTATTGACTTAGGAACAACAAACTCATGTGTTGCAGTACTCGAAGGCGGCGAGCCAAAAGTTATTGCAAACGCTGAAGGAGCACGTACAACACCATCTGTTGTCGCTTTTAAAAATGGAGAGCGCCAAGTAGGTGAAGTAGCGAAACGTCAATCAATTACAAACCCGAACACCATCATGTCTGTTAAAAGACATATGGGTACAGATTATAAAGTAGAAGTTGAAGGCAAGAACTACACGCCGCAGGAAATCTCTGCAATCATCCTTCAACACCTTAAATCTTACGCTGAAGCTTATCTTGGCGAAGAAGTAACAAAAGCGGTTATTACAGTTCCTGCTTACTTCAACGATGCAGAGCGCCAAGCAACAAAAGATGCTGGTAAAATTGCTGGTCTTGAAGTAGAACGTATCATCAACGAACCAACAGCAGCTGCACTTGCTTATGGTTTAGATAAAACAGATGAAGATCAAACGATTCTTGTATATGACCTTGGTGGCGGTACATTTGACGTATCAGTCCTTGAGCTTGGAGACGGCGTCTTTGAAGTACGCTCAACTGCTGGGGACAACCGTCTAGGTGGAGACGATTTTGACCAAGTCATCATCGATCATCTAGTGGCTGAGTTCAAAAAAGAAAACGGCATTGATCTTTCTAAAGATAAAATGGCGCTTCAGCGTTTAAAAGATGCTGCTGAAAAAGCGAAAAAAGATCTTTCTGGTGTATCTTCTACACAAATCTCACTGCCATTTATCACAGCTGGAGATGCAGGTCCTCTTCACCTAGAATTAACGCTAACGCGTGCTAAATTCGAAGAGCTTTCTGCAGACCTTGTAGAGCGTACAATGACACCTGTACGTCAATCACTGAAAGATGCTGGTCTATCTGCTAGCGAGATTGATAAAGTCATCCTTGTTGGTGGATCAACTCGTATTCCTGCAGTACAAGAAGCAATCAAAAAAGAAACAGGTAAAGAGCCTCATAAAGGCGTAAACCCTGATGAAGTGGTTGCACTTGGTGCGGCAATTCAAGGTGGAGTTATCACAGGAGATGTCAAAGACGTTGTTCTTCTTGACGTCACACCACTTTCTTTAGGAATTGAAACAATGGGCGGCGTATTCACAAAGCTGATTGAACGTAATACAACAATTCCAACAAGCAAATCTCAAGTATTCTCAACGGCTGCTGACAACCAAACTGCTGTAGACATTCACGTCTTACAAGGTGAGCGTCCAATGGCAGCAGACAACAAAACATTAGGTCGTTTCCAATTGACTGATATCCCGCCAGCACCACGCGGCGTACCACAAATCGAAGTATCTTTTGATATCGATAAAAACGGTATTGTCAACGTACGTGCGAAAGATATGGGTACAGGCAAAGAGCAAAACATCACAATCAAATCTTCTTCAGGTCTTTCTGATGATGAGATCGAAAAAATGGTCAAAGAAGCAGAAGAAAATGCTGAAGCAGATGCAAAGAAAAAAGAAGAAATCGAAGTGCGCAATGAAGCAGATCAATTAGTGTTTACAACAGAAAAAACATTAAAAGATCTTGAAGGCAAAATCGATGAAGAGCAAGTGAAAAAAGCGAATGATGCAAAAGATGCGCTAAAAGCTGCGATCGAAAAAGGCGAGCTTGAAGACATCAAAGCGAAAAAAGATGAGCTACAAACAATCGTTCAAGAATTAACGACAAAGCTCTATGAAGAAGCTGCAAAACAAGCACAAGCTCAGCAAGAAGGCGCTGAAGGTGCTCAAAAAGCAGATGACAATGTAGTGGATGCAGAATACGAAGAAGTAAACGACGATCAAGAGAAAAAATAATCACCTTTACTTTTGAAAAAGACTGCTGAAACGTACTCGTCAGAAAGTCAAAGTCAGGATCTCTTGGCTTTGACTTTTTTCTTTTCAACGATGAAAAGGAATTGAAAAAGATCAATTTAAAATGATACAATCGTATTTATGTGAGAAAATCGGGAGTGTGAAGAGATGAGTAAGCGTGATTACTATGAAGTGCTTGGCGTGAGTAAGAGCGCCTCAAAGGACGAAATCAAAAAGGCATACCGCAAGCTTTCAAAAAAGTATCACCCTGATATTAATAAAGAAGCTGGCTCAGATGATAAATTCAAAGAAGTAAAAGAAGCCTATGAAACCCTTTCTGACGATCAAAAACGTTCACATTATGACCAGTTCGGTCACACCGATCCAAACCAAGGATTTGGTGGCGGCGGATTTGGCGGTGGAGGAGACTTTGGCGGCTTCGGCGGCTTTGATGACATCTTCTCTAGTATTTTTGGCGGCGGAGCCAGAAGAAGAGATCCAAATGCACCGCGTCAAGGAGCGGACCTTCAATATACAATGACCCTTTCATTTGAAGAAGCGGCATTTGGGAAAGAAGCAACGATCGAGATTCCCCGCGAGGAATCATGTGAAACGTGTCATGGATCAGGTGCAAAACCTGGAACACAGGCGAAGACATGCTCACATTGCGGTGGATCAGGTCAACTAAATGTCGAGCAATCCACACCATTTGGTAAAGTAGTCAACCGCAGAGTATGTAACTACTGTAGCGGAACTGGTAAACAAATTGAACATAAGTGTTCAACATGTGGTGGATCTGGTAAAGTGCGTAAGCGCAAGAAAATCAATGTGACGATCCCAGCAGGTGTGGACGATGGTCAGCAGCTTAGAGTATCTGGTCAAGGTGAACCAGGTGTAAATGGAGGACCTCCAGGCGATCTATTTGTTGTTTTCCATGTGAGGGCGCATGAATTCTTCGAACGAGATGGAGATGACATCTACTGCGAAATGCCGCTTACCTTTGCGCAGGCTGCACTAGGTGATGAAATTGAAGTGCCGACATTACATGGGAAAGTCAAATTAAAAGTTCCCGCGGGCACACAAACGGGTACGAAGTTTAGACTCAAAGGAAAAGGTGTAAAAAATGTACGCGGTTATGGTCAAGGCGATCAGCATATCGTTGTACGCGTCGTAACACCGACGAATTTAACTGAAAATCAAAAAGATATCATTAGAAAATTTGCTGAAGTGAGCGGAAATAAACCGGACGAACAAGAAATGAGCTTTTTCGATAAGGTGAAACGCGCATTTAAAGGCGAGTAAGACGGATAAGGAGTTGGTAGTATTGAAGTGGTCAGAAATTAGCGTCCATACAACAAATGAAGCGGTGGAACCGATCACCAATATTTTGCATGAAGCAGGTGCAAGTGGTGTCGTGATTGAGGACCCGCTTGATTTAGTCAAGGAACGTGAAAATGTATACGGTGAGATCTACCAGCTCGATCCGAATGATTATCCTGAGGAAGGGGTTATCGTCAAAGCCTACCTTCCGATGAATAGCTTTTTGATGGAAACGGTAGATGAGATCAAAGAAGCCATCAACAATCTTCTTCTATACGATATTGACCTTGGACGAAATACACTGTCAATTTGTGAAGTAAACGAAGAAGAATGGGCGACTGCATGGAAGAAATACTATCATCCTGTGAAAATCTCTGAGAAATTTACCATCGTCCCAACATGGGAAGAGTACACACCCGTTCATTCTGATGAATTGATCATCGAAATGGACCCTGGAATGGCATTTGGAACCGGTACACATCCAACAACGGTTCTTTGCATTCAGGCGCTTGAGCGCTATGTGAAGGAAAACGACACGGTGATTGACGTTGGAACAGGATCTGGCATTTTAAGTGTTGCCGCTGCAATGCTCGGTGCAAAAGACATTCATGCATTTGATCTCGACACCGTTGCAGTGGAAAGTGCAAAGCAGAACATCGAATTAAATGGTGTGAGCGACCAAGTAACGGTAAAACAAAACAATTTACTTGATGGGATTTCAGGTGAACGCGATGTGATTGTGGCCAACATCCTTGCAGAGGTCATCTTGCGCTTTACAGATCAAGCGTATGATCTATTGAAGAAAGACGGTTACTTTATTACATCAGGCATTATCGGACAAAAGAAATTACAAGTCAAAACGGCTTTAGAAGAAGCCGGTTTTGAGATTGTTGAAGTGCTGTCAATGGAAGATTGGGTCAGCATTATAGCGAAAAAATAAAGCGAGTAGGTGTCAGGACACGTATGCAACGATATTTTATCGACCTCACAAAAGAAGAAGTGACGGAAAAGGGAAACATCGTCATAAAGGGTGAAGATGTTCATCACCTTGCAAACGTCATGCGGATGAAAGCAGGAGAAGACATCCTTTGCTTAACGACAGACGGCTTTGAAGCGCTCAGTAAAATTGATACAATAACAAAGGAAGAAGTGATTTGTCACTTGGAAGGCTGGACGAATCAGAATCGAGAACTTCCGATCAAGGTGACGATTGCAAGCGGTCTGCCAAAAGGGGATAAGCTTGAATGGATTATCCAAAAAGGCACCGAGCTTGGCGCAAGTGCTTTTATTCCGTTTCAAGCGACTCGTTCGATTACAAAACTTGACCAAAAAAAGTCATTAAAAAAACGAGATCGCTGGGAAAAAATTGCGAAAGAAGCTGCCGAGCAGTCTTACCGGAATATCATTCCGCGCGTTCATCCAGTATCAACATTTAAAGAGCTGATTCAACTGGCCGGTGAATTCGATAAATGTGTCGTTGCATACGAAGAATCATCGAAAGAAGGCGAGCAAAGCCGGTTTCAAACGGTGCTCCAACAGATGAAGGGCGGACAAACCTTATTAGTGGTTTTTGGTCCAGAAGGCGGTTTAGCAGAAAAGGAGATTGAAGAACTTGAAGCGCATGGTGCAGTCATTTGCGGGCTTGGACCACGCATTTTAAGAACAGAAACAGCTCCTCTTTACGCGCTTTCTGCTATATCTTATCAAACAGAGTTATTAAGAGGTGAATCATGATGGGAACAGTAGCGTTCCATACACTTGGCTGTAAGGTCAATCACTACGAAACAGAAGCCATCTGGCAACTGTTTAAAGAAGCTGGCTATGAAAGAAAAGATTATGAATCAAAAGCAGACGTATATGTCATTAATACATGTACCGTCACCAATACAGGCGATAAAAAAAGCCGCCAAGTCATTAGAAGAGCCATTCGTCATAATCCGGATGGTGTCATTTGTGTAACAGGCTGTTACGCACAAACGTCTCCGGCAGAAATCATGGCGATTCCTGGTGTTGATATTGTGGTTGGCACACAAGACAGACATAAACTGCTTGGTTATATTGAAGAATACAGAAGAGAAAGACAGCCGATCAATGGAGTTGGCAATATCATGAAAGCACGGGTCTTTGAAGAACTAGATGTTCCTGCGTTTACTGACAGAACACGTGCTTCATTAAAAATCCAAGAAGGCTGTAACAATTTCTGTACATTCTGCATTATCCCTTGGGCTCGCGGATTACTGCGTTCTCGCGATCCAGAAGAAGTCATCAATCAAGCGCAGCAGCTTGTCGATGCTGGCTACAAAGAAATTGTATTAACAGGTATTCATACAGGTGGATACGGTGAAGATTTAAAGGATTATAACTTTGCTAAGCTTCTGAAAGAATTAGATGAACGTGTGGCGGGATTAAAACGAATCCGCATTTCATCCATTGAAGCAAGTCAAATTACAGACGAAGTGATTGAAGTGCTCGATCAGTCAGATAAAATTGTGAGACACTTGCACATTCCGCTTCAATCTGGCTCTAATACTGTACTGAAAAGAATGCGCCGTAAATACACAATGGAATTCTTTGCAGAGCGTTTAACGAAGCTCAAAAAAGCATTGCCAGGTCTTGCTGTCACTTCAGATGTGATCGTTGGATTCCCTGGAGAAACAGAAGAAGAATTTATGGAAACATACAATTTTGTCAAAGACCATCAATTCTCTGAGCTCCATGTGTTCCCTTACAGCAAACGGACAGGTACGCCTGCTGCAAGAATGGAAGATCAAGTAGATGAGAATGTGAAAAACGAACGCGTTCACCGTCTAATCGCTCTTTCTGATCAGCTTGCGAAAGAATATGCATCGGCATATGAAGGCGATGTCTTAGAGATTATTCCAGAAGAATCCTTCAAAGAACAAGACGGAACGCACAATCTGTATGTAGGATATACTGATAACTACATGAAGGTCGTATTTGAAGGAACAGAAGACATGATCGGCCGTTTGGTAAAAGTGAAGATTACGAAAGCAGGTTATCCATATAACGAAGGACAATTCGTCCGTATAAGTGATGACGTGCAGACGGATCAAGTGAGAATGACTTCATAATAGATGAAAAACCGGCAGCCATTAGGCAAGCCGGTTTCTTTTATGTTGACCGATTCGGAAGAAGGAATAAAATCAAGGCGTGAAAAGGGCGGATGAACGGGAAAAAGAGGAGAGAACTTGCAACATTAAACAGCAGACTAAAGTGCGCAATCTGCTGGGCAGGAGAGCTTGCGAGAAGCGCAACAAACTCTGTGATAAAGGCGAGAAAAGGAAGACATAAAAGAACACCTAGAACATTAAACACGACGTGTGCATACGCGGTTTGGCGTGCTGCATAACCGCCAGAGATAGCAGCCATCATGGCAGTAATACATGTTCCGATATTGGACCCTAAAACAAAGCTGATGCCTTCTTTTAGAGCGACAGTCCCTTCATTCATAAATCCCATCAAAATACCGATACATACAGAGCTTGAATGAACAATCGCCGTGACCACTGTACCAGAGAGAAGAGCTGTCCAATCGGAGTGCTGCATCATTTCAAGGAAACGCAGAGTCTCTGGCTGACTGGTCATCATACCTGCAATTTTTGAAAAACCTTGAATGCAAAAAAAGATCATGCCAAGCCCAAATAAACTTTTTCCTGCATATCGAAAAGATTTCCTGCCCAAAATGATACATAAAAGACCAGCTGCAATCAGAACCCACATAAACACGTCCATCTTAATGGCAATAAATTCTGTCGTAAATGTTGAGCCGATATTCGTTCCAAGAATCATGGGTATGGATTTTTTAAACGTGAGAATACCTGTACTCACAAAGCCGATAACGATGACCATAAACGCCGAACTGCTTTGAAGAACCCCTGTAAACACAATACTGACCAAGAATGCTTTGACTGGATGATCTGTAAAGAGAAGAAGAGATTTCTCAATACGAGACGACGTGAGCGCCATTAATCCTTTCCTAAGCAAACCCATTGCCCATAAAAAAATGAAAATAAGTGCACAAAAATAAATGATCGCCATCATAGAAAAGTCCTCCTCTTACCAATGAATATATGGACTTGTCTACCTGCTCATGACGAAAATATATTTCCAAATCACTTAGTTGACCTCAACCTAGGCTTATATTATAATGTCTAGGTACATGTTTTGCATGTATATCTTTTTTTAATGCAGTCGATTGGTGTATTCGGAGGGAGGGAAAGAGAATGTCAAAAACGGTCGTTAGAAAAAACGAATCGCTTGAAGATGCTCTTCGTCGCTTTAAACGCAGTGTATCCAAAACTGGAACATTGCAAGAAGCAAGAAAGCGTGAATTTTATGAAAAGCCTAGCGTAAAGCGTAAGAAAAAGTCTGAAGCTGCTAGAAAACGTAAATTCTAAAGAGGGTGGATTTTATGAGTCTTCTTGAGCAATTAAATTCTGATATGAAGCTTTTTATGAAAAACCGAGAGAAAGACAAGCTTATTGTCATTCGTATGGTAAAGGCTTCACTGCAAAATGAAGCAATAAAGCTTAAGAAAGACAGTTTGACCGGAGATGAGGAACTAACCGTCCTTTCCCGCGAGATTAAGCAACGTAAAGACTCCCTCCATGAATTTTCGAAAGCTAATCGCTTAGATTTAGTAGATAAAGTTCAAAAAGAGATTGACATTTTAGACGTTTATTTACCTGAACAGCTTTCTGAAGAAGAACTGCAGGCGGTTGTGAAAGAAACAATCGCCGAAACCGGTGCTTCATCGAAAGCTGATATGGGTAAAGTGATGAGCGCTATTATGCCAAAAGTAAAAGGTAAAGCTGATGGTGCTGTGATTAACAGACTTGTCAGCGAGCAACTGTCTCAATAAAAAAGTATCCTTCTCATGTTAGAAGGGTACTTTTTTTATGCCTCCATAAACCTGTCATATAAAAATGAAACCTATGATACATTTGTAACGTATGTAAAGGAACGGTAAAATGAAAGAAAGAGAGGGGGGATCACCAAATAGATGAAAAAAATGAAAATTTCTATTGCTCTCTTCAGTTGTTTTATAATATGCTTGTTATTAGGGGTTCAATTGACCGCGAAATCAGCAGATCAGAAAGTTCATGTTATCCCAATTGAAGATACAGTAGAAAAAGGACTTTCTAAATTCATTGAACGATCATTTGAGCAGGCAAAGTCGGAACGGGCGAAGCACATCATTCTCGACATCAATACACCAGGTGGTGCAGTCGATGCGGCGCTTGAAATAGCCGATACCATTCGTGCATCCGACATCCCAGTGACAGCGTTTGTGAATCATAGAGCGCTTTCAGCCGGGGCATTCATTGCCCTAAATGCCGATCAAATTTATATGACCCCAAACGGAAAGATGGGGGCTGCTGCGATCATTGACGGTGAAGGCAACGCTGCCGATCAAAAATCTGAATCTCTATGGCTTGCTGAAATGAGTGACGCTGCTGAAAAGCAGGGGCGTGATCCAAAATATGCTCTTGCGATGGCAGATGTAGATATAGACGCAAAAGAAGCTGGTGCACCAAAAGGAGAATTGCTGACCTTTAACACAGATCGGGCGCTTCAGTTCGGTTATGCAGAAGGAGAAGCGAAAAATATGGATGACTTGCTTCAGAAGCTGAACTTAGCAGATGCTTCTGTTCAATACGATGAAGTGAGCTTTGCTGAAAAGGTTGCGCGTTTTCTCACGCATCCGATCGTCATTCCTATCCTTTTATCCATCGCGAGCTTAGGGTTAATTGTTGAATTATATTCTCCCGGCTTTGGGGTCCCAGGTACCATGGGAGTCACAGCGCTTCTTCTATTCTTTTATGGTCATCTCGTGGCAGGTTTTGCAGGATATGAGACATTGTTCCTGTTTTTGGCAGGGGTTGTGTTGATCATTCTGGAATTATTTTTGCCAGGGGGAATCGTGGGTGTCATTGGACTAATCTGTGTCGTTGTCAGCTTATTTTTAGCAGCTGGAAGCTTTACAGAAATGGCGATTTCCATCTTGATTGCCACTGCTGTTTCAATCATAGCAGTTATTTTATTGACAAAGGTGTTGGGGAAACGTATGAAATTTTTTAAAAAGTTCATTTTAACCGATTCAACCAATAAAGAAAGTGGTTATGTCTCAAATGAAACAAGAGATGATCTTATAGGACAAATCGCAGTGACAGCAACAGCACTTCGTCCATCTGGTACGATTGTATTCGGAGACGAGCGCATTGATGTTGTGTCAGAAGGTGCTTTTATCGATAAGGATGAACAAGTAAAAATTGTGAAAGCGGAAGGCTCACGCATTGTCGTGAGGAAAGTATAGATATACTGATTTTATAGGAGGAATAAAATGGATCCATCTACTTTACTATTATTTGTGATTATCGCAGCAGGTTTGATCGTTCTATCGATCTTCTTCACCTTTGTACCGGTGATGCTGTGGATTTCTGCCTTAGCGGCTGGCGTAAGAGTGAGCATTTTTACACTTGTAGGAATGAGACTTCGCCGAGTGATTCCAAACCGAGTGGTCAACCCGCTCATCAAAGCGCATAAAGCAGGTCTTGATGCGACGATTAACCAATTAGAAAGCCACTATCTTGCAGGTGGTAACGTAGACCGAGTTGTCAACGCACTGATCGCAGCTCAGCGTGCGAATATCGAATTGAACTTTGCTCGCTGTGCGGCAATCGACCTAGCAGGCCGTGACGTACTTGAAGCTGTCCAAATGAGTGTAAACCCTAAAGTCATTGAAACACCATTTATCTCAGGTGTTGCGATGGACGGGATTGAAGTAAAAGCAAAAGCACGTATTACAGTTCGTGCAAACATTGACAGACTTGTCGGTGGTGCAGGGGAAGAAACGATCATTGCTCGTGTAGGTGAAGGGATTGTTTCAACAATCGGTTCATCAGATAATCATAAAAAGGTTCTTGAAAATCCTGATATGATTTCTCAAACGGTTCTTGGTAAAGGATTAGATTCAGGTACAGCATTTGAAATTCTCTCGATTGATATCGCAGATGTTGATATCGGTAAGAATATCGGGGCGATCCTGCAGACAGACCAAGCAGAAGCCGACAAAAACATTGCACAGGCGAAAGCAGAAGAACGCCGCGCGATGGCTGTTGCACAAGAACAAGAAATGCGTGCGAGAGTTGAAGAAATGCGCGCGAAAGTAGTAGAAGCAGAGGCTGAAGTACCACTTGCAATGGCCGAAGCACTACGTGAAGGTAATATTGGAGTTATGGACTACATGAACATTAAGAATATCGATGCTGATACGGATATGAGAGATTCATTTGGCAAAATGACAAAAGGTCCATCTGATAATGAAAACAAATAAGCATCCTCTCACGCTTTAAGGAGGGAGCCCATTGGACATTCTATTTGAAAATCCGTTACTAATAGCGATTATCATCGGTATTATCTCTGCGGTCTTTGGGAAAATCGGCAAACAAGAGGAGAAGGAACAAAATAACCGGCAGCAAAAGCCGGCTCCTCAAAAGAAGGCAGAACAAACACGACCAGCCCCGGTCAAAACAGACCAGTTGGACGATTTTGGCGATGTACATGATCATGGCGGGATGAAGAAACAAGGTTCACAGTCCTTACAGGATCGTTATACCGCTACACTTGCCGAAATGGAAGAAAGAAAAAGCGAGCTGAATAAAGAGTTTCAATCGCTTGAAAGACAGCTTACTAGGCCAAAGGCAGCATCTGCTGAAATGAAGCCGAAAATCATTGAGAAGCTCAACCAAGATACGGTCGTTCAAGGGATGATCCTTGGTGAAGTATTTGGAGAGCCTCGTGCGAAAAAGCCGCATCGAACGATGAAACGACCATATAAAAGATAAAGAAGAAAGTCCCCTTATTCTTAAGGGGGCTTTTTTGTTGCGTAATGGAGATTTTTCTTAGTCAAAATGATGAAACGGCTGTTTTACGGGATTCATTAGCATGATATGAACCGCTAAGGAATAGGATGATATAGAGGCTTTCTCATCAGTCTCACCATCTTTCAGTTTGATCTCATACACATGAGGTGGGAAGGGGTTCTTATTGAATGGGAAAAAGAAAAAATCGACTTAAAGCATGGCTGACAAGAACACTTGAAATCCCTCCGGACGTGATGATGGATCTTCCCCGTATTACGATGGTTGGCAGACTCCATATTTACATAGAGAACCATAAAGGGCTTTTACTTTTCAGTGATCAAGAGGTAAGGCTGATGCTCAAGCAAGGACAGTGCATTATTTCAGGAAAAGACTTTGTGATTAAAACGATTTTGCCAGAAGAGATCTTATTAGAGGGGAAAATCGATGAGGTCCGTTATATTGATTCTTAACTGACGGAGGGGAGAAACGTGAAGAACAAATGGTTTGCCTATTTTATTGGCAGAGTGGAAGTGGAGATAAGAGGAAGCGGTATTGAGCGGCTGATCAATGAGTGCACGAGACAGGGGATCACAATTTTTCAAGTGAGCCGCCGTCAAGACAGCGTGCGCTTATTTATTCGCCTCTCAGATGTACATGCCTTTAGAAAAGTGCGCAGACATCATGAGGTGAAATGTTCGTTTCATCAAAAGAAAGGGTTCCCGTTTCTTCTTCTATGGTCGAGAAGAAATATTGGATTCACCCTCGGGATGGCTTTTTTCCTAGTGACGATATTGGCTCTTTCAAATATGGTGTGGAAAATTGAGATTAAAGGTGCGAATCCAGAAACAGAACACCAAATGAGAAAGCATCTGGACGAAATAGGGGTACAAAAAGGGCGTTTTCAGTTTCTCATGGGGACCCCTGAAAAAATACAAAAATCATTGACGACCAATATTCAGAGCATTACATGGGTCGGAGTTGAACTGAACGGAACGACGTTTCAAATGAAAGTGGTCGAAAAAAATGAACCTGAAAAGGAGAAATATACGAGTCCTCAGCACATCGTTGCCAAGAAAAAGGCGGTCATCACGAGAATGTATGTAGAAAAGGGGGAACCGCTTGCCCAGGTCGATGAACATGTGAAAAAAGGGCAGATGCTCGTCTCAGGTTTAATTGGGAGTGAAGATCAGAAAAAAACGGTCGGAGCCAAAGCAAAAATATATGGTGAAACATGGTACCGATCTGAAGTTTCTGTCCCTCTCCGAACATCTTTTGATGTCTTTACGGGTAAAATGAAGACAAAGCACAAGCTCTCCTTGTTTGGAGGCTCCATCCCATTTTGGGGATTTTCCTTTAAAAAAGATGATTTTCAGCAGCCGAAAACAGAAACAGAAGTTCACCCGCTTCATTTCTTGAATATGCAGCTGCCGTTCTCCTATGAAAAGGAAATCACACGAGAAAGTGAAAAAATAAATCGAGAATACACAAATAAAGAAGCGGTTCAAGCAGGGATTAAAATGGGTAAAAAAGAATTAGAAGAAAAGCTAGGTCAAACAGGTGAGGTGAAAAGTGAAAAAGTTTTGCACGAGACAACAGGGAATGGTAAAGTTAAGTTAATCATCCTTTACCAAGTAATAGAAGATATTGTTCAACCAACACCTATTGTTCAGGGAGACTAGAGAATGACAGAACATTTACTTGAGATTCAACAAAAATTGGATAGCCCAAACGAAGCCATTGCTTTATTTGGCAATCAAGATGCTTATCTGAAACTGATGGAAAACGAGCTGAATGTCTCCATTATTACACGTGGAGAGAAAGTGTATGTTTCTGGTCAGGAAGCATCAAGAGATACTGTGAGCCGTTTGATTACATCTCTCTTACATCTCATTCGTAAAGGAATTGAGATTTCTGAACGGGATGTCGTCTATGCCATTAAAATGGCGCAAAAAGACAAGCTCAATTATTTTGAAAATATGTATGAAGATGAAATTACGAAAAATGCCAAAGGAAAGTCGATCAGAGTCAAAACGATCGGCCAGCGTGAATATGCTGCGGCAATGAAAAAAGATGATCTGGTCTTTGGGATTGGACCTGCTGGTACAGGTAAAACGTATTTGGCAGTGGTCAACGCAGTACATGCCCTCAAAAATGGACATGTCAAACGGATTATCCTGACAAGGCCAGCTGTTGAAGCAGGAGAAAGTCTTGGCTTTTTGCCAGGAGATTTAAAGGAAAAAGTCGATCCTTATTTAAGACCGCTATATGATGCTCTGCACGATGTGCTTGGCAGTGATCATACGGAACGTTTAATTGAGCGCGGAGTGATTGAAATTGCCCCTCTTGCCTATATGAGAGGGCGGACGCTTGATGATGCATTTGTGATTTTAGATGAAGCGCAGAATACAACGCCAGCTCAAATGAAAATGTTTTTGACGAGACTAGGCTTTGGTTCTAAAATGGTCATTACAGGAGATATTACACAAATTGATCTGCCTAAAGGTATGCAGTCAGGTCTTGCGGCTGCAAAGGACATGCTTGCAGAGATCAAGGGTATCTCATTCATTGAATTAGACCAGACAGATGTGGTCAGACACCCGCTTGTGGCGAAGATCATTGGAGCATACGAAAAGCAAAAATGAACTGAGTGACCCGATCGCCTTAATCGGGTCATTTTGTTTCGATCGTGGTTTAAAGTAAAAAAGGAGGTACTTTCCTTGAGAAAGAATCAGAAAGGCAGTAAGCGCAAAAGGCTGCTGTCTAAAAAAGAACCTCAGAAAATGGAGCGCTCACGCTATTTAAACGTACTGCTATACGCTGGTTTAGCGGCCATCCTGTTTGTGGTGCTCTTCTTCCATGTAAAGCCTGAATCGCTCGACCTAGATTTGTTTTCAGTGAGCGAACAGACCATCTATTCTCCGTCTACCGTTGATGACCAAGAAGCAACAGAAGAAAAGAAACAAGAAGCAACGGATCAAGTAGAAGACCAATATACACTCAAAAAAGCGTATTCTGATAATCGTGTTGACCTCATTTCATCCCTCTTTGAAGCCATTAAAGAAGAGAAGAAAGCAGCAGCTGATGACAAAGAGAACCCGCCAACAGATCAAGAGATGGTGAAGCGTGTAAAAGAGAAACTCACAACCGATATGCAGGAAGCTGTTTCGGATCAATCGATTAAAGCACTGCTCCAAGCAAGTGACGAAAACCTTTCTTTTACAAAGGACTCCATCATCACAGTGGTCAATTCGCTCATGGGGAAAGAAATCACAGCTTCTAAGCTGCAAGATGAAAAGAAACAAGTGAAAGCAGAGCTTGAAAACAATTCGATTCCGTCAAAATATTTAAATGCAGCGAAAGAAATTGGTGAATTTGCGATTATTCCAAACTATGTATTTGACCCGGTGGCAACAGAGAAGAAAAGACAAGAAGCAGCTGATAATATTCAGCCAGTTCAAATCAAGCAAGGGCAAATTTTAGTGGAAGAAGGCGAGCTCATTGACCGTGAAGTGTATCGTAAATTAGAACTGACCGGTCTTTTAAACAGTTCCAATTTGTTTAAGCCTGTAAGCGGTCTTATCATCTTAATCGGTCTTTTCTTAGCGGCGATTGTCCACTCACTTGAATCGAGGAAAAAGTCGCTCGTCCATAAGAATAAATCGTTACTGCTGTACTCGCTCATTTTCACCATTATTTTAATCATCATGGAAGTATTCAGTCTCTTCCAGGAAACGAAGTATACGACCATAGGCTATGTCGTGCCTGTGGCACTTGGCACGATGCTGATTAAGCTGCTGATCAATGAGCGGCTGGCAATCTTCTCCGGCCTTGTATTTGCCCTTTGCGGCAGTATGATGTTTAATCAAGGAGTAACAGGCGTCTTTAACTATGTCATCTGTGCTTATTATCTAATAAGCGGGATGGCGGGAATTTTATTTTTGAGAAAACATAATGCGAGATCGAAAATTTTGCAGGCGGGGCTTTGGGTAGCTTTGGTGAATGTACTTGTTGTGCTGTCCATTACGCTGATTCAAAATTCTTCTCCATCAGGGCTTGAAATAGGTGTAAACCTCATCATGGCGATTGTGTCAGGGTTTGCATCGGCTATTTTGGTTATTGGGTTAATGCCAGTCTTTGAGAGCATGTTTGGCATTCTTTCGACCATGAAGCTTATTGAATTATCGAACCCGAATCATCCGCTGCTGAAAAAGATCTTAACAGAGACACCAGGTACTTATCATCATAGTGTCATGGTGGCGAATTTAGCGGATGCTGCATGTGAAGCAGTCGGTGCAAATGGATTGTTGGCAAGGGTCGGGGCTTATTATCATGACATTGGAAAAACGAAAAGACCACAATACTTTATCGAAAACCAAATGAACATTGATAATCCACACGACAAGCTTTCTCCTCAGCTGAGCAAGAATATTATTATTGCCCATACGACAGATGGTGCTGAAATGCTGAGAGAAAAGAAGTTTCCAGAGGAACTTGTGGACATTGCAGAACAGCATCACGGAAAGTCCCTGCTGAAGTTCTTTTACTATAAGGCAAAAGAACGGGATGATCAGGTGACAGAAGAAGAATTTCGTTATCCTGGTCCAAAACCGCAATCGAAAGAAGCGGCCATTATTTCTGTAGCTGACAGCGTGGAAGCGGCGGTTCGTTCGATGCATAATCCAAACCCTGAGCGGATTGAAAAGCTTGTCAAAGGCATTATTTCAGATAAGATGCAGGATGGGCAATTTAGTGAATGTGATCTGACATTTAAAGAATTAAATATTATTAGCCAAACAATTTGTACAACATTAAAGGGGATTTTCCATTCTCGGATTGAATATCCAGATGCCCCGAAGCAGAAGGTGAAGTAAATGACATTGTTAATCGATTTAATAGATGAAACAGGACAAGTATCGAAAGAGCAGCTTGAAGAAGTGGAAAAGCTTCTTCAATTTGCTGCGGATGCCCTTGAGGTAAAAGATCAAGCGGAAGTATCAGTATCGATCGTTTCAAATGAAGAAATTCATCAAATTAATAAAGAATACCGAGGAAAAGATGCACCAACAGATGTAATTTCGTTTGCCCTTGAGGAAGAAGGCGAAGGGGAAATTGAAATCATTGGAGCTGATGACATTCCGCCGGTACTAGGTGACATTATCATTAGTGTTGATCGAACGAAAGAGCAAGCAGAGGAATATGGACATTCCTTTATGAGAGAGCTAGGATTTTTAACGATTCATGGTTTTCTTCATTTGCTTGGTTATGATCATATGACAGAAGAAGATGAAAAAGAAATGTTCGCCAAACAGACAAAAATTTTGGATGATTATGGCCTTTCGAGATCATCGTAAGAAGCGAACGCCGCTTGTCCGTTTTTTTCGGAGTTTTTATTATGCATTTAGAGGAATATGGCGAACTTTCTTGAATGAACGGAATTTTCGATTCCACACAGTCGCAGCCATCATCGTGGTGATTTGCGGCTTTTGGTTTCACATTCATCCGGTTGAATGGATGATCATTCTGCTTTTATGCGGCGGGATGTTTGCGTTAGAACTTGTGAATACAGCGATTGAACATACAGTAGATCTTTTCACAGAAGAGAAGCATCCTCTTGCTGAGAGAGCGAAGGACGCCGCAGCAGGCGCTGTTTGCGTTTACGCCGCCATTTCGGTTATGATTGGGTTGATCATCTTCTTACCGAAGATCATGCAATAGAACAATATTACTATTTATTAACATTTTTAGAAATGGGCGTGAAAATGTCACGTGAATTATGTAAAATATAAATGTGACAGTGGTACCATTTCTTCTGAAAGTGGGAACTAGAATGAACAAACAAGAGTTGATTTCAGAAGCAGTCAAAGCAAGAGATTTTGCATATGTACCCTATTCTAAATTCAAAGTCGGTGCAGCATTATTATCGCATGACGGAAAAGTGTATGGCGGCTGCAATATTGAAAATGCAGCATATGGTATGTGTAATTGTGCGGAAAGAACAGCACTTTTTAAAGCTTACTCAGAGGGCATCACATCTTTTCAAATGCTTGCAGTAGTGGCTGATACAGATCGGCCTGTTTCACCATGCGGTGCATGCAGACAGGTCATTTCAGAGCTATGTGCACCTGATATGCCAGTGATTCTAACGAACTTAAAAGGACATATATACGAAACGACAGTAAACGAACTATTGCCAGGCGCATTTTCACCGGAGGATTTAAATGACTAACGAAAGCTTCAAATCAGGATTTGTATCAATTATTGGAAGACCAAATGTAGGGAAATCGACCTTTCTTAATCGTGTGATTGGACAAAAGATTGCGATTATGAGTGATAAGCCCCAAACGACTCGAAACAAAGTGCAAGGTGTTCTGACAACGAACACGTCACAAACGATTTTTATCGATACACCAGGAATTCATAAACCTAAGCACAAACTTGGCGATTTTATGATGAGGGTGGCTCAAAATACACTCAAGGAAGTCGACCTGATCTTGTTTATGATCAACGCACAGGAAGGCTATGGCAAAGGTGATGAATTCATCATTGAACGACTAAAGCAAACATCGACACCGGTGTTCCTTGTCGTCAATAAAATTGACCAAATTCATCCGGATGAACTGTTCCTTTTAATTGATGAATACCGCACACGTTACCCATTTAAGGAAATTGTGCCAATTTCAGCACTTGAAGGCAACAACATTGATACGCTTCTTCAGCAAATTGAAGGTTATCTTCCAGAAGGCCCTCAATTTTATCCGGCAGATCAAGTAACAGATCACCCAGAGCGATTTATTATTTCTGAATTAATTCGTGAAAAAGTGCTGCATTTAACGAGAGAAGAGATCCCTCACAGTATTGCGGTTGCAATTGAATCGATCAAGCCAGATGAAAACGGCAAGATTCATGTTGCAGCGACCATCGTCGTAGAACGTGATTCACAAAAAGGGATTGTGATTGGTAAGCGCGGCAGCTTATTAAAAGAAGTGGGACAAAAAGCGCGCAGAGACATTGAAGCACTTTTAGGCTCAAAGGTGTATTTAGAGCTTTGGGTAAAAGTGCAGAAGGACTGGCGTAATAAATCCACACATCTTCGTGATTTCGGATTTAGAGAAGACGAATATTAAAAACCGATACAGTTGTTAGTAGATCTGACAATGGTGCGGTTCGATTAGTAAAAATTGTTTATCATGAAATGGAGGTAGCCTGGTCAAGATAAAATTAATATGTTGGATGTAGCGTTGCTGCTTCTAATAAAGAAAGGTGGGGTTTTTATGTTGAATTTTACATGGAACGTATTTTCACAAACAGGAAGCGTTGACACGTATCTGCTTTTCAAAGAGTTAGAAAAGGAGAACCTGGAAAGACCCGATGTACTTGAAGAAGAAATAGCACGACTTGATTTTCCAATCTTATAATTCTTGACCCCCTCCAATGCTCGGAGTGTAGACAAATGCTCATTAAAAGTGAAGGAATCGTCCTTAGAACAACAGATTATGGCGAAACAAACAAAATTGTCACGCTGCTCACTAGAGAACATGGGAAAATTGGTGTGATGGCAAGAGGCGCTAAGAAATCGAACAGCCGCCTGTCAGCCATAAGCCAGCCGTTTTTATACGGAACCTTCCTGATCCAATCATCAACAGGACTTGGAACGCTCCAGCAAGGTGAAATGATGGAAAGCATGCGGACCATTCGGGAAGATTTATTTCTGACCGCATATGCCGCATATATGACAGAATTACTTGATAAAGGAACAGAAGAAAAGAAGCCAAACCCTTACTTGTTTGAACTTCTTCTTCAATCTTTACGCCATCTCAATGAAGGCACAGATGCTGATATTATTTTATTTATCGTAGAGGTTAAAATGCTGTCAGTGATGGGGTTGAAGCCTGAACTGGACAAATGTGTACACTGCGGTCAAAAAGAAGGGCAGTTCCATTTCTCAATTAGAGATAACGGATTCATCTGTAGGCAATGCTTTTCTAAAGATCCATATAAACTGCCCTTATCCCCAGCAGCAGCAAGACTGCTCCGTTTGTTTCATTATTTTGATTTATCAAGGCTTGGTCAGGTTGACGTGAAACCACAAACGAAACAAGAAATTCGTCAAGTGCTCGATCATTATTATGAAGAGTATTCAGGTCTTTATTTAAAATCAAAAAAATTCATGAATCAAATGGAATCCATGAAAAAGCTAATGGACGGTGAAAACAAAAGTTGACATCTTCCATGACTTTTTGTAAGATCATCTAAGATCAAATATGTTGCATTGACAGAAAGAAGTACTTACGTATCAGCCATAAAAGCGACCTTAGGACGGTGTGAGCTAAGGATGGACACGTAACGAAAGGCATTCTTGAGCAACGTAAAACAAAGCGGCTGGGTGCTACGACACCAGCAAATAGGGTGGAACCGCGGGAAAAACTCTCGTCCCTATGTTTGCAAGGAACCTTGCGAGCATAGAGACGGGAGTTTTTGTGTTTTGCAAAGAGGTTCTAGGCCCCACCGCCATACATAGCGGATGGTGTAAAAAAGATGGAGGTGCGATCATTGAATATTCAAGACATGATTTTGACACTGCAAAAGCATTGGTCAAATGAAGGCTGCGTATTAATGCAGGCATATGACACAGAAAAAGGTGCTGGAACGATGAGTCCATACACGTTCCTCAGAAGCATTGGGCCAGAGCCATGGAAGGTAGCCTATGTAGAACCTTCAAGACGCCCGGCTGATGGCAGATATGGAGAAAACCCAAACAGATTGTATCAGCATCATCAATTTCAAGTGATCATTAAGCCATCACCTGACAATATTCAAGAACTGTATCTAGAATCATTGAAGGCGCTTGGCATTGACCCGCTGAAACATGATATCCGTTTTGTTGAAGACAACTGGGAAAACCCATCTCTTGGCTGTGCAGGACTTGGCTGGGAAGTTTGGCTTGATGGAATGGAAATTACGCAATTTACGTATTTCCAGCAAGTTGGCGGTCTAGAATGTAAGCCAGTTTCTGTTGAAATCACATACGGAATTGAGCGCCTTGCTTCTTACATTCAGGACAAAGAAAATGTGTTTGACCTTGAATGGACAGATGGCTTTACTGTAAGAGATTTATTCTTAATGGCTGAATACGAGCATTCTGTGTATACGTTTGAAACATCTAATACGGATATGCTGTTCGATTTATTTACAACATATGAAAAAGAAGCACATAGCCAAATGGACAAAGGGCTTGTTCACCCGGCATATGATTATGTACTCAAATGTTCTCACACCTTTAACCTGCTTGATGCCAAAGGCGCGATTTCTGTGACTGAGCGAACAGGCTATATCGGAAGAGTACGTCAGTTAGCGAGAAAAGTAGCCAAAACATATTACGAAGAACGAGAAAAACTAGGATTCCCTATGCTAAAAGAGGAGGCGGCTTCTCATGAATAAACAAGATGTATTACTTGAAATCGGCTTAGAAGAGATGCCGGCTCGTTTCATGCCAGAAAGCACAAAGCAGCTAGGTGACAAAGTAAAAGCTTGGTTCGTAGCGCAAAATATTTCATTCGAAGACGTTGCTTTATTTAATTCACCAAGACGTCTAGCTGTACTCGTCAAAGGTGTTGCAGAAAAACAAGAGGACATCAAAGAAGAAGCAAAAGGACCGGCTAAAAAGATTGCTCAAGATGCTGAAGGCAATTGGACAAAAGCTGCCGAAGGTTTTGCCCGCGGACAAGGCGCTTCAACAGATGATCTTTATTTCAAAGACATTAAAGGTGTGGATTATGTCCATGTCCAAAAGTTTCAAGAAGGAAAGCAAGTCAAAGACCTTCTTCCAGCATTGGGTGACATTGCCGCTTCATTGAGTTTTCCAAAGAACATGAGATGGGGAAGCGAGGATTTACGCTATATCCGTCCAATTAAATGGATTGTTTGTTTATTTGGTCAAGAGATCATTCCTGTCGAAATTGCAGGAGTGAAAAGCGGACGGGAGACTAGAGGACATCGTTTCCTAGGGACGACAGCCAGCATTGACACACCAGCTTCTTATGAGCAAACATTAAGAGATCAATTTGTCATTGTAGATTCAGATAAAAGAAAACAATTAATTACTGAGCAATTACATGCGCTTTCTTCCGAAAAAGGCTGGGTCATTCCAGTTGATCCTGAGCTTCTAGAAGAAGTGAACGATCTCGTTGAATATCCAACCGTTCTATTTGGTTCTTTTGAAGAAGAATTTCTTGCGCTGCCAGAAGAAGTGCTTGTCACGACAATGAAAGAGCATCAGCGTTATTTCCCAGTGAAAAATGAACAAGGGGAATTACTGCCGCACTTTATTACGGTCAGAAATGGAAACAGTGAGGCACTTGAAAATGTGGCAAGAGGGAACGAAAAGGTTCTTCGTGCACGTTTATCAGATGCGGCATTTTTCTATAAAGAAGACGAAAAACTCGTCATTGAAGACAACATTCAAAAGCTTGATAAAGTCGTATTCCATGAGAAACTTGGCACGATTGGCGACAAGCTGAAAAGAGTAACAGACATTGCCGTCCGCCTTGCTAGTCATGTGGGAGCAGATGAAGAAACGTCTAAACGCGCTGCAAGAGCAGCCAGTATTTCTAAATTTGACCTTGTGACTCAGATGGTCTATGAATTCCCAGAACTGCAAGGAATCATGGGTGAAAAATATGCTAGAGCACTTGGCGAGCATGAAGAAGTGGCAAAGAGTATCAACGAGCACTACATGCCGCGCTTTGCCGGTGACGATGCGCCGTCAACACTTATTGGGGCGATTGTTGCAGTGGCGGATAAGCTAGATTCTATTTGTTCATTCTTCTCAATTGATGTCATTCCAACAGGCTCTCAAGATCCTTATGGATTAAGAAGACAAGCGAGCGGTATCGTTCAAATCCTGCTAGACCGCCAATGGAATCTTTCATTTAAAGAGCTTTTAGCACTAGCTCAAGTAGAGACAAAACATGAAGCGGCTCTCATTGAATTTTTAACACACCGTTTGAAATATGTTCTCCAAGCAGAACATATCCGTCATGACGTGGTGGAAGCAGTCCTTGATGTTGAAAATATTGAACCATATGCAGTTGTGAAAAAAGCAGCTGTTCTTGAGGAGAGCGTGAAACAGGAAAGTTTCAAAGAAACGGCTGAGGCACTAGGCCGCGTCATTTCAATCAGTAAAAAAGGGGAAGACGCACAGATTCAGCCTGAACTGTTTGAAAATGAACACGAACAAAAGCTATTTGAAGCGTATCAGCAAGCGGAAAAAGCCGTCAACGAGCATATGGCAAGTGGACAGTACCATTCAGCACTTGAAGCGTTAGATACGTTAAAGGCACCAATTGTTCATTATTTCGACCATACCATGGTTCATGCCGATGATGAAAAACTGAAACAAAATCGTTTGGCACAAATGGTCAAACTTGCAAAAGTCATTCAATCATTTGCGAATATGAACAATTTAATTGTAAAATAAATACCTAAGAACGGTTGCCTTTTTCGAAGGGCAATCGTTTTTTACTCATTTAATTCACGGTTTTTGAGTGGATTTTTGTTTCATTCGGACGAAGATGCGCTATAATATGATGAGTTATGAAATTGATATACATAAAGTAAGGATTCGCTCTCTCTATTTAAAGGTGGTGAGTACAATCGAGTTAAATAAACGGCAAGAGCAGATTTTACAGATTGTCAAAGAGAATGGTCCGATCACTGGAGAGCATATCGCCGATCGGCTGAACTTAACAAGGGCTACCCTCAGACCGGATTTAGCCATTTTAACGATGTCTGGCTTTTTAGAAGCAAGACCAAGGGTCGGCTACTTTTTTACAGGCAAAACAGGCACGCAGCTTCTGGCAGATAAGCTGAAAAAACTTCAAGTGAAAGATTTTCAGTCCATTCCGGTCGTGATACACGAGAATGTTTCGGTTTATGATGCGATTTGTACGATGTTTTTAGAGGATGTGGGCACATTATTCGTTGTGGACGATCACTCTATTTTAACAGGCGTGTTATCAAGAAAAGACCTCCTTCGAGCAAGTATTGGGAAACAAGAGCTTCCATCTATACCTGTCCATATTATTATGACAAGAATGCCGAACATTACCGTTTGCCGCAAAGAAGATTTTATTATGGATGTGGCCAAGCACTTGATTGAAAAGCAAATAGATGCACTTCCTGTTATAAAAGATACGGATAAAGGCTTTGAAGTGGTCGGCAGAATTACGAAAACAAACATGACGAAAATACTTGTTAGCTTATCAGAGAACGAAATTATCTAATTACAGAAGACTGCGAGGGGATGTTATGAGTAATCGCGTAATTTTTGTTGTATCAGATTCAGTAGGAGAAACGGCAGAGCTCGTGGTCAAAGCGGCACTTAGCCAATTTGATGGCGGCTCATCCGACCATTCAAATATTAGAAGAATCCCATATGTAGAGGATGTTGGTACGATTAAAGAAGTCATTTCACTGGCGAAAGCAGATAATGGGATCGTCTGCTTTACTCTTGTTGTGCCAGAAATGCGCCAATTCTTAATAGAAGAAGCAGAAGCCAATGGCGTCGTGTACTATGACATTATCGGTCCACTTATTGATAAAATGGAGACGGCATATGGAAATGAAGCGAAACATGAGCCAGGTCGTGTACGTCAATTAGATGAGGACTATTTTAAAAAGGTAGAAGCCATTGAGTTCGCTGTGAAATATGATGATGGCCGGGACCCAAGAGGTATTCTAAAGGCTGATATTGTGCTGATTGGTGTATCACGTACGTCTAAGACACCACTTTCTCAATACTTAGCACATAAACGCTTGAAGGTAGCAAACGTTCCGATTGTTCCTGAAGTTGATCCGCCAGAGGAGTTATTCTCAGTTGATCCAAAAAAATGCATCGGCCTGAAAATTAGTCCAGACAAACTAAATCATATCCGTAAAGAACGTTTAAAATCACTCGGTTTAAATGACCGTGCCATTTATGCGAATATCGAGCGGATTAAAGAGGAACTAGAATATTTTGAAAAAGTGGTTGACCGAATTAACTGTCAAGTTGTTGATGTATCGAATAAAGCAGTTGAGGAGACAGCAAATGTCATTCATCAAATGCTGACCAAAAGAGGTTCCGAATAAACTCAGGATGCTCCTCCTGGGTTTTTCCTATGGTGGGAAACGGGTAAACAAAAACAATAGCATATTTGCTGCATTTGTATTATAATAAAAAATTGTGATAAAATGATTGATTTTAGGTTTAAGTTAAGTCAAGAACGAATAAACTAATATTGGCAGAAGTCAAGTGATTCTGAACATAACTTTTCGACAAAATGAGTTTTACTGTTGATCGCTTTATGGGGGAAAAGTATGGTCTTTTTGCTTCTCTAAAGCAGGAATAAGGTGGAGGGATGGAGAATTAGTCACCTGAATGAACGTAAAAAAGAAAGGACGATTTATGTCGATGCAGATGCTTGTCCTGTAAAAGACGAAATCCTTTCTGTCGCATCTCAATTTCAAGTACCTGTGACTTTCATTGCTTCATATGAGCATTTTCAAACCAAACGATCACCACTTGAAGATTGGCGGTTTGTTGATACACATAAGGAAGCAGCAGATTTAGTCATTGCGAACTTAGCTGTCAAGCACGATGTTGTCGTCACCCAGGATATTGGTCTGGCCTCCTTACTGCTTCCAAGACAAGTCATTGTTCTGTCTGAAAGAGGACGAATGTACACAAACGAAACAATTGATTTTGATTTGGAACGCAGGCATGTTTCCAGTAAACAGCGAAGAAAAGGTGTATACGGAAAAGGTCCCAAAAAGCTTTTAGAAGAGGATAAAAAGCGATTTATTGCCCAACTACAAAAAATCCTGTCGAATCATGAAGGATTTTTGAATTAAAAGGCGAATAATGTACGACGGAGTGTTATTAGGATGAGCAAACGTATACCAGATGAACTTTTGGAGCAAATCCAAAAAAACGCAGACATTGTCGAAGTGATTGGAGAATACGTACAGCTTAGAAAACAAGGTCGGAATTACTTCGGTCTTTGTCCATTCCATGGTGAAAATACTCCTTCATTCTCTGTTTCAGCAGATAAGCAAATCTTCCATTGTTTTGGCTGTGGTGCAGGAGGTAATGTATTTTCGTTCCTCAGACAAATGGAAGGCTACTCATTTATTGAAGCCGTTTCACATGTTGCTGATAAGTACCATATTGATTTGCCGGATCATGTAGCGAATGCGCAGATCAGTTCCTCACAGCAAGAGGATACAGCAGATCATAAAATGATTGAGGCGCATGAGCTTCTTAAGAAATTTTACCACCATTTGCTGGTAAATACAAAGGAAGGTCAAAACGCACTCGATTATTTAAGGTCCAGGGGCTTTACGGATGAAACAATTGCCAAGTTTGAGATCGGGTATGCTCTCGACTCGTGGGATTTCGTGACCAAGTTTTTAGAAAAACGAGGGTTTGATCCTGCGATGATGGAGAAGGCTGGTCTTTTGATTCAACGAGAAAACGGCACAGGTTTTTTTGACCGCTTTAGAGATCGTGTCATGTTTCCGATTCATGATCATCACGGGACGGTCGTCGCTTTTTCTGGAAGATCACTTGGTGATCAGCAGCCAAAGTATATGAATAGTCCTGAAACGCCACTTTTTCATAAAAGTAAGCTGCTTTATCACTTTCATGACGCTCGTATGCATATTAGAAAACGCGAACGTGCAGTCCTTTTCGAAGGATTTGCTGACGTCATCTCGGCTGTCACAAGTGGTGTTGGCGAAAGTGTTGCAACAATGGGTACGTCTTTAACAGAAGAGCACGTAAAGCTTCTTAGGCGGAACGTAGAAGAGATCATTTTATGTTATGACTCTGACACGGCCGGGTATGAAGCGACCATGAAAGCATCAGATTTGCTTGGAAAAAGAGGATGTAAAGTTCGCGTTGCCATGATACCAGATGGACTTGATCCAGATGATTACATTCGTAAATATGGCGGCGAGAAATTTAGGAATGACATCATAGATGCAAGTGTGACATTAATGACATTTAAGATGAATTTTTTCCGAAGAGGAAAGAATTTGTCTGACGAAGGAGACCGCCTGACTTACATGAAGCAGGTTCTCCGAGACATCAGCCGATTAAACGGTTCCTTGGAACAAGAGATTTACATGAAGCAGCTGGCCGGGGAGTTCTCCATTTCACTTGACTCATTAAAGGAGCAATTGGAGCTTTTTGAAAAGCAGCAGCGACAAGAGGCCAAGAGCTCGCAAGAAGAAAATGGGCTTGAAAAGCGGCGTGCACATCTGTCAACACAGGTAAGACGAAAACGTCTAAGGCCGGCATATGAAAACGCAGAGCGAATGCTCCTTGCACATATGTTGAAAAATGATGACGTGATCCGAAAAGTGCTTGATAGGATAGGGTTTGAATTTAATATAGATTCGCACAGAGCGCTGGCAACATACATTTATGCATTGTATGAAGAAGGCAAGGAGCCGACCCCGCAGCATCTGATGAACCGTATAGAAGATGATGTGATCAATCAGCTCCTGACGGATATATTCATGATTCAAGTTGGAGACGAACTAAGTGAAGCTGAATTAAGTGATTATGTAAAAAAAGTGTTGAATCATCGGAATTTGTCAATGATAAAGGAAAAAGAACTAGAACGTGCAGAGGCGGAGAGGCAAAAAGATTTCTTCAAAGCGGCAACACTTGCAAAAGAAATTATTCAGTTGAACCGTTCGCTGAAGTAATACGTCTACTATTTATGACAAGACTTACGGCTGGCAATGAATCCTTTAATGGGAGGAGCATAAGACCGCAAGCATCTTGCCTTCATCATTATTTATTTTATTCCTATTTGCTCATTCTGTTTGATAGAGAGAGAAAGGCAGAGCAGAAGCAAATCGCAAGTTACTTTAGAATTCGTTGCAAGCTTTGGAAGGAGGGATCCATAATGGCTGATAAACAAGCCCACGAAACTGAAACTGAATTAACCTTTGAACAGGTGAGAGATAAGCTCACTGAAACGGGTAAAAAACGGGGCGTTTTAACATACGAAGAAATTGCAGAGCGTATGTCTAGCTTTGAAATTGAATCAGACCAGATGGATGAATACTATGAATACTTAGGCGAACAGGGTGTAGAACTCATCAGTGAAAATGAAGAGACTGAAGACCCAAATGTTCAGCAGCTGGCTAAGGCAGAAGAGGAATTTGACCTGAATGATTTAAGCGTACCACCAGGTGTCAAAATTAATGATCCTGTTCGTATGTACTTAAAAGAGATCGGGCGCGTCAATTTGCTATCTGCTAAAGAAGAGATTACGTATGCTCAAAAGATTGAAGAAGGCGATGAGGAATCAAAAAGAAGATTAGCGGAAGCGAACCTTCGTCTCGTTGTCAGCATTGCGAAACGTTATGTTGGTCGTGGTATGCTGTTCCTTGACTTGATTCAAGAAGGAAACATGGGGCTCATGAAGGCGGTTGAGAAGTTTGATTACCGCAAAGGATACAAATTCTCAACATATGCGACATGGTGGATTAGACAGGCGATCACACGTGCGATTGCCGATCAGGCGAGAACAATCCGGATCCCGGTTCATATGGTGGAAACCATTAATAAATTAATCCGTGTTCAAAGACAGCTTCTACAAGATCTTGGTAGAGAACCAACGCCAGAAGAAATTGCGGAAGACATGGATTTAACACCAGAGAAAGTAAGAGAAATTCTTAAAATTGCGCAAGAGCCAGTATCTTTAGAAACACCTATTGGTGAGGAAGATGACTCGCATCTTGGTGATTTTATCGAAGACCAAGAGGCGACTTCTCCATCAGACCATGCTGCCTATGAGCTCTTAAAAGAGCAGCTTGAAGATGTATTAGATACGCTAACGGACCGTGAAGAAAATGTGCTGAGACTGCGTTTCGGACTAGATGACGGAAGAACACGCACATTAGAAGAGGTAGGAAAGGTGTTTGGCGTAACAAGAGAGCGTATTCGCCAAATTGAAGCGAAAGCTCTTCGTAAATTAAGACACCCAAGCAGAAGTAAACGATTAAAAGACTTCTTAGAATAGAAACCGGACGGATCTTGAGAGAGATCCGTTCTTTCTTCATCAAAATGAAAACGCTTTTTTGATCTGATTATATTTTACTGAATAACAAATGAATTTGCAACGTTCTTAGAGAAAAGATGTATAAAAAATACATCTAAATGTGCTGAAGGCTTCTTTTCTCATTTTGAATCATTTTTGTCTAATCTGTGAACTTGACCAAAGTTTTGTATCATAATTCGTTTACTTTTTGTAAAATTAAAGTAGAATTAGAATTGTTTGCATAGTCTCAAAGGGGTTTTTCACAAAGGGGAGGATGAAAGAAATGAAACGGAATCCACTTATACCATTCTTATTGATTGCCATTTTAGGTATTGGACTCACTTTTTTCTTATCAATGAAGGGGCTGAAAGATGAAGACAAAATTGCCTCTGGGGGCAAAGAGCAAAAGCAAGAAGAGACCGCAAATGCGACGCCGGAAGAATTGTATAAGCAGAACTGTATTAGCTGTCATGGGGAAAACTACGAAGGTGGCGCTGGTCCTGCATTAAAAGGTGTTGGCGACAAGCTTGAAGTAGCAGACATCAAGAAAAAAATTCAAGAAGGCGGAAATGGGATGCCGGGCGGGCTAATTCCTAATGAAAAGCTCGATGAAATGTCAGAATGGGTATCCAAAATTAAATAATAAAGCGCAAAAAGCTCTTTTTCATCAGAAGAGCTTTTTTCATTTGAAAACGACTTTTAAAAAGTCCATAATTTATATAAGATAGACAAGTATGAACATTAAAGAAAAGTAGTGATATGGATGAATGAAATGAATTTGTCAAAACGATTAAAAAGAGTCGCAGACTTTTTACCAAAAGAGGCGGTCTTTGCTGATATTGGCTCAGATCATGCCTATTTGCCATGTTATGCGATATTACATCATAAAGCATTGAAAGCCATTGCTGGTGAAATTACTGATGGACCGCTTCAATCTGCGAAGCAGCAAGTACATAGGCTTGAATTAGATGAGCAGATTTCAGTCAGAAAAGGAAATGGCCTTGAAGTGATTGAAAAAGGCGAGGTGAATGCTGTCACGATTGCAGGAATGGGCGGAGCACTCATTGCAAGCATTCTAAATGAAGGTAAACACAAGCTCACAGGGCAGGAGCGGCTTATTCTTCAGCCTAATATTCATGCTCACCATATTCGTTTATGGCTCTATCAAGAGGGGTATGAACTGATGGATGAAGTGATTTTAGAAGAGGATGGCAAGATATACGAAATCATCATTGCCGAAACTGGCGACAAAGATAAAGCTTATGAAGGCATGTCGATTGAAACAGGCATGCTCGTTGGTCCGTTTCTTGCCAAAGAACATAATGATGTCTTCCGGCGCAAATGGATGAATGAGCTCCAGCACATGGAGCATATAGAAGGCCAGATTCAAAAAGCAGCGCCGACGGAAGAGAACAAAGAACGTCTAAAAGAGCTGAATGCGAAAATAAAAATGCTAAAGGAGGTTTTGACTGTTGGCTAAAACAGTGAACGGGCATGAAATCATCCAATTATTTGAGCAATTTTCACCAAAGGCATATGCGGTGGAAGGTGATAAAATCGGGCTCCAGATTGGAACGCTGAATAAAAAAGTGACCAATGTCATGATCACCTTAGATGTATTAGAAAATGTGGTAGATGAGGCAATTGAGCGGAAGGTGGATCTCATTATTGCCCACCATCCGCCAATTTTCCGTCCATTAAAACATGTGGCGACAGATCAGCCGGCAGGACGGATCATTGAGAAATGCATCAAACATGATATTGCGGTGTATGTAGCACATACAAACCTGGATGTGGCTGATGGGGGAGTCAATGACTTGCTTGCAGAGGCTTTAGAGCTCGGGGAAACAAAAGTGCTAGTTCCAACATATGAAGATCCAATTAAGCAGCTAGCCTTGTATGTCCCAGTGGAATTTGAAGAGGCCATCAGGACGGCTTTAGGAAATGCGGGAGCTGGCCATATTGGCAACTACAGTCATTGCGCTTTTTCAAATGAAGGGACAGGCAGTTTTCTGCCATCAGAAGAAGCTGTGCCATTTATTGGTGAGACGGGTAAATTGGAATTTGTGAAAGAAGTACGAATCGAAACCATTTTCCCAGCAAGTATTGAAAAACAAGTGATTCGTGAAATGATCAAAGCACATCCTTATGAAGAAGTGGCTTACAGTGTTCATACGACAGATCTTCCTCCTGTTCAAAAAGGCCTTGGCCGTATTGGAGAATTAAAAGAACCTATGACACTTAAAGACTTCACTCAATTTGTGAAAACGAAGTTAGATGTGAATGGAGCGCGTTTTGTAGGAGATCAGGAAGCGATCGTGAAAAAAGTAGCTGTGCTTGGAGGAGACGGAAATAAATATATCCATCAAGCGAAAAGAATGGGTGCAGATGTGTACGTGACTGGCGACCTTTATTTCCATGTCGCTCACGATGCCATGATGCTCGGACTGAATGTAGTGGACCCAGGTCATTACGCAGAAAAGATCATGAAAGAGGGCGTAAAGACAAAGCTAGAATCGCTATGTACAGATAAAAAATATGATGTGCAATTCTTTGTATCAGAATCAAACACAAACCCGTTTCAATTTGTGTAAACAAAAACGTCAGAGCATAGCAGCTCTGACGTTTTTTTTATTTCTTTGTTTTCACGCGAGGTAATATCTTAGAAAGAGGAACCGTCCGTTCAATTTTCCATGTTGATTCATCATCAGGTTCGTAGTTTTCTAAGAAACGAATGACTTCTTTTGTAATAGGTGTTGGTGTGGAAGCACCTGCAGTAACGGCAACTGTTTTAACCCCTTGGAGCCATTCAAGCTTTAGCTCACTGAGATCACCAATTCGGTAAGCCTGCGTTCCTGCAATCTCCATTGACACTTGCGCCAGACGATTTGAGTTATTGCTTTTTGGATCGCCGACCACAATGGTCAGATCGGCTTGGCCTGCTTGCTGTGACACAGCTTCCTGACGTACCTGTGTCGCAAGGCAGATTTCTTGATGGTACTCGACGTGAGGATATTTTTCTTTAATGAGCTCCATCAGATCATGAACATCCCACTGAGACATTGTCGTCTGATTGGTGATGAGCAGTTTATCTGACGTTAAATCGAGCGCTTTAATATCAGCTTCTGTTTCGACAAGGTGCACTTTGTCAGGTGCAACACCGACGGCTCCTTCTGGCTCAGGGTGCCCCTTTTTCCCGATATAAATAATGTCATATCCATCAGCTGTTTTTTCTGAAATGAGTTCATGTGTTTTCGTGACATCTGGACAGGTCGCATCAATGGCGACAAGGCCTTTTTCTTCTGCAATTTGACGGACTTCAGGAGATACGCCGTGAGCAGTGAAAATGACTGTGCCACTTTCAACCTGCTTTAAAATATCCAGACGGTTTGGTCCGTCCAGTGTGTAAATTCCATCTTCTTCGAAGGCGTCTGTGACATGTTTGTTGTGCACAATCATACCTAATATATAAATTGGGCGTGGCAAGTTTTTATCAAGTGCGGCATTTTTAGCAATGACCATTGCATCTACAACGCCATAGCAATAGCCACGCGGCGAAATTTTAATTACATTCATTTATTCGTCCTCCTGTAGGGAAGTGCTGCTAGAGAAGAACAATATAAAAAGCCGTGAAAAACGGCTTTTGATCATTCTCTTCCTTCATTATAGCCAAAGTAAGCGCATATATCAAAGATTGTTATACATGGGAAACACTTCGCCTTTAAAAGATCACTAGACATATAGTTTCGGAATGGAACTGCCCGATCTTTTTTTCGGTTTTGCTTCAGGAGCAGCTGATGTGTGTACAGTCCCTTTTTTGACAAGGATGTCCTCTGGTTCTTCTTCTTTTTCTTCTTTTATTTCATCATCAACTGGTGCTGCTTGTTCGTGCGGAACGTCTGTTTCTGCAGTGATTTCTTTTGGTTCTTCGTCTGCATCATTCGTATTTGTTTCATCATCATCCGCACTGCCAAGCTGGCTATAGAGTTTAATCATGGCAGGCAAATTTCTGACTAAAGGACCGTATTGCTGAATCATAGGCGTGAATTGCTGCGCCATTCCGAGTACTTTTTGAACATTTCCTAACATGCTTGAAAGGTTCGCAGGGTTTGCGAAGCTCTGGATTCCTTGTAATCCCGCACCACCTCCAGCTCCAGAGATTCCTGCACCTCCAGCTCCAGGAAGAAATTTTGCCAGCATGCCCTTAATTCCGGCGCCGCCTAGTGCACGGCTTTCGCCTCCAGGAATGCCACCCATCCCGCGTAGACCGCCGCCTTGTACAGACGGAGAGCGAGGCATCATTTGTTGAAATTGGTTGCCTTGCCCTTGAAAAGGCTGTTCGATCGGAGCCTGCTGTCTCCGTTGAAAAATCCCGGGCTGTCCGCCATTTCCAAGGTGCCGGCGTGAGGGACGATGCGGCTGAAAATCGCCCATAGGCCTTTGCCCTAACATACTTGTACCTCCCTTACTGCATTCTCTTTCTCTTCATAGGTTATGCAGGGAAGTATCATTTGGTTTCCTGTGAGAAAAGCGGACATGGTTTTTTTGCTGAAAATCAGCTATAATGAGGAGATGAGCAAAAAGGCATTGCCTTAAGGAGTGAAAACATGAAAGAAACGAAATTTACGACATATGAATTAAAGTCTTTTATTATAGATGCTATTCATGAACTGGGCTTTTATGAGCCGACTGATATTCAAAAGAGAATCATCCCTGCTGTTTTAAAAGGTGAAAGCGTGATTGGACAGTCTCAAACAGGGACAGGGAAAACCCATGCGTATTTATTGCCGCTTATTCATTCAATTGATCCAAGCAAAGAGCAAGTACAAGTGGTCATTACTGCACCAACACGAGAATTAGCGAATCAAATTTTTAAAGAAGCACAAACGATCTTAAAAAATACGCCTCCAGAAGAAGAAATCAAGGCAAAGCTTTACATTGGCGGAACGGACAAGCAGAAATCCATTCAAAAGCTAAAGAATCAGCCGCACTTAGTGGTCGGCACTCCTGGACGTATTGCTGATCTTATTCATGAGCAAGCGCTGAATGTGTACAAAGCAACATCTCTTGTCATTGATGAAGCAGACCTTATGCTAGATATGGGCTTTTTAGAAGATGTGGATCGTATTGGCTCACAAATGCCAGAACAGCTGCAAATGCTCGTCTTCTCAGCTACTATTCCAGAAAAATTAAAACCTTTCCTCAAAAAATATATGGATAATCCGAAATATGCACATGTTGAACCGAAACGCATTACGGCTGAAAACATTCAGCATATTTTAGTTCCATCTAAACAACGAGATAAATTAAAATTACTTCATGAAATGGTGACGAATGTACAGCCTTATTTAGGGATCATCTTTGCCAATACGAAATCAACTGTTGATGAAATTGCCTCATTCCTACAGGAAAAAGGAATGAAAATTGGGGTACTTCATGGTGGTTTAACGCCTCGTGAACGTAAAAAAGTGATGAAACAAATTGAAGATTTGGAGTTCACCTATATTGTGGCATCTGATCTTGCTGCCCGCGGGATTGATATTAAGGGCGTCAGCCACGTGATTAACTATGAGCTCCCATCCGATCTTGATTTTTATGTTCACCGTGTGGGAAGAACGGCTCGCGCTGGTTCATCTGGCATTGCAATGACCATTTATGATCTCGCTGATGAGGATGCACTCGTTCAAATTGAAAAAATGGGTGTTGTGTTTGAAAACAAAACGATTGTTCATGGCGAATGGCGAGATGCAGATGATCGTTTGAAGCGTCAAAGACGTAAAAAAGCACCAAATGAAATTGAAGAAAAAGCAAAACGCCTTGTCAGAAAACCGAAAGCCGTCAAACCTGGATATAAAAAGAAAATGACACGTGAGATGGATAAGATCAAAAGACAAGAACGTAGAAAGTCAAAGCGTAACGGAAAGTAGGGGGACACATTGTTGAAGATTGGATCACATGTATCCATGAGCGGAAAACATATGCTTCTTGCAGCGAGTGAGGAAGCTGCCTCTTATGGTTCAAATACTTTTATGATTTATACAGGTGCACCGCAAAATACGCGCCGTAAAAAAATTGAAGATCTCAATATTGAAGCTGGACAAGCGCATATGAAAGAGCATGGTATGACAGATATCGTCGTTCATGCACCGTATATTATCAATATTGGGAACACAGTGAATCCAGCGACATTTGAGCTTGGAGTGGACTTCCTTCGCTCTGAGATAGAGCGTACAGAAGCGCTAGGTGCAAGACAAATTGTTCTCCATCCAGGTGCGCATGTCGGAGCAGGTGCAGATGCTGGAATTCAAAAAATCATTGAAGGCCTCAATGAAGTCATCGTGAAGGGGCAGGAGGTTCAAATTGCGCTGGAAACAATGGCGGGAAAAGGATCAGAGTGCGGAAGAAGCTTTGAAGAGCTTGCCCAAATTATTGACGGTGTGACACATAACGAAGCACTTTCTGTCTGCTTTGATACGTGTCACACGCACGATGCTGGTTATCCCATTGTGAGTGATTTTGATGGAGTATTAGAAGAGTTTGATCGAATTGTTGGGATCGATCGAATCAAAGTTCTTCATATTAATGACAGTAAAAATGTACAAGGCGCAAGAAAAGACCGACATGAAAATATCGGTTTTGGAGAAATTGGTTTTGATGCCCTGAGCTATATCGTTCATCATCCACAGCTTCAAGATGTGCCGAAGATTCTAGAAACGCCTTATGTAGGTGAAGATAAAAAGAACAAGAAACCACCTTATAAATTCGAAATTGCGATGCTGAAAGAAAAGCAATTTGATGAAGGTTTACTAGATAAGATTACGGGTCAATAAAAAGTGCATGCAATGTGATGAGGTGCCGCTAAATGCGGCCCTTTTTTGCCTAATTTGTGAATTGATTAAACAGATCATTGACGGTCTGTGCTGTCTGTTTAGACGTAATGGCTTCCACTTGCTTAAGCAGCCGGTTGCGCTCTGCATCGTTAAAAATATTGACGTTTTTCCCATTCATGAGTTTGGCGACCTCAGCAGCCTGATTGGATGTTAAGCTGACCCCATACTGTTTCGCATACCTTAACAAGTCATTTGCTGTGATCTGATTCAGACGCTGCAACACAATTTTTTGGATTAAAATCAATTCCATTCCTCCCCTCTGTATCAATGTATGGGCGAAAACGGAAAATGTGCAAAAAATTTTATTTTACTCTGTGAAATGATAAAATAGTAAAGTGAATAAAATGTTCATTGAAAACTAAACATGTGTAGAAGGGAGAACGTATGGCAAATAGTAAACAGCATAAAAAGGAATCAGTGCCTCATTTTATTTTGAGAATTTTTCTGATTCTAGTAGGAGCTGCATGTGCAGCAGTCAGCATTGAATTATTTTTAGTGCCAAACAATATTATTGATGGAGGCATCATCGGTATTTCGCTTATTTTGGATTATCTTTTTACGGATAACCCATTCATTAATTTTGCGACGATTGTTGTCATTTTAAATATTCCATTTATGATATCAGGATACAAACATATTGGGAAAACCTTCTTGATTTCCACTGTGATTGGGATTGTCAGCTTGGCCGTGATTGAATCTTCACTCCATCATGTAGAAGCATTTACGACGCAGCCGATTTTAGCTACTGTATTTGGAGGGCTGTTACTCGGGTTTGGCGTTGGGCTTGTGATACGGAATGGAGGCTCAATGGACGGAACGGAAATCTTAGGAATTCTTCTGACGAAAAAAATTCCTTTCTCCGTCGGTGAGTTTGTCATGATCGTCAATGTGTTCATTTTTATTTGGGCGGGCTTTGTCTTCGGACCGGAGCAAGCTATGTATTCTGTCATGACATATTATTTGGCAATGAAAACAATTGATGCTGTTATTCAAGGACTAGATGAAACAAAAGCTGTCATTATCGTTTCGGATTATTATGATGAAATTTCAGATGCGATTCTTCATCGTCTCGGCAGGGGAACGACCAAGCTTAGAGGAAAAGGCGGTTATACCGATGAAGAAAAAGATGTCATTTACGCCGTCGTGACAAGACTTGAAATTACGAAGCTGAAATCTATTGTGTTTGAAATTGATGGTCAAGCCTTTATTACGATTATGGATACGCATGAAACAAAAGGCGGTAAATTCAAAACAGCCATTCATTAGCTTTTATTTTACTTTTTTATCTTTCTTTTATATAATGAAATGTATGTATGGACAAAGAAAATGGCTTTTGCCATTTTCTTTTTGTTGTATAAATCGTAATCATTCTTTTTATATTGGATTAAAGGTGGAAAGATTTATGGCAAAGCCAATTATTGAAATGAAGGACATTTCGTATTCATATGGACAGCGAAATGTCATCGATCACATTCATTTAACGGTAGAGGAAGGAAACTTTCTAGCACTTGTTGGACCGAATGGATCTGGTAAAACAACCTTATTAAAATGCCTGCTTGGCTTGATTAAACCACAGCAGGGAGAATTGAAGCTCTTTGGCACACCTGCTCAAAAATTTAAAGACTGGGATCAAATTGGATTTGTTTCTCAAAAGGCGAATAGCTTTAATACAGGGTTTCCTGCTTCTGTATACGAGGTCGTGGCAAGTGGTTTAACGGCGAAGATTGGTTTATTCAAACGCATGACTAAGCAAGATAAGCTTCAAGTAGATGAGGCCATACGCTCAGTTGGCATACAAGACTTAAAACACCAAAACATTGGTGAGCTTTCAGGCGGTCAGCAGCAGCGTACATTTATTGCTCGTGCACTCGTCAGTCAGCCGAAGCTGCTTATTTTAGATGAGCCGACTGTGGGTGTAGACCAAAGAACAGTAGAGGGCTTTTATCAGCTGTTAGAAACATTGAACAAAGAAAAAGGGATGTCTTTAATTCTCGTTACACATGATGTAGGAACCGTTTCTGACAAAGTCACGCATGTGGCTTGTTTAAATCAGACACTTCATTTTCATGGAGATGCGGAAACGTTTGATTCGATGGATGATCAGGCGCTTTCTCAGTTTTACGGGCATGACATTCAAGTGATTCATCACGATCATCACCATCATGGGGGACATGAATAATGCTATTTCCATTTTTTCATTATGAATTTTTACAAAATGCGTTTATCGCAGGGATGCTGATCGGCTTTATTGCGCCCTTACTTGGTGTATTTATTGTCGTGAGAAGGCTCTCTCTCATCGCAGATGCGCTTAGTCACGTATCACTTGCTGGGATAGCGGCAAGTTTATTCCTTGATAAAAAGTTTGGACTTTTGACAGGGGTTAGCCCGCTTTACTTAGGAATGGCTTTTTCTGTGGCTGGCTCATTGTTTATTGAACGTCTGCGCTCTGTGTATAAACATTATCAGGAGCTGGCGATTCCCATTATTTTATCGGGTGGTATTGGGATCTCTGTTATTTTCATTTCACTTGCAAATGGTTTTAATACAGATTTGTTCAGCTATTTGTTCGGAAGTGTCAGTGCGGTTTCAAGGCTCGATCTTTGGATTATTGTTGGGATCTCACTTGTTGTTGTATTAGTGGTTGTGCTCTTGTATAAAGAATTGTTTTTGCTTTCTTTTGATGAAGAACATGCGAAGGCTTCTGGTATTTCAGCGAAGTGGATTCATTTTATTTTTATTTTAGTTGTTGCACTTGTCATCGCAGCATCGATGCGTATTGTCGGTACACTCCTAGTGTCGGCACTCATGACACTGCCTGTTGCGGCAAGTATTCGGATTGCCAAAGGGTTTAAACAGGCGATTTTCCTTTCCATCTTATTTGGGGAATTGTCTGTCATGGTCGGCTTGATTTTAAGTTATTATCTTGATTTAGCGCCGGGTGGAACCATTGTGATGCTGTCTATCTTGATTTTAATCGGGTGTATTAGTATTGGGAAATTCAGAAGGGGGAATCATCATGAACGTACAAGAAGCGCTTGATTTATTAAAGGAAAAAGGCTATAAATATACAAGCAAACGTGAAGATATGCTTCAATTGTTTTCTGATTCTGATAAATACTTGACCGCTAAAAATGTATTAACAGCATTAAGTGAAGATTACCCAGGGCTTAGTTTTGATACGATTTATCGAAACCTGTCTTTATATGAAGATCTTGGGATATTAGAGACAACGGAATTATCAGGGGAGAAACTGTTCCGTTTTAAATGTTCGTTTTCCCATCATCATCATCACTTTATTTGTTTGACGTGCGGTAAAACAAAGGAAATCGATGCTTGCCCTATGGACAAGCTTGATGCCGATCTAGAGGATTATCACATTAGCGGACATAAATTTGAAATTTACGGAACGTGTCCTTCTTGCGAACCGAAGGAAGTTCATTCATGAAAGAAGCCAGCCGATGGGCTGGCTTTTTGTTTTGTCATGTTGAAAACGTTTTACAAAGGATAGCTGTTTCATTAAAATGAGAACAACAGATCATCTATAGAAGCAGATTTGAGTCTTTAGAAATAGGGGGAGGGGTCAAAAGTGGCGTATTATATCGTATTCGATGTAGGCGGGACAAAAACAAAGCATGGGGTCATGGATCGAAATGGTGAGCTGATCACGAGCGGCGACTACGAAACAAACTGCCGGCAGCTTGAGCCGTTTTTAGAGGACATGGAGAACGTGGTGAAAGAGTATCAAAGGACTTGGGATATCAAAGGGATTGCGATGAGTCTTCCGGGGTTTGTTGACAGTCAAACGGGTTATACGGAATTTGCAGGAGCGATTATTGCTTTAAATGGCCAAAATGTCAAAACGCTTTTGGAAGAAAAAACATCACTTCGTGTAGAAGTAGAAAATGATGCGAACTGTGCAGCTCTGGCTGAAAAATTTAGTGGTCATGCGAAAGAGTGTGACAGCTTTATATGTATGACGCTTGGGACTGGTGTCGGCGGCGGTATTTTTGCTGGCGGAGAGCTTGTTCGCGGTGCCTCTTTTCGCGGCGGTGAATTTGGCATGATGCTGACAGAAACAGAAAACGGTCAGTTTACGACACTCAACAGCAGTGCTTCGACAGCTGGATTGATACGAAGCTACAAAGAGCAGCAGGGAATTCCACAAAGTCAGCAAATCGACGGTCAAGAAATCTTTGAAAAAGCCAAGCAAGATCCGGCCATTGAGAAGATGATCGATCAGTGGTACAAGCGAATCGCAATTGGCATTTACAATGTGGCAACAGTTCTCAATCCAGAGAAAATCCTCATTGGCGGGGGCGTGAGTGCAAGGCCCGATTTGATTCCAAACATTGAGAAACATTTACATACTTTGCATGCATGGAAAAACATACAGGTGACACTGGAAACGTGCTACTATTTCAATCAGGCAGGCATGATGGGTGCACTTTATCATTTTTTAATAAAAGAAGGACATCATCGTACAATCAAAAAGCCGATACATTAAACGTATCGGCTTCAGCGTGTAGACAAACCCTCGTATTCTTTGTCAGTCCTGCGTTCCGGTGCTCACGAATGTCAAATTCGCTCCGCTCCAGTACTCGTCCTTCCTAGGGCTGCAAAGGTTTTCTATCACGCTGAAACGAAGACAAAGGGCTAAAATAAAGTTCATTTTAGCCCTTTGTCAACAATCTGAAGCCGATACATTAAAAACGTATCGGCTTTTGATCTGTTTTAGTAAGCAGTTTGCAGACGCTTTTCATACTGTTTGATCCAATGGGATGCTTCTTGCCAGTTATTCACGCGAATGATCCGTTCATCAATTGGCATTTGATTATACGGTGAGTTAAACAGAATCACTGGAATGTCAGCTTCTTTTGCAATCATTGTGGCATTGCCATGGTGATCTTCAAAAAACACATCGATCTTATGTTTTTGAACAGCTTCCACCTTATGATGTCCGCCAACAAGCTCGATATCGTCGTAATGGACATGATTCTCCTCAAACCATTTGTAGGTGATGTCTGAGTGATGCTGCCTTCTGGCTGTGATATAAATCAATTGATGATGATGTTTCATTTGATTGAGGATTTCTTTTGCACCCTTGGCAGGCTTTGCCTGTTTATAAATAAGAGGCTCATACTCATTCATCCAGCCCCAAAATTCTTCATTTGAAATCTTTAAAAGCTTCGTCAAATCATATTCCGTCATATCATCTAGTGTGATGTCACATTGAAACGACTCATTTAAGTAGGGGACAAAGGTGTCCTGCGCCGTGACTGTGCCATCGATATCAATTCCTAAACGTAACATGCCCACACTCCTCATATTTATCCTCTTAAAGTGTAACATAATCAATTCACAATTCCAGCAAGTTTTAGCAAACATGAAACAGACATTTTTGCTCATACTAAAAAAGCTCCTTTCTATTAACCAAAAGGGGGAATTGATCATGGAAAGAGACGAAGATTTCAGAAGAAATGATCGTGAAATCGACACACACTTTAGTAATGATGATGGCTATTTAGAGGAAACAGCTGCTGAAATAGCAGAGCCATATCAAGCATCAAGAGATCGTGAAGACAGAAGAGAACGTGACCATGTAGGTGACGATTCAGGCAGTAAGGGGATAGGCTATACAGCACTCGCGATTGCGATTATCTCATTATTTGTCTTGCCGGTGCTATTAGGCGTAGCGGCAATCGTCGTTGGTTATATTGCAAGAAGAAAAGGAGCACATGCGCTTGGCGCGTGGTCAATCGGGATCGGAATCGTTTCCGTCATCCTCGGCATCTTTATCACCCCGTTCTTTTAACAGGACAGGAACAGAAAAACGCCTGACAGTGATGTCAGGCGTTCTTTGTTATGCGTTCGCTTGTTTTGCTTTTTCAGCTTCCATTTTTGCATAATGTTCTTCAGCGATTTTATCGATTTCTTTTTTCAGTTCTTCGACCATTGTTTCTTCTGGCACTTTCCGAACAATTTCACCTTTGCGGAATAAGAGGCCTTCACCTCTAGCACCAGCGATGCCGATATCAGCTTCACGCGCTTCACCCGGACCGTTTACAGCACATCCGAGAACAGCTACTTTAATTGGTGCTTTAATTTTAGAAATATATTCTTCGACTTCATTTGCAATGCTAATGAGGTCAATTTCAATTCGTCCACAAGTTGGACAAGAGATGAGTGTTGCTGCATTTGATGCAAGACCAAATGATTTTAATAATTCACGTGCCACTTTGACCTCTTCGACCGGGTCAGCACTTAATGAAATACGGAGTGTGTTACCAATCCCCATATTCAAGATTGCGCCAAGACCAGCTGCACTTTTGACCGTACCTGCAAATAACGTACCTGATTCTGTAATCCCAAGATGAAGAGGATAATCAAAGGCTTTTGCTGCTTTTTCGTATGCCTCAATCGCAAGGTTTACATCAGATGCTTTCATACTGACAATGATGTCATGAAAGTCTAGGTCTTCTAAAATTTTAATGTGATGCAGTGCACTTTCAACCATACCATCTGCTGTTGGATAGCCGTATTTATCAAGAATCTTTTTCTCGAGTGAACCGGCGTTTACCCCAATACGAATTGGAATACCTTTTTCTTTTGCCGCTTTCACAACAGCTTCGACTTTTTCTCTTCTTCCGATGTTTCCTGGGTTGATACGAATTTTGTCTGCACCTGCTTCAATGGCTTTCAGTGCAAGCTTGTAGTCAAAATGAATGTCGACAACAAGGGGAATGTTGATTTGTTTTTTAATGTCCGCAATCGCATTTGCTGCACGCTCATCTGGGCATGCGACACGCACGATTTGACAGCCAGCTTCTTCTAAACGTTTAATTTCAGCTACTGTCGCTTCGACATCATGTGTTTTGGTTGTCGCCATACTTTGAATGACGACTTCATTGTTTCCACCTATAGTTAAAGGTCCCACTTTGACGGGACGCGTTTTTGTACGATGTGTGACTTCACTCACTTGTCAATCGCTCCTTAGTGTACATGCAATTCGTTTGCAGTGTACGACGTGTTTTACATCTCATATTGTAACAGTCTCTTCGTATGAATGACAAGGAATTAACGTTTTATCTCTTATAGACCGGAAACTTGTATGTGCTGCCTGCCCTAATTTCGTTCGCTTTGACGCCTTGATTCAGTGCTTCAAAGTCTTCGATCACTTCATCTAATGGCTTACTTGTATGTACGATAGAGACGACGGTTTGACCTTGTTTAACAGTGACAGTTTTATATGCCTGTTTTTCAGCTGTTTGAAAGGCGCTGGCGGGAACAGCAGGGCCTTCCTGAACGGGGATCGTTCCATTTTTCAAATCAAAAAAGATAATAAAGAGGACAAACAAACTGACTAGTAAAAAAATCATTCGCCGCATTTTACTCACCGCTTTTAAGAGTTTACTTCAGTGTATGTTTGTCCCTGAGTTGATAGAACCAAAAAGAGTGAAAAAGCTAGGGAAGGGCGGTTCTAGTGAGTTCTATTATGACTTGTAATCGGAAAAATTTTTGATAAGCCGAAGCGCTTTCTTTATTATGATAAAATAAAAAAAGGGGGAGAGTATATGAAGAAAATTAGTCAGCATATATATGTAAGAACACTAACAGAAAGTGATGCAGAAGCTCTATTAACACTTGAACGAGAAAACCGCACTTATTTTCAGCAATTTACACCTTTGGTTCAGGATGATTTTTTTACTGTACCTCGTCAAAAGGAACGGATTAACCGTAGTATGCAAAGGCGTGCAAAAGATGAAGCCTATATGCACGGTATTTTCTTAAATGAAACAGATGCATTAATTGGAACGATTTCACTCCATTCTGTTGAAAGAGGACCGATTCAAGGGGCTTTGCTTGGATATGTGCTTGATGAAAGGCAAGGCGGGAAGGGGTATATGACAGAGGCGATTCGTTTGATTATTGATTATGCCTTTTATGAACTGTACCTTCACCGTATTGAAGCTGGCGTAAAACCATCTAACATTGGTTCCATTCGTGTGCTTGAGAAGACAGGGTTTGAAAATGAGGGACTTCATCGTAAAAAAGTAAAGATCAATGATAAGTGGGAGGATCACTATATGTTTGCGATCATCCATCCAGATGAGTCATAGGGTCAAGACAAATAAAAAAAGCTCCCTAAAATGAGGGAACTTACAGCGTGTAGGCAAACCATCGCATTCTTTGTCAGTCCTACGCGCTGGTACTCACGAATGACAAATTCGCTCCGTCAAAGTAGCTGTCCTTCCTAGAATGCAAAGGTTTTCTATCACGCTGAAAAGAAGACAAAGGGCTAAAATCAACAACATTTTAGCCCTTTGTCAACAATCTGAAAGCTCCTTAAAATGAGGGAGCTTATTTTTTTGCAGGTATTTCTTTAACGACAAGATATAAGAAAATAAAGTTAATCACCCAATTTAATAAAAATGAGTTCGCAACCGGCGTGTTTAATGCACTCATGATGGCGAAAAAGACGGTTGTTAATGTGAGTGAATAGGCAGAGAGCTTCCAAAGCATTTGAAAGGACAGCTCTTTTTGCTGCATTCGTTTAATAAATGTGCCAAGCATGGCTAGGAATGTTGCGCTGATGAACATGAGAGCAGCAGTAGATAGGTACAGCAGGACACAAATGACAGGGATAATGATCGCTTGATTCTGGTTTGTGACGCTGGCAAGTTCATCTTTTGTGAGTGTTCCGCCAAGCAGCTGGTATGGAATATCTGTCATTTGTCCGTCAATGGCAATCACTGCTTTTTCTTTCAATAACGCAATGGCTGTTTGTTTTGATTCAAGCTCACTTGATTTTATTTTTTCAGCGGGATCAAAGATAATCGTGATGCCGTTTTCTTCTTTTTCGATCGGCGTGCTTTGATCCGCTTGAAGCGTTCCTTTTTCAATGGAAAAGTCGGGTAAATCTTTTTTAATCACATGCTGAAATCCTGACATCGCATTTGAAATCTCTTGGCTCATATGATAGCCCTGGGGGACAGCTGCGATGATCGAAAGGATAAAGATGAATAAAATGGCCTTTCCAATCCCAGTAAAACGTGCTCTGGCAATATCTTTTGGTGAATAAATTCCTTTTAACAATAAACTAAATACGTTCAACCGATTCACTTCCTACATTCTTTTCTATTTCTCACATTGTATCAATGTCTATCCATCCAGTACAAGTACGGCCTTCATTGCTGGTTAAGATAGAAGGAATGAGGCATAATGTATACAGCATATAAAAAGGAGGCGGCTGCGGATTGGACGTGCTATATTGGGTTTTGATCGGCTGTGCATTTATCATTGCGTTTGTGGGACTTGTCTATCCAATCATTCCTAGTGTGGTTTTCATGGTTCTTGGGTTTATTTTATATGGGCTCTTTTTTAGCTTTGAGAAATTGACGCTCACCTTTTGGCTCATTCAAGCCATGTTTACAGCTGTGTTATTTGCCGCGGATTATGTCTCCAATCTGATTGGGGTGAAACGCTTTGGCGGCAGCCGGGCGGCCATTTGGGGAAGTACCATTGGGCTTTTAGCCGGTCCTTTTGTGATTCCGATTGCTGGAATTATCATTGGTCCATTTATCGGCAGTGTCATCGCAGAGCTGCTCGTTCATCAAAAAGATCTGAAGACAAGTGTGAAAGTGGGGCTTGGCTCATTAATTGGTTTTGTGTCAGGCGTATTTGTAAAAGGGTTGATTCAAGCACTGATGCTGGGAATCTTTTTGTTTTATGTGCTTCGCTAAATGGAAAATCGGTGTTTAACACTCTTTCTGAAGGGTTAAATACAAAATAAACACTGAAATGTTTCAGATCATGAGCAATAACGTTGAAACAAGCCGTTTCTTTTGATACTCTTTGATTAGGGTGAATTGCTTGCTTACTAAGGAAGCATTTCAGTACATACATTTCTAAGGAGGAATTTAACCATGGCTTTTAAACTTCCAGAATTACCATATGCTTACGATGCATTAGAACCACATATCGACAAGGAAACAATGACGATTCACCACACAAAACACCACAACACTTATGTAACAAACTTAAACAAAGCAATCGAAGGTGTATCAGCTCTTGAAGATCAATCAATTGAAGAGCTAGTGGCTAACTTGAACTCTGTGCCTGAAAACATTCGTACAGCTGTACGTAACAATGGCGGAGGACATGCGAACCACTCATTATTCTGGACGCTTCTTTCACCAAACGGTGGCGGCGCACCAACTGGTGAACTTGCAGATGCGATCGAAAAAGAATTAGGCGGATTTGAAAAATTCAAATCTGATTTCGCTGCAGCAGCTGCAGGACGCTTTGGTTCTGGTTGGGCATGGCTTGTTGTGAACAATGGCAAACTTGAAATTACAAGCACACCAAACCAAGATTCTCCTTTAACTGAAGGAAAAACACCAATTCTAGGACTAGACGTTTGGGAGCATGCTTACTACCTAAACTACCAAAACCGTCGTCCTGATTACATTTCAGCATTCTGGAATGTTGTGAACTGGGATGAAGTGGCTCGCCTTTACAGCGAAGCTAAATAAATGATTTGATTTGAAAAGACCTGCTTCTCTCTGAGAGCGGGTCTTTTTATATTTTCCCTCCTTTTTTTACATATCTGCCTTTTGATGAGACAGACTATTGTGTAGAAAAGGAGAATGAATGATATGAGCAGATTAAAAAAAATGTTCGGGGACATGGATGTCACAAGAGATTTATTGCTCCTCCTCACGATTGGCGGATTATACGCACTTGCGATTGCGCTTTCGAATACGTTTGTGAACGTGTATTTATGGAAACAGTCTGGGCGATTTACAGACCTTGCGATTTATAACTTGGCAATTGTTGTCCTTCAGCCCATTACCTTTTTATTTGCTGGACGGCTCGCTAAAAAAATAGATCGTGCATTTGTCCTTCGTTTCGGTGTCATCTTCTTAGCCGCTTTTTACTTAATTGTTCTCATGGCAGGAGAGCAAGCGGCAGCTCGGCTCGTGTTATTAGGCAGTGTGCTTGGAATCGGCTATGGTTTTTACTGGCTTGCCTTTAACGTGCTCACTTTTGAGATCACTGAACCTGAAACAAGGGATTTCTTTAATGGATTTTTAGGAGTGCTTACCTCTACAGCTGGTATGATCGGGCCGCTCATTGCAGGAATTGTGATTTCTCAATTAACGGATGATACAGGCTATACAGTGATTTTCACTTTATCGCTTTTTTTGTTTTCACTAGCGGTTGTGATGAGTTTTTTCCTCAAGAGGAGACAATCAAAAGGAAAATTTATCATTAAGCAAATTTGGAAAGAGCGCCATGCGGACGAGAATTGGCGTAAGATCACAACTGCTCACTTTTTTCAGGGGCTCCGTGAAGGCGTGTTTGTCTTTTTAATCAGTGTCTTTGTGTTTATTGCAACAAACAGTGAGCTTGCTTTAGGCACATTTGGTCTAGTCAATTCAGGTGTTGCCTTTTTTGCCTATTTTTTTGCTACTCGTTTGATTAAGAAAAAATGGCGCAAAAAAGCGATTATGTTTGGCGGGCTTATTTTATACGGCGCTTTATTTTTAATCGTCTTTCACTTGTCCTATGTATCACTGCTTATGTACGCTGTAGCCATTGCGATCGGCTACCCGCTTCTGCTAGTTCCGTATGTCTCTTTAACTTACGATGTCATCGGTCATGCCAGATATGCAAGAAAAGCCCGAATTGAATATATTGTCGTCAGAGAACTATTTTTAAATGCCGGGCGTATTTGTTCGATTGTCTTTTTTCTTTTATCTGTCACCTTACTGGGCGATCGGCTTGGGATTCCTGCTTCACTAGTCGTACTCGGAGCGGGGCACACCCTTATTTATTATTTTGTAAAGGACATTCATTTAAAAGAGAAAACAGCTGATATAGAAGAGGCTGACGGTCAAAAGCCTGTTTCTCAAACGAACCTTATGAAGGGAGAAAGGTAAAATTTCTTACCAATGGAACATCAAATTTCTAGATAAATGATAGAAAAACCGCTAAAATGATGATGGCACCTTTTATACACAAAAAGGGGTGCCATTTCTTTCTTGATAGAAAAGGTGATGTGATGAGAAACAAGAAAAACAAAAAAGACGCGAAGGAAGGGCGCAAAACACTTCCGATCCGGCTGAATTTATTATTTTTAGCTGCGTTCATTATTTTTACCGGTGTTGTGGTCAGACTCGGTTTTGTGCAGATTGTGAATGGAGAAGATTATAAAAAGCAGGCAGAAAAACAAGAAGACGTGAATGTCAGCTCATCTGCTCCGCGCGGAAAAATTTATGATCGAAACTATAACACGATTGTCAGCAATAAAGCGCTAAATGCCATTACATATACGAGAACCTCGACGACTTCACAAGAAGAGCGGCTCAAAGTGGCAACAAAATTAGCGGATATGATTCACGTAAGTACGAAGAAAATCACAGATCGTGATAAAAAAGATTTCTGGATCTTAACCCATCCGAATGAAGCGAAAAAGCTTGTTCAAAAGGAATCCGATTTAAAGGGTGACGATAAGGTCTCTGATGATAAACTATACGAGCTCCAGCTGAAACGCATCACAGACAAGGAATTAAATCAACTGACGAAAAAAGATTTGCAAGTGCTTGCGATTAAAAGACAAATGGATGCAGGCTATGCACTTACGCCTCAATTCATAAAAAATGAAGACGTTAAACCAAGTGAAATTGCTTACGTCTCTGAGCATTTGGACGAGTTGCCAGGTGTAGATGTCACAACAGACTGGTCACGCAGCTATCCTTATAAAGGACTGCTCCGCAGTATGCTCGGCAGTGTGTCTTCAAGTGATGAAGGTCTTCCGTCGTCACTGCTTGAACATTATCTATCACTCGGCTACAGCCGAAATGATCGTGTAGGAAAAAGTTATCTTGAATATCAATATGAAGATGTCCTGCAAGGTCAAAAAGAAAAAGAACAAAGTACAACGGATAAAGAAGGCAATGTCACAAGCTCTAAAGTGTTAACAGAAGGAAAGAGCGGGAAAGACCTTGTGCTGACGATTGATATTCAGCTGCAAAAAGCGGTGGAAAAAATTATCGAAAAGAACTTGAAAAGTGCGAAACAAAGAGGCGGCACAGAACTTCTTGATCGTGCGTTTGTTGTCATGATGGACCCGAGAAATGGGGAAGTGCTCTCGATTGCGGGTAAACAGATTTCCAATAAGAATGGGACATACAAATTTGATGACTATGCACTAGGAACGATGACATCATCATATGCGATGGGATCAGCAGTAAAAGGGGCAACTGTGCTGACAGGTTATAAAACAGGCGTCCTTCATATTGGAAGCACCCAATACGATGAACCGCTCTATATCGCTCAGTCACCGCCGAAAAAATCCTATCAAAATATGGGACTCATTAATGATTTAACCGCACTAGAACGTTCATCAAACGTGTATATGTTTAAAACAGCGATTGCAATTGGGAAAGGGGAATATCGTAAGAATCAGCCGCTCCCAATTGATACAAAGGCGTTTGATACGTTCCGTTACAATTTTAGTAAATTTGGTCTTGGAGTGGAGACAGGTATTGACCTGCCAAACGAAGCAACTGGCTATCGTGGAACGTCTACACAATCCGGTCTTTTACTTGACTATGCGATTGGACAATATGACACGTTTACACCGCTACAAATGGCGCAATACGTCTCAACGATTGCCAATGGCGGCTATCGTTTACGTCCTCAGCTCGTAAAAGAAGTGAGAGAGCCAGATCCGCAAAGAGGCATTGGGGCTGTAACGGAGTCCGTCAAGCCGGATGTACTGAATAAGCTCGATATGACAAGTGATGAGATCAAACGCGTACAGCAAGGATTCAAGCTTGTGATGCAGAACCCAAGAGGGACAGCATATTCGAACTTTGGCAACAAAAAATACAATCCAGCTGGCAAAACAGGGACCGCTCAATCATTCTATGACGGCCCGATTAAAAGCAAACGCGGCACACCGACGTATAACACAACACTTGTTGCGTATGCGCCTGCTGATAATCCAGAAGTAGCGATTTCAGTTGTCGTGCCTTGGGTGTATCAAGATTACAACCAGCGCTATCCGATTACAAATGATATTGGTGAACAAGTATTAGACAAGTACTTTGAACTGAAATCGAAACAGGAAAGCAATGATACACAAGCGAAGAACAAAAACAAAATTGAAAATGAAGCAGAAACAAATAACTAGACCTATTCTAGGTAAAAACGCTCACTTTTTGTGGGCGTTTTTTTATATTTTCTTCAAACTTTTCGATATAAATTGACAAAAATCATAAAAAACCCCGCAATTTCTCTACAAATCTTCGACATTTACAAAACCTTAACATTCCATTTAAACGAAATTAATAAAGAACCTTTAATGTATTACTCGTAGGACAAATTATTCAGGGGGTATTCTTGAAATGAAAAAGAACAAATTATGGCTGCTTACTTTCCTTACTATCGCATTGTTAGCATTCGTCACAGCATGCGGAAACAGCAGCTCAAGCGGAGATTCAAAAGACAGTAAAGGAAATGCTTCAAACAAAGATGAGGCATCAGGTTCCATTACCATCTCAGGATCATCTGCGATGCAGCCTTTAGTTCTTGCGGCAGCAGAAAAATTCATGGATAAACATCCAAAAGCCGATATTCAAGTACAAGCCGGCGGTTCAGGAACAGGACTTTCTCAAGTATCAGAAGGATCTGTACAAATTGGGAACTCAGATGTATTCGCAGAAGAGAAAGACGGAATCGACGCAAAAGCTTTAAAAGACCACAAAGTAGCAGTTGTTGGAATGGCGGCAGCTGTTAACCCTGAAGTTGGTGTCAAAGACATCACAAAGGACGAATTGAAAAAAATCTTCACTGGTAAAATCAAAAACTGGAAAGAGCTTGGCGGGAAAGACCAAAAAATCACACTTGTGAACAGACCTGACTCATCAGGAACTCGTGCAACATTTGTGAAATATGCACTTGACGGCGCGACTCCTGCAGAAGGAATCACAGAGGATTCTTCAAACACAGTGAAAAAGTTGATTGCAGAAACACCAGGTGCGATTGGGTACCTAGCATTCTCTTATTTAACAGATGACAAAATTACACCGCTTAGCATTGATGGTGTGAAACCAGAAGAAAGCAATGTAGAAAGCGGTAAATATACAATTTGGGCATATGAGCACTCTTATACAAAAGGTGAGCCAGACGGTTTAGCAAAACAATTTTTAGATTACTTGATGAGTGACGAAGTACAAAAAGAAATCGTTAAAGACCAAGGCTACATCTCAGTCTCTAATATGAAAGTAGAAAGAGACGCAACAGGCAAACAAACAGATAAGTAAAAGGTCTTGAATTGATGATGAAGGAAAAGTGGAGCTTTTCACTTTTCCTTTTATGACATTCATAGGAGTGTAGAAAAAGATGAAACAGATAGAACATACAGAAGCGAGCGATCGACTGATCAGCTCGAAAAAAAATAGGCAAATGGATGAAGTAAGAGGAAGTATTTTGGTGAAATTTTGCGCATTCTTAATGATTGCTGTATCAATTGCCATCACAATCTTCCTTGGTATTAAGGGTTTACAATCTTTCATCGTAAATGGTGTAAGCCCAATTGAGTTCTTAACCAGTATCAATTGGAACCCTACAGCAGAAAATCCGCAATACGGCGCATTTCCGTTTATCTTTGGTTCAATCGCTGTCACGCTTCTATCAGCACTCATAGCAGCACCGCTAGGCATCGCAGGAGCGATCTTTATGACAGAAATTGCACCTGCATGGGGACGGAAAATTCTCCAGCCAGTGATTGAACTGCTTGTAGGGATTCCATCCGTTGTTTACGGATTCATAGGTCTTACAGTATTGGTGCCGTTTATTGGACACTTCAAGTCAAGCGGTTCAGGGCACAGTGTTTTAGCAGGAACGATTGTCCTGTCTATTATGATTTTGCCGACTGTTACATCCATTGCAACTGACGCAATGGCTTCACTTCCAAAAAGTTTACGTGAGGGATCGTATGCACTAGGCGCAACAAGATGGCAAACGATCAGACGTGTTCTTGTACCGGCAGCGCTGCCGACATTAATGACAGCGGTCGTGCTTGGAATGGCAAGAGCATTTGGAGAAGCCCTTGCCGTTCAGATGGTCATTGGAAACACGCGTAATCTACCAGAAAGTATTATGGACACAGCTGGTACATTAACAACCATTATTACGTTAAACATGGGACATACAACGTATGGAAGTGTTGAAAACAATACACTTTGGTCAATGGGACTTGTCCTTCTAGTTGTATCATTTATGTTCATACTCATTATCAGATACTTGTCATCTAGGAGGAAGATTTAATGAATAGCAAAATGACCGATCGTTTTGCCACAATCGTTTTTGGATTATGTGCCGCCATTATTACGGCGATACTTGTTGGCTTGTTTTCTTATATCATCTTCAACGGTGCCAAAGAATTAAATTTTGACTTTTTGACTACACGCTCAAGTGCGATTGGTTCTGGCGGCGGTATTAGGGATCAGCTGTTTAACTCGTTTTACATTCTATTTATTACGATGCTGTTTACCGTGCCTCTTGGCGTGGGCGGTGGGGTGTACATGGCAGAATATGCACCTCAAAACAAAGTGACTGATTTTATTCGTACATGTATTGAAGTGTTATCGTCTCTGCCATCGATCGTCATCGGTATGTTTGGTTTGCTGATGTTTGTTAATTTAACAGGATGGGGCTATACGATCATCGGAGGAGCCCTTGCGCTGACTGTCTTTAATCTGCCAGTGATGGTCAGGGTGACAGAAGATGCACTTCGATCTGTACCGAAGGATCAAAAGGAAGCATCGCTTGCGCTCGGTGTGACAAAGTGGCATACAGTGAAGACGGTTCTGATCCCAGGTGCGATTCCATCCATTATTACAGGAGCGATTTTAGCATCGGGAAGAGTTTTCGGTGAGGCGGCTGCTCTTCTTTTCACAGCAGGTCTTTCAACACCGCGTCTTGATTTTACAAACTGGAGTCCTTTCTCCGATACGTCACCACTGAATATTTTTAGACCGGCAGAAACATTAGCCGTTCATATATGGAACGTCAATACACAGGGGATTATTCCAGATGCAGAGGCCATTGCAAATGGTGCATCAGCCGTACTTGTGCTCTCTGTATTAGTATTCAACTTAGCAGCTAGATGGCTTGGTTCATTTATTCATAAGAAGCTTACGTCAAAATAAATAGTGAGAGGTGTGAAGGGGATATGGTTCAAATGCTAGCAGAAAAAAAAGAGATTGCAGCAAAAAAGGCTCCACTTCAAGCGGAACAGATTCTACAGGTGCAGGATTTAAGTATTTATTATGGTGAAAAAAGAGCGGTCAATCAAATTTCATTTGAAATTGAAAAAAATGCAATCACTGCATTAATCGGCCCATCAGGGTGCGGAAAATCGACTTTTTTACGCAGCATTAACCGCATGAACGACCTAATTCCAGGTGCACGAAGTGAAGGGGCGATCATGTACGAAGGGTTAAATATTTTGGATGACCGTATTAATGTGGTGAATTTAAGAAGAGAAATCGGGATGGTCTTCCAAAAGCCAAATCCATTTCCTAAATCTATCTACAACAACATTACGCATGCGCTAAAATATGCGGGTGAAAAAAGAAAATCAGTGCTTGATGATGCGGTAGAAGAAAGCTTAACAAAGGCAGCGCTATGGGATGAGGTCAAAGATCGTTTGCACCGCTCTGCCTTATCATTATCAGGTGGCCAGCAGCAGCGTCTCTGTATTGCACGTACCCTTGCGATGAAACCTAGCGTGCTTTTATTAGATGAACCGGCTTCTGCCTTAGACCCGATCTCAAATGCAAAAATTGAAGAGCTATTATCGGAATTGAAACATGATTATTCGATTGTCATTGTCACACACAATATGCAACAAGCGTTACGTGTATCTGATCATACAGCCTTTTTCCTGAACGGTGATCTAGTGGAATACGATGCGACTGAACGTATCTTTACACGTCCTGCGCAGCAAAAAACAGAAGACTATATTAATGGTCGATTCGGATAAGGCGGGTGGATTTTGATGAATGCAGTAGCAACTAAAACAGCCAAAAAAGAAGTGTTTCGTGTGAATGATATGAACCTTTGGTACGGACAGCATCACGCACTGAAGCATATTGATTTAGACATTAAAGAGCATGAGGTCACAGCGATTATCGGCCCGTCCGGCTGCGGAAAGTCAACATTTATAAAGACCTTAAATCTCATGGTCAAAACAGTGCCAGGTGTTAAAATCACCGGGGATATGATGTATAACGGTGACAATATTTTAAAAGGCCGTGTCGATCTAGTGGAACTGCGTAAAAACGTCGGGATGGTCTTTCAAAAAGGAAACCCATTCCCTCAATCTATTTTTGATAATGTCGTCTATGGACCAAGAATTCACGGAGTGAAGAGCAAGCAGCAATTGAAAGAAATCGCTGAAAAAGCGCTTCGTGATGTTGCCCTTTGGGATGAAGTGAAAGATCGATTAAGTGCGCCTGCATTAGGTCTTTCCGGCGGTCAGCAGCAGCGTCTTTGTATCGCAAGAGCCATTGCCACAAGCCCAGATATTCTATTAATGGATGAACCAACATCTGCGCTTGATCCCGTTTCAACATTAAAGATTGAAGAATTAATCATGAAACTGAAAGAAAAATATACGATTGCCATTGTGACGCATAATATGCAGCAAGCGGCAAGGGTATCCGACCGAACAGCGTTCTTCTTGATGGGCGAGCTTGTTGAGGTCAATGATACGAATGTGATGTTTTCAGAGCCAAATGATCAAAGAACAAATGATTATATATCAGGACGATTTGGATAATCAAAAACCCCCTGGAGGTCAATGCCGCCAGGGGGTTTTTGATGTTATTTTGTTAAGGCTTTGACAATTTGTTTGAATGTCATACCTGTTTTTAAATTGAATTTGCCGGCACGAATTTCTTTATGGTAGCCTGCGTCTATCACGTAATCATTAAAATCTTTAGACGAGTTGATGATTCCGTCCTTTTCAAGCATGTCTGAAACATCACTTGTGCTCATACCGTTTTTAATCACGAATTTAACCGTTTTGCCTTTTGGCTTGTCCGTTGTTTGTTTATCGTTCTGAGAATCGCCGTCTTCACTTGCTTTCAGCGCTTTTTCTTTATAATCAAGAAGTTGTTGATATGTTTCACGGCTGACGGAGACTTCTTTTTTAGAGTCTAAGTAATTTTTCACGTCAGTGTCTGTCACTTTCGCTGCGAGGGTTTCTTTTGTTGTAGAATCAGCTGCCGCTTCATCTTTTCCAGTAAGGAAAAAGACGATCGCCAGAACACCAGTTGCAAGAATCATACCTGCTGCAAACGTTTGGATGCTTTTTTTCGTCATACAAGCACCCTCTCGTTGTCTTTAATGATCATGTTCACATCTTCTACAGATACATGCTCAGCGCGCGCAATGGCCTCAGGAGACATGCCATTTTGGTGCTTTGAAATGATTTGTCTTGCAATAGATGGATCAATTTCTGAATGCTTGCGGACAACGATGTTTGTTTCAAGCAATTCTTCTTCAAGAACCTTCATTTTCTTTTTCAGTTTATAGATTTCTTGCATTGCAGATAGTTGAAGTGTTTCAAGTTCCTGTTCGACTTCTTTAATCGGCTCTCTTTGAAAATATGAGAATGCGATCAGTACAATACTGACAACAAGCAATCCGATAATTGCAATTTCCATGTTTCATCACCTTTTATTCATATTTTAATGCTGAAAGCCAAAAAAGGCTCTCATGATTGTTTCAGACAGTTTTCGACCCTTCTTTTTTATACCATAAAAAAGCTAGTTTCAAAAGGAATTGCTGAAAAAATCACCTTTTTTTCATCATTTTTCTTTTTATAGGGAAACCAAGTATGAAAACCTTGCCCGCTGTTAAAATAAAAGAAGACGGATCAGATGAAAAAAAGCTGTGGAACAAAGAAGGGGTTCTCATGTATACAGTACGACAAAGAACGTGTTTTTATAGGGGAGAAGGCGATTTTTCATCACATGACCAGACAATATGGATCAGGATGCGGGTGGAATGCATTGAAAAATGAAATTGGTGAAAAAACATTCTAGCATTCCTTAGCTAGAAGTGGTATTATAGTTAGGTCTGAATGTGAATTGATTTTAGTTTGGAGGGAAAAACATGCGCGTAAATATTACTCTAGCTTGCACTGAATGCGGTGAGCGTAACTATATTACTAAAAAGAATAAGCGAAACAATCCAGATCGCGTTGAATTCAAAAAGTATTGCTCACGTGATAAAAAACAAACTTTACATCGTGAAACAAAGTAAGCAGCAGGGAATTTTCCTGCTGTTTTTTTATGATGGGAGATGATCTGTGTGAAAAAAGAGCTTCGTCTTCAAACATTGGCCATGCTTGATCAGATAAGCGCTGAAGAGTTCAATCGCCACGCTTCTCTACTTCATGAACACGTGCTGCAGCTGTCAGAATGGAAACAGGCGAAAACGATTGCTTTGACTATGTCTAGGGGAAAAGAAATACCGACAATGCCTCTGATTGAAAAAGCGTGGGAAGAAGGAAAAACAGTTTGTATTCCCACCTGTTTTCCGAAAACAAAAGAGATGGTGTTTTATGAATATACACCTGAAACAAAGATGACATCCAGCTACTTTGGACTATTGGAGCCAGACCCTCTTGAGTCTACAGTTGTACATAAAGAAGCCATTGATTTGATCATTGTTCCTGGGGTGTGCTTCGATCAGCGCGGCTACCGTATCGGTTACGGAGGCGGCTATTATGACCGGTATTTAGCTGATTATCATGGAACCACGCTTGCTCTTTGCCTCTCTGTTCAGCAAGTAGACCATCTTCCAGCTGAACCGCATGACATACCAGTATCTATCATGGTCAGTGAGAAAGGCACATTTTATCAAAAGTAAAAGTCCGCTGCTTATGCGTAAGAACGGGCTTTTTTGTGTTGAGACTGTTTGGTTTGATGCGTTGGTCGAAGTGAATACTTTTGACTTACAACTTGATCATGATTATTGGTTCGATTTTTTTCATACCCATCTTGATTTTTGGGGTGTTGGGAAAAATAGCTTGAAAATAAGAAGAGAGCATATTAAAGCTCATGTCGCCTTGTACAATAGAACACTCAAGCTGCTTGAAGGTTTTGAAAAGCCATATCAAACATGGATTTGTATTTACGAACAAGATCCTGCATTTGACGCAGTATATATCCATACACCAAATCCAAACGATCACAACTTCCCGCACAAGATCGAAGAGTTAGAGTGGAATGGTAAGCTGCCTCATACGTTCAAGGATTTGATTGATCTTCAACAATTTGATGTAGCTTATCTTCACACAGAGTATGGAGAAGAGTTTTATATTCAATCAAAAGAACAAGGGATTAGGCTGTGAAAACTGACTAATAAAAGAGGCCATTGTCAGCGATAAAAATGATGGTTCATGCATAAACAAATCCTATTTAAGCCACGATACGAACATAGGAGGGAATATGATGAATAAAATGATTTGGAGCATTGTGTTCACACTGTTTGCATTCGTTCTTGTGCAAAATCGTTATCGGCTCATGAATTTGATCTTAGGTCAAAACCAAGTGCGTCACTTTTTTATTAAATGGCTGATGAAAATCCCATATTTTCGGACGAAATTTATTCGCCAAGCATTCTAATCCCGCAAAAGCCGGGATTTTTTTGTTGAGAAATGCGTATAAGAGTAATTCTTGCTATAATAATGTAAAAAATGGAGCGCGAATGAATGAATGTCATAGATAGTCTATTTTGGCGAGTGATTGATGAACTCAGACAAAAAGGATACGAGATGATTCAAAGTCCGTACCCAGAAGATGAAATCTTTTTTGAAGCACCACGAAACTCAGGATATGATCTCATCCGTCTCTATAGAAGAGATGTGAATTTTAGACAGGAGATCGTTCGAGATATGGAAGAGCAGGCCTTTCGGATGAATCAGTTGAGAGAAGCCATGCGTAAACGTTCTCTCCATCTCCTGCAGCTACAATTTACAGCTGATCATCCAGTAGATGATTGGGAAGACATAAACGGTCAACCGCAAAAACAGCAAAAGGTGACGGTGACACCTGTTTTACTGAATGAAGAAACCCTTCAAAACGATGGACACGAGCTGCAAAAATGGCTGAATACATCACTTTCGATTGATGTAGAAGAGGCGAAAGCAGATACAGCCGAAGATGTGATGCAGCTTAAAATGAACGTGCTTCAGGCATTTCAAGATCAGGAAAAGCAGCGTGAACGAGAACGGGCTGTTTTTCAAAATGGCAGACCGATTTTTACCTACTTGTTAATCGCAGTTCAAGTGGTGATGTTTCTTTTACTTGAATTATCTGGTGGAAGTACCAATACAGCCACTTTAACAGCATTTGGTGCGAAAAATAATATGCTGATTTTAGAGGGTGAATGGTGGCGTTTTGTGACACCTATGTTTTTACACATTGGTTTGACGCATTTACTCTTTAATACATTTGCTCTTTGGTCCGTTGGAGCGGCTGTTGAGAGAATTTATGGTTCAGGAAGATTTTTGCTCATTTATTTAATTTCCGGCATCTTTGGCTCCATAGCAAGCTTTGTGTTTAATACAGCCATCGCAGCAGGAGCATCAGGTGCGATCTTTGGCTGTTTAGGCGCATTGTTATATTTAGCGATTTCTAACCGGAAGCTCTTCTTTCGTACGATGGGGACAAATATTATCGTGATTATCCTCATCAACTTAGGGATAGGTTTCACTGTATCAGGGATTGATAATGCAGGGCATCTTGGGGGGCTCGCTGGGGGATTTTTAGCCGCTTTAGCGGTCCGTCTTCCTAAACAGTTTCAGCCTGTCAAAATGCTTCTTGCTAGTCTTCTTCTCCTCCTTATTGGCGGCTTTGGATTGTATACAGGGTTTCATTCAGACGATCAAAAAGAAGCGGCGGCAACTAGCGAGGCAGCGAGTTTATTTGATGAAAAGCACTATAGCGAAGCAAGTCAGCGTCTAGAGGAATATGTAAAGCAAAAGGATGCCTCAGCTGAAGCACTTCATATATATGCGCTTTCCGAAGCGCAGCTTGGACATCTTGACAAGGCCATTGAGTATTTGCAAAAGTCGCTTGAAAAAGATCCAAATGAGCCGAATAAATTGTATCACTTATCGTTGTTGTATGTAGAAAAAGGCGAGACAGCGGAAGCAGACGAATTCATCAAAAAAGCATTAAAACAAGATCCGCAAAATGACCAATTTTTAAAGTTGAAACAATATATTGAAAACACTCAAACACGTTGAATGACTTGACTGAAAGCGTATTTATGAATACGCTTATCCTATCTGTTGATTTAGAGAAATGGTGAAAATAATGAAAACGTTATATGATGTACAGCAGCTGCTCATGAGATTTGGAAATTACGTGTATTTCGGAGATCGTGAAGTGGAATTAGAATTTATGGCAGATGAATTGAAGGAAATGTACACATCGGGCATCATCGATCGAACTGAATGGTCAAACGCAATGACCATCCTTCAAATGGAACTAGCCAAATTAAATCGAAAAACAATGTGAAGGTGGAGGACATATGACAGGGGATTGGTTTGTAGGAGTTGATCTTGGCGGTACGACAATTAAGCTTGCGTTTATTAATCTTTATGGTGAAATTCAGCATAAGTGGGAGATTCCTACGGATAAATCTGGGCAGACAATTACAGTCGACATTGCCAAGTCAATTGACCATAAACTAGTTGAGATCAGCATGCCGAAATCAGCCCTAATTGGGATCGGTATGGGGGCACCTGGACCAGTGGATAAAGTATCCGGAATTGTCTATAAAACAACGAATCTGGGCTGGACAAACTATCCCTTGAAAGACCATTTAGAGGCAGAGACAGGACTTCCATCTGTCATTGAAAATGATGCAAACATTGCTGCACTCGGTGAAATGTGGAAGGGTGCAGGTGATGGCGCCAAAAACATCCTGATGGTTACACTGGGCACAGGGGTTGGCGGCGGTATTATTGTCAATGGAGAAGTGGTTCAAGGCGAAACAGGTGCTGGTGGAGAAATTGGTCATATTTGTGCCGTTCCATTTCAAGGAGCACCATGTAACTGCGGGAGAACAGGCTGTATTGAAACCATTGCGTCTGCTACAGGTATCGTCCGAATCGCAAAGGATACATTACAAACAAAGAGCCATACATCATCACTTGGCTCACTTACTTCGCTGTCTGCAAAGGATGTATTTGAGGCAGCAGAAAACGGAGACGAACTTGGGATGCGTGTCGTAGATGAAGTAACAACCCATCTTGGTCTGGTCCTTGCGAATCTAGCCAGTGCCTTAAACCCAACAAAAATCGTCATTGGCGGCGGTGTATCTAAAGCGGGCGAGCTTCTTCGCAGTAAAGTAGAGCGTGTCGTCAAACATCATGCCTTCCCGCCATGTGCTGAGGATGTTGAAGTGGTGATTGCCTCACTAGGAAACGATGCAGGCGTGATCGGCGGTGCATGGATGGCAAAAAACAAGTGGCTGTCTTGAACAAAAATGTCATAATGATGTCATTTTTATTAAAATCAGCGATAGATAGGCATGAAATTGAATGTTTAGCATATTCATAAGTTTGTCATGGGGAAAAAGACATTGATTTTCCAGCATAGACAGGATAAGATATACTTTAGTTATTTTTGAAGAAGCACCAATAATTGGGGATGTCCCTAACCTGAGTGCGTTTTTAGCATAAGGAGGTTACAATGCGAAAGAAAAGATTAAAGGCGATGTCATTTTTACTGATTGCGACTTTGTTAATGTGGGTGAAAACCTATGTTATCTATAAATCTAGCTTTAATATCAAAATTGAAAATTTCATGCAGGAATTTATCCTGTTTATTAATCCGCTTAGCTTTCTCTTGTTTATCTTCGGTATCGGTTTATTCTTTAAAGAAAAAAATCGCAATCGATATATCATCGTGACGAGTTTTGTTCTGACATTTATTTTGTTAGCTAACATTGTATTTTATCGATTCTACAGTGATTTTCTAACCATCCCCGTCCTATTTCAAACAAACAATATGGGTGACCTCGGGTCAAGTATTACCTCTTTAATTGAACCAGTTGATTTTCTGATGTTTGTTGATATCATCATTTTAATTTGGCTCTATAAAAAACAGCCTTCCTTTAGAACAGATGTAATGATTTCACGTAAGGGACGTGCAGCTTATTATTTATTTGTGGCAGCCACTTTCTTCTTTAACCTTGGTCTGGCTGAAACAGAAAGACCAGAGCTGTTAACTCGTTCATTTGACCGTGAGATGCTAGTGAAAAACATCAGCTTATATAACTTCCATATTTATGATGGGGTTCTGCAATCGAAGCAATCCGCTCAGCGAGCACTTGCCGACAGCAATAGCTTAACGGAAATTGAAAACTATGTAAGCGCAAATCAAACAGACCGTAATGAAAAGACGTTTGGTCAAGCAAAAGGACGAAATGTCATTTTAGTATCGCTTGAGTCTACCCAGAGCTTTGTGATCAATGAAAAATTAAATGGGAAAGAGATCACGCCGTTCTTAAACAAATTGATCAAGAAAAGCTACAATTTCAGTAATTTCTATCATCAAACGGGTCAAGGAAAAACATCCGACTCCGAGTTTATTGTTGATAATTCACTCTATCCGCTTGGAAGAGGAGCTGTATTTTTCACAAATCCAAGCAACGAGTTCAAAGCCGCACCTGAGTTGTTAAAAGAGGAAGGCTATCATTCTTCTGTTATTCATGCGAATAACAAAAGTTTCTGGAACCGTGACCTGATCTATGACAGCTTTGGCTACGACAAATTTTTTGATATTAAATCATTCGATGTAAATGAAGAAAATTCAGTTGGCTGGGGACTAAAAGATGGTCCGTTTTTTGAGCAGTCAGTGGATTTAATGAAAACGATCCCGCAGCCGTTCTATACGAGATTGATTACATTAACGAACCATTTTCCATTCGACTTAGATGAAGAAGATAAGCTCATTGATGAATATGACTCAAAGAGCAAAACGTTGAACAAATACTTCCCTACAGTGCGTTATCAAGATGAGGCACTCAAGCTTTTCTTTAAAAAAATGAAGGAAGCAGGGTTATACGATAACTCCATTTTTGTGTTATATGGGGATCACTACGGGATTTCTGAAAACCATAACGAAGCAATGGGACAATTCTTAAACAAAGACATTACACCTTTTGAAGAAGTTCAGCTTCAAAAAGTACCATTTGTTGTACACATTCCTGGTATCACGGATAAACATCCAAAAGAGATTGATACAGTTGGCGGCCAAGTGGATATCCGTCCAACAGTCATGAACCTTCTAGGAATCGATACAAGTAAGCAAATTCAATTTGGTCATGACCTATTATCAAAAGATACAAATGACTTCACAGTGCTTCGAGATGGAAGTTTTATTACGAAGGACAGTGTTTTCACAGCTGGTGTGTGCTACAACAAAGAAACGGGTGAGCCGAGAGAAGATGAGTCTGGTTGTCAGTCTTATGAAGAAAAGGCAAAGCAGGAGCTTCAATTCTCTGATCAAATTATCTATGGAGATCTCCTTAGATTTTATGACCGAAACAACTCGGACCATTCACCATCTAAAAAAGAAGATGACACTGAGCTAAAAAAGGCGTCTTAATTTAAAAGAAAACCTCTGCTATTTACATGCAGAGGTTTTCTTTTTTTACTTACTGGTTCATATAGTGTGAGAGGGGAGGGATGTAAATGAAAAAGTCGTTTGGCACAATTGAATGGCATCTGGGTGAAGCAAGGAAGGAGGATGTGGCAAAGCAGCTTGGTATAGGGAAAGAAGCTTTCTATTTGTCCAATCAGTCAAATACGGAGCACCTCCTTTTACCGGGGTATAGACTTCCAGAAGGGACCCATTCATTTCAATCGGTAGGTGATGTGAAAAGCTTCATTGCGCCTTACCGGCTCCAGCAATCAGATGATTGGATCAGCGGAACATTTGAATATGATAGCACTCACTTAGAAGGAGAGCTTCAATATTTAAAAGCTGTTTTTCCTTTTCTTCAGATGAGTGTGATTGGTCAATCAGTGCTTGATACGCCCATTTATGAAATCCGTACGGAGCCTGTACAACATTTACATTCCATACATGTTAATGCCTCTTTTCATGCAAATGAATGGATCACGACCTCTGTTTTATTAAAATGGCTTAAATCACTTTGTTTAGCGGCCTCTGACCCAGTGCAAGCAAGACATCATGAAGCGGTTCGTATATTGCAGACTACTGCTTTGTCTATTGTCCCGATGGTAAATCCAGACGGTGTTGATTTGGTTCGCAATGGTCCAGAATCTTTAGGGCTGTGCGGTGAGGAGTTCGCGCCGCTAAATGGTGGATTTTCCGATTATCGAGAATGGAAGGCGAATATTCGAGGAATTGATCTAAACAATCAATTTCCTGCTTATTGGGAAATCGAATATTATCGTAATAAGCCGAAAGCTCCGTCTTATAGGGATTTCCCAGGGCATCAGCCGTTAACAGAACCAGAAGCGAAAGCAATGGCACATCTCGCCTTACGAAAACGCTTTGACCGGCTAATTGCCCTTCATACACAAGGAGAAGAGATATACTGGGGTTTTCTTGGCCACGAACCGGCCATTTCAAAAGAGACGGTCGAACGGTTAGAACGGGTGAGTGGTTACAAAGCGATTCAATATCTTGATAGCTATGCAGGTTATCGAGATTGGTTTATTTATCAATGTAAAAGTGAGGGCTATACGGTGGAACTTGGGCGAGGTAAGAACCCGCTTTCTATGAGTCAATTTGATTCGATCTATGAAAAAACAAAGCGGTTATTGTGGGAAGCATGTAAGTATTAAAAGCACCTAATTGGTGCTTTCAGCGTGTAGACAAACCCTCGCATTCTTTGTCAGTCCTGCGTGCCAGTGCTCACGAAGGTGAAATTCGCTCCGCACCAGTACTCGTCCTTCCTAGGGCTGCAAAGGTTTTTTATCACGCTGAAAAGAAGACAAAGGGCTAAAATCAAGTTCATTTTCGCCCTTTGTCAACAATCTTTTAATACGTTCAAACCAATCAATTTCTTATGGTCAATAAAAACCGTGCTGATGTGATTGACGAGAGCATCCCTGTAAGCTATTGTGAAAGAGTGGATGTAAAAAAAAGGATATGAATTAGGGAGATGTCGATGATTGAATGCTCAAAGCCTGTGGAAACGGAATTTTACTTATCTATTTGTTTCTAAAATGTGTAAAATTACTGCTGATAGTTTATCTTTTAACACCATTTTGTGGCTTTTAGTGCTAGGGGGAAAAGGAGCAATTGGAACAGCATTTTTTATTGCCGTTAGTTTTGTCCCTCAAGCCATTATTGGGCCGTTTATTACCCCAATGATGAAGCCGCATCAATTGAAATTTTGGATGTGCTTTGCTGATTTAACTCGGGCGGCGATTATACTTGTGATTGTGGTGAGTTATTTTTATGATTTTTCTCCTTTAGCACTCATCATTGGCGGTATGTTGCTGCATTCAGCGACTGGTGGTTCCTATGAACCAGCTTCGGTGTCTATTATTCCAAAGCTTGTGCATGAAGATGTGATACAAAAGGCGAATGCAACCATTCAATCAGCCAGTCATGTGGTCAGGCTTGTGACTGTGACGATTTGTGGTGTCATGATTGCATTTGTAGGGGTAGGATATACAATGCTTGTGATTATTCCTCTTTACCTCATGTCCGCTTTGCTGGTTTTGCTGATTACATATAAAACGGAAGCGATCATGGATAAAGGAAAAAAAGGATTATCATACGGAAAACGATTAATAAGGGGATTTTCACTTGTGAAAAGTCATCATATTTTGTTTCCATTAGCCATTTTTTGTGTCTGCTCCAATTTTGCTGCGGCACCGTGGGAGGCATTGTCGGTTATTTATTTAACAGAAGATTTACATAGTGGACCAGTAGTATATTCATTCATCAAAGTGACCACGGCATTAGGTGCATTTTTGATGGGATTCATTTTAACAAAGGTGAAAGTGAATCGATACGGTCTGTTGTTTATCGGGGCAGGGATCGTTGATGGAATTGCATTTTTCATTACAGGGATGAATGCCTTATTACCACTTGTGTTTATATCTGCATTTGCCTTAGGTGCAGCCATCAGTGCAGTCAATGTACCTGAACATACGATGATTCAATTGTCAGTAAAAGCGGAGGATCAGCCGCAAGTGTATGCGATTATTAACATGATCTCGTATTTAATGATACCGTTAGGCGCTCTCATTGGTGGCTATATGGCGACGTTATTCGGTTCAGGATATGTCATTGCAGCTGGTGGACTGATCGAAGCCATTTCAGGTATATGCCTGCTCCTTTTTACAAAAATTGGGAAGCTAGAGAGAGCAGATTTGACGATAGAACGGGACAAACGAAGCTTAAACGCCACATGATCATGGCATTTTTGAATCACGATGGGTTACAATGAGAACGAGAAAGAAATAGGATGTCATTGAAAGGAGCAAGAACCATGGCGATAGCAGATGTCACCATCATTCCAATAGGCACTGAGACACCAAGCGTGAGTGCATATGTAGCAGACGTACAAAGACTGTTAGAGGGCTTTCAACAAGAAGGGAAAATCAAATATCAGCTCACACCAATGAATACTTTAATTGAAGGGGAGCTATCCGTTTTATTTGAGGTCATTCAGCGTATTCATGAGGCTCCATTTGAAAAGGGTTTACACCGAGTAGCAACCAATATCCGCATAGATGACAGAAGAGATCAAACGACCACCCTTTCAAGCAAATTAGAAAGCGTGAATAAACATTTGAATCAATAGAAAAAGCCTGCTAATTGCAGGCTTTTAATGTGCAGTTGGATAACCGCTATAGATGATGGTCATGACGGTAAACCATCCAAAAACCAAAAATGTGGCGCCAGCGAAAGCAATGGCCAGTACGTTCACTTTTTTGAGTGAGCGATAGATGCCGAGAGCGGCTAAAATCGTGACTAGACCAAAAATAATGACGAGCATCATATGAAAGTCCCCCTTTGTCATCAATCCCCTTGATTTCCTTTCTTTTCATTTTAACCGTTTTCATAAAGCTTGTCGAGTACATTCAAGTTGACGATTGTTTGAATTTTTATTGAATAGCCTTCATAATAAAAAAGAATGAAAAAAGTAGTAGGTGATGAAAATGAATTGGAGAAGAATGCCGCTAGGCTATGTGCAAGCGAACGCATATATTTGGAAAAATGAACAGGGAGAATGTTTAATTTTTGATCCAGGCGGCGAAGCGCAAAAGCTAATTTCTTATGTGAAAGAAAAACAGCTGAAACCACTTGCAGTCTTACTGACACATGCCCATTTTGATCATATTGGTGCAGCAGATGAGGTGCGTCAAGAATGGGGAATTCCGCTTTATGTCCATGAAAAGGAAAAAGAATGGCTGACAAATGCTCAGCTAAACGGTTCAGCTCGACTAATTGGTAACGGAATTACGGTCAAAGAAGCGGAACAATTGATTACGTCAGAAGGACCTCTTCAAATTGGATCGTTTACATTAGAAATGTTCCACACACCAGGTCATTCACCTGGCAGTGTGTCTTACTATTCAGCGGAAGAGGGATTTGTGATTTCTGGTGATACTTTATTCCAAGGCGGTATCGGGAGAACTGATTTAACGGGCGGTAATCAAGACGTGCTACTTCAATCGATACATGACAAATTGTTGTCATTGCCAGAATCAACTCTTGTGTTAAGTGGACATGGCGAGGAAACAACTGTGCTTACAGAACAGGAGCAAAATCCGTTTATCAATGGGTTTTCTTTATAATCGCACGCACGAAAAAAGCATCTCTTTCAAAAGAGATGCTTTTTTCTATTAATGTCCGGTACCGGGAACCATGATGAAAATCGAATAATATGTAAATCCGGCAAAGAAAATCGTCAAGTACGCTCCGAAAATGTAAATATACATTCTTTCGGATAAATTCAAGTAGGATAAAAATACAAAAAGAACGGTTTGACCGAAGAACAGCAAGGATGCATCTTTCATATGTCCTAAATAGAACATGACAGCAAAAATACCCGTCCAAAACCCAAGAACGCGGAACATGCGATTCATTTCTTTCCCTCCCCTTAAAAAACCCCTTTGATTCATATTATAGCTGATGATCACTTGTTATGTAAACATTTACATTTTTGACAACGTGTGAACATTCATTCTTTCGTTAGAAAAAATTTTTTTGAAAAAGTGATGAAAAAGTGTTTATGCCTAAATTTATGAGGGTACTTAGTCCATAAGAGAAAAGGTTAACGACCTAAGGAGGAAGACTAATGAGTGACATTACTTTTTATTCATACCCAAGCTGCACGTCTTGCCGCAAAACAAAACATTGGTTAAAGGCGAATCAAATTGATTTTAAAGAGCGTCACCTTTTCAGAGAAACGCCAACTCTAGACGAATTGAAAAAAATCCTTTCCTTAACAACAGAAGGAATGGATGAAATTTTAGCTACTCGAAGCCAAGCTTTTAAAAGCTTAAATTTAAATATTAATGATCTAAAAGTAAATGAGGTACTTCAGCTTCTCATTGAAAAGCCAAAGCTGCTCCGGAGACCTATTATCATTGATGGAAATAAATTAGTGGTCGGCTATAATCCAGGAGAACTCATGAAAATTTCAAAAAAGAAAGCGATTCATCAATCGGTTTCCTAATCAAAAACGAAGATCAGCTGAATGATGTTTCAGCCGTCTTCGTTTTTGTGCTGAACTGGGCTAGCTGGGTTCGAACCAACGATCACGGAGTCAAAGTCCATTGCCTTACCACTTGGCTATAGCCCAATATGAAACGTGTAATGCTATTGTTCACCATCTGCGGTCATTTATACATAAAAAGTTGGTTGTCACTAGTTGTAAGTGAAAAAGGAGCGAACGACAGAAATGAAAAATAAAAAATCTGAGCAATTATATGAATTTATTCTTAAAGAAGCCCCTGTCATGACCGAAGAATGGCTGAAAACAAGAACAGAAGAAGGCTCATTATATTCCAAACATGCTTCAGAGGAGACAGAAAAGAAGCTGAAAGAACAAAACACAGCATTTATCCAAACCATTGCAGCAACGTTAGTCACGCTATCAGATAAAGTAGAAGACCATCTAAAAAAGTGGTCAGTTGATATTGCCCGCGATCGAGCTGTTCATGAAGTACCTTTATATGAAATCATCGGACAATTTAAGGTGTTCCGCCACATTTTTTGTTCCAGAATTGAGACCTTTACACAACAAACAGAGCTTGAAGTGACGCTCAAAGATGTGTGCGATTGGAATCAGCATTTTCACGCCACATTTGATGACATGATTGCACGTTTATCAGAAGAGTATGACCGCGTGACAATCAATCAGCTTAATGCACAAAGAGAAATGATTCAAGAGCTTAGTGCGCCTGTTATTCCAGTTTCAAAAGAGATCGGTATTTTGCCGCTAATTGGCGAAATTGATACGTACCGGGCAAAAATCATTTTGGAATCAGTACTAGAACAGGCATCTAGACTGCGTCTAACGCATTTATTTATTGATATATCTGGCGTTCCTGTTGTTGATACGATGGTTGCTTATCAGCTGTTTAAAGTGGTCGATAGTGCGAAGTTGCTAGGAATTGAGACGATTATATCAGGCATTCGCCCAGAAATCGCTCAAACTGTAGTGAAACTGGGCATTGATTTCTCAAAAGTAAATACTGAACACAGCCTTGCAAAAGCTTTAGAAAAAAGAGGATTTCGTATCTTTGAAGAGCAGCAGCAAGAAGCAACGTGAACCAAAAAATGTTACTAGTAAAAGTAACGGGTCCGTTGACGAGGAGATACAATATAATGAGCATATGAATGAGATGACCAATTCGCATACAGATTTGGTCTCTTTTTTATCCATAAATCAGACACGAAAGGATATTCTTTATCTTCAAATCAGTAACCTATTAAGGAGGATTAAATTTGGAGACACCTCCTTGTAACAGATCACCCATAATGAAAGAACCAAATGAAATGATCATAAAAAAGAGGTGCCAATAGCACTTCTTTTTTATTTTCTCCTCTGAACGAAACCCGTTGTTGTAAAAGTCAAGTTTTTTGATGTGCGCTTCTGTTATTTATAGATGAAATACACCTCAAATTGAACATTTTCACATCTTTTCAGTCATGAAAATCATAAAATACGCTTTTGTCAGGTACGTTTCGCCATCATACAATGGGGTCACTGAAAGGAGTGAACCACTTGTATGGTATTGAATATTTGGGACAAGAGCTGCTAGAAGATGCATGCCGCATGAGAGCATCTGATGTGCATATTGTTCCGAGAGAAAAGGAAGCTTCAGTCTCTTTTCGTGTAGACGCTGACCTCATTCAGCAGCGGATCATTGACAAAAAGAGCGGAGAGCGGCTCATTGCTCATTTCAAATTTTTATCTTCTATGGATATTGGTGAAAGAAGGAGACCACAAAATGGGTCATTGGCTGTGATGCTAAGACGCGGTCAAGTGTTTGTTCGGCTCTCTACACTACCGACTGTAAATGATGAAAGTCTAGTGATTCGGATTTTACCGCAGGATCATGTGCCGAAAACAAAGTATTTGTCACTGTTCCCGAAGGCTTCAGCGAGATTATTATCGTTTCTGAATCATTCGCATGGGCTCATTTTATTTACTGGACCAACAAATTCAGGGAAAACGACAACACTTTATTCATTGATTCAGTTTGCCAAAAAACATTTTAATCGAAATATCATTACCCTTGAAGATCCTGTGGAAACAAGAAATGAAGAAGTGCTGCAGGTTCAAGTAAATGAAAAAGCTGGTATCACGTATGCGGCAGGTTTACGCGCTATTTTAAGACATGATCCAGATATGATTGTGCTTGGAGAAATAAGAGATGCGGAAACAGCCAGAACAGCTATTAGAGCAGCTTTGACAGGTCATTTAGTCATGAGCACACTGCATGCAAAAAATGCAAAAGGAGCTCTTTATCGAATGCTGGAATTTGGTGTGACGATGAATGAACTCGAACAAACAATGGTTGCCATTGCTGCTCAGCGGTTAATCGAACTCGCATGTCCATTTTGCGGCGAAACGTGTGAGCTTTATTGCAAACTAAATCGGCCAGTCAGACGAACAAATGTATTTGAATTGCTTTACGGAAAGGAGCTTGGTGAGTGTATCAAAGAGGCAAAAGGAGAATACGCTCATTCGTCATACGAAACACTCCAAAGATTAATTCGGAAAGGAGTGGCACTCGGCTATTTATCAAAAAGCACATATCATCGATGGGTTTATGAAGAAGCGAGCCTCTAAAGCCTGGTCTAAAAAAGAACAAGCTGAATTCTTATCGAAACTGGCTCAATTGATTCAAGCCGGATATACATTGGTTGATGCACTAACGATGGTGAATATTCAGTTATCAAAAAAACAGCAGCAGCGATTAACGCCAGGCATTCAGTGGCTGCTTGAAGGGGAGCCTTTTTACGTTGTACTTGAGCGACTTCATTTTCAGCGGGAAGCCGTCGCTATTCTTTGTTTTTCAGAGAAACATGGCAGCCTAGCGCGAGCTCTTGAACAAAGCGCCCGTTTTCTAGAGAAAAAAATCATGCAGGTAGACACATTCAAGCGTATGTTACGATATCCAATTTTTCTTATGTTTACGGTTTTTGTTGTGCTCATCATTGTTCAGCAAATGATCGTCCCTCAATTTTCTTTATTATATTCATCTATGAATACAAACATGTCATGGCTCATTCAAGGGATGTTTGGCCTCTTCCAATTCCTACACGCTTTGCTGCTCATGATCGGTTGTATATGTATCTGTCTTTTTGGATATTATGAGCTCTTTTTTAAGAAAAAATCGACCCTTGAGAAATTGAAAGTCATCAGCAGGCTGCCAGTGTTATTTAAAGGGGTACAGCTGATGCATACGTATCTTTTTTCTCTTCAGCTAAGTGGACTTCTCCAAGCTGGGTTATCAATTTACGAAAGTTTGCAAGCTTTTAAACAGCAGACCTATTTACCCTTCCTTCAAGAAATGTCTGAACAAATGATAGGAGAGTTAAGAAAGGGTGAGAGTATGGAAGATCAAATAAGCCGGTCCCCTTTTTTCGAAAGGCATTTTGCAGCTGTCATCAATCATGGGGAAGCAAGCGGAATGCTAGCAAGAGAAATGTACACATATAGTCAATTTCTTTTAGAGAATGCAGAATTGAAAATTGAAAAATGGGTTTCATGGCTGCAGCCTGTCATCTATGGCTTAACAGCATTTCTTATACTCATTGTGTATTTATCTATTCTCTTACCAATGTATCAACTAATGGAACAAGTGTGAAAAGGAGGGCTAAGGCATGAATGATAAAGGATTTACCCTGTTAGAAATGTTAATTGTCATGCTTGTGATCTCCATTCTTTTATTGATTACCATTCCAAATATCACTCGGCATCATCAAAGCATTCAAGCAAAGGGCTGTGAAGGGCTGAAATCAATGGTGAGTACACAGGTAATGGCATATGAATTAGAGCATGATGGCAAGACGCCATCTTTAGCTGAATTAGAAAAAGAAGGCTATGTCAAAAAGGGATTAACTTGTCCGAATGGAAAGGCAATTTTCCTTCAAAACGGGGATGTGAAAAATGAATAAATCGCTTTTCCAGGAGAAAGGATTTACACTCATTGAGCAGCTCTTGATCGTCATGATTTTCTCTATCTTATTATCGATAATAGGTGGAAAAGTTCCCAAAATATTAGAAAGTGCTGAAGCAAAAAAGCAAGTGAACTTGCTAAAACAAGATCTTCAATTGGCATCTTATACTGCATTTATTAAAAAAACACGAGTAACTGTTGAGTTTCACCCGACCAATGTATCTTATCAAGTCATCGAGCAGAATAGTAAGCAGATCATTGTTTCTCATGCACACAAAAAAGGTACCATCAAGCACTCTACATTCCAACAAGGCCTTCACTTTAATAAAAACGGACATCCAAATAGCGGCGGTTCTCTCATTGTTCAATTTGGCAGTCAAATATATAAACTCACGATTTACTTAGGGAGCGGGCGGATTCATGTTCAAAAACAATAAAGGATTTAGTACGTTTGAGATGCTCTTTTCTTGCCATCTCTTTCTATTTGCTGCTCTTGTGCTCGTGCCATCCTTTGAAAAACTGACAATAGGGAAAGAAGAATTAAGAGGCAAACTGGAAGCTTATCAAATTTTACATGAGTATATGAATAAAGCTTTTATAGAAGGTCAAAAGAAAACAAGTACAAAGAAACGAGGCGAGATCACATATGAATTCATTTGGGGTCAGGAGAAGGGATGTGTTTCATACAAAGTACAAAAAAAGAAGACGATTTGCTTTCGACATTTGGAGCGATGAACAAGGCTTTACACTCGCTCAAGCAATATGGCAATTGCAGCTATTTTTGCTTCTTTCTTTTGGCTGCATGCTGCTTTTATCAATTGTTGAAAAAACTCATCCGTTTGCAGAAATCAACAAATTTTCGCAAATGGAGTGGAAACAAACAGTCCTGCAATTAGAGGAGGATCTAAATTGTGCTGTCGCTGTAAGAGCTGTGAAAAATGGAACAGCACTGGAGTATATTTCAAATCAAGGGCGAGTGGTGACGATTGAGCCATATCAAGAGATGCTTCGTAAACGAACGGATCAGGCAGGTCATCTCCCTTTATTACAAAAGGTGAAACAATTCCATGTAAGAACAAAACAGCAAACCACCACTCTCCAAGTCACAGATTTATTTGGTCAAGTACATGAAGCTGTTTTTTTCACTTACAAAGGAGTGATTCCTAAAACGTGAAAAGAGAAGACGGGTTTATTTATCCTCACGTACTTGCTGTCATTCTTTTATTTTTATTGATTCTAGGCTCAATGACCATTGGGTTTCAAAAAGAGTTGAAAAGTGCAGAGCTCACGATTTCTTTTTACCAAAAACAGCAGTTATTTCGAATGGGTCTAATTGAAGCCGCAAACAAATTAAATCGGATTTGTGATCAGCCATTGAGCCCAATTGTCACAGAAGAAGGTCGAGTGACGTTGAAGCGAATTGGGTGCGATGACAGAAAAAAGCTAGTCCGCCTCTTGGTTAACATCGAAACAAAGGGGGGTGTAACTGACGAGCGGGAACTAGAGATGAATGGGGAGACAGGAGAAATCAATCAATGGATCAGCACTTATTAGCGAGTGTATAAAACGATACTCTTCTTGGTAACACTTTAAGGAAGAAGAGGTGAGTGTTCGATGAAGACAAATGATTACGTAAAATATATGACGCAGGAAATCATTAAATACATGAATACACCACGTGATGAGCGGAAAGAACATAAACAGGAAAAAATGGAGACAAAACCACCATTTTCTCAGCGTTTATTTGGTGTTCTGCCTTTTGGCTTCTCAATGATGCTAAAAAAACGTCATCGAAAAAAGTAAAAAGCCGCCAGCAGGCGGTTTTTTAATGCCATTTTAGCTGTATTCTTCGACAACAATGACTTTATTGACCTTGTTCGAGTATGGGTTATAGGAAATGGTGACATATACCCCAAATTCTTTGGCCTGATCTTTCAACGTAATATGATATTGCTTCACGGATTCTTTCTCCCGGTGCCGATCCCACACTTTTTGTTTGAATAAAACATGTGCTAACGGATACCGTTTTTTTGCTTCTTTGACTGCCCTTGTTTCCCATTGATCTGCGGCAGCAGTGATTCCTTTTGCCTCCGTTAGATGGGCGCTTTGGATCGAAGGGCTTAACAGTAAACTGAGCATGATCATGATTCTTCCATATTTCAACTAACATCACCTCACCAATTATTATCCTGACCAAATCCTGCACTTTTATGTAAATTTTTAAGAAGTACAAATGTCACAGAAAAAAATATTGAATATGGCGAAAGAATGAGAAAATGGAAGAATTTTCTCGGTAATGTTCTTGTTTAAGAACAAAATGGACTAATTTGACGTTTTGGATTTTATAGGTAATTCCTTATACTGAGTGTAATCGTTCTTTTTAAAGAACAATTGTTCAAGGAGTTGAAAGAATCAATGAAACAGCCGCTCTTTGTACTATTTTGTGCTATTTGTTTGATTTTCACTTCTTTTTTTATTACGTCTACTAATGCTTCTTTTAACGATGTCGAGCATTCGAATTTTGTCATGAAAACATGTGAAAATTTCGAAGAGACAGATCAGCATTGCCAGCTGAAGAAATGGGATAGAAGCCATTTGAAACTGATCGATCAAACGATTATTGAGGGGACAGTCTGTGCGCCTCAAAAGTTGAGCATGTCACTAAAAAATATTGGACAACCCATCGCGCACTCTGAATGGAAGTGGGAACTGTATAAAGTAGAGAGTGCTCAGATGCCATTACAAGATGGCCATGTTATTGAAAAAGGTGCTATACAGTCCCTCTCATCAGAAGAAACGACGACTGTCACGGCAGTTAAAGCAAAAACAAATGGAATTTATTTGTTTAAAATCTATTATCCTAAAGGGTTTGGTGGTTCTGAAAAGCCATTCTTTACGTCTCAACATATGCAGCTTTCGAACTGTCAAGAAAAGGCGTCCTAAATAGGGTTTGCCTGCTGAATGAAACATGATATGTAAAGGGGAGAAAGGTATGAAAAAATGGATGAAAATGTCTGGGAGTATTCTTTACGCGCTGGTCTTCACGATGATGATTGTGTGTATTATTGTCGTGTTGTCATCAAGGACGACAGGTGGAGATCCTCAGATCTTTGGTTATGAGTTCAAGCAAGTATTATCTGGATCAATGGAACCGGAATTTTCGACTGGTTCATTGATTGTCGTGAAACATGTCACCTCACCTGAAACACTCAAAAAAGGGGATATTATTACGTTTCAAACGAAGCAAGACCAATCCTTTGTGACTCACCGCATTGTTGGGGTGAAAGGAAAAGGAGTAAATAAAGCCTTTGAGACAAAAGGAGACCACAATATGTATCAAGACGGCACGCTCGTCAAAGCGAATCAAGTGACTGCGCAGTATACGGGAGTGAACATTCCTTATGCAGGAAAGCTTCTTTCGTATGCAGGAACTTCTGCTGGGACCGCTCTTTTGCTCATTATTCCAGGGGTGATGCTGCTTGTTTATTCAACCATTCATTTTGTTGGTGCTGCCAAACATCGAAGACATACGGCTGAGTTACATATGTCAGAGGAACAAGCATAAATTTTCGTTTGTAACCTAAATCAGGTTTCAATAAAACAATTTATTAGGGGGTTCAATCATGGCAATGAAAAAATCAATTCGTTTAGGTGTTTTATCGGGAGCATTAGGTCTTGCTTTAATTGGAGGGGGAACGTGGGCTGCATTTAATGATGTTGAGACGGCAAACGCGGTCTACTCTACAGGAGAGCTGAATCTATCTGCAAAAGAGAATTCCGGCGCCATCAACCTTGCGAACATAAAACCCGGTGACCGTATAAAGAAGGAATTTAATTTTGAAAATAAAGGGTCTCTTGCAATTAATCAAGTCCTGATGAGTCTTGATTACAGCCAATTTCAAGATGGAACATCAGCGAAAAATGGCGGGAAGAATACAGCTGAAGAATTCCTCAGCCAATTTCAGGTGAGTGTTCTAACGGTTGGAGCCGAAGGTGGGAATGGATACCCGAAAAATATTATTTTAGACCATGCAAACCTGCTTGACCTGCATCTATTAACGTCAAAGCAGGATCAGACCGCATTTGAAAAGCTTCGTCATGCCGTCGATGAGAAGTTTTTACATGAAAGTGGTAAAATTAATGTTGCCACCGTTGATGGGTCAACAGCTCCAGAGTATGACGGCATTCCAAAGAATCCGTTTGATTACGATAAAATGGAAATGATCATTGAATTTGTCAATGACCAGACGAAGGATAAAGCGGGTCACTATATCCAAAATAAATACCAAGGCGATGCGATTCAAATTGATCTTTCCTTCGAAGCGACTCAGTGGAATGGTTTAACGATCAATCCAAAAAAGCATACGGATGAAAAAGGCTACGTGAAAGAAAACGAAAAAGCACACAGCGAAGATAAAAAATAAAGTCAGTCTTTAGACTGATAACAAGATCTGCATAGCAATTGGAGGAGTATGCGCTAAAACATGCGCATTACTCCTCTTCTTGCTTTTTTTTCCAGATTTGATAATCTAAAAATTCACGAAATTGCTTTTTCGAAACCCCTGATGTCATTGCATCTCGAACTAGTTTTTCCCATTCACTATCTAATTGACCATCGTATTCGGTTTCATCATTTTCGTTTAACAGTGTATGAACCGAGACGTCCAGAACAGCGGAGACTTTTTCAAGAAATTGAATGGAGGGGTTTGTTTGCAAGTTTCTTTCTATTGAACTTAAATAAGACTTCGCTACCCCAGCCTTTTCGGCCAGTTCTGATAGTGAGTAGCCTTTTTCATTGCGGTATTGTTTAATACGCTGGCCAATCAATGTCATCACCTTCCTTTCGATATTATAGCACATTCAGAAAGGTTTGATAGAATGACTTCTTGCCATAGGGGGAGACTCAGAGGACTTTTCGCGTGATTTGAGAAAATGACGGACTTCTTCAACTGTTAGTCCTGCTTTGCGCGCTTCGCGTAATAATTGAACCCATTCACTGTCTAATAACTTCGTTTTCTTTTCCATACAAATACCCTCCTAAAATACTGAATCGTGTATTTCAGGCACTTAACGCATGAAATGGAAAAACACAGGTGATAAGACCTCATAGATTGCTTGCGTCATGTTTCCGCCCAATACAAACAGACAAACGTTGCTTTTGATTGATCGAAAATTTGATATCACATGAAAGGGAGGGAGACTCGCTAAGTCAGCCTCCTCTTTTTTGCTGTAAGTAAAAAAGTCCGCCATTTTCAATCGTAAGACTGATTTTTGGTTCGTATAAAGTTTTAAGTGCTTGTCTTTCTATTTCATATTCTACAGATGTGTCTGAAGTCCCTTCGTAAAATTGGTTTAAAAGTTCCGAGTCTTCTTTCCACTTTTGAACAGCTCTTACCGCCCAATCATCCGGCTCTTCATTGGCATAACGTTCCATCAGGCTGTAAAGCCGTTTGACGCCGCTCTCTGGCTTAATCATCGTACTCATTGTGAAGCAATAATCAGGAATTTGAGACGATAGCTCACGCGCTTCCAGCTTCTCTTGAAATTGTTCGATGACTTCTCCGCGTATTAGATGAAGTCCAAGAGACAGCAGTTTATCTTTTTTACGGTCTGCCAGATAGGATATTTTGACATTGAGACCAAGCCACGGCTCCAGTGCGATCTGGCTGTTTGTGAGCGGTCTGACTTTTTCGTACAGCCGAATAAAACGGCCTTGCTGTTTCACAGCCTCGAATATTTGGAATAAACGAGGGGAGCCGAAGTGGACAAATTCTCCTTCGACCGAGTCATCAGCTTTTTTTTGATCGGTGATCAAAGTCAATTGCCGCGGCTCAGGTACGCCTCCCGTTTTTTCGAGCCAATGCCAATAAAAAGGACGGTTCATGATCAATTTATCCATTTCGATTGTCAGTTGTACGGTCAGGTGCCCTGCACTTTCTTCAAGTATGTCGCATTGATTTGCCTGAAAGAAACGGAGAAGAAATGTGTGAATCTCGCGCTGCTCCATTGGTCAACTCTCCTTTATGAACCTTGCTGTCTTTCTTCTAAAAGCGGTGTTTGTGCTTCTGTTAAATAGGAAGCAAATTGGGTTAATTTCTTTTTCATGTCTACGTCAGACTCGTGCTGGAAGAGAATTTGATGCAATTCTGTTTCAGCATCTTGGATATCAATTCGGGTTAAAATATCATCTAGATCGCCAATGACGTTTTCAAACAGCTGAATTTTTTCATATAAAAGTTTTAAAATATGTTCTTCGACTGTTCCGCTGGTTGCCATATTGTAAATGTGAACATCCCGCTCCTGACCGAGCCGGTGAATACGTCCAATTCTTTGTTCCAAGCGCATTGGGTTCCACGGAAGGTCGTAGTTGATGATTTGGTTGCAAAACTGAAGGTTGATCCCCTCGCCGCCTGCTTCTGTCGCGATGAGCACTTGCGCCCGCTCTCTAAATAAATCTTTCATCCAGTCTTTTTTACTCCGTTTAAACCCGCCTCGAAAAGGGACCGAACTGATGCCGTTTTGCTGGAGAAACCATTGTAAATAAATTTGTGTCGCACGGTATTCAGTGAAAATAATGACTTTTTCATTTAATTGCTGAATGAGTTTAACGACTTCAAGTGCTTTAGAATTTTGTTCTACCTGGTTGATTTTCTCCATGATTTGCATCATAGCAGAAGCGCCTAGAATGTGTTTTTCCTCTTCTTGCATTTTTTTGATGGTCATATAGACGGCCTCACGGCTCGAACAGCATTCTCGTTCTAAGGTCATAATTGAAAACATGTGCTTCGTATAGGAAGGGTTTTCTTTTAACTTACAAATTTCATCATATAATGCTTGTTCTGTTGGGGAGAAATCAATAGAAAGTGTCTTCACATGACGCTTTGACCACTCGATGCCAGTGTCTTGTCTCCGGTTCCGAATCATGACTTTATTGACTAACTGTTTTAGCCGGTCATGGTCTTCAAGTTGAAGATCTTTTTTGGCAAAGAGGTCTTTAAATTGTGTTTCATTACCTAAATGGCCTGGCTTCAACAGCGAGACGAGATTAAAAATTTCTCCTATCCGATTTTGGATAGGTGTGGCTGTGAGCAGTAGGCAGAACTTTTTATTCAAATTTCTCACAAACTCATAGTTTTTCGTTTTATTGTTTTTCAGTTTGTGTGCTTCATCAATAATGACCATATCGTAGGAGATGGATAAGATCGTGTCTCGATGCGGCTGTCTTTTGGCTGTATCAATTGAGGAAACCACAACATCGCACTGCTCCCACACATAGCTCTTCTTTTGCTCGACAGCATCTATGTAAAATTTCGTCCGCAGTTCTTGTACCCATTGGGACACAAGGGAGGCGGGTACGAGAATGAGAATCTTTTTGGCAAGTCCGCGAATCATGTATTCTTTGATAATCAGTCCTGCTTCAACGGTTTTTCCAAGACCCACTTCATCTGCTAAAATGGCTTTCCCATTCATCTCTTCTACGACTCTTCTAGCGACTTCGAGCTGGTGTTTTAAAGGAGTAAATGCAGGCAGGTGCGCAGGTGCTTGCAGTCCTTCAAATGAATCAATGGCTGTCACTTTTTGTACCTGTGCTGCTAAACGGTACATATCCCAATTCGCCCAGGGACCGTCTGCTGTAAGCCGCTTTTGAAATTCACTTGCCCATTTTTGATCAAATATCGTTTGAATATTCAATGTGACCGCCTGCCTTTCTGGTAGAGTGATGATAAAATCGTTCTGTTTTTAAACGCTTCATTTTTTGATAGCGATTTAAAAGATGTTATATATCAATAAAAGCGAACGATAATGAATGATTATTTTAAAAATGTTAATGATTTTTCTGTTGCTCTTCATCCATTTCTAATGGTAGGATGTTGGTAAGTGATCTAGAGAATAAGTCACCCATTTTGATAGTATGTCCAATAAAGGTGAAGAATATGAGCGGATGATGGTATGGGGAGAGACCTAGCGGTTATTTTGCACTGACAGGCGCCGAAGGAGCAAGCTGAATTGGTTCAGTGAATCTCTCAGGCAAAAGTACTCTTACCGGACGCAACTCTGGAGAGTGTTTGCGCAGCGATTTTTAGCAAACCACCAAAGGGGAAAACGCACAATGATGTTGTGCTGTAAACTTTCAGGTGCAAGGACAGAGACTTCTTTTTGATAAAAGGGAGCGCTCTGTCCTTTTTTGCTGTGATTTTTTTCTGAAAATTCAGCTTGTGATGTGCACTGTAAGAAAAAAGGGGGAAACGATTGATGTTGAAACGAACACCGCTTTTTCATGCGTATGAAACGTTTGGCGCAAAAACCATTGACTTCGGGGGCTGGGAATTACCTGTCCAATTTTCTTCCATTAAAGAAGAACATGAAGCTGTTCGAACAAAAGCAGGACTGTTTGACGTGTCTCACATGGGTGAGGTGGAAGTCACAGGTCAGGGAGCCCTTCCTTTTTTACAAAGGTTATTAACCAATGATCTGTCAAAGCTGACAGACGGTAAGGCACTATATACAGCCATGTGTTATGAAGATGGCGGAACGGTGGATGATCTGCTCGTCTACCAAAAAGAAAAGAACAACTATTTGCTTGTGATCAATGCTTCAAATATTGAAAAAGATGTGGATTGGCTGCTGAAACATCAAGGTGAGGAAGACGTTTCGATTAAAAATGTCTCTGATCAAACCGCCTTGTTAGCCCTTCAAGGACCTCTTGCTGCTGACATCATCAAAGATGTTGCGGATGAAGAGGTAACGTCATTGAAGCCATTTACGTTTTTATCAAAAGCAATCATTGCGCAAAAAGAGGTGCTTGTATCAAGAACCGGCTACACAGGAGAAGATGGCTTTGAAATCTACTGCCAGTCAGAAGATGCTGTTCACCTTTGGACCGCTTTATTAGAAGCCGGACAGCCGAAAGGACTGATTCCATGTGGACTCGGTGCACGTGACACCTTAAGATTTGAAGCAAGACTTCCGCTTTATGGCCAAGAGCTCACGAAGGATATTTCTCCTTTAGAAGGCGGCATTGGTTTTGCTGTTAAAACGGATAAAGAAGCAGATTTTATCGGAAAAGATGCACTTAAAAAACAAAAAGAAGAAGGACCGAAGCGAAAGCTTGTCGGGATTGAAATGATAGATAAGGGGATTCCGCGGACAGACTATCCAGTCTTCTCAGGAGATAAGCAGATTGGTGTAGTCACAACCGGTACACAATCTCCAACATTAAAGAAAAATATTGGGCTTGCCTTGATTGAAACATCAGAGGCGCAGCTTGGGACAGAAGTGGAAGTGCAAGTTCGTAAAAAACGTCTAAAAGCCAAAATCGTCGCCACACCATTTTATAAAAGAGCCAAATAACGAGGAGGAATAGAGGATGAAGCACAGGTATTTGCCGCAAACAGAGCAAGATCAAAAAGAAATGCTGGATGTCATCGGTGTTCAGTCAATTGATGAGCTTTTCTCAGATATCCCAGAGAAAGTCAGATTCAAAGGTGCGTACAACATCAAAGAAGCCGCATCTGAAACAGAGCTAGTGCGGGAATTGTCTCGTCTTGCTGCAAAAAATAAAGATACAGTGGCTTATGCCTCGTTTTTAGGTGCTGGTGTGTATGATCATTACCAGCCTGTGATTGTAGACCATGTGATTTCACGTTCTGAATTTTATACAGCGTACACACCTTATCAGCCTGAAATTTCTCAAGGTGAATTGCAAGCAATCTTTGAATTTCAAACAATGATTGCTGAGCTGACCGGTATGGATCTTGCCAACTCCTCGATGTATGATGGCGGAACGGCATTAGCTGAAGCGGCGATGCTGGCTGCAGGACATACAAAGAAGAAAAAGATTGTGGTCTCTGAAACGGTTCATCCTGAATCAAGAGCGGTGCTGAAAACATATGCGAAAGGACAGCATATTGAAGTCGTCGAGGTACCTGCGCGAAAAGGTCAGACCGATCTAGCTGCATTAGAAGAAGCTGTCTGCGAGGAAACAGCAGCGGTCCTTGTACAATACCCAAACTTCTTCGGTGTTGTCGAACCGTTAAAAGACATTGAACCGATTGCACATAAAGGGAAAAGTCTGTTCATCGTCTCAAGTAACCCGCTTGCACTTGGTTTACTGACACCTCCAGGAAAGCTTGGAGCAGATATTGTCGTTGGTGATGCGCAGCCATTTGGCATTCCAGCTGCATTTGGCGGACCTCATTGTGGATATTTCGCTGTGACGAAAAAATTAATGCGGAAAGTGCCGGGGCGTTTAGTCGGACAAACAGAAGACGAGAACGGTGTGCGAGGATTTGTGCTGACCCTTCAAGCGCGCGAGCAGCATATCCGAAGAGACAAAGCGACTTCAAATATTTGTTCAAACCAAGCATTAAATGCGTTAGCCGCTTCTGTTGCGATGACGGCGCTTGGAAAAACAGGTATCAAAGACATTGCCTATCAAAACGTACAAAAAGCCCATTATGCCAAGACGCAGGCAGAAAAACACGGGTTACAGGCTGAAATAGAGGGCGCTCATTTTAATGAATTTGTGTTGAAACTGAATGAACCTGTGAAAGAAGCCAATAAACGATTACTTGAAAAAGGAATCATCGGCGGATATGACTTGGGACGGGATTATCCAGAGCTTCAGCAGCATATGCTTGTCGCTGTGACAGAACTAAGAACAAAAGAAGAAATTGATACGTTCATCAAGGAATTGGGGGATCGTCATGAATAAACAAGATCAGCCGCTTATTTTTGAATTATCCAAAGAAGGAAGAATTGGTTACAGCCTGCCTGATTTAGACGTACCTGAGGAGAAGCTCCCAGATTTATTTGATGAAACGTATATCCGCCATGAAGATGCGGAGCTGCCAGAGGTTTCTGAACTGGATATTATGCGTCACTACACAGCATTATCTAGACGTAATCACGGGGTCGATTCTGGCTTTTATCCTCTAGGCTCTTGTACGATGAAATATAATCCAAAGATTAACGAAAAGGTGGCACGTCTTGCAGGCTTCTCGCATGTGCATCCACTTCAAGAGGCAGACACTGTGCAAGGTGCATTAGAGTTACTTTATGATTTAGGTGACCATTTAGAAGAAATTACAGGAATGGACGCTGTGACATTACAGCCTGCGGCAGGAGCACATGGCGAATGGACGGGGCTCATGATGATTCGTGCATACCATGAAGCAAGAGGAGATCATAAACGAACAAAAGTCATCGTGCCTGATTCTGCTCATGGGACAAATCCCGCATCTGCAACAGTAGCTGGATTTGAAACGATTACGGTGGCATCTAATGAACACGGGCTTGTCGATTTAGACGACCTGCGCCGTGTTGTCAATGAAGAAACGGCGGCTCTCATGCTCACAAATCCAAATACACTTGGCCTTTTTGAAGAAAATATTTTAGAAATGGCTGAAATCGTCCACGGAGCAGGCGGGAAGCTTTATTATGATGGAGCGAACTTAAATGCCGTATTAAGCAGAGCAAGACCGGGGGATATGGGATTTGATGTGGTTCACTTAAATCTTCATAAAACCTTTACAGGTCCACACGGAGGAGGAGGCCCTGGTTCAGGTCCAGTTGGCGTGAAAAAGGATTTGATTCCATATTTGCCAAAGCCAGTGCTTGTGAAGAAAGATGATCGTTATTTCTTTGATTACGATCGTCCAGAATCCATCGGCCGTGTGAAACCGTTCTATGGCAACTTTGGCATCAATGTCAGAGCGTATGCGTATATCCGCTCTATGGGACCAGACGGCTTAAAGGCTGTAACTGATCATGCGGTGTTGAATGCAAACTATATGATGCGCCGCTTATGTGCTCATTATGATTTGCCATTTGACCGCCACTGTAAGCATGAATTTGTCCTTTCAGGTAAACGTCAAAAGAAACTAGGTGTGCGGACACTTGATATTGCCAAACGATTACTTGATTTTGGCTATCATCCGCCAACAATTTACTTCCCGCTAAATGTAGAGGAATGTATCATGATTGAACCAACTGAAACAGAATCAAAAGAAACCCTTGATGCATTTATTGAAGCGATGATTCAAATCGCAAAAGAAGCGGAAGAGAACCCAGAAATCGTACAGGAAGCACCACATACAACCGTTGTGAAACGAATGGATGAAACAAAGGCAGCACGGAATCCAGTGCTAGTTTTTGAAAGAAAATAAAAAGACTCATGGGGGCAATAGCTCCCAGAGTCTTTTTTGTTAGTTCTTTGTTTTAATGCGGCCGCCCCATTTTTTAAAGCCGCCCTTTAAATTATAAATCTCACGACAGCCATTTTTACGTAACGTTTGAGCAGCCTTTCCGCTTCTCAAATTATTTTGGCAATAGAGATAAACAGGCTTGTCAGGGCGTATTTCATTTTTGCGCTGCTTTAATTGTGAAAGGGGAATGTTTCTTGCGCCTAAAATATGTCCACCTTCAAACTCATTTGGTTCTCTCACATCAATGAGTTGGGCTTTGCGGTAACCTTTGATAAATTCTGCTTCCGTCAGCGTTTTCATAATGCGCTGCTGATAAATGTAACTGCCGATGGAATAAAGAACGAAAAGTCCACAAAGTGAGAGGACGATATAGTTGAATATTGGCAATACGACTCGACTCCTTCTTGAGCATCAGCACAGTCACCTGTCTGATGGTACGTTTTAGACAAATACTATTATAGTAAAGCAAAAGAAACTTGTCATCATAAATGGTAAGAATTATTTTCAATTCCTTCCCTATTTGATAGACTGATGAAGAGAGAAAATCGGTGGTCACCACCATCATCTAACATTGACTACGTAAAAGAGAAGGGATTTTATATGCAAAAAGAGAAATGGTGTTTCATTGATACAGGAAACCAAGACCCTGCCTTTAACATGGCCATGGACGAAGCCTTGCTTTATTGGCATAGTGAGAAGCTGATCCCGCCTGTGATCCGTTTTTATGGTTGGAATCCAGCGACATTATCTGTTGGATATTTTCAACATGTTGAAAAAGAAATCAACATGGAAGCGGTTGAGCGCTATGGTCTTGGATTTGTCCGCAGGCCTACAGGAGGCCGCGGCGTTCTTCATGATCAGGAATTGACCTACAGTGTGATCGTATCAGAAGAGCATCCAGAGATGCCGGCGACGGTGACAGAGGCATACCGCGTCATTTCAGAAGGGATTTTAGAGGGCTTTAAAGAACTGGGACTCGATGCGTATTTTGCTATTCCTCGTACAGAAAAAGAAAAAGAAAGCTTAAAAAATCCAAGATCGTCTGTATGTTTTGATGCGCCTTCATGGTACGAGCTTGTTGTAGAAGGCAGAAAAGTAGCAGGCAGTGCGCAAACAAGACAAAAAGGTGTGATCCTCCAGCATGGCTCGATTTTAATTGATCTTGATGAGGATAAATTGTTTGATTTATTTCTTTATCCAAACGATCGGGTGAGAGAGCGGATGCAGCGCAGCTTTAAAAACAAAGCGGTGGCGATCAATGAAATTTCAGATCGAACATGTACGATAGACGATGCGCGTGTTGCATTTAAACGAGGATTTGAAAAAGGATTAAATATCGAGCTTGTGCCTTATGAGCTGACAGATGAAGAGTTGGCATTTGTTCATCACCTCGCCAAAACGAAATACGCCACAGATGATTGGAATTACAAGCGTTAAGACGAAGGACTCTTCTTGTTTTTTAATGGGCGATGGTGTAGAATTGTTATGATTATTAAGTAAAGGTGCATTTTGGAGGGGTTTTATGACTACACCTAGTATGGAAGATTATATTGAACAAATTTATATGCTGATAGAAGAAAAAGGATATGCAAGAGTATCTGATATTGCAGAAGCCCTCGCTGTCCATCCCTCCTCTGTAACAAAAATGGTTCAGAAGCTAGATAAAGATGAATACCTCATTTATGAGAAATATCGTGGTCTAATTTTAACCCCGAAAGGCAAAAAAATTGGAAAACGTCTCGTATACAGACATGAACTGCTAGAGCAATTTTTAAGAATCATTGGTGTAGATGAAGAGAAAATTTATGATGATGTAGAAGGTATTGAGCATCATCTCAGCTGGAACAGCATTGACCGTATTGGCGACCTCGTCCAATTCTTTGAAGAAAACGATGAGCGATCTGTTCAGCTGAAAGCGATTCAAAAGAAAAACGAACAAACAAATCAAGAATCTTAAGAAAAAGGACACCTGGCGAAGGTGTCCTTTCAGATTTTCAACTCAGCGTAAAAGAAAACCTTTGCAGTCAAGGAAGGACGAGCATCGGAGCGGAGCGAATTTGACATTCGTGAGCACCGGACTGACACCGAATGCGAGGGTTTGTCTACACGCTGAAAGGACACCTGGCGATGGGTGTCCTTTTTGAATATAGTTCTAATGAAAGGCAATTGCTCCTACACTATTAATAGTGTGACAGAAAAGGGGGCTCCTTGATGAAGATAGATGGTGTGTTCTCAGGTGGAGGCATTAAGGGTGCAGCACTTGCAGGCGCCTATGAAGCGCTTGAAGCAAGGGGATTTCAATTTGTCCGTCTCGCTGGAACAAGTGCGGGAGCGATCATTGCTTCACTCATCGCAGCGGGTTTTACGAGTCAGGAGATTCGGGAGCTGTTAGACGAAATGGATGAGCATCAATTGCTTGACCGAAGGTGTCAATTCATCCCGTTTAAAATGCTCAGGTGGGTGTCTATTTATTGGCGTCTTGGCCTTTACAAAGGTGACCGTCTAGAAAAATGGCTGACAGACGTGTTAAAACGAAAAGGCGTCACTGTATTTGGGGATCTGAAAAAAGATACGCTCAAAATCGTCGCTTCTGATTTAACAAATGGCAAAATCCTCGTCCTTCCAGATGACCTTCCTTCCTATGGGTTAAATCCAGAACGGTTTTCTGTTGCCAGGGCCATTCGGATGAGCTGCAGTCTGCCGTATTTTTTCGAACCTGTCAAACTGAGGTCTTCAAAAGGAATTTGTACCATAGTGGATGGCGGAGTGCTCAGCAACTTTCCCATTTGGCTATTTGCAGAAGAGAAAAAAAGACCGTTTGTCGGTGTCACATTAACCCCAAACGAAAAAGAACGCCCTCAACATTCCATCCGCAATGCGTTTGAACTGTTTGGCGCTCTATTTGAAACGATGCGTGGTGCTCATGACGAAAGACATATTGCCACAAAACACGAACGTCATATTATTTTTATTCCTGTAGAACACGTCATTGCCACTGATTTTCATCTCATGACAGAAAAGAAAAGGGCGCTCGTCGATCTAGGCAGACAGAAGGCCGAGCAATTTTTAAAGAGCTGGACATTTTAAAATAAGGCGCGATTTTTCTTTTTGTTTTTCTTGCCTTCAATCACTGTCAAATGTGTTTGGCTTTTCTTTTTGAGAAGGACGGGCTTCGACTTGTGGTCAGTCGGCACGCTTCGCAAATGAGTGACCCGGTTTTTCATCTGGCTTTTCGTTTTTGGTTTAGGCTGCTGGTAGCGACGTTTTGATTGTTTGACTGCTTTACGATAAAGATTTCCTTCTGTTCCAGTTCTTCGATTCATCAGCCATCTAAATAGGAAGAACATAACCGCTCCAATGATCACAACTGATAGCAGCATTGTAAAGAGTCTGCTTGGATTCGTTGTGAGTAAATACACAAATCCCAAAACACCTAAAGCGAAAATAATGGTAAAAGCAGGATGTACTCGGCGATTCATAACTGTCCACCTCCGAAAGAATTTACCGGATTTATAAACTAGATCACTTGATGAGCAGAATCTGATGCTTGTTTCGCAGATGCTTCCTCTAAACGAAGAAGTTCATTAAAACTTGCAATGGCTACCTCGACTTGATCATCAGAGGGTTCTTTTGTTGTGAGCAATTGCAGCCAAAGGCCAGGATAGCCAAGCACTTTAAGCACTGGCACGTCACGGAGTTTGTTTGTGAGCTGAAGCACTTCAAATGAAATGCCCAAAACAACCGGAATAAGCGCCAGACGATTCAGAACTCTCACCCATAAAGGATCTGTCGGTACGAGTAAATAGACGAACATGCCGACAATGACAGTGAATAAAATAAAGCTGCTGCCGCATCGATAATGCAGGCGAGATTGGCTTTGGACATTTTCCACTGTGATGTCAAGATTCTGTTCATAGCAGTTTATGACTTTATGTTCTGCCCCATGATATTGAAATACCCTTTTAATTAAAGGGGTCATGGAAATAAAGTAAATATAGCCTAATAACAGGATCAATTTAAAGAATGTTTCCACTGCAATTTGTGCGAAGTTTCCAGAAAACACCGGACGCACAAGTTCGGCTAAAAAGACAGGCACTAAAGTAAAGACAAATTTACTAAAAAGAAGAGAGAGAACTCCGATCACAGCAATGCCGAAGATCATTGATAATTTCGAGCTTTTTTGTTCTTTTTCAAGAGAATGATCTTCAGAAGGATCTAAGTCATAGCGCTCGCTGGAGAAGTTTAAGTGCTTACTGCCGTTTGCGCTTGCTTCAACAAGTGCAGCAACACCCCTGACAAAAGGGATTTTCTTAAGAAAGGCGGTTCGTTTATTGGAGGTCCGGGGAAGCTTTAAAAACTCAATGGACTGATCCTTACGCCGGATCGCTGTCACATAGTTCTTTTTACCTCCGAACATGACACCTTCCACAACTGCCTGCCCTCCATATGCTGGAGGTTTTGTTTGATTGGACATATTTCATCAACCTGCCTGTTTCCTGTAATTTACATGCATTTCCTTATACCTTTATTGTACAGGAAAAGAGGGGAAATCACTAGCTCACAGGTCGATTATCTACTAGAATTCTATCTACCTCTTTTTAGCCAGTATACCCTGTTATAAAAATTTTACACTCTCGCACGGAAATCCTTTTTTTTCATGACATTTTGGACATACTACTTGCTGGAGGTGTTCATATGAAACGTGATGAAAAGAAAAACCAAGAAGAAAAAAATCAATCAGTACAAACGTCTTCAATGGTGGCAAGGGCAGCAGCCACAGGTTTTGTCGGCGGAGTTTTTTGGGGCTTTATCGGATTTCTGACCCATATGTTTCATTTTTCAGAGGTGAGTCCAAATATGCTGTTGCAGCCATTTGTGCTTGGTGAATGGAAAAAAGGCGGACTTGGTACATTTATGAGTATTGTTCTTTTAGGAATTTTATCTATTGGGGCAGCCTTTATTTATTATGGACTGCTCAAACGGATCAAAGGTTTTTGGATGGGACTGATTTATGGAGGGATTTTGTGGCTGCTTGTTTTTTATGTATTTAATCCTATATTCCCCGATGTGAAGCAAGTGCAAGATTTGCAGCAAAGCACCATTGTGACGACATTTTGCCTATATATTTTATATGGCATGTTTGTCGGATACAGTATTTCATTTGAATACAATGAATTAACGAGTCAGAAGCTTGCAAGAGCACTCGGGAAAAAGACAGAATAAAGTGTAAATCCACCTTTCATATGATAAAATTATTTTTGGAAACGAAAGGTTTCTAAGGAAAAAGAAACAGACATCGATATAGAGTGAATTAGGGTGAAGGAGTGGTCATATGCCTCATTTTCTAGTGCTGAATGGGCCCAACTTAAATAGGCTCGGCAAGAGAGAGCCAGGAGTTTATGGAAGTAAAACATTAACAGATTTAGAAACAGATTTGTTTCAGTTTGCAGAAAGAGCAAATATTCAATTGACGTTCTTTCAATCGAATCACGAGGGAGATTTGGTCGATGCGCTCCATGAAGCAGAAGATCAGTACGATGGCGTCGTGTTTAACCCGGGTGCTTTTACCCACTATAGCTATGCACTGAGAGATGCCATTGCAAGTATTACGTTACCTGTCATCGAAGTACATATCACAAATGTTCATAAGAGAGAGGAATTCCGCCATCATTCGGTTCTTGCTCCAGTATGCCAAGGTCAAATCGTTGGACTTGGTTTAGAAGGATATAAATTGGCGATTCGTTATTTAGTCAGTGAAGGGGGAGCAGTATCATGAAACTTGAAAAACTAAGAAAACTTTTAGCCGAATTAGACATAGATGGTTTAGTGATTACGAGCAGCTTTAATTTACATTATATGACGAGTTTTACTGGATCAGCGGGTCTTGCCATCGTTTCAAAGGATCGAGCCGCCTTTATTACGGATTTTCGTTACACAGAGCAAGCCAAGGATCAAGTAAAGGGCTATGACATCATTGAACATAAAGGAAACATTGTGGAAACTGCTGTCCAAACGGCAAACGAATTTGGGGTAAAACGTCTTGGTTTTGAACAAAACCATATGACATTTGCCACCTACCAGCAGTACTCGGGGAAAGCAAGCGGTATCGAGCTTGTTCCAGTCTCGGAATCAGTTGAAAAGTTGCGCTTGATTAAGTCTAATGAAGAGATTAAGATATTAGAGGAAGCTGCGAAGATTGCAGATCATGCCTTTGATCATATTCTCACGTACATCAAGCCGGGCCTGACAGAAATTGCGGTCATGAACGAGCTTGAATTTTTCATGAGAAAAGAAGGGGCAGAAGGATCTTCATTCGATATGATTGTTGCCTCTGGCGTTCGTTCAAGCCTGCCACACGGGAGAGCGAGCGAAAAGGTGATTGAATCTGGTGACTTGGTGACACTGGATTTCGGTGCCTATTATAAAGGCTATTGTTCAGACATGACAAGAACCATTGCTGTAGGAACACCAAGCGACAAATTAAAGGAAATTTATCATATCGTATTAGAAGCAGAAAACGCTGGTGTGGATAAAATCAAGCCAGGCTTAACAGGAAAAGAAGCTGATCGCATCACACGAGACATCATTGAAAAGTATGGCTACGGTCAATACTTCGGGCATTCGACTGGACATGGGCTTGGTATGGAAGTACATGAAGCACCTGGCCTTTCCTCACGCTCAGATGTCGTGTTAGAAGAGGGAATGGTTGTGACAGTTGAACCAGGCATTTACTTGCCGGATGTCGGCGGCGTGAGAATTGAGGATGATATTGTCCTGACAGCTGACGGCAATAAACGATTGACCCACTCACCGAAAGAACTTATCATATTATGATGGTGAAATGTAGGAGGATGACAAAATGATTTCAGTAAACGATTTTCGTACAGGCCTGACAATTGAAGTGGACGGCGGTATTTGGCGTGTAGTGGATTTCCAACACGTAAAACCAGGAAAAGGCGCAGCGTTTGTCCGTTCGAAACTGCGTAACCTGCGTACAGGTGCGATTCAAGAAAAAACATTCCGTGCAGGTGAAAAAGTAGCGAAAGCTCAAATTGAAACAAAAACAATGCAATATTTATATGCAAATGGCGATCAGCATGTATTCATGGATACAAGTTCATACGAACAACTTGAACTAAGCGAAGCGCAAATCAAAGATGAGCTGAAATATTTGCTTGAAAATATGTCGGTTCAAATCGTCATGTACGGTGATGAAACACTTGGAGTGGAACTTCCAAACACTGTAGAACTAGAAGTAGTAGAAACAGAGCCTGGTATTAAAGGTGATACGACATCAGGTGGATCAAAACCTGCAAAAACAGAAACTGGTTTAATCGTGAACGTTCCTTTCTTTGTGAACCAAGGTGATAAACTAGTGATCAATACATCTGACGGTTCATACGTTTCAAGAGCGTAATGAACGGAGAGAGACTGTAAAGCTCGTGTTTACAGTCTCAGCGTGTAGGCAAACCCTCGCATTCGCCCGCAGTCCTGCGCGCTGGTGCTCACGAATGTGAAATTCGCTCCAGTGCTCGTTCTTCCTAGACTGCAAAGGTTTTCTATCACGTTGAAAAGAAGACAAAGGGCTAAAATCAAGTTCATTTTAGCCCTTTGTCAACTATCTGAGACTGTAAACCTCGTGTTTACAGTCTTTTTTTATTTGAAAAATAGGACGCCTCGTTATGACACCCCTTACTCTATTCTCTCATCCATCTCTCTTCCTTTTTAAAAACAAGACTACTTCTAGCTAGTGAAGCATATAGTGTAAAAAAAGCTGGAGGTTCTATATGAAACAATTTCTCCCGGGTATACACCCATCAGTCGCTGCCATGGCAGGGATGAGGTTTTTATCTGCCGCGATTGAACTGACGGCCGCCATCCTCATTTTAGTGACAAATGATGTGCGTAAAGCGGTTGTCATCAATAGTATATTAGCGATCATCGGGCCGCTCATTTTTATTATCACGATGACGATTGGAATCTACCAAATTGCAGGGCAGTTATCCTATGCGAAGCTTGTGTTTATTTTCATTGGTGTCGTATTTATTCTTGTTGGAATTTATAAGTGAAATGGCTTGGCATAATTAACGGCATACATCATACATTTTAGAGAAGAAAAAAAGGAGGGGAATTCGTTGCGGAGTTTGTTGGATATTCTCCCGCACTCAATTGGACAAGAACTCAGCATGTTAAAAGAAGCAGAGTGGGCGCAAATAGAAGAAATCCGCATTCGCACCGATCGCCCGATTGAGCTGATGCAAGGTGGAAAACCACGCTTTCTTTCCTATCATACAACAGGTGAAGATGCGGCTCAGCTATTAGGCAGGCTCAGTAATTACAGCATGTACACACTTGAGGAAGAGTTAAAACAGGGCTATATCACCATATCTGGCGGACATCGGGTTGGGCTTGCTGGAAAGGTCATCGTCGAAAATGGATTCGTCAAAGGCTTAAGAGATATTTCTTCATTTAATATTCGCATCGCAAAAGAGAAGATCGGAATTGCTTTGCCGTTTCTCCCTTATTTATATGAAAAACATTGGTGTAACACACTGATTATAGGTCCGCCGCAAACCGGGAAAACGACATTGCTGCGTGATCTAGCACGTCTTGTCAGTACAGGAACAACAGCCATTTCTCCTAGAAAAACAGGGATTGTAGATGAACGATCTGAAATCGCAGGTTGTATAAGAGGAGTGCCGCAGCATTCTTTTGGGCACCGGATTGATGTACTTGATGCGTGCCCAAAGGCTGAAGGGCTAATGATGATGATCAGATCCATGAGCCCAGAAGTCATCATTGTCGATGAAATCGGAAAAGGTGAAGATGTACAGGCACTGCTAGAAGCAATCCATGCTGGAGTCACCATTATCGTCTCAGCTCATGGATATTCTCTTGAAGACTTATCTAAACGGCCATCATTTGAACCGTTATGGCAGCTTCGTGTGTTTGATCGATATGTGGAATTAAATAGAGAAAAAGGGCCTGGCACGATCGGACGGATATTTGACCAAGATGGACAAGAGCTGAAGCGGAGGCGGGGAGTGGACGTATGTTAAAGCTTATTGGTGCTATTTTCATTGTTGCGGCTACGACATGGGGAGGATTCGAGTTTGCGAAGCGGTACAGTGATCGGCCAAAGCAAATCCGCCAGCTCCGATTTGCACTCCAATCTCTTGAAGCTGAAATTATGTATGGTCAAACTCCTTTAGCTAGAGCCGCTGACCAAATTGCGTCCCAAGTAGGACCGCCTGTGAATCGGCTATTTGAACAATTTGCAGAAAAACTCAACGTCGGAACTTTTTCTGCGAGGCATGCATGGAATGAAAGTCTAGAGGATGTATGGAAAAAAACCGTATTAAAAAAAGGCGAATATGAGGCGCTGAAGCACTTTGGAGAAACCCTTGGTCAGCATGATGTGACGGCTCAACAAAAATATATCAAGCTAGCTTTAGGCCATTTGGAATCAGAGGAGAAAGAAGCTGAAGTCGCCCAAGCAAAAAATGAAAAAATGGTGAGAAGTCTTGGTTTTCTAAGTGGGTTACTACTGATTCTGTTATTGATGTGAGAGGAAGGGAGTCGAGAGCATGGGCGTTGATGTAAACGTCATATTCCAAATTGCGGGAGTGGGTATCGTCGTGGCTTTTCTCCATACGATTTTAGATCAAATGGGGAAAAAAGAGTACGCACAGTGGGTGACACTGCTTGGATTTATCTACATTTTATTTATGGTTGCTACCATTGTGGATGATTTGTTTAAGAAGATTAAAGCCGTATTTCTATTTCAAGGATAGGGGAGGGCTTACAAATCGAAATCATTCAAATTGTTGGACTTGGTTTAATCGCTACTTTTCTAGCATTAATCGTCAAAGAACAAAAGCCAACCTTCGCCTTTATGCTTGTTGTGTTTACTGGGTGTGTCATTTTCCTTTATTTAATCGATCAAATCTATGCCATTATCTCCATGATTGAAAAAATTGCAGCAAGTGCAGGCGTCAATATGAAATACGTTGAAACCATTTTGAAAATCATTGGAATTGCCTATATTGCAGAATTTGGTGCCCAGCTCACAAAGGATGCTGGACAAGGCGCCATCGCTTCAAAAATAGAGCTTGGCGGCAAGATTCTTATTTTGGTCATGGCGGTACCGATTTTAACGGTCATCATTGAGACGATCCTAGGTATGATCCCGTCCATGACTTGATGGAAAAGAGGTGATGATGATGAAACGGGCGACAGCTGTGCTGGGGTTTATGATGTTCTTTTGGATGATCGTTCCGTATGCAGGTGCAGAAGAAAGTGTGCCTTTATCAAGTGAAGAACCGGTCGCAGAAGAAGTTGCGGGTGGACAGGCTGATGCCTTAGAGCTTCATTCTATCAGTGACTTTTGGGAAACGATATTGGACGAGTATGGCGGCTTTCTGCCTGAAAGCCAAAAAGGTACAGTGAAGGAAATGATCGATGGCGATAAAGAGCTATCTCCCCAAACGTGGCTGAAGGCTTTTGTTCATTATCTGTTTCATGAGCTGATTGCCAATGGAAAGCTCTTAGGCACACTTATATTACTCACCATCTTTTGTTCGCTTTTGCAGCTTTTGCAAAATGCGTTTGAGCAAAGCACTGTTAGTAAAGTTGCATACGCTCTTGTTTATATGGTGCTTATCATTATTGCATTAAACAGTTTTCATGTTGCGATCTCTTATGCAACAGAAGCCATTCAAACGATGACTAGTTTTATTCTTGCTCTTATTCCTCTTTTATTAGCACTTATTGCCTCATCAGGCGGGCTTGTCTCAGCCGGATTCTTTCATCCTGTGATTTTGTTTTTAATGAACACGAGCGGTGTTTTTATTCAATATGTCGTTCTTCCGCTTATTTTTTTATCAGCGATATTGAGCATTGTCAGTACGCTGACTGAACAATACAAGGTTACCCAGCTTGCCCAGCTGTTAAGAAATGTGGCCATTGGCGGGCTCGCTGTTTTTTTAACCGTATTCCTCGGCGTCATTTCTGTACAGGGGGCATCTGCTGCTATCACTGATGGCATCGCTCTTCGCACAGCTAAATTTATTACCGGAAATTTCATCCCTGTCCTCGGCAGAATGTTTACTGATGCGACAGATACCGTTATCAGCGCCTCTGTGCTGTTGAAAAATACGGTTGGCCTTGTAGGCGTCGCCATTTTGATTTCAATTGCGGCTTTCCCAGCGATTAAAGTGCTGTCGCTCGCTCTGATTTATAAACTGGCCGCTGCGATTCTTCAGCCTTTAGGGGGCGGGCCGATTATTAGCTGCCTTGATGTCATTTCAAAAAGTGTTCTTTATATATTTGCTGCATTAGCTGTTGTATCGCTTATGTTCTTTTTAAGCATTACCGTTATTATCACTGCTGGCAACCTCACCATGATGATGAAGTAAGGAGGGGACACCATTTGAGTTTTCTCACAGAATGGATCACAAGTATTATTCTATTTATTTTATTTGCGATTGTGATTGATCTTTTGCTTCCCAATTCAAGCATGCAGAAGTATGCAAAAATGGTCGTCAGCTTACTGTTAATTGTGGTGATGCTCAATCCGATCTTTGCGTTATTCCGGGCAGATCCGGACCAAATTTTCTCAGAAATCATGAAAGGGAAGGACCAAGCGCAATCAGAAGAAATAAAAAATCAGATGAATTTAGAAAAAAAAGAAATACAAGCTTCACAGCGTGCATATATTTTAAAGCAAATGGCTGTCCAACTAGAAAAAAGCGCAAAGGAGCCACTGGAGAAGGAGAGCTATGAAATGAAACACGTAGAAGTGTTGGCAGATGAGGAGCACCTTGATCAGAATATGGAGGCAGATCAATTTCGCATCAAAGCAGTCCTTGTCCCGCTCACAGGTGATGCTGTAGAAACGGTGGCAAAGGTCGACATTGATCTCTCCAGGCAAAAGGAGGAAAGCGCCGGGGCGTCAGCAAAAGAGATGGCGAGGGTGAAAGAGACGCTTGCAGATGTATGGAATACACGGCCTGAACACATTGCGCTGAACATTGAGGGAGGTGACGCAGCAGATCATGAATAACAAAGACTGGAGACAAAAACTGAAATCAATGTTCCAAGCACCTGAAAAAGGTGAAGGGAAACCAAAATTAACGAAGCACCATTACTTACTGCTTGTCTTCATCATCGGCGTGTCATTCATGTTAGTCAGTCAGATTCTGTCACCGCCATCAAGCAAACAAGAGGCTGCTGTTCCTGCGTCTAAAAAAACATCCTCAGAAGAGCAGGCGGTGTTCAAACCATCCTCTTCAGGTAAGTCAAACAACTCGATAGAGGATGTTGAACAAGAATACGAAAATCAGCTGAAAGAGATTTTAGAAACGATCATTGGTGTTGAGGATGTTTCCATTGTGGTAAATGTAGACGCAACTTCTTTAAAAGTGTTTGAAAAAAACAAATCCAATAAAAGCACTACGACCGAGGAAACAGACAAAGAAGGCGGCGTGCGAAGTGTCACGGATCAAACAAAAGAAGAAGAGATTGTCATTATTAAAAATGGAAATGAAGAAACACCTGTTGTTGTCCAAACGAAAAAGCCAGCCATTCGAGGTGTCCTCGTTGTTGCTCAAGGAGTAGACAACGTTCAAATAAAGAAAACCATCATTGAAGCGGTTACACGAGTGCTTGATGTACCGAGCCATAGAGTGGCTGTTGCCCCTAAAAAAATCAAGGAGGATTCGGAATGATGTTAAAAAAACAAACGGTTTGGCTATTAACGATGCTAAGTTTAGTTGTCGTATTAAGTGTGTACTATATCATGTCTCCACAAGGTGAGAATGCTGTGACAGTAGAAGATACAAAATCAAAAGGAATGGAAGAGAAAAAGGCTGAGCCAGAAAAAGGGACTGACAAAGGAACCGAAAAGAACGCAGAAGAGAAATCAACTGACAAAGAAACCAATGCGAAACAAGAAGATGTTGAAACAAGTGGAGAAGAAGGAAAGGCTGTTTCAGAGCAGACCGACGATGAACTTTTCACAACCTACAGACTTGAACTGGAAGATAAGCGCAGCAAGCAGCGTGAAGAGTATAACGAAATCGTGTCTAGCGATGATGCAACAGCGCAAGAGAAAAGTGAAGCTTATGATCAAATGACAGCGCTTAGTGAGGCAGAAGGAACAGAGCGTCAACTGGAGACATTAATCAAAACAAAAGGATATAAAGATGCGCTCGTCAGTGCAGAAGGAGATAAAGTGAACATCACGGTTCGTTCTGATAAAAAATCAAAGTCCCAAGCAGCAGATATTATTGATTTGGTCACAAAAGAAATGAGAGGGCTTGATAACGTAGCCGTCACTTTTGAGCCATCGAATCAATAAAAAATGCAAAAGCGCCCTTTTCTGAAAAGGGCGTTTTTTCATGCGGGTTGACGCCCTTTTTCAGGTGCTTGTGCGAGGAGTGTCATCACATTAATAGTTGAATTCAACGAAATCCTCCTGTAAGATGGTTATAGTATGTACTTTTAGTACTAGCCTATAAAAAAAGATAAATCCATACATAGGGGTGCAAATCCATGTTAAAAATTGAAGAGATTCATGAACTAATTAAATTAATTGACGAATCAACAATTGATGAATTTACGTACGAAAATGAAGGTGCAAAAATCAAGTTAAAGAAAAATAAAGAAGTCGTTCAGCAAGTTGCGGCACAAGCACCAGTGGCTCCTGTCCAAGCAGCTCCAGCTCAACAAGCTCCTAAAGCACAAGCTCCAGCTCAGACCGAAGCCCCTGCACAAGAGGCAACTGCGTCTGAAAACCTGCATAAAATCACATCCCCAATGGTTGGCACATTTTACGCTTCTTCTTCACCAGAAGCAGATCCATATGTGACAACAGGTTCTAAAGTGAAGGAAAACTCAGTTGTATGTATCGTTGAAGCGATGAAACTGTTTAATGAAATCGAAGCAGAAGTAAAAGGCGAAATCGTCGAAGTATTAGCTGAAAACGGTCAGCTTGTAGAATTCGGACAACCCCTCTTTCTAGTGAAAGCAGAGTAAGGAGTACGATCATGATTAAAAAGCTATTAATTGCAAACAGAGGAGAAATCGCAGTTAGAATCATCCGTGCTTGTAAAGAGCTTGGAATTGAAACAGTTGCGGTATTTTCTGAAGCGGATCGTGATGCGCTGCATGTTCAAATGGCTGATGAAGCATATTGCATCGGACCGACTGCTTCAAAAGATAGTTATTTAAATGTGACAAATATTGTCAGTGTGGCAAAACTAACAGGTACAGATGCCATCCATCCAGGATATGGTTTCCTTGCTGAAAATGCAGACTTTGCAGAGCTTTGCGAGGAATGTAATGTCATCTTTGTTGGACCAACTGCGTCAGCAATTTCCAAAATGGGAACGAAAGATGTGGCAAGAGAAACAATGAAGCAAGCTGGTGTTCCAATTGTCCCTGGTTCTCAAGGAATTGTAAAAGATCTTGATGATGCTGTTTCAACAGCAGCTGGTATTGGGTATCCTGTCATTATTAAAGCAACTGCAGGCGGCGGTGGTAAAGGTATCCGTGTGGCTCGCACAGAAGAAGAGCTCATTAACGGTGTCACCATCACGCAGCAGGAAGCAGCACAAAACTTCGGGAACCCAGGTGTCTATTTGGAGAAATTCATTGAAGACTTTAGACACGTTGAAATTCAAGTCCTTGCTGATCAGCATGGGAATACCATTCACTTAGGTGAACGTGATTGTTCTATCCAAAGAAGAATGCAAAAGCTTTTGGAAGAAACGCCATCACCTGCACTAAATGCAGATATTCGTGAGCAAATGGGTGAAGCTGCCGTAAAAGCAGCCGAAGCTGTTGAATACACAGGTGCTGGAACGGTTGAATTCATTTACGATTATAATGAAGAGAAGTTTTACTTCATGGAAATGAATACACGTATCCAAGTAGAGCATCCTGTAACGGAAATGGTCACTGGTGTTGATTTGATCAAAGAACAGATCAAAGTAGCTTCAGGTGAAAAGCTTTCCCTTACGCAAGAGGATGTCGTATACGAAGGCTGGGCGATTGAATGTCGTATTAATGCAGAGAACCCTGAGAAAAACTTCATGCCTTCTGCTGGTGAAATTAAAATGTACCTTCCGCCAGGCGGTTTAGGAGTACGTATTGATTCTGCCGCTTATCCTGGTTATGTGATTCCGCCATATTACGATAGTATGATTGCGAAAGTGATCACATATGGTAAAACGAGAGAAGAAGCAATTGCAAGAATGAAACGTGCGCTTCAAGAATTCGTCATTGAAGGAGTCTACACAACGATTCCATTCCACCTCAGATTACTAGAGCACGAAACATTTGTGAGCGGTAATTTTAATACGAAGTTTTTAGAAACGTATCAAATTATGAAATAATAACAGCTTTCGGAGGTGAATGATCGTGTCAGAAAACAATTTGCTTGAAATGAACCTTGATGAAGATCAATTGGGAAAAGTGCAAATTGCGCCAGAAGTGATTGAAGTCATTGCTGGGATCGCTGCATCAGAGGTCGAAGGAATTGCGGAAATGCGCGGCAACTTCGCTGCTGATGTGGCAGAACGCTTTGGGAAGAAAAATCACCGTAAAGGTGTGAAAGTAGATGTCTCTGATGAAGGCATCACAATTGATGTGTATTGTGTGGTTGAATTTGGCCTATCCATTCCAAAGGTATCCACTGCTGTTCAAGAAAATATCCGTCAAACCCTTTTAAACATGACGGCCTTAACGATTAATGAAATCAACATTCATGTCGTCGGCATTCAATTTGATACAAAAACAGCTGAAGCTGAAGTTGATCAAGAAATGTAAAAAGGGTTGAAGTGAAACCAAGGAGGCATTGCCTCTTTGGTTTTTTAAAGCCCATTTTTGGGGAAATTCCGCATGATGATTACGTCACGCATGGAGAGATTCGTTTTTCGTCACAGCTCGCATGGATCTTGGTGCGACTACGGTCAAAATATGTTATGATCTCTGTATGGCTTAACGACAAGCGGATAAAGTGGTTAAAGGAGTAAATAATGAAAAGAAGAACTGCAAGAGAAAAGGCGCTACAAACATTATTTCAAATTGATGTCAGCAATATTGATCCGAAAGAGGCCATTACACATGCGCTGGATGAACAAGAATCAGATCCTTTTTTCGAGGAACTGGTTTTCGGTGTGCTCGAACAAAAGGACAAGCTCGATGACATGATTTCACAGCATCTTGTGAATTGGAAACTTGATCGTATTGCGAACGTAGACAGAGCCATTTTAAGGCTGTCTGTGTACGAAATGGTATATCAAGAAGATATCCCGGTGAGTGTTTCAATGAATGAAGCCATTGAACTGGCTAAATTGTTCGGTGACGATAAGGCGCCGAAATTTGTAAATGGTGTACTTTCAAACATTAAAAACGACCTAAAGCAGTAATAGGAGGATTCGACATGACAGCAACAATCATCGATGGGAAAGAAACAGCAAAAGAAAAGCGTGAACAATTAGCAAAAGAAGTAGAAGAGCTAAAACAAAAAGGAGTCACACCTGGTCTTGCCGTTATTCTAATCGGTGATGATCCGGCTTCACTTTCTTACGTACGCGGGAAGAAAAAAGCAGCAGAAGCCATGGGCATGCATTTCCAGCTTGATCATTTAGATGCTTCTTTAACAGAAGAGGAATTGCTAAAGATGATTGATCAGTACAATGCAAATGATCAATTCCACGGAATTCTTGTTCAGCTTCCACTGCCAAAACATATTTCTGAAAAAGCCGTCATTGAACGAATTTCACCAGAGAAAGACGTAGATGGTTTTCATCCGCTGAATATCGGGAAAATGCTACTTGGGGAAGACACATTCCTCCCTTGCACACCAGCAGGTATTGTTGAATTATTGAACAAAACAGGTGTGGATCTCTCTGGTAAAGAAGTGGTCGTTGTAGGACGAAGCAATATCGTCGGCAAACCAGTTGGACAATTGCTATTAAATGAAAATGCAACCGTCACCTACTGTCATTCAAGAACGGCGAACATTTCAGAACATACGTTAAAAGCGGACATTTTAGTTGTTGCCGTCGGTCGAGCAAACTTTATTAAAGCTGACCAAATTAAAGAAGGCGCTATTGTCATTGATGTAGGAGTCAATCGTCTAGAAACGGGGAAACTTGTAGGGGACGTTGACTTTGAAGCAGCAAAAGAAAAAGCTTCTTACATCACACCAGTCCCTGGCGGAGTGGGTCCAATGACAATTACGATGCTTGCACACAATACGGTTAAATCAGCAAAACGTACATTATCATAAGCTTGATCCATTCATCCACCTGCGTGCTGCCGGTGGATGAATGTGCGTTTTTGAAGAGGAGGAATACGTCATGAGTGAAAAAGCCTTTGTGACGGTCACAGCCCTTACAAAATACATAAAAAGAAAATTTGATGTTGACCCTCATTTAGAAGATATTTGGATCAAAGGTGAGTTATCAAATGTGAAGATTCATTCAAGGGGGCATGTTTATTTCACCTTAAAGGACGAAAATGCACGTATGCAAGCTGTCATGTTCCAGCGCTCCGCGTCCAAGCTGCCTTTTTCACCAAAGAGCGGAATGAAAGTGTTCGTACGTGGCGGAATTCAAGTCTACGAACCGAGCGGAAGCTATCAATTATATGCAAAAGAAATGCAGCCTGATGGTGTTGGTGCTCTTCATCTTGCCTATGAAGAGCTGAAGAAGAAACTAGCAAGTGAAGGCTTATTTGATGAGCGCTATAAAAAAACAATTCCTGAATTTCCAGAGGTTGTTGGTGTCATTACATCCCCAACAGGAGCAGCTGTTCGAGATGTCATTACCACGATCAATCGGCGCTATCAGCAGGCCAAGATCATTGTGCTTCCGGCATTAGTCCAAGGAGAAAATGCTCCGCGTTCGATTGTGGAACGGATTAAAGAAGCCAATGAAAAACAGCTTTGTGATGTCTTGATTGTCGGGAGAGGCGGAGGATCGATTGAAGAACTTTGGGCCTTTAATGAAGAAGCAGTCGCAAGAGCGATCTTCGCATCAGACATTCCAATCATTTCTGCGGTTGGGCACGAAACAGACTTTACCATTAGTGATTTCACTGCAGACATGAGAGCACCCACACCAACAGGAGCAGCAGAACTAGCTGTTCCAAGCACCGCCGACTTAATCGAACGAATCAAATCAATCGACATTCGGTTAACAAGAGCGGTAAAAAATCGAACGTCACAAGCAAAAGACCGTCTTGTGGCACTTCAATCCTCTTATGCTTTCCGTTTTCCAAAGCGATTACAAGAGCAAAAAGAGCAGCAATTTGATTTGGTATTTGATCGTTTTCAAAAACAGCTGACAAGACAAATGGAACAAAAACGCAGTCAACTTGACCGCCAAACATATAGGCTGAAGCCGCTTCATCCAAAAGAGCAGCTGCTTCAGGCGAAAAAACGCCACGCCAATGAAACAGAACAGCTCATTCGGAGCATGAATGTGCAAATGAAATCAATTCATTCGCAGTTCCAATCGGTTCTTGGTAAACTAAATGCATTAAATCCGCTTCAAGTCATGGAAAGAGGCTATAGTTTAGCCTATAAAGAAGATGAGCTCATTAAAAGTGTGAATCAAGTAGAAACGAAGGATCAACTGACGATTACAATGAAGGATGGACGTCTGATTTGTGAGGTTATTGAGAAGGAGGGCAATCATCATGACAGAATCAAATAAACAAAAAGAAGAACAAATGACATTTGAAGAGGCCATGAAAGGACTTGAAGAGATTGTGGGAAAGCTCGAAGAAGGCGATGTACCGCTTGAACAAGCCATCCACTATTTCCAAGAGGGTATGACACTCTCAAAACTTTGCCATGAAAAATTACAGCATGTTGAAAAGCAAATGGATTTCATTTTAAAAGAGGACGGTGAACTGGCTCCTTTTTCAGTGAAGGAGGCAGATGCTGGTGACAAGTAACTTAAACGAATTTTTAACAACACGAAAACAAGCAATTGAAGATTATTTATTTACATATGTGCAGGAATTGTCTATTCCAGAAGAGCTGAAATCTTCTATGCTTTATTCTCTGAAAGCTGGCGGAAAAAGACTGCGTCCTGTTCTTATTCTTGCTCTTTTAAATGCGTATGGAAAAAGGGAAGAAGACGGTATACCAGTAGGCTGTGCAGTGGAAATGATTCATACGTATTCCTTGATACATGATGATCTTCCTTGTATGGACGATGATGATCTGCGCAGAGGAAAGCCGACCAACCATAAAGTTTATGGCGAGGCAACAGCCGTTCTTGCAGGTGATGCGCTGCTCACTGAAAGCTTCCGTCTGATTACATCGCAATTATCTGACGATGTACCTGCTGATCAAAAGCTTAGAATCATAGATGAACTTGTTACATCAGCAGGTGCACTCGGAATGGTTGGCGGGCAATTTGATGATATGGAAGCAGAACAGAAACAAATCCCTCTTTCTGAATTAGAATCGATTCATGCTCGCAAAACAGGAAAGCTACTCACCTTTAGTGTGGTTGCTGGTGCGATACTGGCAGGTGCACCTGATGATGAGATCGAAAAGCTGAGAGAATTCAGCTATCATATTGGCATTGCTTTTCAAATCCGTGATGATATTTTAGATCTTGAAGGCAGCGAAGAGAAAATAGGAAAGCGGATCGGCTCCGATACAGCAAATGAAAAGTCGACATATCCTTCTTTATTAACGCTTTCAGGAGCAAAAGAAAAGCTGGATGAACATATCACTCGTGCGAAAGAAATTGTCTCAAATCTTGAGTTAGAGCAAAACTTGCTGCATGATTTATGCGATCTGATTGCCTCACGAGATCACTAAAAACAGCCTAGATTTGAGGGTCCTCGAGCAATTGTGGTAAACTGTAAACAGTTTATCATGATGAGACAACTCTTATTCCTGAATTGGTTTTCATAGGAATAAGGCATTATATATGTAGATAGAAATTTTGTTGAAAGCGAGTTGATCCTGATTGGATCTTTTATCAATAAAAAATCCAACGTTTCTAAAAGGAATGTCAAATGCAGAATTAGAGGAGCTTAGTGCGGACATTCGCACGTTTTTAATTGAGTCGTTAGCGAACTCTGGTGGGCACATTGGTCCAAACCTTGGTGTCGTTGAACTTACTGTTGCACTTCACAAAGTATTTGACAGCCCGAAAGACAAATTTCTTTGGGATGTTGGACATCAGTCTTACGTTCACAAGCTGTTAACTGGAAGAGGCGCCGAGTTTGATACACTTCGTCAATATAAAGGGCTCTGCGGTTTCCCTAAACGAAATGAAAGTGAACATGATGTTTGGGAGACTGGACACAGTTCAACCTCATTATCTGGTGCAATGGGAATGGCGGCAGCGCGTGACATTAAAGGAACAGATGAATACATTCTCCCGATTATCGGCGATGGTGCACTAACCGGCGGTATGGCGTTAGAAGCACTGAACCATATCGGGGATGAAAAAAAAGACATGATTGTGATCTTAAACGACAATGAAATGAGTATTGCACCAAACGTTGGTGCGATCCATACAATGCTTGGCAGACTACGTACAGCTGGTAAATACCAATGGGTAAAGGACGAGCTTGAATACTTATTCAAGCGTATCCCAGCAGTAGGCGGGAAGCTTGCTGCAACAGCAGAACGTATCAAGGACAGTCTGAAGTATTTGCTTGTCTCTGGTATGTTCTTTGAGGAAATGGGCTTTACTTACTTAGGACCAGTAGATGGACATTCCTATGAAGATTTGTTTGAGAATCTTGAGTACGCAAAGAAAACAAAAGGCCCGGTTCTCCTTCATGTCATCACGAAAAAAGGAAAAGGCTATAAGCCGGCCGAATCTGATAAGATCGGCACATGGCATGGAACAGGACCATACAAAATCGACACAGGTGACTTTGTGAAACCGACAGCAGCCGCACCGTCATGGAGTGGTCTCGTCAGTGAAACCGTCAGAAAGCTGGCACGGGAAGATGGGCGAATTGTCGCAATTACACCTGCAATGCCCGTTGGCTCAAAGCTTGAAGGGTTTGCAAAAGAATTCCCAGAGCGAATGTTTGATGTTGGAATTGCAGAGCAGCACGCTGCAACAATGGCAGCTGGACTTGCTACACAGGACATGAAGCCATTTTTAGCGATTTATTCAACGTTCCTCCAAAGAGCCTATGACCAAGTGCTGCATGATATTTGCCGTCAAAATCTCAATGTGTTCATTGGAATTGACCGTGCAGGTCTTGTCGGTGCAGATGGAGAAACACATCAAGGTGTGTTTGACATTGCTTTCATGCGTCATATGCCGAATATGGTTCTCATGATGCCAAAGGATGAAAATGAAGGACAGCATATGGTCAACACAGCCATTCAATATGATGATGGTCCAATTGCCATGCGCTTCCCGCGTGGAAATGGACTAGGCGTCAAAATGGATGAACAGCTGAAAACCATCCCAATTGGTTCTTGGGAAGTTCTTCGTCCCGGGAAAGATGCTGTCATTTTAACATTCGGTACAACCATTAAAATGGCGCTGCAGGCAGCAGAAGAACTGCAAAAAGAAGGAAAATCAATTCGTGTTGTCAATGCACGTTTCATTAAGCCTCTTGATGAAGGCATGTTAAATGAGATACTGTCTGAAGGTTTGCCAATTTTAACAATAGAAGAAGCGGTGCTTCAGGGTGGATTTGGCAGCAGCGTACTAGAATATATTCACGACAAAAAAGCGTCTCATATAAAAGTAGAACGTATGGGCATTCCAGATGAATTTATTGAGCATGGAAGTGTCGATGCGCTACTTGAGGAAATTGGACTGACGAAAACACAGGCTGCTGAAACGTTACGTGACCTGCTTCCCGCAGCACCAAGAAAAGGAATTGGATCATGACATCAAAGAAAGAACGACTTGACGTTTTATTAGTCGAACAAGGACTAATGGAAACGAGAGAGAAAGCAAAACGCGCCATTATGGCAGGGATCGTTTACTCAAATGAAAACCGTTTGGATAAGCCAGGAGAAAAAATCGCTCGTGATACCCCGCTGACTGTGAAGGGGAATCCGCTGAAATATGTCAGCCGAGGTGGGCTAAAGCTCGAAAAGGCACTTCAAGAATTTGATTTAACCGTTGAAGGAAAGCTTTTAATTGATATCGGCTCATCAACAGGGGGATTTACAGATTGCGCACTCCAAAATGGAGCAGTCAAATCCTATGCTGTGGATGTTGGCTACAATCAGCTTGCGTGGAAATTACGACAGGATGATCGGGTGATCGTCATGGAACGCACCAACTTCCGCCATTCTGTTCCGGCAGATTTCACCGAAGGATTACCAGAGGTTGCATCTATTGATGTATCATTTATCTCGCTCAAACTCATTCTTCCCGCATTAAAGCATATTCTTATCCCAGGCGGCGACTGTATTGCGCTAGTAAAGCCGCAGTTTGAAGCGGGCAGAGAGCTTGTTGGAAAAAAAGGCATTGTGCGAGAACCTTCTGTACATCTTGGTGTGCTAGAAGAAATGAATCAATTTGCTGCAAAAGAAGGCTATGATGTAAAGGATGTTTCGTTTTCACCGATTACAGGTGGAGATGGAAATATCGAATTTCTCCTCCACTTGGTCCTGCATCCCGATCAAGAAGAGAATACGGCACTTCCAGTATCTGAACTTGAAAAAGTCGTCAAAGAAGCCCATGCCGTATTGAAAGAAAAGAAAAACAGTCCTGAGCCGGCTGACACATGAATTATTGAAACAAAAGGAATAATAGCTCGCTATTATTCCTTTTAGATTGTTGACAAAGGGCTAAAATGAACTTGATTTTAGCCCTTTGTCTTCTTTTCAGCGTGATAGAAAACCTTTGCAGTCTAGGAAGGACGAGTACTGGCGCGGAGCGAATTTGGCATTCGTGAGCACCAGAGCGCAGGACTGACAAAGAATGCGAGGGTTTGTCTACATGCTGAAAGGAATAATAGCTCGCTATTATTCCTTTTTACATGGTCAAAAGATCAGAATTAACCGTTTCTCACGTAATGCTTGTTTTTTGAAGTGTGCATCATATAACATAGAACGTAAAGACAAACTGAGATTCTAACGCCTAGGGGGGTCAAAATGAACAAAGGTCAAAGACATATTAAGATTAGAGAAATTATCGCAAGCCAAGAAATCGAAACACAAGACGAATTAGTCGATATTTTGAAAGCGGATGGATATAACATCACACAGGCGACCGTATCAAGAGATATCAAAGAACTGCATTTAGTCAAAGTGCCAACAAATAATGGAACATATAAATACAGCCTTCCTGCAGATCAGCGGTTTAACCCGCTATCAAAATTAAAGCGTTCCTTAATGGACGCATTTATTAAAATGGATGCTGCCAGTCATTTAATCGTTCTAAAAACAATGCCTGGGAACGCTCAAGCCATCGGTGCTTTAATGGATAATTTAGATTGGGAAGAAATTATGGGAACCATTTGTGGGGATGATACCATCTTAATCATTTGCCGCACGCCAGATGATACGGATACCGTTTCGTCCAAAATTTTAGAGCTTCTATAAAGAGATCAGGTTTACAAAAAGAGGTGTCAAATGAGTGTTAGCAGAACTAACCATTAAAAACTTTGCAATCATTGAGGAGTTAACGGTTTCGTTTGAAAAAGGACTCACAGTTCTAACAGGGGAAACAGGTGCCGGAAAATCAATCATGATTGACGCTGTCTCACTTCTCGTAGGGGGAAGAGGATCATCCGAATTTGTCCGTTATGGCGAAAAAAAAGCAGAGCTGGAAGGTCTTTTTCTTGTACCAGCAGATCATCCTGTATTTGCCCTTTGTGAGGAGCAAGGAATTGATGCATCTGATGAAATGATGATTCTTCGCCGTGATATCAATCAAAGCGGGAAAAGCATTTGCCGCATTAATGGTAAGCTTGTCACCATCTCGCTTTTAAGAGAAGTCGGCCGGCTTTTGCTTGATATACATGGACAGCACGATAATCAGCTGCTCATGGAGGATGAAAATCATTTGCATTTGCTTGATCAATTTGGAGCAGAAGAAATTGCACCTGCTCTCTCGCAGTATCAAGAAGCGTATGATCAATATATGAAGACAGCGCAAAAGCTCAAACAGCTGTCTGAAAATGAACAGGAAATGGTTCACCGGTTAGACTTATTGCAATTTCAGCTGGAAGAGATTGAAGCGGCACAATTAGAGCCTGGAGAAGATGAGAAGCTTCAAGAGGAACGTCATCAAATCAGCAATTTTGAAAAAATCTTTTCCTCGCTTCAAAACGCATATAATGCTCTGCGTAATGAGCAGGGAGGACTTGATTGGGTTGGAATGGCTTCAAGCGAGCTTGAGCAAGTTTCTGAGATCAACGACGATCTGAAAAAGCTCTCTGAGCAAGTGTCAAACTCCTATTATTTATTAGAAGATTCTACTTTTCAAATGCGCAGCATGCTTGATCAATTAGAATTTGACCCAGCCCGTCTTGATTTTATTGAGTCTAGGTTAAATGAGATGAAGCAGCTGAAGCGAAAGTACGGCACAACCGTTGAGGAAATTTTAGAATATGCGGCTAAGATTGAAGAGGAGATAGACCAAATCCAAAATCGAGACAGCCATTTGCAGACACTTAAAAACAAACTTGATGCGATAAGTCGGGATGCATTGCTTGAAGCGCTTAACGTGTCAGAGCTCCGTAAAAAATGGGCGAAAAAACTGGCGAAGCACATTCAAGCTGAATTGAAGGATTTATATATGGAGAAGTCTTCTTTTGATACCGCTTTTACGATTCGATATGCACCATTTGGCAGTACGGACTGCCCGCTTTTAGATGGAAAACCCGTACAGCTCGGGAAAAATGGCATAGATCAAGCGCAATTTGTCATTTCTACAAATCCGGGTGAACCGATGAAATCTTTGTCAAAAGTAGCATCTGGAGGAGAAATTTCACGTGTCATGCTGGCAGTGAAAAGTATTTTCTCAGCGAAACAAGAAGTGACGTCCATTATATTTGATGAAGTGGATACAGGCGTTAGCGGCAGAGTCGCACAAGCCATTGCTGAAAAAATTTATAAAGTAGCAGCAGGCTCACAAGTACTCTGTATTACCCATCTGCCGCAAGTCGCAGCAATGGCTGATACACATCTTTTTATTTCTAAACGCGCTAAAGCTGGTAGAACAATGACGAACGTCAAACCACTAAGTGATGATGAAAAAGTGAGTGAAATCGGCCGAATGATTGCTGGTGTAGAAGTCACTGAGCTCACAAAACAGCATGCAAAAGAATTACTGCACCAAGCAAATGATGTCAAAACGACAGGGTAGCTGAAACAACAGCTGCCTTTTTTATATTGTCTCATATTCGCCGTATATACGCATGAATTCGTCTTTTTCTTTTATCAATTTATCCAATCATTTTCTAAAGGTGTCGGTTATAAATCCTCGCTAAGAAGGCAAAAGTAAAGATGTAGCCAAAACATTAATGTTCTGGTGTGGGTAAGGAGCGAGGAGAGTGAAAAATGAATGCCCGAAAAGATGAGAAAAGCCATTGGTGTGATTCTCCTTGTTTCTTTAATAAGTACAGGGTTTATGAGCATAGTGAAGGAATATATCAGCATTCCAACAACTGTCGCAGTATTTGAACACGAGAAGCATTCGATTGATACATCCATTGAAGCGTCAGCCATTGCTTCTTCACCAGCCTTTAGTCTTTCAGAGAAAAAGAATCAACTTGAAGTAACGGGACAAAAGGCGGGAAAAGCCGAAATTGTTTATGATTTTAAAGGATTTCCTATTAAGAAAACAAAAGTCGATGTTCTTCCCGAATTAAAAGTCATTCCTGGAGGACAATCCATTGGCGTCAAACTCCACTCTGTCGGAGTTCTCGTTGTCGGTTTTCATCAAATCACAACAGCAGACGGCAAAAAATCACCAGGTGAAGCCGCAGGCATTCAATCAGGGGATATGATCATTGAGATCAATGGTCAGAAAATGGAGAAGATGAATGACCTCACCCCATTTATTCAGAAAGCCGGAAAAACGGGGGAAACCCTTCATTTACTCATAAAAAGAGACCATAAAACCTTTCAAACGACATTAACACCCGCGAAAGATGCAAGTGAAGGTACTTATCGAATCGGTCTTTATATTCGTGATTCCGCAGCAGGAATCGGGACGATGACCTTCTTTGAACCATCTTCTAAAAAATATGGCGCCCTTGGGCATGTGATTTCTGACATGGATACAAAAAAACCAATCGTGGTCGACAATGGTGAAATTGTCAGATCAACCGTCACATCCATTGAAAAAGGGACAGGAGGCAACCCTGGAGAAAAATTGGCCAGGTTTTCTTCCGAAAGAAAAACGATAGGTGATATTTCACGTAACAGTCCATTCGGTATATTTGGTAAGTTAACCGAAAAACTTGAAAATCATGTAGCAGACAAACCACTTCCAGTCGCGTTATCAAGTGAAGTAAAAGAAGGTCCAGCCGAAATATTAACGGTTGTGGACCATGATAAAGTAGAGAAATTTGATATTAAAATCGTCAGCACAACACCGCAAAAATTCCCGGCAACAAAAGGAATGGTGCTTAAAGTAACGGATGAGCGCTTATTAAGCAAAACGGGCGGGATCGTTCAAGGAATGAGCGGAAGTCCGATCATCCAAAATGGCAAAGTCATTGGAGCGGTCACTCACGTGTTCGTCAATGACCCGACAAGCGGATACGGCGTACACATTGAATGGATGCTGTCAGAAGCAGGAATTGATCTTTATCAAAAAAACAAAAAAGCAAGCTGACGAAAAACTGCCGCGAATCTTCCGGCAGTTTTTTTCTACCCTTTCTTTCTCTCCCATCATGTTATAAAATAAGGAAAAAGAGATTTTTCGACAAAATGGAAAACAGTGTATTGTCAAATTGCAATAATCGTCGATTCATTAAGAAAAACGTAGAAAAAGCTAGATAATGCTCTATTATTCGGAAAATTAAACTTTTTTAAAGGGGATAGCATGGTTTTGTCGAATTGAACACTCAGAAGAGAAATGCAAAAGACTAAGGAATCGACATTGGGGAGGAAAGAACGTGGAGAAAATTAAAGTGTGTGTAGCTGATGATAATCGAGAACTTGTTGGCCTTTTGACAGAGTATATTGAGGGACAGGAAGATATGGAAGTACTTGGCGTGGCGTATAATGGTCAGGAATGTCTGACATTATTTAAAGATAAAGAGCCCGACGTTCTCCTCTTAGATATTATCATGCCTCATTTAGACGGTCTTGCTGTACTGGAACGCCTCCGTGAAAACAATGAAATGACCAAACAGCCAAGTGTCATTATGCTGACGGCTTTCGGACAAGAAGACGTAACGAAAAAAGCGGTTGATTTGGGCGCATCCTATTTCATTTTGAAACCATTTGATATGGAAAACCTCGTAGGTCATATTCGTCAAGTCAGTGGAAACGGCACACAAGTCAGCCATCGATCTTCATCTATCCAAAACAGTGTCCTTCGCAGCAAACCTGAACCGAAACGTAAGAACTTAGATGCGAGCATTACGACAATTATTCATGAGATTGGCGTGCCAGCTCATATTAAAGGCTATTTATACTTAAGAGAAGCCATTTCGATGGTGTACAATGATATTGAACTACTCGGCAGTATTACAAAAGTATTGTACCCAGACATTGCAAAGAAATTTAACACGACAGCCAGCAGGGTAGAACGAGCGATTCGTCATGCCATTGAAGTGGCTTGGAGCAGAGGGAATATTGACTCCATTTCCTCACTCTTTGGTTACACAGTCAGCATGTCAAAAGCCAAACCAACCAATTCAGAATTTATTGCGATGGTGGCTGATCGTCTGCGTTTAGAGCATAGAGCAAGCTAAGTCAACGTCCATAAAAAAACGTTTCTTCAATGAGGCGTTTTTTTATTTTTGTAAAATATTGCTAAAAAATGGATATGTTGATAAAATCATCTTTAATGTTTAAATTGGACAAACGGGTCGCTTTATTTTCAGAATAAAATGAAAAATAAAGCATGAAAGAAATGAATAGGACATAAAATAGTGGTAATCAGCTACGCTAATCAACTGGCTTATAGAAGAAGAAAACGCTCATTCGTAAGAAAAAGGATGAGAGGAAAAGGTCTTATGTAATTGGTAAATAAAGCAAATGAGATCGAAAGTTCTATTTCTATTGACCCGATTGATTGGCGTTTTAAAGTCACTGGCTTCTTAGAGATTGTGCCATTTGAACTGAATATTCCCATTGTCGAATTTAATAATTTTCACATTCTTTTACTATGCTATAATAATGAAAAGAAGAGGGTGAGGTTATGGGAAAGCTGAAAATCCACTCTGCTGAGGTTGCGAACGAAATTAGCAAGTGGACGAGGGTCATTTCTCAGAATGACCTAGAAAAATCTGCTGTCTATAAAGAGAAAATTCAGAATTTGCTAAAAAATACAGATGAGGACCGAGAAGTTCTTCTTTATTATCAGCTAGTCGACGGCAGACATGAAATGTTACTTGGAAATATTGAAAAAGCCAATCAGATTATGAAAAGTGTCGGAACGCTGGATGAAAAAGCAGATGACATTATTAATTTTTATTTTTACTTTTATAAAGGCCAATATGCCGCCTATGTCAAAAAATATGATGAGGCGATTAGTTTTTATAAGATTGCAGAGCAGCGTCTAAAACGTGTGAATGAAGATCTTGAAGTAGGGACTTTTCATCATAAAGTCGCTTCCATTTATTACGAACTGAAGCAAAATTTCATTTCCATTAATCATATTAAAAAAGCCATTGATACGTTTAAAGCGCATGAGGAATATACCGCACAGGCGATTGACAGCTTAATCTTACATGCGAGCAACTGTATTGATTTACTACAGTTTGATGAAGCTGAGGAAAAGTACCAAGAGGCACTTGAGAAAAGTAAGCGCATTAACAATGAAGTGCTGATTGGGAAGTGCTATCACAATTTAGCGGTTCTTTATTACGCAAAACATGATTATGAAAAAAGCGCACAATACGCCAAAAAAGGGATGAGCATTCAAATTCATCGCGACAATAGCCATTATTTCATCCAATCTTTATATGTTCTCGCAAATGCCTTAGTTCATTTAGGAGATCATGAGGCGAAAGAATATATTAAAGAGGGGATTCAATATAGCTGCGATATCCAAAATAATGAATATATAGTAAAATTTGAAATTTTGGATCTGATGTGCGAAAATAGTGGAGCAGCAGACGTATTCTCTGAAAAATTAGACTACATAGAAAAAAATAGATTATATGTGGAGCTTGAGGATTTGTCTGAACAAATATCGAAATACTTCAAGGAACGAAATGATTATCAAAATGCCATTCGTTTTCTTGAAAAGAAATTCGATGCACAAATACTTCAAAAGAAAGTGGAGGTTATCTTATGAAAAAGTTGTTGTTAGGTGTAACAATCGTTACAGCAGTCGCAGTTGTTTCTTCCCTTTTTGCTCTTGACGCAGAGACGACAGAGCAAGCCATCAGAGCGATTACGTGATCGAATTTACCTGTCAACCTCTTCTCTCTAATCAGAAGAGGTTTTTTTATGTGCTCAAACTGGAAAAACGAAAACAGACACGTCATAATATAGGTAATCATCATATTTAGAGGTGGCATATGACGAAAATTTTTGCACATAGAGGCTTTAAAGGAAACTATCCAGAGAACACCATGATTGCCTTTGAGCACGCACTCCATTCTGGAGCGGATGGAATTGAGCTTGATGTTCAGCTCACCAAAGACGGCAGACTGGCTGTCATTCACGATGAAAAGCTGAATCGAACGACCAATATGAAAGGGTTAGTGAAAGACTATACATATGAAGAGTTAAAAAGAGGGGATGCCAGTCATTCTTTCTATGAAGAAACGGGTGCGGTCTCCATTCCTCTTTTAGAAGAAGTATTAGAGCTAGTGACGCAGCGACCATCCTTTATGATCAACATTGAATTAAAAAACTCTATTTATCGATATCCAGGGATTGAAGAGAAAGTAAAAGAGCAAATTGAGCACTTTCAAATAGAGGATCGTGTGCTTGTCTCATCATTTCATCACGGCAGTTTAGCTCTTTTTCACAAGCTGATGCCGCACATTGAACTGGCGGTCCTCACGATGGATGTGATTCATCAGCCGGAGATGTATTTAAAAACAATACCGGCAAAGGGATACCATCCGAATATAAAGGGCGCTGGGGTGACAAAAGAAGTTGTATCCGCTCTCCATGCGGACCAACAAGTGATCAGACCGTTTACTGTAAACAGTGAGAAGCAAATAAAAAATATGTTGACCTTGGGTGTTGATGGAATCTTTACAGATTTTCCTGATCGTGCCGTCAAAATAAGAGAAGAAATGAAATAAAGACCTGCTATCAACAGCGGGTCTTTTTCATGATTACCTTTGCTTAAAACGAGTTGTTACTTTATTTCGTTTACGATCCCTATATAAAATAAATCCTGCAACAACATAAAGACCTCCCCCTAAAAATAACAACCCTGCAATTCCTTGCAGCCATAAATATGGAAATGGTGCAATGATGATGCCGAAAACAGTGTCACGCAGCAGCTTAATGCCAAGTGCTGCAAAGGCTCCAGGTATTAAAATAATCACTAATGCGAGTAGTCTTCCCATCGAATGTCCCCTTAAACGTCATTTACTTCCATTGTCTAATTCAAAAAATATTTTGTCAAGAAAGGAAAACGTGGTAATATAGGTGTTGTGCAATTTTTTGCAACGGAAAAATATGGTGTGCAAAATTTTTCATATAAAGGGGTAACGGGATGCAGAGAGTCTTGATTGTCGGTGCAGGACAAGGTGGATCAGCACTGCTTGAAACATTGCTGAAAACAAATACGGTTCAAATCATTGCGATCGCCGACCTTGATCTCGAGGCACCGGGGATGGATGAAGCGAAAAAGAATGGAATTGAGACGACGACGGATTGGAAAGAATACATAAAAGATGACATTGATATCATCATTGAAACCACAGGCAGTTCTGCTGTACTGAAGGAACTAATTGAACAAAAACCAGAGCATGCTGTGATTGTGCCAAGCTCGATGGCATACGTCATTTCAGAATTAATGGCAGAGAAACAACAGCTTATTCAAATATTGAAGGAACAAACCTATAAACATGACCGCATTTTTAATGCAACGAATGATGGCATGATTTTTATTAATATGGATGAAGAAGTGGTCCTGTTTAATCGATCGGCTGCCAAAATGGTGGGGTGCTCGCAAAAGGATGCGATTGGCCGTCACATTCGAGAAGTGATTCCGAACACGAAACTTCCCGATATATTAAGGTCAAGGGAGCCGGAATTTAATCAAAAGCAATTTTTGAATCAGCAAATTCAAATTGTGACCACCCGTCTGCCGATTATTGATGACGCGGGGAGAATGTTAGGTGCTTTATCCATCTTTAAAGACATTACAGATGCGGTGGAGCTTGCGGAGGAAGTAACGAACCTCAAAGAAGTAAGAACGATGCTTGAGGCTATTATTCAATCATCAGATGAAGCCATATCGGTTGTCGATGAGCAGGGGAAAGGTATCTTGATCAACCGTGCTTATACGAAAATGACCGGTTTAACGGATAAAGAGGTCGTGGGTAAACCAGCAGGAGCTGATATTTCCGAAGGGGAAAGCATGCACTTAAAGGTGCTTGAAACAAGAAGACCTGTTCGAGGCGTCAGAATGAAGGTTGGTCCAAACAAAAAAGATGTCATCGTCAATGTAGCACCTGTTATTGTTGACGGCATTCTAAAAGGCAGTGTCGGGGTCATTCACGATGTATCCGAAATCCAATCATTGACGAATGAATTAAATAAAGCAAGACAGCTCATCCGAACACTTGAAGCAAAGTACACATTTGAAGACATTATTGGAGAAAGTGAACAAATGCTTGTCGCGCTTGAGCAGGCAAAGCTGGGCGCAAAAACGCCCGCAACCATTTTACTCCGCGGAGAATCAGGTACTGGGAAAGAGCTGTTTGCGCATGCCATTCACAATGAAAGTGATCGCAAGTACAACCGCTTTGTCCGTGTCAACTGTGCTGCCTTATCAGAAACTCTTTTAGAGTCAGAACTGTTTGGCTACGAGGAAGGAGCGTTTTCTGGTGCAAGGCGAGGCGGGAAAAAAGGGCTGTTTGAAGAAGCCAATCAAGGCAGCATCTTTTTAGATGAAATCGGTGAAATGACGCCAAGTACACAAGCGAAATTGCTGCGTGTCATGCAAGAAAAAGAAATTGTTCGGGTAGGCGGAACGAAAGCGATACCGGTCGATGTGCGTGTGATCACAGCGACAAATGTCAATATTGAAAAGGCGATGGCAGAAGGTAAGTTCAGAGAGGATTTATATTATCGAATGAACAGATACCCGATATCGATTCCACCACTCAGACAGCGTCTCGAAGATATTGAATCATTAAGTAAACGCCTCATTCAGAAGATCAATTTAGACTATGGGCGAAACGTCAGTGGCTTAACAGATCGTGCGCTTAATAGACTTCGATCATATAGCTGGCCAGGCAACGTGAGAGAGCTTGAAAATGTGCTTGGACGAGCTATGATCTTTTTGAATCCGCAAGAAGAATGGATCGATGAAGCACATATCGCCTTCATGGAGTCAGAAGAGCATGATGAAAAAGAGCAGCAGGAACTGGCTGTTAGTCAATTTGAGGGGGAGACGCTCTCGGATGCTGTAGAAGCATTTGAAGCGCAGCTGATCAAACAAACCCTTGAAAAACATCAATTCAATCGTACAAAAACAGCAAAAACGTTAGGGATCAGCATTCGAAATCTTTACTATAAAATGGATAAGTATCAGCTTGCAAAAGATAGCATGCAGTAACATGCACGTAACCTGCAAGAAATTGCATGATTTCTTTGCGAAAAGGTTTATTTTTCACACATTTCAAGCTGGCACGGAACTTGCATATAAAAAGAGGAACCGAGCACAAGGAAAGGTGGGCAAGTATGAAGCTTGACGATCTGATTATCAAAGCCTCGCAGCTGCAGAATAAAACAGCGGCTGTGGCTCATGCAGAAGACGAAGAAGTGCTTCATGCCATCAAAATGGCAATCGAACGAAAAGTCGCTCGCTTCCTGCTGGTTGGAAACAAACGCAACCTAAAGGAGCTAGTCAAACAGCATGAGATCAATGAAGACTGGATAGATATTATTCATTCAGATTCACCCGAAGAATCTGCCAAAATTGCCGTTCAGGCAGTAAGTGAAAATCATGCAGATATTCTCATGAAGGGTCATGTCCCGACAGCCGTATTGTTAAAAGCTGTCCTAAATAAAGAGTATGGGCTTCGGACAGCGAGTGTCCTTTCACATGTTGCAGCCTTCGAAGTACCGGGCTTTGACCGTTTTATCTATGTGACGGATTCTGCGATGAACATTGCGCCTGATTTAAATATGCTGAAAGAAATTACGGTGAATTCCGTTCAAGTCGCACAAGCTGTCGGAAATGATATGCCCAAAGTGGCGGTATTATCAGCGGTAGAAGTCGTAAACCCAGCGATGGATTCGACACTCACAGCTGCAAGTCTTGCGCAAATGAATCGAAGAGGTCAAATTTCTGGCTGCCTGATTGATGGGCCGCTTGCTTTAGATAATGCCATTTCTCAAACGGCCGCTTCTCATAAAAATATTACGAGTGATGTGGCTGGTCATGCTGATATTTTGCTTGTGCCAACCATTGAAGCAGGCAACATTCTTTATAAATCTCTCATCTACTTTGCTCATGCAAAAGTGGGGGCTGTGGTGGCAGGAGCGAAGGCCCCGATTGCTTTAACAAGCCGGTCTGATTCAGCAGAAAGTAAGCTCTATTCAATTGCACTTGCCATCTGTACATCAAATTAAGTGAAAGTAATAGGAGGAAAAGAAAATGGAACTTTTTAAATATATGGAACGATACGATTATGAACAGCTTGTATTTTGTCAGGATGAACAGTCTGGTTTAAAAGCCATCATTGCCATTCATGATACAACACTTGGGCCAGCACTCGGCGGAACAAGAATGTGGACATATGAAAATGAAGAAGCAGCTATCGAAGATGCCTTGCGTCTTGCAAGAGGTATGACCTATAAAAATGCGGCGGCAGGGCTAAACCTTGGCGGCGGTAAAACGGTCATCATCGGTGATCCGAGAAAAGACAAGAATGAAGAAATGTTCCGTGCTTTTGGCCGTTACATTCAAGGATTAAATGGCCGTTATATCACCGCTGAAGATGTCGGTACAACGGTAGAAGATATGGATCTTATCCATGAAGAAACAGACTTTGTCACAGGAATCTCTCCTGCATTTGGTTCTTCAGGAAACCCATCTCCAGTGACTGCTTACGGTGTATATAAAGGGATGAAAGCAGCTGCAAAAGCAGCATTCGGTACAGATTCATTAGAAGGAAAAACAATTGCCGTTCAAGGTGTTGGAAACGTGGCTTACAACCTATGTAAACACCTGCATGAAGAAGGCGCACAGCTCATCGTCACTGATATCAACAAAGACTCAGTTCAGCGAGCTGTAGAAGACTTCGGTGCAAAAGCGGTAGACCCTGATGATATTTATGATCAAGAATGTGATATTTACGCACCATGTGCACTCGGTGCAACCATTAACGATGTGACGATTCCTAAATTAAAGGCAAAAGTCATTGCAGGTGCAGCGAATAACCAGCTGAGAGAAACACATCATGGAGATCTTATTCATGAAATGGGCATTGTGTACGCACCGGATTATGTGATCAATGCAGGCGGTGTGATTAACGTTGCAGATGAGCTTTATGGCTATAATGCAGATCGTGCAATGAAAAAAGTAGAAGGCATTTACCAAAACATTGAGCGAGTGATTGAAATCTCTAACCGTGATGCCATTCCAACTTATAAAGCGGCAGACCGATTGGCTGAAGAGAGAATTGAAAGAATGCGCAAATCAAGAAGCCAATTCCTGCAAAATGGTCAACATATTTTAAGTCGTCGCTAAATGGATGAATGAGTTGAAACGGAGGTTTTGTTTTTGCTGACAAAAGAATGGCGTATTCTCACTATTAATCCTGGCTCTACCTCAACAAAAATCGGTGTGTTTCATAATGAACGATCTATTTTTGAAACGACATTAAGACATACAGATGAGGAAATCAAGCAGTTTCCTCATATCATTGATCAATTTTCATTCCGTAAAGAAACCATTTTGAAAACACTGCATGAACAGGGGATGAACATCTCAAAGTTTGATGCAGTTTGCGCACGCGGTGGTCTTCTTCGTCCGATTGAAGGTGGCACATATGAAGTAAATGAGCAAATGGTTGAAGATCTAAAAGAAGGGTATGCTGGCCAGCACGCCTCTAATCTAGGCGGAATCATTGCCCGAGAAATTGCACTTGGTCTTAACATCCCAGCTTTTATTGTGGACCCAGTAGTCGTAGATGAACTACAGCCGATTGCTCGTATTTCAGGACTGCCAACAATTGAGCGGAAAAGCATTTTTCATGCGTTAAATCAAAAAGCAGTCGCAAGAAAAACGGCTGCTTCGTTTGGAAAACGTTATGAAGATTTGAACATGATCATTACCCATATGGGCGGCGGAATTACGATTGGTGTACATCAAAAAGGAAAAGTCATTGATGTGAATAACGGTCTTCATGGCGAGGGTCCTTTCAGCCCAGAGCGGGCAGGTACTCTTCCAACAGGCGACCTTGTCAATTTATGCTTTTCTGGTGAATATTCGCAAGAGGAAATGCTCAAACGCATTATTGGTGAAGGCGGTCTTGCGGGCTATCTTGGCACGACAGATGCAGTAAAAGTAGAGCGCATGATCGAAGCAGGTGATGAGCGTGCGGCGCTTATTTATGAAGCGATGTGCTATCAAATTGCCAAAGAAATCGGTGCGGCTAGTGCGGTCTTAAAAGGAGCTGTAGACGTCATTGTGTTAACAGGCGGCCTTGCGTACAGCAAACAAATTACGTCAAGCATTAGAGGATACATTGACTGGATTTCAGATGTTGTTGTGTACCCAGGTGAAAATGAATTGCAATCCTTAGCAGAAGGGGCGCTTCGTATTTTAAAAGAAGAAGAAACACCAAAAGAATACCCAAATGATCAAAAGGCGGAGAAAGGAGTGACAAGTCATGGCAACTGAATATGACCTCGTCATTCTTGGTGGAGGCACAGGCGGCTATGTAGCGGCCATTCGTGCCTCTCAACTTGGATTGAAAACAGCAGTCGTAGAAAAATCAAAGCTCGGTGGAACATGTCTTCATAAAGGCTGTATCCCATCTAAAGCGCTTCTTAGAAGTGCAGAAGTCTATCAAACGGTCAAACGTGCCGCTGATTTTGGCGTTGAAGCAAGCGGAATTGCCTTACAATTTGCAAGCGTACAAAAAAGAAAAACAGAGATTGTCGACAAATTAGCAGGCGGCGTCAAACACTTAATGAAACAAGGGAAAATTGATGTATACGAAGGAATAGGCCGTATCCTAGGCCCTTCGATCTTTTCGCCAATGCCAGGCACGATCTCGGTAGAAATGGCGAATGGCGATGAAAATGAAATGCTGATTCCAAAGCAGGTCATCATTGCGACTGGATCAAGACCGCGCGTCCTGCCTGGGCTTGAAGCGGATGGAACACACATCCTTACATCAGATGAAGCACTTGAACTGCAAGAACTTCCTCAGTCCATGCTGATTGTCGGCGGAGGCGTGATTGGGATCGAGTGGGCTTCCATGCTTAACGATTTTGGCGTAAAAGTCACAGTGATCGAATTTGCAGATCGCATTTTACCAACAGAGGATCAAGACATTTCTAAAGAAATGGAAAAGCTTTTGACGAAGAAAGGGATTACCTTAGTGACAAATGCGAAGGTTCTGCCAGATACTGCCGAAAAGCACGAGAATCTCGTCAAGATCCAAGTGGAACAAGGTGGAGACACTCAGTCGTTTGAAGCAGAGAAACTGCTTCTTTCAGTTGGCCGAGTGCCAAACGTGGAAGGCATAGGTCTTGAAAACACGGACATTCAGACAGAAAAGCAAGGCATTGTCGTGAATGAGCATTATCAAACGAAAGAGTCGCATATTTACGCAATAGGTGATGTCATTGGCGGTCTTCAGCTGGCGCATGTCGCATCACATGAAGGCATGATTGCAGTAGAACATATGGCTGGTCAAGATCCAAAGCCGCTTGATGAAACGCTCGTGTCTAAATGTGTTTACTCTCACCCAGAAACCGCTAGTGTTGGGCTGACTGAACAGGCGGCAAAAGAGCAAGGCTACGAAGTCAAGATTGGGAAGTTTCCCTTCATGGCGATTGGAAAAGCGCTTGTATTTGGAGAGTCTGATGGATTTGTCAAAATCATTGCTGACCAAAAGACAGATGATATCTTAGGGATTCATATGATTGGTCCTCATGTAACAGATATGATATCTGAAGCTGGATTAGCTAAAGTACTAGATGCAACTCCGTGGGAAGTGGGGCAGACGATCCACCCGCATCCAACCTTGTCAGAGGCAATTGGCGAGGCAGCACTGGCTGTTGACGGAAAGGCGATCCATTTTTAATCAAGGAGGGAAACATGATGAGTAACATGCGTCATCAGGAATTAGGATTATCAGATGAACAAGCGATTGACATATATAGAACCATGCTTTTAGCAAGAAAAATTGATGAACGGATGTGGCTGTTAAACCGTTCTGGAAAAATTCCATTCGTCATCTCTTGTCAAGGACAGGAAGCGCAGCAAGTCGGTGCCGCTTTTGCCCTCAATAGGGAAGAGGATTACGTTTTACCTTATTACCGTGATATGGGGGTTGTCCTTGCATTCGGGATGACGGCGAAAGATTTAATGATGTCTGGTTTTGCGAAAAAAGACGATCCAAACTCAGGCGGGAGACAGATGCCAGGTCATTTTGGGCAAAGATCAAACCGAATTGTGACTGGATCATCACCTGTGACAACGCAGGTTCCTCATGCGGTTGGCATCGCACTTGCCGGGCGTCTAGAGCAAAAGAATTTTGTTAGCTTTGTCACGTTCGGTGAAGGCTCTTCAAACCAAGGAGACTTCCACGAAGGCGCCAACTTTGCTGCGGTGCATAAGCTGCCTGTTATTTTCATGTGTGAAAACAATAAGTATGCGATTTCTGTCCCGTATGACAAACAAGTGGCATGTGAGCGTATTTCAGATCGTGCAATAGGGTACGGAATGCCTGGTGTGACGGTTGATGGAAATGATCCGCTTGAAGTGTATGCAGCGGTCAAAGAAGCGAGAGACCGTGCAGCAAGAGGTGAAGGCCCAACATTGATTGAAACCATTTCTTACCGGTTAACTGCGCATTCAAGTGATGACGATGATTCTAGCTATCGAGAAAAGGAAGAAGTGCTCGAAGCAAGAAAGAAAGATCCGCTCATTCAATATGAAACGTACTTAATCGAAGGAAATGTCATGAGTTCTGAAATGAAAGAAGACATGACCAAAGAAATCATGCAAATCGTAAACGAAGCCACTGATGAAGCGGAAAATGCAGCTTATGCCGATGCAGAAAGCGCACTTCGTTACGTGTATGCGGAGTAAGGGGGAAGAAAAATGCCTGTTATGTCATATATAGACGCTATTACACTAGCGATGAAAGAAGAAATGGAGCGAGATCCGAAAGTGTTTGTGCTCGGAGAGGATGTCGGGAAAAAAGGCGGCGTATTTAAAGCAACAGCGGGTCTTTACGAGCAATTTGGAGAAGCACGCGTCATGGATACGCCTCTTGCCGAATCAGCGATTGCAGGTGTAGGTATTGGGGCTGCTATGTATGGAATGCGTCCGATCGCGGAGATGCAATTTGCGGATTTTATTATGCCAGCCATCAACCAAATCATTTCAGAGGCTGCAAAAATTAGATATCGTTCCAATAATGATTGGAGCTGCCCAATGGTCATTCGTGCTCCTTACGGGGGCGGCGTACACGGGGCGCTTTATCATTCACAATCGGTCGAAGCCATTTTTGCCAATCAGCCAGGCTTAAAGATTGTGATGCCTTCTACACCTTATGATGTCAAAGGGTTGTTAAAAGCCGCAGTGCGTGATCCAGATCCTGTATTGTTCTTTGAACACAAACGTGCATACCGTCTCATTAAAGGAGAAGTGCCTGAAGAGGATTATACGCTCCCTATTGGAAAAGCGGATGTGAAACGAGAAGGCGATGACATTACGGTCATTACATATGGCCTTTGTGTTCATTTTGCCCTCCAAGCAGCAGAGCGCCTTGCGAAGGACGGAATTTCTGCTCATATTCTCGATTTACGTACAGTGTACCCGCTTGATCAAGAAGCGATTATTGAAGCGGCATCAAAAACAGGGAAAGTACTCTTGTTAACAGAAGATACAAAAGAAGGAAGCATCATGAGTGAAGTGGCTGCCATCATTTCAGAGCACTGCTTGTTTGATTTAGATGCGCCAATTAAACGTCTAGCAGGACCTGATATCCCTGCAATGCCTTATGCACCGACAATGGAGAAATTCTTCATGGTTAATCCGGATAAGGTAGAAGCTGAAATGAGAGAACTAGCGGCGTTTTAAGAAAGAGGAGGGTTTCAAAGTGGCAACTGAACAAATGAAAATGCCTCAGCTTGGTGAAAGTGTAACAGAAGGAACCATTAGCAAATGGCTCGTTTCACCTGGCGATCATGTGAATAAATACGATCCGATTGCGGAAGTTATGACAGATAAAGTAAATGCAGAGGTTCCGTCATCCTTTACAGGAACAATCACTAAACTAGCGGCTGCAGAGGGTGATACACTTCAAGTAGGAGAAGTGTTTTGTGAAATTGAAGTAGAAGGCAGTGCGCAGCAGAGTGCGAAAACAGAAGAGGCGCCTGCGCAAGATGAAGCACCAGAACCTGACCAAACAAATGTGGATCAGAGTCAAAAGAAACGATACTCTCCGGCAGTCCTGCGTTTAGCAGATGAGCACGGAATTGATTTAGCGGCTGTTCAAGGAACGGGAGCTGGCGGCAGAATCACAAGAAAAGATTTGCTGAAGCTTATCGAAAGTGGAGGCGCACAAGAAACGGCAGCACCTGTGAGTGATAGTGCGGGTCAACCAGAGCCTGCGAAGCCGTCACAAGCAAAAGCGGCTCCTTCCATCTCTTCAATGCCTGGAGATGTTGAACTGCCGGTCACACCGATTAGACAGGCGATTGCCGCAAATATGCTAAGAAGCAAGCATGAAATTCCACATGCCTGGACGATGATGGAAGTGGATGTGACAAACCTTGTGACAAGAAGAAATCAGCTAAAAGATCAATTCAAAGCAAAAGAAGGCTTTAATTTGACGTTCTTTGCATTCTTTGTCAAAGCAGTGGCTCAGGCCTTAAAGGAATTTCCTGAAATGAACAGCATGTGGGCTGGAGATAAAATTGTTCAAAAGAAAGCGATCAACGTCTCCATTGCTGTTGCAACAGATGACGCTCTTTTTGTCCCAGTGATTAAAGATGCGGATGAGAAAACGATTAAGGGAATCGCCAAAGAAATTCATGAACTTGCTTCCAAGGTCAGACAAGGCAAACTGAAGCAAAGTGACATGGAAGGCGGCACTTTCACTGTGAACAACACAGGATCATTTGGTTCAGTTCAATCAATGGGGATCATTAACTATCCGCAAGCAGCCATTTTACAAGTAGAATCTATTGTAAAGCGCCCGATGATTGTAAATGGTATGATTGCCGCAAGAGATATGGTGAATCTTTGTCTTTCATTAGATCATAGAGTACTCGATGGTCTTGTATGCGGTAGATTCCTGCAAAGAATTAAACAAATTCTTGAAGGCATTGACGAAGAGACGTCCGTCTATTAAGCTCATTTATATGTCCCCTTCTCACAATGAGAGGGGGATTTCCATATCAATCAGAAAGGAGCGATGAGATGTCTGGATTAGATTTCTTTGCTTTTCTTACGATTGGTCTGATGTTTATAACAGCCATTGCGTTCGCTTTTCTTCGGTATATTTCCAAATCACGCAATCATCCTGAACGCTTACTGCTAATCATATCAATCGTTTCAATCATTCAAATCGCCTATTGCTTGTTGATGATAGGTGGATTTAAAGGAGTCGCCAATAGTTTATTAGGCATTTCCCTTCTTATAGGTACACTGCTAGGGTATGCACTTGAATATTTATACAGACGTTATATCAAAAAAACGCCCGCATCGAAATGATGCAGGCGCTTTTTATTCTGCTGGAACAATAAAGGTCAAATGCTGTTTTAATACTTCAAGGGAAGAAGGAGCAGTCATATATACCTCACCATCTGTATCTGCATCCATTTCCTCTTTTGTATGAATATGAATGCGGGATGCTTGAATAAGAGACAGGTCACCTTTAAAATCTTCTAGCTCTTCGCGGTTCATTGAAAAAATCTCTTTTAAAGCAGAGAAACTCGTATTTCTGCAAATTAAAATTTCGGCTTTTCCATCATCAATTGAAGCATTTGGCAGATCTATTTTATTTGTACCGATAAAGTGCCCATTCATGACAAGGACAATCACAGCTTCTTCTTCCCAGTTTTCCTCTTCGGTTTCAATGCGTACGTAGAAAGGTTCTGTCTGCTGAAGGGTTCGAAGAGCGCTCGTGAAGTAACTGATTTTTCCGAGGACAGCTTTTTCTTTATCATTAATATTGTTTGAGGTATCTGCGATGAGACCAATCCCCCAAAAATTTAAAAGGTATCGATCATCTGCTTTGATTAAATCGACCTTTTTTTCAGTGCCATCTATCACCATTTGAGCGGCCTTTGGCATCTGCTGCGGGATGCCTAGCGTTCTAGAAAAGTCATTGCACGTCCCGCCAGGTAAAATCGCTACAGCTGGCCTTTTTTCTAAACCGCCAATTCCATTCATACATTCATGGACGGTTCCGTCTCCGCCTAGTATAATCAACAATTCAATCGACTCATCCATCTCGCGGCAGAAATGATAGGCATCATTTGGCTGTTTTGTAGGCTTAAGGATGAGTTCATCAATATGTAAAGAAAGAAGAGGCACTGTTTGACCTAGTGTTTTTTCCATGTTTTTTTGTCCAGCATTTCCGTTATAAATGAGTATCGCTTTTTTGAATTGTGCCATCACGCAGTTCTCCCTTTCATCACTTTATTATCACTTTTCCCCAATTCCACAGGTCATAAACGACGTTTGAAAAAAGTGAAGGGGGCGAAACAAGACATTTGCCCGCCGGCGTTTTCCTTGATATGATGTAGTTAAAATGGTTTTGTACGTAGAAGGAGTGGACGGTTATGAATATTGATTTTAATTTATTTATGAATGATATCGTGAAACAAGCACGAGAAGAAATTAAACAGGCAGGCTATACGGAGCTGACAACAGCTGAAGAAGTTGATGAAGCGCTAACGAAAAAAGGAACGACACTTGTTATGGTGAATTCAGTGTGCGGCTGTGCAGGCGGTATTGCAAGACCAGCGGCTGGTTATTCTGTTCATTACGATAAGCGTCCAGATCAATTGCTCACAGTGTTTGCTGGACAGGACAAAGAAGCAACCGCAAGAGCACGTGAATACTTTGAAGGCTTCCCGCCATCTTCACCATCATTTGCTCTATTAAAAGACGGGAAAATCATTAAAATGGTCGAACGTCACGAAATCGAAGGACATGAACCGATGGAAGTGGTGTCAAAACTTCAAGCCGCTTTCGATGAGTATTGCGAAGAAGTGTAACATGTTACTTTTGAATGAATTATTCAAATGCAGTCCGGTCTTTTGATCGGTCTGCTTTTTTGTTTTACATGACATACGAATCAAAATAATTTTAGCAAAATACTATTGCATATCAAAAAGAAAGTGTTTAAAATACATTATAGTGAATAAATATTCAAATCTACTCATGATTTTAAATACTAGGAGGCATTATCATATGAAAAAGTGGTTATTATTACTTATGACAGCTGGTCTTGCAGCTGCATTAGCAGCATGCGGAACTTCTTCTAATAATTCAAACGCATCAGGAGACGACAAAACACTCATTATGGCGACTTCAGCAGATTATCCGCCATTTGAATCAAAAGACGGTGATAAAATTATCGGTTTTGATGTCGACCTTGCTACAGCTCTAGCGAAAAAGAACGGCTACAAGCTAGAAATTCAAGATATGGACTTTGCAAGCCTCGTGTCAGCTCTTAAAACAAATAAAGCTGATATTGTGCTTGCAGGCATGACACCTACTGAAAAGCGTAAAAAACAAGTTGATTTCTCAGATGTTTACTACAATGCTGAAAACTTGGTTGTATCAAAGAAATCTAGCGGTATGAAAACAGAGAAAGATTTAAAAGACAAAACGGTTGGTGTTCAATTAGGTTCTATCCAGCAAGATGAAGCAAATGGATTGCAAAAGAAATATAACTTAACGGTCGAAGATCGTAATAAAATCTCTGATATCATTCAAGAAATTAAGGCAGGCCGTTTTGATGCAGCCATTATTGAAGATAAAGTAGCGGCTGGCTACTTGAAAAAGGAAAAAGATTTCCAAGCGTTTGGATTGAATAGCTCAAACGAAGGTTCAGCCATTGCATTCAAAAAAAATAGCGACTTAACAGCGAAATTCAATAAATCATTAAAAGAAATGAAGGATAATGGCGAACTTGATAAACTAATTAAAAAATGGTTTGCTGATGAAAAGTAAGTCAGGAAAAGGATCAGCGTCATTCATGAAAATCAAGTAGAAAGCGCTGAAAAGTTCAACATGTGTTGAACTTTTTTCCTGTTTTATTCTTTGATTTTATCTGAAGGAAAAAAAGGAGAATATCATGATGGATTTTAAAGATGTAATACCTCAGATGCCCTTTATTTTAGAAGGTCTTAAAGTAACGCTTTCTATTGTTGTGGTATCATTGTTCCTTGGTTTTATTTTAGGAATCTTATTAACGCTCTGTAAAATTAGTGTATTTAAGCCGCTTATCTGGCTAGCAGATTTTTATACGTCAATCTTCCGAGGCACACCGCTTGTGCTTCAGCTTTTGATTATTTATTTTGGTCTTCCCCAGCTGCTCGGCTTTCAAATTGATCAATACTGGGCAGCTGTAGCCGCATTTTCACTAAACTCGGCGGCGTACGTTTCTGAGATCATTCGTGCAGGAATCAATGCCATTGATAAAGGGCAAAAAGAAGCGGCCGTTGCTTTAGGTATTCCGTATGCTAAAATGATGAAGGACTTATTGCTTCCGCAAGCATTCAAAAATATTTCACCAGCACTTGTGAACGAAACGATTACACTGACAAAAGAATCAGCGATTGTCACAGTCATTGGACTGGGCGATGTCATGAGACGAGCTTATCAAGCAGGTGCCGTCACCTATAACTATCTTGAACCGCTTATTTTTGCGGGTCTCATCTATTATGTCATCGTGCTTATTCTTACCTTCGTCGGCAAATCGGTGGAAAGGAAGTTAAAATCAAATGATTAAAATAGAGAAACTCACAAAATCTTTCGGTAAAAATGAAGTGTTGAAAGGGATTGATACCACGATTAAAGAAGGCGAAGTGGTAGCTGTCATCGGGCCGTCTGGTTCAGGAAAATCAACATTTCTTCGCTGTATTAACTTACTTGAAAAACCGACTTCTGGAGTGATTACGATTCAGGGGACGGAAATTACCAATCCAAAAACAAATGCATTAAAAGTGCGCGAAAATATTGGTATGGTGTTTCAGCATTTTCACTTATTCCCGCACAAAACAGTGCTAGAAAATATTACGTATGCGCCAATGAATGTAAAGAACCAATCGAAGGAAGACAGCATCAAGCAGGCAGAGGAGCTTTTAAAAAAGGTCGGACTTCTAGAGAAAAAAGATGATTATCCGAATCGGCTGTCAGGTGGTCAAAAGCAGCGTGTCGCCATTGCACGTGCCCTTGCGATGACACCAGATATCATGCTTTTTGACGAGCCGACGTCTGCTCTTGATCCAGAAATGGTAAAGGAAGTATTAGAGGTCATGAAAGAGCTCGCTCAATCTGGGATGACGCTGATGATCGTCACACATGAAATGGGCTTTGCAAAAGAAGTGGCAGACCGTGTGATCTTTATGGATGATGGGAAAATTGTAGAGGATGCCAATCCTGTAGAATTCTTTGAATCTCCGTCTTCACAGCGTGCTCAAGATTTCTTACAAAAAATATTATAATGAAAAAAACGAGGAGGAGACTTAACATCTCCTTCTTTTTTTGATTATAATGGGGAAAGTAAAAAAAGTTCATCATTTCACAAAAGTAGACAGAAAAGAGTGAATCACATCATGTTTAAAATCGGCTACCGAACGCTGAAAACAGCATTAGGAACAGCTCTAGCCATTTACATTGCACAAATGCTCGGTCTGCAAAACTATTCAGCTGCCGGCATTATTACGATCTTATGTATTCAGGTGACGAAAAAAAGGTCACTCCTCGCATCTGGGGCCCGCTTTGCCGCATGCAGTCTTGCCATCTTATTTTCTTATTTATTTTTTGATCTGATTGGGTATCATCCTTTCGTCATTGGACTAATGCTGCTCGTCTTTATTCCAACAACGGTCTTGCTTCGGATTAAAGAAGGGATTGTCACAAGTTCAGTGATTATCCTTCATTTGTATATGTCTGGAGGCATTACGCTTCATCTCATCTGGAATGAGCTTTTACTCATCACCATTGGTGTAGGGGTCGCACTCATTATGAACCTGTATATGCCTAGCGTTGATAAAAAGCTGAAACAATACAGTGAACAGATTGAAGCGAATTTTGCGAAAATCTTTGAAGAAATCGAGCAATATTTAATGACCGGAAAACAAGACTGGACAGGAAAAGAAATACCAGAGACGCATCAATTGATTAAAGAAGCGAAAGCTCTTGCATACCGTGATGTTGAAAACCATGTCTTAAGACATGAAAATCTGTATTATCATTATTTCAACATGAGACAAAAGCAATTTGAAATCATTGAGCGGGTGCTTCCGAAAATTACGTCCATTTCTGTTACAACGGAGCATGGGCAAATCATTGCAGAATATATTAGAGATTTACGAGAACATATTCACCCAGGGAACACAGCGCATAAGTTCTTAAGACGCCTGATTGATATGAAAGAAGAGTTTGATGCACTGCCGCTTCCGCAAACACGTGAAGAATTTGAAGCTAGAGCCGCACTCTTTCATTTTCTCGGGGAAATGGAACAATATTTGGTGCTGAAAAGTTATTTTAAAGGGATGAAAGAATAAAGACGCATGAGTTCCTCCTTCATTGGTCAATCTAATGAAAAAGGAGGAGCCTATGCGTCTTTTATTTTATACTGTGCTGACCATGTCCCTTTCACCCATCTGGCCGCTCGGGCAAAACCCGCTTCCAGGTGATCCGTATGTCATTATTAATAAACAAACGAATGAGCTTGCGTATATTGATCATGGGAAAATTCAAAAAGTCTACCCGGCTTCTACTGGCAAAACAGCTGATTTAACGCCAGAAGGTGAATTTACGATTATGATCAAAGCGAAAGATCCTTATTACAGAAGAAAAAATATTGAAGGCGGCGCAAAGAATAACCCACTCGGCCGAAGGTGGATTGGATTTGATGCGCGAGGAACCGACGGGAGAATCTATGGCATTCATGGAACAAGTGATGAGACATCGATAGGGGAATTTATTACGGCAGGCTGTGTACGTCTTCATAATCAAGATGTAGAACGGCTATTTGATCAGCTTCCAGTTGGTACAAAAGTATGGATCACGAAATCAAGCGATGCATTTGAAAAACTGGCTAAAGACAAACAGGCCATTCGTTAAAAAACGAATCACCTGCTTGTCTGCTTTTTTATCAACACTTTATAAAAAGGCTGCCGCTCCTGCTAAAAGTGAAGAAATTAACAGTAAGCTAATCATGAGCAATACCATAAATTTCATGAATTTCTGAGACATATCGCACCCCTATAATCAAATGTTTTTGCGACGAGCGCACCTTTCTTTATTCTAGCTCGTTTTTACGCAGGCGACAAGTGATGTACAAAGGAAGTGAACGGATGAATCAAATCGATCATATTGCCATTGCCGTTTTTTCTATTCAAAAAACAGCATGTATGTTCTCCAGGCTGTTTAACTGGGAATTTTCAGACATAGAAGTACTTCCGAATCAAGGGGTCAAAGTATCTTTTGCTTCCCTAGGTAATCTGCACATTGAGTTGATTGAACCGATGTCAAATCACAGCACATTACATACCTTCTTAACAAAAAGAGGAGAGGGGCTTCATCATATTGCATTAAAGTCAGGTGACATTCAGGCTGATCTCAGTCAACTTGACGAGCTCGGCATACAGCTCATTCAAAAGGACGCACAAAATGGTGCGAACGGAAAGCGCATTGCGTTTATTTCACCAAAAGAAACGTCAGGTGTGCTATTTGAATTGTGTGCGCCATTGAAAGGAGAGAAATAGGAAGATGCATGAATCGTTCAATGACTTGTCTGAATGGCGCGAGAAAGCTTTAAGGGGCGGCGGTGAAAAACGAGCAGCGGCTCACCTGAACAAAGGCAAGCTGACTGTTCGTCAGCGGCTTCATGAACTTCTTGATGAAGGCAGCTTTATGGAAATCCAGTCATTTGCTAAAGGCTCCCGCTCAGAGCATTTAGGGGATGGCGTTGTCACTGGGACGGGACTGATTCATGGGAAACAAGTAGGCGTTTATGCACAAGATGCGACCGTGTACGGGGGTTCACTAGGGGACATGCATGCGAAAAAAATAGCGGCTTTAATGGATTTGGCGGCTAAAAATCAAATGCCTGTTATCGGTCTAAAAGACTCAGGTGGTGCGAGAATTCAAGAGGGTGTGGTATCATTAGAGGGATATGGTCAGATTTTTAAACGGAATGTGCTGTACTCTGGTCAAATTCCGCAAATATCCGTTATTTTAGGCTCCTGTGCGGGAGGTGCAGTTTATTCACCTGCATTGACGGATTTTGTATTCATGACGGAGCAAACAGCTCATATGTTTTTAACTGGTCCGAAAGTGATAGAAAAAGCAACAGGAGAGACGGTCTGTCCTGACCGGCTTGGAGGTGCAGCAGTTCAGCATCAAACAAGCGGGAATGTGCACTATACAGGGAAAGATGAGAGAGACGTGTTAAAAGCAGTTCGAACGCTTTTAACGTACATACCAACGAAACGACGGCCTGTCATTCATCGTAAGGTGCAAAAGCATGATGCGAGCGATCTTGGGAACATCTTGCCAAAGGAGCCATCACGCACTTATGATGTCAAACAAGTGGTGACAGCGATCACCGACCACGGCTCATTTTTTGAAACGCAGCGTTGTTTCTCCAAAAATATCGTCACAGGTTTTGCCAGATTACAAGGGTCTTCCATTGGTCTTGTAGCCAATCAGCCTAAGGTGCTGGCAGGAAGCCTTGACCTCGATGCTGCTGATAAAGCGGCTCGGTTTATTCGATTTTGCGATGCATTTCATATTCCCATTTTAACCCTTGTGGACGTTCCTGGATTTTTGCCAGGTGAGAAAGCTGAGCATGCAGGCATTATCCGCCACGGCGCAAAGCTTCTATATGCGTATGCTGAGGCGACCGTTCCAAAAATCACTGTGATTTTGAGAAAGGCGTTTGGCGGCGCATACGTTGCGATGAATAGTAAGGGATTAGGTGCTGACTTTGTATATGCATGGCCAGAGGCAGAAATTGATGTCATGGGAAAATCGTTTGCAGACGAAATTGTTCATCCTGCTTTGCGTGAGGTGGACAATGAACCTAGTGTCATGAAGGCAGCACAATTAGGATTAATCGACGATATTTTAATGCCAGATGAAACGAGAGAGCGGCTCATTCGCTCATTTGACCTGCTTCGCAGTAAGGAAGAAGATAGACCGTTAAAAAAGCATGGAAACATGCCGCTATAAGAGGAGGAGCTTCATCATGATCAATGAGAAACGCTTATTAGACGAATTTTTAGAACTTGTACAAATCGATTCAGAAACAAAACATGAAGAAAAAATTGTTGAAGTCCTAAAAGAGAAATTTACTGGTTTAGGGCTTAAAGTAATCGAAGATGATTCAAAAGAGACAACCGGCCACGGAGCAGGCAACCTTATTTGCACACTTGAAGGGAATCAAGAGGCAGATACGATTTATTTTACTTCTCATATGGATACAGTTGTACCAGGTAATGGCGTTAAACCAGTCATTGAAGACGGCTATGTCAAGACAGATGGAACAACCATTCTTGGTGCTGACGATAAAACAGGGCTTGCTGCAATGTTTGAAGCGATCCGTGTCCTAAAAGAGAAAAATGTACCGCATGGCAAGATTGAATTTGTCATTACAGCTGGTGAAGAATCAGGACTTGTAGGAGCAAAAGCGTTAGATCCGAAACTGATGACAGCAAAATATGGTTATGCCCTTGATTCAGATGGCAAGGTCGGTACCATTATCGTGGCTGCGCCAACACAGGCGAAAGTACGCGCAACCATTTACGGAAAGACAGCTCACGCAGGTGTGGCACCAGAAAAAGGCGTTTCTGCGATTACGATTGCATCAAAAGCGATCGCCAGCATGCCGCTTGGCCGTATTGATGAAGAAACAACGGCGAATATCGGCCGTTTTGAAGGTGGAACACAAACGAATATTGTCTGTGATCAAGTGGATATTCTGGCAGAGGCGCGTTCTTTAGAACCGGCAAAAATGGAAGCACAAGTAGCAAAAATGAAAGAAGCCTTTGAAAAAACCGCTAAAGAAATGGGCGGAAGTGCCGATGTACAAATTGACATCATGTATCCAGGCTTTAAATTCTCACACGGCGATCAAGTCGTTGAAGTGGCGAAAAAAGCGGCTGCGAAAATTGGCCGCCCTTCAGAACTACAGACAAGCGGGGGAGGCAGTGATGCAAACGTCATTGCTGGAAATGGCATCCCAACTGTCAACCTAGCTGTTGGATATGAAGATATTCATACGAAAAATGAGAAAATGCCGATTGAAGAATTAGTCAAGACAGCTGAAATGGTTCTCGCCATTATCGAAGAAACGACAAATCCATCGTAAAGGCAGGAGACTCTGTGAGCACGCAAAAGATCATTATTTTCCAAGTGGGACAAGAGGATTTTGGTATCAGCGTAGAGCATATACGCTCGATTGAGAAGGTCCCTTATTTACAAGAAGTATCGAACCTTCCAAAAGAGATTAAAGGACTCATGTCGTTAAGAGGAGAGGTCATTCCAGTCAGTGACACAGGTGTCATGCTGCACGGAAAACCTCTGGATGTAACCGAACAGTCTAAGGTTCTACTATTTGAATTAAACGATCAAATGATTGGCTGCCTTGTTTCTGATGCAAAAGATATCATTGATATCGAGCTAAATGAGATCAAGCCATTTCATATGAACACAAAAGCATCTGAATATTTCTTCGGCGTCGTTGAGAGAGAGAACAAGATGATTTTACAAGTGGACCCTAATAAGTTTCTTGGGAAAATTGAGGATCTTGATCAATTGCCTGAGCGATTGAAAGAGGAATTGGCATAAACAAAGGCCCCTTATCCATGGATAAGGGGTCATTTTGCGTGCCGGAGCTCACGAATCTTTTATTTGTTGCGCTCTACAGAAGACAAATATAGCCCCCTTATCATGTTTAGGTAAGGGGGCTATAATTTATTCAGCTGCTGGGTTAATTGAATCGTTTGCCGCAGCTTTTGTTTTTGATTTTTGGTACATCACATTTAAAATAATCGTTTGAATGGTGAGTAAAAGTCCACTTGTCATCCAATATAAAGGAAGAGCAGCGGGAGCATTAATTGATAGAAACAGCATCATGACTGGGAAAATCATGCCCATGATTTTTGCTTGTTTCAGTGCAGCTTCTGTTTGGGTGCCTGATTGCTTTGCGAATTTTTGTGTGACATAAAATTGCAAGAAATACATGGCCCCTGCAAAGATCGCCACCAAAAGATCAGTTTGTCCTAAGTTAAACCATAAGAACGAATGCGTTGCGATCTCAGGTGTTGAGCGGATTGCCGAGTAAAAGCCAAGAACAATTGGGATTTGAATCAGCATCGGCAGACAGCCCATTGCCAGCGGGTTCACATTGTTGTCTTTATATACTTTCATCATTTCCATTTGCAGTTCTTTTTGTTTTTCAGGTTCTTTCGTTTTTTTCAATTTGCTTTGTATTTGGTCAATCTGAGGTTTAACGAGTGCCATTTTCTCTTGCATCACTCTCTGCTTTTTAAATTGGTTTGCAAAAAGCGGGAAAATAAGCAGCCGGACAATCAATGTCACGAACATAATGGATAAACCGTAGTCATCATGGAAAAAGTTCGCAAGCCAGATAATCAACTCAGAAAAAGGCTGAACAAAATAATGATGGAAAAACCCATCAGAGCTTGTATTTGTTTGCGCACTCGCAGCAAATGCCGGTGACGCTACCATCATCAAAAATAAAGTCGTACAAATAGTCAATAAACGTTTCAATTCGTTTCCTCCTCAATAATAAAATCTAATAAGAGAGAGGAAGCGAATGGTCTTCATCATCATTTGATGATCTTTTCATTCGAATGACTTTACTAATCCAAGTTGTAATGCGATCATATATGATAAACAGAAAGTCTGTTCGATTCAAACAAGATGCGTCCAACTCTTCTAAACGATGTCCTCCGAGGTGCTCGTTCATTCGGCAGTCTTTTAATAAGAAAGCAATACCGATGGCGGTCAGCGCTGGAAGAATAATCGTAAAGAATTCAACAAGGAAAAAGACTTCATTGAATGTATCAATAATCATGATTATCACATCCATTTCATTACTCACAGTGTACTATACACATTGTTAAATGTCTAACCGAACCATTCGTTTCCTCCATTAAATAAAATACTTAATTTAACTAAAATGGTAATTGTCATCCAAACTTCATAGTTCTTCTCTTATAATGAAGTGGAATAGAAGAAATGGAGGTTTTGAAATATGACAAGTATTTACCCTAAATTTCGAGCAGCTGCGGTACAAGCAGCACCCATCTATTTAAATTTGGAGGCAACAGTTGAGAAGTCATGTAAAATGATTGACGAGGCAGCTTCAAATGGTGCAAAGCTTGTGGCATTCCCAGAGGCATTTTTGCCTGGTTATCCTTGGTTTGCTTTTATTGGTCATCCAGAATATACAAGAAAGTTCTATCATGAATTGTATAAAAATGCAGTGGAAATCCCCAGCTTAGCCATTCAAAAAATAAGTGAGGCAGCAAAAAGAAATAAAACGTACGTTTGCATATCATGCAGTGAAAAAGATGGTGGCTCTCTCTATTTAGCTCAACTTTGGTTTAATCCAAAGGGGGATTTAATAGGAAAACACCGAAAAATGAGAGCTTCTGTAGCAGAAAGACTAATCTGGGGTGATGGAAGCGGAAGTATGATGCCGGTTTTTCAAACGGAGATTGGAAATCTTGGTGGGTTGATGTGTTGGGAGCATCAAGTGCCGTTAGACCTTATGGCGATGAATGCCCAAAATGAGCAGGTACATGTTGCATCCTGGCCAGGTTATTTTGATGATGAGATTTCAAGTCGATATTATGCCATCGCGACACAGACATTTGTGCTAATGACTTCATCTATATATACTGAGGAAATGAAAGAGATGATTTGTTTAACACAGGAGCAAAGAGATTACTTTGAAACATTTAAGAGTGGGCATACGTGCATTTACGGTCCAGATGGAGAACCGATCAGTGATATGGTTCCAGCTGAAACAGAGGGGATTGCTTATGCTGAAATTGATGTGGAAAGAGTAATTGATTTTAAATATTATATTGATCCGGCTGGACACTACTCTAATCAAAGTTTGAGTATGAATTTTAATCAACAGCCCTCGCCGGTTGTTAAACATTTCTATCAGAGTAAACATGAAGTGTTAACCTATGAGGATATTCAATATCAAAATAGTATACTTGAAGAAAAAGTTTAAATGATTGTGGAGCCTTCTCTTTTTTAGGAGAAGGTTTTTTTGAGGAAAGGTGAATCAAATCAATGTATAATTGAGGATAAATGTAATCTACAATGATTGATTCAATCTGAACCGATTAAAAATATAAGTAGACAAGAAAATGGGGTTATTCCAATGTCAAATATTATTTTTCATATAGACATGAATGCTTTTTATGCCAATGTAGAAATGGCGTATGACCCTTCTCTGAGAGGGAAACCATTAGCCATTAGCGGAAATGCAAAAGAGCGCAAAGGGATTGTTGTGACCTGCAGCTACGAGGCAAGAGCACTCGGTGTGAAGCCCCCGATGCCACTCTGGGAAGCGAAGCGGCTTTGTCCGGGACTGATTGTGCGTACACCCAACTTCGACCGGTACCGCAGCTCCTCACAAGAAATGTTTACCATACTAAGAGAATATAGTGACTTAGTTGAACCCGTTTCAATTGATGAAGGCTATATTGATTTAACCAATACCCCTTATGCGGAGCATGCTGTGAAAACCGCTCATGATATTCAAACGAGGCTAGTAGAAGAGCTCATGCTTCCTTCTAGCATTGGCATTGCACCAAATAAATTTCTAGCGAAGATGGCGTCTAATTGGAAAAAGCCAATGGGCATTACCATTTTGCGTAAACGAGATGTCCCGAGAATGCTCTGGCCGCTCCCGGCAGGTGACATGCATGGGGTTGGACAGAAAACGGCAGATAAGCTGAAAACCATCGGAATTCATACAATTGAAGATTTAGCGAAAGCGAATGAATATGCGCTGAAAGAGTTATTAGGCATCAATGGACCGAGGTTAAAGCAAAAGGCAAACGGAGAGCATGACGGCATTGTCGATCCAGAAAGAATATACGAATTTAAATCTGTCGGCAATTCTTCCACTCTTCCTCACGATTCTGATGATACAGATGAACTGGTCTCATTAATAGAGAAACTGTCGCAATCGGTGAGTGCCAGATTACGAAGAAAAGAAGTGATGGCGAATCGGCTACTTATTATGATTCGCTATGCGAGCTGGAAAAATATCACACGGAGCGTCACACTCACGAATCCAACTGATCGAAAGGAAGATCTATTTGAGGCGGCAAAGCAGCTATTCCTAAAGCATTGGAATGACCAGCCAGTAAGACTTTTAGGTGTGACGGGGACCGATCTTGTGGAACGAAAATCAGCCGTCAAGCAGCTTGATTTATTCTCTTATACAGAAGATGCAAAAGACGAACCGCTCCAATCTCTTTTAGACGGACTGAAAGAAAAATACGGTAAACCACTCATTCAAAGAGGAGTGACCATGAAGGAAAAAGAGAGCAAAACAAGTGGTACAAGTTTTAATAAAGACTTTTTTCAGGACGAAAGAGGAAATGACTAGCCTGAAAACTTGATAAAAGAGGTGATGTTGTGGTAATTTCAAAGGGTACATCATTTCAGCAGTAATCAATATAGTGTGTTAGAAGGGACGTCAGAATTATGTCAAAACAACAAATCGGTGTCGTTGGACTAGCCGTTATGGGGAAAAACCTTGCCCTAAATATTGAAAGCCGCGGTTTCTCCGTGTCCGTTTATAACAGATCTAGCAGCAAAACAGAAGAGTTTCTTCAAGAATCACAAGGGAAAAACGTTGTAGGCACATACAGCATTGAAGAATTTGTTCAATCGCTTGAAACGCCGCGTAAAATTCTTTTAATGGTAAAAGCGGGTGCAGCAACAGATGCAACCATTCAATCATTACTGCCTCACCTAGAGAAAGGTGACATTTTAATTGATGGTGGAAATACATATTACAAGGATACACAAAGACGTAACCAAGAGCTTGCGGAAAGTGGTATTCACTTCATTGGAACAGGTGTTTCTGGCGGTGAAGAAGGCGCACTAAAAGGTCCTTCTATCATGCCTGGCGGTCAAAAAGAAGCGCACGAGCTAGTGAAACCAATTTTAGAAGCCATCTCTGCGAAAGTAGATGGTGAGCCTTGTACAACGTATATCGGTCCAGATGGAGCAGGACATTATGTCAAAATGGTTCATAACGGTATCGAGTACGGAGACATGCAATTGATCTCTGAATCATATTTTATCTTGAAGCATGTGGCAGGATTGTCAGCAGAGGAGCTTCATGAAGTATTCTCAGAGTGGAATAAAGGCGAGCTTGACAGCTATTTAATTGAAATTACAGCTGACATTTTCACAAAAGTGGATGAAGAAACAAATCAGCCGCTTGTGGATGTGATCTTAGATAAAGCTGGACAAAAAGGAACTGGGAAATGGACGAGCCAAAGCTCTCTTGATCTAGGTGTTCCGCTTCCAATCATTACTGAATCTGTTTTCGCGCGTTACATTTCAGCAATGAAAGATGAGCGTGTTGAAGCAAGTCAATTAATTGAAGGTCCTAAGCCAGCGCAATCAGCAGAGAATAAACAAGAGCTGATCGAAGCGGTTAGAAAAGCCCTATTCATGAGTAAAATCTGCTCATATGCACAAGGTTTTGCGCAAATGAAAGCAGCGTCTGATGAGTATAACTGGGATTTGAAATACGGTGAAATTGCGATGATCTTCCGCGGTGGATGTATCATTCGTGCAGCCTTCCTGCAGCAAATCAAAGAAGCATATGACCGTAACCCTGAATTAAAAAACCTATTGCTTGATCCTTACTTTAAGGATATCGTAGAAAGCTATCAATCATCACTTCGTAAAGTGATTTCACTTGCAGTAGAACAAGGTGTTCCTGTTCCTTCATTCTCAAGTGCACTAGCTTACTTTGATAGCTATCGTACAGCTGTCCTTCCAGCTAACTTAATTCAAGCACAGCGTGACTACTTCGGCGCACATACGTATGAGCGCACAGATAAAGAAGGCGTCTTCCATACTGAATGGATGAAATAAGTATAAAACCTCAAAAGACCTTACCTTTGGTAAGGTCTTTTTTGTGTTTACATCTATTCGGCTAAAAATCCGAAAAAGAGGGATGCTAAGTAAAAAAGAACAGAAAGTAGGGATAGAAGTGGGCATTTTATATGCACTTCTCCCAGCGATATTTTGGGGAAGTATTGTTCTCATCAGTGTCAAACTTGGCGGGAATGCCTATCAGCAAACACTCGGCATTACCCTCGGCGCTTTTTTGTTTTCAATCGGCGCCTATTTGATCAAAATGCCGGAACTGACACCGCTTATTTTTGCGGTTTCCGTTATCTCTGGGATCTTTTGGAGTATTGGGCAAATGAATCAGCTTTCAAGTGTCGCCTTTCTAGGGGTGTCAAAGGCTGTTCCTTTATCAACGGGTATGCAGCTTGTGAGCACGACATTATTTGGTGTCATTGTCTTCAAAGAATGGCAGACCATGACGGTCATACTTATTGGTTCTTGTGCCATTTTATTTATTATTGCTGGCGTTGTCATGACATCCCTCGGTCAAAAAAAGAGTGGCGGGAACGAAGGCGGCAATTTTAAAAAGGGAATCATCATTTTGCTCATCTCAACCGTAGGCTACGTCGGATACGTCGTCATTTTAAGATGGTTTCATATAGATGGCTGGTCTGCGCTCGTTCCGCAATCTGTCGGCATGCTGCTTTCATCGTTAGCGATTAGTCTAAAGCAAGACCCGTTTAGCAAATATACGTTCAGAAATATCATTGCTGGTCTTGTGTGGTCGACAGGAAATCTAGGGCTTCTTTTGGCGATTCCACTCATTGGCGTAGCAGTAAGTTTTTCCATGTCTCAAACAGGAATTGTCATCTCGACTTTAGGCGGTATTTATTTATTAAAAGAGAAAGCATCTAAAACAAGCTTTGTCATTGCAGGCTGCTTGATGATTATCGCAGGTGGTGTGCTGCTAGGTTTTACAAAATAGGAGGTTAAACGAATGTATCCAGATTTGGAAGGAAAAACAGTTCTCATCACAGGAGCAGGTACAGGGATAGGTCAGGCGATGGCGCGCCGGTTTGGACAAGAAAAAGCCAATGTAGTGATCAATTATTTCTCAGATAAAGAAAACCCGGACGACACGATTGCTGAGATTCAAAAAAGTGGCGGACAGGCTGTCAAAATTCAAGGGGATGTATCAAAAGAAGAGGATATGAAGGCGATGATTGATCAAGCTGTTGATACATATGGCAGTCTTGATGTCATGATCAATAATGCAGGAATTGAAAATGAAGTTCCTTCAACTGAAATGACGCTAGATAACTGGAACAAAGTGATGTCCACCAATTTAACAGGTATGTTTTTAGGGTGCCGTGATGCATTAAAGTATATGACAGAACACGGGATCGAGGGGTCGATTATTAATATGTCGTCGGTCCATCAGCAAATTCCGTGGCCTCATTTTGTCCATTATGCAGCAAGTAAAGGAGGCGCCAAGCTTTTGACAGAAACGCTGGCACTAGAATATGCCCCTAAAAAAATTCGTGTAAACAGCATTGCACCAGGTGCAATTGATACCCCGATCAATGCCGAAAAATTTGATGATCCAGCATTGAAAAAGGGCGTCATTGAGCTGATACCGATTGGTTATATCGGAAAACCGGAAGAAGTGGCAGCATGTGCTGTCTGGCTTGCATCAAAAGAGGCGAGCTATGTGACAGGGTTGACGTTATATGTAGACGGCGGTATGACCAAGTACCCTGGATTCCAAGCAGGAAAAGGATAATCGTGATGAACACGGGCTGGGCTCAGAGGATAACACAACATCAAATTATGATCTAGTATGTTGTCATGCTAGTGAAAAGCGTGAGCATAAACATTGCACACGCTTTTATCCATTTATTCGCCTTTTTCAAATATGGCTTCTTTGTTCTTCACGATGATGCCTACTTTCGTTTTGACACGAGGAACGCCATCTTTTTGAAGATAATCATATAAAATGGGTTCTATTTCATTGATATCTGTACGAAGTATTTTAGGTGATAACTCCTCGATAAATGGATCGTTTTTAACTGCTAGACAGTTCGCCATTGTATCGAGTGCAATTAAACTGAAAGGTCTTCCTTTGTTTAGCCAAGATTTCATTCTGAGCCATGTTGGAAAGCATGCTGATGCCAACCTGCCCCAACTATCGTTAAAAGAGGAGCAATGAGACTCCATCCAATCAAGTATGTGATGTGAACGGAAACGATATAGGCTGGAGAGAGCGGTCATTGGCAATTCCTTTTCACTTACACATTTCAATTGATCAAAAATACGTCTCATTCCTTCCTCGGCTGGTAAACTACTGGCTGCTGCCCAAGAAAGCGGATGAAAAAATTTATCGGCATCATTCTCCCAAAGCTCTCTTACCCAATCCGAAGCTGCAGTACCTAAAACATCAGCTGCGATCTCCAGCATTCTTGATTTGACTTCATGATTTTCCGTTCCATAAAATCTAGCTTTTACAGACATCAACATTTTTTGTGTATCGTGTTTTTTCAGGGCAATGATGACATCGTTGTGAAGAAACCATCTTGTGATTGAGAAATCTAATAAAGACTCCAAATCATGTTGAACCGCTTGTAATGTGGGTATTTTCTCTTCTGCTGTGACCAATACATCTTCTTCTGGCTGACAAGCCTCTCCGTCTTCTTCATAAAAATCATCGTGCAATAAAAATTTCTTTGGAGAGTGGATGATCGCTAAGTGATACCATTCAATTGGCCGTAAAGAATAGGTTAAGAGCCGCCTGTGACAATCATTGCATAATCGATAAGGCTGAGCTGGTTCATCAGAAATTTTTACAACATCAATCTCGTTTCTTTTACAGGCTTCACACAAATGAGTGACTGCCATGATATCCACTCCTTTTGATTGCAAAGATATGAATAGATTCGAAAAGTAGCAGCAAAAGACGTTTACCTATCCATCAAATTGAGTGGGAATAGAATCTGTTTCCATCTCTGGGCAGTTACTTCTCATGATTTATGGGATGAAAAAATGGGTTTTTGAATGAGCTAAGTCATTCGCACTTATTTTAACAAAGTTCTCAAAGACTGTCTTCTGAAGAAAAAGCTACTTTATGGTTCATTCGGAGAGTATTTTTTAAAAGAAAAGGGGTCTCGTTCATATCTGGATGAGATCTCTTTCGTTTTGAAAGCTTGTTTTGAGTAATGATACGGTCATTTTTAAAATAAAATACATACATATAAAATTAAATGTCTAGACATTTAAAAATAAAAATATATAATATTAACTGGAAGCGCTTTTATTACAACAATGGGGTGAGAGAAATGAAACGTATTTTATTAGCATGCAGTTCAGGTATGTCTACGAGTTTACTAGTCACAAAGATGAAGGCACATGCTGAGTCTATAGGGGAAGAAGCAGAGATTTGGGCAGTCGGACAAGACCAAGCGAAAAAAGAAATGGCACATGCCGATGTTGTATTAATTGGACCGCAAATGAGCTTTTTAAAAGGGGATCTTCAAAAAGAAGCTCAAAAATATGGGATTGAAGTAGAGGTCATCGATATGCAGGCGTATGGGCTAGCAGATGGTCAAAAAGCGTATGAACAAGCGGTTTCATTGATGGGGGAATCTTAAAGGATGGAAAAGAAAACACTCGAAGGACTCACGGAAGAACAAATCAGTTTTCAATTGATCTTACACAGCGGAAATGCACGAAGCAAATTGCTTCAATCTCTTAAACAATTTAGAGAAGGTCATGAAACAGTAGCATCTGACCTTCTCAAAGAAGCGGAAGATGACTTGCGGAATGCACATGATATCCATTTTCAAATGGTACAGCAAGAGGCAAGCGGAGAAACGATTTCATTCTCCTTGCTGCTCATGCATGCCGAAGATCATTTCATGTCAACGATGACGATAAAAGAGCTTGTGGGAGAGCTCTTACCGATATTGCAATCACTGAAACAATAAAGGGTGTAAACAAGGGGGGAAACCAATGTTTGATAAAATAAGTGCGATTTTGGTTCCGATTGCTGGGAGATTGAACAACAATCGCTATCTAGGGGTATTAAGGGATGCCTTTATGCTTGCGTTCCCATTAACGATTTTTGGTTCCATCATGGTCGTATTAATGAATTTGCCATTTTTAGATAAGATCATGAGTCAAACAGCACTTGAAGGTGTTCAGTCTGCACTGAATATTGCACCTAGTGCGACCATCAGCATTATGAGTGTGTTTGTTGTATTTGGGATTGGCTACTATTTATCGAAAAGCTATGATGTGGAAGCTGTCTTTGGCGGTGTGATCGCTTTAGCCTCTTTTCTTCTCCTTACGCCATTTTTACTAGAACAAGAGGGCGGTGCATCCATTGCAGGCGTCATCCCAGTCGATCGTTTGGGCGCAAAGGGAATGTTCCTTGGAATGATCACAGGCTTTTTGTCTGCTGAAATTTATCGCTATTTTGTCCAAAAGAAATTTGTCATCAATATGCCGCAAGGGGTTCCGCCAGCTGTTTCTAAGTCTTTTGCTGCACTCATCCCGGCTACTTTGACACTCACAACCTTTTTACTGATCAATATCATCATTACACAAGGGTTCAAAACCAACATGCATGACTTGATTTACAATGCGATTCAGGCGCCGCTTGTCGGACTTGGAAGCGGTATCATTCCGACCTTGATCGCTATTTTCTTTATACAAATTCTTTGGTTCTTTGGGCTCCACGGCCAAATTATTATCAACTCTGTCATGGACCCGATTTGGAATACATTGTCCATTCAAAATCTAGAAAGCTACACAAAAACAGGTGAGGTTCCGAACATCATCAGCAAGCAGTTTATCGAAATCTATACAGTGGGTATGGGTGGAACCGGTATGACGCTAGCTGTTGTGTTTACGATTTTAATTTTTCTTAAAAGTAAGCAATTGAAACAAGTAGCAAAGCTCGGCTTAGGACCAGGTTTATTTAACGTCAATGAACCCATTATCTTCGGTTTACCGATTGTGATGAACCCGCTTATTCTCATTCCATGGATTTTGGCACCAATGGTGATTACTTGTATTTCTTATTTTGCGATGGCCGCAGGTATTGTGCCGCCTCCGACAGGCGTGAATATTCCATGGACAGTACCGATCTTTATTAGCGGAGTCATGGCAACAAATTCATTAGCGGGCGGTCTGCTTCAGCTGTTTAATTTAATGATTGTGTTTGTCATTTGGTTCCCGTTCCTAAAATTTATTGATCGTATGAATGTGAAAAATGAAAAAATAGTCACGACAGAAAAAACGAAACAAACAAACATCAAAGGTGAAGGAGACTCAATACATGTCGATGGAAACTAACAGTCAATCATATACATTTCCAGAAGGTTTCTGGTGGGGATCTTCTGCCTCTGCTACGCAAACAGAAGGCAGTTATCCAGGAGATGGAAAGGGACCGAACATTTGGGATCACTGGTTTGAAAAAGAGCCGAATCGTTTTTTTCAGGGCGTCGGTCCAGGTGTGACCTCGCAATTTTATCGTAAATACAAAGAGGATATCCGACTCATGAAGGAGATTGGGCACAACTCGTTTCGTCTATCTATTTCATGGTCACGCCTTTTACCTGAGGGAAAAGGGGCTGTTAATGAAGACGCTGTGGCTTTTTACAATGATGTGATCAATGAACTGATAGCGAGTGACATTGAACCGTTTGTGAACTTGTATCATTTTGATATGCCAATGGCGCTTCAGGAGACGGGAGGATGGGTAAACAGGCAGGTCGTAGACGATTATGTCAGCTATGCGACATTGTGTTTTCAGCTTTTTGGCGACCGGGTGAAAAAATGGTTTACCCATAACGAGCCGATTGTTCCTGTAGAGGGTGGATATATGTATAGCTTCCATTATCCAAACGAAGTTGATTTCCAAAAGGCAGTGCAAGTTGGATTTCATGAGATTTTATCAAATGCTAAGGCCATTGCGGCTTATAAAGAGATGAAGCAGGATGGGAAAATAGGCATTATCCTCAACCTTACTCCTTCGTATCCGCGAAGCCAGAATCCGCGGGATGTCGAAGCAGCTGAGATGGCTGACGCCTTCTTTAACCGGTCCTTCCTAGATCCAGCTGTGAAAGGACATTTCCCTGAAAAGCTAGTGGACGTGTTAAAGAAAGAAGGATTGATGCCGGCTATGGAGGAAGGAGACCTTGAACTCATTCAAGAGAACACGATCGACCTTCTCGGCATCAACTATTATCAGCCAAGAAGAGTGAAAGCAAAGGAACATATGCCTCACCCTGATGCACCATTTATGCCAGACCATTATTTCGATTCTTTTGAAATGCCGGGCAGAAAAATGAATGTGTACCGCGGCTGGGAAATCTATGAAAAGGGTATTTACGATATATTGAAAAAAGTCCAGACAGACTATGGGAATATTGAATGCTTTATTTCTGAAAATGGAATGGGTGTCGAAGGAGAAGAGCGGTTTCAGGATGAAGAAGGAATGATTCACGACGATTATCGCATTGATTTTATTTCTGAGCATCTTAAATGGGTGCATCAAGCCATTCAAGAAGGAAGTCATGTAAAAGGCTATCACCTGTGGACGTTTATGGATAATTGGTCATGGTCGAATGCCTATAAAAATCGCTATGGATTTGTCTCAGTGGACCTTGAGAAAGACGGGAAACGTACCATCAAAAAAAGTGGCTACTGGTTTCAATCGGTTTCAGAGAATAATGGTTTCTAATCAAGATACTTGCTCTTTCCTTGAAAAGGGCAAGTATTTTTCTTATGTAAAGATGAAAGGGTTGAAATGAAAGTGGCTCGAACCTTTTAAGCGCACTAGGCTTAGTGTAGAATGAGAGGAAGGCTAGAAAGCGCTATAATAGGATATGAAAAAACAAGTCAGTTGGTGGTGTGAGATGACAAAGTACGAACTCATTTCAGAAGAAATTAGAAAAAGAATAGGAACAGCATATTATCCAGAAGATCAACCCATTCCAGATGAAAACTCGCTTGCCGCTGAATTTAAATGCAGCAGAATGACGATGAAGCGTGCGCTCGATCTTTTAGTGGCGGAAGGTCTGCTCTTTAGAAAAAGAGGTCATGGCACATTTATTGTGAAGGCAGCGCTAAATCAAGGTGCGATCAACGTATCAGGTCATGAAAATAAAGGGTTCACGAAAGTGATGGCAGATAAAAACGTGACGAGCCAAATCATTCGCTTTGATGTGCATTTTCCAAGTGAAGAGGTGGCAGCTCATTTATCCATTGACTCAAGCACACCCGTCTATGACATTATTCGGCTCCGTTTGGTGGAAGAAGAGCCATATGTATTAGAAAAAACCTTTATGCCTGTCAATGTCATTAAGGGAATAGATGAAGAGGTTTTATTGGGGTCTATCTATAGCTACATTACAAACACACTTCATTTAAAAGTGGCAGGAGCGCACAAAAAAATTAGAGCGGCTAAATCAGATCAGCTTGATCAGCAATATTTAGGCTGTGACCCTACGGATCCGGTGCTAGAAGTGGAGCAGGTGGCTTATTTAAACACAGGCCGGCCGTTTGAATATTCCTTTAGCCATCATCGCTATGATAAATTTGATTTTTCAACGGTTGAAATTACGAAAACACGACTTTAAAAAAAGAGCAGAACCCCCTCAATCGGGAGACTGCTCTTTTTTCGTTGATTTTATATATTCCACCAGTGATATCCATCTTTTTCAAGAAGCTGATCTGCTTCTTTTGGTCCCATAGAACCAGCAGGGTAATTTGGTTTTAACGTTTTGGTTTCAGCCCATTTTTCTGAAATTGGATCAACAAAGTTCCAAGACAGTGCCACTTCATCCCAGTGGGCAAAGTTTGTTGCGTCACCTAGCAAACAGTCATGAATCAGCTTTTCATACGCTTCTGGTGTATTCATGATGTCGTTGTAATTTGTTTGATAGTCCAGCTTAATTGGTTTAGCATACGTTCCGCCATCAAGCTTGCGAGCATTCAGGTGAAGGGTAATGCCTTCGTCTGGCTGAATGTGAATCACAAGTAAGTTTGGATGCATGGAATTCCCGTTTCCATAGTACAGGTTCATCGGAATGTCTTTAAATTGCACCACGATTTGAGTGGATTTCTTTTCTAGACGTTTTCCTGTACGAATGTAAAATGGTACCCCGGCCCATCTAAAGTTATCGATGAGAAGTTTCCCTGCAACGAATGTTTCTGTGTTGGAGTTTGGGTCCACATTTTGCTCTTCAAGATAGGAAGGAACCATATTGCCATCAATCGTTCCTGCATCATACTGTCCGCGGACAAAGAATTGATCCACTTCATCTTTCGAGAAAGGACGAAGCGCACGCAATGCTTTCCGTTTTTCACTACGGATTTCCTCTGTATTGAGCTTAATCGGTGGCTCCATGGCTAGTAGTGCAACCATTTGAAGCATATGGTTTTGTACCATATCTCTCAGTGCACCAGAACTCTCGTAATATCTCGCACGGTCTTCGACACCTAATGATTCACTCGATGTGATTTGAATGTTTGAAATATAGCGGTTTGTCCAAAGCGGTTCAAAGATCGCATTCGCAAAACGAATTACCTCAATGTTTTGCACCATCTGTTTACCGAGGTAGTGGTCAATACGATAAATTTGATCCTCTGTAAATGCATCTCGGATCTCTTCATTTAATGTTTTGGCACTAGGCAGGTCATGACCAAACGGTTTTTCAATAACAAGTCGAGACCATCCAGTCGTTTCTGATACGCCTTCACTTTTTAAAAACTTCGCAATGGTTCCGAAGAATTCTGGTGCCATCGCTAAATAGAACATCCGGTTATTCGGGATACTGTATGTATCTTCAAGACCAGAAAGAAGTGTGTTCAGTGCTTGATAGGAAGCAGGGCTTGAGACATCAAAATCATGGTAATAGAAATGAGAAATAAATTCCTCTGCTTTTGCTTCTGCATCATCAGAAGAGACCGATTCTTTTACCACAGCTCTTAGGTCTTCATGAGACCAAGGACGACGTCCAACCCCTACAACGGCGAATTGATCTCCAAGCTTTCCGCTATGATAAAGTCTATGTATAGAAGGGTAGAGCTTGCGTTTTGCAAGGTCTCCTGTTGCGCCAAAAATGACAATGACTGCTTTTGGATAGTTAGTTTCTGTATTCACGAAAAGTACCTCACTTTATTCGTAGCATTGTTGTAAAAACCGAGAATGTATGTACATTTTCTTTATTTTAAAGGTTCATTGTTCGTAAAGCAAACATTTGATTCGACTTTTTCTGCCCGAGTTTGACTTTTTTCAAAAATTCCGCTGAATTCACATTTATCCTGTCTTCATGTATTCTATATGAATGAAGAGATTGTATACCGGCTGTAGGAGGAAATCGTAATGGAACTGCTCTTTTTAGGAACAGGTGCAGGCATTCCTGCAAAAACAAGAAACGTCACTTGCACTGCGCTGAAGCTTTTAGAAGAGAGAAAAGCCGTGTGGCTTTTTGATTGCGGAGAAGCGACGCAGCATCAAATATTACATACAACGATTAAACCAAGAAAAATTGAGAAGATCTTTATCACGCATATGCACGGTGATCATGTATATGGTCTCCCGGGTCTGCTTGGCAGCAGGTCCTTTCAAGGGGGAGAGGATGAATTGACGATATATGGTCCAAGCGGCATTAAAGCTTTTGTAAACGCGGCACTTTCAGCGACACAAACGCATTTGACTTATCCGCTGCATATCATAGAAATAGAGGAAGGGATCGTTTTTGAAGATGAGACCTTTCAAGTAGAAGCAAGACGAGTGTCTCATGGGATCCCAGCTTACGGCTATCGGGTCGTGGAAAAAGATGTACCCGGCGCACTAAAAGCCGAAGACCTAAAAAAAATCGGTGTAAAACCTGGACCTTTGTATCAGAAGTTGAAAAATGGGGAAACCGTTACACTCGAAGATGGAAGAATGATTGATGGAACCGATTATTTGGAACCCCCTAAAAAAGGGAGAATCGTTGCATTTTCAGGAGATACCCGTTTGTGCGAGAATATAACAAGGCTTGCCAAGAATGCGGATGTGTTAGTCCATGAAGCAACATTTGGGAAAGAAGATGCAGAACTAGCCTATAATTATTATCACAGTACGACAGAACAGGCAGCAAAAACAGCGCAGGAAGCAGGCGCAAAAAGACTGATTTTGACCCATATTAGTGCACGGTACCAAGGGGAAGAGTCACTGAAACAATTACTCAAAGAAGCCCGCGATATATTCCCGCTGACTGAAGCTGCACATGATTTCTTTTCTTTTCCTATTGACCGTACCCTGTAAAAATTGGATGAATCGTCAAAAAAAGTTGTGTGATTTTTTTGATATTTATGATGACGCTCTTTTTCAGGTAGTGGTAAAATGGTGAAGAAAAAACAAATGACGAATTACACTATGAAGAATACGGGAGGCACAATCAAAGATGAGCGGTTTTACAGCGTTAAGTGAAGCAGAATTAAATGACCTATATGCAGCACGACAAAAAGAGTATGAAACGTACAAAAGTAAAAACTTACACTTAGACATGTCAAGAGGGAAACCTTCACCAAAACAGCTCGATTTATCTATGGGCATGCTCGATGTCGTGACATCAAAGGATGCAATGACAGCTGAGGATGGTACAGATGTGCGAAACTATGGCGGCTTGACAGGCCTTCCTGAAACAAAGAAATTTTTTGCAAGTGTGCTCAATCTGAAGCCAGAACAAATCATCATTGGCGGTAATTCTAGTCTGAATATGATGCATGACACAATTGCACGTGCTATGACTCACGGCGTATATGGCAGCAAAACACCTTGGGGAGAGCTTCCAAAGGTAAAATTCCTTGCACCAAGCCCAGGATATGATCGTCATTTTGCCATTTGTGAGCATTTTAACATAGAGATGATTACGGTAGATATGAAGTCGGATGGACCTGACATGGATCAGGTGGAAAAATTGGTTGCAGAAGATGAAGCCATCAAAGGGATTTGGTGTGTACCGAAATATAGTAACCCTGACGGCATTACGTATTCAGATGAGGTTGTTGACCGTCTTGCTTCTATGCAGACAAAAGCAGACGACTTCCGTATTTTTTGGGATGATGCCTATGCAGTCCACCATCTAACAGATACGCCTGATACGTTAAAAGATATTTTTCAAGCAGTAGACAAAGCAGGACATGCAAACCGTGTGTTTATGTTCGCCTCTACTTCTAAAATTACGTTCCCAGGCTCGGGTGTTGCACTGATGGCATCTAGTCAGGACAACGTCAGCTTTATTCAAAAACAGCTATCAGTTCAAACCATTGGGCCAGATAAAATCAATCAATTAAGACACCTTCGTTTCTTCAAGAATCCAGAAGGATTGAAGGAACATATGAAAAAGCATGCAGCGATTATTAAGCCGAAATTTGACCTCGTTCTTTCGATCCTTGATGAAAAGCTTGGTGGAACAGGCATCGCTGAGTGGCACAAACCAAATGGCGGATATTTTATCAGCTTAAATACACTCGATCATTGTGCAAAAGCTGTTGTGCAAAAAGCGAAAGAAGCCGGTGTGACACTAACAGGTGCAGGGGCGACATATCCTTATGGAAACGATCCGCTTGATCGTAACATCCGTATTGCGCCAACGTTCCCAACACTTGAAGAACTAGAGCAGGCGATTGACATCTTTACGTTATGCGTTCAGCTTGTCAGCATTGAAAAGTTGCTGTCTGAGAAAAGTCAATCAGCACCAACGGTATAATGAAAAAACTCCTTGACTGATGTCCGGTCAAGGAGTTTTTGTTTTTAGTTAGCTGTTTGATAATAAGAGACAGGCTGTTTTGCTGCACACCATACATCATAAATCGCCAGCTGCACAATATGTGGTTCATCGTGATGAATATAGTGCGAGCTGTTCTGCGCCTGAATCCATCCGCTTTGGGATGATAATGTGAGCATTCGTTTATGAAGCCTGAGCCAAGCTTCATGTGCTGGATGAAACAAGCGGCTTTTGCCTGATGAAATGACAAGAAGGGGCATCATCCCATAATGCGTTTGCTCCTCTTTGATCGTACGCAGCATTTGCTCAAAGTCCTCATGTGTACATTCTGCTGTGAACTGCGCCATATATGAAGTGCGTTCTTCCTTTGATAAGAGCGGCAGAATGACCTGCTCTTGCTCCTCACTTGCTGGGTCTAGAAGGACCATACCGATAACATCTTCTTTTCTGCGGCTTGCCCATAAGCGACTGACAAGAGAGCCAAATGAGTGCGCCACAATGAGAAATGGCGGCTGAATATTGGCTTGATGTAAAAGTGTATCTAAATCATCCGCAAGATCATGCAAAGTTCTTCCTTCCTTGCTTTCACTGCTTTTTCCATTACCTAAACGGTCATATAAGAAAACACCAAGCTCTGGGTCAATATCACGAGCGATATTCGCCCACGTATCGCCTGAAATTCCATATCCTGCTTCAAAAATAATGGTGGCTTCCTTTTTCCCTTGACGATGCCTTGTATAAAAGTGATGTCCATCTATATGATACGTTCTTTCAATCAATGCCGAGTTCATTCTTCCATCTCCTCTAAGTGGTTCTTTAGCTAAAAGACGGCACAAAAGGCAAAGATGTTTCTCTTAAAAACAAAAAAGATGCCTATTTCAAAAAATAGACACCTTTTTGCTTAGAGATGTTACCAAGCACGATCGTATTGGCGCGGGCTTTCGATGGATGTACGAAGCTCTTTAGCGGCTGTTTTTGGGAAATACGGATCTCGTAAAAATTCTCTGCCGATAAAGATTAAGTCAGCACGCTGATTTTGTAAAATTTCTTCGGCCTGTACACCAGATGTGATCATACCGACAGCGGCTGTTTGGATGCCGGCACCTTCTCTTATTTTCTCAGCAAAGGTGACTTGGTAGCCGGGGAATGTTTTAATACTGGCTTGCACCACAGCGCCTGAGCTCACATCAATTAGATCGACTCCTTGCTCTTTCAGCCATGCGGCAATGCCAATATAATCTGCAATATCTAGTCCTTTTGTTGTGTAATCAGAAGCGGATACACGGACAAATAATGGTCCATCCCACACTTCATTGACTGCATCAACCACTTCTCTCAAGAAGCGATAACGATTTTCTGGTGAACCGCCATATTCATCTGTCCGGTGATTGGCAAGCGGTGAGAGAAATTCGTTAATCAAATAGCCATGCGCACCATGAATCTCAATGATGTCAAATCCAGCTTTCTTGGCGCGGACAGCGGCATCTTGAAATGCCTGAACTGTGTCTTTTATTTGATCGATAGACATCTCAAGAGGTGTTTTAGATTGCTCGTCAAATGGAATGCTGGATGGAGCAAGAATGTCACCATCTAGCTCAGCCTTGCGTCCTGCATGGGCTAGCTGGATGGCCGTTTTTGTTCCGTACGCTTTGATTTGTTCGTTTAATGAGGCAAACCCTTCAATGTGCTCATCACTCCAAATTCCGAGGTCCTGATCACTAATTCTTCCCTCAGGTGAAACAGCACTTGCCTCGACCATAATTAATCCGGCCTGACCTTGCGCACGGGAAATATAATGTGCAAAGTGGAAAGGCTGTAATTTTCCATCACGGTCATAGGATGAGTACATACACATCGGGGACATGACGATGCGGTTTTTGAGTGTGACACCTTTTAATGTCCACGGTGAAAAAAGCTTTGTTTCCAATTACCTTCGCCTCCTCATAGAATGGTATAGCCGATTATAACAGCCATTCAAACATTCGTCATAAAAGGTGCTCAAACCATATAGCTTTTGTACATGATTTTGTATAATGAAAGATATGGACATCAAAGGGGGATAAACGGATGAAATGGCAAACGGAAAGTGAACTAAAGGAGCTACTCACAGCTCTTATGCAGTATGAAAGCATATCTGGTACAACGGGAGAAGTCGCATTAGCGGAATATTTATATTACTTGCTGAGGGAGCGGCCGTATTTTGAACAGCATCCTGATCACTTGGCTTTGCATCCAATGAAAGATGGCCGGTATTTTTTAACGGCACTTGTCAAACGAAGTACGCTGCCACGTACTGTTTTACTCCTCAGCCATTTTGATGTCGTCGATACAGAGGATTACGGAGAATTTCAAAATATGGCGTGTAAGCCCGAAGAGTTAATGGCGTCCTTTTCTCAAAAAAGTGCACTTCTTCCAAAAAGGGCAAGAGAGAATTTAGCTTCAGGTGACTGGCTGTTTGGACGAGGGTCCATGGATATGAAAGCAGGCCTGACTGTCCAGCTTTCCATGCTAGAAAGAGCCATGGCGGGGAGGTTTGAAGGAAATATTCTGCTCGTCACAGTGCCAGATGAAGAAGTGAATTCACAGGGGATGCTGGAGGCTGTTCCGAAACTAAAGGAGCTCAAGCAGAAGTATGACCTTGATTATACCGCGTGTTTAAACAGTGAGCCGATGTTTGAAAAGTATCCCGGGGATGCGCACCAATACATCTATACAGGTAGTATAGGGAAGGTACTTGCGGGATTTTTCTGCAAAGGAATTGAAACACATGTAGGTGAGCCCTTCTCAGGATTAAATGCAAATTTTATGGTATCTGAATTAAACAGGCTGTTAGAACTGAATAGTGATTATTGTGAGGAAGTAGATGGTGAAGTGACACCACCTCCGACCAATTTGATGCAAAAGGATTTGAAAGAAGCTTACTCTGTTCAAACGCCTCACACGGCTGTTTCTTTATTTAATGTGCTGATGATGAACCGCTCTAGTGAAGAGCTTCACGGGCTCCTCTATGAAACTGCGAAACAAGCAGCAGCCCAAATCGAAGCCAATCTCAAACAGAAAACCGCTGCATTTCAACGCTTTAAACATTTTACACCCATCGATACAAACATCACGGTGTTAACGTATCATGAGCTGTACGAAAAAGCTGCTGAACGATCCGGCAAGCAGGAGGTCGAGCGAATTGTCAACTACGCCTTTGCCAACCGGGGTGAGCTAGGGGATCGTGATTTTTCAACCAAAATTGTATCAGAACTGACGACCCTTTGTAAGGAAGATGGAGCACTGATTGTGTTGTTTTATAGTCCGCCATTTTACCCATCTGTTTCTTCAACAAACGATCTGCATATTCAAACGACCTTAAAGAAGATTCAAAGAGAAGCAAAAGAGATCTATGGAATCGAAGTAGAAGAAGTCAAATATTTTCCTGGTTTATCTGATTTAAGCTACTTACAGCTTGAAAATCAAGATATAGAGGATTATACAGCCAACATGCCGCTATACCAAAAAGGCTACTCGTTACCACAAGGAGAAAAAGAAGCTCTTAACGTTCCTGTCATCAACGTTGGTCCATTAGGAAAGGATGCGCACAAATGGACAGAACGGCTGCATGTCCCATTCTCTTTTGGCGTTTTGCCGTCGCTCTTACAATCAACAATTCATGCTTTATTAGAAAAGAATTAAGTGAAAGCTCTATCGTCATGATAGGGCTTTTCTTGATATCAATCACCTTCTGTCTAAAGAAATAGAGTATGATATAGAATAATACTTACATATATTTGAAGGGGGATTGTGAGAGTGAAAACAGGAGTACTAACAAAAACAGAGATCATGAGATCACTTCATGAGAGTTTGCGTAAGCTTGAGGAGTTAGTATGGACATGTGATGAGGCTACATTAGATGAATCTTTTGGGGAAGGCAAGTGGTCGATTAAACAAATTGTTGGACATTTGTATGATACAGAAGAAGTCTGGTCAGAGCGGATAGAGCAGGCAATATCAAATGAGCACACGCTTTTCGCATCATATGATCCAGAGATATATGTGAAGGGAAGAGCTTATGAAACGTATACCGCACAAGAGGTCAGTGCATTGATCGAGCGCTTAAAAGAGAGCAGAAACAAAACACTACAGCGATTAGAAAAGGATACATGGGATTTTTCAGGTCTCCATCCTGAAGAAGGGATGATGACAGTCCAAATTTTAGCTGAAACCATTGCTTTACATGAAATTCATCACCTCGATCAAATCAAAGCCATCATGTCCATGAGAGCATCGAGTGATAGATGAAAAGCACCTGTCATCAAGGCAGGTGCTTTTCTCACTCACTCACTTACTTATACGTACTCGCTGAAAACATGTCGTTTAATTCTGCTGCGCGTTTTGTCGCTGTTTTCACACAATCGACAATCGCTTCTTCAAATTGATAGGAAGCAAGGGTATTAAGTCCTGCTTCTGTCGTTCCACCTTCGCTCGTAATTTCTTTGCGCAATTCAGCAGGTTCCTTACCGCTATCCTGAAGCATATTTGCAGCGCCTGCAATCATTTGACAAATGAGCAATTTCGCTGTCTCTTGGTTCATCCCAAGTTCCGATGCACCTCGCTCCATTCCTTCAATCAAATGATAAATAAAGGCAGGACCGCTGCCGGCAATGGCTGTGACCGCATTCAGCTGTGATTCATCTAAAACCGTCACATGACCGATCGTTTCAAACAGCTGAACTGCTTTTTCCTTTTGCGCCTCTGTGACTTCATCACTGACAGCAATGCCAGTAGCTGATTGTTGTATGGCCGCTGATGTATTTGGCATGGCACGAACCACCGCCGTTTTTGCGCCAGCATAATGCTGAATGGTTTCAATAGAAATGCCCGCTAAAATAGAAATAATCAGCTGTCCATTTAAATGGGGCCTTACTTCAGAAATGCCACTTTCCGCATCTTTTGGTTTTAAAGCAAACACCAGCATATCGGCTTCTTCATAAATAAAGGAACGAGCGAAATCTGTTTTGACTCCATAACGTGCATGTAATTCTTCTAATCGTTTTTCATTTGTTTTATTTGTGACAATGATATCTTCATTTGACATAATGCCGCTCTTTAAAAGACCTTTAATCATAGACTCGGCCATTGAGCCTGCACCAATAAATCCAATTTTACTCATAAGCTGCTCCTCCTTGTAGAAAATAAAAAAACCTCTCGTCTGCAAAGGACGAAAGGTTTTTCGCGGTACCACCCTCAATTAGCATGCAATCATGCATACTCAGCTCTAGTCCCTTAACGCGGGAAACGTTTAGGTTTGCCTAACAGCTCAAAGGGCAGGTTCAGCAAATAAGAGGATGGTGAAGCCTTACAGCCGGCGGACCTCACTCTCTTGCATCATTATTTTGCTTACTAATCCTTGTCATCGCGCATCTTATATTTGTTGTTCATTATGCAACGATGGACAAGTTTGTGTCAATAGGGAAAGATAAAAAAATGACCATCTAAACCGCATGACAGTCTGCCCTTTGCAAGATACAATGAATAAAGAAGAGGAAGTTCAGATAATCTATGAGTCAAAAAGCAGGAGATGACGTATAAAAGTGAAAGAAGAAATGATTCAATTATCCATTCCCACACCGTTTGCGGTTGGGGATGTCCATGCATATGTATTAAAAGGCGATGCCGTGACCTTAGTCGATTGCGGACCGATGACACAAGAGGCGCATCATGCCTTTGTCACGCAATTAAAGGAACATCATTTATCAATAGATGATATTGATCAAGTGGTTTTGACACATCATCATGCAGATCATGTCGGTCTTTTAGATCTGATGAAACCCCATGTCCGTGTCATCGGACATGAGTTGAATGAGCCCTATATTAGTCAGGATGCAGCGTTTAAACAGCGTCAAATCCATTTTATGAATGATTTTTTTCAGCAGTTAGGTGTGCCGCTTCGTCAAGGTGAGTGTGAAAGAATTGTGAGGCAGTCCTATACATATTCATGTACGGCACATGTTGATGACGTCATAAAAGAAGGCGATCGTTTGAAGGGACATGAGCATTTCCAAGTGCTGGAGACCCCAGGACATGCACAATCTCATCTTTCTTTTTTAGATGAAACAACAGGGAATTTCATCGGCGGTGATCTGCTGCTTACGACCATTTCTTCCAATCCGTTAATGGAAGCACCGGTGAAAGGAACAGAACGTCAAAAATCGCTGCTTCAATATAAAGCATCACTCAAGCGTTTATTGCATTTGCCCATTCAGGCGATTTATCCAGGGCATGGCCAGCTCATTACCTCTCATCACGAATTGATCGAAGAAAGATTTAAAAAACAGGAAAAACGGGCAAATACGATGTATCAGCTGCTTCAACGAAAGGAAATGACCGCCTTTCATCTTTGCCGCACCTTATTTCCGGGCCTGTATGAAGAAGCATTATTTCTGACAATGTCTGAGACAGTCGGGCAGCTTGATGTGCTTTTAGCGGCTGGACAAATTGAAGAAGTGCAAAAAGACGGAACCCTCTATTATCGAGCAAATGAAGGAGTGAAATAAATGGGGCGACTAACAGGAAAGAGAATATGGATTACAGGTGCTTCAGGCGGTATTGGTGAAAAGATGGCGTACTTGGCAGCAGCCGAAGGAGCAGAAATCATTGTGTCAGCAAGACGAATTGAAAAGCTCACAGGTGTAAAAGAAAAGATTATAAGTGCTGGCGGCGTATGTCACATCGTTCAGCTTGATGTCAGTCAGCTTGAGGACATTGATCAAGCCTATCAACAAGTGGGAGCTGTTGATATTTTGGTGAACAATGCCGGCTTTGGTGTGTTCGATCTCGTCGAGGACGCATCCATTGAGGAAATGGTGTCGATGTTTGAGGTCAATGTCTTTGGTTTAATTGCCTGCACAAAAAAGGTCCTTCCTGAGATGAAACAAAGAGGGAAGGGACATATTATCAATATTGCGTCACAGGCAGGCAAAATTGCCACCCCTAAATCCGCCATCTATTCCGCATCAAAGCATGCGGTTCTCGGATTTTCAAACAGCCTCAGAATGGAGCTGGCAGACAGCGGAATTCATGTCACAACCGTCAATCCAGGACCGATTGCCACAGACTTCTTTACCATTGCAGACCGCAGTGGTGAATATGTGAAAAATGTTGATTTTATGATGCTCAGTGCTGACAAGGTAGCAGGGAAGGTCGTATCCGCCATGATGACGAAAAAAAGAGAGATTAATTTACCAGGATGGATGAATGCTGGCAGTAAATTGTATCAATTATTCCCGTTTTTATTTGAAAAAGCAGCACGGAAAGCGATGATGAAAAAATAACAAAAAAAGAAACCGGTCACAGGCTGGTTTCTTTTTTTGTTTGATGGGGCTTAATATTGGTGACGCCAAAGACATTGCCATCAACATCTTCGAAGCTAAAACCGCCTAAGTCTGGGTCAGCTAATATTTGAATATCCGATACGGTGACGTTATGCTCGCTTAAATACTGGTGAAAGTTTTTTAAATCCTTCACAAATAAATCAATCATACTATGCCGAACTCCTGTAAAAGAGTTCATAAAGTAGATTCGTTTCTCGTGTTTTGTTTTGACGAGATAAAAAGAAGGTCCCTCGCCATGAGTAAAAGTGAGCATAGCGGCTTCTTCTGATTGATGTAGAACGATCATTTCTAAAATCTGTTCATACCAAGAGACAGCCCGGGGGATATCAGTCACAGGAATTTCAATAGTAGCAATTTGTTGAATGGTCAATGGCTTCACTCCTTTTTCTATATCCGCCTTGCCGCTTGCTGAAGTGGATCCCATACACTGTTAAAAGGGGGGGCATAGCTAATATCTAAATCTTCAAGGTCTGTCACAGTCAGCCCTTGATAAAGAGCCGTTGCCATGACATCAATTCGTTTATCAACACCTTCTTTACCGATGATTTGTGCGCCAAGCAAGGTGTGATCATCGCTTCTGTAAATCAGTTTCACTTTCATTTTCTCTGCATCTGGGTAATATCCAGCGTGGTCAGTGCTGTCGATGGTGATGGTGGAGAAAGGAAGGCCCGCGTCTTTTGCTTCTTTCTCTGATAAACCCGTTCGCCCTGCTGTCACGTCCATAAATTTCATCACCGCTGTGCCGGTGACGCCTTGAAACGCGCGGTTTGTTCCTGTCATATGAAAGCCTGCGATTCTTCCTTGTTTATTTGCTGTCGTGCCGAGCGGAATATAGTCCAGTTCTTTTTTGATACGGTGATAGGTCGCTGCGCAGTCCCCCGCCGCATAGATATCTTGTACATTCGTCTGCATGTATTCATTCACAACGACTGCACCATTTTGAAGTCGCTGAATTCCTGTGCTGTCTAAAAAGGATGTTTGCGGAGTGACGCCAACGGCAATGATGACCATATCTGTTTCAATGGTCTGTTTGTCTGTTTGAACAGCTGTTACATGTGTCTTGCCCTTTAATTTTTGCACTGTTTCACCAAGTACCACGTGAATGCTTTGATTGTCCGCTTCTTCTTTCAGATATTTTGCCATATCGGGATCAAAGCCTGGCCCAAGTGTTGCACCCCGCTGAATGATATGAACGTCTTTGCCTAGCGCTTTTAAATTTTCTGCCATTTCTAAACCGATATATCCTCCGCCGATGATCGTGATATGTGTGACGTCTTTTTTGAGATTGTCTAAAATAGACAGCGCATGCGGGATTGTTTTTAATACGTGGACACCTTCTAATGAATGACTGTCTAGATCAAGTGTGACGGGGCTTGCTCCTGTCGCAATTAACAGACGGTCATACGTTTCTGTAAAGGGCTCTTTTGTTTTAGAATGAATACCCGATACTGTTTTTTGCTCTGGATCAATTGAGGTCACTTCGTGTAAGCATCTGGCATCAATTCCGTATTTGTCACGAAAGGTGTCAGCGCTGCGTGCGATGAGTTTTCTGTGATGATCAATGAGACCGCCGATCAAGTAGGGGAGTCCGCACTGTCCATATGAGAAAATCTCTCCTTTTTCAAAAGCTACAATTTGCGCGTCTGGATCCTCCCTATATATTTGCATAGCGCAGCTCATTCCTGCTGCATCTCCGCCAATCATCACATATTTCATTTGGTGTGCTCCCTTCTATCTATCAAACTGAATACTCTTATTTACCCTCATTTTCCTTTATTTAATGCTTTTTTTTCGCAAAAGAAGCAAACTTTCGTTGAAAAATAAAGACAGCGCCTTCATTTTAAGCTACAATCGGATTATCGTCTTTTTGGTTATGAGTTTAGTTTAGATTGGTGGGAAAGACTTTGGGTGACGAACGACTAGATTTTAATACACTATATACACGCCATACGAGAGAGGCATGGGCCGCTCTTGGAGAATATATGCCGGTATCTGTTTCAGAAGAAGAAGTGAGAGCACTTCAAGGATTAAACGACTACTTATCGCTAGAAGAAGTTCGAGATATTTACATACCGCTTATTCGTTTTCTGACATTACATGTCTTTGCAGAAAAACAAAAAAATCAGCATGTCAATGCTTTTTTAAACTACCCGCATCATGCGAAAATCCCCTTTTTAATCGGGATTGCAGGAAGTGTGGCCGTCGGAAAAAGCACGACAGCACGTATCATTGAAACACTTTTATCAAGGCTTGGAGATGGGTTGAAGGTGAGTCTCGTAACAACGGACGGCTTTTTGTATCCTCAAAAAGAGTTAAAAGATCGGGGGCTGATGGAAAAGAAAGGTTTCCCGGAAAGCTATGATGTTAAAGCGCTACTTTCGTTTTTAAATGAATTAAAATCAGGGAAACAAACTGTGCATGCACCTGTATATTCACATCTGACCTATGATCGTCTTGAAGGGGTGTATGAAACAGTAGAAGATGCAGATATTGTCATCATTGAAGGGATCAATGTGTTGCAATCACCGGCACTGGATGATCTGAAGGATGAGCCGCGCGTGTTTGTATCAGATTACTTCGATTTTTCGATTTATGTAGATGCCGCTGAGACGCAAATTCAATGCTGGTATAAAGAACGGTTCCGTTTGCTGCGGGAAACAGCCTTCCAAGACCCTGAATCCTTCTTTCATCAATACAAAGATTTGACGGATGAAGAAGCAGATCAGATGGCAAGCACGATTTGGAATACAGTGAACCGTCCAAATTTATATGAAAATATTTTGCCGACAAAATATAGAGCCGATTTGATTTTAAAAAAAGGCGATCAGCATAAGGTGGAAGAGATCGCCATCCGCAGGGTATAAAGAAAACCGCTCAATTGAGAGCGGTTTTAGATTGTTGACAAAGGGCTAAAATGAACTTTATTTTAGCCCTTTGTCTTCTTTTCAGCGTGATAGAAAACCTTTGAAGTCTAGGAAGGACAGCTACTTTTACGGAGCGAATTTGACATTCGTGAGTACCAGCGCGCAGGACTGACAAAGAATGCGAGGGTTTGTCTACACGCTGAAACCGCTCAATTGAGAGCGGTTTTTTTAATGACCTCCACTTACTTTCACAGCCACGGCAGCCGCCGTTCGTTTTTTTAGGCGGTAGTATCCGATGAGTAAAAACGGAACGCCTGCAGCGGTGACAATCGCCAAGACTGAAAAAATAGAAAGGGGATGGGCTGCGCCAAATAAGTCAATACACAATCCTCCGACAAACGGTCCGACGACGCTGCCGAGCTGAGAAAACCCCATTGCGCCGAAGTATGATCCTTTCACTTCAGGTTTTGCAATATTGTCTACAAACAGATCCATCATCGCAAAGAGCAGCACTTCACCAATCGTAAACACGACAATGATGAAAGCAAGCGTACCGAGACTTTGTGAAAAAGCAATGGCAAACAAACTGCCTGCTAGAAGCACGTTCCCAGTCGTTAACGACAAAATCGTTGAATAGCGCTTAGCGATCATAATCAGCGGGTACTGAACGACAATGACAACCACTGCGTTTAAGGATAAAAGATACCCAAACAGTTTAGGGCCATCCTCAATCATAGGGGATGCCGATAAATATTGAGGCAGTGTTGAGCTTAGGTGTGAATAGCCAAATGAACATAAAGTAACGCCAATGAGGATGATACTAAAGACCGTATCTTTCTGAATAATGGAAAGAGCTTTTTTAACGCCGATTTGTTTGGTGCTTTCTGGAGCAGCCACTGGATGCTTTTGAAATTGCCATGCCAGCGTTAACCCGTACAACAAGTAAATGAGGGCAGCGACGAGAAATGGAAAAGTCGTTTTTGATGACCCGAGATATAAGCCAAGCAGCGGGCCGAAAATGACACCAATGTTAATGGCCGTATACCGTAAGTTAAAAACAAACAACCGAATGCTTGATGGGGTGACATCGGATAAGAGTGCTTTAGACGTTGGTTCAAACAGCGCCCGGCACAGTCCATTTAAAGCATTCATAAAAAAGAAGACCCAAATGGCATCTGCAAACGCGAAGCCAACAAAGACAAGTGTCCAGCCAAAGATGGATAAAAGCATGACCTTTTTTCTGCCGATTCGGTCGGAAACATAGCCGCCGTAAAAACTCGCAACAATCCCAATAAGAGAGCTGACGGCAATGATCAATCCAGCTGAAGAGGCTGAGGCGCCTTTGACTTGTGTCAAATAAACGGCTAGAAAGGGAATGCTCATGGATGTCGCCATTCGGCCGAATATCGTGCCGATGATGATCGTCCAACTAAGTGGATGTAAAGTGCGTAAGTTATTTTTCATGCTGTGTCTCCCCTGAGTTTGTAAGATGTTCCAATCATACATGAAAAATTGTGCAAATTAAATACACAATTTGATGGAGGAGTCATCCGTCAAATGACAGAGAAGCTTGAACCGTTCCGTTCATTCGAAGAGCATATGCCTCGTTTTCAAGGTTTTAAGCCTTGATGGGTCATGATTTTTTCAGAAAAACGAAGCGGGTTTTTTCAATGATCATGTTTTCGTTTTGTGAAAATCAATTGAGATCGATGGCAATAATTTGATGTAAGGAAAGGTTTAGAACATCTTCGTCATTCACGATTTTCATTTGGCGTGTTTCATAATGAATGGCTTTCACCCAGCCCCAAAACTGTGCTTTCATGCCGGATGAGACATATGTCACGCAAATCGCTTGATCCTCGGTAATCGACTGTGTGATCAAAACATTCATTTCCTCTAGCTGATCGGAGCTGAGCGGTAGAGGTGTATATTCTTTTTTCTTTCGTTTTTGAGCAAGAAGCTGCTCCCGGTGCTCTGGTAGCATCATTCGGCTTGATTCCCACATGATGTTGTATCCAGGTGTTAATTTATTGGGATTCATGCTTGTTCGCCTCCGTTATTTGTAATGCCCGCCAATTTTTTCGGCGCGGTGATATGCCTGCCCTGCGCTTGTCAGTGACGAAGCATGCAATAATGCCGCAGGTCCATATTTCAGATGGATCGCATCAAATACTTTGCTGAGTTGATCTTTCTTCAAATGATGATCAAATAAAGTCAGCTGATAGTGGCTGTCAGGCTGCAGCTGTGAGAGGGTAATGCCTACACTGCGAATGGGCTGGCCATCCCAGTGCTGCTGGCATAGCTGAATCGCTGCCTCTGCAATATCTGAGCCATACTGTGTCGGTGAATGAAGCTTCATTTGTCGATGAAAGCCTGTTGGATGTGAAAAATCAGCCCCTCTTACACCAACAGACACCGTTTGACCGAGATAATGCTTAAAACGTGCCCGCCGAGCGACTTCCTCACTCAATTCAAGAAGAGCAACTTTGATCTCCTCAAAAGATGCGTAATCACGGGGAAGGGTCATATGATGCCCAATGGCTTTTTGCTGATCATGTGTGTGAATAGTGACTGGGGAGGGATCGTGTCCTAAAGCTGTTCGCTGCAGAAGCTCCCCATTGATTCCCCAGCGTTTTTTTAATCGGTCTAACGGATAAGTAGCAAGTGTGCCAATGGTACTGATGCCCATTCGTTTCAAATGATGCTCCATTCGTTTGCCGACGCCAAATAATTTTCCAATGGGAAGCGGCCATAAATCAGCAGCAACCCGGTCGGCACTCAGTTCATAGATGCCGGTTCTGTTTTTTTTGGCAAAATGGTCACAGGCCATTTTAGCGAGCACTTTATTAGGGCCTATGCCCACACGTGCGTAAATGCCAGTCTGGTTCATAATCGTTGTTTGTATATGTTGAGCGATCTCATGTGGAGAGCCGAATAGTGTAAGACTGCCTGTAATATCAAGAAACTGTTCATCAATGGAATATGGCTCGACAAGGTCTGTGTATTGTTCAAGCAGTTCTGTAATCATGACAGAGATATCGAGATAGCGCTGCATACGTGGACGTACGACCACTGCTTCAGGACATTTCTCCTGTGCTTCCCATAACCTTGATGCATTTTGTACGCCACGTTTCTTCGCGAGAGGGCAGGCTGCCAGGACGACTCCGCTTCTTCGTTCTGGATCTCCAGAGACAATGAGCGGCACATTCTCCAAATGAGGCGCCTCCACCTTCTCAACTGATGCATAAAATGACTGCATATCCACAAGCAGAATGGCTCGTTCATTCATTGTACTTCACCTCTTAGAACGTATGTTCTGTATCTATTGTAAACAACATGAGGTGAAATTCATACTGGTAAATCATTCAAAAGCTGTCCATACAAAAAAGACGAAGTGGTGAACACTTCGTCTCGTCTGCTGCAACGATTGTTAGGCATGTGCCATGTTGTGGAATGTTTGGAGCGGTTCAGAACGCAGACGATAAGCCATCAGCTTTTTCTTTGGCTTATGTGTAAACTGCCGAACCACATCCACATGGTCATCATAATGGAACAGATAAAGGGTGACATCATGTTTCCCATGCTTTGTTTGCATAATAAGCGGCGCTGGCCCTTCATTCGGATGAAGAAAGCGTTCTTCATCACCAGGGTAAATATAATAGCGTTCAATAAAGATCGCATCATTAAAATGTTGAATGATTTCAGATGCTCGCTGCTCATCAAGCGAACGACCTTGAAAAGTAATATTTGTTTGCTCACTTGTTACTTTAGCATGTACGGCGTAGCGGCTAAAAAGGCGCTCAACAACACCAGAAGGCAAAGAGGTGACAAGCAGCTTTAAAAGACTAAATACAACAAGCGAAATAACAACCCAAACCAATCTCATCATCTCCAATAAACATTTGTACCATTTCCTATATGAACCATCTTAACATAACAAATGAATGAAACTTTCGCACAAAAAGTGAACTTTTTGAAATAAGTGTGAAGATTTAAAAGGAGATGACGGCTGAAAGACGAAGAACCAACAAGTGAACATGAAAAAAGACGGGCATACTGTCTTTACAACCATTTGATCAGACAGTAGACTATTGAAACAATCGCATTTTTGAGAAAAAACGATCAAAGGAAAGCCAAAATGGAAAAAGGGGCGAGGCCATCATGATACGTCAAGTGAAACCGTCAGATTTTTACGCAGTCACATCCGTCATTCAAAGCTGGTGGGGAGGCAGAGATTTGCGTGCAAAATTGCCAAAGCTCTTTTTTGAACATTTCCAGCAAACAAGTTTTGTTGTCGTTGAAAAGGGAGAGCTGATCGGCTTTTTGGTTGGCTTTTTATCGCAATCTCATTCGGATGAAGCCTATATTCACTTTGTTGGCGTCCACCCAGATCACCGTAAATTAAAGATAGGCAAAATCCTCTATCAAGCTTTTTATGAAGCGGCTGAAAAGGAAGGAAGAACAACCATTAAAGCTGTCACAGCTCCTATCAATAAAGTCTCCATTGCTTACCATACAAAACTCGGGTTTCAGATAGAAAAGGGAGATAAAACAGTAGATGGCATCTCAGTCTTTTCAGATTACGATGGCATTCATGAAGACCGTGTGTTATTTGTGAAGAAGCTGGAGGCAATGAAATGATTGTTCATTTAGATCACACAATAAGTGATGTAGCAAAGCAGATCTTACATATTCAACTAGCTGCATACCAACAAGAAGCTGAACAAATTGGCTATGCTGATCTTCCGCCATTAAAAGAGACCATTCAAGATGTCATGAAAGCAAAAGAGCAATTTATTGGTTTTGAGCAAGATGATCTCTTATTAGGTGTAGTCTCCTATGAAGAGCTGAAAGATTGTTTGATCATTAGTCGATTGGCTGTGCATCCAAAAGCGCTAAAGCAGGGTATTGGAACAAGACTTATGTCGACAATTATGGAGAAGAATGTCCCGATAGAACTGACCACAGGGCAAGAAAACACCCCTGCAAAAAGGCTATATGAAAAATTGGGGTTTTTTGAAACAAATGTGATTCATGTGGCAAAAGAGCTCACCCTATCAAAAATGAAATGGACACCGCGACGCAAGGTTGAGGTTGTCGAATTCAAAAAAGAATGGCATGAAGAATTCCGTCAAGAAAAGCAGCGACTCAAGCAAATCATTCAAAAGAGCTGGATAGAAGGATACCATATTGGCAGCACGTCAGTTACAGGACTTGTTGCCAAACCAATTATAGATATATTAATAGAAGTAAGCGATATAGAAGAGATTGATAGGAAAAAAGAGAGATTTGAACACCTTGGATACGAAGTGCTCGGTGAAAATGGTATAAAAGGGAGACGTTTTTTTCAAAAGGGTGGCTTGAATCGTACGCATCATGTCCATGTTTATGAAAGAAATCATCCTGATGTGAAAAGACATTTATTGTTTCGAGATTACTTAAGAGTCCACCCAGAACGAGCTGTAGCGTATGCGTCTGTCAAGGAACAATTAGCAAATCAGTATCCGGAAGATATACAAAGCTATATGGCAGGAAAGAATGAAATCATAAAAGAAATAGAAAATGAGGCATATCGCTGGGATAGAGAAGGAAGAGAGGAAGCTCTTAAATAAGCTGCCTCTTCTCCTCGTTAATTAGGAAGCTGAACATTGCCTTTTACAATATAGGCCTGTGAAGCAGCAGTAGACGGAAGAGCGGGTAATTGATCCTTTACTATGACCCCGCGGATATCTGTGATTCGAACAGGAAGAGATGTAGACCCCATATGAAAGCCAAGGAAATGGTTGTAGTCTGTCTTTTCCATGTTCACCCATTTTCCATCTTTGTAATATTCCATTTTCATAACCGGATATTTATGATTGCGCACTTGAATCGCAGCCCACCACTCACTGCTACCTTCTTTTATTCTGTAAGCTACATTTCCGCTAATCGGTGCTTTTATAATTTTCCAACTAATCGGGATTTTCCCATCTTCCATATTGCCAATTTTGGTAAAGGCATTAGGAGAAAGATCAAGAGCTCCTTTTGCTCCTTCTGGATATTTATCGGTTACATACACAACGGTTTTTCCTTTTGGCCCCGTTACTTCAAGGTAAGCCCCTGCAAGTGCCGCATTTACCCCTTTATAGTTATAGTCATGGGGATTTAAAGCTGTAATTTTCATGTCAGAGGGAATAGGATCTAATAAAGCGGCGCCCCCTGAGTAACCAGATCCCGTATAAGTCGCATAGCTTTCTCGTACTTCATCAAGGATAGATGCCGCTTTCATGTTTGGCATAGTGAAACTCAACATCAATATCAGCGCCCCGATAAAGCAGAGAGATAATCTTTTTTTCACGATCTAAAACCTCCTGTTTCTTCTTTTTAAAATTGATAGCGTCATCAGTATAATTCTAAAAAACAGGATGCAGAAAGAGCCAATAGATAGATATAATCCTAGTGAGAAGAGCGTGTATTTCAAAGAGTATGACTTTCGGATTTAGTCGTGTGTCATGTTTTATGGTGTTTTATGTGTTACAATGTAAGCATCAATTTAAAAAGGATGTTCGCCATGTATATTCACATCACAGAACTGGCTAAAACATATATAGAAAAACAGCAAACAGGAAACGAGACGAAGGAGTTACTGCTTCGCTACGATTCAGAAGGTTGTGGCTGTGCAGTGAGTGGCGTACCAATGCTTTGGTTAACAAGTGAAAGAACAGGTGAATGGGAACCACTTAAAAATAGCCAACATTTAAAACTATATATACACACAGCACAAAAGGTGTTTTTTGACGAGGAAATGACGATTGATTTTAATGAAAAAGCCAATACACTTATGTTGAAAAGTCCTCAACAAATACTCAGCCCGAGAATGGGTATACTTGTAAAGTAAGGTGGAAACGTAGTGGATCAAAAGCTGAAAGTGATACAAAATACGGCACAAAATAAAACGTGGGTGTCGTTTTTAAATAATAATCATCCATATAGCCTTTTGCACTGGTCAATCGGTGGAATGGATTCAGTAAAAAAGGACGTCTGGCTTCTCCAAGATGAAGTCACATTTGAAACGGAAGAATTTCCAACGCTTGAATTAGCAGTCAGTTGGATAAAAGAGAATATGGAACACATAACAGATGTGTTATAAGCCCTTTGCTGAAGAGGGCTTTTTTTGTGCCATCATCATCTCATCAAACAGGAGAACTGTCTAATTTGAAAAATGAGATTTTTCAACGATAAAAAGTCATTTTTAACAAACATTTCGACAAAATGAGAAAAGTAGAAAGAGAAAAATAGAGACTGTAAATGCCGAAAAATCGGCAATGGAAGCGGTTATTGCGGGATACCGAAAACTTTACGAAAAACGACATTTCATATTTCTTCCATTCGAGGAAATATGATAGAATACAACATGTATCGTACATGAGGAGGGAGGTGCTAAGGTGAATTGAAGCTCAAGCTGTCATCGCCTCAGGTTGGAATCAAAATAAACGAATGGTATAGGCAGATTTGCGGATTTCATGTCATGAAAGCAGAGAAGCTAAAGGCCGAGATCGAGCAGGAGATCCTTGAGATGGAGCAAGATCAGAACTTGCTGCTTTTTTACCAGCTGATGGATTTTCGACATAAGGTCATGCTTGAATATTTTGAACCGGCAAAAAAAGCCTCGAATGATGAGGAGATTAAGAAGCTTCTAGAAACGATTGAACATTCGCAGACCAAATTAACGGATATGCTTGAATACTATGTTCATTTTTTTACAGGAATGTTTGAATTTGAACAGAGAAACTATTTGAGCGCCATTGCTTATTACCGTTCCGCAGAAAAAAAGCTCAATCTCATATCAGATGATATAGAAAGAGCAGAATTTTATTTTAAATTAGCAGAAATATACTACCACATGAAACAAACCCACTTTTCGATGCACTATGCTTTGCAAGCGTTAGATACGTACTCTGCCTACAGAACGTACACGCTGAGAATCATCCACTGTGAATTTGTCATCGGTGCAAACTATGATGATTTGAAATGCTATGAACATGCATTGCCCTACTTTAAAAATGCTCTAAAGCGAGCACGCTCAATTGGAAACCCTCGAGTCATAGGTTCGGCCCTTTTCAACTTAGGTAACTGCTATTACCAAATGAACGATCTTGCTACAGCAAGTCGCTATCTCAAAGACTCTCTTGAAGTGTTTGAAAAGGAGAATTTAACCCATCTGAATCGCTCTCTAGACCCACTATTTATGCTGACCCAAATCCTGTTTAAACAAAAACAAATAGAAGAGTCGTTAACCCTCTATCAACAAGGTATTATGAAAGCCTGTGAATTAGAAGATGAAATTTACATCTGCAAGTTTCAGTTTTTAAAAGCATTATACGTTGATGCAGAAATAAAAATCATAGACGATACATTAGATTTGTTGGAGGACAAGCGCTTATACCCAGATATTGAGGAACTGGCACTTGATGCGGCTCATTATTATAATGAGCTTGGATTATTTGAAGTTTCTACCCGGTATTACGAAAGGAAAATTCAAGCCATATCAAAAATTCAAAATGGAGGTCATTTATATGAAAATGAGTTTGATAGTTCTTTTATTGGCAGCAACTGCAGGGTTATCGGTCATGAGTCAGCAGCAATCGGAAGAGAGCCATATGGAGCTGGCGGGCAGACACCATACAACAGTGGTGACTATCGTATAAGTTAGCAAAAAGAGGAGACGAACGGCTGTTCATTCTCCTCTTTCATTTTGATTGAATTGAAATGCTTCCAGAAATGCTTCGACCTCTTGTTCATAGACTTCCTTATTGTCACTATAAGACATCGCATGCGCACCATGTGGCGCAATAAATAGCCGTTTATCACCTTTTTTGCGTGCGTATAACTGCTCGCTTTGCTCACAAGGGATATAGTCATCATGGAGACTATGAATAAAAAGGATAGGTTCTTTCACCTGATCGATTACATCAAGTGGAGAAACTTGTCGAATGCTGTATCCGTCCCGCCATTTCAACACTTGATCACTTAGTGGAAGAATCCACTGTCCTGAAAGACGAAAATCTGTTTTTAATCGATACAGAAGCTGATCCTCAAAAGAAGCAAAAGGACAATCAGCGATGTAAAAATTGGCGTTTGCATCCGGTTTAGCAGCATATAATAGAGTTGTGACTGCGCCCATCGATTCTCCGTGTATCCCAATGATTGCTTTTTCCCCAAGCTTTTTTCTCAGCCACTTGACGACTTGAGCCAAATCCTCTTTTTCATAATATCCATAGCTCGTTGTTTTTCCGCCGCTCATCCCATGTCTTCTATGATCATAAAGCAGCACATTCCATCCAAGCTTTTGGAATAATTTCATATACTTCACGGAATTGATCAAACTGACGGTAACCCCGTGACAAAGAACGATGGTACGTGTTGTATGAGGGAGCGGTACAAAATAGCCATGAAGATCATAACCAAATGCTGAAGGAATACAAACTTTCTCTTTTTGCAGCTGTTGAAACTCCTCGTGATGATAGTGCCCTTCATCTGATTCTCGTTTGATGAGCTCTTCATCCGTTAATTTTCGTATATACATCATTTTATTGGTAAAAAAAATGCCGATGGCAGCGAGTGGAAATAATACCAAGGCGAGTATAGCGAGCCATTTCTTCTTCAAGCTGATTCTTCCTTTCCGAAGGGTTTCTATGAAGATCATACCACATGTTGGGAGTTTGGCGTGACTCTTGCTGAGCAAATAAAACGGATGATACACTAAAGCAAAAGGAGAGAGGCAAAGTGAAAAAGACCAATCAAGATCAAGCAAAGCTAAAGGACGGCATAAAGGATGATGTGAAACAGCAGCTCCTTCAAATGAAGCAGAATCTGGCCGCCGAGACAGAAAAAAGAGAAGAACAAAAACGACAAGACCTCCTTCGGCAACAGAAAGAAAAAGAAAAAAATAAAAGTTTCTCAGAGCTGCTAGATGAAAGTCATTTAGACTGGAGAAAGTATAAAAGTTAAAAAAGGGAGCTGCGATGCTCCCTTTTTTATGTTATATCATTGAGATGAAAACATACTACATGAGCCTGAAAACACGTCTGACTCCCTCGTATCACTTCATTTCAGAATCGCACCACCAATAGGGTTGTACATTAAAACAAAAAATAGGTGGCAAGCTGTTCTTCCATTTGTCTTCTATTGATTCAAACGATGCGTCTCATACACAGACTGTTTTGTGAAATATGACAAAGCTTTAACTTCTTGGTCGCTTAATGAACGTGCATTTGCCGCTGCCACATTTTCTTTTAACTGTTTCACCGAGCTTGCGCCAAAAACAACAGAGCTGACTGCAGAATGCTTAAGCAAGTATTGAATGGACAGCTCTGTCAGTGATAGGTCATACGCGACTTTCTTTAACGAAGGAATGACCTGCTGGAGCTCTTCAAATGAATAGTCAAGATACCCGTTCTTTTGAATCGCCGCACTTGCTTGCGAAAGGGATTTTTCAGTTAATAATCCTTTTGCTAAAGGACCTCTTGCCACGACACTAATGCTTTGTTCTTCAAGAAGAGAAAACCATTCTTCTGGGCGGCGGTCGAGTAAACTATATTGCATCATCACACTCACGATATTTGATTTTTTGGCGTATTCTTTAATGACATTTGGACGGATCGACGATATGCCGTAATAGCGAATGACACCTTCTTCAACCAATTCTTCAAATGCCTCGATGGTTTCGTCAATTGGATCGTCAATTGTGCCGCCATGCAATTGATATAAATCAATATAATCTGTTTGAAGTCGTTTCAGGCTTTGTTTCACTGCCTCTTTTATATATGCTTTTGAAGGATCCCAGTCCCAGCCAGGTTTGCCTTTTTCAAAGCGGTTGCCGCCTTTTGTGGCCAAAATCAGATCTTGGCGTCTGTTCTTAATGGCTTCCCCGACGATTTCCTCATTTGTTCCAAAATCATATAAATCAGCTGTATCCAAATAGTTAATCCCAAGATCAATGGCTTCATCTAATAAAGAGAGCGCTTTTTCTTTTTCAGTCCCAAGGGACATACATCCTAGTGCCGCCTCACTAACCAAGAGATCAGAGGTGCCAATTCGTCTTTTTTTCAATTCAATCACACTCCTATCCTTTCACATTAAGTGAAACAATTCTGGAATTCAAGCTAGGTGATTTCAAAAGGCGCATTGAAGCAGGCATCCGCATTTTGGCTTCTCCTAAAACATCTATGTTAAAATGAATGAAGTAAAAAGTGAAAGTAGAACGAGGAGCTGACAAAATTGAAGGACTTTGAAGAAAAAACATTATCGTCAAAAACATTATATAACGGAAAAATCATTGACTTGGTTCTTGAAGATGTAGAATTGCCGAACGGAAAACCAGGCAAACGCGAAATCATTAAACATCCAGGTGCAGTAGCAGTCATTGCACGTACAGACGAAAATAAAATCATTTTGGTCAAGCAATACCGTAAAGCACTGGAGAGAGCCATCGTTGAGATTCCGGCTGGAAAATTAGAAAAAGGAGAAGAGCCGGCACATACAGCACTGAGAGAATTAGAAGAAGAAACAGGTTATACAACTCAGGCGCTCCAAAAGCTGACCGCCTTTTATACATCACCAGGGTTTGCGGATGAAATTGTTCATATCTACCTTGCCGATCAGCTCGTCCCACTTGAAGAAAAACGAGAGCTGGATGAGGATGAATTTGTCGAAGTGATGGAAGTTTCACTAGAAGAAGCACTGCACCTCATCGAAAAACAACATATTTATGATGCGAAAACAGCCTATGCCATTCAATACTTACAATTGCAAGAGGTACTTAAGTCTACAAAATGAGGGAATTCTTTGCAGATATCCATATTCATATTGGTCGAACAAGAACAGGCAGGGCTGTCAAAATTACAGGTGCAAGGTCACTGACCATTGACCAAATTCTCATTGAAGCGTCTCAAAGTAAAGGGATGGGGATGATTGGTGTGATTGATGCACAATCTCCTGAAGTCCTAGAAGAATTGATAGAAGGTGTAGAGGAAGGCACGTACACTGAACTAAGCGATGGCGGTTTATCATTTGGAAAGACCGTTTTGCTTTTAGGCAGTGAGCTAGAAATCAATGATGACCAATCAAAAGGTCCGATTCATGTGCTTGCCTTTATGCCCACGCTTCGTAAAATGTCTGAGTTTTCCGCATGGCTTTCTCTTCATATGAAAAATGTGCATTTGAGTTCACAGCGTTTATATGTGGATGGAAGAACGCTTCAGCATAAGGTGAAGGAACTAGGGGGATTATTTATTCCTGCCCATATTTTTACGCCGCATAAAAGTTTATACGGCAAAGGGGTTAATACTTCTTTAACCGAAGTATTCGATCCAGAACTCATTGATGCTGTTGAGCTTGGCCTTAGCTGTGATACGTCTATGGCCTCCCAGCTAAGTGAGCTAAACCGTTATCCTTTTTTAACAAATTCAGATGCCCATTCTTTAGGGAAAATTGCGCGGGAATATACTAAGATCCGAATGGATCATGCCTCCTTTGCTGAATTTGAGCTAGCGCTTCAAGGAAAAGATGGCAGAAATATCACTGGAAATTATGGGCTCGCTCCGCGGCTCGGAAAGTATTATCTTACGACCTGTGAGAAATGCGGGGTAAGACCTGACAGTCAGGATCAAGAAAAGTGCCAAGCATGCGGCCATACCCGAATGACAAAAGGGGTGAGTGAGCGGTTAAAGGAGCTTGCTGACCAAGAAAGTGACAAAGGAATAAGGCCTCCTTATGTTCACCAGCTTCCCCTTCATTTTATTCCGGGTGTTGGAGCCAAAACGTTAGAAAAGTTAAAAGCTGTCTTTCATACAGAGATGAATATTCTTCATCAAGCAACAGAACAAGAATTAAAAGCGGTCCTGCCTGAGAAAACAGCCGATTACATCATCAAAGCAAGAAGAGGTGAAGTTGGACTGATCGCTGGCGGAGGCGGAGTCTACGGTAAGGTGGATATCAATCATGAATCAACTTAAATGGACATGGCACACATTTGAACAACTGTCTAAAGAGGACCTTTACCTGATTTTAATGGAAAGAGTGAATGTGTTTGTTGTAGAACAAACATGTCCTTATCCTGAAATTGATCATCGTGATCAAGAGGCGCTGCATGTCATCGCCAAAGAGAACGGCACGATTGTCGCTTATTGCCGCATTTTCCAAAGCGGGATCATGTACAAAGAGGCGTCCATTGGTCGTGTCCTTGTGACGAAGGCCGGCCGGAAAAAAGGTTACGGGAAGATCCTGCTCGATCAGGCGATAAAAAAGCTCAGTGAATTAGGCGAAACAAAGATTAAAATCCAAGCACAGGCTTATTTGAAATCGTTCTACGAATCGTTTGGCTTCGTAGCTGTCTCAGATTGTTATGATGAGGATGGAATTCCGCATCTTGATATGGTAAGAAAAGAAAGATAGGCGTGAATACGTCTATCTTTTTTAGGTGCGTTCATGTATCATACCGACAACGAAAGGGGTTTTGCGAAATGGGAAAAAGCAAAGCAAAGAAAAAGAGAGAACACCTTCAAAGGCAGCACAGCCGAAATCCAGAACAATCGAGAGGAAATATGCCGCATTTTAGTACACACGAAAGAAAGACAAAAACAAAACAAGAAGCCTTGCAGCATATGATGAAAAAACATAAAGGCAGGAATGCTTATGATCGCTATGAACAGGATCATAAGCATTTTTATTTTGCTTTTTTGTGACAAGTAGATCAAATAATTGGAAAAATTTTAAAAAATAGGACAAACGGTCGTTTCTTTTTGTCTAAAAATGTAGTTAAATGACAAAAAGAAATGAAAGGGAGAGTGGGTATCGTGAAGGTCAAATCATTTGGAGCAGGGCTTTGTATGGCAAGTATGCTGCTGGCATCGATGACATTCGGCGCATCAGATGTATCTGCAAAGGATCAAGCAAAAAAAGAGTATATGATTGGTTTTTCTTCTTCCGTTCAAGACAAAACACAAAAACAGCTTGTTGAAAAAGCTGGCGGTCATGTGAAAGAATCAATAGAGAAAATAGATATGATGAAAGTTTCGTTGAACGAAGCATCAAAAGAAAAACTACATCAAGCAAAAGAAGTCACTTTTATTGAGGAAGACCAAAAAGCGAAAACAAGCGGTCAAAGCGTCCCTTATGGCATTAAAAGCATCAAAGCACAAAAGGTACATAAACGAGGATATGCCGGACAGAATGTCAAAGTAGCTGTTCTTGACAGTGGAATCGACGGCAAGCATGAAGATTTACATGTAACTGGTGGTGTCAGCTTTGTTCCAACAGAGTCCGATCCGCTTGTTGACCCGCATGAACACGGAACCCATGTTGCGGGCACGATCGCAGCACTAGATAATAAGGTAGGCGTCGTGGGTGTGGCACCAAAAGCTTCGATCTATGCGGTGAAAGTGGCAGATGAAAATGGTGACGGCTATTATAGCTGGATCATTAAAGGCATTGAATGGGCGATTGAGAATGAGATGGATGTCATCAATATTAGTATGGGAGGAGCAAGTGAATCGGAGGCGCTGAAAGAAGCGGTAGATCGAGCATATGACAACGGGATTCTCATTGTTGCATCTGCAGGAAATGCTGGGAGCTACGGGTCACTTAATACGATAGATTACCCGGCCAAATACAGCTCTGTCATGGCAGTCGCATCTGTGGATCAACGAAAGCAAAGAGCCTTTGATTCCTCTGTTGGGGAAGAAGTGGAAGTATCAGCACCAGGCGTTTCAACATTAAGTACCATTCCTCATAACGAATATGGATATAAGAGTGGAACGTCTATGGCATCACCTCATGTAGCTGGTGCTGCGGCAGTCATTCTATCAAAACATCCGAATCTGACAAATGATGAAGTGCGTGAAAGGCTGACAAAAACGGCAACAAAACTTGGCGAACCTTTTTATTATGGCGCTGGGCTTGTGAACGTACAAAAAGCTGCACGATAAAGGAAACGAGAAAGCAGTGTACAGCTGCTTTCTCGTTTTTCTTTTCATAAAACTGTCATGTTTCGTCTGCTCTCTCATAGAATCTAGTAACCTTTACTATTTGGGAGGAAGGCGCATGCGGAAAAAGTCTTGGAAAGAACATCTTCTTCAGCACGTGAAAGATCATTTATCAATTTATTTGTTTGTTTCTGTACTATTTTTAATGGGCGTCATTTTTGGAGCCATTATCGTCAATAGTATGACAATGAGTCAGAAAGAGGATTTATTCTACTATTTAAATCAATTTTTTGGTCAACTGACGAATGAGAAAGCAGCAGAATCAAAAGACATGTTTTTGCAAAGCTTTTTACATCATATGAAATATTTGGGCCTCATGTGGATACTCGGAATTTCCATCATTGGCCTGCCGCTTATTTTTCTTATGATTTTTTTAAAAGGGATTGTAGTTGGGTTTACTGTCGGTTTTTTGGTCAATCAAATGGGGCTTAGCGGTTTTTTTCTATCTTTTGTCTCGGTGCTTCCTCAAAATATCTTGCTCATTCCAGCGTATTTAGTGATCGGAACTTGTGCGATTGCGTTCTCCATTCGTTTAATTGGTCAGCTTTTTATGAAAAAAACCATCAGTCAAGCGCCAATCCATTGGTTTGGCCGGTATGCTTCTGTTCTACTGATGATTTTAACCCTCGCTGCTCTTTCGTCCTTTTTTGAATCATACTTATCATTCATGCTGATGAAAAAGCTGGCAGGTGTTCTGTTTTGATGATTTTATAATCATTATTAAATAATAATCAATTTATTTATCAATTTAAAATGATTATAGTTGGCTCTCTGCACATCATTTGATATAATGATCAAGTAATGTGGCGTAGGAGGGAAAGTCAATGGAAAATCGGATTGATCGAATTAAGAAACAGCTTCATTCTTCCAGCTATAAGCTCACGCCACAGCGTGAAGCAACAGTAAGAGTACTGCTTGAGAATGAAGAAGACCATTTAAGTGCAGAAGATGTATACCTCCTCGTAAAAGAGAAGTCTCCTGAAATTGGTCTTGCTACTGTTTATCGGACGTTAGAATTGCTTACTGAACTGAAAGTTGTTGATAAAATTAACTTTGGAGACGGCGTTTCGCGATATGATCTTCGCAAAGAAGGAGCCGCTCACTTCCATCACCATCTTGTCTGCATGGAATGCGGGACAGTCGATGAGATAGAAGATGATTTATTAGAAGATGTTGAAGAGATTATTGAACGCGACTGGAAATTTAAAATTAAGGATCATAGATTGACATTCCATGGTATTTGCCACCGGTGTCATGATGATGAATCCGGCAAATAATCCGAATTGGAACCTTTTCATTCAAAATGAAAAGGTTTTTTGCATGTTCGCTGTATATTCCTTGTCCCACCTGGCATATGCTGAAGTAATGAGAACACGAGAAAGGACATGAAGAACATGCGAAAATGGCTCAAAACAACAGGTGAAGTAATGAAAGTATTTATCTTGTTCACTGGTTTTACCGTCTTGTTCTATTATGCTATGATATGGATAAATTCAGAATATGAAAGCTATCATCGTTATGATAAACCAGAAGGTGCAGCGATAAAAGTGATGGAAATGGATCAGCCGAAACAAGACAGCTGGCAGGATCGATTGATTTATTTTTATCAAAACGGGGAGTAGAAACCATTGAAGGATCAATTATCCGACTTTATTCATTTTATGACAGTAGAGAGAGGACTCTCTGAAAATACCATTGTCTCTTATAAAAGAGATTTACAGAACTATTTGTCTTTTTTAATGACGCATGAACAATTGACAGATGTAAAAGACGTCACACGCCTTCATATTATTCATTATTTAAAACAGTTAAAAGACGAGGGGAAATCGAGTAAAACGTCCGTCCGTCATCTATCATCGATACGCTCCTTTCATCAATTTTTGCTCCGTGAAAAAGTGACAACAGATGACCCGTCATGGAACATTGAATCACAAAAAACAGAGCGGAAATTACCGAAAGTTCTATCATTAGATGAGGTAGAAAAGCTGCTCGATACACCTAAGCAGCAAACACCATTTGACTACCGTGACAAAGCCATGCTCGAACTTTTATATGCAACAGGTATTCGCGTAAGTGAAATGCTTGATCTGACTCTTGCAGATGTGCATCTGACCATGGGGTTTATCCGCTGTTTTGGAAAAGGAAGAAAAGAGCGGATCGTGCCTATTGGTGAAGCTGCTGCAAGTGCGATTGAAGTGTATATAGAAAAAGGAAGAAACAAGCTGCTCAAAAAACAGCCGGCCGATGCCTTATTTCTGAATCATCACGGAAAAAAAATGTCGCGGCAGGGCTTTTGGAAGAACTTAAAGAAACGAGCCATAGAAGCAGGTATTCAAAAAGAATTGACGCCTCATACGCTCAGACATTCATTTGCGACACATTTGCTTGAAAACGGTGCGGATCTTAGAGCCGTACAGGAAATGCTCGGACATGCCGATATTTCTACTACACAAATTTACACACATGTCACAAAAACAAGATTAAAAGACGTGTATCACAAATTCCATCCAAGGGCATAAGTAAAGCATGGCACGGTGAACGTGTATCATGCTTTTTTATGTTTGGACCGTTTATGGTTGTCAATTGACTTGAAAACGGTTTATACTTGAGATGTCTGACCTCTCCAGTTGTGAAAGGTGAAAGGACAAGAATATTGAAGGAGGCGCTTTTTTATGCCTGATTATCAGTATAAACGTATTTTCCTCATTGTGATGGATTCAGTAGGAATCGGGGAAGCACCTGATGCTGCTGAATTTAATGATGTAGGTGCAGATACACTTGGACATATTGCTGAAAAAATGAACGGGCTTCATATGCCGAATATGGCGAAGCTTGGGCTAAGTCATATTAAAGAAATTAAAGGAATTCCAGCGGACGAAAAACCGCTTGCGTATTATGGAAAAATGCAAGAAGCATCCAACGGGAAAGACACAATGACAGGGCATTGGGAAATTATGGGTCTTTACATCGACACACCATTTAAAGTCTTTCCAGACGGCTTTCCAGATGAACTGTTAAATGAATTAAAAGAAAAAACAGGGCGTGGCATCATTGGAAATAAACCAGCGTCTGGTACAGAAATTCTTGATGAGCTTGGAGAAGAGCATATGAAAACAGGCGATTTAATCGTTTATACTTCAGCAGATTCTGTGCTGCAAATTGCTGCACACGAAGAAGTTGTGCCATTAGACGAACTTTACCGCATTTGCGAAATCGCACGTGAACTGACTTTAGATGAAAAATATATGGTAGGGCGCATCATCGCTCGTCCATTTGTCGGGGAGCCGGGGGCATTTGTTAGAACACCAAATCGTCATGACTATGCATTAAAACCATTCGACCGTACCGTCATGAATGAATTGAAAGATGATGGACTAGATGTCATTGCGATCGGAAAAATCTCTGATATTTATGATGGAGAAGGAATCACCTCTTCACTCAGAACGAAATCCAACATGGATGGAATGGACAAGCTAGTTGAGACGCTGAAATCAGACTTTACTGGGCTGAGCTTCTTAAATCTGGTCGATTTTGACGCGCTTTATGGACATAGAAGAGATCCAGAAGGCTACGGTAAGGCACTAGAGGAATTTGACGCACGTCTACCTGAAGTGTTTGATCTATTAAAAGAGGATGATCTGCTTGTGATCACAGCAGATCACGGAAATGACCCGGTTCATCACGGAACAGATCATACAAGAGAATACGTTCCGCTTATTGCTTACAGCAAAAAGCATCAAGAAGCGAATGAGCTACCAACAGCGAAAACATTTGCTGATCTTGGGGCAACGGTAGCAGATAATTTTAAATCAACGCTGCCAAAATACGGAACAAGCTTTTTATCTAAACTCAAATAGGGGGAAATCACGTGGGAGCACAGTTTTCAGAAGCGGCGGCATATATTAAACAAGCATCGACATATGTACCAACAGTTGGATTGATTTTAGGTTCAGGTCTTGGCATTTTAGCCGATGAGATTGAAAATCCAATCAAATTGAAATATGAAGATATTCCTGGATTCCCTGTTTCAACAGTAGAAGGGCATGCAGGCCAGCTCGTCATTGGAACGCTGAAAGGCACGGTCGTTTGTGCCATGCAAGGACGTTTCCATTACTATGAAGGGTATGATATGAAGCAGGTGACATTTCCTGTCCGTGTAATGAAAGAAATCGGCATTGAAACATGTATTGTGACAAATGCAGCGGGCGGTGTGAATACGTCCTTCCATCCTGGCGATCTTATGTTGATTACAGATCATATCAATATGATGGGGACCAATCCGTTAATTGGACCAAACGACAGTCAAGGGGTTCGTTTCCCTGATATGTCTGCACCGTATGATAAAGATTTGCTGGCACTTGCAGAGAAAACGGCTAAACATTTAGGCATATCTGTGCAGCAAGGGGTTTACGCAGGAATGACTGGCCCTTCATATGAAACACCGGCAGAGGTTCGTTTCCTCAGAACGCTTGGCGCTGATGCAGTCGGTATGTCGACTGTGCCAGAAGTGATTGTAGCACGTCATGCAGGCATAAAAGTACTTGGTATTTCATGCATCTCTAATGCGGCTTCAGGTATTTTAGATCAGCCGCTTTCTCATGATGAAGTGATCGAAGTGACGGAAAAAGTGAAAGCAAGTTTCCTTGATTTAGTGAAAGATGTTGTCAAACAACTCTCATAGATCGTGTGAAAAAGCCTTCTGTTCATGAAACAGAGGGCTTTTTTTTATGGCAATCAAACGATCTCTGAATAAAACAGCCTTTATGAGGAAAAAATAGAAAGGATTACGATAATGGAGGTCTGCCACTTGAAACGTCATATATGTGCATTGTTTACTTTAATGATCCTTATCTCAATGGTTTCACCATCAGCGATGGCAAAAGAAAAGATTGAAAAGCCAGGAGAAAAACAAACATCAGAATTGGCGCATGAAGCCAAATCAGCGATTTTAATGGAACGTGACACGGGAAAAGTGCTTTACAACAAAAACAGTGATGAAAAGCTTGCCCCTGCAAGTATGACCAAAATCATGACGATGCTTCTCATCATGGAAGCGATGGATCAAGGAAAATTAAAAATGACTGATAAAGTAAGAACGAGCGATCATGCAGCATCTATGGGGGGCTCACAAATTTTCCTTGAACCGGGAGAAGAAATGACGGTTAAAGACATGCTAAAAGGCATTGCGATTGCGTCAGGAAACGATGCTTCAGTTGCCATGGCAGAACATATTGCTGGATCTGAAGAACAGTTTGTTGAGCAAATGAACAAAAAGGCAAAAGAGCTAGGGCTCACCTCAACGGTCTTTCAAAATCCAACAGGACTTCCTGAAAAAGATCATTACAGCACGGCTCATGATATGGCAAAAATGGCAAAAGAGCTGTTGAAATATGAAGAGATCACCAAGTTCACAGGTGTATACGAAGACTATCTTCGTCAGAACACGGATAAAAAATTCTGGCTTGTGAATACAAACCGTCTCATTAAATTTTATCCAGGTGTGGATGGGGTGAAAACAGGGTTTACAGGCGAGGCGAAATACTGTCTAACTGCATCCGCTAAAAAAGGGAACATGCGCGTGATTGCTGTTGTATTCGGCGCAAGTACACCAAAAGACAGAAATGCCCAAGTCGTCAAAATGCTGGATTACGCTTTTAGTCAATATACAACGCATCCTCTGTACAAGCGTGGTCAAGACGTAGCAGAGATCAAAGTGAGCAAAGGGAAAAAGAAAAAAATTCAGCTTGTCACGTCTGAACCGATTTCTCTTCTAACGAAAAAAGGTGAAAATGTCGATCAGATCAAAAAAGAAATTAAATTATCTCAAGATGTCACAGCCCCATTTTCAAAAGGAACGAAGCTTGGCACCATCATCTTGAAAAAAGATGGAAAAGTGCTTCATGAAAGTCCTGTTGAAGCGAAAGAAGATATGGAAAAAGCCGGTGTTTGGACGTTCTTCAAACGGGCTATGGCCGAATTTGTTAAATGGAAGTAAAAGGTGAAAGACTGCTGCAACTGGCAGTCTTTTTTGCTATGAACGAAAAGAACATCTAAATGTGACGAATGATCACTAGTTTTGTCATGGTGAAGGATTTGCATGTGAAGAAAGAGAAACATTCTTTATCCGAAAATAGAGCAAGGAGGAAGAAAAGATGAGCCTTGGTATTGATTTTCAAATAAAAGAGAGCGTACTTTGCATTCGGTTGACAGGGGAGCTTGATCATCACTCCGCAGAGACATTGAGACAAAAGGTGACGAATTATTTGGAAACAGAGGACATTCGCCACATCGTGCTGAATTTAGCTGATTTATCGTTTATGGACAGCTCTGGGCTCGGAGTGATTTTAGGAAGATACAAAGAAATTAAACAGCTTGGCGGTGAAATGGTCGTCTGTGCGATCTCGCCAGCAGTGAACCGTTTATTTGATATGTCCGGCTTGTTTAAAATTATTCGTATGGAGCCTTCAGAGCAAACTGCGCTGCAAACATTGGGGGTGGCATCATGACAAATGAAATGAATCTGACTTTTTCTGCTTTAAGTCAAAACGAATCCTTTGCGAGAGTAACGGTGGCAGCATTCATCGCTCAGCTCGATCCAACATTAGATGAGCTAACAGAAATCAAAACCGTTGTATCAGAGGCGGTCACGAACTCGATCATTCACGGGTATGACGGGAATCCAGACGGCAAGGTGCACATTAGCGTCACACTGGATGACCATATTGTGTATCTGACGATTCGAGACGAAGGCATGGGCATTTCAGATCTTGAGGAAGCAAGGCAGCCGCTTTTTACGACGAAACCAGACTTAGAGCGTTCCGGGATGGGTTTTACGATCATGGAGAACTTTATGGATGATGTCATGGTGGACTCATCTCCAGAAATGGGCACAACGATCCGCTTAACAAAGCATCTATCAAAAAGCAAAGCGCTTTGTAATTAAGGAGCTGCTCATATGGATGTGGAGGTAAAAAAGCAAGCAAAAAAAGCACAGCTGTCTAATGATGAAGTGAAACAGCTCATCAAAAAAAGCCAAGACGGAGATCAACAAGCAAGAGACCTCCTCGTAGAAAAAAACATGCGTCTTGTTTGGTCCGTTGTTCAGCGCTTTTTAAATAGAGGATATGAACCAGATGATCTGTTCCAAATAGGCTGTATTGGCCTGCTGAAATCTGTTGATAAATTTGATTTGTCTTATGATGTGAAGTTTTCGACCTATGCCGTTCCAATGATCATTGGTGAAATTCAGCGTTTCATTCGTGATGATGGAACCGTCAAAGTCAGCAGGTCCTTAAAGGAACTTGGAAATAAAATTAGGCGGGCAAGGGACGAATTGTCTAAATCTCATGGACGAATGCCGACTGTTCAGGAAATCGCTGAATATCTGGACATCACACCTGAGGATGTCGTCCTCGCTCAAGAAGCGGTCCGCTCACCATCATCTATTCATGAAACCGTGTATGAAAATGACGGCGATCCGATTACGTTGCTCGATCAAATTGCCGATCATTCAGAAGAAAGATGGTTTGATAAAATTGCGCTGAAAGAGGCGATTAAAGAATTAGAAGAGCGCGAGAAACTGATTGTCTATTTAAGGTATTATAAAGACCAAACACAATCAGAAGTAGCAGAAAGACTCGGAATTTCCCAAGTGCAAGTCTCACGGCTTGAAAAGAAGATTTTAAAACAAATCCAAATGCAAATGGATCAAAAAGACAGCTAGCCAATTCGGCTGGCTTTTTTTGTGTGGTAATTACCGGTAAATCAAGTTCTTTCAGTATGAGAACCATTTTTCACCACATACTATTTTTAACCCATCGTATAGGAAGTGACTTGGATGGACGGACAAATCTTTATTCGGCTGCGCCATCGGATTAAGACTGGTAATGATCAGCTTATTTATTTAGAGGATATTGCCCAAATCACTGGAGATGACAGTGCTGTGCAAAAGTTGAGCAAAATGCCGATATACCATGTCAGCAAAAAGGATCGTCACATCGTTGTGTTAGATATCATGCATGTGGTCAAAACGATCAAAAAAGCGTGGCCTGACATCGACATTCAAACGGTCGGAGGCTCAGAAGCCATTGTTGAAATTGATACAGGCAAACGCCAGCTGTCCCCCGTATTATTCGTGTTTGTATGGCTCCTCTTATTTGTCGGAGCGGCCCTTGCCATCATGAATTTCCATGAGGATGTTAGTATGCGGCTTGTTCATATCCGCCTTTACGAGATGATTACTGGAAACACGGTTGAGCATCCTTATTTATTACAAATTCCATATAGCTTTGGACTCGGTTTTGGCATGATTTTATTTTTCAATCATGTGTTTAAAAAGCGTTTAAACGAAGAGCCAAGTCCGCTTGAAGTGGAAATGTTTAAATATCAGCTCGATCTTGATCATTATGTCGCACTCAATGAAAACAAAGAAACATTGAAAGATATTCATGATCGGTAAATGGCTTTTTGTGGTGCTTGTTGGGCTCGGCGGCGGTTTAACGGTAGGGGCAGGATTTGTGGCGTTTCTCACAGTGCTTGGTATTATCCCTCGATTAATGCAATTAACGAAAACGCAGCGTTTCATTCAAGGATATGAGGCTGCTGTCATAAGTGGAGCGGTCGTTGGCGGCTGGGCTACTTTAAGTCAAGTTCATTTGCATTTATCCAAATGGTTGGCGCTTCCGATCGGTCTTTTATCTGGCATTTTTGTCGGCATGCTTGCAGCCGCACTCACTGAAGTGTTAAATGTACTTCCTATCTTAACGAAAAGAATTGGAATGGACGGGAAAATTGTGCTGCTGCTCATGGCCATCGTCTTAGGGAAGGTGTTTGGCTCGCTATTTCATTGGCTTATTTATATTTAAAAATGTGGAGGGAACAACACGTGTCAAGTTTAAAAGAGAACTATCCATCTAAAGTGAAAACGTATCAGCCGAAACCTCCTTATGTACTAAACTGCATCAAGGCTTTTCTTGTCGGCGGTTTGATTTGTGCGATAGGCGAGGGATTGCAAAATTTCTATATTACTTTTTTTGATTTTAATGAGAAGACAGCAGGGAATCCAACGGTGGCGACCCTTATTTTAATTTCTGCTATTTTAACTGGTATTGGTATTTACGATAAAATCGGCCAGTTTGCTGGAGCGGGATCAGCTGTCCCGGTGACAGGATTTGCAAATAGCATGACAAGTGCGGCTCTTGAGCATAAAAGTGAAGGGCTTGTGTTAGGTGTAGCGACCAACATGTTTAAACTGGCTGGGAACGTCATTGTGTTTGGTGTCGTCTCGGCATATGTCGTAGGGATTATTCGATACGTCTTGGAAAAGATGTTTTCGTAGGAGGAATAAAACGTGAAACTAACAGGTAAGCAATCTTGGGTATTTGAACACAAGCTTTATGTGAATGCGGAAGGAACAGCTGCAGGACCGAAAGAAAAAGAAGGCCCAATCGGTCATCTCATTGATAAAACCTATGATGAAATGCACTGTTATCAAAAGAACTGGGAAATGGCTGAAAGGCAGCTCATGGATGATGCCATATCAATGGCCTTATCAAAAGCCAATTTGCAAAAAAGTGATATTGACCTTCTGCTGGCAGGAGATTTACTGAACCAAAACGTGACAGCCAACTATGTGGCAAGAGAACTCAAAATCCCGTTTCTTTGTTTATTTGGTGCCTGCTCCACATCTATGGAATCAGTTGCCATTGCCTCAGCGCTAGTAGATGGTGGCTTTGCCAATAGAGCACTTGCTGCGACAAGCAGTCACAATGCGACGGCAGAGCGGCAATTTCGTAATCCAACAGAATATGGCGGGCAAAAACCCGATACAGCCACAAGTACAGTGACAGGGAGCGGTGCTGTCGTCATCAGCCAAGAACCTTCCCAAATTCAAATTACAAGTGCCACCGTCGGACGGGTGATGGATCTTGGGATTACAGATCCATTTGATATGGGTTCGGCTATGGCGCCTGCAGCGGCAGACACAATCAAACAACATTTAGAAGACTTAGGAAGAACAGTAGATGATTATGATCTCATCCTAACAGGAGATCTATCTGGAATTGGATCGCCTATTTTAAAGGATCTTCTGAAAGAAGATGGCATTCAGCTTGGACGAAAGCATGATGATTGCGGATTAATCATATACACACCTGATCAAAATGTATTCGCTGGAGGCAGCGGCTGTGCCTGCTCAGCTGTCGTGACATTCAGTCACATCTTTCAAGAAATTAAAGCAGGGAATTTACAAAGAGTATTGGTTGTAGCAACCGGGGCGCTTCTCAGCCCAATGATGGTTCAGCAAAAAGAGACCATTCCAACCATTGCGCACGGAGTTGTATTTGAGCGTGCAGGAGGAGAAAGCTAATGGATTATTTGATTGCTTTTGTTGCAGGCGGACTGATTTGCGTGATCGGCCAGCTTTTACTTGATGTACTGAAACTCACACCAGCACATGTCATGACGACCTTTGTTGTGGCAGGGACGATTTTAGACGGGTTTGGTATTTATGATAAATTTATTGAATTTGCAGGAGCGGGTGCTACCGTCCCTATCGTAAGCTTTGGTCATAGCTTGCTTCATGGGGCGATGCATCAGGCTGATGTCCATGGATTTATTGGAATCGGAATTGGGATTTTTGAGTTAACCTCTGCTGGAATATCAGCTGCAATTTTATTTTCATTTATCATTGCACTTATCTTTAAACCGAAAGGATAACCTAATATGGGGCAAAGACGCAAAGTCATTTTAGTGACAGACGGAGATATATATGCTGCCAAAACGATTGAGCTTGTCGCAAAGAAAGTCGGCGGAAGATGTATTTCCAGCTCAAAAGGGAATCCGAGCAAACGAACAGGACCAGAACTGGTCCAGATGATTTTAAAAACGCCGTATGACCCAGTGTTTGTCATGTTTGATGATTCTGGCTTAACAGGTGAAGGAACAGGGGAGACGGCGATGAAGCACGTAGCACGTCACCCTGAAATTGAAGTGATTGGCGCCATTGCAGTGGCATCTAAAACCCATCAAGCGGAATGGACAAAGGTACATGTCTCCATTGACCGGGAAGGTGAACTGACAGAATACGGCGTTGACAAACATGGACTTCCAGAAATGGAACCACACAAAATGAGTGGAGATACAGTGTATTGTCTCGATTCACTACAGCTTCCGATTGTTGTCGGCATTGGAGATATTGGCAAGATGGGACGGAAAGATGATCTAAGCAAAGGGTCCCCCATCACAATGAAGGCAGTCGAATTAATTTTAGAAAGGAGCGGTTTCCATGAAGAAAGACAAGGTGCACGTGTACCGAGATCCGAAGAAAAATGAAGATTTTTTCAAAGACAATGTCGGGATGGGTCTCAGCTTTGACCTTGGCGTTCGGAAAATTTATGTCCATGATCAGGAAATCCAGCTTTACTATGTAAATGGATTATGTGATACACAATATGTGATCTATTTATTAAAAGAACTGATTGAAATCAATGACAACGAACCTGAATCAGATGATCTTGCACGTGTGGTAGAAAACCGTCTTGTCAATCAGCAAGTCTCAAAAGTTGAAACGCTTGATGAAGCAGTGGATCAAGTGTTGTCTGGACTTGTAGCAGTCGTTGTCGAAGGTGAAAATTACGCATTTATCATTGACGTCAGGAGCTACCCTGGCAGAATGCCGGAGGAACCGGATACAGAAAAGGTTGTCAGAGGTGCAAGAGACGGCTTTGTTGAAAACATCATTGTGAACACAGCACTCATTCGCAGAAGAGTGCGGGATGAAAAATTGCGATACAAAATGCTTAAAGTAGGCGAGCGTTCTAAAGCAGACGTCTGTGTTTGTTATATTGAAGACATTGCTGATCCTGATCTTGTTGATATTATCGAAAAGGAAGTGTCTGGGATTAAAGTTGACGGACTGACGATGTCTGATAAAACAATAGAAGAATTTATCATTAAGCAAGGATATAATCCCTTCCCGCTTGTGCGATACACCGAGCGCCCAGATGTAGCCGCTAACCATATATTAGAAGGGCATGTCATCATCATTACGGATACATCCCCTAGTGTCATCATTACACCAACCACTATTTTTCATCACGTTCAACATGCTGAAGAATACCGCCAGGCGCCAGCGGTTGGGACTTTTTTAAGATGGGTGCGTTTTTTAGGCATCTTATGTTCTACTTTTCTTTTGCCGATCTGGTTTCTTTTTATTCTAGAACCGAATCTTCTGCCAGACAATCTAAGCTATATTGGATTTAACAAACCCTCCCATATCCCTGTCATTCTCCAAGTATTCCTTGCTGATTTTGGGGTGGAATTTTTACGAATGGCGGCCATCCATACGCCGACCGCCTTGTCGACTGCCATGGGCTTGATTGCAGCCGTTTTAATTGGACAAATTGCAATTGATGTCGGTTTATTTACACCAGAGGTCATATTATACGTCTCGCTAGCAGCCATCGGCACATTCACCACTCCAAGTTATGAACTGAGTGTCGCTAATAAAATCATCCGACTGATCATATTAGCACTAGTAGCGATCTTTAAGCTGAATGGACTGATCATCGGTTTTACGCTGTTACTTATTTATTTAACATCCATTCGTTCCTTACAGACACCTTATATGTGGCCGTTCATTCCTTTTAATGGAAAGGCTTTGTGGCAAGTGCTCATTCGGACGTCTGTACCTGGCTCAAAAGTAAGGCCAAGCATCGTTCACCCTCAGAACAGATCAAAAATTCCGCCAAATTCTTAACGCTCGTTGAAAGTGGCTGAAGATTGTGATATTGTATTTTTAACTTTGAGAAACGGCAAAAGGCAGCTTGTGCAGCTGTCTTTTTTCAGCCGAGGCGGAGAAAGAGGGAATGACATTGTATTTACACGGCACTTGCAGACAAAATGAACTCGGACATTTAGAAATTGGTGGTGTTGATGCCGTTTCTTTAGCTGAAACGTATGGGACACCACTTTATGTATATGATGTGGCTTTAATACGGGAGCGTGCAAAAAGCTTTCAGAAAGCATTTATTGAAGAAGAACTAAAAGCTCAGGTGGCATATGCGAGTAAGGCGTTTTCTTCTATTGCCATGTTCCAGCTGGCAAAAGAAGAAGGCTTATCACTTGATGTCGTTTCAGGCGGGGAGCTGCACACAGCCATTTGTGCCGGTTTTCCAGTAGAAAAAATTCATTTCCATGGTAACAACAAAAGCAGAGAAGAATTAAAGATGGCACTAGAGCACGGAATTGGCTGTATTGTCGTTGATAATTTCTATGAAATGACGCTCATTGAACAGCTTGGTCAAGAGCTGTCAAAACAGGTGAAAGTACTACTCCGCATCACGCCGGGTGTCGAAGCACATACGCATGACTACATTACAACAGGTCAAGAAGATTCAAAATTCGGTTTTGACCTTCATAATGGACAAGCAGACGAAGCGGTGAAACAAGTGCTTAAATCAGAAGTGATCGAGCTCTTAGGTGTTCATTGTCATATCGGCTCACAAATTTTTGATACGGCTGGTTTTGTCCTTGCGGCAGATAAGATTTTCTTGAAGCTAGATGAATGGAGAGAATCATTTGGCTTTATTTCCACAGTGCTGAACTTAGGCGGAGGTTTTGGCATCCGTTATACAGAAGAGGATGAGCCACTGCCTGCGACTGAATATGTGGAGAAAATTATTCAAGCGGTGAAAGAAAATGTAGCCCGCTATGAATTTGAGATGCCTGAAATTTGGATTGAGCCAGGCCGTTCACTTGTTGGAGATGCAGGAACCACTCTTTATACGATCGGCTCATCCAAACATGTACCTGGCATTCGCGATTATGTAGCCATTGACGGCGGAATGAGTGATAACATTCGACCTGCTTTATATCAAGCGAAATATGAAGCAGCGAGCGCCAATAAAATGAGCCAAACGCATGATCAAACTGTGTCCATTGCAGGGAAATGCTGCGAGAGTGGAGATATGCTCATTTGGGATATTGATCTGCCAGAGTTATCACAGGGAGACTTATTAGCTGTCTTTTGTACAGGAGCTTATGGCTACAGCATGTCAAACAACTATAACCGTATCCCGCGCCCGGCTGTAGTATTTGTAGAAGATGGGGAAGCGCAGCTTGTCGTTGAGCGTGAGACATATGAGGACATTGTCAAATTGGATTTACCTTATCAATCAAAAGTGAAATCATCGACTTAAAAAAAGCTGCCTGATCATCAGGCAGCTTTTTCTATGACATTTATTTTCCACCAGTAAATACAGAGACGATCGCGTTCCAAATGGAGACAAAGAAATCCCAAATTTTCTGTAGAAGGTTTTTCCCTTCATCTGATTCTATGAATTTTGTAATCTTGTCTTTTGCTTTATCAATTTGAGATCCGACTTGTTTCCAATCGATATTGATATTTTTCATTTTATCGAAGAGAGAGACAAGTTGATCTTTTTGGTCCTGCGTCAGATTTAAGTTCAAATCAGAAGCGGCTTGATCTACTTTTTCTTCCACTTCTTTTGTTGTTTTAGGAACTCCATTTTTGGCAATGTCATCTTTGATTTTTGCAATCAGAGCAGAAGCATTGTCTTTTCCAATAGAGTCACCCAATTTAGATGTTGTTACAAGCTCTTCGTTAGCCACCTGTTTCACATCTTCGGGAATGGCTTTGTCGCTTGACACCTCATAGGCTTTTAATAAACCTGTCAGTGCTGCTGTGCCAGATACTTCAAACGGCGCCGTCACGACAACCTTTGCATCTTTCACGCCTGCGGTCATTAAAGCATTTAAATACATCTCATCTGTAATGGTCTTAATGTTATGTGTATCCACAGTCAGACCCGTACCTGATTTTTCAATAGTAATAGATGAAGATGATAATGCTCGAGTCCCGATTTGAGAGCGAGGGATATACTTTCCTAAATATTCGTGCTCTTCTTTATTGGTTACTTCAATTTTTGTCGCATTTTCAGGTGGATTCAACTCGTCAAGCACCTTCTGGCGATCAGCCGGTGTTAAGTCTTGCCCGAGTGTGACGATGACATCGCCGACAGCTGCATCCGCTAAGCTGACTTTTGGCGCACCAATCAGTAAAAGGAGCGCTGCCATCATACCAAGCATTGTTTTTTTAAACATGTTGACCTCCTTCAAGTCGAAAGCGTTTCTCGATGGTGAGAAACTCATCTTTTGAGTACATGATTTGAATCGTACTCCATCATATAGACGTAACAAATCAGTCTGACGTTTCAATTATCTTTTAAAGATGTTTGAAACCTCCAATATGATGAAGTGTTTTGCTCAGTCTGTGATCATTTCCTTAGGAGAAAAGGATCAAGCTCTTTTATTTTATCAATGTTGGCAAAAGAGGTAAATCACATTAGGTAAGCAGGGGATGTTTAACATGACCAAAAATGTGCTATAATGAGCGTTGTTTAACCTGAAAGGAGAATGTGAAAAATGGCGAAAAAAGGATACATACAATTAACGAATGGAAAGAAAATTGAGTTTGAACTTTACCCAGAGGCTGCTCCAGGTACAGTAGCAAACTTTGAAAAATTAGCGAATGAAGGCTTCTACGATGGATTGAAATTCCACCGCGTGATCCCTGGGTTCGTAAGCCAAGGCGGCGATCCAAACGGTAATGGAACTGGAGGACCTGGTTACACAATTAAATGTGAAACAGAAGGAAACCCTCATCAGCACGAGAGAGGTTCATTATCAATGGCACACGCTGGTAAAGACACTGGCGGCAGCCAATTCTTTATCGTACATGACCCACAGCCGCACTTAAACGGTGTTCACACTGTTTTTGGTAAAGTAACATCTGGTATCGAGGCTGTTCTTGACATGGAACAAGGTCAAGGGATGGAAAAAGTCGAAGTTGTCGATGCTTAATCCATTAACACCGCTTAATTGCGGTGTTTTTTATTTTAAATCTGATGTTCCTGTGATCTGTGCCGTGAAGCGGTAGGTGATCATCCAATATAAAAGGGCTAAGGCGCTGATAGAGGCTCCAAATAGACATACCCCATTCCAGCCAGCGTTTGCGTATATGTTAGTTGATACAATAGAACCGAGCGCACTGCCGAGGGAATAAAAAATCATATAAGCAGCAGTCAGCCGGCTTCTCGCCTCAGGCCGGACTGTGAAAATCATACTTTGATTGGTCACATGAACGGCCTGCACAGATAGGTCAAGAATGACGATACCAACGATTAATAAAATGAGGGAATATTCAGTGAAAAAAATAAAACACCATGAAAAGAGTAATAGGACAAGGGCGATGCACGTTGTTAACTGTCCTAAGCCTCGATCAGCAAGGCTTCCAGCTCGAGCGGCACCTAATGCTCCGGCAACTCCAGCAAGGCCAAATGCACCAATCGCCGTATGTGACAGATTGTATGGCGTAGTGCTGAGAGGCAGCACAAGTGAAGTCCACAGCGTGCCAAACACAACAAAGATCAGAAAACCCAGTACGCCACGAATACGTAGAATCCGTTCTTGTCTGAACAATATAAACAAGGAAGCATTTCATACATTATTTGCTGAATTAGTAGAAGAGGAATATGGACATGGGCCGAGTAAAGGGTGCTTCTGCATCAATACAATAGTCGAGCTTGCCCCCCACGAAGAGAAATTTGAAATTCTCACAAGAGAGCATCAGATGTATCTTTCGGTCATTTTTGAAGAAAAAATTGTACAAGGTATTCGCTCGGGTGAGCTCGAAAGCAGTCTGAATGCCAAAGCCTTAGCACAGGCACTGGTTGTTTCTTTTATTGGACTTACAGTTCTCATGAAATCTCGCCCTGAGCGTTCATTTGTAGATCATTCTGTAGCGACGATACTATCCATATTGAAATAAATAGTCTATATAAAGAAAGCGTATTTTGATCAATTGATTAAAACACGCTTTTTCTTTTAGGGTGTGATGGACACGTTTTTGTGATATGATAAGAGAACAAACATTCGTATTCGTGAGTGTCACCATATGTAGCTCTAAAAATAAGTGAAAGTGCAAATCTAAAAAGCGTGTGATCATGCTGAAAGAAAGCAGGAGATACTTTGAAACCATTAACAAAAGAAGAAAAAAATCAGATGATGATTGCTATTCAGCGTTACTTTGCCGAAGAACGAGAAGAGGAGATTGGTGAATTAGCAGCCATCAATATATTAGAATTTATCACAAAACATCTTGGAAGCTACTATTATAATCAAGGGGTTCGTGACAGCCGAAATATCGCTGTTCAAAGATCTCAATTGTTAGAGGAAGATCTATTCGCACTAGAGAAAAGAATATAATCAAAAAGCTCGTCTATCTTATTCACCCTGCTAACAGATAAAGAGGAAAAAAGACCCCCTTAATAAAGAACGCATATTCGTATCATATGTAATGATGAAAAGGTGGAACCAAAAGTCCATTTGAATCGTTATATAAGTAACCATTAATGAAAATCAGCTTTTTTGGTTTTATTTCATCAAAAGAAGGAATAGAACATACAAATAGGCGAAGTGCAGATGATGGAGGTTCTAAATATGGGGAAAATCAAATTAAAAATCGCAATCTTATTTGTTTTACTGCTTTGTTTAGGCGCAGGTTATTTATACATGAATGGTATGAAAATTGAAGATGTGCCAACAGCCATCGGCGAAAGCTTAACGAATAATGACAAAGATTACACAATCTATGAATATACCATTACAAAAATTGATGGTGATGAGTATTACGGTCAAGCCAAAAATGGCACGAAAATCATTTTTAATGGAAAGAAATTTGAAGATGATGTGGCCGATCTGAAAAAAGGCGATCGTATTAAAGCATACTTTAGTAATGAAAAAAGAATAGACGGTCTTATAAAAGTAGTAAAAGTCGTCAATTAACAAGTCTCCTTTCCTATAAGGAGGCTTTTTTTATGAACAGGTGAATAAATCTTGATTGTTGCATTTGACAACAAGGATCGCTATAATAGCCCCTAAGGACAGCTAAATATCGATTGTATCCTTCGGGGCAGGGTGAAAATCCCGACCGACGGTAATAAAGCAAATGCTTTACAGCCCGTGACCCGTTAATTTATTAACGGTTGATTCAGTGAGAAGCTGAAGCCGACAGTGAAAGTCTGGATGGGAGAAGGATAACGAAAGCTATGTATGAACAAAAAATAAGTGTTGATCATAGTTTTATTTCTAATGCAAAAAAACCACAGCCCCGGAATTTTTCCGGGGCTTTCTGTATGTCAATATAGTCATCGCATGCAGTGTTTATTAGGTGATCCCTCATTTACCTTGTATGGACCATAAAAAGCGACGAAGGTGTTCAATCGATCACATGTCCCAAACATCGCTTTTTCATAAAGTGAGAAATACAAAAGAAAGAGAAAGGGAGGATCACATGTTTACGGGGATTATTGAAGAAGTGGGTACAGTCCAGTCATTGAGCAAAAGATCCGCAGATGCCATGGAAATCATCATCAAGTGCAGTCGTGTACTAGAAGATGTTCACCTAGGCGATAGTATCGCCATCAATGGCGTTTGTCTCACTGTCACAAGCTTCACAAAAGAACAGTTTGCGGCAGATGTGATGCCTGAGACGGTCAAAGCGACATCACTTGATCAGCTTGCACCAGGTAGCCAAGTGAATTTAGAGCGAGCGATGTCCTCAAATGGACGATTCGGCGGTCATTTTGTTTCAGGCCATGTTGATGGAACGGCTGTGATTACCCGTGTAGAAAAGAAGAGTAATGCCATTTACTATGATTTGAAAATGGACAAGACCCTCACAGATATGCTTACAAAAAAGGGATCGATCGCAATAGACGGCGTCAGCTTGACTATTTTCGATTTGCGAGATGCTCACGTGACAGTTTCTATCATTCCACATACGCTTGAAGGAACTATTTTCCCGACTAAATCTATGGGGGATGTAGTAAATATTGAATGTGACATGATCGGTAAATACATTTATCGCTTTTTAACAAAAGAGCAAAACGAAAAGCAGCCATCACGATTAACCCCATCATTTTTAAAAGAGCACGGATTCTAGGAGGCGATTGTATGTATCATTCAGTTGATGAGGCAGTAAATGCCCTGAAACGAGGAGAAATCATTATCGTAGTAGATGATGAAGACAGAGAAAATGAAGGAGACTTTGTGGCACTTGCTGAGCATGCAACGCCGGAAGTCATTAACTTCATGGCTTTACATGGAAGAGGTCTTATTTGCACACCAGTTCATGCTTCGATTGCGAAACACTTGGATCTGCATCCTATGGTCGAGCGAAATACGGATGCACATCATACAGCATTTACAGTAAGCATCGACCATACGTCAACAACAACTGGTATAAGTGCTTTTGAGCGCTCAACGACCATTTTGGCCATGTTAAATAAAGAGTCAAAACCAGAAGATTTTGCCCGCCCAGGTCATGTTTTCCCTCTTATTGGGAAAGAGGGAGGCGTAGTAGAAAGACCAGGTCATACAGAAGCGGCCATTGATCTTGCTAAACTTGCGGGTTCAGTGCCAGCGGGTGTCATATGTGAAATTATGAATGCAGATGGAACCATGGCCCGTGTACCCGAACTGCAAAAAATTCAAAAAGAACACGATTTAAAGATGCTGACGATTGAAGCATTGCAGGCATATATAAACAAGCAAACAACGACAATGAAAACAAAATAAAAATCACAAAAAAGGATGATGAACATATGAATACAATACAAGGGAATGTAGTAGCAGAAGGATTAAAGTTTGGAATCGTCGTCGCTAGATTTAATGATTTCATTACAAGCAAACTGCTAGACGGAGCAGAAGATACATTGCTTAGACACGGAGCAAACGGTGACGATATTGATGTCGTGTGGGTGCCGGGGGCTTTTGAAATTCCGTATATGGCAAAAAAACTAGCAGAAACAAAAAAATATGATGCAGTCATTACACTTGGAACCGTGATTCGCGGGGCAACATCACATTACGATTATGTTTGTAATGAAGCGGCTAAAGGAATCGCACAAAGTGCCATCTCAACAGGGGTGCCGATTATCTTTGGTGTACTGACAACAGAATCTATTGAACAAGCCATTGAAAGAGCCGGTACAAAGGCTGGAAATAAAGGCAGTGAATCGGCTGCAGCTGCTATTGAAATGGCCAACCTAAATCGAACGTTTCGTTAATTTGATGAAAAAGAGTTTAAAAACAACCTAAAAGTGTTTATAATGTGTGATGAGCAAGTGATTCATAAGACATTTGCTGGAAAATAGGATAATTTTAATATTGAGGGGTATATATGTTAATTCGTTACAAGAGGTCTTTTGAAAAAATTGCCATGGGACTCCTGTCCTTTATGCCGGGTGAGAAAGACGTCAAACAGCTTCAGCAGACGATAAAGTCGTATGAAATGGATGAAGATCGGCAGCTGTTCCTTTGGAAAGATGGTGAGGATATCGTCGGTGCGATTGGTGTGCTGAAAACAGACGACCAAGTACAAATCGAACATATTAGTGTCAATCCGTCCCATCGTGACCAAGGCATCGGCAAGGAAATGGTATTAGCCGTGGAAGAAGTATTCAAAACGAAAACACTCATTCCAAATGAATTAACGCAAGGCTTCTTTCATAAGTGTCACAGTGAAACAAACTAAATATCACACATGTAAAAGCAGAGGTTATATGCCTCTGCTTTAGATTGTTGACAAAGGGCTAAAATGAACTTGATTTTAGCCCTTTGTCTTCTTTTCAGCGTGATAGAAAACCTTTGCAGTCTAGGAAGGACGAGTACTGGAGCGGAGCGAATTCGATATTCGTGAGCACCGGCACGCAGGACTGACACCGAATGCGAGGGTTTGTCTACACGCTGAAGCAGAGGTTATATGCCTCTGCTTTTTTTACGTTCCATCTGCTTTTCACGTTCAAGCAATACGTCCGTCCGATCACGCAGTCTATGTTTTTCAATTAAGAATGTATGGGATAAGTTGCTCTCCTGTCCGAAGGTTAAGCCTTCTTTTTGGGCCATCTCTTGGCATAAAGAAAGAAGCGTTTCATCTCGTATTGGCAGCATCACACTTTCGTAGGGCATGTCTTCATCGATTTTCTTTTTCAGTGTTCTCAGCAGTAAAAGAAATGCCTCTTCATCAAGACCTAATTCTGTTAGTATGTTCCGGTCCGAATCTAATATATGAAGGCTGTTTGAAATCAGCCGTTTTGCTCCTTTTCCATTCCCTCGTCTTTGATGATACAAAGCAACAGCAAGCTGAATGAGACCCACCCAGTACTTTTTACGCTGATGAGGAGGATCTTCTTTCCAAAATTCTTCAAGAATTTCATGACACTCAAAATAATCTCTTGTCGTATGAAATTCATGTAAAAAAGCCACGTACGCTTTAGGATACACAGCGGTCATCTCCTTTTCCACTATCAGTCTAACATACCGAAAAGAAAAGAAGAAAGAGCGCCCCTTTATGAAAGGACGCTCTGTTTCTTTAATAAACCCAAGCCGCGCCAACGATGATCAGCAAGATGAACAGCACAACAATAAGCGCAAATCCTCCGCCGAAGTAATAACCATCTCCCATAATGTTACGGCCTCCTTTTTTCATCAGTTCTGATTACAATGGTATTCTATGTATAAATGCCCTCATTGGTATGGGCGAATCAACTGTTTTTCTTTTTTTGCCTGCTGCCTCATAGTCGAAATTATATTGGACGAGAGCTTTATGGTGTCTTATACTAAAGGTTAGCCGATGAAAACGGTACTTAGAAGACAGTAGAAATGGTGAGAAAAGAATGCTGGAATATCAGGTGAAAATAGATTCGTTTGAGGGTCCTTTGGACTTGCTTTTACATTTAATTAACCGTTTGGAAATTGATATTTATGATATTCCCGTCGCTAAAATTACGGAGCAGTATTTATTATATGTCCACACGATGAGGGAGCTTGAACTTGATGTTGCAAGTGAGTATTTGGTGATGGCTGCAACCCTCCTGAGCATTAAAAGCAGAATGCTTCTCCCAAAACAAGAGGAAGAGCTGTTTGATGAAGACCTGATGGAAGAAGAAGAGGACCCTCGTGATGAGCTGATTGGCAAATTAATTGAATACCGCAAGTATAAAAATGCAGCGCAAGAACTGAAGGAACGTGAAGAAGAGCGGCAAAACGCCTTTACAAAACCACCAAGTGATTTAAGTGAATTTGCAAAAGAAGCAGAAGCGAAGGACACAAACTTACACGTCACGGTGTATGATATGTTAGGTGCGTTCCAGAAGGTATTGAACCGCAAAAAAATAACAAAACCAGCACCATCAAAGATTACAAGACAAGAAATCCCGATTGAAGACAAAATGAATGAGATTATGAACCATTTAAGAAAAACAAAAAAGCGGACCAATTTCATGACTTTATTTCAACATGATCAAAAGGAACACCTTGTCGTGACGTTTCTTGCTGTTCTCGAATTGATGAAAAGCCATCAAATCATGCTGGAGCAGGAAGGAAACTTTGAAGATATTTATATCATAGGGAGTGAAACGATTCATGACGCTTGATATCGTGAATTGGAAAGCCATCTTAGAAGCGCTGCTATATGCAGCAGGTGACGAAGGCTTAACAAGAAAACAGCTCATGTCTGTTCTTGAAGTTGATGAGGCAGCGTTGCTTGATATTATGTCTGCCGTAAAAGAAGAATATCAAAAACAAGAACGAGGAATTGAGCTCATTGAATATGCAGATTCATATATGCTGCTGACGAAAAAAGAATACAGCGTATATTTAAAAAAATTAGTAGAGACACCATCGAAAGGTTTGTCACAGGCAGCGCTAGAAGTGCTCGCCATTGTCTCGTATAAACAACCGATTACACGCAGCGAAGTCGAGGAGATCAGAGGCGTTAAATCAGAACGAGTGTTGCATAGTTTAGTTGCCAAAGCACTGCTCTGTGAAGTAGGACGTGCCGATGGACCGGGACGAGCGATCCTTTATGGGACAACACCTACCTTTTTAGAGCAATTTGGTTTAAAAGCCTTAGATGAATTGCCGCCACTTCCAGAGAATGTGGAAGCAGATGGGGTGCAAGAAGAGGCTGATCTCTTTTTTGAAAACTTCAATCAAACATTTGAAGAGATAAAATAGTTCAAAATAAGGAAAAATGTATGATAAAATATAACAAAGATTTTAGGTCTAAAACCTTTGTTTGAAAGATAAAATGGTGACAAAGCCATGAGGGGAAGGTAAACACGAAACAAATGGCACATATGAATGTAAAGGCTCAAGTTGATCAAGCAGGCGTTTTTTTATCAAAGGTTGCAGTTGAAATGAATGATTTTCTGAACGAAGCTACCTTATCAAGCTTGAAACGATTAAACCCGGAAGCGGAAGCCTATTATTGTGACATATTAAGTACATTGCGGAAGCTTGCAGTTTATAGCGAGGATGCCGCGGCGGTTTGTAGGAAAATCGGGCAGCAGCAGACATTCCCGCAGCAAGCCGCACAGCAGACGCTTCATCGTATTTATCATCAATGTATTGAAGAATTTTTTACACCAAAAAAGGATACATGGTATGAAGATAGCCGTTCAGCCTACACAGGAAAAAGCTGCATTGTTTTCCATCATGAAGTATCGGCTGAAGTCAAACGTTTGTTTTCTTCATTAGAAAAAGAGTTTTTAACGATGAGAGAAGAGCTGGAATATACAACATCTCATCAGCAAATGAAAATGGTATAAAGAAGACAAGGCAACTCTCACATGAGAGTTGCTTTTTTTTATGGACGAGGCATCATAACTTTTTCAGCCGCGCATACACTTGTACAAAACGGACAAGGACGTGAATGAACATGCCCTATTTAAAAATTGGAACAGCAGTCCTTCTTCTATTGACACTCTTACTGCCTTTTTCCTCACACGCTCAAGCAGACATTTCATTATCGGTGAGTGCGAGAAGCGCCATTTTAATAGATGGACAGTCAGGCAGAGTCCTATTTGGAAAGGACGAGCACGAAAAAAGAAGAATCGCCAGTATCACAAAAATTATGACGGCTGTATTAGCCATTGAATCAGGAAAAATGAACGACATGGTCAAAGTGTCAAAACGTGCGATTCAAGCGGAAGGTTCTTCAATTTATTTAAAGGAAGGACAGAAGGTGAGCTTAGAAGACTTGACATACGGGCTCATGCTGCGCTCTGGAAATGATGCAGCTGTTGCCATTGCAGAACATGTTGGTGGCAGCTTAGAAGGATTTATTTTTATGATGAACCAAAAGGCCTCTGAACTAGGCATGGAGAATACGAATTTTCAAAATCCGCATGGACTCGATGATCATAAAAACCATTATTCATCAGCTTATGATATGGCAATCTTAACGAAATACGCCATGAAGCATCAGCAATATCAAAAAATTGCCGGTACCACCTTTTATAAAGCAAAAACAATCGAAGGTTATTGGAAAAACAAAAACAAGCTGCTCACTGGTTTATATCAATATTCGACTGGAGGGAAGACAGGATATACAAAACTTGCAAAACGCACGCTTGTCTCCACAGCTGCAAAAGGAGATGCTGCGCTCATTGCTGTGACGATTAATGCACCGGATGATTGGAAGGATCATATCTCAATGTTTGAGTATGCATTTGATCACTATAAAACGTATGTGCTTGCTGAAAAAGGCAGGCTCGCTTCGTTAAAAGGGACTTTTTACGAAAAAAAAGCGTTTATTCAGCGGGATGTGGACTATTTTTTAAATGAAGATGAGAAAAAACTAGTGGAAATCGAAACGGAAATGCTGACGCCTGAAAAGAAATGGGAGAAAAACAAAGAAGCGATCCCAGATGTAGTAGGGAAAATGACGTTCTTACTGGATGGTCAGGTGATTGAGCAAGTCCCCATTTTTTATGAAAATAAACGCAACCGAATGCCTCAAAAAAGCTTTCAAGAAATGTTTAAGTCTGTCTTTCAGACATCGATAGGCGGATCTTCATGGTCAATCTGATCTGGGTATTCCTCACGGTCATCGGTCTTGTCTATGCAATGTTTAACGGAACGATGCATGAAGTGAACGAAGCTGTTTTTAAAGGATCAAAAGAAGCGGTCACCATTTCAATTGGGTTGATTAGTGTTCTTGTATTCTGGCTGGGATTGATGAAGATCGCAGAAGAAGCGGGGTTGTTACATTTCTTTAGTAAATTATGCCGGCCCTTTATCTCAAAACTATTTCCTGAGATTCCTGCGAATCATCCAGCGATGGGGTATATTCTGTCCAATCTCATGGCAAATTTCTTTGGCCTTGGCAATGCCGCCACTCCACTTGGGATTAAGGCGATGGAGCAGATGAAAGCATTAAATGGCGGAAAAAATGAGGCGAGCCGGTCTATGATCACTTTTTTAGCAGTCAATACATCTTCTATCACACTTGTGCCAACGACTGTCATTGCCATTCGTATGACCTATGGCGCAGATCAGCCAACAGATATTGTAGGTCCAACCATTTTGGCGACACTTATTTCAGGTATCGGTGCGATTATGATTGATCGCTATTTCCACTATCGCAGAAGCAGACGGGGGTGATCTTGTGGCATTTATTAACTGGCTGTCACTTGCTTTGATTCCACTGATCATCGCAGGAATATTGATTGCAGGGACGATTAAAAAAGTACCGACGTACGAAACATTTGTAGAAGGCGGGAAAGAAGGCATTCAAATTGCCTTTTCAATCATTCCGTATTTAGTCGGTATGCTTGTCGCCATTACGATTTTCCGAGCATCAGGTGCCCTTGATTTTGTCATGGAATTATTGAAACCTGTGTTTACAGCGATTGGTGTTCCTACAGAAGTGGTTCCGCTTGCTTTGATACGCCCTATATCAGGAACAGCGGCGCTTGGTATGACATCAGACTTAATCGCGACTTATGGTCCAGATTCTTTTATCGGCAAGCTTGCCGCCGTTATGCAAGGGTCAACTGATACGACCCTTTATATTTTAACCGTCTATTTTGGAGCAGTTGGTATTAAAAAAATGGGAGATGCACTGAAAGTGGGGCTGCTTGCAGACCTGATTGGGATCATTGCATCGATTATTATCGTCAGTTTGTTATTTAGCGGCGCCTAAACAGGTGCTTTTTTTATTTCGTGGATGGAAAACAGCTTTTTTGTTGAAATTAGACAGATGAAACGCTTATTTTTCCACGAATGCTTGTTTGTTTCAAGCCAAGCAAGTAAGATAGTACATGAGGTGAAAGACAAATGGAACGTTTACAGAAAGTAATTGCCCATGCCGGCGTCGCTTCTAGACGAAAGGCTGAAGAATTAATTAAAGAAGGACGAGTTACCGTTAATGGTGAAACAGTGACAGAGCTCGGAGTAAAGGTGGGCTCTTCAGATAAAATTGAAGTCAATGGCTTAAAGCTTGAAAGAGAAGAACCGGTTTACTTTATGCTTTATAAACCGCGCGGCGTCATTTCAGCTGCCGAGGATGATAAAGGACGCAAAGTCGTGACAGACTTCTTTGATGATGTTCCGCAGCGTCTGTATCCAATCGGCCGGTTGGATTATGATACGAGCGGTTTAATTTTGATTACAAATGATGGCGAATTTGCCCATAAGCTCATGCATCCGAAATATCAAATTGATAAAACGTATGCAGCGAAACTAAAAGGCATCCCTTCAAAAGAATTGCTTAGAAAGTTAGAAAAAGGAATCATGTTAGACCATAAAAAAACAGCACCTGCCCGTGCCAAAATGCTTTCGATTGATAAACGAAAGCAAACATGTATTGTGCAATTAACCATTCATGAAGGCAGAAACAGACAGGTTCGCCGCATGTTTGAAGCAATCGGCCACGACGTTTTAAAACTCAAAAGAGAGCAATATGCTTTCCTTCATATTGAAGGCATGAGACCAGGAGATCGCAGAGAATTGACGCCGCATGAAGTAAAACGCCTAAGAGCGATTGCGGATCATGGGAAAAGCGCTTTTTAATTTTCACATAAACTTCAAAAAATGAAGAAGCATCAAAAGAAGGAGAATGCTATAATTTACCTGAATGTCTATGGGGAAGGGGTACTTCAGATGAAGAAAAGACGATTTTTCATACGGACGGGCATTCTCCTCGTGATGCTTGCTGCACTATGTTATACGATGTATAACTCAGTATTTGCCAAACAGGATCAAGTCAAAGAAGGATCTATTGCGCCTAACTTTGTCCTTCAATCGGTAGATGGGGAACGGATTGAATTAAAGGACTTAAAAGGCAAAGGCGTCTTTCTCAATTTTTGGGGTACATGGTGCGGTCCATGTAAGCAGGAATTCCCTTATATGGCAAATCAGTATGAAGTGTTCAAGGATCGCGGTGTCGAAATTGTTGCCGTGAATGTGGGGGAATCCAATATTGCTGTGAAGAACTTTATGGATGCTTATGGCGTGAATTTTCCTGTTGCCATGGACAAAGATCGTCAAGTGACAGAGGCATATGATATTACGCCGCTGCCAACCACATTTTTAATTAATCCTGAAGGCAAAGTAATCAAAGTCATAAAGGGAACGATGACAGAACGTAATGTCTATGAATATATGAATTTGATTAAACCAAAGGGGTCATAGAATGAAAGAGGTAAAGTGCGAGTGTGGACATATTAATCCAATCGGTACTGTTCTATGTGAATCATGCGGGAATCCCATTGCAGCAAAAGAGAAAAATTCATCAAAGCTGCTTGATATGAGATATGACGGCAGTGCAAGACGCTCGCAAACATACAACAAAACGATTGTTGATAAAGTATGGAACTTTTTTTCTTCCGTAAAAGTGGGTGTGTGGCTCATTGTCATCACACTGTTAGCTTCTTCGCTAGGAACTATTTTTCCGCAGGAGCGGTTTATTCCGCCAGGTGCATCAGCTTCCACTTATTATGAGGAGCAGTATGGGTCGTTTGGCAAGTTATATTACATCCTTGGATTCCATGATCTTTATAATTCTTGGTGGTTTTTAGCCCTTGTCGCATCTATCGGAATTTCCCTTGTGATTTGCAGCCTTGATCGAGTGATTCCACTTTATCGCGCACTCAAAAATCAAGGGGTTGTCAAAAAAGAAGGTTTTATGAGAAGGCAGCGTCTTTTCAGCGAAACAAATCAAACATTAGATCAACATACATATGAAGGCATCGTTAGTAAAATGAAACAAAAGCGTTACCGCGTAAGAGAAGAAGATGGACATATTTTAGCTGAAAAAGGCCGCTTTTCCCGCTGGGGACCTTACGTCAATCATATTGGATTAATTATATTTCTCATTGGATCCATGCTCCGGTTTGTCCCAGGAATGTACGTGGATGAAACATTATGGGTAAGAGAAGGCGAAACGGCACCAATCCCAGGGACGGGAGGCCAATACTTCTTAAAGAATAATGCGTTTTCAATTGATCGCTATGAATCTGAAAAAGAAAAAGAAGTCTTTGAAAATGCGATTGAAAAGGCTGGCGATGGTCAAGTCGTCAAAAGTTATAAAACCGATGCCGTTTTATACAAACGTGAAGGGGAAGTTGTTTTTGGTGAAAAGCCCAAGCTGAAGCAGGTAACAGAACACGATATTAAAGTGAATGAACCGCTTAAGTTTGACAATTTCTCATTATATCAAGTGGATTTTAAACAAAATGAACTCGATCAAATGGTCTTTCAGCTGATTCGAAAAGATACTGAGAAATCTTTCGGAACAGTGAAGATTAATCTGCTGGAGCCTAAGTCAGAATATGATCTTGGTAGCGGTTACAAAGTCAAGGTGATGAGTTATTTGCCTGATTTTTATTTTGACGAAGATGGCACACCTAGTACGAAAACGAGGAATCCGAATAATCCTGCGTTCGTATTTGAAATGATCTCTCCTGAAAAACCAAAAGGTGAAAAAAGCTTTGTCGCAATTCAAGAGACAGTAGAGGGTTCTGATAACAATCTTTATAAAATGAAATTTGACCGGGTTGAAACAAAAAACGTGACAGGTTTAACGGTTCGAAAAGACTTAACACTCTGGGTACTTATTGTTGGCGGAATGATCTTTATGATTGGTGTCGTACAAGGGATGTACTGGCAGCATAGAAGAATCTGGCTATCGGCAAAGGATGGAAAAGTATTTGTGGCAGGACATACAAACAAAAACTGGTTCGGCTTAAAGTCTGATCTTAAGGTGTTACTGCACGACAGTGGCATCAAACAGCCAGTGGATCAAAAAGAACTGCCTGATACAACAAGTATCAGCAAAAGCAAGGGGGAAGGGTTAGATGGCGGCAGTCAGTGAAAACCTGTTATTTGCAGCTTTTCTATTTTATTTAGCGGCAGTTCCTTTTTTTGGAGGGGCCATTAAAGGAAAAAAGAAAGAAGAGGGTCCGCGCAAAAATAAGGCGGCACTTATCGGCATAACGCTCACCATCATTGGTTTTTTGAGTCAATTTGGCTATTTTATTTCAAGGTGGATCGCGTCTGGTCACGCACCAGTCAGTAATCTGTTTGAATTCACCACAGCCTTTGGAATGATGCTGGTGCTCGCATTTATTATTTTATATTTTGTCTATCAAGTGTCTGTGCTAGGTTTATTCACACTTCCAATCGCTTTATTAATCATTGCTTATGCAAGCATGTTTCCATCGGATATTTCACCGCTGATTCCTTCGCTTCAAAGTAATTGGCTATATATTCACGTCACGACAGCAGCGCTTGGTCAAGCCATTTTGGCGATCAGTTTTGTGGCAGGTGTGATTTTTCTTTTGAAGCATGTCGATCAAACAAAACCGGGGAAGAAAACCTTTGGCTTAGAGCTGGTCATGTTTATGATTGTGGTCACCCTTGCATTTATCGCTGTCACGTCCATCTTTAGAATGACAGGGTATGAAGCGAAATTTAATTGGGTAGATAAAAATAAAGAAGAGAGCGTCATGGTCTATGAGCTGCCTGCCTTAGTAGGACCTCATAAAGGAGAGCTTATCACAAAAGATCGTTTAGAGCCTGTGGTTGATCTGCCGCCTGTTTTTTCAGGTAGAAAGGTGAATACAGTGCTGTGGTCATTTGGCGTTGGGCTGATTATTTATGGATTGCTGAGATTGATCATTCGCAAACGTCTAAGTGCGCTGCTTCAGCCGCTCGTAAGACAAGTGAATCTCGATTTAGTCGATGAAATTGGGTACAGGGCTGTTTCCATAGGATTCCCTGTATTTGCGTTAGGCGGTCTTATTTTTGCGATGATCTGGGCACAAATTGCATGGACGAGATTCTGGGGATGGGACCCGAAGGAAGTATGGGCTTTAATTACATTTTTATTTTACGCCGCCTATCTCCACCTTCGGTTATCACGAGGCTGGCATGGTGAAAAGTCCGCTTGGCTTGCTGTAATCGGATTTGCGATCATTATGTTTAACCTCATCTTTGTCAACCTAGTGATTGCGGGGCTTCATTCTTACGCGTAATCGCATGAAAAAGGCCAACTTTTATGATTCGATTCGGCTTTTTGTTAAAATGTATGTAACAACGGAGAAAGCAGGAGGATTGTCTAATGGAACACACAACTCAAACGAAAATATTAGTCGTCGATGATGAGGCAAGAATTCGCCGCCTTTTAAAAATGTATTTAGAACGGGAAAATTATGAAATTGATGAAGCGGAAAATGGGGATGAGGCCATTCAAAAAGGACTTCAAACCGATTATGACCTCATTTTGCTTGATTTAATGATGCCTGGGACAGATGGGATCGAAGTGTGTAATCAAATTCGAGATAAAAAAGCCACACCAATTATTATGCTGACAGCAAAAGGTGAGGAAGCCAACCGTGTGCAAGGTTTTGAGGCAGGAACGGATGATTATATCGTCAAACCTTTCAGTCCGCGTGAAGTGGTTCTTCGTGTGAAAGCACTGTTAAGAAGATCGTCTCAAACGTCATATCTCAATACTGGAACAACCACAAAAGATGTTCTTGTGTTTTCTCATCTATCCATTGATCATGATGCACACCGGGTCACAGCAGATGGAAAAGAAGTCAGCCTCACGCCGAAGGAATACGAACTTTTGTACTTCTTGGCAAAAACGCCGGATAAGGTCTATGACAGGGAAAAGCTTCTCAAAGAAGTGTGGCAGTATGAATTCTTTGGGGATCTGAGAACAGTGGATACCCACGTCAAAAGGCTTCGCGAAAAACTAAATAAAGTGTCACCTGAAGCAGCGAAAAAAATCGTGACAGTATGGGGTGTCGGGTACAAATTTGAGGTCGGCACTGAATGAAGCTGTGGAAAAGTGTCGTAGGAAAGCTATGGTTAACCATTCTTTTCCTCGTGCTCATTGTTTTATCGATTTTAACTGTGCTTCTTTTAGAGTTCATTGAGAATTACCATGTGGAAGAAGCAAAGTCTGATTTAACACAAATGGCCAACAAAGTAGCAGTCATTTTAGAAAGCCATGAGGATCAATCGCTTGCAAGGTCGATTACATCAGAACTAGCTGATAAATTGACAAGTATCGCGATTGTTCAAGAGGATGGACTAGAATGGTATTCGTCTGAAAAAGGCGGGAAGCTTCCTGCGATCACAAAAGAACAAATTGAAGCAGACAAAGATTTGAACAAAGCACTGACAGAACGAAAAAAAATCAGTAAACGAGCTGAATCTGATACAGGCAATCAGAAGGATGAACGCATTGTAGTAGGTGTTCCTTACGAGGCGAACGGAAAGAAAGGGATGGTCTTTCTTTCTCAATCCCTCCTTGCTGTAGAGCAGACAACAAAACATACGACGCGTTATATCTTCCTCGCAGCCGGAATTGCGATTGTGCTGACGACAATTTTCGCTTTCTTCTTATCCACTCGTGTCACCTACCCTCTCAGAAAGATGAGAGAGGGAGCACAAGATTTGGCGAAAGGGAAATTTGATACAAAGATTCCTATTTTAACGCAAGATGAAATTGGGGAACTGGCGATCGCCTTTAATCAAATGGGTAAGCAGCTTAAATTTCATATAACCGCTTTAAATCAAGAAAAAGAACATTTGTCCAACATTCTGAGCAGTATGGCAGACGGTGTCATCACGATCAATATTGATGGAACGATCCTCATGACAAATCCTCCTGCAGAAAGATTCTTGCAGGCTTGGTATTACGAGCAAAATATGAAGATCAAAGATGGGGATGAACTGCCGCCAGAAGCGCGTGAATTGTTTCATACTGCCGTCAGTACGGAAAAAGAGCAAATGATCGAAGTCACGCTGCAAGGGCGTACTTGGGTTCTTCTCATGTCTCCGCTTTATAATCAGCAAGATGTCAGAGGAGCGGTAGCGGTACTTCGCGATATGACAGAAGAGAGAAGACTGGATAAGCTAAGAAAAGACTTCATTGCAAATGTTAGTCATGAACTCCGCACACCTATTGCTATGCTCCAGGGCTATAGTGAAGCGATTGTCGATGACATTGCCGGATCTGAAGAGGAAAAGAAAGAGATTGCCCAAATTATCTATGATGAATCACTTCGAATGGGGCGTCTTGTGAATGATCTTCTCGATCTCGCACGTATGGAAGCTGGTCATATTACACTGAATCTTGAATCAACTGATACAGAAGAGCTGACTGAAAAAATTTACCGTAAATTCCTTGGAATTGCGAAAGAAAAACAAATCAACCTGACGTATGAAATTCAAGTAGAAGAACCGTATTTTGTATTTGATCCAGATAAAATAGAACAGGTTTTTACAAATCTCATCGATAATGCCATTCGTCATACACCAGAAGGCGGAGAAGTTCACTTCTCAGTTCAATCGGTGGAAAATGGGCTCAAGATGGATGTGAAAGATTCGGGAAGCGGCATTCCTGAAGAGGATCTCCCGTTTATTTTTGAACGGTTCTATAAAGCAGATAAAGCAAGAACAAGAGGACGTTCCGGTACGGGGCTGGGCCTTGCGATTGTGAAGAACATCGTAGAAGCGCATCAAGGCTCCATTCATGCACATAGTAAGGCTGGAACAGGTACTCACTTCACTTTCTATATTCCGAAAAAAAAGCAGGAACTCGTCTAATCTTGACGAAGAATCTTGTTACATGAGAAACACTTCTTTTCGAAAGAAAATGAAGTGTTTTTTCTATTTTCATATTTTTAAGGAGAAGTTAAACAAAAAGCCCTTTCCAAATTGTCGATCTTGTAATATATTTGTCATAAAGTTGTAATGTAACGTTTTGTGAGAGTCACTCGACAAAAATAAGTGAACGGAGGGGTTTCCTATGCATGAAACCTTTCAAAAAATATATGATTCGTACCATCAAGATTTGTACCAATTTTTATTTTATATGGTAAAAGATAAAAATCAGGCAGAGGATCTCGTGCAGGAGGTTTACATTCGGGTACTTCACTCATATAAAACTTTTGAAGGAAGAAGCAGCGAGAAAACATGGCTGTTTTCAATTGCAAGGCATGTGGCAATTGACTGGTTTCGCAAACAGCAAACCATCAGACAACGGGTGCTTGGCACGTTTGATTGGGATAAACAGGATGTAAAAGATCCAGACCTGCTCCCAGATGAATTGGCTGTACAGGATGAAAATATCAAAGAAATTTATGCCGCACTTGATCATTGCACCATTGATCAACGAGCCGTCATCATTTTAAGGTTTATCCAAGGCTACTCAATTATGGAGACGGCCAAGGCGCTAAAGTTCTCGGAAAGCAAAGTCAAAACAACGCAGCACCGAGGCCTGAAAGTGCTCCGAAAACATATGGAGCTTTTGAAGGAGGAGCTAGTGAATGAAAACGAACAGGTCCAATTGGAGCGAAGAACGAATTAAAGTATTACTCAGTCAGCTTCCAAAGGTGGAGGACAACCGTTCATCTAAGCAGATTTACCAGCAAATGCTGATGGCAAGCGGGAAGAAAAAGAAAAGTGCCAGATGGATCGGTCCAGCGGTCGCAACCGTTGTGGTCTTATTTATGGCGTTTTTGATTTCTCCTCATTTATTTCAGCCGGCTGCTCAAGATATAAAGAAAGTGAAAATGGACTCGAGTGCTGAAAAAGGACAGGTGAATGCTACATTAGAGGCGGTAAAAAACACAAATGTTCCTTCACATGTTGCTTACGCATCTGACAAAGAAAAGTATATGACGATTTCATACATAGATGAATCGACTTCTCAAGTTGTCCCAATCAGTATTCAAAAAGAAAATAAGCATGATGATGTGCAGGCGCTTCTTGATACATACGAAAAACTGGAGCTGCCTGAAATGACAAAACCTCTTCAAGCTTATATGGATATGGTGGATGTGAGTGAAAAAGGGGATACACTGATTTTTCAGCTGAAAAATGATTTGTCTCTTGATACATTAAAAGAAGCCAATCGTTTTAAAGACATGGTCAAAGAAACGTTAAAATGGAGCCAATATAAACAAGTACAGGTCAAGTCTGTCAATGGCTCGCACCTTCAATTAGGGACGAATGGCCGTCTTGGTACCATTTCAATTAATAAACAAACAAAGCACGCTTACTACGTTTTAGAAAATAAGAGCGGGACATTTTTGGTGCCCTCAAAAGATGATTATCCTTCTTATAAAGATGCAGTAGAGGCGATGAAGCGGGCGAATGATGCAGGACTCGATCCACTCATTAAAGAAGAGCCTGTTCAAAAGGTGACAACAAAAGGAAAACATGCAACCATCACGTTTGGAGCATCAGCACAATTAACGGACTCAATTGATCATATTTTACTTATTGAAGGACTGCTGCTCACAGCGAAAGATTTCGGTTTTACAGATGTCACGATACAAAATGCAGGAACAGATCAAGTAGGCCCATATGAATTAAAAGAACCGCTAGAGGTACCGGCACTGCCAAACCCAGTTGTTATCAAAGAACGCTAAAGGACGCAACTTATTGCGTTCTCAGCGTGTAGACAAACCCTCGCATTCTTTGTCAGTCCTGCGCTCCGGTGCTCACGAATGTCAAATTCACTCTGCTCCGGTGCTCGTCCTTCCTAGACTGCAAAGGTTTTCTATCACGCTGAAACGAAGACAAAGGGCTAAAATCAAGTTCATTTTAGCCCTTTGTCAACAATCTGAGGACGCAACTTATTGCGTTCTTTTTTCATGTATAGAAAAGGGCTTCCTTGAGGTATACTAAGCTGTCATGAAAAGAACTTCAAAGAAGGGAAGTCACTGATGAAAAGGTATTGCTACATATGTGCTAGCTGTTTCTTGTTCTTGACCTTATCACCGTTTGCCCATGCAGAGAAAACAACCGAGTGGGTGGAACCAATCAAAGGTGAAGTCACTGATTTGTTTGGGACAAGAGGTGGTTCGCATAAGGGGTTAGACATTGCTGCACCAGAAGGAGAATCCATTTTTGCTGCTAGCGAAGGTGTGGTTACTCGTTCCTATGTATCTGCTACATATGGTGAAGTTGTATTTATTCGGCATCCAAATGGATATGAAACCGTCTATGCGCATTTAAATGCGCGTTTTGTAAAGAATGGTGACCATGTACAAACAGGGCAGCCGATCGGCATCATAGGCAACACAGGCGCCTCTAGGGGCACTCATTTGCATTTTGAGGTGCACAGGGGTAATTGGTCAGTTAGTAAAGAAGATGCAGTAGATCCGCTCACAATCATTGCAAGAGATCGTTTCCAAGAGCCAGCCCTCCATGTAGATGGATATGAGAAACATACATATGTCATACAACGAGGGGACACGCTCTGGTCTATTGCTAAAGCACATCAAATGACCGTTGATCAATTGAAGAAAATCAATGCACTGACAACGCATCTCATACGTACAGGTGAACGTTTAATCGTTTCAACAAAATAAACCTCATGCTTTTGCATGAGGTTTACCATTTTTTTATAGGTCAATCAGACGTACAGAAAGAATATCGCTCACTTTAGTTAACGTTTGGACAATTTCATCTTCAAGGTGCTTATCAAAAGAAAGCATCATGATGGCTTCGCCGCCTTTTTCTTTACGGCCTACTTGCATTGTCGCAATGTTCACATCGTGGTCGCCTAAAATTTTTCCAACTTGACCGATGACACCAGGTGCGTCAGTATGCTGAATATAGACAAGGTGCCCATCTGGGTAAAAGTCAATATTGAAACCATTAATAGAAACGACACGCTCACCTAGATGCGGGATATACGTTGCTTTTAATGTAAAGGTGGAAAGGTCACCTTTGACTTCAATGGAAATGCTGTTCTCATAGCCAGATTCGCTTGAAGAAATTTTCTCGCTAAAGCTAATGCCACGTTCTTTTGCCACCATACCAGCATTGACTTCATTTACAGTCGAATCGACACGCTCTTTCAAAAAGCCAGAAAGCAGACTTTTTGTAATAAATGATGTTTCGAGTTTTGCGATAGATCCTTCATATGAAATGCTGACTTCTTTTACAGGTTCTCTCATCGATTGAGAAACAAGACGTCCAAGTTTTCCTGCAAATTGATGATAAGGCTGGATTTTTTTGAACTCGTCTTTTGTCATCGCTGGTAGATTAATAGATGACATGACCGGGAGTCCTTTTGCAAATTGAAGAACTTCTTCAGAGACTTGTGCCGCCACATTTAATTGTGCTTCTTTTGTAGATGCACCAAGATGCGGAGTGGCAATGACGTTTGGATGATCCACAAGTGGATTCTCAGTAGGTGGTTCTACTTCAAATACATCGAGAGCAGCCCCTGCGACATGACCATTTTCAAGTGCTTCAAGAAGGTCTCGTTCGTCAATGATGCCGCCGCGTGCACAGTTCACTAGACGAACACCTTTTTTCGTTTTTGCGATTGTTTCTTTATTGAGAAGTCCTCTAGTTTCTTTTGTTAAAGGTGTATGTACCGTAATAATATCTGATACTTCAAGCACTTCATCAAGTGATTTTGCATTGACACCAATTTTTTCGGCACGTTCTTTTGTAAGGAAAGGGTCAAATACGTTGACGGTCATGCCAAATGCTCTTGCACGCTGGGCGATTTCACTTCCAATTCTGCCTAAGCCAACAATCCCAAGAGATTTTCCGTAAAGCTCAGCACCGACATATGCGCCTCTGTTCCATTCTTTTGATTTCACAGAAATATTCGCTTGAGGAATATGACGCATGAGAGATGAGATCATCGCAAACGTATGCTCTGCCGTTGAAATCGTATTCCCATTTGGTGCATTGATGACAATCACACCGTGTTTTGTTGCTTCATCAATGTCAATGTTGTCGACTCCCACACCAGCACGGCCAACAATTTTTAATGAAGTCATTTTTTCATAAAGTTCTTTTGTCACTTTTGTGGCACTTCTGACAAGTAAGGCATCAAACGTGTGTAATTCATCTTCTGCTTCTGTTACATTTTTTTGAACAATTTCAACAAAATCTGATTCTAATAGTGGTAAAAGACCATCATTGCTCATCTTATCTGAGACTAATACTCGAAACATCGTAAGATTTCCTCCTAAAATAAACGTCATAAATATCTGATAATTTACCATATTCCTTTTCACTGTGTCAATCAAATTAAAGCAGTAAAGCGAAAAAGAAAACACGAACATTTTTTAGTGTATTGATCAAGAATGGACACCTTTAAACAAAAGATACCCAATTTTTACGCATTTGTCATTATAAATTTTAGGTTTTTTACGATTTCTTAAAACTGATGAATTTGCTCAGGATTTTTATCTGTACAAATGCTCATATATCATATATAATGATGTCGAATTGAATAATGATCAATCTTCGGGGCAGGGTGTAATTCCCTACCGGCGGTGATGAGGCATAGTCTCTAAGCCCGCGAGCCTTTTTTGGCAGGATTCGGTGTGATTCCGAAGCCGACAGTATAGTCTGGATGGGAGAAGATGGAGGTTCGTAAACGTTGAAAACATGTCTGTTTATACGTTTATTTGTGTAGCCTAAATTTCCCGCTCCTGTGTATGTATTCAGAGCGGTTTTTTTGTGGCTAAAATTGAACAATCCTCTTTTCGAAAGATTTGATCGAAAAGGAGAGAGAATATTGAATCAAAGTAAAGTAAAACGTTTAGTTGTTACCAGTATGCTTAGCAGTATTTCGTTTGTATTAATTTTATTAGATTTCCCTTTTCCGGGACTTCCAGCGTATTTAAAAATTGATTTTAGCGATATTCCTGCGATTATTGCGATTTTGATTTATGGGCCAGGTGCAGGGATTGCCGTTGAGGCTTTAAAAAATGTACTACATTACCTCATTCAGGGCAGTATGTCCGGTGTTCCTGTTGGGCAAGTAGCCAATTTCATTGCAGGCACATTATTCATTTTGCCAGTCGCTTTTATGTTTAAAAAAATCAAATCAGCAAGAGGAATGGCGTGGTCAATGGTCATCGGTACAGTGCTTATGACCGTCATGATGAGCATTTTAAATTACTTCTTGTTCCTTCCAGCGTACACATGGTTTTTAAACGCACCTGAACTATCAGATCATGCGCTTAAAACAACCATTACAGCAGGAATCTTACCTTTTAACTTTATTAAAGGAATCATCATCACCATCGTCTTTAGTTTCATTTTTGTCAAAATGCGTCCATGGTTTGAAAATAAACGTCGACTTCAAAATAGTTAATATAAAAAAAGCCCCTTTTAAAGGGGCTTTTATCCTATTCATGCTTAAGTGGATCACCATCGAAAGTTTCGTCCGCAACTTTAATTGAGTCAGTTGGGCAACCTTCAAATGCATCAAGCATATCTTCTTCAAGTACTTCTGGAACTTCTACAGTCCCCTGATTGTCATCAAGCGTGACAAATGCAATGCCTTCATCATCATAATCATAAATGTCTGGAGCAGCTGCACCGCATGCGCCGCAAGCAATACATGTGTCTTTGTCTACAATTGTATATTTTGCCATGTTAAAAAAATACCTCCCAGATTGTTCGATGGAACAAATGGTTTAACCTTTTTAGTTTCACCGATAAAAAACCAATTTCCTCAAACCTTATTGTAATGATTTTAAATTCACATTTCAACTGTAAAGTGATTGAGAATGCTTATCACATAAGGGTTTGTTCATAACTTTCCCCCATTAATTGAGTTTAAACATTTCTTCTTCAATGAAATCTGTTAAAATAAAGGGAGAAAATATTCGAATTTTGTCAGGAAGACAGGTGCTTTGGTCAATGACGATTCATTACTTGGATGTCATGTTGATGGACAGCGTACATAAATTGAACGGCGAACGCTCCATTAGTGCTGTCTACCATCTTTTTAAAGGAAAAAAATCATCACAAACGATACAGGATGCAAGTTTGTTTCAGCTTTCTAGCTACTTCGGCTGCTATCCAGCTTTTACGAGGGATCAGTTGAACCGCTCTGTACAAAGGCTAAAAGAGCAGCACTTCATCAGAAAGACAGGGGATACATTCATCGCCACAGATGCAGGAATAAGTATGCTCAGGCAGTGTTTCACTGAAAAACCGATGCCAGTTTATTTTAATGGTGCCAAGTATCATGATAAAGCAAAGGTGTTATGGATGAGACTGTCTTTACTTGTGCAGGTCCTTTCACATCATGCAGCGGGGTCACAACACTATGTGCCGATTCAAAGAGATATATCGGTTCAAAACTGGACAAAATCCTTCTTCTCGCAATATCACCAGAAGAAAAAGCTTTCTGAAGATATCCATCATGAGCTTGAAACACTTCTTGCTCATTTAACTGATCAAGAGGCACTGCTTTTTGTTTATTCATTGACTTCCAATGAAAGAATCGGACGGACGTACCAGCAAATGGCGGAATGGATGAAAGAAGATGTATGGTATGTTTACTTGCTTTTTTGGAATGTGCTCCATTATTTTATTCAATGTGCGCAAAAAGGTGAGGCACCGATCATCCAGCGAATGATAGATGATCTTCAATTCAAACGTGTGCTGACCACCTCTACCCATAAAACGCTTGAGCTTGTACAAAAAGGGTTCAGTATTGATCAAATTGCTCATATTCGTTCATTAAAAAAAGCGACAATTGAAGATCATATTGTAGAGCTCTCGATACATGAGCCGAGCTTCTCGATCGAACCATATGTCAGTAGTGAAGCTCAACAGGCGATACATGAGGTAGCCGGTCAGCTCCAAACCAACAAGATGAAGCTGATCAAAGAAAGTCTCGAGCATTCATTTACTTATTTTCAAATACGATTGGCATTGACAAGGATGGTGAAAGCAAGTGGATAAGCTTCATCAGACGCTGATGCGATACTTTGGTTATGATGCCTTCAAAACAGGTCAGGAGGACATTATTCGAAGTGTACTTCAACAAAAAGATACGGTTGCCATGCTTCCTACTGGTGGCGGGAAGTCACTTTGTTATCAAATTCCGGGCTATTTGACAGACGGGTTAGTGCTGATCATTTCACCTCTTTTATCACTCATGGAAGATCAAGTAGAACGCATGAAAATGCGCGGTGAAAAGCGAGTGGCTGCGCTTAACAGTACACTGTCCTTTCAGGAAAGAAGACATATTATTCGGCATTTGCCATCATATAAATTTTTATTTGTCGCACCTGAGGCGCTTATGTCAGAGGTATTGGTAGAGCAGCTCAAAGCGATGCATGTGGGTCTATTCGTTGTAGATGAAGCTCACTGTATATCGGAATGGGGACATGATTTCCGCCCGGAATATTCCAAGCTTGGGGAATGGAGGGAAGCGCTCGGTAATCCTGTCGCCTTAGCACTAACGGCAACTGCGACGAAACAAACCTTAAAAGATACTGTGCAAACGTTGCGGCTAGAGCATCCAGATGTTCATATTCATTCAGTCAACCGGCCGAATATTGCACTATTAAAAGAGGCGCATGAAACGAAAGAAGCAAAAGAGAAACGAGCACTTGAGTTTGTGGAAACCCTTCAAGGGCCTGGGCTGATTTATTGTCCGACCCGGCAAATGACAGAAGATATCTCACGTTTGGTGAAACAAAAAACGCATCAACGTGTAGAGTTTTATCATGGCGGAATGGAGTCAGGAGACCGCATGCTGATCCAGCAGCAATTTATCAGTGGTCAAATTGATCTCATTTGCTGTACAAGTGCTTTTGGAATGGGAATTGATAAAGCAAATATACGCTTTGTGATTCATATGAGTCCGCCTCAGTCAATTGAAGCATTTATGCAGGAAATTGGAAGAGCTGGACGGGACGGGAAAAATAGTGTGAGCGTTCTTTTATATACAGAAGAGGATGCGGATATTCAAAGTCATTTGATTCAAGCAGAAGGTTTTGATGATCCAGAAATTGATTTTTTCTTAGCTCGAGTATCACAAATGCCGATCAATGATGAAAAGAAATTACGTGAACAATTGATGGAAGCAGGGCTTCAGGAGACGCGCGCGCGAATGCTCTCGCATTATTACACGATGTACCAAACTGAACAGCCCCGTTTACTCATGAAGAAGCTGAAAGAAAAGCTGCAGGATAGACAAACAGAAAAGCTAAAAAAAGTGTGGCAGTTTAAAGAGCATATCACTGGCCATCGCTGCTTTAGGCAATCTTTGTTATCATACTTTGATGAGCAGCTTGATCTAACGGAGGACGCTTCCTTTGGGAACTGCTGCTCTTCATGCGGACTTGACCTGTCTGATTACGAAAAAAAAGATCAACCATTGGAGCTGAATGAAATGAAACACTGGAAGACCGAGCTGGATCGTCTGTTTCACCTGACAAAAGAGGCGCAGCATTGATTGAACAACATCGCCGTATTATTGAAAAATTAACCGATCGACAAGTAGTAGAACAGTTGTATTTTACACAGCTGCTCATGCTGATTGTCTCTTTTTTACTAGGGATGTTTATGTTTGATCATTGGACTGATTTTACAGCCCTATGGCAGATCCGAGATATGCGTATCCTGACTTACGGAATTGGCGGCGCTTTGCTTGTGATTATTGTCGACGCTATTGTCATGAAGGTGTTTCCGGCTCATATGTATGATGATGGCGGATTAAATGAAAAAATGTTCAAAAACCGCAGCATCCCGCATATTGTTTGGTTAACGCTGCTCATTGCCTTTTCAGAAGAAATTTTATTTCGGGGGATCGTTCAGCAGCAATTTGGACTGGAGATCGCAAGCATTGTGTTTGCACTTCTTCACTTTCGCTACTTGTCAAAAATACTCTTGTTTATCCTTGTGGTTTCTATTAGTATTTTTTTAGGACTTTTATACGAGTGGACAGGGAATTTATTCGTTCCTGTCATGACACACTTTGTCATTGACTTAGTCTTTGCAAGTCAAATTCGTTTTAAATATTGGGGGAGGGATGAACATGGAAGAAATGTCGAGAATGAAGAGAAAAAAGCAGCAGCTGACAAACATCCATGATGAGGATGTAGAGGAAAATCTTGAAGAAGAAAAAGTGCACCCTTCAGATGACTCTCAATTTCCTACACGAGAAGATTTTCATGAATATAAAAAGCAGCGAACTAAAAAAGTGCGTAATCCATTGTTTACGACACTGGCTATTATCTTTCCTATTATTGTCGTCACGGTTTTCTTCCTGTTGATTTATTACACATCAAAGGAAATTAATGATAACAACAATCAAGGTGTTTATATTGATAAAACGTCGAGTGCTGACACAGATCCAGTCCCGTCAGCACTTGTTGAAACAAAAAATGATTCAAGCGCTGACAAAGCGGATGCGTCTGATGATGAGAAGAAAAAGAAAGATGCTGATAAAGAAAAGCAGCGTTCAAAAGAAAAAGCAGAGCAAAAGAAAAAAGAACAAGCCGCTAAAGAGAAGGCTGAGCGTGAAAAGGCCGAAGCTGCAAAAAAGCGTGAGCAGCAACAGCTCGCTCTTCAAAAACAGCAGGAAGAGAAAAAGCGAAAAGAAGCAGAAGAGAAGAAGAAGCAGGAAGAAAAACCTGTTCGTGTCGTGCAGCATACTGTTGGACCAGAGGAAAACTTGTATCGAATTTCCATGAAGTATTATCAAAACCGATCAGGGGAAGAGAAAATTCGAGCTTACAATCATTTAAAAGGAAATAGCGTGTACAGCGGGCAAGTATTGAATATCCCATTAGAAAATTAATATTTGACATGAATGAAATGAAAAGCACATACATATGTAGAAAAAAGGGACAAGGGTGTATGTGATGACATTGCACGCAATCAGCCGCTATATGGATCAGCCGACACAGAAAATGATTGAAACATTGATCAAAAGGAAGCGCAAATACGAGGGGTTTGCAAAACAATGCAAAAGGTGGCAATGGACAGCCCTTTTATCACTTGCGATTCTTCTGTTTTATTTTGTGATAACAGCTAATAGCGGGGGCTCCCTGCAGCCGGAAGCGATGATTGCCACATTGCTTGGCCATGAGGTATTTCTGTTTTGGATCATGGCTGAAGTGTTTGCTTTTTACGCATCGTATTATTATAAGAAAAAAGAAGAAAAGGCTGAGGATGAATATCATAAGCTCAGATGTGAAATTATACAGAAAAGCACAGATTTATGGCCTCAATCAAATCAATGGAAAGAGCGCGAGGCCGTTTTTCACTTCATGCAGACGCAATATGACATCAACCTCTATTATGAAAGTAAATAAATGAGCAAAAGACGTTTAAACAGTTGAAACGTCTTTTTTCATTCAAGCGTCTTATAAAAGAAAGCTGATACAAGGGAGTCATTCATAATGAAATATGCCATCGGATTTACTGCTGCCATAGCGGCTGTGACAACAGGTGTGTGTGTAACAGCGAAAATGGTGAAAACGGCAAAACAAAACAACATCAAAAAGCATTACTTTACAATAGAAGGACTTCAGTCAGATCGACCTGCAGTCATTTTCTTTATTTCTGATACCCATCGCCGTCTAATTAGTGATACTTTATTAGCGGAAGTAAAAGAGCAGCAGCCTGATGTCATTATGATCGGCGGGGACTTAGCTGAAAAGGGAGTCCCTTATGCTAGAGTCGAAGAAAATGTGAAACGTCTAGCGAGGATTGCCCCGGTGTATTTTGTGTGGGGGAATAATGACCATGAGCTGCATCAGCAAAAACTCAAAGACATCCTCCATACCTATCAGGTGACGACATTGCAAAATGAGACGGCTGTGTGGGATTTTGAAGGACAGCCCATTAAAATAGGCGGAATCGATGATATCCGGCTTGAAAAAGCAGATTATGAAGCGATACGGCCGGAGTTTGTCAAAGAAGATGTGAATATCCTTTTATCACACAACCCAGATGTGCATCACTTGATGAGTGAAGAAGAGGGAATTGATCTTGTTTTGAGCGGTCATACCCATGGGGGTCAAATTCGTATTGGGAAATTTGGTCCGTATGAAAAAGGAAGAACAGGCCAAGTCAAAGGTGCTTTCTTTCTAATTAGTAATGGTTACGGAACAACAAAGATTCCGATGCGTCTTGGAGCAGAACCAGAAACCCATCTGATCTATTTAATGCCGCTAAAAACGCGCTAAGTTGATGCCCCATCAATATTTTCCATAAAAGTCACCGTAAGCATAGCTTCATGCTTGTCTTCCGTCTTGACACAGTGTAAACTGAATACAAAATTAAGAACCTATGACTCATCATCTCATATACTACAGTATGATGTGTGTTAGAAGAGGCAGGAGGGAACGTTATGCGGCTAGAGCGTCTGAATTATAATAAAATCAAAATTTTTCTCACACTAGATGATCTGACAGACCGAGGTCTTACGAAAGAAGACCTTTGGAAAGATTCGTTCAAAGTTCATCAGCTGTTTAAAGACATGATGAACGAAGCGAATCAGGAGCTCGGTTTTGAAGCGAATGGACCGATTGCTGTTGAAGTATTTTCTCTTCAGGCGCAGGGGATGGTCGTCATTGTGACAAAGAGTCAGCAGGAAGATGCTGATGATGAGTTTGATGAAGATTACATTGAGATGCAAGTCAAGCTCGACGAGAGCAAGCATGTGCTTTATCAATTTGCCTCGTTTGAAGATGTGATTCAACTGTCCCATAGTTTAAGTCGTATTGGACTTTTAGGGGGTACAGTTTACCATTATGAAGGTCAATATTTTCTCAGCCTAGATGATTTCGAAGAACTGTCTGCAGATACGGTCATTTCTATTTTAGCGGAGTTCGGTTCACCGACGACATTAACCATTCACCGGTTAAAAGAATACGGAAAAGTGATCATGCAGGAAGATGCAGTGAAAACGATTCAACTGTATTTTTAATCACTTTTTTCTATTATATTTAATACTGTTGTGATGAAACAACAGTATTTTTTTATATCCATTTTTATATTTATAAACGCTGATATTTTATTTTGATAAAAAACGCTTTTTACCTTTGCTTTACCAGTACGAAGGTGTATACTATTGCTTGAAAGGGAGCAGTAGATCATGAAAGATTTCTAGGGGGTTTATTTTAATGGCAGCCGATCAAAACGCCGCTCATAACGCAGAAGATAAGCTAGATGTTTTAAAGTCAACTCAAACCGTCATACATAAAGCGCTTGATAAATTGGGCTATCCGCAAGAAGTGTATGAATTGCTGAAGGAGCCAATTCGCCTATTAACGGTCAAAATTCCAGTACGTATGGATGATGGATCGGTGAAAATTTTCACTGGTTATCGTGCGCAGCATAATGATGCTGTCGGTCCAACAAAAGGCGGAATTCGATTCCACCCGAACGTTACTGAAAAAGAAGTAAAAGCGCTTTCAATTTGGATGAGTTTAAAATGTGGTATTGTGGATCTTCCTTATGGCGGAGGAAAAGGCGGTATTATCTGTGATCCAAGAGAAATGTCATTTAGGGAGCTTGAAAAACTAAGCCGCGGCTATGTTCGCGCAATTAGCCAAATCGTTGGACCAACAAAAGATGTTCCAGCACCAGATGTGTTTACAAACTCTCAAATCATGGCATGGATGATGGATGAGTATTCTAGAATTGATGAATTTAACTCGCCAGGATTTATTACAGGAAAACCAATTGTTCTTGGAGGCTCACACGGACGTGATACTGCAACGGCAAAAGGTGTAACGATCTGTATCAAAGAAGCGGCGAAGAAAAAAGGAATTGACATCAATGGGGCTCGTGTTGTCGTTCAGGGATTCGGAAATGCAGGAAGTTACTTGGCTAAATTTATGTATGATGCCGGAGCGAAAATCGTAGGAATTTCAGATGCTTACGGCGGTTTGTATGATGAAGATGGTCTCGATATTGACTACTTGCTTGACCGACGTGACAGCTTTGGAACCGTCACTAAATTATTTAATGATACAATTACAAACCAAGAGCTGCTTGAGCTAGATTGTGATATCTTAGTACCTGCAGCCATTGAAAATCAAATTACAGAAGATAATGCGGCGAACATTAAAGCCAAAATTGTCGTAGAAGCAGCAAATGGACCAACGACATTGGAAGGGACAAAAATTCTTTCAGATCGTGGTGTACTGCTTGTTCCAGACGTACTTGCAAGTGCGGGTGGAGTGACTGTTTCTTACTTTGAATGGGTTCAGAATAACCAAGGGTTCTACTGGACAGAAGAAGAAGTAGAAACTCGTTTAGAAGATATGATGGTGAAATCATTTAATAATATTTATGAAATGGCGCAAAACCGCCGTATTGATATGCGACTAGCAGCATATATGGTCGGTGTACGTAAAATGGCTGAAGCTTCTCGATTCAGAGGCTGGATTTAAGCGACTTATTTGCATCGCGCCTTAAAATCTCCTATCCTTAAATAGGAGATTTTTTTATGGAATCATGCAAAGAATCAAACAGCCCAGCAATTGTTATTGCAGTGAAACGACAGGAGTGGAACAAATGAAACAAGAAAAAGCGATCATAATAGGAGGAGGCCCGTGCGGTCTATCAGCTGCCATTGCATTCAAGCAAATTGGGATTGATGCACTTGTGATTGAAAAGGGCAATGTGGTCAACAGTATTTATCATTACCCTACACACCAAACCTTCTTCAGTACAAGTGAAAAGCTTGAGATCGGTGACGTCGCTTTTATCACTGAAAATCGGAAGCCCGTTCGTATTCAGGCGCTTTCCTATTACCGAGAGGTGGTCAGACGAAAAAGCCTGCGTGTGAATGCTTTTGAAAAGGTAAACGCTGTGACGAAAAAAGATGGCCATTTTACGGTAAATACATCAAAAGACGACTATACATGTGACTATGTTGTGATTGCGACTGGCTACTATGATCATCCTAACTATATGAATGTAAAAGGGGAAGACCTTCCTCACGTGTATCATTATTTTAAAGAAGGACATCCCTACTTTGATAAAGATGTAACGGTGATCGGCGGGAAGAACTCTAGTGTTGATGCTGCCCTGGAACTTGTGAAATGCGGAAGCAGGGTGACGGTTTTATATAGAGGAACTGAATATTCATCCAGCATCAAACCTTGGATTTTACCAGAGTTTGAAGCGCTTGTTCGAAATGGCACCATTCGAATGGAGTTCGGTGCAGAGGTGAAGGAAATCACAGAACAGGATGTTGTCTTTACAAACCAGCAGGGCCAAACGGATCGAGTGAAAAGTGATTATGTGTTTGCGATGACAGGTTATCATCCTGATCATTCATTTTTAGAAAAAATGGGTGTAACAATCGATCCAGAATCAGGCCGCCCAGCATTTAATGAACAAACAATGGAAACAAATGTAGAAGGTATTTTCATTGCAGGGGTTATTGCAGCTGGTAACAACGCCAACGAAATTTTCATTGAAAATGGAAGATTTCATGGCGGGTTGATTGCAGAAGAAATCAACAAAAGAATCAACGGGTAAAAAAAGAACTGGGTCCTTCTAAGGGATTCAGTTCTTTTTTATGTAAATTGGGATTATATAGAAGATTATTTTTGGGAAAATGGGCTCGAGTCATATAAAAAAGGGGTGATTCGTGGTACGATAATAAAGGATAATGTAGGGAAAGAGGTCTGATTATGATCGCAATCATTTCAGCAGGTTTAGCTCCCGGCATCGCACTTTTAAGTTATTTTTATTTGAAAGATCAATACGACAATGAGCCGGTTCATATGGTCATCAGATCTTTTATGCTAGGTGTCATACTTGTGTTTCCAACCATGTTTATTCAGTATGTCCTCCAAGAGGAAAATATCGCCACGAATCCTATCGTGATTTCATTTGTGACATCGGGTTTTTTAGAAGAATCATTAAAGTGGTTTATTTTAATGGTCAGTGTCTATGCGCACGTACAGTTTGATGAACACTATGACGGGATTGTCTATGGAACAAGTGTCTCGCTTGGATTTGCGACACTTGAAAATATTCTGTACTTAGTGGGTCATGGGGTAGAGTACGCGTTTACACGTGCCTTGCTGCCTGTATCAAGCCACGCTTTATTTGGTGTGGTGATGGGGTTTTATATAGGTAAAGCTCGCTTCTCTGATAAAAAAGAGCAGCGAAAATGGCTGATTCTCTCTTTAATACTTCCTATCCTTTTTCATGGCTTATATGATTTCATTCTTCTTGGCATGAAAAATTGGGGATATATTATGTTACCGTTCATGATTTTTTTATGGTGGTTTGGTCTGCGGAAAGCCAAAAAAGCCCGTGCGGTGAAGATGGTACAAATTTAAATTGGAAAACGTCCTATACGTCTTTAGGGCGTTTTTTGTCTTTTCCATCCAATTCCCTCCTGTGATGAATGTATAAAAATAGGGATCGGAAGAAACATATATTCAAACATCAAAAGTACAGGAGGATCAAATATGGACAAAGCTCGTTTCATGAAACAAATCGTCCTTATCTTCTCAATTGTTCTGCTCGCGTCTTCATTGATGACAGCTGAAAAAAGTGAAGCTTTCACAAATCAAGTGATTCAGCGGGGAGCTACAGGAGAAGATGTCGTCGAGCTCCAGGCAAGGCTCCAATACAATGGTTTTTACAATGGAAAAATAGACGGGGTGTATGGCTGGGGAACTTACTGGGCCGTGCGCAATTTTCAAAGCCAGTTTGGTGTAAAGAAAGTCGATGGACTCGTAGGGGAAAAAACAAAAAGCCTATTAGTTCAAAAGACGAAATACTATAAAGAGTTTGTGCAACAGCAGTTGCAAAAAGGGAATCAGTTTACGCACTATGGCGGGAAACCTCTTGATCAGCAAACAAAGGCTCCTGCGCAAAGAAACACGCAAAAAAAGACAGCACAAGGTGCAAAAGAGAATCAAAAAAGTCAAAGCGGAGGAAACAGCTCGTCTGGAAACCAGTCAGGAAATGGTCAAGCAAATCAAACGCCGAAACAAACAGCAGCCAACATGCCAGGTGGTTTTTCAAGCAATGACATTCAGCTCCTTTCACAAGCTGTTTATAGTGAAGCGAGAGGTGAACCTTATGAAGGACAGGTAGCGATCGCAGCCGTCATCTTAAACCGTTTAAACAACCCGACCTTTCCAAACACGATCGCTGGTGTCATTTTTGAACCGCTTGCGTTTACTGCTGTAGCAGATGGACAATTTTATATGGCGCCAAACGAAACCGCTAAAAAGGCAGTATTTGATGCCATTAATGGCTGGGACCCATCTGAAAGCGCCGTTTATTACTTTAATCCTGATACAGCGACAAGCCCATGGATTTGGGGAAGGCCACAAATTAAACGAATCGGGAAACATATTTTCTGTGAATAAAAAGAGGTGTAAATAAATGATCAGAGGAATATTGATTGCTATTTTAGGAATTGCTGTCATCTCAACAGGATACTGGGGCTATAAGGAGCATCAAGAAAAAGATGCAGTGCTGCTTCATGCAGAGAACAACTATCAAAGAGCCTTCCATGATCTAACGTATCAAGTCGATCAGTTGCACGATAAACTTGGCGCAACACTTGCGATGAACAGCCAAACATCTATATCTCCAGCACTTGCAGATGTATGGAGAATGTCATCAGAAGCGCATAACAATGTCAGCCAGCTTCCGCTCACATTGATGCCTTTTAACAAAACAGAAGAGTTTCTAGCGAATGTCGGTGACTTTAGCTATAAATCGTCACTTAAATCTTTATCAGATGAACCATTAAACAAAGATACACACAAAACCATTACCACTTTATATGATCAAGCGGCAGATATTCAAAACGAACTTAGACAAGTGCAGCATCTCGTACTCAACAAAAATTTAAAATGGATGGATGTTGAAATGGCACTGGCTGATGGAGATCGAAAAAACGACAACACCATCATTGACGGATTAAAAACCGTTGAGAGAAATGCTGATGCGTTTGCAGATGTTGATCTTGGTCCTACAAATGTGTCAACTGAATCAGAAACGCAAGGCTACAATCACTTAAAAGGGCAAAAGATTTCAAAAAAAGAAGCGATCCGTATCGCCCAGCAATTTGCGCCTGACCATAACAAAGATTTCAAGGTGAGAAAAAGTGGGAGTAAAACGAACCGTGATGTCTACAGCCTGTCAATGTCAGACCCAGATAGCCGAGCAAACTTTTATTTAGACTTGACTGAAAAAGGAGGCCATCCTGTTTATCTTCTTCAGAACCGTGAAGTGAAAAAACAAAAAATCAGTTTAAATGATGCCTCAGAAAAAGCACTAAGTTTCTTAAAGAAGCATGGATTCGATACTGAATCATTTCATTTAGATGAGAGTGCGCAATTTGATAATATCGGCGTATTTACCTATGTACCTTTACAGAATAACGTATTGCTTTATCCAGATAGCATTCGAATGAAAGTCGCTTTAGATGATGGTGAGGTTGTGGGATTCTCAGCGAAAGACTATTTAATGAATCACAGAAAACGTGACATAAAAGCACCAAAGATTTCTCGAAAAGAAGCTGAAAAGACCTTAAATAAACATGTGAAGATTGAGGATACACATGTAGCTCTTGTTCAAAATGATATGTCAGAGGAAGTTCTCTGCTATGAGTTTTTAGGAACCATTAAAAACGACACATACCGAATGTTTATTAATGCAGATACTGGAAAAGAAGAAAGAGTAGATAAACTAAAAAATGCAGAACCTATATATAAAGACCTATAGAAAAGGAAGCGAGGAAAAGGCGAATAAGCCTTTTCCTTTTGTTTTATACATGGTTTAATATAAGAGAGGATACGATTTCACAGATGAAAAGAGTGATGAGGAATGTTACAAATAGGGGATGCAATCACAATTGAGTATATCAATGAGAACAAAGAAGTGAAAACTGCAAAATCGAAAGTTTTGGAAAATAATAACGATGATATTTGCATTAATTATCCAGCTGATAAAGAAACGGGGCGCACGATCTATTTAAATCAAGAAACAGAAATCACCGTCTTCTTTTTCGATGAAAATCAAATTCCATACAAATGTACAAGCAAAGTCATTGGGAAAAGAAAAGAAGATATTCCAATGATTGTCGTTTCGATTCCGCCAAAAGAAGAAATGATTCGGCTTCAGCGAAGAGAATATCTTCGAGTGGATACGATGGTGAAAGCGTCCATTACGCAAAATGGTGAAGAAACCTTCGACACATTTATTGTCAATATGAGTGCTGGCGGTGTAGCAATTGCTGTTCCAGAAGGTGTCTCACTAAAAGAATATGGCGAGGTCGTCACAGAGTTTGAACTTTCACTGAAAGAACCAGTGAAAATTAAAGCGATTGCAGAAATGAATCGTGTTTATCAAGATGAACAGACGGGAAAAACAAGAGCGATCATGGAATTTACTGAAATCACAAACGACCACCAGCAACACATCATGAAGTACTGCTTCCAGCAGCAGCTTCTAACACGTGTGAAAAAAGTATAAGAATAAAGGTTGTCAAAAGCTTCCATACTAGAGAGAAAGAATCTAGCGTTGGAGGCTTTTTGTATGAAAACAATGGAAAGATGGCTATTCAAAGCAGTGCTCATTCAGCTCATTCTGCTTTTGGTGGTTCAGGTCACCCTTCACTTGACGAAAGGAGAACTATTTTTGTCAAAAGTCGTACAATACGAGGGTGTGAATAACATGAGCATTGAAGATTGGATTGAGACATTTAAGCAAAAGGATTGATAGAAAATTCCCCCGTTTGAGCGGTGATCGTGTTACAATTCATAAGGGAGATTCAATCAAGGAGAGGTATTATGAAAAAGAAATTATCTATCGCAATTGACGGTCCTGCTGCAGCAGGAAAAAGTACTGTGGCAAAAATTGTCGCAGCGAAAAAATCATATATTTATATCGATACAGGTGCGATGTACCGCGCGATTACACTTGCGGCACTCAATCAAGGTGTAGACCTTGAAGACGAACAGGCACTTGATGCGTTATTGAAAAACACAGTCATTGAACTTGTGTCAACTGACGAAGGTCAAAAAGTACATTTAGACACGATTGATGTCACAGAAGACATCAGAACAGACCGTGTGAGCAATCAAGTCTCTGTTGTTGCAAAGCATAGAGCTGTCCGGGAAGAAATGGTCCGCAGGCAGCAAGAGCTGGGGAACCGAGGCGGTGTTGTTATGGATGGAAGAGACATCGGCACGCATGTTCTTCCAGATGCAGAAGTGAAAATTTTCTTACTTGCGTCAGTAGAGGAAAGAGCAAAACGTCGTTTTGAAGAAAATCAGAAAAAAGGCTATGATGTCAATTACGATCAGCTGATCGAAGAGATTGCAAGACGTGACAAGCTTGATTCTGAGCGGGAGGTATCACCGCTGAAGAAAGCAGATGATGCCATTGAAATTGACACGACTTCCCTTTCTATTCAAGAGGTTGCAGGTAAAATTTTAGATGCAGCAGAGCGTGTAGAAAAACAGTAAGAAATTTTAGAAAACTTTTATAAGTTAGAGGTTTATCTCTTGACAAACAAGGTCTTTTATTAGAAGTTTATACTAATACTATTTTTATTGATCATTCAAGCAATTCTGTTGATTTGAATGTTTCTATAATACATATTCGGCTGGCAATCATCATGCTAAGGACACATATTCACCCAGTCGTTTTAACTAAGCTGTGTAGGTTTGGACCAAGGAGGTTATCGAAATGACAGAGGAAATGAATCAAATCGATGTTCAGGTACCAGAGGTTGGAGATGTAGTGAAAGGGATTGTTTCTAAAGTTGAGGACAAGCATGTCAATGTAGATATCGTCAATGTGAAACAACCTGGGATCATCCCAATCAGTGAATTATCAAGTCTTCACGTTGAAAAAGCATCAGATGTCGTGAAAGATGGCGACGAGTTAGAGCTTAAAGTAACAAAGGTCGAAGACGATGCTTTGATTTTATCGAAACGTGCTGTTGATGCAGACCGCGCTTGGGAAGACCTAGAGAAAAAGTTTGAAACAAAAGAAGTATTTGAAGCAGAAGTAAAAGACGTTGTCAAAGGTGGTCTAGTGGTCGACATTGGTGTTCGCGGATTTATTCCTGCGTCTCTTGTTGAGGCACACTATGTAGAAGACTTCACTGACTACAAAGGAAAAACACTCTCGCTTGTTGTGGTAGAGCTTGACCGCGAAAAAAACCGCGTGATTCTATCGCATCGTGCAGTCGTTGAGCAAGAACAATTAGACAAGAAGCAAGACTTCCTGCAAAAGCTTGCAGTAGGCAGTGTGATTGATGGAAAAGTGCAGCGTCTGACTGACTTTGGTGCATTTGTTGACATTGGCGGCATTGATGGATTAGTTCACATTTCTCAACTATCCCATGCGCATGTCGAAAAGCCATCTGACGTTGTTGAAGAAGGACAGGAAGTAAAAGTCAAAGTTCTTGCTGTTGACCGCGATAACGAACGTATCTCACTATCTATTAAAGAAACATTACCAGGACCTTGGAGCCAAATTGGTGAAAAGGTAAAACAAGGTGATGTTCTTGAAGGAACCGTTCAACGTCTTGTGAGCTTTGGAGCATTTGTTGAAATTCTGCCAGGTGTAGAAGGACTTGTGCATATTTCCCAAATTTCACACAAACATATCGGTACTCCTCAAGAAGTCCTTGAAGAAGGGCAGACTGTGAAAGTGAAAGTGCTTGATGTCAATGAAGATGAAGAGCGCATTTCACTTAGCATTCGTGAATTAGAAGAGAATCCTGAAAAACAAATCGAAGAGGATTACCGTCAATATCAGGCGAAAGAAGAAAATACAAGTGGATTCCAGCTTGGTGACCTGATTGGTGATAAACTCAATAAACTAAAATAATTTGGTGATCAAAATTGACGCGAGCAGAAAGAAAGAAACAGCATATTGAGCATGCTTTGTCGACTGGCCAGCATGCTGCAACAGGTTTACAAGATGTTTCCTTCGTTCACGCCAGTTTACCAGATCTTGCGACATCACAAATTGATACACATACGACAATTGGCGGACTGACTTTCGGTTCGCCAATTTTTATCAATGCAATGACTGGTGGAGGCGGAGAATCGACCTATGAGATTAATCGCTCTTTATCTATCGCAGCGAAGGAAACCAATATTCCAGTAGCAGTCGGATCACAGATGGCTGCACTGAAAGATGCAGACGAACGTCGTACGTATGAAGTGGTTCGAAAGGTGAATCCAGATGGACTCGTTTTTGCCAATTTGGGTAGTGAGGCGACAATTCAGCAAGCACGGGATGCCGTTGACATGCTGGAAGCAAACATGCTTCAAATTCACTTAAACGTGATTCAAGAGATCGTCATGCCTGAAGGAGATCGTGATTTCAGAGGTGCTGTTGAGCGGATCGCAGCCATCACTGAATCAATTGAGGTACCTGTTGTCGTCAAAGAAGTTGGATTTGGGATGAGTAAGGAAACAGCAAAGAAATTATTTGATGCTGGAGTTGCTGCTGTTGATGTAGGTGGATTTGGGGGAACGAATTTTTCTAAAATCGAGAACCTGCGCCGTCAAAAAGCACTTCGCTATTTTGACCAGTGGGGAATTCCAACTGCAGCGAGTCTGGCTGAAGTACATACAGCCTTTCCAGATCAAACCGTCCTAGCTTCTGGAGGCATTCAAGATGCACTTGATGTAACAAAATCAATTGCTCTTGGTGCGTCTGCCGCTGGATTAGCCGGCTTTTTCTTAAAATCCCTGACGAGTGGAGGAGAAAAGGGCCTCATCTCTGATATCATTGATCTACAAGATGATGTGAAGATGTTGATGACAGTACTTGGCATGAAGACAATTGAGGAGCTACGGCAAGCTCCAATTGTGCTTACAGGGGAAACAAGTCATTGGCTGAAAGAAAGAGACGTGGATACTACGTACTATAGTTTAAGAAATAAGAAGACAAAGGACTAAATGAAATTTAGCCCTTTGTCTTCTTTTCAGCGTGAAAGAAAACTTTTTTGTCTATGAAAGACAGCTACTTTTTGCGGAGCGAATTTGACATTCGTGAACACCAATGCGCAGGACTGACACTGAATGCGAGGGTTTGTTTGCACGCTGAGACATGTGGTAATCACATGTCTTTTTTATTGATTTCTTTTGCGAGCGTCTTCCGGGCCTTCTAAAGTTGTTGCCCCTTTGTGATGAATGGATTGATCGCGGTCAGATTCAACTCTTCTTGACGCCTTTAGGCGTTTTTCCTGTCTATCCTTACCCATTATACATCCCTCCTCAACTATTAGGGTGTCACCTCTTGTTTATTTCATGCAAATCCCGCACCTTCTCATACGTTTAAAAACTGGAGATTTTCCCATAATGTAATTGAGGTGATGAGGGTTGGAGGCATTGTACTATTATTGGTCAATATGGTTCGTTTGGATTATGGTGACATTTATCATGGAGAAAAGCACATGGCGCAATGTGCTGGGCGTATGTGTTCTCATTCATATTATATGCAGTCATGTCATGGTTTCTATTTTAGACATTAGGATCAATGCAGGATTTTTGATGACCTTTTTATATGCTTGCATGTCATTCGTGATCTTTCGGCCTGCTCATCGAATCATGCGAATCATGCAATTAGGTTCCATGGTCAGTGCGTATGCCTTTTTTATGATTTTTGCATTATATGATCCAGTTTGGTTCACGATAATAAAGGTGGACTGGGTTGTATTTGCCTTGCTGATCTTGATGTGTTTAACATATGGGCATCAGTTAACGGAACGGATCACTTTATGGATGATGGCTATATGTCTGGGGGAAGCCCTTTATGTGCTTACGATTCATCGCCTCACATCTTCCATTGTCATAGGAGATCTCTCGTTTCTTTCCATGGCTGTTCAAGGAGCTGTTTTTCTATTAGGTGTAGGTCAGCTTGAAAAACTCTTGAACACCCGTTCATCTAGAAAACCAGTAAAAGGGGCTGCAAAATCAACATGACGGATTACACGTTTCCTGTGATTATTGGTGTCATCTTTGGGATGGCGGCTAGGCTTTATATGCTAAGAACTGATTATCGGCAATATCCCACATATATTCATGGACAAGTGATTCACATTGCGCTTGGTTTTATCGCATCAGGGCTTGGTGCTATTATTATGCCTGCACTGATCCAGGAAGAATTCACTGCTATTACCTTTCTGACGCTTGCAGCCACGCAATTTCGTGATGTGCGTAATATGGAAAGAAATACATTGACCCAAATGGATTCGTATGAGCTTGTCTCACGAGGCAGTACATATATCGAAGGCATTGCGATTGCCTTTGAAAGTCGAAATTATATTGCCATTCTTACTGCCCTTATTACAACGACCGCCTGTATTTTCTTCTCGCTCGTCGTTGGGACAGTGGTCGGTATTCTTTGTTTTTTCATGGCAAAACTATTAATGTCAGGGAGCCAATTAAAGGATATCGTGAATATTCAAAAAGGGGAACTTCGCTTTGACGGCGCAGGACTTTACGTAAATGATATTTACATTATGAATATCGGGCTGCCTGAAAAGCAAAAATTGATTTTAGAGCACGGAATGGGGTTCATCTTGACTCCAAAGAATTTTAACTCGGCCACAACCATCGCAAACCTTGGGCAGCGGCAAGCCATCTTATTTGATTTATCCAACGTGCTTGGTGTATACCGAGATTCTGGTGAACCATCGCTTTGTCCGCTCGCAAAACGTGATCTGAATAATGGCACACTTGGCGTATTCATTTTACCGCAATGGCAGCGTGAAGATTTGGCTGTCCGTGTATTAGAAGAGGTGCCTATTTTAGAAAATGCCATTAGAATGCCGACAGATTTCATTAAAAAGAAAGTGAGGTAATAGGGCATGGCGAACACCATTGAACAATTTATATTGGCTGTGGCGACAACAAATAAAGAGCGGGTCATTGGCGGAACAGCCGTTTTTTTCTGTGAAAATAAAGAAGAGCTCGACATGTATGCCATGAATTTAGAGGCCATTTTAGATGGAATTGCACACGGCATTGGAGAAGATCTTTATTTGATTGTCAAACATTTTTAAGTTATTCATTGTGGTCTGATTAAAAATTGATATAATATATAAGTTGAACCCTTCATGTTTGAAGGGTTTATTTCATAAAACTGAATGAAAATTATAAATCCCGGTTGAAACATGATGATGAACATATTGAATCGCGGCTGGATTGAAAGGAAGGGTACTATGGGTAAACCTGTCGTAGCCATTGTTGGAAGGCCCAACGTTGGAAAATCTACAATTTTTAATCGAATCGCAGGCGAAAGAATATCGATTGTAGAAGACACACCTGGTGTAACAAGAGATCGAATCTATAGCTCTGCTGAATGGTTAAATTATGACTTTAATTTAATAGATACTGGTGGAATTGATATTGGAGATGAGCCGTTTTTGGCGCAAATTCGCCATCAGGCTGAAATCGCAATGGATGAAGCGGATGTTATTATCTTTATGGTCAATGGAAGAGATGGCGTCACATCTGCGGATGAAGAAGTCGCAAAAATTTTATATCGCACGAAAAAACCTGTCGTACTTGCTGTCAATAAATTGGACAACCCTGAAATGAGAAGCGACGTGTATGACTTTTATGCACTTGGATTTGGCGAACCGTATCCGATTTCTGGAACGCACGGACTCGGTCTAGGTGATCTGCTTGATGCTGTCGCAGAGCATTTCAAAAACTTACCAGATACACAGTATGATGAAGAAGTGGTACAGTTCTGCTTAATCGGCCGCCCAAATGTAGGGAAATCCTCTTTGGTGAATGCGATGCTCGGTGAAGAACGTGTCATTGTCAGCAACATCGCTGGTACGACAAGAGATGCTGTAGATACAATGTTTACGTACAACCAACGTGACTTTGTCATTGTTGACACAGCCGGTATGAGGAAAAAAGGGAAAGTATATGAAACAACAGAGAAATACAGTGTACTCCGTGCGTTGAAAGCCATTGATCGATCGGATGTTGTCGCTGTTGTTCTTGATGGTGAAGAAGGCATTATTGAACAGGATAAACGTATTGCCGGCTACGCACACGAAGCGGGTAAAGCCGTTGTGATCATTGTGAACAAGTGGGATGCTGTTGAAAAAGACGAGCGTACAATGAAGGAATTTGAGCAAAACATTCGTGAGCATTTTCAATTCCTTGATTATGCACCTGTCTTATTCATGTCTGCTCTTACGAAAAAGAGAATTCACACGTTAATGCCAACAATCATTACCGCTAGTGAAAATCATGCGATGCGCGTTCAAACGAACATTCTAAACGATATTATCATGGATGCCGTAGCAATGAACCCAACGCCGACCCATAACGGACAGCGTCTGAAAATTTACTATGCAACACAAGTGGCGATCAAACCGCCGTCCTTTGTTGTGTTTGTAAATGATCCAGAACTTATGCACTTTTCTTATGAGCGTTTCCTAGAAAACCGAATTCGAGATGCATTTGGTTTTGAAGGAACACCAATTAAAATATTTGCGAGAGCGAGAAAATAAAAAGGGTGAGCAGGATGAAGAAAATTTCAGTACTTGGAGCAGGGAGCTGGGGAACAGCTCTTGCGCTTGTATTAGCTGATAATCATCATGATGTACACATGTGGGGACATAGACAAGAATTAATTGATCAAATCAATGAGAAACATGAAAATCATGATTACTTGCCTAATGTTGCATTGCCAGCGTCTATTCAAGCGACAACAGATATGAAACAGGCACTAGAAGGGACAGATGCGATTATTGTCGCTGTGCCAACAAAGGCCATTCGAGAAGTATTGAAGCAGGCAAATGAGTTTGTTTCGTCAAAGGTGCCATTTGTTCATGTCAGTAAAGGGATTGAACCAGACACACTTCTTAGAATTTCTCAAATGATTGAACAAGAAGTCCCAGAAGCAAAAAGAGAAGCAGTTGTTGTCCTGTCAGGACCAAGTCATGCTGAAGAAGTTGGCTTGCGTCATCCGACAACTGTTACAGTTTCATCAGAACATATTGAAGCGGCTCAATTTGTTCAAGATTTGTTTATGAACAACAACTTCAGAGTGTACACAAACCCTGATGTGATTGGGGTGGAAATTGGCGGGGCGCTGAAAAACATCATCGCTCTTGCGGCAGGGATCACAGACGGACTCGGATATGGCGATAATGCGAAAGCAGCGCTCATCACAAGGGGTCTTGCTGAAATCGCCCGCCTCGGCACAAAAATGGGAGGAAACCCTCTTACGTTTGCCGGATTAACAGGTGTTGGAGATTTGATTGTCACATGTACAAGTGTTCATTCACGTAACTGGCGCTGCGGGAATTTACTCGGTAAAGGATATAAGCTCGAAGAAGTGCTTGAAAAAATGGGGATGGTTGTCGAAGGCGTCCGCACAACAAAAGGCGCTTATCAGCTCTCCAAAGAATACAAGGTCAGCATGCCGATTACAGAGGCTCTTTACGGCGTCCTATTTGAAGGGAAAAAGGTAGACGATGCTGTAGAATCCTTAATGGCACGTGTGAAAACACATGAGATGGAAGACCTTGTGAACATGTTCGAAAACCAAACAAAGTAATTGGAAGACTGAACTTAGGCGTGTAGAGGATGCAAGAAGGGGCAGACTTGCATAACATAACAATGAAGTTTGAATAGAGCTTTGCCTCTACAGAATGAGGAAAAATAGTCGACCTAATGGCTGAAGCAGAGTCCCCCTCTTTGCTTCAGTTTTTTTATGCACTTTTTTCTGAATGATTGGAAAAATGATTGATATTTGACTTAATTTTGGTTTAGAATGAAATATAAACGCTTACAATTCGTTTGTATTAAAGGGGGACAGGCACGATGAGTTTTGCTTTAATCAAGATGTGGTTTGCGCTTGGTTCAATGGGGCTCATGTTTTTAGCCGTTGTAACCATTTATCTGAGTAGATTTAAGCTGAAGAGTCGATTTCTGAAAATAACAGCTTCGACTGTTGCGTACAGCTTGATGCTCATATCAGGTATCATTGTGTTTTTAGTTGTATTTAGTGGGCCGGTCAATGAATAAAGAAAAAGGAAGAATATGATGATCAAAGCAAAAATCAGTGTCATGCTGTTAACACTTATTTTACTTACGGGGTGCCTCTATCCAGAGAATCGCAAAGCTGAAAACCGCGTGCCATATAAAGAGCAGCTGCAAAGTGTGCAGACAGCGATTGAAGATTTTCAAAAAGCGACAAATGGCCTTTTGCCCATTGAAACAAAAGAAGGCGACACACCGATTTATCAGAAGTATGTCATTGACTTTAAGCGTCTGTCACCAAGATATTTACACGATGTACCGTCGACATCTTTTGAAGGCGGGGGCGAATATATCTATGTCCTCACAGACGTCGAACAAAATCCAACGGTGAAACTGCTTGATGTCAAAATGACACAAACGATCAGTGAATTGCGTCTGAGAATCAAAATATATCAAGATGAACATACATATCCGCCATATGGCAAAGTAGTATCCAAAGATTTATATACGTTAAATGAAAAAAAACTAGGGTTAAAAGCACCGCCTACAGTGACGAGCCCTGTTACGGGTGAATCACTTCCATTACTGATTTCCTCAAATGGCGAAATCTATGTTGACTATCGCAGTGATTTTGCCCAGATTTTGAAAAATACGAAACAAAAGCTGAAACCAGGTGAAAATATTCAAGATGTCTATTGGCAGGAAACCCCGTTTGTACCAGCGTTTTCTGTTCCATATACGATCAACAAAAAAGGTGAGCCGGCTTTTTTAGAAAAAAAGACGTCATAAACAAGAATGAACCTTTCTCCTCTGCATATAAATGAGGAGAAAGGTTTTTTTATGGCTAAACATACTCTCAAAACAAAAAAGGTGTCATATTCAAATAGGACAACGTCATACACATATATTGTCCTGACACCTTTCAAGCACCGTTTGATTGAAGTATAGAGTATTTTATTTGAAAACGAGGATAGCAAGTCCGGGAGGGGATCACTTGGAAAAAGTTGATATTTTCAAGGATATCGCTGAACGAACAGGAGGCGATATATATTTAGGAGTCGTTGGAGCTGTTCGTACAGGGAAATCTACGTTTATTAAAAAGTTTATGGAGCTCGTGGTGCTCCCGAATATCAATAATGAGGCAGACCGTGCAAGAGCACAGGATGAATTGCCGCAAAGCGCAGCAGGAAAAACCATTATGACCACAGAGCCAAAATTTGTGCCAAATCAAGCGGCATCCATTCACGTGAGCGACGGTCTGGATGTCAACATTAGGCTTGTCGATTGTGTAGGCTACACCGTGCCTGGTGCACGCGGCTATGAAGATGAAAATGGTCCGAGAATGATTAATACGCCGTGGTATGAAGAACCAATCCCGTTTCATGAAGCAGCGGAAATTGGTACACGCAAGGTCATTCAAGAGCATTCAACCATTGGTGTTGTGATTACAACAGATGGATCAATTGGAGAAATCCCAAGACATGACTATATTGAATCAGAAGAACGTGTCATTGACGAACTCAAAGAAGTTGGAAAGCCGTTTATTATGGTGATCAACTCTGTGAGACCTTATCACCCTGAAACAGAAGCACTGCGGCAGGAGCTTAGTCAAAAATATGATATTCCTGTACTCGCGATGAGTGTCGAAAGTATGAGAGAACAAGACGTCCTCAGTGTACTTCGTGAAGCATTATATGAATTCCCAGTGCTTGAGGTGAATGTGAACCTGCCAAGCTGGGTCATGGTACTAAAAGAAGATCATTGGCTAAGAGAGAGTTATCAGGATTCAGTGAAAGAAACCGTCAAGGATATTAAGAGATTAAGAGATGTTGACCGAGTGGTAGGTCAGTTCAGTGAATTCGATTTTATCGAAAGAGCGGGCTTAGCAGGCATTGAAATGGGTCAGGGGATCGCAGAAATTGATCTGTATGCGCCGGATGATCTATATGATCATATCCTAAAAGAAGTGGTTGGTGTGGAAATTAGGGGCAAAGATCACCTTCTTGAGCTCATGCAAGATTTTGCACATGCGAAAACGGAGTATGATCAAGTGTCTGACGCTTTAAAAATGGTGAAGCAGACTGGTTATGGAATTGCGGCACCAGCTTTGTCAGATATGAGTTTAGATGAGCCGGAAATCATTAGGCAAGGATCAAGATTCGGCGTCAGATTAAAAGCAGTCGCGCCATCTATTCATATGATTAAGGTAGATGTAGAAAGTGAGTTTGCGCCGATTATCGGAACAGAAAAACAAAGTGAAGAGCTCGTCCGATACTTAATGCAAGACTTTGAAGATGATCCGCTTTCGATCTGGAATTCCGATATATTTGGACGCTCACTCAGCTCGCTTGTCAGAGAAGGCATTCAAGCAAAACTCTCGCTGATGCCGGAAAATGCAAGGTATAAACTAAAGGAAACGCTTGAACGAATTATTAACGAAGGATCAGGCGGTCTGATCGCGATTATTCTATAGGATGTGAGACCTCTCATTGATGGGGGTCTTTTTTTGCGTGCGGGTTAAGTCATAAAAAGACAATTGTATAAAGATTAGTCAGATTCAGGCTGAAATTAGGAATATTCGTTCGCAAAAGTGCCCTTAATCCTTGACGAATAAGGATTCTTCCCTTTAAAATGCTTGATATGGTATTTCATATGTGTTAATCTACTTACAGAAAATCTTCACTTTGTTGGACAAACATTCCTTCAAAGAGAAGTTTTCTAATGAAAAGCCATGTATGACGCTTTCTAGACGCTCTTTTTTTCAAAAAAAGTGTATAGAAAGAAGATGAATTGTGAAGAAATGATAACAATCTATTGAATGCATATTTTTGGGAGGAGGTGAAAGGCATGAACAAGACAGAACTTATTAACGCGGTTGCTGAAGCAAGCGAGTTATCTAAAAAAGACGCGACAAAAGCAGTTGATTCTGTTTTTGATACAATTTTAGATGCACTTAAAAATGGTGACAAAATCCAACTTATTGGTTTTGGTAACTTTGAAGTACGTGAGCGTTCAGCTCGTAAAGGACGTAACCCACAAACTGGTGCAGAGATCGAAATCCCTGCAAGCAAAGTACCTGCTTTCAAACCAGGTAAAGCACTTAAAGACGCGGTGGCAGGTAAATAATCGTTATGTGTAATGATCCTATTGAAGGAGTTATACATATACAGTTTCACACTGGTCTAGAAAAGCCCCTTTGATAAGGGGCTTTTCCTTTTGAATCAAATGGTTTGTTTAGAACGCTCTCCTTTGCTTTTAGGATCTGAAGTGTGCTAGAATCTGAATGAAATGTAATCGCCTTTGGAGGATATAATACATGAGTGAAATAAATAAAGAATTAATCGAACACGCAGTACGCGATATATTAAAAGCAATCGGAGAAGATCCAGATCGTGAAGGACTTCTTGATACCCCAAAACGAGTAGCAAAAATGTATGAAGAAGTGTTCTCGGGATTAAATGAAGATCCAAAAGAACATTTTAAAACCATTTTTGGTGAAGATCATGAAGAACTCGTTCTTGTCAAAGATATTGCTTTTCATTCAATGTGTGAACACCATCTTGTGCCATTCTATGGCAAAGCCCATGTCGCTTATATTCCGCGCGGCGGAAAAGTAACGGGACTCAGCAAGCTGGCAAGAGCAGTAGAAGCCGTGGCAAAGCGCCCGCAGCTTCAGGAGCGCATTACATCAACGATTGCAGATAGCATGGTGGAAACTTTAAATCCACATGGTGTGATGATTGTCGTTGAAGCAGAGCATATGTGTATGACGATGCGCGGAGTGAAGAAGCCCGGCGCTAAAACAGTCACTTCAGCCGTACGCGGTACATTTGCAAATGATGCGGCAGCAAGAGCAGAAGTGCTTTCATTTATTAAAAACGACTAATCCATAGATGGAAGGTGAACAGATTGAGTGAAAATAAAGCATCTGATTTTGTGGTGATTAAAGCCATTGATAATGGTGTCAATGTGATCGGCTTAACTAGAGGTTCCGATACAAGATTTCACCATTCCGAAAAGCTCGATAAAGGTGAAGTCATTATCGCGCAATTTACTGAGCACACATCAGCCATCAAAGTGCGGGGCGATGCTGTCATTCAAACAAGCTTCGGTGAAATTCAAAGCGAAGCAAAGAAATAACGCTCGACTATGCACTTGATAGCATGAAAGTCAGGCCTGATATGGTATAATAAATCTCTATACAATGTAGAGAGCTACATATGAAACTGTAATTTTTGGGACAAGGGTGATATCTTTGCAAGACATCTACGGAATTTTATCTAATCTGAATATAAAATTAAACAAAAAGCTTTCTCATCCTTATTTGGCGAAGCATTTGCGTGCACCGCTCATCGATGAAGATAAGCTCCTTCTTTTTCATGCAATGTTTGATGAAGCTCAAATCGATGCTGAGAAAAAAGAAAATTATATTTTAACGGCGATGCTTGTGCAAATTGCCCTTGATACCCATGACGAAGTCACAACTGCTGCAGCCATCAAACAAGACGAGTTCAAAAATCGTCAGTTGACCATCCTAGCAGGAGACTATTTCAGCGGTCTCTATTACTCTCTTCTCTCTGACATGAAAGATATTTACATGATCCGTACTCTCGCCACGGCGATCAAAGAGATTAATGAACATAAAATTAGACTATATGATCGATCCATTCAAGATGCAGCCCACTTTTATAAAAGTGTTGCTACAGTAGAATCTGCGCTATTCCAAAGAATTTCTGAGCACTTTCAATTGACGCATTGGAATGAAATTGCAAGTCGCTTCCTTGTTTATAAACGTTTTATGAAACAAGCAGAAGACGACAAACATTTAAAACTTTTTTTGAACGATAGCTATACGGACGCCTATACATGTTTTGACAACTTTGAAAGTGAAGGCTATGAAAAGGCCAAACGATCAATCAAGGAGCATCTAGTTTCATCTCCGATCGTTCAAAAAGAGCTATTAAATCGCTTGGATCATATGAAAAATGAACCTGCGTACCATCAGAAAGTGGAAGAAGGGTAAGTCATGCAGCAATCAAAAGAACAGCGAGTACACGGTGTATTTGAAAAAATTTATAAAAACTATGACCAAATGAACTCTGTCATTAGCTTTAAACAGCATAAAAAATGGCGCGATAAAACAATGAAGCTCATGAATGTTCAAAAAGGAGCCAAAGCACTAGATGTATGCTGTGGAACTGCCGATTGGACGATTGCGCTTGCAGACGCTGTTGGAGAAACTGGCGAGGTCAAAGGTCTTGACTTCAGTAAAAATATGCTGAGTGTTGGCGAAACGAAGGTGAAAACAGGCGGCTACAATCAAATTGAGCTGCTCCACGGCAACGCAATGGAGCTTCCTTTTGAGGACAACTCATTTGATTATGTCACAATCGGTTTTGGACTTCGAAATGTCCCTGATTACTTAACAGTGCTAAAGGAAATGACGCGAGTGGTAAAACCCGGTGGAATGGTTGTCTGCCTTGAAACATCACAGCCTGAGATGATTGGGTTTAAACAAGGGTATTATGTCTATTTCAAATACATCATGCCGCTCTTTGGCAAGCTGTTTGCCAAAAGCTATCAGGAGTATTCATGGCTTCAAGAATCAGCCAAAACGTTCCCTGGCATGAAAGAACTGGCGTCTCTTTTTGAAGAGGCTGGTCTGTCTGATGTCTCGTATCATCCATTTACAGGCGGTGTAGCAGCAACACATATCGGAAAGAAGCTTTGAATAAACGATATTTGGGTGAAAATAATGAAACTAAAAGCAATGATTTCTTTTCTAAATCATGATATCGATATAATTGAAAAAGAGCTTGAACAAACCGTTCGCTCTGATTATGCATTATTAAGTGAAGCCGGTCTTCATTTGCTGCAAGCGGGCGGAAAACGAATCCGCCCCGTTTTTGTTCTCCTTTCAGGCATGTTTGGTGACTATGATATTAATAAAATTAAATATGTAGCCGTAGCGCTTGAATTAATTCATATGGCATCACTTGTCCATGACGATGTCATTGATGATGCAGAACTGAGAAGAGGAAAACCGACGATTAAAGCAAAATGGGACAACAGAATTGCGATGTACACGGGGGATTACTTATTTGCAAGGTCACTCGAGTACATGACGAAAATCAATCACCCAATGGCACATGAAATTTTGTCAAAAATGGTCGTCGAGCTCTGTCTTGGGGAAATAGAACAAGTCAAAGATAAATACAACATGGACCAAAACCTTCGTACATATTTAAGAAGAATTAAACGAAAAACAGCCTTGCTTATTGCAGGTAGCTGCCAATTAGGTGCGATTGCAGCTGGAACAGATGAAAAAACACATAAAGCCCTTTACTGGTTTGGGTACTATGTTGGTATGTCGTACCAGATCATTGATGATGTCCTTGATTTTACATCAACTGAAGAAGAATTAGGTAAACCTGTTGGCGGGGACCTTTTACAAGGAAATGTCACTCTTCCCGTTTTATATGCGCTTCAGAACCCGACGTTAGAAGGTCAGTTGAAGCTGATCAATAGTGAAACGACGGAAAAGCAGCTGAAACCTGTGATTGAACATCTCAAACAAACAGATGCGATCGACCGTTCCATTCGAGTGAGTGAAATGTATTTGAAAAAAGCATTTGAACAGCTCGATCAACTTCCGCGCGGGCGGGCTAAATCTTCATTAGCGTCGATTGCAAAATATATTGGTAAACGAAAATTCTGATCAACGTTTCGTTGGTTGGTTTTTTTGTGAAATTTTTTTGTCAAAAATTGATTATTATAAAAAAAAATGATACGATCACTTTGTAACAATGTAAGCCTATACATACATAACGACGGGGTGGAGAACGTATATGGACAAAACATTTCTTATGGTCAAGCCTGATGGTGTGGAAAGACAATTAATCGGTGAAATTGTGTCAAGATTCGAAAAAAAGGGGCTTCAGCTTGTTGGAGCAAAGCTCATGAGCATTCCAAAAGAAGTAGCAGAAACACATTACGGAGAGCATAAAGAAAAACCATTTTTCGGTGAATTGGTTGACTTTATTACGTCAGGACCTGTATTTGCGATGGTATGGCAAGGTGAACAAGTCGTAGACGTAACAAGGCAGATAATTGGAAAGACAAATCCGAAGGAAGCGCTTCCGGGAACAATAAGAGGCGACTATGGATTAACTGTTGGCAAAAACATTATCCATGGCTCAGACTCACCAGAAAGTGCCGAAAGAGAAATCAACCTGTTCTTCAAACAAGAAGAACTGACAAACTGGGATCAAACGATCTCAAGCTGGATTTATTAATGTTCAAGCCAAAGTGTTCATCAAATGATCACTTTGGCTTTTTTATATTGAGATTTCTATACGAATTTTCGCATGAGATGATACAAATTTATGATAAAAACAGCTATACTAGGACAAAGATAGATGAGACAGGAGAGGACATTGATGGATCAGTATCAAGTATTTGTTGGAAAATGGAAAAAACTAACTGGGGTAGATCTGAACTTATATAAAGAAGCACAAATGAAACGAAGATTAACATCCCTTTATGATAAAAAAGGATATAAAGATTTTGAGGCATTTGCGTCTGCTCTTGAAAAGGACAAAGCGCTATTAGATGAAACGATGGATCGAATGACGATCAATGTGTCAGAATTTTACCGAAACTATCAGCGCTGGGAAGTACTTGATCAAAAAATCCTGCCGCTGCTTTCAAAAAACAGTGGCACTCTAAAAATATGGAGTGCAGCTTGCTCTACTGGAGAAGAGCCGTATACACTCTCAATGCTGCTATCAAGCCATCCGCTTGTGAAGGACTTCCAAATTATCGCAACGGATATAGATGATAAAGTCCTGCAATCTGCGCAAAAAGGAAGATATCATGAACGATCTTTGCAAGAGGTGCCAGATCAAATCAAGCAAAAATATTTCACCAAAGAAGATTCTTCATTTTACACGGTGAAGGATGAGATTCGAAAGCACATTCAATTTAAGAAACACAACCTTTTAGCAGATCCATATGAAAAACAGCTGGATCTCATCGTGTGCCGAAATGTTCTCATCTACTTTACAGAAGAGGCGAAAGAAGAAATTTACTTAAAAATGAGCAGCAGTTTAAAGCAAAACGGCGTATTATTTGTTGGTTCAACAGAACAAATTTTTCACCCAGAAAAGTTTGGATTAACCTCTGCTGATACTTTCTTTTATCAAAAGAAGGGGTAGTAGCTGACTTTTTAGTAGGAAGTGTGTTATTATAGTTTTACTTAAAAGCGTTAATGCGATGAAGGGAGAATAAGTCATGAGGTACTTAACAGCAGGTGAATCACATGGTCCACAACTGACCACAATTATTGAAGGAGTTCCAGCGGGACTTTACATAGAGCAGGATGACATCAATTATGAACTGGCTAGAAGACAAAAAGGTCATGGCCGCGGAAGAAGAATGCAGATTGAAAAAGACCAAGCGAAAGTGTTAAGTGGAGTCCGCCACGGGAAAACATTAGGTTCTCCTATTGCACTTGTTGTTGAAAATAATGATTGGAAGCACTGGACAAAGGTCATGGGTGCAGAGCCAATTACTGAAGAAGAAGAGAGTGAAATGAAGCGTCAAATCTCTCGTCCAAGACCAGGGCATGCGGATTTAAATGGTGCGATTAAATATGGTCACCGTGATATGAGAAACGTATTAGAGCGCTCATCAGCACGCGAGACAACGGTTCGTGTAGCAGCAGGTGCAGTAGCGAAACAAATTTTGGCTCACCTTGGAATCAAAGTGGCTGGTCACGTCCTTGAAATTGGTGGAGTAAAAGCTTCCCATACCGCTTATGAATCTATTGAAGATTTGCAAAAAGTAACAGAAGAATCACCTGTTCGCTGCTATGACAGTGAAGCTGGTCAAAAAATGATGGATGCCATTGACGAAGCGAAGAAAAACGGCGATTCAATTGGTGGTATTGTCGAAGTCATCGTTGAAGGGATGCCAGTTGGAGTCGGCAGCTATGTGCACTATGACCGTAAACTGGATAGCAAGCTTGCAGGCGCAGTACTGAGTATCAACGCTTTTAAAGGTGTTGAATTCGGTATTGGCTTTGAGGCAGCTTCTAAAAATGGCAGTGAAGTTCATGATGAAATCATCTGGGATGAAGAAAAAGGCTATACGAGAAAAACAAACCGCTTAGGTGGTCTTGAAGGCGGAATGTCAACTGGCATGCCAATCGTCGTAAGAGGGGTTATGAAACCAATCCCAACTCTATACAAACCATTGCAAAGCGTGGATATTGAAACAAAAGAACCTTTCTCTGCAAGTATTGAGCGTTCTGACAGCTGTGCTGTTCCAGCCGCAAGTGTTGTGGCAGAAGCAGTCGTTGCATGGGAAATCGCCAATGCAGTGGTTGAGCAGTTTGGTCTTGATCAAATTGACCGCATTAAAGAAAATGTCGACAAAATGCGCCAGCTTCAGAGGGAGTTTTAATGAAAACACTGGAAGTGAAGACGTCTTCAGCCACTTATCCTGTATATATCGGTGATGGGATTAGACAAAATATCGTAGACTTGATTACTTCCACTGGGCGATCTTACACGAAGCTCTTCATCGTGACAGATTCAGCCGTCGATGCCCTTTATGGAGATGAAATGGTTCAATTACTGAAACAGAAATGGTCTGTACAAAAAGTAGTGGTGCCAAACGGAGAACAATCAAAATCTTTTGCACAGTTTGAGCAGATTCATACGAAAGCCATCCAATTTCAACTCGACCGCTCCTCATGCATCATTGCATTAGGAGGTGGGGTGATTGGAGACTTGGCTGGCTTTGCTGCTGCCACTTATATGAGAGGCATTGATTTTATTCAAGTACCGACCACGCTGCTTGCACATGATAGTGCAGTCGGCGGAAAAACCGGAATCAATCATCCGCTCGGCAAAAATTTAATTGGTGCGTTTCATCAACCGGCAGCTGTCATCTATGATACAAGTATGCTAGAGACACTCTCACCAATAGAGCTAAGATCAGGCTTTGCTGAGGTGATAAAACATGCACTGATTTCAAGTGAAGTCTTTTTATCAGAACTGATGTCCATTCGTTCGTTGACAGAATTATCAAAGGGTGAACTGGCACATATGCTTTATCAAGGGATTCAAGTGAAAGCATCCATTGTTCAAGAAGATGAAAAAGAACATGGTGTGCGGGCATACTTGAATTTAGGTCATACACTAGGGCATGCCATTGAAGCGGAGTATGGATACGGTGCGATTACGCATGGAGATGCCATTGCAATTGGCATGCAGTTTGCTTTATATGTCAGTGAAAAAGAGCAAGGACTCAGCCTAGATCGTGAGAAACTTAAAGTGTGGATGAAAGAACTAGGGTTCCCAGTACAAGTCACACAAACGATTTCAACCAAAACATTTGTCGATCGCATGATTGGTGATAAGAAGGCAAGAGGCGGGAGTGTTCAATTTGTTTTGCTAAAACAAGTTGGAGACGTCACCCTGCAATCTTTCACAAAAGATGAGCTGTATCACTGGCTCGAAGAATGGAAACGGGAGGAGGGCTGTCTATGATGTTTCGCGGGATACGCGGGGCTACAACTGTGACAGAAGATACTGAAACAGAAGTGTTAACCAAAACGAAGCAGCTGCTAGAAGCGATCATTTCAAAAAACCAAGTAGATCCAGAGCGTGTCGTGCAGATCTTGATTTCAGCTACACAAGATATTCACTCCGTTTTTCCAGCAAAAGTACTCAGGCAGTTTGAAGGATGGACCTATGTGCCTGTCACTTGTATGCAAGAGCTTGACATTGATGGAGGTCTAAAGAAGTGCATTCGCGTTTTAATGACCGTTCAGACAGATGTCAAGCAGGAAGACATACAGCACGTATACTTGGAAGAGGCTGTCACGCTTCGGCCTGATTTACAGTTGACAAAAAACAAGGAATTATAATACGATATGAACAGCCGAAGTTTACACACAGGTGTGAACGGCATTGCAAGCTTAGAGAAGATGAGAATGAGACTAGGGTAGTTGAGATGAGTAGAGTTGAGCAGAGATACGATACTTCTATTTAATCATACTGCCTAAAAGAGCGAAGCCTCTTTTAGGCTTATTTCGTATACTCAAACAAATCCTCAAGATGTCCCCTCATTCTCCTTAATTCCATTTAAGGAGTGTGCTTATGAAATCCCAATCAAACCTTACCCAATTTTTAAGAGACAGTCAGTTTTACAAAACCATCCCGATTGTTGAAACCATTACAGTTGATACGCTCTCACCCATTCAAATTGTCGAGAAACTGAAACAGGATATTGTGTATTTGCTAGAAAGCAAAGACGAATCTTCTAGCTGGTCGAGATATTCCTTTATCGGATTACATCCTTTTTTAACATTACATGACGAGCAAGACCATTATATTGCTCGTGACGCTGCGGGAAAGTCAGTGATGCAAAAAGCGGAGCTGAAAGAGTTGCTTGACTGGATGAAAGAGCAATATCAAATCAAGACACCTGAAATTGATATCCCATTTACTGGCGGAGCCGTAGGGTACTTAAGTTACGACCTCATTCCCAACATTGAGCCGTCTGTCAAGCCGCATCCGAATGCATCAACAACAGATAATTGCACATTATTTGTTTGCCAAACAATGATCGCATTTGATCACGAAACAAACCAAGTTCATTTTATTCAGTACACGCAGCTGAACGGTCATGAAACAGACGAAGAAAAAATTCTGGTTTATCGAGAAAATCAAAAGCAGCTTGAACTGATGGTACAGCAGCTTCATACAAAAATTGATATGAAAGAACTGATTATCTCAGGGAATATGAATGAACCCCCTTCGTTTGAACAGGTGACGTCTACCTATGAAAAAGCAAAATTTTTAAAGGATGTCGAAAAAATCAAGGAGTACATTCGAGCGGGTGATATCTTCCAGGGTGTACTTTCTCAGCGTTTTGACATTCCAGTGACAGTGAGCTCATTTGAATTGTATCGTGTGCTTCGGATTGTCAATCCATCACCGTATATGTATTTTATGAAATTAAAAGATCGAGACTTAGTCGGAAGCTCGCCAGAACGATTAATCCATGCGAAAAACGGTCACTTAGAAATCCATCCAATTGCTGGTACAAGAAAACGAGGAATGACAAAAGAAGAAGATGATGCACTAGCAAGAGAGCTGCTCGATGATGAAAAAGAAAAAGCAGAACATTACATGCTAGTGGATCTGGCTCGAAATGATGTGGGGCGTGTGGCAGAATATGGCAGTGTGTCTGTCCCAACTTTTACAAAAGTCGTGAACTTTTCGCACGTCATGCACATTATTTCTATTGTGACAGGGAAGCTGAAGCAGGATACACATCCAGTAGACGCGCTTATGTCCGCTTTTCCAGCAGGCACATTGACAGGCGCCCCAAAAATTAGGGCGATGCAATTATTAAACGAAATGGAGCCTGAGCCAAGAGAGACGTATGGCGGCTGTATTGCCTATATTGGTTTCGACGGCAATATCGATTCCTGTATTACCATTCGCACAATGAGCGTCAAACATCAGACTGCTTCTATACAAGCAGGTGCCGGCATTGTCGCTGATTCCGTTCCAGAAAACGAATGGGAAGAGACGTGCAATAAGGCAGGAGCACTTCTAAAAGCCATTCAGCTTGCTGAACATATTTTCTCAGAAAAGGAGAGTATGCCAAATGAATCAACGACTATCAGCTCTTGTTAATGGAGGAAAACTATCAGAAAAAGAAGCGAATGGCCTGATGCATGATATGATGAGCGGCTCGTTAACAGATGCTGAAGTCGCTGCTAGTCTATCTATTTTAGCGCATCGAGGAGAAACAGCCGAAGAAATGACAGGCTTCGTGAAAGCCATGAGGCAGCATGCAGCGCCACTAGAAAGATCACTTGATGTCGTTGATACGTGCGGGACAGGAGGCGATGGTTTATCAACATTTAATATATCAACAGCTGCTGCCATCGTTGCTTCGGCTGCTGGGGCGAAAATCGCCAAGCACGGAAATCGTTCCGTCTCCTCTAAAAGCGGGAGTGCTGACGTGCTAGAATGTCTTGGTATTCAAATTCAATCCACACCTGAAGAAACAAGACGACAAATACAGCAGAAAAACATGGGCTTTTTATTTGCACCGCTCTATCATTCTTCTATGAAACAAGTAGCCGCCGTACGCAAGCAGCTCGGATTTCGGACGGTATTTAACTTATTAGGACCGCTTTGCCACCCGATGCAGGCCAAAAAGCAAATCATTGGTGTGTATGCAAAGGAAAAGGCAAAGCTCATGGCGAAAGCTCTTGCTCCTTTAGAGCCAGAACATGTCCTGTTTGTTTGCGGAGATGATGGGCTGGATGAATTAACCATTACAGCAAATTCATACATCATTGAACTCAAAAAAGGTGTCATGACAGAATATACGTTAAACCCAGAAGACTTCGGACTTGAAAAAGGGCATTTATCAGACATTCAGGTCCAATCACCAGAAGAAAGTGCCAAATTGATTCAGAATATATTGAATTATCAAGCGGGTGGAGCACCGCTTCATATTACAGCGCTTAATGCTGGGGCCGCATTATATGTGGCAGGAAAAGCAGAGAGTCTGATGGCAGGAACAATGAAAGCATTAGAAACGATCAAAAACGGATCAGCTAAAGAACAATTAGCCCGTCTAAAACAAAAAACGAAAGAGGAAGAGATCTATGCTTAATCAAATTATCGCCCGTAAAAAAGAACATGTGCAAACCTTGCAATTACCTGAGGAAGGACATTATGAAAGACAATCATTTAAAGAAGCCCTTATGAATCCTCACCGCTCGATCGGACTGATTGCTGAGGTGAAAAAAGCGTCTCCTTCCAAAGGCATCATTCAGCCTCATTTTGATCCTTTACAGACAGCAAAAGCATACGAAGCATCAAATGCAGATTGTTTATCTGTCTTAACGGATGAACCGTTTTTCCAAGGGAAAAACGAATATTTGTCTCTTATTAAAGAACACATCACACGTCCTATTCTAAGAAAAGATTTCATTATTGACTCTATACAAGTAGAAGAATCGAAACGGATAGGGGCAGATGCCATTTTATTAATTGGAGAGGTGCTTGAGCCGCAAAAGCTGTATGAGCTCTATACAGAAGCGAAAGAAAAAGGACTGGATGTCCTCGTTGAAGTACATGCAGCACATACACTAGAAAAGATCTTACACCTATTCACTCCTGAGATCATCGGTGTGAACAACCGGAATCTCAATACGTTTACAACAACAGTTGAACAAACAAAAGAGATCGCGCCACTTGTTCCAAAAGACGTATTACTAGTAAGTGAAAGCGGCATAAAGACATTTGATGATCTGACCTTTGTGAAACAGCACGGAGCAAACGCCGTTCTTGTTGGTGAATCTTTAATGAGGGAACAATCACAGGAGAAAGCCGTTCAGGCATTGTTCGGAGAATGAATAGGATGAAACCTTATTTAAAATATTGCGGGGCTGTCTCACAAGAGGATGTCGCATGCATCTCGCAATCACAAGCGGATGCCATCGGTTTTATTTTTGCCCCGAGTAAAAGACGAGTTCATCCAGATCAAGTGAAACACTGGCTGTCACAAGTAAAATGCAAAAAAGAGATAGTGGGCGTATTTGTGAATGAAAAAACACCAAAAGTGTGCGAGATCACAAACAACCTCCCCTTAGATATTGTGCAGCTCCATGGCGATGAGACGCCAGAAGTTGCAAATGACATCAAACAGCAAACGAAGGCTCTCGTTTGGAAAGTGTTCCATCACGAGCCCGATGTAAACGACACACTTGAACATATGACGGCATTCGCTCCAAGTGTCGACGGTTTTCTCATTGATGCGAAAGTGAAAGGAATGAGAGGCGGTTCTGGAACAGCTTTTGCATGGGAGGCAGTGCCTTCATATGTTCAGCATGCAAAACAACTGGGAAAAACTTGCGCCATTGCTGGCGGGATCACGCCAGACACCATAACAGATCTGCTTGCTTTTGGTCCAGACGCCATAGACCTTTCAAGCGGTATAGAAGAAAACGGGAAGAAAAGCAGTACAAAGATGAAAGTGCTCGAAGAAAGGATGTTGAACCATGTACGCATATCCAAATGAGATTGGCAGATACGGAGAATTTGGAGGGAAATTCGTTCCTGAAACGCTCATGCAGCCACTAGAAGAGATCGAACAAGCTTTTCGTGAATTAAAAGAAGACCCTGCTTTTCAAAAGGAATATATATCGCTTTTGAAAAACTATTCAGGCAGACCAACCGCACTCACATACGCTGATCAATTATCGGCATATCTCGGCGGTGCTAAAATCTATTTAAAAAGAGAAGATTTAAACCATACAGGCGCTCATAAAATTAACAATGCGCTTGGGCAGGCACTGCTAGCGAAAAAAATGGGGAAATCAAATATCATCGCCGAAACAGGAGCAGGTCAGCACGGTGTAGCTGCTGCAACAGTGGCCGCAAAATTCGGTTTATCCTGCACTGTATTTATGGGAAAAGAAGATGTGGAAAGACAATCACTCAATGTGTTCCGAATGAAACTGCTCGGCGCTGAAGTCATACCTGTTACTAGCGGGAATGGAACATTAAAGGATGCAACCAATGAAGCCATCCGCTATTGGGTCCAGCATTGCAGTGACCACTTTTATATGATCGGCTCAGTCGTTGGACCTCATCCGTATCCTCAAATCGTCAGTGAATTTCAGCGGATGATCGGAGATGAGGCAAAAGCACAGATACTTGAAAAGGAAGGGCAGCTTCCTCATAAAGTCGTTGCCTGTGTTGGCGGCGGAAGCAATGCGATAGGAATGTACCGGGCGTTCTTAGATGAAGAGGTCGATATCATTGGTGTAGAAGCTGCTGGGAAAGGAATCGACACTCCGCTTCATGCAGCAACCATCACGAAAGGGACAAAAGGTGTCATACATGGATCTTTGACATACTTGATCCAAGACGAATTTGGTCAAATTATTGAGCCCTATTCCATTTCAGCTGGATTAGACTATCCGGGGATCGGGCCAGAGCATGCGTACTTGCATGCGAGCGGCCGGGTTCAATATGTGAGTGCGACAGATCAAGAAGCACTAGATGCGTTAAAGCTACTCACAGAAAAAGAAGGAATCCTGCCAGCGATCGAATCTGCACATGCTTTAGCAAAAGCGTTTGAGATGAGCCAGAACATGAGTGAAGACGACATTGTTCTTGTCTGCTTGTCAGGCAGAGGAGATAAGGACGTGCATACATTAATGAATGTGCTTGAAAGTGAGGGTGAAACAAAATGATCACATTTCAATTAGAGCAAGGTCAGAAATTATTTATTCCATTTATTACAGCGGGTGATCCATCAGAAGAGATCACCATTGATTTAGCCCTCGCGCTTCAAGCAGCAGGGGCACATGCGATTGAACTAGGTGTGCCGTATTCCGATCCGTTAGCGGACGGCCCTGTCATTCAAAGAGCTTCTAAAAGAGCACTTCATCATGGTATGAATATCGTAAAAGCGATAGAATTAGCAGGAAAGATGAAAAAAAACGGCGTAAAAATTCCTGTAATTCTATTTACGTATTATAATCCTGTGTTACAATTAGACACAGAATACTTTTTCGCTTTACTGCGCAAAAATCATATTTCGGGACTCTTAACACCCGACTTGCCTTTTGAAGAGAGCAGCGAGCTACAGAAGAACTGTCAAGCACACGACATTTCATATATATCACTCGTTGCACCAACAAGCAAGGAACGATTAGAAAAAATTGTAGAGCAGGCAGAAGGTTTTGTGTATTGTGTTTCATCTCTCGGCGTCACAGGTGTCAGACAATCTTTCGACGCATCGATTACAGATTTTATTCAACAAGTGAAACAGCTGAGTCAAATACCAGTTGCTGTAGGTTTTGGTATTTCAACAAGAGAACAAGTAGACTCAATGAATAAAATTAGTGATGGTGTCGTTGTCGGCAGTGCACTTGTCAAAAAAATTGAAGAGCTTCAAGAACAATTAGTAGCGAGTGATACACGCCAAGAGGCTTTAAGAGAATTTGAAACATATGCAAAAACATTTAGTCCCCTCTATTCATTCAAATGAGGTGAAACATTTTGCAAATCAAAGATCAATTAAAACAGCTAAAACCGTATCAACCTGGGAAACCAATTGAAGAGGTCAAAAAAGAATATCAATTAGACAAAATTGTGAAATTGGCTTCAAATGAAAACCCTTTTGGATGTTCCACACATGCAAGAGAGGCCATACAAGCTGAACTTGAACATTTAGCGATTTATCCAGACGGATACAGCGCAAGTTTAAGAACGGAACTGGCTGAGTTTCTTCAAGTAAATGAAAAACAATTAATATTCGGGAATGGCTCAGATGAACTTGTGCAAATTATTGCTAGGGCATTCCTTGATCAACATACAAATACGGTGATCCCATCTCCGTCATTCCCGCAATACCGTCACAATGCAGTAATTGAGCATGCAGAGATTAGAGAAGTACCACTTCTAAATGGAGGAGCTCATGATCTAAAGGGAATGCTGAATGCGATGGATGACAACACAAAAGTCGTTTGGGTGTGTAATCCGAACAATCCGACAGGAAATCATTTGTCAGAGTCTGAGCTCGTATCGTTTTTAGATCAAGTGCCTGCTCACGTGCTTGTCGTTTTAGACGAAGCATATTTTGAATATGTTCGTGCGGAAGACTTTCCGAACAGTTTATCTCTATTAAAAGCCTATCAAAATGTCATTGTACTGCGCACGTTCTCTAAAGCATATGGACTTGCGGCACTTCGAGTAGGTTATGGGGTTGCCTCAGAGGAGTTGATTACCGCCATTGAACCTGCGAGAGAGCCATTTAATACAAGTCGTATCGCTCAGGCAGCTGCACGTGCAGCCATTAAAGATCAAGACTTCATTCAATCGTGCAGACAAAAAAATGAAGCAGGTCTCAAGCAATATCAAGAATTTGCGGAACGTTTTGGACTATTTATCTATCCATCTCAAACAAACTTTGTGCTGATTGACTTTAAAAGAGATGCAGATGAGCTGTTCAATGCACTTTTGAAAAAGGGCTATATCGTTCGATCTGGTCAAGCTCTCGGATTCCCAACTTCTTTGCGTATTACTGTTGGAACGAAGGAGCAAAATGAAGAAATCTTAACTACACTTGCCGATTTATTACAAGGCATCCGTGCGTAGCATAACAATGAAGTCATATCCTGTTTATGGGATATGGCTTTCGTTGTAACTCATCCAATATACATATAAGCTATTGAAACAGCTTGTTTAATTTTCGCGAAAAATCAGGTGATGAACATGAATGAAGCAAACGAAACCATATTAATCGCTGGACTTGGTTTAATTGGTGGTTCTATTGCACTGTCGATTAAAAAAGAATTTCCACATAAAAAAATTGTAGGCTATGATGTCTCTAAAGAACAAATGATTGCTGCAACAAAACTAGGGATCATTGACGCGACTGCCGAGTCCTTTATAGAAGGCTTAAAAGCATCAGCAACGATTATTTTGGCAACGCCAGTACAACAAACCGTCAAAATGTTAAGTGATATTGCAGCATCTGGAATTGAAAGAGAGCTCACGATTACGGATGTAGGGAGCACAAAGCAAAAGGTCGTTCACTTTGCTGAAAAAACGTTGCCTGATCATTACCAATTTATTGGCGGGCATCCGATGGCAGGGTCTCATAAATCAGGTGTCATTGCAGCGAAAGACTTTTTATTTGAAAATGCATTCTACATTTTAACGCCAGCAAAGGTAACAAGTCGTCAGGCTGTTGACCGTTTGAAGGATCTGCTGAAGGGAACCAATGCTCATTTCATTGAAATGACACCCGAAGAACATGATGCTGTGACAAGTGTGATTAGTCACTTTCCACATATCGTCGCTGCCAGTCTTGTGCATCAAGCGCATCATTTTGAAGAAGAATTTCCTCTTGTAAAACGGTTTGCTGCTGGAGGCTTTCGAGATATTACCCGTATTGCATCAAGTAATCCTGCAATGTGGCGCGATATCCTCTTGCACAATAAAAACAAGATTTTAGACCGGTTCTATGAATGGAAAAAAGAGATTGACCGCATTGAATCCTTTGTGCAACAAGAAGATGCTGAGGGGTTATTCTCTTATTTCCAAGAGGCCAAGGAATATCGCGACGGCCTGCCTCTGAGGAAAAAAGGAGCGATCCCTGCTTTTTATGATCTTTATGTCGATGTGCCGGATCATCCTGGTGTTATTTCGGAAATTACAGGATATCTAGCAAATGAAAACATTAGTATTACAAATATCCGTATTATTGAAACGCGAGAAGACATTAACGGGATTTTACGCATCAGTTTTCAAACAGATGACGATCGAAAGCGGGCAGAACTCTGTATAAAAAATAGAGCAAATTACGATACATTTTATGCTGATTGAGGTGAGGAACATGAAAATTCATAAAAGTGCTCCTATGAATGGAGAAATTCATATTCCAGGAGATAAATCCATTTCTCATAGATCTGTGATGTTTGGCGCTATTGCTGACGGGACTACAGTAGTAAAAAACTTTCTACCTGGCGCTGATTGTTTAAGCACGATTGATTGTTTTAGAAAGATGGGTGTAGACATCGAGCAAAAAGGTACAGATGTTGTCATTCATGGTAAGGGACTAAAAGGACTTAAAGAGCCGAGCGATATTCTCGATGTTGGTAACTCTGGCACGACCATTCGTTTAATGATGGGAATCTTGGCTGGCTGTGAGTTCCACAGTACGCTGATCGGAGACGAAAGTATTGCCAAAAGACCGATGAAACGGGTAACAGGTCCGCTAAAACAATTGGGAGCCAAGATAGATGGCAGAGCAAATGGCGAGTATACACCACTTTCTATACGTGGGGGTAATTTAAAAGCTATCTCTTATGAGTCTCCAGTTGCCAGTGCCCAGATTAAGTCGGCTGTCCTTCTAGCTGGGCTGCAGGCAGAAGGAACAACGACGTTAACTGAACCGCATAAATCAAGAGACCATACCGAAAGAATGTTATCAATGTTTGGTGTCTCGCTACATGAAGATGCACAAAGTGTTGCAATTGAAGGTGGACAAACGTTAAAAGCAACAGATGTATTTGTCCCTGGAGATATTTCTTCAGCTGCATTTTTCTTAGTGGCTGGATCTATCGTTCCAAACAGCCGGATTGTATTGAGAAATGTCGGTTTGAACAAAACGAGAACTGGTATTATAGATGTGCTAAAACAAATGGGTGCAGACCTCGACATTCAAGAAGTGGATGCTAAAGGCGGAGAACCGTACGGTGATTTAACGATCTCTACCTCTTCATTAAAAGGGATCGACATTTCAGGTGATATGATCTCTAGACTCATCGACGAAATTCCTATTATTGCGCTCCTAGCTACTCAAGCAGAAGGAACAACGATCATTAAAGATGCCGCTGAATTAAAAGTGAAAGAAACCAATCGTATTGATACAGTCGTTTCAGAACTTAAAAAACTAGGTGCTCATATTGAAGCAACAGATGATGGAATGAAGATTCATGGTAAAACGAGCCTTAAAGGCGGCGCAGTCGTCTCAAGCTACGGAGATCATCGAATTGGTATGATGTTAGGAATTGCGGCATGTATAACAGAGCAAGCAATCGAGATTGAAGATACAGATGCAGTACGTGTATCTTACCCAAATTTCTTTGAACACATTGAATACTTAACGCAAACAGTCTGAGGATTTCCTCAGGCTTTTTCTTTCCTTTTGCATATTTGAAAGAACTATAGCATAGCTTGTCTCAAGGTGAAACCTTGAAAAAGAGCATTTTGCTGATTCAAAAACAATTTTTTAGCGTATTCGGTTTACAAATCGTCAGTTTAGTAAAGTATTGATTGAAAAAGAGTCTTCAAAACACAAAAATGGCTTCATGTTAAAAGAGCAACATATTTGCTGGATATGCAGCTGTCGATTATGATATGAAGTAACAACAGTTTAGGTTTTTGGAAACAGAAAGGAACGGTTTGATTTGAATAGTTCATTACAAGAAGCCATAAAATTAGTTGAGGCGGGTGAGACTGAAAAGGGACTCCAAACACTTGCTCAAGCAGAGAAGCATCTTCATGATGAAGAAAAAGCGCAGGCAGCTCAGTTATATTATGACTGGGGAGATATTGATAAAGCACGGAATCTCATTAGTGATTTACATGATTTATATCCAGAAGAAACAGGATTAACCTGTTTTTATGCAGAGCTTTTAATAGACTCTGACGAAGAAGAGAAGGCAATAGCAGTTCTTGAAACGATTCCTGAAGATGACGATGCGTATCCAGAGAGTTTATTGTTAATGGCAGATTTGTATCAAATGCAAGGACTATTTGAAGTCAGTGAACAAAAGCTTTTAAAAGCGAAAGAGTTACTACCTCATGAAGCCGTCATTGATTTTGCTTTAGGGGAATTGTATTTTTCTCAAGGTCTTTCAAAGAAAGCAGCCGACTATTTCTACAAAGTGGCCGATCAACAAAATGAAATTGGCGGTGTCAATGTATATCAGCGGCTCGCTGAATCATTAAGCACAGCTGGAGAATTTGAAGATGCCCTTGAATGGTATGAAAAGGCTGTAAAGGATCAAGTGGATCCAAATACACTTTTTGGCTATGGATTTACAGCGATGAGGGCTGGCAGAACGAAAACGGCTATTCAGCAGCTTTCTGAACTAAAAGATATTGATCCTTCGTATTCGTCACTTTATATGCCTTTAGCCAAAAGCTATGAGGAAGAAGGACTATATCATGAAGCTTTAGAGATAGTAAAAGAAGGAATTAAAGTGGATGAGTATAACAAAGAGTTATATTTATATGGGGCAAAGATTGATTTGAAAAATGGCCATTCGGAAGATGCGAAAAAATTGCTTCAAGAAGCACTTGCTCTTGATCCAGGATATATTGAAGCGGTTCAAACGCTGCTTGCGATCTATTTAAATGAAGAGCTGTTTGATGAAATTCTGGATGTGATTAAAGAGGTTAAAAGCTTTGGGGAAGAAGATCCAAAATGGAATTGGTATGCTGCTTCTGCTTCTGTCGGACGAGAAGAATACGATGAAGCCGCTGAGTATTTCAAACTTGCTCTGCCTGATTTTGATGAGGAACGTGACTTTTTATATGAATATGCTTCGTTCCTTTTAGAAGAAGGCAGACAAAAAGAAGCCTTGCCGTTATTACGAAAAGTTCTTCAGAAAGATGGCACGAATGAAGAAATTGAAGAAACGATTTTAAGAATTGAAGACGAAATTTCCTTATAGTTTGCAGGAATGAAGAACTGGTTTGTTGAATAATTCATGTATAGCAATTTAATTTACGATAGAGGAGGGAATAACATGCAGACCCCTGTTTCTGTCAATGAAAAGAAGGAATTTATCCGGTGGTTCTTAAACCATTATCAGTTAAAGCGAAGAGAGTGTGTTTGGATATTAAATTATTTAATGAGTCACGACTCTTTGATGGAAAAGGTTCATTTTGTAGAGCAAGCCGAATTTTGCCCAAGGGGAATTATTATGTCAACACACTGTGTGGATGAAGTTCCCTTTAGATTTTATAAAGAAAATATCATGACGACAGATGCAGAAAAATCATTTCATGATATTCGTTTGAATAAACAGCAAGATTTATTTATTCAATTGAATTTCCGATCTGCATATCGTTCGCCGGAATATGCCGCTGTACTTGAAACAAACCCTCATATTCCTAAAGATCTTTATGAAAATGAAAAAGATAAAGATCTTGCTGAGAAAGTGCTAGAGCATTCTATCGCTACTTTCCAAAAAGAACGGCTGATGAAAGAAATCGATGAAGCGCTTGACCGTCATGATCAAGAAACATTTAATAAGTTAGCAAAAGAATTAAGCCTATTATCATAAACCAAGCCAATAAGCCTTGCCCTATACAGGCAGGGCTTATGTGATGAAAGAGGGGAACTAGATGAAGTTTCAGGCGGAGGATGCGGATCTCTTTTTACAATCTAAAGATTACATTGATACCGCTATCATTCCATTAGTTGGGATAAATGCGAGCCATATCAAACAAACCGTGTCTTTAGGTGAGTTTACAATGCTTGTGGCAGAAGATCTTGAAAGGCAACTGAAAGGCAGAGTGTTTCTTTTTCCTCCACATACATATTTAGAAGTAAATCATCGTAAGCAAGAAGACATACTTGCAGTAAAACAATCATTGCAAGAACATTTTCAGCATGTTGTGTTTATCACATCTGATAACAAATGGAAAGAACAGCTAGAAGTGAGCGAATCGGCATTTATATTGCAGTCTGTTCCGCTTGAGCATTTAAAGGTCAATTTAAAGCAAAAAGTCATTCAAGACAGTGTAGAACAAATTTTGAACTTTTTGTTACAAAAATGGAACCCGTCATAAAAACCCTTACATTTGCATTGTACATAGCTTTTTAGGCTGTTGACCTTGTGAATAGATTGATATATTATGAGGGTGTCCTAGTTTTATGAAATTTTTTCTAATTCAGTTATAAAGTAGCTGACGACCTGAGGGGGGGAGAAAAAAATGAGCGAGAAGAGACATGGAGTGTCCAGGCGTCAATTTTTGAATTACACGTTGACCGGCGTGGGGGGATTTATGGCCGCTGGAATGCTCATGCCTATGGTTCGCTTTGCGCTTGACCCTGTGCTAAAAGGAACAGAGGATCAGGATATGGTTCAAGTTGTCAGTGTAGATGAACTGACAAGAGAACCGAAGCGCTTTGACTTTAAAATTGATCAAGTAGATGCATGGTATGAGTCAAAGGAATCTAGGTCTGCATGGGTGTACAAAGAAGGGGATGAAATTGTCGCTTTATCGCCAATCTGTAAACATTTGGGATGTACAGTGAACTGGAACAGTGATCCGAAAAATCCAAACAAATTTTTCTGCCCATGCCATTATGGGCTGTACGACAAGGATGGTACAAACGTACCCGGAACTCCACCGCTTGCACCGCTTGATCATTATAAGCAGCAAGTGAAGGACGGATACCTCTATCTTGGAAAAGCTGTGCCGAAAGGGGAAGGGTAACGATGCTTAACAAGATTTACGATTGGGTAGATGAGCGGCTGGACATCACACCGATATGGAGAGACATTGCGGATCATGAAGTGCCTGAGCACGTCAATCCAGCACATCATTTCTCTGCTTTTGTGTATTGTTTTGGCGGTTTAACGTTTTTTGTGACGGTCATTCAAGTCCTTTCGGGCATGTTTTTAACGATGTATTATGTACCGGATATTAAAAATGCATGGGAATCTGTCTATTATTTGCAAAATGAAGTGGCATTTGGACAGATTGTAAGAGGGATGCACCACTGGGGTGCGAGTCTAGTCATTGTTATGATGTTTTTACATACGCTGAGGGTCTTTTTCCAAGGGGCGTATAAAAAGCCTAGAGAGCTAAACTGGATTGTCGGTGTGCTCATTTTCTTTGTGATGCTTGGACTTGGTTTTACAGGATATCTTTTACCGTGGGATATGAAGGCGCTATTTGCGACGAAGGTTGGTCTTCAAATTGCAGAGGCGACACCTTTCATTGGGAAAGAGATTAAAACGCTGCTTGCAGGTCATCCTGACATTGTAGGTGCACAAACGCTGACGAGATTTTTCGCTATCCATGTCTTTTTCTTGCCAGCGGCATTATTTGGGCTGATGGCTGCCCACTTTATTATGATTCGTAAGCAAGGAATTTCTGGACCGCTGTAAAATTTTGCGTTTGATGAATGTTCAATGAGGAGGGGATGACTTTGCATAGGGGAAAAGGGATGAAGTTTGTCGGAGATTCCAGAATACCGGCAGAAAGAAAACCTAACATACCTAAAGACTATTCCGAATATCCGGGAAAAACCGAAGCCTTTTGGCCGAACTTTCTTTTAAAGGAATGGCTTGTAGGTGCTGTTTTTTTAATTGGATTTCTTGTCCTAACTGTTGTTCATGCACCTCCGCTTGAGCGGATGGCTGATCCGACAGATACGGGCTATATTCCGCTGCCAGACTGGTATTTCCTATTTTTGTACCAGTTGTTAAAATATGAGTTTGCTGCAGGGAGCTATACGGTAGTTGGCGCAATGATTATGCCTGGAATTGCGTTTGGTGCTCTTTTACTCGCACCATTTCTTGATTCTGGTCCTGAACGCAGGCCATATCGAAGACCAATTGCAGTTGGGATGATGATTCTTGCAGTTGGTGCAGCAACCTATTTAACATGGGAATCTGTTGCTACTCATGACTGGGAAGCAGCTGCGAAGCAAGGTGAAATCAAGAAAGAAGCAGAGATTGATACCTCAGCTGAAGAGTATAAAATCTATCAAGAGCAGACATGTATCTCCTGTCACGGAGATAATATGCAAGGCGGGGCAGCTGGACCGTCACTTGTTGACAATGGTTTAGCACCAGAGGAAATTGCGAAAATCGCTGTAGAAGGTAAAGGCAACATGCCTAAGGGCATTTTTAAAGGCAGCGATGAAGAACTTGAAAAGCTCTCGAAATATTTATCTGAGGTCAAATCTAAATAATTCAGTTGTTTAAATGCAAGTACAAGGATATACTCAAAAGGAGAAAAAAGCTGGCGCTGTCAGCTTTTTTCTGATTTTAACAGATCGTGAGTGAAGAGAAATATGAGATGGATTCAATATTTGCTAGCCACACGCTACATGCTTGTGCTGGTGCTCATTGTCAACTTTCTTGGTACTGTGTACGGCTACTACTGGTATATCCCGCAGCTCGTTGAGACGCCGGCTATCTTTTTACCTTTTGTTCCAGACAGTCCGACGGCAAGCTTTTTCTTTTTATTTGTATTACTAGCCTTTCTAATGAAACGCCATGCTCCTTATTTTGAAGCACTGGCCCTTGTCACCTTGATCAAATATGGATTATGGGCTGTAGGGATGAATCTTTTCGTGCTCGTTTCTGTTGATGATTTTCCTTGGGAAGGATATATGCTAATTGGTTCGCACTTTGCGATGGCGGTACAGGCTGTGTTATTTGCGCCGTATTATCGTTTTCAAATGCGTCATTTGGTTGTAGCAGGCATATGGATTTTACATAATGATGTGATTGATTATGTATTTGGAATGATGCCGCGTTATTCTATGCTTTCTGCCTATTCAAATGAGATCGGCTACGTGACGTTTTGGTTAAGTATTGCCGTTCTTCTTGTTTCGTATTATCTTGTCATCTCGAAAAAATCGGTCAAGCTTGAACTCCCTTAACAATGTTGGTCTAACCTTGTCCTTTTCTTCATACGCTGTATGGAGAAAGGCTAGGAGGGACTTGCATGAAACGAAAGTCAATCGCGATGATTCTATTATTATTTCTTGTCTTGCATCCAGCTGCTGCAAAAGGTGAGGAAACAACAGCTGCTAAAGCGCTGCAAGAATTAACGGAACTATCAGATTCAATCTTTCAATTAACGAGACAAGCTAAATATGATGAGGCATTACAAGTTGCATTGTATGCTGAAAAGACATTTAAAGCTGAGAATTGGCGCGGAACTTTGACGAATACGCAGGTTCGGCAAATTACACTTGGCTATCAAGATATCATTAAAGGACTCCCGCAGGAAGACTTAAATGAGCGCGAAAAACTTCGGTATGCCTCTCAGTTTAGAATGCTTCTCGATGCGATACAATCAAATTCAGAACCTCTTTGGGGATCTCTCGAGAAGCCGATTATGGGGTCTTTTCCGACATTAAAGAAAGAAGTAAAAGATCCAGAATCGACGACGTTCTATGAAACTTGGAATGAGCTGGTTTCATTGTATGATATGATTTATCCGAGTTTAACCATTGATATCTCGCCTGAAAAGCTGCAAACGATTAAGCAGCACATGGAAGTAATTGAACAAGGTGAATTTTTAAAAGCATCGAGTGGGACAAAGCTTGAGCGTCTCACGAAACTCGAAGAGGATTTATCAAGTGTGTTTGCGAACGTTGATCAAGATGAAGCGGATCCATCGCTTTTATGGGTCATTTTAACAACAGGAAGTATGATTTTACTCACTTTAACGTATGTTGGGTTTAGGAAATACCGTGCTGAAAAAGAAAAAAAGCAAAAGAGACAAGCCGATTATCCAAAGTCATAAAAAAAGAAGCACCGTTATCGGGCTTCTTTTTTAATGGGGATTGAGCGGCTTTTTATGTTCATCTAATGTGAAGCCTTCACCAAGTACGTCATGCACGTCACTCACTGATACAAAGGCATGAGGATCGACGGAAGTTACGACGCTCTTGAGGTGGACAAGCTCATTTTTTGGAACGACGCAGTAAAGGACGTTGCGTTCCTGTTTCGTATAGGAGCCGACACCCTTTAAAATGGTCACTCCACGCTCCATTTCCTCTGTGATTTTCTTTTGAATGATGTCATCCTTTTCAGAAATAATCATCGCTCCTTTGGCAGCGTAAGCGCCTTCTTGCATGAAGTCGATGACTTTTGCAGCAACAAATACGGCAACAAGTGTATACATGGCTTCTTTGTAATTTAAATAGGTGAGAGAGATGGTAATGACGCACGCGTCGAAGATAAACATCGTTCTTCCCATTGCGACTTGATAATGTTTGTTGATCAATCTTGCAATAATGTCAACGCCGCCTGTTGTCCCGCCGAATTTAAAGATGATTCCGAGGCCTGTTCCGATAAACACACCTGCAAAAAGTGCGGCTAAGGCTAAATCGTGCTGAAGAGGCATATGTATTTGAAAGCGCTGGAAGATGGCTAGAAAGACAGAAAGACTGACGGTTCCGACAATTGTATATGTAAACATGGTTCTTCCAAGCATTTTCCAGCCGATAAAAAAGATCGGAATGTTTAACACAAGGTTTGAAATAGATGGATCAATGTGAAATAGAAAATATAAAAGCAGTGTGATACCTGTAAATCCGCCTTCCGCCAAGTTGTTCTGCATATTAAAATGAACAAGGCCGAAAGAAAAAATCGCAGATCCTATTAAAATAAATACGATATTTTTAAGACGAATTTCTTTTAGCAAAAGATCACTCCTTTTTTTGCTTAGACAGCGATAATATTATATGGTATGGAAGAGAAACAAGCAAACTGAGTTTTAAACATTTGTCAAATATTTATGATTTCGCTAACATGTAAGAGATGGATAGGAGGATGAGCTTCATGACGAATGAAAAAACGCTGCGTCACGTGCAGCAAGAAGTAGATGATTACATAGGACAATTTAAAGAAGGCTATTTCAGCCCGCTTGCCATGATGGCCCGTCTGACAGAAGAATTAGGTGAGCTGGCAAGAGAGGTTAACCATTACTATGGAGAAAAGCCGAAAAAAACAACTGAAACAGAAAAAAGCATGGAAGAAGAAATTGGCGATGTGCTGTTTGTGTTAACATGCCTTGCCAATTCACTCAATATATCACTTGAAGAAGCCCATGATCGTGTGATGCATAAATTCAATACAAGAGACAAAGATCGCTGGACGAAAAAAGAAGGGAAGTAGAGAAGATGACGAATCAAACCATCAAAGTCGTAATCGCTGGAGCAAGAGGAAGAATGGGGATAGAGGCTGTCAAGCTTGCAGAAGAAACAAGCCATTTTGAACTGGTAGCAGCACTTGATCACACACATGAGGGGAAAAAGCTATCTGATGTGCTTCATACAACATCTGATGCGCCCATTTATACGGATATTGACGTGTGTCTTTCAGAAACAGCACCGGATGTATTAATTGATTTGACGACCCCAGAAATCGGGAAAGTACATACAAAAAAAGCCCTTGAACATGGCGTACGTCCAGTCGTAGGCACAACAGGTTTTTCAGAAGACGACCTAAAAGAACTTCAGCAATTAACAGAAGAAAAAGGGATAGGCTGTATTATTGCGCCTAACTTTGCTGTTGGTGCTGTTTTAATGATGAAGTTTGCCAAAATGGCAGCAAATTATTTTCCTGATGTTGAAATCATTGAGCTTCATCATGATAAAAAATTGGACGCTCCGAGCGGTACAGGACTAAAAACAGCTGAAATGATCGCAGAAGTAAGAGAAAGCAAAAAGCAGGGGCACCCTGAAGAAAAAGAACTAATCGAAGGTGCACGAGGAGCAGATTATGATGGCATCCGCCTTCACAGCGTAAGACTTCCAGGCATGATTGCACATCAAGAAGTGCTGTTTGGAATGGACGGACAGACGCTCACGATCCGTCATGATTCTTATAACCGTGCATCCTTTATGTCAGGTGTGAAGCTTTCTGTTGAACAGGTGATGCATATTGATCAACTCGTTTATGGCTTAGAAAATATTATCGACTAATAAGGAGTGGATCCCTGATGAACATTGCTTTAATCGCTCACGATAAGAAAAAAAGTGACATGATTCAATTCGCCATTGCGTATCGAGATCTTTTGGCAGATCATACACTTTATGCAACAGGAACCACAGGTTTAAGAGTGAAAGAAGCGACTGGGCTTCCCGTTCATCGTTTCCAATCAGGACCACTTGGAGGGGATCAGCAGATTGGTGCCATGATTGCTGATAATGCAATGGATCTTGTGCTCTTTTTTAGAGACCCTCTCACTGCACAGCCGCATGAACCGGATGTATCTGCACTCATCCGGCTTTGCGATGTGTATGCCATCCCATTAGCAACCAATATGGGGACTGCCGAAATTTTAGTCAGGAATTTAAATAAAGGTACGTTTGATTTTCGAGATGTAGCAAAAAACGGAGGAACGCATGAAACCACTTGATATCCTTGCATTCGGTGCCCATAGTGATGATGTAGAGATCGGTATGGGTGGAACGATTGCAAAATACGTAAAAAAAGGGGCACGTGTTGGGATTTGTGACTTGACTCAGGCTGAATTATCTTCAAATGGAACGATTGACAGCCGAAAAGAAGAGGCCAGAGCAGCCGCTGCCATTTTAGGCGTCACGACTCGAATCCAGCTCACGCTGCCAGATAGAGGACTTTATCTGAATGACGAAGCGATAAAAGAAATTGCAGGTGTCATCCGAACATATAAACCAAAACTTATTTTTGCCCCGCACCACCAAGATCGACATCCTGATCATGGTCATGCGGGTTCACTTGTAGAAGAGGCCGCTTTTTCTGCAGGTATACATAAATTTGAAGATTCATACAAGCAGCCAGCGCATAAAATAAGCCAGATGTATTATTACATGATTAATGGCCACCATCGTCCAGATTTTGTGATCGATATCTCAGACGAGATGAACCAAAAAATTGATAGCTTACATGCGTATAAAAGCCAATTTGTCAAAACAGAGAGTTCAGTGGAGACACCGCTTGTAAATGGTTATATTGATTTTGTCAAAATGAGAGAGTCGATGTATGGAAGGGAAGTCAATAAACCTTTTGCAGAAGGGTTTCTGACAAAGAAGCCACTTTTGATGGACGATGACTTACTTGGGGGGTAATTATGAAAAAATTGAAGATCGGAATCACTTGTTATCCGAGTGTTGGCGGTTCGGGCATTATTGCCACAGAGCTTGGAAAACGTTTAGCTGAAAAAGGGCACGATGTTCATTTCATTACCTCAAGTATTCCGTTTAGACTCAATAAAGTGTATCCGAATATTTATTTTCATGAGGTGGATGTCAATCAATATGCTGTGTTTCAATATCCGCCTTATGACCTTGCACTGGCAAGTAAACTCGCAGAAGTGGCAAAACGAGAGAAGCTTGATATTATTCATGCGCATTATGCGGTCCCTCACGCCGTCTGTGCGTTCTTAGCTAAGCAAATGACTGGACAGTCTGTCAAAGTCGTCACCACGCTTCACGGGACGGATATTACGGTTTTAGGCTATGACCCATCTTTAAAGGAAGTCATCCGGTTTGCGATCGAATCATCTGACCGCGTAACGGCTGTATCACATTCATTAGCTGCGCAGACATACGATCTGATTAAACCGAATAAAAAAATTGATACGATCCATAATTTCGTCGATGAGCGCGTATATTTGCGTGAAGATCACGAAGTGCTGAAGACGCATTATGGTCTTCTGCAGGATGAGAAGGTCGTCATCCATGTATCAAATTTCCGTAAAGTGAAGCGGGTGCATGACGTGATCCATGTGTTTAAACAGATTTCTGAACAGGTGAATGCAAAACTGCTACTGATTGGGGACGGACCTGAAAAATCGGTTGTTTGCGAGCTTGTGAAAAAGCTTGGATTAACGGACCGCGTGTTATTTTTAGGAAAGCAAGAGAAAGTGGAGGAGCTCTATTCGATTAGTGATTTGAAGCTGCTGCTTTCTGAGAAAGAGAGTTTTGGTCTTGTACTACTTGAAGCAATGGCATGCGGAGTACCTTGTATAGGAACAGACGTTGGAGGAATTCCAGAGGTGATTGCACATGGAGAGACAGGATTCCTTGTTCCGCTTGGTGATGTAGATGGAGCAGCAAAACATGCCATCACTATTCTGAAAGACAATGCGCTCCATCAGCAAATATCGATGGCAGCCCAGTCTAGTGTGGAAGCCAATTTCTCTTCTGACAAAATTGTGAGAGAGTATGAAGAGCTTTACTTAGAATTGATCGAAGGTGATGTTGAAGATGAATGAACCATTCACACATGCGATCCCTATTTTACATACACTGCACGAACATGGGTATCAAGCTTATTTTGTCGGCGGTGCGGTGAGAGATGTCCTTTTAGGCAGGGAAGTTGGGGATATCGATATTGCGACAGATGCCACACCTGATGTGGTGGAGTCTTTATTTGATAAAACAGTAGATGTCGGCAAAGAGCATGGCACTGTTATTGTTTTACTTGACGGGGTCAGCTATGAGGTCACTACGTTTCGGACTGAATCAGAATATGAAGACTTTCGCCGGCCTAAAGAAGTGGCGTTTATTTCATCACTAAAAGAAGATCTTTTAAGAAGAGATTTAACGATCAATGCAGTAGCCATGGATATTCATGGTGACATCATTGACCATGTAGGCGGCAAGCGGGATATTAAGCGAAGACGAATTCAAACGGTTGGAGATCCTGCGTGCCGCTTTCAAGAAGACGCGCTTCGGATGATGAGAGCGGTGCGGTTTTTAAGCCAGCTCGGGTTTGAGCTTTCTAAAGAGACGGAAGAAGCCATGAAAAAAGATAAACATCTGCTTGCCAACATCTCTGTTGAACGCAAAAAAATCGAAATGGAAAAACTTTTAAAAGGCCGCTACTGTGAGCAAGCCATCAAGGTGCTCATCTCCACCAAATTGTATGAAGAATTGCCCGGCCTCAAAAAGGATCAGCTGAATGAAACGTTCCAAGCTTTCCCGTATTATTTATTGGATGGGTTAGATGAGGTGTGGGGAGCCTTTATCCATTTACTTGGTCTAGATGAGGCGGAGGCGGTGTCCTTTTTAAAAGAATGGAAGTTATCAACGAAACTTTTAAAAGAAGCCGTTGCTATTAGCAAATATGTTGATTGTGACTGGGATGCGGAAAAAATGTTTGAAGCTGGTGAACATGTCCTGCTTTCTAGTATGAAAATCACGCAGCTCAAACATGAGCGTCGCATTTTCTTTGATGAGCTGGAGGCGGCGAAACGTTCATATGATGCGCTGCCGATTAAACAGCTTCAAGACCTTGCAGTGTCAGGAAAAGATTTGATGGCCTTTCGGCAAAAGCCAGCTGGTAAATGGATTGCAGAAGAGCTTGCTTCTGTGAAAAAAGCCGTTTTGCAAAACCAGCTTGAAAACCGAAAAGAAGCCATAGAGGAGTGGCTCATAGCGTGCGATCAGCGATTAGAAAACGATTAATTGAACTATTTACAGCATCTGAGCAAGATTTTGTCTCAAGCCAGCAAATATGTGATGAGCTTGGCTGCTCCCGAACGGCGGTATGGAAGCATATAGAGGATTTGCGAAAAGAGGGATATGAGGTCGAAGCGGTCAGAAGAAAAGGATACCGGCTGCTTCGTAAACCGGACAAAATTAGTGAAGACGAAATTCTGTTTGGTTTGGAAACAGAGCTGTTTGGCCGGCATATTTACTTTCAAGAAGAAGTCGCCTCAACTCAGCTCATTGCCCATGACTTCGTCAATAAAGGAGCCCCGCACGGCTCGCTTGTTGTCAGTGATCATCAGACAAACGGAAAAGGACGCCTTCAAAGAACGTGGCACTCACCAAATGGGACAGGCATATGGATGAGTTTGATTCTCCGGCCGGAAATACCGCTGCACAAAGCGCCGCAAATGACGCTTTTAGCATCTGTCGCCATCACTGAAGCCATAGCGCAGCAAACGGGTCTCAGTCCATCAATCAAATGGCCAAACGATATTTTGCTAAACGGAAAAAAGGTCGTTGGTATTTTGACTGAATTAAAAGCAGAGGCTGACCAAGTTCACGCAGTCATTATTGGCCCAGGCATTAACGTGAATCAGACGGCAAATGATTTTCCTGAAGAATTAAAGGATGTTGCGACGAGTTTGCAAATGGAGCTGGGTGAAAAGGTAGACAGAGCAGCACTGATTCAAACCATCATGTCCACCTTTGAAAAAAGGTATGATGAATATATGACGTATGGTTTTGCTCCGATCAAACAATTATGGGAATCATATGCGGTGACCATTGGAAAGCGTATCATCGCACGCACCGTCAATGGACAATATGCTGGAACGGCGCTTGGGATTAATGATGAAGGCGTTCTTTTACTCGAAACGGAAGGCGGAATCCAAAACATCTACTCCGCTGACATTGAGATCAAGTCAACTTAAGTGGAACACCCGGCACATTTTTGATATACTTCGTGTGGGCAGTATCTGAAAAAGAACTGTACCTGTTAGGAAGAAAAATTCGATAAATTTCTGCCTTGATCCTAAGGGACTTGGACAGAGGGATGATTCGTCTGCACATGAGAGATAAAAGCGTGTGAGATCAGACAAGCCATCTCCTCTCCAGAATGAGGAGGAACAAATGAAGACAAAGTTAGATTTTTTCAAAATGAAAGAACAAAACGAACCTATTGTGATGCTGACAGCATACGACTATCCAGCTGCAAAACAAGCGGAAAAAGCGGAAGTCGACATGATCTTAGTTGGTGACTCACTTGGGATGGTTGTCCTTGGACTTGATTCCACAGTGCAAGTGACGATGGATGATATGATTCATCACACAAAAGCAGTCAAAAGAGGCGCAAAAGACACATTTGTTGTGACGGATATGCCATTTATGTCTTATCATTATTCATTAGAAGAAACGATGAAAAATGCAGCACGCATTATGCAAGAAAGCGGTGCTGATGCCTTAAAGCTTGAAGGTGGAGACGGAGTATTTGAATCCATTCAAGCACTTACAAGAGGCGGCATTCCTGTTGTAAGCCATTTAGGGCTCACCCCTCAATCAGTCGGTGTCCTTGGCGGCTATAAAGTGCAAGGAAAAGACAAAGAGAGTGCACAGAAATTGATTGAAGATAGTCTGAAATGTGAGGAAGCAGGCGCCATCGCTCTTGTGTTAGAGTGTGTACCTGGTGAACTGACAAAACGGATTACTGACATGCTGAAGATTCCTGTGATCGGAATTGGGGCAGGGGCTGAAGCAGATGGACAAGTTCTTGTTTACCATGATGTGGTAGGATACGGTGTGTCTAGAACACCTAAATTTGTGAAACAATACGCGCAAATCGATGCTGTATTAGAAGAAGCGCTCATACAATATACAAAAGAAGTAAAAGCACGCACATTCCCAGAGGATGCTCATACCTTTCATATGAAAGAAGAAGTCCTTGATGGTTTATATGGGGGGATCAAGGAATGAAGGTTGTCTCCCATATTCATGAATTAAAAGAAATGATCAAGCAGCATCAAAAGAAGCAGCATTCCATTGGATTTGTCCCTACAATGGGTTTCCTTCATGAAGGACATCTTACGCTTGCAAAAGAAGCAAGAGATCAAAATGACATCGTGGTGATGAGCATCTTTGTTAATCCATTGCAATTTGGACCGAACGAAGACTTTGAATCCTATCCAAGAGATATGAAAAGAGACCAGCGTCTTGCTGAAGAAGCTGGAGTAGATATATTATTTACACCTGATGTGAAGGAAATGTACAAAGATGAGCCATCGATTACGATGACTGTTCAAAAGCGTACAGACGTCTTATGCGGGAAGAAACGCCCAGGACACTTCGACGGCGTTGTCACGGTGCTGACAAAGCTGTTTCACCTTGTCGCACCAACCAATGTATACTTTGGTCTAAAGGATGCACAGCAAGTCGCTGTTATCGATGCGATGATCAAGGATTTCTTTTTTGATCTTCACCTTGTGTCTGTTCCTACTGTTCGAGAAGAAGACGGTTTAGCGAAAAGTTCAAGGAACGTGTATCTGTCTGAAACAGAAAGGCAAGAAGCACCTGCTTTATACCGGGCATTAAAAAAAGGACAGACAGCTGTAGAAAATGGTGAACATGATGTAAATCGTATTTATCAATTAGTGGAAGAGGAGATTCTTCAAACGAGTGGAGAAATCGATTATATTGACATTTACTCCTACCCAGAACTTGAACCTCTTCAGCACTTAACGGGCCAAGTGATCATTGCCATTGCTGTGAAGTTCTCCCGGGCAAGACTGATTGATAATGTGATTTTCCATGTTCCTGAAAGCGGTGAAAAACATGTATAGAACTTTTATGACCTCGAAACTTCATAAAGCGACAGTGACTGAAGCAAACTTACACTATGTAGGTAGTATTACCATCGACGAAGATTTGCTTGATGCGGCAGGCATGATGGCAAATGAGAAAGTGCAAATTGTCAATAATCACAATGGTGCTAGACTTGAAACATATATCATCCCTGGAGAAAGAAAGAGCGGTGTCATTTGTTTAAATGGTGCGGCAGCAAGATTGGTTCAGCCAGGAGATGAAGTCATTATTATCGCTTATGGGCTGTTGTCAGAGGAAGAAGCGAAATCGCACACACCTAAAGTGGTCGTGTTAAATAAACAAAATCAAATTGAACAAATGATTGGGCAAGAGCCTGCGAGAACGATTTTATAACGCACGCTCACATGGAAACAGAACAGTTTTATCATAAGGAAGCTGTTCTGTTTCAGCTATATTGCCCAGAGTGTGTTTCACTATGAGTGGAACGAGGAATTGAGGTGTCCATTTTATGACCGATCAAAGGTTTGTTGTCGTTGATATTGAAACCACCGGGAATTCACCAAAAAAAGGTGATAAAATCATTCAAATTGCTGCGGTGGTCATTGAAAATGGACAAATTGTCGAACGGTATTCAAAATATGTGAACCCAGGGAAAACGATTCCTGGATTTATTGAACAGCTGACAGGTATTAAACAGCACATGGTTGATGACGCGGTGTTTTTTGAGGACATTGCCCAAGAGGTGTATGATCTCATACAGGGCGCTTATTTTGTTGCGCACAATGTTCATTTTGATTTGAACTTTTTAAACGATGAACTAAAAGCATGCGGGAAAAATGAGCTGGATGTGCTAGCGATTGATACGGTTGAAATTTCTAGAATTCTTTATCCTGAGCTTGAAGGTTATAAGTTAACTGAATTAAGCGAAGAGCTCATGCTTCCACATGACCACCCGCACAGGGCGGATAGTGATGCGGAAGTTACTGCCATGTTATTTTTAACCTTATTACATCAATTAAGGAATACACCGCCAAATGTGTTAAAACAGCTGCGCAGATTATCCTCGTATCTTCTAAGTGATATAGGACTTTTAATTAAGCAGCTTGAAACCAATCACACGAGTCAGGATGATTCGCTTGTAGAAGTAGGATCTTTTGCTGTGAAAGATGTGACCAATCCTATCACTGAATCGACATATGCAGTAGGCGCTGACGACGAGCAGCTGTTTGAGGAGATAAAAGAGAGGCTTCCTCAAACATTAGAAGGCTATGAAGTAAGAGAAGGCCAGCTCACGATGATGAACAAAGTAAGAGATGCGTTCCATGAAAGAGCCTATGCGTTAATTGAAGCGGCGCCAGGAATCGGGAAAACACTCGCTTATCTTATACCAGCTGCTTTAGAAGCAAAGAAATCAGGAAAACCTGTCATTATCAGTACATATTCTATTTTACTGCAGCAGCAAATGCTTCAGCGCGATGTTCCGCTACTCAAGCAATTGCTCCCATTTGAGCCAGCCGCCTGTGTGTTTAAAGGGCGGGCACATTATATTTGTTTAGATAAGTTTGAGCATGTCCTGCATGAGGAAGATGATAACTATGATGTTGTCTTAACAAAAGCGCAAATTTTAATGTGGCTCCTTGTCACTGAAACAGGTGATTTGTCTGAACTGAATTTACCGTCAGGAGCTGCAAATATAAAAGACCGTATCTCCTGTGTACACATGCCATTTACATCGAAAAAACGCCGTTTTAAAGAACATTGTTTTTATGAACGGGCTAAACGAAAGGCTCAAACCGCTGACTTAATTTTGACGAATCACCGTCTGCTTTTATCCCAAACAGAAGGAGCCTCTATCTTTCAGGATGCAGACGTCTATGTGATTGATGAGGCCCACCAATTTGAAAAAACAGCCAATGAAACGCTAGGTGACAGTGCGTCTTATATCCAGCTTCATGCGAAATTAACGCAGCTTGGCTCTTTGCAAGGCGGGCTGCTTAAGAAATTGAAAAAGAGATTTCATGGGGCAGGTTTATCAACTGACACCTTTATTGAAATGGACGAGTATCTTCAGCAGCTTCAGATGGAAAGTGACGCATTTTTTAGTACCGTTCATTCTTTTGTCAAAAGGACAAAACCAAAAGCGGACATCAATCGTCTCATTCATAGAGTCCGTCATCATTCAAAACATGCTCAGTGGGTCCGAATTAAAGAATCAGCGAGTAAGCTTTGTTCGTTATTGATTGCTTGTGAGAAACTGTATGAGCAGCAAAAAAATGAGCTGCTTCACAAAAGTGATCAGTTCATAGAACACTTTGCATTTGAAGCAGAAGAATACGATCAAGTGATGTCGTTTATGCAGACATTCTGCAGTACGCTGTACCGGTTTATCTTTGAACCAAACAATGATGAAACCGTTTGGATTGAGATTGATGCAAAGGGTGCCAAGAATGCTGTCTTTATGCACGCGCAGCCGCTAGATACAGGGGAGCTGCTAGCTGATCGGTTTTTTATGAACAAAAAAAGCGTTGTCCTCACATCAGGGACGCTTACCATCAATCAACGCTTTGATTATTGCTTGGAACGATTTGGCCTGCAAGATTTTTACCCGCACCTTGTCCAAATTGATTCACCTTTTGAACTTGAAAAACAGCTTAAGGTCGTTGTACCGGCTGACATGCCGCCGATCACAAACCGTGATGAACGCGAATATGTGAAGCAAGCTGCAACATATATTAAGATCATGGAAAAGCAGGATCAAGCGAAAATATTGGTGTTATTTAATTCACATGAGATGTTAAAAGCAGTGTATGAAGAGCTGAAATCAGAAGGTATGCAATCGGCATTGTTTGCTCAAGGTTTGACAGGCGGGAGCCCTGTAAAATTGACAAAAATGTTCAAATTGGCGAAGCAAGCCATCTTGCTAGGAACAGGGAGTTTCTGGGAAGGTGTGGATTTTCCTGGCTCAGAGTTAACGACCGTCATTATGGCAAGGCTTCCTTTCCGACCGCCTGATTCACCGCTCATTGAAGCAAAATGTGAAGCCGCAAAAAAACAGGGGAAGAATCCCTTTAAAGCCGTCGCTCTCCCGGAAGCTGTGTTAACTTTTAAGCAAGGAGCCGGCCGCTTGCTGCGCTCGGAAAAAGACATCGGAACATTGCTGATTTTAGACCGCCGAGTGAAAACCGCTTCGTATGGAAAACTATTTTTAGAATCACTTCATCATGCGCCAGTTCACGAGATGTCCAGAGAGTCGCTTGAGGCGTATATAGAAAAGCTTAACAACGAAAAGCCGCTGTCATAAGCGGCCTTTCACTGGTGTGGGTTTGGAGTTAATTTATCGTAACGGCTTTTTATGTTCCGTTGTAAAAATAGTATCGGTTCTCACATTGAAAAGTATGACTAACAATATTTACGTACCGAGGAGGAATTAGAAGTGGAAAGTAAAATAGAGGTACTTTCAACTGTTCAAATTAAGCATTCAGAAGACCTATACAAAATCGTCGATTTACTGAACAGAACGCTTAAAAGGGAAGATCTTATGTTTGGATTAGCATTAGATCAAGAAGATCAAAATCAAGCGATATTTACCATATATCGCACATAGGGGAAGCTTGACATGAAAAAAATAGTTTGGATTATTTCATCCGTTGCTGCGCTCGTTTTACTCATTGGCATCATTAGCTTTTCGTGGATTTATCAAATGGCCATGGGTCAAAAAGAAGAAGGTCATGAGGCAGCGATTGAACGAGCAAAAAAGCAAGCATCATTAGCACAAGTAGAGCAAGTGGATACCTTTGTTGGGAAAGAAAAGCAATTTATTGTGGAAGGTAAAAACAAACAAAACGAAGCGATCTATGTGTGGGTACCTGCCAGCAAAAAAGAAAAAGTCATTGCCAAAAAAGCAAAAGAAGGCATTACTTCAAACCAAGCAGTACAAGCCGTTCAAAAGGAGAACACCATTTCTAAGCTAAAAAATGTTCAATTAGCACGAGAAGGTGACGTCCTCCTTTGGGAAGTAACGTACTTAAATGAGAACAACCAATATAGTTTCAGCTATGTTGATTTTACGACAGGACGAGTGGAAAAAAATTTAACACCGTAGTTTCTTCTGTCTTGCGTTGACCATGCTGATTTAGAACGGTTATAATAAAATGTATGAAAAAAGAATCACACCTATTTAACAAGGTGAGTTTCTTTCTGGCTTTGGAGGGAAATATGTTGAAAACAACTATTAATCAAGTGTTTAAACACGTCGATGAAGAAGTAACAATCGGCGCATGGATTGCCAATAAACGTTCAAGCGGGAAAATTGCATTCTTGCAGCTTCGCGACGGGACAGGCTTTATTCAAGGAGTCGTTGTAAAAGCAGAGGTGGAAGAGGAAGTCTTTAAGCTTGCGAAATCAGTGACACAAGAGACTTCGGTCTATGTCACAGGACAAGTAACAAAAGACGAACGTTCACCACTTGGTTTTGAATTACAAGTGAAATCCATTGAAGTGATTCACGAAGCAACAGATTACCCAATTACACCAAAAGAACATGGAACAGAATTCTTAATGGATCACCGTCATTTATGGCTGCGTTCTAAAAAACAGCATGCCATTATGAAAATCCGTAATGAAATTATTCGTGCTACATATGAGTTTTTCCATCAAGAAGGTTTCGTGAAAGTGGATCCGCCAATCTTAACAGGAAGTGCTCCAGAAGGAACAACAGAGCTGTTTGCTACTAAATATTTTGATGAAGATGCATATCTTTCTCAAAGTGGACAGCTTTACATGGAAGCTGCTGCGATGGCACTCGGAAAAGTATTCTCATTTGGTCCAACATTTAGAGCAGAAAAATCGAAAACAAAACGTCATTTAATCGAGTTCTGGATGATCGAGCCAGAGATGGCATTTGTTGAATTTAATGAGAACCTTGAGTACCAAGAAAATTATGTGTCTCACGTTGTTCAAAGTGTACTTGAAAACTGTAAAGTAGAACTGCACACACTTGGCCGTGATACAGCAAAATTAGAAAACATCAAAGCACCATTCCCGCGCATCACATATGATGAAGCGATTAAATTCTTGCAGGATAAAGGATTTGATGATATCGAATGGGGAGATGATTTCGGTGCGCCACATGAAACAGCGATCGCCGAAAGCTATGATAAACCAGTCTTTATCACTCATTACCCAACCTCATTAAAACCATTTTATATGCAGCCTGCACCAGACCGTGATGATGTCGTCCTTTGTGCAGATTTAATTGCGCCAGAAGGCTATGGCGAGATTATCGGCGGTTCTGAACGTGTTCATGATTTAGATCTGCTTGAAGCAAGACTAAAAGAACATGGGCTAGATCAAGAAACGTACAAATGGTACACAGAATTAAGACAGTATGGTTCTGTACCACATTCAGGTTTTGGTCTTGGACTTGAACGAACAGTTGCTTGGATTAGCGGAGCGCCGCATGTGCGTGAAACAATTCCATTCCCAAGATTATTAAACCGTTTATATCCTTAAGACGTGAAAGCCTCCAACATATGGAGGCTTTTTCAAACGTCTTAAGGACAGCACGTATGAGAAAACGTGATATACTGAAAGTGAAGAGGTGTATCCGATGAAAAGGCAGCAATTTATAGATATGCAGAAAATGGGTTCGACCAGTTTGCCTAATTTGCTGATTGCCCATTATGAGCAATTAGGACTGAATGAATCGCAAATGATGGTCATGTTAAAGATTAAAATGAATGAAGAACAAGGCGTCTTTTTTCAGACATTTGAAGAGCTTTCACATGGTATGACCATTTCGGCCGAAGAATGTGCTTATATGGTGCAGTATTTGATTCAAAAAGGGTTTATTTCGATCCAGCCGTTTGAAGACAGGTCTGGTATTCAGCATGACCGGTACTCGGTAGAACCCTTATGGGGTGTGCTGTATGACTTTTTAGAAGCAAAACAGGCGAAAGACGTACAAAAGAATCATGTGCAGGCTGAAAAGTCTTTATATGCGCTATTTGAAGATGAGTTTGGCAGACCACTTTCTCCTCTTGAAGGGGAAACACTCTCGATCTGGATGGACCAAGACCATCATGATGCTGAGATGATTCGTCTTGCTCTAAGAGAAGCCGTTTTATCCGGAAAATTAAATTTTCGCTATATCGATCGAATATTGTTTGAGTGGAAAAAGAAAGGGCTGAAAACAGCGGAAGAAGCGAAAGAGCATAGCCAGCATTTCCGTTCGCAGCAAAAAGCCCCACCTTCAAAAGAAGAAACATCTTCATATAAACGACAAGTTCCTTTTTATAATTGGCTGGAACAATAACCAATAAAGGAGAAGGCATGTTATCAAAAAAACAAATCAATGAATGTTTAGATATTATAGGAGATATGTTTCCAGAGGCTGAGTGTGAGCTTGTTCATTCCAATCCATTTGAACTAGTGATTGCTGTCGCACTTTCAGCGCAATGTACAGATGTTCTAGTGAACAAAGTGACCAAACATCTATTTCAAAAATATAAAACACCAGAAGACTATTTAAGTGTGCCGCTTGAAGAGTTGCAGCAGGATATTCGTTCAATCGGTCTTTATCGTAATAAGGCAAAAAACATTCAAAAATTAAGCCAAATGCTGATTGAAGATTATGGCGGTGAAGTGCCAAGAGATCGAGATGAGCTAATCAAGCTCCCAGGGGTTGGACGGAAAACAGCAAATGTCGTTGTATCTGTCGCTTTTGGAATTCCCGCCATTGCAGTAGATACACATGTCGAGCGTGTCAGCAAACGACTTGGGATTTGCCGCTGGAAGGATTCTGTTCTTGAGGTAGAGCAAACCTTAATGAAGAAGGTGCCAAAAGATGATTGGTCCGTGACCCATCATCGTCTCATCTTTTTCGGCAGATATCACTGTAAGGCGCAGCGGCCGCAGTGTGAATCTTGTCCACTTCTTGATATGTGCAGAGAAGGGCAGAAGAGGCTAAAAAAAGGGCTGGTGAAGCTGGCATGAGCGGAGCAGCTGTTTTCACCTCATATGTCGAAAAGCTAAAAGAGAAAAAGGTAGAGATAAGCGGCGAAAAAAAGGATATATTAAGAATCAATCCACTCGCATTTGATCTATCTTCAGAACCTTTACTAGATGAGCAACCGTGGCAGAAAACGGAAGAATTTATTCCTTTGATGTTTGAACTGTGGAATGAATTAAAAGACAACATGCTTCCTCGCTTTCAAACGAGAAAATCTCGGTGTGAAGAGGATGATATGCTGCAAGGCATTGTCAGTATGATTGCAATGTTTTACTGGATCAAAGGAGAGAAGCTTCAAACCTTTGATTGGGAGCAAATTAAACAACAGACGTTTCCAGTAGCCCCCATTAACTGGACAGAACGATTAGAGTTTATTTTGCTTAAACCTACTCAATATCATTGCTTTATTCAATTGGACGAGTTATACACAGAACTCAAAAAGCAGTATGGAAAATACGAAGCACTCAGAAAGTTAAAACAAAATCGTTAAAAAAGCACTTGCCACATAGGGCAAGTGCTTTTTTGTTATTCGTCTTCTTTGCGAGAAGTAGAATTTGACTGAGTATTTGAGCTTTGAGAATTGGCTTTCTCGTCGTCTTTCTTTTTATCTTTATTGCCATCGCTCTGTGAGTTGCTGTTTCCATTTGTACTGTCTGAGCCATCACCATTTTCGGTATTTCCGCCTTGATCTTTTTTATCATCAGGCTTCTGCTCATCAGTGCCGCCTTGGTTTTGATTATCATCTGTTTGATCTGTTTGCTCATCATCAGGTTGCTGTGGCTCTTCTTCTTCTTTGTTCTCATCATCTGCTTTTTCTTCCTCTTCTTCGTCATCTTTAATGGTGAGGAAGGTAGAAGCAGCTTTACTTGTGACATCGTCTACAGTCGCTGTCACTTGGAATTTATAGGTGGATCCTGGCTTCACATCAGAGATGACGGCTTCTTTAGAAGAGCTGTTTTGAATGTCTTTATAGCCGCCATCATCGACCGCTTGCTTTACATTAAATGTTGCATCTGCATCGTCATCATAACCCCAAGTGAGTGTAATCGATTTTTTCTCTTCATCATACACCGCTTTTAAGTCAGATGGTTTGTCAGCTTCTTTCTTTTCATATGTGTCAGAAACTTTTGTTGGGACAGTTCCTTTGACGAAGTATTCCGTTGTCTTCTTATCACTTGGTGTGTTTGGTCCAGCTAACTTCGCTGGATCTGATCCTTTTTCAACCGTTGCTTCAACGACACTGTCTGGCTTTTCAAATGAGCCGCTTCCATCATCAATTTGAGAAATTAATTTCTGGAAGACCACTTTGGCAACACGTTGTTCATAATCCGTGAGCCACATTTTGCCGTCCGCATCTTTTGAGTTGCCAATTCCGGTCCACACAGCTGCTGTGTATTGCGGCGTGTAACCGACAAACCAAGAATCTTTCGCCCCGCCAGAAGGGATGTTGTATTTATTAATATCATCTTGTGTAAAGTTGGTTGTACCTGTTTTACCAGCTACTTGAACATTCGGTACTTGTGCGAGTGTACCTGTTCCAGATTGTACAGCAGTTTTCAGCATATCTGTGATCATAAATGCAGTGTAATCACTCATGGCTGCTTTAGAGTCTGGAGTTAAGTCAAGCTTCGTCCCGTCATTAAATTCAACAGATGTTACGGCATGCGGTTCATTATAGTATCCGTTGTTACCGAATGCACTAAATGCACCAGCCATTTTAAGTGAAGAGACACCTTCGTCAAATCCGCCGATTGAGTAAGACTCAGGAATGTCAGAAGGTAAATCCAGACCTAAGTTATTGGCGAATTGAACAGCATTATCTGTACCAGCTTCTTGGAAAGCTTTTAAAGCAGGGATGTTTCGTGATTGTGCCAAAGCACTTCTCATCGACATTTTCCCTAAGTGTCTTCTGTCAAAGTTGTTAATTGGTGTACCGTTAGAGTACGTATAAGGCGCATCATCAATTTGCTGATATGTTGACCATTTTTTGTTTTCAATTACAGGGCCGTAATCTAAAATTGGTTTGATTGTAGATCCCGGCTGGCGTTTTGCATCAGTGGCATAGTTAAAGCCGCCGGCTGGTACATCACGTCCACCGCCAATGGCACGAATTTCACCATTTTTTGTATCTAGCAGGGTGACTCCAGCTTGCATACCTTTCGTAAATCCGGCTGAATCCCCATTGATAATGTCATCCAGATGATCCTGTGCTTTTCGATCAAGAGAAGTATAGATTTTTAATCCATCTGTTGATACATCTACTTTGGCTTTTTTCTGTACTTCTTCCATGACTTCTTCAATATAAGCAGAGTACTTACTTGAGTTTTGACTCTTATATTTATCAGCTGAAACAACGGTTTTGCTGACAGGTGTTGCTTTTGCTTCCTCATACTCTTTTTCTGAAATATAGCCTTGTTTTTTCATTAGGCCTAAAACGATATTACGGCGTTTTTCCGCTGCCTCTGGATGTTTCACAGGGTTATAGGCAGAAGGACTTTGCGGCATACCCGCAAGTGTAGCAGCCTGTGCTACAGTTAGTTTATTTAAATCTGTCACTCCGAAAAATTGTTCAGCCGCTTTCCCAACCCCATAAGCATAAGGAGAGAAGAAAATACGGTTTAAATACATTTCTAAAATTTCATCTTTAGAGTATTTTTGCTCAAGCTGAATCGAGAGCCACACTTCCTGAACTTTACGTTTTAACGTCTTTTGATTGTTAAGCAGGGAGTTCTTCACAACCTGCTGTGTAATCGTACTTCCACCTTCTGCTCCAAAACCGTCCTCGACGTTTGCGACAAGAGCACCGCCAATACGGATAGGATCAATCCCGTGGTGTTTATAAAAACGTGCATCCTCAGTTGCAATAAACGCATCTTTTACCACGTCGGGTATATCTTTAATTGAGACATACGTTCTTTTTTCCGCCCCGACTTCTGCAAAGATTTTTTTGTCTTTATCATAAAGTTTTGAAGAATACGGCGTTTTTAGCTTGCTATCATCAATAGAAGGAGCGCTTGATGCAAAAACGGCAAAAGTTGTGATTCCGGCTACTAAACAAAGAAGACCGATCACGAGTAAAGATAAAAATATTTTTTTAAATAGACCTGCTTTCTTTTTGCCTTTTTTGTTCTTTTGCTTCTTATTGTTTTCTTGACTTGCTTTACGTCGCTGTTCACGACTTGTAAATTGATCAGACATCACATCTCAACCTTTCGTGTTAAACCTTTTTCGAACGTAAATGATGCTTGCTTTCATCCGAAAAATGAAGTGTCTCCACTACTTTAATATAATCAATTCTTGGCGAATATCCAAGTGTCATGAGGTGGCCTGCTTCCATTAATTCATCTTTGCTAATGGATTTACGGCCGTTTTGCTGCTGCCGCTCCCAAAAGAAGAAGAGGTCAGAAGCGGACAAATAATAAACGGAACCAAATGCGGATATAATAACAAAACAAATACCGCCTTGCTTTTCAACCTGTTTCATATGCTCAATTTGATGGTTGTGGAAATTTTTGAGCGGAAACGAGGTGGTGCTTTTGGTTTCCTTTGCTTCAAAATCGATATAGCGCCCTTTGTATACCCCGTTGTAGTCTGTTGTGGAGGATTGTTTAAAATAGGCTTCTTTAATGACAGCAGCGCTTCTTTTTGGATAATCCACATTGACAATTTGAACAGGGGTAGGCTTTTTATGAATGACTGCGATCCCGTTGACCAAATAGTACTGGTTCGTTTCATTTAAGTCAGCTTCAAGCGTCATCCCGCGGTTACTATAAGATGATTCGCCGCTGATTCTTTTTTTTGTCCCAATTTGTTGAATGGGCTGATACGATTTTCCGTTAGGATACCGAATCATCAAGTTTCAGCCTCCTTTTAATGCATTTTGTATTGGAGAGATCACCATGTTGTCACAACAAGAGCACATGATTACCCAGCATATTTTACATGAAACGAAAGCGAAAAATAAGGACAACCTGACAAGGACAAATGCGTACAAGCGCTTTTATGACCGTCATCCAGAGATGAAATGGTCTCTGCTTGCTTCTTTTGTCTCGAGAAATGCTGGATGGTCCATGACAGATTTAAAAGGCGAGCTCTTCCATCCGGGTTTAACGGATCAGCAAGGGCATCTGTTCTTTACAGCATATGAAAGAGCGAATTGGCTGATCTTTTCAGATGCTTACCCGCAGCTTCTCTTGTATGAATGGTCAAAAAGGTGCCGCAAACCTTTATTTCATCTGCTGCCCCATTTCGGTGTGTCTCGTTTTATGAGCGCTGAGTGGGAACGATTTTGGCAAAAGCGTGACAGAGAGCGATTGCTGCATGCACTCATCATAAATGAACAATATACTATACAATCTCCTATTATACAAAATCCTCTACTGAAAAAGAATGTTTTTCACTCGATTCAATATCTTTTCAGCGAGTGGGCACATTTTCAAACCGTCGTTTTTCCGACAGTAGACGGGCATTTGTACGGCTTAACCATACGAAAGTTTTCCCAAGTAAAAGAGCGCATTACGTTAGGGAAAAAACTAGCAAAACTATTGTTTCGAGCCGATTTGTTTTCGGATTTTTATCACTTTTTGCATACCGTGCCGCATACGGGATCTCGATTTGATTTTGAACCGTTTTTAGGAATTGCGCGAAGGTCAAGCCCTTTCCTCAGAACAGTGTATCCAGTCATGACACATTCATTAGACGATCAAAGGGAAGATTGGTTTCAAAAGAAATTGAGTCCATCCTTGTTTGAAGCAGAGCGTTTACCAAAACAAATTGAGCTGACCGACTGGTATTTTCATAAAAAAAGGCAGCTTCGTTTTCTTTTCTCATTAGAACACTATTTTTTGCATAAATAAAAAGCAGGGGGTACCTGCTTTTTTTACGTGGATGGACGGTTAGGGCCGCCGAGCTTTTTATCAAGCTGATCTGTACTATTTTCTTTCCCTTTTGTTTTTTGCTCTTTTGGTGCTTGCTGCTTTTTCATGACATCTACCTCCTTTGTCCTTAGAATTTACACAATCGGACGCGATCATACAAAGAAGGACAAGCACGTGTCGAAATGGAAGAAATTGCGCTTATCTTCACTTAGATTGGCGATTTAGTTCTAGTTTTGTCATGTATGAAGGAGGGAGTAAAAGAAAAGAGAATGTAACGAGAGATGATAAAGGAGGAATCTGATGATGAGCGAATTTGTATCAAAAGAATCCATTATGCAATTGTTAGAGGAAATTGAGCGAAAGATTGATGAGGTGGAAGAAGAACTGTCTTTAGCTGTCAAAAAAACAAAAAACGCTGCCGTAGAGGAGCAAGAACAAATCATTGACCGTCTTGAATCTGAAGTGAAGGAATGTGAATTGAAAATTCATGCAGCAGAGTATAAGCTGCAGGCAAGACCCGCATATCACGCCGGATAGCTTTTCTATTTGAGCAATAAGTAAACGTTTGATAGGATGGTTCATAGAGGTGAACACTTTGGATAATCAAACATTACTGAAACATACACAAGACTTGATCACGTGGATCGAAAAAGCATACGAGCAGTACCTAAAGGGAAAGGCAGAAGAGGAATACCCAGATTATGATTTTTACAACGATATTCAGCCGGCCGTTGTCAAATTTGATCAGCAAATGGAAGAGTGGCTTACTGCTGCTACCTCATTTATTCATCAGGCCAAACCTAGATACTTACATCAAGAACAGCTTGAAGCCGTCCAAGAAAATGGAAAAGAGGTTGTGCTGCAATCTTATTTTGGCAAACAGCATGCACCTCGTGTGAAAAATTTAGTTGAGTCAGTGATTTATACACTGAACCTTTTAATAGAAGAAATCAACAAACGCAGCTGATGAAACAGCCTGCGTTTTTCTTATGGCTGCTGTAGGCACATCTTCTGCTTCCTGAACATAATATATCATTGACTTCAATATGTTTTCAGAGCGAGAGGAGCGAGATACATGTTCCCTTATTCAAACCAGCCATCTTATGAAATGAATCAATTTCAGCAACGGCCTTTTCCGTATCCAGATATGCAGCAGCCTCCGCAGCCTCCAGAATATTTCATGCCCCCATATCAAGGTGAAATGAACCAGCCGCCGTCTGCAGGCTATCAGCCGCCTTTTGGATATCAGGAAAACTTCCAGCCTTATCAGCCGCAAATGCAGCCGCCGGGCATGATGCCTATGCAGCAGCCTATGAATCCTTATCCTTTGCCAAGGCCGCAAAAACAGCAATCATCTCAATTTAAAAGTGTGCTGTCACAATTTAAAAAAACGAATGGGCAATACGATTTTAATAAAATGTTTGATACTGCTGGACAAATGATGAGTACAATGAATCAAGTGGGCTCATTGGCGAAAGGATTTACTAGTATTTTTAAAGCATAGCAAAACCCAATAGATATACATCTATTGGGTTGTTTGTTTTGGCGCAGTCACACGAAGTGATTGATCTTTCCAAACGCTCTTCATATTGGTTTCATCTATTTTTGCCGGCATTAAAATGGTTTTGGTAAAGCTCGAATAGGAGGAAGTCGTGTCTGTTTTGATTTTTTCCTGTACCGATAAGTGTAAATATTGCGCTTTCACTTCTAGTGCGATATCACCTTCGACAAAATGGTCTGGAAATCGAATCTCAATGTATACATATTGATCATCTTCTGTCACATCGGTTGTAATGGATGCAAGTGAATGGCTCGTGGTCATCAGCGCCTCTGCACTATTTAAAATGTCGTGAAACGGCGATGATGCAAAAAATTGTTCAATCGCTTCATATAAAATGTCTTCATTTGCTAACAACTCGTGTTTCTTTTCACTTTCATGTTTCATTTGAATCACCTCTCATCTACAGCCTATGCAAAAGGGGCTCAGGCGGTTATCAATTGATGAGAGGAAAAAATTATGATTAAATAGTGTTGAATGAAGCAAGGTGTATGGGCGTGAAGGTTTATACGCTGAATAGATCTAGAAGCAAAGCTTGAAGGGAGCAAATGAACATTGCTGAAAAAATTATTCGGTTTCGGAAAAAACCAAGATGATGTAAAGGAAGAAGTCATTTATTCTCCAGTTGATGGAGAGTTAATGGATATGACCGATGTACCAGATCCCGTTTTTTCTCAAAAGATGATGGGAGACGGCGTAGCTGTAAAACCAAAAAACGGCACCATTGTGTCACCAGTAGATGGTGAAATTATTCAACTCTTCCATACAAAACATGCAATTGGGATTCGAACACTCTCGGGGCTTGAGCTTCTGATTCATATCGGACTTGAAACGGTTGGGTTAAATGGTGAAGGCTTTGAAGCACACATAAAAGAAGGGGATAAAGTGAAAGCAGGTGATCCTCTCATTACATGTGATTTAGTGCTGATTGAAGAAAAAGCGGCAAGCACAGTGACACCAATTGTCATCATGAATGGTGATTTAGTAGAACATCTTACCAAAGAACCTAAGGGCTCTGTAGAAAAGCAGACGTCCAAACTTTTCACAGTGAAAATGAAATAATCCAAAAAAACTACCCTGAGTTGATAGGGTAGTTTTTTGATTGAGGACATTAATCCTCCATTGGAACCCAGCCTTTACTTGCTTCCATGACAGTCCATAAACCTTCTGGAATCAAGTACTTATCTTTTTGACTGCGTTTAATGACGGTCTCAATCTCGTTTTCTCTGCCTTCTTTAATCTTTACTGCCCAATCGGGATCAACAATGACTTCTCTTGCAACAGCGATGAGTGGAATCCCTTGATTGTATGCATTCAGTGCATCCTCAGCTGTAATGACGCTGCCGACACCGATGAGTGGAAGCGTGTCACCACAGCGCTCTTTTAATAGCTCCATCCGCGTCTTACTTGTATCAGCACCACGTCTTGCTTTAGCGTCAATCTCCATTAAAGAAATATGCAAGTAATCAAGGTTTTTCGTCTTAAGTACGTCTACTAAAGTAAATGTTTCTGTCATGGTTAAACCAGGTGTTTCTGGTTCTTCAGGTGATAATCGGTATCCAAAGATAAATGGTTTTGTTACATGCTCTTTGATTGCTTCTTTCACTGCATCTACTACTGCAATTGGAAATGCGAGACGCTTTTCTTCGCTTCCGCCCCATTGATCTGTACGCTGATTACTATGCGGGGAGTAGAATTGCTGTAATAAATATCCGTTCGCTCCATGGATTTCGATCCCATCAAATCCTGCTTGGATCGCGCGCCTTGCTGCTTCTTTAAATGAGTCGATGATGTGAGGAATTTCTTCTTCTGTCAAAGCTCTCGCAATTTGTTTTCCATCTTTGAATACATCACTTGGCGCAACGACATCACCGTTTGGGACTAAATGAGGGAGAGCCTGAGAGCCGCCATGATGAATTTGCATAATGGCTTTTGTTCCTTTCGCTTGAATCGCAGAAGCAAGCTTTTGAAGGCCAGGTATATCTTCATCCCTTGCAATAGAAGGCTGTCCTTCAAACGCCTTACCATCTGGCGTCACGTTTGCGCATGCGGTGATGACCATGCCCATTTCGCTTGATCTAGCGGTAATAAAATCAATTTCTTCCTTTGAGATCGTGCCATCCTCATGAGAACCGAAGTGTGTCATTGGTGCAACGACTAAACGGCCATCAATAGAGGCACCCCCTGGGAATGTAAAAGGTTCAAATAAAGGCTTAAATTCGTTTTTCAATCTCATCATCTTCTTCCTTAATAAAATCATTTCACTATAGAAGTGTAATAGATCCTGTTACAACACATCAAAATATTTGCTCACAAGCGGCGCATCAAAAAATTGCCGCCTAGTCATGCAAACAAATATTCGGTACACTAGAATGAGAGGTGGATACCAGATGAAGAAGAAAACAATGAACGAACTCATAGAAGATTTAAAAAAAGACGAACAGGTCGAGCATTGGCATGAAATTGAAGCGAAGCCTGCACGGACTTCTCCAATTCCTGAAAGAGTAAATGACAGGCTCAAAGTGGCGCTTGAAAAAAGAGGTGTGAGCGAACTATACATTCATCAAAAGGAAGCCTTTGAACGTGTGATGGATGGTGAGAATGTGGTGACTGTGACACCTACAGCTTCAGGTAAAACGCTTTGCTACAATCTGCCAGTTCTTCAGTCGATCGCAGAAGATCAGACAAGCCGCTCCCTCTATTTATTTCCAACAAAAGCACTCGCGCAAGATCAAAAAAGTGAATTAAACGAAATCATTCATGAGATGGATGTTCCAATTCACAGTGAAACCTATGACGGGGACACCTCCCCAGCGATTCGCCAGCACGTCAGACAGGCAGGACATATTGTCATTACAAATCCAGATATGCTGCACTCAGCGATTTTGCCTCACCATACGAAATGGGTCAGTTTATTTGAGAACTTAAAGTATATTGTCATTGATGAGCTTCATACATATCGAGGCGTGTTTGGCAGTCATGTCGCCAATGTCATTCGTAGACTAAAGCGAATTTGTGCATTTTATGGAAGTGACCCGACCTTTATTTGTACTTCAGCGACCATTGCGAATCCGAAAGAGCTTGCAGAGCAGCTGACCGGAAGCAAGGTGCATCTCATTGAACGAAACGGAGCGCCTAGCGGTAAAAAGAATTTTGTCTTTTACAACCCGCCAGTCGTCAATAAGCCATTAAATATTAGACAAAGTGCGGCCACTGTTGTGAATCAGCTCGCTAAAACATTTTTAAAAGAAAAAATTCAAACGATTGTTTTTGCTAGAAGTAGGGTAAGAGTTGAAGTCATCCTAAGTCATATTCAAGAACTAGTGAAAAAAGAAATTGGTCCTAAATCGATCCGTGGTTATCGCGGGGGCTATTTGCCGAAAGAGCGGCGCATGATTGAAAAAGGCTTAAGGGAAGGAGACATTCTCGGTGTTGTCAGCACAAACGCACTAGAATTAGGAGTAGATATTGGACAGCTAAAAGTCTGTATCATGACCGGATATCCTGGCAGTGTAGCGAGTACGTGGCAGCAAGCAGGACGAGCTGGAAGGCGTCATGAGGAAGCACTCATTATCATGGTCGCAAGCTCATCGCCACTTGACCAATATATTGTCAGACACCCTGAATACTTCTTTAACAGACCACCTGAATCGGCAAGAATCAATCCTGAGAACCTTATCATCCTAGTCGATCATCTAAAATGTGCGTCCTACGAGCTACCGTTTCGAGAAGATGAACAGTTTGGCAGTATGGAAGTAGAAGAAATCTTGCAATACTTACATGAAGAAGGGGTTCTTCATTTCAGCGGGAACCGTTATTATTGGTCAGATCAATCGTTCCCGGCTCATGGCATCAGTCTGAGATCTGCAAGTCAGGAAAATGTCGTCATTGTCGATCAATCCGATGTAGCGAACGTTCGAATTATTGGGGAGATGGATCGATTCAGTGCGATGACCTTACTTCATGATGAAGCGATTTATTTACATGAAGGGGTTCAGTATCAAGTGGAAAAGCTAGATTATGAGCATCTTAAGGCTTATGTGAAACAAGTCGATGTAGAATATTATACAGATGCGAATTTAGCGGTTCAGCTCAAGGTGCTTGAAATTGATCAGACAACAGAGAAGGAAGCGGTATCTGTTCACTACGGTGATGTGACCGTCAATGCAATGCCGACCATTTTCAAAAAAATTCGATTATCAACCGGGGAAAATATTGGTTCCGGCCCGATTCACTTACCTGAAGAAGAAATTCATACGAGTGCTGCTTGGTTTGAATTACATGAAGCAGAGCGGACATTTGAAGAAAAAACACTTGAACAGCTCTTGCTCGGTATTGCCAATGTTCTTCAGCATATTGTTCCGGCGTTTGTCATGTGTGACCGTTCAGACATTCATGTCATTTCTCAAATAAAGGCAGCCCATACCGGGAAACCGACTGTATTTTTATATGATCATTACCCAGGTGGAATCGGTTTAAGTAAAGAGGTGCAGGCTCGCTTTGATGAAATTGCCCGTGCAGCCACTCAGCTGATTGAGCGATGCAGCTGCGAGAACGGCTGTCCATCTTGTATTGGCATGGAAATGAAAGAGATCGATGGAAAAAGCAGGATCATTCAATTGATGGCAGGATTTTAAGGGAAGGGGGAATAGACGTACTCATGTCATTAAAAGGAAAATTAAACAGAATGAAAAAACACCTGTCGCACAATCAGTCAGATGAAAAGCGTGTGGCAGTAAAAGAGGGACAAACGCACACTGTGACGGCTGAAACCATCCCATTTCTAAAAGAGTGGGGGGAATTAAGTGCAGCTCCTTACTACTTTGAAGACTCTTTCTGCCTCATTCGGGAAGTGACCTATCCACTTGACCATCAGCATGGGCGATATTCATTTGCAGAACTGCCGGAGATGGTGAGTGCATGGAACAAAAGTGAGATTCAGCATTCTCTTTCTGCAAAAGGCTACAAGCCTCACGAGCTATTTTTCTTCGATACAGAAACAACAGGACTATCTGGCGGAACGGGAAATATGATTTTTTTGCTTGGGCATGCGAGAGTTTATTCAGATAAAGTGGTGGTAAAACAACATCTGCTCACGAATCCAGGAAATGAAGCGGCACTTTACAAAAGCTTTCTTAGTGAGGTGGATGTCGAATCACTTGTGACATATAATGGAAAATCATTTGACTGGCCTCAAGTCAAAACGAGGCATACATTATTGCGCGATCAAATACCTGCTCTACCTGAATTTGGTCATTTTGACCTTCTGCATGGGTCAAGGAGATTGTGGAAACATAAATATGAGCGTATGGCTCTTTCGGTTGTAGAAAAAGAGGAACTGCACGTCAATCGAGAGGGAGATACACCGGGGTTCCTCGCACCAATGATCTATTTTCACTTTTTAAAGGAACAAAACCCGAAACTGATTGAAGGAATTTTGACTCACAATGAACTTGATGTCTTATCGTTAATCAGTCTCTACATTCATTTGTCTAAAAAAATCTTATCTAAAGATGCGGTGAAGGAAGACGATGAGAAATATGCATTAGCTAAGTGGCATCTTGCTCACCGTGATGTGCAGGAAGCAACAAAGCACCTGCAAGAATTAACGGGAGCAGCGTTTGAGCATGCGGATCAAGCAGCTTATGATCTATCGTTACAGTACAAGCGATTAAAACAATGGGATGAAGCGGCATTCATATGGAGACGTCTATTTGAATCAAGTGATGTTCATGTAAGATTAAAAGCGGGTGTAGAGCTTGCAAAGTATGAAGAACACCGTCAAAAAGATCCAAAAGCAGCCCTTTCCATTACCCAAACATTGTTATCACAATCGTCTTTAAGTGAACGAGACATTGTGGAACTTGACAAGCGAGAAAAGCGGCTCTTAAGAAAAGCTGGGCAATGAAATTATTGCCTGGGAAAGCGCAAAAAATGACAACGTTCGGCTCTCGGCCGAAAATAAAAATTGTTTAGCACTTTTATTGTAGAAAAGTCACGAATCCTGTAAAATAACGTTAGATATTGAATGAGGAGCGTAGAGCATGTATAAGGGTCTTTTCTACTTGTTTTTTCTTGTTGTCATATTGGTCGCTTTTGTTTTTTCAAACTATAAAGATGTTTTTCTTGCAAACTTTTAAAATAGGTTAATGCATTAGTACATGTACACCTCTTGATTCATACATTGTTAATGTAAGAAAATCAAGGAGAGGGGAATGCTACATGTACCATCATCATCATTGCAATCCAAATGTTACACAGCCAATTGTACATCCAACGAATCACTGCTGTACGCACAGTGAGTCAACTACAATTGTGCCGCACATCCACCCGCAGCATGTAACAAATGTTCATCACCAAAATTTCCAACATGTTCACTACTTCCCGCATACGTTTTCTCAGGTGGACCCGGCAACACATCAACACTTTAACTGCGGTGGACCTTGCTGTAACAGATAAAGTGAAATGGGACTTTTATAAGTCCCTTTTTTTAAAAGCAGGTGAAAAAATGAAAATTATCGCTGTCACAGGGTACAAGCCATTTGAGCTTGGGATCTTCAAACAAGACGAGCCTGCACTTCAATACATAAAAGCGGAACTTCGGAAAAGGCTGGCGGCACTCATTGAAGACGGGCTAGAATGGGTGCTCATTTCAGGTCAGTTAGGGGCAGAAATATGGACAGCTGAAGTGGTCTTTGAGCTTCAAGAGGAGTACCCAGATTTAAAACTTGCTGTCATTACACCATTTTATGAACAGGAAGAGCGCTGGAATGAACAAAATAAAGAGCTGTATGAAGGCGTTCTTGCACAAGCTGATTTTGTAGAAAGTGTCACGCATAGACCGTATGAAAGTCCGGCACAATTTAAACAAAAGAACCGCTTTTTTATTGAAAAAACGGACGGCCTTCTCGTCTTATATGATCCCGAGCATGAAGGCTCGCCAAAATATATGATCAAAGAAGCTGAAACCTATACCGACTACCCAATTATGTATATTACAATGGATGATTTAAGAGCACAGGTTGAGGCGGAAGATCCGTTTTTTGACTAAAAGCAAGAGAAAATTTGACAACGTCACGTATTTCTGAAAAAATATACTATGAATTCACGATATGAGGTGAAAAAGATGCTTGCTGATAAAGTAAAGCTTTCTGCGAAAGAAATTTTAGAAAAAGAATTTAAAACAGGTGTCCGAGGGTATAAACAAGAAGAAGTCGATAAATTTCTAGATATGGTCATTAAAGACTATGAGACATTCCATCAAGAAATTGAAAAACTCCAACAAGAAAACCTTCACTTGTCAAAACAGCTTGAAGAAGCGGTTGAGCAAGGGAAAAGACAGCCTGCACAGTCCAATACAACAAACTTTGATATTTTAAAAAGACTATCTAATCTTGAGAAACACGTTTTCGGCAGCAAACTTTATGATTGAGTAATACCAAAAAAGCTTGTGTCAGATGACATTGTCGTTTATAATAACGCATGTTGATTAACGTTCGGGTAATCGCTGTAATGCTTTGACATTGCAGAGGAAAGTCCATGCTCGCACGGTGCTGAGATGCCCGTAGTGTTCGTGCCTGGCGAAAAAATAAGCCAGGGCAGCCTGGGAAAGGCTGACGGCAGGAAAAATGCCTACGTCCTTTTAGGATATGGCAAAGTATCCTTGAAAGTGCCACAGTGACGAAGTCTTACTAGAAATGGTGAGAGTGGAACGCGGTAAACCCCTCGAGCGAGAAACCCAAACTTGGTAGGGGAACTTTCTCAAAGGAACCAAACGGAGAGAAGGACAGAGAATTCTGTAGATAGATGATTACCACCTGAGTACGAGGCTTTTGCCGTTTGCAGTACGATGGAACAAAACATGGCTTACAGAACGTTATATCCGTTATCATAAACATGATGAAATCAAAGCTCTCCTATTTCTACATATGGAGAGCTTTTATCTTGATTACAGAATAGAACGAGAAAACAGGTGATAAACAAATGAAAACCTATACACTCATCGCAACAGCGCCAATGGGAATTGAAGCGATTGTTGCAAAAGAAGTAAGAGACCTCGGGTATGAGTGCACTGTAGATAATGGAAAAGTCATTTTTCAAGGAGATGCACTTGCCATTTGCCGTGCGAATCTATGGCTGCGTACAGCAGACCGAATCAAAGTCCAAGTTGCTGAATTTTCGGCCAGGACATTTGACGAGCTTTTTGAGCAGACAAAAGCCATTGACTGGGCCGCTTTTTTACCGAAAAATAGTACATTCCCTGTCATTGGTAAATCTGTTAAATCTCAGCTTGCCAGTGTGCCGGATTGTCAGCGTATCGTCAAAAAGGCTATCGCGCAAAAACTTAGATCATCTTACAACATACAGTCTGAATGGCTAGAAGAGACGGGTCCTGAATACAAAATCGAGGTAGCGCTTTTAAAAGATAAAGTATTGCTGACGCTCGATACGTCTGGTGTGGGTCTTCATAAACGTGGATACCGTGCAGATCAAGGCGGGGCGCCGATTAAAGAAACCCTTGCAGCGGCGCTTGTCTTATTAACGAACTGGACACCTGACCGTCCGTTTGTCGATCCTTTTTGCGGATCAGGAACAATTGCCATCGAAGCAGCGATGATTGGACAAAACATTGCCCCTGGATTTAACCGGGAATTTGCATCTGAATCATGGGAATGGATCGGTGAGGACGTTTGGAACAAAGCACGCCTTGAAGTAGAAGAAAAGGCGAACTATGATCAGCCGCTTCGCATTATCGCGAGCGATATTGATCATCGTATGGTAGAGATTGCGAAACTGAACGCAGAAGAAGCTGGACTTAGTGAACTGATACAATTTAAGCAAATGCAAGTGAAAGACTTCCAAACAAAAGATGAGTATGGTGTGATTGTCGGAAATCCGCCTTACGGTGAACGTCTCAGCGATAAGCCAGCTGTGGAAAAAATGTATCAAGGCATGGGCGAAGCATTGAAAAACCTAGATACGTGGTCCATTTACATCTTAACGTCACATGAAAAATTTGAAGAGTGCTTCGGAAGAAAAGCGACGAAAAAGAGAAAACTGTTTAATGGATTTATTAAAACAGACTATTATCAATACTGGGGAAAACGCCGGTCTAGAAAGCAAACAACTGAATCGTAAAAAAGAGCCACACCGAAAGAAGGTGTGGTTTTTTTGTACCAAAAAGGTATAAGTCTTCACGGGACGGAATAAACTGAACTTGATTTTAAAAAAAGAGGTGTCTTCATGATTCATTATGATCAATTTCAGTTAATTCAAAAAGCACTCGCTTCAACAGCCCGAGAAATAGAGGGGATTGAAACAGGACAATCTGCTAAACTTACGGCAGCCATCGAGAACTTAGCAATGGCTCAAAACTACATAGACCATTCAGAGCACGCATTTTTAATGAAGGAAAGCTACCAGCATCGCCTGCGCTCTTAAAAAAAGATTGTCATACCCCAGCATAAATGTTACTATTGAATGTCTGAATGATTCAAAAGTTGGGGGTTGGAGCAGGTGACAGCATCTCGTTTGCCTTTTTCATTAACAAAAGAACATAATTTTTACGAAGAACTGGGCAACTGGATTGGTGATGTGTTTTATGACATTTTGCCAGAAAAGGGCTTTGATCTTCGAGATGAACAAATATTCATGGCTTTTCAGTTAGAAAGAGCCTTTAAAGAAAAAAGTGTGATGTTTGCCGAAGCTGGGGTAGGCACAGGCAAAACAATCGTTTACCTTTTATTTGCGGTCACATATGCAAGATATACAGGGAAACCTGCGATCATTGCATGTGCAGACGAAACGTTAATTGAACAGCTGGTCAAACAAGAAGGTGATATCTATAAAATTGCCAATCACCTTGATATTCAAATAGATGCGAGATTAAGTAAATCGCATGATCAATATTTGTGCTTAAAGAAACTAGAGAAAACGATGCAACGTGAAGATGATGAGAAGTGGCTCGACATTTATGAATCGCTTCCTTCATTTGTTCATGAATCTCATGGGATGCAGACATTTTATCCGTATGGTGATCGAAAAGAGTATCCAGAATTAACAAATGATGAGTGGTCAAGAATTGGCTATGACTCTTTTCAGGACTGCTTAACGTGCGACATGCGGCACCGCTGTGGCTTGAATTTATCAAGAGACCATTACCGAAAAGCCACAGACCTCATCATTTGTTCTCATGACTTTTACATGGAGCATGTATGGACAAAGGAGTCACGTAAACGTGAAGGACAGCTGCCGCTCCTTCCTGAGCATAGCTCTGTTGTATTTGATGAAGGACATCTTCTTGAGTTTGCAGCACAAAAAGCGCTAACATACCGAGTGAAGCAATCAACACTAGAAACGTTTTTAGAGCGTCTTTTGCAAAATGACATTCGTGAAGAGTTTGCAGAACTTGTTGAAGATGCACTTGCAACAAACGATCAATTCTTTTACCTCTTAAAAACGAATGCCAAAGAAATCAAAGGATCACACCGTCTTGAAATTGGTCGTGTAGATGAGGTGAAGCGTTCAGCAAGTGAATTATGTGATTTGCTTGAGAAGATTGGAGAAGCGCTCGTATTTGAATCAGAGATGTACACAATTGATCAATATGAATTGTCTGTTGTGGAAGAGTACATTGAACAGATGGCGTATTCTCTGTCGCTTTATCAGAAAAATGCCATTAGCTGGCTGGAGAAACAGGAATTAGATACAACCTTTGTCGTCATGCCAAAAACGGTAGCAGAGGTGCTTGGTGAAAAGGTATTTTCACAAAAAATCCCTTATATTTTCTCATCTGCTACGTTGTCTGAAAATCAATCATTTGATTATTTAGCTGAAAGCCTTGGGATCAAAGATTATTTATCCATGAGTGTGGCTTCGCCGTATGATTATGAGGAGCAAATGCAAATGTATTTCCACGGAATTCAGCAGCCAATGACAGAGTCAGATGTAAAAGGTCAGCACGTGCTGGCTCAGGTAAAAGAAAATGGCGGTCGATCTCTTATTTTATTCCCTTCATTTGATGAACTGCATGTATTTAGAAAGCAGCTCGATGCATCAAATGAATCACTGCCTTTCCATGTGTATTTTGAAGGAGACGAGGAGATCAGTACCATTGTTCAAAAGTTCCAAGCGGATGAAACATCTGTGTTATGTTCCGTTCACTTGTGGGAAGGGCTGGATATTCCAGGACAGTCTCTAACAAATGTGGTCATTTGGGGACTTCCATATCCACCGCATGACCCAGTATTTGAAGCAAAACGGAATGAAGCGAAAGATGCATTTACTGAAGTGGACCTTCCATACATGCTGCTTCGTCTAAGGCAGGGTATTGGGAGACTGATTCGGACAAGCCAAGATGCTGGCAGCATTCATATTTACTTTGGCAGTCAGAAAGATATTGAGCTACAAAGTAAAATTGAATCCGTTCTTCCAGTGAGGCCAGTGATCTCTTAATAATAGAAAATGATTCAACAAAAGGAGGATACGAGCAGCGTATCCTCCTTTTTCATTGACAAAAGAACATTTATTGAAGTAGCCTTGAAACGTACATACATATTTTATTGATTGGGGGAACGAACGCATGAGTCTTGAATCAAAAGAGAAAGCGTTTTATCAATTACTAGGAAAAATCGCCCATTATACAGAGGCGCTTCATTTACTTTATTGGGACTCTCGAACACAAGCGCCTAAAAAAAGCGCTGATTTCAGAGCAGAAACCATCGGTCAATTATCCAGCGATATCTTTAATATGAAGACTTCTGATGAAATGAAAGATCTTCTTGATGCTTTAAATAAAGAAAAAAAAGAGCTGTCAAAAGACACACAGAAGGCACTCGAATTATCGCAAAAAGAATATGATGAAAACAGTAAAATTCCAAAAGAAGAATTTAAAGAATACTCCATTCTACAATCAAAAGCAGAACATGTTTGGGTAGAAGCAAGGGAGAAATCAGATTTTTCACTCTTTGCGCCCTATTTAAAACAGCTGATTGATTTTAACAAGCGTTTCATTCAATACTGGGGCGTGAAAAAAACGCCATATGATGTGCTGCTCAATAATTATGAGCCGGATATGACGGTTGAACAACTCGATCAAAAATTTGGCGCACTTCGAGACGCCATCGTTCCTCTCGTGAAAAAAATTGAAGCTTCGCCAAATAAACCAGATACATCATTTTTATCGAAAAGCTTCCCGATCGACAAACAAAAAGAGCTGAGTCTCTTTTTCTTAAAAGAGTTAGGGTATGACTTTGACGCAGGACGACTTGATACAACGGTTCATCCATTTGCTGTGACATTAAGCAGAGGGGATGTACGTGTGACGACGCGTTATGATGAGCACGATTTTCGCATGGCGATCTTTGGCACCATTCACGAATGCGGCCATGCCATTTATGAACAAAATATTGATGAGGCACTGAGCGGAACGCTCTTATGTGACGGCACATCAATGGGTATTCATGAATCACAGTCTCTTTTCTTTGAGAACTTTATCGGCAGACATGAAGATTTCTGGAAAACGTATTATCAAAAGCTGCAAGAGGCATCTCCTGAACAATTTAAAGATGTCACTTTAGAAGAATTTGTGCATGCGGTGAATGAATCGAAGCCGACTTACATTCGAATTGAAGCAGATGAACTCACGTATCCGCTTCACATTATTATTCGCTATGAAATTGAAAAGGCCATTTTCAATGAAGAAGTAGCCGTTGAAGACTTGCCAGCGTTATGGAATGAAAAATATAAAGCATATCTTGGCATTACGCCGCCTAACGATGCGCTTGGTATTTTGCAGGATGTTCACTGGTCTGATGGTAGTTTTGGTTATTTCCCTTCATATGCACTTGGTTATATGTATGCGGCGCAATTAAAACAGCAAATGATCAAAGATTTACCGAATTTTGATGAACTGATTCAAAATGGGTCTTTTGCACCGATAAAAGAATGGCTAACTAAACATGTCCATCAGCATGGAAAACGGAAAAAACCATCTGAAATCATTCAAGACGCAACTGGTGAAGAATTAAATGTTCAATACTTAATTGATTATTTAACGGATAAGTACACGAAACTGTATTTATCATAAAGAAAGGCACCCTTTGATCAGAAGGGTGCTTCAGCGTGTAGACAAACCCTCGCATTCGTTGTCAGTCCTGCGCGCCGGTGCTCACGAGTGTTAAATTCGCTCTGCTCCGGTGCTCGCCCTTCCTAGACTGCAAAGGTTTTCTATCACGCTGAAAAGAAGAGAAAGGGCTAAAGTAAAGTTCATTTTAGCTCTTTGTCAACAATCTGAGGCACCCTTTAATCAGAAGGGTGCTTTTTTGCTGGTTGAATATTCTAAAAACGAACGTTTAAAGCTTAATGATTATTTAAGTTCGGTATTTTTCTAGAAAAGTGCTTTCCAAGTGTCTGAAATCTTGTTATAATTTGAACACTATGAAACACTCATATAATCGCGTGATGAAGGCACGCAAGTTTCTACCGGACACCGATACCGTCCGACTATGAGTGAGCAAAATGAAACAGCTTTTGTATGAGCTGAAGATCCCGTGGATCGTTTTCGCATTGCTTGCTCCTTAATGGACAGCAATGCTTTTTTTATGCAAAAAAATGAAAGTTGCTAATATGCTGGGAGGAAGAATGATGGAATTGTTACGTCAAAAGATTGAGAACGAAGGAATCGTTCTGTCAAATCAAGTGCTAAAGGTAGATGCTTTTTTAAATCATCAAATTGATCCTGTGTTGATGCATGAGATCGGTCAAGAGTTTGCTAGATTATTTAAGCATGATGGGATTACTAAAATTATCACGATCGAATCTTCTGGTATTGCACCTGCTGTCATGGCTGGACTTTCCCTTCATGTGCCAGTTGTTTTTGCCCGAAAGCGGCAATCACTGACTTTAACGGATAACCTTTTGACCGCAAGTGTGTATTCTTTTACCAAAAAAGTAGAAAGTACGATCGCTGTCTCTAACACTCACCTTAGTGAGGATGATTGTGTGTTAATTATCGATGACTTTTTAGCAAATGGAGAAGCCACTAAGGGACTAGCCGCAATCGCAAAGCAAGCGAAAGCAAAAGTAGCTGGTTTTGGAATTGTCATCGAGAAATCATTCCAGCCTGGAAGAAAAGAGCTTGTGCAATTGGGCTATAGAGTCGAGTCACTCGCACGTATCGAATCGCTCGAGGAAGGAAAAGTCACGTTTGTACGCGAGGTACAATCATGAGTGCCGCTAAAAAAGCCAAAACCCTTTCGCTAGGGATACAGCATGTACTGGCGATGTATGCAGGTGCGGTTCTTGTCCCACTCATTGTTGGAGATGCGCTTGGGCTCACGCCAGCCCAGCTGACGTACTTAATTTCGGCGGATATTTTCATGTGCGGTGCCGCCACACTGCTTCAAGTATGGAAAAACCGCTTTTTTGGCATCGGTTTGCCTGTTGTACTAGGCTGTACATTTACTGCGGTATCTCCTATGATTGCGATTGGCTCTAAATATGGAATTTCGTCTATATATGGAAGTATTATCGCCGCAGGGTGTATTGTCATTGCTCTTTCATTTTTCTTTGGGAAGCTTGTGAAATTCTTCCCGCCCGTTGTCACAGGTTCCGTCGTCACGATCATTGGAATTACCTTAATTCCGGTCGCCATGAACAATATGGCAGGTGGTGAAGGAAGTGCAGACTATGGTTCTTTTGAGAATCTTGGACTTGCTTTTCTTGTATTGTTTATCATTGTCCTTCTCTATCGATTTACAAAGGGATTCATGAAAGCTATTGCCATCTTAATCGGCATTCTACTCGGGACAGCAGTTGCTGCTTTCTTAGGGAAGGTGGAGACAGCAGAAGTGGCGAATGCACAAGTTTTCCGCATCATTGAGCCTTTTTACTTTGGGTTGCCTACTTTTGAATTTGCACCAATCATGACAATGACATTAGTTGCCATTGTGTCATTAGTCGAATCAACGGGTGTATACTTTGCGCTCGGAGATTTAACGAATCGTTCATTAAAAGAGAAGGATTTAGCAAAGGGATATCGTGCAGAGGGAATTGCCGTCTTATTAGGCGGTATCTTCAACGCTTTTCCATACACAGCCTACTCCCAAAACGTTGGATTGATCCAATTAACAGGTGTGAAGAAAAATCAGGTCATTGTGGTGACAGGTGTATTATTAATGGTATTTGGCCTTTTTCCTAAAATCGCGGCATTTACAACGATTATTCCAAAATCCGTTCTAGGCGGTGCAATGGTCGCCATGTTTGGTATGGTCATTGCGTACGGGATTAAAATGCTCTCACGCGTCGATTTTGCCAAACAGGAAAACTTACTCATTGTCGCATGCTCAGTTGGCATCGGGCTCGGAGTAACGGTTGTGCCGCAAATGTTTGAGCATTTGCCAGAATCGATTAAATTGTTAACAAGTAACGGAATTGTCGCCGGAAGCTTTACCGCTATTTTGCTTCATATTATTTATCACATGATTCCTTTTAAAAAAGAAACAGAGCAGGAGCTAATGGAAGAACCTAAGCAATCTGTTATGTAATCACTTCTCTTTGGAGAGCTGAAAGCCCGCATCCTTTGGATACGGGCTTGTTGTGATTAGTGCTATTAATGTTGTACCGGAGGCATTGTTTCGTTAATGACTGCAAATGTATAGCCCCTTGCTTTTAGTTGTGTAATCAGGCTATCTAAATAGTTCGTGGTAGAGGGTTGATCATGCATTAAAATCACTTTTGGTTCCCATGGTTTATTTTTCTCAAACATTTGCAGTTGATTCAATACCTCTTGAACATATTGTGAGTTTTTATATCTCCAGTCAAGGCTATCAATCGTCCAATCCCAGTAGATAAAGCCATATTGGTTTAAGCGTACTTTTTGATCATATGTTAAATTTGGAACACTGCCATAAGGTGTTCTCACAAGACGGGTGTAACCGCCTGTAACAGAAGCAAGAATGCGCTGAGCTTCTCTCATTTCATTTGCGGGAGACTCACTGTTTTGATAAAAGCGGTTTATATCATGCGTCATGCCATGAAGCCCTAACTGATGTCCTTCTTGATAAAGTCTTTTCACAGCTGCTTGGTGAGCTTGGATTTGCGGTCCAAGCATGAAGAATGTCGCCTTCACTTGATGTGCTTTTAAGACATTTAACAGCTGATTTGATGTAGCAGAAGGGCCATCATCAAATGTTAAAAAGACCATTTTATTCGTTGTCTGTTGGTTTGGATTGGTCCTAAATTGTTGATCCAATGTTCTTGTAGAATGATCTTTTGCATTCAGACTGATACTTGTGTCTCGGAAGTCACTGCTAGTAACAATTGTTGCTTGCCCATTTGTCGCCTGCAAATGGGGTTTAGACATATCCCAGATAAAAACGAGAAACAGTGTAAGAAGCACTAAACCAATTATCTTCGAGAGAAATATCGTGTTGTAGGGTGTCTGTTTTTTGGACACCTTTTTCATGACAATCACTCCAATCAATTAAATTTTGTGCCGAATCATGTAGTAGATTCTGTCTTTTTTCACTGTTTTTCATGGTGTTCATATTGATTAAGTATACAGGAAAAAAACACCTTTTCATATATAATCATCAAATAAATTAGCATTTTATGGTTATTTATTTGTGTTGATCAGAAAAAAGGTGATCCATTCATGTTTAAATGAAATAATTCTGAATAATGATCGAAACGTTGATATTTATACGCTGAGATAGCAACAGATTTAACCATTAATGCGAAGTGAAAGGAGATTCCGTATGAAAGTGTTGTAAAATGACGATTTCATTGAAAAAAGGGTGCTCATGTGGATTTTGGAGATAGAGGCTAGCAATCGCGAAATACATAGAGAAAAGCTCTTCCCCTACAAAATAAAGAAGAAACAAAAGAAAGCAAAGTCAGTACAACTGAATCAGAGATTGGCTACTATGTAAAAGGTGAACGTGAAAAGTCATTTGCTTATTCCTTTCATACAGCACTTTTACTTCAAGTAAAGGTGGGGTTTGTCTACGGTCTGCACTTCTCATTTGAGAGGTGTTTTTTTGAATAAAGCTATATTAACTAACTCTATTAATAATCGGTTGAAGGGATTTTTGTTCTTTAGATATAAAATAAGATGAGAGTGAATTGTTAAGAATCGTATTGAATGACATCAACCAAGAAATAGATCTAAACGAATAGGATGATTATTGAAATCTGTCTGCTCTCTCCATATGGGACCTATGATAAAGTTGGTTTATTAACATTCTCCAAATGGGTGTTAAAAGGTGGGATAAGTAAATGTTAGGATTACCAAGAGGGGAAGTCTTTTTAGTTCCTTGGTCTATTGAGTGGACAAAAGAATTTGAAAGTGAAAAGCGAAAGATAATAGGTGATATTGGTCAATACATAATCAATGTACACCATATTGGAAGTACAGCAGTAAAAGGTTTAAGCGCTAAGCCAATTATTGATATTGCAATTGAAATAGAACATTTTTTTGATGGAGAAAAATGTGTAATAGCGTTGGAAGGACTCGGTTACTCATATAAAGGAACAGACGTATTACCTGAAAGACACTACTTTAATAAGGGAGAACCACGAACACATCAAATCCATATGTACCAAAGACATAATAAGTATTTACTTGAACAGTTAAATTTCAGAGATTACTTGAGAAATAATGAGCAAGCTAGAAGTGAGTACCAACAGCTTAAACTTAAATTATCAAGATTACATGGAAATGACAAACACAAATACGCACATGAAAAAACTGATTTTATTAAGTCAATCCTTGAAAAGGTTTAGGTGAGGGTTTGCTATTTAGATGTTCATAAGAGAGGTCATTCACAGAGGAACTCCCAATTAACGGAGTTCTTTTTTTCATTAAATCACCATTATTTTTGAACATAAATTGCATAAAAAAAGCAGGTTCGCTTGGCTTGGAACGAACCTGTGAAGGAGGAAAACTACATCATGTTTTCACCTATATTATCCAATATTTATCAATTGTCGTCAAGACAAAAAGTTAGACGGAGGAAAATATTTTGACTGAATTGTGTCGTTTTGGCATGTATATCCTTTTTTTGATTGGGGATATTAACCGAAAAAAGAGGTGAAGCCGATGGCATACATTCTTTCAGTTGGAACAAGTCTGCCAAAACATCATGTGGATCAGCAAGCAGCTGCTCAATTTGCAAGGTCTCAATTTAAACGATCGTTTAAAGATATTGATCGGCTATTAAAAGCTTTTAATAATGGCGAAATAGAGAGCAGGCAGTTTGTCCAGCCTATTGATTGGTATCAAGAACATCACTCTTTTGAAGAGAAAAATAATCTCTATGTCGAAAAAGCATTGGTACATGCGAAAGAAGCCGTTTTTCACTGTCTGCATGAAACAGCATTTCTTACAAAGCCAGTTCCTTTTGATGAGATTGATGCTTTGTTTTTCATCTCCAGTACAGGGTTATCAACGCCAAGTCTTGATGCAAAGCTGATGAATGTTCTTCCATTTTCTCCTTATACGAAACGAGTGCCAATTTGGGGGTTAGGATGCGGGGGCGGGGCGGCAGGCTTATCCCGAGCTTATGAATACATCAGGGCGTATCCAGAAGCGAAAGTGCTCGTTGTTGCCTGCGAGCTTTGCAGCCTCACTTTTCAGCCGCAAGATCAATCAAAAAGCAATTTAATTGGAACCTCGCTGTTCGGTGACGGGACGGCGGCCGTTCTTTTAACTGGAGAAAAGGCTGCCTCTAAGTATACGCGGTTAAAAACAGTACCTAAAGTGCTTGGCACGCAGTCAGTGACCATGAAAGATTCTGAAGATGTGATGGGATGGGATTTTACCGCCGACGGATTTCGGGTCATCTTCTCACGTGATATTCCGTCCATCATTTCTGGGTGGTTAAAAGAGCAAGTGGATCAATTTTTACATCAGCTAGGGTTTTCAACAGAGGATGTATCCGTTTTTCTTGCTCACCCTGGAGGAAAAAAAGTGATTGATGCCTATCTTGAAAGCCTATCTTTACAAGATCATCAGCTATTTTCTTCAAAAGAGGTTCTGAAACAGCATGGAAACATGTCTTCTGCCACCGTTTTATATGTCATGAAGCATTTTCTTGAACATCAGTCACTAGATGCAGGACAGGTGGGGCTTTGCGGAGCACTTGGTCCAGGCTTTTCGTCAGAATTATTGTTCATGAAATGGGAGGGGCTCTCGTGATGATTTTCTGGATAGTGATTGGCATTTTCATTTGTCAGCGCCTCATTGAAATGCTTGTGGCGAAAAGAAATGAAAAGAAGGTGAAGGCGATCGGAGCGATCGAATTTGGTGCAAGCCATTATCCTTATATGGTCGCTATGCATGCAGCATTTTTCCTCTCGCTTATTGGAGAGACATGGCTGCTGCATCGTCAACCGTCTCGTTTTTTCCTATTGCTGCTTGTGTTCCTGCTTGCTACCCAGGTGATTCGGTACTGGGCACTATGTTCACTTGGGACGTATTGGAATACAAAAATCTTAGTCGTTCCAAATGCGATGATTGTGAAAAAGGGGCCGTATCGCTGGTTAAAGCATCCTAACTATGTGGTGGTGGCGATTGAACTGATGTTCATTCCGCTGCTATTTAACGCATTTATTACTGCCATTTTGTTTACTTGTTTAAATGGATGGATGATGATGGTCAGAATACAAACAGAAGAAAAAGCACTGAATCAATATTTACTAAATTAATATTGAAAATCATTATCAATTGTGCTACACTTTCATTAATGATAAACATTCTCAATCATGAAGGATGGACGGTGATCACATGACAATGATTTTCTTACTCGGTACGGTCTGTGTATACAGCTTATTGATTGGCTTCGTATTAAAAGGTGTTTCAAAAAAATCTGCTTCCTGATTGCAGTCCATTGTGACTGATCGGGCAGCAGATTTTTTTTATTTCCTCAGATCAGAAGAAAAATCTCTTTATTTTGTGTAAAATGGTACTCATACATAACTGACTTTTCTAAAAACAAAGGGGTTTATCGTCATGAAAGACTTGTCTATTCGAGATTCGCTCGTTCAAACTACAGGTGCTTTATATCAAAGCCTTCTGAAAAGGGATGATCACGAGCGCGCAGCCAAACTTGCATCTATTATGAAAAAGGAAGCTGAAGAAGAAGTATATATCGCATTTACCGGCCACTATTCTGCTGGTAAGTCATCACTAGTGAATCATCTTCTTCATGATCACATCCTGCCCACAAGCCCAATTCCAACGAGTGCAAACTTGGTTGTTGTCAGGAAAGGGGTCAGTGAAGTTCAACTCCATACGTCTGATGGACGTTTTGCAAAAATGAGCGGTTCTTATGATAAAGAAGCGGTGCAGCGTTTTTGTAAAGATGGGGAACAGATTGAGATGGTGGAAATTAGCGGTGATTATAGTGGACTTGAAGAAAAAGTGGCACTCATCGATACACCGGGAATTGATTCAACGGATCATGCGCACTTTTTATCCGCTGCTTCTATTCTTCATCAAGCGGATGCTCTTTTTTATGTCGTTCATTATAACCATGTCCATTCTGAAGAAAACATTCGCTTCATTCGCTCGATTAAAGAGAAAGTACCAAATCTTTATTTCATCGTCAATCAAGTGGATCGGCACGATGAACAAGAGACAACTTTTGAAGACTACAAAAAACAAGTCGTTGAGATGCTTTTAAAAGAAGGTATAGAAGAAGAACATCTATATTTTACTTCTGTGACGGATGAGGCACACCCAAAAAACGAAATGATCCGTTTAGTGAAGAAACTACAAGAATTACAAACCATGCCTAAAGCATCGCTTCGAGCCTATACAGAGCAGAAAATTGAACATGTTTTAAAAGAACATATGGACTCGTTAAAAGAAGAACTGCATGAAGAGGACCTTGACGCGCAGCTTCAAGAAAAAAGGAATGAAGTGAAAGAACTAGAAGAGAAACGCCGATTTATTGAAAATGGTGCAAAGCAGGTAGAAGATGAAGTGTCTTCTGAAGTAGAGAACATCTTAAAAAACGCAAACCTCACGCCATTTAAGATGCGAGAGCTTGCAAGTGACTATATCGAATCGAAAGCACCTGGCTTTAAAGTGGGTTTACTTTTTGCCAAAAATAAAACCGAGCAGGAAAAGGAAAAGCGGGCAAATGATTTCTTAGCAGATGTAAAAAAGAGAATGAAAGCGGAAGTTGACTGGCACATTGCCGAGCTCCTTAAAAAAGAAATAAAACAGCATCAGCTTGGCGAAGCGTTATTAGACAAAGCCATGGCATTTGAGACACCTATTGAAGAATCCCTGCTTGAAAAGGTCATTCACCAAGGGGCAACTTTTTCTAACGAATACGTTCTTCAATATGCGAAAGATGCTGGTGAAGCATTGAAAAGACAGGCAAAACAGCAAGCGCTTCAATTGATTGAACAGATGATTGAGACCTTGAAAGACCAGCTCCGGAATGAACAAGAGAAGCAAGAGGAAAAATGGAAACAAGCGAAACAAGAGCTTCAGAGCCTTGAGGGGTATAACGAAAAAAATGAACAAATAAGACAGGATATTCAGCATATATGGGATATTTGGCAAAACGGAACGGATGAACATATCCCAGGTGACTGGTTTTATGCGAAAAAGCAATGGATGCAGCACGACCAGCTGGAGAAGAATCACGCATCAATTCATGCTAAAGAGAGCGATCTAGCTGCTGAAAGGACAGAGCGCAATCAATACCGTCAATCGCAGCATTTAACGACAGCACAATCGATTGCACAATTTAAAGAGCTTTCCCGCATTTTATCGCCTTTAGATATTCTAAAGTCTCAAAGAGATTCCTTTGAAAAACGAACAGAACGGCTGCAAGCAAAAGAATTTACACTCGCATTATTTGGCGCTTTTAGTTCTGGAAAATCTTCTTTTGCCAATGCGCTTGTTGGACGGAAGGTGTTACCATCATCTCCTACGCCAACAACTGCAACAATTAACAAACTGACACGACCTACGGAAGATCATCCTCATGAAAGTGTCAAAGTGGTGTTTAAAACGAAGCAGGACATTCTAGAGGAACTCGATCAGATTCTTGGATTTTCGATCACAACAGAAAAAGGAGATTCGTTTAAGGCAAAGCTGGAAAGAGTGCTGAAAAAACGGCAGCTCGAACAGGATCACCGAATCATTGTAGAACATTTTCTACAAGCCTATGCCAAGTTTCATGATGACATTGACAACCAAACCAATTTACATGTCACACTTCAAGAATTAAAGCCTTATGTAGCGGAAGAATCTGTTTCTTGTGTGGTGAAGGAAGTGACGGTGTATTTAAGTACACCTCTGACAGATAAAGGGCTGACGATTGTCGATACACCAGGTGCAAGCAGTATGAATAAGCGTCATACAGAAATCGCCTTCCAGTATATGAAGGATGCAGACGCCCTTCTTTATTTAACGTATTATCAGCATTCTTTCTCAAAAGCTGATCGCTCATTTTTACGGAAGCTTGGACTCGTAAAAGATTCCTTTAGCATGGATAAAATGTTCTTTATCATCAATGCAGCTGATTTGGCTAAGGATCAAGCAGAGCTTGAAACCGTATTTGACTATGTACGAAGCGAGCTCACAAAAGAAGGCATCCGCAATCCAAACCTGCATCATGTGTCTAGTAAGGAAGAGATCGAAGGGAAAGAGCCGACATCTTATAATCAATATGCAACACTGAGAAAACAGCTCGACTATTTTATTGAGGAAGAATTAACGAAAGATGCCATTGAACTTTTGCATTTTGAAGCTAATACATTATGTACAACGGTCGATAGACTACGTGCGACCTTGCATCAATCAGAAGATGAGAAAGAAGCTGAAAAGAAAAACATCAAGACATCCTATGAAGCCATTCTCGAAAAAATGCAAGACGTGAAACGGTCTAAGCTTGTGACCGAAAGCGTAAAAAAAGACGTGCATGAACAGCTCTATCATATTGTACAGCGGCTTTCATTATTTGCGAATGATCTATTAAAGTCGGCTTTTTATCCTGGCATATCTCAAGGGAATTTTGGTCAGCAGTTAAAAAAGGCACTTGAGAAAGCGTTAAAGGAGTATGAATTTGAATTTGTGCAGGAGCTCAAGGCACTTGATATCCGAATGGAATCGTTTATCCACCATTATTTCCAGGAGGAGTGGGAAAAAGGGATGCAGGCTGCATGTGCGGAAGATCCTTACTTTTCTCTCAGCCTGTCAGCCCCTGAGGAGAAAAATGCTGAGCTAAAACAAATTGAAGTCGAAGCAGAGATTGCACCATTTGAGCCGCTTTTAAAGAAACAAAAATCAGCGAAAGCCTTCTTTGAACAAAATGAAAAGGCTACGTTTATTGAAGCCATTCGAGATGTTCTACATCAAATGACAACACGTTGGGCAGATAACGAAAAAGAAGAGTTGCTGAGCAGATATGAAAAGCTAGTGAAGACCTATACGGAAAGGTACGAACAAGATGCTCTCCAACAGCTCAATGAGCAAAAACAGACATTTATGACGAGCCTTACAACAGATGCTGAAAAACAGGCGATCATTGAACAAGTTTATGAACAAACAAATGAATGGAAGAACCAGTTGAAAACGATATGATTCATGATAGACTATATAAAAAAGAAAGCAGCTGATAGACGATGACGAGCGTACACGAAGAAATTTCTGCACATTCACAGAAACAACATGCCCATATCCAATCTTTTCTTGCACTTGAACAAAAAAGAGAGCAGGCGATTGAATCGGCTGTGAAAAAATGTGAACACAATGAACCATTTTCAACAGATGAGATCAATGCCATTACGTCTAAAATGAATGAGCTTGCCCGAGGCGGAATTGTTCCGCTTCGTAAACATGTCACGATTGAGATGGTGGAAGAATACACCCAGCGTAAACAGAAGTAAAGAGTAACTTTCTCATTTTTGGTCATCTTAACAAATGAACCAGAAAGGGGAATGATCATGGCAAAAAAGCAAAACGGAAAGCAGCAGGAGGAGCGCATGCCGAAGGAAAAAGACATGCCATCCTACGCAGAAGCGGAAACGAAAAAAATGCAATATGGTAAAAAGTAATCGGGCTGCCTCTTCTTTATCAAAAAGAAGAAGGCGCCTTTTTTATGTTCGTTTCGATGTTCTATGATAGAATAGGAGTATTGTTTATAAAAAGGGAGTTTAGATGAATGAATAAACACGTCTTACTTGTAGATGGCATGGCCCTTCTTTTTAGGTCGTTTTATGCGACGGCTGTCCATCGCAATTTTATGATAAATGATCATGGTGTGCCGACAAATGGAGTGAATGGTTATTTGAAGCATTTGTTAACAGCTGTCCAAACATTTGAGCCGACTCATATCGTTTGCTGCTGGGATATGGGAAGCCAGACATACCGGAACGAATTGTTTCAAGATTATAAAGCCAATCGAGGCGAGGCGCCTGTTGAGCTTATCCCGCAGTTTGATTTAGCAAAAGAGGCGACAGAAGAACTTGGGATCATGAACATTGGTGTGACAGGTTTTGAAGCAGATGATTGTATTGGAACGCTTGCATCTATCTATCAAAACGAAGCACGTGTGACCGTCTTAACAGGAGATAAAGATTTGCTGCAGATCTTGAATGAACAAGTGACCGTGGCTTTGATGCAAAAAGGCATCGGGAATTATAAGCATTATACAAAAGCCATTTTTGAAGAGGAAATGGGCATTTCTCCAAAGGCGCTGATTGATATGAAAGCGCTGATGGGTGATACTAGCGATAATTACCCTGGTGTAAAAGGAATCGGCGAAAAAACAGCATTGAAATTTATTCAAACGTATGAAACGATTGATCGACTGTTAGAAAATGTTCATGCATTAACGGCAGCTCAGCAAAAGAAAATGCAAGCAGGTTTAGAAGATCTGAAGCTTTCTCGTATACTGGCAGAAATTAAATGTGATGTACCACTCAGCTGTCCGATTGATCAAACAAAAATGAACATCAATCCAGAGCGGGTAGCCGCGATGCTTCGCTTGCATCAAATCAAAGGGATCGAACCAATGGTTAACCGCTTAAGTCAATTAGGAATCAGTTAAGGTTGTTCTTACGCAGAAAAGAAACAAAGGGCTACATGTATTAGCCCTTTGTGTTGCTTTTTTTCGCCTTATTTTCTAATTGCGATATTGGCTGTTTATCTTTTGTTTGCGCATCACCTTGAGGAGTCGTTCCGTTTGTGACACGGCCTCTGTTCTCTTTATCCAATTCGTATCACCTCACACATTAGCATAACCAAAAGAAAAGCGATTCATCCTTTTGAAAGGTGAATCGCTTTTCTAGCGAGCTGATCAGCCACTTGATTTTCCTTGCTCGGAATCCACTTAATGAAAAATAAATCAAATTCGCTTTGAAGCTGCAGCATTTCTTCGATAAAATGACGAAAAGATGGATTTTTAGCAAATCCTGCATTGGCTGCACGATCCACTACTTGTGAATCAGTGCGGAATGAAACGGTCCGTAATCCTTTTTCTACGCAAATTTTCATGCCTTCAATGAGCGCGGAAAACTCTGCTTCATGATTGCTCATGGTGCCAAGAGGAATGGAGAAAGACTCAGCTTTTCCGTCATATTTCAAGAAAATGCCGATGCCAGATGGACCTGGGTTTCCGGCACTAGCACCGTCAATATATATTTCAGCTAGCAATTTATTTCCCCCTTTCATCAATCGGAACCATTTTTTTCGCCGCATAGGCATAAGGTGTGCCAATGGCAGCGACGATAAATTTAATCACATAAGTCGTGATGAAAATTTCGATCCATATATGGAATGGGTAGGTCCCAAGAAAGGCAATGGTTGTGAAAACGAGTGTATCAAGCAGCTGGCTAATCATTGTACTCCCCGCATTTCGCAGCCAGAGCGCACCATCTGAAGGAAATATCCGGCGAATAAACGAATATACATAAACATCTAACATTTGACTGATGATATAAGCAGCAAGGCTACCAAGAGCGACCCTTGGCATAAAGCCAAATATCGTTTCTAATGATGATTGGGAAATGTCAGATGGAGCGGGATGGAAAAGCAAAGCCTCCTGCATGACAACAGTTAATGTTAAAAGGGTGGCAAAGCCAATCCAGACAGCTTTTTTCGCTTCGGTTTGTCCATATTTTTCATTGAGGACGTCCGTTGCAAAGAACACACTGCCGTATAAAATGTTGCCAAGTGTTGCCGTTAAGCCAAATAATTCAACGGTTTTGACCACTTGTAAATTGGCAGCAACTGTTGCAAAACCAATCCAGACGAAAAGCCCCATCTTGCCAAATCCTTTATAAAATAGAAGAACAATGATAAAATTAATGATCGCAAATAAGATCCAAATACCTTCATTAAACAAGTGACATGAACTTCCTTTCTAAATGTAAAATGTAACTTTTTGATTATAGCATAACGAACGTTTACCTTAAAAGTACGGGAAGGCGATGTGATCAATGAAACTAAGAGCGCACTATACAATGAAAGTGAAATCGATTGGGTCCATTGCTTTTTTCCAAGAAGATTGGATGGAGCTCAAAGAGGCCTTGCTTTTAGCAAAACATATAGACAAAAAAGAACCGCAGTCACTTCTATCATTTGAAGATGAAAAGGGTGCGATGTGGTCGACGAAAGAACTTGAAAAGCTAAACGAAGAACTTAGGCTTGAGCCCGATCAGCTTCAGGTCTATTTTGATGCGAGTTTTCGCAAAGAAACAGGTGATGCTGGGCTTGGAATTGTCGTGTATTATCAGCTCGGACAGGATGCATACCGGCTAAGGAAGAATCAGCCTTTTCAGAGCACCACGAACAATGAGGCAGAGTATGCGGCTTTATTTGAAGCGGTAAAAGCTTTAAAAGAACTTGGAGCCAGCAGAAACTCTGTAACGATTAGAGGAGATTCTCTTGTTGTGATGAATCAGCTCAAAGGGGAATGGCCTTGTTATGATGATATACATAACAAATGGCTCGACCGAATTGAGGCTGCGATCAAAGAGCTGAAGCTCACGCCAACATATGAAGTCATCGATCGTAAACAAAATGCAGAAGCAGATCAGCTTGCCAGACAGATACTTGCAGACGTCCCCATCGAAAGTAAGTTGAAATTAGAAGCAGACGGAGCTGAATAAAGTGGATAAAAAAACAGCAGTAAAAGAATTAACAGATCTTCAAGACACGTATTGTTCAGATTGCTTGATTAAGAAGCACTTTCGCAAAGAGTTTGGTAAAAAATACGCCCACTCCTTTTGTATACAGCAATGCACGGTAGGAGAGAAGATCAAACAATACGGGAATGAATTACTCAAAAAATAAGCGTACACTCCGGTTTTCCTCTAGATGTATCATACGCTCACGAAAAAAAACGAATAGAATGTGTAAAAAAAGAACATATTCTGAAAAATGAGCCGATATAACTATAGAAAGTTTTGGTTGAGTTACTTTTTGACTAAGTGACGGATAATAGAGGAAAAGGGGAAGGCCGGCATGGATAATAAGGATTTTGAAACGGTATTACATCGGACATTTCAAGAGGTGTACAGTGATTTAGAGCAACTGGTAGATGTAGCAAAGAAGGGAAGACCTTTTCTCGAAAAAGATATCTCTGAAATTGAACAAAGATTAAAGCAAAATATTTTAGCGATTGAAATTCAGCTGAAAATCAAATAAGAGAGGCATACGCCTCTCTTTATTTTGTCGTTTCATCATTGATTGAGTTGATTAGATTTTTGTTACGTTTGCAGCTTGAGGTCCACGATTACCTTCAACGATTTCAAAAGAAACTTCTTGTCCTTCTTCTAGAGATTTGTAACCGTCACCTTCGATAGCTGTGAAGTGAACGAATACGTCGTCTCCGCCTTCAACTTCAATGAAGCCGAAACCTTTTTCATTATTGAACCATTTTACTTTACCGTTTTGCATATTGCTTTTTCCTCCTAGTACTGTAGCACACCTTTTGGCATACTAAAAAAAATTTTTCATCACCTAACGACTTAAGAAGTTGTTAAATGATGGTTCCACTATACACCATCAAAAGTAAAGCGTCAAGCAGGCTAGCCAAATTTTGAGCAGAATGTTTGATTTTTTTGTTTTTTTAGTGAATGACATTTATCTATAAAACGTCCTAATCTCATGAAACCTAACGTATAACTTGTCCGTATATAGTAAAAATACAGAAAGAGGTGCGTCATGAATCGTTACACAATTGAGGAGTTTGTTCAGAATACGCAGCAAGAAGACAAAGGGGAAGGGGTCTTTGAACTTGAAACACCAAGATTGTTAGAAATTAATTTAACGGATACCATTTGGGCAAAAACAGGCTCCATGGTTTCATATCGCGGGAAAATAAAGTTTGAACGTGAAGGTGTGTTTGAACACGGTGTGTCAAAGATGTTCAAAAAAATGTTATCAGGAGAAGGAACTTCTTTGATGAAGGCCACAGGTGATGGAAAATTATATGTAGCAGACCAAGGGAAAAAAATCTCGATTCTTCGATTGGCTCAAGGGGAGTCTATTTTCGTTAATGGAAACGACTTGCTCGCATTTGAACCGTCTGTTCGGTGGGATATTAAATTAATGAAAAAGGTGTCTGGCATGCTTGCAGGCGGATTATTTAATGTCAAACTTGAAGGACCAGGTCTTGTGGCAATCACAAGTCATTACGAACCGCTGACGCTGATTGTTCAGCCAGGTGATTCTGTTTATACAGATCCGAATGCGACGGTCGCATGGTCAGGAGATTTGCAGACTGAATTTGTGACAGATGTATCGTTCAAAACGTTTATTGGCAGGGGAAGCGGAGAGTCCATTCAAATGAAGTTTAGCGGAAGTGGCTTTGTTGTCGTGCAGCCGTTTGAAGAAGTATATACAACGAATGGAAATCAAGGTTAAAAGAAAAAAGGTGTCCGTCATTGACGGACACCTTTTTATGATAATGCTTGAGCATACGATTTGTTGCTCATGATCAGATCTGATTGTTCGACGATATCTTCTAAAATGGTTTGAGAAGACTGTTTTAAGTGTAATTTTTTGATGTTTTGTTTCATGGATTCTAATTTTTCTTCGTCTTGCAACAAGTTGGTGACAGATTCTAAAATGTCTTCGTGTCTGTTGATGACAATGGCAGCGCCGTAATCTTCAAAGAAAAGAGCATTTTCTTTTTCTTGTCCTGGAACAGGTTTGTAAAGAATAACTGGGACACCAATTGCTGTTGCTTCTGTTAATGTAATTCCGCCCGGTTTTGTAATCATACAGTCCGTTACTCTGAACAATTCATCAATTTGTTCCACATATCCAAGCGCCTTCAATTGATTTGGGTGTGCTTGTTCAAGTTCGCTAAGCGATTGCTTCAGCGCTGCATTCTTACCGCACACAACAACAATTTGTACTTCACTGTCAAGAAGTAGTGCTTCACACAGTTCCTTCACATTTTTTAGTACACCATGGGCACCCGCCATAATGAGAAGGACTTTTTTGTCTGATGATAATCCATATTTTTTATAGATGATCGATTTAGGCACGTCTACTTCAAATTGTGGTCTAATCGGAATGCCTGTTACCTTGACATCGCTTGGATGTGTGCCGATTTCTACTAGCTTTTGTTTCACATAATCGGTTGCAACATAGTATCGGTCAATGTTTTCATGTACCCAAATTTTATGAAGACAAAAGTCTGTCATCACATTAAATGTTGGAATGACTTTACCTGTTTTGTTTCGGTATTCAGGTACAACAATCATCGGGAATGTAATGATGATGATATCCGGATTGTGTAATTGAATTAATTCATCAAGACGCTTATTTCCCATCTTTAAATAAATGTTAAATTTGCGTTTATTGTAAATTTTATCTACACCGTAATAAAACAAGCGATAAAATTGTTTCCCAATGGAGAAGCTCTTTAAATATAAATATTGAGTCACTTCAGACACAATGGGATTTGATTCTTGATACAAATTAGAAACTATCACATGTTCAAACCCTTGGGATTTGCATTCATCATACAGTGTTTTTGCAACCTGCATATGTCCATTTCCATAATTTGCGGTCAAGATTAATATTTTTTTATTGGTATTCAAGAATATTCACCTCAAATGTAATCAACAACAACAAAACTTCGTACGAAAACTATAAATCTCATAGGTCTACATATACATAAAGATAACATATAAACAGCGAGAGCATATCATTCGTTACGAAAGAATTAAACTAATTTTAAAAAACAAACAGACTAAATTGATAATGGAAGACAGAGCCATTTGTATTTTAACACATTTTAAGCATTTATCATCAGACTACAGTCTATTTTATTCCCACACATATGGTGTTTCTTGATAAACATAGTAATTAAGCCAATTCATAAACAGCAAAGTAGCATGGGCTTTCCAGCGGTTCACTGGAACTAATGTGTCTCCATCTTCGATGAAATAGTGGACGGGTTTTTTGACTGTATCATGTTTCAACAAATCTCTTTCATATTCCTGCTTCAATGTATCTGTATCGTATTCAGGATGTCCAGTTAAAAATACTTGTTTATCATCATCTGAAACAATTAAACAAACACCAGCTTCCTCAGACGTGCTCAATACTTTTAGATTCGGCGTGTTTTTTAATTGTTCTGTATTAATATCTGTATGCCTAGAATGTGGGACATAGTATACTTCATCGAAACCTCTTACTAATCTTTCTTTTTTCTCTTTGACAAGATGCTCAAAGACACCGAATTTTTTCTCTGGAAGCTTGATTTTTTCAATGCCATAATGATGATATAGACCAGCCTGTGCCCCCCAGCATATATGGAGAGTAGACGTCACATTCGTTTTACTCCAGTCCAAAATGTCCTGCAGTTCTTTCCAATAGGAAACTTCTTCGAAAGCTAAATGCTCAATTGGTGCACCTGTAATGATCATGCCATCAAATTTTTTATGGCGAATCGAGTCAAAGGTCGTATAAAATTCATCTAGATGCTCTCTCGATGTATTCTTCGGTGTATGTGTACTTGGAATTAAAAATGTAAAATACACTTGCAACGGAGAATTTCCGAGCATTCTCAGCAGCTGCGTTTCAGTTTGTATTTTTTTTGGCATTAAGTTTAAGATCACGATATTCAAAGGACGGATATCTTGTTTGAATGCCCTTGTCTCATCCATGACGAAAATGTTTTCGCTCTCTAGTATTTGTTTTGCCGGCAGATGAACTGGTATGTTAATAGGCAACTCGCCACCCCCTGAACCAAAGCTAATTTCACTTCATTATAGGAACTTTCTGGCGATATTTCAATGTTTCAATTATGTTACAATGAAAAATAGAGCAAAAAAGAAAGCTGTTTCTGTCAAAAAAGGAGGCCATTAATCATGATTACAAAGCATTTATCAGATATTGACATTGCCCAAAAGGCAAAGCTGAGACCGATTCAAGACATCGCAGCAAAATTACAAATACATGACGAAGAATTAGAATGCTATGGTTTCACAAAAGCGAAAATATCTTTGACTATTTTTGACCGTTTAAAGGAACAAAAAGAAGGAAATGTGATTCTTGTGACTTCGATCAACCCAACACCAGCAGGTGAAGGGAAGTCCACCGTAACAGTTGGCCTCGGTCAAGCCTTCGAGAAAATTGGGAAAAAAGCGATCATTGCCATGCGTGAACCTTCACTAGGTCCCACAATGGGTATTAAAGGCGGTGCAGCTGGCGGCGGATATTCACAGGTGTTGCCTATGGAAGAAATTAATCTTCATTTCACAGGGGATTTTCATGCGATTACATCTGCACATAACGCTTTATCTGCTTTTATTGATAATCATATCCATCACGGAAATGAGCTTGGGATCGACGCACGCAGAATTGTATGGAAACGAGTTTTAGATTTAAACGATCGTGCTCTAAGACAAGTGGTCATAGGACTTGGCGGTCAATTAAATGGGTACCCTAGAGAAGATGGATTTGATATTACGGTTGCATCCGAAATGATGGCCATCCTCTGTTTAGCAGACGACTTAAACGATCTGAAAAAACGTCTTTCTTCTATTGTTGTTGCCTACAATCAAGAAGGTGAACCGGTCACAGTTGGAAATCTAGGATATGAAGGCGTATTAACCTTGCTATTAAAAGATGCGCTGAAACCAAACCTTGTTCAAACGATTGAAGGAACTCCAGCCCTTGTTCATGGTGGTCCTTTTGCCAATATTGCACATGGATGCAATAGTTTAATTGCCACAAAAATGGCGGCAAAACTAGCAGATTACGTCGTAACAGAAGCGGGATTTGGTGCAGACCTCGGCGCGGAAAAATTTCTTCACATCAAAACAAGAGCCGGTGATTTTAAACCAGGCGCTGTTGTCATTGTAGCAACTGTCAGGGCGCTAAAAATGCATGGCGGAATGCAGAAAACAGAGCTCAAGGAAGCAAATGCACAGGCTGTATTAGAAGGTATACATAATTTAGAGAAGCATATTGAAACAGTGCAAGCCTTCGGTCTACCATACATCGTTGCAGTGAACCGTTTTATTACCGATACAAAAGAAGAAATTCAAGCAATAGAAAACTGGTGCGAAACGAATGGACATCCAGTCAAAGCCGTCAATGTATGGGAAGAAGGGGGAGCTGGCGGCGTAGCACTTGCCGAAGAGCTCACGACACTCATTGAAAAGAATGAAAACAGCTTTTCTTATTTATATGAGGAGCAAGATTCCATTGAAGAAAAGTTGTCAAAAGTCGCCAAAGTGGTTTATGGTGCAGACGGCGTCAACCTTACATCAAAAGCAAGAAAGCAGCTAGCTGCAATTGAGAAAAATGGCTGGGCCCATTTGCCGGTTTGTATGGCAAAAACGCAATATTCACTATCGGATGATCCAGCTTTAATCGGCAGACCAAAAGGCTTTACCGTTACGATTCGAGAGTTAAAACCATCTGTAGGGGCAGGTTTTATCGTTGCACTAACGGGAAGCATTCTGACCATGCCAGGTCTCCCTAAAAAACCTGCGGCACTTGAGATGGATTTATTAGAAGACGGCAGTGTGACTGGACTCTTTTAGCAGGAAGCATAAAAAGCGATTTTCTAAAAGAAGCATGTTACGATAGGAAAAAGTGAATCCTAGGAGGCTATGAGATGTCAATTTATGATATTCAGGTCAAGACCATTAACGGTCAGGAAAAATCAATGGCAGATTACAAAGGGAAAGTACTGATCATCGTGAACACAGCGAGCAAATGTGGACTGACCCCTCAATTTAAACAATTACAAGAGTTATACGATCAATATCATGAAAAGGGCCTTGAAATTTTAGGATTTCCGTGCAATCAATTTATGAATCAAGAGCCAGAAGGGGAAGAAGCAATTCAAGAATTCTGTTCGTTGAACTATGGTGTGACCTTCCCGATGTTTGCAAAAGTAGATGTCAATGGTGACAATGCGCATCCGCTTTTCAAATACTTAACGAGTCATGCGAAAGGTGTGCTTGGCACAAAAACGGTGAAATGGAATTTCACAAAATTTATCGTTGACCAAAACGGAGAAGTGACTGAACGATTCTCTCCTAAAACACCACCAAAAGAATTAGAAAGCTCCATTATCGCTCTTTTGGAGAAATAAGCATGTATTCGAGTAAGCAGCAAGAACAATTGGAGGCAGCTGCCTCCTTTGTTTCAAAACAGCTAAAGAATGAACCGACTGGACACGATGAAGCTCATATCAATCGTGTGCGCCAGCTTGCCGTCCATATTGCACAACAGGAGGGCGGGTCGCTTTTTGTCATTGAAATGGCAGCGATTGTCCATGATGTCATTGATGACAAGCTGTCTAGTGAATGGAAGCTTTCACCGCATGATCTCAAGCAGCAGCTCCATTTGTGGGAAGTGGACACGCGAGATATTCGCTATATCATGGATATCATTACAACGATGTCTTTTCGGCACCGGCATATGCAGCATAAGCCAGTGACATTAGAAGGGGCCATTGTTCAAGATGCAGATCGGCTAGATGCGATAGGTGCAACTGGGATTGCAAGGGTGTTTACATATGCAGGTGCAAAAGGGGAGCCTCACTATACAGAGGGTGCTCACCAAGGCACAGTACTTTTGCATATGCAAGAAAAGCTGCTTCAATTAAAAGACTTGATGAACACACGTGCTGGAAAGCAGCTGGCTCATGAGCGGCATGAGTTTATGTGTCTATTTATCAAGACATGGAAAGAAGAATGCGGCCTTACAGATGAGTAGGGTCTTTATGTGTGTAAGGAGGATGTATAGATGAAAATAACTGCCATAGAACCAACGCCAAGCCCGAATACAATGAAAGTCATTTTGACAGAAGCGCTTGCAGGCGGTAAAAGCAATAACTACAAAAAAGATCAAAAAGACGAAGCGCCAGAGATGATTAAGCGCATTTTAACCATTGAAGGTGTAAAAGGTGTTTACCATGTAGCCGATTTCTTAGCGGTTGAGCGCAATGCGAAATTTGACTGGCAAGGTATTTTACAGCAAGTCAGAGAAGCCTTTGGACAAGAAACAGAAGGTCTTCAGGGAGAATCGCAGTCAGGTGATGACACATTTGGAGAAGTCAAAGTGCATGTTCAAATGTTTAATGGGATTCCGATGCAGGTGAAGTTGACAGACGGTGAAAGAGAAGAACGATTTGGAATGCCTGAACGTTTCCAGGCAGCGATTTTAAAGCTAAGAAGCAGTTCAGATAATGTTGTATTTGAACGTGTGTGGAAAGAACATGGCGTACGTTTTGGAGAATTTGCTGATATCGGTCAAGAAGTCACAGAAGAGCTGCAAGCTGCATATGACGACGAGCGTTTATCCCGTTTAACAGAGGCAGTGAAGGAAGGTCAAGAGGCTGTAGATAAACAAGTGAACCGAAAAGCATATGATGTGACAGAAGAGATGCTGCGTGATGAAGATTGGAAGAAACGTTTTGCTCATTTAGAGCAAATGCAGCCAGAGAAAAAAGATATACCTGTTTTAATGAAAGCGATGGAGGATCCAAAAACATCGATTCGCAGACAAGCTGTTGTGAATGCTGGCATGATTGAAGATCCAGACATTTTGCCTATTTTGTATAAAGGGCTTGAAGATAAAACAGTGACAGTTAGAAGAACTGCTGGAGATTGTATTTCAGATCTTGGTGATCCTAGTGCGATTGAAGCGATGATTCAAGCCTTAAAGGACCCAAGTAAGCTTGTCCGCTGGCGTGCGGCCATGTTCCTTTATGAAGAAGGTGACGAAACAGCACTAGAAGCTTTAAAAGAAGCGGAGCAGGACCCTGAATTTGAAGTCAGTCTTCAAGTGAAAATGGCCATCGAACGAATTGAGCACGGAGAAGAAGCAAAAGGCTCTGTGTGGAAGCAAATGACAGAAAGTAGAAAAAATGCATCAGAATCATAAGAAAGACGAGTAGGCTGCCAATAAAAGGCAGCTTGTTTTCTGAAAATGGCTTTTTTATTGGCAGAAAAATTTTTTTAGAAAAATTATTTTGAATATTGTTGAAATATGAGAAAAAACTCTATATAGTAGTACCAATATAGAATATTGGAGGTCAGATTTTATGACACAATCCTTGCTGAGCACTTGCTTCAGCAGAGAAATCAGTCACTATCTATTATAGGTGGCTAAATAAACAGAAAATTTGTAAAATAAAATGAACTCAAAATCATACAGTCAACAAGACTAGTAGTATAGGAGGCTTTTTAAACAGATGGCAGAACTTCGCAGTAATATGATTAAACAAGGAATTGACAGAGCACCTCACCGAAGCTTACTAAGAGCAGCTGGGGTAAAAGATGAGGATTTTGGCAAGCCGTTTATTGCCGTATGTAATTCCTATATTGATATTGTCCCAGGGCATGTCCATCTTCAGGAATTCGGAAAAATTGTGAAAGAAGCCATTCGTGAAGCTGGCGGTGTTCCATTTGAATTTAATACAATCGGGGTAGATGATGGTATTGCGATGGGGCATATTGGGATGAGATATTCATTGCCAAGCCGTGAAATCATTGCTGATTCAGTAGAGACCGTGGTGTCTGCACACTGGTTTGATGGCATGGTGTGTATTCCTAACTGTGATAAAATCACGCCAGGTATGATGATGGCTGCCATGCGTGTGAATATCCCAACTGTATTTGTCAGTGGTGGACCGATGGAAGCTGGGAGAACAAGTGATGGCAGAAAAATTTCGCTTTCTTCTGTCTTTGAAGGCGTAGGCGCATACCAATCAGGGAAAATCAATGAAGAGGAATTAAACGAATTAGAGCAGTTTGGCTGTCCAACATGCGGATCTTGCTCTGGTATGTTTACAGCCAACTCAATGAACTGTCTAGCAGAGGCGCTTGGGATTGCTCTTCCTGGAAATGGAACCATTTTGGCGACTTCACCAGAACGAAGAGAATTTGCGAAGAAGTCAGCAAAACAATTGATGGAGCTAATCAAAAAAGACATTAAACCACGTGATATTGTCACGGAAAAAGCGATTGATAACGCATTTGCTTTAGATATGGCACTTGGTGGTTCAACCAATACAGTTCTTCATACATTGGCGATTGCAAATGAAGCAGGCGTTGAATACTCACTTGAGCGTATCAATGAAGTCGCAGAACGAGTGCCGCATTTATCGAAACTTGCTCCAGCTTCAGATGTATATATTGAAGATTTACATGAAGCTGGCGGAGTGACTGCTGCACTAAATGAATTGTCCAAAAAAGAGGGGGCTCTTCATTTAGATACCATGACCGTCACAGCGAAAACGTTAGGCGAGAACATTGCAGGTCATGAGGTAAAAGATTATAACGTCATTTATCCAATTGACAAGCCATTTACTGAAAAGGGCGGCTTAGCCGTTTTATTTGGAAACCTTGCGCCAGATGGAGCAATCATTAAAACAGGCGGTGTACAAGACGGCATCACACGTCATGAAGGACCTGCGATCGTATTTGAATCCCAAGAGGAAGCACTTGAAGGAATCATTAATCGAAAAGTAGAAGCAGGACATGTTGTCATTATTCGTTATGAAGGACCTAAAGGCGGTCCAGGTATGCCTGAAATGCTAGCACCAACTTCACAAATTGTTGGAATGGGACTTGGTCCAAAGGTTGCTTTAATTACAGACGGACGATTCTCCGGTGCTTCTCGCGGATTGTCTATTGGACACGTCTCTCCAGAGGCAGCAGAAGGCGGCCCGCTTGCCTTTGTTGAAAATGGTGATCATGTCGTTGTTGATATCGAAAAACGCATTTTAAGCGTAGATGTCCCGGAAGAAGAATGGGAAAAAAGAAAAGCAAACTGGAAAGGCTTTGAGCCAAAAGTAAAAACAGGTTACCTTGCCAGATACTCAAAACTTGTGACATCAGCCAATACAGGCGGAATCATGAAAATTTAATGTGAAATTGATCATTTGAAAATTGGCTCTCTCTATAGTATCCTTTATTCACAACATAAGGATTATAGAGGGGGCTTTTTTATGTCAATGGCATATGAAGAATATATGCGTCAGCTCGTCGTACCAATGCGCCAAGAACTGACAAGTGCAGGGTTTCAAGAATTGACGACTGAAGAAGAAGTAGAAAAAACGATGCAGGAAGCAGAAGGAACAACATTTGTTGTCGTCAATTCCGTATGCGGATGTGCTGCCGGTTTAGCACGCCCTGCTGCTACTCAAGCTGTCATGAAAGCAGAAAAAGCACCAGATCGAATGGTGACGGTCTTTGCTGGTCAGGACCGGGAAGCTACGGCTAAAATGAGAGAATACTTCACAGGTGAGGAGCCATCTTCTCCATCTATGGCACTTTTAAAAGGAAATGAACTCGTTCACTTTATCCCGCGTGACGAAATTGAAGGTCATGAAATGGAAGAGATTATGAAGAACGTCTTATCTGCATTTGAAAAACATTGCTAATACAAATGTTGAAATGTCCTGTGATCCATCAGGGCATTTTTTCTTGATTATGATGGAGGAACGTCATGCTCATTACAACAAGCTTTAGAGCAAATGAACAAACAATTGAAACGGCAAAGGCCCTCGCAAAGGACTTGCATGGTGAGTATATCGAGCGGCGCAAACAATCTGTCAAACAGCTTGCGATCAAGCGGGGGGATGTACTCGTTGTTGGGAAAGAACGATTTGAATGGTATCAGTCAAATGGTGAAAAGTTCTTTTTCCATCCAAGCTCAGCGATGTTTAGGGTGAAGCGGGTTCTGCGAGGGGAAAAAGATCCATTAATAGAAGCAGCACAATTAAAGCCGGGCGATTCCTTTTTAGATTGTACGCTTGGCTTAGGATCTGATGCGATTACCGCAAGCTGCGCTACAGGAACCAATGGAAAAGTGACCGGTATTGAAAAAAATCCGGTGACGGCATTGCTTGTTCGAGAAGGACTCAGCACATGGGAAACGGGTGTGAGAGAGGCAGACGAAGCGATGAAACGGATATCTGTTATCAGCGGGGATAGTATTGAGCAGTTAAAGAAGCTCCCTGATCGATCCTATGATATCGTCTATTTTGACCCAATGTTCGAAGAAACCATACAAGAGTCTGCTAGTATGATGCCGCTTCGTCATGCAGCTGAGCATCATTTTGACCATGAAACCGCTGTGAAAGAAGCAATGAGAGTGGCTAGAAAAAGAGTGGTTTTAAAAGATCATTGGAAAAGCACACGATTTACCACTGATTCCTATCAATTTCAGGTGATGAAACGTAAAACCGCCCAATTCCATTACGGATATATCTCAATAGAAGAAGACAAATCAACAAAACTTTAATCACTCTTAACAATTAAAAAAGCCCTATTTCAGGGCTTTTAATCGGTGATCTCCATATAGACAAAATAAAATAACGTCAGCAAGGAAGCTGTGATGAAAAACCCTTCAAGCATATCCATTCCTCCCAAATTTTAGTCGTCGTTACTGTCATTGTAAACGTTTTATCATGAAAAAGAAAGTCTCAACTCAATGACCAAATTGAATGACTGAAAATTCATTATATGCTAGAATAGCAGTATGATAACTTATGGAAGGAATTAGATATCATGAAAATGTGGATGAGAAAAACGCTTGTTGCTCTCTTTACGATTGCGACATTTGGTTTAATCTCTCCTCCATCGGCTTTGATGACAGACAAGCCATCTGAACTTTCTTCATCTGATAAAGCACCTTATACAGCAGTTTATGATACATCAGATGATACGCGCAGCTGGGAACTATCGCAAGAAGACAACAAAGAGCGGGTAGACCCCTTTGAGCAATATAAGCAAGAGGTTCTATCAAGTGCAGAAAACCAATCCTTTCTCAAATTTGGTCGTAAAATCACACCTGTCATTGAGGACGAGTATAGAGAAGAGATTCAACCAAAAATTGAACAAGTGTTAACCGACTTTTTAACAAATTTCAAAGATGACGAAAAATTTCAAGATGTTGTTTTAACTGATCAGCCTTCAAGCGGAAATGGGGAAAAAATCTTCCACATTTATAATAGAAAGACTGGAGAAGATTTGCTTCGTTTTCATGTCAGGAGAGATCAGCCGCCTCACAGCGGATATTGGTTTAACTTTCACTACCATACAGCAGAAGATGGATTCCAGACGCATCATGAACTCGGTAATATTTACTGGGATAAAAACACCCCGCCGAGCTGGATGAGCCACTAGAAGGAGATGTCATGCCAATTGAAAAAGTATACAATGAACGAAATGGTTCGCATTACAAAACAGATGTTAAACGAGCGTGGAGTGAAAATAGAAGATATTGCACACATTGTGCTGAAACTCCAAGAGAAATACAACCCAAATCTTCCACTTAGTGTCTGCATTGAAAATGTTGAAAAAGTGCTGAATAAAAGGGAAATTGTCCACGCAGTTTTGACAGGACTTGCGCTTGATCAGCTGGCAGAAAAAAAGCTTTTGCCAGAACCTTTGCAGCATTTAGTTGAAACAGATGAACCGCTATATGGAATTGATGAGATTATTCCGCTTTCCATTGTCAATGTATATGGATCAATCGGTTTGACCAACTTCGGTTATCTAGACAAAGAGAAATTTGGTATTATTAGAGAATTAGATGAAGGTCGTCCTGGTGAAGTACACACTTTCCTTGATGACCTTGTCGCTGCGCTTGCCGCTGCAGCAGCAAGTCGCATAGCTCACTCTCACCAAGATATTAAGGACGAAGAGCAGGATCGAGTGAATCAAGCATAAAAAGAAAAACATGTCTGCTCATCTTGCAGACATGTTTTTTTGGTTTCAATTGGTTTCAACAAAAGCAGAAATAAGGTAAACTACAACAAGAACATAAATAAAGGATGAAAAAAATGAAACAATACAAAGAGTTATGCCGTCATGTATTACAGCACGGGGATGAAAAAGGTGACAGAACAGGAACAGGCACTATCAGCACGTTCGGTTACCAAATGAGATTTGATTTACAGGAAGGGTTTCCTTTATTAACAACAAAGAAATTACACCTGAAATCAATCATTCATGAGTTACTGTGGTTTTTAAAAGGTGATACAAATGTCAAATATCTTCAAGAAAATGGTGTCCGTATTTGGAATGAATGGGCAGATGAAAATGGAGAGCTAGGGCGTGTGTATGGTGCGCAGTGGAGATCATGGGCGAGTGGAGACGGAGAGACAGTAGATCAGATCAGCAAGCTGATCCATGATATTGAGAATCATCCTAATTCGAGAAGATTGATTGTCAGTGCGTGGAATCCAGGAGAAATTGATCAGATGGCGCTGCCTCCTTGTCATTGCTTGTTTCAATTTTATGTATCAAACGGTAAATTATCGTGCCAGCTCTATCAACGTTCGGCAGATATCTTTTTAGGTGTGCCTTTCAATATTGCTTCGTATGCACTTCTAACGATGATGATTGCCAAAGTGACAAACCTTGAGCCAGGAGAGTTTATTCATACGCTAGGAGATGCTCATATTTATCAAAATCATCTTCCGCAGGTCAAAATGCAGTTAGAGCGTGAGGAGCGCACACTTCCGCAGCTTCGCATCACTAGAGATGTCAAAAGTATTTTTGATTTTACGTTTGATGATTTTGTGCTCGAGAACTATGATCCACATCCGCATATTAAAGGAGAAGTCAGTGTATGATTTCCATGATAGTGGCGACAGGAAAAGACAGAGTCATTGGCAAAGATAATCAAATGCCTTGGCATTTACCCGCTGATTTAGCGTATTTTAAAAAAGTCACAAGTGGCCATACCATTGTCATGGGCAGAAAAACGTTTGAATCAATTGGACGAGCACTGCCTAACCGCCGGAATATCGTGTTAACCACAAGTTCTTCTTTTCAAGCTGAAGGATGCGAGGTAGTTCATTCAATCGATGATATTTTAAACATTGCGAAGACCGAGGAAGAATTATTGATCATTGGCGGGTCTAAGCTGTATGAGGAAATGATGCCATACGCAGATCGTCTATATATCACGCACATCCATCATTCATTTGAAGGCGACCGTTTCTTCCCTTATTACGATGAAGAGAATTGGACGATTGTATCACGTGAAAAAGGCCGTCGTGACGAAAAGAACCCCTACAATTATGAATTTGTCGTCTATGACAGAAAAGAAGGATAAGTGAGTAGGAGGAGTACGGTTGTTTCGTTATTGGTTTTTAACGATTTATGTTGTTGTATCCTTTTTTAAAAGTATAAGGCATTTGTATGATCATGAATTAACGGATCCACGCATTTCCTATACGAAACGAATGCATCTCATCCATGAGCATGCAAAAAGGTTTGCCAGAGGGTGTATTGATCAATCAGGATCGGTCATGACCATTCATCAGCAAAAAAAGCTGCCAGATGGTCCTGTTATTTATGTCACAGAAGCACATCACCCAGTGACGACGACATTGCTGATTGGTCACTTAGAGAAGCCATTTGCTTTTATGGCAAAACCGCATCTGTTTCGCTATCCCATCTTAAAACAATGGTTGAAGAAGATGGCGGTGATCAAGCAGAATCAATCTGATGAGGCGTTATTAGAAGAAGCAAGAGAAAGAGTTCTATCTGGCCAGAGTCTGTTGCTTTCTGAACAGTATCGTGTCATGGCAGAAACGCTTGCTGAAGAATGTAACTGCTCACTTGTTCCGGTTGAAACAAGCGGCACAGACCGTCTTTTAACAGGGAAGATCGTCAAAAGACTTCGTCCAGTTAATGTCGATATCCATATCAAAGCACCGGTCAAGATGAGTGATTACGCACAAAAGCGCGCATAGAAAAAACCAGCATCCTCATTCGGATGCTGGTTTTTTAATCATGCTGGGATGTTGACGCAATAAAATAGAATGCAGAAGAACATGGATGCACTTCCACCGAGAACAAAGCTGTGCCAAATCGCATGATGATAGGGAATTTTCCGCCAAATATAAAAGATCGTTCCGACTGAATACAAAATACCGCCTAATAGTAAGAGGCTGAATCCAGCTCCTGTTAATTGAATGTACAGAGGTTTAATTGCGATGATAATCATCCAACCCATTAATAAATAAACAAGGGTGGATACAATGATAAACCGTTTGACGAAAAAGATCTTAAAGACGATACCGCCTGCAGCGAGAGCCCATACGATTGCAAGAAGAGTATAGCCAAGTGCGCCTTTTAATGGGCCAAGCAAAAATGGCGTATATGTACCAGCAATCAATACATAAATCGCAGAGTGGTCAAGGATTTCAAATACATCTTTTGTTTTTTTGTGCCGAATGCTATGAAGCAAAGTAGAGCTTAAATAAAGCAGTAGCATCGACGCGCCAAATATCGAGAAGCTAATAATGTCAGTGACAGTGCCGTATTGAACAGCGAATAAAACGAGAAAAACAATGGCGGGAATGGATAAAATGACGCCAATGCCATGTGTAATCGCGTTGGCAATTTCTTCTTTTACAGTAAACAATGGATGTCCTCCTTTATTGAACCGGTATATAACCATCAAGCGACTTCAGAAATGAGAGACCTTCAAGTGTAATCTTCGTTCCAGCTCTGCCTTTCCCTTTCGTCACATAAGCTTTTTTCTCAAGATCATCTAATCGACTCCTGACTTGCTGAGGGGTCAGCGGGATGTCGCCTTGTTTGCTTAACTCAGACAAGATACGTCTGCTGGCTGCTTCTCCTTTTTCATTTAGAGACTTAATGGCTTCGAGTAAGAAAACAAATTCTTGTTTCTCCATAAGCGTGAGCTGGTGTTCTTCTTTTTTTCCTTTACCAGCTGTTTGTTGAGGTAATAATACAAAAGGTGGCAAGTGATGCAAGAAAACTGTTTGCCCTTCGAGAATCGCTGCTGCATAATGAACGATATTTTTGAGCTCCTGGACATTCCCTTCAAACGAATATTGCTGTAAGACTTCCCACACACTTGAGTCGATGTCAGGCGTCATGTTCAGTTCTTGAAAGAAAGCAGCGGTTAAAATAGGAATATCTGTTTTTCGATCTTCTAAGGGCGGGAGAGGGATATGAAGCACATTGAGCCGATAAAACAGCTCAGGTAAAAAACTGGATGAAACGCTCATCGCCTCTAATGATAAAGACGAAGAAGCAATGATTTTTGTTGCAGGAGAATCTTCGAGAAAACGAATGACCTGATGCTGCATAGGAATACTGAATGCGCTGACTTCGTCTAAATAAAGCACATGATTTGCCGCATGAGTAAATGCTTCCTGCAAAGTCGCTTCATCTACAATGGGGCAGTAGATATGTTTCATCGAAGCCTGCGCAGCAAATGAATGGGCCATTTCTTGTGCAAAGCGTGATTTGCCTGTTCCAATTTCACCTGTGATCAACACAGGCTGATCGTTTTTCGTGAATTGTTTTGCCAAATGAATGGCGTGTTTTATATCTTGGTGTTCTCCATATATATTAGCAAACGGATGTGTGGTCATCGAGCGATTCCTTTCTTTTGGTTCTAATTGGTTTTATTATAACACCCAATTAGAACAAATGTATAGAAAAACGAAAAAGTTCATGAAATTTATCTCCGATCCATGATCTATTGGTTTATTTTTTGAATATTCATGTTATAATGACAAATTAAATAAGGTTAAAGAGAAAGGATCTTGTACATGAAACCGTTGCTCAAAGAAAACACGCTAATTCAAGTGAAAGACATCTTAAAAGCCCATCAAAATTTGAAGGATGTAGTGATTCATACTCCACTTCAAAAAAATGAGCGACTTTCTGAACGATATGAATGTAATGTCTACTTAAAAAGAGAGGACCTGCAGGTTGTTCGTTCTTTTAAATTAAGAGGCGCTTTTAATAAAATGAGCCAGTTGCCAAAAGAAAAACTAGAAAACGGCATTGTTTGTGCCAGTGCAGGAAATCACGCACAAGGCGTTGCCTATTCTTGCAAATATTTAGGTATCCACGGAAAAATTTTTATGCCTGCTACCACACCAAGGCAAAAAGTATCTCAAGTGGAGCTTTTCGGAAAAGAATATGTTGACATTATCTTAACCGGAGATACCTTTGATGATTCGTATCATGAAGCAGTCAAATGCGGAGATAAGGAAAAGCGGGAATTTATTCATCCATTTGATGATTTAGATGTCATGGCAGGACAAGGAACAACTGCTGTAGAAATATTAAATGATATCGAAGTGGAGCCTCACTTTTTATTTGCAAGTGTTGGGGGCGGAGGTTTGTTATCTGGCGTTGGCACGTATATGAAAAATATCGCACCAGAAACAGAAATTATTGCAGTCGAGCCGCTTGGTGCCGCCTCACTTCATGCTTCCCACGAGAAAGGGGAGGTTGTCACACTTGATTCAATAGATAAGTTTGTAGATGGAGCAGCGGTTCAGCGGATTGGCGAAAAGACGTTTACGTCGCTTCAGTCCGTTGTCGATAAGATTAGTCTTGTACCAGAAGGAAAAGTATGTACAACCATTTTAGAGCTGTATAATCAATGTGCAATTGTAGCTGAGCCAGCGGGTGCGTTACCGATCGCGGCTTTAGATGCACATCGTGAGGAGATTAAAGGGAAAAATGTCGTTTGTATTGTCAGCGGAGGCAATAATGACATTGGCCGAATGCAAGAAATCAAGGAACGCTCCATGATTTATGAAGGACTCCAGCATTATTTCATCGTTAATTTTCCGCAAAGAGCAGGTGCTCTCAGGGAATTTTTAGATGAAGTGTTAGGGCCAAATGATGATATCTCACGCTTTGAATATACGAAAAAGAATAACCGAAGCAAAGGACCTGCGCTTGTTGGGATCGAATTGAAAGAAAGAGATGACTATGCAGCGCTGATTGACCGAATGAATAAAAAAGGCTTCCACTATGTTGAAGTGAATAAAGATCAAGATTTATTCCACCTATTTATTTAGGCTTAACAGATAATTGGAAAAGAGGATTGATCGTTTGTGCTGCTCAAAACAATATGTTTTAGACGGATGGATGGAGCTCAGATCAAGGTAACAGAAGTCCCTGTTTTAAAGGGAGATGAATCCTATAGTTTCATGCTCACCTTTAGACTTGAAGCTTTCTTGAAAAAAGTCTATGTATCTAAGGGAAAGAGGCATGTGTACTCTTTCAGGGAGGATGTGAAACGTAACGTCAAGTGGAGCACATATGAACAGATCTACCAAGAGCCTACACTAAAACACAATGCGTAAATTGGAATCTTTGCCAAAGAGAGTGAGCGGCCATTTTCAAATGGCGGCTACCCATCTTGGCAAGGATTTTTTACATGAAAAGAAGAAAATGTGACAATTTCAAAAACGTTCTGACAGTTGTTTTCAAGTATGCACGAAATAAGGTAATATCATATGTAAAGACTAAGACAGCAAGGATGAGACGATAGTGAAACAGATTAAAATTGTAACAGATTCAACTGTGGACCTTCCGCAAGAAAAAATCAATGATCTTTCTATTCATGTCATTCCGCTCAATATCTCCATTTCTGGGGTTGATTATATTGACCGAGTGAACATACAGCCAGATGAATTTATTGAAAAAATGGAGGCCGCTGAGGAACTGCCGAAAACGTCACAACCTGCGATCGGTCAATTCGTCGAATTATATGAAAAACTGACGGCAGATGGAAGCGAAGTCATTAGTATCCATTTGACTGGTGGGATGAGTGGTACGGTTCAAACTGCTGAAAGCGCTTCTAAAATGGTGGACGGGAATATCACTGTCATCGATTCGAATTTTATTTCCTATGGTTTAGGGTTTCAAGTCACCAAAGCAGCAGAGCTTGCAAAAAAAGGGGCAAGCCGTGATGACATCCTCAAAGAAATGGACAAAATTCGTCTTAAAACAAAGCTATTTGTCACAATCGATACATTAGAAAATCTCGTGAAAGGTGGACGAATTGGAAGAGGAAAGGCGCTGATCGGTTCACTTCTTCATATTAAACCAATTGCCAGCTTAACAGACGGCATATACACACCAGAAGCGAATGTGAGAAGTTACTCCGCTCTTGTCCGCTATTTGACAAAACAGTATGTACAGGCGGTGAAAGGGAAAACCGTTCAGGCCATTGGGATTGCACATGCAGACGCATTAGAACTTGCAGAAAAGCTTAAAGCAGCACTGCTTGATCACACACCTGAAGCACTAGTTGACGTCGCTTATACAACACCGATTATTTCCTGTCATACTGGTAAGGGCGCTATAGGCTTTACTTTTTATACCGATTGATTGAAAAGGGGATGTAATGGTCATGTATACAAAAAGGGGAGCCTTATTTGGTGCGCTTACGATCATAAGCGTGCTTCTTTTAGTCTCATGTTCAAATGGACAAATCAAGGATGCATTAAATTATCAAATCCAGCCGTTTGAGTATCAAAACCAGGATGGTCAAAAGGTGTCGCTCGACGATTTAAAGGGGAAAGTCTGGGTGGCAGATTTTATTTTCACAAGCTGTGAAACGATTTGCCCGCCGATGACCGCACATATGACAGAGCTACAAAAACGGTTAAAAGAAGAAAAATTGGATGCGCACATCATTTCATTTAGCGTCGATCCAGAGGTGGATTCACCGAAAAAGCTAAAGGAATTTGCAAAAGCATATCCATTATCCTTTAAAAATTGGGATTTTCTCACTGGTTACTCGCAGTCAGCGATTGAAAAATTTGCAATGAAAAGCTTTAAGACGATTGTGAAAAAACCTGAAGACGAAGACCAAGTGATACACCAATCTCTGTTTTTCCTCGTTGATCAAGAAGGAAAAGTGATGAAAAACTATGATGGTGTTCAAAATACGCCATATGATGAAATCATCAAGGACATCAAAACACTGAATCGAAGCTAGCATAAGGATGTTCAAATGAGCGAAAACATGATACACTTTTTTAATCAGAAAAAGGAGGGACATCATCGTTTGAAGGCTCGTTTGATTTTGATTGTGATGTCTCTAGCTTTTGTTCTTTCTGCATGTTCCGCGCAAGAGGCTGGCATAAAGGATAAACTAGAAGACACACAAAACGTAAAAGAACATATTACGATCGCAGCGGTTGGAGATTCCTTAACAGAAGGAATCGGAGATCAAAATAAAAAAGGGTATGCCGGCATCACCCGTGACAAGATAGAAGCGGTGGACGGTGTACAGTCTGTTACATTAAAAAACTATGCCATTAAAGGCAGTAGAACGGTAGATTTATTAAAAAGATTAAAAGAAAAAAAAGTGCAGGATGGACTGAAAGACGCTGATTATATTTTCTTTACGATCGGCGGAAATGACTTAATGCATGTCGTCCGTCAAAATGTGCTCAACTTGACATTTGCTCCTTTTCAAAAAGAGCAAGGTCCTTTTGAAGAGCGTTTTAAGACCATTCTTGCTCAATTAAGAGAGCATAATGACCATGCAAAAATCATGTATGTCAGTATGTACAATCCTTTTAAGTTCAGCTTGTCTGAGCTAAGAGATATTGATGAGGTCGTCAAAGACTGGAATGCTGCTGCCGAAAAAGAACTAAAAAAAGACGGCAATGCTGATATGATCGATGTTGCAGATTTATTTGAAGATGATCAAGATGAAAAATTACTGGCAGATGATGATTTCCACCCAAACCAAAAGGGGTACTCTCTTATGGCAAATCGTTTATTCTCAGAAGTGAAAAAAGAAGGACTGCCGAAGGAATAGGGTGAAAAGATGAAAAAATGGAAGAGTTTATTTTTTGTTTTACTGTCAATTAATCTATTGATTGTTCTTGTATGCGGTATTTTCATGCTGCTGCCAAGCGATCAATCCGCTTCGAAAAAAGAAGTGAACAGCGAGTATGCTTTTAACATTTCTAGTTCAAAAGAATCGCTCACCAGCTTTGTCAATGATTATTTAAAAAACCAAGGATCAAGCGATATGCCCGACTTTCATGTTGCGATTGACCAAGATGTGAAAGTAACAGGTGCAATCAAAGCTTTTTCTTCAACGATTAATGCAAATGTATCATTTACACCATCTGTTGAAGATAATGGGGATGTTCTGCTGAAAGTAGATGACTTTTCAATTGGACAATTAAGCATCCCAATCAGTTTTGTTTTAAGCTACATGGGTCAATTCTATGAACTGCCTGATTTCGTTCATGTGAAACCAGACCAAAAAACAGTGGAAGTGCGCCTTTCAGAAATGCCGCTGACGAATGATATGTATGTCAAAGCGAACAAAATTGATCTTGAGAATGATGAAATTGAATTCTCATATTATCATCCAAAGCAATAGAACGTGTAAGTCAGGAGTGAAACGATGAAGCGAGTCTATCAATATTTTAGTTTACTGTCGCTCTTATTTGCTGCATACTTTGGCATGACAGCTGCCTCTCATTTAAAAGCAGAAAATATCGACCAGTTTTACTTAAATATCGCCTATTGTGCATTATTTTTAGGTACCATGATTCTTGCTTTTGATTTTCAAAAACAAGAAAAAGCTGAAGATGTCTCGTAAATAGCCTTTTCCATTTGGAAAGGCTATTTATCTTCTTTTCAGCGGAATAGAAAACCTTTGTATTCTAGGAAGGACGAGTACCGGCGCAGAGTGAATGTGACATTCGTGAGCACCAGCACGCAGGACTGACACCGAATGCGAGGGTTTGTCTACACGCTAAGAGCCTTTTCCATTTGGAAAGGCTCTTTTTCCATTTGGAAAGGCTCTTTTTACATTTGGTGAGACAAGACGACTTTTGCCATTAGCTCTGGCTCTCCGTTTGCAAATCCATGAAGTAAAATAAGATAGGCCCGCTTTGTTTGCAGGTGAACTTTCGGAATATCAAGCAGTACACTTTGAGTACCGGCAGCTTTTAATTCAAAGTGATACTTATTCGGAGAGAAGTGGTGGGTTTGGGTGCCGTTCACATATCCGAGCTCCTTTGATAACATGCCTTGATCTCGTTCATATATATCAATGAAAGGGAGGTCTGGTGACAGCTGGATAAACGTGAGTGCTGATAGCTCATCTTGCTTAATCAGCGAGTCTTGCTTTTCTGTGAGCAGCGCAAAGCCGGTACGAGCTCCTGTGATACATAGCGTGTAAGTCTCGTTTCCATTAATCATCATACGAGAAGAAAGAATTCTTTCTTTTGTAGCCAGCTTGAATACTTCTATCTCATAAACACCCTCATCCCATTCCATATAAGCAGACAGCTGACCGTATGGCAGCTTTTTTTGGATTGGCTGCTGATTTACAAATACAGCAAGCTCACTTAAATCCGGTGCAGCGTGAAATAATCGAATAATAGCTTTGGAAATGGTGTTTCTTGGATGGTATGGGGGAAAGGTAGCTAATGGACGATATAGAAATTGATTCATCTCGTAGAGCTGCTGCACGTCTTTATCCCTTCTTTCTCTGCAATGTGTTTTTTGTAGCGTATGCAAGAAAGGGACGATCTGTATAGGCAAAAGAAACATAGAAAAAAGCCTGACAAAAAGTGTCAGGCTCTCGTATTAAGAAGGAGATGAATATTGATGATATTCAGCCAGCTTAATGAACGTTTTTTCATCCTCAATTAATCCGCAAACGCCGCACTGGACTTTGATTTTCGGTCCTTGATAGTTCATGTGAAAAGGAGAAAGCTGATCTCCTTCATATGTTTCGACAATAGCTCCAGTTGCAGGATCAAGTTTCACGGGTTCTGAATGCTGCTCGATGAGATTAAAACGCGTTCTGTTGGTTTTGCAGTTGGGACAAAGATATGGACTTGTCATGGTTCATTCCACCTTTTTATCCGTAGCATGTCCTCCACGCTAAATTCTATGCTTAATCCTTTTGACTTTTATCCAGCTTTTTAAATAATTTGATCATCGTTTTCAGTTCTTCATCATCAAATGATTCAAATCGTTCCATGAAGTATTCTGTTTTCTTTTTCTCAAAATGCTCAGTAATTTCCTTACCCTTATCGGTTAAGTGGATTTTGATGATGCGTCGATCCTCTTTTGAACGGATACGAGTGATCCAGCCTTTTTCTACAAGTGTGTCGGTTACAGCTGTAATATGGCTTGCTGATACACCGAGAATTGAGGCGAATTCCGTTACTTTTTTTGCGCCTTGTTCACGCAGCAGATTTAAAATGAGAAATTCATTCCGAGATAATTCGTTTTCAAGCAAGCTGTTAATTTCATAACGTATTTGCTTAAATACGGTTCTCAGTAAAGTATCCATTTCATACATCATTTGTTTTCTTTGTTCCAATCATTAAACCCCCATTATATTTTAAGATACGACAGAATGCTTTCATTTGTTTTTAGGTATACAAGTCGTATCATTTTCATTATTTTTTATCATGTTATAATATGATGATACCATTTTTTAAATGAAGGGGGCACTAATATGTCTGAAAAACAAGAATTAGCCACATTTGCTGGAGGCTGTTTCTGGTGTATGGTTAAACCTTTTGATGAACAGCCAGGCATTATCAAAGTTGAATCAGGGTATACTGGCGGACATACAGTGAATCCAACCTATGAGGAAGTATGTACAAATACAACAGGCCATAGAGAAGCCGTTCAAATTACCTTTGATCCAGACGTTTTTCCGTATGAGAAGCTATTAGAACTATATTGGCAGCAAATAGACCCAACAGATGATGGAGGACAATTTGGTGATAGAGGAGAGTCCTACCGTACAGGGATTTATGTCCACAATGAAAAACAAAGGCAACTTGCAGAAACATCAAAAGAGCAGCTGAGCCAAAGTGGAATTTTCCAAAAGCCAATCGTGACAGAAATTTTAGAGGCTGGTCCTTTTTATCCTGCTGAGGAATATCATCAGCATTATTATAAAAAGAACAAAATGCACTACGAACGATACCATGTCGGTTCGGGCAGAGCAGGTTTTATTCAATCTCATTGGAGTGATAAATAATGGCTAACGAAAAAGAGCAGCGCATCAAAGAATTAAACCGAATGCAGTACGAAGTGACGCAAAATAATGGCACTGAGCCGCCATTTCAAAATGAATTTTGGGATCATAAGGAAGAGGGCATTTATGTAGATATCATTTCAGGCAAGCCATTGTTTTCTTCTTTAGATAAATTTGATGCCCATTGCGGCTGGCCAAGTTTTACAAAGCCGATTGAAGATCAAGAGGTAGAAGAGAAAGTAGATACGAGCCATGGCATGGTGCGGACTGAAGTTCGCAGTAAGACGGCCGACTCTCACCTTGGTCATGTATTCCCTGACGGCCCAGGGCCAAACGGTCTTCGGTATTGTATTAATTCTGCCGCTTTAAAGTTTATCCCGAAGGATGATCTTGAAAAAGAAGGCTACGGTCATTTGAAACACATCTTTCAATAATTGATTTAAAAATCGTCACATGGAAGTCAGCTGCTTCCGTGTGACGATTTTTTTATTTTTTATGGTGGGTATGATGTAATTGTTCAATGATGTGAAACAGTTTCTCTTTTGTAATGAGCGGTGCTTCGTTTGATGTGTAATGGGTCAAATGGACTTTTTGAAAATGAGGGTGAAGATGTGGTCTTGGTAAAATGGCATAAAATTGTTCATGTTCAAACAGTGCATCTGCCTCGTGAGGGAATGTGAGCTCCTCGTGAAGTTTTTCTCCAGGTCTTTTTCCGACAACGAGAATATCAGGAGAAGGAACATTGATCAGACCGGCATATTCATGAAATGCTTTCAATAGATCAGCCAGCTGTAATGACTCCATCTTGAGGATGAATGTTTCGCCGCCTTTCATCATGATAGCTGCTTCAAGCGTGAGAGATACAGCTTCTTCGATAGACATAAAAAAGCGTGTCATCTTAGGATCAGTTACAGTTAGAGGTTGTTCATTTAACAACTGTTGAAGCATGATGGGGATGACGGAACCCCTTGATCCAAGCACATTGCCAAACCGGACAGAGCAAAACTTCGTTTTCTGATTTGAAATACTTTCATTCGCTTGAAAAAACAATTTTTCTGAAATTAATTTTGTAGCTCCCATGGCATTTGTCGGAGAAACCGCTTTGTCGGTTGAAATGTTGACAACATGACTGACTTCATGTTCAAGTGCTGCTTCAATGACATGCTGTCCGCCGATGATGTTGGTTTGGACAGCTTCAAACGGATTATCTTCGCAGGTGGGTACTTGTTTGAGCGCAGCTGCATGGAAGATGATATCTACTCCTTTGATAAGCTGCCTGACGCGGCTGGCATCCCTCACATCTCCAAGTGCAAATACAACCTCTGGATTTGCCGCATATTCATTTTTCATCATGTATTGTTTACTGTCATCTTTACTGAAGACAATGACCTTTTTAGGAGAGCAGGCTGTTAATTTTTTCACAATCTGCCGGCCAATCGAACCCGTACCGCCTGTGACCAAGATGATTTTGTCACGAAAAAAGGTCTTCAAACTCGTTTCTATTTGTTTGGACATATCTAATCCCCCAACTCTCATTTCTCTACTTTGCATCATATGTGAAAGAGTGGAAGACGTTTGAGGAAAAGAACCACTTCATGCATAAATTAGGTGAACCAATTATAACCATCTGCTTGACGACTTAATAGAATATGTAGAGATAGAAGATTAAGTAGAATAGCGAGGCACCTAAAGAACTTCAGTACGGTGATCAGTTCAGCTCTCAGAATGTATTCTCTGATACTGAGCTGCGCGAGGGGAGAAGATCATACATGTATAGGGGAAATCGTATTTTAGCTATGATACCAGCTTTTAGCAGCAAGCAGGGACATCATGCTGAACACATTCGCGTATTGGCGGAGCGGCCGCTGATCTATTGGACCATTCAACCATTATTACAAATGATTGAATTAGATGAAGTCATCGTATCTTCAGAGGATGTGAATACTCAAATCATTTCGTCCCACTATGGAGCAAATGTGATTGAACTGCCAAGCACACATGTGACGGAACAAACACCTTCTTTAGTAGCTGTGAAGCATGCACTTGCTTATTTAGAACGAGAGGGAAAGACGTTTGATATTGTTTTGTATTTGCATCCAGCATCACCACTAAGGCAGACGGCAGATATTGAGAACTGCTTGCAGCTTCTAGTAGAGGGGGGATATGATTGTGCGGCTTCTTTTACAGAGGCGTTAGAAAATCCAAATGAAACTTGGACACTTCATGACACCAATGAAGCCAGCCTGTATAAGGACAATCATTATTTTTTTGTACCAACTCAAGAGCACCCTTATACGTATGGACGTTTAAATGGAGCTGTCTATGCGTTTCATGTTCCATATGCAAAAGAATGCATTCATTCCTTTTTAGAAGGATCTGTTGGTGCATATATGATGGATCATGCGCAATCGCTTGTTGTGAAAAGTGAGGAAGATCGGAAAAAGGCAGAGAAGATTTTATTGGCTCGACAAGATGCAGAAGGAACGGCATAAGATGATGGCAATTAGAAAAAGCGCCCGGTCATAGGGCGCTTTTGACTATTTCATAAAGTCTGTAAGGCAGCGTATCAAATGTGTTCCAGCGAACGACTTGCTCGTAATTGTTCTCTGCAACCGATTGTCTTTGTTGAGGGTTTGTTACATAGTGCTCGACCTGCTTAATCAAATCGTTTTCATGTGTGTAAAAAGCGAAGCTTGAAAATGCCTGTGACGGTTGTAGATCTGTCAACTGAAAGCCTCCGCTTGCAGCGATATCAAATGCTCTGTTGTTGAGGCTCATATTTTGAACATTGGCTTTGTTTTGATTATAGGCAAATTGCGCGGGCCTGTGCGGATTCAGAACAATGGCTGATGTTTGATAGATGTTTGCCATCTGCTCGGGACTCAGCCAGTGGGTCATCAGTGAGAGATCACGATATCGTCTGCGTGATTTATTCAACATGCGATGCCACTCTTTTCCTGCTACGAGAATGCGCCATTTGTTTTGATGTAAGAGTGTATCGATGGCTTTAATGCGGTTTGGATAAGGGTAGCCAATGAGTGCAATGTCATAGATGCACGACTCATGTGGTGATTCTTTTTTCTGAAATACGTGTGTATTGGTCGGAATGGGAAAGTAGTGCGTGTGATTAGCGCCTAGTTGTTTGTAAAATGACAAAGCACCTTCGTCAATCGTTAAGATCAGCTGTGCATCACTTACGCATGCAGCTGACACATCTATATAAAAAGGGTCTTCTGTCATCCACAGTACAACGGGGATCTTTTCTTGTTTGAATTGATGAAGCAGTTCTGTTGGAATATGATCACCGATCATCATGAAAACAAAATCCGGAGAAAATGTCCGGATTTTGTGCATATGAGCGGGTAGAGTTTCCCTTTCCATCTTGATACATGAAAAGGGGGAATCAATGAAGCTCTCTTCAATCCATTGATCGAACATCCGATAGATTCCACCGTAGCCAGAGCTGATATAAAGAAGCTTCATGATGGCCCTCTCACATTAAGATGTGAACGTAACACTTTCTACTTTATCTACATCTAATAGAGTCGTTGCAGAGCCTGTAGGTGTCACAGAGCTTTCTTGTGTGACGAAAACAACACCTGTTGAAGCATCGAATGATACGAATTGAACGGGTCCGATTAAGTCACCTGAGTCCATGACAATGCTAATGACTGTTCCAGGTGCAAGTCTTGCAAAAATCCATCTTGCTGGTTGAGATACGTCGAGTGTTGTAGCAGAATCTGAAGGTGATGCTTCAGCAGCCACCTCACTAAATAAATCGTTCAATTTTTCTTCCACTTGAACTCCTCCTTCTTCGAGATTAACTGTTAACGCATGACTAAGCGGTTTGAAAAACAGCTTTAACAGCTCTTTTTTTAATTCGGCACGCTTTTCGCTCATGTTTTCCCCATCCTTTCTTCATCCATTCAAACACACCACTATGTATATGCCGTTCTCTTTTTTTGGTATAAGCAGAATGCTCATTCCTTGTTCTTTTTTCATTTAATGACTTCACACATTTTTGAAAAATGTTTTCAAATGCTGATGCTAAATGAAGTGATCCTCATACTCTAGTAAAGATCAAACGAGAAGAAAGAGGGAATCTGAATGGAATTTGAACAACTATTAAATGGCTGGAACGAAGAATTACTAGAAACAGAAGGAATACTTGAAGTTGTGTTGATTATACTTCTTCTTCATCTTTTAGAGGAAAGTGAGGAAGGGAGTGCGTCAGAGATTAAAGAATTGCTGCGCCCGTGGCTTGAGCTCGGCATTCCGCTGCCGCGTGTTCATTTAGTCAATGGAGATGTGCTGCAAAACGTGGTTGTCGTACAATTGTTTGACTCAGTAGCAGTCTTTAAAAATGCGACAAATCAGCTAAGAGTAAGTGTTCCTTATGTGAACATTGTCAGCTGGGGGGCTTTTTAATCTATTTAAAAAAGGATAATGGTCATGAAAGTATCAGTGATATTAACAAGCTACAACAAACCTGATTTCATTGAACGTGTGCTAAAGAGTGTGGTAGAACAAACGTATCAGCATTGGGAGCTTTTGATCATGGATGATGGCTCTGAACAAGAAACGATCCAAAAGATGCAGCCTTATTTAGTGGATAAGCGCATTCAATTGTATTCTCATCAAATTCATCCTGCAAACCGGCTGAAGACTGTACGTTATGCAACGCTAATTAATGAAGCATTAACACGTATAACAGGTGAGCTGGTTTGTTATGTAACTGATGATACAGTCTACAGAAAAGATCGTTTAGAGAAAATGGTCGAGGTTTTTCAATCGAAGCCTCACATAGATATCGTCTATTCCTCGCAGCGTGTCGTGCATGTGAATCAGCATTTGGTGGAAACGGCGAGCTTCGTTCGAGAAGCAGATCAAGTGTTGGAGCATGCATCCTTTCAAGTCGACCATTGCTCTGTTATGCATAGAAGCCGGCTGCTTTCGTTTATTCATGAAAAATACGGACAATACTGGGCCGACGAACCAAAACATTGGCATCATGCTGATTCTGTGTTTTGGATGAGACTGAATCATTTTGCTGCGTTCTTTCCATTACAAGAAGTACTTGATACCACATATAAAACGCCACAATCATTCCATCATATGTTTTCGAGTATGCCCTACGATTTAATTGACGGAACTGTGATTGAAAGAGATGGCGCTTATTATCAAATCGCTCACGGATGTCTCCATCTAATTGACAAGCGCTGGGTGAATGAAAAGAACAGGCGTGCGATTCGTGTTCCTTCCTTATGTACGATGAAATATGAAATGAACGAGCCGCTGACAGTTCCGAATTATACAGTCGTCACTGCAGATAACGGCAGAACATTTTATTATATTGAACATCAGACAAAAAGACGGTTTGCTTCAAGACGTGATGTGCAATATTTTCAGTTTCATCAAAAGGAGATTTACACGGTCACAAAACAGCAGCTGGAGACGTTTGAGGAAGGCAGCATCATTCAAGTATCTCCAATATTCAGCCCACCAAATAGACGGCTGTTTAAATGGAAACAAGATGTCTATTTATTTGTGCATGATACCTTTTGCCGAATTGTCCCTGAGGTAGTGAAAATATTTGCGTTTTACCATCAGCCAATCAAACTACAACCTTCTCAATTTGCATTTTTTCAAGAAGGAAAGCCAATTGTGCCGCTGTATATGGAGTCTCTTCAGGAATTTGACTTGTCTCTTTATCAAACGTCAGGGCGAAAGTACTCCTCATAAGAGGGGTGCTTTTTTTCGAATTGACGAAAAAAGCAGGAGATCGACAGGAAAAAGCGAAACGTGAAAAGGATAGAGGAACACGTTGAACATCATCAAGCCGCTGAAAATTGGGCAATACAGTGCCGAATTTTCAGCATAGAAAGTGAGGGAGAAATAGTGGGGAAGGTTGTCGAAAGAGCGGATTGGTTTGAATTAATTTTAGAAGCCATCGATGAAGCGATTCACGTTGTAGACGATCAAGGGGTCACCATCTTTTATAATCATAATGCAGCGAAGTTCGACTGTTTAGCGAAAGAAGAGGTGATTGGCAAGTACATACTGGATGTGTATCCTTCATTAACTGAAAAGACAAGTACACTCATGCATGTACTTAGAACAGGAAAACCCATTTATCATTCGTTGCAAACCTATTTGAATAAAAATGGAGAAAAAATTGAGACCGTCAACACCACACTGCCCATTATGGAAGGCAGCAAGTTAATTGGGGCGGTAGAAGTAGCGAAAGATGTGTCGAAGCTGTCGGCGCTTTCGAATCGTTTAGATCAAAAAAAACGAACGGATGGTGCCGCGGAGACCACTCAAATGCTCGATTTTTCTTCATTTTTAACAAATGATCCACACTTAAAAGAGATGCTGGAGAAAGCGAAAAAAGCTGCTGCATATCCTTCGTCGGTTATGGTCTTCGGGGAAACTGGGACAGGAAAAGAGGTACTCGTACAAGCGATTGTTCATGCATCTGATCGGAAAGATCAAGTCTTTATCCCGCAAAACTGCGCTGCTCTTCCAGAATCGCTGCTTGAAAGTCTTTTATTCGGGTCTGTCAAAGGAAGTTATACGGGCGCAATAGATCGCAAGGGGCTGTTTGAATTAGCAGATGGCGGTACGCTTTTTCTTGATGAGCTGCAAGCGATGCCGCTTACGCTTCAAACAAAATTACTGCGTGTGTTAGAGGATGGTGTTGTCCGCCGGATAGGTGATGCAAAGGCGGTTCAAGTAAATGTCAGAGTGATTACTGCCCTCAATATCGACCCATTTGAAGCCGTTAAAAAACAAATGTTAAGAGAAGACTTATTTTATAGACTGCATGTGTCATCATTTCATATCCCGCCGCTTCGCACAAGGAAGCATGATATCCAGCTGTTATCCCGCCACTTTATTCAAACGTATCATCAGCAATTTTCTAAAAACGTCAACCGCCTTTCTGAAGAAACTGTCCAAGTATTTATGGCCCATCAGTGGCCAGGGAATGTCAGAGAATTAAAACATACGATCGAGCATGCCGTCTTGATGATGCCAAAGGAAGCAGAAGAAATCACCCCAGCATATCTCCCTGCCCATTTGCGGACGCATCAGATAGAAAGTCATCCACCAGAGTCCTCATTAAAAAGTCAAGTGACGTCATTTGAACAAACGCTGATTCAAGAAGCTTTAAGACAGCACGCAGGGAATATTAAGCAAACAGCAGCCGCTTTAAAGATTCCTCGACAAACATTGCAGTATAAACTAAAAAAATATACAGATGCCGAAAAGTAGGCACTTCAAACAGGTGAATGTGACGGAAAAGCTCCTTTTGTAAAGAATAGGGGCATTTTCCCATGTTGGCACATAACTTGCATAGTATAAAGTGAATGCTGATAGGGGGAATGGATATGAATCAAAAACTGTATCAACCTGCGCGACATTGGAAGGACATTGAACTTTGGAAGGACGTACCCGAGGAAAAGTGGAACGACTGGATTTGGCAGCTGACGCATACGGTCAAAACGCTTGAAGATTTAGAAAAAGTCGTGAACTTAACAGAAGAGGAAAAAGAAGGGGTGAAGATTTCCACGAAAACCATTCCACTCAACATAACACCCTACTATGCCTCACTGATGAATCCAGACGATCCAAGATGCCCAATCCGTATGCAGTCTGTACCGATTGCAGAAGAGCTTCATAAAACAAAATATGACCTCGAAGATCCGCTCCATGAAGATGAGGATTCACCTGTTCCGGGTTTAACGCACCGCTACCCAGATCGTGTGCTGTTTCTTGTCACAAATCAGTGCTCCATGTACTGCCGCTATTGTACGAGAAGGCGCTTTTCCGGTCAGATCGGGATGGGCGTGCCGAAAAAGCAATTAGATGCCGCCATTGGATATATTAGAGAAACCCCTGAAGTGCGGGATGTGTTAATTTCAGGCGGTGACGGGCTGTTAATTAATGATCAAGTGCTTGAATACATTTTGAAAAACTTACGAGACATTCCTCACGTTGAAATCATTCGAATTGGAACACGTGCACCGGTCGTGTTTCCGCAGCGAATTACAGATGAATTGTGTGAGATTTTAAAAAAATATCATCCTGTTTGGCTGAACACTCACTTTAATACAAGCATTGAAATCACAAAAGAAGCAAAAGAAGCGTGTGAGCGACTTGTCAATGCTGGCGTCCCTGTTGGTAATCAGGCGGTGATCCTAGCAGGAATTAACGACAGTGTTCCAATTATGAAGAAGCTGATGCATGATCTCGTCATGATTCGCGTCAGACCTTATTATATTTATCAATGTGATTTATCAGAGGGGATCGGCCACTTTAGAACACCAGTTTCAAAAGGCCTTGAAATCATTGAAGGCTTAAGAGGACATACGAGTGGTTATGCCGTGCCAAGCTTTGTTGTAGATGCGCCAGGCGGCGGAGGTAAGATCACCTTACAGCCAAATTATTTATTATCTCAAAGCCCTGAGAAAGTGGTCCTGCGTAACTTTGAAGGTGTGATCACCTCTTATCCGGAGCCAGAACATTACGTCGCAGGCCAAGCAGATGCGTATTTTAATGAAATCTATGAAGAAAAGAAAGAACCCGCCATTGGCATAACTGCTCTATTTGAAGATGAAGCAAGATCCTTTACGCCTGAAAATTTAAGCCGAATGAAACGAAGAGAGTCTTATGAAACGAATCCTGAACATGATACGCTCAAAAACAAACGTGAAAAACGAGATGAATTAAAAGAGAAGAAATATCAAGCCCAGCTCAAAAAAGAACAAACCGTAAAGGAGGAGAAATAACGTTGCTGACATGTGATTGGTGTGAGGAGAAGAAAGCGAACGCAGGACAGACCACAGTCTATTGGGAACTCATCACGGGCACACAATCGATTGAGATTTTGGAAACGCCTTCGATTTCTTGCACGCATTGCGGGATGACGTATCAGAAGGATGAGACAGTAAAAGAGATAGAAGATCAATTAATTTTAGTCGATCAAACAAAACTTCCAGAAAAAATCTCATATGCAGAATTAATGAGCATGGAGCGGTTATTAAAGCGTAATTACTTTGATTTTTCTTCATAAGTTGTACCTCCGCCTATACAAGTCATCAAATTCCTGTATAATATAACAACAAAATAGAGTGTCGCGGAGGGAAAAACAGGTGAAGTCGTTTTACCATTATTTAATGAAGTATAGACATCCAAAACCGAAGGATGAAATCAGTCATTTTGCAAATGCTGCTTATGAAGATCACAGCTTTCCTAAAGCATCCACTGATTATCATGAGCTATGTGCCTATTTAGAGTTAAATGGGGACTATTTAAGCTCCATGACGACATTTGACGAGGCTTTTGAGCAATACGAAGTAGAAGTCAAAAAAAAATAACACACACAACCGCTTGTTCCGTATGGAAGAAGCGGTTTTTTCATGAAGAAATAAAATGGCGTTTTGCATGGTGTGGTTGCCCATGCAGAATTCCTTGCGCCGGCATACGATACGTTAAGACCAAAAGTCGGGCAAGGGGGAGACAGAATGAAGGCGAAAGCACCAAAATATAAAGTAGGGGATATTGTCGTCGTTGTCATGTACGGCACAGTTGGAACGATAACAAAAGTCCATCAAATTGACCAGCATTATTTATATGAGGTCAATCATAATGAGGTGCTTTATTTTGAAACATCACTCCAGCTTTACGATGAGTACGACGGGGTGATAGTGGATACAGAAAAGCTGGACATTGAATATGAGTTCCTCATTGGCGATGTTGTATATGTAAAGGATTACGGGAAAGAGCTATTTAAAATCATTGGCCATCGGACTGAGATATGGCGCTACCTTGAAGATGGCTGGGAAGATGTCATTTATGAACTGACAAGGTTAAAAGACGGAGAATGGCTGGAAACAGAAGAAGAAGACTTGACGCTTGTCCTAAGAAAATATGAGATGGATCAGTTTGTTCATCAGCTTCTTTTTGTGCATTACGTTGGAGAAACCTCAAAAGAAATAGAGGAAGATATGGTGCAAACCGCTCTATTACAGTTAGAAGAGAAACAAGAAAGCGAAGCATCACTAGAATTTCTCGCTGTATCTATAGTGGATGAGCTTCTTGATATTTACAATGATTATAAAATTCTCTATGAATTTTTCAAAGATCCAGAATATAAGGATATGATGGACTTTATTTTGGAAAGTTTAAACGAGCATTTTGGTTAAAAGAAGACTTGTCCTAACACGAATAAAAAGTAAGGAACACAGAAAAAAGCAATCACATAAAACCATCCCCTCAAGATACGGCCCATCACCTGATCAAAAGTATGACCATCTAATATGCTTAACCATTTCATTGCCTCATGCCCCTTTTCTTTTCGTTTACTGCATTTATATGTATGGAATGAGCCATTATGACAAACTGTAATAAAAATAAGGCAGCGTTCATACATCATAAAAAAGGAGGCGGAAAGCAATGAAAGAAGCAGATTTGGTGATTGATACAGAGGAAATTGCAGAATTCTTCTACACGGAGCTGGTCAAAAGAGGGTACATACCATCTGAGCTGGAAACGTTTGAGCTTGCCGATATTACATTTGAATATATGCTGAGGAAAGCAATGATAGTTGAAGAAGAGGCGTGGTAGGCACTATACTTTGAAGAGATTCTGAGTAGAAAGGGAGGGGAATTGTTTCGCGTGTATGTCATCATTTTTTTCCTTTTGTTTGGCGCCATCGCAGCGCTTATGGTGTCTGGCATGTTCCAGGAGTTGGACAACCAGATCATCTTATCATTTGAGAACATCAGACTTCCTTTTTTAAATGATGTCATGCTGACTTTGACTGACTTTGGTATCAGTGCGCTGCTTGTCCCAATCATGCTCATCTTTAGCGTGGCGCTGTTTATGTATAAACGCTACCACTCTATTATGCTGCTTTTTCTACTATATATAGCAGAAAAAACGGTCAATCATGAACTGAAAGGACTGTTTGCTAGAGAGCGTCCGGCCTTTGATCATCTAGTGAATGAGACCTATTACAGCTTTCCGAGCGGACATTCTATGAATGCAGCAACGATCTATCCATTTATCGCCTATCTATTCATTGAAATGGTTCCGTGGCTGAAAAAGAGACAAAAAGCAGTCTACATGGTGACAGGATGTTGTGTGCTGATGATCGGCATCAGCAGGATGTATATCGGTGTTCATTATGTCACTGATGTAGCAGGGGGCTTTGCGATAGGACTAGCTTTATTTCTCATATGTAAAAAGATTGACGAAAAATTGTCCGTCATTCGACAAAAATAGAAGAAGGAAATTCATAGATCCCAGCCAATTTTATATAAAAGGGGAGGGATTTGAATGCAATTGACGTTGAGATTTTTTCAAAAGAAACCTTCAGCTTATCACTTAACCATTTATCAAACACCTGAATATGGTGCAGAAAGCGGACATCAGCCTGTGTACCGGACAAAGATTGGCGGCAGGACACACCTTGATGTACTAGAAAAAGCATTCTCGACATTTAATGTACAAGATACAGTCCCTAATGATTACAATGCACGGTTTATCACAACAGGGGATATCGTTGTGATTGATGACCAGAAAAAAGGGAAGTGCTACTACCAGCTCTTTCCGGCAGGATGGAAACGCAGTGAACGCCTAATGACGATGAGTTAAATATAAACGACGATGCCAGCTTTACTTTCAGCTGGTATTTTCTTTTTTGATCTCAATCGTTTATAATAAATGGGACTAAACACATGTTAAACGTAAGTGGAGGCTAAAAAATGAGTGTACATATTGGAGCAGAAAAAGGACAAATTGCAGAAACGGTATTGCTTCCAGGCGATCCGCTTCGTGCGAAATATATTGCAGATACATATTTAGAAGATGTTGTGTGCTATAACGAAGTGCGCGGCATGTATGGTTATACTGGAACATATAAAGGAAAACGCATTTCTGTACAAGGTACTGGAATGGGCGTACCGTCTATTTCGATCTATGTGAATGAGCTGATCCAAAGCTATGATGTTCAAAACTTAATCCGTGTTGGTTCTTGCGGAGCGATCAAAAAAGATGTCAATGTACGTGACGTCATCTTAGCTCAAACATCATCAACAGATTCTCAAATGAACCGTGTGGCATTTGGACCGATTGATTACGCACCATGTGCTGATTTTGGTTTACTGAAAAAAGCCTACGACACAGCAGAAGCGAAAAATGTAGCTGTGCGTGTTGGGAATGTATTTACAGCAGACCAGTTTTATAATGAAAAACCACTTGAGCTGATGGACCAATATGGAATTCTAGCGATCGAAATGGAGACAACGGCTCTTTATACGCTTGCTGCAAAATTTGGCAGAAAAGCGTTGTCGATTCTGACAGTGAGCGATCATGTGCTAACAGGAGAAGAAACAACTGCTGAAGAGCGTCAAACGACATTTGACGAAATGATCTTAATTGCACTAGATTCTGTTTTATAATAGTATAAAGGGTGTGCTACGATGTAGCGCATCTTTATTTTTTTAGTAGAGCAAAAGGAAGGTATGTCATGAAGAAAAGCTATAAAATACTCTCAATCGCATCGATTCTTGGTTTGACGGCCGCATTATCAGGCTGCCAGTTGCTGGATCAGAAAAGCGGTACCACTGAATCTAACAAAACAAACGAACAAAAGAACGCAGCAAGTTCATCACCCCAGCAAAACTCAAACGATACGGCAGATTCATCTAATCAAGAGCTGACGTTAAAGAGTGAATATTTCAATGACATCAAGGTAGTGAGCGGACTGAAGACCATTCAAAACCCTGAAAATGTGCTTGCTTTAGTGAACAAAGAATATGCACTGCCAGGAACCTATAAACCTTCTGATCTCGTTGTACCAAAAGTGGAATTCTCTTTTTCAGAGGATATTGAAAAACGATATATTCGAAAAGAAGCAGCGGAGGCACTTGCAAAGTTATTCAAAGGTGCTAAAAAGGAAAACTTTGAGCTTGCTGCAGTATCTGGCTATCGTTCCTATGATCGTCAAAAAGTCATTTTTGATAGTGAAGTGAAACTAAAAGGGAAAGAAAAAGCCCAAGAAGCCGTAGCCTTACCAGGCGAAAGTGAGCATCAAACAGGTCTTGCCATGGATATTTCCTCAAAAAGTGCCGGCTTTGAAATCTCTGAAAAATTTGGTGAAACACCTGATGGTAAATGGGTAGCCAAAAACGCTTATAAATATGGCTTTATCATCCGTTATCCAAAAGGGAAAGAAGACATCACGAAATATGAATATGAGCCGTGGCACTTGCGCTATGTAGGGAAAGAAGCTGCAAAAGCGATGCATGATCATGATTTAACTTTCGAAGAGTATATGAATAAAGTGAAGAAAATATAAACAAATAAAAGGCCTCCCGAAGCTGGGAGGCCTTCTTTTATACGCCGTTTTAAAAAAAGAACAAACCTGCTAAAGCGAAGCCGGTAATAAAACCGAGACCGATGCCATAAGCTGCACCCCAGCCATAATAGCCTCCGTAATAACCTCCGTAATAGCCAAAGCCTAAGCCCCTGCGGGACCCGCCGACTGGTCGGATATAAACTTTGCGGTTTGACACCCGCTCAATACGTCCAACATGTACTCTGCCATTTCGATCAGTAATTCTAGCTACTTTCCCCATATGCTGCTGACAAAGTTTATAGTAGCGCTCCATGTTTTTCCTCCTTATGACAAACTCTTTTCACTCTTATCCTATGCGAAAGACTTCATAGAGTTTGGACAAAACATATAGGAGATTCGCTCATTTTATACTGTACATTCAAATACAAGGTGACTCAGATGTTCTCGGTGTGTTTGAATCAGGTCATAGTGTGTCTGTAATGTATCATAAAGAGAAGGTGGTATTTGATCTGATAATTCCATTTCGGTCGGCTCTTCCTGCACCATGTGTTCATCAAATGAGAGAATCTGAATGTCACGGAATCCTGCGGACGCTAACTGTTTTTTCCATTCAGGAAATGAAAAGAGGGAGTGAAACCCATAAAACTCCCGAATGGTTGCCTGTTCTTTTGAGGGGAGCGGCACTTTTAACACAGCCTCATTTGCGATCAATTGTTTTCCAGGAGCAAGCACCCGTTTGATCTCAGCAAGCGCAGCAGGTAAATGGGTAAAGCTTAAAACAGATTCACTGATCAGTAGAGAGAACGAGTCATCCGCAAATGGCAGGTGTTCGATCGATGCTTGCTGTGCACGGAAAGGTAGTTGTTCCCGCTCGAATCGCAGATTGGCTTTTTCAATCATCAAAGGGTGTGTATCAATCGCCTCTACTTCATAACCTAAATGTCCTAGATAGGCGGCTGTTTGTCCTGTGCCGCATCCAACATCCAGTATACGATCGTCAGACGCCAAGTGAAGATGCTCAATCATCGTTTTTGTTAGCTCAATTCCGCCAGGATGGGCACCTGATACACCAAAATAGGCAAGCATTTCTACATAGTCACTCATGGAATCCCTTCTTTCTTTATCATGTTTCTCTCTAAAGATTATGCATTGCAGGGCGAAATGGCTTATCTTTTCAAATAGAAGTTTGATCCTTTGGTTGACGGATGAAGAATCGTCCTTGATAATAATGAAAGGAGATAAAGGTGGTGTTTTTTTGAAAAAACAATTCAAGTTCGTGATAGCCATTCTGTTGACAGCAGCGCTTTCCTCAGCGATTACATTTGTGATCACAAAACAAGGTGCTGTCAGCGTTTCAGGAGATGAGAAGTTTAGTAAACTCATGGCTGCATATACGAAGGTAAAAAACGAGTATTACGAAAAAACGGATGATCAAAAACTAGTAGACGGTGCGATTCAAGGAATGATTGCATCACTTGATGATCCATACTCTACATATATGGATCAGGAGGAAGCCGAAGGATTTAACAACACGATTTCATCTTCATTTGAAGGAATTGGTGCACAAGTAGAAGAGAAGGATGGACAAATTTTAATTGTCGCACCGATTAAAGGCTCTCCTGCTGAAAAAGCTGGTTTGAAACCTCATGATCGTATTTTAAAAGTGGATAGTAAAAGTACAAAAGGTATGTCAGTGAATAAAGCCGTTTCTCTTATCAGAGGGAAAAAAGGAACGGATGTCAAACTGCATTTGAACCGACAAGGTGTTGGAAATGTGGATGTCACGATCACAAGAGATACGATTCCACTTGAAACGGTGTATGCAAAACTAACAAAAGATAAAATAGGCGAAATCCAAATCACGTCTTTTGCTGAAACGACGTCTAAAGAGTTAGATAAAGCGATTGATGACCTCGAGAAAAAAGGGGCAAAAGGTTTTGTCATTGATCTGAGAGATAATCCAGGCGGCATTATGACAGAAGCAATTGAAATGAGCAATGACTTTATCGATAAAGGAAAAGTCATTATGCAGGTTGAGGAAAAAGGAAAGAAACAAGTGTACAAAGCGGAAAAAGAACGCAAAGTTCATCAGCCGACAGTTGTTCTTGTAAACGGCGGTTCAGCGAGTGCTGCTGAAATCATGGCGGCAGCTCTGCACCAATCCTCTAGCATTCAACTTGTTGGAGAAAAGACATTTGGTAAAGGGACTGTTCAAAATGCGCAAAGCTACAATGATGGTTCTAGTGTGAAATTAACCATTGCCAAGTGGTTGACACCAGACGGGTCTTGGATTCACAAAAAAGGAATTGAGCCACAGGTGAAAGCATCTCTGCCGAGTTATGCGAAGCTGCCATACTTAAGTCCGAAAAAGACGTATCAACTGAATGATGATGGAGATGAAGTCAAAGCGGCTCAAAAAATGTTCCAAGCGCTTGGCTACAAAGCAAAAGCCAATGGAGAATATGATCAAGCATTCCAGTCGATCGTGAAAAGTTTCCAATCAGATCACGATCTAAAGGCTGATGGTATTCTGACAGGGGACACAACGACGGTACTGATGACAAACATCCAAGATAAGCTCAAGAAAAATGACACGCAAATGAAAAAAGCCATTGAAGTATTGAAAAAAGAAATGAAATAGAAAAAGCAGTCCTCATCAGGGGACTGCTTCAAATTGTTGACAAAGGGCTAAAATGAACTTTATTTTAGCCCTTTGTCTTCTTTTCAGCTCAGCGTGATAGAAAACCTTTGAAGTCTAGGAAGGACGAGTACTGAAGAGGAGCGAATTTGACATTCGTGAGCACCAGCACGCAGGACTGACAAAGAATGCGAGGGTTTGTCTACACGCTGAAGCAGTCCTTATCAGGGGACTGCTTTTTTCTTGTGTTACGCTTTGTTAGCCACAGGTTCCGTTGTTTTCCCATTCTTTTCAAACAAATCACTTGTCACAGAATTAGATGCGACATTCTTCTGGAAGAATGGATTCAATATCAAGATGACCACAACGTTTGCTAGTAAGCCGAGAAAGCCTTCATAAAGGCCGAATGTCATTTGTGTCATATTCGCTGTAAAGGTAACGATAATTCCTACGATGAGCCCTGCGATCGTTGCTTCTCTCGATTGTTTTTTCCAGAATAAGCTGATCGCAATGGCTGGGAAAATTTGAACCATTCCAGAAACACCGATCAGCTGAAGCGTGACAAGCGCAGTCGGGAACAGCATACCGAATAAAAGAGCAAGCCCGATCACGATAAATACCATCGAACGTGTAATGATCGTTAAACGTTTAGGTGACACATTTGGATGGATTAAATCACGGTACAAATTATTGGCAAATAAATTCGACGCCCCAATGGCCATGATCGAACATGGAATGAGAGAAGCAAGTGCAATCGTTGAATACGCAAGCCCCTGCATCACGCCGCCATATGACGTCTGAATTAAATGAAGAAGAGCAAATCTTGGATTTGTATCTTCCGGTAAGACTAAAAAGGCAATGAAGCCAAGGAAGATGACCAAAATCAATACAATGTTGTAAAGAGGTAAAAACATACTGTTTTTACGGATGGCATCTGCGCTTTTGGCTGTGAAAACGCCAGTTGCTGCATGTGCCCACATAAATAATGCGAGTGCAGAAACACCTGATGCGGTAATGAACCACAAAATGCCTTTAGGGCCTCCTTCAGGTATCGTCAGAAGCTGTGGGGCCTCCTTAGCTAACGTATTCATCATCGGCGTCCAGCCGTTAAAATGAATAATCGGGAGGGAAACCACCATAAAGAGCATGATCACCCAAACAAGAATATCTTTAATAATAGCTGTATATGTAGGGCCTTTAATACCACTGAAAAATGTATAAAGTGCAACTAAAATAAATGAAATCATAACAACTGCATTCACATTAATATAACCCGTTCCAGCGACAGTTAACGTATCTTGAATTCCGCTGAGCTGAAGACAAATGTATGGAATGAGCATGAGTACACCGACAATGGCAATCAAACTGGATAACAGTTTACTGTCAAATCGCTCACGTGCATAATCAGCAAGTGTTGTCAGCTTGTGATTTTTTGCAACCGTCCAAAGTTTTGGTAAGAAGAAATACGCAATAAAATAAGCAAGAACTGAATAGGGGATAGCGAAAAAAGCAACACTTCCCGCTGTATAAGCTGTACTTGTGAGCCCTAAAAAGGTATAAGCAGTATATAAGTCTGCGCCAACAAGGAACCAGACGAGAAGCCCGCCAAATTTTCTCCCGCCAACAGACCATTCTTCTACTGATTGTCTTGATGATTTATCACGACCAGCGGCAAAACCGATGACCACGACGATGAAAATAATACTTGCAGTAATCAATAAAGCTGTTAAGTTTCCTTGCATTCGTCAGTCCCTCCATTTGAATGTTGCATCCTGTAAATGATAAATGTGCAAACGGGTGTGAGTACAATCCATAGTAAGAGCCAGAAGTGGAAAAAGGGCAGCCCGATGACAAATGGATGAATACGATTCACAAAGGGGAGCAGTGCAAGCTGCCCAATGAATGGAATCGCGATGAGTAGTGTCAGTATCAGTTTTTTGTTCATGTTTTCCTCCTCTAATATTTTGTAATTTCATAATAATAGCAGTTGTCAGATTAGATCACAAGACCATTTTCAGAAAAAACAATCATTTTTATGAATATCATACTAATATAACGCTTTCATTTTTAAAAAGAGGTAAATAGTGAATAGAGAGAAAGGAAGACTTGAAAATAAGTATGGAAAAATAATATTTAGAGCAAATAAAAAAGCCCCAGCATGAAGCTGAGACTGTGCCGTTTTTTATAGGAAATCAGATACTTCTTCGATGTCAAAACGATTGCTTTTATGAGCTTCTTTTGCTGCTTTGCCGACAGAAATCAACATCACTGGTTCGTATCGACCGCTCACATTGAATTCTTTCACGTACGCTTCTTTGCTGAAACCGCCCATTGCGCATGTATCATATCCCATTGCTTTCGCCGCAATCATTAATTGCATAGCAGCTAACGAAGCGTTTGAATAAGCAGCTTCACGTGCATATTGCTCGCTTTGGTAAGCACCATTGATTTGTGTCATCAGTGTTTCTTTAATATCTTCTGTGATGAAACCTTGTTCTGCTAGCTCACTGTAGATTTTTTCACCATTTAGATTGGCTTCAAGGTCACCAAGCACTGCAATCACAGCTGATGCTTGTGAGACTTGTTTTTGGTTATAAGCAATTGGAAGAAGCTTTGCTTTTGATTCAGCACTATGGAAAACAGTGAAATGCCAATGCTGAAGGTTCCAAGCAGATGGTGCTTTTGTTGTGATATCAAGAAGCTCTTTTAACTCTTCTTTTGTCATTTCATGAGTTGTATCATACTCTTTTACTGAAGCTCTTTCTTTTAAAATGTCAATCGTTTTTTGATCGCTCGCCATATGGATATTTCCTCCCGTTTTTGCAAATAGTATGGTACAATAAATAAAAAAGTGAGAAACTTACTTATTGTAACTAGAGATATATTTTAAATTGTACACCGTTAGTTTGTCAAACGATCATGAAAAGAAAGGCTGAAATATATGGAATTTCAATTATGTCCAAACATTCAGCAAGCTTTTTTGCTTCTTGGCAAAAGGTGGAATGGTCTCATCATTCATGTATTGCTTGATGGTCCGAAGCGGTTTAAAGACCTGACGGACATTATTCCATCCATCAGTCAAAAAATGCTCGCAGAACGCTTAAAAGAGCTTGAGCAAGAAGGAATCATAAAGCGCACTGTACTTCCTGAAACGCCAGTCAAAGTCATCTATTGTCTAACCGAAAAAGGGAGTGCATTACATGGTGTGTTCGGAGAAGTATCGCGCTGGGCAGGGGAGTATGCTGGATCTCATGAAAAAAAGGAGCAAGCTTAGTTTTAGGTTTGCCCAAACGTTTTGTCTTCTAATGAATATGCTGATGTTAGGCACATGACAAAGGAGGAGAAAAGCATGTACCCTCATACTCCGTATTTTCGAGGCGGTGCCCCTGGCATTCCGCCATATGAATCTAGAGTCCCTTTGTTTTTTGGTTTTGGCGCTCCTTTAGTCGGCGGACTGCTTGGCGGATTTCTAGGAAGTGCGATTTTTAATTATCCTCGTCCATATTACCCGCCACCACCACCGCCTGTTCCACCACCTTATGGCGGCGGATATCCACCATATTATTAAGAAAAAAGAGTAAGCCTGCTTCCATTTCAAAGCAGGCTTTTTATAATGGAATATCAATTTCAGAAATGCCTGGATCATCATGCTTTAAAAACATAATTTCTAAAATACCATCTTGATACGAAGCCTTCGTTCCTTTTCTTTTCACAGCAGCAGGCAGGACAACCTTCTTTTGTTTATTCTCTTCAGGAAAATGATCAATAAACAGCAGATTGGCTGTATGTTTGATTTTTACCTTTTCCGTGTTCGGACGATCGAGCTCTATTTTGACAAACACGTGATCTGTCGTCTCAAATACTTCAACATTCGGCTCTTTCTTTTTTTTATCGTCTGTCTCTCTTGTTTTCTGCTGCTGAGACAGCGGATCCTGAAAGGGGAATTGAGCAGAATAATTGGAGCCGAAAACACTTTCCATGACTTGATTGACATATTGCTCAACGTCTTTAGGATCTGAATTTTTTAACGCTTCTTTTGAAAATTGCTTTTGAAAAGGAAATAATCGGTTCCAGTCAAACATGCAAATCATCCTTTCTAAATGCCCTGAATTAGTATATGCCCATAAAGTGATGTGCGTGCTATAATATACGATAGGTTTAGAAAGGAATGGTTAGATTGAACGAACAACAATCAAAAGGTGTCTTATATACGGCTGCATCTTTTACATTATGGGGATTGTTCCCATTATATTGGAAACTGATGGAGCATATTTCGTCAGGCGAAATTTTAGCGCACAGAATCGTATGGTCCTTTGTTTTTATGTGCGGTATTCTTTTATATTTAAAGCAAGTCCGTCCAGCGATGCAGACTGTGAAAGGTCTGATGATAGATGGAAAAGCACTTTTTTCATTACTTTTATCGGCTATTTTAATTTCGGTCAACTGGTATGTATACATTTGGGCTGTAAATCACGATCTGATGCTGGAAGCGAGTTTAGGGTATTATATTAATCCGCTTGTATCAGTTTTACTAGGCATCATTTTCTTAAAAGAACGACTGAATAAAATGCAAACCACCGCCATTCTCATTGCTGCAGCTGGTGTCATCATCTCAACTGTTCAGTACGGCTCATTTCCTGTCGTGGCTTTCGTATTGGCTTTTAGTTTTGGGTTTTATGGACTGATTAAAAAAAGAATGAGTTTTACGAGTGCCATTGGATTAACCATTGAAACACTGCTTCTTGCACCAGCTGCGCTTGTTTACTTATTTTTCTTCTTAAAAGAACCTGTTGTCACGATGAATCCGAGCAGCTTCGGCTCTCTTGGGCTATTATTTTTTGCAGGTGTCTTTACAGCTGTACCGCTTCTTTTATTTTCTGAAGGGGCCAAAAGAATTCCTTTATACCAAGTTGGTATTTTGCAGTATATTGCACCGACCATTACACTCTTTTTGGGGCTGTTTGTGTATCACGAACACTTATCTGCAGCAAAAATCGTGACATTCCTCTGTATTTGGGTGGCGATTTTACTATTTACAACCTCTCAACTGCGAATGAAAAAAACAGCGAATTCTCATTAAAGAGACGAAGCAGTTTGCTTTTTTTTGCAGGCGGATCATGTCATAATAAGTTGTTACCAAAACTGTAGAGGTGATCACATGTCATCAGTCGATGAGCTTGCACACGCTTATCAATCTTTATGGAAAAATCGGCAGCTTGATGTAGTGGATATGACTTCATTACACGAGGCGATACGAGATGATTTGCTTGATGTACGCACCCATCCTCGCGCAAGAAAGTCATTACATCAAAAGTATGTACTCGCTGTGGAAAGAATTTTAGAAAGTGCTATTGAGCAGGGTCATCAACTACAGCTGATCAGCTTACATACAAAAAAGCTGCGAGAACTAATTCAAAATGAAGGAAGGAACCACTCATGAAACCAATTCAAACGGAAGATGTCACAGCACATCTTGAATCGTTTTTAAATCGGCCAGTCTTCGTTCATCTTGAAACGACAACTGGTTCTTATTCAGCTCATGTGAATGAGCAAAATATGACGGTCGTGGCGTATATCCGCAATGCAAAAGTCGTCTATTCACAGGCAAAAATTAAAGGACAAGGTCCATACCGTGTCGGGATGAAAACAGAAGATGGCTGGATTTACGCAGAAGGTTTAACCGATTACGTGTTTGATGAACAAGGCCGCCTGCTGTTAGCAGGACACCTGCCAGACGGAAAACTAGCGATCTCATTACAAATTAGTGAAACACCATTTCAGGTGTAGGAGAGAGGGGAACAGTGATGAACGAACATGTACTTGTGATGCTGCCTCACCCCGACGATGAATCCTTCGGGGTCGCAGGGCTCATCGCGCAAAGCAGAAAACGTGGAATTCCAGTGACGTATGCATGCGGGACACTTGGAGAAATGGGAAGAAATATGGGAAGTCCAACATATGCTAACCGTGAGACACTTCCTGAATTAAGAAAACAGGAATTAATCAATGCATGTAAAGAAATGGATGTCACAGACTTGCGAATGCTTGGTCTTCGAGATAAAACGTTGGAATTTGAAGATGATGAGTATTTAGCGGATGTGATGGAACGCATAATTGATGAAGTGAAACCAACTCTTATTGTCACGTTTTATCCAGGTCATGGCGTACACCCTGATCATGATGCGACAGGTGAAGCGGTCATTCGTGCTCTATACCGCAAGAAAAAAGAAGACCGTCCTGTCACATACTGCATGGCCATTACGAAAAATCGAGAAGAAGTGCTAGGAAATGCCGATATTGTGATTGATATTACGGATGTAGCCGATATCAAATTAAATGCACTAAGAGCGCATAGAACACAAACAGAAGGCATGCTAAGAGAGCTTGAACAAAAGCTGAAAAACAAAGAACCAGTCGTTCAAAAATGGTTTGATGAAGAAATTTTCTGGACGTATCAATGGAATGACTAAATGAAAGGCAGCTGACTGAAGTCAGCTGCCTTTTCCTGTTGTATCAGAATGCATACGTCTTTCAATCAACCTGAGACGAACAAATAGGACGATGGCACCTGCGGCAAGCCCAGTAATCAGCCCAACCCAATAACCAAACGCTCCAAATGAGGTATACGTGCCAATCAAGTAGCCAGCTGGAAGGCCGATGACCCAGTAAGAGACAAACGCAGCAATCAGTGTGTAATTCACATCTTTATAGCCGCGCAGAGCCCCTTGAATGGGTGCAGCGATCGCATCAGACAGCTGGAAAAAGATCGCATACATCAAAAAGTGCTGTGTCATTTGTAAAACAGCTGATTCAGTTGTATATAAACCAGCGATCTCAGGTCTAAATAACAAGATGAGTGCTGCAGTACATAATGAGAACAAAACAGCTGTTGCAATGCCAATATAGCTGTAGCTTTTTGCGTCTTTATACCGCATGGCACCGGCTTCAAAACCTACAACAATCGTTAAAGCCATTGAGATACTAAGCGGCAGGATATATAAAATAGAAGCAAAGTTCATCGCTGCTTGGTGACTGGCGATTGTCACGGTATCAAAGTGACCCATTAAGAGCGTGACAGCTGCAAAAATACTTGTTTCAAAAAAGATCGCAAACCCAATAGGGATACCGATTTTCAGTATTTGACCCATTCGGGAGACGTTAAAACGAGGTAATGTCTGAAACAATCGAAAGGATGCAAACGGTTCGGCTTTGATGACAATACAAATACTCATGATGAAAATCGCCCAATACGTCAGCGCAGATGCAAGACCAGCCCCTGCACCGCCAAGCTTTGGAAACCCAAAGTTTCCAAAAATAAAGAGATAATTTAAAACAAAATTAATAGGAAGTGCGGTTAACGTAATGAACATCGTCACACGTGTTTTTCCTAATGCATCAATGAACGATCTCATGACTGAATAACCAAAAAGCGGGATGATCCCAATAGCAAGGAAGCTGAGAAAATGACGGGCAATGGTTTCTACGGATGGTTCAAGCCCAAGTCTCCCTAAAATAAAAGGAACACACAACGATCCAATAACAATCACCACGATACTTAAAAGAAAAGATAAATAAATGGCCTGGAAGACTGCACGAGGAACGTCTTCCCTGCGGCCGCCACCCATCAGCTGAGCCACAATAGGGGTAACAGCCATTAAAATGCCAGCGAGACCAGTATAAACAGGTGTCCAAATGCTCGAACCGATCGCTACACCTGCTAGGTCTTCTGCACTCACTTTTCCAGACATCACCGTGTCTAAAAATGTGATGAGCGAAAGACCTGCTTGTGTAATTAAAATCGGAATCAATATGGTTAAAAATTGTGCCAACTTTGCTCGAATACTATTCGTTTCTCTCATCATAAGTTCCTCTCTGAACAGAAATAACGAGAGGAATTATATCACGCTATGTAAAAAAATCAATTCTCCGTCGGATTATTTTTCTTTGAGGGCTTCGTTTTTTTGAACATTTGGGCATAAATAAAAGAAAGACTGACAACACCTAAAATGCTGCAAGCATATTGAATCACTTTTTGAATGGTCATATTGAATTCACCTCCATACAAATAGAATGTGCACAATTTGTTATTTTATGACACAAGCGAAAGAAGGAGGGACATGGTGAGATGATCAATCGCACAAATGAAGAAGCGATGTTTAAGTTAGAAATGAAATCTCATTTAACGCAAATTATGATGGATGCAAGGAAAATCGTCGATTCGCTTGACCAGACGGAACAATGCCTTCTTTGTGAACTCGAATCATTGCATGATCAGTTTAATGAAATGCATGCAGAGGCTTCCTCGTTTTATTTACAAGCATATATGGAAGAATTCACACCAGGTTTTGCTCAATTTTCTTTAGCCATTGAGAACTTATCAAAACAAAAGCATGGCGCACTGATTGTGATTCAAAGGAGAGATGAGGTGGAGGATTATATACAAAAAGGGACAAACCTCCATGCGAAAATTAGCGCATCATTAATAGAAAGCATTTTCTATCCTGGAAACCCACTTCATGATGGCGCCCTTTTAGTAAAAGAAAACACGCTTGTTTCCGCTGCAAATGTCCTACCGCTCACCTCGAAAAAAGTCAGCCCTTCTCTTGGCACAAGACACCGGGCAGCCATTGGACTTTCTGGCATGACTGATGCCCTTGTTCTTGTGGTATCAGAAGAAACAGGGAAAATGTCGTTTGCGAAAGAAGGCGTCCTCTATCCGTTAACTGTAAAAGACCAAGAAATCAGAAAGTAAACATGAACACAGCATTCTTCATTGGGAAGGGTGCTTTTTTTATTGAGGAGAAAAAACAGGCAATTAAGTAAAAAGTCATTTGATACAGAAAAATTTGTCATGTAGAATAGAACTATGAAACTAGCAACGTGCTTGTTTTGACAAATTTCTAAACGTCAACTTAAAAATTCCTTAAAAATTGTTTATAAATACAGCAAACAGCCGATAGAAACGATATGGCTTTGTTTTAGCATTTTGAGTTTGTTGCTCTAACCTATTTAGTATTGCCCAACGTCTTCATGTCGAGTAATATAATAGAAATAAAGATAAAATAGTGCAAGAGTAGCAGAACCATTAAATGCTAAACTCAAAACTAGTACATAAGTCTTATGGAACGAAATCATGAAAGGCGGAGATTTATCTATGAAGAAAAAAGTAGTAACCGGCCTCACAGTTTCAGCGATCGCGGGCTCAGCTGTTATTGCTGCACCGGCAGAAGCACAGACGATCAAGGTGAAAAGCGGTGACTCACTTTGGAAGATTGCCGAACAGTACAACACAAGTATTTCGGAACTTCAATCTCTTAATCAATTAAAAACGACGATGATTTTTGCAGGACAAAGCTTAAAGATTCCTGGTGCAAAAAGTTCAAAATCCAGCTCATCAACAAGTTCAAAAGCAACGAAATCAAGTGCTTCAACAACATCTAGCTATACAGTCAAGCTTGGGGATTCATTATGGCTGATTGCGAAGAATCACAAAATGTCAGTTGCAAGTTTGAAAAGTTTGAACAGCTTAAACAGTGACCTCATTCGTCCTGGACAAAAGCTGAAAGTGTCTGGAACGACGAAAACGAGCGGCAGCCAGTCCTCAAATTCAAACTCAACATCTAATTCCAGCTCAAGTAACAAATCAACGAATTCTAATAGTTCATCATCAGCATCTAGTACATATAAAGTAAAATTAGGCGATTCACTTTGGAAAATTGCCAATTCGTTAAACATGTCGATTGGTGAAATTAAAACATTGAACTCGCTAAAATCTGATATGATTTATCCAAATCAAGTATTGAAGGTAAAAGGAACGGTGACGTCAAAACCAAGTCAGCCGAAAGCACCTGCTCAACCTAGCACGCCTTCAAACAGCAATCAGTCTTCAAGTAGTAAAACCACATCTTATACGGTTAAATCAGGTGATTCATTATGGAAAATTGCGAATCAGTTTAAGGTGCAGGTTCAATCAATCCGCACAGCAAACAGCTTGAAAAGTGATGTGCTGAGAATTGGACAAGTATTAAAAATCAACGGAACAGCTTCCGGTTCAACTGGATCTAATGGTTCTACGTCAAACGGTTCAACAACACCGGTCAACAATAATAAAACTGACGTTCCAATGAATGCAAAAATCACGACAATGATTCAAGAAGGTAAAAAACTCACAGGCATTCCTTACAGATGGGGTGGCAATACACCAGCTGGATTTGATTGTAGCGGCTTTGTTTACTATCTCATTAATAAGGTTTCATCAGTATCTAGATTGAGTACAGCAGGATACTGGAATATGATGACGCCTGTCAGCACACCACAAGTTGGAGATTTTGTTTATTTCACAACGTACAAAGCAGGTCCTTCTCATATGGGACTATACCTAGGTGGAGGAGATTTCCTTCATGCAAGTGACAGCGGAGTAGGAATTTCAAACTTAAGCAATCCTTATTGGAAAAAAGCCTACCTAGGCGCAAAACGTTTCTTCTAAAAAAGCCGATTTTCGGCTTTTTTTGTTTGCCCGTTGCTGTGATTGTCCATACTGATATCAAAAGGGGGCAGTCATAAATGAAAAAGTCAGTGTGGATGATCATGATATGTTTGATCTTTACCGCATCAGCATGTCATGCACCGCCGAAAAAAGAAACGACAGAAGAAACAAGAGAAGTTGCCGCACCTAAACAAGCACCAGTCACAACGTCACTCATAAACGAAAGCGGGCAAAAAATAGGGAGCATTGAAATAAGAGAGTCCTCAGAAAATGGGCTGGATCTGCATGTGAAAGCGAAAGGACTGCCACCAGGTCCGCACGGCTTTCATATTCATGAAACAGGAATATGTGAAACGCCAGATTTTGAAACAGCAGGTGCACATTTTAATCCGACCCATAGAGAGCATGGCTTCGACAACCCAAAAGGGCATCATGCTGGAGATATGCCTAATTTAGAGGTAGGGGCAGATGGACAAATTGATGTTGTCGTGAATGTACCAGATGTGACGTTAAAGGGAGGCCCAAATCAATTAATCGATCAAAACGGGCGAAGTTTTATCATCCATGCAGAAGCAGATGATTACTTAAGCAACCCTTCTGGCAACTCAGGGAAACGCATTGCTTGCGGAGCCATCACAAAAGAAATGGTAAAATAACAGAAGACGAACCTTTATGTATTGAGTGCATAAAGGTTTTTTTAGTATACTTGGTGAGGAAAATGATCGAAGAGAGGAATTAATCATATATGTTTAACCAACCATCACTCCCAGAAGAAATTCAAGCAATGATCGAAGCAAAAGGAAAAGTTCTCGAAGAAGAATTTCGTCCGCTTATCGGAACAGGCGGCTATGAATCACAAGATACGTCTATTATTCAAGATGCCATGATTGCACTTGCCCTAGGAAAGAATGTTCTGTTAAAAGGACCGACGGGCTCAGGTAAAACTAAACTAGCAGAAACTTTATCTGCGTTCTTTCAACAGCCGATGCACAGTGTAAACTGCTCAGTTGACCTTGATGCAGAAAGTCTTATTGGCTATAAAACCATCCATAATGATGGACAAGTTGCTTCTATAGAATTCATTGAAGGACCCGTTACAAAAGCAATGAAAAAAGGACACCTTTTATATATTGATGAAATCAACATGGCAAAACCAGAAACACTGCCTATTTTAAACGGTGTGCTTGATTACAGAAAAATGATGACAAACCCATTTACAGGTGAAGTCGTTAGAGCAGAAGAAGGTTTTGGCGTGATTGCAGCAATCAATGAGGGATATGTGGGGACAGTGCCGCTCAATGAAGCACTGAAAAACCGTTTTGTCGTCATTGAAGTTCCTTACATTGGCGGTGGCATTTTAAAAGAAGTACTGCACACTCAATCCGTATTAAAGGATGAGCGGTTAATCGATCAATTCGTACAGCTCTCATCAGATCTCATCGTCCAAGCACACAATGGACAGGTCAGTGAAGAAGCCGCATCCATTCGCGCACTGTTAGATACATGTGATCTTGCGCAATATATCCCGCCGCTTCGTGCAATTGAACGAGGAATTGTAGAGAAGCTAGAAGATGACCGGGAAAAAGCAGCGGTAAGAAATATCGCTCAAACATTATTCGAGTGAGGTTCTGACTTTTGAAATTCATCAAATTTAATGACAGCAGAATCGATTCATTTCTATTTATGGAATTAACGGATTTAGCCAAAACACTTGCCAAAAGTGATGATGTGGAGCTTGAATACGGTGTTCAATCGTACTATGAACCGTTTGAAAAGAAAATTTTCATCAGCCATTTTTGGGATGATCGTCATCAAGAGGATATGATAGCAGGCCTAAAAAGTGATGTGTTTCTGCGAGCAGTAGGGACAGTGTATAGCGATCTTACAGTATTTGAAGACATCATTCGCTATGCCCACACATTATCCATTCCTGATGTGTGCAAACAATTGTTTATGCTGTTTGAAGATATCCGGATTGAAGAGCGGATTAAACGTGACCGCCCAGGAACAAAAAAGGTATTTAAACGGAGAAAAGAGCTTTACAGACGTCACTTTAAAACACAATTAACGATTAACCAAGAGCGCAGTATTTTAACAGACGCACTCTTTTGTGCGATATACGTGAAGCTGACAGCCGAATCTCCGCTTGAAGAAATTCCACCCCTTCATGAGCGGATAGATCCAATGATTCCGTTTATTGAGTCAAGTCTTGAACGTGTATATGACGCACGCTCGACATCTGATATCGCCATCATTGTGAAGGAATTGACAGAAGGCTTCGATGAGCTCCTTGAAAAGGATATGCTGAACACATACTTTTTCTTCCCAGAATTGGACTATGAAAAAGCGGCAAAAGAACCGCTTTTCCATGACCTCAAAAGAAAGCCTAAGTTAAGTGAGGATATAAAAGTCGATCGGGAAAAAGAGGGGGATGAAGACATCCATAATGAATATATGGAAGTATGGCATAGAGAAACGGAAGCACCATCTAAAAGTTTCCTTCAATTTGATTTAGAACACGGTGGTAAAAGCGATCTCGGTAAAGATGCGGCAAGAGAAGGTGACGATGGAGATCAGGCGCTTGGAACGGTTCAAGGTTCAGCCAAACAAACCCATCGAAAAGACTATTCAAAGCTTGAAGCACTAGAAGAGGCAGAAGGAGAAGAAAGCGGGGCAGATGCGCATGAGAATGGAAAAGAAAACAAATATGCATTTCCAGTCATCATTTCACCAGAACCTCCTTCACCAGAGCAAATAGATGTGTACAAGCAGCACGCAAAGGCAATCGAGCCTTATCAGAAACGCTTAAAACAAATGATTCAAAAAACACTTGAGCATAAAAAAACATGGCCAAAAACAGATCTTCATGCAGGACGTCTCAGTAAAAAGCTCATTCGTTATTTTACAGAGTCCAATCCTCGACTATTTTATAAAAAACAAGCGCCATCTTCTCAAATTGATGCTGTGTTCACTTTATTAGTTGACTGTTCGGCAAGTATGTTTGACAAGATGGATGAGACAAAAAAAGGGATTGTTCTGTTTCATGAAGCTTTAAAATCAGTGCAGGTACCTCATCAAATTGTAGGGTTCTGGGAAGATACAAATGACGCAACTGAAACAAGTCAGCCGAACTACTTTAACACCGTCGTATCGTTCAAAGATTCCTTATTTGACGCAGGACCATCCATTATGTCACTTGAGCCAGAAGAGGATAACCGGGACGGCTATGCGATTCGCCAAATGACAAAAATGATTTTAAAACGAAGAGAAGAGCAAAAGTTCCTCATTGTTTTCTCAGACGGAGAGCCGGCTGCATTCAGCTACGAACAAAATGGGATCGTGGATACACATGAAGCGGTTCTCGAAGCGAGAAAAAAGGGAATTGAAGTGATCAATGTGTTTTTATCCAATTCTCCGATTGAAGAGGCGCAGATGAAAACGATCCAAGATATGTATGGCAAGTTCAGCATTTTTGTACCGGATGTCGATACATTGCCAGATGTGCTATATCCATTACTCAAGAAATTGCTGCATAAAAGCATTGGGGCATAAGGTTTTGCCCCTTTCTTTAAAATATTTTTCGGAATGATTTAAATTTTTTGTTTTTCTTTGAATTTTTTATCTTTAATTGAACAAAGAATGTAGAAAGTAATCCGAAACAGTGGTAGAATATGATTGGAAGCGTTTTATTACATAAATTTGGTCATTGTGTTCTGGAAGTTATATCGAGATAGTGTTCAATCACTTGATGATCAAAGTTGGGGGTAGTGTTCAAAATGTTTCAAAATGATGTGAAACAACCGTTGAGTTGGGAAGAATTTCATGGTCCGAACCTCGGCTACGTGCTCGAGCTCTACGATCAATATGTCCAGGATCCTACTAGTGTTGATGAAGACATAAGAGGCATATTTGATGAACTTGGTGCACCACCGAGTGAAATGAAGGAGGAAATTGGGAAAAAAGAAAATAGCGTAGTTACTTCTGAACAAATCCAAAAGATAGCATCAGTCGTTAAACTGGCAGAAGACATCAGAACGTATGGCCATTTAAATGCTTCCGTCAATCCTCTTCGCAAAGAAAAGGAATTACAAGAGCTGTTTCCATTAAAGGAATACGGTTTAACTGAAGAAGACGTTAAGAATATTCCAATATCAATTATTAGTCCAGATGCACCTAAACACATTTCAAACGGCATAGAAGCCATTAACCATTTGAGAAATACGTATAAGCGTACCATTTCATTTGAGTTTGATCATGTACATGACTTCGAAGAGCGCAACTGGCTCTCTAAATCTATTGAGTCTGGTGAATTATTTAAGAAAAAACCAGCAGATAAACTAGTTTCTGTACTCAAAAGATTAACAGAAGTCGAGCAATTTGAGCAGTTCCTTCATAAAACATTTGTTGGACAAAAGCGTTTTTCTATAGAAGGATTAGACGCACTTGTTCCAGTACTTGATGAAATTATATCCGAGTCTGTTACACAAGGGACTTCAAATATTAACATTGGAATGGCACATAGAGGCCGTTTAAATGTATTAGCACATGTGTTAGGAAAGCCATATGAGATCATTTTCTCAGAATTCCAGCATGCGCCTAATAAAGAGCTTGTACCATCAGAAGGCTCTATCGGCATCAGCTACGGATGGACAGGGGATGTAAAATATCATCTCGGTGCTGACCGCCAAATCAAAGATGAAGATACAAAGAGTGCAAGAGTCACACTTGCCAATAACCCAAGTCACTTGGAATTTATTGATCCGATTATTGAAGGAAGCACTCGTGCTGCTCAAGAATCGCGTACTCAAAAAGGCTATCCAGTTCAAGACGTTGAAAAAGCGTTAGCCATCTTAATTCATGGGGATGCTGCATTTCCTGGAGAGGGAATTGTCGCAGAAACATTAAATTTAAGTCAATTAGTCGGCTATCAAGTGGGGGGAACGATCCATATCATTGCCAACAATATGATTGGATTTACCACAGAAAGCAATGAATCTCGTTCAACGAAATACGCTAGTGACCTTGCAAAAGGTTTCGAGATTCCAATTGTTCACGTCAATGCAGACGATCCAGAAGCTTGTTTAGCAGCTGTTCAGCTGGCGGTAGAATACCGTAAACGGTTTAAAAAGGATTTCTTAATTGACTTGATTGGCTACCGCAGATATGGCCATAACGAAATGGATGAGCCTTCTACTACTCAGCCAATGCTGTACGATGCGGTCAGAAAGCACAAAACGGTCAAGAATATCTTCGCAGATAAGCTTGTCACTGAGGGCCTTCTGTCAAAAGAACAAAGAGAAGAAATTGAGCAGGCTGTCACGGCAAAAATTGAAGAAGCTTATAAAAAAGTACCTTCAAAGAAAGAACATACGATTCAAGAAATCGAACTGCCAGAGCCTGTATCTAACGGCTTCCCTGCAGTTGATACATCTGTAGAGTTTGATGTATTAAGAAAGCTGAATGAAGAATTAATTAGCTGGCCGAAAGACTTCCAAGTATTCGGTAAGCTAAAGCGGATCCTTGAAAAACGTGCAAAAGTGTTTACAGATGATCGCAAAGTGGAATGGTCACTTGGTGAAGCACTGGCATTTGCATCTATATTAAAAGACGGTACGCCGATTCGAATGACCGGACAGGATTCTGAGCGAGGCACATTTGCTCAAAGAAACCTTGTTCTTCACGACAGTCAAACGGGAGATGAATTCATTGCTCTTCATGAACTGAGTGATGCAAATGCATCATTTACAGTCCATAACAGTCCACTGTCAGAAGGTTCTGTCATCGGGTTTGAATATGGTTATAATGTCTATTCTCCTGAAACATTAGTGATTTGGGAAGCTCAATTTGGAGACTTCGCAAATGCGGCTCAAGTGTATTTTGATCAATTTATTTCAGCAGGCCGCGCCAAGTGGGGACAAAAGTCAGGGCTTGTGATGCTCTTGCCACATGGATATGAAGGACAAGGTCCAGAACATTCTAGTGGAAGAACAGAGCGTTTCTTGCAATCAGCTGCTGAGAATAACTGGACAGTTGCGAACCTGACAAGTGCAGCTCAATACTTCCATATTCTTAGAAGACAGGCGAAAATGTTGCTTCGTGAAGAGATTCGTCCTCTTGTCATCATGACACCGAAGAGTCTGCTTCGTAACCCGAACACATTATCCGAAGTCCAAGAACTAACAGATGGACAATTCCGTCCAGTTCTTGAACAGCCGGGCCTTGTGCATGATCATGAAAAAGTAACACGCCTTGTGCTATCAAGCGGGAAGGTATCGATCGATATTAGTGATCGTTTTACTCAAATGGAAGACTCAAAAGATTGGCTTCATATTGCGAGAGTGGAACAATTATATCCATTCCCGGCCAAAGATATTAAAGCCATTTTATCAAAACTGACGAACTTAGAAGAAATCGTATGGGTGCAAGAAGAACCGCAAAATATGGGCGCTTGGGGATATATTGAGCCATATTTACGTGAAATTGCATCTGAAAAAGTAAAAGTACGTTACATCGGCCGCAGAAGACGTTCAAGTACGGCTGAGGGTGATCCAACTGTTCATAAAAAAGAACAAGAACGAATTGTATCTGATAGCTTGACTCGCAAAAACTAAGGGGGAAATGAAAAATGGCGGAAATTAAAGTACCTGAATTAGCGGAATCAATCTCGGAAGGAACAATTGCTCAGTGGCTAAAACAGCCGGGCGATTATGTTGAGCAGGGGGAATACCTGTTAGAACTTGAAACAGATAAAGTCAATGTCGAATTGACAGCTGAAGAATCTGGTGTTCTAAAAGAAGTACTGAAAGATTCTGGTGACACTGTCCAAGTTGGAGAAGTCATCGGAACGATTGCTGCAGGTGAAGCTGGCGGAAGCGAGTCCGCAGCTCCAGCACCTGAGCAAGATTCTGCACCAGCTTCGAAAGAAGAACCAGCAGCTGAACAAAAAGAAGAGGCAGCAAAAGAAGAGCCGAAATCTGGTAATGGCAGAACGATCGCTTCTCCAGCAGCTAGGAAACTAGCAAGAGAGAAGGGGTTAGACTTATCTGAGATTCCAACCGCAGATCCGCTGGGCAGGGTACGAAAGCAGGATGTAGCTTCTTACCAAAAGAATGAAGCTCCTGCAAGTGCACCGAAAGCCGCGCCAAAAGCAAATGCTGCGGTGCAAAATGATCAAGCAGGGAAACCAGTTGAGCGTGAAAAAATGTCACGCCGCAGACAAACCATTGCAAAACGTTTAGTTGAAGTTCAACAAACGGCAGCCATGCTGACAACATTTAATGAAGTCGATATGACAGCTGTAATGGATCTAAGAAAGCGTCGCAAAGATGCCTTCCTTGAACAAAACGATGTGAAACTGGGCTTCATGTCCTTCTTCACAAAAGCAGTGGTAGCAGCACTTAAAAAATATCCACTTCTCAACGCAGAAATTCAAGGTGATGAGCTTGTCATTAAAAAATTCTATGACATCGGTATCGCTGTAGCCGCCAATGAAGGGCTTGTGGTACCAGTTGTCCGTGATGCAGACAGACTATCATTTGCTGGAATTGAAAAAGAAATCGGTCATCTTGCGAAAAAAGCAAGAGATAACAAATTATCGCTCAATGAATTACAAGGTGGATCATTCACGATCACAAACGGAGGAACATTTGGTTCTCTGCTTTCAACACCAATTTTAAACAGTCCTCAAGTTGGAATTTTAGGTATGCATAAAATTCAGCTTCGTCCTGTTGCAATTGATGAAGAACGCTTTGAAAACCGTCCAATGATGTATTTAGCTCTTTCATACGACCACCGTATTGTCGATGGTAAAGAAGCTGTTGGGTTCCTTGTCACGATTAAAAATCTACTTGAAGATCCTGAACAGCTATTGCTTGAAGGATAATCGAAAGAAGAAAAAGCTAGTACCGATGAAGGTACTAGCTTTTTTTGTCTTTATTTTCTGGGTAGCCTCTTTTTGACCAAAATGTTGCCAGCCAAGAGCCAGATAAATTATGCCATACGCTAAAAATGGCACTGGGGACGGCGGCAAGTGGAGAAAAATGTGCTGTTGCAAGAGCTGCGCCAAGTCCAGAGTTTTGCATCCCTACTTCTATTGAAATCGCTCGTTGAGAAGGAATGTCCATCTTACACCATTTTGCAATGAGGTAACCCAATAATAGACCAAGAGCATTATGTAAAACAACAACGGCAAAAATAAGCAGTCCAGATTGCAGAATCTGTTCTTTATTTGCGCTGACAACAGCTGCAATGATGGCGACAATGCCAGCAACAGATACAAGTGGGAGTGCTTGTACAGCATATGTCACTTGTTTTTTAAAAAACAATTTGACGATGACACCTAAAATAATCGGAATTAAGACAACTTGGACAATCGACAAAAACAAAGCACCCGGTGATACAGATAACCAAGATTTTGCAAAGATATAAATAAAAACAGGGGTCAAAATGGGAGCAAGTAGGGTCGAGATCGTTGTCACGGCAACGGATAAGGCCGTATTTCCTTTCGCCAAAAAGGTCATTACATTGGATGCAGTCCCGCCTGGACAGCAGCCAACGAGAATGACACCAACAGCGATTTCAGAAGGCAAATGTAATCCATAGGCCAATAAAAATGCAATGAGTGGCATCAGTGTATACTGCGCTAAAACCCCGATCAATACATAAAGAGGCTTTCTAAAAAGCTCTTTAAAATCTTCAGAAGACAGCGTCAGCCCCATGCCAAACATAATAATGCCAAGTAAAAAAGGGATATAAGGTCCAATCAAAGAAAATGCCGCCGGAAAAGCAAAGCCTAAACAAGCAAAGACAATGACCCAGATGGCAAATGTTCTTCCTGCAAAATGACTAATGCGTAAAAGGATGTTCATACTATCTTTCAACTCTCTTTCTTTTCATATCTTTTCTATTTTAAATGAATTTTCTGAAAAAACAACCTATGATTTTGCATCAGGTGCTTATAATATTATTATGTAAACTAATAAAAACCCACATAGTAAATGAACTATGTGGAGTATGCGATCAAAAAGGTGTCCATTTCACTTGTTGAGCCTGTTTTAGTCTTGCTTCTGGCTCACGCCAGTCAACGACATTCCACCACCGGTCTACATATTGCGCCTTTTCATTTCGATATTGGAGGTAATAGGCATGCTCCCACACATCAAGAGCAAGAAGGGGGATGACGTCCCATTGCGAGAGGAACTGATGGCGCTCTGCTTGTAAAATGTCTAAACGCTGAGATCGCGGAGACCATACAAGGATCGCCCATCCGACACCTTCTACTTGTTTGGCAGCAGCTGAAAAATGTGACTTGAACGCCTCATAGCTGCCAAATGATTGATCAATGAGACGAAGCATTTGACCAGTAGGTTTTCTTTTCCCTGAAGGACTCATGGAAAACCAAAAGATACAATGTAAATAATGTCCTGCCCCATGAAAGGCAAGCTCACGTTCCCAATGCTTGATCATGGTAAAGTCGTTGGTTCTTCTTGCTTTTTTTAGCGCAAGTTCAGCTTGATTTAGACCATCAACATAAGTTTGATGATGCTTTTGATGGTGCAAGTACATAATTTCTTTTGAAATATAAGGTTCGAGCGCGTCATACCGATAAGGCAGTGGTGGTAACTGATGATTTCCAGCTGCTACATCGCGCACTTCTTCGTGTGGATGCTGCATGTCTTCTGCAATCCTTTCGGCTAGTTCGTACCATTCTTGTTCACTGGAATCATCATCCTCCATTTTGAGTCGTAAATGTTCCACTTTTCGATGGATATTATCATCTTGCCACACATGTTGAATCGTGCTGAGCCACTCTTTGAGCTGTGAGCGATATTCTTCTTTATTCATGTATACGCCTCATTTCCTCTAAAAATGTAGAACAAGCCATCATCGGAAACACAAATGGGTAGCTATGATAGGTGATGTAAAATTGTTTTGGCAGTCCAATGCCGACCGGATAGTACATGGCTTCTTCAGTATGGTGATGGTTCACTAAAAAGTAGACAGCTTTCAAAATGGCTGCGTTATTTGCTTTCTCATATTGGAGGAGCGCCTCTGTCGCCCATGCGGTTTGAACCACTGTGCCAAAGGGAAGCGGGACATAGGTTTTCAGTTCTGCACTTTTACACGATTCTCCGAAACTGCCATCTTCAAGCTGAATCTGCTTTAGGAAACGGCACGCTTTTTGCACAGCAGGGTGTGAGGAGGGAATGCCAGCCGCTTTCAGTCCTGTTAACGCTGCCCAAGTTCCATAAATATAACAAACACCCCATCTGCCAAACCATGATCCGTTTTTCTCCTGGTGGTCAATGAGCCATTTTACACATCGATCTTTTTGCCTGAGAATCGTGGGTGAAGCAGTATCTTTTTCTTCTAAACCAATCAAATGGAGTACACGACCAGTAATATCAGGAGTTGACGGATCAATCGCCGCATCCTCCGCAGATTCAAGCGGAAGGTGACGAAGCAGAAAGTGATCTTGATTTTTTTCAAAAGCAGAAAAGCCGCCATCACGGTTTTGCATGGAGAGAAGCCAGTCATATCCTCGTTTCCACTGAAGTGGAGCGTATTCCTTTGGGAGCGCTTTTAACACAATTTGCGTGTCATCACAATCAGGATTATTCGTATTGATATGTGAGAAACCAAAGCCCCCGGGAGCAGCATGACGGTTATGAACTGCCCAATCCGCTTTCTTCATTTGCTGCCGGTCTATCAAATAGGTGAAGGAATTCATGATCATGGGATCTTCTCGTTTTCTTCCTGCTCTTTGAGAAGCGTAACTGACAAGCGCTGTATCCCACACAGTCGAGGTGGAATTCTCAGCATATATCTTGCCTTGACAGGAGGTGACGAGCTTTTTCATACCTCTGACTGCTTTTTGGATGAGATGATGTCCAGGGGAGTACCCAAGGCTCATGAGGGCATAGACCATAAAGATGGTTGCACTTAAGTAACTGTACAGCGTCCCATCTTTTTCAAGACGGTCAAACATGTATCGCTTTGCCGCTTCATATCCGAAAAAGTCGAGCCGGCTGTCGAGGGCTGTATATGACCGCATATACATGAGGAAGTCATCAGTCGAACGTTCTTCTCTTGCCATAAACCAGTCAAATGGATTTTTAGACATGTTTTCATCAAGATGGGCTAATGATGGAAACGCAGCATGAGAGGTATACCGTTTGTTCAGTGCGATCATCATGGGTACAAAATGAATCCTTGCATAGGCACTAAGGTGGTAGAAGTGTAGCGGAAAAGACGTAGGGATGAGTAAAAAGGAAAGAGGTGCATAGAAGTAGGGCCAAGGGTGCATGCCATTTACGGCAAGCATCCACTTTGTCATAAAATGAACGTTCTTTAGGCCACCTTTTGAGCGAATATATTGTGCTGCTTTTTCCATATGGGGCTCGTCTTTTTGAAATCTGCCAGATGCGAGCATTCCGCAATAACCTTGTACTGTAGCTGTGAGATGTCCTGACTGGTCATGATACAAAGAAAAGGAACCATCTTCATTTTGTTTGGCATGTATTGCTTCGGCCAATTGATGGATCAATTGCTGATCGGGGTCACCAACGGCTTTTAACAGTATAATGAAAAAAGCATTTGTCATCATAGGTCCTTCAAAGCAGAAAATAAATGCGCCATCTTCTCTTTGTCTGCGTCCTACCTGCATGTGCAGTTCATCGATATATTCGTTGACTCTCGTTTTAAAATCTTGCATTCGGCCATGCTCCTTTCCTTTATCACTATATTCAGGAGTCGGCCTGTCACATGACAGCTCAAAAAAAGCCGATGACATCGTCACCGGCTCAGCGTGTAGACAAACCCTCGCATTCTTTGTCAGTCCTGCGTTCCGGTGCTCACGAATGTCAAATTCGCTCCGCTCCAGTACTCGTCCTTCCTAGACTGCAAAGGTTTTCTATCACGCTGAAAAAAAGACAAAAGGCTAAAATCAAGTTCATTTTAGCCCTTTGTCAACAATCTGAGCCGATGACATCGTCATCGGCTTTCTTAAATGATTAGTCTTGCAGATTAATCCACACGCTTTTGACTTCTGTATAGTTGTTTAGGGCATATGATCCCATTTCTCTGCCAAGGCCTGACTGTTTATATCCGCCAAACGGGGAGGCGGCATCAAAGACATTATAGCAGTTGACCCAAATGGTTCCTGCTTCTAGGCGTGCAGCGATATCGTGGGCATGCTTTAAGTTTTCTGTCCAAAGTCCTGCCGCTAACCCATAGTCAGATTGATTGGCCCGTTCGACCACTTCATCAATGGAATCGTAAGGAATCGCAGATAGAACTGGGCCGAAAATCTCTTCTTTTGCGATTGTCATTTCATCTTCTACATCTCTAAAGACAGTAGGGGAGACGAAATAGCCTGCTTCATAAGGGCAGTCACCACCGACTACGGCTGTTGCACCTTCTGACTTCCCTTTTTCGATATAACCTAACACACGTTCATGCTGCTCTTTACTCACTAGAGGCCCGATCTGGGTATCATGATGAAGACCAGCTCCTTGTTTTAATGATGTCGCATATTTAGCCATTTGATCGACGACTTCATCATATTGGCTCCGGTGCACAAAGACCCTCGATCCTGCACAGCACACTTGACCTTGGTTAAACATCACGCCGTTTAATGCACCTGGAATGGCTTTCTTTAAATCGGCGTCTGGTAAAATAATATTCGGCGATTTTCCGCCAAGCTCTAAAGTAACACGCTTGATGGATTTGGCTGCTTTCTCCATGATCAATTTCCCAACACTTGTTGATCCAGTGAAAGCCAGCTTATTGACATCAGGGTGATCGGTTAATGCTTCACCGGCTGTTTCACCAAATCCAGGAACGATGTTAATCACGCCTTCTGGGAATCCGGCTTTATCCACTAATTCAGCTAAATATAAAGCAGATAGCGGTGTTTGTTCGGCTGGTTTTAAAACGATGGTGCAGCCTGTTGCTAGTGCAGCACCCATTTTCCACATGGCCATGAGCAGCGGGAAGTTCCAAGGAATGATTTGTCCCACAACGCCAACAGGCTCATGGCGAGTATAATTAAAATATCCCTGGCTGACAGGAAGGGTTTGTCCAGTCATTTTTGTGGTCCACCCTGCATAATAGCGCATGTGCTCAATGGCAAGAGGGATATCCGCATTGGTTGTTTCATTAATTGGTTTTCCATTATCAAGTGTTTCCAGCTGAGCTAGTTCTTCTTGGTGTTCTTCCATTAAATCTGCCAGCTTAAACATCAAGCGGGCACGTTCGGCTGCAGACATAGAACGCCAAGGTCCATGGAACGCCTTTTTAGCAGCTTTTACTGCCTCATCAATGTCGGCTGCACCTGCTTCATATACATCAATAAGGGTTTCTCCTGTGGCAGGGTTAGGCGTAGAGAATGTTTTGTTATCATGACTTGTGACAAACTGACCGTTAATGTAGAGTTTTTTCGTCCCTTGGAGAAAAGATTCGAGTTTTGAACTGATTTGAAGTGTTGTAGAGCTCATAAATAAACAAACCTCCTTAAAGATATGGGTTGTTCTGCGAGTTCTAGGTGGAAAAAGTGGACATGAAGCAATTTTTATACGCACACATATGTAAACGTATACATTTATCATATTACACGACATCTTTGAAAGCAATCGATAACACTCATTGCATTTCACGAAAAATTGGCTACAATAAATGTATAGATGAAAAAAGGAGTTTTTAAATCATGATCCATCAAAACTGGCAAACGGCTGAAACGGTAAAACAAGTAAAATGTGTACATACAAATGCGAAAAAATATATGGTTGACCGGGCATTAACGGTTGGACACACATATGATGTGAAAAATGAAACAGAGGAATTTCTCTTTGTCGTTGATAATACGGGTAAAGTAGGCGGGTATTACAAAGAGTATTTCGAAGACAATTCTGCTGAATGATTTTGAGGGTCATCACTCATACTAAGAAAAACAGTAAAGGGTGATGATAATGAAAAAGCAGCAGCAAGAAGAGCAGAAACATCAAAATGCTTGGCATGACAATGAAGATGCTGATATGGCGATTACACTTGAGCAAATTTCTGATGTGTATGCCGAAGGAACGATTGATACCCCGAAAGATGAATAGTCATTTAAAACAGTGGTTTTACATAATCACTGTTTTTTTTATGGTCTCATAACGAATGATTTCTTGAAAAAACTGAAACTTTTTTCCTGCTTTAACAGTCTAAATAAGTAGAGGAAAGAGCATCGGATCAAAAAGAAAAAGTTAAATGAAATTTAATCTATTCGTAATGGAATAACGACGATTTATAGCGTATTCTATAAGTGAGAATAAAACGTACCCACAGAGCCGTGTGGCCGTTTTGTCATAAAGGAATTTGATGCAGGAAGAGGGGGTTTACGTGGGTATTTTTTCTGTCAGTAAACAAAATGATCATAAAAAATTCGAATCCTTATTAATTGAAGGAGAAAGAATTGAGGCTGTTTACAGACTGCGTCACGACCAAATTTGTTTCACCAATAAACGACTGATCTTTGGCGATAACCGCGTATTTTCTAAAAAGAAAGTCAGGGTCTCCTTGCCGTATCGATCAATTGAAAGTTTTGCCATTCAAGAAGCTGGCGTGTTTGATCAGGACACTGGTATGCTGCTTGTTACAAGCTCAAAAGTATTTGAACTCGATTTTTCTAAAGATACAGATTTGAGTGACGTGCAGGCCATTTTAACAAAACATCTTTGCTGATCAACGATGCGATTACATAGATCACATGCACTTTTCTCATTCTTTGTTCTTATTTTTATCTATCGCACATCTCTTGAGCTTTTCCCACTACAGTGGGGAAGGCTTTTTTCTATTCATGTGTTTGAATCACAACAAAAAAGGATAAAGATGAAACAGATACAGAAAGGAGAATGAACAATGAAAGTATTAGTTGCTGGAGCAAACGGACATACAGGGAGACTTGTCATTCGATATTTAAAAGAAAAAGGACATGAGCCGCTTGCTCTCATTCGAGATGAAAAACAAGCAGATGCGCTAAAAGAACTTGGTGCAGCGCCTGTCATCGGTGATCTTGAAAAGGATGTGACAGATGCTGTGAAGCAAGCAGAAGCTGTCATCTTTGCAGCTGGTTCAGGCTCAAAAACAGGTGCAGATAAAACCATCGCTGTTGATCAAGAGGGGGCAAAACGCCTCGTTGATACAGCCAAAAAAGAAAATATTCAGCATTTTGTGATGCTGAGTTCTTATAATGCCGACGATCCTCATCAAGGAAAAGGACAAGGCAGTATGGAGATTTATTATGAAGCGAAAAGAAAAGCCGATGAACATTTAAAACAGTCTGGTCTTTCTTACACCATTGTGCGGCCAGGAGCACTGCTGCATGAGGAGAAGACAGGGAAAATAGAAGCGGCGGCTCATATTCCAGACGATCGTGACATTGAGATTTCCAGAGAAGATGTAGCCACTGTCTTAGTGGAAAGCTTAACGGAATCCAATGTGAAAAATAAAGCCTTTGACTTAATCAAAGGTGATACACCAGTAGAAGAAGCACTTCGCAATCTTTAAATGAAGAAAGCTGCTGCCAAAGAGGCGGCGGCTTTTTTGATGTTTTCATTTCGCATGGAGCGGGAAGGTAAAAAGAAAGGAGTGATTGACCGTGAGCTTAACGAAAGAGCAAAAAGCTGATTTATATGAAAGACTTATTCAATTAAAAGAAGATGTGAAAGGATCAAAAAAGAAAGAAGAATCCATGCTGGCCGAATCGAATGAGATTTCAAATGGTGTTGGAAACCATATCGCAGATCACGGAAGCATCTATTTAGACCGCATGACCGAACAGACGCTAGATCAAGTCGATGATCAGCTCGAAGGTGAAATTGATGCAGCGCTTAAGCGGATGGAAGACGGAACATATGGAATTTGTGAAAAAACAGGAAAAGACATCCCATATGAACGTTTGAAAGCAGTACCCTATACTCGTTATTCAATTGATGCAAAGAAAAATGAAGAAACCAATCAAGATCCAAATGAATTTGACCGTTCGTTCTCTGAGCAAATGCGTGATTTAACAAATAGAGAAACGATGGATCAAATGCATTCAGATACGTATGAAAGGCTAGAAGAAGAGCAAGATGTTGATGTAGATGAGGAAAAATAACATGATGAGAGGAATTTATGTTTTCTCAACATAATGTTTTTCCCCGTCTACATGGACAAATATCTTGTATACATGAGTATTTTTTTAGAAAAAACATATCTTGAAATTTAATAAACTTTCGTGTAGTATAGTTTAAAGGCTGCGATGCGCGTAATGTTAATTAAGTTTTAACCTTTAAGCTGTAATAGGGAGTTTTATATTGAAGCCGGAATGTCACGCCTCCTTCGAGAGGAAGACAGGAACGTTTCTGCAAACACCCACTTTGAGGAGTGGTGGTTTAAAACTTTCTTACTTAGATTACGGCATCCGCAGCTTTTCCTAGGATGATTCAAGCCATTTTCCATTTTTGGAAAATGGCTTTTTATTTTGTCCAAAATACGATTTTGAACAGACCAAATGTAGATGGACAAATGTATGTTAAAATAGACAAAACAAACGACGGAGAGGGAATTGGATGTTACAACAAGCAGAAGCACTTCTTAAACAATATTATGGCTTTGATGCTTTTAGACAAGGACAAAAACAAGCCATTGAATCGATTGTGAATAAACGGAAGGATACGGTCTGCATTATGCCGACAGGCGGAGGGAAATCGGTTTGCTACCAGATTCCTGCCCTTATGATGGAAGGAACGACAATCGTTGTATCTCCGCTTATTTCTTTAATGAAAGATCAGGTTGATGCATTAAATGAGATGGGAATACGATCGTCCTTTTTAAATAGTACACTTTCAGCAGGTGAAATGAATACAAGGCTGAAAAAATGTGAACAGGGGGAGTATGATTTGCTTTATATCACCCCTGAACGCTTACAAAATGAACGTTTTTTTCAGCTGCTTGATCGATTGACGATTCCTTTAATGGCTATAGATGAAGCGCACTGTATATCTGAGTGGGGACATGATTTTAGACCGAGCTATCGCTTTATACAAGAATGTGTAAACAAGCTTTCAAAAAGGCCTGTTATTGTAGCATTAACAGCCACTGCTACAAAGAAAGTCCAACAGGATATATGTGAGCAGCTTGGCATGGACGAAGAAGAAACAATCTTTACTGGTTTTGCTAGAGAAAATTTGTCTTTTCAAGTGGTGAAAGGGCAAAACAGCGACCAATTCATCACACAATATATGAAGAAAAACAGTCTTGAGTCAGGCATTATCTATACAGCCACACGAAAAGAAGCAGATCAAATTTATCATCGTCTAAAAAAGCAAAAGATCAAAGCGGGTGTTTATCACGGAGGATTAGATGATGAAGTCAGAGAAGAACAGCAAAATCTTTTTTTAAATGATGATATTCAAGTAATGGTAGCTACATCTGCATTTGGTATGGGGATTAATAAGTCTAATGTACGTTTTGTCATTCATCATCAAATTCCAAGAGATATTGAAAGTTACTACCAAGAAGCAGGACGTGCCGGGAGAGACGGGCTTGAAAGTGAATGCATTTTGCTGTTTTCACCGCAAGGCGTACGCGTGCAGCGCTTTCTCATTGAACAATCAACAGAAGATGAATTGCGGTATCAGCATGAATTGCTCAAGTTGAGACAAATGGTAGACTACTGTCATACGGAACAGTGCCTTCAGCAATTTGTGATGGATTACTTTGACCAATCATCAAGTGCCCCTTGTCAAAAATGTAGCAACTGTCTAGACGAGAGAGAGCGTGAAGACGTCACGAGAGAAGCACAAATGGTTTTGTCGTGTACCGTTAGAATGAACGAACGATTTGGAAAAATGATGATAGCTCAAGTATTAGCCGGCTCTAAAAACAAAAAAGTGCTTGATTTTGGTTTCGACCGGCTCCCTACTTATGCTTTAATGAAACAGCATTCAGCCCAACATATCAGTGATTTCATTGAATTTTTAATTACAGAAGAGTATTTACACATGTCTGAAGGAGCTTTTCCAACACTAAAAGTGACACAAAAAGGAAAGAAAGTGCTAGTGGGGCAGGAGACCGTCTATAAAAAGCAGGCGATAAAGGCAGAGGCTATTCAAGAAAATGATGCATTATTTGAGCAGTTAAGAATGGTCAGAATGAAGTTGGCAAGAGAGCAGGGCGTTCCGCCATTTGTTGTCTTTTCTGATCAAACATTGAAAGAAATGTCAGCAGTAGAGCCTAAAACAGAAGAAGAACTTTTAAATATTAAGGGTGTCGGTGCACAAAAAAGAGAGAAATATGGAGATGTTTTTTTAGAAGAAATTCGTTTATTTATAGAAAAAGAGAAAAAATAAAGAGTTTGAAGAAGGAAAATAAATTTTTTTCGTTTCACTTGGACGCGTTTTCATCATGATGATTTCCATCCCTACAAAACCTTGATATGGTGCGGAATTGAGCCATTTAGTGGGCTGATTTACCAATGGAGAGAGATGTTTCATGTAAAGGAACTGTAATCTAAAACATATCGTTTTGTTATTGAAATGACATTTACATATGTTACGATAGCACTCGTTAGCCGCCATAAAAAGCTAACAAGGGAGGATTTACTTTATGAAGAAGACTATTATGTCCTTGGTTGCTGTTGCAGCAATCTCAACAACAGCATTAGGAGCACAGCAAGCTTCTGCAAAGGAAATCACTGTACAGAAAGGTGATACACTTTGGGGAATCTCTCAAAAAAATGATGTGTCTCTAAAGGACCTAAAGGGTTGGAACAATTTATCTACAGACATGATCTATGTAGGAGATAAATTGACAATCTCTTCAAAAGAGAAAACTCAGGAGCAGTACAAAGTCCAGAAGGGGGACAGCCTCTGGAAAATCGCTCAAAAATTCAATGTGTCAATTAGCGATATTAAGTCTTGGAATAACTTAAACTCAGATATAATTATGATTGGTTCAACATTAAGTGTTGCTGGTCAAAGCTCAGCTCCGGTAAGCTCAGAACCTGTTCAAAAACAGGCACCTGTCCAAAAAGAGCAAACAACGAAAAAAGCTGCTCCTAAAAAGGAAACAGCTAAAGCAGAATCATCTTCTGCTAGTCAAAGTGTTCAAAAAGAAATGACTGTAACGGCTACGGCTTATACAGCAAATGATGGTGGCATCTCAGGTATCACTGCAACAGGGGTAAACTTAAACAAAAACCCAAATGCAAAAGTAATCGCAGTAGATCCTAATGTCATTCCATTAGGAAGTAAGGTTTATGTTGAAGGCTACGGTGAAGCCATCGCAGCAGATACTGGCGGCGCAATTAAAGGTAACAAAATTGATGTACACGTACCAAGCAAATCCCAAGCTAAAAATTGGGGCGTAAAATCAGTCAAAGTGAAAGTACTTAACTAGTAGTCTATTGTTTTTGGAAGAAAGCATCAGGTGGCGGCCTGATGCTTTTATTATACCTTTTTTTGGCCGGAAATACACATATTTTTCTGAAAAATTCGCATTTTCGACAAAAACCAGCGTATAAGCCCATCTCAACGCTGGTTTTTGTGTCGTTAGCTGTCCACCCAATAAATTTCTCCGCTTTGCTCTTTCCAATTAATTTGGACATCAAAATGGTGTTTTTCATAAAAATGAATCAGGCGGTCCACATGGTTCCAATCTCTTTTGACGAGATCCCCAGTAATGACTGGAATGTTTTGCTCTCTTGCGATTTCTTTTAAATGCTTCATACAGATGGATCCATAGCCATTATCAGGCGGGCCTTTAATATCGGCAATGTGAATCTTTCCTTCTTCAGGATATTCCGCGATCAAGGAAAAATCAGATTGTCCGCGAAAAGCTTTTTCACAATCGCTTAACATGATTTTGCACGTATCTGCATTCTCAATTGCAGAGACGATCATCCATTCATCTTCCTTCGCTTGATCAATGCCAATAATCTTTGCTTTTTTTGAAATATCTTTTATATTTTCTTGCATTCGATACATTTGGAACTGCAACTGCTGTAATTCTTGCTCTAATGTCTTCACATCTTTTGTTGTTTCCTGTAAGATTGACAAGTCTATTGCTCCTTTCATAGAAGAGTTGATAAAAACCACACAAATTCCCATTCTAAAGGAAGTGTGTGGATCTTTCAAGCCGCTAGAAGGCAGGCAATCGGCAAGTTTGTCTAAAATTCGACGAAGACAGCGAATTCATTGACTTTAGAGAGAAAGTTAAATAACATACTCTTAGTCGGAACTAATAAAGAGAGGTTTTCAAACATGAACGAACAGAATCAAAAACCGAAAAATTTCACCGGCATTGTTGTCTTTTTAACAATTGCCATAAACGGCTTAATTGCTTTATTATTTTTCATGCCAAAAACAGATAAATTTAGTCATCTGGATATTACATTTCTGCCGTTACTGAATGCCGTGATGAACAGTTTTACGTTTATCTTTTTACTTTCAGCGCTCATTATGATTAAACAAAAGAACATTAAAGCCCATAGACGATTTATCTTTGCGGCTTTTTCAACCACACTTGTCTTTTTAATTTCGTATGTGACGTATCATTCAATGGCAGCTGATACACACTTCGGGGGAGAAGGAATCATTCGTCCGATTTACTTCTTTATTCTCATCACACATATCGTCTTATCTGCCGTCATTGTACCGCTTGCACTGATCACTCTCTTTAGAGGCGCACAAATGCAAGTCGAACGTCATCGTAAAATTGCCAGATGGACCATGCCTCTTTGGCTCTATGTCAGTCTAACAGGTGTCATCGTATATATTATGATTTCTCCATACTACAGCTAACGTATGTCCATCTGGACATACGTTCTTTTATTTACAAGATGAAGTGCTTTGGATAAAATGGGAATTGGGTATCCGACTTGCACGGTATCTTCCCACCTATAGAATCACATCATGTCTGGCCGTTTGCTCGTTTGGAGAACACAATTGAACGAAACGGGGGTTATATGATGACTGAACAATTGCAGTACAAACCGGGGCTTGAAGACATTGTGGCAAGCGAAACGTCAATTTCGTTCCTAGATGTCCAGCAAGAAGAAATTGTGATTCGCGGTTATGACCTCATCGAGCTGGCACAAAGCAAGACGTACTTAGAAACAGCCTATCTGCTCATTTATGGAAGATTACCAGATGCAATGGAATATCACCAATTTCAGCAAGATATTTCCTCACAAACAAGCTTACATCCAACCATTCAAACCATTTTGACAAAACTGCCAAAAACCACTCACCCAATGGATGCCATGAGAACGTGTTTATCTGCTCTTGCAGGGTACGATGAACAACTGAATGATCGATCAGAAGCATGCCAACAAGCGCGTGCCGTTCGATTACTTGGCCAGCTGCCAGCGATTGTTGCGGGAAGCTATCATATTCTCACACAAGACACCACACCTACTCCAGACCAGACCACATCCTACACTGAAAACTTTCTAGCGATGTTAACAGGCCGCACTCCGGCACAAGACGAAATCAAAGCATTTGACCAAACGCTCACGCTTTATAGTGAGCATGAGCTGCCGAATTCAACATTTGCAGCAAGAGTCATTGCATCTACTCATTCTGACATGTATGGTGCTTTTACTGGAGCGATTTCTTCATTAAAAGGTGACTTACACGGAGGCGCAAACGAAGCAGTCATGCACATGCTGCTCGAAGGCAAAACAACAGAAGGTTTCCTTGCGCTCATCGAACGTAAATTAGCCGCAAAAGAAAAAATGATGGGCTTTGGACACCGGGTATACATGAGAAAAATGGACCCAAGAGCGGCACTTTTAAAACGATCGTTGAAAACGCTTACCGAATCAAAAGGAGACACGACGCTTTATGACATGTGCGTCGCAGGCGAGGCATACATGAAAGAAAAGAAAAACCTCTATCCAAACCTTGATTATTACGCAGCACCTATTTATTACGTGCTCGGTATTCCTATTTCACTTTATACACCGATTTTTTTTGCTGCGAGAGCAAGCGGATTAGCAGCGCATGTCATCGAGCAGCATTCACACAATCGGATTTTTAGACCGAGAGTAAGGTATTTAGGACCAAGAGGATTAAAAGTCTCAAATGATGATGGGAAAACGGGGGAATGAAGATGAATAAAACAGCAGTAGCCAATCAAACAGATCAACTATTAGAAGATATCGCAGCCTATGCCGTGGATGGAGAAATTACGAGCAAAGAGGCCATTGAAACAGCTCGGTATGTACTCATGGATACACTCGGCTGCGGAATGCTGGCGCTCAACTTTCCAGAATGCACGAAGCATCTTGGACCCATCGTACCTGGAACTGTTGTCCCTAACGGAGCAAGAGTGCCCGGCACTTCATTTGTGTTAGATCCTGTTCAAGCGGCTTTTGATATTGGCTGTATGATTCGCTGGTTAGATTATAATGACACGTGGCTTGCACAGGAGTGGGGCCATCCCTCAGATAACCTAGGCGGGATATTGGCTGTAAGCGATTATATCAGCAGAACACGCCTTGCAAACGGAGAAGAGCCGCTAACGATGAATGACGTACTGCATGCGATTGTAAAGGCACATGAAATACAAGGTGTGCTTGCTTTAGAAAATTGTTTGAATCGAAATGGCTTGGATCATGTTCTTTTTGTCAAGGTGGCATCAAGTGCAGTCGTTTGTGCAATGCTTGGCGGAACGAAAGAAGATGTACAGCATGTATTATCACAAGCATTTGTGGACAATTCACCGCTTAGAACGTACCGGCATGCCCCAAACACAGGATCAAGGAAATCGTGGGCAGCAGGGGATGCCACAAGCCGTGCGGTGAGACTGGCGATGATGACATTGAAAGGAGAAATGGGCTATCAAACGCCCCTCAGTGCAGAAAAGTGGGGATTTGAAGACGTGTTAATGAAAGGAAAACCACTCACACTTGCCCAGCCGCTCGGGTCATATGTGATCGAAAATGTACTCTTTAAAATTGCCTATCCAGCAGAATTTCATGCGCAAACTGCCGCTGAGGCCGCTGTCATTCTACATGACGCGGTAAAAGACCGTTTAGATGAGATTGACAGAATTGAGATTACGACACATGAATCAGCCATTCGAATTATTGATAAAAAAGGACCGCTTTACAACCCGGCAGACCGTGACCATTGCTTGCAGTATATTACGGCCATTGGGTTAATCTATGGTGAGCTGACCGCTGATCATTATGAAGAAGAAACGGCGCAGAATCCGCTCATTGACCGTTTGCGTGATCAAATGATCGTGAAAGAAGATAAACGGTATACAGAAGACTATTTAGATCCGAAAAAGAGATCAATTGCAAACTGTGTTCAAATCTTCTTTAAAGACGGAACGATGACAGATCGAATCGAAATTGAATATCCGCTTGGTCATCGCAGAAGAAGGCAGGAAGGGATCCCGCTGCTTGAAAAGAAATGGGTATATCATTTGAAAACGAGATTTCCACAAAAACAAGTCGATCAAATTGTTTCACTTTGCCAAAATCCCAATCAATTAAAAACAACGACAGTACCAGCATTTATGGACTTATTTGTCATATAAGGGGGAGCTAGTGTGTGGATCGTAAATGATGAAGTAAGTCAAGCTGACTTAGCCGCAGCTTTTAAAGAGCAAATGCACAAATCCGCTTTATTTCAAATTCCAGGCGTTCACGATGGAATGTCTGCGCTCTATGCGAGGAAAATGGGATTTCAAGGGCTTTATTTATCGGGTGCCGCTTTTTGCGCAAGCAAAGGGCTTCCTGACCTTGGTATGATTCATTCCACTGAAATGGCGGAAAAGGCAAAGGAAATCATTCGAGCTTCTCAGCTGCCTCTTTTAGTTGATATGGATACTGGCTATGGCGGGGTATTAAATGCAGCCAGGGCAGCAAAAGAAATGGTGGAGAGCAAGGTAGCGGCTGTTCAAATTGAAGATCAGCAAATGCCGAAGAAATGCGGACATTTAAACGGAAAATCACTCGTTTCTGTAGAAGACATGATGGCGAAAATCAAAGCGATCAAACAAGCGGCACCTACACTTCTCGTCATCGCAAGAACGGATGCGAAGTCAGTAAACGGGATGGAGGATGTCATTCACCGGGCTAATCTCTATCTAGAAGCAGGAGCAGATGCCATTTTTCCCGAGGCGCTGATTACAGCAGAAGATTTCACGTATGCTTCAAACAATATAAAAGGGCCGCTTCTTGCAAACATGACGGAGTTTGGAAAAACACCTTATTATCATACAGACGAATTTTCTATGTTTGGCTTTCAAATGGTGATTTATCCTGTGTCATCCCTGAGAGTTGCTGCAAAAGCGTATGAGCGTTTATTTACAGAGATTAAGGAAAAAGGGACGCAGCAGGGAATGCTGGAGGACATGCAAACGAGAAAAGAGCTATATGAAACGATTCATTATGATGAATATGAAGAAATGGATCAGTATTTAGCTAAAACGATCCTGCCGGAAATCGGGAAAGAGCATTCATAAAATGAAAAGCACTTCCGTTTAGGAAGTGCTTTTTTTACGATGATGGTGTGGATGATGAAGCCAATTTCATCTTTTCTTCAACTGTTTTCGTTTTTTCTTTTACTTTTTCAGCATAAGTGAAATCACCGTAGCAATACGGATAGCGGAAGTTATCTTTGTCGCCACCGCATGTATAGACTTCAGGGTTTCGCTTCACTTGCTTTTTGGAGTATTGCTTTGCCAATTTTTCGGAATGTTTTCCCCCGTTTTTTGCAACAAAATCAATATAGCCGATTCCCATGTTATAGCTTTGAATAATGGTTTCCAAATCAACGCCTTTTTTCTTCCCATGCTTGTACATGGTTGAAAAATGATGGACTCCTTGTTTAATGCTTTTCTGAGGGTCATTGATTTCATTTCGTTTCAAACCAAGAGATTCAGAGGACTGCATTGGATCTCCGCCTCTGCCTTTTGATTCCTGATACATCATACCGAGAATTAACGCGGTATATTGATCTAAATCTTGATCTCTTAACTCTGTTTCTACAAGCGGTTTGTAATCATCCAATCTCGACAAAACAATTGATTCCGTATCAATCGGCAGCTTTTTTAACTCCTTTTGATTAAAGGAAATGACAATGGCCGCTAATACGCAAACAAACAGAAAAATCGTGAAACAGCCTGAAATGGCAAAACATCCTGTTTTTTTCTTTTTCAAGGTCAGTTCACCCCTGTTTTGCCCCGCTTTTAAAAGGGAAGTACAGCCTTTATATTATGCCATATCCTGCACAGGATACCAAGTGAAAACCTTATATTCAATCATAGCCAAACGTAAATTCTGTTCTTGTTTTCAGTCTATAGCAGAAATAAACAAAACCGATCATGAGCCACACCATGCCGATGATTAATGCATTTGTACTGATGCTTGTTAAGAGCCAAATACAAAAAGCCGTTCCGCAAAGAGGGATGATGGCATACCTCAGTGTGTTTAATACACCTCTTTGTTTTTGTTTGATGAAATAGTAGGCGAAAACAGACAAGTTAACAAACGTAAATCCAATTAATGCCCCGAAGCTGATAAACGAGTAAATGACCTCAAGCTCACCAACAACTGCGGTTAACGAAAAAACACCAATTAATAAAATATTAAATACAGGCGTTTTCAATGTTGGGTGAATATAACCGAAGAAACGCTTTGGTAATGATTGATCTCTTCCCATCGCATACAAGAGTCTTGCGGCACTCGCATGTGATGATAGGGAGGAAGAGATGACAGCGACCATGGTGCCGGCTAAAAAGAATGAGTGGAGAAACGCTCCGCCCACAAATTCCGCAATTTCAAGTGATGCCGCATCTGGATGCTTGAACTGTTGAAAATTTGGAAACACCTGCTGTAAAAAATAAGAGGTGAGGGTAAACAGCACACCTCCAATGGCGACCGTTAAAAATATGGCGAGAGGAATCGTTCTTTTTGGCTTAATTGTTTCCTCAGACATAGTCGAAATCGCATCAAATCCTAGAAAAGAAAAACATAAAATCGTCGCGCCGGAAAAAATAAGGGCGGGATCTAAGCTTGCTGAATAAAACGGGCGGGTTGACAGTATCTCTCCCGTGCCTGCATGCTGCGTGAGCCCATAAATAATAAACCCAACAAATGTAACAGCGACAATCACCTGAAAGGTCACAAATAGCGCTGTAATGTTGGCTGTAAGACGTATACCGATTACATTGACAGTCGTTATGGCGATAGCAAGTATGATGATCCAAATGTAATGAGGTACATCAGGAAAGGCTGCGGTTAAATATGCACTTCCGATTGCAAAATTCACCATAGGCAAAAATAAATAGTCCAGCAATAGTGTCCAGCCTACAAGGAAGCCGACGTGAGGATGAATACTTTTTTGCGCGTATGTATATGCAGATCCTGCTTTTGGAAAAGCCTTCACCATATTCCCATAGCTAAGCGCTGTCAATAGTAATGCCAGTAAAGTAAAGATATAAGCTGCAGCAACGTGTCCTTTCGTCAGCTGAGCAACAATGCCGTATGAATCAAATACGACAAGTGGGTCCATATAAGCAAGCCCGATCACAACAAGCGGAAAAACAGTCAGGCTGCGTTTTAGTCTTGGCTCTTCAGTCAATTTGCCTATCAGCTCCTCTAAAAAAATGTATAAATAATGCTCATTTTAAAAAGAATGCTACCACGTGTCAATGCTATTTGAATAAATCTTTTTTCAAAAGGTGTGGAAGCTTTGCATGCTACACGTTTTGGTATATGATGATACATAGAATAAGTCGTGAGTTGACTGACAAGAAAGGTGAAGCGAAATGAAGGAAGAACTGAATACAAATCAAGAACAGGAACGGATGGAGCTGGACGAAGAAAGTCTATTTCTTGTCTCCCAAACATTTAAAGCCTTATCTGATCCGACGCGTATTCGTATTCTGCATTTGCTGTCTCAAGGTGAACATTCAGTAAATGATATAGCAGAAACACTAAACCTTATGCAATCAACCGTATCTCATCAGCTGCGCTTTTTAAAAAATCTTCGTCTCGTGAAATCTAGACGAGCAGGGACCTCGATTTTTTACAGTCCTGAAGATCAGCATGTGATGGAAGTGCTTGAACAAATGATACACCATGCACAGCATGATTGAGAAAAAACCTTCCTACTTTTATATAGGAAGGTTTTTTATGCATTATGTACTTGGGTTGATCGTTTATTTGCTTTCATCATTTGATAAGAAAACACAATATAGTAAGCCGCTAGAAGGAAAAAGCTGAGTATTGTCAACGCATCATCGCTGACAATATGCTGATACAATTCAACGATATCCATTTTGGTGATCGCATGTGTTGTCAGATTGACCGATTTAAATGCAAGCCTAGATAAAAACAAACATAAAATAAAGCTTTCAATCCATTTACTTGTTTTCATATACAGCCGGCCATTTTCTAATTTCATCTGAATCGTCTGATAGGCGTGAACGGCGAGACTGCTCCCGAAGATCATGCCAATGACGGCATAGATAAAAATACTGTGATTTTGCCATCCTTCTGATAAGAGAATAAGGGCAGTGAGACTAAATACATACATTCTCATGAAAAGATTTACCGGGCGCACAAGCTGATAGCGTCTCATTCGATTCATTCGAATGATGATCCAGACGAGCATGACGATCCCGATCATGAACAACTGCCATACGTGATGTGTCATGATGCAACCTCCTCCTGCACAGGCAGGGATGTAAACGAATGCTGGCTGTTACTTATCATTACCATTCTTTCTTTTTTTATCAAATCAAAACCTATATTTATGAAAAAGAGGAAAAGTCATGAAAATCGATCGCATTTTGTCCATTGTGATGATACTGATTAGCAAACGGCAAGTACAGGCGAAAGACCTCGCTGAACTACATGAAGTGAGCGTAAGAACCATATACCGTGACATTGATACGATTAATCAAGCGGGGATTCCAGTTGTCACAAAACAAGGCGCAGGGGGTGGAATTTCACTCGTTGACGACTATCGTCTAGAGAAAAAATTATTCACCGATGATGATATTGAACTGATTTTAACAGCTCTTGAAAGCATTACGAGTGCATACACCTTTAAAGAAAGTGAACATGTACTAAAGAAAATGAAATCCCTGATCCCGCCTCAAAATGAGAAACAGCAACATGTCTTTATTGATTTAAGCTCTTGGGGGAAAGACAGCTACTTAGAAAAGAAGCTCCAGCTCATTCATACCGCTGCCTCAGCGCATCAATATATCCAGTTCACCTATCGCAATGCAAAAGGCGAAACACTTCCTAGAAAAGTAGAGCCTTATACACTTGTCTTAAAAGGAAGACACTGGTATTTGTATGCGTATTGCTGCGAGAAAAAAGCGTTTCGTCTGTTTAAACTCAAAAGAATGTCAGACCTTATCACGCATTCAGTATCTTTTCTTCCTAAACGAATAAAAAATGAAGACAAGCCTTGGAATGATTCTTGGCATGAAGAACCTTCCGTCAGTACACTAACGCTCAGGTTGACTGAAGATTCTGTTGGTAAAGTGAAGGAATGGATAGATGAAAATGAATTCACCGTATGTGCAGATGGTACGTATCTTGCCACAATCACTTTGCCTCAGGATGATTGGTTATATAGCTTTCTTTTTTATTTAGGGCCAGATGTCGAGATTGTCTCTCCGCTATCCGTTCGGGAAGCATTTGATCTAAAGTTGAAACAATTTCAAAAACCAAAAGGAACTTGACACAATGTTGTCAGGTTTCTTTTTATATGATGGAAAAAAAGGAGATGAGAATGTATGTACGATATCGTGATTTTACAGAAACAATGGATCAAGGGATTATCTGTTCGAACAACAAATGAAATGGAGCAAACAAACGAGCGGAAGATTGCACCGCTTTGGCAGCAATTTTTCACGCAGCAGCTCGACGGGGGCCATGCGCCAGTCATAGGGCTGTATTCAGATTATGAAAAGGATGAAAATGGCGCTTATTTGTTCACAGCGGGGCAATTGGTTGACCAGCAGCTAGCACAAGATGCAAAAGAGATTCCAGGCTCCACCTACGCAAGATTTCAAACGAGAAAGGGCCCGATTGAAGAGGTTGTGTTTGAAACATGGCAGCAGATTTGGAGCTGGGATCAGCGTCACTTGCGAACATATACTGGCGATTTTGAATGGTACGACGAACGATCGATTGATCCAAAAGAAGCACAAATTGATATTTATATAGCAGTCGATGAAAAAATAGTTGCTAAAACTAATGGTATTAGTTAATATAAAACTAACGACATTAGTTTTAGGGGGAAAACAAGATGAGATTGACAACATTTGACCGTTTGCACCAGCTTACACTCATGCCACGTATTTTTCCGGTAAATTGTTATGTATTTGAGGAAGAGAATGAACTCATCTTAATTGATGCAGCTTTGAAAATGGCAGCAAGCTCGATAATTGAATTTGCACATCAATTAAACAAACCCATTAACAAAATTATTCTGACTCATAGTCATATGGATCATATTGGCGCACTAGATGAAGTGAAAAAGGCTTTTCCAGAGGCAGTTGTTTATTTATCGAAACGAGATGCTCGCCTGTTTGCTGGCGATTTCTCTTTACTTCCTGGTGAACCAGAGAAAAAAGTCAAAGGCAGTTTTTCAAAAGACATTCTCACAAAACCAGACGTGCTTGTTGAAGAAGGGGACGAGATTGGGTCCCTGAAAGTCATTGCCACACCAGGACATACACCAGGAAGCATCTCTTTATACGATGAAAAGTCAGGGGTTGTCATTGCGGGTGATGCAGTTGTGACAAAAGGCGGTTTATTTGTAACGGGTGAGTTTCGCTTCACCTTCCCATTCCCGGCTTTTGCCACTTGGGATGCAGAAACAGCACTAAAAAGCGCTGAAAAATTACTGGCATTTCCCTTGTCTTGTCTCGCAGCAGGACATGGTGATCTCATCATAGAGCCTGAGGCAAAGCTCAGAGCCGCTATCGAAAAAAGGAAGCATCAGCTACAAAAGGGAGGACAGTAAGCCATGTCTCCAAGAATGGGTATCACACAAGAAAAAATTGTTGAATCTGCCATCGAATTTGTCGATGAAGAGGGCTTTTCCGCTTTGACCATTGCTACATTGTCCAAACGGCTTAACATCAGACCACCATCTCTTTACAACCATATATCCGGTCTTCATGAAATACAGGCAGCTCTTGCTGTCAAGGGGCTGACAATGCTTTGTGAGGCCGGCAAACAAGTAACAGCGGGGCTGGAAAAAGAAGACGCTGTTTTAGCATTTGCAAGACAATATGTTCAATTTGTTCGTCAGCATCCCGGCCTTTATGAGGCTGCTTTTTCACATATGAATGAAAGAGAAGTCAGTGTGGTTGCAGAGAATCTTGCTGATTTTGTCCAATCCATCATGTCTCGTTTTGGTGTAAAAGAAGAGGACATGACGCATGTCGTCAGAGGGCTCAGAAGCTTACTGCACGGCTTTGGAGATATTTCAAACAAAAAAGGATTTCAACGGAAAGAACAGCTTGAAGATAGTGTGAGCTATGCGGTCCGTCTTTATATTGCAGGCATCAAAGAGCAAGAAGATCTGTCTCATTGACAGGTCTTTTTTATGTATCGAACCGATATGATGAAGGAGATGTAAACAAATCAAAACATTTTTTGGGCAAAAAACCAATAAAGATTTGACAGTTTTGTGAAACATGGTATGCTTATTATGTGAAATAATTCACATAGAGGAGTAGAGGCAGATGAAAAGAAAGCCTGTTTATGTGGAAACAACCATTCAAGCACCTATTGAAAAAGTATGGGAGTATACGCAAAATCCAAAGCTTCATGAACAATGGGATTTGCGATTTTCAACCATTTCATTAAATGGACCTAGAGATGAACAACCCCAATCCTTTTTGTATGAGAAACACCTTGGATTCGGCATTAGTGTAACTGGGACAGGAGCGTATCGAACGAGCGTGAAGGATGAGCGTCATGAAAGAGCATCCTCACTTCAATTTAAATCATTACACCCTTTGTCTTTCATCAAAGAAGGCGGAGGGTATTGGAAATACATGAAAACGAATGATCACATTGTGTTTCAAACGCAATTTGATTATGAAACAAAGGAAGGAAAAGGGTGGAAATGGGCAGACCGTTTGTTTTTTCGACCAATGATGGGGTTTATGACTGCCTTTAGCTTTGGCGCATTAAAGACGTGGCTTGAAAAGGGCACGCATCCCCGGTTGCTGCTAGAGAGAACACTTGCCCATTATGGCATTTGTTTGTTGTTTGCTATCGTCTGGTTATGTCAAGCGATCATTCCTTTTTCACCTTCTGCTTTTGATCATAGCACCGGATTTCGATTGTTTTATGCGCTATTAGGTGTATCATGGCTTATGCCTAAGCTTCCAAAGAAATATGTATTCATCCTTCAAAGCATCTTTCTGCTACTGATGCTTGGTATAGGAATTTTATCACCAGAAACGACTCTGCACGAGCCGCTGGTGCTGAGTGCATTTTTCATTTTATCCGTTGCAGGAATGATCAATTTAAAAGATTGTGTAGATGTGTTTTCGATCAAACGAAAAAGGGGAGGTAGACATGGTCGTTCATCATCATCAAGTAAAGGACTACGATAAGCTGCATCCGACATTAAAAGAACGTTATAACCGCGCGTTTACGGCCGAAGGCATCATGGAGGAAATAGGAGGCGGGACAAAGCTCATCCGATTGTTATTCAAAATCGGTCCATTGTTTCGCTGTTTTTTTCCTGAAAGAGGGCGAAATATTCCCTTCCAAATTGTGAACAAGCCTTTTACGACAAGTAAGGGAGAAGAAGGGATGCACTGGTTTCGAACGTTCTATTTTCCTGACAAGGAAAGACATTTTGATGCAGATATGATCATTGATCAGAAGAGCCATCAAGTACTTGACTACTTTGGAAAGCCTAGGCTTCTTGTGTCAGAGCTCCATTTTACAGTCACGGAAAAAGGGTTCTTGCACATTCAATCAGGTAAGCAAAAGTTTTTGCTGTTTGGGCGGGAGTGGCCACTGCCTTCTTGGCTTTATGGTGAATCTGATGTAACAGAAGGTTACGATGAGCATGCAGGTGAGTATACCATTGATGTTCAAGTGAAAAATCGCCTTTTTGGCACTCTTTTTACTTATAAGGGCCGGTTTACGGAAAGGGTGTCACCTCATGAATAAATGGCATTTGATGTGTAGCATCATGTTGCTGTCCTGCTTTCTCGTTACCCGTTTGACGACAGCTCCCATACCAGAATTTTTTGTTTTGATTGCGATGTTATTTTTTCTTCCCGCTTTCTTACACTTTTTTTATCAGGAAGAGAAGAAACGGCAGCAGAAGGGGCTGGTCGGCTTCATAATGAAAGCCTTTCCAGTAGCAGCTCTATGTGCAACAGGCGCATTCATCTATCATTCTCTTTGGCTTGCATTGGGATGGCTTTTCTTTACAATGATTCTGGCTTTATTTGGTTTCACTCGTTTGCTGAAAAGAGGGGCCCATCCGCTTCATGAGCTGATGATCGATGGCGCATGTATGTATATCGCTCTAGGTGGGCTTTGGTTCTGGCTGTACATAGCAGATATACAAGTGATGACATTTTCACCGATGATTGTACTTTTGACCGCTATTCATTTTCATTATTCGGCTTTTTTTATCCCTATCTTTTATGGATTATTGGGGAGGCAGCGGAAAAAAGAGACGACGCTATACAAACTGGGTGGCTGGGTTATTTTACTGTCGCCAGTGATGATTGCTGTTGGAATCAGCTATTCTCGCCTGTTTGATACGTTCAGCGTCGTTTTGTATGTGATCGCACTTTATTTGTATGGAGTTTTATGTATGAAAACTTCTTTTCGTTCAACTGTCGCAAAAGGGTTCGTTGTGTTTTCTAGCATCATGTTAATGGGAACGATCGTCCTATCATTCCTTTATTCTGCCGGAATGCTTTTACATGTTACCTACATCAGCATGGATCAAATGATTTGGTTTCATGGCAGTATCAATGCAAGTTTGGTTATTTTACCAGGCCTCATAGGATGGTTGATTGAAAGACCAGCTGATCGATTGAAACAGAAGGATTTTCCGGTATCGAGAGTTCACGGTCGTTTTCAGATCATGTCTTTTCAACATGACGACATGCAGCATGATGAGAAGATTGGTTTAGTCGATTCTCTTGACCAATTAAATGGAAAGGCATTTTCAGCAGAGAGTGTGTCACCTGTTATTCGCAGATTTTATGAAGACCCGATGTCCTTTACGTTAAAAGCAGCCGTCTGTTTTCATTGGTGGGTAAGGCCGTTTGTCTTTTTGCTTCAACCTGTTTTTAGACAAATAGGACAGCTCTATTTAGGGTTATCACGAATGCCATATGAAATGCCGGGGAGTCTTTCAAGATTTCAACATCCTCTTGAAGAAAGGGAAAATGTACGTGTGTGGATCAGGCGCAATGAGAAAGGCGAGCAAGTCTTTTATGCGCTCTATGCCCAGCACCATGATGAAGAGACAGTCTATATGAATATTGCTTTGCCGCTTCCTTTTTCACAGCTTACGGCTATTTTAAAACCTTTGAATGAAAAGGAAGATTTTCTATTAAAAAGTAAAAGTCCAAAAGGCAGTACGGGTGATGAAGGATTGTATTTGCATACGTCTTTCATCACCATGAAACTGCCAATGGAAGAAAGCTTTCATATGAAACCGAAGACGGAAAAAAGTCTCACAGCGATTCATCAAATGAAGCTATTCGGTATTCCTTTTTTAACGATTCAGTATCAAATCGACAGTGAAAGCCACTCATCTTAGTCAATGATGTCGCATGGTTCACCGTGACGAATGATGTTCACAATCGCTTGCCCATCACTCGGATGATGATCTGCATACTGTACTGGCAGTAAAGCAAAAAATACATAGTAGACTGAGAAGTAAGCAAATTGATAGAAAAATTGATGTTCTGGCAGGAAATCGTTGGCGATCATTGTATTCAATATGAGAACACTGAGCAGGTTGCATAATGATCCGCCTAAGTAGACAAGAATGTGTGAGAAACGGTTATTTCTCCTCATTTCTTCATAATGGCAAAAAGCATCTAGAAAATAGATTCTTCTAATTTCAACGACGCCTATTTTCAATACTTTTTTGCCTCGGCCAAGCGCAAACGAAACCTTTGCTCCAAACAGCCATGCGACCACAATATGGCCCAGCTGATGCAAGATGGCAACGATAGGAAGAATGACGAAAAACGACCAGCAAAACGTCCACATATCCGATAATGTAAACAAGTGTTAACCCTCCCTGAAATATTCGAGAGGAAGCAGTAGGATTATTTGCCATTTTACCGAATTCATTTTTATGATGCAAACATTTAATAGACTACTATAAAATCATTATGTAAACTAACAGAGATTTTCAATGAATAGGCTTTTTAACCCTTTCTTTTAGAAGAGTAGGTTGTGCTACAATAAAGAAATTAGTGGGAGACAAGTGATCATCTAGCAGAAGAAAAATGTGACCTTTTTATGAAAGAATGAAAGGGAGAGAGATTCTGATGGCAGATATTGAACAGTTTTTGGCGTTAGACATTCGTGTTGGGACGATAGTAGAAGCAGAGTTCTTTGCAGAAGCAAGAGTGCCTGCTTTCAAGCTCAAGATTGACTTTGGAGATGAGATTGGCATAAAACAATCTAGTGCACAGCTGACAAAGCGTTATCATGCTGAGAATCTCACCGGGAGACAAATTGTTGCAGTGGTTAATTTCCCGCCAAGAAGAATTGCCGGGTTTAAATCAGAGGTGCTTGTCTTAGGAGGCATGCCGTCAAAAGAAGACGTTGTTTTGCTTGCCACAGATGAGCCGGTTGAAAATGGCACCAAAATAGGGTAAGAAAAAAGACATCTTCATCAGAAGATGTCTTTTGCGTATTGAGGCGGAATAACCACACGCCACATTCGTGTGTGTCTCAAAGAGACGTGTTACCCGACTTACACAATTCAGCTCATCGCTTGATTAATATAGCATGGGATCAGTATGAATGCAACCATTATTTGAGTTCTCTTTGTTTTTGGAATATAAAAAGAAGGTTCATCTCCTCATAGCATAGAAAAAATGACAGGAAATCAATTATTTGGATTATTTTTTCAAAAAATATTGAAAAGTCAGATCATATTTTATAAAATGAATTCATCTTAGTTTGTTTAATCGATAAACTAAGATGGTGATCATCTATTGATCTATTGTTTAAAGCACATGATTTGCTGCTATGTGGGCTAAGCTGAAAGAAAGAGATGTTCAGCTTCATTTTTACAACGAATTGAAAGCGCTTTATTTTCGACCTATTGATTGCTGCTGCCCTGCACCATCTGTCCGTTAGAAGAGGCTAAGTGAAGAAGGGAGAAAACTCATGGTGAGTGAGAATTTAAAGAAGATTCGTATGTCTGAAAAAGTGGGGTATGCTTCAGGAGATTTCGCATGTAATTTAATTTATGCAACTGTCTCTACGTATCTATTATTTTTTTATACGGATGTGTATGGATTATCAGCAGCAGCAGCAGGGACGATGTTTTTGGTGGTTCGGGCCATCGATGCGCTTGCAGATCCGTTTATTGGGGCGATGGTTGACCGAACGAACAGCCGTTTTGGCCGGTTTAGACCTTATTTGTTATTTGGTGCGTTACCTTTTGCTGTTCTTGCCATTCTTTGTTTTACGACACCGGATTTTTCCGAAATGGGAAAACTCATTTATGCGTACATCACGTATGTTGGTTTATCGCTTACATACACGTTCATCAATGTTCCTTATGGTGCTTTAACTTCCGCAATGACAAGAAATAACCAAGAGGTCGTCAGTATTACGTCTGTTCGTATGCTTTTTGCAAATCTCGGTGGTTTAGTTGTTGCTTTTTTTGTTCCGTTTCTTGCGACGTTTTTGAGTGATACAACAGGAAATACAGCACTTGGCTGGCAGATCACGATGGCATTTCTCGGCGTACTTGGGGGCGGATTACTGATTTTCTGTTTTAAAAGTACGAATGAGCGCGTCACGCTTCAAAAGCCAGAGGAAAAGATCAAGTTCAGTGATCTCTTTGTCCAGTTACGAGTAAATCGTCCGCTTGTTGTGTTAAGCATTTTCTTTATCATTATCTTTGGTGTGAACTCGATCAGCAACTCAGTCGGGATCTATTATGTGACGTATAACCTCGGCAGAGAAGATTTAGTGAAGTGGTACGGCCTGATTGGCAGTCTGCCAGCTTTAATGGTGTTGCCGTTTATTCCTAAGCTACACAAGTTGTTAGGAAAGAAAAAGCTGTTGAATTATTCATTATTGCTGAATATTGTAGGCCTTCTTGCCTTACTTGTGATCCCGCCGAGTCAAATCACTTTAATACTTATTTTCAGGCTCGTTGCGGCTGCAGGGAGTATTACAGCAGGTGCTTACATGTGGGCACTCATTCCTGAAACCGTTGAATATGGCGAATATAAAACAGGGAAAAGAATGGGTGGACTGATTTACGCAGTGATTGGCTTCTTCTTTAAATTTGGGATGGCCTTAGGCGGCATCGTTCCAGGGCTTGTCCTTGACCGATTTGGTTATATTGCAAATCAAGTGCAAACACCAGAAGCTTTACTGGGCATTTTAATCACGACAACGGTGATTCCTGTATGCTTACTCATTTTAGCGATGGTTGATATTAATTTTTATAACCTAGATGAAGAAAAACATAAAAAAGTCATACGAGAGCTTGAGAATAGAGACAAGGTGTATATCGATCATATGGACGACTTTAAAATGTAGCTCTCTGAAAGAGGAGGAAATTCAATGAATATTACCAATCCAGTGCTCAAAGGGTTTAACCCTGACCCAAGTATTTGCCGTGCGGGAGAGGATTATTACATGGCGGTTTCTACATTTGAATGGTTCCCGGGGGTGCAAATTTATCACTCGAAGGATCTCGTCCACTGGCGGCTCACCGCGCGTCCCTTGCAAAAAACTTCTCAACTCGATATGAAAGGAAATCCTGATTCCGGCGGGGTTTGGGCACCGTGTTTAAGTTATGCGGATGGTCAGTTTTGGCTCATCTATTCTGATATTAAAGTAGTAGATGGTCCGTTTAAGGATGGTCATAATTATTTGGTCACAGCTGATGCAGTAGATGGCGAGTGGAGCGATCCGGTTCGACTCAATAGTTCTGGGTTTGATCCTTCCTTGTTCCATGATCCAAGCGGAAAGAAATACGTGTTGAATATGCTGTGGGACCATCGAGAAAAACATCACTCCTTTGCAGGTATAGCCTTGCAGGAATATAGTGTATCTGAAAAAAAACTGGTCGGTGAGCGGAAGGTCATTTTTAAAGGCACACCAATCAAACTGACAGAAGCTCCGCATCTTTATTACATCAATGATGTCTATTATTTATTAACAGCTGAAGGGGGCACACGTTACGAACATGCAGCAACGATTGCCCGTTCCTCGCATATTGATGGGCCGTACGAGGTTCATCCTGACAACCCAATTTTAACGGCTTTTCATGCGCCTAGCCATCCACTACAAAAATGCGGGCATGCTTCCATTGTACAAACGCATACAAATGAATGGTATATGGCTCATCTGACTGGCCGTCCAATTCATTCAAATAAGGAATCCATTTTTCAGCAAAGAGGTTGGTGCCCTTTAGGAAGAGAGACGGCCATACAAAAGCTTGAATGGAAAGATGGCTGGCCGTATGTGGTAGGCGGAAAAGAGGGGCTCCTAGAGGTTGAAGCGCCTGCGATGAGCGTAAAAGAGTTCTCTCCAACCTATCACATAGTCGATGAATTTAAAGATTCATCGTTAAATAGACATTTCCAAACATTAAGAATCCCATTTACGGATCAGATTGGTTCAGTGACAGAAAACCCACATCATTTAAGGCTGTATGGGCAGGAATCTTTAACGTCTAAATTTACACAAGCGTTTGTTGCGAGGCGCTGGCAAAGCTTTTATTTTGAAGCAGAGACAGCGGTTTCCTTCTTTCCGGAAAACTTTCAGCAAGCGGCAGGTCTTGTGAATTATTATAATACAGAAAATTGGACTGCACTTCAGGTGACTTATGACGAGGCGCTTGGCCGTATCCTTGAATTATCTGTGTGTGAAAATCTGGCCTTTTCTCAGCCGCTAATCAAAAAAATTATCATCCCAGACGAGATTCCGTATGTGTATTTAAAAGTGACCGTTCAAAGAGAGACGTACACGTATTCTTATTCTTTTGATCAACAAGAGTGGGAAAAAATAGATATAACGCTTGAATCGACCCATTTATCAGATGATTTTATTCGAGGAGGGGGATTCTTTACAGGGGCTTTTGTTGGAATGCAGTGCCAAGACACAAGCGGCGAACGTCTGCCTGCCGATTTTAAGTATTTTCGATACGAAGAAACAACTGAATAAAAAAAGACAACACTCTAAAGGCTGTCTCTCTTTAACATGTATTCCATTATGGTGAAGGCGTGACATCACGTAAAAAAGCTTCAGTGACAAGAGATGTCATCCCTAAGGCTGGTGCGTTTTGTCCTAATGACGAAGGAAGCAGCTCCACCCGTGAGCTGAATTGTGCATCCATTCTAGAGGATACTTCATCTTGAATGACACTTAGAACGGCCTGCTCAGATTCAATGACCTTGTTTCGTAAAATAACGGCTTGTGGGTTGAAGGTATGCAGAACGTTTGTGAGACCTACCCCAATGTAAAAGCCAAAGTTACGCAAGGCATTAAGTGTTTTCATATCATTTAACTTCGCCAACCGCTCAATATCTTGATAGGTGAATGACTGACCATCTGTTTGGAGCGATTGGAACAGTGCTTTCTCAGATGCATACAGTTCCCAGCAACCACGATTTCCGCAGCTACATGTCGGTCCATTAAAGTCGATCGTCATATGTCCCATTTCACCAGAAAAACCGTTTGTGCCTCTATATAAATGATGATTGATAATGATGCCTATTCCAATACCAGTGCCGATACTTGCATAGATCAGATGGTCATAATGTTTAGCAGCACCGAAGATTTTTTCACCGTAAGCACCGGCATTTGCTTCATTCTCGATAAAAACCGGTACTTGGAATGTGTCTTGGAGACTTGTTTTTAGATCGACATTTTTCCATTTTGAATGAGGCGTAAACACAATTTGTTCATCTGCATCGACCAGACCTGGTATACAAATCCCTATACCAATCAGCCCGTATGGAGAAGAAGGAATGTGTGAACGTAACTGCTGAATCAATTTAATTAATATACGGACAGTCACATCAGGTGTGCTGGATGGGAGCTTGAGCTGCTCATTATGAATCATCGACCCTTCAAGGTCTGTTAAAATGCCGTTGACATAATCAACACCGACATCAATGCCGATAGAGTAACCTGCACGTTTATTAAACATGAGGAGCACGGGTCTTCTTCCGCCGCTAGATTCGCCTTGACCGATTTCATAAACAAGATGTTCTTTCATTAAAGTACTCACTTGAGAAGAAACGGTCGATTTATTTAACCCAGTGCGTTCAGATAATTTTGCTCTGGAAATTGGTGCATGGTGCAGAATTTCGTTTAGCAATAGCTTTTGATTTATTTTTTTCACAAAGTTCTGATCCGCAATATCCATTGTATCCACTCCATTTGTTTCATCTTTAGATTAAGTGAAGAAAAGCCGTTTTTTGTCGTGTTCATTCTCTATAAAACATGCTTTTCACTTTATTATAACGAAAATATTTCTAAAAAACTAAAAAATATGGAAAATTCAAAGAGATTAGTTGGTCAACTCGTTCGTTCGTTTGTTGAATCAACTTACTAAGTGAATATATAGGGGGAATCACTTATGGTCAAATCAAATATGACTTCGTTAAGTAGTTTACAGGGGATTGGCAACATTCAATATGAAGGAAAACATTCAAAGAACCCATTCGCATTTAAATATTATAATCCGAGCGAAAAGATTGGCGGAAAGACAATGAAAGACCACCTGCGATTTTCCGTCGCTTATTGGCATACACTGACTGCTGATGGAACAGACATGTTTGGAACTGGCACGATGAAAAGAGCTTGGGATTCTTATAGTGGAATGGATTTGGCGAAGGCTAGATTGGAAGTGGCTTTTCAGCTCTTTGATCTATTGGATGTTCCGTATTTTTCATTCCATGACCGTGATATTGCACCAGAGGGCGACACGCTTCAAGAGACCAATCAGCAGCTAGACATCATCGTAGAAAGAATGAAAGATTACATGCAGCAAAGCGGGGTTCGGCTTCTATGGAACACGGCTAATATGTTTAAGCATCCAAGATTTGTTCACGGTGCAGCGACATCCTGTCATGCAGATGTATTTGCCTATGCAGCTGCACAAGTGAAAAAGGGCATCGAAACAGCAAAGGAACTCGGCGCAGAAAATTATGTTTTCTGGGGAGGACGAGAAGGTTACGACACACTACTGAATACAGATATGAAAAGAGAGCTTGACCATTTGGCGGCCTTTTTGCATATGGCGGTCGATTATGCAAAAGAAATTGGATTTACAGGTCAATTTTTAATTGAGCCAAAGCCGAAGGAACCGACAACTCATCAATATGATACGGATGCAGCGACATCAATCGCCTTTTTAAAACAATATGGATTGGATACACACTTTAAATTAAATATCGAGGCCAATCATGCGACATTAGCGGGTCATACGTTTGAGCATGAGCTGCGTGTAGCAAGAATTCATGGACTGCTCGGTTCCGTTGATGCCAACCAAGGAAACTCCCTTCTAGGCTGGGACACTGATGAATTCCCAACGGATTTATATGCCACAACACTCGCCATGTATGAAATTTTGCAAAATGGCGGACTTGGAACAGGCGGTCTCAATTTTGATGCAAAAGTCAGAAGAGCCTCCTTTGAACTGGAAGATCTTCTGTATGCCCATATTGCGGGGATGGATGCATTCGCAAAAGGGCTGCGGGTGGCTCATAGACTCATAGAAGACCGTGTGTTTGAAGATGTGATCAAGCACCGGTACCGCAGTTTTTCTGAAGGAATTGGACGGGAGATTTCAGAAGGAAAGGCAAACTTTCATACATTAGAAGAATATGCACTGAAACATCCGCTCATCAGAAACGAATCTGGCAGAGAGGAACAGCTGAAAGCCAGATTAAATCAATATTTGTTAGAAGATTAATTGAGCGGGCGGATGTTTTGAAGGAGTGAACACATGAAGTATGTGATGGGAATTGATCTTGGAACGAGTGGAGTTAAAGCGATATTAGTAGATGAGAGCGGGAAGGTATGCTGCGAGACGACTAAATCTTACCGCCTCATTCAAAGCAAACCAGGTTATTGTGAGCAAAATCCTGAAGACTGGGTAGAGCAGACGATTGCCGCAATGACAGAACTTATGGAGAGAAAGCCTGTTCAGTCAATGCAGGTAGAAGGCATCAGTTTTTCTGGACAAATGCACGGCCTTGTTTTATTGGATGAATCCCTTCAGGTGCTCAGGCCTGCCATCTTGTGGAATGACACAAGAACAACAGCGCAATGTGGGCGCATGACAGAAAAGCTAGGAGGCAGGCTGCAAGCGATCACAAAAAATCAGGCGTTAGAAGGGTTTACACTGCCAAAGTTGTTATGGGTAAAGGAACATGAACCAGAAATTGATCAACGAATCCATTTGTTTTTACTTCCAAAAGATTATGTCAGATATCGATTAACCGGCGCTATTCATATGGACTATTCTGATGCGGCTGGTACGTTACTGTTGGATATGGGAGAACAAACATGGAGTCAGGAGATTTGTCAAACCTTTGATATTCCGATTCGTATTTGCCCGCCGCTCGTTTCGTCGGAGGCGGAGGTTGGAACACTCTTGCCGCAGATCGCAAAGGAAACCGGGATGACAGAAGAGGTGAAGGTTTTTGCGGGTGGAGCGGATAATGCTTGCGGTGCCATTGGCGCCGGCATTTTATCATCAGGTCACACATTATGCAGCATTGGCACATCAGGTGTCATTCTTTCCTATGAAGAAAATCATAACAGAGAGCTGAATGGAAACTTGCATTTATTCCATCATGCAAAAAAAGACGCTTTTTATACAATGGGAGTCACTTTATCAGCAGGTTATAGCCTCGATTGGATTAAATCTTTACTTGCTCCAAATGATTCGTTTAAAGCCCTTTTAGCCGGAGCAAAGGATATAGCGCCTGGCGCAAATGGATTGCTATTTACGCCATATTTAGTTGGGGAAAGAACGCCTCATGCAGATTCAGTCATTCGTGGAAGCTTCATTGGATTAGACAGCCGGCATAAAAAAGCGCATATGCTTAGAGCGGTGCTCGAAGGAATCACTTTTTCATTAAATGAATCGATCGCTTTATTCAGGCAGGCCGGAAAAAGAATAGATGCTATTGTGTCCATTGGTGGAGGTGCGAGAAGTCATACATGGCTTCAAATGCAGGCAGACATTTTTCAAGCTGAAGTGATTCAGCTTGAAAATGAGCAAGGGCCCGCATTAGGTGCAGCGATGCTTGCAGCAGTTGGATGCGGCTGGTACGAGTCACTTGAGGCGTGCGCGGATCAGTTTATCCATCAAGCGGCCGTATTGACACCAAATCAACAGCATGTCGATGTATATGATCATCTCTTTCGTTTGTATCAAAGCATTTATACACACACAAGAGACATTCAGGCGGGTCTAGCACAGTATCGATAATCTAGTAGTGAGTGGGGGCATGAAAGGAGGTGATGAATTCGTTTCATCTTAGAGATGACAGAATCAAAAGGATGAAAAAGGAGAGGAATGGAAGATGAATTTGAGAAAATTAAGACTGTTGTTTGTGATGTGTATTGGACTGACGCTTATTCTGACGGCTGTACCAGCCCATGCGAGAACCATTACGAATAATGAAATGGGTAACCATAGCGGGTACGATTATGAATTATGGAAGGATTATGGAAATACCTCGATGACACTCAATAACGGCGGGGCATTTAGTGCAGGCTGGAACAATATCGGAAATGCTTTATTTAGAAAAGGGAAAAAGTTTGATTCCACTAGAACTCACCATCAGCTTGGCAACATCTCCATCAATTACAACGCAAGTTTTAACCCAGGCGGGAATTCCTATCTATGTGTCTATGGCTGGACACAATCTCCATTAGCAGAATACTACATTGTTGATTCATGGGGCACATATCGTCCAACAGGAGCGTATAAAGGATCATTTTATGCTGATGGAGGCACATATGACATTTATGAAACAACCCGTGTCAATCAGCCTTCCATTATCGGGATCGCAACCTTCAAGCAATATTGGAGTGTACGTCAAACGAAACGTACAAGCGGAACGGTCTCCGTCAGTGCGCATTTTAGAAAATGGGAAAGCTTAGGGATGCCAATGGGGAAAATGTATGAAACGGCATTTACTGTAGAAGGCTACCAAAGCAGCGGAAGTGCAAATGTGATGACCAATCAGCTGTTTATTGGCAACTAAAAAAGTCAAAGAAAAGAGCCGGGAGCAAAACTCCTGGCTCTTTCTATCATAATTTTTCAACTTCGACTCTGCCGGAAAAGAACGTCGCACCGCCGCCCATATCTGCCAAGCGATCAGGTGTGAGGCCATTCACCAAATGTTTTTTGCCTTTTTGGTCTGCCCATAATCCCTGGCTGACAACAACGCCAGATAGCACATTTTGTCCGACTGACACGATCAGCTCGCATTCTCCTCGATCATTCAGCACACGAACCATGTCCCCATCTTCAATCTGTCTTTCTTTTGCATCTTGTTCATTCATATGAAGCTTCGGAAATTTCTCAAGCTTTTGATGCTTCTCATGAAGAGAGAAGGTGGAATTAAGAAAATTATGGTTTGGTCCCGGTATAAACGTTAGTGGATAATCACTTTCCTTGAATAAAGGTACATAGGTTGGAAGGGCTGGATATCCATCTTTTTTCATTTGTTCAGAGTAAAGCTCAATTTTCCCGCTTGGGGTAGGGAGCTTTAAATCTTCGAAAGGCCCTCGTTTTGCTTTGATCCACTTTTTCTCTTTTAACGCTTGATATGAAATGTTTTCATAGTGCGGGTTTTCAGGATGATGAAGAGCTTGTTCCATTAGTTCCGCATCTGTCTCTTTAAAGGCTTCATCTTCAAAGCCCATCGCATGAGCCAAAAGACGAAACACTTCAGTGTTTGATTTGCTTTCTCCATAACGTTCTATAACAGGTTCTTGAATTTGAATGTAATGATGCCAGTAAGAAGTATAAAAATCCTCGTTTTCAAAGGCAGATGTCGCTGGCAGAACAATATCCGCATAAGTGGCTGTCTCTGTCATGAACAAGTCATGGACTACCGTAAATAAGTCTTCCCGCATCAAACCGTCTCTTACTTTATTTGCTTCAGGTGTCACAACAGCCGGGTTGCAAGAGTAGACAAAAAGAGAATCAATTGAAGGTTCTGCGTTCGTTAACACGCTGCCCAGCTGATTCATATTAAATGTTCTAGGTTCGCGCTCCTTTAATAATTCCGGTCGCTGAAGAGCGGTTTCATTATAACTAAGAAAAGAAGAGTTCGATTTCATCGCACCGCCGCCTTTGTGCAGCCATTGACCGGTGAGGGCAGGGAGGCAGGAGATGGTTCGAATACTCATGCCGCCATTATCGTGATGCTGAAGCCCATTGCCAATACGAATGAGAGACGGCGTTGTCTCTGCGTACATTCTCGCAAGTGAGACAATGTCTTCTTTAGGGACACCCGTGATTTGTTCAACCGTTTCTGGATCATACTGCTTCACATGCTCGCGAAGTTCATTGTGACCGACCGTGTAAGTCTCTAAAAATGACGCATCTGTGCGGTCTTCTTTAAAAATGACATGCATGATCCCAAGAGCTAGCGCACTGTCAGTGCCAGGGCGAAGCGGAATGAACCAATCTGCCATCCGGCCCGTTTGGTTTTTGTGCACATCAATGACGACAATTTTAGCCCCTTGCTTTCGAGCTTTTTGTGCCAACGTGATTTGATGCATATTGGTTGAAACCGCATTGATGCCCCAAAAGATAAATAGTTTTGTATGAATGGTTTCTTCTGGGTCTGTCCCAATGCTTGCGCCCATTGTATATTTATAGCCAGTTGTTCCGGCTGACTGACAAATGGTTCGGTCTAGCTGACTTGAGCCAAGTCGATAGAAAAAGCGGCGGTCCATTCCTTCTGCATTAAGATTCCCCATATTCCCATAGAAGCTGTAAGGCAAAATGCTTTCTGGTCCTTTTTCTTCGATCAGCTTTGTCCATTTTTGACGAATGGTTTCAATCGCTTCTTCCCACGTAATTGGTGCAAACTGCCGGTCACCTTTTTGACCTACACGTTTTAATGGCGTTGTCAGACGTTTTTCATCATATAAACGAGCTGTGACATTCCGCACTTTATTGCAAATGTTTCCTTGAGTGACTGGATGATCTGGATCTCCTTGAACTTTAACGATCTTTCCGTTCTCTTTATGTATTAAAAGACCGCACTGATCAGGGCAATCTAACGAACAAACTGATTTGAATATCCCGTCTTTCATTGCTGTGTAATCGGTCATACGTTTAGCTTCCTTTCCGAATTCCGTGATCACTGTACATATGGACTTTATTTTAGCATGTTCAGAGCAGGAAGGTAAGGATAAGCATATGAAAAAAAGCCCCTGATGAAAGGGGCTTTTAAAAACGGGTGACCTGCACAGGGAATTCTTTGACCCCAAACACAAACGTGCTTTGAATCGGTTTCAGCTGATCTGCCGCACAGGTGATTTCTCGAAACGTACGGAGTAAAATCTCAAGTGCTAGATGAGCCTCAAGCCGGGCGAGAGGGGCACCAAGACAAAAATGGATGCCGAAGCCAAAGCTCAAATGCGGATTTGATTTTCTGTCAAGACGAAACGTATCTGGATCGTCAAACTTCCGTTCATCACGATTCGCAGATGCCACCCAGCTGATGAGATAGTCTCCTTTTTCAATGTGAGAACCGGCAATCTGAACATCCTCTGCTGCAACTCGCCCAATCGCTTGAACAGGCGGATAATAGCGCAGCGTTTCCTCCGTCAATTGAGGAATGAGAGACAGGTCTTGCCGCACTGATTCGGCGATATGCGGCTGTTCTGTTAAAAGTCGTACTGCATTTGTGATTAAATTCGTCGTTGTTTCATTACCAGCAACGAGTAAGAGTATACAAAAGCCAAGCAGTTCATTTTCTGATAAACGCTCACCGTCAATTTCTGCTTGGATGAGAAGGGAGATTAAATCATCGGCTGGTGTTTCTTTTCGTTTTTGGATCAAATGAGCAAAGTACGCTGAGAGCTCTTTTTCTGCTTGTTTTTGCATGTCGACAACGGCTTGAATAGCTTCTTTTGAATCATCTTTGGCTCCTGCAACTAGAGCATCTGAATGCTTTTTGATCAGCTCTCTGTCTTTCACTTCTGCACCGAGAAGCTCGGCGATGATCATGACAGGTAGGGGAGCGGCCAGATCTTGCACAATATCGAAGGTCCGTTGATCCTTTACTTGATTTAATAGATCATGGGTCAAGTCTTTGATCTTTTCTTCTATTTGTTTGATCGCTTTTGGCGTGAAGGCTTTATTGACGAGTGCTCTCATTTTGGTATGTTTTGGAGGGTCCATTGTTAAAATACTCGTTTTAGATGTACTTCTTCCTCGCTGTGATGAAAACACTTTTGGCTGCTTCAGAACGGACTGAATATCAGCATATCGAAAGAGATCCCAGCACTTTCTCGTTTCATCGTATCGAATATCACCCTGCGATCGTAATTCATTGTAGATAGGGAATGGGAAAAGAAGGTCATCAGTAGATCGGATTTCTTTCATTGGGATGACATTGACGTAATTTTCTTTTACTTTCATTATGAACGCTCCTTTTTCACTTGATTTCCCTTTCACGGTATCACCACGAAAAACGCATTTCAACGGACATGTTTTCTAAAATATGTCAATAGTCTAATCGAAAGATTCAAACACATTCATCCTATAGGAAAATAGAAAGTCATCAAAAATGATAGCGCTTTCTAAAAACTAGAATTGAAGTCACCGAAACCAAAAATAAAATGGTGAATTCAGTCGAACGAAAGGGTACTATGATTCAAATCTATATAGTTCTTTTGATCTAAATTGATGATTTAAAAAAACACGGCTAACATACATACCGCAAGCTGTTCAGCGTGTATTCGGGACTTTTGAAAAGCGCTGGCTCTTTCTTGACACGATTTCTCATCATGTTACGATAACTAACGTGCGAAAAACACGAACAAAAAGCGAACAAGGGAGAGGATCAATATCATTGATCAAAAGAAAGTTGCTTTCATTGGAGCAGGTTCTATGGCGGAAGGAATGATTGCAGGTATTGTGCGATCAGGTCAGATGCCGCTCAGCCAAATTTACGCAACAAACAAGCAAAATAAGCAGCGATTAAACGAACTAACGAAACGCTACGGAATCCAAACAGCCACAATGGATTCATTTCCTTTTGAAGAGATGGATATGTTGATCCTGGCGATGAAGCCAAAGGATGCTGAAACAGCACTTGAATCATTAAAACCTCATATTCAGAAAGATCAGCTCATCCTGTCTGTACTTGCAGGTGTGAAATCATCGTATATTGAAGACATGCTGCATGAAGGGCAGCCTGTTATGCGAGTAATGCCAAATACGTCAAGTACGATTGGGGCGTCGGCGACCGCTTTATCTGCTGGACGTGATGTGAAAAATGAACATGTAAGCATGAGTCGGGCTCTTTTATCTGAAATGGGAGAAGTGTATACCATTCAGGAAGAGCAAATGGATATTTTCACAGGAATTGCCGGAAGCGGTCCAGCTTATTTTTATTTCTTAATGGAAAGAATCGAAGAAGCTGGAGAAGAAGCTGGCTTATCAAAAGAAATGTCCCGTCAAATCGGTACACAGACACTTCTCGGTGCAGCGAAGATGCTGCAAGAAACAGCTGAAAATCCTTCTGTCCTCAGAGAAAAAATTACGTCACCTAATGGAACAACGGCTGCAGGACTAGATGCATTAGATGATTTTGGCGGAGGAGAAGCCATCAAGCAGGCCGTCAAACATGCCGCCAATCGATCAAAAGAAATAAGTGAACAGCAAAAACAAAAAGTAACGATATAAATAGAGCCTCAATACAGGAGTGATAAGGTGTACGCAGATAAAGAGAGAAAACGAATTGTTGTGAAAATCGGAAGCAGCTCTCTTACTAGCTTTCAAGGTGAGATTAGTTTAAAAAAACTAGAAAACCTCGTCAATCAAATTGTAAAACTCAAAGATGAAGGACACGAAGTCATTTTGGTTTCATCTGGTGCGGTTGCAGCTGGTTACCGAAAATTAGGATTTATTGATAGACCGAAAACACTGCCAGAAAAACAGGCGTCTGCCTCAATAGGGCAAGGGCTTTTAATGGAGTCATATTCTACTTTATTTTTATCGCACGGCTATATTGCTTCACAGCTATTAATTACAAGAAGCGATTTTTCAGATGAAACGCGCTATCAAAATGTGCGAAATACAATGAATGTGTTATTAGATCGAGGGATCATCCCGATTATTAATGAAAATGATACAGTGACGATCAATCGGTTGAAGTTTGGAGATAATGATACATTGTCTGCAAAAGTAGCTGGACTGATTGATGCGGATTTCCTCGCTATTTTATCTGATATTGACGGTTTGTATGAAGATAACCCTCATACAAATCCGAATGCGAAGAGAATTCTAGAAGTCACAGAAATCACAGAAGACATCGAAGCAGCCGCTGGAGATGCGGGAAGCAGCGTTGGCACAGGCGGAATGAAATCAAAACTCGACGCCTTTAAAATTTCAATGGCCTCAGGCATCAATGGCTTTTTGGGAAAAGCCGATACGCCTCACATTTTAGACAAAGCCATTAATGGGACAGAGGACGGCACTTATTTTACAGCTGACGAAAATTTAGCGCCGCTGAATTATAAAAAACAGTGGATTGCTTTTCATTCTGGCCCAAAAGGCGAAATCGTTGTTCAAGAGAAAACACAGGAGCTTCTCATGCATCGTGAGAAAAGTCTGGATTCTGACGGCATAGTCGATGTAAAGGGTTCGTTTAAAAAAGGCGATGTAGTCCGTATTTTAGATCAAGATGAAAGAGAAATAGGGCTTGGCATTGTCAATTATGCGTCCGACGAACTCGCACTGAGCGGTGACTTGCTACAGGATGAAGTGGTGCATGTCGTAGATCTTGAAGCGTTTGTTTGTCATTTAGATTTATCAATACCAGTTTGCTAATCATAAGGGAGGAATTTCATGACACTGACAGCTGAAGTTGTCACATCGGTCAAAGAAAAAGCGAAAAAAGCAAAGCACGTATCAAAAAAACTAGGCTTACTTCAAACAGAGGAAAAAAATGAGGCGCTGCTGAAAATAGCAGAAACGCTCGAACAGCAAAGTGATTTTATTTTACAGGAAAATCAAAAGGATTTAGAGGCAGGAAAAGAAAAGGGCTTCTCTGAAGCATTAATGGATCGATTAATGTTAAATGAAGAGAGAATTCATGAGTTTGCAGAAAGTTTGCGGCTTGTGACGAGATTAACAGATCCTGTTGGAGAAATATTGGATGAATGGACTCTTGAGAACGGCTTACATGTGAAAAGCCGAAGAGTACCGCTCGGCGTGATCGGGATGATCTATGAAGCGAGACCGAATGTCACTGTCGATGCAGCAGGGCTTGCCCTCAAGGCAGGCAACTCAGTGATTTTAAAAGGCGGTTCCTCCGCTATTTCTTCCAACAAAGCCATCGTCCGCGTCATTCATGAGGCATTGGATCAAACAAAGATCCCTCGTGATGCGGTACAGTTTATTGAACAAACAGACCGTTCATCGGTTCAAGCGATGTTTCATCTAAAAGAGTGGATTGATGTTTTAATTCCGAGAGGCGGGGCTTCTTTAATCAAAACCGTTGTAGAAGAATCGACCATTCCAGTTCTTGAAACAGGGACAGGGAACTGCCATATCTTTATTGATCAAACAGCGAATGTAGAAAAAGCCATTCAGATTGTCATCAATGCGAAAACAAATCGTCCGGCCGTTTGTAATGCGCTTGAGACTCTGATCGTTCATCGCGATTGGCTGAAAGAAAATGGTGCAGCATTGAATGAAGCATTGCTTCAGCATCATGTCACTGTGCATGGAGATCAAGACGCTCAATCTTTCTTTTCCGAAGCGGTTCCTGCGGAGGAAGTGGATTGGACAGATGAGTATTTAAGTCTTGATCTTGCGGTGAAAGTCGTTGACTCAATTGAGGACGCCATTCACCACATTGATCAGTACGGAACGAAACATTCAGAAGCCATCGTAACAGAGGATGAAAAAAACGCACAAATCTTTCTAAACGAAGTCGATGCGGCCGCTGTTTATCATAACGCATCTACACGTTTTACAGATGGCGGTGCACTAGGATATGGCGCTGAAATTGGCATTTCTACTCAAAAACTGCACGCAAGAGGGCCAATGGGACTTCCTGCACTGACAACAACAAAGCTGCTTCTATCTGGTGATGGTCAGATTAGAAGCTAGAATGAATGTAAAGAACACTACCTTTCTAACTTGAGGTAGTGTTTTTTAGTGACTGATGAAAGAAGAGAGAAAAAAGGGAACGACATGGAAACGATGCTGAAGCACTGACAACTCTTGAAAAAGAAGACAAAGGGCTAAAATAAAGTCCATTTTAGCCCTTTGTCAACAATCTGAAACTCCCCATAAGAGGGAGTTTTTTTATGAACTTGAACGGTCTTTTTTCATGACTTTCTCAAATTTGAAAAATTCAAATGTCTCAGGCGCTAAAGGGTTATTTTCTTGATCGTTCTCATGAGGCAAGCTCGGATCTGGATGGTGCAAGTGATAAAACTCAACAATCTGAAAGCCGCATTTGTTCACATAAAAATGAATGTTGCGCTTTTCAAAATAAGGAGTGACAACTTCCCACACCTTCGTTTCTGGATATTGCGCCTCAATGGCTTTCCATGCTGCCTGACCAATGCCTCGGCTGTGAGATGATGAAGAAATGTATAATAGGTCCACCGAATTGCGGTGTGTGTGATGGTTGATTTTTAAAACAACCCCTCCTGCCTTTTGACCATTTAGTAAAATATGATAGACAAGGTTCTCTGTCGAATAAAAAGATTCATCAATCGACTCATCAGGAGGAATTGGTCCACCTTCTGCATCGCCAAATGCATCAATGATGCCAGCTGTGAAAGCATCTTGCAGTTCCTTTTTCATCAAAGGGAAGTCCTCTTGTTTTGCAAGTGATAATGTGACTTGATCTTGTGCGATTTTGTTCATGTGTAAATCCTTTCTCCACATACGTGGTGTTTATGCATGTTATCATAAAGGATGGAGTAACTCCATAGTCAAGAAAGGAGCCCTAAAAATGATGAGCGATGTTCAAAAAACATTTTTAACTGGAGAATTTGCGTCATTATTTGAAGTGAAAAAAGATACACTGCTCTATTATGATAAAATCGATTTGTTTAAGCCGGCAGGTGTTCAGGAAAATGGATACCGTTATTATACATTTGAACAATTTGATCATTTCATGGCCATTCAATCCCTTCGTGCTGTTCAATTTCCGATCAAGCAATTAAAACAATACTTTACTGAGCCTTCTCAAGATAAATTGCAAAGCCTGGCGGTTGATCAAGCAGAAAAGGTCGGAGAGGAGATCCAAAAACTACAGGATATTCAATCTTTTCTTTTTCGTGTGATCGAGACAACGAATGAATTATCATCAGTGAAAACAGGGGAGGTCTTGTTTCAAGAACTGCCAGAGGAACCGATCGTCCTCAGTACATCAAACCCGATTGATTCAAACACACCTGTAGAAGAAATTTCTCGAATTGTAGGAGAATTTCTGAAAGGAATTGGGATTAAAGGTGCTGCGGCAAATGGTTCTGTTTTAAACAAGGAGCAGTTTTTGCAGCGTCATTATCATCAGTCTGATAGGCTGTTTTGCCGAATGGAAGGGCCGGATGCAGTCAAAAAGCCAGCGGGTCTATATGCAGTCATGTATCAACAAGGAACATATGAAGAGATGGAGACTGCCTATTCACGTTTATTAGATCAAATCGAAGCAGAGGATATGATACTGGATGGAGATGTCTTTGAGGAGTATTTACTTCATTCTCTGATGTCTAAAAATGAAGCGGATTACATGACAAAACTCAGTGTGAAAGTCAGAAAACGGGAAGCTTAAGGTATCACAAAAAGGATAGACATGCATTTTTACATGCTGTCTATCCTTTTTGGTGCTGTTTAACCGACTTGGTTCTCGGCAAATTGACTCATATAGAGGTCTGCATAAAAACCTTTTTCTTTCAAAAGCTCACGATGAGTTCCTTTTTCAATAATCGTGCCATCTTTCATGACTAAAATGAGATCGGCATCTTTAATCGTTGAAAGTCGATGTGCAATGACGAAGCTTGTTCTGCCGTTCATTAATTCATTCATCGCTTTTTGAATATGCATCTCTGTCCGTGTATCGACACTGCTTGTTGCTTCATCTAAGATTAATATCTTCGGATCAGATAAGATGGCACGGGCGATGGTTAACAGTTGACGTTGACCTTGTGAGAGGTTGCCGGCATCTTCTGTTAAGAGTGTGTCATATCCATCTGGAAGGGTGCGGATGAAATCGTCTGCATAGGCATGTTTAGCGGCCTTCAACACATCCTCTTTTGAAACATGCGGTCTACCATATGCGATGTTGTCATAAATTGTGCCTTCAAAGAGCCATGTATCCTGAAGAACCATCGCAAATAAGTCACGTACTTGCTCTCGGCTGAGGTCGGTTGTTTTTACGCCGCCAATGCGAATGGAGCCTTGATCTAGCTCGTAAAAGCGCATTAACAGATTAATAATCGTTGTTTTTCCAGCGCCTGTTGGCCCAACAATGGCCACCGTTTGTCCTTCTCGGACTTGTAAATTCAAATCTTTAATAATGGGTTGATCTTTCTCATAACCGAAGTGAACGTGCTCAAAGGCCACATCTCCAGAAAGGGATTTAAGATCAATCGCTGCATCTTCTTCCGCATTTTCTTCTTCCTCATCCAGAATTTCAAACACCCGTTCAGCTGAAGCGATAGCAGATTGAACTAAGTTTGCAACACTGGATGCTTGCACAAGCGGCTGCGACATTTGCTGTGTGTATTGGATAAATGCTTGCACATCCCCAACACGAATATTCCCGTTAATGACAAGAATTCCGCCAGCAACACTTACCGCCACATAGCCAAGATTCCCAATAAAGGTCATCATCGGCATCATTAAGCCGGAGATAAATTGTGCTTTTCTTGAAGATTCATATAGTTGTTCGTTTAATTGATCAAATGTATCAATGGCTTTCTTTTCATAGCCATACGCACGAACCGTCTGATGTCCTGTGAACATTTCATTAATATGTCCATTGATCATCCCTAGTTCTTTTTGCTGTGCTTTAAAATGCTTTTGCGAAAATGATGTAATGCCTCGAATCGCAAACAAACTGAGAGGCAGCGTCAAACAAACAAGCAGTGTCAGCAGCGGACTGATGAAAAGCATCATGACGACAATACCAATGACTGTAATAACAGATGTGATCACTTGCGTGAGTGCCTGCTGTAAAGAAGTATTAATATTATCAATGTCGTTCATCACCCGGCTCAGCGTGTCTCCGTGTGTTGTTTTATCAAAATAACGAAGAGGGAGACGTGTAAGTTTGTCACTCGCTTCTTGTCTTAGTTCAGCAATGGTCTGCTGCGAGACACCAGCCATCACATATTGCTGCACGAATGAGAAGAGAGAAGCCACGACATATAATAGAACAAGCAGCAATAAAATGCGTGAAATGACATCGAATTGAACACCAGTTCCTTGTGTAAAACTTTCAAATAGGGAAGAGGTGGCATCCCCAAGTAATTTTGGACTGACAACATTAAAAACGGTTGAACCGATCGCTGCAATCAGGACAATGATCAGCTGAAATTTCCTCGGTTTTAAATAGCCCGTTAAACGAAGAAGTGTTTTTTTAAATTCCTTCGGTTTTTGTACTGGGCCCCTTGGGTGACCGCCTTTATGTCCCATTCCAGAAGACATTTTTTTACTCATCCTTGCTCCACCTCCTGACCTTCCTGTGATGCGACTATCTCTTGATAGACAAGGTTATCTTTCAGTAACTGTTCATGTGTACCGATACCTGCTATTTTTCCATCATCTAACACAATGATTTTATCGCTATGCTTCACTGTGCTGATTCTTTGAGCCACAATAATCAAAGCAGCATGCTCTTTTTCAGCTTCTAGCGCTGACCGAAGTTTTGCATCCGTTTTGTAATCAAGGGCAGAGAAGCTATCGTCAAACAGGTAGAATGCAGGTTTTCTTACGAGTGCTCTTGCAATCGAAAGACGTTGTTTTTGACCGCCAGAGAGATTCGAACCCCCTTGGTCTATCTCTGCGTGAATTCCGCCATCTTTTTGCAAAACAAATTCTTCGGCCTGTGCTGTCCGCAGTGCCTGCCAAATCTCGTCATCTGTTGCATCGCGTTTGCCAAAGCGCACATTATCAGCAATGGTTCCGCTAAATAAAATGGCTTTTTGAGAAACATAACCCATCTGACTTCTCAGTTTCTCTTGAGGCAATTCTCTAATATCGACACCATCTAATGTAATTTTTCCTTCTGTGGCTTCATAAAAACGTGTCATCAGCTGAAGAAGGGTCGTTTTCCCGGAACCTGTACTGCCGATGATCGCCGTCGTTTCACCCTTTTTGGCTTCAAACGTCATGTCTTGAACGGCTGGTTTTTCAGCATTTGAATAATAAAATGACACATCCTCAAAGCGAATGGACTGGGCTGGCTGATCAAGTTTAGTGACAGCTTCTTTTTTGTCTTTAATTTTTGGTTCTAGATTTAACACTTCATTCATCCGTTTAGCTGATGCCTGAGCTCTAGGCACCATAATAAAACTCATAGAAAGCATAATGAGTGCCATTAAAATCATCATCGCATATTGAATGAAGGCGATCAGATTCCCGACTTCCATCTGTCCGGCATCAATCCGATTAGCGCCAATCCAGACAATACCGATATTCGTGAAGTTCATGATAATGAGCATAAAAGGGAACAAGTACGCCATTAATCGATTGACCTTAAGGCCAGTATCCTTATACGATGTATTGGCTTTTTGAAAACGTTCCTTTTCGTCATCTACTCGGTTAAACGCACGAATGACCCGAATGCCTGAAAGCGACTCTCTCATAATCAAGTTCAGCCGGTCCGTTTTTTTCTGAAGCTGACCAAAGAGGGGGATCGCTTTTCTTGACACCAAATAAATGAACCCGCCAAGAAGGGGAAGAGCTGCTAAAAAGATGAGAGATAACACAGCATCTCTAGATACAGCCAAAATAATTCCACCAACGAGCATAAGAGGCGCCCGTGTCATCATTTGTAAGATCATGATCGTGACATCTTGAACTTGTTTCACATCATTTGTGGATCTTGTAATAAAGGAAGATGTCCCGATTTTTTGAAATTCTTCTAATGAGAATTGTTCGACATGCACAAACAGCTGTCTTCTCATATCACGCCCGAAGCCTAGAGCTGTCTTAGATGACAAGTAGGACTTCCAAATCGTGAGCAAGATGGCAAGTAAAGAACAAGCCACCATCCAGCCCCCAACCTTCCATATATAAGCGACATCTCCTTGGACGATCCCGACATCAACGATATCTGCTGTAAGCGTCGGTAAATACAGCTGGAGCATACTGCTCAAAAAGGTGAGAATCACAATGAACACAACGGATAGCCGATAGGGCTTTAAAAACGATAAAATTGATTTCATACGATTACCTTTCTTCCATATAGTCTGTTGTTCTGTAACTCATCATATACAAAGAGGGATTATTTCTACAAATGAAATGTCTTGTTTTAGTGAATTATTTATATTGTTCAATTTTAGAAAAGAAATCCTTCACAAACACATAAAAATCATGGGCAGAAGGAGACATTTCTCGCGTTTTAGATGCAATAATGCCAACCGTTCTTCTCACTTGAGGAAAATCGATCGGAATTTTCACTGTAAATCGCGGTGTTGTTTCATAAAAGGCACTTTCGGGTAATAAGGTAACACCCATTCCTGCCGATACGAGACCTTTTATGGCATCCAAATCTTCTCCTTCAGATGAAATGGTAGGCTCATAGCCAGCCTGCTTACAGGCATCAACCGCAATTTGTCTCAGCACATACCCTTCAGGAAATAACACGAAATGATCCTTTCTTAAATCACTTAAATGAATGCTCCTTTGTCCGCTAAAGGGGTGGCTAACCGGTAAAAGGGCATAAATGCTTTCAGAAAACAAAATATTTCCTTCTATTTGAGAATCGTTTGTCGGTACAGGTCCTAAAAAGGCAAGATCGATATCACGATTTTTAACGGCTTCAATGAGAAACTTATAAGAACCTTGACGAAGTAAAAAATCGACTTCTGGATATTCCAGCTTAAATGCGGAAATGACAGAAGGGAGCACTTGGCTTGCTAGACTTGTAGGAAAGCCAATATTCACCGTCCCTTTGTGCGGATCTAAGTATTCATCAATTTGCTCTTTTGCGTAATCAATGGCTTTGAGTGCAGTTCTGACATGATCTAAAAATTGTCTGCCGATTTTCGTTAATTTGATATTTCGTCCTTCTCGTTCGAATAAAGCCACTCCAAGTTCTTCTTCTAAATTGGCAATCTGCCGGCTGATGGCAGATTGGGCAACGTGTAAGTTTTCAGCCGCTTCTGACACGTGTTCACGGTCAGCAACTTCTACAAAATAACGTAATTGACGAAGTTCCATTTTTGCACTTCACACCCATCTATCTCAAAAAGAGATTGTTTTGATCTAAATTATATATTGTTTATATTAATTTGAAAACTTAAAATAAGTTACAGAGTTTGTGAGATTTTATTACTGTGAAAAAACGGATCTTTTAAACGGGGGAGAGAAACGATGACTTATAATCAACTACCACAACCACAAGGTCTCTACCGTCCTGAATTTGAACATGATGCATGTGGAATCGGACTGTACGCCCATTTAAAAGGGGAGGCGACACATAGCATCGTTAAAAAGGGATTGCAAATGCTGTGCCAGCTTGATCACCGCGGCGGGCAAGGCAGTGATCCGTATACAGGTGATGGTGCCGGTTTAATGGTACAACTGCCAGACGCTTTTTTTAGAAAGAACTGCCAAGACTTTGCACTTCCAGAAAAGGGCCGTTACGGGGTAGGAATGGTGTTCTTTTCAAAAGATGATGATGCCAAAACGCGTCAAGCGATCGAACAAAAGATCAACGGCTTCATTAAACAAGAAGGGCAAACATTAATTGGCTGGAGAACGGTCCCTGTTGATGCTGGGAAAATTGGAACGGTTGCAGCGAAGAGCTGTCCGGTTGTCCGGCAGGTGTTCATCGGAGCAAACGACAACATTACAGACCGTTTGTCATTTGAACGAAAACTATATGTCATCCGTAAGCAGGCTGAAAACTGGGGAACAGCAGAGGAAAAACAATTTTACTTTGTCAGCCTGTCGAGTCAAACCATCGTATATAAGGGGCTTTTAACATCAGATCAAGTCGATGCTTTTTATCTTGATCTACAGGATGAAACATTTGTTTCTGCATTTTCACTCGTTCATTCAAGATTTAGTACAAATACATTCCCGACATGGGAACGAGCGCATCCAAACCGTTACTTAATTCATAACGGAGAAATCAACACATTAAGAGGAAACATCAATTGGATGAGAGCAAGAGAACAGCAATTCGTGTCTGAAGCCTTCGGAGAAGATCTAGACAAGATTTTGCCAGTGCTGAATGCAGACGGAAGTGATTCATCCATTTTAGACAATGCCTTTGAATTTTTCGTGCTTGCAGGGCGTACTCCTGCTCATACAGCGATGATGCTGATTCCTGAGCCGTGGACGGAGAATACGCACATGTCAAAAGAGAAACGGGCATTTTATGAATACCATAGTTCGTTAATGGAGCCGTGGGATGGCCCGACAGCGATTTCGTTTACGGATGGTAAACAAATCGGCGCCATCTTAGACCGGAACGGATTAAGACCCGCGAGATACTATGTGACAAATGACGATCATATCATTTTCTCATCTGAGGTCGGCGTCATCGACACAAATGAAGAAGATGTGAAGTATAAAGACCGTCTTGAACCAGGTAAAATGCTGTTAATCGATTTAGAAGAAGGACGTATTATTTCTGATGAAGAAGTGAAATCTTCGATTGCGAATGAACTTCCTTATCAAAAATGGCTCGATGAAGAAATGGTTCACGTCAATCGCTCTGAAGAAAATTCAGAAAATTCTAGTATAATGAGTGATTTGTTAACGCGTCAGCGTGCTTTCCATTATACGTACGAAGACATTCAAAAGTATTTAATTCCTTTACTCGAAGAAGGGAAGGACCCAATTGGCTCAATGGGAAGTGATACACCGCTTGCTGTGTTATCAGATCGTGCACAGTCGCTGTTTTCTTATTTCAAACAGCTGTTTGCTCAAGTCACGAATCCGCCGATTGATGCCATTCGTGAGCAGCTTGTTACATCGACCATGACTTGGTTAGGTGCAGAAGGAGACATTTTACATCCAAATGAATATTCATGCCGAAGAATTAAACTTTATACACCTGTTTTAACAAGCGGTCAGTTCAACGGCTTGAAAACAATTGTTCATAACGCCTTTAAAAGCAAAACGATTCATACACTTTTCACTGATGACCTAAAACGCGGTCTTGATGCGATGTTTGAAGAGGCAGAAAAAGCCATTCGTGAAGGGGTATCTTTACTAATTCTTTCCGATCGTGACATGACGGAAGAAAAAGTGCCGATTCCACCACTTCTTGCATTGAGTGCACTTCATCAGCATCTTGTGCGTCAAGGCTTACGAACAAAGGTGAGCTTAATCGTCGAATCTGGAGAAGTAAGAGAGGTTCATCATTTTGCCGCACTGATTGGCTACGGTGCAGATGCGATCCATCCGTACCTCGTTTACGAAACATACAAACAGCTTATTGCTGAAGAAGCGATTGCGATTAGCTTTGATGAGGCTGTCACAAAGTTTGGGAAAAGTGTGACTGAGGGCGTCGTTAAAGTAATGTCTAAAGTGGGAATTTCCACTGTCCAAAGCTATCGAGGCGCACAAATTTTTGAAGCAGTCGGCATTAGTGAAGATGTCATCCAGGCGTATTTCACAGGAACAGCTTCTCAGCTAGGCGGTATTGATCTTGACACCATTGCAAGTGAAGCAAAGCTTCGTCATGAGGCTGGGTATCAGGCATCAACTGATCAAACGCTAGAATCAGGCAGTGAGTTCCAGTGGAGAAAAAATGGAGAGCATCATGCCTTTAACCCAAAAACCATTCATACCCTTCAGTGGGCATGCCGCAACGAAGATTATGATTTATTTAAGCAATATACGAAGGCAGCGGATGAAGAACGAATTGGTTTCCTTAGAAATCTATTTGCTTTTCATTCAAAACAAAAGCCAGTTCGTCTGGAAGAAGTTGAATCTGCAGAATCCATTGTGCGCCGCTTTAAGACAGGTGCGATGTCATTTGGTTCATTAAGTAAAGAAGCGCATGAAGCACTAGCGATTGCGATGAACCGAATTGGCGGCAAAAGCAACAGCGGAGAAGGCGGGGAAGATCCTGCACGCTTTACAGTAGATGAGCACGGGGATGATCGCAGAAGTGCGATTAAACAGATTGCTTCTGGCCGCTTTGGCGTGAAGAGTCATTACTTAGTCAATGCAGATGAACTGCAAATTAAAATGGCGCAAGGTGCAAAGCCTGGAGAAGGCGGACAGCTGCCAGGAAATAAAGTGTATCCTTGGGTCGCAGACGTACGCGGTTCTACGCCAGGTGTTGGGCTGATCTCACCACCGCCTCACCATGATATTTATTCAATCGAGGATTTGGCTCAACTGATCCATGATTTGAAAAATGCAAACCGTGACGCACGCATTAGTGTCAAGCTTGTCTCTAAAGCGGGCGTTGGAACGATTGCAGCAGGTGTCGCAAAAGGGACAGCGGATGTTATCGTGATTAGTGGATATGATGGCGGTACTGGGGCTTCTCCGAAAACAAGTATTAAACATACAGGACTTCCTTGGGAACTTGGATTGGCAGAAGCGCATCAAACCCTTGTCTTAAACGGTCTTCGAGAGCGAGTCGTTCTTGAGACGGATGGCAAATTAATGACAGGCCGCGACGTTGTCATGGCTGCGATTTTAGGAGCAGAAGAATACGGCTTTGCGACAGCTCCACTTGTCGTATTAGGCTGCGTCATGATGAGAGCATGTCATTTAGATACTTGCCCAGTCGGTGTCGCTACGCAAAACCCTGAACTTCGCAAAAAATTCATGGGTGACCCTGATCACATTGTCAACTTCATGATGTTTATTGCAGAGGAAGTAAGAGAAATTTTAGCTGAACTTGGCTTTACATCAATGGATGAATTGATTGGGCGTACGGATGTTTTATCAGTAAGTGAAAGAGCAAAAGCACACTGGAAAGCAGGACAGCTGAACCTTGAAACCCTGCTTTATCAGCCAGAGGGAGCACGCTCATTCAGAACGCCGCAAAATCATAAAATTGATGAATCACTGGATATGAATGAGATTCTTCCTTATGTACAGAAAGCGCTCGATCATCAAACACCGGTTGATCTGTCACTAAACATTCGCAACATTCACCGTGTAGCTGGAACGATTACGGGCAGTGAAGTGTCTAAGCGCTACGGAGAAGAAGGTCTGCCAGAGGATACGATCACACTTCGGTTCACTGGTTCAGCTGGACAAAGCTTCGGCGCATTTGTTCCAAAGGGGATGTCCTTATATTTAACAGGTGACTCAAATGATTATATCGGCAAAGGACTCTCTGGAGGCAAAATTGCTGTCAAAACATCTGATCACTTTGTACAAAATGGACATGAGAACGTGATTGTCGGTAACGTTGCATTTTACGGCGCGACAAGCGGAAAAGCTTATATTAACGGCCGTGCAGGTGAACGATTTGCGGTTCGTAATTCAGGTGTCAATGTGGTCGTTGAAGGAATCGGTGATCACGGCTGTGAATACATGACTGGCGGACGTGTTGTCATTTTAGGTGACGTCGGGAAAAACTTTGGTGCAGGGATGTCTGGCGGTATCGCTTATGTGCATACATCTGATGCAAAACAGTTCAAAAGAATGTGTAACATGGAAATGATCATGTTTGAAAAACTCACAGATCACGAAGAAGAACAAGAAGTGAAGCAAATGATTCAGGAACACCTTGATTATACAAACAGCTCAAAAGCAGCAGCGCTTCTAGAGAACTGGGCACAAGAAAAGAATCAATTCATTAAGATCATTCCGAGAAATTACAAAATGATGCTTCAAAGCATTGAGGAACAAAAACAAGCAGGCCTCAGCCACGAGGAAGCTGTTATGTTCGCATTTGAAGCAAACACAAAACCGAAAAATAAAGAAACGGCAAACGGGCAAAAAGCAGCCCTCGCTCATTAAGAAAGGGGAGAGGACAATGGGCAAAGCAACAGGTTTTATGGATTATAAAAGAGAAAAGCCAAATGAACGTGACCCTCTCACTCGTCAAAATGACTGGAAAGAATATTCAGCTCCTTATACAGATGAGGTATTGAAACAGCAGGGTGCTAGATGTATGGATTGCGGAACACCGTTTTGTCAAATTGGGATGGAGATCAGGGGCGGCGTTTCTGGCTGCCCGATCTACAATTTAATTCCAGAATGGAACGACCTTGTCTACCGGGGCAGATGGAAAGAAGCGCTTGAAAGACTACAAAAAACGAACAATTTCCCTGAATTTACTGGAAGAGTATGTCCAGCACCTTGTGAAGGCTCATGTACCGTCGCGATCAATGATCCAGCAGTATCGATTAAAAATATCGAACGGACGATCATTGATAAAGGCTTTGAAAATGGCTGGATTACACCAAGAATTCCTTCAAGTCGTACAGGGAAAAAGGTTGCCATTGTTGGATCAGGACCAGCAGGACTGGCAAGTGCAGACCAACTAAACCAAGCAGGCCATGCTGTAACCGTGTTTGAACGATCTGATCGTCTTGGCGGATTGCTCACTTATGGTATTCCGAATATGAAGCTCGACAAAGAAGTCGTTGAGCGCAGAGTCAAACTTTTAAGACAAGAAGGCATTGACTTTGTGACCAATACAGAAATTGGTGTGGATATCACGGCTGATGAACTGAAAGAGCAATTTGATGCGGTCATCCTTTGTACAGGAGCACAAAAGCAGCGTGACCTGTTAATTGAAGGTAGGGAAGCAAAAGGGATTCACCTGGCAATGGATTATTTAACACTCGCAACAAAAAGCATGCTTGATTCAGGATTCAAAGATAAAAACTTTATTGACGCAAAAGGGAAAGACGTCATTGTGATTGGCGGAGGAGATACAGGCGCTGACTGCGTCGCAACTGCACTTCGCCAAAAAGCAAAAAGTGTTGTTCAATTCGGAAAGCATCCAAAGCTTCCAGATACACGTGTAGGGGATAACATGTGGCCAGAACAGCCTTATGTCTTCTCTCTAGATTATGCTTACGAAGAAGCACAAGCAAAATTTGGAGAAGACCCGCGCCAATATTCGATTCAAACCACAAAGATTGTGGCTGATAAAAATGGGAAGTTAAAAGAGCTTCATACCATTCAAATGGAAAAGGTGAAAAACGAGCAAGGGAAGTTTGAATTTCATGAGATTCCAGGAACAGAGAAGGTATGGCCAGCTCAGCTAGTCTTTATTGCGATTGGTTTTGAGGGAACTGAACAGCCGCTAGTGAAACACTTTGGCGTGGACAGCAAAAACAATCGGATTGACGCAAAATATGGGGAATATACAACGAATGTAGAAGGCGTATTTGCAGCGGGAGATGCAAGACGCGGTCAAAGCTTGATTGTCTGGGCAATTAACGAAGGCAGACAAGTGGCGCATGAGGTAGACCGTTATTTAATGGGGAGTTCGGTTCTGCCAAAATAGGTCAAACAAAGGGTGTTTACCATATATAGAGAAAAGCCATGACCAAAGAGTGGTCATGGCTTTTTATGATTCAGACATGATGGGATTTGAAATTCTAGATAATGGATCTAACAAAACGCTTGAGGAAGACGACGTCTTTATTTTACTGCCTTCATAAATGGTTTAGAACCTTCCTTTCCTGTACATGCTGTAAGTACATGCAGTGAGAAAGGAAGGTATATGTGTGCCATTTTTTAATATTTTGATTGAACTCTTTATCGGATTTTTTGCTTTATTTTCCATTACAAAGCTATTAGGGAAAACACAATTTGCACAAATCACGCCGTTTGATTTTATTTCTGCACTGATTTTAGGGGAGATGGTCGGTAACGCCATTTTTGATCCAGAAGTCAGCGTGCTACATATCCTTTTTGCAGTTGCAGTCTGGGGCGTTTTAATCTACACAGTTGAATGGCTTTCACAAAAATTCAAATCCATTCGCGCCTTTTTAGAAGGAAGACCGACTCTTGTGATTGATAAAGGAAAGATTCACTACAATCGATTAAAGAAAAATATGCTCGATTTAAATCAGCTGCAGACACTGATTCGGGCGAAAGGGCATTTTGCTCTTAATGAAATTGAATATGCCATTTTGGAAACGGATGGGTCTGTGAGTGTGCTTCCGAAAATGAAGTATGCACCAGCTACAGCCGAAGATGTGAACGTGAAAGGAAAAGAAGTCACATTGCCTAGAACGTTTATTATCGACGGAGAGATTTTAAGAAAAGATTTAAAGGAAGCTGGATTTGATGAAGCCTGGCTGAGAGAGCAATTGAAAAAGCAGCACATATCCTCCTATAAAGACGTCCTATTTTGTGAATGGATTGAAAATGAAGGAATTTATGCGATGAAATATGAAAAAACATCCACAACCTAACACAGTGGATGTTTTTTTGTGTTTTTTTGTTTTATCACTGAATAGGATCAAAAAGAATACGTCAATGAAAACGTTCACAATATAAGGGGGAGATGTGTGATGAAGTATGGAAAACGACTGCTGATGATGGTATTGGCCTTACTGCTTTTTGACTCAGCTTATGCGCAAGCAGCTGGCCACAACCATCAAACAAACCGCGTGCTTATTGTCGATCAAAAAGGAAATGGGACATTTCGAACGGTTCAATCTGCCATTGATGCGATACCAGTGAACAATCAACAGCAAACGACGATATATATTAAAAATGGTGTGTATAAAGAAAAGATTCTCCTTCCGCAAAATAAGCCGTATGTGTCCTTTATTGGAGAAAATCAGTATCAGACGATTCTGACGTATGATGATACAAATGCAAGCAGCGGGAGCACAACCAATAGCTCTAGTACAATGATTCGGGCAAATCATTTTTACGCAGAAAATATCACGTTTCAAAATACAGCTGGCCGAAACGCAGGGCAGGCGGTTGCCCTTTATGTATCCGGGGACCGGGCTGTGTTTAAACACGTACGTGTTCTCGGTTATCAAGATACACTATATGCCACAGGCACAGGAAGACAGTATTATGAAGATTGCTATATCGAGGGCACGGTTGACTTCATATTTGGTTCAGCAACGGCTGTATTTAAAAGAGCTGAAATAAAAAGTCTTGGAAATGGGTATATTACAGCGGCATCCACAACAGAAGCGCAAAAGTATGGCTACGTTTTTATTGATTCCACATTAAATAAAGGAACGGCCGCGTCTCAATCTGTGTACTTAGGCCGTCCGTGGAGACCTCATTCGGCTGTCACGTTCCTCCAAACAAAAATGGATGAACATATTAAAGCTGAGGGATGGCATAACTGGGATAACAAAGACAACGAAAAAACGGCTAGATATAAAGAATATGGATCAACGGGCGCAGGGAGTCATGTGGCAAACCGGGTGAAGTGGTCAACGATATTAACAAAAAACGAAGCAAGTCAAATCACCGTTCAAGCCGTGCTTAGCGGAAGCGATGGCTGGAATCCTGAAAAAAGGTAAAAGAGGCCTGTCAGTTTTCGTCAAAGAAAGCTGACTTTTCTGTTTAAAAAACCTTTGAGAACAAACGTTCTTTTGTGTATAATGAACATAATCTGCTAAATTTGGCTGCTTTTCTAAAAAGGAGGGATTGCGTGAAACGTTTCTCACAGGTCATGTTTTTACAACTATGTATTTTGTCGATGTTATTTCTCCCTTTTTCAGTGAAAGATGAACAACTAACAGCTCATGATGATCAATCAAAATGGATCACTTCCTTAGACGAATTCATTCGAACAGCACCTGATCTAGAGGGCGCGATTGCTGGCATCAGCGTACGCGATACTTCTGACACTTCCCTTCTTTATGAACATCAAGCGGACATCCGTCTGACTCCTGCTTCTAATATGAAACTACTCACATCTGCTATCGCACTCGATCTACTGGGTAAAACACACACTTTTCCAACAGACGTTTGGATGGATGGTTCAATCCAAAAGAAAACATTGCACGGCAATCTTTATCTCCGAGGCACTGGAGACCCGACATTGTTAGAAAGCGATTTTGCCGCATTAGCCAAACAAGTCAAAAAGGCCGGAATACATACGATTCGTGGACAGCTTGCGGCTGATGATACTTGGTTTGATGACACAAGGTATTCCATCGATCTGCCGTGGAGTGATGAAGATCAATATTACGGCGCTCAAATATCTGCTCTTACTGCTTCACCGAATGAGGATTATGATGCAGGAACGATCATTCTCGAAGTTAAGCCGGGAAAGAAAGCAGGGCAGAAGGCCAGCTATGAGATGATCCCGAAGACTGACGTCGCTCAAGTTATCAATCAAGTGAAAACTGTGCCAGAAGGCGGAAAGAAGAAAATATCTTTTAAACGCTCTCACGGTACAAACAAAATTACACTGACTGGGACGATTCCGCTAAAAGCATCCTCGTCTAAACAATGGGTCGCATTATGGGAACCGACAACGTATGCTTTAGACTTAATGAAACGAGCATTAAAGGCTGAGGGGATTGAGCTGAAAGGATCACTCAAAACAAAACAAGTTCCTAAAAAATCGAAAAAAATCGCTTCCCATTCATCAATGCCTTTATCCGATCTTCTTGTTCCGATGATGAAATTAAGCAACAATACACATGCAGAAATTCTGTTAAAAGAACTTGGGAAGCGGGTAAAGAACAAAGGAAGTTTTGACAAAGGGCTTGACGTGCTGAATGAACGTCTTCCTGCCTATGGCATCGATGCATCTATGACTGTGTTGAGAGACGGATCAGGCATATCACCCATTAACTTTGTTTCTGCAAACCAATTCACTTTATTTTTGACAAACATTCAAAAGGAAAAATGGTTTAACACCTATGTCCATGCACTTCCGTTAGCTGGGGCAAGTGAGCGTATGGTGGGAGGTACATTAAGAAACAGATTGAAAGAACCAGCTACACTAAAAAAAGTGCGTGCAAAAACAGGTACGCTATCAACGGTCAGCACACTATCTGGATACATTGAAACGCAGAGTGGAAAAACGCTTGCTTTTTCCATCTTATTGAATCATCTCGTTGATGACGAAAAAGGAAAAGAGATAGAAGACCGCATTGTCAGCATATTAGCTGAGGATCTTTAGACAGAGAAGGAGAACCATCATGACGTTAGATAATAATCAATCTTTAGTAAAGACCATGTCGATCTTTCTAATTCCACTTTTATTAAGCAATATTTTGCAATCAATTGGACAGCTTGTTTCCATTGTGCTTGTCGGTAGATGGATTGGAGAGGATGCAGTAGCTGCGATTTCTGCATTCTTTCCACTTTTCTTTTTACTTGTTTCTTTTTCCATTGGGATTGGATCAGGAAGCTCGATCCTGATTGGACAAGCATACGGAGCAAAAAATGAGCAGAGGTTAAAGGAAATTATCGGTACAACGCTTTCGTTCACCTTTTTAATCGGACTTTCTTTAGCTGTCATTGGAGGTTTTTTTGCCACAGATATTTTACATTTGATGGGGACACCTGCAAATATTGTGGAGGAAAGTGCGGCATATGCCAGAATCCTATTCATCTCCATGCCCATCTTATTTCTTTATTTTGTCTATACAACTTTTTTACGAGGAACAGGAGATTCGAAAACTCCATTTTATTTCTTAATGATTAGTACAGGAACAAATATTTTACTGCTACCGATCTTATTATTCGGCTGGCTTGGATTACCGGCATTTGGTTTATATGGTGCTGCGTATTCTTCTGTGATTTCTACAATCGTTACGTTTATCATTCTTCATATCTATCTTTATAAAACAAAGCACCCGCTTCGCATTGATGCGTCGGTTAGAAAGCATTTATTGATGAAAGGGGATTTATTAAAAACGCTATTAAAGTTAAGTATCCCTTCTAGTATTAATATGATTCTCATTTCTTTATCAGAAATTGCTGTCATTTCTTTTGTCAACGATTATGGATCACAGGCAACAGCAGCCTATGGCGTTGTCAATCAAGTCGTAAGTTATGTACAGATGCCTGCAGTGAGCCTTGGTATTGCAGTATCTATTTTCGCCGCACAATTCATTGGCGCAGGAAACATGAATCGTTTGAAAGATGTCATTAAAATTGGGCTGGGGCTAAACTTTGCGATAGGCGGATTGATTATTATTTTCGTCTATATTTTCGCACCACAAATTTTAACTATCTTTTTAACAGATCCTGCAACGATTGACATTGCATATAGTTTGGTCGTGATTACCCTATGGAGCTATCTCATTTTCGGAACGGCGCAAATCGTTGCAGCCACAATGAGAGCAAGTGGAACAGTGCTATGGCCGACCATCTTTAGTATTTGTTCCATTTGGCTTGTTGAAGTACCAGTGGCTTATGTGCTATCACACCATACATCGCTTGGAATCAAAGGAATCTGGATAGGCTATCCTGCAGCCTTTTTTGTAAACTTATTGCTCCAATATGGCTATTATCGACTAGTATGGAAGAAAAAGCAGATCGTTGCACTTGTCCAATCATAATGTGAGCCTATCATCTGGCATATACATACGAAGATCGATTACTTTGTAGGGGGTCTGATCTTCTATGTTTTTAAATCAAAGAAGTGAGCTCAGTTCGTATGATATCGGTGACTTCACTTATGCCGGACCAGATTTTCAAGTCTTGACGTGGGGAGAAGGAACAACGCTGAATGTAGGGAAGTTTTGTTCCATCGCAAACGAAGTAAAAGTTTTTCTTGGTGGTGAACACCGAACAGATTGGGTCACCACATATCCCTTCAATCAAATTTTCACAGATGCTGCCCATATTGAAGGACATCCACGATCAAAAGGGGATGTGTGTATAGGGCACGATGTTTGGATTGGATATGGAGCAACAATCATGTCAGGAGTACAGATAGGAAACGGGGCAGTCATTGGAGCAAATAGTCTGATTACAAAAGATGTGCCTCCATATGCGATTGTCGCAGGGAACCCGCAGCGGCTCATGAAATATCGGTTTTCTTCTGATATCATTGAAAAACTTCAGTTATTAGAATGGTGGAATTTAGAGTTTTCTTTCATACAGTCTATTTTTCACCTCTTGCAATCTCCTGATATTGACCGTTGTATAAGCGTAATTGAAGATAGAAAAAAGAAAGGCTGACAGAGCCTTTCTTTTTTTATCTTCGTTTCACTTAGCTGAGTCTGATGATGGTAAGTGATGCACCGGTTGCACCACCACCTATTAGAATGGCTGTTACAACCGCTCCGAAAAATTGTAATGAAATTGTATTTCCTGCTGTTAAATTGACAATAACTGTATTGCTCATAAAAGTTGTGGATACGGCAGAGGACTGAATTGAACCTGGAATAGCAGTTGATCCATTCAACCATAGCCTTGTGCTCACTAAAAGTGCAGTAGTGGTATTTACTTGATATGTGATATAGTATTTACCTGTTTGCTGGACTGTGAATGTATCATTTGAACCATTCGGCGTAAATCCATTAATATTTTGATTACTTGGTAAAGCAATGTTCGTACCACCAGCAATAGTAATGATTGTAGGACCTGTTGTATTTCCAGCATAAAGTGCCGTATCAGTTGGACCGCTAGCTCCAGTGGCACCAGTGATTCCAGTAGCTCCAGTTGGACCGCTAGCTCCAGTGGCACCAGTGATTCCAGTAGCTCCAGTTGGACCGGTGCCTCCAGTGGCACCAGTGATTCCAGTAGCTCCAGTTGGACCGGTGCCTCCAGTAGCTCCAGTTGGACCGGTGCCTCCAGTGGCACCAGTGATTCCAGTAGCTCCAGTTGGACCGGTACCTCCAGTGGCACCAGTGATTCCAGTAGCTCCAGTTGGACCGGTGTCTCCAGTGGCACCAGTGATTCCAGTAGCTCCAGTTGGACCGGTGTCTCCAGTGGCACCAGTGATTCCAGTTAGTCCTGCTGCAGCTAGTAATGTGTAGTCTGAGGAAGTATCTGGTGTACCTGTCGGTGGTGCAGTGTTTACTACATACGTACTACCATTAAAGGTCACTACTTGCCCTACTTGGTAAGTAGGGCTGACTACCGGATCAGCGGCTACAATTCCTGTTAATCCTGCACCAGTGGCACCTGTTGGACCAGTAGGCCCGGTAGGACCCGTATCACCAGTTACACCAGTCGCACCGGTAGGTCCGGTATCACCAGTTACACCAGTCGCACCAGTAGGACCAGTATCTCCAGTTACACCAGTGGCACCAGTAGGACCGGTATCTCCAGTAGCTCCAGTAACTCCGGTGGCACCAGTAGGTCCGGTATTACCAGTGGCACCAGTATCACCGGTTGGACCAGTAGATCCGGTATCACCAGTTACACCAGTGGCTCCAGTAGTTCCAGTATCACCAGTTACACCAGTGGCTCCGGTAGGTCCGGTAGTACCAGTGGCACCAGTATCACCGGTTGGACCAGTATCTCCAGTTACACCAGTGGCACCGGTAGGTCCAGTATCTCCAGTTACACCAGTAGCACCAGTAGGCCCGGTATCACCAGTTACACCAGTCGCACCGGTTGGACCAGTATCTCCAGTTACACCAGTGGCACCGGTAGGTCCAGTATCTCCAGTTACACCAGTAGCACCAGTAGGCCCGGTATCTCCAGTTACACCAGTCGCACCGGTAGGTCCGGTATCACCAGTTACACCAGTCGCACCGGTAGGCCCGGTATCTCCAGTTGCACCAGTGGCTCCGGTAGGCCCAGTATCTCCAGTTACACCAGTGGCTCCCGTAGGGCCAGTATCTCCAGTTACACCAGTAGCACCGGTAGGCCCAGTATCACCAGTTACACCAGTAGCACCGGTAGGCCCAGTATCTCCAGTTACACCAGTGGCACCAGTAGGACCGGTATCTCCAGTAGCTCCAGTAACTCCGGTGGCACCGGTAGGCCCAGTCGCACCAGTTACTCCAGTAGCACCAGTAGGTCCGGTATTACCAGGTGCACCCGTATCACCGGTTGGACCAGTCGCACCAGTTACTCCAGTAGCACCAGTAGGCCCGGTATCACCAGTTACACCAGTCGCACCGGTAGGTCCGGTATCACCAGTTACACCAGTCGCACCGGTAGGCCCGGTATCTCCAGTTGCACCAGTGGCTCCGGTAGGCCCAGTATCACCAGTTACACCAGTGGCTCCGGTAGGTCCAGTATCACCAGTTACACCAGTGGCACCAGTAGGCCCGGTATTACCAGTTGCACCAGTATCACCGGTTGGACCAGTAGGTCCGGTATCTCCAGTTGCACCAGTGGCTCCGGTAGGCCCGGTATCACCAGTTACACCAGTCGCACCGGTAGGCCCAGTATCACCAGTTACACCAGTCGCACCGGTAGGCCCAGTATCTCCAGTATCTCCAGTTGATCCTGCTGCAGCCAGTAATGTGTAGTCTGGGGAAGTATCTGGTGTACCTGTCGGTGGTGCAGTATTTACTACATACGTACTGCCATTAAAGGTCACTACTTGCCCTACCGGGTAAGTAGGACTTACTACCGGATCAAACGCTTCAATTCCTGTTAATCCTACACCGGTAGGCCCAGTATCACCAGTTACACCAGTCGCACCAGTAGGCCCGGTATTACCAGTTGCACCAGTCGCACCGGTAGGTCCGGTATTACCAGTTGCACCAGTTACACCAGTGGCACCAGTAGGCCCGGTATCTCCAGTAGCACCAGTAACTCCGGTGGCACCGGTAGGCCCAGTATCTCCAGTTACACCAGTCGCACCAGTAGGTCCGGTATCACCAGTTACACCAGTGGCACCAGTAGGCCCGGTATCTCCAGTTACACCAGTGGCACCAGTTGCACCCGTATCACCGGTAGGCCCGGTATCACCAGTTACACCAGTATCACCGGTTGGTCCGGTATCACCAGTTACACCAGTGGCACCAGTAGGACCAGTAGGACCAGTATCTCCAGTTACACCAGTTGCTCCGGTAGGCCCAGTATCTCCAGTTACACCAGTTGCTCCGGTAGGTCCAGTATCTCCAGTTACACCAGTCGCACCGGTAGGTCCGGTATCACCAGTTGCACCAGTAGGCCCAGTATCACCAGTTACACCAGTGGCTCCCGTAGGGCCAGTATCTCCAGTTACACCAGTATCACCGGTAGGCCCGGTATTACCAGTTGCACCAGTAACTCCGGTGGCACCGGTAGGCCCAGTATCTCCAGTATCTCCAGTTGATCCTGCTGCAGCCAGTAATGTGTAGTCTGGGGAAGTATCTGGTGTACCTGTCGGTGGTGCAGTATTTACTACATACGTACTGCCATTAAAGGTCACTACTTGCCCTACCGGGTAAGTAGGACTTACTACCGGATCAAACGCTTCAATTCCTGTTAATCCTACACCGGTAGGCCCAGTATCACCAGTTACACCAGTCGCACCAGTAGGCCCGGTATCTCCAGTAGCACCAGTAACTCCGGTGGCACCGGTAGGCCCGGTATCTCCAGTTACACCAGTTGCTCCGGTAGGCCCAGTATCACCAGTTACACCAGTTGCTCCGGTAGGTCCAGTATCTCCAGTTACACCAGTCGCACCGGTAGGTCCGGTATCACCAGTTACACCAGTTACACCAGTTGCACCAGTAGGCCCAGTATCACCAGTTACACCAGTGGCTCCCGTAGGGCCAGTATCTCCAGTTGCACCAGTATCACCGGTTGGACCAGTATCTCCAGTTACACCAGTGGCACCAGTAGGCCCGGTATTACCAGTTGCACCGGTTGGACCAGTAGGTCCGGTATCTCCAGTTGCACCAGTGGCTCCGGTAGGCCCGGTATCACCAGTTACACCAGTCGCACCGGTAGGTCCAGTATCACCAGTTACACCAGTAGCACCGGTAGGCCCAGTATCTCCAGTTGCACCAGTGGCTCCGGTAGGCCCGGTATCACCAGTTACACCAGTCGCACCGGTAGGTCCGGTATCACCAGTTACACCAGTTACACCAGTGGCACCAGTAGGCCCAGTATCTCCAGTTACACCAGTGGCTCCCGTAGGGCCAGTATCTCCAGTTACACCAGTAGCACCGGTAGGCCCAGTATCACCAGTTACACCAGTCGCACCGGTAGGCCCAGTATCTCCAGTTACACCAGTGGCACCAGTAGGACCGGTATCTCCAGTAGCTCCAGTAACTCCAGTAACTCCGGTGGCACCGGTAGGCCCAGTCGCACCAGTTACTCCAGTAGCACCAGTAGGTCCGGTATTACCAGGTGCACCCGTATCACCGGTTGGCCCAGTCGCACCAGTTACTCCAGTAGCACCAGTAGGCCCGGTATCACCAGTTACACCAGTCGCACCGGTAGGCCCGGTATCTCCAGTTGCACCAGTGGCTCCGGTAGGCCCAGTATCTCCAGTTACACCAGTGGCTCCGGTAGGTCCAGTATCACCAGTTACACCAGTGGCACCAGTAGGCCCGGTATCTCCAGTTACACCAGTGGCACCAGTAGGCCCGGTATTACCAGTTGCACCAGTATCACCGGTTGGACCAGTAGGTCCGGTATCTCCAGTTGCACCAGTGGCTCCGGTAGGCCCGGTATCACCAGTTACACCAGTCGCACCGGTAGGCCCAGTATCTCCAGTATCTCCAGTTGATCCTGCTGCAGCCAGTAATGTGTAGTCTGGGGAAGTATCTGGTGTACCTGTCGGTGGTGCAGTATTTACTACATACGTACTGCCATTAAAGGTCACTACTTGCCCTACCGGGTAAGTAGGACTTACTACCGGATCAAACGCTTCAATTCCTGTTAATCCTACACCGGTAGGCCCAGTATCACCAGTTACACCAGTGGCACCAGTAGGACCGGTATTACCAGTTGCACCAGTCGCACCGGTAGGTCCGGTATTACCAGTATCACCAGTTACACCAGTGGCACCAGTAGGACCAGTATCTCCAGTTACACCAGTTGCTCCGGTAGGCCCAGTATCACCAGTTACACCAGTTGCTCCGGTAGGTCCAGTATCTCCAGTTACACCAGTCGCACCGGTAGGTCCGGTATCACCAGTTACACCAGTTGCACCAGTAGGCCCAGTATCACCAGTTACACCAGTGGCTCCCGTAGGGCCAGTATCTCCAGTTACACCAGTATCACCGGTAGGCCCGGTATTACCAGTTGCACCAGTATCACCGGTTGGACCAGTATCTCCAGTTACACCAGTTGCACCAGTAGGCCCGGTATTACCAGTTGCACCGGTTGGACCAGTAGGTCCGGTATCTCCAGTTGCACCAGTGGCTCCGGTAGGCCCGGTATCACCAGTTACACCAGTCGCACCGGTAGGCCCAGTATCACCAGTTACACCAGTAGCACCGGTAGGCCCAGTATCTCCAGTTGCACCAGTGGCTCCGGTAGGCCCGGTATCACCAGTTACACCAGTCGCACCGGTAGGTCCGGTATCACCAGTTACACCAGTTACACCAGTTGCACCAGTAGGCCCAGTATCACCAGTTACACCAGTGGCTCCCGTAGGGCCAGTATCTCCAGTTACACCAGTTGCTCCGGTAGGTCCAGTATCTCCAGTTACACCAGTCGCACCGGTAGGTCCGGTATCACCAGTTACACCAGTTGCACCAGTAGGCCCAGTATCACCAGTTACACCAGTGGCTCCCGTAGGGCCAGTATCTCCAGTTACACCAGTTGCTCCGGTAGGTCCAGTATCTCCAGTTACACCAGTCGCACCGGTAGGTCCGGTATCACCAGTTACACCAGTTGCACCAGTAGGCCCAGTATCACCAGTTACACCAGTGGCTCCCGTAGGGCCAGTATCTCCAGTTACACCAGTATCACCGGTAGGCCCGGTATTACCAGTTGCACCAGTATCACCGGTTGGACCAGTATCTCCAGTTACACCAGTGGCACCAGTAGGCCCGGTATTACCAGTTGCACCAGTATCACCGGTTGGACCAGTAGGTCCGGTATCTCCAGTTGCACCAGTGGCTCCGGTAGGCCCGGTATCACCAGTTACACCAGTCGCACCGGTAGGCCCAGTATCACCAGTTACACCAGTATCACCGGTTGGACCAGTATCTCCAGTTGCACCAGTGGCTCCGGTAGGCCCGGTATCACCAGTTACACCAGTCGCACCGGTAGGTCCGGTATCACCAGTGGCACCGGTAGGCCCAGTATCACCAGTTACACCAGTGGCACCAGTAGGCCCGGTATCTCCAGTTACACCAGTATCACCGGTAGGTCCGGTATTTCCAGTGGATCCAGTAACCCCGGTGGCACCGGTAGGACCAGTAGCTCCAGTAACTCCGGTAGGCCCAGTAACACCAGTAGAACCTCTTTTTACAATCTTATTATTTGCTTTTTTTCGTCCTTTTGCTTTAGCACAAGTGCTGTGATGTTTAACAACTTTTTTCTTTTTACATTCTCGTTTAAGAAGAGGGCAATCATCAAATGTAAGTCTATCGTGACGAGATTTTCTGTAATGAGGTTGCCAATCATGATTTTTTCCGCAAAAGGGACATTTGTTATCGTACTGGTTATACAAATTCCCCATCTCCTAAAAGTTAATATTTTATTCTATGTGGAAATTTAAAAAGCGGAATTGAGCTTAATGATATTTTTTAGTTCGAAGTTCATCGAATCAAATCATTTAAAAGTTAAATCGTTTTATGTTATGGTGTTGAAAGAATGAAACTAGTATGATTTTTGAAAGAAATGGGGCAGCATGTATGAGTCAATCAGTTTTACAACACACAGCATATTCCGTGTTAAATTTATCCTCTGTAACAGAGGGGGGCACAATTAAAGAATCATTTGAGCATAGTATGGATTTAGCAAAAAAAGCTGAGAAGTGGGGCTACCATAGATATTGGCTTGCGGAGCATCATAATATGGAAGGGGTTGCGAGTTCAGCAACATCCGTCTTGATTGGACATATTGCTGGAGGGACTGAAAAGATCCGGGTTGGTTCTGGGGGGATTATGCTTCCAAACCATTCTTCACTCGTCATTGCAGAACAATTTGGAACACTGGAGACTCTGTATCCAGGGAGAATTGATTTAGGTCTTGGCAGGGCACCAGGAACAGATCAGTTAACGGCAAGGGCACTTAGACGTAATCTTCATAATGGGGAGGATTTCCCTGAGCAGCTTGAAGAACTTCGGCAATATTTCAAACCGACTGGTCAGGTCAAAAAACATGTAAGAGCCGTTCCGGGAGAAGGATTGGATATACCAATTTGGCTTCTTGGTTCAAGTGGTTTTAGTGCAAGGCTTGCAGGAGAACTGGGACTGCCATTTGCCTTTGCGGCACATTTCTCCCCTAAAAATACCATTCCTGCTTTAGAATTATACAGACAGTCATTTCAACCTTCAGATGTGTTAAAAGAACCTTATGCGATGGTTGGTGTCACGGTTTTTGCTGCTGATCAAACAGAGCGGGCTGAATATTTGGCGACGTCTCATTATCAGCGATTTTTGAGCCTTATTCGTAATACACCAGGAAAACTCAAAGCCCCTGTTGAAAGTATGGATGGGTTATGGAGTCCATATGAGAAGGCGATGGTGGACGAACAATTAAGTTCGACGATGATCGGGGATAAACAAAAGGTGAAAAAAGAGTTAGAAGCCTTTATTGAAGCAACTCAAGCAGATGAAGTCATGATTAATTCTGATATGTTTGACCATCAAGAAAGAATGCGTTCTTATGAAATCATTGCAGAGATATTTCAAGAGGAACAAGAAAAATAAGAATAAAAAAAGAACTGCCAAGAGCAGTTCTTTTTTATTTATGCTTTAGTAAACACGCGAAATGGTTGTCCAACTGGCAGTACTGTACGACCAAAATGTGTATTCAGCACAACAGCTGCAGAACCATAAAATGAAAGAAGAGAAATAATCAATTCTGCAATACCAGCCATCGTATGAGTCACATCGTACATCACACCAAACGAGCTTAGGGACAGGCCAATGAATAAGAAATCAATAAAGACGAAAATCAAAAACAATACTTTATGTGTTTCCATTGCACCGATCGTCATAAATAAGCTGAAAATCAAATAACCAATAAAAGCAAAACCTAGTTGTTTTGGGTCCGCAGCTCCCGCAAGCGTTTTCCCAAAAACGCCAGCTTGAATGAGCCAAGTGGTTCCAACACCCATCCAAAAAAGACCGAATGCGCCGAAGGCAGTGGCTCCAAAAATATTATGATGCTTTGAATCTTGTATGGACGCGATCAGCTGCGCGATTCCTCCAAGGAAGATAGCCCAAGGTAAAATAAGAGATGTGCCATCTGTGATTCCTAGTTTTTGTGAAGACGCAACAAGCGTCACCATTGCTAAACCAAACAAACCAAGTGGTGTTGGGTCAGCGATTGATAATCGAATTGCTTGAACATTCTGTTTTTCCATAATGACCTCCTACAATTTGCACTTACAAAAGATACTCGAATTCGATAGAAACGTCAAGCTCTTTTTTAGTAGACACTTGCAACGTCTTCCAAATAAATCTATATTTAATACAATACATCATACATGTGATAGAAAAAGAGGGATGAGAATGAGTAAAGGCTTAGCTGGAAAGACCATTGCCATATGCGGAACAAGAAAAACAGAAGAAATGCGTACACTTGTTGAAAAGCAAGGAGGACAAGCTGTTATTCGTTCTCTTCAGGGCACTGTATTTTTAGCCAAAGAGGAATTGAAGCCAGGCATAGAAACCTTTGTAAAGAAGGGAGCTGACTGGGTCATTTTAACAACGGGTATCGGCACAGACACATTAATTGAAAGTGCAGAAGAGCTCCAGCTTGGAGAAGCATTTATGAACATTTTATCAAGTGCCCATATCGCTTCAAGAGGATACAAAACGTTTGCGGCTCTAAAAAAACACGGCATTCAGCCAGATGTTTCTGATGAAGATGGAACCGTTCGTGACCTCATTTCAAAGTTAGAAGACAAAGAACTTCAAGGTAAACGGGTCATGGTACAGCTTCACGGCGAAAATGCACCAGCTCTCATTGATTTTTTACATCACAAGGGAGCAGACGTTTTGCAGCTCATGCCATATCAGCACACGCCCCCTGAACCAGAGGCGGCGGACACTTTGCTTCAAGAAATGAAAGAAGGGAAGGTCCATGCCGTTTGTTTTACAACTGCTGTTCAGGTTCATGCCTTTTTCAAACTAGCAGAAGAATGGGGCAAAAAAGAAGAACTGCAACTTCTATTCGAGCAGCATGTATTAGCTGTAGCTGTTGGAAAAGTCACAGCTGAAGCATTAAAAGAAGAGGGGATAAGCCGAATTCTAGCCCCTTCACTTGAAAGAATGGGTGCAATGATTATGGAATTATCTCAATATATGAAAAAACAATCGACGCACGCATAGAAAAAACGCCTTTCACATGACGAGTGAAAGGCGTTTTCGTTAGATTGTCCGTTTTCGATTTGTGCGAATTTTTTTCAAAACGAAATACAGTACGATGAGAACGATGGCAATGACCATAATTGGTGTTGTATACGTGTGAGCGACACTTTGAATGTGGTCCCATTTTGTCCCAAGCTGCATTCCAAGGTAAATAAATAGGATGGACCAAGGGATGGCGGCTAATCCGGTCAAAAGAACAAATTTGAGAAATGGCATCTTTGCAATACCAGCTGGAATTGAGATCGCGTGGCGCACGACTGGGATAAAACGAGCTGTAAATACGACACCAGTTCCATATCGGTCAAACCAGCGTTCTGCCGTGGCAATATGATGCTCATGGATGAATAAATACTTCCCATACTTTGTTAAAAAAGGTCTTCCGCCGTAAAGGCCGATCCAGTAAATAAAGCACTGGGCAAGTGTTCCTCCAATAACCCCAGCGATGACGGCTCCAACAAATCCTATGCTTCCTGTTGACACCATATATCCGCCGTAGGCAAGTACAATTTCACTCGGGATAATTTCAATCATCAGTCCAAGTGCAACACCTGCGTAACCAAGGCTTGTCAGCCAGGTTAAAATTTCATTAAACAAGGTTCCCATTCATTTCACTCTGCCTTTAAATACGAATTTTCTTCAAGCATCCTTATAAGAGCCTATGCTTGTTTTGCTTCTCTCATGAGTATGCTTTGCATATATGCTAGCATGGCTGTCCGCATATCATGACGCATCAATCCAATTTCAGCCGCTGCCTTAAATGAGCCCAGCTTATCACCAACGTCAAATCTCATCCCATCTAATTGTTTTGCATAAATGGGTGATTCATGTGCAATGATTTTCAGCGCATCTGTCAGTTGGATTTCGTTCCCGGCACCTCTCTCAATTCCTTGTAGAATAGGAAAAATCGATGGTGTTAACAGATACCTGCCCATCACGGCTAAATCGGAAGGAGCTTCATGAATAGCTGGCTTTTCCACTAAGTCTGTGACTTCAAACACTTGACCGTCTACTCTAGCTGGTCTTATCATACCATACTTACTGACATCTAGACGATCCACTTGCTGGACGCCAATGACCTCTCTTTGTTTGTCTTCAAAGACTTCCATGAGCTGAGAGAGTGCAGGTCTTTCTGACACCATGACATCATCACCTAAAAGGACCGCAAAAGGATCATTGCCAGTAAAATGACGTGCACATAATACCGCATGTCCAAGACCTAAGGGCTCCTTTTGACGAATATAATGAATATTGGCCATATCCGCAATATGTTTGATTTCAGCTAACTGTTCATTTTTCCCTTTTTCAAGCAACGTGTGTTCTAGCTCAATCGAACGGTCAAAGTGATCTTCAATCGATTTTTTATTTCTTCCTGTGATAATTAGTATATCTTCAATGCCTGATTGAACAGCCTCCTCAACTATGTATTGAATGGCGGGTTTGTCGATAATCGGCAGCATTTCCTTTGGCTGTGCTTTCGTTGCGGGTAAAAAACGTGTGCCTAATCCGGCTGCTGGTATAACGGCTTTTTTGATATTCATTGAATCATCGCTCCATTTCTGATGGTTTATTTTCTGATGGAAACACCCATAGGCGGCTTCCGGTAAAAGTGATCATCATGCCAAGAAGGGTACCAATCGCTTTACTAATGAATAATGAGAAACCTGCTTGCTGCATGACATATAAGACAACATAGGTGAGGAGGCACGCTGCGCCGTTGACTGTGGCCCACTTGATCCATTCCCACTTGTCAGCTTTCTTTTTCACTTGGAACGTCCATTTTCGATTCCAAACATAACTGTTCAGCATTCCTGCGGTATAGGACAGGCACTGTGCAAGAAAAGAGGGAACAAAGCAAGCAGTGAAAAAAAAGAAGAACAGAAAGTCAATCATTGTATTGCTAGCGCCTACAGTTAGAAATGCGGCATAGGTCCGAATATTTTTCTTTGTCATGCGAAGGATCATCACCTCCTAGTGTTTGAGTGGGTGTATGAATACTGTACAAAAGCGAGTTGACGAATCAGTGAAGAAAAGATGAAAAAAACATGAACAAGCGATATCTGTTTTTTCACCAGCTCGTGATATAATTTGTAAGATGAAACGAACGGTGGTGCACATGCATGTATTTAACAATTGGAGAAACAGCTGAATACTTAGAAGTATCTGAAGCATATGTTGAAAAATTAATTCAGCAAAAAAAGATTCGTTACGTATTTGACGGGGAATCGTATCTCATTTATCAAGGGCAGTTTCAAACCCATATGAAACAGCTAGAACAATATAAAGAGCTCATTCAAGACATCTTAAATGAACCAATCCCTGAGGACCCGGACGTAAAAGATGAAGATTAAAAAAGACTGTACGAGAAGGGAGAACCTTTTCATACAGTCTTTTTTATTGGCTGACACCCGTTTGAACAATGTTCATATGACAATTCACTTGAACATCTGCATCTGGGTAGAGTTTTTGCCATTTCTCCGGTGTCATGGCTTTATCTTTAGAACGATATCTCAAACCAAGTCCAAGCGGATCAATTTTTTGCTTTTTAAAGGATTGAACAAGGTCTTTTCCTTGCTGGGCCACACGCTTCTCCACTTCTTTTTCAACATGCTGCAAGATAGAAGGCGTATCGATTTTTTTTGATTTCATAAATTCTTTCAACTCACCTTTCAGCTTGATATCAATGGTGATATGAGGCTTTTTTGAAAGGTTTTCAGTTGGTTTAATGTGATAAGACACATGTGATTTGATATTTTCAATGACAACATGGGTTTTCTTTGTGTCATTAAATCGAAACTCATAAATCCCATTTTTATGAGTTTCAATCATCGCTTTAAACGTAAACGTATCTTCCCCTGGAATATGCCCAACCATTTTTTCTTGATCAAAAAGAGCGACACCTGACACTTTAATAGAGTTGCTTGTATTTTTAATGTAAGGGAGATAAGCATCAACGCCTTTTGCCATCATCTGATTCATAAAAATATGCTGATTGGTCACAGGTTGATTGCCGTTTCGCATGTTTTGAGCCAGTAAATCTGAAAGATATACACCGATATTTAAGTTGGTTTGATTCATCTTTGTATACAACAAATCTTCAACTTCTCCGCCTACTATGGCAAATACTTGACGGGACCCAATGATCGGATCACGATAAATGTAATTCATCAAATCAATCATACCCACTTCTTTCGCCAGCTTTTCACTTATTAAAATCACGAGTACTTGTCCCATGACAACGGGGAAAGGCGATTTTTCCGACACAAGAAACTGAATATTACTAATGGTATTTGACTTAGCACTTACAATTTGATAACTTCCTTGTTCTTCGCTTTTAAAAACAGGGAAAACAAAGAAGCCCTTCATTTCTCCATCTTCCAATAAGTCAAATCCCGCCGCCTGCGAGATACTTAATTCATCTAAGAGACGAGGCTGTGCACAGCTCGTTAAGAAAAGGCTCAATAACATGAGACACACCAGAATATAATGTTTCATGTTCGTTTTTTCACCCACCTTTTTTTCAGCAGCAGCCCAATGATCATACATCCAATCAATCCATAGACGAGGATGTATCCGCTATATTCCACCCATTTATTAAATGTCTCAAATGAGGTAGCTCTAATAAAAAATGAAAACATGACGAGAATGAGAAGGCTGAGAACTATTAACGTGGTGCGCTGGCTCGTGTGAAACACTTGTTTTGCCATTCTGCTGGCTGCCCATAATGGAATGGCGATATTTGGAACGATAAGCAAAAGCCATAGCGACACTTCAATAAATTCAAAGCGCTGGATAAACGGAAGTTTGACAATGCTGGTTAATGTCAATGTTGGCCATTTCGTTAGTTCAAGCTGAGCACTTGAGTAGTACGCAATAGAGACGAGAAATACAAGCAAATTCAGGCATGTAGTTAGCAACACTCCCATATGTGCAAATTTTTGCGACGTTTGTGCCTTTTTAATAAAGGGATAATAGACAAGCAATGTTCCAAAACCAAACATGGATAAAGAGGCATCTTTGACCCCCATCATGAGTTGTGAAAATGAATGATCAAACATTGGGAACATAAACCGGATGTGACTATATTTCATGACATAAAAACAGATAAAGGTCATCCAGTACGTTAGGACAATGCTAAAGAATGCCCAACCGGCGATTGTTCTAAATCCGCCTGTGTGAATGTAATAGACGAGGATGAGCAGCACTGATGCAAATAAAAGACCAGGAATTTCTTTAAACAGCCAAACATGGATTACATCCATATAATGAACAAGCACAATCAAAGACAATGAAGAAAAATACAAAATGTAGAGAATGTTGATGAATTGTCCGAGCCATTTACCAAACACAGATTGCGTAATGTCACTAAATTCGTCAGAAGGTGCTTTTTTAAACAAAAAGTAAATGAGGAAGATCATCAAATTGACGCTTGCACCAGCAATTAAAATGGCGATCCACCCATCATTATTAATCGTCCGGACAAGATTCGTCTGGAAATTTAAAATACCAACACCTACTTGATTGGCATTGATCAGAAAAAACACAAAAAAAGGGGATACTTGAAATTTTTCTTTCACAGAAGAAGAGCTCATGCCTTCACTTCCTTATTCATAAAAATCATTTTTCCCCTTACGGCCTTGCTTTGGCTTTTGGCGGTGTATCGTTTCATTTTGCGGCCGTAAATTTTCTGGACGTTTTTTCAAAAAGCGGAGCTGGGGACGAATCAAACTACCCTTTAAATCGGCCAATCGAAGTGGAAAGATTGGCTCTAAGTAAGGTTGTCCTATAGACGTTAATTTCATTAAATGTGTAAGAAGAAAAGCCCCCATTAGCGAAATCCCTAGCGCTCCCCACACTTGTGCAGCAAAAAGAAATGGGAAACGTAAGAGACGAATGGTCGTCCCCATTTTATATATAGGGGTGACAAAAGAGGCAAGAGCTGATAATGCGACAATAATGAGCAGGATATTACTTGTTAATCCCGCTGCAACCGCAGCCTGTCCGATCACAATACCTCCAACAATCCCGAGCGTCTGTCCGACTTTTGCAGGAAGGCGAGACCCGGCTTCCCTAAGCAGCTCAATCGATATCTCTAAAAATAATGCTTCAATAATAGGCGGAAAGGGAACGAGATAGCGTGATGCGACAATCGTTTCTAATAAGTCCTTAGGAATCAGTTCATAGTGAAACGTTAAAACAGCTACATACAAAGGAGTTGCAAAAATAGAAAAAATCACAGCAAAAATGCGTAACAGCCGAAAGGAGGATGCTGCGATCCAAGACATGTTATAGTCTTCCATTGTAGAAAAATACTCGAGTAAAATTGTAGGTGCAAGCAGGGTATGAGGCGAACCGTCAACCATAATGGCTATTTTTCCTTCCGTTAAACCTGAGGAAACCCTGTCTGGCCGTTCTGTATTTAAAAACAATGGAAAGATTGTATTGGACACATCATAAAGCATTTGCGCAAGATAATTAGAATCTAGAATTTGGTCATAGTCAACATCTTGAATCCGCTGAAGAACGGTTTCAATGTTCTGCGGGTTGGCGATATCCTCTATGTATACAACGGCTACTTTCGTTTGAGAAAGGGTACCAACTGTGTGTTCAACTACTTTAAGGTCAGGAGTGGGCAGCCTACGTCTCAGCAAGTTTAAGTTTGTATCCAGCCCTTCCACAAAGGCTTCCTGCGCACTGATAATCCCGAATTCAATCTCAGGTTGGCTCACTTGTCTGCCTTTCTTTTCTTCAATCGGCAAGAGAAGCGTATTGCCCCAATCTGTCTCAATTCGAACAGCAATACTGCCTCGATGAAGAGCTTCTTCCACTTTTTGAAGGTCCTTCGTAATCACAGCTTGTTCAATTGGGATGTGTTCTTTCAGCTCTTCAAGGGTGGGTGTTAGATGCAATTGTTGAATAAAAGGCAAGATTTGTTCATGAAGGAGATTGCCATTAATTAAAGATCGAAAAAAAGAAATTCTGTAAAGAAAACCTCCGGAACTGGATAATTCATTGATAAAATCAGAAGAGCGCGATAATGCTTCAAATACTGAATTCGGGTCTTTCTGTTTTGATTTGTTTTTCTTCAGCACTTGAACCATCTCCTTCCGCGATTTGCCTCTATTATCCAACCGATCTTCTGAAGATATGCATAAAAAAAGCGTTCAGCTTCATGAACTGGACGCTTTTTTTCCATATTGAACGGCTTCTAATAAAAAGTCAGCCAGATGAATCGCTCTCATGCTAGGCATATGTCCTGCCTTTTTGACGCCAGCTGCCATTTGTAATTGACAGCCTGGATTCGACGTCACAATGGCAGCTGCAGCTGTGTTGCTCGCTTCAGTCATTTTATGATCTAAAATTTGCATCGACATGTCTGGCTGCAAGATATTGTAGATTCCTGCAGATCCGCAGCAGCGGCCGGCATCTTTCATTTCTTTAAACGTTACCCCTTGAATGGCTTTCATGAGCACCCTCGGCGTCTGTTGTACATTCATCCCATTTCGTAAATGACAGGAGTCTTGATAGGTGATCACTTGCGCTGGCAAAGCCAGTGGCACGCGGCGGTGAAACTCCAGCTCCACAAGGATGCTTGATATATCGGTTATTTTCTGTGAGAAGGCTTTACTTCGTTTTTGAAAATCTGGATCATCCTGAAGCAAATGACCGTAATCACTTAAAAAGGCGCCGCAGCCGCCCGCGTTCATGACAATCGCATCGGCATCTGTTTCCTCGAATGCTTCAATATTCCGCTTGGCTAACTGTTTTGCTTGGTCTTTTTCTCCGCTATGACCATGTAGCGCGCCGCAGCACGTTTGTATAGGAGGAACGATCACATCACAGCCTGCCAGCTGCAAGAGATGAATGGTCGCTTTGTTTGTGTTTGAGAAAACTGTATCCATTAAACAGCCAGTAAAAAACGCCACCCGTTTTTTTGCCTGACCAATGGCTTTATATTCATTCAAACGTTTTTTCTTTTGAGGCGGCACCTTTGGAAGTGCCTGTTCCATCAACTGTAAATGGGAGGGAAGCACCTTCAGTATGCGCGTCTTCCTGGCGGCTGTTTGCAGACCAGATGTTTGATAAAATCGAAGAAAACTAGCAGCTTGTCGCATACGACGTTGTGACGGAAAGAGACCTTTAAACACAACACGTCTCATCAATTTGACGGGAAATGATTGTTTTTTATGTTGTTGAATAATGTCTCTGGCATCTTCTAGCAGCTGTCCATACTTGACGCCAGAAGGGCAGACTGGTTCACACGCACGGCAGCCAAGACAAAGATTAAGTGAATGTTCAACATCTTCATCTGGCTCAATGACACCATCTCTTACAGCTTTCATTAACGCAATTCGGCCCCGAGGAGAGTGCGTTTCTTGTTGTCCAGATTCAATATAAGTAGGGCAGGAAGGGAGGCAGAATCCGCAGCGCATGCAATTAAGCAGCTCCTTTTCATCCATTTGCTCCTGAAACTGCTGCTGGATCTCTTTTTGCTTAGAAGAAGAACTCATGAGACCACCACTCGCTTTCTTGAGGCTTTTCCAAACACTTTATCTGGGTTCATGATATGTGCAGGGTCAAGTGCCTGTTTAATCGCCTTCATTGCAGCGATTCCTTCTTTTTTGACCTTCAGCTCCAAATAGGGCGCTTTCATAAGACCCACGCCATGTTCGCCTGTAATCGTGCCGCCAAGGGCAACGGCTTTTTCAAAAATGGCCTGAAAAGCATCTTCTACCCGTTTCATTTCTTCTTCATTTCTTGCATCTGTCGCACAAGTGGGGTGTAAGTTGCCATCACCTGCATGACCAAACGTACAAATGTTCACCTCGTACTTTCGTGCAATGTCTTCGATTGCACGAACCATATTGGCAATTTCAGACCGGGGAACGGTAGCATCTTCTAAAATCGTTGTAGGACTTAATCGAGCGAGGGCGGATAAAGCAGAGCGTCTCGCTGTTAAGAGCGCACTTGCCTCTTCTTCTGAATGTGCGATCTTGACGCTTTTAGCCCCGTGCTGCTCACAGACTTCTGCGATTTTTTGGATATCACGAGAAACAGCTTCAGGGTTGCCGTCCTGTTCAATTAATAACACAGCTTGAACGTCAGTAGGCAGGCCGATGTTTGCAAAATCTTCAACGACTTCAAGGGTCGGCTGATCCATAAATTCTAATGTAGCAGGAATGATACGCTCAGCAATGATGGCCGATACAGAAGTCGCAGCTTCTTCAAGGCTTTCGTATAAACAAAGCATTGTTTGTTTCGTTTCTGGAAGCGGCAGGAGCTTTAGCACCGCTTCTGTGACAATCCCGAGTGTTCCTTCTGAACCAACGAACAATCGAGTCATATCATATCCAGCGACATCTTTTGCAAGCTTTCCGCCTGTTTTGATGATGTCACCATTTGGCAAAACCACTTCAAGCCCAAGGACATAATCTCTTGTCACTCCATACTTTAACCCCCGCAGCCCCCCTGAATTTTCGTTAATATTGCCGCCTAATGTGGAAATTTTCATAGAGCTTGGATCAGGCGGGTAGAAGAGACCTTTTTCCTCTACTTGATGAATCAATTCCTGCGTAATTAAGCCAGGCTGCACCGTTGCGGTTAAATTTTCTTCGTCTATTTCTAATAATTGATTCATTCTAGTAAAGAGAATTACCAATCCGCCCTGAGTAGGGCATGTTCCTGCGCACAGATTCGTCCCTGAGCCTCTTGGGACGATCGGCACCTTGTATGAGGCGCACAGTTTCACAATTTGCTGTACTTCTTCAGCCGTGTGAGGCCGCACGATCGCATCTGGCATCTGTTGAAAATTTGGTGTCGCATCATAAGAGTAGGCAAGACGATCCGCCTTGCTGTCTTGGACATTGGGCGCACCGACAATCTCTTTTAATTGATTTGAAAATTCTGAATCTAGCATATACAATCACTCCCGCTCATTTAACGTCTCGTTTCTACCAGTATAAAAAAAGAACCGCCACATGACTATAGACGATTCTACAAAATATCAGGCTGTTTTATTGTATTTTTTGTATCATGATCCAAAAGCAGCAAGGCCAAATAAAAAAGCATCGCATCTTGCATACGCTTTGGATCAAGTGTCGTTAAATCCTGAATCCGTTTTAATCTGTAATGAAGTGTATTAATATGGACATGCATGGCTTCCGCTGTATGTTTCAATGAGTAATCCGAAGCGATGAGTACCCGCAATGTTTTCACTAGTTCTGGATAGGGGAAAAGGGACGCAATCGTTCGATCAAGAAACGCATCTTTTGTTTCCTGACTGATTTCCTCCATAAAAAGTTCAAGCGTCAAATCTTCATCAAACACAATGGGTGTTTCAGCATGCGCCAATTTTAAAGCGCGAAACGCTTGATGAAAGGACTGCTTCATGACATGAGAAGCTGCTGGTTTTCCTGCCCCCATTAAAATCCTCGATGGTGACAGCGCTGTGAGCGCAGCATGAATATGGAACAAGCGCTTGTGCCATGTATCACGACCATCTGGTGTGGCTTGTAGCATAAGCAAAAAACGTGCATGCCCCCAGCGCACAATGATCTCCTGATTGGTGAGTTGCAATTTGTCCTTCATCAGTTTGTATTGATCCTGCTTCATAAACGATTCGTCTTGACAGTCAATGAGAATAGCGACACGCTGCTTGTTGACATCAAGGCCAAGCCGCTGCGCCTTCTCGGTCATACCTGCCGCTGTCTCTGGCAGATGAAGCCAGTCGAACACAAATGCTTCAAGCTGCCGTTCATCTGTTTCCGTTTCTTGAAAAAATTCATGTTCTTGAATGAGCAGCTCCGTCATTTTACGTAAAATGTCGCCAAAAGGGGAGACATGCCTAGGATCACCTGTCATTCCAATGACCCCAATGACTTCTTGTTTAAAATAAATAGGCAGATTGATACCGGCTTTGACGCCTTTCATCTGCAGCACATCATCCTTTGTGAGAATTCGTTTCTGCCCTTCTAAGGATGTGACATATGCTCCTTCATGAAATTGACCAATGCGTGCTGGATCTGTTGCAGCAATAATGGTACCGTTTGTTTGTGTGATGATGATTTCTTCCGTCAGTACCTTTTTGACCTCATCTACGATTTTTTCTGCCAGTGTCATTGTGAGCAAAACGGTCCCCTCCGAGATGTTTCTTTTTCCACTATCATACCATCATATGCTCAGGCATATCTTTCTTTTCATGTGTTATGCTAAAATAAAAAACGCATATGAAGTAGATGAAAGGAGATACAGTCATGTCACTGCAAAATCGCTTACAAGATTTATTGAAAGAAGGGCAGGCGCTCACCGACTTTGAATATAACAAAGCCGCAAGTCAAAATTGGCCGTTAGAAGGGGCAAAAATGACAGAAGAAGCACGCTTTGCTGATGTTTATATAGAACGTGTAGACAAAGAATCGGAGGAAATGATTCAAGCAGAAAATGCTGCCTTTTTAAATACACCTCTTACATACGTAAAAAAACAACAAAAAGAATTCATTTATATCGAGTCGAAGTGGTTTGATGTGGTGAGAGCCGACGGACTTGCCATAGAATGGGATGAAGTATTTCAGACGTATACCGTGTTATTCGGATTGAAGCGTCCTAAAAAAGATACTGGATTACTAAAAGAGATGCTCTCAACATTAAATGGTGCTCAGCTTCAATTTAATGGGCAAGACGGGTTATTTGATATCAACATTCCGCTTCTTGAACTAGAGGACATCAAAGAAGATACACCTTTGATTGGTGTGATCTCAGCAGTGTACCGCTATTTATTCAACTTGCTCATGCAGCTTGAAAATGAATGAATCAAAAAACGGCTCACATTCCTGAGCCGTTTTTTTAGAGCCATCCTCTTATGAATTGAGCCTCACCCATCCCAAAGCTCCAATCGGCGTCTCCATTTTCCACGATGGAGATCATCACATCCGACTTGGCAACCCCGCATTCTTTTTCTATACGTTCTGCGATTTGTGCATAAAGCTGTTCCTTTTGCTCTTTCGTCCGCTGTTTACTGACAACACTAATGACAACCAGATCCTTTGTTCTCGGATAACCAAGCCCAGTGTCTTCGATGATCATTTCTTCAGGGCGGTGCTGATGAACAATTTGATAGCGATCTCGTTCAGGTACCCCAAAGGCATCAACCATTGCTTCATGGCAGGTGTCCAGCAGTTTTTTTAATTCCTCTTTTGAACGGCCCTCTATCACGTCAAATCGTAACAACGGCATCAGGTCAACCTCCAAATATGTGTTTAATATACAATCATAATGTAACCAACACTTCGCCGGTTCACTCTTTTGCGCATAAGAAAAAAGCCAAAACATTGGCGCTTGGCTTTTTCGCTCTGGACTAAGGCGTGACAAATTTCACATCATGCTCTTTTCCATATTGAAGGTAATCTTCATTTGGTTGTTCATTCGTCACGACGATGTCTATGTCTTTTAAGTCACAAAACGTGGTCAAGGCATAATGGTCAAACTTACTATCATCGACTAATAAAAAGGTTTTGGCGTTTTTTTCAACGAGCGTTTTTTTAATATCTGTCTCAAGCGGGGAGGAATTCGTGACGCCATGATCAATGGATAAACCAGTTGATGCAATAAATGCTTTATTGACATTGTATGCTTTGAGACGCTCAACACTTTGATAACCAACGAAAGAATTTGTTTTTCGCTCTAGCATACCCCCGGTTGAAAAGATGGTGAGGTGTTCATAAGGCATAGCCTGTGTAATGAAATCCACGTTATTTGTCACAACGGTAATCCGTTTCTCCTTCAAATAGGGAAGCATCTCCAGTGTCGTTGTACCAGAATCAACAAAAATCATATCACCATGTTCAACAAAAGCAGCGGCTGCCTGTCCGATCAATTGTTTTTTACTCAGCTGACGAGTCTTTCGCTCTTGATACACCACCAACGTTGAGTGGTTCACAGCGACGCCGCCGTACACTTTCTTTAGCACGCCGGATTCTACCAATGCTTGTACATCTCGGCGTATGGTGTTTTTTGAGACGCCAAAATGCGTCACAAGCTCATCAAGAGAGGCAGATTCCCGGTCAAATACATACTCTTTTATTTGCTGAATACGTTTTGTTTTTATCATGCTACAATCTCCAATCAATACGAATATGCTGATTCTATTATAACAATAATTCCACGTAAAAGATGTCACTGATCAACATGCGAGAATCGAATGATCTTTTTCTCTTATCTTTTCTCATTTTTCATAAAAGCGTATGATAGAGAAAAGAGGATAGAAAGGATATTCACTTCTATGAATGAACGCAACATACAATTTTCAAAGCTTGCAAATTTTAGAGAGGTAGGGGGACTCCAAACAACGGATCAGATGGTCATCAAACAAGGAATGATTTATCGATCTGCTGATTTATCACGTCTCACGAAGCAAGACATATTGACGTTCTCAACACTTGGAATTCAAACGGTTTGTGACCTGCGTACAAGCTCAGAACGAAAATCACACCCACCAAAGATCATGGAACATGACAAAATTGTTCATATCCCTATGCAGCCTGACAGCATGATGCCTAGCAAATGGACCATGTTTCGTATGCTGATAGCAGAAGGAAAATCTCTATCCTTTACACCGATCATGAAAGATGTATATCAAAGCATGCTCTATGAGCGAAAAAAAGAGATTCAGCAATTGTTTACATTACTGTCCGATGAAAAAAATTATCCGCTTATGCTTCACTGTACAAGCGGAAAAGACCGTACAGGCTTTTTATCTGCTCTTATTCAATTAGCAGCGGGTGTGCCGGTGCATACCGTTTTAAGTGAATACATGCGTTCCAATGAAGGCGTGAAAATGCTAGTGAAAAGACAAGAACGATTTGTTCGCATGATGAGTTTATATCGGGTGTCAAAAGAACAAATTCAGCCCCTGCTTGGTGTGCAGCAAGATTATCTTGAAGATGTACTGAATGAGATGATGGATACATACGGAAGTGCAGAGCGGTATTTACTAGAAGCCTGCGACGTCCCGCAAGCTCAGCTGCTTAAAATGAAAAACATCTTGCTTACACCATCTGCTGGCATTCCATCACAAAACGCAGAATAAACTTAATATGAGGTGATGCAAACCATGCTGAAAAAGATCAGTATGACGGTTCTGACACTAGTTTTCATGGGTGTCTTCTTATTGATTCCGTCTAGCAGTCTAGCTCGTTCGATGCCAAAAGGGAAGCTTGAGAGCACAAGAGAGATGCGTGCAGTGTGGGTCGCATCGGTTTATAACTTAGATTGGCCTTCAAAGAAAGGACTGCCCAGAGATGAGCAGAAACAAGAGTTCATTCAACTGTTAGACGACATCAAAGCGATGAATATGAACGCCATCATCATGCAAATTAAACCAACAGCAGATGCCTTTTATCCGTCGAAATTCGGGCCATGGTCTGAATATTTGACTGGTATACAAGGGAAAGACCCTGGATATGACCCGCTTGAATTTATGATAGAAGAAGCACATAAACGCGGCCTTGAATTTCATGCTTGGTTTAACCCTTATCGAATCACCATGAATCATACCGATCTCAACCGGTTATCAGCCGATCATCCTGCAAGAGCACACCCTGATTGGACCATCGCCTACGGAAATCAGCTGTACTTTAATCCAGGCATTCCTGATGCTCAGGACTTCATTGTTGACGGGATAGAGGAAGTGGTGAAAAACTACGATATTGATGCGGTGCATATGGATGATTATTTTTACCCGAATAAAATCGCTGGTGTGCCATTTCCAGATCAAGAAACGTATGAAACTTACGGGCAGAAATTCACACATATAGAAGATTGGCGAAGAGATAATGTGAACGAGCTAGTGAAGCAGATCAATGACACCATTAAGAAAGAAAAGCCGTATGTGAAATTCGGCATTAGCCCATTTGGTGTATGGCGCAACATAAAAGATGACCCAACCGGTTCAAACACAACAGCAGGGATGACCAATTATGATGATTTGTATGCTGATACAAGAGAATGGATACAGCAGCACCATATTGATTATATCACCCCGCAAATTTATTGGAGTATCGGCTTTCAGCCCGCTGCCTATGATGTGCTGACGAAATGGTGGTCAAATGAAGTGAAGGGGCAGCCTGTTCATTTGTACATTGGTCAAGCGACGTATAAAATCAATCAAAACAGTGATCCTGCTTGGTCTGATCCAGAGGAGTATTTTCGCCAGATCGAGCTGAACAGGCAGTCACAGCTCGTACAAGGAAGCATGCATTTTAGTCTGAAAGATATCAATCGGAATCCCTTGAATGTAAAGAAACGATTAATAGAAGAAACCTATAGCAAACCAGCTCTCATACCAGAGATGCCATGGCTTCATCAAAAAGCGCCAAAAAAACCAATCATCCAATCTGTGAAAAAGACAGAGGATGGCGCAGTTTTACAGATACAAAATGATCCGCGCTCTAGTGCATCCTATTATGCAGTCTATCGATTGTCGAATAAAGGGACATACGAATTTGTGCAAACGGTCAGAAAAGAAACAGGTTCCTTCACACAAACGAAAGACATTTTAGCCAATCAAAAGAAGAGCTATACCTATAAAGTGACGGCACTCAATCGCCTTCATCATGAAAGCAAACCTTCTACAAAAACAGTAAAATAACAAAGACAGCATAAATGAGGGTTTTCCTCCATTTATGCTTTTTTGCTTTCTCTATTTTTCTACTATTTTTATTTTAATTTTCTGAATTCAATCAAGCTTGGCATGAAGCAGCTATTTCAATAATAAATATGATAGAAAAGCGCCAAAGGGGGAAGCACAATGGATTTTGAATTAACGAAAGAGCAGCAAATGATCCGTCAGATGGTCAAAGAATTTGCAAAAACAGAAATTGCACCGCACGCTCAAACTGTTGATGAACAGGCAGCATTTCCCGTAAAAACATTTCAAAAAATGGGGGAGCTCGGTTTTATGGGTATACCCTTTCCAGAGAAATATGGAGGATCTGGAGGAGATACGATCTCGTATGCACTGGCAGTCGAGGAAATTGGAAAACAGTGTGCGAGTACAGGTTTAAGTTATGCCGCAGCGGTTTCCTTAGGCGCAAGTCCACTTTATTACTTCGGGACGGAGGAGCAAAAGATGGACCATCTTGTTCCATTAGCCTCTGGAACAGCGCTTGGCTCCTTCGGATTAACAGAACCAAACGCTGGATCAGATGCAAAAGGAACAAAAACAAAAGCCATTCAAGACGGACAAGAATATGTCATCAGTGGGGAAAAGTGCTGGATCACAAATGCCAATTATGCCAGAACGATTATTGTCACCGCTGTAACAGATCATGATGAAAACGGACGTCCAATCATCTCCGCCTTTATTGTGGAGAAAGGACAAAAGGGACTGTCGATTACAAACCCATATGACAAAATGGGAGTTCGTGGTTCAGATACGGCTGAAATCATTTTAGACGAAGTGCGTGTACCAGCGCATCATATATTAGGAGACAAATCGAAAGGATTCAAGCAATTTTTATATACATTAGACGGCGGACGAATTTCCATTGCAGCCTTATCCGTCGGAATTGCACAAGCGGCACTTGATGCTTCACTTTCCTATGCAAAAGAAAGAAAGCAATTTGGAAAGACGCTCTCATCCTTCCAGGCCATTCAGTTTAAGCTGGCGGATATGGCGATGCAAATAGAGCTTGCAAGACAAATGGTCTGGAAAGCCGCTTGGCTGAAAGATCAAGGCAAACCATTTACAAAAGAAGCGGCCTATGCCAAACTGTTTGCTTCAGAAATGGCCACAAAAGCAAGTCTTGATGCTGTCCAAATTCATGGCGGAACAGGCTATATGAAAGAATGCGGTGTTGAACGGCTTGTGAGAGATGCCAAGCTGATGGAAATTGGAGAAGGAACCTCTGAAATTCAGCGGCTCGTGATCGCAAGACAGCTGTTAGCGTAATACCTTAATGAAAACGCTTACTACACATGAGGGAGGAAAGCAATGATGTCGATTCACCCGCAAACGATTGGCTCCCTATTAAGAGAAAAAAAAGAACAGCATCCAGCACATGAAGCCATTGTTTACCCAGAACGTTCTTTACGTTATTCGTACGAAGCGTTTTATCAAGAGGTCAAGGCAACAGGTAAAGGTCTCATGGCATTAGGGGTTCAAAAGGGAGATCACATCGCCATTATGGCACCAAATATACCTGAATGGCTCATTCTTCAATTTGCCTGCGCCTCCATTGGTGCTGTTCTTGTCACTGTGAATACCAATTTTCAATCACAGGAACTCGCCTATTTACTCAAGCATTCTGACAGCAAAATGTTGTTTATTGTAGACGGCTTTAAAGAAACGTCCTATGTCAACATGCTTGAAGAGCTGATTCCAGAACTTCAAACCGCTCATCAAGAGGAGATCACTTCCACACAATTTCCTTATTTAAAAAGATGTATTTATATCGGTCAGCATGTACCAAATGGCATGCTCAGCTGGGATCGTCTTCAAGTGGCAGCCAAAAGAACCGAAGATCATGAATGGGAGAAGCGAATGAATGAGCTCACGCCTGATGACGTTATTAATATGCAGTACACTTCAGGCACAACCGGCTATCCAAAAGGCGTCATGCTCAGCCACACAAACATCGTCTGTAATGCGAGTCAGATCGCAGATTGTATGAAATTAACAGAGCAGGACCGTATGTGTATCCCAGTACCGTTTTTTCATTGCTTCGGCTCTGTTCTTGGTGTACTTGCTTGTCTCACAAAAGGGGGAACGATCATTCCACTTGAATCATTCCATCCAGAACGAGTCCTTCAAACAGTAGAAAAAGAAAAATGCACGGTTCTTCACGGTGTACCAACCATGTTCATCGCAGAGCTCGATCATCCAAATTTCCACTCTTATGACCTGTCCACATTACGAACGGGGATTATGGCCGGTTCACTCTGCCCATCCCACGTCATGAAAGCAGTCATTGAAAAAATGGGATTAAGAGAGCTCACGATTGCCTATGGTCAAACCGAAAGTTCACCCGTCATTACCCAAACAAGAACCGATGATTCGTTTGAAAGACGTGTTCAAACGGTCGGACGTGCGCTTCCTCAAATTGAAGTCAAAATTGCTTTACCAGGGACATCAGAAGAAGTGCCAAGAGGACAGCAAGGAGAGCTTTGTACAAGAGGTTACCATGTCATGAAGGGCTATTATAAAAACGAAGAAGCAACAAATGAAGTCATTGATGAGGACGGATGGCTTCATACAGGGGATTTAGCTGAGATGGATCATGACGGTTATGTGAAAATCACAGGCCGGCTCAAAGATATGATCATCAGAGGCGGAGAGAATGTGTACCCAAAAGAGATTGAGGATGTCCTATACACTCACCCTGCCATTCTTGACGCACAGGTCGTTGGTATTCCTGACGAGACATACGGCGAGGAAGCAGCCGCATTCATTCGGCTGAAACAAGGGAAGTCGGTCTCAATTGAGACATTAACGAGCTATTGTCAGTCACAAATGGCACGCTACAAAATCCCGAAATACTTTTTCATTACAGATGAATACCCAATGACCGCCTCAGGCAAAATTCAGAAATTCCGCTTGAAAAAGCAGGCGCTTGATCTAATAAAGGAGTGAAGGCAGCGATGTTTGAACAAGTATTGATCGCCAATCGAGGCGAAATTGCCCGTAGAGTGATTCGGACATGTAAACGGCTCGGAATCAAAACCGTTGCCGTTTATTCAGAGGCTGATCAGCATGCACTTCATGTGAAAGAAGCAGACAGCGCCTATTATATCGGCGGCGCTAAAGTTTCTGAAAGCTATTTAAACATGGAAGCGATCATTAAGGTTGCCAAACAAACAAATGCTGATGCTATCCACCCAGGGTATGGTCTTTTATCAGAAAATGCGGCATTTGCTGAGCGCTGCCGGAGCGAGGGCATTACCTTTATTGGACCATCTGCACAAGTCATTCAGCAGATGGGAAATAAAATTGAAGCGAGAAAAACGATGGAACAAGCGGGCATCCCAATCGTTCCTGGTGTTTCAGCCCCGCTCCATGATGCAGACGAAGGGGTTCATAAAGCACAGACACTCGGCTATCCCATTATGCTAAAAGCATCGAGTGGTGGCGGCGGGATTGGTATGCAGCTCGTCCGCAACGATGAAGAGCTGCATCGAGCGTTTGAAGGAAATCAAAAAAGAGCACAAAGTTTCTTTCAAGATGGTACTTTATACATGGAAAAGGTGATTGAACACGCACGGCACATCGAAATTCAAGTTCTTTTTGATTCGTTCGGTCACGGCGTTCACTTATTTGAAAGAGATTGTTCACTCCAAAGAAGACATCAGAAAATTGTTGAAGAGGCACCAGCCGTCTGTCTTGAAGAAACTGTGAGACAGCAAATGGGACAGATGGCCGTCAAAGCTGCCAAAGCGATTGGGTATGAAAATGCGGGCACGATTGAATGTTTAGTCGATCAAAACCAGCAATTTTATTTCTTAGAAATGAATACGAGATTGCAAGTAGAACACCCTGTCACTGAAGAAATTACGGGGATTGACCTTGTCGAGGAGCAGCTAAAAATTGCCGCATTAGAGCCCCTGTCCTTCAGCCAAGAGGATATTCATCAAATTGGGCACGCGATTGAAGTTAGAATATACGCTGAAGACCCTGTGACATTTTACCCTTCACCAGGCACGATCACTCGGCTTTCTACACCTGATGCCCCATATATTCGTCATGAGTCAAGCGTAACGAGTGGAAGTGTCATTACCCCATTTTACGATCCAATGATTGCGAAAATGATTGTGTACGGTGATACTCGAAAACTCGCCATAGAACGATTAAAAGCAGCATTACAAGCATATGAAATAGAAGGGATCAAAACCAATGTACCGCTTTTAAAGGAAATGGCCGAATCAACTGCCTTTTTACATGGCAGCATCACAACCGATTATCTGATGAAAAAAAGGGAGGAAAACCGTTCATGAAAACTGTCACGATACAAATGGCCGGAAACTTATGGAAGCTTCTTGTGAAACAGGGTGATGATGTGCAAAAAGGACAGGAAGTCGCCATCTTAGAATCGATGAAAATGGAGATTCCCATTGTTGCAGAAGAAGCAGGTGTGATCAGTAAAGTGTATAAGGCGGAGGGGGACTTTGTTGACGAGGGAGAGGTACTTTTAGAGCTGACAGAATAGGGGGAAGCCGCATGGTATTACCAAAAAACGTGCTCATTAGAGAGGTCGGCCCGCGCGATGGCCTGCAAAATGAATCCGTTTGGCTGGACACAATGGAGAAGCGAACATGGATCCATTTACTCGAAGAAGCCCATCTTCCTTATATTGAAGTCACCTCATTTGTTCATCCGAAATGGGTTCCAGCCTTAAAAGACGCCAAAGAATTAGCCCAATCATTAAACAAAAAAGAGGATATTACCTATGCCGCACTCATCCCAAATGAAAAGGGGTTAGCTCATTTTTTTGAAGCAAACCTTGAGGTAGGGGCTATGTTTATCTCAGCGAGTGAGACACATAACAAAAAGAATATGAATCGATCTATACAGGAAACACTGCCTGTGATCAAACAAATGACAGCCGATTTAAAAGCAGAAGGACGGCAAACGCGGGCCTATATTTCAACCGTGTTTGGATGTCCTTATGAAAAACAAGTGCCGATGGACCAAGTGCTGCGATTAACGGAACAACTGCTGTCCTTCGGCATTGATGAAATATCACTTGGGGATACCATTGGGGAAGCCCATCCGCTGCAAGTAGAAAGACGGTTAGACCTTTTACTTGAACGCTTTCCTGCTGATAAAATCGCACTTCATTTTCATGATACGAAAGGAATGGGGCTTGCCAATATTTATACAGCATTAAAAGCCGGCATCACCATATTTGATGCCTCTAGCGGGGGGCTTGGCGGTTGTCCTTATGCACCTGGCTCCAGCGGAAACGTGGCGACAGAAGACGTGGTACACATGCTTCACAAACTCGGGATCGAAACAAATGTCGACCTCCCTCGCTTGATCAAAGCGGCTGAATGGATTGAAGCAAAAGTGGATCGAACCCTGCCAAGTCACTGTTTACGCGCTTTTCAGTCTCACACTACTTGATAAAGGGTGAATCACATGACATCATTGGTCCATTTTTCAATACAAGATGATCATATTGGCATCATGACATTAAATAGACCAGCACAAGCCAATGCTCTATCAGCTGCTATGCTAGAGGAAATTAACCAAACGATTCAAGAAATCAAACATGATGAAAACATCCGCTGTTTGCTCATGACAGGAGCTGGCGCTAAAGTTTTTTGCGCAGGAGCAGACTTAAAAGAACGGCGATTGATGACAGAACAAGAAGCCAAAGAAGCTGTTCTGACCATTCAGCAAACCTTTACAGACATTGAATCTTTGCCCGTTCCTGTCATTGCCGTGATAAACGGACACGCACTTGGCGGAGGTCTTGAGCTCGCGCTCGCCTGTGATCTCCGCATCTCAAGAGCGGGTGCAGCGCTCGGTCTGCCGGAAACAGGACTAGCTATCCTGCCGGGAGCAGGGGGCACACAAAGACTTCCGCGCCTGATCGGACCCGGGAAAGCGAAAGAAATGATCTTCACAGGCAATTCTTTACGAGCAGAAGAAGCCGTTCAAATCGGGCTGATTGAACGTATCTCTACAGCCGATTCACTGATGAATGATGCCATCACACTCGCAAAACAAATCACCAAGAATGGACCGATTGCTTTAAAAGAAGCAAAACAAGCCATTCAATCCAGCCTTGATCACGATTTACAAACAGGGCTGACGAAAGAATACGAAGCCTATCTGCGGCTAATTCATACAGAAGATCGACTAGAAGGTCTCAAGGCTTTTCAAGAAAAACGAACGCCTCATTACAGAGGCAAATAGTAAGAAAGGGGAATGTTTATGATCGAAGAATATGAATTAAAAAAACAACGAATTGAAAAGGGCGGGGCAGAACGCTACCATCAAAAAAACAAAGAAAAAGGAAAATTATTTGTCCGTGATCGGCTTCATTTGCTATTAGATGAGGATTCTTTCATTGAAGATGCCATGTTTGCAGAGTGCAAAGATGAACATTTACCAGCAGATGGTGTCGTCACAGGAACCGGGCGTATGAATGGGCAGACTGTTTGTGTCATGGCAAACGACTCTACGGTTAAAGCAGGATCGTGGGGCGTCAAAACAGTAGAAAAAATCATTCGAATTCAAGAAACGGCCGAGAAGCTCAATTGTCCAATGCTGTATTTAGTCGATTCTGCTGGTGCAAGAATCACCGATCAAATCGCCATGTTCCCAGGCAGAAGAGGAGCAGGGCGCATTTTTTATAACCAAGTCAAGCTGTCTGGGCGCATTCCTCAAATTTGTTTACTATTCGGTCCTTCTGCTGCCGGTGGTGCCTATATCCCTGCTTTTTGTGACATTGTCGTCATGGTCGAAGGAAATGCCTCTATGTATTTAGGGTCGCCGCGAATGGCTGAAATGGTGATTGGTGAAAAAGTATCACTTGAGGAAATGGGCGGTGCGAAAATGCATTGCAGCATTTCTGGATGCGGAGATATATTAGCCAAAACTGAGGAAGAGGCCATTCAAATTGCACGTGATTATTTAACCTATATGCCTGCCAACTATATGGAAAAACCAAAAACGACAGCAGCAAAAGCACCTAAACCATCTGAAACCACCATCCAAAACTTAATCCCTAAAGGCCAGAATACCCCATTTGATATGTATCAACTCATCGATTTACTGATTGATGAAGGGTCATTTTTTGAAATCAAAAAACTGTTTGCCGCAGAGTTAATCACCGGCTTTGGCAGAATGAACGGTCAGCCTATCGGTCTCATTGCCAATCAGCCAAGGGTCAAAGGCGGCGTATTATTCCACGACTCAGCTGATAAAGCCGCCAAGTTTATTCAGCTCTGTGATGCCTTTCATATCCCGCTGCTCTTTCTTGCGGACATACCAGGATTTATGATTGGAACAAAAGTGGAACAAGCCGGCATTATTCGTCATGGGGCAAAAATGATCTCCGCTATGTCAGAGGCGACCGTTCCGAAAATATCCGTCATCGTCCGTAAAGCATACGGAGCAGGACTATATGCAATGGCAGGCCCTGCTTTTGAGCCAGACTGCTGTCTCGCTCTTCCATCGGCGCAAATCGCTGTGATGGGTCCAGAAGCCGCTGTAAATGCCGTCTATGCAAATAAAATTGCAGAACTCCCGCCCGAAGAGAGGTCTTCATTTATACAAGAGAAACGGAAGGAATACCAGGAAGATATGAATATCTATGAGCTTGCCTCTGAAATGATTGTCGATGGCGTCATCCCATTTGATCGTCTCAGAACGGAACTTTGTCATAGATTACTAGCCTATTCATCGAAAGACATGACATTTACGAAACGAAAACATCCGGTCTATCCGGTCTAAAGGGGGCAGACCTCATGATCAACCTGAAACCAGAATGGATACCGGAAGAAAAGCAGAGCCAAAAAACACGTTTGCATCAGTGGATGAAATCTCTTGGTTTTTCTACGTATGACTCATTCTATCAAGCCAGTATTGCACGCACAGACTGGTTTTGGAGAGAAGTGGAAAAGGCGGTTGGCATTCAGTGGAAAAAACCATATGAAGCGGCATTAGGTCACCACTCAATGATGTGGCCGAAATGGTATCAGGGCGGCACACTTAACATCACCGAAACGGCTGTGGACAAATGGGCAGAAAAAGAAGAGACGAAGCATCAGCCCGCCATCATTTGGAGCAATGAAGCCGGTGAAGAAAAGAAATGGTCATTTCTCGAACTTCAAGAGAAAGTGAGCCGTCTTGCAGCTGGCTTTTTGAAAGAAGGACTTCAAAAAGGGGATGTAGCCATCATCTATATGCCAATGCTTCCAGAAACGGTCGCCGTCATGCTTGCCTTTGCAAAGATTGGTGTTATTTTCAGCCCAGTCTTCTCAGGCTATGGAAGCGAGCCACTCGCTGTACGCATTCGTGCGTCAGGCGCATCCATTGTCGTCACAGCGAATGAAATGATGCGGCGAGGGAAAACGATCAACATGCGGGAATGTGTGGCGGATGCCATCAACAAAACAGCAACTGTGCAAAAAGTGATTGTGCACACTTCCTCTCATACCGGATATCAGGGCGATGTCCTGCTGAATGATTTGTTACAAGAACAGCCGATCACCGGCGCGACCTATGTCACAAATGAAGACCCGCTGATGATCTTGTATACGTCAGGCACAACCGGCACACCAAAGGGAGCCGTTCATACACACGCAGGCTTTCCGATAAAGGCAGCTTTTGATGCCGGGCTATGTATGGATGTGGCAAAAGGAGACCGGTTGTTTTGGCTGACTGATATGGGCTGGATGATGGGGCCATTCCTCGTCTTTGGCGGCTTGATCAATGGAGCTGCCATCGTTTTATATGACGGCGCTCCCGATTATCCAGATGAGCAGCAGCTCTGGTCATTCATCCACGAGAAGAAAGTCACTCATTTTGGGCTTTCCCCTACATTTGTTCGTTCTGCGATGCAGCAAACGATTGATGGGGTCGAGTTATCTCATGTCAAAGCCATTATTTCTACAGGGGAACCATGGAATGAAGCTCCGTGGCAATGGTTATTTCACACCATTAGTCAAAAGAACATTCCAATCTTAAATTATTCAGGAGGAACCGAAGTTTCTGGTGGCATTGTAGGGAGTACGCTGCTTCGCCCCATCAAACCGATTCTCTTTAATGCGGCGATCTTAGGAATGGCGGCAGATGTATACAATGAAGCTGGGCAAAGCGTGATGAATGAAGTAGGGGAGCTTGTGGTGAAAAAGCCATGGGTCGGCATGACATGTGGTTTTTGGAACGAACCGGAGCGTTATGAAGATACGTATTTCAAACGATTTGATGGTGTATGGACACACGGAGATTGGGTCATGCAAACAGAGGACGGAGAATTCCATATCACCGGCAGATCGGATGATGTCATTAATACAGCAGGGAAACGCATCGGGCCAGCTGAAATTGAATCCATCCTTACATGGCATCCTGCCGTGCATGAAGCCGCTGTGATTGGGGTAAAGGATGAGGTGAAAGGGGAGGCGCTCGTCTGTTTCATCGTGACCAGTCCGCATGCTTTTGAAGAAGCAGCCCTTATCCAAGAGCTTTCAGCCCATGTTGGTTCACATGCTGGAAAAGCGCTCACACCAAAAGAAGTTCATCTCATTTCAGCTTTGCCGAAAACAAGGAATGGAAAAATTGTACGACGTTTACTTAAAGGGGCGTATGAAGAGCAGCCTTCACCCGATCTATCTTCATTAGACAATCCAGACGTATATAAGAGTCTGACCGAATACTTGAATAAGAGACAGAAAAAATAAAAAAGACAGGACGGTTCCTGTCTCAGCGTGTAGACAAACCCTCGCATTCGGTGTCAGTCCTGCGCTTCGGTGCTCACGAATGTCAAATTCGCTCCGCGCCGATGCTCGTCCTTCCTAGACTGCAAAGGTTTTCTATCACGCTGAAAAGAAGACAAAGGGCTAAAATAAAGTTCATTTTAGCCCTTTGTCAGCAATCTGAGACAGGATAATTCCTGTCTCTTTTTATTGCACATGAAAATTCGTTCCATCTGTTGTCTCTTTCACAATCCCTGCACGAATGACAAAATCGCCGAAATGTTCATTTTCTTCTCGTTCTTTTGCGTAGCGGGGGAGAATAGAGCCAAGTTCTTTTAGAATGTCTTCCTCACCCACATTTTCACGGTATAATTTACTTAATCTGCTGCCATCAAATGCGGCACCAAGATACATATTATACTTACCAGGTGATTTTCCGATAAATCCAATCTCTCCAAGCGCATGACGAGCACAGCCATTTGGACAACCAGTCATTCGAATGGTGATTTCTTTATCACTTAATCCGTTTTCTTCAACGATGTCTTCGATTTTATCAATCAATCGTGGAAGGTAGCGCTCTGCTTCAGCCATCGCTAAGCCGCAAGTTGGCAAAGATACACAAGCCATTGAGCTGCGGCGCAGGGCAGAGTGCTGCTGGCCGTCTGATAAACCAAACTTCTGAATGAGCTGTTCGATTTGTTTCTTTTTATGAGTTGTCACATTCCCAATGATTAAATTCTGATTGGCGGTTAAACGGAAGTCACCTGTATGAACTTTGGCGATTTCGCGGATGCCTGTCATCAGCGGATAATCATCATAATCTGTGATGCGTCCGCCTTCCACAAACATCGTATAATGCCATCTGCCATTGATGCCTTTTACCCAGCCATAACGGTCACCGTTATGATCAAAGTGATAATCCTTTGCCTCTAAAAGAGTAAACCCAAGACGGCGCTCAAGCTCTTCTTTTACATTCTCAAGACCAAGGCGGTCCACCGTATATTTAAAGCGGGCATTTTTTCGCACGGAACGGTTTCCGTAGTCACGCTGAATGGTGATGACTTGTTTGGCAATTTCTACGACCTGTTCAGGTGTACAAAAGCCGATGACCTTTGCAAGCTGCGGATAAGTCGCTGTATCACCATGCGTCATACCCATTCCGCCGCCAATTGCGACATTAAAACCGACCAGTTGATCGTTTTCGATAATGGCAATAAAGCCTAAATCCTGCGAAAAGACATCAATATCGTTAGCAGGAGGGACCGCCACACCAATTTTGAATTTCCTTGGCAAATAAAGCGGACCATACATCGGTTCAACTTCCGTATCTGGCGTTGCCGCAACCTTTTCCTCATCAAGCCAAATCTCATGATAGGCTCTTGTTTGTGGGAGCAGGTCATCACTTAATTTTTTCGCCAGCTCGTATACATCATGGTGCACTTCTGATTGATAGGGGTTTGATGTACACATGACATTCCGGTTCACGTCGCCGCAAGCAGCAATTGTATCAAGCATAGTAGAATGAATGTCTTGAATGGTTTTTTTCATATTCCATTTTAAAATACCGTGAAGCTGAAAGGTTTCACGAGTCGTCAGCTTTAACGTACCGTTTCCGTATTTGTGAGCAAGCTCATCCATCACAAGCCACTGCTTAGATGTGGCGATTCCGCCAGGCAGACGGACACGCAGCATAAATTGATAGGCAGGCTCAAGCTTTTGTTTTTGTCGTTCATTTCTCAGGTCACGATCATCTTGTAAGTAGCTGCCGTGATGCTTCATCAGACGGTTGTCATCATCCGGAATTCCCGCTGAAATCGGATCAAGCATCACTTCTTTTAACGTACCCCGTAAATAATCACTTTTTTCTTTGATTTCCTCTACGTCGCTCGGAGGTCCATCCGGCGCTGTTAATGCTGTCTTCACCATGTAAGTAAAAGCTCCTTTCTTTCAAGCATCAAATCAATAAACGTCACGCTGATAGCGTTTTTGCTGCTGTAAGTTGGCAAGATAGCTTTCTGCTTTTTCTTTGCTCATCGCACCTTCTTCTTGAATGATGGATAGAAGGGTATTGTGAACATCATGCGCCATATGCTTTTCATCTCCGCAAATATACACGTAAGCACCTTGCTCAAGCCATTCAAATAATTCTTTGCTTTGTTTCTTCATTTGGTGCTGGACATATACTTTTTCCTCAGTATCTCTTGAAAAAGCCACGTCCATTTTCGTTAAGACGCCATCCTTTAACCACTTTTGCCATTCTGTTTGGTATAAGAAATCCGTCACAAAATGCTGATCACCGAAGAATAACCATGACTTTCCGTTTGCACCCAGTTCCTCACGTTCCTGCATAAATGAACGGAAAGGGGCGATGCCTGTGCCTGGTCCTACCATAATGATCGGTGCATCTGGATCTTGAGGAAGCTTAAAGTTTTGGTTGTGCTGAATATAAACAGGTAACGTATCACCTGGCTGCAGGCGCTCTGCACATAGAATCGAACAGACACCTTGGCGTTCTCTGCCGTGCGCATCATATCTGACAGCCCCTATCGTCAAATGAACCTCTTCGTCATTTGCTTTGAGACTGCTTGCAATGGAATAAAGGCGTGCAGGGATTTTTCTTAAAATGGACGTGAATTCTGCGGCGGTTCCTTCAAAAGGACCGAAATCACGAGCCGCATCTACTAGGTCCCGGCCTGTGATATATTCTTTCAGTTTTTCTTCGTTTCCTTCTTCTAAAAGGGCATGCAAGGATTCACTTTTTGTCAGTGCAGCGATCTTTTGAAGAAGTGGTTTTGTTAAAACCGTGATCTCAAAATGCGAGGTGAGTGCTTCTTTTAAAGGAAGAGTGTCTCCGTTTTTATGAACGGTGACGGCTTCTTCTGCATTCCATCCGCATGTTTGAATCAGTTCATCGACAAGTGCAGGATCATTTGTCGGGTAAATGCCAAGGCTGTCACCTGGCTCATACACGAGGCCCGATCCTTCAAGAGAAAGCTCTAAGTGACGTGTTTCTTTATTAGATCCACGCCCATTTAAATTGATATTTTCAAGAACTTCAGCATAAAAAGGATTCGTTCTTGAATATTCAGAAACGGCTTGATTGTTGGCTCCCGCTGATTCTTGCGGAAGTGATACAGCTTCACCTTCACTCAAAGAAGAGGCAACACCTTGAAGCCATTCTGAAAACGGCTCATCATAATCAAGGTCACAGTCCACCCGGTCAAACAGGCGTGTACCGCCAAGCTCTTTGAAGCGTTCGTCAAATTCTTTTCCTGTCTGACAGAAGAATTCGTATGAGCTGTCACCTAATGAAAGGACAGAAAAGCTTAAATGATCGAGCTTTGGCGCACGTCTGCCGTGAACATATTCATGGAACGAAAGGGCATTATCCGGCGGATCTCCTTCGCCATGTGTGCTGACAATGACTAGTAAATTGTTTATTTTTTTCAGATTATTCGGTTTAAAATCGGACATAGAAGAGAGCGTCACTTGAAAGCCTTTCTCTTCAAGATGCTGGGCTGTCTTTTTTGCTAACCCTTCGGAATTGCCTGTTTGCGACCCATAAAGCACGGTCACATCTTTGCTCACAGGCTGTACAGATGCTGCGGCAGAAGGCGCCGGAGTGACAGCTTCTGAGCCGGCAAGCGCTGCCTGTGCTGATAAATAACCAGTAAGCCAAATTTTTTGCTGATCTGTTAAAGTCGGAAGCAGCTGATTGAGTAACTCTGCCTGCTCCTGGCTAAACGGACTGTTCAATACATGAAGTTGCAACAATATCCACCTCACAAGGAATATAAACATAGATTAATTCGATAGGAATTATATATATAGGTTCAATTTGAACTTTACCGAAAGTTTGCCATTAAGTAAAATATATAATATTGATTGTCATGATTAAGATTTCTAATGACAAAACACGGATGAATAGGGGAGAGGGCACAAAAAAAGAAAACGGATCACCGTTTTCCTTTTTTTCGCCTGACTTACGCCGTTGGAAGTCCCATCACAGCTTTCACTTCTAAATATTCTTCGATACCGAAGTCTCCCCATTCTCTTCCGATACCAGACTGCTTAAAACCGCCAAATGGGGCAAAGTAATCTGTTTCAGCATTGTTAATGGTGATTTGACCGGCACGAATATGTTCAGCGACATATTTTAATGTTTTTTCATCTTGACCAACAACATACCCGGCAAGACCATACACTGTATCGTTGGCGATCTCAAGGGCATGATCGAGGTCTTGATACGTGATCACACTCATGACTGGCCCAAAGATTTCTTCTTGCGCAATGGTCATGTCATTTTTCACATTGGTGAAAATGGTATGCTTGGCGAAATATCCTTTATCGATTCCGTCTGGCTTTCCAGTTCCCCCAGCAAGAAGGGTAGCACCTTCTTCGATTCCTTTTTCAATATAAGATTGCACCGTATCCCACTGCTTTTTAGAAACAAGCGGACCAGTAGCGTGATCTTCTCTCGGATCACCAACTGTAAACTTCGGCATGGCGTTCAGCAGCGCTTTTTCAAACTTGTCTTTCATTGATTCTGGAATCAGCACACGTGTAGCTGCAGAACACACTTGACCTGTATTCATCGCAATATGATGAATGGCTGTTTCTGCTGCTTCGTCCACATCTGCATCGTCTAAGACGATAAGAGGGGATTTTCCGCCAAGCTCAAGTGCTACTTTCTTCACGTTGTCCGCTGCGTTTTCCATAATTTTAGAGCCGACGGCACCTGATCCTGTAAATGAAACGAAGTCAATATCAGGATGTGAGCTAATGCCGTCACCAATCACGTCACCCGTTCCGTTTACTAAGTTGAAGACTCCTTTCGGTACACCTGCTTCATCAATAATTTCTGCAAGAATCATCGCAGCAAAAGGGGTAATTTCCGCTGGCTTTAAGACAACTGGTGAGCCTGCCGCAATGGCACCCGCAATTTTAAGAGATGTCTGATTCGTCGGGAAGTTCCACGGTGTAATCAATCCGCTGACACCAATCGCCTCTTTTATAATCGTATGTCCACCGCGGTCTTCGGTAAATGTATAAGATTTCAGTGCTTCCGCTGCTTTAGAAAAATGTTCATAACCCATTTTGTAATGAACTTCTTCGGACACTTTCAGTGGTGCACCAAGTTCTTTTGTCATCACTTCTACAAGCTCATCCTTACGTTTTTCGTACCCGCGCACAATGTTTTCCAGCATTTCAACTCGTTCATTTCGAGATGTTTTTGAGAAAGAAGGGAAGGCGGCTCGAGCTGCTTTGACTGCCTTATCTAAATCTTCTTTCGTTCCTAAACTAATGGTGCCAATGACTTCCTCTGTCGCAGGGTTAATGACCTCCGTCGTTTCGTTTCCTGTTGATGCGACCCATTCTCCATTAATAAAGTGTTTCTCTTGATTTCTCATTCTGACATGTCTCCTTTTTATATGTGATGCAATCCAATATTCTGTTTTCAGCTGATATAAAACTGTACCCACTGTGAAAAATCTAAAACAGAGAAACTGCATGAGAAAAAGTTTCTGATATAATACGCAAAGTGGGACATATGTCCTTTTCAACATGAGGGCATCTATCATTTAATGGAACTAGACTGAAAAAAGAAGGAGCTTTTGAACGAATGAAAGGTGTTATTTTCGCATTATTAGGAGGCGCTTGTATTACACTGCAAGGCGTAGCCAACGCCAGAATTAGTCAAGATATCGGGACGTGGCAGGCGGCAACGATCACGCAGCTGACAGGGTTTATCATCTCTCTCGTCATTTTACTCATCGTACGGGATGGCCACTTTAAGGAATACAAAAAAGTGCAGCCTCTTTATTTAATTGGGGGTGCATTTGCAGCCATTATTATTTTTAATGAGGTCACTGCCATTCAAATCATTGGTGTGACACTCACCATCGCTGCTTTACTTATCGCACAGCTTGCGTTTACCTTTGCCATCGATGCAAAAGGATGGTTTGGTGTTCAGAAGAAAAAAATGAAATGGCCCCATTATGCAGGCATCTTTTTAATGATTGCAGGCGTCATCATCTTAAAACTATAAAGGAGGGCATCAGATGGAGGAGCTGCATGATGAATCTCTTTTTTCCTCTTATATCAAGACGCATCAATTACAGAATGTTTTTCATCAAAAACTCATCTCACATGTGAGCTTGTGGCGCTATCAGCAAGGTGAGCTGATTTGTTCAAAAGAGGATAAAAGGGAGTATATGTACTTGCTGGTGAAAGGAAAATTAAAGATTTTCACCACCACAAAGGAAGGAAAAACGTTTATTCTTTGCTTTAAAAACCCTCTTGAAGCGATTGGAGATATTGAATACGTTCAGCAGACAGATATGGTCAATACAGTTGAAGCCGTTACAGAAGTACATATGCTCAGGATTTCTCATCAAGCCCTTATGCGGCATGCAAAGGACGATCCACGAGTTTTAGCCTTTTTGCTCAAGGGCATCACAAACAAATTTTATACAAAATCAAATGATTTAAGCTTCCACCTTTTATACCCTGTAGAGGTCAGGCTTGCAAGCTATTTATTGTCTGTTTTAACAGGGGATGATGACGCGCACGCACGCACGATTCGCCTCACGGATGCAGCGAGCTTAATTGGAACAAGCTACCGCCATATTAATCGGGTCATTCAGCAGTTCCAAGAAAAAGGGCTGATTGAAAGGCGAAGAGGAAAGATTACGATTTGTGATCAAAAAGGGCTTTTAGAAATAGCAGAACACAACATTTATGAATAGAAGAAACGAAGGGACTTATATATGATCATAGGAATAATATTAGCTGTCACTGCTGGGGCACTTGTCAGCTTACAAACCATTTTTAATAGTAAAGTCAATGAGCAGACAGGCTCTTGGTCAACAACGACACTTGTTCTAGGAATGGGCTTTATCGCTTCACTTTTGATGGGTCTTTTGTTAGAAGGAACCGGCATGTTTCAATTAAGGCATATGGAAGCCTGGTACTGGTTAAGCGGAGCCATCGGGGTAGGCGTTGTCATCTGTCTTGTTCAGAGCATCAAACATCTCGGTCCCACTTATGGAATCTCGATTGTTCTCACCTCCCAGCTAGGTTGTGCGCTTCTATTTGATTCGCTTGGCTGGCTTGGGTTAGAAAAAGTAACATTTTCTTTTACAAAATTATTAGGTGTACTTGTCATTGTGGCAGGAATCCTCGTATTTAAGTTAACCAAGCTTGAACCAGTAGAAGAGGAGCAGTCAAGAGAAAAAGGGCTGCCACAAAAGTAGCTGCCCTTTTATTTAAATCAACCGCCGCCATAAAACCGTTATGGTAGATAAACCAGTTAAAAGGAGCCTTTTCATGAAAGGCTTTTTTTTCTGTCCATAGTCGCTTGCTTGATATTCTGTTCGATCTTTCGCTACGAGAACACTATAAGCGATTTTTCGTTCGATTGCTTCCGTAAGAGATAACGCAAATGGTGCACTATCAATCACCAAAATCGATTCAGTATTTAAAAAGCTGGATCTTGCATCTAGATTATATGTTCCAATAATACTTAAGTTATCATCAATGACCATTGATTTGGCGTGAATTGAATACGGCCCTTGATATTCATACAAATGAACACCCGTTTTCATGAGTTCCTTTTTCGTGCTTAAATATCCTGCAAATGCTAAAGGGTTTGGTGTCGCTGTAAGAGAATTCGTCACGATCGTCGTTTGAATATCACTTGGTAATGGCGTGAGTCCGTCTTTCATTGGCCGTGTCGGTATGACATAAGGCGTCTGGATCAGAACCGAACGCTTTGACCGCTGTGCGAGATCGTTTAACTTTTTCAAGACGAGCGGACGTTTATTTAAGCGTTCCACTGGATTTGTGAAAAATGCAATCTGTTTTGCACGAATGGCGTCTTTTGCCCAATCATATGTGGACATGACAAAGGGTTCTTTTGTACGAATGGCTTCCTGATAAGATCTTAGCAGCTGTTTTCTTAGCTTTTTTCCTTTTTTTGCTTTTGCCTTGGAAAATACATCTTTCGTTCTTTTCGTAAAATCATGATTCCACAAATAAACGAAATACTGCTCCATTTCATCTAATACTTTTCCCCTTTTGGCGTTGAACAGCAGCACATCTCGGTCATACGCAAAGTCTTTCGGGGGCTGATCTGCAAAGTATTTATCACCAATATTTCTACCGCCCATGACAGCGACCTTGCCATCTGCCAAAAGAAGCTTATCGTGAAGGCGGTTATGCCACGTCCATGGCTTGAACAAACGAAAAGGCTCATAAAAACGAATGGCCATATTCGGATGATTCGCCACAGCATAACGCAAATGCTTCAGCGGTCCACGCAGGCTATGGCAAATGCCATCTAACAACAGCTGAACTTTTACTCCTCGATCAGCCGCTTCAATTAAAGCACCAAGCACCCATTCGGCGGTTTTTCCTTTTTGAATGGAATAATAACTCAAACGAATGTTCTTTTTAGCCTCGCGAATCATTTGAACTCTCACTTGACCTGATTCAAACCCGTCATCAAGTAGCATGACTTGATTTATGCCTTGGTCGTCTCCTGAGATGGAAGAGGCTTTATAGATGCAATGTTCTTTACATGTTTTTTGAAACGGTAAATAAAACAAGACAAATGCGGTCAAAAATACATACACCACATATAAAAGGATCAGAAAAAACAAGAATTGAAGCACAGTGATCAACTCCTTTCACACAAACCGTTCTTTTTCTTAGCTTATGTTAAAAACAAAATTTCACTCATCCAGCTTTCTAATGAAAAATACAGGATAAAAGAATCACCTTGTTTTCATAGGGCATTTAATTATAGTATGAAATGAGTAAGGGGGAATCGCATTGAATGAACCATTATTTAATATACCAAGTGATGTGTATCAAACGTTAAGTGAAACAGAACGTTATTTACTGCATTATATTCACCAGCATTTAGAGGATATCTCCACCTTATCCATCGTCACATTAAGTGAAAGAGCCAACGTGTCGACAGCGACCATTGTCAGACTGATGAAGAAAATTGGATACAATGGCTATACATCCTTTAAATATCGATTGAAACAAGAAAAGAAAATGACAGATGATAGTGATCAACTAAAAAATATTGACGAAGACATCAAACTAGCTATTCGAAAAAATGAAGAAGAGGTCTTAAAGACGATTCAACTGCAAAGTATTGGGCAAATTGAGGATGCAGTTCAAAAAATCCACGATGCGGACAAAATTTATATTTTTGGCAGAGGCTTCTCAGAGATGATCGCCAAAGAGATGACCATCAAATTGCAGCTCATCGGAAAAACATGTGAAGTTCATGACGACCCGAATATCATTCGGCTCAAATCGCGTGACATTGATAAAAACGAACTTGCCATCTTTGTTTCATTAAATGGAGAAACGTCGGAACTAGTAGAAGCCTGCCAAAACCTCAGTATGAAGCAAGTCACGACCATTACGGTCACAACTAGAATTGATTCTACATTAAGTAAAATATCAGATATGACACTCGTCGGATATAAAGGGGAACAATCATTCTTCCCAGATTACGAAGTCAGGTCCCGCCTGTCTCTTCATGTCATTGCCCGCATTTTACTAGACGCCTATGTGATTCGGATGAAATAAACACTTAAAAAGCCTTCCACACTTCATGATGGGAGGCTTTTTACCGTGAAAACCTTTACACAATCTGAAAACATTTTCACTGAATCGTATGAGATACTTTCTTTAGAGAAAAGAAAGAAGGTGAAACCAATTGATTTATACCTGCACCTTAAATCCTGCTATTGACCTATATATTGCATTAAAAGAAATGCGTGCAGATACAGTCAACCGCACGGAAGATGAGGATTATCAGCCGAATGGAAAAGGTGTTAATGTGTCCATTATGCTAAAGAAATATGGCTTCACCAGCACTGCATTAGGATTTATTGCTGGGTTTTCAGGTTCATATATTGAACAATCGTTAAAAGATCTCTCCATTCAAACCGATTTTATCCCAGTTGATGGGATTACACGCATTAATGTATTTATTAACACAACGGAAGAATACAAGCTTGTGAATCAAGGACCCGCTATAGAGGCAAAAGCGCTTGATGCCTTTCGTGAGAAAATTTTAGCCATTCCAAAAGGCAGCATCTTCATTATGTCAGGTAGTCTGCCTAAAGGCGTCCCTGCCAGCATTTTCTCAGAGATAGCCGCTATTTGTCATCAAAACAACGTGAAATTTATTTTAGACACAAGCTCTAAAGCAGCTTTAGAAACACTTCAATACAAACCATATTTACTAAAACCAAATGAAGAAGAGATTGCCGCATTTTTTGGAAAAACTCACCGTTTATCAGAAACAGAACTCATTGAATCAGGACAAAAGCTGATCGAGATGGGTGCAGAGCAAGTACTCATTTCCCGAGGAGGAGAAGGTGCACTATTCCTTACAAACGAAGCCGTATTAAAAGGAAATGCACCAATAGGAACGGTCGTAAATACGGCTTGTTCTGGTGATGCCATGCTCGCTGCATTCCTAAGTAAACAGCTGGAAGGACAACCTCATGAAGTATGCTTACGCTACGGCATTGCAACAGGGGCATCTACCGCCTTTTCAAAAGGGTTAAGTGATTTACATGACATTGATTCATTAATTGAGCAAATACACATTCAGAACATATAAGGGGGAGTTCACATGAGCCGCAAGAAAATTGTCGCTGCCACTGGCTGTCCAACAGGCATTGCGCACACATTTATGGCAGCTGAGGCATTAAAAATCGCTGCTGAGCAATTAGGGGTCGACATCAAAGTGGAAACGCATGGTCAAGTAGGAATTGAAAACGCTTTAACGGATCAAGACATTTTGGAGGCCGATGGGGTCATTGTCGCTGCTGACAAAGATGTGAATACAGATCGTTTTCACGGCAAACCACTCATTGAAGTGCCTGTAGCAAAGGGGATTCGCACACCAAATGAACTGATTCAAGGCATTATCAATGGAGAAGCCCCCGTTCATCAAGTGAAAGGAAGAGCTTCTGGAACAACATCTGCGCCTTCATCAGCTCAACAAAAGTCAGCGAATAAGTGGATACACACCATCTACAAACATTTAATGAACGGTGTATCACATATGCTTCCATTTGTTGTTGGAGGCGGGGTCTTAATTGCTTTATCTTTTCTATTCGGTATTTACTCAGCTGATCCTCAGCATGAAACGTATCATCCGTTCGCTGCCTACTTGAAAAACATTGGCGGACTCGGCTTTAGCTTAATGGTACCTATTTTAGCAGCATTTATCGCTGATTCAATCGCCAAACGCCCAGGGATGGTTGTCGGATTTATCGGTGGCTTGCTTGCAAACGATGGAGGCGCTGGATTCTTAGGTGGTATTATCGCAGGTTTTGCAGCAGGGTATATCATCGTACTTCTTCAATTCCTGCTTCAAAAATTACCAGCATCACTTGACGGATTAAAATCAATTTTCATCTATCCTGTCATTGGTATTTTCTTAATTGGGGCTGTCATGACCCCGCTATTAGTTCCAATTACAGGGCTAAATCATTCATTAATGGATTTTCTCTCATCAGTTCAATCCACAAATCCATTGCTTTTAGGTTTAATTGTTGGAGCCATGTGTGGATTTGATATGGGAGGACCTTTTAACAAAGCAGCCTATGTCACAGGAACGGCTTTACTCGCAGAAGGTAACCTTTACTTCATGGCAGGGGTGTCAGCAGCATGTATCACACCGCCGCTTATCATTGCGATTGCCACAACGATTTTCCGAAAACATTTTACACCACAAGAACGAAATGCTGGGATGATCAACTATATTCTCGGAGCGACTCATATTACCGAAGGAGCCATTCCATTTGCAGCAAAAAACCCAGTCGTTGTCCTGCCAATTATCATGTTTGGTTCCGCCATCTCTGCTATATTGACGTATCTGTTTGGCGTACAGGTTCCAGCTCCGCATGGCGGATTCCTTGTCCTTCCAGTCGTCACAGGCGCATTCCAGTGGGTACTATCCATACTCATCGGATCACTTGTAGGTGCGATTCTATACGGACTTTACCGCAAGAAAATAGACAAACCCGCAGTTTAATAGGGAGGAAGAGAAATGATGGAACATATTTATATGAATCTACATGAAACAGCTTCTTCACAGGCTGGCGTTTTCGCAGCCATAGCTGACATTGCCGCTGAAGCAGGTATTTGTACATCTCCTGAGGCAGTCAAAAAAGGACTAGCTGAAAGAGAAGCTCTGAGTACAACCGGCTTTCAAGATGGATTTGCCATTCCGCATACACAGTCAGACGCCATCACAAAACCGGCACTCGTCATCGTCCGTACAGAAACCGGAATCGAATGGGACGCTTTTGATGGGAAGCCTTGCTTTTTCTTCTTATCCTTACTCATTCCAAAAAGTGAAGCAGGAACTACTCACTTACAAGCACTTTCTGCTCTTTCACGAGGATTAATGGATGAAACGAAACGGCAAAAACTGCTCGAAACAAGAACAAATGAAGAAATGCTTACTTTATTAAAAACAGAGATTTTGACAAGAGAGGATGTTTGACTATGCCTTTACTTTCCACAACACCCATGCTTGAAGCAGCAAAAAAAGAAAAATACGGAATTGTCGCATTCAATGTACATTCCTTTGATAGTATTTACTGGGTACTTGAAACGGCAGCTGAATTAAAATCACCTGTCATTTTGCAAACAACGGTTGGCACGGTCCAATCGCTTGGTGCAAAAGCCATTGCAGATACAGTAAAGGCGGCAGCGGATCAATACCAAATCCCAATCGGCCTTCATCTCGATCATTGCACTGATTTTGATGTGATTCTTACTTGTATACGAGCAGGATATACATCCGTGATGATCGATGCTTCCATGCATTCATATGAAGAAAATGTACGCCGCACAAAAGAAGTGGTGGACCTCGCCTTAAAAGTAGGAGTGAATGTGGAAGCCGAGTTAGGCAAGGTAGGCGGGGTAGAAGATGATATTGTCGTGGATGAAAAAGATGCTGAAAAAGCCATTCCATCAGAGTGCCGTCAATTTGTAGAAGAAACTGGTGTACCTACTTTAGCACCTGCGATCGGCACGGCCCACGGCATCTATAAAGGGGTGCCGGATATCGACTTTGACCGCATTGAACAAATTGCAGCGCTTGTCGAAGTGCCACTTGTCCTTCATGGTGGTTCAGCTGTACCAGATGAGGATGTCAAAAGATGTGTCGCACTCGGTATGGCAAAGGTCAATGTGTCCACTGAACTGAAAAATGCATACTCTGAAGCGATTCGTGATCATTTCTCAAACGAACCTGAAAGCTTAGATCCGCGTATGTATTTACAAAAAGCAAAACAAGCAGCCAAAGACATGGTCACATCTAAAATAAAGATCGTTGGCAGTGAAGGAAAAGCCCAACTTTTATATCAATAAGATGAAAAAAAGCAGAGCCACATCGCTCTGCTTTTTTCACATTATTCGCTTTCTTTCATTTCATTTGATGTACGTACTCGTGCATTTCCCATAAATACGACCGTAATCGCCGCAAGTGCAATCGGGAATAAAGCAATCATAAATACATACGTAATACTTTGTGACATCGCATCAATCACTTTATTTAAAATATCAGGCGGAATTTGTGAGCGTGCCCCCTCTTGAAAAATGGCTTGCGGATCACCAACTTGAGATGGAGCTCCTTTCATTCCGCTAAAAGCATCTGCTAAACGATTTGTCAGGACATTGGTTTGTATCGTTCCAAAAATCGTCACACCTAAAGTCATCCCAAGTGATCTCATGAACGAATTGGTAGAATTAGCACTGCCGCGGTAGCGCGGAGAGAGATCATTCATTGAAGCAGATGGCAGAAGGGAGAAGCTAAATCCAACGCCAAAACCTGAAATCATCATAAAGAGCGTAAGCCACAATCTTGCTGTATCAGGCGACATATTGGCAAGCAGCAGCATCCCAGCAAAAAATGAAATCACAGAGATGGTCATTAATCGTCTAAAAGGTACTTTCGTCTGCATCGTTCCGCCAATCATACTGCCAATCACGGACCCAATCATCATCGGTGTTAAAATGAACCCAGCACTTGTTGCAGATTCACCGTACACTGCCTGGACGAAGATAGGAATAAAGACAGCTAGAATAATAAACGTCCCGCCATATAAAAACGCCAAAATTTGAGATGTCGCAAACAAACGATTTTTAAACATCCAAAATGAAATAATCGGTTCTTCTGCCTTTCGTTCAACAACGAAGAAGATGGTGCCGAAGACAACAAACACAGCAAATAGTGTCAAGATTTGAACAGAATCCCACGCATACGATTTTCCGCCAAGCTCAAGGGCGAACATTAAACTGACAACCGCAACGACAAGTGTAATGGCACCTGACCAGTCAATTTTCTGCTTGCGATGCTCGAGCGATTCTTGATAAAATTTGGCGATCAAGAACACACTGACAATACCGATTGGTACGTTAATATAAAACACCCAATGCCAGCCGATCGAATCCGTAATAATCGCTCCTAACAGCGGGCCTAATACACTGGATAGACCAAAAACTGCACCAAACATACCGGACATTTTCCCGCGCTTTTCTGGCGGGAAGATATCAAAGATAATTGTGAAAGCGATCGGAAGAAGAGCACCGCCTCCAAGTCCTTGAATCGCACGGTAAATAATGAGCTGATCCATTGTTTGTGCGATGCCGCACAGCGCAGATCCAATTAAAAAGAAAATAAGTCCAAACAGAAAAAAACGCTTTCGACCATACATATCTGAAAGCTTTCCATAAATCGGCATACCGGCCATCACTGCCACCATGTAAGAAGCAGTCACCCAAGCAAATTTATCAAAACTGCCCAAATCGGCGACGATGCTTCCCATTGCTGTTGCGACAATGGTGTTGTCCATCGCTGCCATAAAAATCCCTAACAGCAAACCGATGACAACAAAGCGAGTGGATGCCTTGCCTTTATGATCCACGTTATTCATTTCATTACCTCCTGCTTACGTTCTCTTCACTTTTTTGCTATGATCAAGTTAATTATAAAGTAAGAGAACATTTATCTTGATGATCAAGATAAATTGATTTTAAAGGGAGGAGAACAAGTTGTCAATAAAGAACGAGGCAGAAGATCAAGCGGACCTGATTATTCATACGATGAGACGCCTTGCTACACGAACAGTCCTATTCCACCAAGCAGCCGCTCAATCGCTCGGCCTTTTCCCAACAGATCTCAAATCAGCCGATTTATTAAACGAACTTGGTCCTCTCACAGCAGGTGAATTAAGTGAAAAAACCGGTCTTAGCTCAGGTGCGGTCACCGCTCTCATTGACCGGTTAGAAAAAGCAGGCTACGTCAAAAGGGAGAAGGACCCAAAAGACAAGCGAAGGGTCATCATTGTTCCATTAACAGCGGGGAAATCACAGGTGAAACAACTCTTTCTATCTTTATCGGCATCCACCAAAAAACTCACAAATGAATACAAGCCAGAAGAATTGGATTTAATCATTCAATTTATTTCAGAAGCAGCTGAAATCATGGATCAAGAGCTGCAATTGCTTAAGTCTAAATCGTAAGAAAGGACACTGTGAGGTCTTTAGACGAAGCGGTAATATCTTTTATGAGAGAATGTGTTATGAGGGTGCAAGAAGTTCTCATTGAGAATAACAATATAGGATGCTTATCCAAACAAGGGGAGGTATACAGAAAGTGGAGATTATAAAGTTTAAGGAAACTGATACAAAAGAGATTGTTTCATTGTTTTATGAAACAGTGCATTCCGTAAATTCAAAAAATTATTCCCAAGTACAATTGGATGCTTGGGCACCAAGAGATGAAAAAGAATCTAAAATGAATTCTTGGAAGGAATCATTGAGTCAAAATATAACATTTGTTGCTAAAGTGAATGGTAAAGTTGTTGGTTTTAGCGATTTAACGCATACCGGGTACTTAGATAGACTATTCGTTCATAAAGATTATCAAGGACAAGGTATAGCCACAGCTTTAGTTGATATGCTCGAATCTGAGGCAAAGAAACTAAATCTTTTAGAAATTGATACCGAAGCAAGTATTACAGCTAAGCCATTTTTTGAACATCTAGGTTACAAAATTGTTTGTTCACAAACTGTGGAAAAAAAGGGGGTTAAGTTGGCTAATTTTAAAATGCTAAAAAAAATAAAATAATCATTTTTTTGTTATGCTAACAGGTGCGTTAGTTTAAGAAGAAAGGGTATAGCATATTCGTCATATAAAATATGTTATACCCTTTCATTTATTTAACTTTTTTCAATAGTAGAAAAGATATAATACATTGCAGAGGTGATTCAATGAATGATAGCTCCAGTTATTTAAAGAAGTTAGAAGATTTTTTAAGTGGGACATTTCATCAGGATATTGATTCGCCAGAGGAAGCGTTAGATGAGTTTATCCATCTAAGTTACAAAAAAACCTCCAATGAACCATCAATTGTATTTCCATGCTTCTTTTAATAAACAAATACCTCTTTCGATTTGTTCAAGAGTAAGGTTTGCGAAACCGAGCAGTATGTGCGGTTGTACAGGTGGATTTTCGATAAATAAATGACTTGTAGGATACACTTTAACATGCTGTTGAAGAGCTTTTTCAATTAATTCTTTTTCGGAATAGGGCGTGTGTATACGTAACATGATATATAACCCTGCATTGTCACCAATGATCTCAATCTGCTCTCCAAATAGATGGTGAACTTGTTGAACCAATAAGTTCATTTTCCTTTTATAAGTATTGCGCATACGCTTAATATGCTTTGTCCATTCCCCACTTTTCATAAATTCAGTCATGGTCAGTTGGTGCAATAAAGAAGCATTATGTTCGAAATGTTCAAATTTACTCATATAGATATTGATTAATGAATCAGGTAAAACCATATATGCTAATCGTATAGCTGGTAGAAATGCTTTTGAAAACGTACCAAAATAAATGACATGTGCAGCATCTAAAGAGGCTAAAGCAGGATATGGTTTTTGTCCATATCGAAATTCTCCATCGTAATCGTCCTCTAATAAGAAACCGTTATTTGATCGTACCCATTGAATCAATTCAATTCTTTGTTGAATCGATAGTGCAGTACCAGTAGGATATTGATGTGAAGGTGTTATGTACAATAATTTCCCGCTTTTATTTACGAGTGAGTCCAATAATACACCTTGTTTTGATGCAGGAATACTTTCAATCTCAAATCCATGTAAATGACAGACCTCACGTACACCGCTATAACCAGGGTTTTCAACAATCATACTAGAAAAACGTTCTTTTAATAGAAATCCCAAATACAACAGTAGTTGCTGTGTATTACTTCCAACGATAATATTTTTGGGGTTAATGATCATACCTCTCGCTTGAAATAAATAATCAGCCAGTTCTTGTTTAAACCCCGGTTCTCCAAAAGGATCTCCATATTGAAAGCTAATAGATTGCTGCAGCACTTTGTTGGAAATTTGCCGCCAAACTTTTAAAGGGAATTGTTCCTCATCAACAGTACTTGCTTTGAAATCAATGAAATCTATCAATTGTATTGGTTCATTTCTAGGTACTTCTGAAATAGAGGTTTGAAGAAATATCGGTTCAAATTCATTGACACTATAGCTTTTACGCTCATTGGCTTGAATATATCCTTCAGCTAATAATTGATCATATGCTTGTAGTGTAGTGTGGCGACTAACACCTAGGTCATTGGCTAGTGAACGAATGGAAGGAAGATTTTCTCCTGTTTTTAACTTTCCCTCCTCGATTAATTTTTTAAATTGCTCATAAATTTGTTTATATTTTGGTTGATTGGCACTGAAAGGGAAAATATAATGTTTCATTTCTTCATTCCTCCCTTCTGACATTTAATAAAGTATAAATCTGTACATTTTTACATGTCAGAATATCGATTATTATACTACTAATTGATATGAAAAGGGGATAGAAGAGTGGATATAGTAAGAGTTAATGAAAATGATTTAAAACAAGTTTCGGTTCTATTTGATCAATATCGCCAATTTTATAAACAGACTTCTAATGTAGAAGGTGCTTATCATTTTCTAGTGGAACGATACCGTAAACAAGAGTCTATTTTGTTTGTTGCAAAGCAAGGTGAACAATATGTAGGATTTGTACAACTGTATCCCACATTTTCATCTGTTGCGATGAAAGATGCGTTCATTTTAAATGATTTGTTTGTTATAAACGATTTTCGTCAAAAGGGAGTAGGTAAGGAATTGATGAAAAAAGCATTTTCATTTGCAAACGATAAAGGAGCCCGATTTATCTGTTTAGAAACAGCGACTTCTAATATAAAAGCACAACAATTGTATGAAAAAATGGGGATGACAAGCGATTCTTCAACTCAGCACTATATTTATTATTGGGATTGAACACAGAAGAATGAAGTTTTGGTATGGCAGAAAATTTAATATAACTCGGTCAAAAAAGATGAATATGCTTTGTCAGAGACGGATCACCAAGCTACAATGGCATTGTACACTGAATTGATTGCAACAAAATGACGAAACAGCGATTCCTATGGATTTTGACAAGAAAGACTTTAAAAAACACAAAGGGGGGTAATTTTATTGAATTCTTATGATGAAGATCTAATAAAGGATTTGGAATTAAAAGACCTTCTTAAATATGTCAAAGTACATAAAAATCCAAAAATTTATTTAGACTTAATAGAACAAAAATTTGATTTTGCTGGTTCAAAAATAGATTGGTTACAAACCAATAAACATTATAGTAAGAGCTCAAATCATGAATCGTTACTTTCTGATGCTCTTCTCTTTATAACTGAATTAAAAGAAAAATATTTAGATAATAACTTACAAGTAATTTACATAGGGGATAACCTTACAGAGTTTGGGTACCAGTTTGAATTAAAACATCTAGAAGAGTTACTAGTCTATTTTTTAGATATCCCACAGCACCACTACTTTATATCATTAGAAGGTGATTGGAGTATTTGTATTTCATTTGAAAACGATTTGGATTTCGGATTTAGTTTAAACAAAAAATAATTTTAAGCGTCACATATAGGAAAAATAAAAAACCTTGACTGGCTTTATACCATTCTAGGTTTTTTGCGTTTATTCGTCCTCAAACACGTAAAAGAAGACAAAGAGCTCTTTGTATACAAGTCTCAAAGCACACTCAAACGAGTGTGCTTTTTCTTATAACAAAAGAACACCCAAAAACCTGCACAACATTTACTGAAAACATTTGGACTTCTTTGACGCATGCGAGTTGATTAGACTTATAACCAAAGGGAAGAGGGGAGGGATTCCAACTGCACTTAACCAAAAGGGGCACGACTTTATTATCGATGCTGCTTCACACGACCACTTATCTATCAATTGAAGATTTACAGAATCGACTGAATGTCTCTACTCGAACGGTCTACGCTGAAATCAAACGAATGAATAGTTGGCTGGAAACCCATCAGCTTAGTGGCGTCCAGCGAAAAGATCAACGAGGCTACTATTTACATCCACACGAGAAAGAAGTCATTATCGAAAAAGCTGACACTGTTCTTGTCGGTCATGACTATGAACCATGTGTAAAAGAAAGACGTGCCATCTTGCTCCTATCCATTGCATGCAGTGAGAAGCATCTAAAAATTGATGATTTTATGGAGATGACGAAGGTAAGCCGCAATACACTGCTTGAAGATATGAAACAACTAAAAGAAGCACTTTCAAAACAGCAGCTTACACTTCACTATCAGGCGGCTAGCGGCTATTTAATTTCAGGAGAAGAAAGAACAATTCGGTTGGCGCTGAAACCTTATATTCATTTCATTCGCACCATGATAAAAAATGAAAAAACGTTTCCATCGGTTTGGTTAAAGGGTCCTATTTCATATAAGAGAATACATGCTCTCCTTCAACAGTCCGAACAAGATCTGAAGCTTGAGTTTGCAGATGACATGCTGGATCAGCTGTCTATGGATCTCTTTTTCTACTTTAAACGGATGAAGCTAGGACGTGCTGTACACATTTCAACAGAAGAAAAACGGACATTGCAGGAAACAGATGAATGCTTGGCTGCTATTCGTTTCATGGCGCAAATTCAAAAAGAAACCAGTCTTTTGGTTCATGATGATGAAATCTATTTTCTTAGTACGCTATGGCTCAGTGCCAAAAAACAAAAACTTCCAACAAGTCAAAAACCAGAAGAACATCTCATTCGAACCATTGCCAGACAAATGATCATTGACTTTCAGCGTTATACGTGTATTTCCTTCCAGGAAGTAGAAGTCTTAGAACAAAACTTAACCATGCATTTAATTCCGGCCTATTATAGGCTCATCTATCACATTGAGATCATCAATGAATTAACAGATTCCATTAAACATGCACAGCCAGAGGTGTTTGACATCACGCAAAAGGTTGCTTGCCATTTAGAGAAGGCGGCCTGTTCAAAGATGAGCGATCATGAAATTGCCTATGTGGCGATGCATTTTGGCGGCTGGATGAGAAGAGAAGGGATTTCATCGATTGCGAAACGTTCTGTTTACATTGTCTGCGGAGAAGGAATTGGCACAAGTCACATGCTGAAAACGCAGCTTCTTGAATTAATCGGCTACATCGACATACGCGGACTGTTATCAAAACGTTCATATGAAGAATTAACATCCATTGATGCCGACTTTGTTATGTCAACGACACCTATTTCGTTTAAAGGAAAACCTGTTCATCTCGTTCACCCTATTCTCACTGCTTATGAGAAAAAAACATTGCTTCAATATGGAGAAGGCTCTGAACCTAAGCTTGATGAGCACCATGTGAATGCTTTATTCAATATCATTCAGCAGCATACCATCGTTCAAAATGAAAAAGCATTGCTTCATGACCTGAAGGAGCTGCTTCATCCCACATATGTATCACACCAGAAAGGGTGGAAACCAGTGTTAAAGGATTTATTAACAGAAGAAACCATTCAGCTCCAGCAAACAGCAGGCACATGGCAGGAGGCCATTACAAAAGCAGCGCAGCCTTTGCTTGATCAACAAGCGATTCAGGAAAGTTATGTGAAAGCGATGATCCAGTCTGTTCATCAAAATGGCCCTTATATTGTGATTGCGCCACAAGTGGCGATTCCGCATGCCAGACCAGAGGATGGCGTGAACAAATTAAGCATGTCACTTATGTCATGTCATCAGCCCGTTTCCTTTTCAAAGGATGGAAAAAAGCAAGTTCGTCTCATCATTGTATTAGCTGCCATTGACAGTATGACCCACCTGAAAGCACTCAAACAGCTGACGATGCTGTTAAGTGAAGAAAAACGGGTGAGACAATTGATTGAAGCAGAGGAATTAGCAGCCATTCAACAACTAATCAATCAATTTTCACAAGTATAAAGGAGGAACAAGAAGATGAAAAAAATTCTAGTTGTATGCGGAAACGGTTTGGGAAGCAGCTTTATTGTTGAAATGAATGTCAAAAAGGCATTAGAAGAATTAGGACTTTTAGCGGAAGTGGATCACACCGATCTCAGTACAAGCAAAAATGAACAAGCAGATCTTTATATCGGCGCAACAGATATTATCGATCAGCTGGATGACGGCACAAGAAAGGTCGCTGGATTAAATAACTTGTTAGACCAGGAAGCCATTAAAGACGTCCTTCGTAAACACATATAATCGACGGAAAAAGGGGGATTCACATCATGATAGAACTGATCATGAACGATATATTGGGCACACCCGCAATTCTCATCGGTTTGTTTGCACTCGCTGGTTTACTTTTGCAGAAAAAGTCAGCTGCCGATACTGTATCAGGCACCTTAAAAACAACAATGGGTTTTTTAATATTAGGAGCGGGCGCCACAGTCGTATCTGATTCACTTGGGGTTTTCAGAAAGATGTTTGAAGCAGCCTTTCACATTCAAGGGGTTGTCCCAAATACTGATGCCATGGCGGCCATTGCCCAAAAGGAATTCGGTACACAGACAGCGCTTATTATGATTTTTGGTATGGTGGTCAATTTGCTTTTGGCAAAATTCACACCCTTTAAATACGTCTTTTTAACTGGTCATCATACGCTATATATGGCGGCTATGCTTGCAGTCGTTCTGTCAACAGCTGGCATGCAAGGAACGCTGCTGATCACCACTGGTTCAATCGTATTAGGTGCAGCAATGGTCATTGCTCCCGCAATCCTTCAGCCGTTTACAAGGAAAGCCACTGGAAATGATGATCTGGCGCTCGGTCATTTCAGTACGTTCGGCTATTTTACAGCGGGAATGATCGGCAAATGGGTCGGGCGCCCAGAGAAATCAACGGAAACCATTCAAGTGCCTAAATCACTCGGTTTTCTAAGAGATACATCGGTGGCCATCTCCATTACAATGGCTTTGCTTTTCTTTGCGATTGCACCGTTTGCGGGAATTTCATTCATAGAAAACATTAGTGGTGGTACGAACTTTGCTGTCTTCATTCTCATTCAGGCCATTACCTTTGCTGCTGGGGTGTACATTATTTTAGCAGGTGTACGGATGGCCATCGGAGAAATTGTGCCTGCTTTCAAAGGGATTGCCGATCGTTTCGTCAAAGGGGCAAAGCCGGCACTTGATGCACCAACTGTTTTCCCATTTGCTCCAAATGCGGTGATCATCGGTTTTTTATGCAGTTTTGCTGGAGGCATCGTGTCTATTTTCCTTCTTCCTTTGTTTGGTTTAACTGTCATTGTTCCTGGACTTGTGCCACACTTTTTCTGCGGTGCGACAGCGGGCGTATATGGCAATGCAACGGGGGGAGTGAGAGGTGCAGTCGCCGGTTCCTTTGTAAATGGAATACTCCTTTCATTTTTACCAGCTTGTTTACTTCCTGTGTTAGGCACTCTTGGCTTTGAAGGGACAACATTTGGCGATACAGACTTCGGTATCATCGGAATATTGATTGGATTGATCAAATTTTTATTTCATCTATAAAAAGGAGGCATTAGGGGATGACAGCCATTTTCTCACCTTCATTAATGTGTATGGATTTAACGCACTTCCGTGAACAAATTCAGCTTCTGAACACAAGGGCAGACCGTTATCATGTCGACGTCATGGATGGTCATTACGTAAAGAATATGACCTTATCACCCTTTTTCATTGAACAACTTCGGAAACTGACAGATGTTCCGATTGATGTTCATCTAATGGCCGAACAGCCTCAGGAATTTTTAATTGATGCATGTATTGATGCAGGCGCAACGATGATTTGTTTACATCCAGAAGTGGTGCAAAAAGACGTTTTTCGAATCATTCGGCATATCCACGAAAGAAAGTGTGAGGTCGGCTTTGTTCTCAATCCCGCCACACCAGTTGCAGCATTAGATGCTTTTATTCATTTAATAGACCGGGTGACGATCATGACAATTGATCCAGGGTTTGCGGGTCAGCCTTTTATCAAAGAAATGCTTCCGAAAATGAAAGAGGTGAAAGAAATCAAAGAGAAGGGGGGATACTCATTTTCAATTGAGGTAGACGGCTCTTGTAATGAAAGCACGTTCCGGTTGCTTGCTGAGGCAGGAAATGAAATTTACATCATTGGCACTTCAGGTTTATTTGGCCTTCACGAAGAATTAGATAAAGCATGGGAAATAATGAAGCAATTGTTCGCAAAAGAAACAGCCACAATGAAATCACCTTAGTAAAAAGGAGGATGAAGCCCATCCTCTTTTTTACGCAATTTTACTAAACAAACTATCTCCTTATCAAAACATACTCAAAAACTTCATAAAAGCACAAATTTATAATTGAAAGCGCTTTATTTATGTGTTATTCTTCAAATATCTTTAGTAAACATTTAGTCAAAAATGATGAGGAGTTTACCTATGACTACACTCAAAGATATTGCTCATGATGCAAAAGTATCCGTCTCTACTGTATCCCGTGTGTTAAATGGCGACCAAACGCTTGCCGTTTCACACGCAACAAGACAAAACATCCTCGACATAGCCAAGAAATTAAACTATACCCCAGTCAGAGCAAGAAAAGCCGATCAAGCAGAAGTAAAAAGCCCGCCCGCATCCCCAGTCATCGGTGTCGTTGTCGCCCAATCCATTGACGAAGAATTAAATGATCCTTTTTTTTCATCGATTCGAAAAGGAATTGAAAAAGAATATGCCAAACGAGGTCTGTCCACTCTCCATACCTTTCGCCTAAGAAACATGGATAAAGGGGCGATACTAAAGGATATTGACGGTTTGATCGTCATTGGACGAATCAGCCCTGATACGGTTGAAAAGATGACAAACCGAATGGAACATATTGTGTTTATCAATCATTATGCGGATGAAGATTTGTATGATTGTGTACATGTGGATTTTGTCAGAGCGGCAGATCGTGCCATTCGTCATCTGCAATCTCTCGGCTATACACATCTAGGATATATTGGCGGGAAAGAGAGGGAGCATTATTTTGAAGGAAATGCTGTGATTGAGGATGAAAGACAAACAACTTTTATCAAAAGAATGCAAGAAGCGGGAACTCTTCATATGAATGACATCCACATAGGCGAATATTCGATGCAAGAAGGCTACTCACTTATGCAAAAAGCCATTCAGAAAGGAAAGCTTCCAGAAGCCTTTTTTATCGGAAGTGATTCTATGGCAATAGGCGCTATGCGTGCGCTACATGAAGCCGGTCTTCGTGTACCTCAAGATGTCTCAATCGTGGGGTTTAATGATATCGAAGCCGCTTCCTTTTCAAGCCCGCCGCTCACAACGGTTAAAGTATATACAGAACAAATGGGGGAAGTAGGTCTAAAGCTTTTGCTTGAGCGGATAGAAGGAAGAAAGCTTCCCCTAAAAGTCGTCGTGCCAACAAAGCTCATGCAAAGAGGCAGCACATGCCCAATCCATGAAAGGGGGTGAACGAGCATTTCAGCAAACAAAAAAGAGACAAAAAAGCAGGAAGGGAGCTGCTGAGCATGATGGCCAGATCATGCTGAAAACAACGCAGTTCACCCAATTGCTCTCTTATCTCTTTGAAAAGAATAGAATTCCAGTATAATGGACTTCTTTTGTTTCCGCAACTGCATGAATTCTACCGATAATCGTCTGAATTTTCAGTAATCAAAAGGAGGAAACGATGAGTAAAAAAATTCTGATGCTGTGTGTAGCTCTAGTTTTGTCGATGATCTTGTCTGCTTGCGGCAATAACGGTGCGTCTGAAGCAAACGGGAAAGTGACCTTGACTCTATTCTCCACAATGAGTAACAGCGGGGAGAGAAAGGCATTTGAAGAAGTGATCCGTGATTTTGAAAAAGAACATCAAAACATCCGAATTGATGCCAACTTCCCTGGCAACAGCTATGAAGATATGATACGCGTCAAAATGGGGGCAAACGATATGCCAGACCTATTTGATACACACGGCTGGGCCAAGCTGCGATATAGCGAATACGTGGCTGATCTAAAGGAGATGGACTGGGTAAAACAACTCGATCCTTCACTCGATCAAATTTTAAAAGACAAAGATGGCAAAGTCTATGCTTATCCGCTGAATCAAGCAAAAGACGGACTTAGTTTTAATGCCAATCTACTAAAAGAATATGGCATGAAAGTTCCTAAAACACTGAATGAACTGAAAAGTGCTTTACAAACTGTCAAAGAAAAAAGTAAAGGGGAAGCTGTGCCGCTCTGGATCCCAGGAGGCGATAATTCAAATATTGCCCAAGTCTTTGATGAGCTGGCAACGCCTTTACTCATTACCGATCAAAAACATCAATACGGAAAAGACCTTGAAAATGGATCATTTGATTGGTCTCACTATACACCGCTTGCACAGTTTATGAAGGAGCTGAAAGATCAAGACCTTTTAAACAAAGACGTACTCACTGCGAAACTATCCCAAGCACCTGAGCTGATGGCACAAAACAAAATCGCTTTCACCTTTGTGGGAGGATCTTTAGGAACTGAGGCGACTGAACTCAATCAATCGATCAAAGTAGGCACCATGCCCGTACCAGCTATTCATGAAGGAGATGAGCAAAGCTGGATTGGCGGGGAACGCTTTACTGTCGCGGCATGGAAAGACTCAAAGCATCTAAAAGAAGCAAAACAATTCATTGACTTTTTAGCAAAGCCTGAAAACGCAAAGAAAATCGCAGAAGGCACATCCTCTGAAACGGCTTTAAAAGAAGTCAAAGCCAAAAACTATTACTCTACATTTTACGAGCAATATGAAGATATTAAGATTGAACCCTATTTTGATCGAAAATACTTACCGAGCGGCATGTGGGCTGTCATGGCAACGACCGGTCAAGAATTATTAGCAGGCTCCATCACACCGGAACAATTATCGAAGAAAATGGAAGAGGAATATAAACGTCTGAAAAAACAATAGCAGGCTCATGCTGAAACAGGAGTGAAGCCAATGAGTGACATCACAAAAGAAAAACAGGCGGCGACATTTACCTCTTTTCCCAAACAGAAGATGAAAAATAGCCAAAATTCTTCACTTTGGTGGATGTATCTGCCTGCTGTTCTCGTTGTCAGTGCCTTTATCATTTATCCCTTTTTTAACGGGATTCAGCTTTCTTTTACAAATTGGAACGGTTTCTCACAACAGTATGAGTGGATCGGACTTGATCAATACAAACGATTGCTGCAAGATCCAACTACATGGCTTGTTGTGAAAAATACCCTTCTTTACGGCATCGGGAGCACCATCTTACAAAATATGATTGGTCTTGGATATGCACTCTTATTAAATCAAAGTTTAAAAATGAGAGCCATCACAAGAACGGTGATCTATTTACCCGTCATGATCAGCCCGATTGCTATGGGCTATATTTGGTATTTTGTCTTTGCGTACCAAGGTGGTGCTTTAAACGACGTTGTTACCTTTTTTGGATTTGATCCAATGAACGCACTTGGTAATCCGCAGCTAAACACTTGGATCATTGTGTTTGTGAATACGTATCAATTCGTCGGGATTGCCATGATCATTTATTTAGCAGGACTCCAAAGCATACCTAAAGATTATTATGAAGCAGCACAACTCGATGGAGCTTCAGGTCTTCAGCAATTTTGGCGCATCACATTACCGCTTTTAATGCCATCTATCACCATCAATGTTGTGCTCAATGTGATCGGTGGACTTAAATTATTTGATGTCATTGTCGCGCTCACTGGCGGAGGACCCGGAGATTCCTCGCAATCGATGTCGACTTTTATGTACGATTTGTATTTCAAACGGCAGGATGCAGGCTATGCAGCGACGCAAGGTGTCTTCATGGCTGTCATCATCCTTGTCGTTAGTATCGCAGCGCTCATTTATTTCAAACGAAAGGAGACCGAGGTGTGATGGATAACGCCTATAAACGAAAGAAAAGATGGTACTCCTTACTCGCCCTTTCGATTACATTGCTTCACCTGATTCCATTTTATATTTTAGTCACGACATCTCTAAAGAGGATAGGAGATTTTAGCTCAAAATGGCTGTTCCCATCAACGCTCTATTTTGAAAACTTTCGGATGGCATGGACAGATGCTCAGCTTGGCCAGTCCTTTTTGAATACAGTGATCATTACGTTCAGCTCCGCTGCCCTACTCATCATCTTTGGATCACTTGCCGCCTATCCGCTCGCAAGAAGAGGAACAAAACTGAATCAAGCGGTGTATCTCTTATTCATTGCCATTATGGTGATACCGCCGCTCACCGCCCTTGTCCCGCTATACAAAATGGTTGTACAAATTGGCATGATGAATACGTATCAAATCGCTATTTTAAACAATGTCGCTGCTTTTTTGCCACTGACGATTTTTCTATATGCCGGTTTTATCCGGTCGACGATTCCAAAGGAGCTTGAAGAAGCCGCTCGTATTGATGGCGCGGGAACACTCAGAGTCTTTTTCACCGTCGTTTTTCCGCTGCTGAAGCCAATTACCGCTTCTGTTTTAATCATTGCCTGTGTGTATATTTGGAACGACTATCAATTTGCCATCTTCTTCTTGCAAGATAAAGAGATGCATACACTTACAGTCGCCTTATCCAATTTCTTTGGTCAAAATCAACACCAGCTCCAGCTCGTTGGCGCCGCTGCTCTCATTGCGATGCTGCCAATGGTCACGATGTTTTTACTTTTGCAAAAATACTTTATCGCAGGGCTGTCTCAAGGCTCTGTTAAAGGGTAATCCAACCTTGATGTAAAAAGGAGTGTCGTCTATGTCTAAAATTACATTTATCGGTGCAGGAAGTACCGTGTTTGCTAAAAATATATTAGGAGATTGTCTGTTCGTTCCCGCACTTGCCGGCTTTGAATTTGCGTTATATGATATCGATCACAACCGGCTGAAAGAATCAGAAACGATGCTGCGTCACTTAAAAGAGAACTACGGTGCACATGTGACCATTCAGTCCTATCACAACCGGAAAGAAGCCTTAAAGAATGCGAAATATGTCATCAATGCCATCCAGGTGGGAGGCTATCAGCCAAGCACTGTCATTGATTTTGAGATTCCAAAAAAATATGGATTAAGACAAACGATTGCGGATACGGTTGGCATCGGCGGTATTTTCCGCTCACTTCGAACCATTCCCGTGATGCTGGACTTCGCAAAGGATATGGAAGAAGTATGTCCACACGCCTTATTATTAAATTACACGAATCCAATGGCCACATTGACTGGCGCTATGCTGCGTTATACTCGGGTTCAAACGGTTGGTCTTTGCCATAGCGTACAGGTGTGTACGAAAGATTTATTTCAATCACTTGAAATGGACCATGAAGGCATTGAAGAAAAAATTGCCGGCATTAATCACATGGCATGGTTATTAGAAGTGAAACGGGACGGTCAAGACTTGTATCCAGAAATCAAAGCAAGAGCAAAAGAAAAACAAAAAACGCGGCATCCTGATATGGTTCGTTTTGAACTAATGGATAAATTCGGCTACTATGTCACCGAATCCTCAGAGCACAATGCAGAATATCATCCGTATTTTATCAAATCTCGTTATCCAGAACTGATTGGACAGTTTAACATTCCGCTCGATGAATATCCAAGACGCTGCGAGGAACAAATCAACAATTGGAATACGATGAAACATGACCTTGTGGGAAACACACAAATCACGCATACGCGCTCTAAAGAATATGGTTCCCGTATCATTGAAGCGATTGAAACGAACGTTCCCTTTAAATTTGGTGGAAATGTACTGAACACAGGAGGACTCATTCACAACCTTCCTGAAAAAGCCTGTGTCGAAGTGCCATGTGTTGCAGACCGGAGCGGTATCATGCCATGTTATATCGGAGAGATACCTGAACAATTGGCTGGACTCAACCGGACCAATATCAGCTCACAGCTCATGACGATTGAAGCTGCAATCAGCGGCAAAAAAGAACACATTTACCAAGCGGCATTATTAGACCCGCATACAAGTGCTGAATTATCAATTGATGACACCATCAAACTATGTAATGAATTAATTGAAGCACACGGGGAGATGCTCCCGGCTTATACAGAGCCGAGTCAATACGCAATTTCTTCTAAATAACTAACATAAACAGTCTTAGCCTGATGCACTTGGCATCAGGTTTTTTTAGATCACCAAACTGGTCATTGACTGAAAGCGTTTTTAATATTATGATTTTTCTAAAGTTAACCAACAGTTAACCAAAAACATATCATCAATTGATTAACCTGATCATGACACACAGACAAAACAACCTAAAAGGGGGGACAGATCTTCGGAACCAAAAGAGCTAGAAGGTATAGACTTCACATGTTTTATCAGAACGTAAAGCAGAACTGTGGTTTCATTTGACAAAGAGTGTATACAGATGAAGGCCCCTTAGATGAGACAATGACGATAAATCAACACACGACTGCATCACAATCCAAACAAAGAGGAGAGAGGGAACATGACCAAAACAGATGTACAAACGTTGAAAAATTATATTGGCGGACAATGGGTGGACGCCGAAACGAACCAAACGGAAGCTGTTTATAATCCAGCTACTGGCGAAGTCATCGCAGAAGTACCGCTTTCTACAAAAACGGATGTAGAACATGCAGTCCAAGCAGCACAAGAAGCGTTCACCACTTGGTCTAAAACAGCTGTTCCCCGGCGCGCACGTATTTTATTTAAATACCAACAGTTACTCGTTGAGAAATGGGATGAGTTAGCTGAACTCGTCACGCTGGAAAACGGAAAAAGTGTAACAGAAGCAAAAGGAGAGGTGCAGCGAGGAATTGAATGTGTGGAATTTGCCGCTGGTGCACCAACCTTAATGATGGGGAAACAACTGCCTGATATTGCGACTGGTCTAGAGTCTGGCATGTACCGCTACCCAATTGGCGTCATCGGCGGCATTACCCCTTTTAACTTTCCGATGATGGTCCCATGCTGGATGTTCCCGCTTGCCATCGCCTGCGGAAATACATTTGTTTTAAAGCCTTCAGAACGGACGCCAATCCTTGCTGCACGGTTAGCAGAACTTTTTGAAGAAGCGGGACTTCCAAAAGGTGTGCTCAACATTGTCAATGGCGCTCACGATGTAGTAAACGGTCTGCTTGAACATGAAAAGGTAAAAGCCATTTCGTTTGTCGGCTCTCAGCCAGTCGCAGAATACGTCTATAAAAAAGGGACAGCACATGGTAAACGTGTACAAGCACTTGCCGGTGCAAAAAATCACTCCATCGTCTTGAAAGATGCTGATTTAGAATCGGCCACAAAACAAATCATTGGCGCTGCTTTTGGATCAGCAGGTGAACGCTGCATGGCAGCAGCCGTTGTCGCAGTTGAAGAAGACGTGGCAGACGACTTGATTCAACAATTGGCCGATGAATCCAACCAGCTTGTCATCGGAAACGGAATAAATGAAGATGTCTTTCTCGGACCAGTCATTCGGAAAGAGCATAAAGAACGAACTCTTCAATATATCCAATCAGGAATTGAAGAAGGCGCAAGCCTGATTCGTGATGGCAGACAAGATAACGAAACAAATGGAGAAGGGTATTTTGTCGGACCAACGATCTTTGATCATGTCACAAATCAAATGAAAATCTGGCAGGACGAGATTTTTGCCCCAGTCTTATCCATTGTCCGTGTCTCATCACTCGCAGAAGCAATCGACCTGTCCAATCAATCAAAATTCGCAAACGGTGCCTGCCTATACACAGACAGCGCTTCAAGCATAAGAGAATTTCGTGAAAACATCGAAGCCGGCATGTTAGGCATTAACATTGGTGTTCCTGCTCCAATGGCTTTCTTCCCATTTTCCGGCTGGAAAGATTCCTTCTACGGAGACTTGCACGCCAATGGAACAGATGGAGTAGAGTTTTACACGAGAAAGAAAATGGTGACCGCTCGGTATATATAGCCTACATTTATTAAACATTGAGGAAGAATGCAGCTCCATCATGGAGACTGCATTTTTTTGTTGTCTTCTAGTTAAAAAGTAAGGGTTTTCATCGCACTCTTTACAAGGATTCACAGGGAGAAATCATTCTTTGTATTCATTCTTCATCACGAAACATCAACATAATTTGAAATTGGGCCTAAACCCCAATATCAGGAAGATGAAAACAGGAGGAAATGACACGATGAGGATGAGGATGAGGACGAGGATGAAGTGTAGCGTTTGTTTATTGATCTTCACTTTGGTACTGAGTTGTTTGCCAGTATATGAAGCTCATGCGGCAAGCACACCAATTGCCAAGCAAGTAGGAAATGCAAACCCGCTCATTGATCATCACTTAGGAGCAGACCCGTTTGCGCTTACCTATAACGGAAGAGTGTACCTTTATATGTCGAGTGATGACTATGAATATCAAAGCAACGGAACGATTAAGGACAATTCATTTGCAAATCTGAATAGAGTATTCGTCATCTCTTCGGCGGATATGGTCAACTGGACCGATCACGGAGCGATTCCAGTAGCGGGGGCAAATGGGGCAAATGGCGGCAGAGGCATTGCCAAATGGGCAGGCGCATCATGGGCCCCATCAGCGGCGGTAAAGAAGATCAATGGAAAGGATAAATTTTTCCTTTATTTCGCTAATAGCGGCGGAGGGATTGGAGTCCTTACAGCAGACAGCCCGATTGGCCCATGGACTGATCCAATTGGAAAAGCGCTCGTTACGCCAAGTACACCTGGCATGTCCGGAGTTGTATGGCTTTTTGATCCGGCCGTATTTGTAGATGATGACGGTACTGGTTATCTATATGCCGGCGGAGGCGTTCCAGGCGGTTCCAATCCAACGCAGGGACAATGGGCAAATCCTAAAACAGCAAGAGTCCTGAAGCTAGGTGCTGATATGACAAGTGTGGCCAGTAGCGCATCCACCATTGATGCTCCTTTTATGTTTGAAGACTCAGGGATGCATAAGTATAACGGAACCTATTACTATTCCTATTGCATCAATTTTGGCGGCTCACATCCTGCCGATAAACCACCTGGTGAAATCGGCTATATGACGAGCTCAAGTCCGATGGGACCCTTCACGTATAAAGGACACTTTCTGAAAAATCCGGGTGCTTTTTTTGGTGGCGGCGGTAACAACCATCATGCGGTGTTCAATTTTAAAAATGAGTGGTATGTGGTGTATCATACGCAAACCGTTAGCTCTGCCTTATACGGAAGTGGCAAAGGCTATCGCTCTCCACATATTAACAAGCTTGTGCATAATGCAGATGGCTCCCTTCGAGAAGTAGCAGCCAATTATGAAGGGGTGAAACAGCTATCTAATCTGAATCCATATCAACGTGTTGAAGCTGAAACATTCGCTTGGAATGGACGCATTTTGACAGAAGCCTCGTCAGCACCAGGAGGACCAGTGAATAACCAGCATGTCACCAACATTCAAAACGGCGATTGGGTGGCTTTAGGGAATGTAGACTTTGGTTCAAATGGCGCTAGAACATTTAAAGCCAATGTCGCATCGACAGTAGGCGGGAAAATAGAAGTACGCCTTGGCAGCGCAAACGGCAGACTGGTCGGTACACTTGATGTTCCTTCCACCGGTGGAACACAAAACTGGCGGGAAATAGAAACATCGATTAACGGCGCATCCGGAGTGCACAACGTATTTTTTGTCTTTACCGGAACAGGCGGGGGAAATCTATTCCAATTTGATTCTTGGCAGTTTACTCAAAGGTAGCGAATAAATGTGCTTAAATGTTTGATAGAGGAGTGGGAAATTTGATGTCATGTATAAAAAAACCAATGTTTGCTTTATTGGTGTGTTTCACCATGCTGTCTGTCATGTTCATAGGACCTGGAGTAGCTGAAGTATCAGCAGCTGACGCAAACATTAACCTTAATGCAGAAAGACAAGTGATTCGTGGTTTTGGCGGAATGAACCATCCAGCTTGGATTGGTGATTTGACAGCGCCACAAAGGGAGACTGCCTTTGGCAATGGACAAAATCAGTTAGGGTTTTCCATTCTTAGAATTTATGTAGACGAAAACAGAAACAATTGGAGCAGAGAAGTTGCGACGGCCAAACGAGCGATCGAGCATGGTGCTCTAGTCATTGCTTCCCCTTGGAATCCTCCAAGCAGTATGGTTGAAACATTTAACCGGAATGGATCACCTGCCAAGCGGCTTAAATACAATCAATACGCAGCATATGCTCAGCATCTGAATGATTTTGTCACTTACATGAAAAACAACGGAGTCAATCTTTATGCCATTTCTGTACAAAACGAGCCTGATTATGCGCATGAATGGACATGGTGGACACCTCAGGAAATCCTGCGATTCATGAGAGAAAATGCCGGCTCCATTAATGCACGTGTGATTGCACCAGAATCCTTTCAATACCTTAAGAATATCTCAGATCCTATCTTAAACGATCCGCAGGCGCTTAGAAATATGGACATTCTCGGCGCTCATCTATACGGGACCCAAATCAGTCAGCTTCCGTATCCTCTTTTCAAACAAAAAGGAGGGGGAAAAGAGCTATGGATGACAGAGGTCTACTACCCGAATAGTGATAACAATTCAGCGGACCGCTGGCCTGAGGCATTAGGGGTATCAGAGCATATTCACCATTCAATGGTGGAAGGGGACTTTCAGGCGTATGTGTGGTGGTACATTAGGAGATCATACGGTCCTATGAAGGAAGATGGAATGATTAGCAAACGTGGATACAACATGGCGCATTTCTCCAAATTTGTGCGTCCAGGGTACGTCAGAATTGATGCAACGAAAAGCCCTGAATCGAATGTTTTCGTCTCAGCCTATAAAGGAAACAATCAGGTCGTCATTGTGGCGATTAATAAAAACAATGCAGGGGTCAATCAACACTTCGTCGTGCAAAATGGCTCTGTTTCTCAGGCGTCTAGATGGGTGACGAGCGGCAGCAGCAACCTTCAGCCTGGTACAGATATCACGATTTCGGGCAATCAATTTTGGGCTCATCTTCCGGCTCAAAGTGTGACAACATTTGTGGTCAAACGCTAGAGATAGAGAAACACGAAAAGCCAATTTTCTCATTCAAAAAGAAAATTGGCTTTTTTCTGTGTAAATAGAAAGTTGATTTTTCACGACGTCAACACTTTGGGTATAATAATAACAATGACTTCAGGAGAGTGATCATTATGCCAAAGGTTCAAAGCAAAGTATTGATTATAGATGACGAAAAAGAAATTTTAGAATTAATCCATACCGTATTAACAAGAGAAGGCATTGACCAGGTGTTAACAGCTTCAACTGCCCGTGATGGGCTCACGCAATTTCATCAAGAACAACCAGATCTCGTCATACTGGATATTATGTTGCCAGACGGAGAAGGCTACGATATTTGCAAACAAATCAGAGATGTCTCACATGTTCCGATTATCTTTTTATCAGCAAAGGGAGAGGAATCAGACAAAATTGTAGGACTTGCCATTGGCGGCGATGATTACATTACAAAACCGTTCAGTCCAAAAGAAGTCGCCTACCGGGTAAAAGCCCAGCTAAGACGGTCATCCTACTTACAGCCTTCTCAAGCGGAGCCCGTGATCAAAAAAGGACCATTTGAGTTAAACGAGCAGCAAGCCGAACTGACGAAAAACGGAGCGGCAATTGAACTCACACCGAAAGAACTTATGTTGATGACTTATTTCTTGCAGCATCCGAATCGCGTCATCAGTAAAGAAACGCTTTATCAAACGGTTTGGGGAGAGGATTTCTTCGGTTCTGATAATACGGTAATGGTTCATATACGAAGACTGCGGGAAAAAATAGAACATTCCCCATCTACACCAGAATTTCTCGTGACGGTCAAAGGACTTGGCTATAAATTTGTTGTAAAGGATGCGTAAAGATGAAATGGCGATTAACAGGCAGATACATGGTCTCTGTCATTATCGTGACCATTATCACGGTCTTTATTAACTTATTTGGATTCATGATATGGCTTGTACTACAAGCAAGCAGTCAGCAAAACGAAGAAAATACGCCGGAAACCTTCACAAGAACATTTGAACAATACATCACCTTGTCTAATCAAAATATCACTGTGAGTAAAGAAGGACAGCAAGCCTTAAAACAACAAAATGCGTGGATTCAAATATTAGACGAAAATGGACAAGACGTCTATCATGCACTAGCACCTAAAGGCATAAAGAGCAAATACACACCTATAGAAATTGTAAACTTACATAAATATAAAGATAAGCAATTGATGTCGACGATCTATGCTGGAGGGAAAAATGGAAAGGGTAAGGAATACAGCTACTTCATCGGATTTAAGGACCCTTCCATCGGAAAATATTTATTTTCTTTTGATACGAAAGAATTAATATCGCAATTCAATATCGGGACGATGATTTTATTATCGATTGATGCCATCATTGCCTTATTCATTGGATACTTATTCAGCCGGCAACTCATCAAACCGCTCGGCCGTGCCATTTATGGCATCCAGCGGCTCGCAAACGGAGATTATACGACAAAGCTGCCAACGAAGGGGATATATAAAGATGTGTTCTATAATGTCAATCACTTATCCGAGCAGCTCGCTTCAAGCCAAAAAGAAAAAGACAAATTAGAGCAAATGCGGGAAGAGTGGATCAGTCATATTTCTCATGATATTAAAACACCATTATCCTCTATTCAAGGCTATGCAGAAATCATGAAAGATCCAAATTATCCTCTTTCAAATCAAGACATTAGACATTATGCCAGCATCATAGAGAATAAATCACTGTACATCAAAGATGTGATGGAGGATCTCAATTTAACAACAAGGCTGAAAAATAACGACATGATGCTGCATAAAGAACTGGTGAACATTGTGCCATTGCTGCGTGAAACGTTAATTGATATCCTCAACGATTCGAGATATGCAGATCAGACCATTGAGCTACAAACGAATGTAGACAAGCTCATGCTGAATATTGATACGATCCTCATACGAAGAGCGGTCACCAATCTCATTTTAAATGCCCTTGTTCACAATAATGCTGATGTGAAAATCATTGTACAGCTTGAACAAAAAGAACATACCCACATCACCATTCAAGACAACGGCAAAGGAATTGAAGAGGCAGAACTAGAAAAAGTATTTGACCGCTACTATAGAGGGACGAATACAGGAGGGACACATGCAGGCTCAGGTCTTGGAATGGCGATTGCAAAAGATATCATCCAAAAACACGGGGGAGATATGACAATACAAAGTATAATAGGAGAAGGAACAACGATTGATATCCAATTACCCGCTTAAACGGACATACAAAAAACGGTTCTGCTCAATCACAGAACCGTTTTTTCTAACTCTTATTCTGAAAACACTTTAATGCCTTTCACAATGTTCCAAATGAAGAAGTAGATCGCCACAAGGAATGTCACAGCATACGTTGCAATTAAGAACGGACCAGCATGACTGATATCGTTCATGCCAAGTAAACCTGAACCGGCAATACCAAGACCGAAAATCAAATAAGGAATAATATGTGTCCATAGTGATTTTTTCGCATGGTATTTCACTTCGTCTTTTCCTAAGAAATAAAAGATAATCGGAAATAGAAATGGTGCAAAAAAGATGCTGAAGTAACATAATGAAGACAAAATTTTATTTTCTCTCAAAGCTTTTCACCTCTATGATTGATGTAGAAGAGGGGACCATTTGACTCATCCCTCAATTCCTTACAAACCCATTGTACAACCTCAACCTTAACTCGTATTAATCCGAACCTTACAGCAACCTTAAATATGTTAAACTGTAAAAAGACAAGGAAAGATAAAATGATTCTGGGTATTTCAATCTATTTTTTCAGAAAAAAATAGTTGACTTTGGTCATTCCTCTATTTAAAATAAAGTCGTAACCGATGCAGGAGTGTTACTGATATGATCAGGCACCACCAAGTCAGGTAAACAGATTGTACATTTGTACGTTGTTTGCTGAGATTTTGGTGTTTTTTTATGCTTTTTTTAGCATTTTAGGTAAGGTGGGATGAGGATGTTCACCGTCGTTAAAGTTTTAAATAATAATATCGTATTAGCTCTAACAGAGGCTCAAAATGAAGTCGTTGTGTTTGGAACAGGAATAGGTTTTAAAAAGAAGAAAGGTGATACACTTGATGAGAGCGCTGTCAGTAAGACATTTTATTCTGATCAGACGTCTCCATTAGAATCTCAACTTGCCGCTATCCCAACTGATATCCTTTTATTAACTGAAAAAATCATTCGCGTAGGCGAAGAGATGTTGAATAAGAAGTTAAGTTCCAGCGCGCTCTTTTCGCTATCCGATCATCTCACCTTCGCTATTCAAAGGCACGAAGAAAAAATGGCGTATGAAAACCCCATTGTGTGGGAAATTCCACATCTCTATTTTCAAGAATATCAAGTCGGGAAAAAAGCACTGACAATTATTCAAAAGATGATGGGCATTTCTTTTGAAGATACTGAAGCTTCACTCATTGCCCTGCATTTTGTAAACGCTCAAATAGATGGTCAGTCTATGGGAGACACCATTAAGATGACTCACCTCACGAAAGAAATCGTCAAAATCATTCAAAATATTTTCGAGATGATATTGGATAAATCATCCATTAATTATTCGAGGTTTATTACCCACTTGAGATATTTTATTGTCAGGCAGGAAACCAACCAACCACCGCAGCAGATGGATGACTCGTTAAAAGAATTAATACAGGATCGTTATATGAAGAGTTATGCCTGCGGATTGATCATCAAAGAAATGTTAAAACGAGAATTCAATTGGAATGTGACAGAAGACGAACTTGTTTTTTTAGTCATCCATATTGAGAGAATCACAAAGGAACACCAAAAAAATAAATGATTTCTTTTAGGCGTGTTATGAAAAAGCATTAACCTAAACAAATCTCCATGAGAAAGAATGATCTTTTCTATGGTGGATTTTGTTTAGGTTTTTTTTGTGAAAATGAAGGGGTGAAAGCATGGAAAACAAAGAATTGGCTGGAAAAATTGTGAAATTAATCGGTGGAACCGAAAATATATCTCAAAGTTGGCATTGTATCACACGGCTAAGATTTAATCTCAACGATGAAAGTCAGGTAAAAGTAGATGAGCTGAAAACATTAGATGGTGTTTTAGGTGCTCAATTCCAAAGTGGACAGTTCCAAGTCATTATTGGAGCAAAGGTAGCAGAGGTTTATGAGGAAATCGATCATCTGGCCGGTCATAGTAGCAATGATTCTGCTCCTGTTAAAAACACGTCAAAGATGAACCCAATTGAAGTCGTATTCGATGTGATCAGCGGGATTTTCACACCTATTTTGCCAGCGATTGTTGGTAGTGGATTGATCAAAGGGATCATGGCACTGTTCGTTAGCTTAGGCTGGCTGACGGAGACAAGCTCTACCTATCAAGTACTTCAAATTTTTTCAAATGCTGTCTTTTACTTTTTACCTTTCCTCATTGCTTATTCGGCAGCGAAGAAATTTAAAACGCGAGAATCTCTTGCGCTCGCATTAGCAGGGATTTTACTATATCCAACGATGATCGAAGGTGCAGCAAAAGGAGCAGACCCGTTAAGTTTTTTAGGGTTAAGTATTCCACTAAATAATTACACATCTTCTGTATTACCAATTATTTTAGGTGTGCTATTACTAAGTTTTGTCGATAAGTGGATAACAAAAGCGATCCCAAAATCCTTAAGTATCGTATTTACACCGGTACTGAGCCTGATGATCACGGCTCCTCTTACACTGGCTTTTATCGCTCCTATTGGGAACGTTTCTGGGCAATATTTAGAAATCTTTTTCACTTCTTTGTTCAATTTCGCTGGTCCGATTGCCGGTTTATTAATGGGAGGCCTTATGCCACTCATTGTGTTAACTGGAATGCATTACGCATTCTTCCCAAGCACGTTAGCCAGCTTTGAAAAAGTGGGTTACGATATCATGCTGCTTCCGATGAATTTCATTGCGAATATGGCACAAGCAGGCGCTGTGTTAGGTGTCATCATCCGCACCAAGCGGGTAGAAACAAGGTCTTTGGCGCTTTCAACATTGCTTCCTAGTTTCTTCGGGATCACAGAACCAGCCATTTATGGAGTCACACTTAGACTAAAAAAACCTTTTTATGCTTCATTAATTGGCGGCGCAGTCGGTGGATGTTTTTACGGTTTATTTTCAGTTAAAACGACAGCCTTTTCGATCCCAGGCATTACTTCACTGCCAACTTACATTATGAAAGGGACAAATAATTTTCAGCTGGCTCTGATTGGAATCGCCCTTAGCTTCATCGTGTCACTTCTCATCACCATTCTCCTTGGATTTCAGGAGTCTGTCACGGCCGCTAACGAGCAAGCAGCAGAAAAGCGAAATCACACTGAGAGTACAGAGAATCAACAAATGTCTAAGCAAACAAACCCTTATGAAGTTCAAGCACCTATGAGTGGAAAGGTCATTCCTTTATCTGAAGTGAATGATTCCGTGTTCTCAAGTGAAATGATGGGGAAGGGAGTCGCAATTTTGCCTGATAAGGGGGTGGTACAAGCACCGTTCTCAGGAAAAGTAGTGACTGTTACACCTACTAAACATGCCATCGGACTCGTTTCAGATGATGGGATTGAATTATTGATCCACGTGGGGATTGATACCGTCAGCCTAAATGGCCAATTCTTTGATGTACTGGTAAAAGAGGGCGATGAGATGAAGACGGGGGATCATTTATTATCGTTTGATATAGAAGGAATTCAATCAAACCATTTAGATGTAGTGACACCTATTATCGTCACAAATTCAACGCAATACCTTGATGTGATTCATACAGGTGACGCTCATGTCACCGCAAGTCAAAATAAGCTCTTAATGCTTATTCACTAATATAAAGAGAAGGGATGATTGAAATGAAGAATGTAAAAAAAGGATTTTCAGATGATTTTTTATGGGGTGGCGCAACTGCTGCCAATCAAATAGAAGGCGCATACTTAGAAGGTGGCAAGGGCCTGTCGACGTCAGACTTTGCTGCATATAAAGATCCTTATGAAAAAGGAAAAGTGAACAACTTTACTTTCGATGTGAGTTCAGCTGAATTAACAAGATACAAGGAACAACCCGATGAATTTGATTTCCCGAAAAGACGCGGAATCGATTTTTACCATCGATATGAAGAGGATATTGCACTATTTGCAGAGATGGGCTTTAAAGTGTTTCGCTTGTCTATTTCATGGGCAAGAATCTTTCCAACTGGTTTAGAAGACAAGCCGAACGAAGAAGGATTGGCTTTTTACGATAACGTATTTGATGAGTGTGCGAAATATGGAATTGAACCGCTAGTCACGATGTCTCACTATGAAATGCCGATTACTTTAACAGAGAAATATAATGGCTGGATGAGTAGAGAGCTTGTCCCGTTGTTTGAAAAATATGCCCGCGCCATTTTAGAAAGATATAAAAATAAAGTGAAGTATTGGATTACATTCAATGAAATGAATATGAACCTCAATAGCCTTTACACCGGTGCTGGAATTTTAGAGGACCTAGTAGACCATAAATTACAGGCTGCGTATCAAGCATCACATCACCAATTTATCGCCAGCGCTCTCACAGTGAAGGCTGCAAAAGAAATCATTCCACATGCACAAATTGGCTGTATGATTAACCAAATTGAAGCCTATGCAAAAACAACGAAACCAGAGGACCAGCTGCAAGCGGTAAAATCAAACCAATTGAATATGTTCTATCCGGATGTTCAAGCTAGAGGTGAATATCCAACATACATGGTGAAATATTTTGCTGACAACGACATCAAACTTGATATCGAAGAGCAGGATGAGCAAATTTTGAAAGAGGGCATCGTTGATTTTGTGGCGATCAGCTACTATATGTCCCACGTAGCAGAAGCGCGAGAAGATGCAGCAGAGCTAGCGGGTACATTTGATAGTCCAATTAAAAATGAGCATTTGGAGTTATCACAATGGGATTGGCCAATTGATCCAATGGGGCTGCGCATTTCATTAATTAAACTGTATGACAGATACCAAAAACCTTTATTTGTTTGTGAAAACGGACTTGGCGCAAGAGATACATTGACACCAGACAGAGAAATTCACGACGATTATCGAATTGATTATTTAAAACAACATATTGAACAGATGAAAGAAGCAGTCAAAGAAGGTGTCGACTTAATGGGGTATACACCATGGGGTTGTATTGACTTAATTAGCTGCGGAACATCTCAAATGAGTAAACGCTATGGTTTGATCTATGTAGATCAAGACGACAGAGGGAATGGGACATTAAATCGTTACAAAAAAGATTCCTTCTACTGGTACAAAAAAGTGATTGAAACAAATGGGGAAGATTTATCATAATCCAGATGGAATGATGATGACACCATTGCATCCGCCTTATTTGGCCGGGTGCGATGGTGTTTTTTTGTTTACCCAAAAGTAACCTCAATTATGTCATAGCAAGCACTAGAGATCTCTTTGCTACAATCATTTGATAACAAAAGTTGGCCGAAAAATGTTTCACCTTGACCTTGAAGTATAGTTCAACCTTTATAATGTACATATAGTAAAACAAAATAATAAAAAAGGAGTAACGATGGAGTTGATGACTAGAGGAGAACTTGCCAAAAAAACAGGAGTAAGTCCTGCCGCAATTCGTTACTATGAAGAGCACAACATATTACCTGCTCCAAGACGACGTTCAAACGGTTACAGATTCTATACAGACGACTATGTTGTGAAAATTCAATTGATCAAAGATGCGAAAACGCTCGGTTATTCATTAAAGGAAATAGCTGAAATTATGGACATGCTAAGTCAAGACATAGACCTTGATACCCTAAGACAAATTGTCCATCTTAAACATGAAGAAATTGAAAAGAAAATTAAAAGCCTTCGTCTCATTCAAGACCTTTTATCTAACTTATTAAAAACCCCTGAAAAAAAAGTACAAGTCTACCTGGAATCATTTCGTGTTCCGAAGCAGGATGATCAATAAACCTATTGAGTGAAGGAGAGAAAAAAATGAGCGTAGAAATGTATCATGGTGAACGTTCTAAAGAAAGTATTCAATTTGAAACATTATTCGCTTCGCAAAGTAATAAAGAGAGTTTTTCTAGTATCGAACAGACAAAAAAATTTCTTGAGCAAAAAGGAATTGAAAATACGCAGCCTTATGCCATTGGAGAGGATGTGAAGTTAATCAGTGAGGTACAAGAGCAGACATTCGAAGGCATGCAAGTTTTCACATTGAATGAACAAGCATCACAAAATCAAAAAGTCATTCTCTATCTACATGGTGGTGCGTGGACAAATCAGCCTTTGAATGTCCATTGGTGGTTCATGGATAAAATGGCGCAATCACTAGGTGCGAAAGTAGTCGCCCCTATTTACCCAAAAGTGCCTCATTATAGCAACCAGGATACGTATCCGAAAATGCTTAACCTATATAAAGACCTTCTGAAAACTGCTGAAAGCGCCAATCAATTGACGATCATGGGAGATTCAGCTGGCGGAAACATCTCACTTGGTCTTGCGCACCTTTTAAAGAAGGAAGATCTGCCGCAGCCAAAGGATATCGTGTTACTATCTGCGTGTGTTGATATGAGTATGAGCAACCCTCTCATTTTTGAATATGCAAAAAAGGACCCGATTCTAGGTCATGAAGGAATGGAAGTCATCACAAAAATGTGGGCAGCTGATCAAAGTCTCACAGACCCATTGATTAGTCCGATTTACGGTGACTTTAAAGGGCTCGGGAAGATCACTCATTTTATCGGAACACATGATATGTTATATCCAGATGCCATAAAGCTCGATGAAAAACTATCAGAACAAGGAATGGACATCAAAACCTTTGTTTATCCTGAAATGCTGCATGTGTTTGTTGTCATGCCAATTCCAGAAGCGGCAGATGCTCTGAAGAAAATCATTCAAGTGATCAATCGTTAGGGATTCAGTTCACACCTAGAAAGGGTACATGTTCTGATGTAAATAGGCGAAAAGGCTGCTTACTTGAAAGCAGCCTTTTTCAATTGAATATGAAATACATTCAGAATGGCAATTCACTACAGATTAAACGGTCTTTTGGCTGGTTAGTAAAGGAGAGTGAAGTTCAGTTCATCACCTTATGTTTGGTATAATACATACGAGCAGTGAGACGAAAGGGGAAACGCGATGAAAACGTTTGATCTATCACAAGAAGATATCGAATTAATAGACGAAGCAAAAAAGAAGATGATCAGTCTTTATGAAGATGACAAGCATCATGTAGGGGCAGCGATCCGCATGAAAACAGGAGAAATCATATCAGCTGTCCATATAGAAGCCTATATCGGACGGGTAACTGTTTGTGCAGAAGCCATTGCGATTGGTAGCGCTTTATCGAATGGATACAAAGATTTTGATACAATTGTTGCAGTGAGACACCCTTATTCAGATGAAAAAGATAGAAGAATTAGGGTAGTCAGCCCTTGCGGCATCTGCCGAGAGCTCATTTCAGACTTTGGACCAACATGTTTTGTCATCCTTGATATGGATGGGGAGCTGGTCAAGGTGAAAATCGAAGAACTCATTCCGCTCAAATATACTCGAAGCTGATGTACCACATAAAGATAAAATAGGAAAAAGGATGTAGCAAACGCTACATGTGATCCTTGCTACATCCAAGATGACTGAAAAAGCGTTCAACAAAAGCGGCCGCATGTATTTTCTCCATATATTTCGTGTTAAAAATACACTGTTCCATTTGTTCAAGCTTCCGCAGACTCCGCACTATTATTTTCCGATCATGGTCAGACAGAGTAGGATCATCTTCTATCTTCTCTAAGGCCTTTTTCACTCGTGCAGATACATGTTCAACATATAAATGGTTTTTGGATGCTGGCGGAATACATGCCGCTAGGTCACAGCCTATAAAACGAACACCATCAAGGGTGCAGTTTTCAAAATTGGTGATCAGCTTTTGTTTGCCATTTCCCTCAAACGTTATATCTATTAGCTTACAAGCAAAGGTACAATTGACGATGTTCGCTGCCTGTAAAACACGGTCATTGAATCTACAATTAGAGAAAGTACAATCGATACCAGACTCAAGTCTTCTCATCGCTATCACCCTATCATTTCTTCAGAAATTTTTCACCATCATGATGTCCATTCAGCAAGTTCATTTTCTCTTAGCGCTTGTCTTTGACTCAAGATTATATCACAATACGATACTCAGCCAGCAAAGAACCGATATTCATTTTCATGATGAAAGGGGCATAAAAGAATGAAAAGGTATGACACATTTCCAGAACCAATCGGTAGGTACATAGTCGGCCGAATCCAGATGGATTTTGAGTATACGGCATCAGATCAATCCAAAAGAGAACTGACCGCATTTATGTACTATCCATCTGATAGCAGTGAAGGAAAGACTCCATCCACATACATGTTTCCTGAAGTCTACGAAATGCTTCATGACCAGCCGCTTGTCACTGAGTATTTGAAGGAAATAAAGTTCTTCTCTATCGATATCAAAACGCATTGTTATGACGATCTGGCTCTTTCTCGGAAGGAAGAGCGCTATCCAGTGGTATTCTATGTTTGCGGCGGGGGTGGTTCACCTGAATGGGGGACAGCCATCTGTACAGATATGGCAAGCCAAGGGTATGTTGTCGTCAGTATCGGCCATCAGGATAGCACCATGTACAAACGGAAAGATGGGAAGCTGTTGAATGTATCAAAGGGTTTTTCGGAAGTCATTAAGGCGTTTTCTGAAGATCCAGAGATGATAACACTGGCAGGTAAGATGAATATGCGCCCTGACGATGAAACGGCTATTGAGATGTGCCGTAACATCCTTTCCTTGCCAATCATTAACGAGTTAACAAGATATAGTGAACGACAGGCAGAAGATGTAAGGTACGTAGCCGATCATCTTCACAAACTAAACTCTGGAGAATGGAAGTCCATTTTTCATGACAGACTACTGCTCGACACTGGCATGGGTATCGCTGGACATTCTTATGGCGGACCTACAGCGGTTATGGTTTGCCGGGATGACGACCGGTTTGTCTGCGGGGCTGGCTTAGATAGTGGTGCATTTGGCCTTCTCGACAGCGACCTCAATAAACCCTTTTTGCTCCTGTTTTCTGAACCGAATTATAATATGAATGCGATCATTGGTGACAACAATAGCATGGAAACTTATTATTTCACTGTTGATGGTGCTGCACATTTAGATTACTGTGACATCGTGTTTACCGGTGTAGATGAGGAACTTAGAGGCACAAGAGATGCATTAGAGATGCATCATCTTGTGACGGACTATACGAAGACGTTTTTTGATCATTACATCCTGCAAAAGGCTACACATGTAGAAACCCTATCATATGATGGTGTAGACTTAATTAAAAAAACAAGCAACAAGTGAGCTAGGGGAAACTGCTGATCATAACCTTTTAATGAATCGATTTAAAGTTGAATATCTTACTTCATTCACACGAAAAAAGAGCAGTCAACAACCGCTCTTTTTTCGTGTGTTAATCTTAATACGTTTTTAATGGACCTTTTGTGATATGCGTCAGCTTAGAATTTATGTCAAAGATTTTCGCATTGATGTCTGTTATGCCAAAGCTAGTGATTCTTTTAGAATGCATATCGAGATATGTTTGAGCTTCTTCTTTTGTTTCAAATAAATAAATTCCGCCAGCCTCATTTTTCTCAGGATTCTCCGTCCATATCTTCCATATGAACCCATCCTCTTCACTAATACTTCTCGCTAAATCAGAAAACTCTTTTGCCAATTCATCTCCGAAAGGGCCATTCATCTTAAAATCCACTTGTAATACGTAAGCCATCGCCATTCTCCTTATATTGAAGTTGTGAAATACTGTTCTCCTAGAACTTCTTTCATTTGGAACGATTCTTGTGAAAGTTCTTTCTCCATAAAAGATCGCACATCCGATTGATCAACATCGTACATCACTTCAATCTCTTTAGAGAATAGACATTTTTCTTTTTCGAGTAAGGCAGAAACCATGGGAAGCTTCTTCGGTTGAAGCTCTTCTGTGTTTAAAGCTTGCTTTAAACCATCAATATAGACGTCTAATGGTCGACCACCCGTGATTTTAACTCCTTTATTTTCTTCGTTGACGAGGATGATGGTCGGAAAACCTCTTGCATCGAGGTCTCGAACAAGAGCAAAATCTTGATTTAATAAGTCTTGTCCGCTATGGAGCTCCGCTTCATGTAAAATCTCATCCCCGTTCAATCCAAGGTTGTTGACGATATCAATCAAAACTGCAATATCCGATATATTTTGATTGAATGCAAATAGCGCTTCTCTTGCACGGCGTAAAAACGTATAGGCTTGTTCATCACCGTGATGTTTTTGAATCACTTTGAACACACGAGAGGACGGGTAGGAGGATTGAACAGGATTGTCAATCATTAAGGACCCATCAATTGGCATGCGAGAATGTTCTCCGACTTCTCTCCAGTGACCCGCAACATCAGCCGGCTTATAAATTCCGTTTGCAGGATCAATTGGACCGTCATGCCATTTCTCTAGCAGTCCACCTAACACAGTCTGGAAATGAAAATAATGTCCGTATTGCTCTTTAAATCGGCGCAGGACAGGTTCAATTGCCCAGCAATGAGAACAAATTGGATCTGTTACATAGTAGAGCGTAATGTTTTTTTTAGGTTGGTGAAAGTCAATGACCTGGATATCTTCTTCACCTACACCGCATACACTAGTTTCTAAATCACAAAACATGTCATTGTTTTTCAAGTTGTTTCCTCCTTATTTTTTCAGGAAAAAATGTGTCCTGATCAGTTGTTTGAATCAAGTCATCATTTGCTTTACAATTGAATCTTAAGACAGAATGAGTGAGATCAACACCAATAATTTCTTCAATTTGTTGTTTATCCGACAGATTCAAGCTTGTGTTTAAAAAGAAGGGGGGAAGAAGATGACGCAGCCAAAGACAGACCCGCGTGTATTAAGAACGCGCAAATTAATCATGGAGTCTTTCATGAAGCTTTCATCGAAAAAGGAATTTAAGGATATTACGGTGAAAGATGTGACAGCAGAAGCCATGATTAACCGAGCCACGTTTTATTATCATTTTGAGGATAAATATGATTTATTAGATAAAACACTCTCAGAAGTATTGTCAATTAATTTAGAAAGTATCAATTTTAACAATAGTAAACTAGATGATGATACAATGATGAATATTTTTAAAGCGCTAGCCAGTTTCCAACAATCTCTTCATAACCGCTGCCAAGTAGAATATGAAACTGAACTTGCTCCAATTGTTCGAGAACAGCTAGAAATTATTTTTTATCAGTTGTTAGTGAATCAATATACAAATGTCGAAAAGCAAGTGTTGAAGGTCACGGCTGTTTTTTTAAGCTGGGGAATTCACGGAGCTTCTGTTGAGTGGAGAAAAAATAGTTCGCACATATCTTCAGAAGAATTTATCAAATCAGCATTGCCGTATATCATGTCAGGAATTGATTTTAAGCATAGCATGTAGACAATTTGACAATGTTTAACCGCTCCACTAATATAAATGCTATAGCATATAAAATGATTAGAGGGTGTTTACATGAAGTTACATGATTTAATAGGTTATCTCGTTCATCGCACTGATGTGAAAATGACGAATTATTTTACGAATAGGTTAAAGCCATACGGTGTTACACCAGAGCAGTGGAGTATTATTAGTATTCTTAGCCGTGAAAAAGGCGCGACTCAAAAAGAATTGGCAGAAGGCATTGATAAAAATCAAACCACTGTCGTAAGAATGATCCAGTCAATGGAACGAAAAGGGCTTGTCAAAAAAACCTATAATGAACAAGACCGGCGCTCGCATCACCTGTTTTTAACAGAAAAAGGGGACGAGATCAAAAAGGCGATTCTTCCTGTCGTCATGGATGCACATCGAACTGTGACAAATCAATTAAGTGATGAAGAGATTGAACAATTAAAATTACTTTTAAACAAATTATTCTATTCAGACTATCCATCTTGATAAATCTATAAGGTAGAAACAACCTCTATTTTTGTATAATATATGCTATGACATATAAATTTCATCCATTCAATGTGGAAGTGAGATTTTATCAAGATGGCCCCAGAAACCGGTGTCCATTAAGCGACCCTTTCTGGTCAAATAACTTAGAAAGATGTGATTACTATTTTCATTCTTATTCTACAAATTGTATTGGCCGTTTTCTTTTTCCTCACAGGAACGAAAATCATATCTGGAAAAATGGCAGAAGAGTTCAAACGATTTGGTTTACCTGCTTTTTTTAATGTTTTAACGGGGGCTCTTGAGTTAATAGGCGCTGCTGGAATGCTAGCCGGCATATGGATCCCAACATTAGCATTATTATCAGGCTTATTGTTAGGAGGTACGATGCTGGCAGCTGCATTTACTCTGATCGTATTGGCCAAAGATCCCTTTAAAAAAGCAATCCCTGCACTTGTTTTATTCGCTCTCAGTATAGGTGTCAGCTTATACCACATTCTTTAAATTCATATTAAAAAACCACAAAAACCTAAACACATCTCCACTGTTCATGACGGTGGATTTTGTTTAGGTTTTTTAGCGATTGAATCGTTTTCGAAGAACTAGGCATGAGACAGCGAATACTACGAAAGCGCCCGCTGATCCAGCAGCAAACACCAGCTCAAATTGTCCCGGTTTCGGTTTGAATAACAAAGGGACTGAAAGAATGAGCGCAGCACCACTAAAGCTTAATCCTAATATCAACATGGCCAATAATTTATTCATAGAAACACCTCTTACACTTAGAGTGAGAACAATGGAGACCTACTGATCTAAGTATCATTGTTATGATTCGACAACCTTTAACCGTCCTAAATGGAGTGTATCATATGATGGTAGGAGATTGTTTTTTTCATGAAAACACAATCGTACAACAAACAATTTTAAACGAACACTGTTCTTCACGAACGGTGTTCGTTATAATATAAATGAAATGTAATTTAAAACGCTTTCCACAAAGGGATGAGGAGATGCAGAAGATGACGTCATTATCTAAGAATCAAAAGCAAATCGCTATCATTGGAGGAGGACCTGGGGGACTAACACTCGCCTTAATTTTGCAAAATTACGGTATACAAACAACCATCTATGAACGGGAGATGCATGACAAGAGCCTTGAACGAGGGGGCTCACTGGATATTCACGAAGAAACAGGTCAAAAAGCCTTAAAAGAAGCAGGAGTTTATGAGAAATTTCAAAAGAATGCTCGCTATGAAGGGGAAGATTTCCGATTACTTGATAAATCAGGAAGAATTTATTTAGATGAAGAAACGGAATCAGATCAAACAGGTACTCGCCCGGAAATTGATCGTGGTGTGTTATGTGAACTACTGTTAGAACAAATTGATGCTGAAACCATCAAATATGGGTATAAACTAGAAAGATGCGTTTCATTAGAAAGTGGTATGACAGAGCTTCATTTTGAAAACGGAGTTGTCGAAACAGTTGACCTTTTGATTGGGGCTGATGGTGCTTTTTCTCGTGTGCGTCCTCTGTTAACAGATATTGAGATTGAATACTCTGGGCTCACGATGCTAGAACTGAATGTCTTAAGCGTAGAGGAGAAACACCCTGATTTAGCTGAATTTAATAAACGAGGTAAGATGTTTGCTTTGGCAGACCACAAAGGACTGATTGGGCAGTTAAACGGAGATGGCCGAATCAAAGTGTATGCAAGCCTTATGGTAGAACGCAACTGGATCGAGACTTGTGGTATACCGTTTCATCAAGCGAAAGAAGCAAAAGAACAATTATTAGCGTTATTTAGTGATTGGGATGATCAGCTGAAAAATTATATTCGTTATGCAGAAGATGCCATCATTCCAAGACGGATTTATACGCTTCCTGTCGGTTTCAAATGGAATCGTCATAAAGGAGTAACGCTTATCGGTGATGCAGCTCACGTCATGTCGCCATTCGCAGGCGAGGGTGTGAACATGGCGATGTTTGATGCAAGGGAGCTAGCACTTGCTATTGTCCGACATTCTCATCATTTTGAAAAGGCGATTGAAGAATACGAAGACATGATGTACGAATATTCATCGAAAAAAGCTAATGAATCGGAGAATAGTTTAAAACTGTGTTTTTCAAATGACGCTGCGGTCAAGCTTGCAAATATGATGAATTCTTTTCAAAAGGATGATGATTGATGCTCAATTTACTATTTTACTTTGACATGTTATAAAGAGAGTATGAACAATTCAAATCGTCGTATGATCAGTCGCCGGTCTCGGCCGGCTAAAGAACCCTTAAGCCGTGAGCTTATTGTGAAAACGGCCTATGAGCTTCTTAAGGAGCATGGGATAGAGGGCATGAGTATGCGTAAGGTGGCTAAAGCACTCGATACGGGACCTGCATCCTTGTATGTCTACGTGAACAATGTTCAAGAACTCAGTGCTTACGTATTGGATTATGGTCTCGGACAAATGGTCTATCCAGATTCAAAGGATAGCACATGGAAAGAACAGTTATTCGACCTATTGCATACTTATTTCCTCCTGCTATTCGAAAAACCTGGTCTCGCTGAAATTTCTCTTTCCACCATTCCACAAGGAACGAACTTTATTCAGTTGACCGAACGTATTCTCGCTGCATTGCATGAAGGCGGGATCAAATCTACATCTGCAGCATGGGGAGTAGACCTATTGCTGTTATACGTATCTTCTGTAGCATACGAAAAGGTCTCTTGGAAGAAACAAGGCTCTTCACAGATTTCAGACGCAAAAAAAGCATTTCTTCAAGCAGACAAAACGCAGTTTCCTTTCATTCATCGTGTAAAAGAAGAAATGTTTGCAGGTGATACCGTATCAATGGAACGGTTCCGATGGGGAATTGACGTCATTTTGTATGGCATCCAGCAGGAAGACAATTAGAAAGGAGCACAAGCAAAAAGCAGTCAATGGCTGCTTTTTTTATATGATGATTTTCATATTTGTGATCTTGTGAGCATTACAATATATAAATAAATCTATATATTGTTTTTATATATAAAAAATTATATAATCTAGTGGAATAAAAAAATGAGGTGCTTAGGCATGGAACATATTAAAAAGTTATTAGAGAGTTATATTCCTTTAGCAAAATCTACTGCAAAAATGTTTGGACCAAATTGTGAAGTGGTGATTCATGATTTAACGAATCCTCAAGTATCTGTCATGTTTACAGTAAATAACCATGTGACAGGAAGAGAAATCGGCCAATCATTTGATCATCTAGTCAAGACTGTATTACAATCAGAAGATTTTAAAGAAGATTATCTGGCTGGTTATACATTTGTAACAGAAGATAAGCGTACGATTCGTTCTTCGACTTCATTAATACGTGATTCAAAGCAAAAAGTGATCGGTGCTTTCTGTATCAATTTTGATGTTGAAGCACTGAATCAAATGCAGCAATTTATGGATACTTTTCTTACTACACAAGTGGAAGCTCAAGAGAAAGAAACAACATCAAATGATGATCTTGAAAATGTGGAAGAAATAGTAGATCAATTGATTCAACAAATCATTCAAAACAGTGTTCACCCAGTCATGAAACGTCATGAAAAAATTGAACTAATCAAATTTATGGATGAAAAGGGCATTTTTTTAATGAAAGGATCTGTTGAGAAGGTCGCATCTATGTTAGGTATTTCCAAAGTAACCGTCTATAGCTATTTGGATGAAATCAAAAATAAATCGAGGTAAGGAGTGTCAAAATGGAAAGCATACTCGAGGTAGGAAATCTAAAATCAAACGGACACTATGCATTCGCAACCATTCATCAAAACACGGTCTATGTGTCAGGACAATTTGCCATCAATCCTGAAACGACAGAAAAAGAGTTCGGCCCCATTGAAAAAGAGACATTACAAGCGCTTAAGAATGTAGAGATGATTGTAGAGGCTGCTGGAAGTCAAAAAGAAAAGATTTTGCGCATGACATTATACATTTCAGATATTGAATTATGGGACAAAGTAGATGCGGTTTATACTGAATTTTTCGGTGAACATAAACCAGCACGTACGATTGTACCAACGAATGAATTACATTTTGGTTTCAAAATTGAAATGGATGCCATTGCCTATATTTAGAATATTTTTTTGACCACCCTATATAAAAAATTATATTTTATATAAAAAAATATTCAAAGGGGTAGATGATGAATGAATCAATTAATTTGTAACCATTGCGGGGAAAAATATGAGATGACACCAACTCTATGGAAATGTGATTGTGGTGGAGTATTCAATCTAGTGAAAGATACCCCGAAAATAGACGTCACAGCTTGGGATCACTATCCAAATTCATTGTGGCGTTATGTTGAAACCATGCCATTTCAAAAAGATTCTAAGACGTGGGAAACTGTGACAATGGGGGAGGGCCAATCTCCTTTAATCGTTCTAGATCCTAATGAGCCAAACACTTATGTAAAAGTTGATTATATGATGCCGACACTATCATTTAAAGACCGTGGAGCAGCTGTGTTAATGACAAAAGCTAAGGAATTAGGGGTAACAAAAGTCATTGCTGATAGCAGCGGGAATGCAGGAACGGCAATTGCTGCGTATGCGGCGCGTTGTGGTATTGCCTGTGACATCTATCTAAGTGATCAAACGTCACCTAAAAAAGTCGCTCAAATAAAAGCCCACGGAGCAACGATTAAAGAAATTCATGGTACACGAGAGGACATTGCAGCTGCGGCCCAAAAGGCAGTAGACGAGGAAAACGTTTTTTATGCAAGCCATGTCTATAACCCTTATTTTTTCGAAGGTACAAAAACATACGCCTATGAAATCTTTGAGCAACTAAAAGGAGCACCGGATGCTTTAATCATTCCGGTTGGAAACGGCACTCTGCTGCTCGGTGCGTATTATGGCTTTAAAGAGTTATTTGAAAATGGTCTCATTCATAAAATACCGAAAATTGTTGCTGTCCAAGCGAAAAACTGCGCACCCCTTGTGAAAGCCTATCAAAATGAAGAAGAATCAGCATCACCTGTCACAAATAAAGGGACTGTAGCAGAAGGGATCGCTATTGCTGCCCCAGCGCGTTCTAAACAAATTTTAGAAGCTGTATACAAGACGAATGGTACGTTTATTGATATTGAAGAAGAAGAAATTATACATGCACGCTCTAAACTGAGTGAGAAAGGATTTTATGTCGAAGTGACATCTGCCATCAATTTTGCGGGTTACATGAAATATCAAAAGGAATCAGAAGAAACCATTATCATACCTCTTTGTGGGGCAGGGATTAAATCAAAATAACCTTAGGACTCTGGTAGAATAGAGCGTTGCGTGCCTCGTTGTCCTATTATAGGTTCAATCAGGAGTAATATTTGCGAAATGAATTTAGATGATATGGAGGGATTTGGCGGGGACATACCCCTTTGAAAACTTTACAGATGACATCATTCCTTTGCTGGATCTTTCGGATTCTGATAGTTACTTAATGCCAGATGTTTGTAAGACTGTTGCAGTTAGATTACGTCAACTGATCCACAATTGGCCTGATATGATATAGATAAGAAGAACGCTCTCTATCTGGCAGAAGAAATGGAGTTAGCGCATCAACAAAATGAGCCAATCGGATTGATATAAGATGAGAAGAAAGCTACTTTAGAAAGCATGTTTAAACTGTAGTAGCTTTCTTTCCACTCTACCTAATTATTTTTCATTTGTTCCTCTCCCCAATAGCATATCTCATCTAATACAGGCATCAGTGATAAACCCTTTTCAGATAAACTATATTCTACTTTTGGAGGCACTTGGGGATATTCTTTACGATGAATTAAGTGATCCGCCTCAAGCTCTTTTAGTGTATTGGTTAATGTTTTAAAAGAAATCGTTCCGAGCTTACGTTTCAGCTGATTATAGCGAACAGGACCATCGTTTGAATATAAAGCATACAGAACTGGCATTTTATATTTCCCACCAATTAATGACAAAGTATACCCAAAACCAGTATCTTTTAGCTCAGCTTTCGTCTGGAAGGACTCCTCATTCATTTTATACTCTCCTTTGGGTTAGTATCGCACTTTGATTACCGTACTTGTAGTATGTTATAGCATACAATAAAATCAATGTACATCAAAAAATGATGCAAAACTCAGAAAAAGGGTGAATGAATAATGAAAACGATTGTCTATGCACATCCTTGGGATGGAAGCTATAATCATGCCATTTTGACTTCCATAACAGAAAAATTAGAAACAAAGAGAGAACCGTTTCAAGTGATCGATTTATATAAAGATGGATTTAATCCTGTTTTTACAGCTGAAGAATTAAAGCATTTTCATAAAGGAGAAACGCCTTATCTATTAGTGAAGGATTATCAAGAAAAATTAAAACAGTCAACAGAATTGGTATTTATTTTCCCAGTCTGGTGGTGGGATCTACCTGCTATGTTAAAAGGATTTATTGATAAAGTGATGTTAAGCGGTTTCGCATTCATTGAAGATCAAAACACTGGTACTTTGAAAGGTTTATTGACAAATATAAAAAAAACAACCGTGATCTCAACATCAACTACAGATAAAAAGTATATAGAATCTGAAGCTGGAAATGCCATTCAAAGCGTTTTTATTAACAGAACGCTAGCAGATTTGGGATTGAAAAATGAATCCACGAAATGGATTCATTTTTCTAGAGTGAACTTAACAACAGATGAAAAGAGAAAGCAATTTTTAAAAGAAATATCCCAGATTATTTGATTTACAGTACAACAAATAAGGGCCATCTTCTACGACCGATTTAATTTATTGAGAAGGTCGTAGAAGTTTTGTCATTTAAGCAACAACAAATCGAGCCTGCCTAATTGACCTCTTGATCTCCTCCAAATACCCCATTATTTAAACCCATACCATTTCTGTGTTTTTTTAATATTTTTTATAGCACTGCCGGCTCAAGCAGATTGTTAACATCATTTTCATTAAAGATAATACTGACTCATGCCATTTTTAAAGATAGGCAGGGTCTTAGTCACTAGCTCTTCTGATGAAATAAGTCTTCCATCCTTATTCCATGTGTATGCAGCTCCGTATATCCCCCAACTTAGCATAGTAGATAGGGTTGTTACCATTTGTTTATCCTCGAATTCGATGATGTTTTTAGTTCCTTTTAGCATAAGATCAGCTATTAGTTTCTGTAACTCCTCTTTAATTTTACTTTCGATAATAGTTCCTAAAGAATGATAACCTTTGGGACATAGGTCGCTTATCTCTTTATGGTGATCACACATGGCTAGAAAAATATTTGCAATGACTTTTTCATTGAATGCATCGTGATCATTGATTCTTTTTTTCAATTTGTCTGTAAATGTATTGGTGATTGTAGAATGTAACAAATCAAATTTATCGTCAAAGTGCGCATAAAATGTAGCCCGGTTAATAGTAGCCTTTTCTGTGATATCACGTACCGTTATATGGTTGAAATCTTTTTCACTAGCTAACGAAAGAAAAGAGTCTACAATCAATTGTCTTGTACGAAGTATTCTCGGATCTTTTTTTGGCATAATCATTTTTTCTTCTCCTTTTAGGGTTCATCATCTTGTCTAAAAACGACAATACATTAGAAGTGTTGCGTAAACTACATATTGGCTATTTTGGTTATTGTTTATTATTCTTTTTCATCTTATCATCAATTATACAACGCGCGTTGCTTAAATAACACATGTTATTACGAAAGATTTTTGATCAAGGAAATCATTGTGATCATTCTGAATAACAAAAGGAGATAGACGACCATGAATATCACTATTTTTGGGGCAACTGGTGCAATCGGTCAACTTTTAACACAGTTTGCATTAGAAAACGGAGATATCGTTACGGTATATGTTAGAAACCCTGAGAAAATCAAGCAAAAGCATTCGAATTTACGCATTGTAACGGGTGAACTAACGAACACTTCAGCTATTGAAACGGCAGTTTCAGAAGCTGATGTCGTGATAAGCACCTTAGGTCCCGGCATTGATTTGTCTCGAAAACAAAAAGGTACACCGATCGCCGACGGACATAACCGAATTGTCAAAGCGATGAAGAAGTTCACCAAAAAAAGGTTGATTACACTCGCGACGCCAGCCTTGCAATCTGAAGACGATAAGAAAAGCTTATCGACGATATTGCCAAGAATATTGCCTAAACTTCTCATGCCAAATGGTTATGCCGAAATGAAGAAGATAGGAGAACTGATTAAAGAATCGAACCTGGATTGGACAGTCGTTCGAATCATTAATCCTAATATCAAATACAACGGGCAATCTTACGGTTATTCATTCGGCGATCAGCCAGCTAAAATGTCCGTATCTAGGGAAAATGTCGCTAAACTCATGTATGACGCTGCTAGGCAACACCAATTAATCGGAAAAATGCCCATTGTCTATAATCATTAAATCAGCTTTTTGTATGAGGTTGTTGATTCAGCAGAAATTATAGGAATCATTTAGGGTCATACCAAAATATTGCGTGTGCATTCTTTTTATAAGTATTCAAAATCAAAATCATAAAGGGGAAATGATCATGTCAAAAGTATTATTTGTTAAAGGAACACCTCAAAGTGAGGAACAATCAAGAAGTACGCAAGTTGCTAGAGCATTTATCACTGAATATAAGGAAGTAAACCCAGCGGATGAAATAATAGAAGTAGATGTCTATTATGCAAATGTGCCATTAATCGATGCTGATTTTTTAACTGGACAAAAGAAGTTAAGAAGTGGGGAAGTGCTAACAGATGTTGAAGCACAAAAAATAGAAGCAGTGAATGCATTCACAAAGCAATTTATGGAAGCAGATAAATACATCATTCAGTCTTCAATGTGGAATTTAGGAATCCAACCTTTATTAAAAGCCTATTTTGATACAATCATGAGTGCTGGAAAAACGTTTAAATATACATCAGAAGGTCCAGAAGGATTGATGAAAGGGAAAAAAGCAATCCATATTCATGGTATGGGAGGATTTTATTCACAGGCAATTGGAATGGAGCATTCCGATTCTTACGTAAGAGGTGCGCTGAAGTTTGTTGGAATTGAAGTGGAACCAACGATTTTTGTTGAAGGTATTGACTATGATCCAACTAAAGAAGAAGAAATTGTTACTTCAACAATTGAAAAAGCAAAAACGGTAGCACGAACGTTTTAAAAAAGAGCATTGGTGGGATTAGTTAAAAAGATTTTAATTAACATCATCCCACCTCGCACGTTCAAAAGCGTAATAAAGAAGAATAGACAAAATACATTCATTAAAATCATAAAGGGGGAACATAGGATGAAAGTAGAAATTTGGTCTGATTTTGTTTGCCCGTTTTGTTATATTGGCAAACGTCAATTTGAAATAGGGTTAGAACAGTTTGAACATAAAGAAGAGGTCGAAGTCTTATTTCGACATTTTCAATTAGATCCATATACGAAAAAAAATACAGGAATGGATATTCATCAAGTATTATCCTCTAAGCATGGTGTCCCATATGAAAAAGCAAAAGTACTGAACAATCAATTGAAACAGAAAGCAAAAGAGGTTGGGTTAGATTATCAATTTGATACAATGATTCCTACGAATTCATATGATGCACTTCGTCTTTCTTATTATGCAAAAGAGAAAGGGAAGATTCGGGAGTTTATGGAACGTATTTTGAAAGCTCATTTCACAGATTCACTAGATATCGGTGATCACGCAACACTTGCTCAACTTACAAGTGAAATAGGTCTTGATGGCAACGAAGCTTTGGATGTTTTATCAAATGATCAATATAGCGAGAATATCGCAGCTGATAGAGCCCAGGGATCTAAAATTGGGATTCAGGGCGTGCCCTTTTACGTTGTGAATGATAAATATGTCATCTCAGGAGCACAACCTAGCGAAGTGTTTTTAGAAACATTACAACAGGTATGGAAAGAAGAGTACGCGAATCGTAAGGTTGAAGAGCATAAATTAGAGTCGTCGCTCGATGAATATTGTTCAGATGGAACGTGTAAATTTTAATGGATATTCAAAAATTGAATTGAACCTAAGAGGCTTATGTCATTCTATCGATATAAGTCTTTTTTAGTTTACATAATATATATTCTAGGAAGTTAAAGAGCAATTAAAATTTTCTTGTCTCATTATTAAGTATACTTATCTTATTGAGATGAAACGAAAAACGAAAATCCAACGGTTGATTTGTTAGATTTTCATTCCTCTAAATGTTTTAAGATTTTTGCAAGATTCCCGCCAACAATCACATTTGCCGGAACATCTTTTGTCACAACGAATCCTGATGCAATGACAGCATGATCTCCGATTGTCACACCTGGATTGATAATGGCACCGCATGTCCAATTGTGACTGATTTGCCGAATTCAATACCTGTTTGACGTTCTTCTGGATTTAACGGATGTCCAGCTGTATATATATGTACATTTGTCGCGCTTTTGCTCGATCTGCCATCAATGTGTGGTCATTTGGCTGATAGTATTCTCCCTTGATCATCTTTTCTTTTTCTGTTTTCATGTTCATCTCCCTTTTATTGAAACTTCATTCATCGTTTGAATGAATGCCTCGGTGAATTGTGTCGTCGTCTCATTTCCTCCTAAATCCTTCGTTTTCAAGTTCTTTTTTAAGGTCTCATAAAGAGTATGTTCGATCAGACTGGCTGTCTGTTTTAATCTTTCATCTTGATATTTCACATGTAGCCAGTTACAAAGCATCACTGTAGAAAGAATCAAGCCCATTGGATTGGCGATATTTTGACCAGCTATATCCGGTGCTGAACCATGTGCCGCCTGTGCCATCGCTTGATTTTCGTTGCAATTTAATGAGGGTGCCATTCCTAAACTGCCGACTAGTTCCCCTGCAAGATCAGATAAAATGTCGCCAAACATATTTTCTGTCACAATCACATCAAAATCACCTGCACGTCTCACTAAATGGGCAGCCATCGCATCAATATGAATATCCTCAACCTCTACTTGCGGATATGCTTTCGCTACCTCTTGACATGTTCGTAAAAACAAGCCAGATCCTAATTTGATCACGTTCGCTTTATGAACAATGGTGACTTTCCCCCTCCTCTCCACTGCACGTTGAAAGGCTGCGTGGGCAATACGGGTAATTGCTTTTTTTGTAAACACACCTGTAGATATGGCGACATCTGGTGTAATCATCCACTCTCCTGTCCCCTGATACATATTCCGGTCTGGATAAAAGCCTTCTGTATTTTCTCGAAAAATGACAAGGTCGACGCCACTGGCAACGCTTTTTACACCTGGCAGCGATTGCGATGGACGAATATTTGCAAATACATCAAATGTATGACGGAGTTCTCCACTTGGATTTCTTCTTTCTTTCAATAGATCAGGATATGAAGCTGAATCATGAGGTCCTAATATCCAGCCATGACATTTTTTCAAGGCGGCTATCGTAGAAGCTGGCACTGGATCTTGATGAGAATGAATGGCTTCAGCACCGATAGGACACTCTACAAATTCCACAAATGGTTCTTTGAACTGTGACAGCGCTGTCTTTAAAATACGCATACTAGAATTAACAATTTCCGGTCCAATCCCGTCTCCCTTTAAAACACCCATTCGATATGACATATGTATCGCCCCTTTTGTCTTTATTCTATCAAAGAATGATGAAGTTGGAATATTTTCTTCATGATGATCCTCCCTCATGTTATTTACGAATCAGGAAGTCTCATTTATAATCGAGTAGATTTGTTCTGTATGACTACATAGATATGAGGGATTAGATGAAATTAAAGTGGTATAAAGCGATCATTGTTATTTTTACGATGTCTGGGATCTCCATCTCCACTTGGTTTTCAAGAACACCAGAAGTGAGAGATTTGTTGCAAGCAGATACAGGCACAATGGGACTCATTTTACTCGGCCTATCTGTAGGTTCCATTGTCGGGCTGATTCTTTCCAATGTATTCGTTCGCAAAAAAGGCGGCCGAGTGGCGATTGTGGTCAGCGCTTTTTTGATGTTTATTGGATTCTCAACCCTTGCAATCGGCGCCGCCCTCTCTTCTACGCTGATTGTCACTGCTGGTCTTTTTCTTTTTGGTTCAGGCTCAGGCATGTGCAATGTAGCCATGAACTTAGAAGGAACGGAGATTGAGTATCAGATCAAGAGAACGATCATGCCGATTTTGCATGCTTCTTTCAGTATTGGAACGTTAATTGGTGCAGGTGCCGGAATTCTCTTTATTTATTTAGGTGTGTCTGTCCTCATTCACCTTCTCACCATTGCACTCCTTTTCTTTCTCAGTATCCTGATTTGTACACGGTTTATTCCGCACGGGACAGGAAAAGATCAGGATGAGACGCAGACAGAATCAGTTGAGGCTTCTCAAACATCATGGCTGAACAAACGGACGATCTCATTAGCGATGATTGCCTTATGTCTCGCATTTGTAGAAGGTTCTGCAAATGATTGGATTCCACTAGCAATGGTTGATGGCTATCAGGTTTCTCATTCAATGAGTACGGTCATCTATGCATTATTTTTGTGCGGGATGATTAGTGGCAGACTGGTAAGCGGACGTTTCATTGATCGCTTTGGCAGGGTGCTATTGCTAAGAATCGCGATCTTATCTGCTGCCGCCGGACTATTCTTGGTGATTTTAAAGATTTCACTCGTCGTGTGTATGATATCTATCTTTTTATGGGGACTTGGCGCGTCCTTAGGCTTCCCGCTGACCATTTCAGCAGCTGGTGATGATAGCCGCTATGCTGTCAAACGTGTCAGTATCGTCACTTTATCTGGGTATACAGCCTCTCTATCAGGGCCCCCTGTTTTAGGACTGCTCGCCAATCAAGTCGGACTGCTTCATGCGTTTATTTTTGTTCTGTTTGCCATTTGTATTGCGGGAATCTTCACAAAAGCTGTTGCAAAACCGACATCAATACATTCTTTTTGAAAAGTGCCAGATCTTTGATCTCGGTACTTTTTTTTAATTTAATAAATAAAATTGAAACCTTTCATGAAGTGAAACAGTCCTATAGATATCTTGATGTTTAGCGCTTTTTTAAAGAGGGAAAGTAAAAAAATAAGACTTTTCAAATAACTGAAAACGTGGTAAGATCATGAAAATAAACAGGAAGGGGTGAGAAAAATGAAAAAAAATATGCTGTTAAAATTAGCAGTCTTATTCATAGCACTTGCAAGTTTTCATTTGTTCTCAATGCCTCATTCCGTTCAGGTATACCATCATGCAAAGGTGGTTGCTGATCAAGAATCACATGAAATGAAAATCGTTCAGACAGCAGGCGATGAAAAGAAACAAAAACATGTGAACGCAGTATTTGCGGCATTTACAGCACTGCTAGTCATTGGCAGTATGGCAGCTGGATTTGCACGCATCACTTATACTGATCGATTTGACCGGAAAAAGAAGCATTTACTTGCAGTGTTCTACCAGTCTTCGAATTTCCGAGTAGCTCGTGTTAACCCAACCATTTAAATCAAACAAAAATTGGGAGGTTTTACACGATGTTATTTTTCTTAAGAGTATTCATTCTAGGTCTGTTCTCTGTCACTTCACTTTCTCTTTTCGTTTACCAAGGAATTGAAGTAGTGCATGCCATCACAAGCATGTTTGGCAATCACGAGAGTTAAATTGACCTCATCATAAAAAACCCCCTGCCTTACGCAGGGGGTTTTCATTTTGCTTATTTATTGTCATCTTGGTCAGATGCAGCAGGTGATAAAAGAACTTGAGTTACTTCTCCCTGCTCTTCCTCATCTAAAATAAACGATCCATTGCTATAACGATCATTTGCTCTTAGTGTGGAAATATCGAGCGGGATCGTGGCACCCTTTTCCGTATCAATCTCAAGTGTATCGTGCAGTGAAGCAGCAATCACAGCAACAATTCTGTGAGGGTTTTTCTTTAATTCTCTTAGCATGATCACTCCACGTTTTGCTCTTGATGTCTTATCAAATTCAGAGAGGTTCATCCGCTTCACAGCACCTCTTTGTGTCGTGAGAACAAGCACATTGTTCTTCGGATCAATCATTTGTCCAGAGACCACCTCGTCTCCGTCCTTTAAATTGATGCCTTTCACACCAGCCGCTCTCGGACCGACCACACTCACTTCTTCTTCATCAAACCATAATCCATAGCCATTTTTCGTTGCAATAAACAATTCTTGCTGACCTGTTGTGACATGAACATCTACAAGTTCATCATCACCTTTTAAATTCAAGGCGACAAGCGGTTTTGAATAGCGCTGCGCTTTATATTGGAGAAGCTCTGTTTTCTTCACCATACCGCCTTTTGTGAAGAACAAGAGATACGATGATTCATCGAATTCTTTAATTGGGATCGCTTTTTGAATGGATTCATCGCGATCAATCGAAATAATATTCGTAATATGCTGCCCCATGTCTTTCCAGCGTATATCTGGCAGCTGATGAACTGGACAGTAAATATAGCTCCCTTTATTCGTAAAGAGCAGAAGAACATCTGTTGTATTCATTTCAAACTGGTGAATCAGTCGGTCTGTATCCTTCATACCGAAGTCCTTACCGTTTGATGCAGCATAGGAACGCTGGCTTGTCCGTTTGATGTATCCATCTTTTGTGACTGTGACGTACACGTCCTCTGATGCGATCATCACTTCAAGGTTAATCTTAATTTCTTCAATTTTTTCCTCAATAACAGATCGTCTTTCATCAGCATACGTCTTTTTCAACTTCTTCAAGTTGTTCGTAATGACTTTAAACAGCTTTTTCTCATTCGCTAAAATGTCTTCAAGTTCTGCAATTCGCACGTCAAGCTCTCTTGCTTCGTCTCTTAGTTGAGTGATATCTGTATTTGTTAAACGATATAACTGGAGAGAAACAATCGCTTCTGATTGTGCTTCTGTAAAATCATATTTCTCCATCAAATTGTTTTTCGCATCACGCTTATCATTAGACGAACGGATCGTCGCAATGACTTCATCTAAAATGGAAAGAGCTTTAATTAACCCATCTACAATATGATGACGTTCTTTTGCTTTTCGAAGCTCGTATGCTGAGCGGTTCGTCACCACTTCTTTTTGATGAGTAATGTAAGCGTCTAGTACAGTTGTAAGCGTCATTAAAGTCGGTCTTCTGTTATGTATCGCGACCATATTAAAGTTATATGGGATTTGCAGATCAGAATTTTTATATAAGAAATTCAAGACACCATTCGCATCCGCTTCTTTTTTCAGCTCTACAACAATCCGAAGGCCGGTACGATCCGTCTCATCCCGAACTTCAGAAATTCCTTCTACTTTTCTTTCAATGCGGAACTCGTCCATCTTTTTGACAAGATTGGCCTTATTCACTTCATAAGGAATTTCTGTGATCACGATTTGCTGGCGTCCACCGCGGATGGTTTCAATCTCCGCTTTTCCGCGAATCATAATCTTTCCTTTTCCTGTTTCATATGCCTTCTTAATACCATCCACACCTTGAATGATCCCGCCTGTTGGGAAATCTGGCCCTTTGATGACTGTCATTAAATCCTCAACCGTACAATGCGGCTGTTCGATTCGCTTAATCACGCCATCAATCACTTCTCCTAGATGGTGCGGCGGAATATCAGTCGCATAACCGGCTGAAATCCCTGTTGAACCGTTCACAAGAAGGTTGGGAAACATCGCTGGTAAAACAACAGGCTCTTTGCTTGTATCATCAAAGTTCGCGACAAATTCGACTGTCTCCTTGTCGAGGTCCTTTAAAAGCTCTGATGCAATGGCAGAAAGCCTTGCTTCCGTATAACGCATGGCAGCAGGAGGATCTCCGTCGATACTCCCGTTATTTCCATGCATCTCAATTAGCACATTTCGCACTTTCCATTCCTGGCTCATTCTCACCATGGCTTCATAAACAGAAGAATCACCATGAGGATGATAGTTACCAATGACGTTACCGACTGTTTTGGCAGCTTTACGGAAGTTTTTATCTTGTGTATTTCCTTCTGCATACATCGCATATAAAATTCTTCGTTGTACAGGCTTTAATCCATCACGTGCATCTGGAAGTGCACGATCTTGGATAATATATTTACTATAGCGACCAAAACGGTCCCCAATCACTTCTTCTAACGGTAAATCATGAAATCGTTCTTGTTGTGCCATGTTTAAACCTCCTCAGCTAGCGACAAGTTTTCATTTTCAAGAATGTTGCTTTCCTCATCAAGTCCAAAGGCGACATTCTTTTCAATCCATTTACGGCGTGGTTCTACTTTGTCACCCATCAGTGTCGTGACGCGGCGTTCCACCCGTGCAGCATCATCGATCTTCACCCTGACAAGCGTTCTCGACTCTGGATTCATTGTCGTTTCCCATAGCTGGTCGGCATTCATTTCACCTAAACCTTTATAGCGCTGAATCGTATATCCTTTTCCAACTTTCTTTAGTACGTCATCCATTTCTTCATCAGACCAAGCATATTCAATGACTTCTTTCTTCCCTGAGCCTTTGCTGACTTTATATAAAGGCGGAAGGGCAATGAATACTTTGCCATGCTCAATCAGCGGCTTCATATAGCGGTAGAAGAATGTAAGCAATAGAACCTGAATATGCGCCCCATCTGTATCAGCATCTGTCATGATGACAATTTTGTCATAATTGATGTCTTCTACATTAAAATCGACACCAACCCCGCCGCCAATGGCATGGATAATGGTATTGATTTCTTCGTTTTTGAAAATATCCGCAAGCTTTGCTTTCTCTGTATTAATGACCTTCCCTCGAAGCGGCAGCACCGCTTGGAATTTTCGATCACGTCCTTGCTTGGCTGATCCACCCGCTGAGTCGCCCTCTACTAGATACAGTTCATTTCTTGCCGGGTTTCTAGATTGAGCAGGTGTTAATTTTCCGCTTAGTGTCGCTTCAGATTTTTTCCGTTTCTTGCCGCTCCTTGCTTCTTCTCTTGCTTTTCTAGCCGCTTCTCTTGCCTGCTGCGCTTTAATCGCTTTTTTCACAAGCAGTGTTGCCGTTTCGCGGTTTTCTTCAAGGAAATAAGCCAATTTTTCAGAGATCACAGCGTCTACAGCAGACCTAGCCTCACTCGTTCCAAGCTTTCCTTTTGTTTGTCCTTCAAATTGAAGAAGTTCTTCAGGAATTCTGACAGAAATAACAGCTGACAGGCCTTCACGAATATCCGTACCTTCTAAATTTTTATCTTTTTCTTTTAAAAGGGTCACTTTGCGTGCATATTCATTAAAGGCTCTCGTCATGGCCGTTTTTGCACCAGACTCATGCGTACCGCCATCTTTGGTTCTTACGTTATTGACGAACGACAGAATATTTTCTGAATAGCCGTCGTTAAATTGAAAGGCAAAATCGACTTCAATGGACTGATGTTCGCCTTCAAACGAAACGACTTCACTAAGTACATCCTTTTCCTCGTTTAAATAAGCAACGAACGCTTCAATACCTGTCTCATAATAAAAGGTTTCCTGCACATCATGGCGCTCATCAATCAGCTCTATTTTTAGCCCTTTTAATAAAAAGGCTGATTCTCTTAAACGCTCTGATAATGTATCAAAATTATAGGTGGTGACACTGAACATCGTTGGATCTGGCTTAAAATGAATCAGTGTACCGGTCTTTTTCGTTTTCCCGATTTTTTCAAGTGATGTGACTGGCTTTCCGCCATGTTCAAAGCGCTGGTGATAAATAAATCCATCGCGTTCTATCGTCACGGTGAGCCACTCTGAAAGTGCGTTCACAACGGACGCCCCAACCCCGTGAAGTCCACCACTTGTTTTATAACCACCTTGACCAAATTTTCCGCCTGCGTGCAGGACCGTTAAAATGATTTCTGGTGTCGGTTTTCCAAGCTTATGCATACCAGTAGGCATTCCGCGCCCTTTATCTTGGACGGAAATGCTATTATCTTTATGTATTTTGACAATGATATGATCTCCATGGCCAGCGAGCACTTCATCGACAGAGTTGTCTACAATCTCATAGACAAGGTGATGAAGACCGCGTGAATCCGTCGATCCAATATACATCCCTGGACGTTTACGGACCGCTTCAAGCCCCTCTAGCACCTGAATAGAATCATCGTTATAATCTACTTGCTGCTTTTTAACCAAATGCTTAATCCCCTTTCACTAACAAACATAACCGGCTAATCATCAATGATCTCTCTAGATTTTAATGATGATCATGCTGCTCATTACTGTCCACTTTAATAAGCTGCATCATCACCATGCATGTGTGATTCAGCGATACATGCTCTTTTGCACGGTTATGAGAATGTTCTACATTCTGCAATCAGAACTAGAAGTCCATTATAAACAAGACTGTTTCATAAGCCAAATGCAATCATATGATGGTTTTAGCAAAACAGAACAAATGTTCTATATTTATCTTATCGCTCTTTTTCTCGATATGCAAGGTCACCGATATGTCCCTGTCGCCTTATTTTATCGCTTTCTTCTAGAATCGCAAATATATTTCTGCAACAAAAAAGCAAAAATCCTTGGTTTTTCAAGGATTTTTGACGATTTAATGAGTTTTTGTCATCGCATGAGCCACTTTGATACATAAATCCATGATGGCGACCTTGCCATTTTCCTCAATCAGCCTTTTCGCATCTTCATGATATACGCCTTGCTGCGCCCAAAAAACAGGTGCATTTATTTCAAGAAATTCTTTCGCCACCTCAGGCAAAAACTCGGAACGTCTAAAGACATTGACGATATCAACAGGCCCTTCTATGTCTTTTAAAGAGTCGACCGCTTTTACCCCAAGTGCTTCATCAATCGTTGGATTGACAGGAATGATGTCATAACCGGCATCCTGCATGGCTTTTGAAACCATATAAGACGTTCGGTGCGACTGATCTGACAAACCAACAACCGCAATTCGCTTACTGCTTTTTAATATACGCCCAATTTCTTGTTTTGAAGGATGATTCATCCAGACACTCCTTTTCTTCTATTTTAGCGAATTTCTTGTTAAAAACAAAGCTGAATTCATCGGCCATCGTTTTTTTCAAAAAAAGATCGCCATGTTTTTCATAAGATCATGTTAAAATGTAAGACAAGAGGGAGAATATAAAGGAGTTATGCAGATGTTAATTGCTTTGATGTTTATTTTGGCTTATCTTCTCGGCAGTATTCCATCAGGTCTCATTGTCGGGAAAGCTGCAAAGGGAATCGATATCCGTGAACATGGCAGCGGGAACCTAGGTGCGACGAATGCATTCCGTACACTGGGTGTTAAAGCAGGGTCCATCGTTATCACTGCTGATATTTTAAAGGGGACTCTTGCTTCGGCTTTACCGTTTTTCATGCAACTGGACATTCATCCCTTATTAGCAGGAGTGGCTGCTGTTATCGGTCACAGCTTTCCTGTCTTTGCAAAATTTAAAGGGGGAAAAGCGGTCGCTACATCAGGCGGCGTGCTGTTATTTTATGCCCCATTCTTATTTATCACGATGATCGCTGCTTTTTTCTTATTTTTATACATTAGTAAATATGTTTCATTATCATCTATGCTGACTGGGATCTACACATTCATTTACAGCATATTCACCCAAGATCTATTTTTAATTATTGTTGTTGCCGTTCTTGCTGGCTTTGTGATCTTCAGACACATCGCCAACCTCAAACGAATTCTCAACAAAACTGAACCGAAAATCAAATGGCTTTAGCCGTTTCATCAATTTAAATATGTGGTAAAAGTAAAGAAAAGCTGTTTTTGCATCCTGCATTTAAAAACAGCATGACTTCAAAAAGGGGCGATCACATTGAAATTAACGATAAAAGATGATGCACTCAATTGGTACAAGAATGAACTGGATTTAGAAAAAGGTGATCATGTTCGCTTTTTTGTCAGATATGGCGGGTGCAGTAATGTACAAAAAGGCTTTTCTCTCGGCGTCGCAAAAGATGAACCTCAAAATGCCGGCGCAACCGCTGAAGTAGAAGGCATTACTTTCTTCGTAGAAGAAAGTGATATTTGGTATTTTGACAACCATGATCTGCATATTGATTATAACGAGTCCGTGAAAGAACCAGAATTTCATTATGAATAAACAAAAAAGATACCTCATCCCTCGGGTATCTTTTTTGTTTATCACTCAATATAAAGTCCATACTCCTGAATGTTTCCTAACGACCGCTCTTTTTGTAAAATCCGTTTTTGCGAATCACCGATGAGATCAAAATGAGGAAAACCTTCGCGAACATGAATCCATTCTTTCTTTAATCCATGCTTTTGTCCCCAAGCGATTAATTGCTCCATATCCTGACAGGCTGCCTTTGTGACAGTATTCGCATGCGGAAAACGGTCATCAAGCCAATAGTGTGTCAAAAAGGCCACATTCCCTTGCCGAACAGCTGATTTCCAAGCATGTAGATCCTTTCTTTTAATTCCAAATGCCATGAATCAAACCTGCTTCTTGGACTGTTCGTATACGCTGTGCCATGCAGGGAAAGCTTTTCTAAATTGAATCGGTCTAAAGGTTTCTTTGTCCACACAAATATGTGAAGTGGTCCCTGTAATAGCCGTTTGTCCATCAGGTTTTTGTATTTCATAGCCATACACTGTTTTCACGCCGTTATATTCTTCAATCCATGTGTGAACTGTAGCCGTTTCACCGTACAGTAGTGGTTTCTTATATTGAACCTGAAGATCGACAACAGGTGCAAGGACACCGTCTGCCTCTAACTGGGCATAGGAAAAGCCTAATTCTTTAATTAAAGCTGTTCTGCCGACTTCCATCCAGATTAAATAGTTGGCATGATACACAATACCCATTTGATCTGTTTCTGCATAACGGACTTCTATTTCTTTTTTAGATACATACACGTTTTCATCGCTCTCCTATCAAAACCTAACGTCTCTGACATTTTACCACATTCCAAATGGTTCTTCTAAAAAGAGGCAATAAAATAAACCAGGAATCCCTGGTTTATTCAGTGTAACCGCTCTTTCTTGCTGCTTCCTCGTCCTTTATTTCAGAACGCATTGCGTCAATACTTGTTCTACGGTTTTCATTTTTTTGCTTGATCATCTGCTTTTCTTCCTCTGTTGAAAGACCCATTGCTGCTTCAGATTCATCAATATTTTCAAGTGTGTTTTCGATCATATCCTGCAGCTTCTCAACATTATCAGAACGATCATCTGGATTGGATTGATATGACTTGTCATTCATCATGCTTCCCTCCTATTATTCGCCCTTCGTCTGTATCACATCAGGCTGTTCATTCGATTTATTATGCATCTTTTTGCCTTTATTTCGTTTGTATGCTACAGGTTTTGTCCCTAAATGGTCTGGTGTAAACTGCGCTTGTTTATCATGCTCTCTACCCATCATTCATCCCTCCCTCTTCTTTAGGATGAACGAAAAAGGTCAAATCATAACTTATTTCTGTCTAAATCGCTCTTCCAACTTTTCTTCAAGCTGGTTTAAAAATTCCTCATTGCTTAATAATTCTTTTTTATTTTCAAGCACAAGTTCTTCAAAAGTACGGCGCTTTCTTCGTCTCATTTCTATCACCACCTCCACTCTGTTCATACCATTTTCGCCAAAACATTTAGAAAATAAGCAAAAAAGAGCTGAATCATTATAGATCCAGCTCTTTTTCAATTTCTTTTTTTGTGAGCATTTGATGCTTTACAGACAGGATACGCCCTTTTTCATCTAGTATGTATGTCGTCGGATATGAAAGTACCTGATATCTCGCTTGAATACCTTTTTGATCTAATAAAACAGGAAAACTGACCTTAAGTTCATCAATAAAAGATGCGACGTGATCCACACTCTTTTCAGTGTTCGTCAAATTCACCGCTAGTACCTCAACTTGGTCATTTTCACTTCTAATTGCATCTAGATCTGGCATTTCTGTTCGGCAAGGCTTACACCATGTCGCCCAAAAATTGAGAAGTACTTTTTTCCCTCGATAATCAGATAAAGATGCCGTTTTGCCATCAAGGGTTTTGAGCTCAAAATCAGGGGCTTTGTCCCCTGTTTCAAGACCGATGGCAGGTTCTTTTGGTCCGAATACATTCCACGCAAGTAAACCAATCAACACAAGTAAAACAGCGCTTGCCATTCCTTTTTTCCACATGATTGATCCTCCACTATGTTAAAAAAGAAGAGAAAGCTGTCTAAGCGCCTTCTCTTCTTTGCTTTATTAGTTGCTTGCCAATTTTTCACGCAATACCATTTGAAGGATACCACCATGGCGGTAGTAGTCAATTTCGACTTCACTGTCAAAGCGAACAATTACTTCAAATGTTTTCTCGTTGCCATCTGTATCAATTGCTTTTACAGTGACAAGATCACGCGGACGAACTGTTTCATCAACATCTACTTCAAATGTTTCTGTTCCTGTTAGTCCATAAGTTTCTGCACTTTCACCGTCTTTAAACTGTAAAGGAAGTACGCCCATGAAGACAAGGTTACTTCTGTGGATACGCTCAAAGCTTTCCGCTAGAACGAATTTAATTCCAAGAAGATTTGTTCCTTTTGCAGCCCAGTCACGAGAAGAACCCATTCCGTAATCTTTACCTGCTAAGATCGCAAGACCAGTTCCATCTTCTTTATAACGCATGCATGCATCATAAATGGATGTCACTTCACCAGTTGGCCAGTACGTTGTATACCCGCCTTCTGTTCCTGGTGCGATTTGGTTCTTAATACGGATGTTTGCAAAAGTACCTCTCATCATAACATGGTGGTTACCACGGCGAGATCCGTATGAGTTAAAGTCTCTAGGCGATACGCCTCTTTCTTGCAAGTATTTACCTGCAGGTGTGTCTTTACCAATCGCTCCAGCAGGAGAAATATGGTCTGTTGTGACAGAGTCACCAAACTTCGCCACTACGCGCAATCCTTTAAGTGGTTCAACTTTACCAGGTTCAACTGATAAGTTTTCGAAGAATGGCGGGTTATCAATGTATGTGGAATTTTCATCCCATTTATACAATGCATCGTCTGTCGTTTTAATTTCATTCCAGCGGTCATTGTTGTCAAAAACAGTTTCATACTCTGAACGGAATAGCTCAGGTGTGACAGTGCTTTTCACGACGCTGTTGATTTCATCCATTGATGGCCAAATGTCATTGAAATAAACGTTCTCGCCATTTTTATCGACACCGATCGGATCTTTTGTTAAATCAATATTCACCGTACCAGCAAGTGCATAAGCCACAACTAATGGTGGAGATGCAAGGTAGTTTCCTTTTACAAGCGGGTGGATACGACCTTCGAAGTTACGGTTACCTGATAAAACAGAAGTGATCAGCAGATCATTTTCAGAGACAGCATCTTCAATTTCTTTTTCAAGCGGTCCGGAGTTTCCGATACATGTTGTACAGCCATACCCAACAATGTTAAATCCGAGGTCTCTTAAATATGGAAGAAGTCCCGAATTCACAAGGTACCCTGTTACAACTTTAGAACCCGGTGCTAGTGACGTTTTCACGTAATTTGGCACCTTCATACCGAGCTCACTTGCTTTTTTCGCAACAAGACCTGCTCCGATTAAGACGTATGGGTTCGATGTATTCGTACAGCTCGTAATCGCTGCAATCGCAATCGCACCTGTCTTCATCACAGCCTTTTCACCATTTGCTAGATCAAATTCGATTTGTTTGTCTAGCTCTGATTTTTCTAAGCCAAAACCTTGGTTACCAGCTGGGCTTTCGATGTGTTTATGGAACGTCTCTTTCATTTGAGAAAGTGGAATCAAATCTTGTGGACGTTTAGGACCAGATAAGTTTGATTCAATTTGAGAAAGATCAATTTCCACAACATCAGTAAAGATTGGCTCTTCTGCATCTGGCGTATAGAATAAGCCATTTGCGCGAGAATATTCTTCAACGATATTAATTTGCTCTTCATCACGTCCAGTAAGGCGAAGGTAAGCTAGCGCTTCTTCATCTACTGGGAAGAATCCGCAAGTTGCACCGTATTCTGGCGCCATGTTCGCAATTGTTGCACGATCTGCTAACGGCAATTGTGCAACACCAGGTCCGAAGAACTCGACGAACTTGTTAACTACGCCTTTTTCACGAAGAACTTGTGTCACTTTTAAGGCAAGGTCAGTTGCAGTCGTTCCGTTTGGAAGCTCTCCAACTAATTTAGCACCAATGACTTCTGGTACTGGGAAGTATGAAGGCTGACCGAGCATTCCAGCTTCTGCTTCGATACCGCCAACGCCCCATCCAAGTACACCGATACCGTTAATCATTGTTGTATGTGAGTCAGTACCAACTAATGTATCTGGGTAAGTGATGATCTCGCCATCTTCTTCGATTGCATGAACAACACTTGCAAGATACTCTAAGTTCACTTGGTGAACGATCCCTGTTGCAGGCGGAACAGCTTGATAATTGTTAAACGCTTTCTTTGCCCAGCTAAGGAAGTTATAACGCTCTGCGTTACGTTCGAATTCTAAATCCATGTTAATGTTTAATGCATCTTCAGTTCCAGCTTTATCGACTTGTACAGAGTGGTCAATGACCAGGTCAACTGGAATTTCAGGGTTGATTTTATCTGGGTCTCCGCCCACATCTGCCATTGCTTTTCTTAAAGAAGCAAGGTCAACGACAGCTGGCACACCCGTGAAGTCTTGTAAAATAACACGAGAAGGTTTAAATGGAACATCAATTTCTTTTACCTCGGCAGTTCCCCATTTTGCCAAGTTCTCAACGTGTTCCTTTTTGATCACTCTACCGTCTACTTGGCGAAGCACTGATTCTAACAGTACCTTAATGGAATAAGGCAATTTAGAAACATTTCCGATTCCTTGTTTCTCGAGTGCTTCTAACGAATAATAGTGATACGTTTTCCCATTTGTCGAAAACGTTTTTCTAGATTGAAAAGCGTCTTGTTTAGCGACTTGCTGCTGTTTCGACATGTCCAAAATCCCCCTTTTGATGATCAAGATCAATTTCAATTCTCAGAAAAATCGTCGTATTTCACCACAATTTTCTCACAATTTCATCTTAAAACAAATTCATACATAAGTAAATAACAATGCTTTTATTAAATTCAATAAGTTTAGCTTATCACAAGGAAATGATTACTCCTCATAAACTGAGCAGCACGGGTTCATACTAATGCTGAGGTGATAGAACATGACAAAAAGAAAAGCAAATCATGTCATTGACGACATGAACGCAGCCAAAAGCCAAGGAAATGGTGCAGGCTATATAGAAAATGATCAGCTCGTTTTAACAGAAGAACAAAAGCAAAACAATAAAAAGCGTAAAAAAAACCAATAAGAAAGGAGTGAGAAATGATGACGAACAAAAACACTGGGAAAGACATACGTCAAAACTCTCCTAAAGAGCATCAAGGCGGGCAGCCTGAGCCACTATCAGGCAGTAAAAAAGTGAAAAACCGCAACCATACAAGACAAAAGCACAATTCACATCATGATATGTAAACATTTTCTCTTAAGCCCGTGACCAAACGGGATGTTTTAGGTCTTTCACACATTTCAACTTTCATCATATGATTTATTATGAGATGTGATGGAGGAGTGTTTATGGAGAATGAAAAGCAAGTGAATTCCTCTGATTTTCTTGAAATAGATGATTGGCTGAGTGTATTAATGGACGATCCTTTTGCATGGTATGACGAACAGCTCCCAATAGATCTTTACGAAACGAGCCGTGATTATATTATTGAGATCGACCTCTCCACCCTATCGATCACTGATTTAAAACTGACCTTTTCCGGATGTGAGCTCATCCTCGCTTATTTGATTGATGAAAGAGAACAGCCGATTGAAAAAAGTGTCATGCTCCCTTTTTATTTGAATGACAAAGACATTGATACAGATTACGAAAACAGAATCATATCAATAAAAATCAAAAAAGATGCCCATCGTCAAGACGGAGCATTTTCCTTTCAAATGCCGCACTTCAAACATTAAGAGCCCACCTGTATACAGGTGGGCTCTCTTCCGTTCGTTTCAAGTCAATACCTTGTGCGAACCACCATGGCCAAATAGTAGAGTCGCTATACAATAATGTATTCCTTTTCTACTAAATGGTTTGGGTCATTCTAGTAAATGGGCGTCTCTTTATCAAAAAAGGCATTTATAGAGAAAAAACACATACATTTTTGTTATTTTCTTCTACCTTCTCTTCATGTAAAATAGAATAGAGAGAAGGGATATAGGGAGTGAGAACATGTTAAGCGGCTGGTTTTTGTGGTTCATTTTATTTTGGGGTACAGTGATGATTGGATTACTAGCAATCGGTGGCTTTTTTATGTTTCGCAAGTTTTTAAAACGATTGCCGAAAGAAGACGGGAAATCAGAGCTTGATTGGCAGGATGAATATATTCAAAAGAGCCTGCACCTATGGCGCGATGAAGACAAACAGCTATTAAATGAGCTAGTATTACCGGTTCCAGAGCTGTTTAGAGATGTCGCCAAAGAAAAAATCGCCGGCAAAATTGGCGAACTGGCACTAAAAGAACAAGCGGCCAGCATTAATTTAGACTTAATCATTCGCGGCTATATTATCGCTACACCGAAGCGGGATCATAAATTTCTACTAAAGCGCCTTCAAGAAAAAAAGATCGACCATTCACCATATGAATCTTTATTAAAATAACCTCCTTTTTAAAAAGGAGGTTTAATTTATTTGGGCCTGCTGCAGATCTAATTGTTTAGACATCTTTCTAAACGACAAATACATCGCAACCCGCCATGGGACAATCATGCCAAAGGCTAGAATCCAAAACATCCCGCTGAGCGCACCATAATCAATGGAAGAGCTTAAAATCGTCTTCATTCCGATACGAAGGACAAGAAGTCCAATGAGAATAAACACAAATGCTTTTGAACGTTTCAAATAGATTTCATTGCCTCTAATTTCAAATTTCGATGTTTTAATTAAAAAGATAGAGAAAAACATCCCTACAGTAATCGCCTCTAAAAATTCAGCTCCAGTTACTTGAAACATTGGCACAAAAAACATCAGTGCACCAGTGCTCATAAAGATAGGAGGTAATATAATTTTTTTCGCGGTTGCAGGTTTTGCAGATGATTTAATGCGAATAAACATGACGGCTACCGCCATACATACCGCCACTATAGAAGAAATTATGATCATCATATCAAATCATTCCTTTATTCTTTAAGGTCAGTCTATGTATAATATACTCCAATTGACGAAAAAAAACCATTCGCCGCGACTGTAGAAAACGATTTCAAAAGCCCGTAAATCCTCCAAATAATGATGAGAACATAATAATGATCCATGTCAGAAGATCAAAGAACAGTAAGATCCCTACTACGATCATAATAATCCCGCCAGTTTTCATGATGAGCTGCTGACGCTTTCTGATCCAAGCCATTTTTGTGATGAAAAAGGAAAGAACAAAAAATGGGATAGCAAAACCTAATACATACGCAATCATGTAGGTCACAGCGGACTCTGGCTTGTTGCTGGCAAGTGTGATGACAGCTGATAAAATCGGGCCGGTACATGGTGTCCAACCAGCAGCAAAACCCATTCCGATGAGAATCGATCCAAAAAAACCGGCTGGACGATTTTTAAACTGCAACCTCTTTTCTCCCATTAAAAAAGAAGGCTGAAATACACCAAGAATCATAAAGCCAAAGAAAATAATGAGAATGGCACCAATTTGACGAATCGCATCTTGATATTCAATGAAAAACTTCCCAACAAACGATGTCCCAAATCCAATGGCAATAAAAATGAGAGAGAACCCAATTAAAAAGAATAATGTATGAAGAAGACTTCTTCTTCTCAGCATCACCTTCTCAGATTTCACTTCATCTATACTAACGCCCGTAATATAGGATAAAAAGGCTGGATAAAGTGGCAGACAGCACGGTGAGATAAAAGATAGAAACCCTGCTCCAAACGCTAAAAAGTAATTCAAATCTGACAAAAGAACACCCCCTTCTTACAATATACAATAAGAGATGACAAATTCATTTCATTTTTTTTACATCGCCTCAATAAAGATGGTCTAATCTCTTAAAACCTTATATAATTTAATTTGACATCAAGATACCAAACCCTTTAAATTTGAAAATAAACCTTAAAATGGATATAATAGAATCGATTCTTTTTATCAAGATTTGCATGAAAGGAACATGACTTTGGTAAAAACATCATTATTAACTCAAATTGAAGAAAAAAGAGAAGAGCTGATGAAAGTTGTCTTGCATAATGGGATGACATCAACAGTGACCATCGAACATAGCCAGCAGCTAGATCATCTCCTCTTACAATATCAACGACACTTACACTCAAACTCAGCCAACTAATGATATCTCAAGATAGAAACAAATGCCGCACGATTTTAGAAAAGTTGATATGTGTGACAATAAAAGAAACGAAAACCTCTGCTCACAGGGGTTTTTTGTTTTGTCTTAAACGGACGGTTCACGGCAAAATAAAAACCACTTTCCCTGCTTTATTCATGCAAGTACAGTGGTTTTATGCGTCTGATGAAGGTGACTTCAATAAAGAAAGGACATCGCTTGTCCAATCTTTAGGGACCATGTTCCATCTATGATCATAATAACGTACGTATTATTTCGCTTGGTTGTTCATGGCTTTCATCATTTGATTGATTTTCTTTTGGGACGGTTTCATGCCCATTTGCATCATCATCATTCGAAGCATTTGTTCATTAATTGGTGGATTCTTTTTCAAATAGCTCATCATATACTTACGAGCAATAAAGAATCCGAGTGCAACTCCTGCAAGCAGTGCAACAACGCCTACAAGGATGACAACCCATAAATCCATAATTCTTCCTCCTTCATGTTGTCTCGTATAAAGTGTACTAAACAAAAGGCTATTATACAACATTTCACGTTCAATTTTATTTTTTTAAACAAAATTCCTCACTTTTACCGGATTGAGCCACCCGTGCTTCTTTGATCCAAAGTCCATAGCCAGGAAACAAGGACTAATTTTTCTGAGTACTTCAAAAAACACCGCTTCTGCCTCATAACTGCCTGTGGCAGACATTTGAATGTAACGGTCTTTTATAATGAATGCGGCTGTGCCTTTTCCATCTGGCAGCGATGCACTGTATATTGAGCCTATTTGTGTATAGTGAATGTTGGTTAAATTGTTCATTAAACGCTGGTGCATATGAAAAGCAGGGATTCGTTTCGTTACATAATCCACTTGCTTAACAAGCATGACTAATTCGTCATCACTGCGGTTCGTCCAGTGTAACGATTCAAACAAATGAAACAAAATAGATTCTCTACCAAAATAATGATGAGCAAACTCATCCTCAATCCAATAAATATAATAATGGCGTTCCATGTCTATCCCTTCCTTTCACATTTCGTCAATCTCGCTTATTGCTTGTATTATACAAAAATGTGAAAGAAAGAATTGTCTATATATGAAGCAAGAAGAAACTAGTTTTGTCAAAAAAACAAGAAAAAAGAAAAAAGTTTGCAGAGCATAGTGAAAAGCTCTGCAAACCAACTGCAAAAAAACATGATGCTTGGAGACTGATTATTTATTCAGCTTTGCTTTTACGCGGCTCACCACGTTGCTGACAGTGAAACCGTATTTTTCAATAATGGTTTCGCCTGGTGCAGAAGCGCCAAATTTATCAATCGCAATCACATCGCCATCAAGGCCAGTGTAACGTTCCCAGCCAAGTGAAGCACCCATTTCGATTGCAACACGTGCTCTCACTGCTTTAGGAAGAACGGACTCTTTGTATTCGTCTGACTGCTCATCAAAGCGATCCCATGCAGGTAAGCTCACGACAGAAACGCGAATGCCTTCTTTTTCAAGTGCTTTTTGCGCTTCAATGGCTAAACCTACTTCAGATCCTGAAGCAAGTAGAAGAGCTTCTGGCTGTGCATCAGCTGCTTCAACGACGACATATCCACCTTTTTCTACGCCTTCATACGCCTTCTCTGGTGATTGATCAATCGTTGGAAGGTTTTGACGAGTAAGAACAAGCGCTGTCGGTTTATTCGTTGAAGATACAGCAATTTTCCATGCTGCAGCTGTTTCGTTTCCATCAGCTGGACGAATAACAGAAAGGTTAGGCATCGCACGTAATGAAGCGAGCTGTTCAACTGGCTCATGCGTTGGTCCATCTTCCCCAACCGCAATGCTGTCATGCGTAAATACATAAGTGACAGGAAGTCCCATTAATGCAGCAAGACGAATGGCAGGTCTTAAGTAGTCTGAGAAAACAAAGAATGTTCCACCGAATACACGAAGTCCGCCGTGAAGTGCCATACCGTTTAATGCTGCACCCATTGCGAATTCTCTCACACCAAACCAAATGTTTCTGCCAGCATAATTCTCTCTACCAAAGTCACTTGTATCTTTGATTGTTGTTTTATTTGATCCAGCAAGGTCAGCAGACCCACCAATAAAGAATGGTACTTGCTTTGCAATGCCATTTAATACTTCTCCAGAAGAAGCACGAGAGGCAAGGCTTGAACCTGCTTCATAAACAGGAACTTCTTGATCCCAATTCTCAGGAAGTTTTCCTTCAATCGCAAGCTTCAGCTGAGCTGCCAGTTCTGGATATTCTTTTTCATATTGCTCAAACAGTTCATTCCACGCTGATTCTTTTTTCTGTCCAGCGTCTTTAACAGCAGTTTTGAAATGATCGTACACTTCAGAAGGTACATGGAAATCTTCTTCAAACGTCCAAGAATAAGCTTCCTTCGTTAGCTTCGCTTCCTCACTGCCAAGCGGTGCACCGTGCACCCCAGACGTTCCCGCACGGTTTGGTGAACCGAAACCGATTGTCGTCTTCACTTCAATAAGTGTAGGTTTGTCTGTACTTTGTTTGGCTTTTTCAATGGCAGCCGTCACTTCTTCAATGTTATTGCCGTCTTTTACATAAAGAACTTCCCAATTCATCGCTTCAAAACGATTCTTCACATTTTCAGAGAAAGAACGATCAAGGTCGCCATCTAAAGAAATGTCGTTTGAATCATAAAGAACAATTAAACGGCCTAAGCCTAAATGACCAGCAAGTGAAGCAGCTTCAGAGGAAATGCCCTCCATTAAGTCTCCATCTCCGCAAATGCTGTATGTATAGTGATCCACAACATTAAAATTGTCTTTGTTATACGTTTCTGCAAGATGTCTTTCTGCAAGTGCCATTCCAACAGCCATCGCAATCCCTTGTCCTAAAGGACCTGTTGTCGCATCTACGCCCTCTGTATGTCCAAACTCAGGATGTCCAGGTGTTTTGCTTCCCCATTGGCGGAATTGTTTTAAATCTTCGATGCTCAGATTGTATCCGCTTAAATGAAGCATGCTATATAAAAGCATAGAGCCATGTCCCGCAGATAACACAAAACGGTCTCTGTTAAACCAATTTGGATTTTGCGGACTTACGTTTAAGTGATTCGTCCATAAAGCGTATGCCATTGGTGCAGCGCCCATCGGCATTCCAGGGTGACCGGAATTCGCTTTTTCAATTGCGTCTATGGAGAGAGTACGTATTGTTGCAATAGATTTCAATTCAATCGTTTCCATATAAATCCCCTTCCGTATCTTGTGTACACCATTATCATAAATCTACTGTCCTTTTTTCACAACTATTTCACGCCGAAAAAGAAGGATTTTGTCACATTTAGTTTATCGATCACCTAAAAACTTATGCAAATATGAAAAAAGATGAGAATATTCCTCCCATCTTTTCAAAAATAAAGAAATGATGACCTTTAATGAAGATTCTGGTCTCTTTCTCTTTTTAATTTTTCTGGTGTGACATCGTTTCCTTCTGGATCGACGATTTTCACGGTTTTGAGTGTATTTTTCATAGAAGAACGAAAAGCCTTTAAATATTCCTCTCTTAATTGCTTCTGTTCTGTTTTCTCAGCGTCCGACAAACCGGCCTCTTTCGACTTTTTTGAAAGCTCATTGATTCTTGCAAGCTGTTCTTTAGAAATCATGACAAACTCCTTTAAAACATTTTCTCTACATACTACTAAATATCAGTCATTTTTACAACAAATCACGCTTTAAGTCGCAAGCCCTTTTTCATATTCTTGGTACCTTCTATGGACGGTTGCTTTTGAAATGTCAAAACCAAGTGCCTGCAATGTCACTGCAATTTCAGCGAATGTCATGTTGTTTTTTCTTAATCGAACAATTTCAGAAATCGGTACTTCAATACGTTCGCGGCCAGGCGCCTGCTCTTGGTGTTTTAAATTTAGTTCGGGTTGATACCCTCGCTCAACAGCTTTTTTCATCCCACGCTTAATTTTCAAATTATGAATTTTCCGCTGATACTCTTCTACAACGCCTACAATTTCAATGACCATTTCGTCTGCTTCTGAAAGCTCAAGCTCTCCTCTATGAAATACGCTGTACACCTTGACTTTCTCTTTAAACAGACAGTGAAGAAGAGCGATTTTCGCCTGCCCTCTTCCAAGGCGTGTCTCATCTTGAATGAGAACAGCATCGATTTCTTCCTCTTTCAGCGTAGCCAGCATGTCAAAAACACCGTCACGATCAAGATCGTATCCACTCGCTTTTTCTTTAATCACTTTGACTACATTCATCTTGTGCGCTGCAGCTAAAGCAAGCAGTTCTTCTTCTTGTCTTGTAAGCGAGGTTTCTTGCTCTTCTTTGGCAGTACTTACTCTCGCATAAATGATTGCATTCATGTCTTCAATCGACCTTTCTACTGTACTGTTGCAAGTTGATATACGACTGGATGCTCTTTTTTAACTGGAATGACAAGGATATCTCCAGGCTGGATGTCAGTTGAAGCGAGATCATTGTGTTCAGTTACCCAGTCAATAAAAGCATTTTTATCGATTGATTTACTGTCGTTTACTTGATCAGCTAATCCCCAAAGAGTATCACCTGATTGAACCTCTATTTTAACATATTGATTTGGATCATTATGGCTAGTGACTGCAATAAGTGAGAGAAATATGCCAACGATGAATGAGAATAGCCCAATAAAAATAATAGATTCCTTTAACCTCATAATGTCATCTCTCCTAATAGAATGTGTGTTCGTTCTTTCTGACACTCATTATAAATACGAACAAACGTTTCTGTCAAACGTTTTTTTCGAACCTATGTTTGTACTGTTAGGAAAAACATGCTATAATTTCTTTAAAATTGACGTTTTGAGGTGCAAAAGATGACGAAGCTATCAAAAAGACAACTCGATATCCTGAAATTCATAAAAGAAGAAGTAAAAAGCAAGGGTTATCCCCCATCCGTTCGTGAAATTGGCGAAGCTGTCGGTCTAGCATCAAGTTCAACTGTCCATGGACATTTAGCTAGACTAGAAACGAAAGGTTTAATTAGAAGAGACCCAACGAAACCTAGAGCGATCGAAGTACTAGATGAAGAGGAAATGAATATTCCAAAGAGCGCTGTAATGAATGTTCCAGTCATCGGAAAAGTCACAGCAGGCTTGCCTATCACGGCTGTTGAGAATGTAGAAGAATATTTCCCACTTCCAGAAACTTTTGCAGCGCCAGATGAACAAGTATTTATGCTTGAAATTATGGGAGAAAGTATGATCGATGCAGGTATTTTGGACAAAGACTACGTCATTGTGCGTCAACAAAGCACTGCCAACAATGGAGATATTGTGGTGGCTATGACAGAAGAAGATGAAGCAACAGTGAAACGTTTTTATAAGGAAGATACACACTTTAGATTACAGCCCGAGAATCCATCAATGGAACCGATTATTTTACAGAATGTGAGTATACTAGGTAAAGTGATTGGCGTATTTAGAAATATTCATTAAAAAAAGCCGGTATTTCATCAACGTTTGATGAGAGCCGGCTTTTTCTTTTATGAACAAGAATATGCAAGAATACTAGAGCTTGGGAACGAGCCAAATGTAAAGTTCGGCCATATGAAACCCGTTGTACGGCCAAAAGGCTGCGAGGAAAGAACATACATGAGAAATACTTGACCGTTTCTAAGGAACACAATGGTCCACCTTCTATTACATCCAGCTGCAAATTGAACCGTTTGCTGGCTTCCGCCTACACTCTGCCCTGCAATGAGCGGCTGCATACTTTGAGGCTGAGAAACTGCTTGTTGATATTGCGAGATGATATGCTGCGGCGGGGCTGGCGGGACCGATTGTCCTCCTGCTCCTTGCCCTTGCCCAGTCCCTCCGAATGGCAAGCCGGGAAATCCTCCAACTTGAGAAATAGGAAACGCCGGCATGCTTTGTACCTGCCGATCGTACAAGTACCCATTCCACGTACCTTCATATGGATTATACATATTAAACACCACTTTCTTAGACATTCATCACGACAGTATATGTCATACATAAAAAAAGAGTGTTGAAGAGACAAATAGAAATCTTTCCAAAAGACGTTTTATTCTTCTTTAGAACGGTTAAATATTAATGAGGAAGAAAAAAATAAAAAAATGAAAACTTTTTGTCTCCCTCAAACGTTATATATGTAGAAAGAAAAGAAATAAAAAACATTTAGATTTAATACTTGTAATATATCTGTAACTATTGTAACATTTGTAACATAAGAAGTTTTCATTGAGAAAAGGAGGCAATCGCCTTGAAAAAATTATTTGTTTTATTAACCGCTATTATGCTTATGATCTCATTACAAACAACAACACTGGCCGCTTCCAAAAAATCAGCCGCTTTGACAAATAAAGAAGCGTTACATATTGCCCTTGATGCAAGAGAACACTTTTGGAGTGCGATGTCAGGCTACAACATTAAAGAGCATTCAGATTACAAATTAAAATCATTTACTTATAAAGATATGACTTACAACTACCTGTCTAAAACATTTGATACAAAGAAAAAACTAAACAGCTATCTATCTCAAGTGTTCACAAAAGATGCCATTACTCACGGTTTAAAAGACTATCAGTTCATCGTTCATAAAGGTAAAATGGCTGTGCCAGTTGGTGACGGAGACAATATGCTTAATTGGGATAAGGCAACACCTAAACTCGTCTCTAAGAAAAGTACAATCCGCACATACGAATTCACAGTCCCAACACTTGATGGACGCAAAGTAAAACGTACTGTCACTTTCGAGAAAGTACAAAAGGATTGGAAAGTAACAAAAATTGACGCTGTGATCTAAATAAAAACCAGGCCGTTTACTAGGCCTGGTTTTTATATGGATGAAAATTCAGTCATACGATCTAAAGCGTGAGCAAGTGATGAAGCCGTTTGAAATTCATTAAAAGACAGTCCAAGCTGTACAGCCGTTTGAGCAATTTCTGGTCTAATGCCTGAAATGGTCGTATCAACCCCAATTAACCGAAGTGACGTGACAAGATCAAAGATTTGATGTGCTACCATCGTATCAATGATGACGACACCTGATAAATCAATACATAAATGTTGAACACCTTTTTGCGAACACTGTTTTAATGTATTTTCTAAGATAATCTTTGCTCGCGCAGTGTCAATATCTCCAACTAAAGGCAATAAGGCAACATGACTTTTTAACACAATGACTGGGGAACTCAGCTCATAAATCATGTCTCTTTGTGCAACGAGTTTATTGGTGGTATTTTTCACATATTGCTGAATAAAGACATGAATTGAAATGTTAAATGCCTCAGATATCAAATCATACCAATAAAATATTCGGTCAATGTCAATATCACCTTGATGCTGTTTTATAAACTCTTTTAAGTAATGAAGAACCACTCTTTGATTGGACATATACTCTCTCACGACGTAATCTAATGGCGTGTTCAAGTGCTTCGGATCACTTGCTAAGTCTTCAGACCATTTTTTAAATTTCGTATGTAAATACGTCTTGTCTTCAATAAGTGCGCGTATAAAATGCTGATAATAATCTTGATTTTGCCGTTTTAGCTCTGCTATGATGCTGGAATCTGTTGAACGATAAATGGATTCTGGATCATCATCCTCAATTGATTCATACCATGTTTCAGTCAGTTTCTCTGCATGTTGCATGAAAAAATCGTATAATGCACGGTTCTTTTCCATAAGCATATGTCCCTTCACATTTTCTACTTGTCAGTCTTTGTACCTGATGGATTGATTGTACCACTGAATCTTTTGTACCTGCTAGCTCGAATACGCTCCTGTTGAACAAAAAGAGCCCCTCTCAAGGAGCCTCTTGTCTATGTTTATTTGACAATAAATAAAATTCGTTTCCCGTCAGGATACCCACTGATTTGATGCCCGACCCATGAACCAGCGCCTCTATTATCTGATGGACTGACATATTGAACGCTCGCCCCCTTTCCTCCTTCAAGACACACCGCCATCGGCCATTCATCCCGGTCAAAACCAGGTTTTGTGGGAATTCCTTTTAATGATTCTTGCCTGCGGGCATCTGCCCCATTTCGGTCAATGGTACACACGTCTGAGTGTCCTTTTCGAATAGCTTCTTGAATATGACTGCCTGTTTCAGGATACCGTTCCTTAGGAAATTGAATCACATGATCATAACGATCTGCCCCTTTTGCTGAACGATCCTCTCCAAAACCACCTAATAACGCACCCATCCAAATGACAAAACAAAGAACGACAGCAGCGATCCAGCCTTTTCTCATCTTCAAAAGCTCGTGACCTCCTCATACTTTTGATGAAATGATGTTGACTTGAAGGGAATGAGTCATTTTTAATGTATGAGTGGCTGAGTGATGACATGTGAAAAACATGAGCTGAATCTTCCTAGATACTGATCCATAAGAAAAAACGAATGATCTCTTCATCATTCGCCTTGTTCTACTTAAGATATTTCATCTACTCTATATAATGTTTCGTTTTGTGAAGACATCTCGGACGGCATCCCCTCTTCAGCTGATGAGGATCGTTTATATTCTTCAGATGAGATGACTGTACCATGTGATTTAATCCAACTCACCAATTTGCTGTTAGCTGATGACTGATTGTCTGTTAATAAAAAGTATTTCACCTTTCCTTGTTGAATAAGTGCTTTTAATTTGTTGACAGTCAAAATAGGATCTGTCCCATTAAAACCGCCTAAAGCCATTACATTCTCATCTTCATCAATGATATATGGCGCTGCGGTAACAGTCGTAAGCGTTGCAAATAAATACGTTTCACCTGTTTGATGCGCCTTTAAATAAGTGAGTAAGCCTTGATCGACACTAGATGTAAACATGTTCCCTCCTCGTGAACTAGCCAGCTGTACACCTGCCTCTGGAAGAACAGCATTTCCACCATAGATGATTGGGGTGGCGGACCAAAAACCTGGAATCAGTAACAGCGTTGTCAAAGCGGTGATGAGCAGTCGTTTCATGATCAATTGTTTTTCTCTGTATATCAGCAATAGGATAGCGATAATCATCCCTGCAATCGCAATGGCATACATCCAAATACTACTGATTTGAGTCGTATAGTTACTCAAAATATACCCTTGGAAGATGGCTGTAACAGCGATTGCTGCTGGAAGCAAATACGCAGATACTCCTTTGTTGGCCTTAAATAACTCTCCCATCTTCTTAGCTCCTATGCCGCATAGTGCTGCAATAGGCGGGGCAAGCATAATGAGATAGTAATGGTGAAAGAAACCCGCAATACTAAAGAATCCGGCAGCAGGAATCAGCCATGCTGTCCAAAACATCGTTTGTTTCCATTCATTTAATTGAGCTTTTCTCTCCTTCCACCAGCTGATGATCATCCCTAAAAGTCCAAACAAAGCAAACGGCAGCATCCAGCTGATTTGACCTGACAATGCAGATTGAAATAAACGAAATATACCGGGATTCCCCGTGCCATACATATTCATGCTTTGTTGACCTACAGCACTTCCAGGCGGAGAACCACCATCTGGACCATGTTGAGGTAGCATCATTTGATTTTGGGATGGCGGCGGCTGATTTCTGTTTGACTGATCCTCTGACGAATCGCCTAATCCAGAATTGTCTGGCATCACCATACCTGCTTGCTGGTTCATGTCACCAAAGGATTTCCCTGTCGTCTGACCAAGCAGCCGTTCCGTGCCATTATAACCAAAGGCAAGTTCTAACACTGAATTTGTTTGGCTGCTTCCCACATAAGGGCGCTCACTTTCAGCTGTCATATCTACAGCAACTGCCCACGATAGAGATAAGCAGACTAATACGACCATAGAGCATAAGAGAGAGAAAATTTTCTTTTTTAACGGTACGCGAGCAGCAATGAAATAGTAGAAAATAAATGCTGGAACGACCATAAACGCTTGCAGCATCTTCATATTAAATCCTACCGCTACCAAAGCGAAGGCAATAAGAAGCCAGCGCAACTTCCCTCTTTTTACAGCACGCATCAAGAAATACGTACCCGCAAGTAATGTGAAGACGAGCATACTGTCGATATTGTTCGTTCTGCTCACAGCTGCGGCAATTGGTGTGAGAGCCATAACGGCCGCTGACACCCTTGCAGCACCTTGACCGAAAGCCGGTTTTATCATGAGATAAAGAAGAAGAACAGACCCCACTCCAGCAAGTGCCTGCGGCAATATCACACTCCATGTATGAAAGCCAAAAATAAGTGCACTGATGGTTTGAATCCATAAAACGACGGGTGGTTTATCAATTGATACGAATCCAGTTGCATCAAACGAGGCATAAAAAAAGTGATGGAAGCTTTTGGACATACTTTTGACTGCAGCTAAATAATATTGATTGGCACTGTCATTCTGCCAAATTTGATAAGTGTAGAGAAAAGCTGCGATCAGTAAAATCAACAACAATATCATATCTATTTTTTTATTTTTCACTCATATCTCTTCTTTCTTTTTCATTTATTTCATTCAGCATAGCTTTTAAATATGAAATAGTGATGAACAAAAAAAGAAACTTTTCTGCATTTGACGATAAAAAAAGCCTGTCCCCTGTAAAGGAAACAAGCTGAATGCCCTATTTTTTATTGCGCCTTCGCATAGTTGATAAATTCAACAAAAGCAGCAGTCGCTTTTGGTCCGCCGTTGATCGTTCCGTTTGAATAACCCGCATTATGGACCCCGACGATTTGTTGGTTCTGATCTAGCATCGCAGAGCCAGAGTTTCCGCTAAATGTATCGATCGTATAGTATGCGAGATTCGTATCTTCTCTCGTGACTGGACCTGACATTTCCCATTGTGACACTTTGCCAGTCGATCTCATTTTATCACCTGGATATCCAGAAATTTTAATCGTTGTACCTGTTAGATTTGTCACTTGACGAATAGAGCGGTAGCCGACCGTATTTCCAATGTTCGTATCTGTTTTAATGACGGCAAAATCATATTGACTCGCCCCCGTGTTGATATATCCGCTTGGTACATAGAATTCGGTCATGTTTGCTGAGCCGTTCACAGCCGTGCTGTCATTCATGCCTGGGTAGACAGACCCTTTTGCACTATAGCTTCTTGTGGCTGTATTGTAGACGCAGTGTCCGTTTGTCAATATTTTGTTTGGAGCAATGAGTGTTCCTGTGCAGCTAGATCCACCAAATGTAATATAGGCAATAGAATTATAGGGTGCTACTCTTGTATTCGTCACTTTTGTTCTACCATCGTCTCCAATGACTACTTTTGTTTGAAAGTCTTTTAAATATTTTGTGAGTGGTTTTACTTTTTCGCCAATAGTAGAAGAGAGATCATCCACTTTGTCAAAGGATGAGGGGGTTTTCATATCGTTGTGGAAGTCAGCTGAAGAAATCACCTTTCCGTCAGAAGTCACCATGTCATAATCAGACGTAAGTACTGAATCAGATGCTGCATGGGCAAAACTAGGCACACTTAAAGCACCAAAAACGAGTAGAGAAGGGATTAATTTTTTCACCTTTTTCATCATATTCCTCCTTTATGTCCTATATCAAAAATGATACGATTGTTTCATATTGGAGTAAATGAGAGAATATTCTTATTTTTTACAAAATATTTCATTTGTAAATTAGGTGTTTCGTATCTTCCAAATATTTATTCTAGCGATCTCTCTATGAAAAAAGAAAAACCGCCATTTTGGCGGTTTCAAGATTGTTGACGAAGGGCTAAAAAGTGATTTATTTTAGCCCTTTGTCTTCTTTTCAACATGATCAGCTCCATACATCTTTTACATATCTGTTGTCATTGGCTAAAGATGTCAGCCATTGTTCAGCTGTTTCTTTCGCACACTGTTTCTCAGTCTGATACAGTTCAATAAGTGTTGCCTCGACATCTGGTGCCATGACCTTTCCATCCCCGCAAATATACAGGTAGGCGCCTTTGTCGAGCAATTCAATGAGCTTGGCTCCATCATTTTTAATGAAGTGCTGGACATACACTTTTTGCTCCTCGTAGCGAGAGTAAGCACGGTGGATGGTGACGGCTCCTTTTTCTTGTGCAAGCTGCATTTCGTCATAATACAGATCATCTTCATGCGGGTGGCGGCAGCCAAAATAAAGATGGGCTTCACCTAACGACTTCCCTTCATTTTGCCAAGCTTCCCTTGCCTGAATGAACCCTCTAAACGGGGCGATACCTGTTCCTGGTCCAATCATGATCATTGGTATTTCAGGAGAAGGCGGCATTTCGAATCCTGCTTGAGCTTCATGAAGGAAGCAGGCCACTTCATCTCCTTCTTGCAGTCCGCATAAATAGTTTGATGCGACGCCTGCATATTCACCGCGTCCGCTCCATGATTTTCCTTTCACAACAGCTACTGTGATACTAAGCCTCTTTTCATCTACCTTTGGCGAACTGGAGATCGAGTAATAACGAGGCTTCAATCCTGGTAAAAGGGCTAAGAAATGATCAAATGGCAGTTCACATGCTTCGTACTGTTCTAGTAAATCAAGCATGGTCACACGCTTCTTTAATACAGCTTCTTGATAAATTTCTCCCGCCATTTGTTCAAGTTCAATACGATGAGGTGGGCATACCGTATATTTTGCAAGTTCTCTTAGCTGAGTACGTGTCACAGGCTCTTGCAGCTCTACATGTGACGCCAGCAATTCTCCGACTTGAATTGGCTGATTTAATGGTAAATGACTTGCTTCTTTTTCCGAAGAGAGTATCATGTGCTGATCTGGATCGAGCTTAAAACGATCGGTCACTCGCTGAACGAGTGTTGCACTATTTTTTGGCACGATTCCGATATGATCTCCTTCTTTATAGTGCTTGCCTTCAGGTAATTGAAGTTCGATATGCCTTGTTTGGCGGGTACTTTTTTCAGATTGTAATTCTTGATTTTTCAATACAACAGCTGAAAAGGCACCGTATGTTTTAGCAACAGGACGTTCCACTAGCTCATTCGTATATGCAATGGATAGGTTTGGCTTTTCTTGGCGTTTCTCCTGCAAGGTTAAATTGAATTCTTTTGCAAGCTCATCGAAGACTGTCTTCTGGAATGTTTCTTTATCTTCATCCATATCACCGCCCGCATCGCCTTCACCAATATCCGTTACACGCTTCGCCCCTTTTCTTTCAAGTGCTTCATCAATCAGACGAGGAATACGCTGATACGTGCTCGCCCAATTTCGATCCCCACACCCAAAGACTGCAAATGTCACATTTGATAGATCCTGCTCCTCATCCTGCGTCACCCAATCCACAAACTGTTTCGCATGATCAGGCGGATGACCGTTGTATGAAGCCGTTACAATTAAAACTGCGCCTGACTCTGGTAACTTTCGAGTATAATCATCAAGCGGTGCCGTTGTCACGTCAAACCCTTTTGCTTTCCCGTCTTCAGCAAATTCGTTTGCCATCTGCTTTGCTGTGCCCAGATTTGATCCGTACAAGACCAATAGCGGTGTTCCATGACTCGCTATTTTTGCTTCAGCAGATGCCGTGCTTTTTGTTGGTTCTTCTTTCGGAGGCGCCATAAAGAATTGCTGCTTTCTTGGCCGCACTTTGATTTTAAAATCATTCGGCTTAATGGTCAGAGATTCTTTTAAATCCAGTTCATACGACGTATGGTCAATCAGTTCAAGGTTGTGCAGAACCATCGCCAGAACCATCGTGGCTTCATGAAGGGCAAATTGCATCCCAATACATGCACGCTGGCCATTTCCGAACGGTTTATAGGCATGCTGTGGAATCTTTTCAGGATGCATAAAACGTTCAGGCTTGAATTCTTCTGCATCCTCCCCCCAAACCGCTTGATCCCGATGTAATTTAGGAAGCAGCACATTGACACTTTGGTTTTTTTGGATCGGATATTTTCCTCCAATGACTGTATCCTCTTTCGCATAAAGAGAGAACGTAGGCGCCGTCGGCCAGAGGCGAAGTGCTTCATTTAAGACCATACGCGTATAACTTAGTTTTTGAACCTGCTTAAATGTCGGCAGTCCGCCTTGTAGCACGTTGTCTGCTTCTTGTACGGCTTTTTTTAATTTGTCTGGATTCTTTAGTAAAAAATAAATCGCAAATGACAACAATCCACTTGTTGTTTCATGACCTGCTATTAAGAAGGTAATGATTTGATAACGGATATTTTCATCCGACAGGCGTTCACCTGTTTCAGGATCCTTTGCATGTAGCATGAGAGATAGTAAATCATTGCCCGTTTTATCTTGTTTTTTCCGTTCTTGAATAATGTCATCTACTAATTGCTTCATAAAATCAACATCTTGTTCAAATTCTTTTCTTCTTTTGATCATTAATTTATCTGCGACCGGCAATCTGCTTGCTTGATCCATCGCTTCATTTAAACCATTCAGCATGCTTTCAATAAATGGATGTTGATTTTCTTTATAAAAGCTGTTAAATCGAAAATCAAAACCGCATAGCCCGATCGTATCTAAAGTGAGCTTTGTCATATCTTCTGCTACTTCAATTTCTTCATCACGGCCCGTTCTTTGCCATTTTTGTACAAGCTGTGTGGCAATATCGAGCATCATCTCATGATAGCCCTTCATGGCCTGCTGGCTAAACGCCGGCATCAAGATGTGATGAGCCTTTCTCCAATTCGGCTCTTCTGTCCAACTTGTGAATAACCCATCCCCTGAAAATGTTCTCACTTTATTGAGACTGCTTCCAATGAATTTATCAAAACGCCTCTCATCAAATACTTCTTTAGCAAGTTCATGGCTGGAAACAAAAATACTTGTTGCTTTTGAAAATTCAAACTGAAAGATCGGCCCTAATTCATCTGCCAGCCGCCAAAAGGTTTGAGAAAGCTCTCCTTTTTTGATATGAGGAATATTTTTTAAAGGTCCGTATGTTTTTGGTTTTGGAATGATTGATGTTTGTTGCATGTGCCCACTCCCTTTATTTCTTTATGATGCAACGCTAATGGCACGCCATAAGCATTGCTCAATATCTTCTAAAAATTCAATCGTTGGTTCAATTTCCTCTGCTAGAATCTGTTTATGAAGCTGAACGAACGCTCCAAATACAATGGATAAAATCGTTCTCCCTGAAAGATTTGGATGAATTCCATCCTTTTTGCCTTCTTCAAAAATATGAAATAGCTCATTTAATAGCTGCTGCATCTTCTCTTTACTTGTCTCATCTAAATAGTGTGAGCGTTTGTCAATTTCTAAGAAGTACAGACCACTTGGATTCTCTTTTGTAAAGAGCACTAAGCAATAAAAGACATGTTTGAAATAAGCCCTAATGCTTGCTTTAGGGTCTGGACTGTTTGTATTCACCTTGTCGATAAATGCAGTCAGGCTTCGCTGGTATAAAATGTTCACAAGAGCCTCTTTACTATCAAAATAACGATAAATGGTTCCTGCTCCAACATTGGCTCTTTTCGAAATCATCGGCATCGTTGTACCGTCAAAACCCCGTTCAATAAATAAGTCCAGAGAAGCCTTCATAATCTGCTCCTGTTTATCAGTAGTTGCTGCGGGCATTTCATCCTCTCCTTTCGTTTTATCAGGAATGAATATTCATTCCGCTTGGTGTATATTATATTAATATTTTAAATTCTTCTATTTATACTTAAACATACTTATTTTTCTCCGTCACTACATTTTTTGAAAATAATAATAATTGAGAAATGATACCTAGATAGATGACATCCAAACGACTTATAAATATTGGCAGTTCTGTGACGCGCGGGTGTCGACTGAACTATATGTTCATTCTTGGTCAATTGGAGAATGGATGTGATCGTCATATGTATCAATATATAAACTGCCATTACTTGAACGAACCGCATAAACAATGTCTTTTAAAGACAGCTGCCTTTTTTGAATTTCTTCATAGATCCACTGCTCCGTTAATTGGTTTTCATGAAGGTTTTTCAAAATGAGCTTTCCGTCCATAATGACTTCAATGGGCATGTAACGCTCTGCCTGCATCCATAGGTTAAGATCTTTTCGCGTGACATAATCAAATGAAGGGTATTTTTTCACCGACATATGCCCATCTGTTTCAATCATTGCAAATTCAACTTCACTAATGTCAAACACATTCTTTTCTCTGAGCTGTTGATTTAAATAATCAAGTGTATACCTCATTCCTTTCATATTCTCTTCAAGGATTTTGCCATTTTGAATCACAAGCGTTGGTTTACCGGCCATAAAACCTCTCACCTTCCGGCTTCTTAAAGCAAGTAAAGAAATCACATAAATAATGATCACAAGTGTCACAAAAGAAATGGTTGTGTGATGAAGCGGAAGCGTAGTATTAAACGCCAAGTTCGCCGCAATTGAACCTAGACTGATCGCCGCAATGAAATCAAAAATATTCATTTGTGCAATGGTTTGCTTTCCAAGAAGACGGGCACCGCCGAATAAAATAGCAAAAGCGAATATGGTTCGAAGAATGACTTCAATATGATCTGGCATTTCAGCTTCCACCTTTCGATTTCATGAAAAAAAGCCTTTTCTTTAGAAAAGACTCTTTGTTAGACTATGCATTTATTCCGTCATTATTCAAATGGGCCGCTTCTGTTTGCTCAAATTGTGAACGCAGCTCAATGATTGAGCTGTTTCTCACGTTTACTGGATCTTGCTCGAGTAGCCATGTATAAAATCTTGCTTGCTCTGCTGTTTGCAAAGCCTGCATATATTTTTGGGTGGAGCGCTTATCTGCAACACGCTGTTTAATGGATCGCATTTGCTTCCAAAATTGATAATAAGGAAGCTTTAACTTGGTCATAAAGCCGCTGTTATCCTCAATGACATAACCTTCTTCTTTGATTGTGTCATCATGTGATACAGATTGATACCATTTATAGAAAGAGGTCCAATCATGAAACACTGCCACTTGCTGTTTGCACCGCATGCCAAGCTGTTCACTGAGCCTTTTCACTTCAGCAAATGGTTCTTTTTCATAGCTCAGCTGACGCTTCACGATATCAAGTAAAATGAGTTGATCATGATCATATGTGATAATATGCGGGTCTTTCTCTGGCAAAATGACTTCAAATACAAGGGATACATGGTTGTCGCGTACGTATGATTTGATGTAATCGACCTGCACATCGTCAAAGGTCGCATAAAATAGCTCTTCGACCCAAGCAGCATGCTGATTTTGCTTCACATGTGACGTATACGATTTGGACGTAAACACCAGCTCATCTTTTATGTCGTTAAACCCAACCGTGCCTAAGTAGCCATTTGCTTTATCATAGACCGTCACAGGAAATTGAAGATGATTCACTAAATGCTGCATTCTTGTTTCAGGACGTTCATCAATATTAAAGAACTTATTATAACTTCTAGACACAATCTGCTTTGAAGTCATATTGATAAACAACCCTCTTGCTTTGACATTTATTTCATCCCATTGTCTTTCACTAAATGCTTTTTTGGTGAAATTAAAAGATGAAATATCGTGTGGCAGCTTTAATTCTTGTACATATTCATGCTGATCTAAATGGGCTAAAAAATCATCCAGCGTCACATTGGGCTGAACAAAGACCGGTTGCTTGTTTTCAGAAGCTCTGTAGACAGGATTGTCAATTTCATGTGTCTCAATCCCGCCTGCTGTAATTTTTAACACACGCAGCTGTCCTCCAAATTCAACCTGACCTTCGAGATTATAAGATCTTTCCGCCGCTTGGATAGGCAGTCTATATAAATTGCGATGACCGTGAATTTGAATGATATCTAATCCAGAAGTATTTTGTACAAATAAGTGGTCAATGTCATCTGAATATTCACCTACTCCGTGAATAAGCTGCTGCGTTGAGACATGCAGAAGCTCTTCTGGCAAATGAGCAAGCCCACCATGGGTGACAAGAAATGTCTGACCATGATACGTAAAATAGGTGAGCTGATGAAATGTTCTGACAAACTTCCTTAATTCTTTTAGGTCAAAACCTGCTTCCGCAATTTCAGGCGCAGTATGACGGTTAAACATATTACTTCTCACTTTTTCTTCATGTGCATATTTGTAAAGATGCTGATCATGATTTCCTTCAATGACGATCACATTGCGGCATTCTCTATGTGCCAGCATCCATTCTAAAACTTCCTTGTTTTCTATTCCTCTATCAAGTAAATCACCTGCAAAGATATAAAGCTCGTTTTCTTTCAAGTCTCTTTGCAAATAAGTATTTAGAGCTGTGTAACAGCCGTGAATATCACCGAAGACGTGAATGGCCTCATACTGATCAAAAGATCTGGGCTGATAAGTCATAATAGCTTGATATTCCTCAGGCGTCAAAACGGTTACCCATGAAGGCACCTTCTCTGTCTTTAACCGTTCATTCATTTGATATAACACAGATTCCTTCACTACTTTGTGCGGCTCTCGACCGCGATTTTGCAGCAGGGATGTTTCAAGAGGCACTTGCGTAAAATCGACGACATACACTCTATAGCGATATGAAGTAGCTAATGATTTATACTGCGAAATGGACTTACTTGTGACATGTGTTGCATCAATGACAGTAAAGTCTCCTCGTTCCATTCGGGCTGTGAGGAGTTCAAATAATAAAGACCAGACTTTATGATCATGTTTGCTTGAAATTTCCGGCTTCCCATTGACTGATAACTGCGGAGGCTGGGTTAACAGACGGATCTGATCCGCTGATAATGTATATGGTTCTAACCCTTGTTCTTTGATCCAAGTTGATTTACCTGCACCTGGGAGACCTCGTAAAAGGACTAAAGTTCTCATAATGGTTCTCCTTTAATGAGTGATATTTTACCTATTATAGATAAATTATGGATAAATCTCAATCTTTTATTGAATATGGTAATATATAGATATCGAAAGGAGGGGTTACATATGTCTAATGAAGAGAGTGCTGCATTCAATGTTGGGGATATCGTATTCCAAGTATTTTCTCTTCTATTCATCGCATTGATCGTGACCATCATTGTGATTGCCATTCGAATGATAAGAAGAAAACAAGTGGAATTAAAGAAAGTAGAGGCTAGATTAAACAGAGTGGTTGAAAAAAATCATTTAAAAGAGTAAAAATCCGGGAGTTAGCCGGATTTTTGTGTTTTCATTACGATCCCTTGTCGCTGCTGCATCAAAAAGAAAAAGACACCTAAAAGGACAAGAAGACCACCGAACATTTGCAGCAGCGTGACTTTCTCTCCAAGCAGTAAAACAGCGAGTATCGTTGCCCCAACAGGTTCTCCTAGAATACTCATTGAAATAGTTGTCGCATTCACATAGGTTAACAGCCAGTTGTTAATGACATGGGACATGGTAGGGATAATGGCGAGCAGTAAAAAAATCCCCCATTCTTTACCCGAATAGCCTACAAAAGGCGTTTGCTGTATAAGGTTAAATAAAATTAAAAAAAGGCCGGCAAAACCAAATACACAAAAACTATAAATCCAATGAGATATCTTTCTCACAGCTTGTTGACCGATTAATAAATAACAAACAACAGCGATTACACTGAAAAAGGATAAAATGTCTCCTATAATGGCGTCTTGGCTATGTCCGATATCCCCCCATCCGATCATGAGCGCACCAACAATCGCCGCACACATTGTGAAAATGGCTGACTTCGTTGTTCGTTCACGAAAAATGAGAAATCCGCCTAATAATGACACCATCGGCTGAAGTGCAATGATGATTGTAGAGCTCGCCACTGTGGTGAGCTTCAATGAGCCGAACCACAAAACAAAATGGAGCCCTAAAAAGAAACCTGACATACATAAGAAAAACCAGTCTCTCCGCTTTAACGAGACAAACTCTTTTTGACGCGGCAGAATAAACGGAAGCATCAAAACCGCCGCAAATATCATTCGATACATACTTAAAATAGCAGCAGGCGCACTTGACCACTTCACAATAATGGCCGAAAACGAAATCGCAATGATGGAGATCACAAGCGGCACCGCAATCGACTTCTTTGGAGCATTTGTCTTCATTTCCATTAGCAGCTTCCTTTACATCAGCAGTAGATGAGCTTCTCATCTTGTATGACGTCATCTTACTATGACTATTCGCCTAGAGGCAAGATGAATTTTAAGAATGTTTACATAAAAAAGGCTTTCTTCACGAAAGCCTCATTCATCATCTATTAATACATACACAGCCTGCACCGGCCCATGAACACCAACTACTAAATTCATTTCAATATCGGCAGAATTACTTGGACCTGATATAAAATGAATAGCGCCTTTCGTCTGCTCTCCTTCTTCTACTAAGCGATGAAGAGCTGAAGCAGCATGAATCATCCGCGGGACAATTGTGCTTTTTTCAATACATACGATATACATCATCGGTAAAAAATGAAGTGCTCTCCCTTGACCTTGATGGGAGGAAAGAACAACCGTTCCGGATTCTGCAAGTGTGTAATCACTGAATACCACTGCATATTTCGCTTGTTCTGCCTGCCTTATATTTTCTTCTCTTGATGTATCTGCATTCCAGCTAGTGACTGAGATTCCTTCTTTCCGCAAGGCTTGAAACATAGGATGACATTCATATTGTGCAAAACGTCTATCGCTCGAAGTCATCACAGGACCTTCTCCATACTCTTTCATCAATAATCGTAACGTTGAGGGTGCTTCTTTTGGCGTTGTTTCTACCACTTTCGTATAAATTTGCTGACATTGCACCTTCAATTGCTCTACCAATTCTTCTTTCGACAGACCTTCATTTGTTTCCCAATTGACTCGATGCTTCCAAACCGGACGCCGAATAGATGCAGGCTTGGAGGAGCTTTTGCCTAATTGTTGCTGGATATGTGCTAAAAATGGATCTCGATGAGAAATGGTTCCTTTCATTGCCGCTCCTCCTTTTGTTTCTTTTTAAACCAATCCCGAAACCTTTCTTTGCTTGGCGCTGGGAGGTCACGAATTTCTGTCCAATTCTTTAAAGGACCCGCACCTTTTGAAATCTGTCCGTTTGAAGCCATACGTTTCAAGAGCACAGGGGCTGCTTTTGTTCCAAATCGATACATTCTAGGAGTGGATGCGCCCATTCCGAACATTTTCATTGCCATCATTTCCGCTTTAGGCGCTCTCCCCTCTTTTTCAACGATGACTTGTCGATGTTTGATTAATAATTCGTGAAGTGGAATTTTCACTGGACAAGCATCTGTACAGGCTGCGCACAAACTTGAGGCGAAAGGAAGCTCTTGGTAGTCGTCATATCCTCCAAGTAGCGGCGAAAGAACAGCACCAATCGGACCCGGGTAAATTGATCCGTACGAATGACCGCCAACATGCCGATAAACGGGGCACACATTGATACAGGCTGCACACCGAATACATTGCAAAACTGGCTGAAATTCCGTCCCTAATATGTTTGACCGTCCGTTATCCACAATGACCAAATGGAACTCTTCTGGCCCATCAACTTCTTCTTCTCCTTTTGGCCCCACGACAGAGATATAGCTTGTTAACTTTTGACCGACTGCGCTTCTGCACAATAGACCGACAAGGACATCGAGCTCCTCCATCGTTGGTACAAGCCGCTCCATCCCCATGACTGCGATATGTGTCTTTGGAATAGACGTGACAAGATCCGCATTCCCTTCATTCGTCACAAGACAAATCGATCCTGTGTCAGCCACAGCAAAGTTACAGCCCGTCACACCAATATCTGCTTCAAGAAATTTTTCTCGTAACAAAGCTCTTACAAATTTGGTCATTTCTTCAGGAGTCTCTGACATATCATATCCAAGCTTTTCGTGAAAAACTTCCCGTATTTGTTCTTTCGTCATATGAAGGGCTGGTGCCACGATATGTGAAGGTGGTTCATGGTCATCAACTTGAAGAATATATTCTCCAAGATCGCTTTCAACTACCTCGCAGCCAATCTCTTCTAGCGCTTGATTCATTTCAATTTCTTCTGTGACCATTGATTTTGATTTCACGATCTTTTTTGCTGCTTTTTTTTGTGCTACATCTTGAATGTACGCCGATGCCTCTTCCTTTGTTTTTGCAAAAAACACATGACCTCCACGTCTACTCACGCTCTCACTTAATTGATATAAATAGTCATCAAGATGGGCCAGTGTATGCTGCCTGATGTCCTCTCCAAGTTCACGCCACTTTTCCCAGTTTCCAAGCTCTTCACTTGCAGTCATCCGCCTTTTATACAGACGCTCCTGTGCCGAAGAAACAGCTCCTCTCATCACAGCGTCTTCTAATCCTTCGCCGATCCGCTCTTTAAAAGCCTTCTCTCCAATTTTCATACTCATGTGCCGTTCCCCCTCTTAGCTTAAGCGGCTATTCAACACTTCTGCGATATGCATCACTTTGACTGGCTTATGAAGACGATTCAGTCTTCCTCCGATATTCAGCAGACATCCACAGTCAGCACCAATGATATATTCAGCGCCTGTCTCCTCTATGCTTTGTACTTTTTCATCGACCATCTGCTCAGAAATGGGTGTCATTTTGATTGAAAAAGTTCCTCCAAATCCGCAGCAATTTTCAGCGCGAGGCAATGGTTCCATCACCAAATCTTTGACATTTGACAACAGTGTGAAAGGCGCTTCCTTAATTCTAAGCAGTCTCGTCATATGGCAGGAGGTATGATAGGTGGCTTTTCCTTTCAAACTCGCACCTACATCTGTTACATGTAATATATCAACAATAAATTCCGTTAATTCATATGTTTTCTCAGCAAGTGCCTGAGCACGGGCGAACCACGCTCGGTCTTCTTTAAAAAGGTGCGGATATTCTAAAAACATGGCCTTACAAGAACCTGATGGTGTGACGACATATTCAGCTGATTCAAAGGCTTTCATCATATTTTTGGCCGCTTTGATTGTTTCTTTTGTATAGCCGCTGTTAAAGGCGGGCTGCCCGCAGCACACTTGTGCTTCAGGGAATTCCACTTCAACACCAAGCCGCTCTAACACCTCAACAGTCGCCTTTCCTACATGTGGCTGCATCGTGTCAATTAAACAGGTGACAAATAAACTGACTCTCATCGGCGAACTTCCTTTCTTTTACTGCACCTTGATTTATATCTGGTCATCTGACGACTAAATAATAGACTTTCATTTCATTTTAATCCCAAATTTCTGAAATTTCAACGAACGGATTTGTCTAAAATTTGGACATCATGCTTGTGAAGGTACATGAAAAAAACGCCCTTTTACAGGGCGTTTTTACATGTTTAGTTTGACATCATTTCTCGTATTCTATCTTCAATAGGTGTTAAAGAGCGGCCTAATAGTTTTTCGAAATCATGGCTTTCGACTGCTAATGCCCCATCGCGAATTCCGCTTTGCATCGCTTTGACAAATGGAACAGCTTCTTTCGGTACACCATTTGACGCTAAAAATTCTCCAAATGTATCTACATCCATGTGCTCTACTTTGATTTCTTTCCCGCTCACTTTGCTGACCATTTGTGCAAGTTCAGTGTGTGTGCGAAGCGGTCCTGACAATTCATAGATTTCCTGATCATGTGCCGGCAGTGTTAACGCATTTGCTGCTGCTTCTGCATAGTCATTTCTTGTTGCCCAGCCGACTTTACCTTCACCAATTGGGCTGATAAACGGCGCTCCGTTCACTGATGCCAGAATCGTATCTTTTTCATTTTCCACATACCAATTGTTTCTTAGAAAAACATGAGGTATGCCAGAGGCCAAAATTGCTTCTTCTGTTTTTGCATGGTCATGTGCTAGGTTAAGCTGACTTTCTCTTGCATTGACAACACTTGTATAAGCAATAAATGACACATTTGCTGCTTTCGCTGCTTGGATGGCATTGATATGCTGCTTCACGCGGTCTCCATCCCCAGACGAAATGATCAAAAGGCGATCAATCCCTTGAAACGCTGATTGAAGTGTATCCGGCTGTGTGAAGTCTCCCTTGCGCACATCCACCCCAGCTTCCTTTAGATGGACTGCTTTTTGCGGATCTCGAACACTGACCGCCAATTGTTCAGCTGGTACTTTTGCGAGCAAATGTTTGACGACGAGCGATCCAAGTTGTCCTGTTGCACCTGTCACTAATAATGTCATTGATTTGACCTCCTCATTTTTCGTTCAACGGTGATGTTTCATGTATGAAGCAGCTGGTTTCTTGCATCAGATCATTCGTTATAATCAAAATGGTTACAACGAAGGGGTAAAAAAAGCTCTATGTATGAGCTTTTTCTACTCCGCCTCGATTAATAATTGCTTAATTGTCACTTGTTTAAGATGATGCTCAAGTGCGGACTGTGCTTCTTTAAGTTCTTGCCGCAGTCTCGTATCCATGGCTTGACCAATTGGACATGCAATGACTGGTTGATGAAAGTTAAATAACTCTTCATCTGCGCTTACATCCACAGCCCGGTACACATCTAGTAGAGTAATGTCCTCTGCCGGCCTTTTTAAGGAAGCACCGCCAACTCCTCGGCGAATCTCAATGAGATCCGCCTTTTTGAGCATAGCCATCATTTTTCTGATAATGACTGGATTTGAATTGACACTTTCTGCAATAAAATCCCCTGTGCACTCTTTTGAAACACCCGCAATAAATGACAAGATATGAACAGCAATGGTATACCTGCTGCTAATTTGTTTCACATTCCTTCACCACCGTTGTAATCAATATAGTTACAATGAATGCATTTGTCAATCAATAAACGGATGTTTCTTTCTTTCCCAATCTTCAAATGTCATCATCTCATGATGTTCTCCTGCATCAATTTCAAGCGGTGCTATGCATTCAAGCAAATTGCCATCTGGGTCAAGAAAGTAAATCGCGGCATGAAATTGTGGTGGATTATCAAGAACTAAAGGCTGCTGCTCTTCCGAAAAACCAAACATCGGATGAATGCTGATCCCTTTTTCTATCAGCCATTCTTTGATCTGGTCAATACTGGATGTTTCCATTTGGAAGGCTACATGTCGCGTCGCTGGATGATATGGAATAGTGGATATATCAGCCTTCCATAAGCCAAGCCAGCTCTTTCCTTTCTCAATCCATAGAAAGGCCACTCGTTCATTTTCATGAGCAAGTGTTAATTCCAATTTTTCATAAAAAGAAATGGATGCCTTCAAATCACTCACAGGTAAATGTGCTTCATACAAGCCTTTCATCATCATTTCAATCACTCCTTTACTATCTTCTATTGTGCAGGAATTGAAAACATTCTTCCTCAGCAAAACGATGTATTTCAACCAAGCCATTGGATTGAGATGGTTAAATGTTTGATCCATTGCATATGGGGGAAGGTGTTCAAATAAAAGAAAGGAGCGTTCAATATGCCTTGGACAATGGAAGATTATCCAGCTTCATTCCAATCACTAGACAAAGTCATTCGAAAAAAAGCACTTGAGATTGCCAACAAAATGGTGCAGGAAGGCTATGAAGAAGGTAGAGCGATTCCAATTGCGATCAATCAAGCGAAAGAGTGGAAAAAGAATGCGACGGAAAAAGAAATGGAGGACTTTCACTCTCATGGTTCTGTGACTCCTTCTAAGAAAAGCAGCTCTGCACGACCTGAGCTCATGGATCATGCGCAGCATGTCGTGAAACATGATGAAGGCTGGGCGGTTCAAACTGAAAAAGCGAAGCGTGCAAGTGAGGTAAAAGAAACGAAACAGGAAGCCATCGACCGCGCGAAAGAGATTTCATCTAAAAAAGGAACAGCAGTTGTCATCCACAGAACAGACGGGACGATTCAGGATGTGGTGAAGCCAAAATAAGACCGCCCTTTGGCGAGCGGTCTTTTCTTTATGCATTCTTTTCTTTTTTAGCGGGTGCTTTTCTTTTCTTAGGTGCTGCTTTTTTCGTTTTTGCCGGTTTTGATCGATCGATAGAAGCCTGCAAAGCGGCCATCAAATCAGTGACATTGGATGAAGCCTCTTTTTTACCTGTCGTTGCTGGTTGAACGGTATGTTCTCCAGAAATTTTGTCTCCAATGACATTCATCAGCTGCTCTCTGTATTCATCGCGATAAGCGGCTGGATCGAATGTGGTGGTCAGCTGCTCAATTAAAAGGAGTGCTGTATCTAACTCTTTCTTCACGATGTTTTCCTCTTGCGGGATATTGGGGACGTCTGATACTTGCCTAATTTCGTCAGGGAAATGAATGGTTTCCATTAGTAAAATATGTTCGTAGCACCTAACAATCGCTAATTGCTCCTTTGAGCGAATCATGATCTTGGCTACACCGATTTTCCCTGATTCTTGTAACGCTTTTCTTAATAATGAATAAGCCTTTGCTCCGCCGGTATCTGGAGATAGAAAATAACTTCTTTCATAATAGATGGGGTCGATTTCTTCTATCTTCACAAAATCAATAATTTCGACGGCTTTTTCTTCATTTTCTTTTCTCAGCCTTTCGAGTTCTTCCTCATCCAATTCAATGAATTTATTTTTGGCATACTCGTACGCTTTTACAATTTGCTCTGGCGCTACCTCCTCGCCGCAGTTAGCACAAACCTTTTTGTAGTTAATCGGCGTATGGCATTCCTTATGAAGCTGTCTTAATTTAATATCTTTGTTTTCTGTAGCGGTAAACAGCTTGACTGGAATATTCACCAGTCCAAAGCTAATGCCGCCCTTCCATACTGTATGCATCGTAACGCCTCCGTTCTTTTCTCCTTACTATGTAATGTTTTCAGCAGAGTTATGTATGTTTATGAAAATTTCATCCCACTCTAAGAACACATGATGTAAGGAAGTGAAAAACACAATGAATCCGATGCGTTTAACGTCTGCACATGATATTCCTGTTGGAGCAGACTGGCTGTATGAATTAAAATATGATGGCTTCAGGGCCATTCTTATATGGGAAAAAGACGCCATCCATTTAGAGAGCAGAGCGGGAAAACGATTAAACAAACAATTTCCTGAAGTCATTGATCAGTGCCAGCAACTAACAAAGCAGCTTGCACCTTTTTTACCGCTGACCCTAGATGGAGAATTGGTCTTTTTACTGAGTGAACAAGAAAGCGACTTTACAAAGGTTCAGCAAAGAGGCCGCCTGAAAAACAAAGAAACCATTCAACGCCAGGCTAAGCGGTTTCCATGTCATTTCATTGCATTTGATCTATTGAGATTTAAAGGGAAATCCCTGGTTGATTTACCGCTGATTGAAAGAAAAGCTGAGCTGCATGAGGTGTTCCAAGCTGCAAATCTTCCTCCCTCCGTTCAGCTGAATCACCCCTCTCTTCTTCAAATCATCCAAACCGATAGCAGCCCTGATGACATGAAAAAAATCATGCTGACCTATTTAGCGGAAGGATTAGTTGCTAAAAAGAAGATGAGTAAATGGCAGGAGCATACCCGCTCGAAAGAATGGCTCAAAATCAAAAATTGGCGGTATGTATCTGTCATCGTGACTCGTTTTGATAAAGACAATGGCTATTTTCAAGGATGTCTTTATCAAGAAACGAATCTCATAGAGGTTGTCCAATTTAAGCATGGTTTTTCTAAAGAAGAAGAACAAACCCTGCGCACCTTATTTCTAACCAAAGGTCAAATGACTGAAGCATCACATTATGAAATCCCACCATCCATTGTCGCAAAGATTGCCTGTATCTCTTTTGATGGATCAGCCTTACGAGAGCCCCGGTTTTCTTCGTTTTTATTCGATGCAGATCCAGCAACGTGTACCTTTCAACACATGCTCAAACAGCTTTATCCACTCCCAGCTATGATTGATATCACCCACCCAGAGAAACCGGTTGTACCTGCCCTTCATATCACAAAGGCAGATTACTTACTTTATTTGAGGCAAACCGCTTCCTATTTATTACCCTTTTTACGTGAAAGACGTCTTACGTTAATACGCTTTCCTCACGGCACTGGTGGAGAATCTTTTTATCAAAAGGCAACGCCCGATTATGCGCCTGATTTTGTTGAGACAGATCAAGCGCACGATATTTCTTACACAATCTGTAATGATCCTAACACGTTGCTTTGGCTAGGTAACCAGCTGGCGATGGAATTTCATATTCCTTTTGAAACGAGAGATACAGATCGGCCTGTAGAAATTGTATTTGATTTAGATCCGCCTTCTGTTAAAGAGTTTCACCTAGCAATAGAAGCAGCCAAACGAATCAAGGTCATTTTAGATGGACTCTTTCTCACCGCATTTATTAAAACAAGTGGTGGGAAAGGGCTGCAAGTTTATATCCCATTGAAGAAAAATGCCTTCACATATGAACAAACTAGACAATTCACTGCGTTCATCTGCCAATTTTTATGCGAACAAGCACCCGAGCTGTTTACGCTAGAGCGTCTAAAGAAAAACCGCGGCAACCGTTTATATTTAGACTACCTTCAACATGATGCTGGAAAAACAATCATCGCCCCGTATTCCCCGAGAGGAAACGAGCTTGGACTTGTTGCAACACCGATTGAATGGGAAGAATTAAATAGCGAAGAATGTCATCCTTCTTTATTTACGATGCCGGCTGTTATGAAACGTCTAAAGGAAAAAGGCGATCCATTCCGTCAAATGAGGTACCATGTGAATGATGATTCTTTTCGACAAGTTTTATATCAGCTGCAGGACATGTTACCAGCTCATAAAATGGACATACGCGGTCATTAAGCGTTACACTTATTCATTAGAGAGGAAGAAAGGGATGACCATTTTGACCGCACACTCAATACGAAACATTGCCCTGATGTTCTTATGTCTTACCGCAGGAATAGTGGATGTTATTGGCTATTTAAGCCTAGGGCATGTGTTTACAGCAAATATGACGGGAAATATTGTACTGCTTGGCATTGCAGCAGGCAGTTCATTGCAGTTAACCGCTCTTCATTCCATCACGGCACTTAGCGGATTTGTTCTAGGTGTTTTACTAGCTGTTGTCATAGGTGGAAAACAAGAAAAAACATTTTGGCCAAAAGCCGTTACACGCATCTTTATCATAGAAGTCATCATCTTGCTTCTATTTGCTCTTATGACCATTTTCCCTTATACGCAAGGTGCTTATTTTATGCTGATTATCCTTTTAAGTATGGCGATGGGCATGCAAACGGCGGCCGCACGCAAATTAAATGTCGCTGGCATTTCTACAACAGTTTTAACGAGTACACTTGCTAACTTATTTGAAGATTTGGCGCAGCGCTTATCAAATCGGGAAAAAAGAAAAGCCCCTATTCAGCATGTGAGCTTTCTGCGAATTGGATCTATTGTCTTTTACTGCCTAGGTGCTGCTTTAGCAGCATACACAGATGCGTACGATCCGTTTATCATCATTTGGCTGCCTATTTGCATCCTAGGGGTTATTGTAATCACAGCTACATTTAAGCACTTTCACCAATTGAAATAGCCAATCTTAGATGGCTATTTCAATCACTGTGATGAAACATTAATAACTTCTTACATAAAAACCAGGAGGACGCCCCATAATGAATGTGGAGCCATATGGAGAATATCCAGAAAACGTCCCGAACCCTCCATATCCAGGGTAACCTCCTAAGCCCGAGAACACGCCAGGGCTCACATAATACCCGCCAAAGCCAATATGAGGTCCCACTGCTCCGCCGCTAAAACCGCCGCCATGAAAGCCTCCATACACCCGTGGATCCATACAATCACCTGCCTTCAACTTACACTTCATCTCATCATATGCGTGACAAATGGAGCGGTGTTCCCTCTTTTGTAACAATTTCTATGTACAATAGACCAATTTCATAAAATTTGAATGAAAAGTCCTGCAAAAAATTAAATTAAGCAAAGAAAGGTGACCTTTTTAACTTGTTGCTCTGCCCTATGTTTATTTAGAATAATGGAGCAGGTAACAAATTTGCACACCCCCTTTGTTGCGAATTCTTCTTATTAAACGTTCTTGCAGCGTTTAATAAGAAGAGCCTATTTTCACCCATATAAAAAACCCTTGCTGATGATCATCAACAAGGGCGAGATATGATTGGGTGATTAACCACCAATGATTTTTTCTGCTACTTCGAAAGAACCCGCTACATTTTCAGTTAAAACAGCCGCAGCGACCGCTAAACCCACAACGAATAATACTTTTAATCCTGTTTTCATCTTATATCAACCCCATTCTTTTCATATGTAAATCCGCTTCTAAACTTTTATTCAAGTAAAAAACAGACTGCTCATAAAGTGCTTGCTTTTCACAATACTTTGCAGCAAAGTGAGAAAGCTCTTTCACTTCATGATATTCATTCTTTTCTTCTAACTTTCTTAATTTCTCATTAATTTGCTGAAATCTTTGTGGCACATTCGTTAAGTAAAGATCATGTACGATGCCTATTTTGAGCTGAAACACTTCATGAGAAGCATCTTTTATTCGTGCATATGCAGCCTCTATATACTGGCTTGCGCGCTGCTTTTCACCAATCACACAGAGTTCCCGGCTGATCAGATACGTAGAATGGAAAAAGAAATCAGAATCATAATACTCTTGATGAGACAATGCTTTTTCAAGATGTCGTATGGATTCTTTCGGTTTATTCCAAAATGAATATAAAATGGCCACATTATGGTGATGCTGAGCCAGCATAAAATCATCCTGTTCGCTTGTCAACACCTCTTCCGCCAAACGATAATTCTCAAGCGCTTCTTCGTACCTGCCAATCTCTGTAAGGTTGGCTGCGATAAGAGAATATGAAAGTGCAGTTCTTCTTTCATAGTGCTTGTGACGTTTATAGACGTGTAGAGCCCTGCGAATATAACTTAATGAAAGCATGATATGACTCAGGCGATAGTAAAGCCACGCGACCTTAAAATCGAAATCAGCGCGTTCGATTTCACTTGGAATTTTATCTAAGAGCTTTTCCGCACTTTGATACATCTGTAATGCAACCTCATAATTCCCCTGATGCTGTTCATACACACCCTCATAAAAATCAAAATAGTAAGCAAGGCGATTAGACAAATCATCATCTTTATTCCCATAATGGCCTTCTATACTTTTCGTTGAAACATTGCCTTTTTGCCCTCTTAAATTGTACATCAGAATATGATGCCTTTTCTCTAGAAGAGAATAATACATGAGGATGTCAGCATCATCAATTTCCTCTACTGCTTGTTTCGCTTTAGCAAATAGCCGTTCTGCCTCATCTGCATGATCTTTTTTGATTTCCATGTTCCAGTCATTTAATAGTGATGCCAATTCCGCCACAGGAACTTTGCTCATTCTACACCCCCAATCACCTTCAGCTACACCACATGATTTCACTAAATATGGAACTTCTATTAGCAATTGCTAATTAGTCCATTTGACATCATTTTAATATGAATCACTTGAATCTTCAATAACCGATTCCTTCGTTATTGCGTTTCTTTCTCCTAGTCAATGATGCATACACTAAAAATTCCGTCTTTTTTCTATTAAAGGACACGGTTGAATTGAAAAAAAGCCCTTATTGGGCTTTTTGGATTTATTCCAATCTGATAATGGTTAATGCCGCTCCAACAGATCCCCCGCCAAGTAATACTACGGTTGCGACTAAACCGAATATTTGAAGAGAAATTTGATTCCCTGCTGCAAGTGTTGTAATGAGAGATACATTGTAGGTAGATGTAGATAAAGCAGGTGTTAAAATAGACCCTGCTATGGGTGTTCCGTTGTTAATCACCCTTGTTCCTGCCAGAAGTGCAGCGCTTGTATTTACTTGATACGTGATAAAATATCTCCCTGAAACAGGTACAGTAAACACCGTATTACCACCACTTACGGTAAATCCATCTAAACTTTGGTTATTAGGCAGCGTCACTGCCGTTCCGCCTAAAACAACCAGCACCGTACTTCCCGACGTATTGGATGCGTACATCGAGTTAGTTGTAAAACTAGTACCGGTTGGACCTGTGTCACCGGTTACTCCGGTTGGACCTGTGGCTCCCGTTGGACCCGTCGATCCGGTTGGGCCAGTTACTCCTGTTGAACCCGTGGCTCCCGTTGGACCAGTTACTCCTGTTGAACCCGTGGCTCCCGTTGAGCCGGTTACTCCCGTTGGACCTGTGGCTCCAGTTGGGCCGGTTACTCCCGTTGGACCCGTTGCCCCAGTTGCCCCGGTTGCGCCGGTTACTCCTGTTAGACCCGTGGATCCCGTTGAGCCGGTTACTCCCGTTGAACCCGTGGATCCGGTTGGGCCAGTTACTCCCGTTGAACCCGTGGATCCGGTTGGGCCGGTTACTCCCGTTGGACCGGTTACTCCCGTTGAGCCGGTTACTCCTGTTAGACCCGTGACTCCAGTTGGACCGGTTACTCCCGTTGAGCCGGTTACTCCTGTTAGACCCGTGACTCCAGTTGGACCGGTTACTCCCGTTGAACCCGTGGCTCCGGTTGGGCCAGTTACTCCCGTTGGACCAGTTATTCCTCCACACATATTAAGTTGGGCGCACATGTCTCACACTACTTTCAAACTGTGGAATCTTCAAGACATACACACTAATACTGATAATTGAGAGAAAACGAAACGACAATACTTCCAGTCGAGGTTCCACCAGTAGCTAAAATCCCAATCGAGTTCAGATCACTGAGCGTAATGGATCGACTCTCTCCTGGCGGTACCGTGAAATCAGGAACAGCTGTACCGTTTACCTCTAAAGCCACGGTAGGTGCTACAGCCACAATCCCATTGTTTTCCACCATGATGGTTCCGTTTATGACATAAGGTGTTCCATCTGTCCAGACGACAACTGCATCAGCTGCTGCTGCTAAATCAAGTGTGAAGCATACTGCATCATTTACAAAGCCCGCTTGTTCATTACTACATCCGCCTAAAATAGCCATTTTAACCCTCCTTCAACCTAGTCTTGATAGACTATGATCCATTTACCTTTGAAGATTGTGCGATTATCACAGCTTCAAAGCTTTATTTTTCTTCTTTGCACCATGTTGATTTGCATGTCTAATCGTGCTTGCACACTTTCAGTTGATGGAGATTTCAAGATGAATTTCACATCTTTCACAGTAATCGCACGACTTTCTCCTTTTTGGACAAGAAGATCATAACAAAATGTACCAGTTTGAATCCTAATTGCGACTGGTACATCCTGATGATCTTGATGATGCAACACAACAGTTGCCGTATTGAGAAATTTTGTTCCATTCCGCCATACTTCCACCGAACTGGGCGATGTGGAAAAACAAAGAAAGATGTGGTGAGATTCTATATTCTTTAAAATAAGCGCATCATATACAGGAAGCTCTACTTCAATCATTCCACATAAAAAAGAAAGATCTACAAGAATTTTCGAACTGGATCGATACAAAACTTTTTGACAGCATGTTGATCTATTGCAGCACGGTACAAGAAGTTCCAACAGCACACAATTCTGCTTTTCATTGATAGAGCTCAAAGAAAAATAGCAAGTCTTAAACACACTTCTTTCAAAAAACACCCATGAGTAAAAAGGTTCCCCATCTTCCATGGTGAGCAAAAAGGGAGAACTCATCGAACGTTTGTGAGTAAAGCCTTCTAATTTTGTTTGATTGTTTATCTCTTTTAGTTTACTCATCAATAGGTTTGTCACTTTCAATCAGCCCAATTCCATGCTGTATACATAACTATATGGTCTTTTATCATATGTGCCTTTGACTATTTTGTGCGATTGGATTAGATGATGAGCATAGCTTTTCATTTTTCAAGTTTCTCTATATAATATGAACAAGAACTTCCGTGCCTCAGTAGCTCTAGAAGGGAAGAGCGCCGTAAAACAATTGTAGCTAGCGGGTCGCAAGGCAAGGGTTTCAGAAGCACCGAAAAGCAAATGAGCTGAGACAGGTGAAACTCCTGTCGGTGAAATTCCGTAGGGAAGCGTGTTGCCCCCTAGCCTATGCTTACGAAAGGAGTGCGGGTTCGAATCCCGTCTGAGGCTTGATGAATATGGAGGATGAAAACAATGCAGGTTTTTGAAGAATATGTAAGCAATATCGGTAATCCAGAGCTGAAACAGCGCACGCAAGACATCTTACAATGGATTTCAGACACATTCCCTCAATTAGAGCCAAGAATTGCTTGGAATCAGCCCATGTTCACAGATCATGGCACATTTATTATCGGATTTAGCGTCGCAAAACATCACATTTCTGTCGCACCAGAAGGTAAAGGAATTGAACACTTTTCACCAGATATTGTACAAGCTGGTTATGACCATGGAAAAAAGATGTTTCGGATGAAGGAAAGCTTACCGATTGACTATCCTCTATTAAAAAAAATCATCGAATTTAACATTGAAGACAAAGCAGATTGTTCCACATTTTGGCGAAAATAATAAACACCCCGATCTGATTTCATAACAGATTGGGGTGTTTTTTCGTGAGACTTACATTTTATTTGGTTCTCTCTCCTGCCCATTTCTGCTCCATCCATTCATAGCACGACAGAAGTACATTAACGCCCTTGCGGAAAGCCAAAAGACCATACAAATAGAAAAAATAAAAAAGGTGCGTGATCTCTAGGAAAACAGTCGTTCTTTTCGATTAAAAGATTAACTTGATTCAATTCTGCAAAGGGCTACTGATTGGAATAAAAGAGCCCAGCACCTTTGCCAAAATAAAGGTCAACCCAGCAGATATCATCATCCATTCTTCTGCTCCGGTAACGAGCGAAAAAAACAATGAGATCATTTCACATTTTGTCACTTCATTGTCATCCGGATACCAAGAAACAAAGCACTATTTAGAATGAAACTGCTCCCATTCTTTTTTCAGCAAAGCATATTGATAGGTATTTTCATATTTAGGTGTGCCATCTTCATTTGTAGTAAATGAAACAAACTCAAGAAAGAGGCCTTCCTTCCTCATGCCTAAACGCTCACATAATGTTTGAGATCGATCATTGTCATCCTCTACATATGCATATAAGCGTCTTGCTCCTTGATTGACAAATAGATACGACAAGAGAGCTTCTGCACTTTCACGGGCATATCCCTTCCCTTCATATGACGCATGAAAATTCCAGCCAATCGAATACGTATCCGGCTCATCTTTTAAATGAAACAGTTCACCGATAATCAACTGACTTTCTTTTAAACAAACCGCCATATAAGAGTGATCTGCTTTTCTTTTTTGCACCTTAGCGACCGCTTCTTCTAATGTAGAGATTTGATCATCCAGAAAACAATTTACTCTTGGATGAGATAAGTATGCAAACATTCCAGGTGCATCTTCATCACGAAATGGTCTAAGAATTAAACGATTTGTTTCTATTTTATCCATAAGACTCTCCTTACTGTATCTTCTTTATCTTTCACTATTTTAGATGACATGCACTGTTTTTGACAATTTGATCGTATAGACTACTCCATTTTTTAAAGCCCAAGCGCATTTTGCAATGAAATAATGTCTTCAATACTGCTATAATAGAACATAAGTTTGCATTTTATTGAAAAGGGATGACTTGAAATGATCAAAACGGTAGAAGGCAATATCTTAGAGGCAAAAGAAGATATCATCTGTCACCAAGTGAATTGTAAGGGTGTCATGGGAGCAGGGTTAGCAAAGCAGATCAAAAGCAAATATCCAAATGTGTATAAAGACTATAAACGGTTATGTGCAGAACAAGGAGATGATTTATTAAGCTCCGTTCAGCTCATCACAACGAGCGACGGAAAAACCATTGCCAACTTATTCGCCCAAGTTGGATACGGAAGAAAAACAAAACAAACGGATGACGACGCGTTACGCAGCTGCTTTGAACATCTAAAACAGACAGTGACAAATCCAAATGAAGAGAACCCCCTTCATTCTATCGCCATTCCTTATGGGATCGGCTGCGGCTTGGCAGGCGGCGATTGGACGATTGTTCGAGAGATGATGGAAGAGGTTCTTGGCGATTGTGAAGTGACGGTTTATCGGTTTAAATAGGTGAAATGAGAAATTCTAGAGTGAATAAGAGCACCCTTTCTGCTTGGAATGAGTGCTCTTATTATGTTCTCTAGTCTGTATTTCTTTAATATTCTCAAAACGATTTTTACTCCAAAGTAGAAAGGTACTTTTCTAAATGTTTTTTACCCGAATTGCTTTTAGGTATAATGCCTAGATGATTATATTTCCAAATAGTTTTTCTTTCATGAGGGTTTGTATTCGAAAGGTCATCATAATTAAACTCTATATTTAAATATCCTGTTTCATCAATTATCATTGTAAAATTTGTCCAAGGTGCTTGACCACTTTGTTCAAACACTCTCCCAAGTTCTTGGATGTAGTCGACTAATTGATGCCACCTTTCTTTGTATTCATGTTCACTCACTTCAAACAATTCAGTTATCTCATGACTATATACCGGCTTACTATCATTTTCTTCAGGTAAAAAATAAAAGTAAGCAGTCTGTGAACCTTCAACTACCTCACCATATAAATAGACCTTTTTCCACTTGACCGGTATGGTTTCCACTACAACATCAACTATCAGCTTATATACATATTCTAGTTCTTCTTCTTTCATTACTTTTTACCTCCATACACATTATCAAATCGTCTGATTTCCCATTCATCATCACCGATTTTATACTTAATATCAAAAGTTTCAGGACGTAGAGAATCAGCCTTATAGTTAGGAGTTATTTTCACTTTAACTTCATCACCATTTTGAAGAGCATCAGCCCAAGTGTTCTCAAGTTTTTTCCATTCACCTTTGTTTAAATTTCCATTCATTGGAACAAGATTATCAATATCGCCTGACCCTTTGAAAATTGACGCAATTAAATGTCCACCATCATCATCCAGTAATCTGTCCGGCTTACCTGAATTGGATTGAGCATATTGATTTCTTTTGACCTCTCCATATTTTAAATCACTTGCTTCGACTTTGACAATGCGTCCGTAGTGATCTGTTGTGTAGGTGTAACCTTGCTTTGTTGAATAAACGACATTCGGTTTTAATACCTTTTTGCGTTTCCACCGCACATAGTGATCTCCGTAACTGACAACGGTCGGTGGTGATTTGGGTGCTGGTAATCTTCTGCCTGTCTGAGAGATACCGTATCCTGAATTGTTGTCTAGACGCTTTGCCATGGAGAGAAGTTTATTTTTGAGATTTTCTCCGTCAAATACATTGTACGGGAGCTTCGGGCCACCAGCCATTTGAAACTTTGGTGAGTATGGCAATAGATTCGGAATGGTGACGTTACCGATTGATTTTGCTCCTTGTTCAAGGCCTTTCTTCATTGTTGTTTTGGCAGCTGTTGTCCCTGTTTTTGTGATGGCTCCTGCCCCTTTAGAACCAAAGACAATTTCTGCAAGAGAACCAGTCGCATAGGCGAACCAGTGTGACCGAGAATACGCATCACCATCTATGACCTCTTTTAGGAATGAGTCTGAAATCGATTTTCCAATCGTTTTCGATGTTTCAATTGGATGTGAAACAGCCGTTACGACTGATTCCACAGCCCCACCAGGATCAGTGACAAGATCATAGATTCCGGTCACTGTATCTTTTGCCACATCATATAGACCCACTGCAGCACCTTTTACACTATCAATGAACACCTCCGATGCTTCTTCCTGTGCTTTGATTTGGAGAAGCTGACTGTAATACATTTTTTGATCATATGTGAGATTCTCATAACCGATCTCATCTACAATCTCAAAGTATTTCGCTTCTGATAGACACGAAGGATCATTGAGCTTTTCTTTCAGTTCTTTGATTCTTCTTTTTTCTTTTTCTTCTTTTTTCACAAGTTTCATTTCTTCTTGAAGCTCATGATAGGCCTTTGATCTCTGTTCTACAGCTGATAGTAAAGATGGAGCATCTAATATTTTCATATAAAAAAGACTCCTTTTATGGCATATTCTTTTACTAGAATACCATAAGGAGCCTGACACTTTAATCCACTTTATCGTTTTTTAACCAATTATCTATCAGAGCTACCTCTTGATACATAAGTAACTTGTTTTAAAAAAATCCATCATTGAAAGTTATTGATAATTGTATACAATGCTTTTTTTAGCACAACCTTATCATCATTTGACAAGTTTTGGAGCGCTGTATTGTTCAGCTCAATTGTTGCTGCTTCAACTTTTTCTCTAATGGCTAAAGATTTTTGAGTCGCCTCTACTAAAATATTTCTTCGATTTTTTGGATCAATTGTGCGTTCAATTAAGTCAGCTTTTTGCATTTTATCTAAAATTCCAGAAACTGTTGAGGCTTCTAAATACACAAGTTCTCCAATTTGTTTAGGAGATAGCTGGCCCTCTCTCCACAAACAGTTCAACACACCATATTGAGCGGGTGTCAAATCACATTCCTCTAAAAGCTTACTAAAGTACTTAAACACTTTATTTTGACTAACACTTAGTAAAAAATTTATGCACTCTGATAATTCCATTTTATCTCCCCCACATTGACTTCACCTATAATATCATGGTAGTTTTTTAATTGAAATACTTTTGCACCAGAAATGTTTTGTTATAACATATTTTTAGAGAGGAAGATAAATAGTGGATTCATTTAAAGCGATACTAGTGACAGAAAAAAATGATCAAATTAGTTATGATCTTCAAAATGTAAGTGTGAATGATCTATCTGAAGGAGAAGTATTAATTAAAGTAGCATATTCTTCAATCAATTATAAAGATATGCTGGCTGTTCAAAAAAATGGAGGTGTTATTCGTAACTATCCGATGATTCCCGGAATTGATTTAAGTGGAACGATCGTTCATACAACAGATCATCGTTTCGTAGAAGGTCAACAAGTGATTGTCACAGGTTTCGCTATGGGCATGAGCCACACTGGAGGTTTTTCTGAATATGCTAGAGTACCTGCGGATTGGATTGTTCCTTTGCCAAATAACTTGACTTTAAAAGAAGCAATGATTTTTGGAACAGCAGGCTTTACAGCCGCTCTTTCGATCATGGCTTTACAGGAAAATGGGATGAATACAAAAAATCAACCTCATATACTCGTTACAGGTTCAACTGGTGGAGTTGGTAGCATCGCGATACAATTATTATCTAAAATTGGGTATAAAAATATTCATGCTTTAGTGCGTAAAGATCATCAAGTCGACATTGCAAAATCTTTAGGAGCAACTGATGTCATTTTTGCAAACGAGTTAGGAGAGCTCAAAAAACCATTAAACAAGCAAAAATTTGACTTCGTCTTAGATACCGTAGGAGGAGATGTGGCTTCTGTCATAATACCTCAAATTTCTTATGGTGGAAGCATGAGCATGTGCGGGAATGCAGGTGGAATTAAATTAACAACAACTGTGTTACCTTTTATTTTAAGAGGGATCAACCTTCTAGGGATCGATTCTGTAAATGTACCAATCAATAAACGCAAAGTCATTTGGAACGAGATAGCAAACGAATGGAATATCGCCCAAACGACTCTAGTCAATGAGATTACTCTCGATACGTTACCTGAAACAATTGAAGCCATCAAAAATGGCCAACATTTAGGAAGAACAATTATTAAATATTAAAATAACACAAACTCTATTTGAGCTTTATTACACAAGATAAAAATTGAACTACCAATATTCTTCGTACCAATCGCAATGACCGCGGGAAGAACTATCATATCGATTGGTATGTAAAAAATAGAAAATGAAAAGTTGAGTGTCTTGTAAAAGAGTTTCATAAAAAAGGGGAAAAGAAAACACGAGTATTTGCAGTTGATAACGGAGTCATACCACTAAAACCAGGATCGTCAAACTGGTACTGGCATTTTCATGCAGCTCCAAAAATCCATATACACCATGCTCATAGAGCATCAGTACCAAGTAAACACAAAGCTAAAAAAGGTGAAACTATACTCCACTAAAAAAAGAAAAACCCTATTATAAAGGTTTTTCTTTTTTGGAATCGTACTCTTTAATAATATCAATTGGATCAATCGCATCATCATCTTGTGTATATTCCTCTACATAAGGAGTAATTAATTTCTTAAACTGCTTTTCATCATCCACTAGAGCAATACAAGTTTCATACCCTTCAAAATCAGATGGGTATAAATTTGCAACAGCACTACCGGTTTTTAAAGCCTGATCTATCGCATTTTTTAATTCCAATAGACCCTTCCTGTTTCCTAAAATCAATGCTTCTCTGTGATGAGTTTCTTGGGCATATATATTACACATCTCTAAAACACCATCATCATCTACTTGAATAGACACATAAAAGCACCTCCGAAATTAAATTTAGTTCATTATATAATTCTTAATGTCAACATGCCAAAGAGCCATGACCTCAAACGTCTGATCCCAAAAGTGATTGTGGACACCGCAACCAAAAATAGCTCAAACTACTTAACTGTACTTTGCTCCTTTTTATATTTCATTACTTTTATAATTCTATAAACTATTACAGCAACATAGCACGTAACTAATGTAATCAGATATTCAAAAGGAAAATCTCTTTGTACACCTTGATAAAGAAAAATAGCCAAAAGGACTGTAAACAAAACTATTTGAAAAACTTCTTTTTTTATCATCCAAATCCCCCGATATACTTTCACTTACGTTTTATACTTTTAATTACAATCCAGAGAAAGTTATGTTACCGTGAAATTATAAAACAATCAGTCTTAACATTCTACAGTCAGTTCCATATTTAGGATTTAAGTAACAAAATTGAAAGTATGTACTATATTTGTTTTTACCTCAAATTGTTTTCTTCTCTTTCTTCATAAAAACATCCTGAAATTCTTCATAAATTTTTTTCGGTTTTTCAGAATCCCATGCTTTATACAGCTCTCGCATAAATATATACAGTGAAATTGGGTAATACCCGGAGTCCCTCCAACAGACACTGAAAGTCTCCTTCAAAAAGCTTAATTAATTCATTTGTTTTTTAGTATCTCTATACGCTGCCATCAAAGCAAATGGAGCAATTAATATAAAAAAGACTCCTTTATGGCATATTCTTTTACCAGAATACCATAAGAAGTCTGACGCTTTAATCCACTTTATCGTTTTTTAACCAATTAACCTCCAGAGCTACCTCTTGATGCAACTGTTTGGACATCTTCATGTAGAGGTTGAGTCAAACCGTTTGTAAAGAAAAGTGTACCTAGAGCTACCACAACTAGTGAAAATGTAATAAAAACCGACTTCTTCAATTAATTCACTCCTTTTCCTACATACTGGCTTGCGAGTAAGGCTCTTTTATAGTAATTTAATGATTGTTTCAGCAAGCCTCTCCCCTCTAAATATTTCGCCACATCAACCAGAATTTCCTCTAAATCAACCCATACTCTTTTCTCTTCAAGCTCTAAACACAGATTGTTTATATTGTTCAATTGAGAGTGATTTTTTTCATACAATAGTTCTTTTAACAATTTAAATTTTATTTGAAAAACGTTATGGTTGACTTGTTCTGATAAAGAAATGCCTAGATCTATCCATTCAATCGCGTCATTACTTTTACTGGAGATTTCTATTCTAGAAAGTTCATATAAACATCTCATCTTCAATAAATCTTGATTTTCGATCTCTTTATAACTCAACGTGCGCCTAAATAGTGCTGATGCTTCTTCTAAATTTTCTTTTTTGCTTTCTAGAAAACCCATATTGTAATATAGATGAATGATTAAATGATTGTCATTAATACTTTCGATCATATTCTCAGCTTCACTAAAAAGAGCTCTTGCTTTATCATATTCAAATTGATCAATTAAGTTTAACGCATGTAGCATCCTACAGTTAATCTGTCTTTTGATATATGTTTCATGCGCATTAAATGTGTCACACGCAATTTGTGCATGATATTTTGATAAAAAGGTCATTTTCAAATCATAAAATAGAACTGCGATTTTATAATGAAATTCAGCTTTTTCTATTTCATCATCAACATAAGCCAACTTTTTTTCAGCTATTCTGAAGTAACTTAATGCCTTATCATAATCTTGTAAGTAGTCATGATAGATCCCATTATAAAAGTAGAAGTAATATGACATGAGTTTATTTGTTTTTTCTTCTTTTTCGTCTGGAGCATTCCGCTGAAAGAATGGCTTATCTAAATTTCTGCTAATATTCTGAAGTTTCAGCTTAAGCCTAAAGCTCAACAGTTGATAGTACAAAAGAATATCTTGATTTTCTTCCATTAAATCAATTGCCCTGTCTATGTCATCTTGCATTTCTATAGCTGCCGATAAATCCCCTTTTTGTATCGCAAGATTCCAAGTGTTTAACATGTTTCCTACCTCCTGAGAGGCAATTAATCCTGACATTCCTTTACCCCCTTCTAAACAAATCCCTAGTATAATTCTAACACGCATTTTACAACATATGTAAAGTGAATCTGCTCATAATAGAAATTTTCGGTATCCCGCAAATATGATAATAATTGAATGGTATGCAATTATAAGAGTTGGTTAAAAGAGAGAGTAGCCAGAAAGGACTTGATACTTATTTCTTTTAGATTGAACACCTTCATTTTTTAGAAAGAAATTCACAAAATATTGTTTTGAAATTGATATAAAAAAGACCTGACTGAGTTTCAGCCAGGTTCACGAAGGGGTCAATCTAAATTATATTATAATGAATTCAAAACAGATAATTAAACATCCGTTCTCATTCACTCTTTGAAAATTCACCCTATACAGTACACTCTACATGCTCTAATTTTGCCTTAATCTAAAAAATCAATATTAACAGCGAAATTTCCAGCTGTTACAGTTATCTGAGGAATTTCAGTTTTTTCAAAAATGTCTACAATTTCAAATAATGTCTTTTTTATAATATCGTTACTTGGCATTGTATCTACTCTTAATATAAGGATTGTGTCAATGCTTGCAGCTACTTCATAAAGAACGTCTTCATCTTTAACAGATTCAATATAGCTTTTTATTCTTTTAAAGAACCACTCTACTTCTTCTAAATCTTGTAACGGATATTTAGTAATTTGATGAATATCGGCTGGATCAGGTGCTTCTTTCTCTAAGATCGCTTCAAGTTCTGCTTTAGTTATATATTCCTCTTCTTCTTCTTCGTATTCACCCTCTGCTACTTCCTCGTCAACACTGTACTCAACTGTATAAAGCCCCTCAATGAATTCATCAAAGGAATCTGCTAACTTAAAGTCTTCTTCCATCTCAACATCAAAATAATGAATTGCAGGATTCTCTTTCGTTTTTCGATAATCCATCGTTACCCAAGTGTGACCATCCCCGTTAATTAAGACAAGCCCTTCTGGCAGCTCCCACTCTTTTATCAAATAGGCACTATCCATAATTGCTTCATCTTCAGCAATTCCCAAAAGATGATTAAATTGAATATGATCCTCGGCCCATGAATTAGAGTGAGTGGTTGGAAAAGCATTATGAATGGTATAACCACCATTCTGTTCTAATATGAGCTTTTTATATGTATCTGGCAAAGTGATACCAAGTTTCTTTTCAGCCTTAGCTATTTCTTCTGCGTTGATCTTTTTTAACGTATAGTAACCTTTCTCGTCTATTTCCCAAAATGATTTCAAGGTGATGCCTCCTAGTAAAATATGCACATAAGTATACCATCTTGCTGAGTATATTTGACAATTTAGTCAAAATAAAAGAAGAATATTTGTTACTTAGTCATTCACGCTGTCTATTTTTGTCGAAACGATAGTAAAAAGAAGGTACTTCATGTAAAATTTCCTTTGCACCTAAAAATCAGGAGGATCCAATATGAAGAAATTATCTATATTCATTTTTATTTGTTTAATGATGCTAACAGCTTGCAGTAGCGCAGCATCAAATGAAAAACAGCTCACGACAGCCAATATTATTGAAGCTTTTAAAAGTGCTGGGCTTGAAGCAGAAAAACCATCTGATCTTAAACAAAAAGAGTTTGGAAATATAAGAGAAGAAGGAAAAAGAATTCTCGTTCCTTCCTTAGGTGAAAATGCTGGCGGAAGGATTTTTAAATTTGGAAATGAAACTGATTTACAGCAGGCGAAATCCTATTATGATGAGTTAGGCAATGCTGGATCTATGTTCTTCTCTCACACCTATTCAAAAGGGAATTTTCTATTACAAATGAACGGTGAAATGAAAGATTCTGAATTTGAAAAGTATAAGAAAGTAATGGATGAGGAAATAAAATAATTTCATATATTTTCAAATTCTGTTTCGTCCATATAATCGACGTAAAGAATTTTTATTTCCTTTAGGAGCTGCCCCTCCCCTATTACCTTTTGCATTCTGGTTGCCAGGTGGCCGCTTTACCACCTTTATTTCCTTTGGCGTTTTTGTTCCCTATAGGTGCGCCAGAACGTAAGGGAGCGCTCCTATTTAATTTAGGAGCGCTCCCTTTGAGATTTTATTTTCATCCCATTTATCATTCGCTTTCCATTTACGGACGGTGCTGCTTGTTATACACAATTCATCTGCAATGTCTTTAAGTAAGCGGATTCCATCGCTTTCTTTCCAAAGACGAAAAGCATCATCTCTTCTTGGATCGCGCGCTCTAGCCATTACATTTTACCCACCTCCGAGTTGCTGAACTAAGTTTGAGTTTGTTTTTTAATTATCTAATTTTGTTGACAAAATTCATCCCAAAAATCATTTACATTTTTGAGTTCAACTTCTTTTTCAGGAAAATAATTAACAATCGTTTGACCCTCTAATTCTTCATAAAAATAATAAACTATTTTTATGATTTCTTTATTATTAAGGATCATATCTAAAATATGTGAATCGTTATTTGGAGAGAGCCCGATTATAGTAAGAACACCTGAATTAGCCTTCAATTTATCAAATGGATAATAATCATTAAATTGTAGGCTTTTATCCTTTAATTTCAAGATAATTGATTCATACATGTTTCTTAGCAACTGATTATCTGATTCCTTAAAATGAGCAAATTCATTTATTCTTTTTGGATCTTCATCAATTGCTTGAACAAATTTAGTTATAGCTTTATTCGCTGAATCATTCATAGTGCCCGAGAATTCTTTTAGTGAACCTGAATACGTTGAGAGCGCATTCGAGTATAGGTGATCATACCCTTCTATAATTTTATAATCTCTAATGGGACTGTCAGATAATTTATTTCTAAAACTATTTTTATCATAAATGTCTTTTCTGATATGGAAACCACCATGTAAATAGTGAACCTCCATATTTGTTAACAATTCTATATTTTTATCATAATTAGTTGTAAATATCTCATCAAACTGTGAAAACCAATTTATTAATCCCTTTGGATATAAATTGAACAATTTGTTAATATCACCATTATTATATATAGAATCTAGAAAAAAACATTTAAGTGCTTCTTGAAAATTAAATTTTTTTGGATTCGTTATATGATTATACCTACAAAAAAACTCATGAAGCATAAAATAGTCTTCAAAACCTATTTGGTAGTATCTCAGTTTCCCTTTATGGAATCTATATCTTTGTATAAAATTACGTAATTCTGCTTCTTCCCTTTTCCCTACATATATTTGAATTTTACCTCTTATTATTTTCGAACTAAATGCATAGAGTCTTTCAAAATATTCTTTTATTTCATAAGGATAAATATCTTCAGGAAAGTTTCCTTCTTCAATATTTTTTATCGCCCTATCTATTATATTTCTATTTGTGTATTCAACACCACCAAATTGAATATTTATTCCGTTTCCAACTAATACAATACTTTTCAATAATTTCTCCCCCTTTCTTATTTAATACAATAATTTCACTGAAATGTACAGAAATTCATTGAAAGTCGCAACCTGTCCTTTCATTCCAATCTAGTGATAAGAGTATCTAAATTTGTCTATAGATTGTTTTTTAGTGAATCGTTCTCAAGATCTCCTGGCTGCAGATCGATGCGGGGATTATATGGTGCAGGGTTAATTTTATGTACGGGGATTGTTTTGATATTCATGGTGTATCGCCTCCAATAAAGAAACACCCTATCTCCTAAGGTGTTCGGTACTTATTTGTTAATTTTAAGAAACGTCTTTTGCTTTTCTTTTCAGGTAATTCTTCTAAACATTCTTGTAATAATCGTTTATAACGACTCAATTCATTGAGTTCTTTTTTTTCATCCAAAACAGTCTTTCCCCAAAAGAAAAGAACAATAATAAGTGTAACTATGATAAGAATATAGGGCCCGGCTTCATGTATTTCTTTTATTGGATTAATACTATAATTCATTAAACTTGCAAATCCAAAAGACACGATTCCAAAAAAGGCTGTAGTTAAGTGATTAGAAGATTTCTGATTATCTAACATATCTTCAATCCTACCCAAAAGCATTTTTATTTTTTTACTATCATGATTCTCTTTAATTCTCTTTTTGAATGCTGTTTGTTGATTAATATCTGCTTTATGCATATCCTTCCCAAATTGTTTCAAATATCTTGGTATGTATTTACTCTGTCCGAATGTTGTTGATTCGTTAATTTCATTCATAAGAATCACCTCCTAAACTTATATCGGAGCTGATTTGGAAATTTTAAGATATTCAGTGCATTGGTTTTATTTAACGTGAAATTCGTTTGTGTAGAATGTACCAACAGTTTCAACATGATTACTATTCTTGTCGTAGCACTCTACATCAACCTTGAATCGATACGTACCTTTTTTGTTACCCAGTGATTCCTTGATATCGAATTCATCATACTTTTTCTCTGCTGGGTTAAACAGGTTAGGTGAATTCGTCTTGATTGTGACCCATTTCCCTTCTACTTTTCGTTGAGGAATAAGGTTTGGCCCACAAATGTAATCATTGTGATTCTGAATCGCAACAACCACTTATTAGAACCAAGAGCAATGCGCTTTAATTGCTTCGTTGTGTCTACAGATAAAGAATCTCTGATCTTCATGTTCATACTCTCCTTGCCGAATAAGTACCACCTTACGCTATTCGCTTAAATAGATTTTGAAATGATGACTACACTCCGAGATGATGCCACGTACAGTTCATCATCATAAAATGAATAACTGTCCTCGATACGGCCGCCGCAGACCAACTGCTATCCAGGCTCAGAATGTCCCTCTCGTATGGCCACATTCCTCAACAGTCCAGATACGCCATTGATAAGGGAAAGACGCGTCTCCCAATAAAAAAAGCGGACACCAATCAAGGCACTTATAGTGCTCAATGATCAGCGTCCGCAGGTTCTTCCTTCTGGACAAAATATTCACGTTCGTTTTGCTTGTCTCTATTATACGATGATCCACTTAGGAAAAAAGGTCCCTTTTTATCCCCCCTTTTTCTCGGCTTGAAGTCCAATAACACCAAAACCTTGAAAGGTATTAAGCCATTCAAGGTCTTTTTGCATAATCTCATTAAAAACGAACTAATTTGAATTTATTTTTGAAAGAAAATCTTGAAGAACTAATTTTGCTGGTGTATTCGCAGTAGTAGCCAACAAATGATTTACACGTTCTAAAATTTGAGGATGCTCCAATATCAATTTTTTGCCTTGCTCAATTGGAAAACTTCTCAATGTATCAATACAGATCTCAAATAGTTCTTTATCATTAGTATTCAACAAATCCATTAAAATTTTCAACTCATATTCATTGCACTCATTATCCAGACAATACGCAATTTTCCGCTGCCACTCTATTGGCTTATTGCGCACCTGATTTGATAATTCTTCCCAATCGTTCAGGCTAAAATCCGAGAGAATCTCACTAGCAATCAAACACCCGTCGTCATACCACGAATCTACCGTTGTATCAGCAGATAAAAGATTATCTAATTCCTTAAACACATTTAATACCTCCATTTAAATTAAAATCCTGATGGGCGTAAAGCATTTTCTGTACCTGTCGGATACCCGCTAGTTACATCTTTCCCCACTTTAATCACATCAATTTCTACACCATCAATACGTGCTCTATGCCAAGTTGCTCTATCTCTTAATCTTGATGAAATAGCTGCTGTATCTCCAACGTCGGTAATACTTTTGAGAATTTTCTCATCCTTCCAAGAATCAGGAAAGAGCGTGCTTTTTTTAATCTTAGAGATATTTCCATCAGAAAACTGTTTTGTAAATACAACATTTTTTGTACCATCCGCATTTGTTGATAATACTTCAACTGCAAATTTTTCATTATCATTATTAATTCTAGGCGAATGTCCACCTATTAACTGATTTTTGGGGACCTTCCGTTGTCCTTCTAGAATCTTAGCTTCAATTTCTGGACTAATTACAGTTCTTCTAGCAGAATCTCCACCTGCACCCTGAATTCCCACCTTTCCATGAAACCCTTTCGCCCCAAACGGCAAAAGCATTCCAAGCGCCGCATTCATACTCGCCTCCTGCTGTTCTTTCGAGATCTTATTCCCAAACATATCTCTACCAGTAATCGCTTCGCTGAAGCCGTTGGTGGCGGTGAGACCATATAAGCCTTTTTGGGATGTTTTTAAGGCATCAAAGGTCTTTTGTGATGTCTTATAGATGTCGACTGCTCTGACTGCGGCTGAGGTGGCTTGAGTCGTTTTATAGACGGCTTTTCCGCCTTTGAAAATACGTCCTGCCCATCCGACGATTGGGATATATCCTGCTGCTGCCATGCCACCTGCGGCGACTCGCTGTCCTGCGGTGAGTTCTTCACCTGTGATCGGATCAACGCCCGTTGCGGCACGTTTTGCATCGTTCACGCCTGTCAGCTCATTAACGATATTCCCACCGTAATCAAGGGCTTTTTCATACCAAGGACGGTTGGCTAGTGCTTCTTGTTCCTTTGCAATCTTGCGGGCTTCTTCTTGATCTTTTTTTATTTTTAGATATTCAGAAGTTTGCTTCTCAATATCGCTTTTTGCCTTGTAGATTTCGCTATTTTGATACGCTTTCTTGTCAAAATTCATAGGCGAAATGGATTTTCCGTCATTTGTCGCATTCATCATTTCTGCGTACAATGCCATTGTAGCCTTCTCCTCAGTCTCTGACAAAGCATATTCATCTTTTAGATTTTGATCAAGTTCTATTAAATCTTTAACCGTTTTCTTCCGTTCATCTTCCGCATCTGCAATCTTTTCGTCAAAGGTTTTACTATCAAATACCTCCAGAGAAATGAGGTCGTCAATATCTTGAAAAATCGTTATGAGTGCCTTTTTTTGATCCTTCACGATGCTTTTGGCATTCTTGATTCCCATATGTACAGCGTTGTCTAAAAAGTGTTCTTCTACAAAAGTGTCGCCGCCAAAATTTGTATCATCAAGTGTCCCAGAAACACCTTCAAGAAAGGCTTTTTGTTTATCAATGAAACTAATAAACATGTCCACATTTCCGGCGAGTTCTTTGTAGAAGCTTTTAATGTTATCGGCACCTTTTCCAGTGAAGTCGTCACCGAGATTGGCAACACCATGAAGTGCCTTTTTTAAATCGATCATTTGTTCGCGGAGTTCCTGATAGTGTTTTGCCCTTGTATCCATGACACTGGTTAGTGCTTTTGCATCAAGTATCTTGCCCAGCAGAATTCACTCCTTCCTATTCATTGACAAGGTCAATTTTACCAACACAAAGTTTGTCATGAAATAGGAATAAAGATACAAAAACAGCATTCAGATGATTCCAAGTGCTGTCGAAAGTTTAAACGTTGCTTGCTTTTTCAATTTGTAATATCGATCTTTCTTTAATCCTAGCTTTTCGCATACCTCAAGAAGCAGGAACAATCGTCTTGATCGTTTGCGTGCCACCTTATGTAGCCCCGTCCTCGTCTTCCTCATCTTTTTGATCATTCCCGTCAGAATCGTCTTGCACACTTTGAAAGCAATCTAATCATTAGCAGCTGCTTCTCATCTTTCTGCATCGGTACAGCTTCGTTGGCTTGGACATCATACTAGAAAAAATAGACACAGATTCAATGAATAATTATGAAGAGTATATCTCCAAGATAATGGAGTGATTTTTTCATCATTTTTTGTGGGTGAATTGTGGTGGCAGCTTCTTCATTTTGAAATATGAGAAACACCCACAAAAATAAAATCCCCCTGAAGCCAATGGCTCCAAGGGGTTTTCTTTATTAATACTGAGACATATACTGATCGCGTTCCCATGGGTGTACTTGGGTTCTAAACATATCCCATTCGATTTCTTTTGATTCGATGAAGTGCTCGAATAAGTGATCGCCTAGTGCGTTGATCATGACTTCGTTTGACTTGAGCAGCTCAAGTGCTTCTGCAAGTGTTGCAGGTAAGTCAGCGATGCCGTTTTCAAGGCGCTCTTCTTTATCCATGACATAGATGTTTCTGTCGATTGGCGCTGGTGCGTCTAGTTTGTTTTTGATTCCGTCTAGACCTGCTGCAAGTAATACGCTTAGTGCAAGGTATGGGTTTGCAGATGGGTCTACACTGCGTACTTCTACACGTGTGCTGATGCCGCGTGATGCTGGGATACGGATCAATGGGCTGCGATTTTGTGCACTCCATGCTACGTAGCAAGGTGCTTCATAGCCAGGAACAAGACGTTTGTAAGAGTTCACCGTCGGGTTTGTGACCGCTGTGAAGCTTGTTGCGTGCTTAACGATACCTGCGATAAAGTGTCTAGCTGTCTCGCTTAATTGTAAATCTGCTTTTTCATCAAAGAATGCGTTTTTGCCATTTTTGAATAATGATAGGTTACAGTGCATACCAGACCCGTTTACACCGAACAATGGTTTTGGCATGAATGTCGCATGAAGACCGTGCTTTCTCGCAATTGTTTTCACAACGAGTTTGAACGTTTGAATGTCATCACAAGAGCGGATAGCGCCTGCATATTTGAAGTCAATTTCATGCTGTCCAGGTGCTACTTCGTGGTGAGACGCTTCAATTTCAAAGCCCATTTCTTCAAGCTCAAGCACGATATCACGGCGGCAGTTTTCGCCTAGATCTGTTGGTGCAAGGTCAAAGTATCCACCTTTATCGTTTAGTTCGAGCGTTGGCTCGCCTTTTTCGTCTAATTTAAATAAGAAGAATTCTGGCTCAGGTCCAAGGTTGAAATCACTAAATCCTAGTTCTTCCATTTCCTTTAAGATACGCTTTAAGTTGTTACGAGGGTCTCCATCAAATGGTGTTCCGTCTGGCTTATAAATGTCACAAATAAAGCGTGCAACTTTACCTTTTTCTGCTGTCCAAGGGAAAATAACAAACGTGTTTAGATCTGGATATAGGTACATATCTGATTCTTCGATACGTACAAACCCTTCAATAGATGAACCATCAAACATACATTTGTTATCGAGAGCTTTTTCTAACTGGCTCACAGGAATCTCAACATTTTTAATTGTTCCGAGAATGTCTGTAAATTGCAGACGGATGTACTTTACGTTTTCCTCATTTACTAATTTTACGATATCTTCTCTTGTGTACTTTGCCATTTCGTAAAACTCCTCCCCTACAAAAGGTAAAATGTGTATAGCAATGCTTTTGCTAATTGGTTAACGGAAGAACCTTGACATATCCCCCTGCCTAAAGGTCGTTCCTTGTTGGAAACGTCCAGCCTGAATGAGTTCCTTCTTCAGTAGCTTCCTGAGTTCATCATCTGTCAAGTTGTGCTTCGCTGTGTTTTTCTCCTCTGTCTTTGTTTCAGACGATGGATTTTCTGCCTCAGCTTTGGCAAAAAGTTTTTTGATTCCTGCCATGTTTACACCTTGTTCGATGAGGTTTTTGATTTCTAGTAATTTATCAACATCATGGAAAGAAAATAATCGGCGATTCCCATCACTTCTAGCTGGAAATACTAAACCATTTTCCTCATAATAGCGAATTTGTCTTGCAGATAATTCTGTTAGCTGCATGACAATCCCAATTGGGAATAAAGGCATTGAGCGGCGAATGTTATCACTCATCTCAACTGTCTCCTCCTCTTTGCTTAAATTTATTATATGTCATGTTATATTATGTGTCAACGAAATGTTAGGAATATTAACATGGATTTTTTTATCGAGCAGGCACTTCAATAAAACCTTGCTCTAATAAGGCATCTACAGCACTGCAAATGGCATTTTTCACATGGGCATACGTGAGACCGCCCTGAACATAGGCTGTGTACGGCGGTCTGATCGGACCATCGGCTGATAATTCAATGCTGGCTCCTTGGACAAATGTGCCCGCTGCCATAATAACATCGTCCTCGTAACCCGGCATATAGCTCGCATGCGGTGTGACATGACTGTTAATCGGTGATGCATATTGAATGGCCTGACAAAATGCAATCATTTTTTTAGGGTCTCCAAATTCTACAGATTGAATCAAGTCGGTTCTTTTCGCATTCCACGATGGGTTTGTTTGGAACCCGAGTTTTTCAAGAAAACGCGCTGTAAACACGGCGCCTTTTAAACTTTGTGCAACAACATGCGGTGCTAAGAAAAATCCTTGATACATTTCCTGGAGCGCATACAGCGATGCACCCGCTTCACTGCCGATGCCTGGAGATGTCATTCGATAAGAGCAAGCTTCTACCCATTTTTCTTTTCCGACGATGTAGCCGCCCGTTTTGGCAAGGCCGCCGCCTGGGTTTTTAATGAGAGAACCTGCCATAAGATCTGCGCCCACATGACACGGCTCTTGTAATTCAGTAAATTCACCATAACAGTTGTCAACAAACACTATGATGTCCTCATTGATGTCTTTCACAAATGAAATCATTTGTTCAATTTCTTCTATTGTAAAGGATGGTCTTGAAGCATACCCTTTAGAACGCTGAATCCCGATGACTTTTGTTTTTGGGGAAATAGATTCTTTGACTTTGTCGAAATCGACAGATCCATCTTGACGCAAATCAATGGCTTTGTAATCGATCTGAAAATCTTTTAATGAGCCTGTCCCTTCTTTGCCGCGAATCCCGACAATCTCTTCTAGGGTATCGTAAGGTTTCCCCGTCATGTAGATCAATTCATCGCCAGGTCTTAGCACACCGAATAAGGCGATGGAAATGGCATGTGTTCCAGAAATGATCTGCGGGCGTACAAGACCGCTTTCCCCTCCAAATACATCCGCATAGATCTTTTCTAACGTGTCTCTTCCCATATCATCGTAGCCATAACCAGTTGTCGGGTTAAAATGAGAGTCACTGACTTTATGTTTCCGGTAGCTTTCAAGAACCCGCCACTCATTTTGTTCGCTCTTTCGATCAATTTGCTGATGTATTTGTGAAATGTCTTGTTCTGCTTCTGCTGCTATTTTTTCTAAAATGGTGCCATGTTTTAAAGTGTGAAACATCGTGATTTAATTCCTTTCCTACAACATATACTTCTTGATTTGTCCTAATATGGTTTGCTCCTCACCACTAAATCCAGTGATGTCATAAAGCTCTGCTTCCTTTTGAAATTCCAGTGATTCCACCAAGGTTTCTGACTTTAAGGCAGATATGAGTTTTCCTTCATATGCCGGAATTCTTACATGATATGGCTTTAAAAAATCTTTTTTCAGTTCAGCCATGATATCCGCTTTTAACCGCTTCACATCTTCCTCGCGCCTAGCACTGATTAAAATGTGGCGCTGCTTTGAGGAAGGGATAAAATCCGGCCGGATTTGGTCTTTTTTGTTATAGACTGTCAGCATCGGAATACGGTCAGCTTCTAATTCTTCTAAAAGCTTATGAACCGTTCGTTCATGCCCTTCATAATCCTCATTCGAAGAATCGATCACATGAAGCAAATAGTCTGCTTCTTTTACTTCTTCAAGAGTGGAACGAAATGCTGCAATCAGTGTGGTTGGAAGGTCTTGAATAAAACCAACTGTATCGGAAATCAGCACACTGTAGCCAGATTCAAGTGTCATTTTACGCGTCATTGGGTCAAGTGTAGCAAACAGCAAATCTTCTTCATGGCTATCCGCTTCTGTTAACTGGTTAAACAATGTAGATTTCCCGGCATTTGTGTACCCGACAATAGCGATTTGGAATACGCCATTTTTCTTCCGTCGTTCCCGGTATCTCGTGCGATGTTCTTTGACTGCAGACAGTTGTCCGTGAATTTCGTGTATGCGGTTTCGAATATGACGTCTGTCTGTTTCAAGTTTTGTTTCACCTGGACCTCTTGCGCCAATTCCGCCACCTTGTCTTGAAAGGCTGATCCCTTGTCCACTCAGTCTCGGCAAGGCATACTGAAGCTGGGCAAGCTCTATTTGCAGCTTCCCCTCTCTTGTACGGGCTCTTTTGGCAAAGATGTCTAGAATCAATTGCGTACGGTCAATGATTTTCACATCTAAGGCAGTCGCTAAAGCTTTTAACTGGCTAGGCGAAAGCTCGTCGTTAAAAATAATAACGTCACAGTCTAACTCCTCGCAAAGCACTTCAAGCTCTTCCACTTTCCCTTTTCCGATGTAAGTCGCGCTGTCCTGTCTATTTCTTTTTTGCGTCATGATGCTGACAGCTTCACCGCCAGCTGTTTTTGTTAAGGAAGCTAATTCTTCCATAGAATATTGAAAGCGTTCATCCGTTATATGCGGCAGTTGACAGCCGACAAGGATCGCTTTTTCGATCATTTCATGTTCATTCAACGTCAGTTGTTTCCTTTCTGTACTTAAGTTTCAGTAGTACCATCATACCAAACACATCACACGTATACCACCATTCGGAAGGTTTAATTTCTTGTCTCTTTACAAAAAGGATACGCCATTTCAAGAAGGCGTATCCTCTTTCATTTGCAGATCATGGCTTTTAATCGTAAGTAAATCTTTTTTATCATAATGATCCACAAGAAGCAGCCTCATCGCCTGAGTTCGGATCGCTTTTTCAATGGTGTTTCGCACAAAACGGCCGTTGCTGAATTTGGCAGGACTCGTTGTGCTCTTGATGTGCATTAAATAGTCTCGCAGTTTCCATTCTGCCTCTTGGGTAAAGACATATTCCCGATCGGCCATCATTCGTTTTGCAATATCCATCAGCTGATCGACCGTATAATCAGGGAAGTTGATATTAATCGGAAATCTCGATTGCAGACCAGGGTTTAGAGAAAGAAAATGATCCATTTCCTTGGAGTATCCAGCTAAGATGAGGATGAATTCATGCTGCTTATCCTCCATATGTTTTACAAGGGTATCAATGGCTTCTTTCCCGAAATCTTTCTCTCCTCCGCGGGCAAGAGAATAGGCTTCATCGATGAACAAAATGCCGCCTAGTGATTTTTTAATCAAATCTCTTGTTTTTTGAGCTGTATGTCCAATGTACTCTCCAACCAGATCTCCTCGTTCTGCTTCAATTAAGTGCCCCTTTGAAAGAACATTCATTTCAAAGAAAAGCTTCCCGACAAGCCGTGCAACTGTTGTTTTCCCTGTGCCGGGATTTCCTTTAAACATCATATGAAGCGCTTGTTTTCCTACCTTTAATCCTTGTTCTTGTCTTTTTTGATTCACAAAAATCCAAGCATAAATTTCTTTTATGTTTCGTTTCATTTCATCCATCCCGACAAGGCTGTTCATTTCTCGTTCTATTTCTCGTAAGATGCTGTGTTTGGCCTCATTTTTTTGCAAGGCCTCTAAGTATTCTGCCTCTGAATCTGCATCAACCAATACTTGCTTCTGTCCATTAAGTATAATGTTGATTTGGCCGTTATTTTTATATGTGACAGCTCGCTCCAACGTATTCACCTCTCGCTCTTCTCTCTTTAATCTATTCGGGTGGAGCTGTAATCGTGACAATCGCCCGCACTAGCATCGGTTTACTGTCAAAATGACCCGAGATACCGGTTATTGTAGGGGATTGTGCGGTTTCCCAGGAAATGATGTGCTATTTCCATTGTATTCATCCATTTCGGGCGGACAAACCAACAATTTGTTTTTTCTTAGAAAAATAGCGCCTTTTCTTCCCAAATTGTGCAGAAAAGAGTCTCGATGATTTCCGCATTTTGTACAGGCAATTTTTCTATTTCCTCATAAAATAAAGACGAGGTGATGAATAGATGGTGAAAATTTTTATTGATCCTGGCCACGGAGGAACAGATTCTGGAGCTGCTGCTAATGGACTTTTGGAGAAAAATATCACACTGCAAATTGCGCTTTTTCTGAGAGATATGTTGATTAGTGAATATGATGGGGTTTCCGTCCGCTTAAGTCGTTCAATTGACCAATCCGTCACGTTATCCCAGCGTACGAATGCGGCAAACAGCTGGGGAGCTGACTATTTCGTGTCTATTCATATTAATGCTGGCGGAGGCACAGGTTTTGAAAGTTATGTGTACCCTGGCGTTTCAGCACCAACCACCACGTATCGCAATGCCCTTCATGATGAGATTGTCCGCTCCGTTGATTTTGCCGACCGCGGCAAGAAAACGGCGAACTTCCACGTTCTGCGGGAAACTTCTATGTCTGCCATTTTAACTGAAAACGGTTTCATTGATACGGTAGCTGATGCAAATAAGCTCCGTAACGCTACTTTCCTTCAAGGGATCGCTCGTGCTCATGCCACTGGATTAGAAAAAGCCCTTCAATTGAAAAAAAAAGCAAGTAACCTATATAAAGTGCAAGCAGGGGCTTTCAAGGTCAAAGCCAATGCGGATGAACTAGCAGCTACACTCAGATCCAAAGGATTTGAAGCGCTGGTCGTACTGGATAGCGGCATGTACCGAGTCCAAGCTGGCGCTTTCCGTTCAAAGCAAAATGCAGATGACCTCGTCGCTCGATTAAAGCAGGCCGGTCACGACGCATTCGTTTTTCAATAATCTAAAAAACAAACCGGCTCAAGTCATCTTTAGAGCCGGTTTGTTGTCTATCCAATTATGCTAAAATGTTCACGACAAATTGAGACCATGTTTCAAGACGATCGAAGTACTCAGGCTTTTTCAAATCTGTTACTTTCATCCATTTGCCTGAGATTTGATCTGTTTCTTTTACTTCTACATGAGCACCCGGCGATAATTCAAGTGCTGATAACAGTCCGATGTGCACACGGCCGACACTATTGTCATCATCATTAATGAGTCCAAGGGTTTTCATCTCAAGTTTGTCTTCTTCTTGAATCGAAAGTTCCTCGTCCAGTTCACGATCGGTATTTTCTTTTAGAATCTCAGCAAATTTTTTTCCTTCAATGAAATTCATATGACCCCCAAAGCCAAGAGATAACTTATGATGTAAGCGAGTCTCTCCCCCGCCTTGAAGTCTTTCATATACATACACTTCGTCCTCACGCTTAATGACAACATATGGAATTGGCTGCTTAAAGTCAGGATTTTCTTCTGCATCGCCTCTTCGCATTTGCTCGAAGTGCTCTTCGATTTCTTTCATAATGGTGCTGATTGTTTTCTCTTCACTATTCACACCATTAAACGCAAGTGTTTCGTTTTGGAACACGCGTGCGCGCGGTGCAACTAAAATAATTTCGTCCATTTTTCCCATGTTCGGTAACCTCCAGTATGTAACACATTGTTAGAAATGGCAAAAAGCCAAAACGAGTGATGCGTTTTGACTTTTACGCTTTCCTTATGATTCATCTCCAAAGAAGAAATCGTCATCTTTTAACGGCTCAACTGTTGCCTTTTTGTAGCCGTTCCCTTTCATTGAGAAGAAGTCATGTGACTTTGTTTTTGTATTGAGTCCGTTCAATACAATTGGGTTGATCTCTTCTTCTTCAAAGTAAGGGGCAAATCCAAGGTTCATTAACGCTTTATTGGCATTGTAACGAATGAACTTTTTCACATCATGCGATAAATTGACTTGGTCATAAATATCCTCAGTGTAATGAAGTTCATTTTCATAAAGCTCATTAAGCAGATCGATAGAGAAATCATAAAGCTCTTTTTGCACGTCAGGTGTTTGTTTGTTGTAAATTTCTTGTGCTAACAATCCAACATACACACCGTGAATCGCTTCATCGCGCAAAATCAAGTTAATGATTTCACCACTTTGCATGAGCTTTCCTTGCCCGTAGAAATATAGCGGGTAGTAAAAGCCGCTATAGAATAGGAAGCTTTCTAAATACACTGAAGCAACCATTGCTTTAAATAAGGAAATCGGGTCATCCTTTTGAATGGAACGGTACAGACCTACAATCATATCTGCTTTCTTTTGCAAGAATTTATTTTTCTTGACCCATTCAAATACTTCACTAATCGTTTCAGTCGGTGCAAGCGTCATGAAGATATTTGAGTATGATTTTGCATGCACTGCATTTTCCATCATGGCCATAAAGTTTAACACGGCTTTACGTTGATGACCGTCCACATGTTCAGCCACTATCGGCATTCCTGTATTTCCTTGTTCTGTATCAAGTAACGTCAGTCCAGCCAGTACCTTCATGTACGTATCTCGCTCTTCTTCACCTAAATATTTCCATGTTAAAAGGTCCCCGTTTAAGGAAATCTCTTCTGGAAGCCAGAATTGCTTGACGTTTTGGTTGTAAAACATTTGTGTAAAATCGTCTTCGTGTTTTGACCAGTTGGCTGCATCATAAATTTTTGTCACGTTAAACTCTCCTTTAATCAAACAACACAAGAAAGACAGCCTTCCTGCCCTGTATCCTTCGTTCTTGCATAATAAAGTGTCTTAATGCCTTTATGGTGTGCATAAAGATCGATGCGGTTTAAGTCACGCGTTGTCATCGTATCTTTTAGGAATAATGTAAAGCTGATTCCTTGATCGACGTGCTGCTGAATGGTTGCGATCATATCGACCACTTTAAACATGTCCATATCGTATGCTTCTTTATAGAAGAACCAGTTTTGTGCTGAAAGTCCTGGCATTGGATAATACGTTTTGCTGTTTCCGTATGTTCTTTCTTCGATACGTTCCATAATTGGCATCACAGACGCTGTTGCCGATTGAACATACGAAATAGAACCTGTTGGTGCAATGCATAATCGATAGCTATGGTACATGCCATTTTCCGCTACAAAGTCTTTGAGTGCTGCCCAATCTTCTTTTGTTGGAATGTGCATGCCTTCAAATAGCGCAGCTGCTTTTTCTGTTTTTGGAGTGAAATCATTTTCTACGTATTTATTGAAGTACTCACCTGTTGCATAACCAGAGCCCTCATAACGATGGAATGTTTCCCCTTTTTCTTTTGCAAGCTCACTTGAACGCTTAATGGAGTAATAGTTCACCATCATAAAGAACGTATTAGCAAAATCTCTTGCTTCTTCACTTTCATAAGCGATTTGGTTTTGAGCTAAATACCCATGAAGGTTCATCGCACCAAGTCCAATTGACTTCATCGCTTTGTTCGCTTTTCTAACAGCTGGTGCATTGCGGATATCTGTTGTTTCAGACACAAGTGTAAGTGAGTCCGTTGCAAGCTTGACTGTTTTTTCAATGGATTTGTTTTTCATCACGTTCATGATATTTAAAGAACCAAGGTTACAAGAAATATCAAGTCCGATCTCATCATCTTGATCATAGTCCGTGTAAGAAGAGACTTCTGAAGCTTGAAGTACTTCTGAGCAAAGGTTTGAGAATTTCACACGTGAAATATGGTTCAGTGCGTGCTCTCTATTCACATTATCTTGGAACATGATATATGGATAGCCTGATTCTGAGCGCAGAACAGCTAATTTTTCAAGAAGTTTTCTCGGATTGACTTTTTCTTTTTTGACTTTCGGGTTTTCTACAAGCTCGTCATACATTTCTTCCATATCCATCTCATCAAGATGCTGTCCATAAGCTTTATAAACTGTATGAGGATAGAATGTGTAAGCTGTTTTATCTTCTCTAGCAAGCTCGATAAATTTATCTGGGATGACGACACCGATCGATAGTGTTTTCACACGAACATCTTCATCCGCAGAGATTTTTTTCGTATCTAAGAAATCATTAATATCTCTGTGGAAAATATTCAAGTACGCACTGCCTGAACCTTGTCTTTGTCCCATTTGATCTGCATATCGGAATGCATTATCAAGAAGTTTCATGACGCCTACGACACCTTTGGTCGCATTTTCTACATCTTTGATCGCTTCACCTTTCGCACGAAGCTTTGAAAGGTTCAAGCTGACGCCGCCGCCTAATTTAGACAGCTGCATGGAAATATCAATGGCTCTTGAAATATCATTTAATGAGTCATTCACTTCAAGCAAGAAGCAGCTCACCAGCTCACCACGTCTTTTACGGCCTGCGTTTAAGAATGTTGGTGTACTTGGCTGATACTCTTGGTTGATCATCAGTTCCACAAACTCAAGTGCTTTCTTTTTGTCTCCACCCGCAAAGAAAAGAGCCACAACTGAAATGCGGTCTTCATAGCGTTCAAGGATTTTCTTTTTGTCATTTGTTTTCAGTGCATAGTCATTGTAAAACTTAAACGCACTCATAAATGATGGGAATCTAAATTTCTTGGCATATGCAGCTTCAAATACTTCTTTAATATCTGACATGCTGTATTGTCTTAAAAATTCTTCCTCATAGTAGTCGTTTTCTATTAAGTAATCAATCTTCTCTTCTAGATTATGAAAGAAGACCGTGTTTTGATTAATATAATCTACGAAATAACTATGTACAGCTTCTTTGTCCTTGTCGAACTGAAACTTTCCTTCTTTTTGAATCATAATCTCGTTATTTAATTGTATCCACTTTGGAACCTGATTTTGTGACAATTCTTTCTACCTCCTGTGTAAACAATTCAACATCCCTTTTTGTTCCGCTTAGTTCAAAGGTGTGCAAAATAGGAACTTGATATTGTTTAGAAATCGTATCGGCGCTTTTGGCAAAGTTATCTCCCCACACTTTGTTCCCACTCACCGCTACACCTAGTAAAAGGTGCGCATTTTTCTCTAAAAATGACTGAGTGGTACCAGGGACTTGTCCAAATCCTGTCGTAAAGGTGACGAGAATAAACGGCGTATCCAAAAACTCTTCTCCAGTCAATTTTCGTTTGTCTGTAAAAGGGGTCTTGTCCAAAAAGCGTTGAACATTTCCTGTTTTTGAATCAAATACGATTTGAATCAATTCCATCACGACCTAGTTTTTAGTATTGTTGATCATTTCGTTATTCACTATATATAGTATACTATGTTTTTTCAAAACACAATATATAGATGCTCGAAACGAAAAAAATCAACCAACCCGGCCGAACATTCATAGCCGAACTCGTACGTTCAAATAAATAGAGCAGAGCAGGTTCTAAAAATAGACTGCCCTACTCCCTATTCAACTGAAACCGAAATCTATCATAACACGAAAAAAAATCGCTTAGTAGACTAGACTTTTTGTTTTATTTTTTGTAGGCATCGCACTGTAAATCTTCTGACACTTCTGTTATTTCCACTTCAACACCTAATTCTTTCAGCACCGCTTCAAGCGCAGAGACGATCGAGGCTTCTCTTACTAACTCTTTCCCGTTTACAGAAACGCTTGTTCCATATTCGAAACAGGAGTCATCTTCACAAGTTTGTTCCCAATGATTAATTTTAATTTTGTGTGTCATGAACTCATCCTTTTCTGTCTAGATGTCTGATGCATGTTTATAGTGTAGCGACTTCACATTCATTTGTAAATTTACGTGCTTACTCTTCATCAAAGTCTTCACTATCACCATCATCTTCATCCCATTCATCTATGTACTTTGTCGTAATGAGCGTCAGCTCTCCTTCTTTTTCATCAAACCGGTATACATGTACTTCATCATCTTTCACAACAGCAATGTGATTATTTTTTAGCGCAACAGATGATGGTAAAAGACCATCAACACGGCTCCCATCATGCTCACCAGAATGGTTATGCCAACTTTCTTGTCTCGTTTCGATGTTCGAGATGGCGCATGATCCAAATAAGACAACGATTCCAATCAAAAGAAGGATCACTCTAATCCTTCTTAATTCAAGCTCTGCATTTTCCATATAAATCCCCTCACCCTTTTAAATGTCCAATAAGGATTTATACGCAACTTGGACAGAAAAGTTTCATGGCATGCAAAATAGCCCCTCTGCACTGACAAAAAACGTAGCGGGTTTCGGCCGGTTTATTCGCAGCTGCATGGGGCTATTGGTGAAAACGGGTGTTTATTCTAATTCAAGATTTACATTTTTTTGAGGTGCAAATGTTGAAATCGCATGTTTATAAATAAGCTGCTGCTTCCCTTCTGTCTCAAGCAGCACCGTGAAATTGTCAAATCCCTTTACTTGACCGCGAAGCTGAAAGCCATTCAGTAAAAATACTGTGACAAATGTATTGTCTTTGCGGATCTGATTCAAAAATTGGTCCTGAATATTAATCGGTTTCATGTTTCGTCCTCCTTGATTCTGATAACTACAGTTTCGCTTTAAGTCCAAGCTTTCCTGCTATATATGCGAAAATTTCCTCTTTTTTGTCCGAAAAGTGGCAAGGTGGTGTCATATCAAACCAGGTGACATCCATTTTATTACGGAACCACGTAAACTGACGCTTCGCATATCTTCGGGAATTTTGTTTTAATTGCTGGATGGCTTCATCAAGTGAGCAGTTGCCTTGAAAATAGGCATACAACTCTTTATAACCAATCGCTTGAACAGACTGACAATCTTTCAAACCAGATTGATAAAGTGCGCTCACTTCTTCAATTAAGCCTTCATCTAACATCATATCAATTCTTTGATGAATGCGCTCGTACAAAAGCTCTCGGTCCATTTTCAGCCCAATGAAGGCAGTGTCATACAGAGGAATTTCTTGATGCCCGTTTTGCATATCAGACATTTTCTGACCTGTTGTATGGATGATTTCAAGCGCCCTGATCACGCGGCGGACGTTATTCGGATGAATCGCTTTTGCAGCCTCAGGATCGGCTTCTTTTAGCTTTTCATACAGCTTGATCGGTCCATGCTGCTGTTCAAACAGCGTCATCTCTTCTCTAAAAGCAGGATCACTTTTCTCATCAGTAAACGTGTAATCATATAAAACAGACTGAATATATAGCCCAGTTCCACCAACAATCATGGGCGTTTTTCCTCTCGCAGCAATCTCTTTGATTTTTAAGCGGACAAGCTGCTGAAATTCAGCTGTAGAAAACGATTCATCCGGTTGTTTAATATCGATTAAATGGTGCGGAACGCCATTCATTTCTTCAGGGGTGATTTTCGCTGTGCCAATATCCATCCCTTTATAGATCTGCATGGAATCCCCGCTGATAATTTCTCCATTAAATGCTTTCGCTATATCAATGCTCAGCTTTGTTTTTCCGACAGCCGTCGGACCTACTAATACAATCACTGGTTGTTTTTTCATAACATCACTCTCTTTTACAAACTGCCTACAGTATAGCATAACTTCTCTTTCTCTCCTATAACCTCCCGTCACCAGCCAAGTGGTTCATTCCCGACCACTTCATATGTCTTTCCTTTTAAACGGTGCTTATGCGTTGGCCTTTCTTCATCTGGACTGTAAACGACTCCCCCGTATGGAATCGGGACAGAATCGGTATAGGCAGAAAACGTGACTTCCTCAATTTCATGGTAGTGCGTCCCGTCCACTCTTGGGATAGCAGGTCCAGTGACGCCATAATATCTATGAAAATGCCCTCTTTCAAATGACGTGATCCCCCGATAATAATGAGTATGTCTATCGGTACTGCTTCCATTCACAGGCTGAGAAATACCTTCTATTAAATGATAATGTTCTTCTGTTACATCCGTTCGCGCTTTATAAGCATGAGCATGAGGTGGACATTTAGCCCAATCAGACGGATACAGGCCCATTTTTTACATTCCTCCTTATTTTAGGCATTCACCCAAACACAAGTGGGCCACTCGAATACACTGATGTCAGTTACAGTGATTTTATGTGAAAGGAGTCTTTTTTTATGAATTATTTTGACGCACCGTTTGTTCAAGATGAGATGAGAAGACCTTTTGGATTTGGACGCCCTGGATTTGGTTTTGGAAGACCTGGGTTTGGTTTTGGGCGCCCTGGTTTTGGCTATGGGAGACCTGGATTTTTTGGACCGCCATTTTTAGGTGGTTTTGCTGGAGGGCTTCTAGCTGGGTCGCTTCTTGCTCCAGGATATGGCTATGGTTATCCTTATCCACCGCCATACCCGCCATATGGACCATACCCTTATTATTAATTATGACGATTTAGTGAAAACATCCTCTTATAAAATGAATCGATTGACACATTTGTTTTTCATAGGTTAACATTTACTTTACCGACCGTTCAGTAAAGTAGGTGTTTTTTTTATGTCTAAAACGAAAAAAGAACAAATTTTTGAGGCAGCAGCTCACACCATTCTAAAAGAAGGATTGAGTCAGCTCACCCTTCAGCAGGTGGCAGAACATGCAAATATGACCAAAGCCGGGCTACTGTATCATTTTTCGAGCAAGGAAGACCTGATCCAGCAAATGAATGAGCATGCGGTTGCCTCTTTTCGTCAGCAGCTTGACACGTATCAGGAAACATACAAAAACGAAAAGGCGCCTTATGTACGTGCCTATATATTGGCCACATTAAATGATCTTGATAGGCAAAACACCACACAGCTATGTACAAGTATGCTGGCAACCATGTCATTTGATGAAGCGTTATTAAATCCTTGGCGTCATTTTTATGCGGAATTTAAAGAAAAAGCAGCCGAGGAAATCAATGACCCTGCACTTAGCCAATTGATCCGTCTTGCCTGTGATGGCATATGGTTTTCAGAAATGTTTCAGCTTGAACCATTGAATCGAGAGGAAAAAACCCTTTTACTTCATCGGATTTTACACATTTTAGAGGAGGGATGATGATGATCCTCGGATATCTTTTTTTGGCTATCGCCATTTTTTCAGAAGCGATTGGGGCAGCGATGCTGAAACTATCAAATGGTTTCACACGCTTTAAACCTAGCGCTGTCGTTGTCGCTGGCTATACACTTGCTTTTTACATGCTGTCATTGACCCTTAATATCATTCCACTTAGCATGTCTTACGCCACATGGTCTGGGGTAGGTACCGTCCTCACGGCTTTTTTTGGCGTGCTCTTTTTCAAAGAAACCTTGAACCGTCAAGCACTTATTGGAATGGCAATGCTTGTTTCAGGGGTCGTACTATTAAATATGTCTTAAAGGATGTGAAGTGATATGAAAGGAATGCTTTATTTAACAGGAGCCATTTTGACAGAGGTTTTTGGCAGTACGATGCTGAAGCTTTCGCAAGGTTTTACACAGGTGCTGCCGAGTATGGGGGTCCTGATCGGATTTGGGTGCGCCTTTACCTTTCTCAGTTTGGCACTCAAAACAATTGAGCTGTCATCTGCATATGCCACTTGGTCTGGGGTCGGTACAGCACTTACTGCTCTTGTGGGCCTCGTACTATTTAACGAAACCATTCATATGAAAGGATTCATTGGTCTTGCACTTGTCATATGCGGCGTCATTGTCTTAAATCAATCCAAAAAACAAAAGGAAGAAAAGAAAGAACCATTCGATCAAACCGAATGGACGTCATAAAAAAAGTCATTTTCTCCATTAATCAAGAGAAAATGACTTTTTTGTCTTAATGACCCGCTTTGATGGTTTCTTCTAAAGAAATATGGACATTCCCTTGCACAGCTCTAGAGATCATACATGAGCTTTCAGCTTTATGTGCAAGCTTACGAGCTCGTTCTATGTCCTGTGCAGTAGCAGACTCTTTGAGAATGATGACAGGACGGTGAATGATTTTCTCATATGTAAACACACCGTTTGTCACATCGACAACTGCCTCAGAGCTCATCGATAGATCCTCTTTCTCTAATTGACTCCGCTCCATCATGGCTGCAAGTGTAATGATATAACATGTGGCCGCTGCACCTAGGAGCATCTCATCTGGATTTGTTCCAATACCCGGTCCATCCATTTCTTTTGGAATGGAAACCTCCGTCTTTAACTGTGCACATTCGATTGTCCCCACATCGTTACGCAGACCAGGCCAGCTTGCCTGAAGATGAAAATGATGACGCGCCATATCTGTCTCTCCTTTTGTTATCACTTTTTATAGTGTAACAAGAATTCACCTTGCTGTCTTAAGATGTGCACCATCCTTACGTATATTCTTCATCCAGCACCGTTCGAATCGCCCTGACATACCGGTAGAACGTCTCGTTTTTTGTACTCGATCGCTGCCGAAAATCGAAACTGTCAAATAACGCTTCCCGTTGACTTCTACTAATCTCAAGCTGTACACTTTGCCCTGTTTTTGTAAGATTATTAATATTATGATTGCTCGTTCCGCTTAGGGTTGCGTGTGCAACTGCAAGTTCAGCAGAAAAACCGTTGCGCTCTAATGAGTTCACAATTTTTTCAGCACGGTCATAGTCTGTTCCGCCAACAAGGGTGTGGTCAATTCCCGGCTCCCCTTTATATCCATGAACAGCTAATACATAATCATGTGCTTTTGCCTGTGCGACTCCGATTGGTTCATCGAAGTTTGTACTTGTAATATGAAGTTCTGATGCATTTTCTCTAAAACCTTCAAATAAGTACGTAGAAAAATCGTTATCAAAAAAATGGACAATCTCACTAACGCCGCCTTCGATTCTCCCGCCATGAGGCGACATCACTAGAAGACGGCTGCCGGGCACTGGATTGGATGTGATTTGATAATGATCTGTTGATTCATTCTCTTCCAGTTCTTTAAAATTGCGATACATATCATTTGAACCGCTTTCGTCTTCTCCACCTGATGACACTGGCTCATCATGTTCCTGTGCTTGCATGGTATAATAGACGCCCCATCCGATGACAAGCAGGAGAAGCAAAGCAAAAAACTTCTTCATTCCCGTTCTCCTTTAACAGATTTCTAAGCCGTTTCTATGATTAATATTGAAACATCATTTCTTTTCATTTTTTCCACATTTTCTCTTCAAATTTGATCATAACACTCTAGATCATGAGATTCCTCAAAAATAAGATAATTGCATTTATATACACAGAAACGCCTTTCCTGATTGAAAACAGAGTTAGAATAGTATGACAAACAAATGAAGTTATGTTTAAAATGACCTAGTCCTACCCAGTCTGTTTTCTTTAATTCGTCTTTTTTTTATGCGGATTTGGTTTTTTTCATCTGGAATGAATCACATTTGTATGAGCATTGACCCTGTCTAGAACCCCCTTTTTTCTGCAGAATCCTCTGTTTTACTGGTTCTCTAAGAAGAACTCTCCCACCTATCATCGGCAGTTTTGATATGATTTCCACCTTTTTCTATTATTTTACAAAATGTAAACGCTTTTTCTTTTTGGATGAAATGAGTCAGACGCCAATATGAACAAAAGAAGGGACAAGAATCCGAACGAAGATGCTGTCATGTTCATAACGTAAGAGTGTACGAGAATTGATAGCTAGAATGGAGGGCATCACATGTTTGGATTTTCCATGGTACAAATGGTCAGAACACATGCTAGTAAATTGGATCAACCTTTAAGAGAGACCGTCCTTCACCTCTATAAGCCTTTTAAGTGGACACCTTGTTTTCTTCATCGTTTTTTTGAAGGTAGGTTAAAGAAGAGCAAGAAGCTTCGGGTCATCATTGAATTTAAAGAAGATGCAGTCGAAGCAGGTATTCAAAGCACAAAGCAGCTATTGAAAAAAAGCAGAAAAACAAACATCAAAAAACATTTTTCACACATTGACTGCTGCGCAGCTCATCTTACCCCTGCTGCTTTAGAGGAACTCTTAGCGAATGGGAAGCATATTCGCAAAATATATTTAGATAGACAGGTACATGCACTGCTGGATGTGGCGACACAATCAAGTCATGCGGATGAAGTCGTTCGAAATGGCACGACCTTAACTGGCGAAGGCATTACGGTTGCGGTCGTTGACACGGGCGTATACCCACATCAGGACTTAGAAGGAAGAATTCGCGACTTTGTAGATTTAGTCAAACAAAAAACGAAACCTTATGATGATAACGGTCATGGAACGCATTGCGCTGGGGATGTGGCTGGAGACGGAGCTGCTTCAGACGGCTTATACAAAGGACCCGCTCCAAAAGCCAATATCATTGGGGTAAAAGTGTTAAATAAACAAGGCGCTGGATCACTTTCTACTATTATAGAAGGTGTTGAATGGTGCATACAGTTCAACGAAGACCATCCTGACGACCCAATTCACATTATCAGTATGTCACTTGGCGGCGATGCGCAGCGTTATGATGACGAACAAGACGATCCGATGGTGCGCGCTGTCAATGCGGCTTGGGATCAAGGGATTGTCGTATGCGTTGCTGCTGGGAACTCCGGCCCTAACAGTCAAACGATCGCCAGCCCTGCCGTGAGTCAAAAAGTCATTACAGTCGGAGCCTATGATGATCGAAATACGCCCGAATCAAGTGACGATGTCGTGGCACCATTTTCGAGCAGAGGTCCAACGGTCTATGGTGAAACAAAGCCCGACCTCCTCGCACCAGGAGTCAATATCGTCTCTCTTAGATCACCAAGATCATTCCTAGATAAACTAGATAAATCAAGCAGAGTCGATGATGTTTATACGACATTATCTGGCACTTCGATGGCGACACCCATTTGTGCCGGTATCTGCGCACTATTATTAGAGCATTCATCAGATTTAACTCCTGATGAAGTCAAAACTTTATTAAAAGAAAATACAAGCAAGTGGTCTGGAGAGGATCCAATGATTTACGGAGCAGGTGCCATCGACGCAGAAAAAGCAATTCAAGAATAAATAAAAAAGCCCTTTACGTTTTTCGTAAAGGGTGTTGTTTTATCTGTTTTTATGTGTGAAGTCTTTCTTCTACTTGAGCAGCTGACATGTTATGCTTCGTTCTCATACATCTCATCTCCTTTTTGAATGTGCGTACGCGCTTCGATCACAATTTCAAAAAAAGTGGAAGATTCCTTGTACATGTCGCGTTCCTTATAATAATTAGCCGCATCAAGTGCCAATTCCTCTAAATCAGCAAACATTTTTTTGTTTCGTAGTCCCAAAAGGGCTGACCTCAATTGTTCCCAGCTGTCTGTTTCTATATAGAGTGCCTGTAAAAATTGGAATTTCAATTGATAAATTTCATCTCCCAATATAGAGGCCTGATTCATGCCTTCCTTTATAGCCTCACTCGCTCGCTCCATATCTTCGAGTTTAAAACAAGTAAGAGCCAGTGAAAACAATGATTTGATCATCATTGCAGCTTGATCTTTTTGATAAAGTGAAATGGCTTGTTCAAAGAAGACAGTCGCTGTATGGTAGGTTCCCATACTATAATGACAAGTTCCTAAGTTATTGAGGGCCATCGCCTTAAAATAAGATGTGCATTCTTTTCTTTCCATTGCTTCACACACTTTTAAAGCTTTTTCTAAATAAGGGAGCGCTTTTTGATGCTGACTTACATCAATCCAATTACCTGCCATCACAAAATCGCATTGAATGCTTCTTTTTCCATAAAGCTGATGTTTCTTATAGATGTCTCTCGCTTTTTTCGCATAATGCATAGAAAAATAGGTTTGTTTCATATGATAGTATACTTCAGCAATTTTATAATAAAATTCCGCTTTTTCGATCTCATCTGTCACTAAGATCAGCTGATGTTCCGCATGCTTATAATAGGAAATGGCTTCGATATACCGGTGCTGGGTAAATGCATACATTCCATGAAAAAAATGAAAGTAATAACCCAATAAACCCGTCATCTCATCTTCTGCATCTTCAATTTCTTTTGGAAAAGAAACCGCTTGAAGCGATTCATTCCCTGCATGGACTGGCGTTAAGTGCTGAAGCATCATTTGATGGCGAAAATCCATGAGAGAATAATAGAGTAATAAATCTTGATCTTCTTCCATCTCATGAATGTCTTCTTCAACAAGGCGCTTCATATCGTTTGCCTGATCGACTTCAAATTTGCAAATATGTGTGTACCATTGATTGATTTTTACACCTACTTCGGAAGATGGTATTTTGTGTGCCATCCACTTCAGCCCCATTCTATCATATCAAACTGATAACTATTATTTTACATAATTTATGATTTTAAGGCAAATTGTCATTTATTTCATATTTTATGTTGATTTTGCACATTTCTATCTTTTTTACCAAGTTTAAAGAGAGTACTTTTGCCCATCAAAACCTTTTTCTACGAAGAAGGGTCGAATTCTCTAAGCACTTCTTTTAAACCACTGACATAGCGACTAAATGCTTTTTTCTTTCCTTTTCTCGTATCAAAGTTGTCAAAAAAGGCTTTTCTCTGCGCCGTACTAATTTCTAACTGGACACTTTCGCCACTGGCATTTTGATTATTAATGTTGTTTGGATCCGTTCCAGAGAGGCGCTCGCCTTTTTGCACGAGCTCTGCGGAGAAGCCCCGGTCTTTTAGTTCTCGCACAACCGCTTCTTGCATTTTTTCGTTTGTCCCGCCCACAAGTGTATGTCTTCTATCACTTTTATAGCCGTGGATTGATATAGAAAAGGGATATGTTTTAATCATTTGAACCAAAATCGGTTCATCGAATTTTGTACTAGTGATATGCAAGTCTCGATTGTTGTCTTGTTTTGTCCCTTCAAATAAATACGTAGAGTACTTCTTTTCAAATGCTTCTACAATTTCACTTGTTCCTGGTTCAATTTCGCCGCCATGAGGAGAAAAGACAAGTAAGTCACTTCCCCCTTTTTCATGAAACTCTATCTCATAGCCGTCTCTTTCATGCCGTATAAGCTGTTTAAAACTTTCATATTGATCCCCTTTTTTTCGCTCTTTCTTATACTTTTCTACTTCTTCATGATGTTGTTTTTGCTCTTTATTTTCTTGGATAGAATGGCTGCATTTCACCATTAAAAGAGCACACAGGATGAGAAAGATGAATCCACTTATGAGTAGTCTTTTCATTTCACCGCTCCTTTTCATTCTCTTCGATGTCATCTTATCGCATTATTTTACTATCAATCGCCAAAAGAATTCAAAGAATGTCCGGCTCCTTTTCATGAATCAGGAGAAGTTACCTGTTTTTTTATGTTGCCCTAGGTATTTTCGGCTTCTTTCAAACGGTTCATGTGTAAGTAAAAACTAAATCCTATGACCTCATTTTAGTTTTAGTCAAAAACACCTACAAAATTGGGAATTTTCATCTTTTTTCAAATAAAAAAGCTGTAAACAAAAGGAATATCTCCTTCTGTTTACAGCCAGTCTCTGTATATCCAGCATTAAACTCTTAATTCATTCTCTAATGCTGTCAGCACTTCATCTTGCGACATGCCTTGTGCAAGTGAAATTTCGCTCACTAACATGCCCCGTGCATCTTCAAGCATCTTCTTTTCACTAGAATTTAAGGCTTTTTTCTGATTACGTCTCATCAGATCTTTGACAACGTCTGCGCCATCTTCAATCGAACCTGTTTTTAGCTTTTTCAGATTTTCATCATATCTTTGCTTCCAAGTAAGCGTGTCGTCGTTTGTTTCTTCTGCAAAATTGTTCATCACAACTTTCAGCGTAGCTTGATCAGCTACCGGACGTATACCTAGTTGATTGATTCTGCCTTTTGGGACCATCATCTGCATATTCGGCATTTGAATCAGAAAATATTCCTGCGTCTTACCTAAAATCTCTTTTTCTTCCATTCCTTCAATCACACCGGCTCCATGCATTGGATAAACAATTTTATCACCTATTTGAAACAAATCCGCCACCTCCGAAAGTATTCACAATATCATTATAACACATTTCAGCAGAGGATAAAAATTTATATTTTATCATGTTAATTTAGCACTAGTCAATTCTTTTTATTTGAGTTTTTAAAGAATTAGCCTTTTTTTACAAAAGGAGCGCCACCATCCAGTCCTCGTACACCTTTCTTGCATATACTAGCATTGAGTCACATTTAGGAGGGATGACAATGTGCAAATGCAAGAGCAAACATTCCCACTCAAAATGCTATAAAAAGCATGACGATCATCACCATATTGAGCCGTGTGAAAAAAAGAAGTCTTATCATAAAAAAGATGATTGGTTTGAGAGCGATTTTTGGGATACGTCAAGAAGCTACGATCCCCATTATTTTCCTAAAAGTGTCTGTAGCAGATGTAAGAAGCGTCGCAGAAAAAGACATAGCTTCTCATTTTAGTGCTTGACGCTTCACCTGCTTTTGTTTTCCCGGCTGAAAAGCCGGTTTTTTGTTGCATGTTGTTCTTTTCTTTCATATGGATAGGCTCATGAAACAGGTGCAGTTCATAAGATATGGCAACCTGAAAAAAAGGATGAGATACAAAATGAACAATATGAATAACCAAACCAACCATTACCATCAAGGAAATCCCTATCACACGTTTGAAAATGTGTATACAGCCAATCATGAGCATATGATCGCACCAAACATGCATGACGCTATGAATATGCCAAATCATTATCATACCGGTAAAAAAGATGCTTATAGCGGACACCATCCGCATCATCATTCAGCCTATTCCCCTTTTATGAAGCAGTATGAACCCTATTCAAATGTACAGATGAACGATCACCATCACTTCGGTCACTACGGCAATTATGGTATGGCTCCCTACCAGCCATATGGCTATCATGATATGCAGATGATGATGCCGGCAAATCATCATATGACAGGAAATGCTTACGGAATGAACCAACCAAATGCATTCCTACCCCGTTATTACTAAAAAACAAGCAAAATAAGGGTATAAAATACCATTTAATGACATATATGAATATGGTAATCTTATAGGTAAATAATGGATGTAATCATCTATTATTTACCTATAATCAACCAAGGGGGAAGGAAGAAATGAAGAAAACATGGACAATCATTATGATGGGGATGCTTACATTGGTCATGGCACTCTCAGTACCGCTAGCCGCATCAGCTGAAGGGGCTAAAACAGAGGAAGGCAAAGCTTCAACAAATGCACGACCAGCTGCACTTTATGCAAAAATCACAGGAGCAAGTAAACAGGAATGGTCTTTTTCTGACATTGACCTGACTTACCGTCCAAATTCTGTTCTTAGTATTGGTGCAGTTGAATTTACTTTACCAGCAGGTTTTCAAGCCACAACAAAGGATATTATCAACGGAAAAGCATTAAAAGACAGTTACATTTTGAACAACGGAAAAACTGTCCGCATTCCAGCTCGTTTCGATTTATTCGGAAGTTCCCAATATACATTACAACTTTCTCATAAAGTACTTCCTGCTGCAGGTACATATACGTTCCGCGCAGAAAATCGTGCGATCAGCATTGGTTCCACATTTTATGCAGAGGATACGATTGATATTAATAAACGGCCAGTTGTCGTCACACCGCCAAATCCTTGCGGATGCTAAACAAAAAAGCGCTCTTAGAGCGCTTTTTCTCATTCATCACAACTATTGCCGCTGTGCTTACTGCATTTTATATAATTGTTACACCATATCTCATGATGGTCTGTCATCATTTAGTTGGCAAACCCATATATGGCGTTTTTTATTGTATTTTTGCTCTTTTAGTTTTTTAAAAATCACAAATTGATATACGCCAAATAGTAATGTTAGGATCATCATTGCGGTAAATAGTTGATCGACTGGAAGCAAAAAATATACGACAAAAAAAGATAAAAGCAAAACAAAGTAACCTATATTGAACGCTTTTTTGAATGTCATCATATTCTCTCCTTTTTAAAATCACATCACGCTTCACCTAATCGTATAACCAAATAACAAAAACCCCTATCCATTTGAGGAAAGGGGGTTATCCTTACAACATGACAGCGGGTGTTTATCTTCACATCACAACAACACGAAACAGACTATCGGATTGAAAAATTAATTGGTGGGCAAACCGATTCACCCACCAGCTAAAATCCTGCTACATCACCCGTTTAAACATTTTTTCCATTTCGTAAGTGGAATGATGAATCATAATCGGCCGGCCATGCGGACATGTAAATGGGTCTTGTGTTTGGCGAAGTTCATCTAATAAGGCTTTGATTTCATCGTGACGCAAATGACGATTTGCTTTAATCGAGCCTTTACAGCTCATCATGATCGCCGCTTCTTCTCTCAGTTTCTTGATATCCACACGCTTTTCATCAAGTACTTGCTGAATGATTTCTTCGATGAGTTCAGCCTCTTCCCCTTTAGGAAACCACTGCGGATGCGATCGAACGATATAGCTGCCTGATCCGAATGGCTCTAAGAAGACCCCTACTTTTGCTAAAATATCGATATGCTCTTCAATAATCAACATATCGTTTTTTGAGTAGTGAAAGGTTAATGGAACAAGCATTTCTTGCACTTCCTGTTCAATGTCTCCTACCTTTTCACGAAAGTACTCATACTTGATTCGCTCTTGGGCAGCGTGCTGATCGATGATATAAAGACCGCGTTCATTTTGAGCCAAAATATACGTTCCGTGCATTTGTCCAATCGGATACATCACAGGGACACGTTCACTTTCAGCCTGATGCTGGGCTGCACTCTCTTCCAGTATCACTTCGTCATGTTGTTCATGCGAAGCTGCAGATTCCTCTACATATACATGGTCAAACGTTTCTTCAGACGATGCTGGTAAAGTCGCTTCCGTACTTTCCGGTTCACGCACCCCGTATGTGTCGTTCTGACTGGTCTCGTATACAGCCGATGCGAGTGAGTCCGGCTCATAGGAAACAGGTGTTTCCATTCGGCTTTTCATTGTTTGTTTAGAATCAAAAGATAAAGACTGCTGCTCATTTTTCACTGCTGGCATTGGTGCTTTTTTTGGCACTGAAGCACTTGGAATGAGCTGTTGCTTTTGAAAGACGTCCTTAATCCCTTGTTTGATCAACTCATGAAGTTCCTGCTCTTTACTTAGTCTGACTTCAAGTTTAGAAGGATGTACGTTCACATCGACTAAAATGGGGTCCATCTTCATCTCAATAAATGTAATCGGATGGCGTCCGATTGGAAGCAGTGTATGGTATCCTTCATGAATGGCTTTCACCAGCGGGAAATGCTTGACATATCTGCCGTTGACAACAGAAGACATATAATTACGTGATGCCCTTGTCACTTCTGGTAAGGAAATATAGCCTTTCACTTCAAAATCAAGTGATTGTACATGTAGTGGCAGCATTTTTTTGGCCACTGCCGTTCCATAAATGGCCGCAAGCACATGCCGCACATCTCCGTTTCCATTTGTTTGAAGCAGCACTTTTCCTTGATGTCGCAAACGAATCGACACTTCTGGATGAGCAAGTGCAATTCGGTTCACAACATCAGAAATGTTGCCAAGCTCCGTATGAACAGTTTTCATGTATTTTAGACGGGCTGGCGTATTATAAAATAAATTAGTGACCACAATTTCGGTGCCGCGACGGCCAGTGGTTTTTTTCTCCGAAATGATCTTCCCGCCTTGGAGAGCTAAGTGTGTTCCAGCACCTTCACCGGTACTTGTCTTCATTTCTAAGTGAGAGACGGAGGCAATACTTGGCAGCGCCTCCCCCCTGAAACCGAGCGTCCTGACACGAAACAGATCATTTTCATCTTTGATTTTACTCGTCGCATGACGCTGAAAGGCGAGCTTACAATCTTCAGCATCGATTCCCACCCCATTATCAATAATTCTAATAGAAGAAAGTCCTGCTTCTTCTACATCGATTTCAATGACAGTACTACTAGCATCGATCGCATTTTCCACGAGCTCCTTCACGACAGAAGCCGGACGTTCGACCACTTCACCAGCTGCAATTTTATTTGATAGGTCATCGGATAACTGAATAATCTTTGCCATTTCTTGCTCACCTCACCTTACATTATAATTTCTTTTGCAATTCATATAGCTTTGTCATCGCTTCAAGCGGTGTCATATCCATTAAATTAAATGACTTCAATTCTTCGATCACTGTTTGATCTTTGTTTTTCAGCACAGGTTTTGTTTGCGGTTTTTCTTCCACTTCAAAGAAAGAAAGCTGCTGTTTTTCCTCAGCCATTTCTTTTTTCGGGGCTTTAGACACGCGCGGAATGACTTCATGTGATCCGCTCTCAAGCTCCGTTAAGATGGTCTGGGCTCGATCAATGATCGCATCAGGCAGTTCAGCAAGCTGCGCTACATGGATGCCGTAGCTTTTATCCGCTGCTCCTTCTTTGATTTGATGTAAGAAAACAACTGTCCCTTCATGCTCTTCAGCTCGTACGTGGACATTTTTCAGCTCGCTTAATTGGGATTCAAGTACCGTCAGTTCATGATAATGAGTGGAGAAAAGGGTTTTGGCACCAATATGATCATGCACAAATTCAATGATTGCCTGCGCAAGAGCCATTCCATCATAAGTGCTTGTCCCCCGTCCAATTTCATCAAATAAAATCAAGCTGTTCTTTGTCGCGTGTACCATTGCATTTTTTGCTTCGAGCATCTCTACCATAAAAGTACTTTGACCAGAAATCAAATCATCTGCCGCCCCAATGCGTGTAAAGATTTGATCAAAAATCGGAAGGGTTGCCTTTGATGCTGGCACAAAACAGCCAATTTGCGCAAGAATCGAGATCAATGCCATTTGTCTCATATATGTGCTTTTCCCTGACATATTCGGACCAGTAATGAGCAAGGTTTGTCTCCCTTTGCCCATTTGGCAGTCATTCGGCACATACTCTTGATGATCCATCACTTTTTCAACAACAGGATGACGACCATCAATGACTTCCACTTCATCTGATGAAAATTCAGGGCGAACATAACGCCGCTTTTCACTCACAGTGGCAAAGCATTGCAGCGCATCAAGCTCACTCATTTGTTTTGCGAGCAACTGTAATCTAGGAATATAGGCTTTTACTTGTTCCCGAAGCGCAGAAAATAGTTCATATTCCAATTCACTAATATTTGATTCCGCCTCAAGAATAAGGGCTTCTTTTTCTTTCAATTCAGGTGTAATATACCTCTCTGCATTGGCAAGGGTTTGTTTTCTTTCATAACGGCCTTCTTCTAATAAATGCGTATTGGCACGGGTCACTTCGATATAGTAGCCAAACACTTTATTAAAGCCGACTTTCAACGATCGAATGCCTGTATATTCTCTTTCTTGCTGTTCAAGACGAGCGATCCAGTCTTTCCCGTTTCGGCTCGCATCACGATATTCATCTAATTTTGCATTGTAGCCGTCTTTAATCAAATTGCCTTCTTTTAACGTCATCGGCGGATTCTCATAAAGAGCATCTTCTAATAAATTAAGTAAATCACCGCATGGGTCAATGTCATTTGCTCTAGATTTTGCCATTTCCTCCGGGAGAGAATGGACAAGCTCTTTAATAGCCGGCACTTGCTTGAGAGATTCTTTCAATTGAATGAGATCACGGGCATTCACATTTCCAAATGCCACACGGCCCGCTAGACGTTCAAGATCATACACTTGCTTTAAACGTTCTCGCAGATCCTCTCGCTCAAAGAAATGTTCCATCAAAATTTGCACCATTTCCTGGCGTTCTTTGATTTGTGAAAGGCGGATGAGCGGACGATCGATCCATTGCTTCAGCAATCTTCCGCCCATTGCCGTTTTTGTTTCATCTAAGAGCCATAATAAAGAACCCTTCTTGCTTTTTGAACGGATGGTTTCTGTTAATTCAAGATTTCGCTTTGAGTAAAGATCAATTTTCATCGTTTGTTCAAGCTGAAACACTTGAACTTGCTGAAGATGATCAAGACTCCTTTTTTGCGTTCTTCTTAAGTATGCATAGAGTGTTAAAAATGCTCTTTTTAGATGTTCGTCAAGATGAGCAACGAGTCGTTCCGCTTCATCTATTAATTCAGCGCTATCTTCGTATGAGATGGTCGCTTGGCAGCGTTCCTTCAGGGTTTTCACCGTTTCTTCATCGAGCTGCTTTGATACCACAATCTCTTTTGCACCGACAGAATAAATTTCAGACACAACTTCATCTAACCGTTCAATGAAAACCGCCATGTTTTCACCTGTTGATAAATCGGAAAGCGCAAGACCGTAGCCATTTTGAAAGCTGGAAACAGACGCGATAAAGTTATTTTCGTTTTCATTCAGTCCTTTGCCGTCCATGACCGTACCTGGTGTAATCAGTTGAACGACCTCTCTTTTGACCACACCTTTTGCTGTTTTAGGGTCTTCCACCTGCTCACAAATGGCGACTTTATAGCCTTTTTCTATCAGTTGTTCTATGTATGCAGACGCAGAATGATATGGAACACCACACATTGGAATCGTCCCGCCATCCCTGCTTGTTAACGTAATTTCTAATTCTTGTGCTGCTTCTTTTGCATCATCAAAAAACATTTCATAAAAATCGCCTAAGCGAAAAAATAAAAAGGCATCTTGGTAATCTGCCTTGATCTTTAAATATTGCTGTATCATGGGCGTATAACTTGCCATATTTCTAATCCCTCACTATATTACTTTCGAATTCATACCATCTTTCATTATAGCATAAAAATTCACCTTTTTTCCCTAGATCAAAGCACAAAAAAACTAGGGGGATATGCGCCCTAGTCATCAATTACTCTTCTGGATCACCCGCGAGGAATTCTGGATGAATATCTTCTAATTCCTCATCCACTTCTTCTTCCCATTCGTGATCATCTTTTTCTTTCCAGCTTGAATTGACTTCTACAACAATTTTGGTTTCCCCTACTACTTCAGCAATGAATTCACGCTCTGCTTGAACGACAATTTTATTGCCATTTGGAGAAATCGTGACTTCTAAGCAATTGGGCTGCTGTAAGACTTTCGCAATCACTTCGTGCTCATCATCAAGGAAGTTTTTATCTTTATATCTCAGTTTGATGATATCTACATATTTTACACGTTCTGTGACCACTTCGGTTTTCGTGTTGTCTGCGTAAGAATACCAGACGTTAATATCAAATGTACCTTCAATCTCAACTGTTTTACCGACCTTTTCAGCATCATACTTATGATTAATGATCCAACCGCCTAGGATGCTGGTTGGTTTTTGCGATGGAGAAATGGTGTGTGTGCTTTGGGTAAATTTCCTCCCTTTTGCAACCACCGCTTTTGTAATAATTTCTCTGTATTCAGACATTCCGGCATGCCTCCTTGTTCTTGATCGTTTTATCTTATGCTGGGCATTCGTCTAGTGTGTCACGATTTTGAGTCTCATGTTCAATTAAATTCATTTCTGTTTCAGTGTATGCATGGTCGCCCATAAACTTGCCTTGAAAATTGGAAAAGTTGGAGAGTGAGAGATTGGGGTTGATGGAAGCTGAAGGAGAAAGAAGGTATGCAATTCTTACATCAGAAAACAAAAAACCCCGCATCTGCGGGGTTTTCTCATTTAATGGAGCAACTTGGGGATGAGTTTTTCACTTTTGAACCGGTTTCTCCTAATAAGAGGTCACCGCCGGTTGAAAGAATGATTTCATCCGTTACTTGATTAGAAATCGTGTGCGCTACAAGCTGAAGCAGGGAATTAACCTCTGTTTGTGATTCTTTGAATTCTTGAATCACTGGGATCTCATCCAGTTCTTCTTGCAGGGCATCAATTTTTTCTTCCACTTGTTTTAAGGCTTCATGTTTGCCATAATGCTTTAAATTCACAGCTTGCTTTTGAAGCGCCTTAATTTGATTAATGATCGCTGCAATTTTTGTATTTTCATTGATTTGCGCTTCTGCTTTTTTGAAGAAATCAACTTCTTCTGTTTCAGAAATCATTTTTGCGAGCTCTCTTGCGCGCTCGACAATCTCTTTCTTTGAATAAAGCGTCATTTTAATTCACCTCGATAGCTTCTCCAACCATTTCTCCGTCAAGAGACCAAGTTTTGGCTTGTGTGATTTTCACTTTGACGATGTTGCCAATCGCTTCTTTTGGTGCTTTAAAATTCACAAGCTTGCTTTTACTTGTATATCCGGCTAGGATCTCAGGGTTGTTTTTACTTTCACCCTCTACTAATACTTCGACAGTCTGCCCTTCATATTCCTTCATTTTTTTCGCAGAAATTTCATTTACGAGTGCATTCAGGCGCTGCAGACGTTCTTTTTTGACACGCATTGGCACGTTGTCTTTCATATTGGCTGCTGGTGTTCCTTCTCTTGGAGAGTAAATGAACGTATAAGCCGCATCAAACTCAACCTCACGATAGAGGGAAAGCGTCTCTTCAAACTGCTCATCTGTTTCATTTGGGAACCCAACGATAATGTCCGTTGTTAATGAAGCATTTGGCATTGCCTCTTTGATTTTACGCACTAGGTCAAGGTAACGTTCACGGTCGTATTTTCTTGCCATGAGTTTCAGCACAGAAGAACTTCCTGATTGAACCGGCAAATGAATATGATCGAGAAGGTTTCCGCCTTTGGCAAGCACTTCAATTAAGTGATCATCAAAGTCACGCGGGTGGCTTGTTGTAAAACGGATACGTGGAATATCGATTTTACGCAGCTCATCCATTAGGTGACCAAGACCATATTCCATGTCTTCAAAATCTTTTCCATACGCATTCACGTTTTGACCAAGAAGGGTAATTTCTTTATATCCTTCTGCTGCTAAGCGTCTGACCTCTTGAATAATTTCATCCGGACGGCGGCTTCTTTCCTTACCGCGCGTGTAAGGGACGATACAGTATGTACAGAATTTATCACAGCCGTACATAATATTCACCCAGCCCTTAATTTTTCCTTGGCGGGCTCTCGGAAGATTTTCAATCACATCGCCTTCTTTAGACCAAACCTCAATGACCATTTCTTTTGAAAGGTAGCATTCAGATAATAGCTCTGGCAGGCGGTGAATGTTGTGGGTACCGAAAATCAAGTCAACAAATGGGTGTTTCTTTAAAATACGGTTAACGACCGATTCTTCTTGCGACATGCATCCGCAGACGCCTAAGATTAAATCTGGCTTTTCACGCTTTAATGCTTTTAAATGACCAAGCTCTCCAAACACTTTGTTTTCTGCATTCTCACGAATGGCACAAGTGTTTAATAAGATGACATTCGCATCTTCAGTCGAATTTGTTGGTTCATAACCAAGCGCCATAAAAATACCAGCCATCACTTCTGTGTCATGCTCATTCATTTGACAGCCATATGTGCGAATATAAAACTTGCGGCCGTTTCCTAACCCTTGAAAACGCTCGTCAATTTGAAATTGATTGTATTCGACTTCTTCTTTACCCCGTTTTTTTGCATCTTTTAAGGAAGGCGGAATGTACACAGCTTCAAAATACTGGCTGTAGTCCTTCTCGGATTTTTTGTCCGATGAACTTACTTGTCCGCTCGCTTTTCTCTGCTCTTCATTCATGAATTTGTACTCCTTTCAAACCAAGCTCCACCCTACAGTATAGACTATTTTGTCGTGAATTGAAAATAAATTCATATGTGTCCACACTTTTCAATCCACACGAATTTTACATGAATATTGAGTAGGCTTCAGATGGAGATCGTCTTTTCCTAAAGGGTTTTGTATTTCTTTGACAATCTTCATCTGCTGTGTACCGACACTCTCAACTAAAGTAATTACATATGATTCTTTTTCTTCTTCTGCTACCATTCTTTCTTGTTCAGATAAGAAGAATGGAAAGTCATGGTGAGTCAGTTTAGATCCTTTTACTTCTATAAGCTTCTCTTTTCCATCGGGGTAATAAGATTTGATATCAAATCCGTGACCATCTTCTGTTTCAGCTACCCAAACGACAGCTTCCGCTAATTGTTCACTTCCCACTGCTTTTAATTGCTCTACTTCCTTATGATAAACAAATTGCTCTGCTATTCTACCCGTCTCTTCGTTTTGCTTTGATCTTTCTTCTCTTAATTGTTTATAAACATCTCTATGAATGATTCTTTTTCTTTTAAATTTATTCTGATGTTCCACTTTTGGAATAAGGTCCTGATCCAAATATACTTCGTAAACAAAATCATAAAAAAACTCATTTAAAGAATTGATATCTTGTATTAATTGGTGATGGTCAAAATGATCAATATTATACTTTTTAAAGACCAATGAGCTTGCTACATATTTTTTAGGTCTTAATGATTTACCTAAATGAAAATCACCTATATGAAAGCCATCTAGTCTTTTATGATGCTTTAATTCAGGCTGTAGCCTTTCCCTCCAAATGGCTGTCTCTTCCTTAATTTCAGATAGAGATAAATTTTCAGTTCCAGTTTCAATTGTTAAATAAAAATCTTCCCCGTTCTCAGCGAATAAAATAACAATAAATATTCCTTTTTGTGTCGTTGTTTTTTGGGAATTAGGATTTGTGGTTAATCTCTTGTCTAAAAGTGCAATCCAAAAACATTCTGCAACTTTCCCATTTCCTGTAGAAGCTTTAATATCGATCCTATCCAAATTCCTCATATGGCGTTTTTCTAATTCATAACGAATGTTGTTTGGGATTTCTTTATTAAACATGTTGTGAAAAGGATGGTTTTTATCTGTTCTCCCTTTGTTCTTATAATCTAAAAATTGTTCATAAAAGTCTTCTTTATTAAATAACATTTGTCTCACCACTTACCTCAATAGATCTTTTTACATACATTATACATAACAAACGGTAGATTTGATGAAATATGGAAAGATTAGCGCAAAAGAAAAGAGAGCCTCAGCTCTCTCAATCAAGTATATTCAGTTTTTTTGCTTCTTCTTCGATGATTGTCAGTGCACGGTCAAGCTCTTCTTTTGTGTGCTCTGCTGTGATGATGGCTCTAATTCTCGCTTTTCCTTTCGCTACAGTTGGGAAAGCAATGCCTTGAGCGAAAACGCCGCGCTCGATTAATACTTTTGAAAACCGGAAAGTGAGTGCCTCGTCTCCAATCATCATCGGAATAATAGGCGTTTCTGTTGGTGCCACCTCAAATCCAAGACCGATGACTTTTTCTTTAAAATAGGCCGCGTTCTCCCAAAGTGTTTCAATGCGCTCCGGTTCGTCTAACAGCACTTCAATGGCTTCTTCACAGGCTCTTGTGACAGCCGGCGGATGTGAGGTGCTGAATAAAAACGGTCTTGCTTTATGCTTTAAATAGTCGATTAAAACGGCAGAACCAGCGACGTAACCGCCTAGCACACCAACTGCCTTACTAAGTGTGCCAACCTGAATATGCACTCTGCCGTCAAGTTGAAAATGATTCACTGTTCCGCGCCCATTTTCACCAAGTACTCCAGACGCATGGGCATCGTCTACCATCACAAAGGCATCATATGCTTCTGCAAGTCTTACAATCTCAGGAAGCGGTGCAATATCTCCATCCATTGAGAACACACCATCTGTCACGATAAGACGGACGCGGTAATTCATCGATTTCTTTAAAATTTTCTCAAGCTCTTCCATATTAGAATGAGCATATACTTTTTTATCTGCCTTTGTTAAGCGAATCCCATCGATGATTGAGGCATGGTTCAGCTCATCTGAAATGACAATATCATCTTTTGTGAGAATACTGGATAAGACCCCTTGGTTGGTCGTAAAGCCTGATTGGAATACGAGGGCTGCCTCTGTCTTTTTAAAAGCTGCGAGCTTTTTTTCAAGCCGTTCATGCATTGTCATCGTTCCAGCAATGGTTCGTACAGATCCTGTTCCAGCACCGAATTCATCAATCGCCTCTTTTGCCGCTTTCATCAGCCTTGGATGTGAGGTGAGACCTAAGTAGTTATTTGAAGAGAGTTGTATGACGGATTGTTCATTTAATGTCACCGTGGAAGATTGTTTGGAATCGATTTCTTTCAGTGTTTGATGGGTGCCTTGCTGCTTCATTGTGTCCAATTCATCTTTTAAATACGTAAATTCTTTCATCATTTCGTCCCCCTTTGATATGATGGCATGATCAGTACGACCTTCCCGCACGTACCATTTCTCATGAGTTCAAATCCCTTTTCAAAATCTTCAAATGGCAGCGTATGGGTGACAACCGGCTGTACATCAATGGTATTCGTTTTTAAAAGTTCGGATACTTGACGCCACGTCTCAAACATTTTTCTCCCCGTGATCCCTTGCACGGTTAATCCCCTAAAAACAATTTGATTCGTAATGTCAATGGTCACCGGCCGCTCTGGCAAACTTAGTATATTCACTTTCCCTCCATTTGCACAAGCTTCGAGTGCTTGATTAATCGCAACGGGATGTCCTGACATCTCACACATCACGTCTGCTCCTTCCATCCGCGTGAGCTGCTTAATCATTGCAACAGGATCATCTTTTCCGATATCCACGATATGATCTGCACCCATTTTACGGGCAAGATCCAGTCTGTATTCATTTTTATCAACAGCGAACACTTGGACAGCCCCGGAGGCTTTTGCAACCGCAATCGCCATTAAACCAATGGGACCGCAGCCAAAAATCGCCACTGACTTTCCGGAAACAGGTGTATGCAGAACTGTATGAACAGCATTTCCAAGCGGTTCTTGAATAGATGCAAGTTCCACTGGCATTTGAGCTGGATTATGCCACACATTTTGTTCTGGTACTTTGACATATTCAGCAAAACAGCCGTCAATGTCTACCCCTAAAATTTTCGTTTCGCTGCACAAATGCTGCTGACCCGTTAAACACATATAACACTGATTACAGACAATATGCGTCTCAGCCGATACAAAATCCCCTACTTTTGCTCGTGAGACTTGGTTCCCCGTTTTGACAACTTCCCCTGTGAATTCATGACCAAAAATGTACGGTGCTTTGACTCTCCCCTTCGCCCAATCATCCCAATTATAAATATGCACATCCGTTCCGCATATCGATGTAGCCTTTACCTGGATGAGCACTTCATGATCACTTATTTCTGGAATCGGCATTTCCATCATCGCCGCTCCGTAAGCGCTTTCTTTTTTGACAATCGCTTTCATCGTTCCACACATGACGTACAACCCCTTTGTTAAAAAACTTCTCCCAATCCGATCTTATCATGTCTTATTTTAGACGTAAATACCGCTGTCTTTCAGGAGAAGACAAATGAACACTCCACATACTTTTTTAGATATTTTTCTAAAAAAAAAGCAAATCTCCTTTTATTCGGAGATTTGCTTTTAAGTTGTCAGCGTTTTTTTGAAACGGCTACATATAAAGCCGGCACAATCAGTAGTGTCAGAATCGTTGAGAAAAAGACACCTGATACGATGCAGATCGCTAGCGGCTTAAAGAGTGGGTCATTACTTAAAGCAACGGGCATAAGAGCGACAAGTGCTGTAAATGCTGTCAGCAAAATAGGTCTAATCCTTGCCCTCCCCGCTTCAATCACAGCTGTTCGTTGATCGAGACCTTGCTTGCGCCTCTGTTCAATAAATTCAAACAAAACGACCGCATTTCGGACAACAATACCTGCCAATGAGACAATCCCCATTGTGGCCATAAAGCTAAACGGCGTTTGAGTGACAAATAGTCCAATAATGGCTCCGGATATCGCTAAGTAAACCGTTCCAAGAACTAAAAGCGGAAGCATGAGTGAATTGAACTGGAAAGCGATGGTCACATAAATGAGCAGCAGGACTACCCCAAATAAGAGACTAATTTCAATAAAGAATTGGGTTTGATCTTCATTTTCTCCGCCCTGAGAAATGGTCAAATTCTTCGCTGCATCGCTTTTCCCAACTTCATTTATGACTTCTGTCATATCGTCTTTAAACGTATCTGATGTACCAGGATATGCCTTTAACGTGATCGTCGGCATCCCGTTTTCATGCGGAATGCTTTCATACTGCTCTGTTTCTTTTTCCTTTACGTATCGGCTAAGCGGCTCAAGTTGAGGCATGCCACCCTCATTTGGACTCACAGGCACCTTGATGTCTTTTAGCTTCAGTCCGTTTTGATGTGTGCTCATGTCTTGTTTCACTACGAGGTCGATGTCATCTGTTCCTTGTTTAAAGGTGCCTAATGGAATTCCTTCTGTAACAAGGCCAAGCTGTCTGCTGACAAACTGAGCAGTGAGCCCATCCTCTGCCATTCGGTCACGATTCAATTCAAATGAAATGGTTTTCACCGGTTGATTGACATCGTCTGTGATCAGGCTCGCTCCGCTTTCTTTCATTTCTTTTGTGAGCTTCTCTTTCACATCCACGAGCTTTGAAAATTGTTCTCCTGCAACAGTGACGGTCACAGGCGCTCCCGTTGGCGGACCTTGAACAATGGTTTTCATAAAGATATCAGCATCTTTAAATTTCTTTCGCAATGGCTCTGTCATACGATCGATCAATGCTTTGCTTGTCATCTGCTCATTGTCTACTCTGACAACAATCTGACCAGTATGATCACTTGCGTTTGAAATGCTTTCATTAAACAAGTTCGGCACACCGCCGCCTGCAAAAATGGCCGTCTCTTCAATGCCTTTTTGCTGTTTGATCTCTTTTTCTATTTTCTCTAATGTGTCATTTGTTTTATCTAAGGTTGTTTCACTTGGAAGTGTCACAGTGACAACAACTTCTTTCTTATTCGCCGCAGGGAAAAACTCAAATGGTGTGGCGAAAATAAGCAAAAAGGCAAGTGTGGCTACGAGCAAACCACTTAATCCAATGAGAAGTGGCCGCTTCACGATGTTTGTCAGTACTCGATCTGCATAAAAATCGGCTAACCTTTTTAATGGTTTGCCTAAAAAGCCCGGTTCTTTTTGAATCTTCTTGTTCTTTCTTTTTCGGTTTGCTGTATATTGATACACTGGCACAAGTGTCAATGAAATAACCATTGACGCAAGTACAGTTGTGACTAGAACAGACGGTAACGCTCGAATAAATGAACCGTTCGCACCAGAAAGAAAAACAAGCGGCAAGAAGGCAAAGACAACTGCCAGTGTTGACGTTAAAATGGATCCAGCCACTTCTTTTACACCTGCAATTGTTCCTTTAAGCGGACTTTCGTATTTTTTCATCTGCCTTAAAATATTATCGTTGACGACAATGGCGTCATCTACAAGTATCCCTAGCGCAATGATAAAGCCAATAATTGAAATTTGATTAAGGTCCACTTGTAAAAACGGCAGCGGGATGGTTCCGATTGTTATGGATAGCGGAATCGCAAGTGAAACGATAAACGCACCACCAATGGTTAGACCAAGTGTGGTGACGACAATGACGGCGATGACGGCCACGATCGCTTCTTTGATTAAATCGTTAAAAATAGCATCTACTTCACTTTTTTGTGAATAGTAGTCTATCCAATCCACACCATTTGGCAGCTCTTTCTCTTTTTCAATGACCGCACTGACTTTGTCATACATATTAGGAATATCCAGTCCTGGCTTGATATTGACTGTAAATGAATAGGCTGGCTTTCCATTATATGAAACGATATCACTTTTCTCTTTTTCTACTTCTTTTAAACGACCAAACTGACCGATTGTAACAGGCTCTCGGCTCGTTTTTGAGAAGATCTCAATCTTTTTGATTTGATCTAAACGATCATAGGCATCAATGGACAGCTTGACCTTTTCTCCATCTGCCTGGACGTCACCTAGAGGGGATGTGTCAAATTCTTGATTGATGGCATTTGTGACATCGGTCACGTTTAACCCGTTATCCTCCAGTTTACTTGAATCCAAGTTCAATATTGCTTGTTTGTCATTGAACCCTTTGATGACGACTCCATCAACACCTTTGATGTCCTCCACTTTTTCTTTTAACGCACGCAGCGATTCCTGACTTTTTGCTAAATCAGATGAGTTACTTGCTACAATCATATAAGAACCAACTGGCACATTGCCAAACTCATCCTTTACATCTGGCTCCATCACACCATCTGGAAAAGAAGAGGCGGCATTTGTGGTTTCACTCTTGATTTGACTTGCCACCTTTTGAAAATCGGCTTGATCATCAATTTCAAGCACAATATTTGAGAAACCAATGGCAGAAACAGAGCTTGTCTTCTCTACACCATTGATATCAGAAATGGCCGACTCGAGCTTATTGGTGACATCACTTTCTACCTGTTTTGCATCAGCACCAGGGAAAACAGTCGAAATGGTTACAATATTTGCTTGAAACTCTGGCAGTTCTCGTTTAGGAAGCTGTGTAAACAAATAACCTCCAGCAATGAGAACGATAAAAAATAAAATAAAAACAAGCTTTCCCCTTTTTAAAAAAGCTTCAATCATTATTTCACCTACTTAAATATTTATTTTTGATGAAGTATTTTCAACTTAATCTTAATTTATCATCATGGTGAAAAAATGCAAGCTCTAATATGTCATTTTCTATCTATTTTGTGAAAGAAATATGTTATATGAGAAATGTATAGCGGTAAACAAAAACAACCTGCTTACATGATGTAAGCAGGTTGAAAATAATAAAATTAGAATTATCGTGGTTCAACAATCAGTTTGATTGCTGTTCTTTCTTCTCCATCGATAAGAATGTCAGTAAAGGCTGGAATGCATATCAAATCCACTCCGCTAGGCGCAACAAATCCCCTTGCAATGGCGACAGCCTTGACCGCCTGATTCAGTGCTCCAGCGCCGATAGCCTGTATTTCCGCTGCACCGCGTTCACGTAAAACGCCGGCTAATGCTCCTGCTACTGAATTTGGATTTGACTTTGCTGAAACTTTTAAAATTTCCATTTTTGCTCCCCCTTAAATTTACAATGGATAAGTGAGTGTTCATTAGAACAATCTTTGTTAGATGTTGCTATTTTTTTGAAAATCCATCCCCAAAATGTTTTTCAAAAATAGCAGGCTACCTACCATTTTTACTATATTCACGATAGAGGGCGCATATTCCTTCTTTCTGATTAATATTTTTCTGAAATAAATATGTGAACATTTATTCAAAGAAAATATGGTCATCATTTATCAAAATTCGATCAATTTTGACAGCTTTTTTCGACGATTCGTCAATTTCTACGATCACTGCACTTAATGTCGTGCGGCCTTCTGCAATTTCAAAACGGACAGGGAGGCTCGTTTTAAATCGTTTAATAATCGTTTCCCGATCAACACCTAAAATACCGTCATAAGGACCAGTCATGCCAACATCCGAAATATAAGCAGTTCCTTTTGGCAAGACGCGGTTATCTGCTGTTTGAACATGTGTATGTGTTCCAACGACACATGATGCACGGCCATCTGTATACCAACCCATTGCTTGCTTTTCACTTGTGGCTTCACCATGAAAATCAATGAAAATAAACGGTGTACGTTTTGAAGCTTCTGCTATGAGCTCATCTACTTTTTGAAATGGGCAGTCAATCGGAGGTAAAAATGTGCGGCCTTGCAAGTTGATGACAGCTAGTTCTTTACCTTGTTTTTTAATAAAAGTGAGCCCTTTCCCTGGTGTACCTTGCGGGAAGTTTGCCGGACGAACAATATGGGGTGCATCATCGATGAAATCGAAAATGTCTCTTTTATCCCATGTATGGTTCCCCATCGTGAGCACATCAGCCCCAGCTTGAAGCAGCTCGTGATAGATTTTTTCAGTAAGTCCTTTCCCATGAGCCGCATTTTCTCCATTGACAATCGTAAAGTGTGGCTGATATTTTTTCTTTAGCTTTGGCAAGTATTCTTTCAGTGTATCTCTGCCAGGTGAACCAACGATATCTCCAACAAATAATATTTTCATACGTTTTGAACCCTTTCTCTTATAAAATGAACTTCTTATCAGTGTTGCATATTTACACAAAAAAATAAAGCGGCGCTAAGCGCACCGCTCTATTTTGCATACTCTACTGCGCGAGTTTCTCGAATAACTGTCACTTTAATGTGACCAGGGTAATCGAGCTCGTCCTCAATCCGCTTACGAATATCCCTTGCTAGACGGTGAGCTTCAAGATCATTAATTGAATCTGGCTTCACCATAATACGCACTTCACGTCCAGCTTGTATCGCAAACGATTTTTCAACACCTTCATAAGATTCAGAGATGTCTTCTAATTTCTCAAGTCTCCGAATGTAATTTTCAAGCGTCTCACTTCTTGCACCAGGGCGTGCTGCAGATAATGCATCGGCTGCCGCAACAAGAACAGCGATAATAGATGTCGGTTCTTGGTCACCATGGTGAGATGCAATACTGTTGATGACAACAGGATGCTCTTTATATTTCGTCGCAAGCTCAACGCCAATTTCCACGTGGCTTCCTTCTACTTCATGATCAATGGCTTTTCCAATGTCATGCAGAAGACCTGCTCGTTTTGCAAGCTTTGCATCTTCTCCAAGCTCTGAAGCCATGAGACCTGCAAGATGTGCAACCTCAATTGAATGCTTCAGGACATTTTGTCCATAACTTGTACGGAATTTTAAGCGACCGAGAATTTTGATGAGATCCGGATGCAGACCGTGAACTCCGACTTCAAATGTCGTTTGCTCACCCATCTCGCGGATATAATCATCGACTTCACGGCGTGATTTTTCCACCATTTCTTCAATTCGTGCAGGATGAATACGTCCATCCTGGACTAGCTTGTCCAGAGCTATCCTCGCTGTTTCACGTCTTATCGGATCAAAGCCCGATAAGATGACAGCTTCAGGTGTATCATCAATGATCAGGTCAATACCTGTTAACGTTTCTAACGTACGGATATTTCGTCCTTCACGTCCGATAATACGACCTTTCATCTCATCATTTGGAAGATTGACTACAGATACCGTTGTTTCAGCTACATGATCAGCTGCACAACGCTGTAACGCAAGTGAAAGAATGTTTTTCGCTTTTTTATCAGCCTCTTCTTTCGCCCGGTTTTCAGATTCTTTCGTCATGACTGCAATGTCGTGGGAAAGCTCATTTTCAACTTGATCCAGAATGATTTGTTTCGCTTCATCTCGAGTTAGACTAGAAATACGCTCCAACTCAGCTTTCTGCAAACGAATCATATCATCCACTTTGCTTTCCATCTCTTCAATATGTTGTTGTCGTTCATTCAGAGAATGATCTCTCTTCTCCAACAGGGACTCCCGTTTATCTAAAGATTCGTCCTTGCGATCAAGATTTTCCTCTTTTTGAAGTAAACGGTTTTCTTGTCTTTGAAGCTCATTACGTCTTTCACGAACTTCTTGCTCCGCCTCTACACGAAACGAATGAATTTCATCTTTCGCTTCTAAGAGCGCTTCTTTCTTCAATGCTTCCGCATCACGCTTTGCATCCTCAACAATTTGTTCGGCCATGTTTCTTGCGCCGGATATTTTTGCTTCTGCAATGGTTTTACGAACAAAGTAGCCAACAACTAAACAGATTAGGCTCAGCAAAATGGAGATGATCGTAAACATCGTAGGCGACATATTTTCACCTCCTCTTGCTATGAACTTGGTTTTACAAATAAAGTGTCGGCATGTACATTGTTTTGTGTCTCAACATACAGGGCCTTCACAGGGAATGAGATCCTCACTGCCCTTGTCAAGTTTAAATTAGTTATCAATCATGTTAAGAAAAACAAGTGATACATTCCCATTGTAATTGTGTCGGAAATACTTGTCAAGCTAGTCAGACTGAGGCGTAAGTCGTTATTTCAAGCAAAGACAGAACTTTTGACCCGCTAGCTGTTATGTAATTGTAAAAAAAAGACGCTTTTCAGCGTCTTTTTAGTCATTCAATTCCAATTCTTCTTGTCCTTCTTCGTCAGTTGATTTCACTCCGTTTGTATCCAAACCGTAGTGCTCCCTGATCTGCTCTTGAATCATAAGAAGAATGTCTTTATTCTCTTTTAGGAATTGCTTCGCATTTTCACGTCCTTGTCCAAGACGTTCCTCTTGATAAGAATACCAAGCCCCGCTCTTTTGTACGATATCTAGTTCGCTTCCAAGGTCGATGATTTCTCCCTCTTTCGAGATACCTTCACCGTACATAATGTCTACTTCGGCAATACGGAATGGCGGTGCCACTTTGTTTTTCACAACTTTAATTCTCGTTTTGTTCCCCATGATGTCGTTCCCTTGTTTCAACTGTTCAGCACGGCGTACTTCTAAACGAACAGATGAATAGAACTTAAGTGCACGTCCACCAGGCGTTGTTTCAGGATTACCAAACATAACCCCTACTTTTTCACGAATTTGGTTAATAAAGATCGCAATTGTTTTTGATTTGTTGATAGCACCAGATAGTTTACGAAGTGCTTGAGACATCAAACGTGCTTGAAGACCAACGTGTGAATCTCCCATGTCTCCTTCGATCTCTGCTTTTGGTACAAGAGCAGCTACTGAGTCAATGACAACAATATCAACTGCACCACTACGAACAAGTGCTTCTGCAATTTCAAGTGCTTGTTCTCCTGTATCCGGCTGAGAAAGTAACAACTCATCAATGTTGACACCTAATTTTTGAGCGTAAACTGGATCTAGCGCATGCTCCGCATCGATAAATGCAGCTTGTCCTCCCTGCTGCTGAACCTCAGCAATCGCATGAAGTGCTACTGTCGTTTTACCAGAACTCTCTGGACCATATACTTCAATAATACGGCCGCGAGGGTATCCACCTATTCCAAGCGCAGTATCAAGTGCTAACGAACCACTAGGTACTGTTGAAATACGTGTATCTGTTTGCTCTCCTAGTTTCATAATAGAGCCTTTACCAAACTGTTTTTCTATTTGTTTAAGAGCCATATCTAAGGCTGCTTGACGATCACTCATTCTATTGTTTCCTCCTTTATCAATTCCACTATCTATACTATACCTTGTTTTACGTCATTTGCCAAGAAAAAAACGAACACATATTCGATTTTTTCTTGGCAGATTATTTAAGAAAAAAGCTGTTTCTATTAGAAAAAACGCTCTTTTATAAAGGAGTAAACCTCATAAAAAACAAAATTAACTTTCTTTTAATAATTTGAAAAGGTGGTGCAAACCATATTTCACAGCACGCTTGCGAATGCCTGATCGACTGCCAGTAAACATCCATTCAAACACGTCTGTCTGATCTTTTGTCGATAGCCCGATAAATACTTTTCCAACCGGCTGTCCTTCGTGTGGTTCAGGACCTGCCACACCTGTAAAGCTAATACCGATATCGCTTCCCGTCAGTTTTCTAACGCCTTCTGCGAGCTCTAACGCACACTCTTTGCTGACAGCACCATGAGAAGACAATGTTTCTTCACGGCAGCCCAGCACTTGCTGCTTGACTTGATTTGTGTAACAAACCACACTGCCGTTTAAAATCGATGATGCCCCTTCAAGATCTGTCAGCCACTCTGAAAACATACCACCAGTCAGGCTTTCAGCCGCTGCTACTGTTTTCCCGTGTTCATGCAAGGCCTTTGAAGCTTCAAAGGCAAGAGATGTATCACCATATCCGTAGAAGTACTCGCCGACCCGTTCTAAAATTTGTGCTTCTGTCTCTTTTAACAGACGCTCTGTTTCTTTTTCATCCTCATGCTTGGCTGTCAGCCTTAGCGTCACTTCCCCGTCAGCTGCAAGCGGTGCAATCGTTGGATTGGTCTGTGCATCAATTAAATCTTCAAGATCTGTTTCGAGTTGAGATTCACCGATGCCAAAGAAACGCAAGACAACAGACACGATTTTTTCCTTTAGGCCGAGTTTTTCAGAAATAAGCGGCTTCGCTTCGTTTTCAAACATCGGGTGCAATTCACTTGGCGGTCCAGGGAGCAGAATGTAAAACGTATCTCCCTCTTGTATAAACATACCAGGTGCCATTCCGAAACGGTTTACGAGCACATCAGATCCCTCTAGAACGAGCGCCTGTTTACGGTTGTTCGGCGACATATCACGTCCGGTTTTACGGAAGTACTCTTGAATAGACTCAAATGCTTCTTCATTTAGCACAAGCTCTTTATCGAGCGTATTTGCAATGGTTTCTTTTGTTAAATCATCTTTCGTTGGTCCAAGACCCCCTGAGAAGATAATAAAATTCGATCTTTCCTGTGCCACTTGAATGGCCCTTTTTAAACGCTCTGGATTGTCACCAACTGCTGTGTGGTAATAAACATTCACACCAATTTCAGCTAGTTGTTTGCTGATGAATTGTGCATTCGTATTCGTAATTTGCCCTAGCAAAAGTTCGGAACCGACTGCAATAATTTCTGCTTTTCTCTCTGACTTCAAAGCGTACACGTCCTTTTTAGTTAGAATTCTTTAAGGCTTCCCAGTTTTTCGCAAAGTAATCCCAGCCTGAGACAACAGTGAAGAACACCGCTACCCACATAGCAAGATCACCAAATGGGAATGATACAAGTTCAAACGGCAGGTTATGCAAAAGAAGTGCCGAAATCGCAATGATTTGCGCCCACGTCTTCACTTTTCCAAGCATATTGGCTGCGACCACTTCACCGCCTCCAGCTAAGACAAGCCTTAGACCTGTTACAGCAAATTCACGGCTAATGATTACAATTGCCATCCATGCCGGTGTGAGATTGTATTGAACAAGTATAATTAAAGCCGCTGAAACAAGCAATTTATCTGCAAGCGGATCTAAAAACTTACCAAAGTTTGTGACTAAATTGAGCTTACGTGCATAGTAACCATCAATCCAATCGGTTGTCGAAGCGACAATAAACAAGATCGCTCCAACAAGGTGAGTGACTTCGATGCTGACGTCACCAAAGCGCGCAACACCCCAATCTAATGGAGCAAGCATAATCAACATAAACACAGGAATCAAGGCGATCCTAGAAAGAGTAATTTTATTCGGTAAGTTAAACATGAATTCCAATCCTCCAATAAGGCATTTTTTTATGTATATAATAGTAGGAACAAAAGAAAAGTCATCTACTTGCTTAAGATGACTTTTCCTTTCCTTTATTCACAATCACAATGTTTTGTGTCATGGTGTTTTTAGGGTCTAATTCGTACTTCAGCGTTTCGTCATTGACTTTAATATCGATTCCCGATGCATTTCCTAAGCGAATATCGACTTGGGAAAGATCAGTCAAGTCTGTTTTAAACGATTCGCCATCTTTCAATTCACCCATCTTCAGCACTTTTCCAGATTCGTCTCTCACACGAAGCCATGAAGCTTGTGAGGCAGAAATGGTTAGCTCCATCTCTTCTGCACCTGATACTTCATACGTTGTCGTAGAACCCTCTGTATTCGTCGCCTTCAAAGAAACATCTTCATCGTCTTTAGATGAATCCTTTGAGGAATCGTCTTTTTCAGATGATTTTTCTTGATCATCTGACGAAGCTTTTTCCTTTTTCTTTTGATCCTTTGCCAGCGATGAATCCTTAGACACTTCGTATTTTGATTCTGATTGCTGAGGAGCCGCCTGATTATTTTTTTGTCCGCTATCATGATTAACCGCTTGAACGATCACATAAATGATAGCGATCACCACAAGGATCCCTCCAATGATTAAAATCGTCGGAAGCAGCTCCAGTACCTTTGAGGCAGGCTTTGGCAGCTCTCGTTGCGGTTTAATATTTGATAATTTATCAGACACTTCATCGTTATACGTGCTTGGTACATCTTTACGAAACTCTTCGAACAATTGTTCAGGATTCAGTCCAACGGCTTCGGCATATTGTTTAATAAACGCTCTGACGTAAAATTTACCTGGAATGATATCATAGTTTCCTTGTTCTATTGCTAGCAAATAGCGCTTTTGGATTTTGGTAGCCGCCATCAAATCCTCCAGCGACATCCCTTTTTCCTCTCTGGCCTCAACGAGCCGTTTTCCCAATTCAGTCAAAACAAACACCTACCATTACCATATTAAAAATCGAAGCCAGAAAAACCAGAATGATCAAATACTTGTGGTTCTTCTGCGTGCTCGTATGTAATTTCTTCGTCTGCACTATTACGCAATTCAATGATGTAGTCGAAATCATCCATTGTATATTCTGAATTTTGAATAAAGATATCTGGATGCTCTACCACCTTTGTAGCAGGCAGTCTCATAATTTCTCTTAAAAGCTGCAAGTGCTTTTCAGAACCTCTTCTTGTCGACACAATCCCATCAATAATAAAGACGTTATCTGGGCTGTATTCATCTGCAATCAGCTGACTGCGAATGGTCTGTTTCAAAAGAGTCGACGATACAAACAGCCACCTCTTACTTGCACATACACTTGAAGCAACAATTGATTCTGTTTTTCCAACCCGCGGCATTCCGCGAATTCCAATCAATTTATGTCCTTCTTTTTTAAATAATTCAGCCATAAAATCGACAAGTAGACCAAGCTCGTCCCTTTCAAAACGGAACGTCTTTTTGTCATCCGCATCACGCTGAATGTATCTTCCATGACGAACAGCTAAACGGTCACGAAGTTTTGGCTGTCTTAGTTTCGTTACTTTTATCGTTTCCATTGTATTTAAAATTGATTCAAGCCGCTTAATTTGGTCTGTGTGGTCACATCGAAGAAGCATGCCGCGTCTTGATACATCAACACCATTAATTGTCACAATATTAATTGAAAGCATCCCCATTAAAGAAGAAATGTCTCCTAAAAGTCCGGGACGGTTCACCTGTATCTCATATTCAAAATACCATTCGAGCTTTGCCAAATGATATTACCCCCTTCATTGTGGCAAATTTTTACCTTCCTTTATCATAAAGCATTTTCACATTTTTAGAAAGCACAATGTTGCTAAACGGTTAAAATAAAAAGAGAGGCACAAACGACCTCTCTTTTTGTTTAGTGCGAGCTATTATTTTCAACTAGCTTGACCATCATGTTTGCAATGGCACGCTGCTCATCTTCTGATGCAACGCTCCAAAGGTCAGAAAGCACTCTTTCTTGCTCATTCTTTGCTTCAACTTCATTAGCCAGGTATCCGCCAATTTCATACGCAAGGTTATTGATGGTATCATCTGATAAACCTTTATCCTGTGCATGATTTAAACGGTCACCTAAAAAGTTTTTCCAATGGTCCCAGCTCTCAAGTACAGACATGTCGATTCCTCCATTCGAAAAGATGAATTACAGCCATAGCTTTTGTCATGGAGAGACGAATTATACACGTTTTTTAACAGTACCAGCCGCCATTGACAGATAAAATTTGACCTGTGATATAACTTGACTGCTTGGAGGCAAGAAACCAAATGGCATCGGCTATCTCTTCAGGTGCGGCAAGACGACCGAGTGGAATCTCCTCTTCCATCATCGCAAGGTCTTCTTGTGTGAAGCTTTTCATCATATCAGTCTGAACCGCACCTGGTGAGACTGCATTTGCTCTAATTCCACTTGGGGCAAGCTCTTTGGCAAGCCCCTTAATGAAGGCATTTTGAGCACCCTTGACCATACTGTACAGTACTTCACACGAGGCACCCGTTTCCCCCCATATTGAGCTAACCGCAATAATATGACCTGACTTTTTTTGGATCATGACAGGCAAAATGGATTGGGTAAGCTCATATGGACTTGTCACATGAAGCTGCACCATGCTGGCTAGAACTTCTTTTTCAGTATCTGTCACTAAACCAACATGACTCTTTCCGCTATTTAAAACAAGAATATCTGGATCAAGCGGCAGGCGGCTGACAAGCTCTGCTGCTCCGCCTGTTTTCGCTAAATCAGCTTGAACGACGTACGTTTCTACTTGATATGTTTCTTTGAGATCGGCGGAAAGACGACTAGCCGCTTGTTCATTTTGATGATAATGGAGCATCAGATGGCAGCCTTCTTGGGCAAGCTTTTTGGCTGTCGCCTGCCCAATTCCGCCACTGGCACCAGTAATCAGTGCCCAACGACTCATACTTTGTTCCTACTTTCTTTATGGAATCCTTATTCTTTTCGTTTAAATGGGAACCAATTCGCTGATCCGAACAATTTGACCATCACAGGTACGAACAATGGTAGCACAACGAGCGCATACAATAAAAGCCCTGTGAGAACAAGTGTTGCAATCTGTAAGAGTGACAATACACCTGATGGCAGCATCGCTGCAAATGTTCCTGCCAAAATGACGGCAGCAGACATAATAACAGATCCCATATTTTTCATTGATTCAGTCATGGCAAACTGGATGTCTTTTGTTTTGTATTCATTGAAACGTTCCATTAAGAAAATCGAATAATCGACTCCAAGCGCCATTAAGATGACAAAGCCAAAGAATGGAACAGCCCAGTTGATGCCCGGATATCCGAAGAAATGGGTAAAAATAAATTCTGTTACACCAATGGCGGTAAAGTACGTTAAAATCAGCGATCCAACTAAGTAAAGCGGCATCACGAGAGAACGGAAGAGAATTACTAGTATTAAGAAAATACCGATCATCATGTAAAGAACCGTCTTATTGAAGTCTTGGTCTGACAGCTGTTTTAAATCAGCGTTCATACTTGATACACCAGATACGCCAAATGAAACATCTTTTAGGTTTGTTTCAGGAAGTGCACGTTTGACCGAAGCTTCTACTTGTTTAATTGTTTTCATGGCGTCGTTTCCATATGGATTGTCTTCTAAAATGACATCAATCTTTGTCATCTTGCGGTCATCAGACATATAGGAATCGAACACTTGCTTGAAAGCTTTGTTTTTCAGGACATCTTTTGGAATAAACCAACCGGCCATGTCTTGATCTGGCGCGTTTTTCAGTTCATCTAAGTAGTCTCCTGCACCCATTAAGCCGTTTGAAATTTTCTCAAGGCCGTCGACACTTTTGTTTAGACCATCTGTCAGCTTGGTCAGATCGTCACCAAAGCCGCCAATTTTTTCTTTCATTTGTTTTTGACCATTAATGATGTCGCCGGCTCCATTTGCAAGCTTAGGCATACCATCAGCTAACTGCCCTTGGCCTTTAGACGTTTGATCTAGCCCGTTTTCAATGGCTTCTAAGCCAGCAATCAGCTCATCAATTTGATTTGTAAACACTTTTTGCTGCTCTGAAGCTTTTGCGATAAAAGCATCTGCTGCTTCAAGCTGTTTTTTTGCTTCTTTTGCTTGTTTTGCATAGCTGTCAGCCTGTTTGGCTCCTTCTTGCAAGGTAGTAGAAAGTTCGTTATATGAAGCTTTGATGGCTTGATATGATTGATTTTCCTTCACTTGCGGAATTTGCTCTTCAAGTGTACTGAACTGTTTATTCGCTTGACTGATCAAAGCTTTTACATCCGCTGCGGCAGAGGATGACGTATCGACTTGTGCCAATGCTGCTTTTAATTCTTTGGAAATGCTTTTATACAGTGCCACTTGCTGATTCACTTGTGCGACTTGATCTGTTAATTCCTTTTTCGCACCCTTTATTCTTTCTTTAATTTCAGAAACGCCTTTTTTGTTTTGATCGATATAGGTTTGCAGTTCTCTCATCGTTTTTTCGACGTTTTGAATACCTGATTTTACAGATTCGGTTCCAGAAATCAATTTGTTAATGCCTTTTCCTGATGCTTTAATTTGTGGTGTTTGATCCTCGATGGATTTACTCATGGTTGTAAGAGCATCTTGGATCTTTTTCAACCCTTCGTTACTTTTATCAAGCCCGCTATTTAGCTCTTTGGCTTGAGATTTCACGTACAGATCATTCAGCCCTTTACCAACAGGACGAGTGGCACTTCTCACTTTACTCACGCCATCTGTTTGTTCAATGGCGCGGCTTAGTTTTTCAACAGCAATCAGACCTTCGTTATTGTCTAAAAGATCGGATGATTTCACGACAACGGTTGCTGGAAGAGCTTCACCTGGTCCAAATTTGTCAGAGATCGTATTAAATGCATTGACGGATTCGTATTTATTGCCGATTTCGTCTAGGTTGTTATATGAAAGTGTTCCTTTATACATAAGAATCGCTGGAAGGGTAATAATTGCAACGATTAGCAAGCTGAGAAGTGGTTTCTTAAATGAAAAACGACCGGCTGTTTCCCACATTTTCGATTGTGGGTGGGCAATATCGCCTTTGATCGGCCAAAATAACACTTTTCCTAAAACCGCCATAAAGAATGGAACGACAGTGAGCAGTGCCACAATTAACACGGCAACACCAACCGCCACGGCGACAGCTGATTTATACAGTTGGAATTCAGCTAAACCGATACATGTAAAACCAATGAGGACAGCAATTCCGCTGAATAAAACGGTTTTACCTGCCGTCTTATATGTTGTAATAATCGCCTCAATCTTATCTTTTCCGTGAGATAGTTCTTCTTTAAACCGGCTTAGCAACAGGATGCAGTAGTCGGTTCCAATCCCAAACATGATGGCGACCATAAAAATTTGGGTAAAGGTCGAGAGCGGAAAATCAACATACTTTACTAGGTAAGCCACAATGGATTGACTGACCAAATAGGAAAGCGCCACGGCCACTAAAGGAACGAACGGTGCCACTGCGGATCTAAAGACAAGCACAAGAACAATTAAAATAAACCCAATTGTAATGAATTCTGTTTTTTTCAGACCTTCTTGTGAGCTTGTGATGACATCATCGTCGATTAGCGGCTGCCCTGTCATTTCAAATTTCAGGTTCAGGCTCTTAAGCTTTTCATTGACTCTTTCTTTAAAATCGGATGCTTTGATTTTGTTCGAGTCGTATGTAACTGGAACAAGAAGTGTTGTTTGATCTTTAGAGAGCATCTGTTTTTTAATATCTTTGTTTGCATCAAAATAAGAAGTGATGTCTTCAACATGGAGATCTTGATCCTTTTCTAAAATCTCCATCGCTTTCTTTAAAGAGGCTTCTCTTTCTTTGACGATATCCTTACCTTGAAAGACAATGACGATCGATTTTTCCGTATCCCCATTTTCAGACATGTTCTTTAATAATTGATCGGCGTAGGAAGAAGGATAACCATCAGGAACAGAAATCTGCCCTTTTTCTTTTGTTAATTGCGCCATATTAGGAGCGGTGATTAATAATACAGCCGCTAGTACGACCCAAAGGATCGTGATCAGCCATCTACCCTTTATGATTGCTCTCATTACTATGTTGTGCCTCCTCTTCGATGATAATCTGATAAATCTTTTCATATGTTTGAATAAATGATTCGATTTCTTTTTCATCAAACTTTTCTAAATATGACCGAACAAGATCCTGAAGCTGCTTTTCCATTCGGCTGACCACGTCTTTTCCTTCGGGCGTCACATAGAGATGAACATTTCTTCGATCAGCTTGATCATGCTCACGATAAATATAATCTTTATTAAAAAGACGATTGGTCATAGATGTCACAGCACTTTTGTTGACATTACATTCGATGGCAAGGTCTGTTGATGTACATCCTGGGTGTAAATTGATGTATCGAAGCGAGTAATATTGATCAAGTGTCAGTTCTTTATCGAGCTTTTCCGTGATCATACTCGATACTTTTTTCTCCATCATGAGATAGACGTCCGCATATCTCTGGATGAGCTGGGCAATTTTATTTTGTACCATATGCTGCTCCTTTAGTTTGATTGTTTAACTATTAAAGAGTTTAACTAATACCCAAAACAATTGTCAATCAATATCTTCGCATATAAAGCGCTTTCTTTAGCTGGACACAAAAAAGACAAACTCTTATACGTTGAGTTTGTCTTTTTTTCATTTATTTTGCTTTCGGTACGACTTTAAAAACTGACATTCTTTCTTCATCAATTTCTTCGTCTAATATTTGCTGAATATCTGTTAATTGGATTTGCTCCAGTACTGGCACGACATCAAATAAGCTCATTTCTAAGAATGCGTATCGAGTGAATTGATTGGCGATGTACTCCGGGGAGTTCATTGCTTTTAAAAAGCTGCCAATTTTTTTCTTGCGAGCAAGTTCAATCTTTTCTTCTGTGATCAGGCTTTTTGCTTGAAGAAGCGTTTCTTTTAATTCATCTGCGAGTTGATCAGGGTCATTTGTGTCTCCGCCAACTGAAGTGAAGCCAAAACCGCCTTCTTCCGTATAATCGTAACTGAATGTCTCATCAATCAAGCCTTTTTCATACATACGCTCGTATTGCAGAGAACTTTTACCAAACAATGTCTCTAAAATAAGATTCATGCCAAGCTCATGTTTGAGGAGCTGTTTTCCTTTTTTATGCGGGTTTTTCGTTTTCAAACCAAACATACATTTAGAACCTTGTACATTCATTTTCAGTTCGTATTCTTTTCGGTATACACGATCAGGTTCATTGATCTCTTTCCGCTGAATATCCGGCTGATCGGTAAATGGTTTTTTTGCCTGATTCGCTCTTACTTGGTCTAAAATTTGCGCCGGATCAACAGGACCCACTACAAAAAGAAGCATATTGCTTGGGTGATAGAACGTTTCGTAGCATTCATATAAATGGTCTTTCGTAATTGGCGCAATGCTTTCAACGGTTCCAGCAATATCAATTCTCACTGGGTGCTCTTGATAGAGGTTTTCAATCAGACCAAAGAATAAACGCCAATCTGGATTGTCATCATACATGTTGATTTCTTGACCAATGATGCCTTTTTCTTTTTCGACCGTTTTTTCAGTAAAATAAGGCTCTTGCACAAAATCAATGAGTGTTTCAAGATTCTGTTCGACATTGGCCGTGCTTGAAAATAAGTAAGCCGTTCTCGTAAACGTCGTAAATGCGTTTGCGGCTGCTCCCTGTTTACTAAATGTATGAAACACATCACCATCTTCTTTTTCAAACAGTTTATGTTCTAAGAAATGGGCAATTCCATCAGGCACTCGGATCATGTCTTCTTTGCCAAGCGGCACAAATTCATTGTCGACAGAGCCATATTTTGTTGTGAAAGTTGCATATGTTTTGTTAAACCCTTGTTTTGGCAGCACATAGACGTCAAGTCCGCTATCCATTTTTTCATGATACACTGTCTCTTGCAGCTGATCGAATTGAATTGTTTTCACTGTCATGAAGCACCCTCCGTTCCTTTAAGAAAATAGGTCGTATCCCATTCGATTTTTTGACCCACTTTGATGATGTCCTCTTTTGTCACTCTGTCTAACGCATCTAAAAAGGAATCGAGGCTCTCCCCTGTTGGCACGACGGCATGCTGATATAAGTATTCCGCTGTTCCATAAGACGTATCAATGGTTTCGAGCAACTGGTTTTTGACGACAGCCTTTGTCTGTTCAATTGCTTCATCAGAAAAATCGCCTTTTTGCATGGCATCAAATTGTTCTTTGATGATGTCTACTGCCTGCTGATAGTTGCCGACTTCAATTCCTGACATGACCATCATCAAACCTTTAAAGCTCTCAAGTCTAGAAACAGCATAGTACGCAAGACTTGCTTTTTCCCGCACATTGATAAATAGCTTTGAATGAGAGAAGCCGCCGAATATGCCATTAAACAAATGCAGCGCCGGATAATCTTCATCTGCTATCGTTGTATGTGTGCGAAAGCCAATGTTCAGCTTTCCTTGTTTTACGTCCTCTTCATCAATGACTTCTTTTGGCTCTATTTGTGATCTTGAAGATTCGGTATTTTGTTTGACCGGCTCTCTTTCACTTGTTTTAAAGTATTGCGAGACCATTCGATTGATGTCTTGTTCATCAACGTCTCCCACAACATAGAGATCCAGCTGGTTGGACTGAAGTGCATGCTCGTATGCTTTAAAGAGCGCTTCTGACGTAATCGCTTCGACGTCTTCCATTTCACCATTGACGTGCAGTGCATATGGCTCACCTTTACACATTTCCTGCACAAGTCTTAAGTTTGAATAGCGCATTTTGTCATCATAAACGGCTTGAATGCGCTGTTTCAATGTTCGTTTTTCTTGCTCAACGTACAATTCATGAAATACCCCGTTTTCCACGTACGGGTGGAATAATAGTTCAGAAAGTAAGGCAATCCCTTTTTCTAGTAAAGGGGTTTGATCCTTTAAATATTTTTCATTCGCCATTTCTAGACGGAAGGTAATGATGTGATTTTCACCTTTTTTCGCCATGTCTGCGGAAACGGTCGCTCCATAGAGCTCGTCGAAATAAGCACGAAGCTCTCCCGTTTTCGGCATTTTTTCTGTTCCTCTTAAAAGCACATGCGGGAAAAGAGAACGCATGGTGACGTCATCTTTGGATAAAGGCGCAAGCATTTTAAAAAGGATCGTCACGGTTTTAAATTTTTCTGTTTTGACAATATGAGTATGAAGACCAGGTGTATCAAATGTCTTCTCTTGTAAGTACGTCATGAGAAACCTCCTTTGTTCATCCTATTTATTATGTATTAGAACATAGCTGATATATACGTGAAACAGCCATTTAATAGTCATTATATCAATCAGAGGAAAGGATAGGAAATAAAAACGCCTCTGCTAAAAGCAGAGACGCAGGTTGTTATTTCATTCTAAACGGCCACCAATTCCATTTTCCAAAGATGCGAACCATGACCGGGATAAAGAGTGGTAGAACAACAAAAGCATATAATAAAAGTCCAATGAGTACGACCGTTGCAATTTCAACTAATGATAATACACCCGAGGGCAGCATCGCAGCAAAAGTACCCGCTAAAATAGCAACTGCTGAAATAATGACCGACCCCATATTTCTCATCGCTGATATCATGGATGCTTGAACATGCTCTCCCTTCCATTCATTAAAACGATCCATCAGAAAGATCGAATAATCAATGCCGAGGGTCACAAGGATCACAAAGCTGAAAAATGGAACAGCCCAGCTGACACCATCGTAGCCAAAGAATGTTTTGAAAATCCATTCTGTTAAGCCAATGGATGTAAAATACGTTAATATGAGTGACAGTGTTAAGTATATCGGCATGACGATTGACCTTAATAATATAACTAAAATAATAAAGATACCAATTAACATGAAAATAACCGTTCTGATAAAGTCACCGTCTGACGTTTCTTTTAAGTCAACATTTAAACTGGAGATACCAGATACACCGTAGTTGGCGTTTTTCAAACCACTTACAGGTAAATATTGATCAAGGGTTTCTTCAATTTTTGCTACACCTTTCATTGCTTCATTGCTGTATGGATTTACATTTAAAATCACTTCAAAGGTTGTTAATTTACGATCTGGGGACATATACGTATTAAATATTTTCTTAAACTCATGGCGTTTCAATACTTCTTCTGGTATAAACCAGCCCGTTACTTCTTCATCTGGTGCTTCCTGAAGTTGTTTTAAATAGCTGTCCGCCTCGGTAAAGCCGCTTTTTACTTGCTCAAGTCCGGAAATACTTTCATCTAATCCATCTGTTAATAGTGAGAGTTTAGATGATAGCTGGTTAAACCCTTTTTTCACGGCTTTTTGGCCATCAGTCAGTTGATCTGCACCATTTTCAATTTTAGGCATTTCTTTGATGAGCTGTTTTTGTCCTTTATTCGTTTCATCAAGACCATCATAAATTTGATCTAGACCCGTCATCAGCGCCTTTACTTGTTGTTTGATTTCTTTTTGCTTGCTTGAGAACGTTTGAATGACTTGATCTGCTTTCTTGATCTTTTGTTTAAAGGCAGATGCTTCCTCTTCATAGACGCTCATTTGCTCTCCAGCTTGATCGAGCATTCCTTTTGTGTCTTTGAATACTTTTTTGATTTCTTTATATTCATTCATATCTCTGATTTCTGGAAGCCGGTTTTCAAGCCCTTCAAATGATACGTTTTCATAGGATTGTTTCACTTTCTTTATCATTGTCATCAGCTGCTCATTTGATGTTGCGTGACCTTCCAGTGTGCTTACGACTCGTTCAAGATCTTGAATTATGGTTTCACTTCTGCGATATTCTTGCTCTAATTCTTTTTTCGCTTGTTTGATTTCAGTGCGAATGGTTCCTACGCCCTCTTTACTGCGCCTCACACCATCCTCTAAAGAAATGAGTGATTTCCTCACTTCTCCGATCCCGCCTTTGATGGCTTTTGTCCCATCAATCAATTGATCAATCCCTTTAGCGGATTCTTCAATTTTTGGTTTTTGTTTGAGAAGTGCTAAGTTTGTTTCGGTCAAGCCATCTGTAATTTTCCCGATGCCCTCGTGACCTTTCCCAAGCTCTCCTCCCAGCTCTTTCGCTTGAGAGGTAACGTAGAGCTGACTTAACCCGTCTCCAACTGGGCGAGTGACACTGCGAACCGCTTTCACTTCCTCAATGTCACTTAACTTACGGGTCAGTTTTTCAATCATGACAATCTTTTCTTGATTATCGAGCTCATTGTCACTTTCGACAAGCACATTCAGCGGAAGCGCTTCACCAAAGCCAAATTGCTCAGATATCGTATTAAATGCAGACACTGACTCATACTTTGTCCCAATCTCATTTAAACTATTATAAGAAAGAGTGCCGTCATACATCAGAATTGGCGGAACAGTGATGAGTGCAACTACACCTAAGCTGATGAGCGGTCTTTTAAATGAAAAGCGCCCAGCCCATTCCCATATCTTACTTTGTGGATGACGAATGTTTTCTCTTTTAGACGGCCAAAAAAGGGATTTTCCGAAAACCGACATAAAAAAGGGAACGATTGTGACAAGTGCAATGAGCAGGATGCCAACGCCTACGGCAACGCTGACGGCTGATTGGTACAATTGGAATTTTGCGAAACCAATACTTGAGAAGCCGACTAACACAGCTAAGCCGCTGAAAAAGACCGTTTTCCCTGCACATTGATACGTGATGATAATTGATTCTTTGACATCACGCCCCTGACCAATCTCCTCTTTAAAACGGCTTAAAAGTAATATACAATAATCCGTTCCTATACCGAACATAATAGCTACCATAAAAATCTGAGTGAAATTAGACAGAGGAAATGGTGTATATTCTACGAGAAAAGCCACAATACACCGGCTGACAGCATAAGAAATGCCAATCGTAATAAGCGGAACAACAGGTGCCAGTATCGATCTGAATACAATTATTAAAATAAAGAAAATAAAAATCATCGTAATAAGTTCAGTTTTCTTCAGACCTTGTTGAGAGCTTTTAATGACATCTGAGTCCACAAATTTTTGACCTGTCATTTCATATGAGACGTTGTAGGGCTTTAAAACTTCCTCAATTCGTTCTTTAACCTTCACAGCTTTTGTTTCGTAGTGGTCGAATTTGAATGGAACAAGAAGTGTACTTTTATCCTTTGATAAAAGTTGTTTTTGAATGTCACGTTCTACATGAAAATACGAAGTAATTCCGTCAATGTGGAGTTCTGGGGCATGTGTCATGAGTGCAGCTAAAGCCTTTTTTAATTCCTGCTCTTTTGCAGGGAACAAATGTTGTTCGGAGAATACAATCACACCAGTATCTTTTTTCCCATTATGATCTGAAAGCTTATCCAATAAGTGAAGTGCCTCAGCTGTTGGTGTCCCCTCTGGAACCTTTAACTGCCCTTTTTCTCTTGTTAATTCCTCTAAATTGGGCGCAGTAATAAACAGAATCACAGCTGTTATCATCCACACCATTAATACAATCCATCTTGCTTTAATTATTTGCAACATAGCTGCTTCAAGCTCCTTCTAGTTCATCAATCAATTTGCTGTTTTTGAGCGTGTCTGAAGTGCTGACTTCGTCTCCTTCAACGTGCTAATGGCAGGATGACCTATTCAATTGTCCTTTCGTGTTGAAGAAACGCATATCCATCATCAGCCACGAGCTCAATTTCTGCCTTAAAACAAAGACAGAAAATGAATGTTTTTGAACACCTCCTATTTGGGATAATTTAAAAGATATTACTATACATTAGTTTAACTATCAAAATTTTACATGTCAATTTATAAAAAAGAAAAAAGATGGCAAAATACCGTCTTTTTTCTATGTTTAAACCGTTTTCAATTGTTCACTTTCATCCTTTTCATCTGGCTGGATAAAAAAGAGGACCAAAAATAATGAAATGAGACTACATATGGTCGATAGAATAAAAACGATGGCGTCTCCTTTATCCATCAGAAATGCGTAAATTGGAGGCCCTAAAGCAACACCGATAAACCGCATGCTGCTATAAAATGACGTAATGGTTCCGCACTGCTCTTTTTCAATCCCTTCTGTTATCAACGCATCAAGTGCTGGAAGCACAATGCCAATCCCTACGCCGCCAATACTTAAGCAGACAAACAACACGTAAAAACTGTGATTCCACCATAAAAATATATACGAAAGTGATAAAAGAGCCATACCAACGATGAGAAATATCCTCATTTTCCCCTTTTCTTTCCCGATTGTTTTCCCCGCAATGTACGAGCTGATTGATAAGAAAAGGAGCGGGATACTTAGCAGTAAGCCTTTTTTGACACCCGTTATTTGATACGCTGCTTCTAGGTTATCTGACAAATAAAAGAGCACGCCAAAAAGAAGAAACATAATAAAACCACCAATAGCAAAAATGGCATAAAGCCAGCGTCCTTCATGCTTAAAAATCGTCTTTGTTGATTTTAAAAACTCTTTAAATGTAGGCGGATCTTCCTCTTTCTTTGCGGATTCAACCATAAACAGTACCATCACAAAGCTGATGATTGAAAAGAATGGAATGAACCAAAACGGTACAAACCAAAACCAAGAAGCGAGAAGTGCCCCAATAATAGGACTTAGTACCTTTCCAGCTGTATTAGAAGTTTCAATGGCTCCAAGTCCCGCACTTACCTCTTCATCATCGTGAAACAAATCGCCAATAAACGGCATGACGACAGGTGCTGCCCCGGCTGAGCCAACTCCTTGAAGGACCCTTCCAAATAGAATCCACATATAGGGTTCTTTCATGATGGTTGAGGCAACAGCTGCTACAGCTCCTCCAAGTCCTGCGATTAAAAGACACGGCAAAAGCACCTTTTTTCGCCCAATTCGGTCAGATAAATAACCGGCAATCGGAATACACAAAATCGCCACAACGGAGTATACCGTAATAATGAGTGACACTTGAAAGGAAGTGATTGAGAGTTTCTTTTCGATCTCTGGTAATACGGGGATTAGCATCGAGTTCCCAAGTGTCATGATTAGAGGCACTGATGATAATGCAATAATATTCTTTTTACTGACAGTTTTCTCGCCCAACATCATTCACCCAATTCTATATACTGTTACGTATTAGTGTGGCATGTTTCACGGGTTTTATGTATGGGCAAACAAAAAGCAACCGCCTATGGAAGCGACTGCTTTGTTAAAATCGTTTACGTATGACATGGAAGCTGAATTTATCCGCTCGAAAATAATTGAGCGAGTATAAGACCGGCTGATCATCTTGATCATAGTGCATTTGTTTCAGTAATAGTAACGCTGTTTCTGGGTCACATTCTAGTATCGGTGAAACCTGATCGTGATAACCAATCGGTTCGATGTCTGCCACTGCATATTTAATTCCGCTGTGCGGTTCTCTGCCAAACAGCTCAAAAAGCGATTCTTCCTCATGAGTAAAAGAAGCGGGAAGATGTTTGACCGGAATTTTATCTAAACAATAGACGACTGGCTGTCCATCTGCTGTTCGAACGCGTTCCATTGAAAAAACCTTCTCGGATTCATCACACTGAAAACGAATGACATCATTCTCTGTCGGCTCCCCTTCTTGTGAGGACAAAAAGATGGTACCTGGCGTCATATTGACCTGTTCAATCATTTTTGTGACACTTGTCAGCTGTTCAATGCCAGTAGAAAAAAGCGGTCTTGAGTTGACGAAAGTTCCCACACCATGCCTTCTAATTAAATACTTCTCTTCTTCTAATATACGAAGGGCTTCACGAAGGGTCGCTCTGCTCACGCCTAAAAGCTTTGAGAGCTCAAACTCAGAAGGCAGCTTTTCCTTTTCGGCATATACACCTGTTTGAATATCTTCTTTAATACGGTCAATCACTTTCAAATATAAATGGCGATTGTCTGTTTTGGTCGACATGTTTTCCCTCCGTCTAATCAATGCAAATGATAAGATGAGAAATCTCTATTCCGAGATAAGATGAACATAACTATATCATGTTTTTGCAAATAAATAAATAGTCTGACTTCCAGTTAACATAATCAATATATCGTTAACTTCATGTTAGGAAAGCTCTCTTCGAATTATGAAGAGAGCTCGTCATGTTGTTCTTTTGAGAGGAGGACTTCTCTCGGTTTACTGCCTTCATATGGTCCGACAACCCCGCGCTCTTCCATTGCGTCAATAAGACGCGCAGCACGGGTATAACCGATGCGGAACCTCCTTTGCAGCATAGAAACAGAGGCCGTCTGCATGCCAATGATCAGTTCAACTGCTTCATCATATAAGTCGTCGTCCACAGCCCCAAGCTGATCTTGCGTTTCTTCACTTGGGATCATTTCTTCTTGATATTGTGCTTTTTGCTGCGTGATGACATGATCAACCACATGTTCCACTTCTTCATCTGATAAAAAGGCGCCTTGTACACGAACTGGTTTGTTCGCACCGACAGGTAAGAACAACATATCCCCTCTGCCCAGCAATTTTTCTGCGCCTCCCATATCAAGAATGGTCCTTGAATCGGTTTGTGACGATACGCTAAATGCAATGCGGGAAGGGATATTTGCTTTAATAACACCTGTAATGACATCAACAGAAGGCCTTTGTGTAGCAATAATTAAATGAATCCCCGCAGCACGTGCCATTTGAGAAAGCCTTGTAATGGAATCTTCTACATCAGAGGAAGCAACCATCATTAAATCAGCAAGCTCGTCTACAATGACGACAATATAAGGTAGTTCTGGCTGCTTCGCTTCTTCTGATTGATTCATTCGTTTAATGTAATCATTGTACCCTTCAATATTTCTTGTACCCGTATGAGAAAACAATTCATAACGGCGCTCCATTTCACTAACCACTTTTTTAAGTGCCTGTGAGGCTTTCTTAGGATCTGTCACAACTGGAGCCAACAGATGCGGGATGCCGTTATAAACATTTAATTCAACCATTTTCGGGTCAATCATCATCATCTTCACTTCATGAGGTTTCGCTCTCATGAGAATACTTGTGATAATGCCATTGATACATACGCTTTTTCCGCTTCCTGTCGAGCCAGCCACAAGTAAATGCGGCATTTTGTTCATTTCAGCCAGCACAGCTTCACCAGAAATATTTCGGCCCAGTCCGATGAGCAGCTTGGCATTTGGGCGGTCATTTTGTTTCGATTCTAAAACCTCTTTTAAAGAAACCATTGCAATTTCTGCGTTGGGCACTTCAATTCCAATGGCGGATTTACCAGGAATCGGCGCTTCGATTCGAATGTCTTTTGCTGCTAATGCAAGGGCTAAATCATCACTCAAGTTGACGATCTTACTTACCTTCACGCCGACATCAGGGTATACTTCATATTTTGTGACGGCCGGCCCTAAATGAACTTGTGTCACTTTTGCTTTTACACCAAAGCTTTGGAAGGTCTTTTCAAGCTTTCTTGCATTTTCATAAATATTTTTCTTATCTGTTTGCTGACCTGAATGCTGCGGCTCAGCTAAAATATCAAGCGATGGCAGCTCATAATCCTTATTTTCAAGCTCCGTAAACGTCATAGGCGGAGCTTCTTTTGGTTCATCTCCTGTATCATGAGACGGAGCGCCTTGTACCGTTTCTTGAAGAGGATCTGGCTCATTGACCGGCTGATCTTTTTGAACTTGCGGTGTGAGCATGTCATCTCGATCAGCAAAACTTGAGATAATCGGCTGACGATTGTCAGAAGCATGCTCTTCTTCCTCGATCAAGATATGATGATGATCTTCTTCGGCCTCTTCTTGCAAGCGTGAACGCTTTTTCTTTTCACTTGTTTTCTGCGCAGGTGCATTCTTTTTCGCCTGCCTTATGCCTTTCATATCTTCAATAAATGCTTTCCACTGCTTCACCAAAAATTGTGATACAGGCAGCGTCACTTTTTTGACCATTTCTTGCAGTGACCGGTTTGTGATCAGCACAATGCCGATCAGCATTAGCACAATGGCCATGATTTGCGACCCTGCTTGTGCAAACAAGAAATAGGAGGCCGCAAATAATACAGCACCGATCATACCGCCACCTAAATCGGGCGAGCCTGTCTCACCTTTCATATCCATTAAGAATAACTCAAACGTATTTCTGATTACACTTTGAGAACCTATCACGCCTGCAGCTGAAAGATGCTGAAAAAGCTTCACATGGGACAAAAGCAAGATACTCGCAATGATGCAGTATAAACCTGCTTTTCTTCTTGTCAGTAAATCAGGAATTTGTTTTTTCCAAAAGATCGTCACACCAAAAAGAAATAATCCGATAAGGCAGAGAATAAACCATTCACCTGCAAAGAATCGGAATAGATGTACAAAGGTTTGTCCAACTACACCTAGCTGTAAAATGGCAATGATCGCTATGGCAATACAGACTAACCCATTTAGTTCATATTTCAGTTTTAGCTGTTTATTTTGTTTTTTTCTTGTTTTACGTTTTCTCTTTTTCGCCATACTCATCACCTTACTACAAAAGAAAATATAACCTACGAAAAGATCAGAAAGAAAGCAGCCTGGTTTTGGCTGCATCTTGTTGTAAGTTTTCCCTTTATTATAGCATAGAATCATTCATATGAGTCGGTTTGATTGGTGCCTAAATGTAACTTCAATCGCTTACCTGGTGCAAGCTCCTGATTCAAAAAGTCCATTGGATTCGTACTCATTACTTGAACGATTTCCGCTTCATCTTCTTTCATTTCAACCATCACTGGCACACCCTGAATGTTTACCTGCTGAAGTTTGCGTTCTCCTTGTTCCTCAGCGTAAATGGCTTCATAAGGCATAGGTGTATATAAAATCATTGGATCAGCCCCTCGTTTTGTGCAGCCCGTTCGCCAATAAGCTCGTTCAGCTTTTTAATCGCTTGTCCAACGCCGCCGACTTCATGCATCAGTCCGTATTCAGCCGCCTCATGGCCAACGACATTTGTCCCGATGTCTCTTGTTAGATTGCCTTTAGAGAACATAAGCTCTTTAAATTTCTCTTCTGTAATGTTTGAGTGACTCGTGACAAAATTAATGACTCTTTCCTGCATTTTATCTAAGTATTCAAAGGTTTGCGGAACACCGATGACTAGACCGGTTAAGCGTACAGGGTGAATGGTCATCGTTGCTGTTTCGGCAATGTATGAATAATCACACGATACGGCGATTGGGACCCCAATAGAGTGGCCGCCGCCAAGCACAATGGATACAGTCGGTTTGGATAAAGAAGCGAGCATTTCCGCAATGGCTAGCCCTGCTTCTACATCGCCGCCGACTGTATTTAAAATGATTAGAAGTCCTTCAATTTTTGGGTTTTGTTCAACTGCTACGATTTGTGGAATGACATGTTCGTATTTGGTTGTTTTATTTTGTGGCGGCAGCTGCATGTGCCCTTCAATTTGTCCAATAATGGTGAGGCAATGTATGTTTGTATCTTGTGACAACTGCGGGACGGCTGTTTCACCAAGCTGTTGTATTTTGCTCATAATGCTATCTTTTTCTTCTGGTTTTCGCTCAGGCTGCTGTTCATTCTGTTCGTCCATTTGTCTCCATCCTTTCCTAAAAACTCTCCTCCTATTATGAACAAGATCGTCACATTCCATCCGCATTCATCATGTCACATCAAAAAAGCCCAAAGAGCTTATGCTCTTTGGACTTTTCTCATCACACTTCCATAATAATTGGAATGATCATTGGCTTGCGTTTTGTTTTTTCATATAGGAATTGATTTAGTACATCGCGCATGGATTGTTTCAGTGTTGACCATTCAACAATTGAGTTTTCCGTTTGCTCTTTCACAATCCCTTTGACCATTTCTGTTGCTTTCACAATCAGCTCTTCGGATTCTCTTACATAAACAAATCCTCTTGTGATGATCTCAGGTCCAGAAATTAATTGTTTCTTTTGTTTATCGAGCGTAATGACCACAATTAAGATGCCATCTTGAGACAATAGGCGTCTATCACGTAAGACAATATTCCCGATATCACCAACGCCAAGACCGTCGATCAAAATGTTCCCTTGATGCACTTTTTCACCGATTTTGACGTTTTGTCCTCTAAATTCTACAACATCGCCTTTATCAATTAAGAAAATGTCGCTTCGTTTCATTCCCACTTCTTCAGCAATACGGGAATGTGCTTTTTGCATGCGATATTCGCCGTTTACAGGAATTAAATACTTCGGCTTCAGTAAGTTCAGCATGAGCTTTAACTCTTCTTGACAGCCATGTCCAGATACATGCACACGTTTTTGAGCAAAAATTACTTGTGCTCCGCTTCTTGTAAGGAAATCCACTGTTTTTGAATAGGTGAGTTCTTGTCCAGGAAGAGGTGTAGACGCAATCACAACCGTGTCATCTTTTTCAATATGAAGCTGTTTGTGATTTTGTTTCGCCATTTTTGTTAAAGCAGCGAGAGGCTCACCGTGGCTTCCTGCTGTGAGAATGACCACACTGTTTTTCGCCATTTTTTTCACTTCTTGGACTGGAACAAATAATTCTTCGTCCGCTGTCACATAACCAAGTTTGATCGCAAGCTGAAGCGTTGTCATCATATTTTTCCCTGCTACTGCAAGCTTACGGCCATTTTGGTTTGTGGCATTAATGATTTGCTGTACACGGTTAATATTTGATGAAGATACAGCCACAATCACACGATTTTCAGCATTGTACATCGCATTTGAGATTTCGTCTTGGACGAGCGCCTCAGAAGGTGTATAGCCTGGTTTTTCAGCATTTGCACTGTCTGAAAGAAGTGCTAAAACGCCATTGTTTCCAATTTTCGCAATCTCTCCGATGTCACAGGCTTGGTTAAGCGCTGGGGTTTGATCAAATTTAAAATCACCTGTGCATACGATTGAACCAAGAGATGTTTTGAAGCTGATTCCGACTGAATCAGGAATACTGTGATTCGTTCTAAAGAACGATACCTTTGTTGTTTCAAATGTAATGACTGACTTTGCATGAACCTCGCGCAAATCAGCTTTTTGATTGAAGCCGTATTGCTTTAACTTTTCTCGAAGTAACGCAAGGGTCAGCTTCGTGCCGTAAACTGGTACAGACAATTTGCTTAAGCAATGGAATACGCCTCCGATTGCTTCATCGTGTCCGTGGGTAAGAAAAATTGCTTTCACCCGATCAGCTCGTTCTGTTAAATAAGAGATATCAGGAATGACCACGTCAATGCCTAGCATTTCGTTTTCTGGATGCATGAGTCCTGCATCTACAACATATATGTCGGAATCAATCTCAATGACATATAAGTTTTTCCCGATTTCTCCAACGCCTCCCAGTGCAATAATTCTTACGTTCTCTGTATTTTTCTTTTTCAAAATTCTTATCCTCCTAGTCTCAAGCCCGTCCATCATCGCTTAATGCTATTATAACTGAATCTAATTTTAGAAAACAAGATGAAGTCACATTTTAAGAAAGTGTTTATGTATAAAAAACGGTCATACTCAGGGACATCTGAGAATGACCGCTTACGAATTTTTTTGTTTTGATCAGCTGTTTAATACGCTGCTTAAATTCAGTCTCTCTTCTTCTGATAAAGGTAAAAGCGGGAGTCGAACGGATCCGACATCTAATCCTTTCAGCTGAAGAGCTGTTTTGACAGGCGTTGGATTTGGCGCTGAGAACAGCTGGTTCATGATCGGCACCAGCTTTTGATGAATCAATGCCGCATTCGCTGTTTGTCCTGAAGCGTAGCTTTTTAGCATTTGCTGCATATCAAGGCCTACGATATGAGAAGCCACAGAGACGACTCCTCTTGCACCAATCGCAACCGCAGGAAGCGTTAGGCTGTCGTCACCAGAGTAAACGTCAAAATCTTCTGGTGTCTCTGCAATGATTTTTGTCATGGCATCTAGATCACCGCTTGCTTCTTTGATTGCGACAATGTTCGGTATTTGCGCAAGCTTAATCGTTGTTTCTGGTGCTAATGAAGCAACCGTTCTTCCTGGTACATTGTAAAGCATGACAGGAAGAGATGTAGACTCGGCAATTGCTTTAAAGTGTGCATACATGCCTTCCTGTGATGGCTTGTTGTAGTAAGGTACGACAAGCATCACTGCATCAACGCCCGCTTCTTCTGCTTTTTTCGTTAGTTTAATAGACGCATTTGTGTTATTACTGCCTGTTCCTGCAATGATTTTACAACGACCATTTGCTAATTTCACCGATTGCTGAAAAAGAGCGACTTTTTCTTCAGTCGATAAAGTTGGCGATTCGCCTGTTGTCCCTGCAACGACTAAAGAGTCACTGCCGTTTTTTAACAAGTAATCAATGAGAATTGATAGCTTTTGGAAATCAATGTTGCCCTTTTTATCAAAAGGTGTAATCATAGCTGTTGCGATATTTCCGAAATTCATTTTTTTCACCTCATCATGATTCAATCACATTTATCTTGAAAGTTCAAACACTTCATGAAGGGCATTAACAGCCGCTCTCATGTTTTCTTCGTTCACTAACACCCAAATCGTCGTATGACTGTCAGCGGACTGTAAGATCGGAATATTTTGCTCAGATAGTGCAGATACAATTTTAGATGTGACACCTGGTACACCCATAATGCCTGCTCCAACAGCTGATACCTTTGCACAGTTTGTCGTGACAATCGGCGTATAGCCCAGATCTTTTAGGATCGCCGTTGCTTTTTCAGTCATTGCACCTGTCACCGTATAGACGATTTCGCTCGGTGTAATGTTGAAGAAATCGACACTAATTTGGGCATTTGCCATTGCTTTAAAGACTTCTGTTTGTACGCTGTACTGTCCCTCTTTAGCTGGGACTTTGATTTGTGTGACATCATTGACATGTGCAATACCCGTAATCAGGCGGTCGTACACATCATGACTCATTTTATCTGAGTAGTGTGATGTCACGAGTGTGCCCTCATCATCAGAGTATGTTGAACGGACCCTCATTGGTACTTTTGCTTGCATGGCAATTTCAACAGCTCTAGGGTGAATGACTTTTGCCCCTTGGTATGCGAGGTTACAAATTTCTGTGTATGTCACGACTCTCAGTGGTTTTGCATTTTCTACGATACGGGGATCTGCTGTCATGACCCCTTCTACATCTGTAAAAATATCGATGAAATCTGCCTGCAATGCAGCGCCTAACGCAGCAGCTGACGTATCACTGCCGCCTCGTCCGATTGTTGTCACGTCTCCATTTTTTGCAGCGCCTTGGAATCCAGCAACGACAACCACATCATGCTCTGAAAGTGCCGCCTCAAGACGTTCACACTTCATGTCAATAATTTTCGCATTTGTATGCTCTTTATCTGTCACAAAGCCTGCCTGTGATCCAGTCATCGCAACAGCCTTTAGCCCGTTTTCATTCAGCATACTTGAAAAAACAACAGCTGAAATATTTTCTCCGCAAGACACGAGTAAATCTTTTTCTCGGTTTGTCATATGCTGCGCACTGCCGTAAAGCAGACCTAGCAGTGTATCTGTCGCATAAGGATCGCCTTTTCGTCCCATCGCAGACACGACAACGACCGATTTATAGCCTTTCTCTTTTGCAGATAAGATATGTGCAAGTGCCCTTTTTCTTCCTTGATCATCTTTGACAGATGTACCGCCAAATTTTTGGACAATTATTTTCACTGTTTTCACTCCAAGTTCATTCTGACGTAACAGAAGAGAGCAGGCGAAAGATGCCTAACTCTCTTCTATTCGTCCTCATCATCCATTGAATGTTAAACTAATTTTAATGCTCGTAAGCTTTCTGCAATTTGAACGGAGTTCCATGCAGCGCCTTTTAGCAGGTTATCAGATACAATCCACATATGGAAGCCATTTGGACGATCCAAATCCTTCCGAATGCGGCCGACAAATACGTCGTTTTTACCAACAGCATCTGCAGGCATTGGATAAATTTGCTGAGACGGATCATCTTGTAATGTGATGCCTGGTGCATCTTTTAGGATGGACTTGATGTCATCAACCGTTGCGTCATTTGATTCAAGTTCAACGTAAACCGATTCTGAATGACCCGTTTCAATTGGTAGTCTCACACATGTTGCTGCTACTTCCAGCTCTGGCAAATGCATGATTTTTTTCGTTTCATTGATCATTTTCATTTCTTCAAATGTATAGCCATTATCTTGGAATTTATCAATTTGCGGAATCGCATTAAAGGCAATTTGATAAGGCATGACTTCTGGTTTCACATCTTCTTTATTTAAAATGGCTTGCGACTGGCTGTACAGTTCGTCTATGGCTTCATGTCCTGCACCTGATACTGCTTGGTAAGTAGACACAATGACTTTTTTCATGCCATACGCTTGACGAAGCGGTTCTAGCGCCGCCACCATTTGAATCGTTGAACAGTTAGGGTTTGCAATGATCCCTTGATGGTCATGCAAATCTTTTTCGTTTACCTCTGGTACGACAAGAGGGGTATTTTCGTCCATACGAAAAGCACTTGTATTATCGACAACAATTGCACCTCGTTTGACTGCTTCAGGAGCTAGCGCTTTGGAAACATTTCCTCCCGCACTGAATAGTGCAATATTGACCCCTTCAAAGCTTTCAGGTGTTGCTTCTTGAACGGTATACTCTTGACCTCTGAATGTCACTTTTGTTCCAGCAGAACGTTTTGAGGATAGTAGGGTAAGTGTATCCATTTCAAAATCTCTGTCAGCTAGTGTTTTTAACATTTGTTGACCGACAGCTCCAGTCGCTCCAACTACAGCTACATGCAATCCTCTTCCCATCAGTAAAACTCCTTCCGACCCATCCATGATTCTTTTCTTTCGGATGGCCATCCTATGACTTTTTACATTTTATTTTACCATAGAAAAGCAAGGCTTGAAGTACCTTTTTTGAATCTTTCATGATTTTCTAGTGAATCTATTATTCGTTTGCTCCAATTAAAATGGGCTGAATTTGTCTATGCTCGAGCGCCTCTTCTACCGTTTTCGTCAGTAGATCCATATGCGCTACCATGGAAGTCGGTTTTTTGAATGGATCATCTTGGCCGAATGGAATAAAGAAAATGTTCTTTGTCGACATGAGTCTCATGAGATTTGTACCATTTAAACCTAATGCATCATTGGTGGAAATGCCTAAAACGACAGGGCGGTGATTACGAATGGTCGCCTTAGCAGCCATTAAGACTGGACTGTCTGTCAGTGCATTTGCAAATTTCGCCATTGAATTGCCTGTTAAAGGTGCAATGACCATACAATCAAGTGGAAGTTTTGGTCCGAGTGGCTCTGCTTTGACGATTGAGTCAATCGCTTGAAATCCTGTCAGCTTCTCAATCCGCTCAATCCAGTCCGCTCCTTCTCCGAATCTCGTATTCGTATTTTGCACCGTATATGACACGACAGGACGCACTTCTGCCCCTTCTTTCACGAGTGATTCGATTTGCGGAAAAACGGCTTCGTACGTGCAGTGAGAACCTGTTAAACCAAAGCCGATTCTTTTCCCTTTTAGTGTAGTCATGATTTCATCCCCCTTTTTTCCTCCGCAAGTTCACATAAGAGCCCAGAAAGCACTTTTGCAATGATCTGCCCGGCTGTCTTTGGTGCCACAATCCCTGGAAGTCCTGGTGCAAGAAGTGCCTTCACTCCATGCTTTTGTGCAAAGTCAAAGTCTGTTCCACCTGGGCGGGAGGCGATATCCAAAATGAGTGTCTTTGGTGTCATGCTGACGATGACAGATGAATCTAATACTAAGCTTGGAATCGTATTGATGATGATGTCGACATCCGTTACTTCATCTTTTAAACGGTCCATTGAAAATGGATCAAGTCCCATCTCAAAGGCTCGCGCTAAATGGGCTGTATCCGCAGCACCAACTTTCACTTCCGCACCTAGCGCCCGAAATGTGCGGGCAATGGTGAGCCCTGTTCGACCAAGTCCGAGAACAGCGACATGTGACCCATGAATCGTATAGTCCGTTTGCTGAATAGCCATCATGATAATCCCTTCAACTGTTGGAATAGAGTTATATATGGCAATATCATCTCGCTCAAACAGCTTCACAAGCTTCCGGTTCACCTGCTTTGCCATATTGTCTAAGTACATATTAGAAATACCTGAGTACAAGGTACAATGTGCAGGGGTTCTTTCTAAATATTTAGCTTCTAGCACGACCTTCTCATTTGAAAAAACGGTGGCAACGACCCCTTCGTCTGTAGCACCTGATACCGGAAGGATCATACTGTCTACCTGCTCAAATGGAAGCTCTGACATTTTCAGCTTTTCAGCACCAATAAATCCATGATCCAGCTGATCAAAACCGACCAAAAACACTTTGGCATGCTGCTGTGACAGCTTGCGAATGATTTCAAGCTGCCTAGCATCTCCCCCGATCACCGCAACCGTTAAACCGCTCAACATACTGACCGTTCACCTTCTTTATTTAAAAAAGTCTGTAATATTTTCCGAATCTCCCTTTCAGCATATGAGGAGAGGATTCAGCCTGTGAACAAATCGGGGAGAGAAAAGAAAAAGAGCACCCATTTATAGTGGGTGCTCTTTCAAATCATGGACAAAGGGCTAAAATGCTCTTTATTTTAGCTCTTTTTTTCTTTTCAGCGTGATAGAAAACTTTTGCAGCCCTAGGAAGGACGAGTACTGGCGCGGAGAGAATTTGACATTCGTGAGCACCAGCACGCAGGACTGATAAAGAATGCGAGGGTTTGTCTACACGCTGAGAGCACCCTTTTATGATGGGTGCTCTTTTTCTCCGTGCGGCTGAAGTTCTTCAGGCACATCGAGAATGATCATATCTGATCCTATTTTTTGAATGTGATTCCACGGAACGCGGATGTCATTTCCTTGTTTTCGAAAGCCAAACCATTTGACGGAAGGTATGATGAGTGCTGTAATTTGACCGTCCTGTTCATTTATTTCAAGGTCGGTTTGTCCAAGCACGCCAAGCCGCTCCGCTCTTTTAATATCGACGATCTCTTTTCCTGACAGCTCACTTAGCCTCAAAATCGCATCACTCCCCTTCCATATCATATATGCAGCAGGGCGGGGGAATAGACCGGGCCTCTTAATGACTAGTTTGGAGCGGAAGACGCGCCCCTTTTATATAGTGATCATGCCATAATTCCAAGTTGTAAAGCATCCACACTTTTTGGTCCGCTCCATTTTTGTTCTTCTGATTCGAATTGTGTCGTAAAAATTGTTCTAGCGGCTCTTTTTGAAATAATTGTGTTGCAAAGCTTTGTTGATCAAGAAGTTTCTCTTCGATTTCTTCCATTCTTTTGTTCATCCAATGATACACCGGAACCGGAAAACCCATTTTTCTTCTATATAATATACGCTTATCCACCGTTTGCTCCATTGTCTTTTTCAACATATATTTCGGAATATCTTGGACCTCACTTGTTTTAAGGCTCGATTGAAAAAATGCTTGCACTTTGCTAGGTAGCCCTTTATAAGGAAGTTTGTACTTGAAAGGCATATCGTTGACAAATTGGATGATGCGATGATCAAGAAACGGTACACGTGCTTCTAGTCCGTGTGACATCGTCATCATATCAAGCCGGTCTAACAAGTTGGGTAAATGGATTTGTTGAAATAAATAGAGCAGTTTGTTTTCATACGACGCCCCTTCCATCTCTTGAAAGCAATGGGCGATCAACTGATTCATGTGCAAATCAGCAGAATCAATTGAATGAGCGTGCTGACCTAAGAGCTGCTCTTTTTCGCTATCAGTAAACCAAGCATATCTTTTTTTATAATGTTCCATTTCCCCATCAAGATGGATAAATTGATGCACCTGCTGCTGAAAGGATGGTTCAAATAATACCTTTGAAAGGATGGATGACAGCTTTCGGTTTTTTTGAAGCCATAAAATTTTACGCCAATCTGAAGGACTCCTAAATACACGTCCATACCCTGCAAACAATTCGTCCGCTCCTTCACCACACAAAACAACCGTTACATGCTTTTTTGCTTCACGTGACATATGGTAAAAAGCGACTTCATGAGGAATAGAAAGAGGATGATCTCTTCGTTTCACAACTTCTGGCAATAATTGAAAGTACTCTTCTTCACTCATTCGATGCGAGTGAAGCTTGACGTTGTATTGTTCTGCTGCGAGCTTGGCATAGCTTTCTTCAGAAAAACCTTCCTCTTCAAAGCTGGTAGAAAAACAGTGAATATTCTCGTTCGCATATTTGGACATCAAAGCAACAATAGAAGTCGAATCCACTCCTCCACTCAAAAAAGCTCCTACAGGTACATCAGACATCATTTGTTTTTGCACACTATCTTGAAGTAATTCAAACAATTCCTTTTGATAATAACGTTCTCCCCTGTCAATTCCATCAGATGGGAAAGGATATTGCCAATAGGCCTCTTTTGTCATTCCTGTTTCATCTATTTTCAAGATGACACCTGGAGGTAATGTTTGAATTCCTTGAAAGAAAGTTTGCTCGCCGATCGCATAACGGAAGGATAAATAACTAAGGACAGCCTCAGGCTGAATGGCAACTTGTATATCTGGATGCTGAAGAAGAGCTTTCATTTCCGATCCGAAAATAAGCCCTCCTCTACATTCTGAAACATAAAGCGGTTTAATCCCAGACCGGTCTCTAAATAAATAGAATTCTTTCTTCTTTTGATCCCAAATCGCAGCTGCAAACATTCCATTTAATTGCTCAATAAAAGAAATACCGTATTCTTCATAGCCATGAACAAGCACTTCTGTATCTGTCAGCGTACGAAACGTATGACCTTTATTCCATAAGTCCTCTCTTAGTTCTTGGAAATTATAAATCTCGCCATTTAAAATCACACAAATAGACTCATCTTCATTTGTTATTGGCTGCGGCCCAGATTGAATATCGATAATGGATAGCCGCGTATGAACCAAACCAACTGAGTCGTCTTGATATACACCACTATCATCAGGTCCACGCACACTAAGTGCGTTTTTCATCTTTAGTAAGATGTGTGGATCAAGTGGTGCTTTGTTAAAATGACAATAACCTGCAATGCCGCACATAGACATGGCTCCCTTCCATCAATGATCTGACTGCTGGATCGTCATTGCGAAAATATGCATAAATGGATTATCTTGAAAGCGGATTTCATCAAAAACGATTTTTTGCGAGAAGGAAAGCGAATCAATCCATAGGTTTGATGTCAAATGATGATTGATGCCGGCTACCGTATGAATATAATCAAATGCATAAGCCAAGCGATCATCAAATGCAGGTTCACGTTCAATCACATCGGTTAATGAAAGACGAGACTCCAAGACAACGGTCCCCTCTCGTAATAATGTCATCTTTTCATAGAGATTACCATTAGATGAACAGCCAACGACATGGAGCGCTTCTGCTTCAACTGCCTGAAGTTGAATAGACTGACCCTCTAATTCAATATTGTCTCCTTGATCTTGATAAATGAACTGAAAAGGAATGCCTTCGACCAAAGAGTCCTTCACGTTCATGACCAACTCAGCCGGCAAAGAAGCCCCACCAATGGTTAATTGGCCTTTTTCATATTCATTTTGATATGTGATGCCTCTGTTATTGACATAATCATGAAGAGTGAGGGGTTGATAGGTTTTCATTTTGAATCACCTCTTTTAGTTGCGTGAGAAGGCTTGTCTCCACTTCTAATGTTTTTTGAAACCGATTCGACGTCCTTTCAATCATACTGCGAGGATTTTTGCTGAGGCCGACTCTAGCTGTAAAATTAGCAAGCACTGTCCAGCTTTGATAAGCATCTTCAAATGCTTGAATAAGGGGTTGTAAATGTTCATTTTCATATGATGATAAAAATGTCACCATATGTTTTCTGGAGTTGGCGACATCCTTTAGTCCTTCAAAATAAACATTATCCAACAAATTACCATTTTCATCACCTTTGATACTATCTATATAATCTCTTTGAATGACTGAAATTGCGTCAAGACCTGTGATAGCTCCAGGCAATTCAAAATGTGGCGGTGCACCTTCTAATATGGCGACATGCTCTTTTAAAACTTTCATTACATCCGGTTCTTTCTCAAGATCAACCTGTTTGATCCATTTATAACGATTTTCGGTTCGAGGCGTATGTTCGTAGACAGAGCGTGCGGCTTTCACCAAATGATCTTTACTCAATGTGCCATGATAAGAATAAGCATGGTCACTGATCACTACATGATCATCATTCACCTCAAGTACTTCCAATGTATGATATCCATGTTCTCTTTCAAAAAATGGACAGTACGGTAATTCAAATATATCTAAAGAAACAGACACAGTGCCTCTCTTTGGATGCTGTTTAAATACCCGATTCATATAGAGGTCTAATTCCTCTTCGGTGTAAAAAATTTCTTCTAAATGAATGCCATTATGATGCAGAATATCTTCACGAAAATGTTTAAAGGAACCGATCAAAACAAACCCTTGGTCTTGAGATCTATAAACAAGACCAGCTTGCCTCCAAATCCTGTCGATTTGAATTCCTTGTCTAAGAAGCATGGCTGCAATCGTTAATTGAGAACAGTTTAAATAATTGTTTCGGTAAATAGGTGCTGCAGTAGCCACATATGTCTCCTCCTTTTTTACGCCATCATACCCAGCGATTTTTTAACGGGATAATGCCCAGCTCTTTTTTCGCAATCACTTCTTTTAATACATCTTCTGAAGGTGGATGAAATTTTGCCGCTTTCACATCTCGGCTTAAGCGCTCAAGCAAAGATCCTTGCTGTAATGAAGAAAAACCCTCGACCTGAGAAGCCAGCTCCACAATTTCTTCTGCCGCCTGCGTCACAAAGTGTTTAGTAATCAGCGTCTTCGTATACAACTCACTCGAGTAATGAGTTTGTTTCTTTTCTCGATCTGCTTGCTGGGCACAGGCCATGAGCTGAGAATGTGCAACATCTAATTTCATTTTCATATCTGCAATACGAAATTGTTGACCTGGTAAAAAGGCTGATTTTTTCTTAGAAATTCGATCATTCCTTTTATATGCCATACCGAGGGCATGTTCATATGCTGCCTTTGCAATCCCGTAATAAACAGCGGTAACAGCTAAACGAAACCAATAGATTAAATGTTCAGTATCTTCTATTGCGTAGCCTTCCCGCCCGATGAGCTGATGATCGGGTATAAACACTTGATCAAAATGAATGTGATGACTCATCGATGCTCTCATTCCCGAATAATTCCACGATTCCTCCACCGCAGCACCTTCACTCGGTAATGTCATTAAAAGCGCCGTCATTCCATATTGAGATGTGCATGACGACGGGGCATACTCACAATAGATTGGCAAATATTTAATGCGCGGTGCACCTGTCACAGTAAACTTAGTTCCACTCACAAGATATCCGCCATCTGTTTTTTCGGCGGTGATGGTTGGAATTCCCTCCATTTGCTTTCGCTGATAAATAAAAATCACATTCGGGTCGCTGACAGAAGCGATGAACTCTCCTGAATGCCGAATATCGTCAAATACCGAAGCCTGCTGCTCACTTGTCAGCACTTCAGAAAATGCGCCGAGCGAATAGTAATGCATCGCCATAATGAGGCCTGTTGACGCACACCCTTTAGATATGTGTGACAACAAGGTGATCGTTTCTTCAAATCCATATCCAAGACCTCCGTCTTGTTTCGGCATATTGGCGACATGCAACCCACAATCAATCAGCTCGTCTAGATTCTGATGCGGGAACCGAGATTCGGCATCCAGCTGCCCTGCTCTTTCTGAAAATTGGTGAATGAGACGATCAATCGTTTCTTGTCGAAGCTCTGTCAGTTTCATCTTCACCCCTCCTTTGTCTAAAGAATGATCTATTTTGTTTCAATAACAGATCTTCCGGTGTCCCTCTATCTCGCACAACATAATCGTTCCCCTCAAACAACAGTAGCTCAAGCGGAGAAGAATGACCTAAAAATAAGGTAGGGCTGTAGCTCAGTCCATATGCACCAGATTTCTCAATACAAAGAAGATCCCCTACTTCCCCTTGCGGAAGCTCCACCTGCCTGCCAATTAAGTCTTCTGGTGTACAAAGCGGACCAACAATTGATTGTTTCACTACGTCTGCGGTGTTGCTAGAATGTTTAATAAGCCGCATAGGGTAATTATTGCGGAGCAGTCTGCCTCTAAACGTCATCGCTTGATGATGATGCATCCCGCCATCTGCTATTAAAAACGGCTGCCCTTTTGATTCTTTTACATATTGTATGGTTGTTAAATAAACACCACATTCTGCTAAAAGAAATCTCCCCATTTCTATAATAAATCTCGGAAATTCAAGCTCTGTTTCATATGATCTAATCAAATCCGCTACTTGTTGAAATAGCCTTTCAGCATGAAGCGGTGTTTCATGCTGAAAATACGGAATGCCAAAACCGCCACCTAAATCAACCATCTGGCATGTTCGTCCATATTCATTCTTGATTCGAACAGCTGTGTTAAGTGTGTATTCAAACGATGATAAAAGCGATGTTTCATCAAGAACTTGAGTTCCCAGATACATATGGATCCCTTTAAATAGCAGCGAATGATCATACTTCTGAAACAGATCAAATACATCATTCAGTTTAGATTCATCTATTCCAAATGGACTTGGAACTCCGCCCATTTTTATTTTGGCCCGTGACTCAATTGATTCTGGATTGATCCGAATGCCTACTGATGCCTGCTTGTCTTGACGTTTTGCAGACTCAGCGATGTAGGTGAGTTCTTCCTTAGATTCGGCGATAATACAATAGATCTCATGCTGAACAGCGGTATCAATCTCTTCCTTCTGCTTACCCGGTCCAGAAAAAATGATTTGCTGCGGTGAATAACCTGCTTTTATCGCCATGAAAAGCTCTCCTTCAGAAGCCACTTCTATACCAGCTCCAAAAGACCGTAACAATGATGCAATCGAGACATTTCCATTGGACTTAAATGAAAAGAACACCTCAGCTGTTTGATGGAGCCATGATGTAATGTGCTCATAGTGCTCTTTCAATGCATCTCCATCGTATACATACATCGGCGTCCCATAACGATTCGCTTTCTCTAAGAGCGTAAAGTCATTTTCCAGCACATCTCCTCCTCCTTTCTGATGAAAATTCCATCTCATCAAACATTGTCAGCATATGAATCTGCTTGTCCTTCTTCATATGGTAAAACAAGATAAACAATCGATAGTGCCACGTATCATCAGATCTCGTCTTACCAAAAGTATAAATAAAGAACCCGCCATCTTCTCCCGGATTAAGTGCTTCTGTTACCTCCGTTAAGACATCTTCAAATGGCAGGTCAGCGCAGCATGAGAATCTTTTAAAGCGGCTTTCGATATATTCGTAGGTTGAAAAAAAACGACAAATCAGTGGGAGTAAATAAGTGACCTGTGTGAACCGGGCATTTATTTCAATGATCGGTATGAGCTGTTCATTTTCATCAATAATTGAATCGACACCAACCACACCACGATACCCTTCATCATAAAGAAGCTCTATGATTCTATGCATGCTTGCTTCGTATTCACGTTTTTTGTCCAATTCATACACAGGCGCAAAATCCGTCCCTAAGTAAATGCCGTCCTCATTAATTTTCTGCTCTGTAATGGAGAGTAAGTGTGACCCCTTCTCTTGAATGAGCAATTGGGCATTTAAGGACCGTTTAATCGGATGCCATCCCTCTAAGAGCAAATCCGTTTCGATATTCCTTCTTTCAATAAAGGTCAGCAGCTGCATAAATTCTCGGTCACTTTTTAAAATACGCAGCCCCTTCCCAGATGATCCATAAGGTATTTTCAGAACCATTTTGGAGAAATTCTTCGCCTTTAATTCTTCATACGTCTGTTTTAATTCGTCAGCATGATGACAGATAGCGCCGCACGTGACGTTAAACAGATGTTCTTCTGCCCATCTTCTAGTAGAAATCTTATGATTGAACCGCTTTACGAGTGTAGCATTTGAGCCGTATATCGTTCTTTTTTCAATCAATGCTTCTTTTTCAAGGGATTCATCTAAAAGATACGGTACAATCAGTCCATTTAATGTAAATGCATGGTCTAGTTGAGTCATATGCGGAAGCTGGACACCTTGATTTTCCAAATAGGCTAAAAAAGCTTTATCAGGCTGATGATGCAAGATGACATGATGCTCTTTAGATGCAATCAAAAGCAGTTGTTGTTCTTGCTGAAGAACCAGTTCATTTTGAACATGATCTGTCATGACTGGTAAAGCTCTTGTTTGATCCCAGCTTTGTTCTTGATTCATATTCCCATACCAAATCACGTCATTTCTTCCCTTAAAATCAAATAGCGATGCCGGATCTTTCATGACACTACTCCTTATGCACAGAATGCTTGTTAATATCTAAAGATCGATTAATATGAAAGAATCGTTTACGAATTGGTTGATTCCAAGTATGAACGACATCATTTGCATCCAGCACTTCGGATAAATAAGTAAGCGATTCAGGCTGAAGTGCATCCATGACAAGTTCAGGAATCGTTTGAGGAAAGACCTCATTCACATAATGAAAAGCAAAATAGACCATCTTTTCAAAGCCATACGCTTTCGTCTGGCGGACAAACAAATCCACATCGAGTAGGTCTTCCTTCATAAACATGCCATATATATCTAGCAGTTTATAAAGCAGTAAATCTTTCATTGACTCCACTTCATTTAAATAAATCGCTTCTTTATAAAAATGAATACATAGGAAAAGAAGCATATCCTCTTCTTTTAAAGACCATACAAGGTGCTCGTCAACAGACGTTTGAATTCGTCTAGACAGCATTTCTTTGACGATTGAATCCGTTCGGTTCCCTGTCATGAGGTCAACTGAAAACTGAACATCAATTTTATGACAATCAATAAAGCGGCAATCTGGTGTAGGTTTCATATAGGTGTAGGTTTGATGTGAGTTCATGATGAGGTAAAGGATGTCTTTGCGTTTCGCAGGTGTGACTGTCTCCGTTTCATAGTTCCAAGAACCTTGAATATAGCCTAATTCGTTTAATACGTGTCCAGTTTCTTGCAGCTGATCTTGTGAGATAAAGAGATCGTTGTCCCCAAACAAGCGAAGCCCAACATCACCGTATGCCCACTGACCAATCACACTTCCTTTTACAATGGCATACTCAATTCCTTTTTGATCAAGTGCTTGAAATAACTGATCATTTAACTTGATATTGTCTCGAGCCGTTTCTAGTTGACCCTTATACATAATCTCTAATGACTTTAAAAAATAAGTCGCTTTAAACTCTTTTCTTAAATGAATGGCATAACGTTTAATATTCTTCCACGCAATTCCTGCTGTCCGGTGAACATGCAGCATTCCGAGAATGACATTCCAGTCTTGCTGCTTATACAAAAGCTCCTGCATCTCTTCAATTTGACTCGCTTTTAAAAAAGGAGTGGATAAAGTGAGAGCTGTATGTTCTTCTTGAGTCAGATTACTTTGCAGCATAGCGCTCCTCCTTTAAATGAAGCATGTCTTTCGGCCAATCCTTTCGATTTCGACCGTATGTTTGTAAAAACACTTGAACCCAACGATCGATCCCAAATGCCGCACAACCTGAATAAAGCGGCAGACCATCTTCTCCGCTAATATGGAACCTTTCACAAAGCATCTCTCCACAGTCGTTAAAAGAAGCGATTGAAACGTCTTTCTTTTCTGTCACAGCGACTAATTCATATTTGCTATTAGCCATTAATTGATAATTCGCTTTATCCATATCATCATAAAAGAAAAAAGGGTCATTTGCGGTCGTGACCTTTCCACTTAGACCAAGTTGATGAAAGCATTCCCATGTGTTCTCAAGGAGTGTTTTTCTCGTTTCATTGATAAATTCTTGATGACCAATAAAGACAATTTCGCGCATACTAAATTCTATTTTCCTGAGAGGGTCCACTTTCCAAGAGATTTCATGTCTAAAACATTGCCCCGCTGCTGTCATCATTTGATTGTCTGTATATGTCTTCCCTTCCCATTCCTCATAGCAGTGATAACAAATACACGGCTGTAAAAAACGGCCTGCCTGCTGGAAATGTTCAGGCTGAAAACCATGATGCTTTTCTCGAATATCATCAATGATTTGATAATCATGAGGGATCTCAAAAACAGAATAAATATTTTGCGGAAAATTCGTATGATACTTACATTTTTCCATTAAATCTTTACTGATCGTCGAAGGGTATCGCCTTACTTTCGCTCCAAGTGAAATCCCTATATTTAAAAATAATTGATCAAAGTAGTTTGAAAGTTCCAATTCAACTTCATCATAGAAGGTTCTTTTCTGATCTTCCTCGCTTAGTTTCGAATGAACAGGCTCACTAGATAAATGAATATTTGATTTTATTTCTTTTTCACGAAATCTCCGCAGCTGTGCGATATTTGACGATAGATTCGAAAACGCAGTTGATATTGCCTCTTTGTCTCCCATTTTATCTACGGTTACTTCAATCATAGATTCCTCTTCGTTAAGAGTCACGTGCACAATATGAGCAGATAGAAATGAAATTCTTTCCATAAAATCCGATATCATTGTATCTTCTAATGCTTCTGGTAAAGGCAGTTGAAGGGTCCTCAACTAAATACCTCCCTTTTCATTGATAACGTGCGGCGTTTCAAATGATTGTAAAACTTTAAATAGATAATCAGAAATAGGCTCCTGTAAATGAACATCACTTAACTCAATCGCCGACGGATGACTATCTTGAACGGCTAGCCCCCACTTGGCCTTCTTCAGCATCAGCCTGTCATTATGACCATTTCCAAAGGCAATCACACGATCTAAATCTCTTTCTCCAAAACAATCGAATAAATGGTGCTCAAGCATGTCTGCCTTACAAATCCCCTTTGGAGATATCACTTGAGCATTTAAAAACTGGGCATCTGCTACATCGCAATGACAATTTTTTAATTGTTGAGCAAGATCCACTTTTTCTTTTGGTAAAATAAATAGTTTAGTTACAAGGTCAAAGCTAAATTCTTTCTTGTGACCAACCTCTATTTTTTCTCGTGGAAAGCTATATAGCATGCAGTATTTCAACTTAGCGCTTTTACTTGATGCCACGTGCTTTCCATGAGATTCCATGACAAATTCAGCTTTTCCATCAAGTGATGTGATGATCTGTTGGCATAAAGCTGCATCTACATACTGCTTCACCTCAAATGTTTTCTTTTCATGATGACAAATGACATTCCCATCATTCAGCAAAACATCATGATGAAATAAGGCGAGTAGAGATCGATCTAAATCCAGAGAGAAGAAAGAATCATAGGTTCTTCCTGTCACAATAATGGGAATAATGCCTCTTTGGCGCAGCATGTTCACTGCGCCATGGACATCACCAATAAGCTCGCCTCTGTCATCAATTAATGTTCCATCCAAGTCAAAAGCGGCAAATTTGATCTTGCGAAGATTGAGTTCCGCTTCCACTGGTTACACCTTTTTCAGCTCAGCATTTGCCACATATTCATTGAACAGACGTAATGATTCTGAATCGACTTGTCCAATTGGTGGACTCTTAAATAAGAATGGGCAGACGTCATGTATGACACCGCTATGATTCATATCTTTCGCTGCTTTTGCAACACGCATCGCATTCGCAATGACACCAGCTGAATTCGGACTATCTTCTACTTGTAAACGAATTTCAAGTGAAATGTCAGAATCTAAAACAGAATTCCCTTCTAATCGCAGGAAGCAGACCTTATGATCCCCTAGGTAGCTGACATAACCATTTGGACCTGCTGCCACTTCACTGGCATCAATACCTGAAGCGAACAATGCTTTTCTCTTCGATTTTTGCTTACTCGTTGATCTCATAGGGTTGGCTAGGTTTAAAAAGTCCGTATTGCCTCCAACATTTAGTTGGTACGTATTGGTGATATCAATCCCGCGGGATTTTAAAAGTTCAATTAAGGCTGTATGCAGTGTGGTTGCACCTAAGTGACTTCTTAAATCGTCTCCAAGGAGCGGGGTCTCCGACTCTTCAAACATTTTGACAAACTCAGGATCATTTGCCACCGGTTCAGGTGTTGCATTAATAAAGGCTGTTTGAGCGTGTGCACACGCCTCTGCGTACACACGAACTGCTTCAAACGAACCTGTTGGTAAGAAGCAGACGAGTACATCTGCCTGAACATCTTTTAACCTTTGCGTCACATCATGTGTTTTCATATTCAGTGAATGTTCATGTGGTTGAATGCAGTTGGACAAATCTCCTTCAAGTCCATCACATAAAGGACCTGCTTCGACGGTTACTTGAAAGAACGGAACATCGATATGTTTCACTGCAGCCGTTGGTTTAGTAAAGATGGCCTCTGATAAGTCTTTTCCGACTTTATTTTGATCTACTTCAAAAGCGGCAACAAATTCGACATCAGATAACTGATAGCCTCCAATGACGTCATGCATAACACCAGAGAGCGTATCCTTTTTTTCCTTAGCCAATTCCACAAATTGAACGATACTTGACGCACATGATCCTACTCCTGCAATTGCTACACGAACTTTTGTCATGTTCATAACCCCTTTTTTATGAATTTATAGAGCCAATTTTCGCTTTTGACGAGATTGAAAAATACACCATTCCTGGTAACCTAATTCCTTCAGCGTTTGTTTCACTTTCAGCCAATCATCTGCCACGCGGGCGGGCTGATGAGCATCTGAGCCAAATGTGACTTCCACACCATAAAATTTGGCTCGCTCTAATAGATCCATTGATGGATACCAGCCGCCGCAGTCTTTTGTTTTGCCAGAGGTATTCACTTCAATCACAGAACCACTCTCCGCAATGACTTTTAGCGCATCATCGACAGCTTCTGTTTTGAGATGAGCAATTTCTGGATAAAAACCTTTTAAGGCGTCAATATGACCTAAAATGTCGAACATTTGACTCTCGGCAGACATCTTAATCAACTGGTAATATGTCTCTTTTTCAATGATGGCTTGTTGCTCTGTGATTCGTTCCCAGCGTTTCCGGTTAAATAGGTCGTATCCATTACTGACATGAACCGAGCCAATGATATAATCAAATGGATAATGTCGATACACGTCTCGGTAGAGGGCTTCGTGTTCTGGAAAATAATCAGATTCAACACCTAACAGCACGTGAATTTTCCCCTCATATTCCTTTTTCAATTGCAGGACTTCCTCTACATATGATTGAAATTCACTCTTCGCCATCGCTACCCATGGTTTAAAATGATCAGCTTCTTCACCAAAAAACGGGGAGTGATCCGATATTCCGATACATTCTAGACCTAGTTTGACAGCCTCATCGATATATTCTCTGATGCTTCCCTCCGCATGACCACAGCGCTGATGATGTGTGTGCAGATCAAATTTCATCAAAATGTTTACTCCTCTACATGGCAGTATAGCCGCCGTCAACCATTAGATTTTCTCCTGTGATAAAACTCGCTTCATCAGAGAGAAGAAAGATGACAGCAGATGCGATCTCTTCTGGATCAGCTGTTCGTTTTAACATGTGCATCCCTCCAATATCAGGGTGCTGATTTGCTTGATCTCTTGTCAACCCAAGTTCTTCTAAATGAAATCGTTCGTTATTTTTGTTCCACACCGTACCGGGATTCACTGCATTCACACGAATACCTGCATCCGCCAAATCCATTGCCATGCATCGCGTCATATTCACAACGGCTGCTTTTGTTGCGTTGTATGTTAAATATTTCGGCTGGGCAATATGACCTGAAATGGAGGCAATATTTACAACGGATCCTTTTCCTATTTTCTCCATGTAAGGTGACGTGTGTTTGACACATAGGGCTTGCCCCATAATATTTAAGTCCATGATGCGCCGCCATTCTTCAACAGTAGCTTCAAGGCCACGCATGATAAAAACGGCTGCACAATTCACAAGCATGTCAATTTTCCCAAAATGATCGACTGTTCTTTCTACCATTGAGACAATAGCTGCCTCATCAGCAATATCAGCTTCTATAAACAACACATCATATCCGTTTTCTTTGAGCTGTTTTTCTGCTGCTAATCCGTAATCTACATGGTGATCAGCAATGACGACTTGCGCACCTTCTTGTGCTGCTCGTTCTGCGACCGCATATCCAATCCCCTGCGCCCCGCCTGTCACAATCACTGTCTTTTCTTTCATCCCTCGCATGTAGCTGCCTCCTCTTACCACTGAAGTCTTTTTCCGTCTCTTAGTAGCTCTCCTGTTGGTCCATCTCGGGGGAGCTGTGCCGCCCATACGATTCCTGATGCACCTTCCTGTACAGTTTTAACAGCCTCTGATGTCCCCATGTCCGTTTGTACCCAGCCAGGACAAACCGCATTCGCAAGAATAGAAAATGGCGCCCCCTCTAAAGCCGTGACTTTTGTCAGAACGTGCAAAGCCGCTTTTGACATCCTGTAGTAAGGACCGCTTTTTCCGTCACGCCTAACATCGTTTGAAGCGGAGATGGCGGAGAGCCTTCCCATGCCGCTAGATACATTGACGATTCGTCCATATCCAGCCTCTTTCATGTAAGGGAAAACCGCCTTGGTCATTCTAGCTGCGCCATATACATTGACATTCATCGTTTCTTGAAGTGTCGATACAGGAAGATCTAAAAAAGATGGAAAGGCGTCATCCATTATGTTGTCAAGAAAGACTCCCGCATTATTAATCAGCACATCCACTCTCCCGTACGAATCCTTCATAAATGCAGACAGACGTTCAACCGATTCTTCGCTTGTCACATCCAGCTGGTATGGCACAACCTGCTCATTCATATCAGATGCAGCTAATTCAGCATTTTCAATCTGCCGTGCTGTTAAAATGACAAGCATGCCATCTTGTGCAAGCTGTCTGCACACTTCTTTTCCAATGCCTCTATTTCCACCAGTGACAACAGCAACCTTCATATCCTCATCTCCTTTTGGAGATACCACTCTTCTTTCAGCTGGTTTGATGCGGATTCTAGTGCTTCCAAGGACCAATCAATATACCAGTTCAATAAGTGAGGTGTGTAAGTATGCAGAAGTGTTAAATACCGCCCTGTCGGAATATATAAAAGTCTGATAAAACCAGATATAGAACGCCACTCGTTTTCAGATAAGTCATTGGCATATGCCTTTAAAAATTGAATCGTTTTCACAATGTCTAGTTGAAATGTTCCCCGCTTGATTCTCGTTAACAAAAAAGCAGATATGGCCGCATCATAAATTCGGGGTCTATAACCTGCTGTATCAAAATCAAGAACCATGGCGAGCTTCTTATGACGGATGAGCAGGTTGCCAGAATGAAAATCGCCATGTGTGACAGCATGAGGTAATGCCTCATACAGACTGGGATTTAGCAGCGTGAGTACATTCATCAGCTCCTGTTCATACACTTTGAGCAAAGAAGCAGCCTTTTTAGAAGAAACAACTTTCTTTAATACACTTGCCGTCTTATCCAGTGTGTCGTCCGGTGAAGTTATCCAGTTTTTCAATTCACAGTTTGGGTTCACAGGCCCTTTCGGTAAGTTCTTTAATGAATGAAGTTGTCTTAATACCCGAATGGCTTCTTGTTCATCTGAACGGTTTCCCATTTCATATGGCCTTCCTTCAAAATAGGGCCGCAACTGCCAAAAATGTTCTTTGAATAAAATGGTTTTACGACCGTTCTCAGCCTCTATCATGGGTTGAATCGGGAAACCATGATCAAGCAAAGCATCTGTTAAATCTTCTAAATATTGAAGCCACTTTGCATCATGATTTCTCACACATTTTTTTAAGACAAAGCGGTTTTTAGCATCCTCTACAAGCCAGCCTTCATTAGGACTTCTTCCGTTTAAAGGTGTTAAGCGGATTGGCTGTTCCGAAAACCAATATTTCAGGACATTATCAGCATCATCAGATTTCATCATGTCCTCACCCCTTTTTCTCAAGGTTTTTGATTTTCCTAAGTACCAGATCTGCTGCTTCCTGCTTGTCTATGCGCAGGCATTTCACACGTGATTCTTTTTTTAATTTATGAAAAAGCTTCTCGTTTTGATGGAGCACCTCTGGATACACATGAAAGGCATATGAGAAAAATTGGAGCGCATTACCTAGTCGCTCCTTATTTCCATTCCAAAGTTTTTCCCTTGTCATGAGCCGCTTGAACGTCCTTTTCATGAGACGGGGGAATGTCTTCCTTCTCTTCACATCAAGCCATATGATCGTATCAGCATATTCAGTCAAGATATGGTGAACAGATGAATATTGACCATCAATCACCCATTTCTTTTGTTTAACAACTTCATGGACGTTATCGATAAACAACTTCCGATCTGTTTTTTTCCAGTTCGCTTGCCAAAATAGGGCATCGAGCTCATAGTGAGGTAACATGAATTCCTGTTTCAAGTGATGGGCAAGGGTCGTTTTTCCAGATCCAGGTGGACCAACAATCCATATTCGCTGGCTAGCTCCTTCATTATTCAAGTAGTTCCCCCCTGTTACAGAACACGTTCATGCTTTTGAATGTCGTTTCTCACTTTTGTTAACAGATCTAATGATTCATCCCAATTGAGGTTTTCAGTTAATTCAAATACTGGCACTTCGCTTGAATGAATGGACACATCTTCACATAACAGATCTAGTGATTCATCCGAAAAGCCATTTTTCTTTAACAACTGGCCAAAAAGTGTATGTGCGGGAGTCAGCCTTGTTTCAGGTGTACGAAAATAGTGAATCATTCCCGCCATTGCTTCTACAGGTCCTGGTGACAGGTGAATGCCATTAAATCGAGTACACACGTTCGTTAAACCAAACCGCTTTTGCTCCGACAGCAGCATGTGTTTAAAAGAACCTGCTTTTGCCTCTTTAGGGTCCGTTGCACCGATAAAATCTTCTCTTAACATCCTCATAGGCTTCTTTGAAAAACATTCCATGACGATAATAGACTTTGCAGGTGCAGTGAACCACTCAATTTGACAAGGGTGGAATGAATTGAGCAGAAACATCTGTTCTCCATCCACCTCGGCCTTTATGGCGTATGTGCCCGCACCTAGCTTGTCCACCTTCAAGTTCCGTGTCAGAAGCTCTAAACCATACGGCGTAAGCTCTTCGTACTTTTGTAAAAATTGATGGCCTCCATATATGAAATGTTCCTTCTGTTTAAACTCTGGATATTTAAAGAACAGCATCTTTTTTGCCGTATCTGACAATTCACTCAGACCGTTTTTAGAGATTTTGTTCAGCATCCCATATTGTTTTTCTATTATTTTCTTTTCTTTCAAATATAAGGATGATATAACGCGCACGGCTCCTATTTCTACATCATGATTATCTAAGCGTAGGAGAAGTTCATCTAGTATTCGATCAAGCTGTACACCTTTATGGATACTGGTTAATTCAGGCTTTAGCATCAATAGAAGATGATGTTGATCCAATTGTTGGTGTTTTTCAATTTCATATGGATGAATGGTCACTGCCATTGGTTCTTTTGTATGAATACATGCATGAACGGCATCAATGACTTTTTCTTTCATCCTTATTACCACATTGTCACGCCTTTAAAAATTAAATCTTTTGTCACATCGCCCATCGAATGAACCGCATTCATGACAATGTCTTCAATTCTCTTTCTATCCACTTCATTTCCATCCCACTGTTCAATACGGACGGCAATTTCATCAGGGTTGTGGAGCGGTGCTTCTTTTGAAGTAAAGATATGCACTTCTGTTGGCTTTTGAATGGTCTCAAAAATTTGATCTGCCAATCGTTGCGCGAGCACTCCATACAATTTCCCTGTATGATCAAGCGGGTTTTTACCAGCCGGTGCTTCAATACTCATAGACCGCATTGGGGTGATCAATCCATTTAATCGATTTCCTCTTCCAACAACACCTACATCGCCTGTATCTGCTACAGAACCAAGTGCTGTTAAGTACGGGCGACCATTGCGATCTGTTGCGTTCAGCATAAGATCAGGGGTAAGTCCTAACGTTTCATGAATATAGCGTGCGATTTGATCCTGACATTCTTTTTTACGGGAAAAATATTCCTCAAGACTATGAATATCTTTTGCTAGAAAAGGCATGTTTACTATGAGTTTGAAATCTTCATGACGTCTGCTTCCAAATATTTTCACATCCCAGCCGGTATCTGGGTTCACCTTTTTAAATTCCGGTCCATTCACATAACGCTCTGTATAGAGAACGAGCTTCTCAAGACGGCTTAACGGGGCATGAGCATGCAGTAAATTACAGTCATTTGAAACAAGCTTTGGATCCCCGATCTCGATCATATCTGTTTCAACCATCGGACGATATCTTGAATTTTTACGGCCTGCCCCTTGATGATCAACAATCCGGCAGTCAATGACGAGATGTTCGTCAGCATCAAATCCGGTCGTCACCTCTGATAACACATCTTTGGCTGCATCGAAAAGAATCTTTTTAAGAGGAATCGGCTCATCACCGTATGCGTATGCCCCTTTTCCAGCAAACACAACTTGATAAGGTTTGACCATTGTTCCTTTTCCGTACGATACATCAGCATCTCCGCCAAGAAGCATCACTTTGTCAAACCAGTGGTGTGCTACTCTGCCGAAATGTTCCATGCAATATTGAGAATAATATTGAGAAGCTCTTTCTGCGATGGCGTCACACATCGTATCTGGATGCCCTACTCCTTTACGTTCTACAAGCTCATATGGAATTTGTTCGATATCCTGGCCATCACCTTTTAAAATATCAAGAATGGTTTTTTGAATTGTTTTCATTATCAATCGCCCGCTCTCTTTTAAAATATAAAAATATTGATCGTTCATCTTAAAACAACATGAAACATTTGGTAATATATATATATTCTGTATGAAAGAGGTGTCTATTTTGATCAATGAATCGATCCTACAACGCTTGCAAGATACAACCACTGACATGAAGAAGTTATTGAATCAACATCAAATCCCTGGCTGCTCTATTTGTATTTCTCATGAAGATAAGCACATTTGGTCGTGGCATGAGGGCCTCGCTGATATTGAAAGCGGCACCCCTATTACAAAAGACACAACCTTTCGAATTGGTTCTGTGACTAAGCCTTTTACTGCAATGGTCATGATGAAAATGCGAGAGGAAGGATTGATTCAACTCGATGAGCCTATTCATACTTACGAACCTTTACTATCTTTCATAAAAAGTCACATATCTGAACCAATTCCACTCACTTTCCGAATGATTGCCTCTCATATCTCAGGACTGCCCAAAACACTCGATAAAGCAACTCATCTGCGAGATATGACATTAGCTCAGTGCATGGAAATACTGACTATTTTTACACCGCCTTGGTCTATCATCAATTATTCCAGTCTTGGCTATTCAATCTTAAGTAAAGTACTAGAAAAAGTGAGTCAACAGCCATTTAGAGAATTAGTGCATACCCGCATATTAGAACCGCTCGATTTGCAGCAAACTGGATTTATTGAAACTGCATCAACAGCCAAAGGGTATACCCTTTCTTCCTCTGGCCTTTCCGGCATATCTTATCCAAGTGCTGAAACACCATCTTGGGAGGACGGTTCAAGCGGACTATTCTCTACAGCAGATGATTTGATTCGATTCATTCAAGCTCAATACGACGGAAACCGTCTGCTTCATCAGCATTCGCTAAAAGAAATGCAAAGCCCCGTTATGGTTGAAGAAGATTTCACTAGAGGTGTTGGTCTTTCATGGTTTTTGAGACCTTTTAACGGATTCACCTTAGCTGAACATAGCGGAGAAATTAAAGGCTTCACCTCCTATATTGGCTTCATTCCAAAGCGTAAATTAGGTGTTTGCATTCTCTTAAACTCTGACGAAAGGCTCGCTCGGCCGATTGCCGACATGCTCTTTCAAATCTTGCTGCCAGCAGATCACGAACAGATAAAAAAGCGTGAAGACCGGCTCAAACGAATGTTTAGACAATCGTCTCTTTAAATGGAACTCACTTTTTTGTTTAATAGATCTGGAATCGCGTCCTGTAAATACCGTGGATCACCCTCTAAATAAAAACATGGCATATTGAATAAATGATGGATTAGCTCAGATGCCTTTTGTTCAAGAAAGGTATCTGACACATGCCGAAGGCCGAGCCAGCCTTTTAAATAGTCAGGATCTTCTGGTTCTCTTATATTGGCGACCATGATATCTTTTGCTCTCTGATCATCGTTTTTTACTGGTACAAGCCTGATCTCACCTGAACCTATTTTGAGTGAAGGAAAAATCACCATATTTACTTTCGTAGAGCTCCGAATCGTTGTTCCTGTCATGTCAGCAGCTTCTTTTGGTGTAATTTCAAACTTACAGCCGCTCGCCCATTTTTCTTTTGCCTCTTCCTCTGTTGATATGGTTTCATCCCATATTCTTTTATCTTGAGACCGGCTGAATTTTTTGTTTTTCAGTTCCTGTATATTTGTTGTGGCTTGGACGGTTCCTACTCCAAGCGCCAAGCACATCGGCCATCCATACACAGTAAGTTCCTGATCTTCAAGCACTGAAATGGAACGATCGTTTGTGATAAAATCTGCTCCTCCATGATGCAAAAACTGCCACATAGTGGTTGACTTCCCGGCACCTTTATCGCCAATAATGAGCGCTCCTTTTTGGCCATCTTCAAAAGAGACAGCTGCTGCATGCGTAAAGCATCCACCTTGGTTTTCTAATGTTCTAAGGGCAATTTCTCGAACGATTCGCAGTGGACAGCGTATCGCAGATTCATTATTGTTTTCTCCAATCACAGCGTAACGCCCTTTATCCACCGCCACACTGTGCGGCTCGTCACCTTCATGCGAGGCAAACAATACTTGATCGTCTAATTTCAATCGTTTGTAAGTAAACTTCCTTTTTGCTGTAATCGTTTCACCCTTTTGAAAGCACGCATTGCGAACGGACTGTTCAAGCTCAGGATCAATGATAAACCGTATATCAATCTGTGAAGACATATCCCCCACACTGTCTGGTTCTTTCGGGATATAATGTTCGATATCTTCAATTGCCAGCGATTCGGTTGATAGAATGTTAAAATGAATACCTGCAAACACAAATGATTTTTCATAAGGAAAATCGTTCTTTGGCTTTTCAAAAAGCGCTTTTATCTCCATATAGAATCCTCCTCTTCATTTTGCTACTGCCTTTCAGGGAACAGCTGTACGACAGGCTCCTCTTCAAGCTCATCACGATTATCCAAGCTGAAAAAACGCTCAACAAAAGATTTCTTCCACATTTTCGAAGAACCGAAATCATTTTCTCCATAGGCTTCTAAGAACGATTGGTCACTCATATCTAACTGCTGCAATTGATCGATATAGTTCGTTTGATACAATAAATCTACAAACGTAAACGTGTAAAAAAGTGCTTTCTCGGCCCCTAATTCCTTCGCTCTTGCTTGCAAAGCATGCCAATCAAGTTGGTTTTGCTCTTCAGCAAACTTGACGTACTCCCTTACATCGCAAAACTTAATCAAATTGAGATCTGCATGTAAATAGACATACTGTACATTTGTTGCTTCCTTGTATAAATGGAAAGCAAGATGAATGAGAAAATCTAAAGGTTCAAGCATATAAGTATCCGTTTGCAAAAATGACTTTTCTATAGCAGCATCTAGCAAAGCATTTGTAGCGTCGTAGTTTTTTTTCAGCTCAACATCGTATGAGAAATCAACACGGTGAACCTTCAAAAAGTCTTCTCCGCTTCGTTTAATATGTGAATAAAGATTCCCGGCATTCATTCTCCACATCATTTCTTCTTCTCGGGAAATCGGTATTTCTTGATCGGTTGCCCAGTCATATTTACCGATGATAAACCCTTCCTCCTTGAGCAATGAAGAAGCTCTTTTTCGATCATCTGGATGAATTAAGAAATCAATGTCTGACATCATTCGGAGTCCATAATCTTTGTAAACAAGAGGCGTTAAAATGGCTCCTTTGAGAGGGACTGCTTTCAGCTTTGCTTTTCGAAATGTTTGTAAGAGACGCTTTAATTCCTTGAATCTCTCCATATTTTTTTGACGATTCCCGATATAATGATAATGAAGTAAAAATTTGTAGGTTGTCGTGATTTTTTTTTCATCATCAAGGCGAATCAAATGAGGCGTCATCAGTTGAAGTACCTTATGTCTTGATGCAAGTCCAATCAATTGAGGTACATCGATGCCGTCTTTTAATAAATCTCTCATCAACTCTTCTTCTTTTTCATTTAATTGAATACGTGAGCCAAGTAATAGCAGCCTCTCTTCATTTGTGAGAGTGGATTGATCCAAAACAGCCCGCATGTTGATTACTCCTTCCCGTATAGTGATTTAAATCTAGTGATAAATCGAGAGCGTTTCCCTTTTCGATTGACTGGTATGTCCAAATCATCCGTTAGTCTATGAAACCATTGATCTGCCTCATATGCTTTTTCACTGTCATATTCAATTTCTAATTCATGATCTGTGATGCCAAGATAGCTGCTTTGATCCAAATCCACTTTGATGCCTGTCTCGATATAAAAGGTAGTTCGTTCAGTAACCAATAGTCCTAACAACTCTGGCTGTTCAGTCATTGTAAAAGGTAAAGACGTTACGATGTTCTGTACATCTAGTTTTTGCGGTAGATCCTCAATAGGAAATGACTTTTCTTCTCTTACTCTTTTATAGCCAGATGTTTGACTGGGACATTTGATCTCAAGTGTTCGTTTGCCGCTGGTTTGACGGATCCGTACGGTATAGCCATATCGTTTTAATAAAAAATCTGAGGTGTCATAATAGTAATTGAAGTTAAGTAGATACGCGGGTTTATGATTTTGACTTAATATGTTGTAGATGTGTTGAAAATCTGCTTGTGACAACAAATATTTATACTCCTGCTCAACCATGACTCACCTCCAAAACGTCTTACACGACAATATCGGATTGTTCAAGAAGCTCTTGAATGAGAAAGGTTCCTTTCTCTAAAGAAGTAAATGCCTGTTTTAATGAATAACAAGGGATCTTTTCCGCTAGATGTTTAAGAAATGGTTCTAGCGCTTCGGGTGTCGGTAATGTGAAATATGGTAAGAGGAACTCATTATGTCTTCCAGGATTGATGACTGCGTGCTCCTTTAGACGTTCCCCTGCTTCATGTGGACTGATTTTCGAAAGTGTGGCGCCCGTTTGCCCATGAGGTAAAAACTCAGGAAACACCATGACGTCAATTTTCCCCATTGTTTTGACTTCACGTGAAAACCATTTTTCTAATTCCTCCGGATAGACGAAATGATAGTTCTTATCATCTTCATTAAATGGGTGACTCGATGTTTGAAGCCTATATGGTGTATCAAACTTTTCAATGGCTTCAAAAGAATCTTTCCGAATACTCATAGATCTCGGCCAACCAGTTCCTTTGTACTCGTTGTTCGTATATGAAATCCCTATATCATCGTTTGTGATGTACGTTGCATCGGTTAAGGATAACAAGGATAAAATGGTGGATGTTTTGCCCGCTCTTGATCCGCCTACTAGTGCAACCCCTTTTTGATTCATCTCCATCATGCCGCCATGCAAATAGACAAGTCCATCCTGATAACACAAAAGGCGAAGCAGTACTCTTATTAATCGCAGTGCGTGTTGTGCTGTCCATCTGACATCTTTTGGTTCATCTATTACAACGACTTTCTTCTCTCCGTGATACAGGTAGCGGCAGCGAGGTTCCATCTTGGTTTGATAAAAGACTTCTTCAAGTGGCACTTCTGTTTGTATGTCTTGTGCATATTTGCTGGTTAAAATCGTCCAAACGTCTCCTTCAGGTCTGTCTGTTATTTTGCTGCACTCAACATAGGGATGTACTTTACTGATGACTAAATTCTGAACTGATTCATCTGCCCCTAATACCACACGAACATTATTTTTTTGATAGCTTACATATGACAATGAATGCCACCCCTTATGATAGATTGATAAAAACGATTGCAATTTTCTTCTTCATCCACCAAAATATAACACATATTAATCTTTTAGAAAGGAGCCACGACATGAATGAACTGACACGAACAGAAGTTGAAGAAAAAATTGTCCAACTTGTGATGAATAAGTTATCGCTCACTGAGCAGCCAGGCCTTGATGATAGTTTAAAAGCTTTAGGATTAAATTCTGTCCAAATTGTCTCTTTTGTTATTTCATTAGAGGACACCTTTCACATTGCGTTTGAAGACGAAGAATTACACCCTGACCACTTCCGCACCTTAGATCGACTCTTTACTTTGGTCAACACCAAACTGACTAAGACGCTGTGATGACCTGCGCCATAAATAAAGAGCGGTAATGCGAGGAGGCTTCCATCAGCTCCTCATGAGTACCGCAACTTTGAACAGCACCGTCTTCAAGTACATAGATCATATCTGCATTTTGTATGGTCGATAATCTGTGTGCAATTACAAGCAAAGTGCTTCCTCCTTTTGCATCATCTATCCCTTTTTGAACCTGCCTTTCTGTCTGCCGGTCAAGGGCCGATGTCGCCTCATCTAATATCAGAAAATCAGCCTGTTTTAAAAGCGCTCTAGCGATAGCTAAACGCTGTCGTTGTCCCCCTGACAAGGAAATTCCCCTCTCTCCAATGACTGTATCAAATCCTTTTTCAAGTCCTTTAATGAAGGGAAGAATTTGTGCAATCTCACAAACCTGTTCAAGTTGTTCTTCAGTAATATCAGTTAATCCCATGATGAGATTGAGACGTATGGTGTCTGGGAAGAAATAGGGTTCTTGCGGGACAACGGCTACTCGTTTTAAGAAATGAGATGGCTCTATCTCTGATCGTTCAACGCCATTTACTAAAACGTTTCCGCTATCCGGTTGATAAAGTCCAAGTGCCAGCTTTGAGATAGTCGATTTCCCGCTGCCGCTCGCTCCAACAATGGCCACTTTTTTTCCTTTTGGAATATGAAGATTCAAGTCGTTTAAAGCCCCTTTAGATGTTTGTTCATAAGAAAAACAAACATCTTCAAACACCACATCTTCCACAGAATGTATTCGCTTCGTTCCTTTTTCTTCGTTTTCTATTTGCAGTACGTCTGCAATTCGATGAACAGATGCACGCTGCTGGAAAAATTCAAATACATACTGGAATAACTCCTGATAACTTTTCATTAATTGAGAAGCATATTGGTAAATGACCACAAACAAGCCGATTGACATGTTTCCTGCTGCTACTTGATAAGTGCCAAACACAAGCACAGATAGTATTCCAAACCATTTCAATGGTTCTGTTAAAAATAGAAGCTTATTTTGAAACTTACCTTCTTTAATGACACGATCCATCATCTTGTTAAATAGCTTTTTATACAAACCGATTTCCCATTTGCGTCGATCAAATGCAACCACTTCTCTTGTAGAAGAAATTCCTTCTTCGACATGCACGAATAGATCTGACTTTCTCTCTTGCACTTCTTTTGCGATGTTTGTTGCCGTTTTCGCCATTTTTTTACCGACAATGAAATAACACGTACTTGCAAAAAGAAGCAAGAGAAATAATACAGGACTCACAGATAGTAAAATGATCGATAAAACAACGGCCATAAAAATGGTTTGTACAATCTTCGGTATATGTAAAGCAGCTGTGACAGCGACTGTCTTTACATCTTGGTTAAGCTTGTGTAAATAATAACTAACTGGATGAATTTTATATGATCTCATCGATACTTGCTGAAGCTGATCTAACATCTTTTTTTGTAATGAATGGTGGATGGTAAGGTAGTTTTTGTGCATCACATATGGACTGGCGACAAACATGACAACATAGACAAGAAAAATGATGGCAAACAGCATCAAGATATGGGGGAAATGTTGATTGCCGCTATTCAAAAGGACATCGTCAATGAGCCACTTTTGCAGCCCGATCATGGCTAAATTAGCTGCTGCTTCAATCAAAACGAGTAAAAGAGCAAGGATGAGCATCCATTTTTGCTTTGTGATCAAAAGAAACAGCCAATTTTTCCTCATGTTACACCTGCCTCCTTTTCTGAGCGGTCAGACGCCAATTGATAAAAATGTCCCTTTTTTCTCATCAATTCATTAAAATGTCCAGTTTCTAACATACGACCGTCTTCTATCAAAATAATTCTGTCAAAATGTCTTACAGTAGATAAACGATGTGCGACTGCAATGACAGTAGATTCCTTAAATGTTTGATGTAATGCCTGCTGGACTTTTTGCTCGCTGACACTGTCAAGAGATGCTGTTGCTTCATCGAGTAATACAACACTTGGATTTTTAGCAAATAGCCGGGCAATGGCGATCTTTTGCTTTTGACCACCAGATAGTTTTAATCCTCTTTCCCCAAGTATGGTGTCGTATCCGTTTTCTAGTTCTCTTATAAATGAGTCGCAATCAGCTTTTTTAGCGGCTTCAATAATCTCTTGATCTGAAAGACTTGTATCTCCAAAACGAATATTGTCCTTTACACTCATATTAAATAAAAACGTTTCTTGAAAAACAAACCCCATCGCACCTCTTATTTGACTAGTAGGTAAACAGCGAAAATCAACTCCATCAAGTGTGATCATCCCAGATGAGGGATCATAAAAGCGTCCAATTAATTTAAGAAGCGATGTTTTCCCTCCACCACTCGTACCGACAAGCGCCACTTTTTCACCACGCCGAATATGTAGATTCATCCCCTTTAATAAAGGAGGATGATTGGGATAATGAAAATCAACGTCATGAAACACGATATCGCCTTCGACTTGATCAAGCAGCATAGGCTGACGAGGCTCTCTAATATCGGGTGTTTTTTTCATAAAATGATATAAAGGTTCAATTTGAAAGGTTAAGATTCGTTGTTCTGTTAGAAGTGTGACAATAGAAGTAAGCATATGCATTGCTGAAAAATAATATAGTATATATGCCACAAAACCGCCTGTCGTCAGCTGGCCATTATTTACAAGGTAGATGCCGAGAGCAAATGTAGCTAGAGCACCAATATAATAAGTGAGCCTGCGGTTGCTTCCTCGTAAGTAAGCGAAAAAAACATTTTTTTCATGATCTTGGCGGACCTGTTCATGCAGCTTTTGAATCCGCTCCATGTCCCAATTCATATAACCTAAAATTCTAAGCTCTTCCATTGAAGCAAGACTTTCGTATAATTTTGTTTGCAACGTGCGAAAACCTTCTGCACTTTGTCTTCCGTAGATCGTTGCCTTTTTTTCAAGCCAAGGGCCAAAGATATAGTAGAGAATAAAACTTGGAATGATGATAAGAGTGAGTAAGATAGAAATTTGTATCATAAAGTATAGTGAGATGGCGATAAATAGTGTCTGATTAATAAATTGTGGGAAGTAGCGTCTGTAAATTTCTTGTACAGCTCGTGTTTGTGTGTTAACAAAGGAGAGTGTTTCACTAACAGAATGTTGTTCGTAGTATGAGAAACCGAGTTGACGGATTTGCTGGAAGGCAGCAAATTGTGAATCTCTTGAGGCTTGTTCGATTAATTTTCTTTGCCATAAATTTCGTGCAGCTGTCAGTATAATACCAAGTGCTATCAAGCCAGTCAGGCCTAACAATAATCCATTCATTTTAGAAAAGTCTTTTGCTGGCAAAATCGTTTCAATAAAATATTGAATAAATTTAGGTATAATGAGTTCGCTCAAGGTAATAACGAATCCACTCATAATGACTAGAATCACTTTACCTGTATAAGGCTTTAAAAATGAGAGTGTCCATAAATATACACGCCATAACTGCTTTGAATCTTTGTCGATTTGTTTCAATCCATCACCAGCCTTTTGCTCTTTTTCAACAAAAAACGGAATTTTTTTACAACTTTTTCGATCCTTGTTTGGATTATATAAAATGTTTCTACTCATGACAATGTGTAATTTGTATCATTATAACAAAAAAGGCAGTGACTTCCATCACCGCCTAATCGTCCTATATTTCACTGTTATCTAGTGATACACGTATACCAATGAGGTTCTATTTGACGAAAATAATCATGATCTTTTAATACATTTTCTAGTCTTTCGATCATCTCATCCATTTGACCTGGATCAAATTTAATGACCCACATAATCGATGAAAAGATGCTCATTGCGACATATACAGAGTAAAGCTGCCAAAAATCAGCTGGTATTTCACCATCAAAATACCCATTTATTTGACCAGCCGCAAATGCTTCACTTGTTTCTCTACTGAAAAGAGCTACTTTATAAAAATCATGAATGGGGTCTCCCCAATCAAAATTATTAAAATCAATAACGCCTGCATAGTTATTATTCTTTATAATAATATTCCCTAAATGAAAGTCATCGTGCTGAAATTGGTTAGGTCTTCCCTTCACCTTATCTATGTGCTGTGCGATAAACTGCGCAACTTTTTCATCCCCTTCTATGGAGATACCGCTTTCCCGATAAGCAGCTAAATATCGATGATGCTTTTTCACAACACGCTCTTCCCAAGGTTCGATGTGTGATGGCGCTGGGTATGTATGCATGTTTCGTAAATCCTGTCCTGCACTTACCCCGATCGCATACTGCTGTTCTTCTGTTAACTGACTCATGATTTCTTTTGCTTCTTGACCTTCTACAAACGATAAAATATAGTACACTTGCTGTGTTTCATCTAGAACACCCATTTTCACTGGATCAGCACACTGAACACCGTGACGTCTTAATTGGGAAAGGAGCTCAAATTGCGTCTTTGTTTTGTCATATTGGTCTTGATCTGTGAATCGAAGGACATACTTTTCACCTGATGACATCGTCACGACCCATTTTTCATCTCGAGAATAGCCTTTATCAATTTGGTCTATGGAGATCGCTTTTTTTAATAAGGGAATGTGCTGCACAAGGTCTGTTTTATTCATGGATTGATCCATCCTTCCCAGTCTCTTTTCTTCTCACTCTACCAAATTTTTCATTTGAAGAGAATGATCAACAATTCCTATTTATCTCGAAACTGCTTTACAATGTTTTTCCATTCTAATATAGTTAATTTATGTAAAGAATAGAAAATTTGTAAAGAGGAGCGTTGCAGATGAATGAAACGACGGATGCCCTTTCACTATCAAGTCAAGTAAAAGATTTGGTCCTGCGTTCTTTGGACGATGATAGCAAGATTTCTATTGGTGCAGATGAAGAGTTAACAAATCACGGTCTCGATTCAATAAAAGCAGTTTCACTCATTTTGGAATTAGAAGAGGTTTTTGATATTCAATTTGCAGATGAGGAATTATTGACAGAGCACTTTTCGACAATCAATAAAATTGTTCATCAGCTGCAAAACAAGTTAGCTGATTAATCTTTAGACATGAAAAAAGGCATCTCTTTTAAAAGACATGCCTTTTTTTGATTAAGCAGAAGGTACATCACCCGTCGGACTAATAAGCGAGAGGGCATAATCTTCTGTAAAGATTCTTTTCGATAAATTGTTCACGCCGTCTAATGAGACGCGATTGATTTCATCAATAATTTCATCAAGCGTACGATGTTTGCCAAGGAGTAATTCATTTTTACCATTTCGGCTCATCTTGCTGTTTGTGCTTTCAAGACTAAGCATGAGGTTGCCTTTCATTTGCTCCTTAGAGTTTTCAAGTTCTTTCTGCGTAATTCCCTCACGTTTTAAGACGTCTAATGTTTGTAAGATGGTTTCAGATAGCAGATTTAGCTGCTTCGCTCCAGTTCCACCATAGATCGTCAGCATTCCGTTATCTGCAAATGAACTATGATAGCTGAATACAGAATACGCAAGTCCTTTATCTTCTCTTACGTCTTGGAACAACCGGCTGCTCATGCTACCGCCTAGAACATTATTTAAGACGATTAAGTCATAGATGCCCTGATCTCCAGCAGGAAGTCCGTTAAAGCCCATGCAAAGGTGCGCTTGTTCTGTTTCCTTTTTGCGTGTCAGTTTGTCATAGTGGAATTGTGGGGCTTCGACAGGCTGCTTTTTCCCCTTTCCTTCATACGAGCCAAATAATGTTTCGACCTCACGAATGAAGGTGTCATCGACGTTCCCTGCAACAGAGATGACGACGCGATCTGGCGTATAGAATTCATCCATATATTTTCTAAGGGAATCACCGTTAAAAGTAGAGAGTGTTTCCTCTGTTCCTAAAATCGGATAACCTAATGAATGATCACCGTAAATGGCTTTACTTAACAAATCATGAACGATGTCATCAGGAGTATCTTCATACATTTTAATTTCTTCATAGACCACATTTTTTTCTTTCTTCAGCTCTTCTTCGTCAAAAGCAGAGTTGAAAAACATGTCACTCAACACATCGAGGGCATACCCAGCATGTGAATCAAGTACCTTTGCATAATAGCAAGTATATTCTTTTGACGTAAAGGCATTCACTTGACCACCAATGCGGTCAAAGGATTCTGCGATATCACGTGCAGATCTCGTCTTTGTTCCTTTAAAGAACATATGCTCTAAAAAGTGTGAGATCCCATTTACTTCTGGTGTCTCATGTCTAGAACCTGTTCCAATCCAGACGCCAATTGCGACAGACCTTACAGTGGGATTGTTTTCAAGTACAATTCTTACTCCGTTTTGGCATGTATACGTTTTGACCAAGTTTTGCTCCTCCTATTCAACAAACAGATCGCATCACGGATGTCTTTTTTCACTTAGGAGGTCAGAAACCGTTCCTAATTCATATCCTCTTTCTTTGATTTGAGTGATAAGTGCGTCAAGACTTCTCGCTGTTGCGTCTGTTGGATGCATTAATATCATCGCCCCATTGTGAATTTTCCCAAGCACTCGTTTTTGTAATACAGCTGGTGATGGTTTTTGCCAGTCGATCGTGTCTACTGTCCACATAATGGTTTCCATTCCTTCTTGTTTCGCAAGCTTTACTGTTTCTTCTTTAAAGCTGCCACTTGGAGGCGCAAACCATATCGGTTTTTTCCCAAGGGATTCTTCAATTTGGCGATTTGTTTTAATCATCTGCTCTAATGCTCGTTCTCTTGTCAGTGTGCGCATATCCGGGTGATTGTATGAATGATTTCCAATTTCATGACCATCTGCCACGATTTTTTTAGCAAGATCTGAACTGTTTTTCACCCATTTGCCCTCTAAGAAAAAGGTTGCCTTCACTTGATGCTTTTCTAGTGTATTCAACATCTTTGTTAAATGCTCGTCGCCCCAAGCTACATTGATCAGGAATGCATTCATCTTTTTATCTGGATGTCCCTTATAGATAGGTTCAGCACCAAGTTCATGCAAATGGACAGATGGTTTTGTTTCTTTAAAAACAAGCAGCTTTTCATCGAAAGAGCCCTGTTTTTTCATTTTTTCGTAAGAAGCATCGATATCGACTGTCTGTCCATTTAAACCAGGCATCTTTTTCCACACTTTATCAATCTTAGCATTTTGCGGCTTCTCTTCATAGTCAGAAGACTTCGATTCGATCTCTTGATACAGAATATCTTTTGAAACAGATGCTACCTCGGCGTGCTCTTTCATTGAATTCATATATGTAACAGCAGCCGGCTGCTTCATCGTTTGATATGACACGAGCAGTAAAAATACAAACACAAAGAATGGTATCGTTTTTTTCAATGGTTGTCCCTCCCCTTTACCACAAATTATGATGGGGAGAAACAAGCTAGAACTATTGTTACGCGCAAGAAAAGAAAGAAGCCTGGCACGGATACCTGGCTTCTAACACATTTTATTTGTTCTCATTAAGACTGCTTTTCTTCTTTTTCTTTTTCTTCACGTAAAACAGCTTTACGAGAAAGGTTCACACGGCCTTGTTTATCGATCTCAGTGACTTTGACGAGTAGTTCGTCACCAATCTTCACGACATCTTCTACTTTGCCAACACGTTCAAGTGCAAGCTCAGAAATATGAACAAGTCCATCTTTGCCGCTGAAGATTTCGAGGAAGGCACCGAATTTTTCAATTCGTTTTACTTTACCTAGGTAAAGTTGACCAACTTCAACTTCTCTGACAAGATCTTCTATGATTTTCTTCGCTTTTTGGTTCATGTCTTCTTCAGTAGAAGAGATAAAGATTGTACCGTCTTGTTCAATATCAATTTTCACACCGGTATCTTCAATAATTTTATTGATTTGTTTACCGCTTGGTCCAATGACATCGCGAATTTTATCTGGATTGATTGTCATCGTTAAGATTTTTGGTGCATAACGTGACAATTCTCCTCTAGAAGCTGGAATCGTTGACAGCATGCTATCTAAAATTTCCATTCTTCCTTTTTTCGCTTGTTGAAGTGCTTCTTCTAAAATGTCTTTTGATAGACCATCGATTTTAATGTCCATTTGAAGCGCTGTTACACCTTTAGATGTACCTGCTACTTTAAAGTCCATATCTCCAAGTGCATCTTCCATTCCTTGAATGTCTGTCAGCACTGTGTAGTATTCACCAGATTTAACAAGTCCCATTGCAATCCCTGCAACTGGTGCTTTAATTGGAACACCTGCATCCATCATCGCAAGTGTGCTCGCACAAATACTTGCTTGTGAAGTAGAACCGTTTGATTCTAACACCTCAGACACAAGGCGAACCGTATAAGGGAAATCTTTTTCAGATGGAATAACTGGCTCTAATGCACGTTCGCCTAGCGCACCATGTCCAATCTCACGACGGCCTGGACCACGCATTGGGCCGGTCTCACCAACACTGAATTGTGGGAAGTTATAATGGTGCATGAATCGCTTAGACTCTTCAACACCAAGACCATCAAGAATCTGTACATCACCAAGTGCACCTAATGTACAAATACTGAGTGCCTGTGTTTGGCCTCTTGTAAACAATCCTGAACCGTGCGTTCTTGGAAGAAGTCCTACTTCTGAAGAAAGTGGACGGATTTGATCGACGCCGCGTCCATCTGGACGTACTTTCTCTTCAGTAATAAGGCGGCGAACTTCGTTTTTCACAAGCTTGTTTAAGACATCCTTCGCTTGTTTAATCGTTGCTTCGTCACGCTCTTCTTCTTCAAATTTTTGAACGACAGCTTTTTTCACAGCACTGATGGCATCTTCACGAGCATGCTTCTCATGTACTTGAATCGCTTTCAGTAGATCCACTTCAGCAAGTTGTTTTACTTCCTCTGCTAATGCTTGATCGACTTCATATAAAGGAATATCGATTTTTTCTTTACCGACAGCTTTTACAATTTCTTCTTGGAATTCGATTAAGCGTTTGATCTCTTGATGGCCGTACATGATGGCTTCAAGCATTGTTTCTTCTGGTACTTCATCAGCACCAGCTTCTACCATGTTGATTGCATCTTTTGTTCCAGCTACAACAAGGTTGATATCGCTTTGTTCAAGCTGCTCAACATTTGGGTTGATGATGAGCTTTCCATCTACTCGTCCTACTGTCACGCCAGCGATTGGTCCCTCAAATGGAATGTCAGACACACATAAAGCTAAAGATGAGCCAAACATTGCAGCCATTTCAGATGAACAATCTTGATCCACACTCATGACAATACTAATGACTTGTACTTCATTTCTAAATCCGTCTGCAAATAGTGGACGGATCGGTCTGTCAATTAAGCGGCTCGCAAGGATTGCTTTTTCACTTGGGCGGCCTTCTCTTTTAATGAAACCACCAGGAATTTTACCAACTGCATATAATCTTTCTTCGTAGTTTACAGTGAGCGGGAAAAAATCAAGTGGTTTTGGTTCTTTAGAAGCTGTTGCTGAGCTAAGCACAGCCGTATCTCCGTAGCGTACGAGAACTGCTCCGTTTGCTTGCTTTGCAAGCTGGCCAGTTTCAACTGTCAGTTGACGTCCAGCCCAGTCTATGGTGAAGACTTGTTTCTCTTGTCCCATTCTGAGATAAACTCCTCTCTTGTCGTAAAGTTTTTAGGTTATTTCTTATTATGAACAAAATGATTTTCACATATCAATGTGAAAGCTGTATGTAGAAGGGTTTTTGCCATTCTTTCAACATTTTAACCATAAAATATTAGTGATTATACGATAAAAAAGCGGGAATCCTCCCGCTTTTTACGATTATCGACGTAAGCCTAGTTTGTTAATTAACTCACGGTAACGAGTTACGTCTTTATTACGTAGATACGTAAGAAGATTACGACGTCTACCTACCATTTTCAAAAGACCGCGACGTGAGTGGTGATCTTTCTTATGAGTACGTAAATGCTCGTTCAAGTTGTTAATTGATTCTGTTAGGACAGCGATCTGAACTTCTGGAGATCCAGTATCAGATTCGTGTGTTTTGAACTCATTAATTAATTGAGTTTTACGCTCTTGAGTAATAGCCATCCTGTTTCACCTCCAAATCATGTTAGCCCCATCTACCTCGCAACCGTCGGTGAAGTCGGCCTGCCAAGTAAGTGGTTTTAAAGCTACAGGAATTATCATACTAAAAATATGCCGATTTTGCAAATGATAGAGCGGTTTTTCTGCGATTTTTTTGTTTAATGAAGATGATTTTGAAAAAACTGAATCGCTTCTTCTTTATCTTGACTAATTTGAGCCGTTAATTCTTGGATACCGTTAAATTTTTGTTCACTGCGAATCCGTTTGTACCACTGTAATTTAATCGGTTCACCATAAATTTCTTCGTTAAAATCAAAAAGGTTCACTTCAATGGCAGGCTGATCAGGACGTTTTTCATAAAATGTTGGTTTGTAGCCAACGTTACAAACACCGTCATACACCTTGCCTTTCACTTCTGCTCTCACTGCATATACGCCTGTTGGCGGGATGATGTATTCAGCAGACAAACCAACATTGGCGGTTGGAAAGCCAATCGTGCGTCCTCGTTTATCTCCATGAATCACAATGCCGCGCAGCTGATACGGTTTCCCTAAAAGCTCACTCACATATTCAACGTCTCCATTTTTCAATGCGGAACGTATAAGGGTCGAGCTGACTTTCCGGTCTTGGTTGGAAAGCTTAGGTACAATGGTCGCAGAAATCCGCCCTTTCCCGTATTCGTCAAACGTTTCCATTGTGCCTGCGCCAAACCGGCCGAAGGTAAAATCGAAACCAGCGACTGCATGCTTCACATTCAGTTCGTCCAAATATTGATCGACAAAGTCTTGAGGAGACAGTGCTGCAAAGCTTTCGCTGAATTGCACAATGTATAAGTAGTCAGCACCTAATTGTTCGATAAAATCAATCTTATCCTCAAGCGGTGTGATTAAGTCTTTTGGTTCACGTGCTTTTTGCAGAACATGTGATGGATGCGGATGAAAAGTCATGACAGCTAGAGCTAAACCCTCTTTTTCCGCAATGTTTTTCGCTGCATCAATCACTTTTTGGTGTCCGAGGTGAACACCGTCAAAATACCCTAAAGCCATCACAGACGGGACTTGATCCTTTTGATTCAATGTATGTGGGTGTGAAATATGTATAGTCTTCACGAGATGGTCACCTTTTCTTTAAGATTGCTTGTCCTGTGATAAAATCTTCGCCGGCTTCATCAGGTTCTGTTTGGTCGGGTGCTTCATATAAATCGCCATACAACGGCCTGAAGGAGCAAAGACAGCGACACGATCTTCCTCTGCAAAATGAGCAAATTCATCAGGCATAGGTAGGACTGCACCGTTTTCCACTTTACTTGCTAATGTATCATTTATCTCCCATTTCGGCAAATGATTGAGCGCACGCTCGATCGGCACAAGATGTTCCTCAACCGTTCCTTTCTCGCTGATCTCCCGCAACTCATCAAGAGTGATACATTCATCTAACGTAAAGTCACCAGATCCTATGCGAATGAGGTGAGACATGTGGGCTGGAAACCCAAGTTTTTTTCCGATATCGACGGCTAACGTTCTCACATATGTGCCTTTTGAACACAGTACGGTGAATCTAAATGATACTTTACCATTTTCAAATGTGACAGGTGTTGTCCGCTTGATGCGATGAATGGTAATTTCACGGCTTGGACGTTCAATTTCAATGCCTTGCCTCGCATATTCATAGAGCTTTTTCCCGCCAATTTTCACAGCAGAAAACATCGGAGGGATCTGTTCAATGGTTCCTTCAAATTGTTTCAACGCAGCATCAATGTCATCTTCTAACATCGGTACCGGCACTTTTTTTTCTTCTACTACTTCACCTGTTTGGTCTTCTGTCGTTGTAGAAAATCCAATGGTGATTTCCGCATCATACGTTTTCGATTTATCTGTTAAGTACTCCACAATTTTTGTCGCTCGTCCAATACAAATAGGCAGAACACCTGAAACCTCTGGATCGAGTGTCCCTGTATGTCCCACTTTTTTTGTGTGTAAAATCTTTCTCACTTTAAACACACAGTCGTGAGAGGTCATGCCTCTTTCTTTATGTAATAAAAGAACACCGTTTTGCACCTTCGTTCTCTCCTTTCATAAACGATGAAAAAGGACAGACGATCATCGCCTATCCTTATTTCAACGTCTTATTCGTGATCTTTTGTGTTTAGTTCAGCAATCAGGCTTTCAATTCGGTTACCGTAATCTACAGACTCATCGAATTCAAAGTGAAGCTCTGGTGTTTTACGAAGTCTAATTCGATTGCCAATTTCAGAGCGGATATACCCTTTCGCCTTTGCAAGGCCTTTTAGGGTTTCCTCTCTTTTCTTCTCGTCGCCAAGAACAGAAATGTAGACTTTGGCAATTTGCAAATCACCGGATACTTCAACATCCGTTACAGTCAAAAAGCCGATTCTTGGATCTTTTAGCTTTCTGCCAAGGATGTCGCCTAATTCTTTTTTCATTTGCTCACCCACACGGGTTGCTCTCATACTCATGATCTTATCACCTCTAATTAAAACCACTCAGTTTTCGTGATCGTTCGTTCAATTTCAGGAAAAGAATCAATAAAGCTTAACACACGCTGAAGTTCCTTTTCCACTTGAACCCGGGAGGAGGAAATGACGGCGATTCCGATCGAAGTACGCTGCCATGTATCCTGATAGTCCATTTCAGCAATGGTCACATTGAATTTATGGCGCGTTCTTGTCATGATACGCTGCAGAACCGCACGTTTTTCCTTCAGTGAGGATGCATCATAGATCATACACTCACACTCGGTATAACCGATCATTTTCTTTCGATTTCTTGCATAACGAATGATTCCATGACATCACCTTCACGGATATCATTGTATTTCTTAATGGTAATACCACATTCATAGCCTTGTGAAACTTCTTTCACATCGTCTTTGAATCGTTTTAATACGTCGACTTCACCTTCAAAGATAACGACGCCATCACGAATTAAGCGGATACCACTGTCTCTAGTAATGGTACCTTCAGTGACATAGCCACCAGCAATTGTACCGATTTTTGATACTTTGAACGTTTGACGAACTTCAACTTGACCGATGACTTTTTCTTCATATTCAGGGTCAAGCATTCCTTTCATCGCAGCTTCAATTTCATCGATGACTTTGTAGATGATGCGGTGTAAGCGGATATCTACGTTTTCTGTTTCAGCTGTGCTCTTCGCATTGCCATCAGGACGTACGTTAAATCCAATCACGATCGCATTAGAAGCACTTGCTAAAATGATATCAGATTCTGTAATCGCTCCAACACCCGTATGGATGATTTTCACTTTTACGCCTTCTACTTCAATTTTTTGAAGAGCTGCCGTCAGTGCTTCAGCAGAACCTTGTACGTCTGCTTTTACGATTAAGTTGATATCTTTCACATCACCTTGTTTGATTTGCTCAAATAGGTCATCGAGAGATAATTTCGCTTTGTCTGAACGCTGTTCATCAAGTTGTTTAGACGCACGCGCCTCACCGACTTGACGAGCTGTTTTTTCATCTTTGAATACGAGGAACTGATCCCCTGCATGCGGTACATCATTTAAACCAGTGATTTCAACAGGTGTAGATGGTCCTGCTGTTTTCACGCGGCGTCCGATGTCATTGACCATTGCACGTACACGGCCAAATGTATTTCCGACAACGATTGGGTCACCTACTTGAAGTGTACCAGTTTGAACGAGAAGGGTTGCAACAGAACCTCTTCCTTTATCAAGCTCAGCCTCGATCACAGTTCCTTTTGCCGCACGATTTGGGTTAGCTTTTAGTTCTGCTACTTCGCTGACAAGAAGGATCATTTCGATCAATTCGTCAATGCCTTCACCTGTTTTAGCAGATAAAGGAACGAAAATGGTTTCGCCGCCCCAAGCCTCAGGTACAAGACCATGCTCAGTTAATTCCTGCATCACGCGGTCAGGGTTCGCTGTTGGTTTGTCAATTTTATTGACAGCAACAATGATTGGCACCTCTGCCGCTTTTGCGTGGTTGATCGCTTCAATCGTTTGCGGCATGACACCGTCATCTGCTGCAACGACCAAGATCGTCGTATCTGTTACTTCAGCACCGCGTGCTCGCATCGTAGTGAAAGCTGCGTGTCCTGGTGTATCAAGGAACGTGATTTTCTTACCGTTTTCTTCAATTTGGTATGCACCAATATGCTGCGTAATTCCACCCGCTTCGCCTTCAACAACTTTCGTTTTACGAATGCTGTCAAGAAGCGTTGTTTTCCCGTGGTCAACGTGTCCCATGATCGTTACGACTGGAGGGCGTACTTGCATATCTTCTTCTTTATCTTCAACTTCATACTTTTCAAGTTCAGTTTCTTCTAAAATGATGACTTCTTCTACTGGAACACCATATTCAGAAGCAATTAATTCGACTGTATCTTTGTCGAGCTCTTGGTTGATCGTAGCCATAACACCAAGCATCATCAGTTTTTTGATGATTTCAGCAGTTTCTTTGCCAAGCTCGTCAGCAAGCTGGCCGACTGTCATTGAATTTGTAAATTCAATTTTTTCAGGAAGCTCTTTTTTCGGCTTCACAGGTCTTGCTTGCTGATGCTGCGCCTTGTTGTTGCCGCCGCGTTTATTTTTGTTTTTGTTTTGGTTGTTGTTTTTTTTGTTTTTATTAAATTGATTATTCTGCACGTCATTCTTCTTTCTATCATTGTTTTTGTTAGATGATTGTTTTTTTTGTTCTGCGGGTTTCTCGTTAGCTGTCTCTTTTGCTTTGGCTTTTTTATAGATAGCGTCTAGCTTTTTCACAGTGTCGTCTTCAAGCGTCGCCATGTGGTTGTTCACTTCCACGTTCATATCCTTAAGCGCTGCTATAATATCTTTACTTGAAACATCTATGGCTTTTGCGTATTCATATACTCTCACTTTAGCCATTCGTTCACCCCCAAATAAATTAATCGAGCAAGCTTATGAGCTTCTTAGCGAAGCCTTGGTCAGTGACAGCGACAACTACGCGAGCTTCCTTCCCTATAGAACGTCCGAGAACGGAACGGTCTTCAACTTTTCTAACCGGAACATTGTAAAATTTGCATTTGTCAGATACCTTTTTCTCTGTGTTGGATGAGGCATCTGCTGCAAGAAGAACCAGCTTAGCACGCGCATGTCTAATTTCTTTGATCACCAGATCTTCTCCTGACACGACTTTACGAGCTCGATTTGCTAGACCAAGCAAAGGATACCATTCAGATTCAGTCATTAGGTTTTTTCACCTTTTCAGCTAGTTCTAGTAATTCTTCAAAAATGTGTTCGTCAATCTGTGTCTGAAATTGCTGCTGTAAACTACGTTTGTTCTTCGCCGCAAGAATGGTTTCTTTATCGAGAGAAAGGTAAGCGCCGCGCCCGTTCATTTTTCCAGTTGCGTCAACAGACACTTCACCTTCTTTTGAACGAACAACGCGAATCAGTTCTTTCTTTGGTTTCATTTCTCCCGTCACGACGCATTTTCTAAGCGGGATTTTTTTTCGGCTTTTCACCTTTTATATCACCTCTTATTCGTCAGATTCCTCAGCTACTGGTTCAGCCTCTAAGAAAAGAGATTCAGAGTCTTCAGTTCTTGGGAAAATACCGAGTTCTCTTGCATCTGTTTCGCTTTTAATGTCAATCTTCCAGCTCGTTAATTTCGCTGCAAGACGCGCATTTTGACCTCTTTTACCAATGGCTAATGACAGCTGATAATCAGGGACAATGACAGTTGTCGCCTTATCTTCTTCATTTACAATGACATCAAGAACTTTTGATGGACTTAACGCATTGGCAACAAATTCAACAGGGTCATTCGACCAATGAACAATGTCAATTTTTTCGCCTTTCAGCTCATTGACAATTGCTTGTACACGCTGACCTTTAGGTCCTACACAAGAACCAACTGGATCAACATCAGGATCATCTGTACGAACAGATATTTTAGAACGGTCCCCAGCTTCTCTAGCGACAGATTTAAGCTCTACAGTACCATCATAAATTTCTGGCACTTCGATTTCAAATAAACGCTTTAAAAGACCTGGGTGTGTTCTTGATACATAAATTTGTGGTCCTTTTGTTGTTTTTTCTACTTTCGTAATGAACACTTTAATACGGTCATGTGGTTTGTAGTCCTCATTTGGCATTTGTTCGTTTACCGGAAGAAGGGCTTCGATTTTGCCAAGTGACACGTAAATGAATTTACTGTCAATTCGCTGAACGATTCCCGTCATGATGTCTTCCTCACGATCGATAAACTCAGTGTAAATCACACCTCGCTCTGCTTCTCTCACTCGCTGCGTCACGACTTGTTTCGCTGTCTGAGCTGCAATGCGTCCGAAATCTTTTGGTGTGACTTCAATTTCAACGACGTCACCAACCATGTAATTCGGGTTCATATTTGCTGCATCATCTACAGAGATTTCAAGGCGAGAATCATACACTTCATCTACAACATCTTTTCTTGCGAATACGCGAATCGTTCCCGTTTCACGGTTCAAATCAACACGCACATTTTGTGCTTGATTAAAATTACGCTTGTATGCAGAAATGAGTGCAGCTTCTATCGCTTCAATAATAATTTCTTTACTAATGCCCTTCTCTTTCTCAAGAACAGTCAGGGCATCTAACAACTCACTACTCATTTTTATGGTTCCCCCTTATATCAATGAAAAGGTTAATTGAACGAAACTGCTAATCTTGCGTTAGCGATTTTTTCGTATGGAATATTGATCTCTTTCTTTCTTGTCTTGATCTTCACTGTCACTGTTGCAATCTCACCATCAAAGCTTGTAAGCTCACCTTCAAATGCCTTTTCACCATCAATTGGTTCGTATGTTTTCATGAAAACATTTTTTCCAAGTGCTTTTTCAAAATCAGCTTTTTTCTTTAATGGGCGCTCCGCTCCAGGAGAGGACACTTCAAGAAAGTAGTTTTGGCTAATTGGATCTGCCTCATCAAGCTTTTCGCTCAAGGCTTCGCTCACTTTGGCACACTCCTCGATATCGACGCCTTTATCAGAGTCAATAAATACGCGAAGGAACCAGTTTTGACCCTCTTTGACAAATTCAACATCAACGAGTTCAAGCTGTAAGCCATCTAAAATTGGCTGCACCATGTCGCTTACGATATCCACTACTTTTTTGCTCATTCTCTTCCTCCTTGTGCTTTCGATAAACGCTCTTATCAATCATTCTGCATAAAAACCCTGCTTTATTGTGAGCAGGGGGAGCAGAAAACGGATGAATAATGTCGAGACAAAAATTGCCTGTTCAATACAAAAGAGCGGGTTTCCCCACTCTTGTCTCGGTAATCGTTAGCATTTCCATAAAAACTATACCATATCCAATTTTTTTATGCAAATGAAGTTCCTTATAAACAGGCATTCTTCATCAGTTCTTTTCATTCATTCTTTTGGCGTGTTCACGAATGATTCCTGCCTCCCGGCTCTCCTTTAAAACTCGAAAACCATCATAATCCGGGTAGAGGGAATCATCGTCTTGAATGCTTGTTAAAATCCAAAATTGGCTACCTGCGCCTCCGAGCTGTTCAATTGTCTTCAGCCAGCTATCATATACATCAGGACGGGCTGTTTGATTTTGATAGCCAAACTCTTCTAATACAACAGGTTTTCCGATTGCGTTTCCTCGGGTGATATGATCTTTGATCCATTTCACTCCCCATGCAGCAGACTTATTCCAGTGATCCGGGTATAAATGATAGGTTCCATAATCAATATGAGGGAGAGCAGTCAAACGATCCCAATCAACACCTTCTCCTCCACTGTAAAACCAATCATCATGACCTGTCATGCGAAAGAACCCTTCGTCTCCTACTGCAACAAGGTGATTCGAGTCAATTGATTTGATCCATGCACTCATTTCATCTGCCCAGTTTACTAGTATATCTCCCGAAGGGTCTGACTGAGCGCGCGGCTCATTGGCGAGCTCCCATGTCATAATAGCAGGATCATCTTTATATTGAACACCTGAGTACGTATTGGTTCTCTCTAATACATAGCGCACATAGTTTTTGTAAGCTGTTTTAATCCGAGGATCTGTATAAAAGTGATCATGTGATCCTGCCTGAAACCACTTCACATATTGATTCATCCCGCCAAAATCATCCCAATTGTTCACAAGCGGGATGACCAGCTTGATTCCTTCCTGCCCTGCTTTATGAATCGCATAGTCTAGTTTTTGAAAACCGGATTCTTCATAAACACCTGGACGAGATTGTAAGACTGAATTTTCTTGAGGGGTGCCATCGTGAAATCCCCAAATACGAATAACCTTTAAATCCATTGCCTTCATATCGTCAAAAACAGCATCTACCATCTTTTTTGATTTGTAATGGAAATAATAATTATTTGTGCCAGCAAAGTAAAATGGGTGGTTGTTCAATACAAAATGTGTACCAGATGTTTGCACATAGGAGGAGGCCTTTACGGTCAGAGTGAACCAACCCGCCCATAAAGTGATCAGCAGCATAAAACAAGCCACCCGTCGAACCCATTTTTTCATTCCATTCTCCTCACAATCTCTTATTCTACTGGTACGATGATATCTAGTTGAAGAGGTGTATGTTTGGTTGAGTCAAGTTCAATCGTCTGCTGCTGCAACATTTTACTTTCTTCACCAATTCGAACCTCATACGTCCCGTGAAACGCTGGACATGTCACTCGGCCATTCGCATCTGTTTTTTCCACTCTTTGTGTCGTCCATTCCTGCAGTAACTTTTCATAACGCCTGCCCGCTTCATTTAACGACCAATCATGGTTCACGATGGCTGCGTGCTCACCTCTCCAATGAGCACCTGCCCAAAATCCCCACATCAGCACACCTTTTACGGCTGGATGACTAAAGGCAACCCGATATAAAGCTTCTAAGTTATCCGCTCGTCTATTGGCATCCGGATGAACAGAGTCATACTCTGTCACCCATATCGGTAGACCAAGCTCAGCAAGCACATCTAGTCTTTCTTTTACAACGACTGGATCCACTCGATCTTCAAAGTGACCTTGAACTCCAATGGCCTCAACTGGTGCCCCCAACTGACGAAGTTCATTGATATGTGCTTTATATGCGTGATGTTCGCCGTATGAGATTACATTATAATCATTGACAAACAGCAAGGCTTGAGGGTCAATTTTTTTCGTTTCTTCATACATCCATTTCCAAATCTGTTTCCCAAATCGGTCTTTAAAAAATGAACCATGCATCATTTCGTTGTTTACATCCCAATGACGGAATTTCCCTTTGAAATGATTGCCTGCATGCTCAAGCCGCCTTTTCATGGCTTCATATACTTCATGATTCGGTAATGATTTCAGCCAGTTTGGATTAGCATCCTCTACCTCCCAAAATAAGGCGTGCCCCCTCACTGGAATTTGGTGTCTATTGGCAAAATTCAGCATGGCATCTGCTTTTTCGTAGGTTATTTTCCCTCGTTCAGGCTCATTTGCATACCATTTTGCCTCATTTTCAAACACAGCCCAATTAAAATGTTGAACAAAAAAATCAGCATACGTTTGATTGAATAGTACTTGGTCATTCATTGCTGAACCAAATGCAAATTCATGTCTGATTTGTTTTATTTCAACCTCTATTCCGGCTAAGGGTTTTTTTTCTTTATCGATGACGTTTATGACAAGCTCTCTTTGTCTATGCTGTAAGATTCGATCATTTGCTTCTTTTCTCCAGCTTTGATTTTCTTGTTCCTGTGATCCGCCATTCGATGAATGATTCATAAATTCTTTCTTTTTAACCATAATGACATCACCTTTGCTTTCACTTCATTTATCTTATGAGGAGACCGCCGACTAAAGAAGCCGGCAGCTGCACTAAGTTCTATTCGTTTATGAGACGATGGTATTCTGCATAAGCCGTAGCCATATCAACTTGCGACCAGAAACGGTGATAGGTGAAACTTGGCGCTCCGTTTTCCCATTTGCCTGTTGCTTCATTAAAAGATGCTTGATATTTACTCTCCAGTGCTGACCAAGCTGGGTCTTGCTTGATTTTCGGACGAAGATCTGCAAAGCTCGTATACACTCCGTTACCTCCTCGCTGCGGGTCAGAAGGAGTGGTGCTGGAACCAGGGATCTGATTTCCTTGACCAAATGTTCCGTTCCAGCCATTAGGGAAGTACACTTCTTTTTTAAAGAAACGGTGGTAGTCTTCTCTGTCTTCCTCTGTCACAATCCCTACACCATCATTGTAATTCCAAGCAACCTCAAGGAGCTGTGCCGCTGTCTCTTTTGCTCTTATGCCAAGTGCTGTGTAGTTTCCTGTCTCTTTCTGTGTTGCAGCAGCAAAGAATGTGAGTGCTTTGATTAGACTGCCCAGTACACCAGTATCTTGAGTAGGATCTTTTGTAACTGCCGTTAAATTTGGATTACCTGTTGCAGATTGGAACCCGCTCCAAGTGTCAGGCTGGCCGCTCCATTCTATATTCCCAGGAATCCAAAACTCTCCAGGTGCACTTGTCGTAGCAACAGCAACATTTGTCCCCCCTAGAATTCTTTGACCCTGACCATCTAAAAAATATCCATCTTGATCCGACACAGGACGAGTGCCAATAAAAATATAATCTAGTGAATAGTTGACCCATTTTGTGATGACAGATTTGGCCATTTGGAAATTTTCAGATGTTTTGTCGCCATCTTTTGCAAAGATATAATAAAGCTCTGCTACACGCTCAATCGGCCATGCTTGCATTCCAAACCAGTTATTGGACGGAGGATCATGGTAAACAGGCGCATCTTCATAAGCCATATCATAAAATGTGCTTCTTCCTGCTGGATAAGCGCTATAGTCTCCATTCCAGCTGTTGGTAGCACCTCCTGCAATCGCTCCCTCTTTTGATTGAAGCCAGACGTAAAATTCAAGCTGTCTCTTTAACGTCTTTTCCCAATCACTTGCACCAGTCGGTGACGATGGCTTTAAGCCTCCCTTATCTGAGGATAAAGCGTAGGCAGCGACTGGGTTTTGATACCCTTGATGACAATGGCTCGCTCCGATACGCCATGACCAATTCGCATATTCTCCAAGTCCCCCGCCCCAAGAGGTATACCATGCCATTAAGTGATGACATGCACTTTTTCCATTTCCAGGATACGGATTACCTTGCTTGCCGCTTCCAATTGTTTGAAAATATTTATCGTACATTCCGTAACGAAGGAAATCCCCCATCTTTTTCGCTTTATCAAGATAGGCTGACCCGTTATAGCCAAGTTCCTTTGCCCAATACATTGCCTGTATCGCACGTGCATCAGCGTCCGTCGCATTTGTGTAGCGCCACTGGGCGGCTGGCGCTTGATTTTCTTTTGTGAACAAGCTCATGAAACCTTCATTGGGCTTTCCGGCCGTTTTATCATCTTGTGATGGATGAGGAATGGCCTCCCATACGGATTCTTGCGGACCCCGCTGGAATGTGTTTACATATGCGGCTGTATGTGATGGGTTGAGCAAATTCCCATATTCATACCAGTTGTCTACATCAAGAAGCCAGTGCATTAAATACGTTTCATTCGTTCCGTAAGTTGACCTCAGTTCATGATCAATTGGATCTTGACCAGCAGGGCGAGCACCCGTCAACTGGCTCGGATATTGATCTGGATATGGTTTTTCTGAAGCGTATGTGGCTGGGCTAGATGGATTGTAAGAGCTCATATGCGGCTGTTCGTCATGTCCATCTTCGTTTACTGGAATAATAAACTTCTCCATATTATCCCAAGCAGCTTCTAGTTTGCTCCAATCGCCTGTGTAATGCCCATACAATACTTCAAGCCATAACCAGTAGCTGTAAGCTTCTGAAGTTGTCATATGCCCGTAATCAGGCGCCTCGCAAATGAGTGTCTCAACGGAATGATACGGAATGCCTTCTTTTGAAAAATATCCATTCGCATCGTTTTTCATTTGATGATAAAGCGCTAAAAACCGTTCTTTATTTGTCATGTCCTCACCCTTTATATTTATTTATTCGGAAGCGTACCAAATGCTAAAATACCTTGTTCAAAAACAGGAATTCTCGCTGTTTTCTGCATATTGGATGTTAATCCTTGAAAGGAATAATCATTTGAGGCATCCCATATATTCGCACCATTTGGCGCAGATAACCGGAACTGTATTTCTTTCTTATGAAGCGATTCGCCTCCTGGAAAAATAGCTACGCCAGTAAAATCGATTTCTGTAAAATAGATATGGGATGATGCGTCATACACCGTTAACGGAGATAAGGAAGCGCCTTCATTGTAGACAGCTGTCACTTGAATATCTTTATCAGTGAATCCCTTCGCAAATATCTCGCTCAGATTGACATAATATCTAAAAGAAAGTGATTGACTACTTCTTGCCGGCCAGCCTGATCGATTGTATAGAATGGCTTTGATCTGAGTAGATGTTGTATCGTTACTCATGACAGCTGCCTCTACAAAAAACTCATCTTCCACTTTTTCTTTAGGCGGAAAATTCGGCAGCTTTGACTGCCCCTGACCAAACAGCTGCACCATTTTGGCTACATTTCCAGTAAAGGCGGCATTATAGTCTGTTGCTACCTCGTTTGATACATAGTCAGAGATGTCATCGGTATACTGATCCTGTGCATTAGGCCCCCCAACAAGCGCTCCATAAAGCGTGTGCCGATGAGAAGAAGGAGTTGTCAGCTGATTAGACCATGAGCCATGTGCAGTTCGATGGTGTGGATGCATCGGCGGATTTTTGCCAAACCCAACGACATAGCTTCTATTTTGCGGATTATCCCCTAACATATAGTGTGTTTGCCTGATCGCAAACGTTTGATATCGATTCTTTTTTTCTTGATCAGAAACCCAATCTCCGTATACAAACGCTAAAAATGCGGCATTTGCTGTATAACGAAGTGACCCCCATTGATCTAACCACGCCAACCCGCCAGGCGTATAAGTGATTCTTTCTACTTTTCCATTTTGAACAAAACCCGTGGACCAGTAATCGAGATTACGCTCTGTCGATTCGATAAACCTTTTCTCCTTTGTGATTCTCGCAAGTAAAATTTGCGAAGCAAAAAAGGTATTGTCCCACGACATCGTAAACGTATAATCCCAATCCTTCGGCCATTCTTCTACTGCTTTTAGTGCTTTGTTTAAATAGGTCTGGTCATTTGTCGCCAAGTACAGCCATATTCCACCCCAAATGAGCTCATCAATATAGCCGCTCCAGGAGTTATAAAATGGCTGAGCATTGGTGACACAATCTGTATACTCACCGCGATATTGGTCAGCAAATGCATAAAGCTGCTTTGCATGGGTGAGAAGTTTTGCGGCATATGGCGCGTCTGTTTCTTTAAAAATAATTGAACCTGCTGCTAAAGCGGCTGCGGTTTGGGCGGCTACTTCTGTTCCTGGACAATGTTCATCAATTTTAAATGCTGGCCGGTTCATCGGCATCACTTCTGCTGGACCCCACCAGCCATGATCTGCGTTCCCATCGCCTACTTGTGCCCAAAATTCATTTGGACCTGTATGGGCTTTCAAAAAATAATCGGTTGCCCACTTGATTTGATCTAACATATCATCAAGCAGTTCTGCCTCTTCGTAAGCTTCTCGGTACTCATAGACTGTCCATGCAAGCACAGCTGCAGAGTAAGCCATCGGAAGCCCGAACTTCACATGATCACCAGCATCGTACCAGCCGCCTGTTAAATCATGACCAACATCTTTCCCATCCTCTAGTCCAGAATCCCCTCGCCAGTTAAGACGATTGCTTTCAGGAAGCTTTCCGGAACGCTGGGCTTCGTAAAACAAAATTGATTTTTGAAGCACCTCTACATAGTTGTAATCTGACATGTACCTACTTCTCACCCCTTCTTTTTTCTCAAACGTGAAACATTGAACAAGAAATGACCACCTCCTTGTCATTCCGTTCGTGTTTTGTACAGTGTTGAAAAGAATCAAGCGTGTTTCAAAAATGTGCATAGTAAACAGCCATCAGCTTGACGCTCACCGAGGGTTTTCTCCTGATTCTTCATGTGACTGTACCCAAAATGATCATATGTCGTATGAGAACATTTCAGACGGCTAAATTCTCTTTTTTGCTCTATTTGGGTAGAAAGAATGACATACAATCTCTTCTCTCAAAACACGACGTTAAATCAAGATATATGAACCAACAAGAAAATAATTCCAGTTAAAATATTTAGTTAACATAATAATATTATTGTATATATAAAAAAGAACGCCCTTTAAGGGCGCTCTTCATTTTTCACATTAGAACAAAGAAAGCTGGTTTTGATCAGGAAGTGCTTCTAAGCAGCCTTGACGATCCAAATACTCAAGGATGGTCTTAGACACTTTTCCTCGTTTTTGTAAATCTTCTTTTGAAAGGAATTCACCATCTTGGCGTGCGCGTACAATATTTAACGCAACGTTTGTTCCGAGTCCAGGGATGGAGTTGAATGGCGGGATTAACCCGTCTCCATCAATGATAAACTCAGTGGCACTTGATCGGTATAGGTCTACTTTTTTAAAGTGATAGCCTCTTTCACACATTTCAAGTGCAAGCTCTAGTACAGTTAATAGGTTCTTCTCTTTCGGTGATGCATCAAGACCTTTTGAGTTAATATCGTCCATCACCGCTCGAATCGCATTCGATCCTTTTGTCATCGTTTCGATATCAAAATCATCTGCACGAACGGTAAAATAAGCCGCGTAGTACAGAAGTGCATGGTGCACTTTGAAATAAGCAATCCGAACGGCCATTAATACATAAGCAGCCGCGTGGGCTTTAGGGAACATGTATTTAATCTTTTTACAAGAATCAATGTACCAGTTCGGTACGTTATTATTCTTCATTTCTTCTTCCCATTCAGGAGGAAGTCCCTTCCCTTTACGAACAGATTCCATAATTTTAAAGGCAAGTGACGGCTCTAAACCTTGATAAATCAGATATACCATAATATCATCACGACAGCCAATCACTTCACTTAGTTCACACGTTTTATTATGAATCAGCTCTTGAGCGTTGCCGAGCCATACATCTGTACCGTGAGATAGACCAGAGATCTGAACAAGCTCCGAGAAGGTGGTCGGTTTTGTATCCTCAAGCATCTGACGAACAAACCTTGTGCCAAACTCTGGGATCCCAAGTGTTCCCGTTTTACATCCAATTTGTTCTTCTGTGACACCGAGAGGTTCCGTTCCTTGGAAGATTTTCATGACCTCAGGATCATCTGTCGGAATCGTTTTTGGATCAATTCCGCTCAAGTCCTGAAGCATCCGAATGACCGTTGGATCATCGTGTCCAAGAATATCTAGTTTCAGCAAGTTATCATGGATTGAATGGAAATCAAAATGTGTCGTTTTCCAATCAGAACCTGTCGCATCTGCTGGATATTGAATTGGTGAGAAATCGTAAATGTCCATATAATCCGGCACTACGATAATACCGCCTGGATGTTGGCCCGTTGTCCGTTTGACCCCCGTACAGCCCTGTACAAGCCGGTCAATTTCAGCACCTCTCATATGAAGGTTATGATCTCCTGCGTAGCCTTTCACATAACCATATGCCGTTTTTTCTGCAACGGTACCGATTGTACCTGCGCGGTATACATACTCTTCACCAAACAGCTCTTTCGTATAGTTATGGGCAATCGGCTGATATTCTCCTGAGAAGTTCAAGTCGATATCAGGCACTTTATCTCCTTTAAAACCTAAGAACGTTTCAAACGGAATATCGTGTCCGTCTTTTTTATACGGCGTCCCGCATTCAGGGCAGTCTTTATCAGGAAGGTCAAATCCTGAGCCAACCGATCCGTCATTAAAGAACTCAGAGTGCTTGCAACTTGGACATACATAGTGCGGCGCAAGCGGGTTCACTTCTGTAATCTCTGTTAATGTCGCAACGAGGGATGAACCAACTGACCCCCTTGAACCAACTAGATATCCATCATCAAGTGATTTCTTAACAAGCTTATGAGAAATTAAATAAATAACAGCGAAACCATGACCAATAATACTCTTTAATTCTTTCTCAATCCGGTCTTCTACAATTTTCGGTAAATCGTCACCGTAGATGCTGCGAGCCATGTTATAGCTCATTTCCCGAATTTCTTCATCTGCACCTTCGATTTTTGGTGTATAAAGATCGTCTTTGATTGGTTTAATACTTTCGACCATCTCAGATACTTTTTGCGTATTCGTCACGACAATCTCTTTCGCCTTTTCGTCCCCTAGGAAAGAGAAGGCTTCTAGCATTTCATCAGTTGTTCTAAAATGAACTTTTGGCAGTTCATGACGATTAAGCGGATTCGCCCCGCCTTGTGATGAAATTAAGATTTTGCGATAAATTTTGTCTTCTGGATGCAGGTAGTGCACATTTCCAGTCGCCACGACTGGTTTATTCAGTTTTTCACCAAGTTTTACAATGTTTGTGATGATCTCTTTTAATGCACGTTCATCCCGAACAAGCTCCAGCTGGAGTAAATGCTGATACACTTCTGGCGGATGAACTTCTAAATAGTCGTAAAATGCGGCAATGTCTTCTACCTCATCAGGTGACTTCTGCATCATCCCTTCAAACACTTCACCCTTATCACAAGCAGACCCAACAATTAAACCTTCTCGATATTTCTCAAGCTGTGAGCGAGGGATACGCGGCACGCGGTAGAAATAATGAATATGAGAAAGTGAAACAAGCTTAAATAAATTCTTTAGACCCGTCTCATTTTGTGCAATCACCGTTGCATGGTAAGGACGTGAGCGCTGATACGCATTGGACTGCCCCATGTTTTCATTCAATTGATCGTGGTAGGCAATCTCTTTTTCAGCCGCATCTTTTAGCATCTTCAGCATGAGGTAACCAGTTGCTTCTGCATCATAAATCGCCCGGTGATGCTGCGTGAGTTCAATATCGAACTTTTTACACAGCGTGTTCAGCCGGTGATTTTTAAATTCAGGATAAAGGAATCGGCCGAGTTCTAGTGTATCAATGACAGGGTTTGACGCTTTATCTGTTTTTAACAGTCGCTTATATGCTGCATTTAAAAAGCCCATATCAAAGCTTGCATTGTGAGCAACAAGGATATCTTGTCCAATCCACTCTTTGAAATCCCGAACAACATCGACCACATCTGGTGCATCTCTCACCATGTCATCCGTGATACCGGTTAGTTCAATGGTTGTTGCTGATAACGGATGATGAGGGTTTGCAAATGCCTCAAAGCGGTCAATGATTTCCCCGCCTTTGATTTTCACGGCTGCAAGCTCAATGATCGTATCATACACAGCAGAGAGTCCTGTTGTCTCAACATCAAATACGACAAACGTCGCATCTTCTAACAAGCGGTGCTCTGGATTATACGCAATCGGTACCCCGTCGTCGACTAAATTGATTTCCACCCCGTACATCATTTTGATGCCATGCTTTTTACTTGCTGTATACGCATCTGGAAAGGATTGTACAACGGCGTGATCTGTCAGGGCAATGGCCTCATGCCCCCATTTTTTTGCTTGTTCAACAAGTTTACCGATGCCAGTGACAGCATCCATCTGGCTCATTGGCGAATGCAAATGAAGCTCAACACGCTTTTCTCCCTCAGGTGCAGTATCTTCTTTCAGCTGAGGTTTCATTTCATTGACGTCATTTGCGATCATGACAAGATCTCTCACAAACGTATCGTTTTGAATGCTTCCTCTTGCTTTGACCCACATCCCTTTTTTCAAGGATTTCATGAGCTGGGCATCTTCTTTTTCTCTCGCAAACATTTTGATCAAAATACTATTCGTATAATCGGTAATTTTAAAGATACAAAGGGTTCTACCGCTTTTTAGTTCGCGCGTTTCTGCATCGAACACGTATCCTTGGACGGTGATTCGTCTTTCTTCGTCCATAATACTATCAAGCGTACGTATTTCTTCATTGTCTTTGATTTGATAGCCAATCATCAGAGGGCCAGAAGGAGCTTCCTCTTGATCCTCACTTTCCTTCTTCTCCATCTCAACAAGGGCTTGCATGGCTCTTTCTTGATCTTCAGCAAGTTTTTGTTCTCTGAACTTCTGAATCTCTTGATCTGATACAAAAATTTCTGTATCAAATTGAAGTTCTGGAAAACCAACTTGTTTAAATGCAGCCTGAAGCATTGGGCTATATTTCTTCTTGATGGCCAGAGCCTCAGTTTCGCTTTTTGTTTTGATGATGATCTTATGTCCAGACAGCGCTGGTTTTTGCTGTTGAAGCAAGCTGATGATTGGGGGAGAAATTCCTTGAAGCTCTTCCACACAATGGGACCAATACGATTGAACGAGCTCTTCAGATATGTGCGGATCATTGACTTCAATCGTACAAGTGACTTGTGCGATATGAGAAAATGCATTTGTCAGCCTGCTTAAAAACATTGCATATACTTGGTAAGGCAAAAGCGCCTTAAATTTAAAATGGAAATGCCATGTTTTTGCCGCCTTATGCACCGTCAATTTGACGATCTCGCCTTCTTCAAAGTAACAGCTGAGGTCATCATCTGTCATTTGAATCTGATTGAGTAATATATGAAATTGCCGCCGGGTAATCGGTAATTGTTCATCCAAGACAGGACCCTCCTTTTGTAAATCAGAAAGGTACCTCTTTTTTGCAGGAGGTACCTTCATTTTTTTGTTCGTTTTTTATGCTTGGCGTATAAATGAAATCAGTTCATCAACAGATACTTCGTGTGATTCACCTGATTTTCTGAATTTCACTTCGACAATACCTTCTTCTGAACGTTTCCCGCAGCTAATGCGAATTGGCAGTCCAATTAAGTCACTGTCGGCAAATTTGACGCCTGCTCGCTCTTGGCGGTCATCGAAAAGGACATCATAGCCCTCTTCCTGTAAACGCTCATACAACGTTTCAGCCAGTTCCTTTTGTGCATCGTTTTTCATATTTAAGGCAAGTAGATGAAGATCATATGGCGCAACTGTTTCTGGCCAAATAATCCCCTTATCATCATGATGCTGTTCAACAATCGCAGAAAGGGTTCTAGAAATTCCAATACCATAGCAGCCCATGATCATTGGCTGCGCACGTCCATTTTCATCAAGGTATGTTGCATCCATTGCCTCTGAATAACGTGTGCCTAGCTTAAAGACTTGTCCTACTTCAATTCCTTTTGCGAACTGGATTGTGCCTTCACCATCTGGAGAAACGTCTCCTTCTTGAATCAAGCGAAGATCTGTATATTCCTTCACTGATAGATCACGAGCAGGATTGACATTGACATAGTGATAATCCGATTCATTTGCACCTGCAACTGCATTTGTCATTCCTTTGACAGCGTGGTCTGCATAAATCGTTACTTCCGCTTCAAGCTTCACTGGTCCAACAAATCCTGGTTCTGTTCCGATCACGTCTAGTACTTCCTCACGTGAAGCAAGCTCTACAAGCTGTGCTCCAACTAAGTTTTTCACTTTCACATCATTTACTTCATGATCGCCTCTTGTCAGGACAAGTACATACGCATCGTCCGCTTTAAACAAGACAGATTTGATACATGTAGAAGGAGCGACTTCTAAGAATGCCGCAACATCTTGTATCGTCTTTACCTGCGGCGTGTGTACTTTCTCAAGTTCTTTGAAGTCCGCAGGGTTTGCTTCTTCTCCGTGATACACAGCCTCAGCCATTTCAATGTTCGCAGCGTAGGAAGATGTGTCAGAGTATGCGATTGTATCTTCTCCTACTTCTGACAGCGCCATAAACTCATGTGTATCTTTTCCTCCCATTGCCCCAGAATCGGCAATGACGGGTCTAAAGTTAAGACCTACTTTTGAAAAGACATTCGAGTAAGCTGTAAACATTTTGTTGTATGTGTCATCAAGGCTCTCTGGTGAAGAGTGGAATGAATAGGCGTCCTTCATAATAAATTCACGTCCGCGCAATAACCCAAAGCGAGGTCTTTGTTCATCACGGAATTTAGATTGGATTTGATATAGTGTCAAAGGAAGCTTTTTATACGATTTTACTTCACTGCGTACGAGTGATGTGATCACTTCTTCGTGTGTTGGGCCAAGTGCAAACTCGCGGCCGTGGCGATCTTTCATACGCATGAGTTCTGGACCGTATGTATACCATCTTCCTGACTCTTGCCACATTTCTGCTTGCTGCAGCACTGGCATTAACAGCTCAGCTGCTCCCGCCTTTTCCATTTCCTTGCGAACAATGGATTGAATGTGCTGAATCACTTTATGTGCTAGCGGCAGATAATGATAGATACCGCTTGTGTTTTGTCTAATAAATCCAGCTCTTACTAACAGCTGATGACTTTTTGCCTCAGCATCTGCCGGCACCTCTCGAAGAGTTGGAATGAAAGTCAGGGATTGTCTCATGTCGTTACACCTCATTTAAGAAATAGGACTTCTCACAAAAACTCTTGTTTCCCATAATGAGAAACAAGAGACAATGGTTTTTATAAAAATAATCGCTGGATGTCATTCCATGTCACTACTAGCATTAATAGCATGAGGAACGCAACACCAATGAAGACAACAAGTGCCTCTTTCTCACGATTAATTGGTTTGCCGCGAATGGCTTCAACGAATAGGAAAAGTAATCTTCCTCCGTCTAATGCAGGAATCGGTAATAAATTCACGATCCCTAAGTTGATACTAAGAAACGCAGCAAACTGCATTAATGTTAACACACCTTGTTTCGCTACTTCTCCTGTCATGTCATATATTCCAACAGGACCTGCAAGCATATCTAACGAAAATTGTCCTGTGACAATCTTTTGCAAGTTCGTTAAGATGAGACCTGCTGTAGATATCACTGTAGTGCCTGAGGATGAAATGACTTTGAGAAAGCCATTTTCCGTTGGCGGATAAGAGCCAAAACGGCCAATGGTTTTTCCTTCTGCCTTCACAGCTTCCGGTACAACTTGAATGGTGCTTTCTTTGCCATCTCGGTCAATGACGACATTCATTTTTTTATCTGGGTTCTTTTGAACCGTTTGAACAACATCTGTCCAAGAATTCATTTTATCCCCGTTAATTGAAACGATATGATCTCCCTGCATAAGCCCAGCTTGCGCTGCCCGGCCGTCTTTTGTCAGCTTACCAAGTACAGGATCATCCACGGTTACACCTTGAATAAATCCTAAAGCCACAAGAATCACATATGCCAAGATAAAGTTCATAATCGGTCCAGCTGCAATGGCTTTAATGCGCTGCCATACTGTTTTTGAACCAAACTGACGGTTGTATGGTGCAATTTGAATTTCTTCACCATCTGCAATATAGAAGCTTGTTTGGCTTACATTGTAGCCAGTAAGGATGTCTTCATTTCCAGCCTCATATCCTGAAATTCTCATCGCATGATCTAAATCAATTTGTTCAACTTCAATGACAAGTGCATCAGGATATTTCTCTTTATCATTTAAAATGATTTTTTCTACTTCATTTTGCTCATTGAATAAGAGCCCCACTGTATGACCCGGTTTAATTTCAATGACTTCAGGATCTTCTCCAGCCATTTTAACAAATCCGCCGATTGGCAGAAGTCTGATGGTATAGACGGTTTCTTTTCGTTTAAAGGAGAAAATCTTCGGTCCAAAACCAATTGCGAACTCGCGGCATAAAATGCCTGCGCGCTGCGCCATAATTAAATGGCCAAGCTCGTGGAAAAAAACGAGCGTTCCAAAAATAATAATAAACGCAATCACTGTATTCACGAACATACCACCTTATGCGAGGATTGATTGAACAAAGTCTCGTGTATCTTTGTCCACTTCATGGATATCTTGCAAACTAGGCGTTGAAATCACATGATGTCTGTTCAGTGCCTTTTCAATCAATTCTTCAATTTGCAGGAACGTTACTTTGCCTTTTAGAAATGCATCAACAGCTATTTCATTGGCTGCATTAAGCACAGTAGGCATTGTCCCTCCTATTTTACCTGATTCATAAGCAAAATGTAAGCAGTGATACCTGTCAAAATCCGCTTTTTGGAAATTTAATTGTCCAATCTCCCAAAGGTTTAATGATTTCGCTTCTTTTAATGGCGCTCTATCAGGGTAAGTGAGCGCGTATTGAATCGGAACCCTCATGTCAGGTGTACCTAACTGAGCCATGACACTTTTGTCATGGAATTCCACCATGGAATGGATGATGCTCTCTTTATGTAACAGCACATCAATTTGATCGTATGGGATATCAAACAGCCAATGCGCCTCAATCACCTCAAGCCCCTTATTCATCATGGTCGCTGAATCAATCGTGATTTTTGCGCCCATGGACCAGTTTGGATGATTCAGCGCTTCTTCAACCGTTACACCTTCAAGCTCCGTGCGTTTTTTATCTCGGAAACTGCCGCCCGAAGCTGTCACGATTAAGCGTTCAATGTTTTTAGCTTGTTCACCTTGCAGGGATTGAAAAATAGCGGAGTGTTCACTATCGACAGGAAGTAAAGGCACGTCATACTTTTTGGCGTACTCTTTTACTATATGACCAGCTGTCACAAGTGTTTCCTTATTTGCAAGTGCGATCGTCTTTTTTTGTTCAATGGCTTTTAATGTTGGCACAAGTCCGACACTTCCTACCAGTGCATTGACCACAACATCCACTGCATCATAGGTCGCTGCTTCGATGTTCGCTTCATCACCCGCAGCCATTTTGACATCGTATTGAAATGAATGACCTTTTAACGTGCGATAGGTCTCTTCGTCTACACATCCAACAAATTCAGGGTGAAATTGTTCAATGATAGGGATGGCCTTGTCTATATTTCTGCCAAACGTCATCGCTTTCAACTTGAATTTGTCTGGATGCTGCCTGATCACATCTAATGTTTGTTCTCCAATTGATCCTGTTGCGCCTAATAGCGAAATATATTTCAAATTGCCACTCCTTCTCTCGTTCAATTAGTTTCTATGAGGTTAGCTAGCAAACGTGGCCAGCAATAGATATAAAAACGGCAGAACGAATAAAAAGCTGTCAAACCTGTCCAAAATTCCGCCATGACCTGGGAGTATTGTCCCTGAATCCTTCACATGGTAATGACGCTTTAAAGCAGATTCCACAAGGTCGCCAAGCTGTCCAAAAATACTGAGCAAAAGAGTAATAAACATAACAAGCAGATATGATGGCAAAAATCCTGTAACCGCCTGGAACACAAGTGACAGCACGACCGCTGTGACGATTCCGCCGATAAATCCTTCTACTGTTTTGTTTGGGCTGATCTCTGGCCAAAGCTTTCGTTTCCCCATAGATTTCCCAATAAAATAGGCACCTGAGTCAGTGGACCAAATAATCACCGCTGCGAAGAAGATCGCACTCATGCCATACAAGCCTCTAATTTGAATAAAATAATAGAAACTAACGCCAATATATAATGTGGCTAATATAACAAAAGCAACCTCATCGAATGTGAAAGAGTTTTTGCTCAGAACTGTATAAGTTAAAAGGATTAAGACTGCAAATAAAGCAATCTGCATTTTTGATGCGTCTACGTTCGGGAAGAAGCTATTTTCTCCGCCCATTAAAAGCCAAAGCAATATTAAGCTGACAATGCCAGGAAAGCTGAAAATCGAAATCTTTTTCATTCTAAGAAGCTCAAAGAGAGCGACACTTCCCATTAAATAAATCAGCAGGGTAAATGGCATTTGTCCATAAATCACTGCAAGTAAAAACACTGCAGCTGCCAGAACACCCGTCAAAATTCTTTGTTTCATCTGCACCACCCTCTAAATTCCACCGAACCTCCGGCCGCGGCGCTGGTACTCTCCGATAGCGCCTATGAGATGCTCATCAGAAAAGTCAGGCCAAAGCACATCCGTAAAGACAAACTCGCTGTATGCAATTTGCCAAAGCATAAAGTTGCTTAATCTAATTTCTCCACTCGTGCGAATAAGCAAATCCGGATCTTGAAGAGATTCTGTCATTAAATAAGCTGAAAACATCTCTTCTGTGATGTCTTCTGCTCGAAGCTTGCCTTCTTTGACTTTTTCAGAAATTTGTCTGCATGCAGAAATAATTTCTGTCCGTCCTCCATAATTGAGCGCAAAATTTAAAATGAGTCCGTCATTATTCGCCGTACTCTTCACTGCGTTCTCTACCGCTTTTTTCGTATGCTGCGGGAGGCCGTCTGGATCACCTGTTAAACGTACACGGACATTTTCCTCGATGAGTTCAGGCAGATAGATGTTTAGAAACTCTTCAGGAAGCTTCATTAAAAAGTCTACTTCTAGTTTTGGACGTTTCCAATTTTCTGTAGAGAAAGCATACAAAGTCAGCACTTTGACATTCAGCTCATTTGCAAGCTTGGTCATGCGCTTGACAACTTTCATTCCTTCATGATGTCCTGCTACCCGTGGAAGCGCACGTTTCTTCGCCCATCTTCCATTCCCATCCATGATAATGGCGATATGTTCAGGAATTTCTCCATTTAATATGTCTTCTTTTGTCAGGCTTTCTAAGTTGGAAGCTGCTGTTTGCTGATTCTTCCAATTTTTGAGTATATTGAGCATGAGATTCCTCCATCACCCAAAAAGGTTGCGTTCCCGCTAATAATATAGTCCTCAACAGTATTAACAAAAAAACCCCCTGTAAACATGAAGAGGGTCTTTTCACTATTATCTATTGTACATAGTTTTTTCTTAAACTTCCATGATTTCTTTTTCTTTATCTTTTGTCACTTCATCAATTTTAGCGACATATTCATCTGTCAATTTTTGAACATCCTCTGTAGATGATCTTAATTCATCTTCAGTGATCTCCCCATTTTTCTCTAGCTTTTTCAATTCATCGTTTGCATCACGACGAACGTTACGAACAGCTACTTTTGCTTCTTCTGAGTATTTTCTCACAACTTTTACAAGTTCTTTACGTCTTTCTTCTGTTAGTGCTGGGATCGCAATACGGATCACGTTTCCGTCACTTGTTGGTGTGATACCAAGATCAGACTTTTGGATCGCCTTTTCGATATCACCGATCGCTGTTTTATCGTAAGGTGTGATAATCAGCATACGTGCTTCTGGCACTGTAATTGACGCAATTTGGTTTAGTGGTGTTTGCGCACCATAGTAATCCACTGTTACTTTGTCTAAAAGGGAAGCATTAGCTCTGCCCGCACGGACAGTTGCTAGTTCACGCCCGTATGCTTGAACGGCTTTTTCCATTTTTTCTTTTGTTTGGTTCAACACTTCTTTTGACACGTTATTTCCCCCTCACGATCGTTCCGATTGATTCGCCATTGACGGCACGTTTAATATTTCCTTCTTCCATAATAGAGAAGACGATTAATGGAATGTCATTGTCCATACATAATGAGGACGCAGTAGAATCCATTACAGCAAGCCCTTCTTTTAGTACATCAAGATATGAAAGCTTATCATATTTTACTGCATCCGCATCTGTACGAGGATCAGCACTGTAGACACCGTCTACATTGTTTTTCGCCATTAAAATGACATCTGCTTCAATTTCAGCTGCACGAAGTGCTGCTGTTGTATCAGTAGAGAAATAAGGGTTACCAGTACCTGCAGCAAAAATCACGACACGTTTCTTTTCAAGGTGACGGATCGCTTTTCTTCTTATGTATGGCTCTGCAACCTGTCTCATTTCGATAGAGGTTTGTACTCTAGACTGAATGCCAAGCGTTTCTAGGCTGTCTTGTAATGCCAATGAATTCATTACTGTTGCAAGCATCCCCATATAGTCTGCTGTTGCCCGGTCCATTCCTAAGTCACTGCCTGTCTTACCACGCCAAAGGTTTCCTCCACCTACAACGACTGCAACTTCAACATCAAGTTCTGCAATTTCTTTTACTTGCTTTGCAATTGATTGAATGACAGTTGGGTTAATTCCATTTCCAGCATCACCAGCTAGTGCTTCTCCACTTAGCTTAAGTACAATGCGATTATATTTCGGTTTGCTCATGATAACCTCCAAGTGTAAACTATACCGTCTCTTATTATGCGTAAGAAACCGTCTTTTGTAAATCAATATCCTCTAAAAAATAGGGAACACAGTGCTTGTGCTCCCTAAAAAAGCCCCAGAGAGCTTTTCAAACATTATTTTTTCACTTGGCTCATGACTTCTTCAGCAAAGTTGTCTTGACGTTTTTCGATACCTTCGCCCACTTCATAGCGAACATAAGTTTGAACAGTTGCGTTTTTCGCACCTACAACTTGTTTCACTTTTTCATCTGGGTTTTTAACGAATGCTTGGTCAAGTAAGCAAATTTCTTCGAAGAATTTGTTTAGACGGCCTTCTACCATTTTAGCAACGATATTTTCAGGCTTTCCTTCTTGAAGCGCTTGTTGTGTTAATACTTCACGCTCACGGTTTGCTTCTTCTTCAGACACTTGGTCACGAGAAATGTATTTAGGGTTTACAGCAGCAACGTGCATTGCGATGTCTCTCGCAAGCTCTTCATCAGTTGTTCCGTTAAGAACCGCTAATACACCGATGCGTCCGCCCATGTGTAAGTAAGAACCGAATGCAGCGTTATCTTCTTTTGTGATGACTGAGAAACGGCGCAGCGTAATTTTTTCTCCGATTTTCGCAATTGCAGAAGTAATATGTTCTTCAACTGTTGAACCATTTTCCATTTTAGAAGCATGTGCTTCTTCAATTGTTGCAGGTTTCGCAGCAAGTAAATGATCAGCAAGTTCGTTAAGAAGATTTTGGAATCCTTCGTTTTTCGCAACGAAATCAGTCTCAGAGTTCACTTCTAGGATAACACCAGTGTTGCCGTCAGTTTTAATAAGAGTTAATCCTTCTGCCGCAATACGGTCTGCTTTTTTCGCAGCTTTTGCGATCCCTTTTTCTCTTAGAAGATCGATTGCTTTGTCGATGTCACCATCAGTTTCTGTTAACGCTTTTTTACAGTCCATCATACCTGCACCAGTTTTTTGACGCAGTTCTTTTACTAATTGAGCAGTAATTGCCATTTTACATTTCCTCCTTCTATGTTAAAACACGGATTACTAGGTGAAAAAAAGGTGATAAAAGGCAGTTCCCTCTTATCACCTTTTGAATAGGTTACGCAGTTGTTGTTTCAGTTTCTGTCGTTTCTTCTACAACAGCTTCTTCTTCGCCTTGTTTAGACTCAAGAATCGCATCTGCCATTTTAGCAGTTAGAAGTTTTACAGCACGGATTGCATCATCGTTTGCAGGGATCACAACATCAATTTCGTCTGGATCACAGTTTGTGTCAACGATACCGATAATTGGGATATTCAATTTACGAGCTTCTGCAACTGCAATACGCTCTTTACGAGGGTCGATAATGAAAAGTGCATCTGGAAGACCCTTCATGTCTTTGATTCCGCCTAGGAATTTTTCAAGACGTTCTAATTCTTTTTTCAGTTGAACGACTTCTTTCTTAGGAAGAACTTCGAACGTACCGTTTTCTTGCATTTTTTCAATATCTTTTAAACGTTTGATACGTTTTTGGATTGTTTCAAAGTTTGTTAACGTTCCACCAAGCCAGCGTTGGTTTACATAGAACATACCAGAACGGATTGCTTCTTCTTTCACTGAATCTTGTGCTTGCTTTTTCGTACCAACGAAAAGGATTTTTCCTCCATCAGCAGCAAGGTTTTTCGTGAAGTTGTAAGCTTCCTCTACTTTTTTCACCGTTTTTTGAAGATCGATGATGTAGATACCGTTACGCTCTGTAAAGATGTAACGCTTCATTTTTGGGTTCCAACGGCGTGTTTGGTGACCGAAGTGAACACCAGCTTCTAGCAATTGTTTCATAGAAATAACTGACATGTTGTTGCCTCCTAATATAATGGTTTTTTTTCCTCCGCTTAAGTCATGTTCACATAAAACTGCGCCACGGCAGCACCTTCATACGAATCATTAAGCGTGTGTATTTAACACCAAGAAATAATATAACACATGATGGACTGACAATCAAGAATCCTTTACAGCTTTCCGCTAAATTTTAATAAAAGTTCGATTTCTGTCTTGCCCGTTTTTAATTCTTTCGCTATTTCTTCTAATGATAGCCCTTGATCATATAAGGCCTTTACTTGTTCCTCGAATGTTTCTTCTATTTCACTTTCAGAAGGCGTAGAAGCTTCTGTTTCGAGACTTGAAACGGGTTCGTTTACCTTCTCTTCCTGCACCTCAACTTCGCTAAGGAGAGTCGACAGGTGCTCTGGAACTGGATCTTCACTTTCTACCGATTGCAGGGATTCAATTGGTGGTTGTGGCTGCTTTGGTGTCTGAAGATCCGATTTCAGCTCTTCAGCAGAAAAATCAGGGGAAGTGGCTGCAGCTTTTGATAGTTTTTCATTCTCTTCTTTGACTTCCATCAAAAATGCAGCCAGGGTATTTTCCGTTTCTTCTAAAAGCTCTCGCTGCTTTTGTTCTGTTGCCTTCAGCGAATTCATTCTCGTGTATAAAATGATCACAAAATAAATAAGTGCAGCATGAAGCATAAAGCTAATCAGCCATAGCATATTTTTTCACTCACTAACTCTTTAAGATTGAATGGCTTTATCAAGCAGATGCTTAAGCTTGAACAATGCCTTTGAATGAATTTGCGAAATGCGGGAGGTCGATAAATTAAGCACTTGACCAATTTCCGTTAACGTCAATTCCTCTTTATAGAAAAGACTTATCACAAGCTTTTCTTTTTCCGAAAGCTCTGTCATTTTTTCGGCAAGCTGTTCAATTAATTCATCTTTCAGCATTTTTTCTTCAGGTGTCACAGTCTTTTCGTCGCGAATCATGACTTGAACGTTTTCTCCGTCTTCTTGATCATGCAGCTTCTCATCAATCGAGAGCAAATTCGCAAAGAACCCTTCATTCATCGTTGTGACCACATCTTGTTCACTCATGCCGAGTTCTTCAGCAACCTCTGTTGGTGTCACATTTCGTAAATATCGCTGTTCAAGCTTTTCAATTGCCGCTTCTACTTTTTTTGTTTTTTCTCTTGATGTACGAGGCAGCCAGTCCTCTTTACGAAGACCGTCGATGATGGCCCCACGAATTCTGAAGGATGCATATGTATCAAACTTCAGATCTCTTCCGGGGTCAAATTTTTCAAGGGCATCATATAAACCGAGCATCCCTAGACTGATCAAGTCTTCTTTGTGCACTGACTTCGGGAGACCGATGGAAATTCTTCCAACATGATATGTGACGAGCGGCATATAGCGGCGCATAAGATCATCTCCAGCAGCTGGGTCCTTCCACTCTTTCCATCTAGCCCATAGCGCCTGATCTTCGTAATTTAAGGATTGCATCTTTCTCCCCCTATACTTCCTTAGTTATATCTTCATAATGCCTTGTTTCACAGTGCGGATCTCAAGTTCTGTTGTAAGCGGATCGAATTCAATCGTGCGTCCATTGTTTCCGCCCGTGTCCTCACTAATGATCGGGATATGATGAAGAGACAGATGTTCTTTCACAGCTGATACATTTCTAGGTCCAATTCTCATCAGATCATTGGTTGACTTAAATTTAAACATTTCTGCGCCGCCAGCAAGCTTCGCTTTTAGCGCATGTTTGCGCGCTCCTTCTTTTAAGAGCAGATCAATTGTATGCTTGACACCTGTATCTGCATACTTAGCCAAGTTCTCTACCGCTCCTTTTGAAAGAGAGGAGTCTGGAAGCATGACATGGACAAGTCCTGCCAGTTTTTTTTCTTGGTCAAAAAGGACAAGTCCTACGCAAGAACCGAGACCGGATGTCCGAATACGGTCCGGTGTTTTCACAAGCTGAACATCCGCTATACCAACCTTTACAACTGCCGGAATCTGCACGTTCATTATAGGTTACCTAATGCTTTGAACAGTTTTTCAAACGATTCAAAGTCTGGTAATAGAAACATATTTCCTTTCAGCTCTTGCTGATTTTGATCATCAAAAATAGATGTATCAATCACAATCGCCTGATCGCCGAGAGGGCTAAACTGCATTAATCCTTCACTAATGACAGCCCCAAACATGTCGAGCGTGACATCTGGAACACTTGGGTGAAGCTGCAGTTTTGTTAAATCGGCAAGTGCTGATAAATAAGAGCCTGCTAAAATATTTCCTAACTCATGAAGCGCTGATGTTCCTAGCATGTGTTCATGAATCGTATCAATATCAAATGCTGGGTCCTGAACAAGCTCTCTTACAAATTGTTCAGCTTGTTCAAACGGCATAATGAAAAAGATTGAACCGGTAAGATCACCCTCCATTCGCAAAAAGATACTGGCAACTGGAAGGTCTGCTCCACCAAAGAAATCCATTAAATCTTCAAACGAGAGAACTTTGACAAAAGGAACAGCCATATCAATTTTGCGATTCAATAGGCTGGCAAGAGCAGACGCTGCATGGCCTGCTCCGATATTCCCAACCTCACTTAATATATCTAGCTGTTCATCTTTAATTTCATTGAAAATGCTCATTTCACATCCCCCTTAATGAACAGGTGCATCTTGCACGCTCTTGTCGAGGACCGCACCAGCATGAATGATATTGAATAGGCGCTGATCATGCTTAATAATACCTGTCACCCATGACAGTCCTTCTTTTTCAGCTGTATCAGTAGAAGATTCTACCTCTTCCTGATGAACAGTAATGACATCATTTGCTTCATCAACAATCCAGCCGACTTCAATGTCACCAACTTGTACAATAATCATTCTTGTTTCGTCTGTAATCTCGTTGTCAGTTGATCCAAGTCTCACTCTAAGGTCAATGACAGGTGTCACGACACCACGTAGATTAATGACACCGCATATATAAGGGGCAACGCCAGGAACTCTTGTCGGCTGCTGCCATTTTTCAATGGACTTTACTTCTGATACTGAAATGGCGTATTCTTTTTTGTTTACGATAAACACAATCATCTTTTCGCCAGTTTTGATATCTGTACTCATTTCAGACCGCTCCTCTATTGTTTTTTACTTAATCAGTGCATTACAGTCAACGATGAGTGCAACCTGACCGTCACCTAAGATTGTTGCGCCTGATATCGCAAATACGTTTGGTAGGTAATCTCCAAGTGATTTCAATACAACCTCTTGCTGACCGATAAACGAATCGACCACAAATGCTGTTAGCTTGTCTCCTTTACGGACAACAATAATGTGCAGTTCTTCTTCTAAATCATTCGCATTTGGTACGTTGAACTGTTTCTTCAAGTACACAACCGGTACGATAAATCCACGGAAATCAATGACTTCACGATCATGCGTTTGAAGGATGTCACTCTTCTTAATGACAGCCGTTTCTATAATAGAAGAAATCGGAATAGCAAATGTTTCTTCCTCTAGTTTCACAAGAAGTACGGAAATGATCGATAATGTGAGTGGAAGCTGAATTGAGAACAGTGAGCCTTGACCTTCTGTTGAGTTAATACTCACAGAACCACCTAATGATTCGAGCTTGTTTTTCACAACGTCAAGACCTACACCTCGGCCCGAGATATCAGAAATCGTATCAGCTGTAGAGAACCCTGCTGCAAAGATCAATGAATCAATTTGGTGATCTTCAAGCGTTTCCGCTTCTCTTTCTGTAATAACTCCGCGCTCTAATGCTTTTTCAAGGACCTTTTTACGGTTAATTCCGCCGCCATCATCTTCGACTTCAATGAAGACATGGTTTCCGCTATGATATGCTTTTAAAAGAACAGTTCCTTTTTCTGGTTTGCCTTTTTTCACACGTTCTTCTGGTGATTCAATCCCGTGATCGAGACTGTTTCTAAGTAAGTGTAAGAGCGGATCGCCAATTTCATCGATCACTGTTCGATCAAGCTCTGTCTCAGCACCTTCAATGATCAGTTCAATTTTCTTATTGAGCTCTTTCGTCAATTGACGAATCATACGTGGGAATCTGTTAAACACCGTTTCTACAGGCACCATTCTCATGTTTAAGATGATCGATTGCAGGTCTCCAGAAATACGGGACATTCTTTCCACTGTATCCGTGAGTTCGTTGTTTTCAAGTTCTTTGGCAATCTGTTCTAAACGCCCTCTATCAATGACAAGCTCTTCAAACAGGTTCATAAGTGAATCTAGACGATCGATGTTGACACGGATCGTTTTCGTTCCGCCGGCAGCTGCACCGTTATTGCCATTTGCTTTTGGCGCATCGTTTGCTGGCGCTTTAGCAGCAGGCGCTGCGGCTTCTTCATTTTTCTGCTCAGGTTTCTCTGCTTTTGTTTCAGCCGGAGCCGCTTCTTCAAAGGCAGAGACTTCAGAAATCTCCACTTGTTCAACCTCTGAGATCGCTGTCACGATTTTTTTCACTTCTTCCATCGGCTGTTTCGATAAGTAAGAAATGCTGAATTCAGATTCAAAATCTTCTGATTCTAAAAGTTCTGCATTCGGAACCGTTTTGACAACTTCTCCTGCTTCGTTCAGTCTTTCAAAAATCATATAGACACGAACGGCTTTTAATAAGCATGCGTCACTTAATGTCACGTTCAGCTCATAACATTTAAAGCCTTGTTCTCTCGCTTCATCAAGAACTGTTCGTTCAAATTCGTTATAGTCTAGGTCGCTTGCAGCTGATGATGCTTCAGCAGTCTCAACGGCAGATGCTGTTTCTGCATGGCTTCCTGTCACATCTAGTTTTTTACTAATCTCCGTGACATCACGTTTTCCATCCCCGCCCTCTGCAATCGATTGAACCATTGCTTCAAGGTGATCGAGTGCTTCAAACATCGTATCCATTGATTCAGGAGTGACAATCATTTGTTCGTTTCTGATGGCATCAAACATGTTTTCTAAATGATGTGTTAATTGAGCCATATCATCAAAGCCCATCGTTGCACTCATGCCTTTCAGTGTATGAGCGGCTCTGAATATATCATTCACTAGCTGCAAGTCTGTTGGGTTCTTTTCTAATTCAAGAAGTTTTTCATTACAAGTTTGTAAGTGTTCTCTGCTTTCATCTAAAAAGATATCTAAGTATTGGTTTACATCCAACGTGTTCACGCCCTCTCTTTTTTCATGGAGCTTATAATTGCATGTGCGATGTCATCCACATGCCTTGTTTCATGTGCAAGGCCTGCTTTAATGACTGATTTAGGCATTCCGAAAACAACACATGATTCTTCTTTTTCTGCAATGACTTTTGTATGACCGCTTGCGACCATTTTTTTGACACCTTCTGTGCCGTCACTACCCATTCCTGTCATAATGACAGCGATTTTCTCGTAACCTTTTATGTTGCTGATGGATTCAAATAAATAGTTAACAGAAGGTTTGTGACGGCTGTCAGTGTCTTCTGGGGACAGCCTGATCACTAAAGCTGCCCCTTGTTCATGAAGTGACATATTCAATCCACCAGGAGCTATGTAAGCCACTCCATTTTTAGCGATGTCTCCATCTTGAGCTTCTTTGATCGTAATTTGTGATAAATGATCTAATCTAGTAGCCAGCGATGCCGTAAATCCTGCCGGCATATGCTGCACAATCAAAATCGGCGCCTCTATGTCTTTTGGCAGCTTCGTGACGACTCGTTGAAGCGCCCTAGGCCCTCCCGTAGATGTTCCGATTGAAATAATCTTTCGGAGTGATGAGCCGCTTCTTACTTCTTGCAGGCGGGGAGCGGCCGCTGGAATTGGACTTGGCGGCTTCATGAACGGCTTAGGAGAAACTTGTTTCTCAGTACGTTTTCTGGACAGGCCTGCCGCAAGTACCCGCTCTACAATTTGACCTCTTACTTTGTGTAAATCGAGCGAAATACTTCCTGAAGGCTTTGTCACAAAGTCAAAAGCACCGAGTTCTAAGCAATGGATGGTTAATTCCTTCCCTTGCTTCGTCTGGCTTGACACCATAATCACAGCAAGGTCGTGTTCAGCCAGAATTTGTTTTAATGCTTCTGTTCCATTTAGAACAGGCATTTCCACATCAAGTGTGACAACATCCGGATTCAATTCCTTAATCCGCTTTAAGGCATCTTCTCCATTTCGCGCCGTTCCGACGACTTCAATTTCTTGCTCGGCACTTAGGAAATCACTGATGAGTTTTCTCATAAAAGCCGAGTCATCTACTACAAGCACTCTAATCATGAGTCCACCTTCCTCCTTTTAAAAAAAGAGGACAACTTATCTATAAACGTATGCTGCTCTCTCTGTGCCTCTCTTATCTGCTGATGATAAAGTGTTTCAGCCAGCATTTTAATGGTTTTACTTAGCCTTGAATGAGGCTGCTTCATATAAAATGGCATTTGTTCAGTGACCGCTTTAGGAACAGCAGGATCATCAGGTACCGCACCAGCAAATACAAGCTTTCGGTGTAGAAATGACGTCACCACTCCTGCTAATTTCCGGTACGTTTCAGATCCTTCCGAAGGGGTTTTACACCGGTTGACAATGATTTGAACAGACTGTTCAAACTGATGAATGGCTAAGTGCTTAATTGCGCTGTAGGCATCCATGATGGATGTTGGTTCTGGCGTTGTCACAACAACCACTTCTCCTGCCGATAAAACAAAAGGGAGTTGATCTTTTGACAAGCCTGCACCCATATCAAAGAATATACAATCAAAGTCATTCAATATTTTCTCCATCTCTTCTAAAAAGAACGACCATTGATCTTTGTCTAAAGAAAATAGCTGTTCAAGCCCGCTTCCGCCAGAAATGTAATACAGATTGTCCGTTCCTTTTGTCATAGCCGCTTGGAAGGATTTTTTCCTAACAAGCACGTCTAATATAGAGCTGGTCGATGTTTTCCCTAGTAAAATATCAATATTCCCCATGCCAAAGTCGAGGTCGATGATGAGCACTTGCTTGCCCGTACTTGCGATAGACAGTGCCATATTCAGCGTCAAATTCGATTTACCTACTCCGCCTTTACCGCTCATGACAGCAATGGTTTTCGCTTGTCCATTCGCACGAAGAGAGTTCGGTACAATCAGTTGGTTCTGCTGAACAAGCTTTCTTAAACCTTCGGCTTGGTCAGGCTTCATCATTGTAAGACCATCCTTGTCAAATCAAGGGGGGAACTCTCAAGAATATCCTCAGGCACATTTTGGCCATTTGTTAAAAACCCGAGCCCGATTTGAGATTCTGCAATGATTTGAAAGATCGTTCCCATCGTGTCTGTTTCATCAACTTTTGTGAAAATAAATTGATCGATTGGAACGTGTTCAAAACGTTTGACCATGGCTTTCATATCTTGATATTTCGATGTCGCACTCATGACGAGAAAACTTTGAATGCTTTCATCAAATGGAATGATATCTGTCAGCTCTTTGATGTACGCCTCTTCTTTAAAGTTACGGCCTGCTGTATCGATGAAAATATGATCATAGTCTTTAAAGGTCTGCTGTGCTTTCACAAAGTCCTCTCTTGAATAACAAACCTCAAGCGGTGCATTTAGCAGTTCAGCATATGTTTTTAGTTGTTCAATCGCGGCAATCCGGTACGTATCTGTTGTGATAAAAGCAATTTTCTTTTGCTGCTGAATAGCCGTTTTCGCAGCAAGCTTTGCAATCGTTGTCGTTTTACCAGCACCAGTTGAACCAAACAGCACAATGTATTTCGAACGAATCATCGGCTCATCAGAAGTGTGAGCCGGCAGCATCCCTGTGAGTAGTTTTTCAAGTTCTTTTTCAATCTGCTCTTCTTTCACAGCACCTTTTGTTAAAAGACCCTTTAAGCATTCATCTCGAATCTCATCATCAAGACCTTGATCTTTTAGCTTTTGATCAATCTTCATGAGAGAATCCGGCAAGATCCCGGCATGGCGTTCGTTTCTTGCATATTCTAAAGGCTGAGAATGAGAAGGCGCTGCTTTAACTGCTTGAGTGGCAGCCGGCAGCTCTTGCGTAAGATGTTGAATCTGCTCCTTTTTCGGTAACACCGGGATAGGCGCAGCTGCTGGTTGTAATCCTTTACCGGCTCTTTCTTCAAAATCTTGATCCAGCACTGCAATCACTTCGACCATTTGCTGTTTCTTTAAACCGAACAGCTTTCGTTTGACAACGGTTTTCGAATTTAATATGACGGCATCCTTCCCAAGCTGCTGCCTGATTTGGATCGTTGCCTCCTGCATAGAATTCGCTGTGATTTTTTTCATTTTCATTAGATATCCACCACTCCGATGCTCTGTACTTCCACATTTGCTTCTAGTTCGTTATAAGATAGTACCGGTAAATCTGGGAAATATCTTTCTAACAACTGTTTGACGTACATTCTTATAGGAGGTGAGCATAATAGAACCGGCGTTTCCTGACGAAGCGAAAGCTGTTCAATTTCTCTCGCCACTGATTGAATCACACTTTCAGAGGATTCTGGATCTAACGATAAGTAGTTCCCATGCTCTGTTTGCTGCACGCTGTCTGCAATCACCTTTTCGACTCGGCCTGAGCATGTCACGACTTTCAGTGATTCATTTTCTCTTGCATACTGCGCAGTAATCTGTCTTGCAAGTGCCTGTCTAACATACTCTGTTAGCAAGTCTGTATCAGTCGTTAATTTTCCGTAGTCTGCAAGGGTCTCAAAAATGGTCACAAGGTTTCGAATGGAGACCTTTTCTTTCAGAAGTTTTGCAAGTACTTTTTGGATATCCCCGACTGCTAGTGGATTCGGCGTTACCTCATCTACTAGAACTGGATAACTTTCTTTCAGATGATCGATTAATTGCTTCGTTTCTTGGCGTCCAAGCAGTTCGTGGGTATTTTGTCTAATCTTCTCTGTGATGTGGGTAGACACAACAGATGCTGGATCGACCACTGTATACCCAAGCATTTCAGCCTGATCTTTTTCTGCTTCTGATATCCATTTTGCCGGCAGACCAAAGGATGGTTCGATTGTTTCAATTCCTTCAATCGGATCATCATCAGGCGTTGGGGACATCGCTAAGTAATGATCAAGCAGCAGCTCTCCTTTTGCCACTTCGTTCCCTTTTATTTTGAGCCTGTATTCATTCGGGTTCAGCGCAATGTTGTCTCGAATACGGACAACTGGAATGACAAGACCTAGTTCAAGAGCAAGCTGCCTTCTGATCATGACAATCCGGTCTAGCAGGTCTCCGCCTTGATTGGCATCTGCAAGTGGAATCAACCCGTAGCCAAATTCAAATTCAATGGCATCCATTTGCAGGAGATGAATGACACTTTCTGGACTTTTCATCTCTTCTACCTCTGCCTGTTCTTCCAGTACTTCTTCAATCTCTTCTTGATCCTGTTTGTTTTTCGACATCATGTACGCACCGAGTGCAAGTAAACCTGCGATCGGCCCTGTCAAAAGTACGCCAATTGGCGTAAACAATCCAAGCAGGAAGATCGTACCTGCTGTGACGTAAAGCATGGCAGGGAAGGCAAAGAGCTGACCCGTAATGTCTGAACCAAGGTTTCCGTTAGAAGCCGCTCTCGTGACAACAATCCCTGTCGCTGTTGAGATGAGAAGTGCAGGGATTTGCGACACAATTCCGTCCCCTACTGTTAAAAGAGTAAAGTGGGAAGCTGATTCTTGAATCGACATTCCTTGCTGAATCATCCCAATAATGATGCCAAAAATAATATTGATAATAACGATGATAATACCTGCGATGGCATCCCCTTTAACGAACTTACTTGCACCATCCATCGCACCATAAAAGTCTGCTTCTCTTGCTACTTTTTCACGGCGGTTTCTAGCTTCACTTTCTGTCAGCATTCCTGCATTCAAATCTGCGTCAATACTCATTTGTTTACCTGGCATCGCGTCGAGTGTAAATCTGGCCGCAACCTCTGATACACGCTCCGCCCCTTTGGTGATGACAATAAACTGAATAATGATCAGAATAAGGAAGACAACCAGACCAACGAGTATATTGCCCCCAACAACAAATGATCCAAACGTTTCTACAACCTTACCAGCATCTCCAGTTGATAAAATAGAACGGGTTGTAGAGATGTTAAGCCCTAAACGAAACAGTGTTAAGAGCAAAAGCAAAGACGGAAAAATGGAAAATTGCAGTGGTTCTTGCATGTTCATTGTGGTGAGAAGCACGATAAGCGCAAGAGAAATATTAATAATGATTAAAATACTTAATAGGATGGGCGGAAACGGTATGACCAGCATCGCCACGATTAAAATAACACTGAATAAAACAGATAAATCTCTTGCTGACATGCCTGTTCTCTCCTTTTAAAACCAAAAATTCATAAAATCTTTTGTTTCGTTTTATATACGTAAGCCAAAATTTCTGCGATCGCCTTAAAATACTCTTCCGGCACCGCTTGGTCGATATCCACTTGATCATAGAGGGCGCGGGCGAGTGGCCGGTTCTCTACAGTCATAACATCATGTTCTTTCGCAATTGTTCTAATTTTCAAAGCCAAAATATCCGTTCCCTTTGCCACAACATAGGGCGCGTCCATCTTTTCTTCGTCATATTTCAAGGCAATTGCATAGTGGGTCGGGTTTGTAATGATGACGTCCGCTTTTGGGACTTCCTGCATCATCCGTCTCATGGCCATTTCCCTTTGCCGCTGTTTAATTTTTGATTTTATGAGCGGGTCACCCTCTGATTTTTTATACTCATCTTTGATGTCTTGTTTAGACATCCGTAAGTTTTTTTCATAATCAAATTTCTGATACATGTAGTCAAGCCCGGCTAAGATCAGAAGAGCACCTGCTGCATATAGACCCATAATCAAGGTCATATTTGCCACGAAATGAAGGGTTTCCTCTGCAGTGAGTAGAGGGAGCCGCAAGATTTCGTCAAAGTGCATCCATAGAGCGATAAATGTCGCAAAACCAACAAAACCAATTTTTAAAATGGATTTTAATAGCTCAACGAGTGCTCGAATACTGTATATTCGTTTAAACCCTTTGATTGGATCAAGCTTTTCTAATTTGGGCTTGATCACTTCAGTTGAAAAGAGAAACCCAACTTGTAAATAGTTACTGATGATCCCTGCCAGCATCCCAACACCAAGAATTGGCATGAGGAGGAGACCTGTCTCTTGAAGCAATTCCAAGAATAACTGGTGAATATTAGATGTGCTAACCTTCATTAGCATCGTTGTTGAATAAAAACGTTCAATGAGCGCAATAATACGCTCTTTCATAAAAGGCCCAATAAAAAAGAATGATAAAAAGATTAGTAGAAATGAGATGGCTGTATTGACGTCGGTACTTTTGGCAACCTGCCCTTTTTTACGTGAATCCCGTCTCTTTTTCGGTGTTGCTTTTTCTGTTTTTTCACCTGCGAAAAATTGCAAGTCGAGTCTAAGTCTTGTCGTCATGACGAACCACCGACCAATGCTAAGAAATTCCTCATGGTGAGCACAATCGTTTCAAATGTATTTTGGACGACCCCGAAGATAACACCCATACAAATGATGATCATAATAAAACTCACGCCCATTTTAATGGGAAGTCCAACGACAAATACGTTCATTTGCGGAACTGTACGTGCCACAATTCCTAATGCCAAATCGACTAAAAACAAACTAGCCACAACAGGTGCTGAGATTTGAAAGGCTATGATGAACATTTGGTTGAAACTCTTTGCAATAAAGTAAGCAAAGGATTCACTACCGAAGTTCAGTGCATACTGATCAACTTGAATATATTGAAAACTGTAATAGATTCCATCAAGCAGCAAATGATGTGCATTTGTTGCCAGCATCAGCAGCAAGGTCACCGTATAAAAAAACTGCCCCATCAGCGGCGTTTGCGCCCCTGTTTGTGGATCAATAATATTGGCGATCGCAAAGCCCATTTGAAAATCGATGAATGAGCCGGCAATTTGAACTGCGGACACCATGATATATGCAATCAGTCCAAGAAGAAGTCCGACCATTGCTTCTTTCACGGCAAGCATCATGTAAAGACCGTCGATATCGAGTGCTGGCGGTTCTTTAATGGTGCTAAAACTAATGACAGCCAAAAACAGTGAAAAACCAACTCTGTGAACTGCTGGTATCGTTCGATGCGCTAATAGCGGCACTGTCACAAAAAAAGCGGTGATCCGAATGAAAACGAGAAGAAAGGCAGGAAATAATTCTATGATTGACATCTCTGATTAACCTGCAAATCGATCTAAATTCGAGAACAGCTCTGTTGTAAATGACACAATTGTTGAAAGCATCCACGGACCAAACACAACAAGTCCAATGAGCACTGCAACAATTTTTGGAATGAACGCAAGCGTCTGTTCTTGGATTTGGGTTGTCGCCTGAAACACACTGACAATTAGTCCCACGATTAGTGCGAGCGCAAGAAGCGGCCCGCTGACAAGTAAAACAACATACACTGATCTTTCAGCCATCGTAATGACAAATTCTGAACTCATGTTTTAAGCACCTACTCTAAAAGCTTTGCAGCAAAGATTTAACAATCAAATACCATCCATCAACTAATACAAATAACAATATTTTGAAAGGGAGCGATATCATAACCGGCGGAAGCATCATCATCCCCATCGACATCAGGACACTTGCGACCACCATGTCAATAATTAAAAATGGAATAAAGATCATGAAACCAATTTGAAATGCCGTCTTTAATTCTGAAATTGCAAAAGCTGGTACCATCGCCGTTAAGGGAATATCTTTAATTGATTCAGGGGTATCCATTTTTGCGTAACTAAGAAATAAAGCCAAATCTTTCTGTCTCGTATGTTTACTCATAAACTCTTTAATTGGCACTTCGGCTTTTTCATAGGCCTGATTTAACGTAATATCATCATTTAACAGCGGCGTGAGTGCCTCTTTATTAATCTCTGAGAACGTGGGTGCCATAATAAAAAATGTGAGAAACAAAGCAAGTCCTACAAGCACTTGGTTTGGCGGCATTGAGTTGGTTGCAAGTGATGTTCTAACAAACGAAAGAACAATCACAATCCGTGTAAAACAGGTCATTAAAATCAGAATGCCTGGTGCAACTGAAAATACAGTTAACAATAAAAGAAGACGGACAGATGTGCTAATATTCCCTGCGCCACTGGAATTAAATAAATCGATAAACTCATTCATTTTGTTTCGGGCCTTTCTTTCTGACTTCTGATTGGGTCTTTTTCAATTCGGCTAGCTGCGCCTTTAAATTGGCTGAAAAAGAAGAAGTGGTCGGCTGATCGTGTTTCTTCACTTGCGATGTTAATTTTTGCATCATTTTCGGTAAGTCAGTCTTACTTTCCATCGCTTCTTCGTATTGTTTCACAATCGCTTCGCATTCTTGTTCATCATCGATTTCTTTTAGCAGCTGGATTGAGTCTGCTACGCCGACAACTAATACTCGTTTGCCCACTTTGATCAGCTGAACTGAACGATTTTGACCAACCGTCGTTCCGCCAATATTTTCAACATAGCGAAATGGCTTGAGTAAGCGGTTTTGCTTTCCAACAAATCTCACCAATCCGTAAATGAGCAGGATGACAAAAAGTAAGGCACCAATCATTTTGACAAAATCCATAATGGAGACAGAAGAAGAGGGAACTTCTTCTGCCGGATTCGTTTGATTGTCAGTGGTTTTCTTTTCTGTATCCTTTTTGCTTTCTTTCTCATCTTTGAGCCAGTCATTCACCGTGCCATTTTCAGGATCTTTTGTTTCAGCAAACAGTGAGGCGGGCTGCGCTGTCAAGAAAAGCATAAAACTGATCATTGCTATACATATCAAACGTTTTTTCAACAAGTCTTACACCCTTTTTTAGCCTAACGTTTTATTAATTGCTTCAAGTACACGGTCTGCCTGGAATGGCTTCACGATAAAGTCTTTTGCACCTGCTTGGATGGCATCAATAACCATTGATTGTTGTCCCATCGCTGAGCACATAATGATTTTTGCCGAAGCATCGATTTGTTTAATTTCTTTTAATGCTGTGATCCCGTCCATTTCTGGCATTGTGATATCCATTGTGACTAGATCAGGAGATGTTTCTTTATATTTTTCAACAGCTTGTGCGCCGTTTTCTGCTTCTCCTACTACATCAAATCCATTTTTTACAAGAATATCCTTAATCATCATTCTCATGAATGCTGCATCATCTACGATTAATACCTTAGTAGCCATTTACTTATTCTCTCCCTATATGTTTGTTTATTTTAAATTAGAAAGTCTTTCAGACTGACTTAAAATGTCAGTCACACGTACACCAAAGTTCTCATCAATGACAACAACTTCTCCTTTGGCGACGATTCGTTTGTTGACCAGAATGTCGACTGGCTCACCTGCAAGTTTGTCCAGTTCAATGATACTTCCAGCGGAAAGTTCAAGTACTTCTTTCACACTGCGCTGCGTTCTTCCAAGCTCCACTGTAATGGAAAGTGGAATATCCATCAGCATATCAAGATTACCGAGCTGACTTGTTGTATGCTGAGGCTCACTAAATGCCTCAAATTCAACTGGCGCCACATTGACAGGTTCTGCCGGCTTTGGCTTCGCCTGTCTTTTCGGCGGTGCCGATTGCTGCATAGGAGCAGATTGTGCTTGCGGAGCAGCCTGCTGTGGTTCAGGTGCACTCTGAGGTGCTTCTTGAACCGGCTCTTCTTCCGCTGGGTCTGTTAATTCTGCAATCAAATCTTTCGCAAACGTAATAGGGTAAAGCTGCATAATATTTGAATCTATGAGTTCACCTATCGTTAATCTAAAGGACACTTTGACAAGCATCTCTTCAGCTGGAATGCGGTCTGTGCCTTCTCCTTCTTTCACATCAAGCAGCTCAACGCGAGGCGGAGAAATATCAATCTTTTTATTAAAGACTGTTGACATGGACGTCGCTGCTGAACCCATCATTTGGTTCATCGCTTCTTGTACTGCACTTAAGTGAATTTCACTTAACGACGGGTCAGCATTTGTTCCATCTCCGCCCATCATTAAATCCGCAATGACTGCCGCATCGGTTTGCTGGATGACAAGCAGGTTACTAGCGCTGAAGCCTTCCGTATAATTCACTTCAATTGCGACATACGGATGAGGAAATTCCTCATTCAGCTTGCTTTTTTGAATCACTGTGACAGTTGGAGTTGTAATCTCCACTTTTTGACTTAATAGGGTTGAAAGTGCTGTTGCAGAGCTTCCAAATGATATATTTCCGATTTCCCCAATGGCATCTTGTTCCATTGCAGAAAGGAGTGTATCAGGCTCTATATCGTCATTGCTGCCTCCTTTAAGGAGCGCATCGATTTCATCTTGTGATAATTTACTTCCGTTATTCTCCATCTTCTTCACCTCTTATGTCGTGATCTAGAATTTGAATCGCCTGTTTCCGATTCACGCGGCCGGCCTGTCCCAAGAATTTCGGTTTATTTCCGACCATAACAGTAAGAGGCGCATTTACTGGTTTGTCCAAGGCAATACAATCACCAATTTCCAAATTCAAAAACTCTTCCACCGTCATTTCCGATTGTCCAAGCTCTGCGACTACCGGTATTTTCGCCGTCATAATCCGTTTTTCAATGGCCTTTGTTTCTTCTTGTTTCGGTTCATTTCGTTCCGATTGCATCCAGTAGTGTACAGACAGCTTCGGAATAATAGGCTCTAATACTACGTGAGGAATACAGAGATTAATAACCCCGCTTACCTCACCAATTTGTGTATTAAGAGAAATGACGACAACTGTTTCGTTTGGTGACACCATTTGAACAAACTGGGGATTTACCTCGAAATCTGCCATTTCTGGCTCGATGTCGGTTATGGACTGCCACGCTTCTCTGTAGTTTTCCAAAGCTCCCTCAAACATGTTTGAGATAATCTTTGTTTCGATTTCTGTCAGTGATTCTGTCTTATTATGACTAATGCCAATCCCGCCCATCAGCCTATCCATCATGGCATAGCCAATCGTTGGGTTCACTTCAAGCATGATTCTTCCTTCAAGCGGGCTGACGTAAAATAAGTTTAATAATGTCATATTAGGAATCGAACGAATAAATTCTTCATATGGCACTTGGTCAACCGAGCTGACAGAAATTTGAATATATGATCTTAGCTGCGCTGAAAAGTGTGTGGTAAGCAGTCTAGCGAAGTTATCATGAATTCTTGTTAAACTTCGAATCTGGTCTTTTGAAAAGCGCAGTGCACGTTTAAAGTCATACACTTTCACTTTTTTCGTCGTTTCTTCTTTTTTCAGCTCTTCTGCATCCATTTCGCCTGTTGATATGGCGGATAATAATGCATCGATCTCATTCTGGGAAAGCACTTCTCCTGACATTTCTTCACCTCCATCGTGTCAATTAATCGCCTCTATTGCAGATTAAAGGAGGTTATATAAACTTCTTTCACCTTGCCATCTTGCAAATAGTTATTCACTTTGTTTTTGACCTGTGTTTTAAAATGTTCTCTGCCTTTTTTGCCATCAAGTTCATCTGCATTCGTGTCTGATAAAATGTCGATCACAGCATCTTTCACTTGGAAGTTTCTTTTTTCAAGCTCTTCTTTGGCTTTTTCTGAATCTGTTTCAATATTTAGTACAAGTTTGACCGCATTTCCTTCAGATTTTAAATTGGTCACAATCTCAGGAATTTCAACAGAAGCTTTTACGACTTCATCTGCTGTTGGCTCTTTTTCTGCTTTTGCTTCGTCTGACCCATTCACCAGAAAGAAAATACCTGCTCCAATTCCGACGATAGCAATAATCATGATTAGCATTACTACGACTAATTTCTTCTTCATTCAAACTCCTCTATTCCTTGATTCAATGAAATGACTTGGATTTTTCTATAGAAAGAAATGATTTTCTCCTGAAGCTGCTCTTCATCTTCTTTCACAACGAATTTCTTTCCATTGGCGAGTGTAATGGTCGTGTCTGGAAAGCTTTCGATTTGCTCGATATGGAGAGCGTTGAGCATAAATCCTTTGCCATTTAATCTTGTCACTTCAATCATATTAAGCAGAGAAGCGATAAACCGCTCCTCCTACCTCCTATCGTTTCAGATTCACAAGTTCTTGCAGAATTTCATCAGATGTTGTGATCGTCTTTGCATTCGATTGGAATCCACGCTGTGCGATAATCATTTCTGTAAACTCATCTGTTAAATCAACGTTTGACATTTCAAGTTTACCTGTTTGGACGACGCCCGTTCCTTGTTCACCTGGTACGATTGGATTACTTGGAGCACCTGAGCTTAACGTTTGGCGGTAAAGGTTGTCACCAACTTTGTCTAGCCCTCCTGCGTTACGGAAAGATACGAGTGATATTTGACCAACGGTTCTTGATACATTGTTTTCAACAACCGAAATCGTTCCATCTGGACCAACACTTACACTTGAAACACCGTCTGGAATCGTTATCTTTTGTCCATTCATTCCAAGTAGATAATTTCCATCAGGGGTGACTAAACTTCCCTCTGAATCAGTGTCGAAATTTCCTGTTCTTGTATAAAGAACTTCTCCTTGAACTTCAATACGGAAAAACCCATCTCCATTGATATAGAAGTCGTAAGGTTCATTTGTATTTTGAGAAGATCCCGCTGACATGATTTTATCGATTGAAGATAAAGATGACCCTAAACCAATTTGCTTTGAGTTGATTGAACCAGAGTTGTTCGTTGGCCCACCAGAACTTCCAATGGTTTGGCTGACCATATCTTTAAACGTGATACGGCTTTTTTTGTATCCGTGTGTGTTGACGTTGGCTACGTTGTTGGCTACAACATCTAATTTTGATTGGAAGTTTTTCATTCCACTAATTCCTGAGTAAAGTGAGCGTAACATTTATTTTCCTCCTCGATTTGCTTACGATTTTTCTCCAACAGTTGTAACGTCCCAAGGGCTGATTTTCGTTCCATCTTCTAAATATAGGAAGTATTCATTGTTTATGTTTTTCACAGACTTCACAGTGCCAGATATGTCTTTATCATCTTGTTTACCCGCTACTTCTTTACCAATCCAGCCTACATATGTCGTAAATGGATCTTGGTGTGCAACAAATGTAGACATGATCTGATTCATTTTGGTGATAGATTCGTTCATATTCATTTGCTGTTCTAAAGAAGAAAATGTTGCAAGCTGTGTGACAAACTCACGGTCATCAATCGGGTTTGTCGGATCTTGGTTTTGAAGCTGCGTAAGCAAGATTTTCAAGAACTGATCTCGGCCAAGTGTATCTGTTTTCTTTGCTGCGTTTGAAGAAGTGTCCGCTTGTGCGGCTGTTCTATTCGTCGCATCAACAGTTGCCATTAGATCTCCTCCTCTTCTTCTTCTGATCCAACAAGCGCATCTAGTACATCTTGGAATTCAGCTTCCTGTTCATCAGGCTGCTGGAAACTTTGTCCTTTTGATGGCTGCTGCTTGCCTTCCTCATTAAATTGTCCAAAAGACGGCTGCTCATTTGACTGAAGCGGTATATGGAAACGGTCAACTTGAACCGACATATTCGGTAGCGCCTGCTTGAGCTGAGGCAGATGATGCTCGAGCAGCTCTTTTGCTGCTTGCGTTGAAGCTGTAATTTTACTCGCATACATCCCGTTTTGTTTCGTTAGCTGGATGGTAATAAACCCGAGATTTTCTGGATTTAATCGTACGGTAAACCGTCCGCTTGAATTGCCAAATGGTGTGAACTTCATTTGTTTCCACGTATTTAAAATCTGCTGATCAACCGTGCCTGGCTTTTCGTCAGTTGTTTGCGTCTGCTGCATAGGAGCAGCTGATTGCAGTTGGAAAAACTGTTTATGCCCTGGAAGCAGCGTATGGGTGATTGTTTTTTCAGAAGCAGGTGCCGCAGTGCCTTGACCTTTGATGACTTCTTTCTTCATAAGCCATTCAAGTGAGGCAGCACCTTTTGCTGGAGATGAGAAGGAAGATTCTTGCCTTGGAGCAACCATTTCTTTTAACTCTCCTAAGGAAATTTTCCATTCTTTATCTGACCCTTTCGCATTCGCCATCATATGATCGATTAACTGATTAAAGTGTTTCAGCTCGCTTTGCGACATATTATTCAGCTTAGGTGCCGATCCTTGCGAGAAGAACTGCTCTTTTACTTGTTGAATGAGCTTTTCATCTGCTCCGTTTTTCGTTAGAAACTTGATGAAATCTTCACCTTTTGCTTGAATATCCTGTACAAGTTTTGCATCAAAGCTCACCGGCTGCTGATTCAGTATTTGATATAAGAAAAAGTGGACTTGTATGAGCTGTTCACTATGTTCAGCAACTGGCTTCTCATCCTGATCGCCATAGATAACCGATTCCATCTTTTGAAATAGCTCTTCAAGTGACTTTAAGTCAGCCACTTCAAGCTTTTGACCTTGCAGCGCCTGAAGTGCCGCAAGAAGATCTCCATCTATTCCTTCTTCAGGTGATTGCATCCATTTTTCAATGATTTGCATCGCATCATTCATGGATAGAGTGGTTTCCGCTGGCTGAGAAATAGCTGGACCACTTTGAATACCTGCGCCATTTAACAATTGTTTAAACAGGCCGCGAGCAGATACTGCCCCCTCTCCCTTTAGTCCCGAGAGACCTTGGGAAGATTGCTGTAAGGCTCCAATGTCCAATAGCTTCACTTATTGTCCACCCCCATTTTCACTTTCTTCTTTTTTGGCAAGCTCCTTCGTGAACGTTGCTGCCTTCTGAGGTGTCAGTTTTGCTAATATGTCCGTCAACTTATTTTTACTCAGCTCTTCAAGGATCTTCAAAGCTTCTTTATCACTTAGCTCTGATAAAATTTTGGCAGATTTCCCTGCATCCATGCTTTCATAAATGCTGGCGACCTTTCCTTTTGATTGCTGATTAGAAGATGCTGACGAATCAGAGGAAGATCCTGATGCGTTATTACTTGATGATGTACTGTTTGATGAACTGTCACTTGCTGACGTGTTCTCTTTATCAGATGTTTTTTCAAGTGAATTGATTTTTTGATTCAATCGTTTAATCTCTTCATCACTTGTCTTCAAGTCTTTTTGAGCAATTTCAAGTTCATTCTCTTGTTCTTTAATCGTCTTTTTCAACGCTTTCAACTCTGTATCACGTTGATCGTTATTTGAAGATGACGTTTTTGATGTGTCATCTGATCCAACCAAGCTGCTAATCCCCGGAATGTTTTGGAGCGGTTTCTTTAGATCATAACCCGCCATATAAAGGATTGTGCCCGTCACGATCACAAGCACAACCAATGGGATAATGACAATAAACAAGATCCATTGAAATTTACCGCCGCCACTTGATTCCTTTGTTTTTTCCTTCTTAGGCATTCATCTCGACTCCTAATGTCCTTGAAACATGAATTGGCTGATAGAGATATCATCCATTTCTTTCATTTCAATTGCCTTATGTTCAAGGGAGAACTTTTCAAATTGCTTTTCTTTCATTTTTTCAAACTTTTTAAACTCAATATTTTTTTCAGTTAAATCAGATTGTTTTTCATTCATTTGATGGCGTTTCATGATCACAAGCTGCTGATAATGATGAATGGTGTTATCTAAGTTCGTCACAAATTGCTGATAATGACGCATTTCTTGAACACTCATCCCACTTCTCAGCTTTTCTTCTTTGCTCTTTTCCATTAGCTCTTTTTTACTCATATTTTCATAGAGTTTTTCAGCGGCTTGCTCAAATGCCGAAACGGATTGTTGATACGCTGCGAGTGATTTGTCTTTTTCACTTTCTTTCAATTCTAAGAGCTTTTGAAATTTGTATTGATATCTCACTGTTTTTGTCAATCCTCTCTATTCATCAAACTGAGCAATATCCTCACGCTGTCTTCAATCGATACAGCCTCTTCAACGTCCTGCTTCAAAAATGAAATCAGTTGTGGGTAAGCTTGCATAGCCTCATCAATATCTTTAGAGGAGCCTTTTTTATATGCTCCAATGTTAATGAGATCTTCAGCGTTTTGATATGTGGATAAAAGCTGGCGGAACCGGTTAGCCGCTTCCTTATGATCATGACTTGCGATATTACTCATGACACGACTGATACTTTTCAGAATATTGACAGCTGGAAACTGTCCTTTGTTGGCCAATGCACGATCAAGTACTATGTGGCCATCTAAAATCCCCCGCACTGTATCAGCGATCGGCTCATTCATATCGTCACCATCAACAAGCACTGTGTAAAACGCTGTGATGGAACCAAGTTGATTTGTACCAGTTCGTTCTAGCAATTTTGGCAGTATAGCGAACACTGAAGGCGTATATCCTTTTGTTGTTGGCGGTTCACCGGTTGCAAGTCCTATTTCCCGCTGTGCCATGGCGACCCTTGTGACAGAATCCATCATAAACATGACATTTTTTCCTCTGTCTCTGAAATATTCGGCAATAGCTGTTGCTGTATAGGCTGCTTTTAATCTTGTCAGTGCGGGCTGATCTGAAGTTGCGACAACAACAATCGAACGCTTCAGTCCTTCAGCTCCTAAATCTTTTTCGATAAACTCGCGAACTTCACGTCCACGCTCTCCAACAAGTGCAATGACATTGAGATCCGCTTCTGTCTGCTTGGCAATCATCCCCATCAAGGTACTTTTACCAACACCGCTTCCCGCGAATATGCCAATTCTTTGACCAGTGCCGACTGTGAGCAAGCTGTCGATCACTCTGACACCAACGCCCATTTTTTCACGAATAGGCGGTCTGTCCATCGGGTTTGGAGGAGATTGTTCTGTTGAGACAGGTGCAAGTCCTTTAGGAAGCATGCTGCCGTCCAGTGGATCACCGAAGGCATCAACAACCTGCCCGATTAAACCAGTTCCTACTTTGACCTTTAACGACTCACCTGTTGCTTCAACAAGACTGCCTGGTGAGATGTTAGAGGCTTCTACGTAGGGCATGAGCAAAATGTTTTCATCTTTAAAGCCAACGACTTCTGCTTTGATCGGATGATTCTTGCTCCCTTTTTTGTGAATCAGACATACATCACCGATTGAGCTTTCTGGCCCCTTGGACTCGATCATCAGTCCAACAACTCGATTGACTTTACCAAAACGTTTATAAGGATCGGCAGTTTCAATCGTTTCTTTTAGCACATCTATGTTCATTTGTGATCACCTGAATCAATGACTTCTAATAACTTTTCTTTTAACTGATTCATTTGGGTATCAACACTCGCTTCCACTTTTCCAAAGCTTGTTTCGACGTAACAAGTACCTTTTGGTGCTTTTTCATCCGAGTAAATGGCAAGATGTGTATTCTTTTGAAGGATTCTATTTAATTCATCTTTATATTCCATCACATGTTCGTAATGTGCAGGGTCGACATAGATGGAAATATCGTCATATTCTTTCACTTCTGAAATGACCTGCTTCACTAGCGTTAAAAATTGTTCTTTTGTGTCCTCAGCTGCATTCCATACTCGTTTAGCGAGCTCAAAGGCAAGTTCGACAATTTCTTCAGCAGAGCTTTCGATTTTTGCTTCATAGTCCTGCTTTGCAAGGCTGACAATGTCATTCGCTTGATCAAGAATCGATTGATACTGTAAATTCGCATCTGCTTCGCCCTTTTGAAAACCATCTTGATATCCTGTTTGTTTCGCTTCTTCAATGAGCTGTACTCTTTCTGCTTCAAAATCAGCTCGCCGCTGATTGATTTCAGCCATTGTTTGTTCCAGCTCACGATTTGCTTGTTCTAAAATGCGGCTTGCTTCATCTTGTGCATCACTTAATACAAGTTGAGATGCTTCTGTTTCGTTGACAGGCTCTTCTTCGTGATGTTCTCTTTTGAATTCCACTTGCTGCAAGGGAATGGTTTGACGGCCTTGTTCAGGAATAACAGATGTTTCATGTTTGATAATCCTAGACAATGATATCGTCTCCTCCACCTCGAGCTATGACGATTTCTCCAGCCTCTTCAAGTCGTCTTACGATGCTGACAATACGAGTCTGTGCTTCCTCGACATCTCTAAGCCGAACAGGTCCCATAAACTCCATTTCTTCTTTGAACGTTTCGACCATACGTTGCGACATGTTGCGGAAGACAATTTCTTTGACTTCTTCGCTTGCCACTTTGAGTGCAAGTAGTAAATCGTCATTTTCAACATCTCGAATCACGCGCTGAATGGCTCTGCTATCAAGAGTGACAATGTCTTCAAAGACAAACATACGTTTCTTAATTTCATCAGCAAGCTCAGGATCTTGAATTTCCAGTGTATCTAAAATGGTTTTCTCCGTTGCACGGTCTACACCATTCAGGACTTCAACTACCGCTTCGACTCCGCCCGTTTGGGTATAATCTTGCGTAAAGGTTGAAGAAAGCTTTTGTTCAAGAATACGTTCCACCTCATTGATGATCTCTGGAGATGTGCGGTCCATTAAAGCAATTCTTCTTGCAACCTCGGTTTGTACTTCCTCGCCTAACTCAGATAAAATTTGTCCAGCCTGCACTGGATCTAGGTAGGAAAGAATGAGCGCAATGGTTTGTGGATGCTCATGCTGGATAAAGTTTAAAATTTGCTCTGGGTCAGCCTTTCTAGCAAAATCAAATGGTTTCACTTGAAGTGAGGATGTTAAGCGATTTAAGATGCTGTCCGCTTTGTCCTCACCAAGCGCTTTTTCAAGCACTTGTCTTGCGTACATAAGGCCGCCTTGTGATATGTAGTCCTGCGCGATGGCAATGCTGTGAAATTCTTCGATGATCTCATCTTTTTTAGCAGTATCTACACTTCTTACATTTGAAATTTCTAATGTTAATTTTTCTATTTCGTCTTCAGACAGATGTTTGTATACAGATGCTGACACGTCTAGCCCTAAGGAAATCATTAGGATTGCTGCTTTTTGTCTGCCTGTTAGTCGATTTGGATCTTTTCTCGACATGTGTATTCCTCCTAATCCTCGGACAGCCAGCTGCGTAGCAATTTAGCAAAGTCTTCTGGTTTATCTTTTGCCATTTTTTCAAGCTGATTTTTTCTCACCATTTCTTCTGTTTCTGGCTCAGTATCGATATCAGGAACATGAATTGGTGTACGTTCATCAAACTCAAACTCTTCTTCCTCATCTTTTCTTCGCTTACGTACGAGAAGGATAATGAGAGCGATAATGGCAAGTAGTAGCACACCGCCAACAATATAAACCCAAATCGGAATATTGTTTGAAGGGTTTTCTGCTGCCGTTTGCTGTTTACCGTCTAATTTTGATACAGATAAAACGATTTTGTTATCTAAGTCAGCTTGAGTGAGTGCTTGACCGTTTGTGTATTCTTTATCAATCGATGTACTGATGATGGTTGAAAGAATTTTTTTGATATCATCCTGCCTTTCAGCAGTTAATGAGTTCGGATCGTTTGCAGTAGGCGGTTCAACTAGTGCCTGAATGCCAACGTCTCTGATTTTATAAGGACTTTCTTTGATATCTTTATGAATGCGGTTGACTTCATAATTGATACGATCTTCGCTCTTTTCGTAATCTCCGCTTCCATTCGTTCCATCGGCACCTTGATAATTTGTGACATCATCGTCACCTGTTCCAGCGGTGCCTCCAGCTGCTGCGCCATTACCTGAATAAGTTTCAGCAATCTTTTCAGCGCTGACAGCAATTCCTTGCATGTTTTCTTGATCAACTGGTTCGACAAGATCTTCTTTTCTTTTTTCTTCAGTAAAATCAATGTCTGTAGTGACCGATACGGCAACTTTCTCTTGACCCATCATCGTTCCAAGCAGCTGTTGAATTTTTCGTTGAAGATTCTTTTCAATCTCCTCTTTTTTCTGCTGCTGTGCATCCATTCCACTTGCATAGGAATCTGAGCTGCTGTTTAAGTCATAGTAGTTGGAATCTTGGTCCATAATGACAATGTTTTCTGTTTTTAAATTCGGCACACTTTTTGAAATAAGATGATAAAGGCCTTTTACTTGTTGCTGAGTAAGCGTGTAGCCTGGTTGAACTTGCAGCACAATTGATGCTGATGCATTACTTTGCTCTTCTCCAACAAAAACGGAATCTTTTGGCAGGTTAATCATAACCTTTGAATCTTTAATCCCATCAATCGTGTTGATCAGATTGGATAGTTCTGTCTGAGTTGCGTCTACTTTCAGAACATCAAATTCATTATCTGTTAAACCGAAGCCGGAATTGTTCGCAAAGAAGGAGTAGTCAATATTCCCCGTTTTAGGAAGTCCTTCTGATGCAAGTGTGACTTTTAAAGTGTCTGCTTGCTTTTCTGGAACTAAAATCGTCGTTCCGTTATTTGCAAGTTCCGATTTAACGTTTTTGCCATCCAGTTCCTGTTTGATTTGTCCTGCTTCTGCCTCAGACAAATCTCTAAACAACGGAACCATTTTTTCAGAAGAAGCAAAGATGCTAACAACCGTAATAATGATTGCTAGGGCAGCTACGCCGCCAATCATGAGTATTTTTTGTAATTTTGATCGATTTCGCCAAAACTCAACTGTTTTTGTTCTTAATTGCATTAAAGTACGATTCATCTTAACCCCCGGTCATTCCATTCAGTCTATTTTTTGTCCACCAGCACCTCCTACATCTGCATTCTCATAATCTCTTGGTACGCTTCGACTGCTTTATTCCGAAACTCGGTTGCAGCTGTGAGTGTCACACTCGCTTTTTGTGAAGCAATCATGACTTCATCGAGATTGACATCTTTCCCTTGTGCGAGAGCATTCGTATACTGGTCTGATTTCAGCTGTGATTGATTTAATGCCTCAATGGAATTCTTCAGCACATCAGAGAAATTCGTTTGACTTTTAGGTGCGGCCGCCTGCACAGACGACGCATTCGTCAATTCACTTGCTTGCTGAGCGGTTTGAAGCTGGAAAGGAGATATTGCGTTAACCAATTCTTTTCACCTTACTTTCCTATTTCTAAAGCTTTCATCAGCATGCTTTTATTCGCATTCAGCGCAGTCACGTTTGCTTCATATGACCTTGAGCTGCTGATGAGATCAACCATTTCCTTTAATGGATCAACGTTTGGTGTTTGAACATATCCATTTTCATTGGCATCGGGATTTGTAGGATCATATTGAAGGTTGAATGGAGTTTCGTCTTCAGTAATTTTTGTTACTTTGACGCCGTTTCCTAATTTGCCGCTCGAATTCATGCTTGAGTTCAATATAGATGAAAATGATTCACCTGACGGCTGTAATGTGACGAGCTTGCGTCTATAAGGCTCCCACTTGCCATCAACCTGTTTAGCTCTTGTTGTATCCATATTCGCAAGGTTCGAGGATACAACGTCCATTCTGAGCCTCTGTGCTGTTAATGCTGAGGCCGAAGCGTTAACGCCTGAAAAAATCGACATCACTTACCTCCTGTCAAAACTGTTTTAAGAGAATTGAACTTTCCGCTCATTCTTTCAACCAACGCATTATACTGAATTTGGTTTTTAGCGAGTTCACTCATCTCTTGATCAATATCGACATTATTTCCGTTTTCTTGATAAGAAGTACGGTTACTCGAAACAACTGAATAATTAGACCCTGTTTTAGAAAAATCAATGTGACCTTGGTATGTTTTTTAGCATCTAATTTGATTGACGCATCATTTAGCATGTCGTGGAATGCAACTTTTTTAGACTTGTAGTTCGGTGTGTCTATATTCGCGATATTATTGCTTATGACTTTTTGCTTAACATTCGCTCTGCCCAAGGCATTCTCAAGGTTGCTTATCGTTCCAGAAAATATATCCAAAACCATATACCTCCAATCATATGTATTTCATTCCATTTAATCATGTCGAGATTTGTAAAACCATATGTTCATTGTAAGAAATAATAGGATTAAAGTCTATGATGTAATTGTAAAAAAAACTCGTAATATATATCTATTTTACGAATAGGTATAAAGACCTAGATTCAAAGCACTACAGAATTGTAAGGGGTTTCTTGGAAAAAAGAGTGTCATTTTTCGGACAAATCCTCTTTTTTTATACAAAAAAACCCTTTTCAGCGTTTATTTCGGCCGAAAAGGGTTTTTTGATTAGTGAGATTTTAAATTTTCAAGTTCAATTAAAAATTTGTTGTTTAATACTTTGATGTATGTTCCCTTCATTCCAAGAGAACGAGATTCAATAACGCCTGCACTTTCTAATTTACGAAGTGCGTTTACGATCACTGAACGAGTGATTCCTACACGGTCAGCAATCTTGCTTGCCACAAGCAGCCCTTCGTTTCCATCAAGTTCTTCAAAGATATGCTCAATCGCTTCAAGCTCACTATATGAAAGAGAGCTGATCGCCATTTGAACAACCGCTTTACTTCTTGCTTCTTCTTCAATTTCTTCCGCTTTCTCGCGAAGAATCTCCATTCCAACAACTGTTGCGCCGTATTCAGCAAGAATTAAATCATCATCTGTGAATGTATCTTGCAAACGAGAAAGAATTAACGTCCCTAAGCGGTCTCCGCCTCCGATGATTGGTACAATCGTTGTCAAACCTGATTGGAATAAATCACGGTTCTCAATCGGGAAAGCTGTGTACTCACTGTTGATGTCAAGGTTTGAAGATGTTTCAGGGACATTGAATAAGCTTTTTGTATATTCTTCAGGGAACTGACGATCTTCCAGCATTTTTTTCATACGTGCATTTTCAATCTGCTGGTTAATGGAGTAGCCAAGAAGTTTCCCTCTTCTGCTTAATACGAAAATGTTTGAATCAATGACATCTCTCAATGTTTCTGCCATTTCTTTAAAATTAACCGGCTTCCCCGCTGCATCTTGCAGCATCGAGTTAATAATCCTTGTTTTTTGTAGTAACGCCATAATAATGATCCTCCTAGATTACTTTATTCATTTGTTAAAGTATAAATTGACTTAAGTCTTTATTATTTGCAATCTTTCCTAGCTTCTCTTCTACATACTGAGGGGTAATGGTCACTGTTTCCATTGTAATATCAGGCGCCTCAAATGAGAGCTCTTCTAGCAGCTTCTCAAGTATGGTGTGAAGCCTTCTTGCACCGATGTTATCCGTCTCCTGATTGACGTGATAAGCCACTTCGGCAATCTTATGAATAGCATCGTCAGAAAATTCAAGAGATATACCTTCTGTTTCAAGTAAAGCCTTATATTGCTTTAATAACGCGTTATCTGGTTCCGTTAAGATTTTCACAAAGTCTTCTATACTTAATTTATCTAATTCTACACGGATTGGGAAGCGCCCTTGAAGCTCTGGAATCAAATCCGAGGGTTTCGCCATATGAAAAGCGCCTGCTGCTACAAATAGAACATGATCTGTTTTCACAGCCCCATACTTCGTCATCACAGTGGAACCTTCTACAATCGGTAAAATATCACGTTGAACCCCTTCACGAGAAACATCTGCAGACGATGCACCACCGCTTTTGGCAATTTTATCAATCTCATCGATAAAGATGATTCCTTGCTGCTCTGCTTTTTGCACGGCTTCCTGACCGACTTCATCCATATCAATCAGTTTTGAAGCTTCCTCAGCAGTTAACGCTTTTCTCGCTTCTCTGACGGTCAGCTTTCTGCGTTTTTTCTTTTTAGGCATGAGATTGCTAAGCGCATCCTGCATGTTCATACCCATTTGCTCCATACCCGAGCCTTGAAGCATATCAAACATGGAAGGCTGCTGCTCTTCGACTTCAATCGTGACGTAATGGTCTTCAAGTTCACCCATCGCCAGCTGGTGCGCAATGCGTTTTCTCGTCGACTCAAGCTCTACTTCTTCACTTGAGTGATCTCGATCACTTTCATCAGCATCAGAACTACCAAACAGCATCTCAAAAGGATTTTTCACAGACTGACTTTTTTTCTTTCCAGGAACAAGTAGATGAACAAGCCGTTTGTTTGCTTGTTTTTCCGCTTCTTCTTGAACATCCTTCATTTTCTCTTCTTTGACTAGTCTGATTGCTGTTTCCACTAAATCTCTGACCATTGATTCTACGTCACGTCCGACATATCCAACTTCAGTAAACTTCGTCGCTTCCACTTTAATGAAAGGTGCACCAGAAATCCTTGCAATTCTGCGGGCAATTTCTGTTTTCCCCACACCTGTCGGACCAATCATTAAGATGTTTTTAGGAACGACTTCATCCTTTAGCTTATCATGTAAAAGACTTCTTCTGTAACGGTTTCTTAAAGCCACCGCCACTGCTTTTTTCGCATCAAGCTGACCAATAATGTACTGATCGAGCTTTTCAACTATCTCTCTTGGGGTGAACGGCTTTTTCTCCATACGTCTCATGTCCTTTCTATTCAAGCTCTTCTAAAGTGATTTGATCGTTCGTGTAGACACAGATTTCTCCGGCCGTTTCAAGAGCCGCCTTTGCAATCTCTCGAGCTGAGAGATGGTCACCTGCATGTTTTTTGAGTGCTCTCCCGGCGCTAAGCGCATAGTTACCGCCTGACCCGATAGCCAAAATGCCATCGTCTGGCTCGATGACCTCTCCTGTTCCAGATACGAGCAGGATGCTTTCTTTATTCATGACGATCAGCATGGCCTCAAGCTGTCTGAGCATCTTGTCACTTCGCCATTCTTTCGCCAGTTCTACAGCTGCTCGTTTTAGGTTACCACCGTATTCTTCAAGCTTCGTTTCAAACTTCTCAAAGAGTGTAAATGCATCTGCAACTGAACCAGCAAAACCTGCGAGTACTTTGCCTCCGAAAAGACGGCGCACTTTTTTTGCTGTGTGTTTCATGACGACAGCCTGCCCAAAAGTGACTTGACCGTCTCCAGCCATCGCACTTTTTCCTTTATGTTGAACGGCAAAGATTGTGGTTGCATGAAATGATGACATGAAAAAACCTCCTTTTAGGATCGTTTAAAAGCCCTTGGGTGATGAGACATGTACGTTTTTCTTAAAGAATCTTTTGATACATGTGTGTACACCTGTGTTGATGATAAATTTGAGTGACCGAGAAGTTCTTGAACACTTCTTAAATCCGCTCCCTCGTTTAAAAGATGCGTAGCAAAGGTGTGCCTTAACATGTGAGGATGGATATGTAATGTGCCAGACGCCTTTTTCATTAATTCAGTTAGAATGAATCGAACGCCTCTGTCTGTAAGAGGAGCTCCGCGCTGATTCAAAAACACATGTGAATCAGCACGATCCTTTCCCTTCACTTTCAGCTTCTGCCTTCCATCCTCTAAATATGTGGAGAGCGCTTCATGTGCATAAGAGCCGAAAGGTACATACCGTTGTTTGCTGCCTTTCCCATGAACAAGCACTGTATCCATCGATAAATCAAGATCAGATTCTTTTAATGAACATAACTCACTGACCCTCATACCTGTTGCATAAAGAAGTTCTAATATGGCTTGATTTCTTTGACCAAGCGGTGTATTTACATCAGAAACTGTAAATAGCTCTTTTAGTTCCTCTTCATACAAAAATGAAGGAATTCGCTTATCCTGCTTTGGTAAGCTAACGAGTAAAAAAGGATTTTCTTTCACAAGCTGTTCTCTTAATAAAAATTTATAAAAGCTGCGAAGTGCAGAGACTTTCTTACTAATCGTTCTTCTTGTAAGGCCTTTTTCATAAGCTTCTGTTAAATAAATTCTCGTATCTTGATAGGATACCTCTTCAAAACCGTCTATTCCTTGAATGTTCATAAATCTGACAAACTCTTCAATCGCCTCAGTATAACCTGAGATCGTTAAAGCTGAATAGTTCTTTTCAATCTGCAAATATTCAATGAATAAGTGGACAAGACGCTGTTTATCTGTCATTTTTACACCTCTTTAAGGCTTTTAAATGGTATCACATATCTTGCTTCCCGTGCAATGTTTTACTACAGAGATTTCGAAATAGTTTGAATAGTTTCGATTGCGCGTTTAGCGTACTCTGCATAGCGCTCTTGTTTGTTTTTAATTCGAACGCCAAGATCTTTCAGCAAGCCAAAGTTTGCATTCATCGGCTGGAAGCTTTTCTTGTTTGTTGATGTGATGTAGTAAGCCATACTGCCAATCGCTGTTTCTTCTGGAAGTGTCACAAGCTCTTCTCCTTTAACAAAACGAGCTGCATTGATTCCAGCCACTAATCCTGAAGCCGCAGACTCAACATATCCTTCAACACCAGTCATTTGTCCGGCAAAAAATAAGTCGTCTCTATTTTTAAATTGATACGTCGGTTTTAGAAGGCTTGGCGAGTTAATAAATGTATTACGGTGCATCACACCATAACGAACAATCTCTGCCTCTTCAAGACCTGGGATCAAACGGAATACTTCCTTTTGATCGCCCCATTTTAGATGTGTTTGGAAACCAACAATATTATATAAAGTACCTGCTGCATCATCCTGTCTTAATTGAACAACAGCATAAGGTCTTTTTCCTGTTTTCGGATCTTCAAGTCCAACTGGTTTCATCGGTCCAAAGAGCATGGTTTTTTTCCCTCTTTTGGCCATGACTTCAATGGGCATACAGCCTTCGAAGAAGATTTCTTTTTCAAACTCTTTTAACGGCACAGTTTCAGCCGAAATGAGCGCCTCATAAAAACGATCGAATTCTTCTTCTGTCATCGGACAGTTTAAATAAGCCGCTTCCCCTTTATCATAACGTGATTTCAAGTACACTTTATCCATATCGATGCTGTCTTTCTCGAGGATCGGCGCTGCTGCATCGTAGAAATATAAATACTCTTCACCTGTTAAAGATTTCAATTCTTTTGAAAGTGCTTCTGATGTAAGAGGACCCGTTGCGATAATCGTCGGACCTTCTGGAATGCTTTGCACTTCTTCTTGAAAGACGGTCACATTCGGGTGATTTTTCACACGGTCTGTGACGTTAGCTGCAAATTCATGACGATCTACTGCAAGCGCTCCACCAGCAGGAACCGAGCTTTCATCTGCTGCTGCGATGATTGCTGAATCTAAATGACGCATTTCTTCCTTTAAAACACCGACTGCGTTCGTTAAAGCATTCGCACGCAATGAGTTACTGCATACGAGCTCCGCAAATTTATCAGTGTGGTGAGCTGGTGTTTGTTTGACAGGTCTCATTTCATACAGATGGACTTTAATTCCGCGCTTGGCAATTTGCCATGCCGCTTCACTTCCTGCTAAACCTGCTCCGATCACATTTACAAATTGACTCATTGTACAACTCTCCTATTTCGTAAGTTCTATTTAATGACATAAAAAAGCAGGTGAACAAGGCTGCTCACCGCTATTTTTGTTGTTCCTCTTTATAATCACAGTTCACACATTGAACTTGAATGCCTTTTTTCAGCTTTTTCTCTACAAGCATATTTTCGCATTTTGGACACTTTCTTTCAATTGGTTTGTCCCAAGAGACGAATTCACACTCTGGAAAACGATCGCAACCGTAAAAAATGCGGCGCTTCTTAGATTTCCGTTCAACGATATTTCCTTCGTGACAAGTCGGGCATTTGACACCAATATCTTTGACAATTGGTTTTGTGTTACGGCAGTCAGGGAAATTAGAGCATGCCATGAACTTACCGTATCTCCCCATTTTGTACACCATTGGATGACCACACTCTTCGCAATCAACTCCGGCGTATTCAGGCTCGATCTCAACTTCCTGCATCTCTGCTTCTGCTTTTTCTACCCTTTTTGCAAAATCTTGATAGAAACTGTCGATAATGCGTACCCATTCAATCGTACCTTCTTCAACGCTATCAAGTTCTTTTTCCATTTTCGCAGTAAATTCTACGTTAATGATTTCAGGGAAGAATTCAATAATTAAGTTGAGCACAATCTCTCCAAGCTCTGTTGGAATAAACCGTTTGTTATCAAGTGCCACGTAGCCGCGCTTTTGAATGGTATCTAATGTTGGTGCATACGTCGATGGGCGGCCGATACCTAGCTCTTCAAGGGTTTTGACAAGTCTTGCCTCAGTGTAACGTGGAGGCGGCTGCGTGAAGTGCTGCTCTGGTTCAATATCTTTTGAAAGAACGGTATCCCCCTCTTTCAGATCAGGAAGCATTTTGTCCTTTTCTTCTAACTGGTCGTCCTTCCCTTCAACATATACTTTCATAAATCCAGGGAATTTCACCTTACTTCCATTTGCACGGAAAGTAAGCCCGTTATTTTCAAGATCCACACTCATTGTATCAAGAACAGCTGGTGCCATTTGGCTTGCCACAAAACGTTCCCAAATCAATTTATAAAGACGAAGCTGATCTCTACTTAGCACGTGTTTGACATCTGCTGGTTTTCTTAGCGTAGAAGTCGGACGGATGGCTTCGTGAGCATCCTGTGCATTTTCGTTCTTTTTGGCAGTACGTTTTGTTGTATTCAAGAAATTCTTGCCGTACGTTTGATCAATGAAAGCAGATACTTCTTCAATTGCCGTATTGGAAATACGTGTTGAGTCCGTTCTCATATATGTAATGAGACCTACTGTACCTTCTTTACCAAGATCAATTCCTTCATATAATTGCTGTGCAATCATCATCGTTTTCTTCGCACGGAAGTTTAGTTTTCTCGCTGCCTCTTGTTGTAAGGTAGATGTTGTAAACGGAACAGCTGGGTTGCGTTTACGTTCTTTTTTCGTCACTTTTTCAACAGAAAACTTGCTTCCTTTTAATTTCGCAAGGATTTCTTTTACATCTTCTTTTGTTTTTAGCGGATGTTTTTTGCCATTTACGCCAAAGAAACTCGCTTCAAAACTTTCTTTCCCTTTTAGGAAGGTGCCATCAATTGTCCAGTATTCTTCTGGTTTGAATTCATTAATTTCATTCTCGCGGTCAATAATCAGGCGGAGTGCAACTGATTGAACACGACCGGCGCTTAAACCCTTTTTGACTTTCTTCCATAAAATCGGGCTGATTTTATATCCAACGAGACGATCTAAAATCCGTCTTGCCTGCTGCGCATCAACCAAGTCCATATCGATCATACGTGGATGTTTAAAGGAATCTTTAATTGCATCTTTTGTAATCTCGTTAAAGACAACGCGGCAATCTGAAGAGAGGTCAAGGTCAAGGCTGTGGGCTAAATGCCAAGCAATCGCTTCTCCCTCTCTGTCGGGGTCAGCTGCGAGATATACTTTTTTTGCTTTCTTCGCTGCTGTTTTTAATTCTTTTAAGACTGGACCTTTTCCTCGAATCGTAATATATCTCGGTTCGAAGTCATGCTCAGTGTCAACACCAAGCTGACTTTTCGGTAAATCCCTTACATGCCCCATTGAAGCCTTTACTTTATACTTTTTTCCTAAATAACGCTCAATCGTTTTCGCCTTTGCTGGCGACTCAACGATGACTAAATAATCAGCCATACTCAAAATCCCCCTTAAGAGGTGTTCTCTCTTTATCCATTTCACAAATTTATATTTATGTTAATTGCACCTATCTAACAGGCAATCGTTAAAAATTCTTTATGATGAACATCATTATAAACACGAAAAACAAAGTGTAAACTTAAATCCTCACTATTATTAAATATTCCGATGTCTTTTGTCAAACGATATTTTTATGTGAGTTCAGTATATTGAACACCGCTCAAGGAGAATTCCTCTAAAATATCCTTCGTTGAATGAACAAGCTTGGCACCTTGCTGAATCAGTCTAGCTGGACCTATAGAATTAGAATCAAAGATCGATCCTGCAACAGCAAACACTTCTTTTCCTTGCTCTAATGCCTGATAGGCTGTAATAAGCGATCCGCTCTTTTCTTTGCACTGAACCACGATGGTTCCTCTTGTCAGGGCACTAATTAATCGGTTTCTCATTGGAAAATGCCATTTTTCTGGTTTGATATAAGGCGGATGCTCTGACAACAGTAAATGATGTTCTCCCATATATTGAGCCATTTGCACATGTTCTTTTGGATATACATGTTGAAAGCCGCCAGCTACAACACCAATCGTTTTTCCTTTTTTTCTTATGCACTCTTTGTGTGCAAGTCCATCAATTCCTTTTGCTAAACCACTCACAATCATCCAATCTTCCTCTACAAGTTCTCCAACAATTTTCTTCACGCACGCTTCTCCGTAAGAGGATGGCACACGTGTACCTACTACACCTAAACTTTTTTCTTCATTTAAATAGGTAACGTTTCCTTTTAGGAATAATACTGGGGGAGGATCATAAATGTGTTTTAGTGAGCTGGGATATAAAGGTGATGTGATGGGAATCATGTGAATATTTTGCTTTAAATAGGCTTGAACGATGTGTTGAAAAATGGGGAATTCATTTTCTTCAGCTTGTTGTAAGCGGGTAAAGTCGATCTTTTGTAATGATCGATCCTGTTTGAAATGATGTGTTTCTTCATTTATATATAGCTCAGGATCGACTTTCCACCATTTTGTTAACAAAGAGGGTGAGATGAGGCCTTTTAAGCGGTGAAAAATCATTCTTTCGGACACGTTGTACATACCATTCCTCCAGTTTAAGATAGAAAGAAGAAGACTTGTCAAAGAACAAGTCTTCTTGTGTCATTAATGCGTTTTACAAGCTTCGAAGAGATTCTTCTCTTTTAACACTTTAATTAAGGTTTCTCCCATGACAGATGGTGTCTCTGCCACTTCAATTCCACATTCACGCATTGTTTTTACTTTTTCATCAGCAGTTCCTTTACCACCAGAAATAATGGCACCAGCATGTCCCATACGTTTTCCTGGAGGCGCTGTTTTACCGCCAATAAAGCCAACAACCGGCTTGGTCATATTTGCTTTTACCCATTCAGCTGCTTCTTCTTCAGCAGTACCGCCGATTTCACCAATCATGATCACAGCATGCGTTTCAGGATCTTCATTGAAGGCTTTTAATACATCAATAAAGTTCGTACCATTGACAGGGTCGCCGCCAATTCCTACAGCTGTTGATTGACCAACACCAGCCTCTGAAAGCTGATGTACCGCTTCATATGTAAGCGTTCCAGAACGAGACACAACACCAACATGACCTTTTTTATGAATGTAACCAGGCATGATGCCAATTTTACATTCTTCAGGTGTAATCACGCCAGGACAGTTCGGTCCAACAAGTCTTGTCTTCTTACCTTCCATATAGCGTTTCACTTTAACCATATCCAGAACTGGAATGTGTTCTGTGATACAAATCACTAGATCCACTTCTGCATCAACAGCCTCTAAAATGGCGTCTGCTGCAAATGGTGCTGGTACATAGATAACAGAAGCATTTGCTCCAGTTGTCTGTACTGCTTCAGATACAGTATTAAATACAGGAACTCCCTCTACTTCAGTTCCACCTTTTCCAGGTGTGACACCGCCAACGATATTTGTTCCATACTCAATCATTTGTTTTGTATGGAATAATGCGGTTGAACCGGTAATCCCCTGAACAATTACTCTCGTATTTTTATTAATAAATACACTCATTTAGGTTCCCTGCCTTTCTGCTCTACTTGACTAAAGATACGATCTTTTCTGCCCCGTCAGCCATAGACTCAGCAGAAGTGATATTTAAGCCTGAATCACTCAGGATTTTCTTCCCTAATTCAACGTTTGTTCCTTCAAGACGTACAACGAGTGGTAATGTTAAGCCGACTTGTTTCGTGGCTTCAACAACACCTTCTGCGATGACATCACATTTCATGATGCCGCCAAAAATGTTCACGAAAATCCCTTTGACATTTTGATCAGATAAGATGATTTTAAATGCTTCCGTTACTTTTTCAGCAGTTGCACCACCGCCAACATCAAGGAAGTTTGCAGGGTCCCCGCCGTAATGCTTGATGATATCCATTGTAGACATCGCAAGGCCTGCTCCATTCACCATACAGCCAATATTCCCATCTAGAGAAATGTAGCTTAGGTCATATTTAGATGCTTCAATCTCTTTTGGATCTTCTTCATCAAGGTCACGGTATTCTAATATATCTTTTTGTCTATATAAGGCATTGCTATCAAAGTTTAATTTTGCATCAAGTGCCATGACTTTTCCATCACCTGTTACAACAAGAGGATTTATCTCGGCAATTGAACAATCCTTTTCAATAAACGCATTGTAAAGGCTTGTCATAAACTTAACAGCTTGACCAACTAATTTTGTTGGAATATTAATTTTAAACGCAACTTCTCTCGCCTGATAGGCTTGGAGACCAATCGCTGGGTCGATGACCACTTTCACGATTTTTTCTGGCGTTTTTTCTGCTACTTCTTCAATTTCAGTACCGCCTTCTTCAGAAGCCATCAAAACAATTCTTGATGTCGCTCTATCCAAAACGAGTCCTACATAGTACTCTTTTTGAATATCGCAGCCTTCTTCAATAAGTAAGCGTTTTATTTCGCGCCCTTCAGGCCCTGTTTGATGTGTGACAAGTGTCTTGCCGAGCAATTCCTCTGCAAACCCTTTCACTTCATCTTTTGTTTTAGCAATTTTTACCCCACCTGCTTTACCACGGCCGCCTGCATGAATCTGTGCTTTTACGACATATACAGAGCTTCCTAGCTCTTCTGATGCTTTCACTGCTTCATCAGGTGTAAATGCTACTTTACCATTTGGAACTGAAACCCCATATTTTCTTAGGATTTCTTTTCCTTGGTACTCATGGATATTCATTTCCCATCCTCCCAACATATGTAGAAACAAAAATTATAAAATAGACTGCGCTTTCATTTTAAAGAATAAAAAAGAGAATGTCTAGGGTTCTATGTAAAATCGTAAAATCCTTCTAAACATTCAAACTTTTATTTTATTAAAAATATAAATTTTTCAGTCAAAACACTTATTTTACCTTATTTTTTCATTTTTTGATCCAATCGATAGATAAATGAAAATATTTCTGCTACAGTATCGTATAACGCTTCTGGGATTTCCTCATCGAGCGTTAAGTGGCGCATCAGTTCTACTAAATTACGGTCTTCTTGAATAGGGACCCCAGCTTTTTGAGCTTCTTCAATAATATGATCAGCCACATAGCCACTGCCTGTTGCAACGACTTTTGGCGCTTTTTGTTTTTCTTCATCATAGTGTAGAGCGACCGCTCTTCTAAGCGGTTTTGAATCTTTCATACTCGTAAGTCCAGCCCTTTCTCGCTGATTTTATGAAAGTGTTCATCTAGAAAGTCAGACGGATCAATTGGCTCTTCTCTCTTTTTCGCTGTAATCCCCGTCAAACTATACCCTAGGGCATTTAAATTCTCTCGAACAGCTGGAATCATTGGATTAATGGTCCCTTGCAGTTCGTGAGCCGTCTCGACTGTAATTGACATCACTTTTTGCTGAATCGTACAGTCTATTAACGTTTCTTCTAAGTTTTCCATGTTTAAATAAAACATTAAACGGCACTGAGAAATATCGATAGAGCCATCTTTTTTCTTATGCCCTTTTAGAATAAAGGTTAAATCTTGAACACTATGTTTTGAGAAAAGCGGGTAAGAAACCATCATTTGACTAACTGTTTGGTTTTCCTGATGCACTAGTAACTGCCCATTTAATCTATGGAATAATTGATCCACTTCTTTTTTTACGGGCTCGGGAACATCAGCTTGCCTTGCATCATTTAAAACCATCTTTAATTGGTGAAGCTCTTGGCTTTTGACATCTTGGCTGCCCTTTTCCAGTAATTTCAGCATCCCAATTTCATCTCGTACACCTATCGCTTTTTTCATCGTCATCAGTAAATCGAGTACATCGGTTTTATTGCTTAATGCTGGTTCAGTCTGCTGAATGACCTTTGCCAATGCGTTCGCCTCTGTTTTTGAAAGAAACGGAAATTCCCTTTGAAGCACGGCTGCCTTTGCGTCAGCCTGTGGCCCTGCCTTCTGGACTGCTTGAACCAGTGATGTGAGTTGTTTTACATCAAGCTGCTGCTGTCCGTCTGTACCTTGCTTTGTGATGCTCGTCAGAATGCGTTCTATTTGCTGAAGCGGGAGCTGTTTTGGACTTAATAATTGCTGCACGCTGTTCTGATTCACTGTATCCGCCTGTCGCCCTTGTATAGCGGCGGGCTGGCTCTGCTTTGTTTGCTGAGCCGGATTGACATGAGGCTGCACCAGCTGCAAGCTTTCTCCTTGCTTCGTTTGACCTTCTTTTGCTCCTAGAAGCACCGATAAGAGCTTTTCTGCATGAACGGTTGTCTCAGCATTTACAACCGTACGAACGGCCTGTGTAAGAGCCTGTGTGGCTTCTGATTGCTTCGGAAGCTGTGTTAATCGATCTAGCAGTGCTGTCACATCCTGATGAAGTGCAGAGGGGGATTTCATCGCTAATATTGATTGGAGCACTCCTTGCTGAATCGGCAAATCTTTCTTTAAAGCAAAAAGAAGTGCTTGGAGACCTTTTTTCATATCCGCGCCTTGAAGTTGTTCAATCCATTTTACTGCCGTTTTTAACTCTGCTTCGTTGATGACCGGTTTTTCTTTTAAAAAGGCTGTAGCTGTTAACATTTGTTCAAGTCCATTTTTAAGCGACAGACCTTCTAGTAGTTTAGCTGCGGCATCTTTTAATGTTTTAGGATCTTGGTCAAATTGCTGAACAGGTCTTAATTTACTCAGACTGCCTCCACCTTCTTGTTCTAATTGGAACCAGTAGAATGAATCGGCTTTGAGCTGAGCCGCTAGCTGCGCTTTGATTTTGGTCGAACCTATTTGAACAAGTGCTGTATCATCCCCGAGCATTTTCAGTACTTTGCCGAGAATGAGCCGGTGAATATTTTCCTTTCCTTCCGTGTTAAGCGGAACAGATTCTGCCGTATTCAGCCGACTATTCAGTGCAGTATGTATATCTTCAACTCTTGTCATCACAGGCAGCCTCCTTGTGTCAAAATATTTATAGAATAACAGATTTCACTGGTGCAAATGATAACCGGTGGATAGGTGTGGCGCCATGTGTTTGAATGGCAGCAAGGTGCTCTTTCGTTCCATACCCTTTATGTTTTTCAAATTGATACTCAGGGTACTGGCGTCCATACTCTTCCATCATTTGGTCCCTTGTCACTTTGGCAATACATGCACCAGCTGCGATGGATGCGCTTTTAGCATCTCCTTTGATGATATTCTCCTGTTGAGTAGGAAGCGGGAGCGTCATCGCATCTATGAGTAGATAATCAGGTGTGTGAGTAAGCTGCTTTACAGCCCTCACCATCGCCAGTCTTGATGCTTCGTATATATTGATTTCGTCAATCGTTGCCGCATCAACAATGCCGATGCCGATGTCGAGCGCTTCCTTTTGAATGAGCTCATAATAGGTCATTCTTTTTTTCTCAGATAGCTGTTTTGAATCATTTAAACCGAGTAGGATGGTATCTTCTTTTAATATCACAGCTGCCGCAACAACTGGACCAGCGAGTGGTCCTCTTCCTGCTTCATCTATGCCCGCAATATAAGTGTATCCTTGCGCTCTTGCTTTGGTTTCAAATTGCAGCATTTGCTTCCATGCTGCATGCAGTTCTTGCTGTTTTTCTCTCTCTTTGTTCCATTTGTCCATCAGCTTCTGGACACTTTTTCTTGTATCGTCTTTCAATAGTTCACGAATGTATGACTCGTCGTCAGCATGTTGTTCTATTAATGCTTTTATTTGTTTGACCGTGTACATTGGCTTTTCCGCAGCCTCCTTCTTTATATCGGCAGTTTTTCGCAAAAAATAAAGACCCGCATGAGCTGCGTGTCTTTTAGCTTTCAGGCTTCTCAAAAGTGAGGGGACCAAATTTTTCCGTTCGAATATCCCGAATGATGATTTCGGTCGTTTTGTCGTAATTAATGAATCCTCCACTCATCAGACAGCCGCGTTTTGTGCCAATGGCATCAAACAGCTCAACTGTATCTTCAGGTATTTCTGCTAGATCATAGCGTTTTTTTAATCGCTCTGGATAGTGCTCTTCTAAAAAGCGCAGCGCATACACTGCGACATCCTGCAAGTTGATGATTGAGTCTTTAATCGCTCCGGTGACGGCCAGCCTAAGACCTACTTGTTCATCTTCAAATTTCGGCCAGAGAATTCCGGGGGTATCGAGCAGTTCAAGTTCTTTTCCTACCTTCACCCATTGCTGTGACGTCGTAATACCAGGTCGATCTCCTGTTTTCGCAATATTTTTCTTTGCCAACCGATTGATCAGCGTTGATTTGCCGACATTGGGAATTCCGATAATCAAAGCTCGAATGGCACGCGGCTTAACACCTTTTGCTTTCATTCGATCGAACTTTTCTTTTAAGATTTCTTTTGATGTCGTAATGATTTGATTTAACCCTTGTCCATCGACAGAATTAATGGCAAGCGACCGTACACCTTGCGCTTCAAAGTGTGCCTGCCACTCTTTTGTCATACGAGGATCTGCTTTATCTGCTTTGTTCAAAAGCATAATTTTCGGTTTGTTTTGGAGGATTTCTTCAATCATTGGGTTTCTAGAGGACATCGGAATCCTTGCATCGGTTAATTCAAATACGATGTCGATGAGCTTTAATTTTTCTGTGACTTCCCGTCTTGCTTTTGCCATATGGCCTGGAAACCATTGAATTGTCATATGTGCACCTTCTCTCTTCTAACGGTTGTCTCTATACATTGTACAAAAAAAGAGCCTGTTACAGGTAACAAGCTCTTTCCTTTGATATCATTATCGTCTGATTTCTTTGATACGAGCCGCTTTACCGCGAAGTTCACGTAGGTAGTAAAGTTTCGCACGACGTACCTTACCGTGACGTACAACTTCGATCTTAGCGATTTTTGGTGTGTGTACAGGGAATGTACGCTCAACGCCTACACCGTAAGAGATCTTACGAACTGTGAAAGTTTCGCTGATTCCACCACCACGACGCTTAATTACAACACCTTCAAAGATCTGGATACGCTCACGAGTACCCTCGACAACTTTCACGTGTACACGTAAAGTGTCACCAGGACGGAACGCAGGAAGATCAGTGCGTAATTGTTCTTTTGTGATTTCTTCAATCAATTGTTGCATCGTTTTCAACTCCTTCCAACAGATGCTCATGTCCTCTTTCTTCATTGCAGCGGAACATCGTTTTCAAACTTGAATCGGCAAGCCGTCCAAGTCACAAGTAGTATCATACCACACCTGTATACCTTGTGCAATACAATCTAGTCATTATGAAGCTGCCAAAGCCATCTTTTTTCTTCATCCGTTAATGTTTTGCAAGAATCGATCAAATCTGGCCGTCTTGTATAGGTTCGCTTCAACGATTCTTTACGCCGCCACTCTTCAATTTTGGCATGATTTCCAGAGAGAAGCACATCTGGTACTTTCAATCCTTTATAATCAGCTGGTCTTGTATAGTGCGGATGCTCAAGCAGACCTGTACTAAATGAATCTTCGATATGAGACGCTTCTTTTCCAAGCACATGAGGCAAAAGCCTGACCACACTGTCTGCAATCATCATCGCCGGCAGCTCTCCGCCTGTGAGAACGAAATCTCCGATTGAGATTTCATCTGTGACAAGATGCTCCCTGATGCGCTCATCGTAGCCTTCATAGTGGCCGCAAATGAACATAAGATGCTCTTCTTTTGCAAGCTCTTCTGCTTTCTTTTGTGTATATCTTTCTCCTTGAGGACAGACAAGAATAATGCGGGGCTTCTTGTTTGCTTTTTTCGTTAAATCTTCTACCGCATCAAATACAGGCTGTGCTTTCAGAACCATGCCAGCACCGCCGCCATACGGATAGTCATCCACTGTTTTATGTTTATGATCGGAATACTCCCTAAAATTCACGACATCAAATGAGACCGCATCTTTTTCCTGAGCTTTTTTTAAGATCGATGAGTGAAGCACTCCTTCGAACATTTCAGGAAACAGTGTTAAAAAGTCAATTTTCATTCGTCAATGAGTCCTTCCATCACTTCAATGTGTACTTTCTTGGATGAAATATCAACTGTTTTGACGACAGATGGAATATAAGGGATGAGGGCATCTTTTTTGCCTTTTCTTCCAACCACCCATACATCATTTGCCCCTGGCGTTAAAATTTCTTTGATTTGACCAATCAGTTTGTCCTCTTCATCATATACTTCACAGCCGATGATTTCGTGGAAATAGAATTCCCCTTCATCTAATGAACCAAGATGTTCTTTTTCTACTTTTAAAATCGACTCTTTTAATTGCTCAGCTTCATTTAACGAGCCGACTTCTTCAAATGTCAGTAAATCAAATTGTTTGTGCTGTCTATGTGATGCGACAGTCACTTTTAGCGGTTCTTTTTGATTTTGTTTGAAAATATAAAGGACGCTGCCTTTTTTGTAGCGTTCTTCTGGGAAATCAGTCTTTGACACAACACGTACTTCTCCGCGCACTCCATGTGTATTGACGATCTTTCCGACATTCAACCATTCTAGCTCCATGTTCTCAATCACCCCTGACGTATTTCCACAATGGTGCCGTCTTTCACGACGATGACATTGTCTTGCATTTTGTCATCCCATTTATCACCTATTTTTACTTCAATCAGCGCATCCACTTCTGTTTCTTTCATTTCACTGCCAAGAGGCAAGATATGCAGCTGCTCGACTTGAAAATCAATTTGCCTCATTTTCTCTTGTCTTTTTTCAATGGCTTTTTGAAATTGAGGGATGGCTTCTTGCTGATGTGGTTCTTTTTCATGCTTTTTTAGTTGAAAATATAGTTGATTGCATTCACGTTCTAGTCTTTCTTTTTTCTCCAAAAAAGTCGTTAACAGTTTGTCCTTACTGCTTTCAGTTAATACTTGCATGACGGTGACATGTTGAATGATCTGCATCTTCCTTTTTGTCCCCCTATCCGAAGGCATTTGTCCTCTACAGTATAACGAAAAATAGATTTAAACGTGTAAAAAAAGGGGAGGTCCTAAGCCCTCTCCCTTTTTAGTCAGCAATCTCAAGTTGAACTTTCTTAGAAGACTCTGCACTTGCTGCAAACATGACTGTTCGTATCGCTTTAGCTGTACGTCCCTGCTTTCCGATCACTTTTCCGGTATCTTCAGCATTGACAGACAGTGTGTAAATGACCTGCTCATCTTTTTCTAATGAAGATACGTGAATATCTTCAGGGAAATCAACAAGTGGCTCGACGATGGACACAATCAATTCTTCCAAGGACAGCTCATTCATTATTTGCTGTTTTTCGCATTATGAAATTTTTCAAGAATTCCTTGGCTTGAGAAAAGGTTACGAACTGTATCAGATGGTTTCGCACCATTTTGAAGCCATTTAAGCGCTAATTCTTCGTTGATTTTCACCTCAGCTGGTGATACCACTGGGTTGTAAGTTCCAACTGTTTCGATGAAACGACCGTCACGTGGTGAACGAGAATCTGCTACAACAATACGATAGAAAGGAGATTTTTTTGCTCCCATACGTTTTAAACGAATTTTTACTGCCATTTTACTAGCACCTCCGAAAATATTTCAACAAGATAGTATATTAACAATGATAAAAGGGTTTGTAAAGTGTTTTTTCTTAACAACGGTTTTATCATGTATAACCAATTACATAAATGGTAATTTAAAGCCGCCTTTTTTCTTTCCTTTGGACATGTTGGTCATTTGCTTCATCATCTTTTTCATTTCGTCAAATTGTTTTAAAAGGCGATTGACTTCCTGTACAGATGTTCCGCTTCCTTTTGCAATCCGTTTTCTGCGGCTTGCATTGATGACCTCTGGCTGTTCTTTTTCTTCGGTCGTCATTGATTTAATGATCGCTTCGATGTGATTGAGCTGCTTTTCGTCTACTTGGACGTTTTTGAGCCCTTTCATTTTACCGGCTCCCGGCATCATTTGGATCAGTTCATCAAGTGGACCCATGTTGCGAACCTGCCCAAGCTGCTCGAGGAAATCATCGAGCGTGAAGCTCATTGTCCGCATTTTTTGTTCAAGTTCTTTCGCTTTATCTTGGTCAACGTTTGCTTGTGCTTTTTCAATAAGCGTGAGCACATCTCCCATGCCAAGAATTCTCGATGCCATCCGCTCTGGATGGAATGGTTCAATTGCATCAAGCTTTTCACCTAGTGCGGCGAATTTAATCGGCGTATTTGTGACTGCACGAATTGAAAGTGCTGCCCCGCCTCGTGTATCACCGTCTAGTTTTGTCAGAACGACACCTGTTAAACCAAGCTGTTCATTAAAGCTTTTTGCGACATTGACAGCATCTTGACCAGTCATCGAGTCAACAACGAGGAAAATCTCTTCTGGATTTGCGACTTCTTTTACTTTCTGAAGTTCATCCATTAAGTCTTCATCAATATGAAGACGTCCTGCTGTATCTAAAATGACATAATCATGATGTTCTTCTTTCGCTTTTTCAATTGCCTGTTTGGCAATTTCGACGGGACTAACTTGATCACCTAATGAGAATACGGGCATATCAAGCTGTTTCCCAAGCGTTTGAAGCTGCTGGATCGCTGCTGGTCTGTAAATATCAGCGGCCACCATCATCGGCTTGCGATTATGTTTTTTGCGAAGTAAGTTGGCAAGCTTTCCAGTTGTGGTCGTTTTACCTGCCCCTTGAAGACCAACCATCATAATGACAGTTGGAGATTTTTTCGCTACAGCGATTTTACTCTCTTCCCCGCCCATTAATTCAGTGAGTTCTTCTTTTACAACTTTAATGACCTGTTGTCCTGGGGTAAGACTTTGCATGACCTCTTGTCCAACTGCCCGCTCGCTTACTTTTTTCACAAAGTCTTTGACTACTTTAAAATTGACGTCAGCTTCAAGAAGGGCAAGGCGTACCTCGCGCATCATTTCTTTTACATCTTGCTCTGACACTTTTCCTTTGCCGCGGATTTTTGAAATCGTCTGCTGCAGTCGGTCGGCTAATCCTTCAAATGCCATACTGTGCCGCCTCCTAATCTAATTTCTCAAGCGATTCAATTAAAGCTTCTGCTTCTTCCTTTTGCACGGAATCTGCTACAAGCTCTCTCATTTTTGTGAGAAGTTCTTTACGCTCTTTAAATTTCTTAAACAAGAGCAGCTTTTCTTCATATTGTTCAAGCATCGCTTCAGTCCGTTTAATATTATCATAAACAGCCTGTCTTGATACTTCATATTCATCCGCAATTTCACCGAGGGAAAAATCGTCTAGGTAGTAAAGCGACATGTAGCTCTTTTGTTTTGCGGTCAACAACGATTGATAGAAATCAAACAAGTAGTTCATTCTCGTTGTCTTTTCAAGCGTCATGGGCTCTCTCCCCTTTGTTAAGTTCATTCCCTTTACAACAACTAAGTTTACACGGTTCTGATCTACGTGTCAAGTTTTTATCTTGTCACTTCCTGCGGCGATATTTAAATAAAAAAGCCGGCAGTTTTGCCGGCATCCCCAGATTGTTGACAAAGGGCTAAAATGAACTTGATTTTAGCCCTTTGTCTTCTTTTCAGCGTGATAGAAAACCTTTGAAGTCTAGGAAGGACGAGTACTGGCGCGGAGCGAATTTGACATTCGTGAGCACCAGAGCGCAGGACTGACAAAGAATGCGAGGGTTTGTCTACACGCTGAATGCCGGCAGTTTTGTCGGCATCTTGATTAGTCTTCTTGATCAATCATGTCTGAGAATAATCCGTACACATACGATTCAGCATCGAACTCTTGCAGATCGTCTACTTTTTCACCTAGTCCGACAAGTTTTACAGGTATGTTGAGTTCATTGCGAATGGCAAGAACAATCCCGCCTTTTGCAGTACCGTCAAGCTTTGTTAAAGCGATACCTGTCACGTTTGTCGCTTTAGAAAATTCCTTCGCTTGCGCCATCGCATTTTGACCTGTTGTCGCATCAAGGGCAAGCAGTACTTCGTGCGGTGCATCGGGCACTTCGCGTTCAATGACTCTCTTGACCTTCTCTAGCTCTTTCATCAAGTTGACTTTGTTTTGCAGTCTACCTGCTGTATCACAGATCAAGACATCTGCTTTTTTGGCTTTAGCTGATTGAACGGCATCATAGATGACCGCTGCCGGGTCAGAGCCTGCTGTTTGTTTAACGACAGGAACACCAGAGCGCTCGCCCCATACTTCAAGCTGCTCAATCGCCCCCGCACGGAACGTATCACCTGCTGCTAAAATGACGGATTTCCCTTCATTTTTTAGCTTGTTTGCCAGCTTACCAATGGTGGTGGTTTTACCGACACCGTTCACGCCTACGAATAAAATAATATTTAAACGGCCGTCTTCAATGTTCAGTTCAGAGATTTGTTCCTCACCACTATTGTAAATCTCCACGAGTTTTTCAGAGATGACTGCTTGTACTTCACTTGGGTCTTGAATGTTTCTTAATTTCACTTCTTTTTTCAGCTCATCAATCAGTTCCATCACAGTCGTGAAACCGACATCCGCACCGATTAACACTTCTTCTAGTTCTTCAAAAAAGTCTTCATCCACTTTACGATAGCGAGAAATGAGTTCATTTACTTTTCCCTGAAACGAATTTCTCGTTTTTTCAAGTCCATCTTTAAACTTTTCTGATACTGAATCGGTTTGCTGCGTAAATTTTTCTTTTAATTTCTTAAAAAAGCTCATGGGTTCAAAAACCTCCTTTAATTACTGGACAAGCTCTTTCGTTTCCTCTAGTTTGACAGATACCAGTTTTGAGACACCTGACTCCTGCATCGTGACACCGTACAGAACATCTGCTTCTTCCATGGTTCCTTTTCGGTGTGTAATAACAATAAACTGTGTTTCTTGGCTATATTTCTTTAAATACTGGGCAAAGCGGAACACATTTGCTTCATCAAGCGCTGCTTCTACCTCATCTAGCACACAGAATGGAACTGGTCTCACTTTTAAGATCGAGAATAATAAAGCAATGGCTGTTAATGCTCTTTCTCCGCCTGAAAGCAGGCTTAGATTTTGCAGCTTTTTCCCCGGCGGCTGCGCCACAATATCGACACCTGAGTTTAGTAAATCGTTTGGATCTGTGAGCTTAAGGTCTGCTCTTCCTCCGCCAAATAATGCTTGGAAAACAGATTCAAAATGCCCGCGGATTTGAGAGAATGTCTCAGAGAAACGTTTCGTCATCTCCTGATCCATTTCTTCAATGACTTGGAATAACGTATTTTTCGCTTCTGTCAGATCATTGCGCTGTTCAGTTAAGAAGAGAAAACGTTCATTCACACGTTCATACTCGTCAATACTGCCTAAGTTCACTGTTCCAAGCTCTTCAATGGCTAGTTTGATCAATTTCACGCGTTTTCTTGCTTCATCCGGCGATAGCGTCAGATGATACATTTCTTTTGCTCCTTCAAACGAAAGGGCATACTCTTCGTTTAAATAGGCGATGAGGTTATCAAGTTCAACTTCCATGCGGCCAAGCTTGATTTCTTCATCTTTTAAGCTTGTCGTGAGCTGTTTATACAGGCGTTTTTGCTCTTTCAGTTCACGTTCTGCGAATTCTAATGTTTCAGAAAGAGCCAGGCGCTGTTTGCGTCGCTCTGAGATAAGCGCTGTCGTTTTGTTTTTATGTTCCAGTTTCTCTTTTGCCGCTTCTTCCAGTTGTTCTGCGCCGCTTGAGCTAGATGACATTTCACTTGTTAAGAGGGACAAATCTTCTTTTGTTTCCGTCAGCGTCTTTTCAGCCTCTTCTAATTCAGCCGTTAAGCTCGAAAGTTTTTCTTGTTCATTTGCTAAAGACTGCTCTTTTTTGGCAAGCGAGATTTTCAGCTCTGTTAATTCGGAAGAAATGGTTTCTTTCGTTGAGCTTTGGGTCTGCTTCCGTTTTGTTAACGTGTTGATCTCTTCGTCAAGAGAGGTCAGTTTCTCACCTATAGATGTTTCAAGGGCTGCCTGCTCTTTGTCCTTGCTCGCAAGTTCGCTAGAGCGCTGCTGCAACTCTTCTTTTTCTTGATCATAGAGCTCTAGATGAGCGTTAATATTTTTTTCCGCTACTTGCAGTTCATATAATGTCCCTTTTAACTCTTGCTGCTTTTCTCGAAGCATTTCGCCGCGCTGACGCAGTTCATTTAATTGGACTTCGCTTGCGGCAATCGATTGCTTCGTTTCTTTTGTTTCTTTTTCAAGGATCGTTGTTTTTTCTTCCATTTCAACGAGCTGCTTTGTTAATGTTTCAATCTCTCGGTTTCTGGAGAGGAGGGAATTGTTCTTTTTCTTTACGCCGCCCCCAGTCATTGAACCACCTGGGTTCACCACGTCCCCATCAAGGGTCACGATGCGATAACGATGTCCAAGCATTTTCGCCAGCTCATTGGCACCTTTTAAGTCTTGAACAATCAGGACCGTTCCAAGCAAATTCTGTATGACTTTTTCATACTTTTCATCAAAGGAAACGAGCTGACTCGCTACGCCAATAAACGCGTCATGCTGCTCAGCTGTTTGAATATCTCTGAACTGAATGGTTCGTTCTTTGATGACGTTCATCGGCAGGAAGGTCGCACGCCCAAAGGAATGCTGCTTTAAATATCCAATGGCCTGTCTGGCAGCCGCTTCATTTTCAGTAACGACATGCTGCGTGGCTGCGCCAAGTGCAATTTCAATCGCTGTTTCATGTTGCTGCTCTGTTTGAATTAGCTCTGCAATCGCCCCGTGAATACCACCTAACCGGTCCTTTGCCTTTAAAACCTCTTTCACTCCTTGGAAAAATCCTGAGAAGTCTTCCTGCATGGATTCAAGCATTTCTTTTTTAGATTTTGCCTGCTGTACATATTGATAGGCTTGGTAAAGAGCCGTTTCTTTTTTCTCGTATTGACGTTTCATCTGTTCTAGCTTTTGTTCCGCTTCTCTAAAGCGTTTCACCTGAGCCAAAATGTCTTCTTCTCGTTCTGAAAGTTGCTTCTCGGCTTCTGTTTTCTTTTCCTTCACAGATACCCGTTCTTCGATATGTTTCTGATTATTTTGCGTTAACCGCTCTAGCTGCAAGGCTGCTTGGCGCTGCTGTTCTTCTAGTAATTTACGTTCGTTTCGGATAGAAGCTTGCTCGTTTAATAGGTCAAAATAATCGCTTTTTAGCTGTTCAATTTGCCCTTCCACATCTTCACTATGAAGAGACAGCTGATGCTGTTTTGTTTTCACTTCATCTTTTAGCTGCTGCACTTCTGTTTGCAGGCTGTCACGTGTGACTTTCTGCTGTTCAATCTTTTCCGTTAACAACGCCTGTTTTTCGGTTAAACGCACGAGCGTGTCTTCTAGCTGCCCTTGGTTAGCGGCCGCATTTTTTTTTCGTTCTTTTAGAACTTCTTTTTTCCCTTCAAGCTTTTCTAGTTCTTCACTTGTGAAAAGGAGGACTTCTTGGAGGTCATGAATCGAATCGTCAAGCGCCTGAATACGGTCTCTCGCTTCTTCGATTTTGGCTTCCTTCGCTTGAATGTCTGTGGACTGCTTCATTTCATCTTGTTTGAACCGCTCGACAGCTTCACCAAGTGTTGTCCATTTTTTGTGTAGTGCTTCAATATCATGGACGGTGAGAGCAATTTCTACATTTTCAAGTTCTTCTTTCTTTTGCAGATAGTCTTTTGCAATAGATGCCTGCATTCTTAGTGGTTCTACTTGATCTTCTAGTTCATGCAGAATATCTTCCACCCGGTTTAAGTTGTCCTGCGTTTCAAACAGTTTATTCTCGGCTTTTTTCTTTCTTGTTTTATATTTCAGGACACCAGCTGCTTCTTCAAAGATGCTACGTCTTTCTTCAGCTTTACTCGATAGAATCTCTTCTACCTTACCTTGGCTGATGATCGAAAAAGCTTCTTTTCCAAGACCTGAATCCATGAAAAGATCAATAATATCCTTTAAGCGGACAGATTGATTGTTAATGAGAAATTCACTTTCTCCAGAACGATAGACTCTTCTTGTCACACTGACTTCGTGAAAATCGATCGGCAAAAAGTGATCTTCGTTATCGAGCGTTAATGTCACTTCTGCTAAGTTGACTCGTTTTCTTGAGTCACTTCCTGCAAAAATGATGTCTTCCATTTTTCCTCCGCGGAGGCTTTTTGCTGATTGCTCTCCAAGTACCCAGCGGATCGCATCAGTAATATTACTTTTGCCGCTTCCGTTTGGTCCAACAACAGCTGTAACCCCTTTGACAAAGTCTACAGTCACCCGCTGTGCGAAAGATTTGAATCCTATCACGTCTAAACGTTTGAGGAACATGAGAGTGATCCTCCTTATGTATTTAAAGTACTATTATCTTACCATATGAACTGAAAAAAGATGATGGAAAACAGAGTGAAATCCCCCTGAATCACGAGGGGGATTTTATTGGTTCATATGATGTTTCTGTAATTTAGCAAGTGCTTCCTGTGCAGCATGCTGTTCCGCTTCTTTTTTTGAACGACCATTTCCAATTCCGAGCACTTCTCCTCTAAGGGATACATTGGCTTCAAATTCCCGGTTATGTGCTGGACCTTTTTCATGCAGGATTCGGTATTCAAGTACACCTTTTCCATCTCGCTGAACAAATTCTTGAAGCTGGCTTTTAAAGTCCATGACATGTGAGAATGCCCCGTCATTAATTTTCGGGTATACATAGGCTTCTAGGAATCGTTCAACAGGCTCAAGTCCTTGATCTAAATAAAGCGCTCCGATAAACGCCTCAAATACGTCTGCTAAGAGTGCTGGGCGTTTTCTGCCGCCTGTCATTTCTTCCCCTTTTCCTAAAAGAACAAGGTCTCCAAAGGACAGCTCATGTGCTAATGACACAAGTGATGGCTCACATACGATCGCCGCTCTCAGTTTTGTTAAATCTCCCTCGCTCATGGCTGGGTACTTTGCAAATAAGAACTGTGAGATCGTCAACTCTAAAACAGCGTCCCCTAAAAATTCAAGTCTTTCATTATCCTCATAAGGTTTTTTACGATGCTCATTCACATAAGAGGAATGTGTAAAGGCTTGATAGAGTAGTTTTTCATTTTTAAAGTGTACAGAAATGCGCTGCTGAAATTCTCTGAATTGCTCTAGTTTTTTGCTCTGTTTCTGTTTGTCTTTATAGTGTTTTGGCATAGCAACCTCCAGGTAGGCGTTATCGCCTTTAAGGATACTGATTATATGGAGTCTCTCTTTCTACATGCAAGGAAACCGTGCTCCTTAGCATCTGAAAAAGGCTGACAATTGATCAGCTGAATATGTTGAAACTAACATAAATTTTCAAAGTCCCGCCATGAAAATAGACGGGACTTTGTTACGCTTATTGCTGGCTATTTATGTAGTTCACAGCGTCACCGACTGTTGCAATTTTTTCAGCATCTTCGTCAGAAATTTCCATATCGAACTCATCTTCAAGTTCCATAACTAGCTCAACTACATCAAGGGAATCAGCGCCTAAATCTTCTTTAAATGAAGCCTCCATTTTCACGTCAGCCTCATCAACGCCAAGGCGGTCTACAATAATTTTTGATACACGCTCTAATACGTCTGCCATTGCCTTTCACCTCCCCTCAAAGTATTATAGTTGATTCGTTTTTAAAAAACTAGAGAAAACGTAACGAAATTTTGATATTTCTTAGGACATAACCATTCCGCCATCCACTTGGATGGTTTGGCCTGTAATATAACCTGCTCCTTCTGAAGCTAAAAAGACAACAACGTTGCTTATATCTTCAGGCGCACCAAAGCGTGCGAGCGGGATTTGCTTAAGCATTTCTGTTTGAACATTCTCATCAAGCTTGTCAGTCATATCAGTAGAAATAAAGCCTGGTGCTACGGCATTGACTGTAATATGACGGCTTGCCAGCTCTTTCGCTGTTGTTTTCGTTAAACCGATCACACCAGCTTTTGCTGCAACATAGTTTGCTTGTCCAGGGTTTCCACAAACGCCGACAACAGATGCTACATTGATGATTCTTCCGCTGCGCTGTTTCATCATTTGACGTGTCACAGCTTTTGTACAGTTGAAGACACCTTTTAAGTTTATGTTAATGACATCATCCCATTCATTTTCTTTCATTCTCATGAGCAGGTTGTCCTTTGTAATTCCAGCATTATTCACAAGAATGTCGATTGAACCAAATGTATCAACGGTTTGTTTCATTAATGCCTGTACATCTTCTGCATTTGACACATCCGCTTTGACAGCAAAAGCCTGCTGGCCAAGTGCTTTGATCTCATCGACGACTTCATTTGCTTTTGCTTCGTTGCCTGAATAGTTCACCACAACATTGGCACCTTTTTTCGCCAAATCGATCGCAATCGAACGGCCAATACCGCGTGATGCACCTGTGACAACGGCTGTTTTATTTGTAAGCATCAAGAATCCCCCTTGAGTGTTTGAATGGCTGCTTCAATTGTTTCTTGATCTGATACGGAAATGGTCGTCAGGCGGCGATTGACTTTTTTCACAAGACCTGAGAGCACTTTACCAGGACCAATTTCAATAAATGTTGTCACGCCTAAGTCAATCAGGCGTTCTACACTTTCTTCAAATCGAACAGGAGAATACAATTGTTCAATCAGCTTCGTTTCAATTTCATTACGTGATGTCACGATGTCTGCTGTTACGTTTGAAATCACTGGCGTCGCGGCATCAGAAATGTCTAATTTAGATAATACATCTGTGAATTTTTCAGCTGCTGGTTTCATTAATGCAGAATGGAAAGGTCCACTCACTTCAAGTGGAATTGCACGTTTTGCGCCCTTTTCTTTCGCTTTCTCTGATGCAAGTTCCACACCTTTTGCTGTACCAGAGATGACGATTTGGCCCGGACAGTTTAAGTTCGCAAGTTCTACAAGATGACCGCTTTCTGTCACTTCTCTTGTCACTTCTACAAGCGCCGCTTGGTCTAAGCCAAGAATCGCCGCCATTGCGCCTTCTCCTGCTGGAACGGCTTCATTCATTAATTCGCCACGCTTTCTCACTGCGAAAACGGCATCTTTAAACGAAAGAGCTCCCGCTGCAACAAGGGCTGTATATTCACCCAGACTGTGCCCTGCTGCATAATCTGCTTTGATTCCGCTCTCTTCAAATTTCTTTAAGATCGCGATGCTTGTCGTTAAAAGAGCTGGCTGTGCATTATATGTCAGCGTCAGTTCTTTTGCATCTCCTTCAAAAATCATTGAAGATAAATCAAAATCAAGGGTCTGATCTGCTTCTTCAAACACAGCTTTAGATGCTGCTTCTTGGTCAAATAAATCTTTTCCCATGCCAATTTTTTGAGAGCCTTGGCCTGGGAATAAAAAAGCAATTTTACTCATGCTGCTCTACCTCCATTACGACTCATTCGTGTCTTCTTTTTGAACTTCTTGATGAATGATAGCTGAAACGTCTTTTATAACGATATCGCGCGCCTGACGAATGGCATGAAAAATCGCATTTTCATCAGAGGAACCATGCGCTTTAATAACGGGTGCTTTTAAACCAAATAATGCGGCACCACCATATTCGGAGTAATCCATTTTAGATTTCATCTGCATTAATTTTGGCTTCATCATACCTGCTGCTATTTTAGCTGTGAAGCTGGATGTTAAGGTTTCTTTCAGCATCTTAAAAACAGAAAGGGCTGTGCCTTCGATCGTTTTAAGGGCGATATTCCCCGTGAAACCATCTGTGACAACGACATCAGCTACACCTTCTAATAAGTCACGCGATTCTACATTTCCTACGAAATTCAAATCTGATGCTTTTAATAATTCAAAGGTTTTTTTCGTTAAATCGTTGCCTTTTTTATCTTCTGTCCCGACATTTAAAAGTCCAACGCGTGGATTGCTCTTCGGGAAGACATGCTCTGCGTAAATAGATCCCATCATGGCATATTGCACAAGATGCTCTGGCTTTGCATCAACGTTTGCACCGACATCCAATAATAAGAACCCGCTACCATCAAGTGTTGGCAACGTCGGAGCAAGTGCTGGTCTGTCAATGCCATCAATTCTGCCTACGATAAACAGGCCTGCTGTCATGAGTGCCCCAGTATTTCCAGCTGAAATACAGGCATCTGCTCTTCCTTCTGAAACTTCCTGCGCCATTTTCACCATAGAAGAATCCTTTTTACGTCTCACTGCACGCACTGGTTCATCCGTTGGTTCAATGACTTCTTTTGCATCTAAGATCGTGATGCGTTCATGATTTGTTATGTATGATTTGATCTTGCTTTCATCGCCGACTAGTGTAATCTCGATATCTGAAAATGCTTCTAAGCTTTTTTGCACACCGTCAATAATGGCTTTAGGGGCATGATCTCCCCCCATTGCATCGACTGCAATTCTCATGTTATGTGCCACCTTTTACTTTTGTTTTGAGCGATACATGACGAAATCGCCTGAGAAGACAACTTCCTCACCTACATAGCTGTTTACTTCAACTACGGTTCTGCCTTTTTCTTTATCATGTGAGGCAACTTTGGCTTTTGAGACAACTCTTTCGCCTTGTTTGACCTGCCTTGTAAACTTAATATTTGCTTTTGCTGTCAAAGCCAGTTCATCGTCGATGACGGCTACTGCCAGCGAATTTGCCTGGGCAAAAAGATGATGTCCCCTGGCAATTTGGTTACGACTGAATACATGCTCTTTTCTCACTTCAAAAATGGAAATCGCTTGATCATCAAGCTCTACATCAATCATTTCTCCAATGACTTCATCCAGCGGAAGAGACTTCACTTCATCCTCTAATGTCTTTTCGGCCACGTGCTTAATTCGTTCGCGTAATTCAGGGATTGACAGCTCCAAACGGTCAAGTCTAACTGTTTGAATGCTTACACCGAATTTACTTGCCAATTCTTCATCAGTAATGAACGGAGTCGAGCTGATCGTTTGCTGGAGAAGCTTTTGTCGTTCTTTTTTATTTAGTTTCATATGCAGACACCATCCGTACATTTATGACTAGGTACTAATAGTAGTATATAATCTCATAGATGATAAATCAATCCTTGTTTCAAAAAGACAAGAAAATTCCTCCAGCACTTAATCAGCTCAATTTATCTCCGCCAAGCACACCGCTGTCTACAAGTGTTTGCCTAAGTTCTTTATATTCAGGGTCTGTCCAAAAGGCTTCAGACTGCACGAGCTCTGCCGCATCTTTTCTAGCGGTTTCAAGCGCTCTATAGTCATGAACCATGTCTGCCACTTTAAATTCAGGCATACCGCTTTGTTTCTTGCCAAAGAAGTCGCCAGGGCCTCTTAGTTCTAAGTCCTTTTCAGACAGTTCAAAGCCATCCGTTGTTTCAGACATGATCCGCATGCGCTCTTTACCGGTCTCTGATTTAGGGTCCGCCATTAAAATACAAAAAGATTGATGCTCTCCGCGTCCGACCCGGCCTCTTAACTGATGAAGCTGTGACAGTCCAAAGCGGTCCGCATCATAAATGACCATGATGGTCGCATTTGGCACGTTGACTCCAACTTCAACAACTGTCGTTGACACAAGGATTTGCACTTCATTGGAAGTGAAATCTCTCATCACTTGATCTTTTTCATCACTTGCGAGTTTCCCATGCATTAAGCCGATCGACCATTTTCCGCGATACGCCTCTGTCAGCATGCTGTGAACATCAATCGCATTTTGGACATCCAGTTTGTCTGATTCTTCTATAAGTGGACAAATAATATACGCTTGTCTGCCTTTTCTCAGCTCTTTATCAACAAAAGCAAGAATCCGTTCAAGCATGTCATGCTTCACCCAATACGTTTCAATCTGCTTTCGGCCGGCTGGCAGCTCATCAATGACAGAGACGTCCATTTCTCCAAATACTGTGATGGCAAGCGTTCTTGGAATCGGCGTTGCGGTCATAAACAAAACATCTGGGTCCTGCCCTTTGCTTCGCAGTTTTTTCCGCTGTTCCACGCCGAACCTGTGCTGTTCATCTGTAATAACAAGACCAAGCTGCTGAAATTCCACTTCGTCCTGGATAAGGGCATGCGTGCCGACTAAAATATCAATATCTCCCTCTTTCAGACGTTCAAGCAGTTCTCTGCGGCGCTTTCCTTTCACTGAACTCGTCAAAAGAGCAATATTTAGCCCCCATTTTTCAAATAGCTGATACAGTGAATCGGCATGCTGTTCTGCCAAAATTTCAGTTGGCACCATCAGCGCACCTTGAAAGCCGGATAAATGAGCGGCATAAAGGGCAATTGCCGCTACAGCTGTTTTCCCCGATCCAACATCACCTTGAAGAAGCCGGTTCATCCGGTACGGGGATGCCATATCTGACATAATTTCATCCAGCACTCTTGATTGTGCTTTTGTCAGCGGGAACGGCAGGCTATGAACAAACTCAAAGACCGCCTCTTTTGAAAACGGATGCTGGATGCCTGATGTTTTTTCTCGTTCTTTTTTTCTGATCGCCTGCATCTTCAGCTGAAAGATGAGAAATTCCTCGTACACGAAGCGTCGTCTTGCTTGCTTGAGCGAGTCTCTCGTTTCAGGGAGATGAATGGTTTTTAGTGCTTCTTGATAAGACATGAGTTTATAAGCAGCTACAAGTTGCTTTGGCAGTGGATCTTCTGCATGGTCTACATAGAGTGACAACGCTTGTTTCACAAATCGTCTCATCATCTTCACGGTTACATTTTCTTTGACCGAATAAACAGGTTCTATACTGCCATCTTGTTCGTGTGTTCCTTTTTTAAATTCCTGCACCATAATGGATTGCCGGTTTTTATCCCACTTCCCTGTGACGGATACCGTATCGCCTAAAACAAGACTTCGTTTTAAATAAGGGCGATTGAAGCATATGGCTGTAATCAAAAAACGACCGACAAGCAGCCTGAATGTCAGCCTGCTTCGTTTTTTTCCATAATAGGTGAGAACGGGCTCACTGTGCACTTTTCCTTCAACTGTGACACGTTCGTCATGTCTGACTTCTTCTAAGTTGCGAAGCTCATAGTCGTCATATCGATAAGGAAAGTAGCCGAGTAAATCGGCTACTGTGTAGATTCCAAGTTCATTTAGTGTTTTTTCTGTTTCTTCTCCAATCCCTTTGAGGGCAGAGATCTTATCTTGCAGTTTCTGTATCACGAGATGAGGTCACACCTCCGAAAATCTTCTTTTCAAGCTCCCTTGCTGTCGGTGTTGCAGCAAGTCCGCCTTGTGCAGTCTCACGAAGAGCTGTTGGCATCGTTTGACCAATTTTGTACATCGCATCAATGACTTCATCACAAGGGATGCGGCTTGTAATGCCGGCAAGTGCCATATCTGCTGCAATCATCGCATTAGAAGCGCCCATTGCGTTTCGTTTCACACATGGCACTTCCACAAGTCCTGCGACTGGATCGCAAACAAGACCCAGCATATTTTTTAAGGTGATGGCCATGGCTTCAGCGGATTGCTGCGGCGTACCGCCTGCCATTTCTACAATGGCTGCTGCTGCCATACCTGATGCAGATCCTACTTCTGCCTGACAGCCGCCTGCTGCACCAGAGATACTTGCGTTATTGGCGACAACAAAACCAAATGCACCAGATGTAAATAGGAATCTGACCATTTGTTCCTTTGTTGGCTTTAATGTTTCTTTCACCGCAAAGAGCGTTCCTGGCACAACACCTGCTGAGCCAGCTGTAGGCGTTGCACAGATCGTTCCCATTGCTGCATTCACTTCATTTGTTGCCACTGCCTTACTCACGGCATCTAAAATGGTATGACCAGACAATGTTTTGCCTGATGCGATATATGCTTGAAGTTTCACCGCATCCCCGCCTGTTAAACCAGATAATGATTTCACACCTTTCAGTCCGTTTTCAACGGCCTGTTCCATCACTTCTAGGTTGCGGTACATCTGCGAGAAAATGTCTTCACGTGACTTCCCTGTCACTTCCATTTCTTGAGTAATCATAATGTCTGAAATGGAGGTATTCCGTTCTTCTGTTAGCTGCACGAGTTCTTTGACGTTTTTAAACATCATACATAACCTCCTTGTTGTTACTCTGCAATTTGTGTGACTTGAATAATGTTTGGCAGCGTCTCAAGCTCTGTTAAAACCGCTGGATCAATATTCTGATCCACTTCAATCGTCATGAGTGCTTCTTGCCCGACCTCTTTACGTGCCACTTCCATATGACCAATGTTGATGGCGAATTTCGCTAACACATTGGCAACTGCTGCAATCGTCCCGTAGCGGTCGTTATGAACCACAAGAATGGCCGGGTGATTCCCTGAGAGTCTCAGTTCAAAGCCATTTAATTCTGTGATTTCTATTTTACCTCCGCCAATGGAAATCCCGATTAATTCAAGGCTTCCATTCGCATCTGAAATTTCTACTTTTGCTGTATTTGGATGCGCTGGCACCGCATCTTCTTCTTTAAACTCAATGTCGATTTCTTTGCTTTTTGCAATATCAATCGCTGTTTTGATTCGTTCATCAAATGTATCAAAGTCAAGAACACCACCGATAATGGCTACATCTGTCCCGTGTCCTTTATACGTATCTTTAAAAGAGCCATAAAACGACACAACAATTCGTTTCGGTTCCCTTCCGAACAAGCTGCGAGCCACTCTTCCAATACGAGCCGCACCCGCCGTGTGCGAACTTGATGGACCAATCATGACGGGTCCAATAATATCAAACACACTTCTAAATTTCATAGGTCTTCCCCTCTCATCACCAATCACAGATTGGTTTGTTACTCCCTTTAGACTAATGGATTCATTCGATTCCCGCAACTCATTTCACCGATGAACACATAGTAAAAAAATGCAAAAGAAGAAGAAGGGCTTCATATGCCCTTCTTTCTTTATTCAACAGCCAAAATATATGAATAAAGCGGCTGTTTTCCATCGTGGACTTCAACTTCTACATCTTCAAATGTGTCTTCAATATATGCTTCTAAAGCTTCCATCTCATCAGATGATGCATCTTCCCCTTTGATGATTGTGACAATCTCATCATCTTCTGTCACCATTTGGGTCAAAAGCTCTTTTGCTGCATCTAATTGATTTTTAGCTGTTAAGGTGATTTTCCCATTGTATAGGCCCATATAGTCGCCTTTGGCAATGTCGATCCCATCAATTTGGGTATCTCTCACTGCAAAGGTAATTTGGCCGCTTTTCACATGATCAATCGCTTCTAACATCGCTGCTTCATTGTCTTCATTTGAAGCTGCTTCATTGAGAGAAAGAAGTGCCGACATTCCTTGAGGAACGGTCTTTGTCGGAATAACAATGACCTCACGACTTGAGACAGTTGCCGCCTGTTTAGCTGCCATGACAATATTAGAATTATTAGGTAAGATAAAGACGGTTTCGGCATGAATGCTATCAATTGCTTTGACAATGTCTTCTGTGCTCGGATTCATCGTCTGTCCGCCTTCAATGACGACGGATGCTCCGATACTTTTAAACAAGTCAGCAATCCCTTCTCCCATTGCGACACTCACTACTCCAAAACGCTGTTTTTCAGCAGCTGTTGCTTTTGGTGTAGCAGGCGAGTGATCTTTTTCTTCATTGACGATCGAGCTATGCTGCTCTCTCATGTTTTCAATTTTCATATTAATTAAGCTGCCATAGCGCTGTGCATATGATAAGACATCTCCTGGCTGCTCTGCATGAATATGAACTTTTGCAAGCGTATCATCAGATACCACAAGAAGTGAATCTCCGAATTCGCTTAATTCTTCTCTGAAGGCATTTTCGTCAAAGGACTGTTTGTCTTCTTCGAATTTCACCATAAATTCTGTACAATAGCCAAATTCAATATCTTCTGTGTTCATATGGCTTTGTGCACTTTTATGATGCTCTGCACTCACTAATTCTTTTAATGTTGGCAAAGAGGCCGTTTTAGGAGGAAGCTCTTCTCCTCTTAATGAAGCAAGGAAACCTTCATATACACAAAGAAGTCCTTTACCGCCGCTATCTACAACACCGACTTCTTTTAAAACAGGAAGGAGATCTGGCGTGCGGTCAAGTGATGCTCTTGCTTCCTCAATCGTTAATTCAAGTACACGATCGATTTGGTCTTCTGTTGTTGAAACAGCAACCGCTTTCTTTGCTGCGTCCTTTGCAACCGTTAAGATGGTTCCTTCAATCGGTTTCATGACGGCTTTATATGCTGTATCAACACCGGCCTGCAAGGCAAGCGCAAATTCTTTTGCGTCAATTGTTTCTTTTTGTTCTATATTTTTGCTGAAACCTCTGAAGAGCTGAGACAGGATCACACCTGAGTTTCCTCTTGCCCCCATTAACAGCCCTTTCGACAGAGCCACCCCGACCTTACCAATGTGATCGGTATTTGTTTCTTCAACTGCTTTTGCCCCTGAAGTCATTGACAAATTCATATTTGTCCCCGTGTCTCCGTCTGGCACTGGAAAAACATTTAACGCATCAACAATTTGTGCGTTTTGAGAAAGATGGTGAGCACCTGCAAGAATCATTTTTGCAAATGAGCGGCCACCCAGATTTCTAATAGACAATATATTTCCTCCTTACTACGGGTTCGTAACTTTTACTCCTTGTACATAAATGTTGACTGAGTCAACTGAAAGTCCAATCGTGTGATGAATCGTATATTTGACTTTCGTTTGAACATTATGTGCGACTTCTGATATTTTTGTACCGTAGCTGACGATGATGTACATATCAATATGAATGCGATCTTCTTTTTGACGCACAAGAACACCCCGGCTGAAGTTCTCTTTGCGGAGAATATCCGTCAAGCCGTCCTTTATTTGATTTTTGGACGCCATGCCAACAATACCATAGCAATCGATCGCAGCGCCTCCTGCCACCATTGCAATGACTTCATTTGATATATCAATTTGTCCGTATTTCGTTCTAAGTTCAATGGACACATTGGTTCCCCCTTTTTGAGAAATTGCCCTGAGTTATCACTATTTTACTATAAGACCCTTCTTTTTAAAAGAAATCATTCAATCCGACCCAATCCTACTTATACTATAGCCTTGATTTTTTATCAAGATGTCAAGGTATTTTTCTTGAAAGAGGAGCAAACAATCCTTGCAAACCCCTTGAAGCTGTGGTAAATTATTAAAGTATCTTGAGGCATCTCTAAGTACGTATATGAAGAATATGATGATGTTTTCGCAGTTAGGAGGGAAACAAATGGCACGTAAATGCGTTATTACAGGCAGAAAAACAAAAGCTGGGAACAACCGTTCTCACGCAATGAACTCTACAAAACGTACATGGGGCGCGAACCTTCAAAAAGTTCGTATTCTAGTGGACGGTAAGCCTAAAAGAGTATATGTATCAGCTCGAGCTTTGAAATCTGGTAAAGTTGAGCGTGTATAAGCAAGAGTAAACGCCTGCTACAGTTAAATGTAGCAGGCGTTTTTATGTGGAAATAAAGGAGATTACTCATTAATCTTTCTTAAATGAACCAAGCATCGCACGGACAATGCCGCCAAGAAATCTAGGCAGTTTGATTGTATAAAATTTCATTTTGTCCCCCTCCTAAAAGTACCGCTTGCAGCACAATTGAGCTTAATCAGCCATCCACATTGATAGGTTGGTCAATCTTTGCTTCTTACCATTATTAATATGCCTTCATGAAAAGAAAAAGTACCATTTGAGTGGATGAGTTCGTTACTAATACATAGTGTGGAACCAGGCTCAATATGACAATTTTTCAGAGGATATTTGAAACCTTTTAATGTCAGCTTTTCAACCGATGTACCGAAGGGCAAAAACGACACATATTTTTTATCCGGGTCTTGTTTGATGTCGTATGTACCAGGTCCAAACATTTGAATGATATTTTGCTTATCTACAAGGGTCATGCTCTGTTTGTGCTGAATGCCTTTATAAAGGAGATGAATATTCCCAAGAAAATGATCTGCTCTTCCGCCTGTGATGCCGTAAATTTGAATATGTGCTGGATTCTGACGCAAAGACCAGTTCAGCGCAAGTTCTAAATCCGTTTCATCTTTCTCTGCCTGAAATAGATTGAGTGCAGGCAATTTCTTTTTCAGTTCATGAAGCTCCTCTTCTGTCACACTATCAAAATCACCAAATGCTCTGTCAGGTACAATGCCATGCTCTAGTAAGAAAAGGGTTCCCCGGTCTACGCCGATCCAGAGAATGTCCTCCTCAGATGCTTCATGATCAAGCGGCGGGATGTACACAAAAGGACCGCCGGCCACGATATGTATGTGCATGATTACGCTCCTCTCCATTGAAAAAGAACCAAAGATCACAATGACTTTGGTTCTTTTTGTTATGCTTCTCGAATGGCCTGAATGGCCGCCGTGCGGTCTTCTTTCCCATATACCGCTGAGCCGGCAACAAGTAGATTAGCGCCTGCTTCTTTGCAGCTCTTTGCTGTCTCTACATTGACACCGCCATCTATTTCAATGAGTAAATCAGTTAAGCCTTTTTGTTCACTAAGTGTCTTTACTTCTTTTACCTTTGAGAGAACAGCAGGAATAAACGCCTGTCCGCCAAAACCAGGGTTCACCGTCATGAATAAGACGAGGTCAACATCCTCTAATACATGCGCGATTTGAGAAACGGGTGTGTGCGGGTTTAAAACAACCCCTGCTTTGACACCTTGTTCTTTTATATGCTGAATCGTGCGATGTAAGTGTGGACACGCCTCGACATGAACAGAAATAATATCAGCACCCGCTTTTGCAAATGCAGGGATATACTGGTCTGGCTGCTCAATCATTAAGTGAACATCGAGCGGCAGCTTTGTATGCGGCCTGATCGCCTCCACTACATTTGGTCCAAATGTCATATTCGGTACAAAATGACCGTCCATCACATCAATATGAATATAATCCGCTCCACCTTGTTCCACATCACGGATATCTTTCGCAAGATTGGCAAAATCGGCTGATAAAATGGATGGGGCAATATAAACCATGATTTAGTACCTCGGCTTTCTGTCTTTAATTTCAGTTAAAAACTCTAAATAATGCTGATAGCGATACTCTCTGATGCGATCGTGTTCTACTGCCTCTTTTACTGCACATCCAGGCTCTTTTACGTGCAAACAGCCCCTGAATTTACATTCTGCACTCTTCTCTCTGATTTCTAAGAAATAGAGCCCTAAATCTTCCGCTTCGATACCTGTAAATTCAAGCGAGCTAAATCCTGGTGTATCGGCAATGAGCCCTTCAGCCGTTCGAATGAGTTCCACATGTCTTGTTGTATGTTTCCCCCTGCCAAGATGGGAGGAAATATCATTTGTTTTCAGTGCTAAATCAGGACTCATCGCATTTAAGAGGGAAGACTTCCCTACACCCGATTGACCTGCAAAAACAGTAATCTTGTGATGGAAATACGGGGTCAGCTTTTCAATTCCATCCCCTTCGATCGTCGATGTTAAATGAACGTCGTATCCAATTTGGCGATAGTCTTCTGCATAGGCTTGAATCGTTTCTCGCTCTTGGTCTGTTTTCAGCAAGTCCATTTTTGTGATGCAGATAATCGGTTCAATCTGGCTCTCTTCAACAAGCACCAGGAATCTGTCTAACAGCGATGTACTAAAGGTCGGCTCTGCTGCTGAGAAAACGAGCACTGCTTGATCAACGTTGCTAATAGGCGGCCGAATCAGCTCATTGGTCCGCTCTTTTACTTCCAGCAAATAGCCTTCCTTATCGTTATCTGCTTGATAGACGACATAATCTCCAACAAGAGGGGTTATTTTGTTTTTACGAAAAATCCCTCTTGCTCTACACTGAATTACTTTGCCACTTTCTAAAGACTCATCCAGCACATAATAAAATCCGCTTAATGCTTTAATAATTTTGCCCTCAGGCATAAAGTCCCTCCTTTATTCATCATCAGGGTATTCAATCGTTTTGGAGCTTACTACTTTATCATCCACAGTCACCTGATAGTATCCTTTTTGACCAGGTTCTATCTTAAATTTAATCGTTCGCTCAGTGGGCGCAGTGATTTTAAAGGTTTCATATAAATCAGAAATGCTATGTTCTGCATCGTCAATGGATATTTGAACATTCATTTCTTGTCCTTCTGTTTCTGGTTCATATGGGATCGCAATCTTTTCAGTCACTGTTTTGGCTGGTTTCTCTTTTGGTCCAAGGGAGAACGTAATTTTAACCGTATCACCAGGTTTAACAGCTGTCCCCGCTCCCGGTTCCTGCTTCATGACCTCACCTTTTGGCACATCGTCAGAATATGCTTCTTTTTCATCTAGCTTTAGTCCATTATCCTCTAAATAATTTGATGCGGCCTGTTTACTATACGTCGTTAAATCCCGTAAGGTAATATCGGCAGGGCCTATACTGACGGTCAATGTGACTTCTTCATCTGCTGCGACAAGTTCTGTATTCGCGGAAGGTTTCTGTTCCATGACAATGCCTGATTCTGTGTCATTATCATTCACTTCCTCTACAACAACCTGTTTAAACCCTTTTTTCTCTAATAGTTCTTTTGCTTTCTCGACCTTTTCACCTGTTACATCAGGTAATTCGGTTTTTTCTTTACCTGTACTTTGATAAAGCTGAATTTCTGTCCCTTCTTTTACCTTAGTTCCGATTTTCGGGTCTGTTTTAACAACCAGCCCTTTTTCAATCTTCTCGTCGGCAATATCAATGGGTTCAGAAGCGACGGTAAATCCAGCTTTCTTTAAGGTGTCTTCCGCTTTTTCAACCGTCATGCCAGAAACATCGGTCACCTCTACATCCTTTGGAAAGAGTAATCCTGGGAAGACCGTGATCGCTAAAATGGTCGCAGCCGTCAAAACAAATAAGATCGACGCTACAATCCACGGCCATTTTTTCCGTTTTTTCTTCGGTTTTTGTTTCTCTTTTTTCTTTGGTTTTTGAACCGGGTGGACGGCTGTTTTTTCATTGTCTTGATCGACTTGATGATCTTTTATAATAGGAATGGCTTTTGTTGCTTCATGATCTTCTTCAATGACAAAGCGCTTTTCTTTTAGTCTTGCAGGGTCAAAAGCCGTTTTTAAGTCTTTTTGCATTTCAGATGCATCTTCGTATCGATAGAATGGATCTTTGGCCATTGCTTTTAAAATGATGTTCTCCACGCTTTGTGGTACAGAAGGATTCCACCTTCTCACAGATGGCGGCTCTGATTGCAAATGCTTCAGTGCGACACTGACAGCGGATTCTCCTTCAAATGGCATGCGTCCTGAAATCAGCTCATAAAGAACAATACCAAGTGAATAAATATCTGACTTTTTCGTTGCAAGACCGCCGCGCGCTTGCTCTGGGGACAAATAATGCACGGAGCCAAGAACAGAATTCGTATGGGTAATGGTCGCTGAGCTAAGTGCCATGGCAATGCCAAAATCAGTGACTTTGATATTCCCCAAGTTGTCTATTAATATATTGTGAGGCTTAATGTCTCGATGGACGAGCTGTTTCGCATGGGCTTCTTCCATCGCCGCAACGACTTGCTCCATAATGCGAACGGCTTCTTTTGGATGAAGTGGTCCATTGGCGTGTATGTATTCTTTCAGCGTCATCCCCTCGACATATTCCATGACAATATAATAAATGTCATCTTCTTCCCCTACATCGTAGATACTGACAATATTCGGATGATCTAAGCTGGCTGCTGATTGCGCTTCTCTCCGGAACCGTCTAATAAAATCATCATCGCTTGCAAAGTCAAACCGTAAAATTTTAATCGCCACTTCGCGATCTAAAATCATATCCTCCGCCAAATAAACGTTGGCCATTCCGCCTCCGCCTATTGCGCGAAGAATTTGATAACGGCCGCTGATCCTTTTTCCGATCAACACTTGCTGTCACCCTCCTCTGTTTGGGAGGAGATTTCTAACAGTACTGCTGTAATGTTATCTTCACCGCCGTTGTCATTCGCTGTTTGAACTAACTCTGTTACTTTTTCATCTGGTGCGGTTGTTTGCGATAAAATCTGAATCAAATGCTCTTCTTCTACTTTATTCGATAATCCGTCTGAGCAAAGCAAAATTTGATCTCCTGGGTCCACTTCAAAAGTTCGTGCATCAATTTGAACGTGTTTATCCGTTCCTAACGCTTTGGTCAGCACATTTTTTCTTGGATGATATTCTGCATCCGCTTTTGAAATCTCTCCTGTTTTCACTAACTCATTCACTAGTGAGTGATCATCTGTTAATTGGGTCAGTGCTCCTTCTCTTAGCAAATAGCAGCGGCTGTCACCAATATGGGCAATTGTGACCGTTTGCAAATGAACGAGCGCACAAACGATGGTCGTCCCCATTCCTTGGCACTCCTCATTGTTTTTCGCATGTTCGTATACTTGGTCATTAATATCGCTAATTTTTGAGATTAACCAATTTTCTTGATCGGCTGGTTTATTTGGAATTGAAGATGTTTCCTGCCAGTATTCTTTTAAAGAAGAAACTGCCATCTTGCTGGCTACATCACCAGCAAGATGACCTCCCATTCCATCTGCTACAACAGCTAGAAGTGTGTCTTCTTTTGCTTCAAAAATACCTGCATCATCTTCATTATGCTGACGGACTTTTCCTGTATCGGTTTGAAAGGCTGCCCTTATCAACATTCGTCACCTCGTCTCTTCCTGACGCTCCTTCGCTCTTAGCTGACCGCAAGCAGCATCAATATCATGGCCTTGCTCTCGTCTAATCGTTACGTTTACGCCTCGTTCTTTCAGCGTTTTTTCAAATAGGAAGATTTGTTCTCTTGGTGTTCTCACGTAATCTCTTTCTGGTACATAGTTCACCGGGATGAGGTTTACATGGCATTTGATTCCTTTTAATAAATCAGCAAGTTCTTCTGCATGATGGACTTGATCATTGACTCCGCCAAACAGACCGTATTCAAAGCTCACGCGTCTGCCTGTTTTTTGAATGTAATATTCAATAGCTTCCATTAATTTTGGCAGCTTGTATGCCTTATTGATTGGCATGAGGCGGCTTCGAATGTCAGTATTTGGTGCGTGTAGGGAGACAGCAAAGTTGATTTGCATTTGCTCATCCGCAAATTGATAAATCTTTGGAATGATCCCGCTCGTCGAAACGGTAATATGACGTGCACCAATATTTAAACCGTTGTCATGGTTAATGATTTTAAGGAATGCAAGCATTTCATCAAAGTTATCAAACGGTTCGCCAATTCCCATGATAACAACTGAGCTGACGCGTTCATCTGTTTCATCAAGCGCCTGTTGTACTTTCAATACTTGGGCCACAATTTCTCCCGCCTCAAGGTTACGTTTCAAACCGCCAAGTGTAGATGCACAGAATGTACAACCAATCCGGCAGCCAACCTGTGTTGTGACGCAGACAGAGTTGCCATATTCGTGGCGCATCAGCACGGTTTCAATGGTATAGCCATCGTGTAATTCAAATAAGAACTTGATCGTTCCATCTTGAGAAGTTTGTTTGATCACTGTTTTTAAAGTCGTGATGGCGAATTGATCTTTTAATTTTTCTCTTAATTCCTTTGAAAGGTTAGACATTTCATCAAAGGACGTGACGCGTTTTTCATAAAGCCACTCAAAAATTTGTGTTGCACGGAAAGGCTTCTCGCCTTGTTCCTTTAACCAGTCTTTGATTTCATTTAGCTCAAACGAGTAGATCGACGGCATGTCTGTTTTCAGTTCTTTTCTTACTTTTTGTTTTTGTTCTGTCATTTTTTATCCCTTCTTTCTCATGCTGCAAATAAAGAAACCATCTGTTCCGAAATAATGAGGAAGAATTTGTACACTTCCGTTTTGAACAAACGGAGCAACCTGCTCAGGCAGCCGTTCATTAAGAGATAGATCGGGTTCGAAGTCTTGGTGTTCTTGTAAAAACGCATGAATCACTTGTTGATTTTCTGTTGGATCCATTGTACATGTACTGTATACAAGGGTTCCGCCTGGCTTTAGCAGCTGGGCTGTTTCATGCAAGATCGATTGCTGAATTGTCGCAAGTCTTGCTGAGTCTTCCGAGGACTTTGTATATTTCATATCTGGTTTTCGTCTGATGACGCCAAAACCTGAACATGGTGCATCAATGAGAATACGGTCAAACGAAGCATCATCATAATGGTCGGATGCTTTTCTTGCATCAAGCGCTTTTGCCTCAATATGCGTTAAGTTTAGACGCTTTGCTGCCTGTTTGATCAGTTTTACTTTGTGCTCATGTAAATCAAGAGACACAATCTTCCCCTCATCGTTCATTCGCTCTGCGATATGTGTTGATTTACCACCAGGAGCGGCACAGGCATCAAGCACCATTTCTCCCGGCTGAGGATCCAGCGCTCTTGCGACAAGCATGGAGCTTTCATCTTGAATCGTGACAAAGCCCTCTTGAAAGAAAGGAGTAGATACGATAGAGCCTTTCATGAGTTTGAGTGCATCCTCAGATAGGTCGCCGAGCTCTGTCTCAATTCCTGCATCCATGAGTTCTTGCTGCAGTGCAGTGCGGTTTTTTTTCATTTGATTGACACGCAATGTCTGCTTTGGCGGGACTAAATGAATACGGCACATGCTTTCTGCTGCTTCAAAACCGTACGCCTCCACCCATTCTTGTACGAGCCACAATGGATGGCTTGTCTCTATTGAGAGCCTTTTTACCGGATCTTTGATCGCATCAAATGATGGCACGCCTTCTCTTTGCACAGAACGAAGAACGCCGTTGACTAGTGAAGAAATGCCTTTATGTCCGCGCTTTTTCGTTAGCTCCACTGCTTCATGGATGGCTGCACGATCTGGAATTTTTTCAAGGTAAACCATCTGATAAAGAGACATCCGCAAAAGCTGCATCACCCATGGAGCCACTTTTTGCGGTTTTTTCACAAAGGGTGTGAGCATATAATCAAGTGCCAGCTTGTTTTGCAGTGTACCGTATACAAGTTCTGTTAATAGCGGTTTGTCTTGATCGGAAAGTTCTTTCTCTTTCATCACTGACTGCAAAAGCAAGTTACTGTAGGCTTGATTTTGTTCGAGTTTGATTAAAGCGTCCAGCGCTATTTCTCTCACATTACTTTTCTTCATTGATTAACCCTAATTTCTGTCCAATTTCGATATTTGCGCCTCTTAAGAAGTCTTCACCGCTCATTTTTTTCTTTCCAGCGGGCTGTACACTCGTTAATAAAAGGCCTTGCTGATTTCCTGTTCCAACGACTGGTCCTTCTTTTTGAAGCTCAATCACTTTCCCAGGTTCTTCTGGTGCTTGAAGCGGAACTTTTTTCGCTTCCCATACTTTTAAGTTAGCACCGCTCCATTCAGTATAGGCAACTGGCCATGGATTTAAGCCGCGAACTTGGTTGTAAAGCTCTTCTCCTGGCTTGTTCCAGTCTAATCTTTCCTGCTCCCGCTTAATATTTGGTGCATACGTTGCTGCCTCTTCATTTTGCGGAATTGGCGAGATAGACCTGCTTAACACATTTGGAACTGTGTCTTTTAATAAGGCCGCACCAGCCACACTTAATTTATCATGCAGTGTTCCGACGTTGTCTAATTCATCAATTTCTACTTCTACTTTGCTAATCATGTCACCTGCATCAAGCTTTTCTACCATATACATGATCGTCACGCCTGTTTTCTTTTTGCCTTGCAGGATCGCATAATGGATCGGTGCACCGCCTCTTAATTCTGGCAGCAGTGAGGCATGAACGTTGATACAGCCAAATTCAGGTTCATCAAGTAATCTTTTTGGCAAAATTTGTCCGAACGCTGCTGTTACGATCAAATCTGGCTTTAAGGCAAGCACTTTATCAATTTCTTCATCAAGACGTACCTTTTCAGGCTGTAAAACTGGAATGCTGTGTTTTAAGGCTTCTACTTTTACAGGAGGCGGCGTCAGTACTCGTTTTCTGCCTTTCGGGCGATCTGGCTGTGTGACGACCCCGACAACTTCATATCCTTCTGTGATAAGTGTTTGCAGCACAGGTACTGAGAAATCAGGGGTTCCCATAAATACGATACGTGCCATTTTCTTCACCCTTCCATTTCCGCAAGTTCTTTTTCTGTATAGGTTTGAATGATTTTCGACGTGAATAATACACCGTCTAAGTGATCAATTTCATGCAATAAAGCTCTTGCTAAAAATCCTTCTGCTTCTATTGTAAATGGTTTGCCTTTCTTATCAAAGGCTTTCACCTTCACATAATTTGGTCTTTCAACCGTTCCGTACAAAGATGGAAAGCTCAGGCAGCCTTCAATGTCTGTCTGGCTCCCTTCCACTTCAAGAATCTCAGGATTTACCAAGTCAATCCTCCCAGAATCTTCGCCGATATCGACCACGGCGATTCTTTTTGAGATGCCGATTTGTGGTGCGGCTAGGCCGACTCCATCTAGTTCAAGCATTGTATCATACATATCATCCAGCAGTTTTTTCAGTTTTTTATCGAATGTATCAACAAGCTCTGTTTGTTGTTCAAGCACGTCTGCAGGATGTAAGACGATCGGTTTGATTGCCACGAAAAGACCTCCGTTTTACATCATCATATATGGATTCATATCGATTGATATCATCAACTGTTTTTGTTCCATTTCTTTTTGATAATGATCTTGTATTTTTCGTAATAAACTTGCCAGTTCATTTTCCCTTTTGTATTTTATCACGCATTGATATCGATATCTATCTTTGATCTTAGCGATCGGAGAAGCAGCAGGACCGAGAATCCTTGTATTCGGTGCACAATTCATTTTCAAGAACTGAACAATTTTGTCTGTGACATGCGCTGCCTTCGTCACTTCTTCATGTGATACAGTCACCATCGCCAAAAAATAAAATGGCGGATAGGACTGATGACGACGGTGCAACATCTCTTGCTCATAAAAGGCTTCATAATCATGCTGTTTGGTTAATTCAATACTATAATGCGAAGGTGTATATGATTGAATAATGACTGACCCCGCTTTTTCATGACGTCCCGCACGTCCGCTTACTTGCGTGAGAAGCTGAAACGTTTTTTCACTTGAACGAAAATCAGGGATGTGAAGAGACGTATCCGCACTAAGGACACCGACAAGTGTAACATCTGGGAAGTCTAAGCCTTTTGCAATCATTTGCGTCCCAAGCAGTATATCCGCTTCTTTGTTACCAAAGGACGTGAGAAGCTTTTCGTGCGCGCCTTTCCGAGAGGTTGTATCTACATCCATTCGGATGACCCTTGCTTCTGGCAATACCTTCGTCAGCTCTTCTTCCACACGCTGCGTGCCTGTACCAAAATAGCGAATATGCTCACTATGGCATTCTGGACATTCTGCAGGTACAGGAGCTTCGTGACCGCAGTAATGGCACTTCAGCCGTTTTTGAAAGCGGTGATAAGTGAGAGAGATCTCACAATGAGGACATTGTTCCACATATCCGCAATCACGGCACATCACAAAGGATGAATAGCCTCTTTTATTGAGAAATAAAACCGCCTGCTCTTTCCTTTCAAGTACTTCTTTTAACCTGAGCATTAATTCTTCTGAGAACATGGAGCGGTTGCCGTTTCTTAATTCTTCTCTCATATCAATTAACGAAACGTGCGGCAGCTGCTGCTGATTGACGCGCCGTTTGAGCGTCAGCAGTGTATACACACCCTTTTTCGCACGCGCATATGACTCAAGTGAAGGCGTTGCACTGCCCAATACAACCGGACATTGGTGCCGCCCTGCTCGTTCAATGGCCACATCTTTCGCATGATACCGAGGCATTTCTTCTTGTTTATATGACGATTCGTGTTCTTCATCTATAATGATCATTCCTAGATTTTCAAACGGGGCGAAAACAGCCGATCTTGCGCCAACGACAAGCTTGACTTCCTTGCGGTGGATTTTCCGCCATTCATCGTATTTTTCCCCAGTCGATAAGCCGCTATGAAGAACAGCCACATTGGACCCGAAGCGCTCTTTAAAACGCTGGACCATTTGAGGCGTTAATGAAATTTCAGGAACTAGGACGATCGCTTCTTTTCCTTTTTGGAGGACATGATCAATCGTCTGTAAATAAATTTCGGTTTTACCGCTTCCTGTGACTCCGTGCAGTAAAAACGTTTCATGTTTGTCATCGCTCACTGCTTGATGAATGGGTTTTGCCGCTTCTGCTTGCTCTTTTGTGAGATCAAGAGGAGTAGACGGTGTAAACTCCCTATCCCGATAAGGATCTCGATAAATCTCTTCATAGCTTTCTGTTAACAGACCTTCTTGAATCAAGGCTTTTATCGTTTGAGAACTAGCACCTGTTTGTTGCTGCAAATCTTTTGCTAAAAACGTCGTTTCATTCGCTTGAAATAAAAAGGTAAGCAGCGCCTTCTGTTTCACCGCATTTTTCTTTAACTGCTTCTGTTTTTCTTCAAGTTTTTCTTTCGTAACTGCTATCTGAAGTGTCCGCACCTTTTTCTTTCCGGATTTTTGTGAGACGTGATATCTGACTTCTAGATGGCCTTTTTGGACATGCTTTTGAATAGGCTTCAGCTGTTCAGGCGGAATGTCAGCGTAAAGGATGCTCTCTTGCTGACCGAAAAGCTCTTTCAATGACTGCGGAAGTTCCTCAGCTGATAACACCTGAATTTCTTTTTCATATTTGGCTTTCATCGCTGCTGGGAGCATCGATTGAAGCGCCGTAATATGATAGGACAATGTTTTTTCCGTCAGCCAGTGGGAAAGCTCCAATAGCTCATCTGTCAGAACAGGAGATAAATCAAATAAATCGACAATGTCCTTGATGTTTCCTGACTGTACGTCTGTTTCTTCTTTGATTTTTGTCACAAACCCTTGAATCTTCCTTGGGCCAAAAGGAACCACTACCCTCATACCAGCCTTGACAAGGCCTTTAAAGCGGTCTGGCACACGATAGTCAAATGGCCTGTCAATGGCTTTCGTTGTGACATCGACGATCACTTCAGCAATCATGCTCGATCACGCTCTTTTGGCAGCAGCTGCTTTGCCTCCTGTAAGATTTCAAAGGCAAGGTCTTTTTTGCTCATCATTGGCAGCTCTTTTTTTGTTCCGTCTGCTTTGATCAATGCTGCGACATTTGTATCTGTGCCAAAGCCTGCGCCCTCTGCTGCAACATTGTTCGCGACAATCATATCTAAATGCTTGGATTCGATTTTCTTTTTCGCATAATATTCTACATCCTGCGTCTCAGCTGCAAAGCCGACTAGCACCTGATGTTCTTTTCTTTTCCCAAGCTCTTTTAAAATATCTTTCGTCCGCTTAAATTCAACCGCTAGTTCACCGTCTTGTTTTTTCATTTTATGAGAATACGTCGTGACAGGCGTATAATCGGCAACGGCTGCTGATTTAATCACTATATCTGCTTTCTCGTACACCTCTAACGCTGCTTGATACATCTCCTCAGCCGATTCCACTTGCACCACATCCACATGCTCAGGCGCAGTTAACGAAACAGGTCCTGAAATGAGCGTGACATCAGCCCCCATTTGCTCGGCAGCTTCTGCAATGGCATAGCCCATTTTCCCAGAAGATCGATTTGAAAGGAAACGAACAGGGTCGATCACTTCTCGTGTAGGGCCAGCTGTGACCACGACTTTTTTACCTGAAAGCGGCAAGCTGGCTGGCTCATCAAAAAACGCACGGATGTGTTCAACAATTTTTTCAGGCTCCTCTAAGCGTCCTTTTCCAATGTAGCCACATGCTAAATAGCCTTCACTTGGCTCTATAAACCGGTAGCCGTCTTCATATAAAGTGCGGATGTTCCGTTTGACAGCTGGATGGTCATACATGTGCACATTCATAGCCGGTGCAACCCATACAGGAGCTGTTGAAGCAAGCAAGGTGGTTGTGAGCATATCATCAGCAAGTCCTGCGGCCATTTTACCAATGGTATGTGCTGTTGCAGGGGCAACAAGAATGAGATCGGCCCAGTCAGCTACATCAATATGCGCAATGACTTTTGGATTGTTTTCTTTAAATGTATCCACATACACCTCATGCCGAGATAGGGCTTGGAAGGTGAGCGGAGACACAAACTCACGGGCAGATTCTGTCATAATCACTCTTACGTTTGCGCCTGCCTGTACGAGTTTACTAGTGAGTGCAGCTGCTTTATATACGGCGATTCCTCCGCTGACGCCGAGTAAAATATTTTTCGACTGTAACATTTGTTTGTCCCCCTTAACGGCCTTTTTCACAAATTCGTCTACAATTCAAAAAAGTCAAAACCAATCATAGTTTTGACTTTTTTGAACGTATCGTATCTGCATAGCAGAAGCGATGTTATTCTTGCTCTTCTTTTTCAAATGTCAAAAGACCAGCATCGATTTCTTCAAGAGCTTTCCCTACAAATTTATAGGATTTTGTGTTTTCGATTTGTTGATCTTGATGGATTTGCATTTCACGTGCACGGCGTGCAGACACTGTGACAAGTGTATATTTTGAGTCAAGTTTGTTCATCAATGAGTCAATTGAAGGATCTAACATGGTTTATTCTACCCCCAGCATTTTTTTATATCTTGGTGCGACTCTGTCTCTTCGCAGGTGCTCTGCAAGGACGATCGCTTTAATTCTTTCACATGCAAGCTCGACATCGTCGTTTTCAACGACATAGTCATAAGCATCCATCATTTCAATTTCTTCTTTTGCAGCAGCCATTCGGTTACGGATGAGATCCTCAGATTCTGTCCCGCGTGTAATAATGCGGTTTTGAAGTTCTGAAAGACTTGGCGGTGCAAGGAAAATAAAGAGACCTTCTGGGAATGCTTCTCTTACTTGAAGTGCACCTTGCACTTCGATTTCAAGGAAAACATCTTTTCCTTCGCTCAATGTTTGTTCTACATAGTCAACAGGCGTGCCGTAGTAATTCCCAACATACTCTGCCCATTCTAACAGCTTTTTGTTTTCAATCATATGTTCAAATTCTTCCCTGGTTTTAAAGAAATAATCAACACCATTTCTCTCACCTTCACGCGGTTTGCGGGTTGTCACAGAAATAGAGTATTCAAATTTCGTATCTTCCTGGGAGAAAATGGCTTGTCTGACCGTTCCTTTTCCAACTCCCGAAGGTCCAGAGAGAACGATTAAAAGTCCTCTTTCTTTCATAATGGCGTATTACCCCTGCCCTTCATCTATGATTTCTTCTTTTACAGAAAGTCTTTGCGCGACAGTCTCAGGCTGAACGGCAGATAAGATGACATGGTCACTGTCCATAATGACAACAGCACGGGTTCTTCTTCCGTATGTCGCATCAATGAGCATGCCTCGATCTCTTGCGTCTTGTATCATTCGTTTAATCGGTGCTGATTCCGGACTGACGATTGAAATCATCCGATTCGCTGAAATGATGTTTCCAAATCCGATATTGATCAACTTTATGGTCATCTTCTTTCGTCCCCCTGTAATATAAACGTCTCTAGTCTCGCCGAAAGAGACGCACTGTAAACAGCATACACAATGACTATTCTATATTTTGCACTTGTTCTTTTATTTTTTCAATAGCGCTTTTCATTTCAACCACCAGCTTTGTTAAATGGTGATGGTTTGCTTTTGATCCAATCGTGTTCACTTCACGGTTGAGCTCCTGTACAAGAAAGTCAAGCTTTCGTCCGGCAGCGCCACCTTGCGTCAAAATTTGCTGGAACTGCTGAAAATGACTTTTCAGCCTGGTAATCTCTTCTGTAATGTCACAGCGATCAGCAAAAATGGCCGCCTCTGTGGTCAGTCTGCTCTCTTCAAGCGCCTCTCCGATCCATTCTTGCAATCTTTGATTCAATCGTTCTTTGTACTGACTCACAACCTCTGGTGCAAACACTTTGATTTCTTCTGTAAATGCCTCGAGTTCAGACAGCCTGAGTTCACAGTCTTTTTGAAGTGATGTTCCCTCCTGCTCTCTCATGAAGCAAAGCTCCTTGACAGCTTCTTCACAAGTGTCTATCAGCAAATGCTCCAGCTGCTCATTTCGGCTGACTGACTCTTCCACCTGAACAGCCTGTTCCAGCTTCAGTAAGTCATGTGCATGCTGAATACCTGAAATATGATAGCGGTCCTCAAGGTCTTTTGCGGCTTTCATATATTCATCAAGCAGCGGCCAGTCAATCTGTAAAGACCGGCTTGCAAGTTTACCGCCTTCAATCGTAACAAACAGCTCAATTCGACCGCGCTGCACGTGACGAAGAATGATTTTTTTTAATGTATCTTCGAAATATAAAAGCGGCCTCGGCAAACGGGCATGAACCTCTTTAAAACGGTGATTGACCGATTTTAGCTCAACTGACACTGTCAGTTCACCATCCGTTTTACTCGCTTGGCCGAATCCCGTCATACTGCGTATCATGTGAAAACACCCAATTCTTTCATATTAATAAAATGAAAAAGGTAATAGCAGACACTATTACCTCAAAATTATACCATAACCAATTATTTTTTTCTTGTCAAAAGTGATCCTGCCAGTAAAAAAGTTGGCAATGCAGACATACCGATGATCAGAAGCCAATCGACTGGTGCGACTGCCACCGTTTTGAAAATCGGCTGAAGCGGCGGATAATAAATGACCACAAGCATCAGCAGAAGGGAAGACACAACGGCGCCGATCAAGTACATATTCCCGAATGGATTGCGTTCAAAAATAGACCGTTCACTGCGGCAGTCAAACACATGAATGAGCTGCGCCAAAACGAGTGTGCTGAATGCAACCGTCTGCGCATATTGAAGATTGTTCGGATCACGGTGATACACAAACATAAAGGCTAACAAAGTGGCAATCCCGATCAGAAACCCTCTTGATATGACCTTCCAACCAAGTCCTCTTGCAAAAATCCCCTCTTTCATGTTTCGCGGCTTTCTCTTCATGACATCGCCTTCTGGTTTATCCATTCCAAGTGCCATAGCCGGCAAGCCGTCTGTGACAAGGTTTACCCACAAAATTTGAATTGGAACGAGAGGCAATGGAAGCGCAAGAAGCATTGCAAACAGCATAACCAAAATCTCTCCCACATTCGATGCCAGCAAATAGCGGACAAATTTGCGAATGTTTTCATAAATATTCCGGCCCTCTTTAATAGCGGATTTAATGGTCGCAAAGTTGTCATCAAGCAAAATAAGAGAAGAAGCTTCTTTGGCAACGTCTGTTCCGGTAATCCCCATGGATATGCCGATATCCGCCTGTTTAATCGCTGGCGCATCATTCACACCATCACCTGTCATCGCGACAATATGGCCATTTTTTTGATAGGCCTTCACAATTCTCAGTTTATGCTCAGGTGATACACGGGCAAAGACGTACACATCTTCTGCTGTTTGCTCCAGCTCTTTGTCGCTTAGCTGATCCAGAGCTTTTCCATCAAGCACCTTTCCTTGCTTCGGTAAGAGACTTAAATCTTTAGCGATCGCTTTAGCCGTTTCTACGTGATCGCCTGTAATCATCACTGTTTTAATGCCAGCATCCCGGCATTCTTTAATCGCTCGTCTCACTTCAGGACGAGGTGGATCAATCATGCCCTCTAGACCGATAAATGTGAGGCCAGTTTCTGCCTGCTGAACAGAGGTGATTTTTTCTGTCAGGCTTACTTTTTTATATGCAATCGCAATGGTTCTAAGCGCTTGTCTTGCTAAACCTTGAATCGCAGCTTCTGTTTCTTGCCGGTGAGCCTTTGAAAATGAGGCGGTGCGTCCGCCGTGCATCATATGACTTGAACGGTTCATCAGCACATCTGGCGCCCCTTTGGCAATGACATACCGCTCCTTCTGATTCGTTTCCACGACGACTGACATCATTTTTCTTTCAGAGTCAAAAGGGAATTCCTCCACCACACGAAATCCCGCTTCGATGAATTGCTCTGTAAAACCCGCTTTACGCGCAGCGGTTAGAAGTGCTCCTTCTGTCGGATCACCATCAAGTCTCATCTCACCGTCTTTTTCAACGATGTTCGATGTATTACAAAGTGCTCCGTATAATAGCACCTTTTGCAGGCTTGGATGTTTGTCTACATGGACAAGTTCTCCGTTTAAGGTAAAATCACCTGACGGCTCGTACCCAGTGCCAGAAATATTCCACGTTTTCCCCTCTGCCCATACATGTGTCACTGTCATTTTATTTTGTGTCATTGTGCCTGTTTTATCTGAGCAAATAATCGAGGCGCAGCCGAGTGTTTCCACAGCCGGCAGCTTTCTGACAATGGATTTTTGTTTAATCATCCGCTGCACACCTAGGGAAAGTGCGACAGTGACGATCGCCGGCAGTCCTTCTGGAATCGCAGCAACAGCGAGAGATACACCCGCTAAGAACATATGATACAAATCATGACCTTGCACCACACCAAGAACAACCACAAGCACAGTTAAAAATAATGCAGCCACAATTAAAATTTTCCCCAGCTGCTCAAGGCGTCTTTGCAGCGGTGTTTCCATATTACCTGCTGAATCCAGCATACCCGCAATTTGTCCCATCGCCGTATTCATCCCTGTACCAATGACAACCCCTACACCGCTTCCTCTTGTGACAAGCGTCCCCATAAAGGCCATGTTCGTCAAATCTCCAAGTGAGACATGATCTCGCGAGAGCGGACTCGCATGTTTGACCGCTGGGATGGACTCTCCAGTGAGGGCAGATTCTTCGATTTCCAAACTCTTTGTTTCTAGTAATCTGATATCTGCCCCAATTCGATCCCCACTTGAAAACTTCACAATATCTCCCGGCACGAGGTGCTTCGACGGGATCTTGACCCATTCATTGTTTCTCCTTGCATAGACATGAGGCGTTGATAATTCCTTTAGTGCTTGGAGGGACTTTTCCGCACGGCGTTCCTGATAAAAGCCAAGCACACCATTTATCAGCACAATCGCCACAATCGCCACAGCATCAATGTATTCACCTAAAAAGGCAGAAATAATCGTTGCCGCAAGCAGGATTAACACCATAAAGTCTTTAAATTGCGCTAAAAAAATAACGAACGCCGACGCCTTTTTCCCTTCCTGCAATTCATTTGGCCCATGCTTTTCAAGCCGCTTTTGCACATCTTTTTCTGACAGTCCGTCACCTATCGATGTATTCATTGTTTTTAATAAATCGGTTTGGTTCAGTTCATGCCAATTCATTTGACCTCGTCCACTCCTCTTTTGTTCTCTCTCTTATGCAGTGTTCTATAAGCCAGTTTATTCAGACTCGTCCTAAATCATGCTATAATAATAAGACTGCCTAAAGAACGAGAAAACGTAAGGTTCTTTCAGTAGATTTGTGTGAAAGAAGAGGGTGTATCCAACATGTCATTTGACGGCATTTTTACATACGGTATGACAAATGAATTGCAAGAAACATTAACTGGCGGAAGAATTTCGAAAATACATCAGCCATACAAGCATGAGCTGATTTTTCATATCCGGTCAAAGGGGAAGAATCATAAGCTGCTTTTATCCGCTCACCCGAGCTATGCAAGGGTACAGCTCACTGAGCACCATGATGATAATCCGAGCGAACCGCCAATGTTTTGTATGCTCCTCAGAAAACATCTTGAGGGTGGGTTCATTGAACGTTTTGAACAAATTGGGTTAGATCGGGTGATCGTGCTGCACGTGCGAAGCCGAAATGAAATTGGCGATGAACAAACCCGTAAGCTGTATATTGAAATTATGGGCAGGCACAGCAACTTAATTCTCGTGGAGGACGAAACGGAACAGATCATTGACGGACTGAAACACCTTTCTCCATCTGTGAACAGCTATCGAACGGTGCTGCCAGGACATCAATATCTTCTGCCGCCGGCACAGCAAAAGCTGAATCCTTTTGACGTGACGAAGGAAGCTATTTTAAAGCATTTACGTTTTCAAGAAGGGAAAATTGCCAATCAAATTGTCGATACATTCTCCGGGGTTTCTCCGCTGTTTGCTAAGGAAGCTGTCCACAGGGCCGGTCTTGCCAATCAGGAAACGATTCCAAGTACATTGCTCGAGATGTTCCAGCTCATTCAGGCGCATTCTTTTACCCCTCAGCTCACGAGAAAAGACGGGAAAGAGTATTTTTATTTATTAGAACTTCAGCACGTCGATGGTGACATGAAGACGTTTGATTCTCTAAGCGAGCTACTTGACCGCTTTTATTTCGGAAAAGCTGAAAGAGACAGAGTCAAACAGCAGGCGGCTGATCTTGAACGTTTTGTTGCGAATGAAAAAAAGAAAAATGAAAACAAGCTAAAAAAACTAACAAGAACGCTTGAAGAATCTCAAAATGCGCATAAGTATCAGCTTTATGGTGAATTGCTTACTGCCAATATATATGCGATTAAAAAAGGGGATAAAGAAGCGACTGTCATCAATTATTATGATGAAGAAGGCGGAGAGATCACGATCCCGCTCAAAACAAACAAAACCCCTTCTGAAAATGCACAAGCGTATTTTACAAAATACCAAAAGGCAAAAAATGCAGTAGAGGCCGTAAATGAACAAATTGAGCGAACACATGAAGAAATTGTTTATTTTGACGAGCTGATCCAGCAGCTGTCCTCTGCCTCACCAAAAGATTTAGAGGAAATAAGAGAAGAACTGGTGGAAGGAAAATATTTGCGTCCCAAACAAAAACGCAACGCCAAAAAGAAGAAACCATCGGCCATTCAACTGGAAACGTATGAATCTTCTCAAGGTGTTCCGATTCTCGTTGGAAAAAACAACAAGCAAAACGAATATTTGACCACAAAGGCGGCAGCTCGTGATGACATTTGGCTTCACACAAAGGATATTCCTGGATCACATGTTGTCATTCGTCACAAAGCGCCTGATGAACAAACCTTGCTTGAAGCGGCACAAATTGCTGCCTACTTCTCGAAGGCAAAAGAATCAAGCTCCGTCCCTGTCGATTATACGAAAATCCGGCATGTGAAAAAACCAAACGGAGCAAAACCGGGCTTTGTCACGTATGATCAGCAGCAAACATTATTTGTGACGCCTGATGAGGATGTTGTCCTAAAGCTGAGAAAATAAAAAAGAGCCGATTAAATCTTTAGATGAGATTTTATCGGCTTTTTCTTTGTCTTTTTTTTCTTTCTATATAGAGCTCATCCAGTGCATCTACATCCTCTTGTTCAAGCAAGGTCTCAATGGCCGCAGCCAGCTGTTTAGTGCGGGCTGGGCTTGCACCACTCGTAGATATGGAGATTGTTACTTTTCCTGCCCTTACAACCTTTGGCACAATCACATTGCCTAGCTCTGACTGGCTCACACAGTTGACGAGCTGATGAGGAAGCGCTGATTGCGTCATCCACTCGTTTACTGAAGCATCGTCTGTAGCAGCGACAATTAAAAATGCATCCTTTACATCTTCCGCATCAACTTTCTTTTTCTTCCAAGTCAGCTGATATGTCTCAATGAGATTCGCCATTTCATCACAAATGTCAGGGCTCACAATGGTTATGCTGCATGGCTCCATGCATAGCGCACTCGTCCTTCTAGCCGCAACCCTTCCTCCGCCGGCAATTAGCACGTGTTTATTGGTTAGATCAAGATGAACTGGAAGCATGGCTTTCTCCTTGAAAACGAAACGCATCCTCTTTGTTTAAGATCGTTTCCTGCACACGTTCAATATAAGCTGCTTTTACATGGGGATGAAACCCAATGTATCGGCAGACACGGACATCTCGCAGCCGCTCTCTCGCCTGATTCGCTTCACTCTCAATCTCTTTCATTAAAATGCCGGTAAATAAAAGATAAGGCACGAGATAGACAGGCGTATCGTCATCTACTGTTAACTGTGCTAAGACGTCACGATAATTCGGTTCACACGCTGTAATAAAACACGAAAAAACCTCTGCACAAGGCAACATGCTACGGACATCATCTGCAATGCCAAACACATCCCGCTTTACATCTGGATCAGAGCTTCCGCGGCCAATTAAGAGAATTTTTGCGTGCTCTCCCTTGTATCCTGCTTCTTCAATCCTTGCGATAACCGCTTTCGTGACTTCTTGGTTCACGCCTATAGGTCTTCCATATGTCACCTTCACTTGTGGGAAACGTTTTTGTACTTTCACAATCTCATCTGGAATATCTGATTTGGCATGCATGGCAGTTAAAAGGAGGAGCGGGACGATCGCAATGTGGGTTGCTCCTTTTTGTACACAAGTCTCAAACCCTTCTTCGATTGAAGGGTCTGTCAACTCTAAAAAACAAATTTCTTGGATATCTGCTTCCACTAACGGCATACAGCTTTTCATAAAAGAAATGGCTTTATCCTGTGCTTCTTTTACCCTGCTTCCATGCCCGACATAAAGGACTGCTTGTTTCATTTGACTTTTGACTCCTCCTTGCAACCTTAGTTTTATTCAGACGAAAAGACACGATGTCTACACGTGTCTTTTCACCTTTGTTCTCATTTCTCAATCAGTGCTGGTTCAAACCAGTTCAACTTTTGATGAAAGTGAACGACATCTCCTACCACGATTAAACTTGGGTGCTCGATCCCTTCTTTTTCAACCGTTTCAGATAGTGTCGCCACCGTGCAGCAAGTCGTCTTTTGCCTTGTGGTCGTTCCCCAGTGAATAAACGCAGCTGGGGTTTCAGGATTCCGCCCATTTTTCAAAAGCAGCCGCTGAACTCTTTCCACGTTTTTGACGCCCATGTAAATGACAAGGGTATCAATCCCCGTCGCGAGCGCTTCCCACTTTTCTTCAAAATGTTCATCCTTTTGATAATGCCCTGTTACAAACGCAACATTTGAGCTGAATTCTCGGTGCGTGACTGGAATGCCTGCATAAGCAGCGGCTGCAATGCCAGAAGTAATCCCTGGGACAACTTCATATGGAATACCATGCTCAGCTAAGCATTCGATTTCTTCACCGCCACGGCCAAATACAAAGGGATCACCGCCTTTTAGACGAACGACTATGTTCCCTTCCTTCGCATAAGCAACAAGCGCTTCATTAATCGCTTCCTGTCTCATCGTATGATGATTCGGCAGTTTGCCGCAATAGATCAACTCCGCCTCCGGTTTGGCATGGGCAAGAATCTCTTGATTGACAAGACGATCATATAAAATGACATCTGCCTGCTGTATTGCCTTATGGGCCTTTAGCGTAATTAAGTCTGGATCACCCGGTCCGGCACCAACAATGTATACTTTCCCCATCTTGCTTTCTCCCCCTGCCATCAGGCGATTATTTCGTTTTATTCTTTACATAATCAACAAGGCGCTGTTTTGACTCCTCGCGTGATAATCCACCTGTATCTAGAACAAGCTCAGGCGCAGCTGGCTCTTCGTATGGTGAATCGATTCCCGTGAAAAATGGAATTTCGCCGTTTCTTGCTTTTTTATATAATCCCTTTGGATCACGCTCTTCACACACGTTCAGATCACATTTCACAAACACTTCGTGAAATTCTCCGTCTTCGACTAACTGTCTTACGATTTGGCGGTCTTCTTGAAATGGTGAAATAAAAGCAGTAATGACAATCGTTCCTTGCTCAACAAATAATTTCGCCACTTCACCGATGCGCCGAATGTTCTCTTTTCTGTCGTCATCTGAAAAGCCTAAGTCTTTATTGAGTCCATGGCGTACGTTATCGCCGTCAAGGACTGTCACTTGGTACCCCTGTTCAAACAGCTCTCGAGCTGTTGCGTTGGCGATGGTCGATTTACCTGAACCGCTTAGACCTGTCAGCCAAATGATCCCGCTTGTATGGTTGTTTTTCTGTTGATATTCTTTTTTAGTAATAGATGAATCATGCCACACGATATGTTCGTTGCTCATGTCATATCCTCCTTTAAGATACCGTCGTTTTTAATCCTTCGATTAATGTTTCAATGACTTCTTTTCGGCTGAACGTGCTCGGTGGTAATTCACCATTTCTCAGCATCGTTCTAACCTTTGTACCTGAAAGAATGACATGTTCGCTTTTATCATGTGGGCATGTTTTTGGTGTTGCCATGGCTTCACATGTATTGCAGTAAAAGCTGTGTTCAAATTTTAATGGTGTGATCCCAATTTCTTCGCTTGTAAATTGTTCGAATAGCTCCTGCGCTTCGTATGTGCCGTAATAATCACCAACACCTGCATGATCTCTGCCGACAATAAAATGTGTACAGCCATAATTTTTACGCACAAGCGCATGAAAAATCGCTTCCTTTGGTCCAGCATAACGCATGGCAGCAGGAAAAACACCTAAAAAGACGCGGTCTTTCGGGTAATAACCGTTCAGTAACACTTGATAGCTTTTCATTCTTACATCTGCTGGAATATCATCAGATTTTGTTTCACCAACAAGTGGATTTAGAAATAGACCATCCACTGTTTCCAGTGCTGTCTTTTGAATGTATTCATGCGCACGATGGACTGGGTTTCTCGTTTGGAAACCGACAATGGTTTTCCAGCCGTTTTCTTTAAAATGTTTTCTTGTTTCTTCTGGCTCATACGTAAATTGCGGGAAAGGTTTTTCGCTACGTTTTGTCAGTGTAATTTTACCACCAATATACGTGTCACCGCGTTCAAATAATTTTTTCACGCCTGGGTGATTGCGGTCATCTGTTTTATACACATTCACTGCTTCTTTTTCCTTATCAGGTGTGTATTGATCTTCCACCTCAATGACCCCGTATACTGTTCCATTATACGATAGACGAACAATGTCACCTTGATTGATCTCCGCTGCTTTTTCCTTTGTGACAGGCAAAGTAATCGGAAGAGACCAAACGACACCACTTGCTAGTCGCATACTGCTGACAACTGCTTCATAATCAGCTTTCGTTAAAAACCCTTCAATTGGACTATACCCGCCAATTGCGATGAGTTCAAGGTCTGCAAAAGAGATGGCATCCAGCTCAATTTCTTTCGCAGCTGTGCTTAGATCAAATTCTTCATTTACTCGATTAATTAATACGCCACCATGTGGTGTTAAACTCATTTGTTCATCTTCCTCTCAATGTTCATATTTATTAGATGTTAATAGTCGGATTTATATTTAAATCCCGCCGCCCTGTTCATGAATCGAGCTGCTCTCATTTTTAACTGCCTTCATAAGACTCAGTGCACCTAGTGAAGCAAGCAGTACACTCATCATGATAAAGATAGAGTAATAGTCTCCTTTTAAGAAAAGGCTTACCAGCAAATAAGATAGACTAAGTGATAAGAAAGGTGACACAACCCATACCTTCAGCATTTTTTTCACAACATGTTTATGAAAAATGTTCGGTCCACCCTTTGCCATACCTAGCCCAATAATGGACGAGGAGGTAATTTGAGTAAGGGGAACAGGGAGTCCGAATATAGAGCTGACGATGACAAGTCCTGCACCGGTGCTCGATAATAGAATGCCTTCACCCGTTTGATAGCGTGTAATTTTCTTTCCGTTTGTTTCTAGTACCCTTCTTCCTAGAAGCAGCGCCCCAATGGCCACAAAGATTCCGCCGTAAAGGGTTCCTTGCCCGACTGATAAAACACCTGACGCGACAAGCGGGCCGACCGCATTGGCGACATTGTTCATGCCGGCTGAAAATGCTTCTAAAAACCCACTGATAATCAAAACAACAGATAAGATCAATGTACCTTTTTTGGATAATGTTCGTTTAGGGAACAATCTGATGATTTTGACAACAGCAAAGGTAAAAACAAAGGCAACAATCGGAATAATCACCCAAAAAGAGACAATGACTAAGATCGATTTCACATACAGCACTTTATATGCGGCTGCCACACCGACCACAGCTCCTACTGTGACCTCACTTGTGGATAAAGGAATGGCCAAGAGATTCGCTATGAAAAGTGATAATGCGGCCGAGCCAATGATGATACACACAATTTCAAGTGTGATGACAGATTCCGGCATAATCCCGGAGCTGATCGTTTTGACGACCTCACCGCCGCCAATCACTGAACCTGCTAATATTCCAACCGCACAAACGCTGAGCGCGTATATTGGCTTTTTGATCGCACCTGAACCATATGCGATGCCCATCGAAGCGGCTGCTCCGCTTGCGCCAATATTTAAAGCAAAGAATAAGCTAAATAAAATTGCGGCGATTTCCATACATTATGCTCCCTTACTCATGTAATCCGCACTCAGTCTTTGCTGTCCCTGACCATCTTCCAGAACGCAAATCATCAGCAGTAAATGCCGGCTGTGTACAAGGTGCACACCCGATGCTTGGATATCCTTGGTCATGCAGCGGATTATAAGTAAGATCCTCTCTAGACGCATATCTCCATATGTCCTTCCACGTCCAGTGAATGAGCGGACATACTTTGACTGATTGGAATTTTTCATCCTTATTTAAGAAGTTCGTACCTGCTCGTTTAGGCGACTGCTCTCTTCTTAAACCAGACAGCCATGCCGGATAGCCAGATAGTGCCTCTTGCAATGGAATGACCTTTCTCATATGGCAGCAGCTTTGAGGATTCGTTTCCCATAATTTATCACCATGCTGCTCATTCTGCTCTTCCACCGTCAGCTCAGGTGTTTTCAGCACGATGTCTAACCCGGGATATCTTTCCCTAACTGCATCAATGGTGTCGTATGTTTCCTTGAAATGCAGACCTGTATCTAAAAAGACAATTCTTGCATCTTTTTTTACTTTCGCAATAAGATCGATCAGGACAATGCCCTCAATGCCAAAACTGCATGCATAAACGAGCTGATCACCATAGTGGCCGTACGCCCATTTCAGCACAGATAGGGCCCCTTTATACAAATCATCCTCTTGAAATGTAATGGACGGCTCTTGCCAATTTTCATAAGTTAACATTGTTTCTCCCCTTCCGGAGTACTGCTTCTATTGCTATTCTCCGCACTACTTTAATCTGATTTTTTCATTTTTTTCCACTTGAATCACTTGACCGTCCTGAACGATCAACGTAATTGAACCGAATTTCATATCCCCAATCAGCTCTTGCATATGCTTCACTAAGTCCTCATCCTGGTTTTGTTTCAGTTCCATCTCCTCTTCCTCCTCACCGTTAAAATAAAAAAACTTTCTTTCAGTCCGAAAGAAAGATGAGGAAGCTCACGATTTCCTTATCTTTCAAAATAGAATCATTTTGCAGGAAGTAGCACCTTGCAAATCGCAGGTTGCCGGGCTTCATCGGGCCAGTCCCTCCACCTCTCTGGATAAGAGTTTTAATTTGTATTAAATATTAACACAATTCAAACAAAAGTCAACCCGACTTTATTGATAGGATTAGTTTTTATTTAAATTTGAGTCTATTTTACTATTTTTAACCAAATAAAAAACTGTGCAGCGCAGCACAGCTTTTTTTAAAACAAAACAAGCTTTTTAGACCGTTTCTTCCATCCAAGATTCAGACGAAGGATCCTGTCTCCAGCGTTTTAGTTTATTCATAGCAGAAGACTCGATTGCTTTTAGCTCAAGTGCCACTTCTGTCAGTGTGTCATAGTCTGTCAGCGTGACATAGGGAATGTTTTTCTCTTGAAAAGCTGCAGTTGCTTTTGGCAGTCCATAAGTGAAGATCGCAACAACTCCGAGTACGTCACAGCCTTCTTCTTCTAGAGCAGCCACAACTTCAAGAACGCTGCCTCCAGTTGAGATGAGGTCTTCTACGACAACCACCTTTTGTCCAGGTGATATAGCTCCTTCAATTTGATTTCCTTTTCCGTGTGCTTTTGGTTTACTTCTTACATAACACATCGGTACGTTCAGACGATCAGCTGCTAATGCCGCATGAGGAATGCCAGCTGTAGCTGTACCTGCGACAACTTCCGCTCCTTCAAAATGAGTGAGAATCAAGTCTTTTAAACCTTCCGCAATGTCCCCTCTGACCTCAGGATAAGACAAGGTGAGGCGATTGTCACAGTAAATCGGTGATTTGATACCGCTCGCCCATGTAAATGGTTCGTCTGGTTTTAAAGAGACAGCTTTGATTTGTAATAAATGCTTCGCGATTTTCGTTTTCATCCGGCAGTCACTCCCACTCTTTCAAAATTTGTTGATAAGCTTCCACTGGGTTTGTGGCTTTTGTGATCGATCTTCCCACAACAATCTGTGAAACCCCCTGCTCTTTGGCAAAAGCAGGTGTCGCCACACGCTTTTGGTCATCCGTTTGATCATTTGGTAAGCGAATTCCTGGTGTGACAGTGAGAAAGGAGGGAGAGATTTGTTCATGAAGCTGTTTTGATTCATGAACAGAGCACACCACACCATCAAGCCCACTTTCATATGCCAATTGTCCATAATGAAGCACAGCCTCTTGCAATGGGCGGTCAATTAGCAATTCTTTTTTCATCATATCTTCTGACGTGCTTGTCAGCTGGGTCACTGCAATAATGCCTGGGCGATTTTGCCCGGCAGGGGTTCCGCTTTCAAGCCCCTCTACGGCCGCCTGCATCATCCTTTTCCCGCCGGCAGCATGCACATTCACCAAATCAACACCAAGTCCAGCAAGCCGGTTCATCGCTTTTTGCACGGTTGTTGGAATGTCATGAAGCTTCAGATCAAGGAAAATACGGCAATTTTTTTCTTTCAGTGCGTCAATAATGGCAGGACCTTCTTGGTAAAACAGCTCCATGCCAACCTTTACGAATAATGGAGTGCCTTCAAAACGATCTAAAAAGGCGTGCGCCTCCTGTCCTGATGGAAAATCAAGCGCGATGATGGGCAAGTGCTTCATGTTTCCAGCTCCTTCCGATGCATTCCTCTACAGATGAATACCCATAAGCCGCTAACACATTCGGCAGTTCATCAATGATTTCCGGGCAAATAAATGGGTTCACAAAATTGGCTGTCCCAACAGCTACCGCACTTGCGCCAGCTAGTAAAAATTCAAGTACATCTTCAGCGCTTTGCACCCCGCCCATCCCAATAATCGGAATAGTAACGGCTTGACTGACCTCATGCACCATTCGGATGGCAACAGGTTTTACGGCAGGACCTGATAATCCGCCTGTTTTATTGGCAAGAATGGGTTTGCCTGTTTTTAAATCTAAACGCATCCCAATCAAAGTATTGATCATGGTGAGTCCATCCGCTCCAGCCGATTCAATCGTTTTAGCAATCTCAACGATATTGGCTACATTAGGTGACAGCTTCACATAAACAGGAACGGAAGAAACTTCCTTAACGGCTTTTGTCAATGTAGCCGCCATTTCTGGATCGGTCCCAAAGGCAATTCCGCCTGTTTTCACATTCGGACACGAGATATTCAGTTCAAGGGCGTGAACATTGCTTGCTTGACTAATTTGCTTTGCTACTTCAACATAATCATCAACTTGTGATCCAGCAACATTGGCAATAATAGGGGTATCGAACTGCTCAAGCCAAGGTAATTCATGTTCAAGCACGCCTTTTAGACCTGGATTTTGTAGACCAATCGCATTCAGCATACCGGCTCCTGTCTCAGCTACCCTAGGTGTCGGGTTGCCAAATCTCGTTTCAAGGGTCGTGGCTTTAATCATGATGCCGCCCAGCAAGGAAAGGTCATATAATGATGCGAATTCTTTTCCAAATCCAAAACAGCCTGATGCAGGAATGATTGGATTTTTTAAAGATAAGCCGGGTAATTCGATGTTTAGCATGATAGCGCCACCTCCTCCGCTTTAAAAACAGGTCCATCCAGACAAACTTTAACGTACGGTTTCTCGTGCTGATCGGTATGACAGACACAAGCAAAGCATGCACCGATTCCGCAGCCCATTCGTTCTTCCATTGAAATATAGACAGGCTTATCGGGATAAGAGTCTTTTAGTGCTTTTAACATAGGTGTCGGTCCGCAAGAAAGCAAGACATCAAAGTCCAGCTCATTCTCTTCAATGACATTTGTCACGAAACCTTTCGAGCCATATGTTCCATCAACGGTTGCGATAAATGTATCTCCGAGCGCTTGAAACTTCTCCTCATAAAATACATCCTTTTTCGATTGAAAACCGAGAACATGTTTTACGATGACGCCTTTTTTCGTTAACCGCTTAGACAGTTCATATAGCGGAGGCACACCGATTCCTCCACCGACTAATAATGCGGTCTGTCCGGCCTGAACGACTGAAGGGTCATAGCCGTTTCCAAGCGGTCCTAACACATCGACTGACTCTCCCGCCCGCTTTTGGGAAAGGAGCTTTGTGCCCTCTCCCTCTGCGCGGTAAATGATGGTTGCTTCTTGCTTTTCGGCATGAATGTTGGCAATACTGATCGGTCTTCTCAGCAGCGGTGTCATGGATTCACTGACCTTTATATGAAGAAACTGTCCAGCTGTTTGAAAGGATTCAACAAGATCACCTTTTAATGTCATTTCGTAAATATGATCAGCGATCTCTCGGTTTGAGACGACCGTCAAGTATGCTTTTTTCATATCGTTACTGTCACCTCAGCATTCGTTTTCACTTCTGGCATTTCATCTGCTCTAAATGTCATGCTCTCTAGCACTCTTAAAATCGCTTCCGCTGTATCTAGTGACGTTAAGCAAGCGACACCATTTTCAACAGATTCACGTCTAATTCTAAAGCCGTCTCTTGCCGGCTGTTTTCCTTTTGTTAAGGTGTTGATGACAAATTGGGCTTCACCATTTCGAATGACATCCAGCAGATTCTTTCCTTCTTCTCCTATTTTGCCGACAACACTTGATGGAATAGAGGCTTGTTTTAAGTAATTCGCTGTTCCTTCTGTTGCTAAAATATGATAGCCGATGGAATGGAATCTTCTTGCAATCTCAAGTCCTTCTTCTTTATCTTTATCAGCCACTGTCAGGAGCACCGTTCCGTCTTTTGGAATTTGAATGCCTGATGCAATCAACCCTTTGTAGAGGGCTTTTTCGATTGTGACATCTTTCCCCATGACTTCACCTGTTGATTTCATTTCAGGCCCTAGTGTAATATCTACTCTTCTTAGTTTTGCAAAAGAGAAGACTGGAACTTTCACATATACGCCTTCTTGCTCAACATGAAGCCCTTCTTGGTAGCCATAGTTTTTCAGTTTTTCTCCTAAAATAACCTTTGTAGCTAAGTTCGCCATTGGAATGCCTGTAATTTTACTTAAGAATGGGACAGTCCGGCTTGAGCGCGGATTCACTTCAAGTACGTACACTTCTCCTTTTGATAGAACAAATTGAATGTTCAAAAGCCCAATGATGTTAAGGCCTTTTGCCAGTTTAATCGTGTATTCTGCAATTTTCGCTTTGATGTCCTCTGACAAAGTTTGCGGCGGGTAGACCGCAATGGAGTCTCCAGAGTGAACTCCGGCTCTTTCAATGTGTTCCATAATGCCTGGTATGACAACCGTTTCTCCGTCAGACACAGCATCTACTTCAATTTCTTTTCCTGTCAAATACTTGTCAATGAGCACTGGGTGCTGCGGATTGACTTTCACCGCATTCTCCATGTAGTGAAGGAGCTCAGCTTCTTGATACACAATTTCCATTGCACGGCCGCCTAATACATAGGAAGGACGGACAAGCACGGGGTAACCGATTTGATTCGCAATCGCTACTGCCTCTGGCACAGACGTTGCTGTCTTACCTTTTGGCTGCGGCACGCCGAGAGTTTCTAATGTTTGTTCAAACTTGTCACGGTTTTCCGCGCGGTCAAGGTCTTCAAGCGATGTTCCAAGTATCTTAACCCCTCTATTTGATAATTCATCTGCTAAGTTAATCGCTGTTTGTCCGCCAAACTGAACAACGACACCTTCTGGTTGTTCAAGGTCGATGATGTGCATCACATCTTCTACAGTGAGTGGTTCAAAGTAGAGCTTATCTGAAATACTAAAGTCTGTTGAGACGGTTTCAGGGTTGTTGTTAATAATAATGGCTTCATAGCCTGCTTGTTTGATTGCCCACACTGAATGAACGGTCGCATAATCAAATTCAACCCCTTGTCCGATTCTGATTGGACCTGAGCCTAGCACGATGACACTTTTCTTATCTGTTCGTTCGGATTCATTTTCATCTTCATATGTGCTGTAGAAATACGGTGTTTCTGATTCAAATTCTGCCGCACATGTGTCCACCATCTTATACACAGGAACGATGCCTGCTTCTGTTCTTAGGTTGTAGACATCTGCCTCGTTCATATTCCATTCGCGGCTAATATAAATATCTGAGAAACCTTTTTCTTTCGCTTCTTTTAAAACGTCTACATTGCCTTTATTTTCTTTTAGTGTCTTTTCAAATGTGATGATGCCTTCCAGTTTATGAAGGAAGAAATAATCAATTTTCGAGAATTCATGAATCTGTTCGACGGTATAGCCTCTTCTTAGTGCCTCAGCGATATAAAACAGACGTTCATCTCCTGCTTTGATAATCCGCTTTTCGAGCACTTCGTTCGTAATGTCCGCTTCGTCTTTTAATTCAATGTGATGCACATCCGCTTCAAGTGAACGAACAGCCTTTAAAAGAGACTCTTCTAATGTGCGGCCGATCGCCATGACCTCACCCGTTGCTTTCATTTGTGTTCCAAGTCGTCTGTTGGCAGATTCAAATTTATCGAACGGCCAGCGCGGGATTTTGGAAACGATATAGTCGAGTGCTGGTTCGAACGCTGCATATGTTTTACCTGTGACTGGGTTCATCATTTCATCAAGCGTTAGGCCGACTGCGATTTTCGCTGCAAGTTTTGCAATTGGATATCCTGTTGCTTTAGACGCAAGAGCAGAAGAACGGCTCACGCGCGGGTTTACTTCGATAATATAGTATTGGAAGCTGTCTGGATCAATCGCCAGCTGTACGTTACATCCGCCTTCAATGCCAAGTGCACGGATCAGCTTGAGTGACACATTACGAAGCAGCTGATATTCACGATCACTTAGCGTTTGACTTGGTGCCACAACGATACTGTCACCTGTGTGGATGCCGACAGGATCAAAGTTTTCCATGTTACAAACCACAATGGCATGATCTCCGCTGTCACGCATGACCTCATATTCAATTTCTTTAAAGCCTGCGATACTTTTTTCAAGCAAACATTGTGTCACCGGACTTAACTTCAGTCCATTCTCGACGATTTCTTTTAATTCTTGCTCATTTGTACAAATTCCGCCGCCTGTTCCGCCTAGTGTATAGGCTGGTCTAACAATGACCGGGAAACCGATTTGATCTGTGAATGCCATCGCTTCTTCAAGGTTATGGATGATTTCACTTTCTGGTACAGGTTCATTTAATTCATTCATTAGATTACGGAATAAATCTCTGTCCTCTGCTTTTTGAATAGCTGACAGCTTGGTGCCTAGTACTTCAACACCGCATTCAGCGAGTACACCAAGATCTGATAACTCAACAGCAAGGTTCAATCCAGTTTGTCCGCCAAGTGTTGGCAGAATCGCATCAGGACGTTCTTTTCGAATGATTCGTGTTAAAAATTCTGGTGTCAGTGGTTCGATGTATACCTTATCGGCCATTTCTGTATCTGTCATGATCGTCGCAGGGTTAGAGTTCACAAGAACGACTTCATAGCCCTCTTCTTTTAGCGCTAAGCAAGCCTGTGTGCCTGCATAGTCAAACTCCGCTGCCTGACCGATGATGATTGGACCTGAACCGATCACTAAAATCTTTTTGATATCTACGCGTTTTGGCATACTTCTTCCCCTTCTTTCTCAGTTGTATGAATCATGTCCATGAACTCGTCGAATAAGTAGTTCGCATCTTCTGGACCCGGTGATGCTTCTGGGTGATACTGGACAGTGAATGCTGGTGCTTCTTTATGTTTTAATCCTTCAATGGTATTGTCATTTAGCGCAATATGTGTGACTTCAAGCACGTCTTCATTAATGGCGCTAACCGTGTAGCCATGGTTTTGAGACGTCAAGGTTACCTTGCCAGTTGCTAGTTCTTTGACTGGATGATTGGATCCTCTATGCCCAAATTTCATTTTTTCTGTACTTGCGCCGCACGCAAGCGCGAATAACTGGTGTCCCAGGCAGATACCAAAGAGTGGTACCTTTCCAATCAGCTGCTGAATCATTTCAACCGCTTCTGGCACATCGACTGGATCCCCAGGTCCGTTTGAAAGCATGATGCCGTCTGGTTTTAACTGTAATACTTCATCTGCCGTGATATTGTATGGCACCACAATGACATCACAATCTCGCTTATTGAGTTCGCGCAAAATGCCATGCTTCATGCCGAAATCGACAAGCACAATTCTTTTTCCTCTTCCTGGGCTTGGATACGCATTTTTCACAGATACTTGGCTTACTTGATCTGTTGGTAGCTGCATCGTTTGAAGGCGGCTTACAACGTCTTCTACTTGTTCATCCGGTCCTGCAAAAGCTCCTCTTAATGTACCTGCACTTCGGATCATGCGCGTGAGCTTGCGTGTATCAATGCCGCTAAGACCCGGGATATTTTTCATTTTTAAATACTCATCAAGTGAGTATGAAGAGCGCCAGTTTGAAGGCTTTTCACAAAGCTCTTTCACGATCAGCCCTTTCACAAACGGTGTGATCGATTCAAAATCATCACGGTTAATGCCATAGTTGCCGATCAGCGGGTAAGTGAGTGTGACAATTTGTCCGCAGTACGACGGGTCAGACAAAATCTCTTGATAGCCTGTCATCCCTGTGTTAAAGACGACTTCTCCGACTGACGGTTCTAAGCTGCCAAAGCCTGTTCCTTCGAATACTGTTCCGTTTTCTAGCACTAAGCGTCTCTTCATTTTACTAGTCTCCCCTCTTCATAAACGACTTTCCCAGATGCAAGTGTCATGACCGGCCATCCTGATACAGTCAATTTGTCAAACGGTGTATTTTGTCCTTTAGATAAGAAGCTTTTTTTGTCAATTGCCATTTCTTTGTTTAAATCAATCAGTGTGATATCAGCGATTTGACCTTCTTCCAGCTTTCCGTATGGAAGAGCAAAGGCTTCTGCTGGTTTGATGGTCATATAATCAACAAGTTCTTTTAATGTCCATTCCCCTGTTTTCACAAAACGTGTGTACAGAAGCGGGAACGCTGTTTCAAGTCCAACAATCCCAAAAGGTGCCCTCTGCATCGTTTCGTTCTTTTCTTCTTCTGTATGCGGTGCATGGTCTGTGGCGATAAAATCAATCGTGCCATCTAAAAGCCCCTCGATCAGTGCCTCGCGATCTTCTGCTCCTCTGAGCGGCGGATTCATTTTATAGTTTGTGTCAAGACCTGGAATGTCTGCATCACATAAGAGAAGGTGATGTGGCGAGACCTCAGCTGTCACACGAATGCCTGCTTTTTTTGCATCGCGTACCACTCGGACTGATTCCTTTGTGCTGATATGGCATACATGATAATGACAATTCGCTGCTTCTGCTAAGAGGACATCTCTTGCAATATGCACCGATTCACAAATTGACGGTATCCCGTTTAACCCATTTGCTTTTGAAAAGTCTCCTTCATGAACGCATCCTCCATAAATGAGTGAGTTATCTTCACAGTGCGCCACTATGGCTTGATCAAGGCTTGCTGCCTTTTTCATTGCTTCGTACATCATGCCTGCTGTTTGAATACCAACACCGTCATCCGTAAAGGCAAAAGCGCCCGCTTCTTTTAACGCTGCAAAGTCCGTCATCTCTTCGCCAATTTGTCTCGTCGTGATGGAAGCGTATGGCAGTACTCTTACAGATGAGGTCTCTTTGATTCGATTCATCAGCCATTCCATTTGTTCTTTTGTATCTGGAACTGGTCGTGTATTCGGCATCGCTGCAATGGTCGTATACCCGCCTCTTGCTGCTGCCTTAGATCCTGTTTCAATGGTTTCTTTTTTCTCGCCGCCTGGCTCTCTTAAATGCACATGCAGATCAATCAAACCTGGTGATACAAATAGCCCTGCTGCATCAATGACTTCTTCTCCGTCTTCTCTTTCTAAGTGACCCATTGCTTGAATCACTTTTCCTTCTACCCTAATATCCTGCTGCACTCTTTCCCCTGTGCTTGATAAGATAAAACCGTTTTTAATGAGATATGACATAGACAGAATCTCTCCCTTTTTGATGTAGTCTGCTATTTTGAAAAGCCCTTTTTAACACAGCCATTCGGATATACACACCATTTTCCATTTGTTTAAAAATCCTTGACTGTTTTGACTCTACTAATGAATCATCTATTTCAACACCTCTATTTACTGGTGCTGGATGCATAATAATCGCTCTTTCTTTCATTTTGCTTGCCCTGTCTACTGTTAATCCATAAGTCGATAAGTAACCCTCATTGCCCATCTTTTCTGAGTGCCTTTCATGCTGAATTCTCAGCAGCATCACCACGTCAGACCGCTTCATGGCTTCGTCCACTTCGACATACGTTCCATGAGGATTTTGTTCATCTTGGAAGGAAGCTGGTCCTGAAAAGAGCACTGTCGCTCCTAGTCTTGCGAGGACTTCAGCATTGGACCTTGCCACCCTGCTATGTTTGATATCACCATGAATCGAGATCGTTAAGCCTTCAAAGCCGCCAAACTCTTCGAAGATCGTCATCAAATCCAGCAATGATTGTGTAGGGTGCTGTCCGCAGCCATCTCCCGCATTAATGATTGGAATCCCGACCTTCCCAATCAGCTCTTTGTAATATTCGTCGGTACTGTCTCTGATGACACATGCCTTGACTCCGATGGATTCAAGTGTTTTCACTGTATCGTAAAGGGTCTCTCCCTTTTGAACAGAGGTACTTGCTGCGTCTAGGTTCAGCACATTCATTCCAAGTTTCTTCTCTGCCACCTCAAAGCTAAAACGCGTTCTTGTACTTGGTTCAAAGAAGAGGTTCGCTACAAATTCACCTGCTAAACCATGTTCCTGTTTCCCTTTTTTCAATGCACATGCTTCTTCAATCAGCTGTAAAATCTCTTCCTTTGATAAGCTGCTCATTGTCGATAAATCATTCATTTTTTCTGCCCCCTCTAGTTTTTCATCACTTTCAGGTTCAAAAAAACCCTAAGCCTCGGCAGCTTAGGGTTCTCCAAAAGAAGCAGGGGTGCTTTCGCACGTTCTGCTCCGTTTAGAACCCTTGTCAGCCTCACTGGACTTCTTTTAAAAGGTTTTCGGTATTCGATTCATTTGACTCATCATCTTCTGCCTTCTGATGCGGCAGAATCATGTTTAACAGGACGCCAGTAATTGCAGCGAGTGCCATTCCTGACAGCTTCAGATTGATTTGTTTCACCTCAATAAATGCCCCGCCAATTCCAATGACTAAGATAACTGATGCGATAATGAGATTGCGCTTTTCTTCAAAATTCACTTTATGATCAATCAGTATTCGCAGTCCGCTTGAAGCAATGATTCCAAAGAGCAGGAACGAAACGCCTCCCATAACCGCGGACGGTACTGTACTGATTAATGCTGAAATTTTCCCAACAAAGCCGAAGCAGATTGCAAACACCGCTGCTCCGCCGATGACGAAAATACTGAACACTTTTGTGATGGCAAGGACGCCAATGTTTTCTCCATAAGTCGTTGTTGGAGGTCCACCAATGAGTGACGCAAAGATCGTCGCCGCACTGTCTCCTAAAATGGAGCGGTGAAGACCTGGTTTTTTAATAAAATCCTGCCCGACCACCTTGCTTAACACAACTTGATGGCCGATGTGCTCAGACATGGTCACAAAGGCAACCGGCACCATCACTGTGAGAATGCTTAAGGTCACAGCGGGTGTATAGTCGACAAATGGTACAACAAAGTCTGGAACAGCAAACCATTTTGCAGCAATGACCGGCTGGAAGTTCACAATGCCTTGTGTTAAGGCAAAGAGGTAGCCGCTAATAATGCCGATTAAGACTGGAATCAAGCTAAGGAATCCTCTTAGGAAGATCATACTAATAATGGTGACAGCGAGCGTGAAGCCTGCAACCATTAAATGCTTCAGGCTGTAAACAAGCTCCTTTGCATTTGGATCGACGTACATCGCCATGTTAACAGCTGTTCCAGCGAGTCCGAGTCCGATAACCATAATGACGGGTCCTACAACGACAGGAGGCAGAAGCTTCATTAGCCAGCCTGTGCCGAGCCATTTGATAAATAATGCGATGAGTGCATAAGCCACACCCGCCATAAAGGCACCTACCATTGCAGCTCCAGGGCCGCCAGTGGCTTTTACATTCACTATGGGGGCGATAAAAGCAAAGGACGATCCAAGATACGCCGGAATCTGCCCTCTTGTGATGATTAAATACACAATGGTTCCAACCCCGCTTGATATGAGCGCGACGGCTGGGCTCATATCAATGATCTTTGGTACAAGAATGGTTGCACCAAACATCGCAAACAAGTGCTGCAGGCTGAGTGACAGCCATGTGAACGGTTTTGGGATATCTCGAATGCCTAAATTGGCTTTTTGCTGACTCATGATTTTCCTCCTAGATGTGTCCTTTTTCATTAAAAAGCCTCTTTGCGAGTATGCGCAAAGAGGCCTAGAAAAACCGTACACGTCACTTTAGCCGTGTGCTCGGTGTCTCTTGTTAATGCCCTCTTTGCAAACTCTCTGGAATGCATTTAAAAAGGTTATTTTTCATATATAGCGACAAGGTCGTTTTGATCTACTTCATTGAGCTGAACCATGACTGTCTCTGCTTTTGATGTCGGGATGTTTTTCCCGATATAATCCGCTCGAATCGGCAGCTCCCGGTGTCCCCGGTCGACTAGAACAGCTAGCTGAATGGAAGATGGTCTTCCTACATCCACAAGCGCATCCATAGCCGCTCTGACGGTTCTACCTGTGAACAAAACATCATCTACGACAATCAGTGTTTTGTCATTAATGTCAGCTGGGATGTCTGCACCCTTGACAAGCGGGTCTTGGTTCTCTGTCTTTTTTGTCAGGTCATCACGGTATAGCGTAATATCAAGTTCACCCACAGTCACTGGGTTTCCTTCAATTTGCTCGATGCGCTCTGCAAGGCGCTTTGCAAGATGAATGCCTCTTGTCTTGATCCCGGCTAGGATGACATCCTTCATCCCTTTGTTGCGCTCAATCATTTCATGTGCAATACGGGTAAGCGCTCGTCTTATCGCTTGTTCATCAAGAATGACTGCTTTTTGTTCCATCTTTTACACCTCTTTTTGACAAATAAAAAGCCCCTTCTGCAAAGGGCAGAGAGGGGCGCTCATTTGTGCATACTCGTGCACAAATTGATCCGTTATCCTTCTCAGCCTCTCTGGACTGTTTTAAAGAATCTCAATTTCTTCGTTTATTATTTCAAAAAAAGAACGGCCTGTCAATCGTTATTTCTTAATGAATCTATAAAGCCCCGCATATCAGCTGGAATTGGAGCTGTAAACTCCATATATTCTCCTGTTCTAGGGTGATCAAATCCTAACACGCCTGCATGCAGCAGTTGTCCATTGAAATCAACGGTTTTTCTCGGGCCATATTTTGGATCTCCTGCAAGCGGATAGCCAATGTATTTCATATGAACACGAATTTGGTGGGTTCTTCCCGTTTCAAGGCGGCATTCTACAACGGTAAAGTCTTTAAAGCGCTCCATCACATCAAAATGAGTGACTGCCTGCTTTGCATTTTCTTTTGTGACCGTCATGCTTTGGCGATCTTTTTTGTCTCGACCAATTGGTGCATCAATCGTTCCAGTATCATGCTGAATGATGCCATGAACAACGGCTGTGTATTTTCTAGTGACCGTTTTCGCCACCAGCTGATTGACGAGTGATTCATGCGCCATATCATTTTTTGCGACCATTAAAAGCCCTGACGTATCTTTATCAATCCGGTGGACAATTCCTGGTCTCATCACACCATTAATGCCTGACAAATCATTGCAATGAGCCATGAGGCCATTGACAAGAGTACCTGTCACATGTCCTGGTGCTGGATGAACGACCATTCCTCTTGGTTTATTGACCACTAGTACATCTTCATCCTCATAATAAATATCAAGATCCATTGATTCCGCTTCTACATCTAGTGCTTCTGGATCTGGAATCTCTACTTTGATTTGATCTCCAGCTTGTACTTTATAATTGGCCTTCACTTGTTTTCCATTTACTTCGATGAGCCCATCTTTCACCCACTGCTGGACTTGGGTTCTTGACCATTCTGGTTCAGTTGTGCTTAAAAATTTATCAAGCCGTTCACTCGTTTGTTCTTCTGAAACGGCAATGTTTACTTGATTCATGTAGTTGACTCCTTATTTTTCTTTCCATCTAAAAGCATTTGAATAAAGAGCAGAATGACCCCCACACATAGAGAGGAATCTGCGATATTAAAGATTGGATAATGATAATCCCCAAATACGAAATGAGCAAAATCAACCACTTCTTGACGGAAAATACGGTCAATAAAGTTTCCAATCGCTCCGCCAAGCATTAAGGCAAGCGCTACGCCAAGTAGCTTGTCCTTTTGTCCATGTTTTTGCAAATAATAAACAATTCCTGCAATAACAACGAGTGTGATCACATAGAAAAACCACATTTGTCCTTGGAGAATCCCCCATGCGGCTCCTGAATTTCGGTGGGATGTGATGTAAAAGAAGCCATCAATCACAGGAATAGAATCACCGAGCATCATATGTTTGACAATGAGCCATTTTGTTAATTGATCTAAACAAATTATCACGAATGCGATTATGTAATAGAACACACACGTTCCTCCATCTTCATACTTTGGTCTTTATGCATTTTATCAAGAAAACAGGATGGAGTAAAGAAACTTTAGTTGACAGACAAAAACCTCCCTACATGTGGAAGGCTTCAAAATGAGAATCGTTTGATTCATAAGGATAAGGGGTGAATGCTTTTTTCTCGTATTGCTTATGATATAAAAAGTCGTCAGTCGTACGAGCTGTCGGAAGAATACTCATTTGTTCAATGGGCATTGTATGCCCTGTCGCCTCACATATGCCATAAGTTCCTTGTTCAATTTTTGCAATCGCGAGCGAAACATCTTGCAATTCTTCTTTGATGTGATAAAGAAGCGTGGTCGTTTTTGCTTGATCGAAAGTGACATGTTCAGCGGGTGAACGCAATGATGCATATTCAAACAGTTTCGATTGCAGTTCTTCTCTCATTTGAAGGAGTTCCATGTAAATCGTCTCTAGATCGCCATTCATGTCGCTGTTTCAACTCCTGCCCTGTCGTGATAATCATATTGTTGCCCCGCCTGTTCACTTTAAAGCCATAAGATTTTTCCTTTCGTTCTAAACGCTGTCATTTTCTCTATATCAAAAACGCCCCGCTATATGCGGGGCGCTAGTTGGTGATATCACGCTGTTAATTCTGGTAATATTTCTCCACGATTTCAGCATTTTTGAGCGACAATGTTGGGTATTTTGGATTTGCGCCAACATCTTTTGAAATAATGCGGGAACGTTCGCACAGTTCGCCTTCTGCTTTTTGAACAACAATACGTCCTGATGTGTATTCAGGCGCTGATGCGTCTGCATGCTTCTCATCTTCTACTGTTAACTCAGAAATGATAAAGAGCTGCTTCACATCTTCTTTAATGGATGCAAGAAGGTTTTTCACTTCCTCTGTTGCATAAAGGGTCACACTCGCTTCAAGTGAACGTCCGATGACTTTCTCATTACGCGCAATTTCCAGCGCTTTTAGCACATCGTCGCGTACTTCCATAAAGCGGTCAAACTTCACTTCTGTCGCTTCTGCTTGAGGAACAGCTACACCTTCTGGCATATCTGTTAACTGAACACTTGGCTCTTCAACAAAGCTTAAGTGGCTCCATAGTTCATCTGCTGTATGCGGAAGAATTGGTGCTGTCAGCTTCACTAACGCCATTAATGTTTCATAGAAAACCGTTTGCATGCTGCGTCGGTCTGGATGATCCGCATGCTCAATGTATACCACATCTTTTGCAAAATCGAGATAGAAAGAGCTAAGCTCAATCGTACAGAAGTTGTGGATGGCATGATAGACAACCGCAAATTCGTAATCATCATAAGCTTTTTTCACTTTATCAATCAATTTGTTTAATTTGATTAAGATATATTGATCCACTTCGCGAAGCTCTTCGACCGGTACTGCATTGACTGCTGGATCAAAGTCAAACAGGTTACCATGCAAGAAGCGGAACGTGTTACGGATTTTACGATAAACTTCTGCGACTTGTTTTAAAATGTCGTCAGACACTGGATGATCGGCTTGATAGTTGACAGAAGATACCCAAAGTCTAAGAATCTCCGCACCAAGCTGCTTCGCCACTTTCGTCGGATCGATCGTATTGCCTAATGATTTACTCATCTTGCGTCCTTCTTTATCAAGCGTAAAGCCATGGCTGAGAACACCTTTATATGGCGCTTTTCCTGTGACAGCAACCGCTGTAGATAAAGATGAGTTAAACCAGCCGCGATATTGATCAGAACCTTCAAGATAAAGGTCTGCTGGACGAACAAGGTCATCTCGTTCTTCTAATACCGCTTGGTGAGAAGAACCAGAATCAAACCATACATCCATGATATCTTGCTCTTTTGTAAATTCACCATTCGGGCTGCCTGGATGTGTAAAGCCTTCAGGCAATAATTCTTTTGCTTCTTTTTCAAACCAAATATTCGAGCCATGTTCTCTAAATAATTGAGAGACGTGCTGAATCGTTTCATCTGTGATGATTGGCTCACCATTTTCAGCATAGAAGACTGGGATTGGAACGCCCCATACACGCTGTCTTGAAATGCACCAGTCACCTCTGTCACGCACCATATTGAACAGGCGCGTTTCGCCCCAAGCTGGAACCCATTTCGTTTCTTTAATATTATCTAATAGTGCTTCTCTGAAATCTTTAATGGAAGCAAACCACTGAGCAGTTGCACGATAAATCGTTGGTTTTTTCGTTCTCCAGTCATGCGGATAGGAGTGCGTGATAAAGTCGAGTTTTTTCAATGCGCCTTTTGCTTCAAGCTGTTCTGTGATGGCTTTATTGGCATCCTCGTAGAATAGTCCTTCAAAACCAGGTGCTTCTTCTGTCATCACACCTTTTTCATCTACTGGACATAGCACATCAAGACCGTACTTCATACTTACGATAAAGTCATCTTCCCCGTGACCTGGCGCTGTGTGAACACAGCCTGTTCCTGCATCTGTTGTGACGTGATCGCCAAGCATCACAAGAGAATCTCTATCGTAAATTGGATGTGCTGCAACGACCTTATCTAATTCTTTACCTTTTAAGGTTTTCACAACTTCGTACTCTTCAAAGCCAAGTGTTTTTGCCACTTGTTCAACTAGCTCAGATGCGATGACATATCGCTCAGCACCCACTTGAAGCACACTGTACTCTAGGTTTGGATGAACACAAATGCCAAGGTTTGCAGGAAGTGTCCAAGGTGTTGTTGTCCAGATGATGAACTGCTCGCCGTTTTCAAGTACGCCTTTGCCATCTTTCACTTTAAATGATACGTAAATCGATGGTGAACGTTTGTCCTTGTATTCAATTTCTGCTTCAGCAAGTGCTGATTCACTTGATGGAGACCAGTTAACAGGCTTAAGGCCTTTGTAAATATAGCCTCTTTTCGCCATTTCACCAAAGACAAGAATTTGCTGCGCTTCGTATTCAGGCTTTAATGTCACATATGGATTGTCCCAGTCTGCTCTTACGCCCAAACGCTTAAACTGATTGCGCTGACCTTCGATTTGTTTCCAAGCATACTCCTCACATAGTTTACGGAATTCTGCTGTCGACATTTCTTTGCGTTTGACTTTTTTATTTTTCGTAAGGGCTGTTTCAATCGGTAAGCCATGTGTATCCCAGCCCGGTACGTACGGTGCATGGAATCCATTCATTGATTTAAAACGGACAATAAAATCTTTGAGGATTTTATTGAGTGCGTGCCCCATATGAATGTCACCATTCGCATATGGAGGTCCATCATGCAAAATAAAGGTTGGGCGTCCTTTTGTCCGCTCTAAAACCATTTGATAGATGTCTTTTTCTGCCCACTCCTCTTGGATTTCAGGCTCTTTGTTCGGCAAGTTTCCTCTCATCGGGAATTCTGTTTTTGGCATTAATAAGGTGTCTTTGTAGTTCATACCTATTCCTCCACATGCAAATTCGTATTAAAAAACAATAAAAAAAGCCCTCTCATCCCATAAGGGACGAGAAGGCTTGTCTCGCGGTACCACCCTTTTAGACAAGCGCTTTGAAACTGCCGCTTATCCACTCTAAAATCGTAACGTGATCAGACGCCTTTTCTTACTCATTCATTTCAGAAAAGGAACTAAAGGGGTGATCTCATTGCAGCGTCCCGTAATGTCAGGCTTCCACCGTCCCTGATTCGCTTAATTACGCATGTGACAACTGCGAGTGTCCCTTTCAAACGTTTATCTCTTGTTAATTTATGATGGTATTATATGCAACATGAGCACGTCATGTCAAGATGATCCGCTTATTCTTTTTCGTCAAAGACAGCGTCAACTTCATATTCCAGCAAATGATCCCAATCATCATTTTTCAGAAGATCAAGCTGAGCTTCGATGAGCATTTGGAAACGAGTTCTAAAGACTTTCGACTGTTTCTTGAGCTCTTCGATTTCCATTGCAATCTTTCTTGATTTTGATAACGCTTCGTTGATAATACGGTCTGCATTTTTCTCAGCTTCACGAATGATCAATTTCGCTTCTTTATCAGAATGACGCTTCACGTCTTCTGCTGCTTCTTGCGCCACAAGAATGGATTTGTTTAATGTTTCTTCAATTGTTGCAAAATGGCCTAGTCTTTCATCAAGCTCGTTGACTTTGTCTTCAAGCTCGTTCTTTTTGCGAAGTACGATCTCGTAATCTTTACGTACTTGGCTTAAAAACTCATTTACTTCATCTTCGTCATAGCCGCGAAAACTTTTTGTGAACGTTTTATTATGAATATCATTAGGTGTTAATGGCAATCTTGCCACCTCCAGATTCAAATTCGTTATGTCAGAAGCTCAAATGTTACTTTGAATTTATCTTTTTTTGTCTTCCCATCAATTGTTTTTAAGCTAAAGCGGCCAAATCCCCTGACAGAGAGCTGATCACCTTCACCAATTGTAAAGGAAGGGTCTTCAGTGACTTTCCAGTTTACTTTGACAAGACCATTTTTGACCAAAAGCTGTGCTTTTTGCCGAGATTGACGGCTGACAGCAGCACATACAGCGTCAAGCCGCAGTGAAGAAATCGTATCTTCTTTGATATCGGTTTTGCTGATGACTGGCTGTATATCTGCCTTGCTAATTTCCTCTAATGAAACAGACGCTCTGCCGACATGCGTCAGCTGAGCCCGGACAAAATCGGCGACATCGCTTGTACAAATAAATTGCACATTGTCCTCTGAAAATAACAAATCACCAAATTTTTGACGCTTCAGGCCTGTCCCAATGAGCGAACCGAGAAGATTTGGGTGTTCTATCGAAATAAACTTTTTCGCATAGTTCACCTGAAAATAAGTCAGCTCGAAATCCTGTATAGACGGTGCTAAATAATCAGGATAGATCAAAGCCCTTTTTCGCTCTGCTTCCTCATACCCGCCAAAAAACATGAGACCAAGTTCATCAGAATGCTGAATCACGGACTGGGTAATGAACTGCTCACGCGGATCAAGAAAGTCTGTTAATTTCATTCGATATTGATCGAGTGCGATGTTTTTCCAGCCTAATACTTGGTCGACAAATGGCTGTTCGTCTTTTCTAAAATGTTGATAAATATCGCTCATTTTGTTCCCCTTTTATGTAAAAGAGCCTGGCAGATGCCAAGCCCGGCAGCCTGTTTACATGAATCGTACAATCATATTATAAAGACCAGTTAGTCCATACGATGATGCGAAACGAATCACAAGCAATGCCACAATCGGCGAGATGTCAATCATGCCAATTGGCGGAATAATTTTACGGAATGGTTCTAAATACGGTTCGCAAATGTTTGTCAAGAAGCGGCCAATCGATGTTTCTCTTGCAGATGGCACCCATGACATAAAGATGTAAATAATGATCGCGAATGAGTAAATCGTTAATACCGTACCCAAAATATTAAAAATGAAATTTAGAATAACTATGATTTACCACCTCTGAGGTTCTTCCTCTGTCAATAGTTCTGATATTGTGCCAGATACATCCACATTATCAGGTGTGCAGAGGAATATATTCGAGCCAATACGCTGAATGTCTCCACCGATTGCATAAACCGTTCCGCTTAAGAAGTCGATGATTCGCTTTGCTTGATCGTGCTGAATGCGCTGCAAATTGACGACGACTGCACGCCGATTTTTAATATGGTCTGCAATCTCCTGAGCCTCTGCATAAACACGCGGCTCACTTAACACCACTTTAGAGGATTTTTGCACGCTTTGCAAGCTGACGACATTTTGTTTTCCTGCCTGAGGACGCTCTTGAAATGCCGCTTTATCTTTTGTGTGTTTTTCTTCTTGTGCTGGTTCTCTTTCTTCATCAATATATTCGTACTCATACTCTTCATCATCGAGTGTGAAGAAGCTTTTAAACTTATTTTTTATGCTCATGTCACGCACCTCCTGTTTCATTTCCAACAAGTGAAGAGCCAATCCGAACAAATGTCGCACCTTCTTCAATTGCGATTTCAAAATCGTTTGACATACCCATCGATAAATGCTGACAAGGTGCATTTACTTGGTTCAGTTGTTTTACCTCTTGTTGAAGGCTTTTTAATGTTTTAAAACAGTTTCGTATCACAGTATGATCATCTGTAAATGGAGCCATCGTCATGAGTCCAGCAATTTCAATATGTTTGAAATCAGCCAGCTGTTTGACAAATGGAATCACGTCTTCGCTTTGTAAGCCATGTTTTGACTCCTCAAGTGATGTGTTCACCTGTACAAAACAGCGAACCGTGTGATCCGCTCTTTTTTCAATTTCATTCGCAAGGGACATTCTGTCGAGCGAATGTAAGTAATCAATGGTCTGAATGACAGATTTCACTTTTCGCGTCTGTAAACTGCCGATGAAGTGCCAGTTAATGTTTTCATCGGTTATGGCTGCCTGTTTTTCAAGTAACCCTTGGTCACGATTTTCACCAAAGTGCAAAATTCCGGCATCCTTGGCTTCTAATGCTCGTTCAATCGAGACATATTTTGTGACAGCGACAACCGATACATCGTCTGGATGTCTACCTGCTCTTTTACATGCTTCGTTGATTTGTTCATTTATTTGTCTGAGATTCTCTCGTACATTCAATTGCACTTATGCCTCCTTAAACCCGACAAAAGACATCATACGTCCTGTTTTCCCTTGATCACGCCGGTGTGAGAAGAAATGCTGCTCATTGCAACTTGTGCACATCGAACTGACATGTATGTTTTCTTCTTTTAATCCTGCATGAAGTAATACGTTTTTGTTTAATGTTTTTAAGTCAATTTTGTATTGTCCTTGTGAAATCTCGGAATACACATCCTCTGTTGTAAAAGGAAGCTGTTTCACTTGATCTATGACAACATCATCTACTATGTAGCAGCAGCTGCCAATGGATGGTCCAATGACGACTTGTATATGATCGGCATCAGCGCCTTCTTGGCGAACCCATGCATCAACCATGTTGACGCCAATTTGCTTAACGGTTCCTTTCCAGCCGGCATGAGCCGTTCCAATCAGCCCAGATTGCGGCGCTAGAAAATAAAGCGGAACACAGTCAGCGAAACAAAGAGCGAGCATGATGTTTGGTTCAGAGGTGTATAAACCATCTGTTCTAGAGAGCGCTTCATCATACTGAAGACTTCCTCTTCCCTTTTGTTCCTTCGTGACTTTCATGATGCGATCCTCGTGTGTTTGGTCAGCAAACACCCAATTAGAGAGCGGCACAGCAGTAGCATCTGCAATGACTTGACGATTCATTTGGACACTAGAAGCATCATCTCCTACATGGAGTCCAGTGTTCATTGATTGATATGGAGAAAGACTAAAGCCGCCATTTTTTGTCGTAAAACCGGCCAATATCTCTTTTCCAGAACATGTCATGTTCGTCCAATCATGAATCATCATTGCATAAGGTGATTTCTGCTGAAAGGGGTCATATTTGTCTATCAAAGCTGCCTCCCACCTTTCATTCATCTCTCTTTATATCGCTCCTATTTTACCACAAGACGTGCAAAGACAGTTAGTGGGATTCATTAAATATTACACTCAAATGTGCCCTTTCTACAGGTTTTTTTTCAAATTGATATGAAAACGTAATCTTTTTACCCGAAAAAGACATTATCTGCTGAGAATGGAGAGCTTGTTTTAAGGAAAATTTGATCTATTGATTGAGGAGTTTACACGAATTAAGAAGACAAACGGACAAGTATCACATCTTCGCCAATTTTTACTATATTTCGCCACGGGACAATCATTTCCTCTTCTTTTCCGAAAAATCCCATCATTTTACCTGTACCGCCTATGATAATCGCTTGTATTTTACCGCTCGTGACATTGATATCGATGTCTCCAATGGTACCTAATTTTTTTCCGCTGGACACATCGACGACATCTTTGATTTGGAATTCAGAAATACTGATCATCTGTCCTTCCCCGCCTTTCGTTTTCTACTATAATATGTATGATGGAAAAGCAGGGAAGCAGACCAATAGTTTCTCTTATCTACAATTTACTTAAGTGAGGACGGCCGTTTTGCCACATGACTTCAACTGGACATTCAAAAAAGGAAGAAAGCAAGTCACTTGTCATCATCTGCTTTGTTTCCCCTTTATGAAAAACAGTACCTTCTTTTAATAATAAGGTGTGCTGAAAAATCGGGAGAATCTCTTCTGCGTGGTGGGTCGTATAGAGCAATGTGGGCGCATCTGGTTTTGATGCAATCAATGAGATCGTCTCCAGCACTTGTTCTCTTGCTAAGAAATCAAGACCCGTCACAGGTTCATCTAATATTAGAAGCTTCGGATCATTCATTAAAGCTCTTGCGATCAGCACTTTTTGTTTCTCCCCTTGCGAGAGGGTTTCATACGTGCGATTGGCATATTGAAACGAGCCAAATGTTTTTAATAAATCAATCGCCTTCTCTCTTATCTCATCTGTCGGTGTTTCATAAAGTCCGATGGAAGCAAATGCCCCGCTCAAAACAATTTCAAATGCATTGTCATCTCTGTGCAGCTTCTTTTCAAGACCAGCAGAGATGAGACCAATTTTCTTCCTTAGTTTTTCACCAAGCGCTTCCTTGCCAAACACATGGCCTAACACCGTCATCTCACCTGACGTTGGAAAATAATATGAGCAAAGCATATTTAATAAAGCCGTTTTCCCAGCACCATTTAAACCATAAAGCACCCAGTGTTCCTGGTCTTTCACCTGCCAGTCAATAGAACGAAGCAGCCATTTTCCATTTCGTTTTAAAGAAACATCCTTCAAGTCAAGCGACACGATCTTTTCCCCCTGAATAAAAATTCTGAATATACAAATAATAACGTCTACAGCATATCGCAAATGTTTCAATCAGTAAACCTAACGCAAAAAAGCTGCTCCCTAAAAGGAACAGCTTTTTTGCATGGTTACGAAATTTCAATTCGCACGCCTTCTTTAATATCAGGAAACGTATGCGGGGATGCAAAGACAGCTCCCGGTAATACATCATCAAACGGCTCTTGGAAGTAGATCGAAATATGGCCGAGTTCCTTAAAGTTGTCATTTGCTTTATTGCCTAAAGCAGTAATGGTATACGTTTGGTCGCCCACTTGAATCGTTCCGCCTAATTTCAGCGGCTCTTCTTCTAAGTGTTCAAACTCATGAATGACAGACATATCTCTTAATTCCTGCGGCGCTGCTGGTCCAAATAAAACAATCAGCTTATCTTCTTTAAACTGCGGGACTAAGATCCCAATTTCTTTTACGACAGATTGTGTTACCATGTATCTCGATTCCTCCTTTAATACGTTTAATACATACCGAAGCTGGCAACGTATGCGATCACAACAGATAGAACGCCTGTAATGAGACGGCTATACAAAACAGCTGGTACCCCATATTGTACCGTTTCCGGCTTTGCTTCACCAAGTGATAGCCCAACCGGGATAAAGTCACACCCTACTTGACCGTTGATCGCAAACAGTGCTGGAAGAGCAAATTGAGGCGGAATGTTTCCTAGTGCAATTTGACTACCAATCAGTACACCGATGACTTGTGCGATGACTGCCCCAGGTCCTAAGACAGGCGATAGGAACGGTAAGGTACAGACAACAACGAGCAGTAAGAGCCCCCATAAAGATCCTGCCAAAGGTGAAAGGAAATGGGCAATCAGATCACCGATTTTTGTATAATTGATAATTCCAATTAACATACTGACAAAGGCCATGAATGGAATAATGTTTTTAAGGAGCATATCAACAGAATCACGACCAGCTTGATAGAATGTGCCGGTTACTTTTCCGATTCCTCTTGAGAATCTCATGAGGAAATTCCCTTTTTCTTGACGTTCGATATTTTCCTCTTTCAATTTTGAATAGGTTTCTTTGAAATTTTCTTTGTCAATTGGGCCGCTGCTTTCTTGACCTTCTACATTCCCTTCACTATCAGATGCTTCCGCAAAGGAAATATCTTTTTCTGTGACACCTGATACGAAGATATCCTCTGTAATGTGTTTTGCAAGCGGTCCAGAAGGAGAGGATGCCAGCACATCGACAGTTGGAATGCGTTTCATTGGATAAAGTCCGATTCGCGCTGTTCCTCCGCAGTCAATGACAACACACATCATTTCATCTTCTGGTATAGAATTTTTAAAGCCATCACATGCTTCTGTCCCTGTCATTTCTGCAATTTTACGTGCAACTGGGTGAATGCCTCCTCCTGTAATGGAAACGACCTTTCTTCTTTTACCGGTTGGTTCAAGCTCTAATCCTTTTCCCCATCCGCCAGCACCTTTTGCAACAAATACTTTGTGGTTTGTCATGTCTAACCCTCCCCTATTGTGAATTCGCTTTCATTTTTCCTGCTAAGTACTTTGTGATCCATTCCGTAATGATTCCGCGAAGTAAAATGACAACGATCCCGACTAAGAAGTAACGAACAGCCAGCTCTGACATAGAGTATCCAGCTTCTTTAATCCCGTTCGCAATTCCTAAGTAGACAAACAGCTCTCCTGCGTTGGCATACGGGAACAGTGATGTTACCGGATGAACAAATGAAACAGCTGAATCATAGAATGCTGGTTTTTGTTTTTCAGGTAAGAAGCGGCCAAACGTATAAGCCATTGGGTTTGTCAAAATAAGAACGGATAAGATCGGCATTAACGTATAACGCAAAATGGTATATTTCGCTGCAAACTGAATCGCTCTATTCACTCGCTCTTCTCCAATAAACTTCATGACAGCATAAGTGAAAGTAAGTAACACAACAAGCGTTGGAACGATACCTGTAACAAGACCCATGAACTGCTTTCCGCCGGCTTCAAACATCCCGATAAAGTGCTCTCCAAACCATTGAATCCATTCCATGTTTCATCTCCCCTTTCTTAGTTCACATTTGTTATATTTTTTTTAGAAATCGAGACAAGCGCCTGCTCCGCTGCCATGGAAAGTGCTTGCATGACAGCTGGTCCCCTTTTGCGCTTTTTCAATGTTTGTTTCATCATGTGATGCTCATCAAGCACAGCCCCCACATGTTTTCCTTCATAGGAAGGCAGTTCCTTAAATTTAGACAAAATCGAGACGCCGCCCAGCACATGACACTTTTGAATGATGTATGATTCATCGACAATGATGAGCGCAATGGCTCCAGGACCAAATTTGCGCCGCTCCATTCCTGAAAACAAGTGATAGCCTTGTTTCCCTTTATAGTCGTCAATCAGTGAATCCATGCTTTTGCGGTAGTACTTGATTTGAATAAACGATAAACCATATTGCACAATCAGAATGATACAAAGTACGATTGCTAATTTTTCCATAGCCTCACGTCCTTATGATTGAAATAAGTGATCTTGTAATGAACGCAGCTTCCAGACCGTTGTGTTTGCATCAAGTTCTACATCATCATGAGATAGGAATTGCCCCAATTTGATATCTTTTTTCGCTACCACTTTTCCGCTGATTAAGCCAATTGGGATGTGGCCGTTCGCTTTCATGTCTTGATGTGTTTCAAGTACACCTCTTACGGAGTATCCGCCAATACCATCAAGTGTTTCTCCTGCTTTAATATCTCTTTTCGCCACAGCGACAGTTTCTGATACTGGTACACCAATTGGATGGATTGAAGAATCGTGTTGTAAGACTGCTTTTGCGATCGTCACTGGTGTTTCAAGGCTTGCTAAGTGGAAAGGACGATACAGTGTGTAGTGAGGACCTTTTCCAACTTTTAAGTAACGAAGCTCTTCATCTACTGGCTCAAGATCACTCTTGACGATGACAAAGACACCTGGTGCCAGTCCGTTTACATATTCAACGACTCCGAAGTTATCCAGTACGCCGCCTTGCTGTTTTTGATTTAATTTATCTGCTACATTTTCTAAATTCGCTTCTACTCCGTGCATGCCGACTTTATCAGGCAAAAGTCCTGTTGCATTACTTAATAGGTTCATTTCTGCCATCGTTTTTGTTCCGTCTTGGAATGCTGCCAGCATGTGGGCACTCATATGTTTACTATCTGCTTCAGCTTTACACGTATCTGGGTTTGCTTCTGGGAAGAATGGGTTGTTCTTACCTTTCCCAGCAACCAATACTTCAAGCCCCATTGTTTTTGCAAATTCATATAGTTCTAGCGTTGCTGCTGGTTCATCTCCAGCTGATCCAGAGTAAACAAGACCTGCATTCGTGAATAATTTATGCATGACCAAACCGATCGTAATATCGACTTCTACATTTAAAAGAACTAGATGTTTTTTTGAATTAAGCGCTTCCAAAGAAATGTTTGCTCCGACCTCTGGAACACCTGTTGCATCCACAACGACTTCCACGGAATCTGATTGAATCACTTTTCTGTAATCATTTGTGACGACCATTTGATGTGGTTTCGCATGTTGCTTGTAAAAATTCGCTGCTTTCTCAGCTGCACTAAGATGAATATCACAAACACCTGCGACAATCATGCCTGGAATTTTAGAAATTTGTGAAATGAGTCCAAACCCCATTTGGCCTGCCCCGATAATCCCAACTTTGATTGGATCTCCGCTGCGTTCTCGTGCTAACAATTGTTGATAAATTGACATCTAAATCATCCTTTCAGGTTTTCTTGCTTCACAATAGATTGCTAGAAAAATAATCTGAAACTTTTAACAAATGTTATAAAAATTAACAAAAATCTGTTTCTTGTAACATTTGTTATTTTATTTATCATTTGTTATGAACTTAGTTTATATGATGTGTCAACTTTGTGTCAAGATAAAATCGATAAAATTTTCAATCTTTTTGAGTCTAAAGACTCAAAAAAACTACCTAATCGGCTTAGGTAGTTACTTTAATAGGGCATCTCCGGTTTGTTCATCTGTAATTAACACATGAATTAATCCACCTTCTAACGCCGCCCTGATCGCTTCAATTTTTTCTTCTCCTCCAGCGACACCAATCACAAGCGGGATCTCTTTCAGTTTTTGAGGACTGATCCCCATTACCCGGTCGTTCCACGGATGCGGATACACTTCACCTTTATGATCAATAAAGTTATAACAAATGTCACCCGCGACATCTTTCGCTTGCAGGATATCTTCCTCACCACTTGTCATATAGGATTTCACCATCGTTGAATGTTGCGGAACCCCGCCTATTCCTACGACCGCGATATTTGATGATTCTCCTAATTCAATGACTTTTTTGATCGACGGCTGTCTAATGAGTACATCTTTCGCTTCTTTCGTATCAAGCATGACAGGCACATGTAAAAACTCACATTTGGATTTGAGTGCTTCTGAGCATCTTCCAATAATATAGTTGGCATGAATATCAACATCTTCATTTCCGACGCCTCCGACTAGCGGAACAAATGTCACAGACGGAAAATGCTGAACAGACGTAAGCGCTTTCGCCATTTCATGCAAGGTTGTCCCTGATGAAAAACCGATGACTTGTCCATCCTTCATGACTTTTAATAAAAAGCCCGCAGCCGCAGCTCCTATTCGACTTTTTGTTGTTTCTTGACTGAGAGATTCCACACACACGACTTCTCGCAGCCCGTATTTCCGCTCTATTTTTCTTTCTAACGAACCATATTGTTGATTCACTTCATCATGAATAATGATTTCCACGATTCCTGCTTCACGTGCTTTTGCCAAATATTTCGATATGAGCGAACGGCTAACCCCAACAGCTTCTGCAATTTTAGATTGAGTGGCGCCTTCTTCATAGTACATATGCGCAACCTTAATGAGCAGCCTTCTTTCATCATGGAATGTCATAATAACCCTTCTTTCCGCTTCTCTATTCCCTCACAAATGATATTTCAAATAACATTTGTTAAAAACAGATTAAATGAAAAAAATAACAGAGTCAATACTAGAGATGGGTTCTCTAAAAAGAATGAAAAAAGCCGCACATTAGCGGCGGCTTTAAAAAATATTTTTATTCATTTGTTTGATTGCTGCTTTTTCAAGCCTTGATACTTGTGCTTGAGAAATACCGATTTCTTCTGCCACTTCCATTTGTGTTTTGCCTTGGAAGAAGCGTTTACGAAGGATCATTTTTTCTCGATCATTCAATCTGCGCATTCCCTCTTTTAAGGCCAATTCTTCTACCCATTGTGTATCTTTGTTCCGTTCATCACTAATTTGATCCATCACATAAATCGGATCTCCTCCGTCATTATAAATCGGTTCAAACAAAGAAACAGGATCTTGAATGGCATCTAGGGCAAAAACAATTTCCTCATGAGGGACTTCTAACACTTTGGCAATGTCTTCTGCCGTTGGTTCCTTGCTTGTCTCACTAATCAGTCTCTCACGGACTTGAAGCGCCTTATAGGCAATATCTCTTAGTGAACGAGACACCCGGATAGGGTTGTTATCGCGCAAGTATCGACGGATTTCTCCTATGATCATAGGGACCGCATAAGTTGAAAATCTGACATTGTGGCTTAAATCAAAATTATCAATTGATTTCATTAATCCGATACAGCCTACTTGGAAGAGATCATCAACATACTCGCCTCTGTTGTTAAAACGCTGAATCACACTTAAAACCAACCGCAAATTGCCATTGACTAGCTTTTCTCTTGCTGTATCGTCACCTTCATCTTGCAGCTGTCTGAATAATTTTCTCATCTCGTCGTTTTTCAGAACAGGCAGTTTGGAGGTGTCGACTCCGCAGATTTCCACTTTATTTCTGGACACTTTTTTCCCTCCCTACAGGAGCTGTTGTACAAAGTTCAGTATCTCCGTGGGATGGAAAAATATGCACGGTCTATAACGAGAGAGATGTGAAAAAATGGTGATCCCTTTGACAGTACAGGGATAAAGCTTTCAAAAAAATTTTTTTAGACCATCTTATTAAATTCTTTTTGCAATCGTTTAATAATTCTTTTTTCGAGCCTTGAAATATAGGACTGAGAAATACCAAGCATGTCGGCAACATCTTTTTGGGTCTTTTCTTCACCACCAACTAAACCGAATCGTAGTTCCATAATCTGTTTTTCACGATCGTTTAATTGTTCTAACGCTTTTTTCAGTAATTTTTTATCGACATTTGCTTCAATATCCCGGGTGATAATATCATCATCTGTCCCAAGTACATCTGATAAAAGCAATTCATTGCCGTCCCAGTCAATGTTAAGCGGCTCATCAAACGATACTTCTGAACGGATTTTATTATTTCGACGCAAATACATCAAAATCTCATTTTCAATACATCTAGACGCATATGTGGCCAGTTTGATCTTTTTTTCTGGATTAAACGTATTTACTGCCTTTATGAGGCCTATCGTTCCGATACTAATCAAATCCTCAATGTTAATGCCTGTGTTTTCAAATTTTCTTGCGATATAAACGACCAATCGCAAGTTTCTTTCAATCAAAATGGCTCGTGCTGTTTGATCACCTTTTGGTAATTTAACGAGCAATTCTTGTTCTTCATCCTTTGATAATGGCGGAGGCAGTGCCTCACTTCCACCAATATAATAAATCTCATCACTCTTTAGCCCTAGCTTCATGAGGAGTTTATACCAGTAGTAAGTGAGTTTAAATTTTAATTTTTTCATCTTCTTCTCCCTTCTAAATATCCAGTTGACTTCGTAAGATAAAAGACATCACAAAAAAACTACGATACCCCTTGTATCATTTTTCCGTCTAACATCTCTGGATGAATGATGGATTGAAATTCCTGATCTGCTGATAATCCACTTAGACTCATCCCAACAAAACACTTCGCTGGCTGGATCATATGCGTTTTTGTATAAAGGACGACCGTATCTGGTTTAAAGCATAGTAGAAACCCGTGATCATGACCGACTGCGCGATATGGAACGAGTCTTAAACGATCAAGCAGCGGAAAATGGTCATCAAGCTTTTGCATCACTTCAACAGGATGAAACTGTTTCATTTTTTCTATAAATGGCTCTCCGAAAATAGATGTGAGCTGATCGAGCTGGACGATCATGACAGGTGTTTTCGTCAATGGATCATACAGCTGATTTCCAGAATCGACCAGACCATTTAAGCGGATCGTTTCTCCTTGAATGTGTATCTCCACAAGTACTTGTTCGTCATATTGTCTTTTTTTCGCACCAACCTCTCCTAATCGTTTCTTTGAAAACAGCCAAATGGCCGGAAAGCCAGTGAGAACAAAAAGCCAGCTAATGGGATCACCAAATCCATCATTTTGTGAAATAAGCAGTCCATCTTGAATGACTGTATTTGTCTGCAAAAACGAATGAACCCCGATCATGCCCCCTCCCATCAAAAATGTGACAAAGTAAAAAGCAAACAGGTTTTGAAAAAAGGAACGAAATCTTTGAAAGCCAAAGGTTCCAAGCACGATCAAGACAGAAAAAAGCAGTTTGCCTAAAGGGTGCGACACAATCATTGCAAATGGCGTAAAGAGCAAGAGAACAATGCTCGATCCAATGAGAGCTCCTAACATATATCGCCTTTTTTTCACTTGTCGTTTGAGAATAAATGCCGTGAGTAAGAGCAGCAATAGATCAAAACAAAAGTTTAACAGCCAAATGACATCTAAATAAATGACCACCTTCTGCTCCTTTCATCTGAAACAAAGAATCAAAAGCAGTACTTGCACTTGTTTGTACCAGTATAAAACAGTCATCGGATGGAAGTCTGTCAATTCTTGTAGGGGATGATAGAGAACTTTTGGTGGATTGTTATCGTTTTTGTCGAGGTATGAAACAGAAAGAACATCGGAATGATTTGTTGGACAAGTGTCTCCTCTATCAATTGCACAAAAAAAGACACGCTCCGAAGAGTCGTGTCTTTTTCGCTGTCATTCTTTCTCATTGATGGTGAGTGTTCCTTCTGCCTTCTGTCTTGTGACATTTCCATAATCATCTTTGACAATGACTTCAATCACTGCACCTTTTGCTTTTGCAATAGATGTCGCCGTCCAATAGCCTTCATACGTTCCCGGTGCTACTTCACGAATCGGCAGTTCAGTTGTGTTTTGAAGTTTTGATCTAGCATTTGTCAGCGGCATATGAAGAACAAAGGTGGCATCTAGCTTTTCCCTGCTTTTAAATGAAATCTTAACCGATTCACCTGATGATAGATTCATATTCTCTTTTGGCGTTAATTCAGAAATGACAGGTGCATCATATTGTACATCGATGTCGACCTTTTTAGTCGTTTTGTTTCCAGCCGCATCTTTTGCTGTCACTTTGATTGTATTTTTCCCATTTTCAAGTAGCACCCTTGCAGAATATGCCCCATCCTTTACGGTCGCTTTTTTTCCATTGACTGTGACTTGGTCTAGATAATCATCCGCTACTTTCCCTTCCACCGTGAGTGATTCTCTATTAGACTTGTCACCTTTTTTCGGTGTATCAATGGTCAACGTCGGTGCTGTTTGATCGATGATCACCTTGACTGGCTTGGAATGTTTTGTTGAGCCTTTATCCGTTACAGTCGCCGCCGTGAAGACATGCTCTCCACTTGGAACAGATACATTTTCTTTGAAAGTACCCGACTCATCTGATTTGACTTTGGCCACCTCTTCATCATTTTGATAAATGGCCACATCGAGACCCGGAGAGGCCGTGCCTTCAATCGTCAATTCACCTTGATTTGTAATGGTTCCTGCCTTTGGAGAAGTGATTTCTGGTACATCTGCTTCATAGTTTACGAGCGCACGAATCATATAATTCCCCTCTTCTTTCGGAGAAGGAGAAAAAGCACCGCTCGTCAGCTGCCAGCTTCTTTCAGCATTAGGGCCATCTTCATCTGTGGCAAGTCCCGGAGATTCGGTATTCTTTTTCGTTTGAATATAAACAAGATAGAAATCGCCATCCACTGTAATGGCTTGATCTTCTAAATCTACTTTTGTCCATTCACCATTACGCAGTGCATTTGCTTTTAAAGGTCCTGCGATTTTCTCACCTGGTGCGCCACCCTTCCCAGAAGCATCATATACTTCAACAGCAAATTCATCGCCTCCAGGAGCTGGCCATTCTGATGTCCAAAACCGGAAAAGGCCACCTGTGACTTGTGCTTGTTTCTTTCCTTTTTCTAATGAAAACTTCACAGCCCAACCATTGCCAGGATCGTAGAAAGCCCGTGCATTTTCAGCCGTTCCATCATCATAGCCAATCTCTCCCGGAAAACCGATAAAAGGCTCAAGTTTCACTGACTTTTCAAGCGGCTTTTCCGTCACATCCGCTGTAAACGTATAGCCTTTAAACCCTTTTGCAAAAATTTTGACTGTATAGACACCGCTTAATGCCTCTAGAGAAAATTCACCGGATTCATCTGTTTTCACCGGCTCAATTTTTGCGTCCTCCACAAGATAAACAGTTGCATTCTTCACCTTTTCACCAGTTGTTTCATTGACGACCGTGCCGGAGATCGTTCGTTTCTCTAGCGGCTGTAAGGAGAAATTCGCTTCTGCTGTTTCTTTTGATGCCACTTTGACTTTTTGGGACCGTGATTCAAAGCCGTAAGCTTCCGCTTTCACTGTCCATTCTCCTGCTCCTTGAGACAGCTGATATTTCCCTGTCGCTTCATCGGTGGAAGTTGATTTTCCGCTTTCTAGAACACTGATTTGCGCTCTCATTGGAAGAGCTTGAATAGACGGAGCATCATGACTGTTTTGCTTTTGAATTTGTACATGTTTATTTTTTACTTTAGCAGGCTTTGCCTTTTTTGGATCAACTGATTTTTTATTCTGGCTTGTGGATTTTTCTTTTTTGATCACACCCAGCTGGTTCTTGGCTTGTTGAGACAAAGCCTCATCTGTGATTTTCACATCATCTAAATAAAAGCCATCTTTTGTGACACTGCCATCTGTTCTTATCTGAAACAGGACTCTCACTTTTTGACCTTTATAAGCAGATAAATCAACTTCGCCTGCTGTCCACGCATTTGTTTTTCCCGTATAAGCTGTCGCTTGAACGGCGTCTTCACCCTCTGGCTGTACATAGACATGCACATAATCATAATTGGCTTCGAGATCATGCCAGTATTGATATTGCAGGTAGGAAGAACCTGAATCTGGTACAGCAATGAGCGGCATAGACAAATTGGCGTCCGTTTTATTTTCATAAGGACTGTCTAAATTGGTGGCGTAGACATGTTCCCCGCTAAATGCTTGTTTTGGACCAGTGGACGGTATTCCCCACTGCCACGGATCTTTTGTTCCACCACTGAACCATCCACTTGGCCATGCTTCAAAATCTTGTGAGTAGCCAGTGGTGATGGATGTTTTAATTGGAAGTGTATAAGGATCTGATGCCGCTTCATTTTCTCCAAAATCTTTCACAATCCATCGGTACGTCACGTTTTCCCCCTCGAGTTCAGGGAGCTGCACCGTATAGGTTCCTTTTAAATGATTTCCATCCGTGCGGTTGGCTTTCAGCGTCTCCCATTCACCTTGATCTACTCGATAAGTCAAGGAAACATTTGTCACTGCTATCCCATCTTCTGCAGTGATGGTCAATGGGGTTGGCGTTGCAGTAAAAATTTCATTCGGACCTTTATGTGAAAAAACAGGTGGTTCTGTATCTTCTCCCTCTTTTGTCACTTGGCCTTCAATCGTACCGATTCCATTGGTTAAAGCAGTAATCGCCTCTCTTGCATCAACTAACCCTGCCCCATAGCCGTTGTTAGGGGATTCAGGAAATTGCTGATCTGTCAGTGGTTTCGCTGTCTCAATGAGAATTTGCTGAATTTCATCAACAGAAAGGTCTGATTGCACTTGGCGGAGAAGAAGAGCAACAGCCGAGACATGCGGACCTGCCATCGATGTACCATTCCACCCATCCTCATATCCTTTTCCCGGGATCGAAGAGCGAATGTTTACTCCTGGAGCCGCAATATCTGGTTTCATTACGCCATATGGAGAAGGACCCTGAAGGGAGAAAGACCCTAACTTGTTGTCCTGATCTGTTGCGCCTGTAGCAAAGGCTTCTTGATAGTTAGCGGGATTTGCAATCGAACCCGCGCCGCCTGGATTGAATAAATCGGTATTACCCGCTGAAAATTCTGGAAAGATGTCTGCTGCTCTCCAAGCATTCACTACATCTTTATACCAATCATCAAGACCTGGCCCGCCGCCCCACGAATTATTCACAACATCAGGTGCCTTTTCTGGGTGAGGATTTCCGTTTTTATCTTTCGGTGCTAAAATCCACTCACCGGCATCTAACAGATCAGCATCTGTACCGCCATCTTCTGAAAAAGCTTTCACTGCAATCCATTCTGCTCCCGGTGCGACCCCAATTTGATTCTTTCCATCTGGCTCAGAACCAACCATTGTGCCTGTCACATGGGTCCCATGCTCCAAGTCATCATAAGGGACTTCAGATCCTGTCGTGGCATCATACCAATTCAGTTCATGAGATGGTTCGTTCGGACGAGCAGGGTCAAACCCGCGGTATTTTTCTTTTAGCGCAGGATGATCCCATTCGACACCTGTATCAATACTTGCTACAACGGTTCCAGTCCCGTCATAGCCTAAATCCCACGCTTCTGGTGCATGCACCTGAGCAATATTCCATTCAACTCCATCTACTGCTTTGATTTGTTTGTTTGGCTTAGAATGCTTCAAATCAACAGGACGATGAAGTTGACGTGTTTCATTCGGTAGCACTTGAGCTACTTCTGGAAAAGAAGCAACCTTTTCCATCACTTCTTTTGTTGCCGTCACAGCTAGACCATTCACAATATAGTAGGAATGAATATCTTTCACTTGCTTATTCTTTTTTTCCTTTTGTAAATACGCTAGGAGCGCTTGCTGCGTTTCATCAGATGTTGCTCTCAGCTCAGATACAACGGCTGATCTTTTTGTGTACTGCGTTTTAGCCGCGGTTAATTTTTGTTTTTTTGCTTTTGATACAGCTTCTTTTGCTACTTTTTGTACATTCGTTTGTTCCTTCATTTTGACTAAGAAGGTCACCTTATCTTCCTTTTGAAACTGCTTCTTTAATCTCGAAGAAATCTTGGCTTTTGTTGTCTTAGAGGAAACGGCTTCCTCCTGATATGAGGTAGAAGTCGATTTTGCTTGAACCATCCCAAAGCTTGTCATCGTTAAAGTACCAATCACCAAAAGACTCATGAAACGATAGACGGCGGTTTTGCGAAACTTCACTTTCAATAAAATCCCTCCTCCTCAAATGGTCAAACAGTGTGTACCCTGCCCCTCCCCCTTCTTTTTGATCATGACAAGATTCATGGTGTTCTCATTAATGTAGTCAAATAAAGTTCAACATTTTGTCGTTTTTTGTAAAGGGAATTAAAAATGATTCTTTTGACTTAAAAAACTCAAGCCAAAACACATACGATAGATCCAAATAACACGCAGAAACAAGACTTTTATATCAATCAGACTCAGGATCTTTTCACCATGCAGACATAAAAAAACCCCTTCCAAAGGAAGGGGATGAATCGTGCTTGCTTATCGTTTGTTGCGGTTACGTAAGAACGTTGGGATATCCAATGTATCATCACTTGACTGTGTATTTTGTCTTGGTTGTGATGATGTTTGTTGATGTTCCTCACGTTTTACTTCACGCTTTTGTGGAATAGATTGATTCTGCTTTAATCCTTGTCCTAATGGATTTCTTTGAGGTTTTGTCACTTCCGGCTCTTGCTCAATAAAACCGGTTGCGATGACTGTGACCACAATTTCATCCTTCAAGTTATCATTAATGACAGATCCAAAGATCATGTTGACATCTTCATCAGAGGCTGATGCAACAATATCCGCTGCTTCTTGTACCTCATAAAGACTAAGGTTCGTACCACCAGTAATATTCATGATAACACCTTGTGCTCCATCAATCGCTGTTTCAAGAAGTGGTGAAGAAATGGCTTTTTTCGCTGCTTCAGCAGCACGGTTTTCGCCTGTTGCGACACCAATTCCCATAAGAGCTGAACCTTTGTTAGACATGATCGTTTTCACGTCAGCAAAGTCAAGATTAATTAAACCTGGTGTTGCAATGAGATCTGAGATCCCTTGAACACCTTGTCTTAACACGTTATCTGCTGCACGGAATGCTTCAAGCATTGGCGTGTTTTTATCGACAATTTCAAGCAGGCGATCGTTTGGAATCACGATTAACGTATCAACTGCTTCTTTCATAGAAGCAATCCCTTCAACTGCTTGAAGCTGACGCTTTCTTCCTTCAAATGTGAAAGGACGAGTCACAACTCCAACTGTCAAGGCTCCTGAATCTTTTGCGATTTTCGCAATGACAGGTGCAGCACCCGTACCAGTTCCACCGCCCATACCGGCTGTCACAAAGACCATGTCAGCGCCTTTTAGGACTTCTTCAATTTGTTCTTTGCTTTCTTCAGCAGCTTTTTTACCGACTTCAGGATTCGCACCTGCTCCAAGCCCTCTTGTCAGCTTAGCACCGATTTGCATTTTTGTTTCTGCTTTTGATAAGTTTAACGCCTGTGCATCTGTATTCACTGCAATAAAATCGACACCCTGTACGTCATTTTCAATCATTCGGTTGACTGCGTTATTTCCGCCGCCACCTACACCGATTACTTTAATTGATGCTAGGCCGTCTATATTTGTTTCAAACTCCAACATGCTGAATCCTCCTAATCCGTCGAAAATCTAGTTCTATTCCCAGAACATATTAAATAGTTTTTTCATTTTGCCCGGTTTTTTATTTGTCTCTTGTTGCGCTTTTTGTTTCACTTTCGGTCTTGGCTGAGCTTCTTTTACTTGTGGTGTAGAAGAAACCGGCTCCATGGACGCGCCTACTTCATGAAATGCTTCATCCGGCATTTGGAATCCAACCTGTCTGCCCTGAATCTTTGCATTGCGATAAGCAAAATGGATCAAGCCCACTCCTGTCATATATTGAGGTTCCCTGACCCCAATATAATTAGGACTTGCGATTCTTACATTGTTTTGTAGGACCGTTTGTGCCAGAGAAAGGATACCTGGTATAGCTGCCTGTCCACCTGTTAGAACGAATCCGCCAGGCAAATCATGGACACCCATATTGCGTAATTCCTCTGCCACAAAAAGCAGAATCTCTTCCAATCGCGCTTCGATGATATTGGCTGCTTCAAGTTGTGTATACGTCTGTTTTTGGTCCGTACCGATGACGGAAACTTCAAATGTCTCCTCAGACGATGCCTCATCATAGAATGCATGCCCAAATTGCTTTTTGATTCGTTCAGCTTCTTCAGTGGAAGTTCTAAGTCCTATAGACAAATCTTTTGTAATGTTCTCTCCGCCCAATGGGATACTGTGAGTAGAATAGAGATGCCCGTTTTCAAATACGGATATCGTAGTAGAGCCGCCCCCAATATCGACAAGAGCTACCCCTAGATTTTTTTCATCTTTCGATAACGCTGCTGAACCCGATGCAAGTGGTTGCAAGCAAATATCCATAATTTCAATACCAGCCCGCTCTACACATCGGAGCCAGTTATGTAGAATCGTTTTAGAACCAGTGATTAACGATCCATCCACTTCTAGCCGTACACCTAGCATTTTTTTCGGATCTGTGATCTCATCTCTTCCGTCGACGATAAATTGTCTCGGAATGACGTCTACTACGAGATGTTCTTGCGGAATAGATACTACCTGTGCAGCATCCAAGACACGTCTCACATCTTCAGCATGTATTTCTTTATTTTCACTAGACACTGCGACAACGCCGCTCGTATTCTGAATATGAATGTGGTTTCCGTTAATTCCGACTATCGCCTTTTGTAAAGGGAAACCTACCATTCTCTCAGCCTGTTCAAATGCTTGTCTAATAGAATGAACTGTTTCATCTATATCAACAATCGATCCTTTTTTTAACCCCTCTGAAGGGACATTTCCAACACCTATAATGTTAAGCGAATCATCCGCCATTTCTCCGACGATGACTTTTATATTGGATGTACCGATGTCAAGGCTGACGTAAATTTCATTGTTGTTCATTCTATGGCACCTCCTCACATATCAATACTTTCTATTCTATTATTTGCTGAACAACAATACAATGAATGTGTTTTTACAAGTGTGTAACAAAACTTAAAAAATCAACATTTTTTATTAGGATTACTGAAAATATTCGTTACATCATATGTATATCCTTTTTTATGACTCACTTTTTTTCTTTTTTTCTCTAGAAATTGTCCATTTTGTTAGTAGAATTCTTCGAATAACGGCGATATTTTGAAACAATCTAACACCGAATGCAAACATTCCGACTAAATACAAGTCTACACCAAGATGGACGCCCAGAAAAGCTAAACTTATTGCGAGTATAATATTAAAGAAGAAACCTGATACAAACACTAGTTCATCGTATGCCCCTTGCAGATGTGCTCTGATTCCACCAATCAATGTATCAAGCGCAGCAAGTACAGCGAGGGAAAGATAGTTAGAATACTCATTCGGTATCGTAAAATTCGTTAAGAAACCGATCGCAACTCCTATGATTAAACCAAGTACAGGAAGCCACATTAAGATTTTCCCTCCTTTACATCGTCAAGAGGCTTCAATTCATTTAATTGAATTGTACCGTCAAATGCTTTTAAATGAATTTTTTTCTTCGGCGGTCTAATACTCAAACTGAAATTTTCCTGAGCAAACAAATCACCAATATCTGATACATTTAAACGGCTGTATAATTTATCGGCCTGCTCGCTGACCATCTTAATCGTGACTGTATCACCATCTATGCTGTAACCATCCATTTTCGTCGTACCATTAATATCTCGAATAACACTGGTGTTAATCACCCGGTGTTCATTAATGGAAATATGTTTTGCCCCAAACATATTGGCTTCGTTGATTAATTTTTTCAGAAGATCAGGTGGTATATTTTTGACTTCTTCTCCGGTAAGTTCCTTAGAAAAAAGCTGAGTAATTTCTATTTCAACTCCTTCACCCGTTACCTCTGTAAAACCAGCCTTTTCTTTCAAATCCTTCAACGTTTTTGTTAATTGTGCTTCTTTGGATTGATCTTCTTGGTTGCCATACTTTTTTAGCATTTCATCATATTTATCAATTTCTTTCAACAAATCCAGTTCCTTACTTTGAGATGCAGATAAATCCTCTCTTAATTCCCAAACGTCTCGAGTATCGCGAACTTTAGGCTTTTGTAGAGAGTTAAACTGGATCGAGACCATGATGCCAAATATGACCATCAGGACTGTCAAACTAAGTAATGGCTTCTTTTTCCTCAACACCACTCACCTTTTCACATTTAATCTTTGTTTCTTAGAAGAGGATTCATACGAATATCCTTCTTTTCAATCGTCATGGAAATATGATCACTTGTCAGCTGATCAACCACCCCGCCTGCAATGTTTAATGCAGGAATCAAAACAGCTGGATCTCCAATAGCAGAAATGACAAATGGTGCTGGATGTTGAACACCATCAACCGTGACGACTGGACCGTTACAATGTATGTATGATTGGTGTGTGATTCTTTGTCCGTTTATAGCTACAGCAGATGCCCCTGATATAAATAGTTCGTTTATCACATGGAAAATGTGGCTCTCATGCACAATGTAATTATTGACATTTTGTCCACTCGGGATATAAGATGCATCTTCAAGAGATACTTTTACCCCTTTCCCTTTTACACCTATTTCTCCTGTAAACATTCTGTATTTCTCAACATCTTCCAAAACATTAAAATACTGCTCTTTTTCATTTTTCAAACCAAACTCTGTTGCTTGAACCTTTGATTGAAGACGATAAAGTTCTTTTTCAAGTTTTTGATTCGCCTTTTCTTGCTTTGTTAGCTGACTTTTCAAAGAATATTCTTTTTTCCATTGTTCTGTTCGATTGACATCTGCTCGATGCTGCTTCGTATATTGGTATGAAAAAGAAATCAGAAATCCAAGAACAAGCATTACAATTGAGAATATGACGGTTTTGCCTCTCAACGTTCATCTTCCTTTTTCTTAGATTTAAAAGCTTCAAAATACGTAGCTACTTCCATATGAATCGTACCTTTCTCAGAGGACGAAAGCTCTTTGACAATGGCAGGGTACGTTGTCATTTTATCTGCGAATGTTTTAATTGATGCAATAACGGTGTTTCCATCATTCATATAAAATTTAACGAGCCATTGATTGGAGCTAGTCGGTACGTAATATACTTCTGAGATTAGTTCCTGAATAGAAGCCGGCAGTTGATTCAGAGCTCTCACTGTTTGCTTCAATTTCTCTTTATTGTCCCAATCGACAAAAATAGGTCCTGCGTGACTTGGCGTTACTTCATCTGGCAAAGCCGTCCCGTTTTCAAGAAGCTCATAATAAAAATGTCCCTTTTGCAGATACGCAATATTTGCATACTCTTTGACAGCAATACTGACCTTATTAGGGAAATGTTTTTTAATACTGACACTTTTAATCAATTTATTTTGCTTTATATGGTCTGCTGTCATATCTTTATTTAAATTCCAAAACTCTGTCTCGCCTTCTTTAATTTGCGAAAGTTTAACGAGCTGTTTTGTTGGTACATGTTCATTACCGGTAATGGTTAAAGAAGAAATTTTACTGATTGGTGTTTGCAAATAGACAATAATTAAAACCATGATAAAAAACAGCAAAATAAAAGAGATTAATCTCCGATTCGCTTTCTGCTTCCTTTGTTCTTTAATTTTAGGGATTCGCTCTTCTATATTGACGATCTTTTCATTTTCATGATCAGGCCGCATATATACTCTTCACCTCATTCAAAGCTGCTTGTCCGCACCTTTGGATCATTCTTTATCTCATATTGATTAGAAAACAAACGGCATGAAAAAATGCCGTTTGTTTTCCTGTGATACCATCATTCATAAGTAGTAGCCTTTAATTTGCTTCACCAATAATTTCTACTTCTGTATGCATCTCTACATTGTAGTCATCTTTGATTTTCTTTTGAATGTACTGAATTAAGTCGAGCACATCTTGAGCCTTCGCCCCACCAGCGTTGACAATAAAGTTTCCGTGCATATCAGAAATTCTAGCCCCGCCAATCTGATATCCTTTTAAATTCGCCTTTTCTACAAGCTGTCCTGCATATTCAGGTAATGGATTTCGAAAAATACTGCCGGCGCATGGTTTATTATACGGTTGTGTTTCCTTACGATAATCTTTATTTTGCTGCATTTTCTTTGTGATTTTCTCACGTTCGTCCTGTTTAAGCTTGAACACTGCTTCGAGAACAATTCCAGGGCGTTCCTTTTGAAGCACAGAAGTTCGATAGCTAAAGTTCATTTGCTCATTAGTTAACCACTCGATCGTTCCATCTTCAAATAAGACTCTCGCTTTCACAAGAATCTTGCTGATGTCAGATCCATGTGCCCCTGCGTTCATATAAACAGCGCCACCAATAGAACCTGGAATACCAGCTGCGAATTCCAATCCTGACAACCCCTGCTTACTAAGAGACGTAGCAAGTCTTACAACTGAATAGCCTCCGCCAACTGTAATCTCTTCATCATTGACAGTTAAGTGATCAAGCCCAGCACCCAGCTTTAAAACGACGCCGCGAATTCCTTTATCAAGAACAAGTAAATTGGACCCTCTCCCAATGACCGTCCATTGAGTATCATGTTTTTTCACCTGATCCATAATTGTTTTGACAGCATCGACATCTTTAGGGATGACTAATAGATCGGCCGGTCCGCCTATTTTCATTGTCGTATGATTTGCAAGCGGTTCGTTTTCAAGTACTTTACCAACTTGCGCTTCTAATAATTCATTCTTCAAGTTCTCCATATTACCCTCCGCCTTACCTCATATCATTCATCATGAAGTCGTAATTTCTTTTAACACATTATATAAACGTGTGGCCGCATCTGGTACTCCGAGTTCTTTTGTTAAACGGCTCATTTGATGTAGTTTCTCGTCATTACCAGCAATTTCATCAATTGCATGAAGCAAGCGATCTCCTGAAAGCTCTGATTCTCTTAAAACGATCGCAGCATCATGTTTTTCAAGTGATCTTGCGTTAATTTCCTGATGATTTGCGGTCACGTATGGACTTGGAATGAAGATGGTCGGAATTCCAAGTGCCGTCACTTCAGCAATCGTTGTGGCTCCCGCTCTTGCAACAATGACATCAATTGATTTTAAATACTCCGGCATTTGATGCAAGAAAGGCTTTGTGATCATATTCGGTGCTTCACCTTTTTCTTTTAATTCGTTCAGCACTTTTTCATAATGAACCTCACCTGTAATATATAAAAGCTGATAGTTCTTTGCCTTTAATTCATCTTGCATGTCAATCACTGCTCGATTGATTGGAGCTGCACCTCTGCTCCCGCCAAAAATGAGAACCGTTTTTTTCTTCTCATCCAGCCCGAACTCTTTAAGAGATTTTCCCTCTTTAATAGAGACGACTTCAGAGGCTCTTGGGTTTCCCGTAAAAACAACCTTTTCTGAAGGAAAGTGTTCCTTTGCTTCTTCAAAACAGATGGCTACTTTATTCACATATCGTGCCAGAAACTTATTTGTGATGCCTGGCAGGCTATTTTGTTCGTGAATGATCGTTGGGATTTTTAGCTTAGACGCAGCATAAACAACTGGACCACACACATAACCACCTGTTCCAATAACAGCATCCGGCTTAAATTCTTTTAAATAAGATTTACTTTTTTGGACGCCCTTTAGAAACCTCATCACTGTTTTTACATTATCAAAGGAAAGCTTTCTTTTAAAACCTGAAATTTCAATTGATTTAAAAGGGATATTTTCTCTTTCTACAATTTTCTTTTCAAGCCCATTCTCAGTGCCAATATATAAAAATTCCACATCAGGATGCAGTCTTTTCACTTCTTTAATAAAAGCTAGAGCAGGATAAATATGCCCGCCTGTTCCGCCTCCACTAATAACTATACGCATTATACCATTTCCCCTCAATTTTTTTCTGCTCTGAACAAAGTATAAACCCTGTTTTAAACAACAGGGCTCCGTCAAAACCTGTAAAGAAGAGTCAATCATCATGTTTTCGAAACAGAAACTGCCATTTTCACTCTTCAAATCATTTTTTCATACTTTTGCAAAATAAAAGTCTATATGGTTTCATGAACTATCAGCACATTAATATCTAGCATACCTGCTTACATTCAAAAGTACGCCAATTGCCATCAGCATTAATGTCAGTGATGAACCGCCATAACTTAAGAATGGCAGTGTGATGCCCGTCACAGGGATGAGACCAGTGACAACTGCGATATTAATCATTACTTGAATGGCAACCATTGAGATGATACCCACTGCCAAGAAACTTCCATATAAATCTGGTGCCCCGAGGGCTATTCTAATGCCTCTCCACAATAGAACACTAAAGAGCAGCAAAATGAGTGATCCACCTATAAATCCAAGTTCTTCAGACAATATAGCAAAGATAAAGTCTGTTTGAGGCTCAGGCAAATAGAAGAATTTTTGTCTACTCTGACCTAGCCCCATTCCAAACAGACCGCCTGGACCGACAGCGTATAAGGATTGAATAATTTGAAACCCGCTGCCAAGTGGATCCTCCCAAGGATTTAAATAAGATGTAATTCGTTTTATTCGATAGGGTGCTGATAAGACAAGTGCGGCAAATCCGCTAAGCCCTAAAAGACCGAGAAAGATAAAGTGAGCGATTCTCGCACCTGAAACAAATATCATAATAATACAGGTTCCAACCATAACCGTTCCTGTACCTAGGTCCGGCTGCAGCATAATGATGGCAAATGCAGAAAACACAATGCCTAGTGCTGGGGCGAAACCTTTACGAAAGGATGTGATATTCTTTTGTTTTTCAGATAAGAATTTTGCAAGAAACGCAATCATCGCAAGCTTCATAAATTCAGAGGGCTGAATACTAAACGCACCGACACCAATCCAGCTTCTTGAACCATTTCTCTCCATACCGATACCAGGAATCAAGACAAGCACGAGGAGGAGAAAACACACTGCAATCAGTATCTTTGACCAAGTCCGCCACGTCCAATAATCGACCCGCATAATGAAAAACATTGCGATAACTCCGATTCCGGCAAACAAAAGCTGTCTTTTTGCAAAATAAAACGAATCATCAAATTTATACGATGCCCACACAGCACTTGCGCTGTACACCATAATTAAACCAATCGTCAATAAAAGTAACGTAATGACAACAAGCAAAAAATCCGGAGAAGTTTTCTTATTCGTCAAGAGACCGACACCCCAAGCATAATTTCATTTGGGCTGTCAGTCATATGAGAGACAAGCCCTTATTTAAGCATATGCACGGCGTTTACAAACATGTCTCCACGTTCTTCAAATGTTTTATGCTGATCCCAACTTGCACAAGCCGGAGACAATAAAATCACGTCTTCTTCTTCAGATATGCTAAACGCCGCAGGTACTGCTTGTTCAACATTATCGACATGTTTTACGTGATGTATTCCCAGCTCTTCACCAAGCTTCACAAACTTAGGCGCAGTCTCACCAAATGTAATCATTCCTTTTACATTCTTCATAAAAGGTTTTAATTCATCAAATTCATTGCCACGATCCAGTCCACCTGCTAGTAAAATGGTCGGCTGCTTGAAGGCAGACAAAGCTTTACTTGTTGCCAGTATATTGGTCGCTTTACTGTCATTATAAAATTTTCTATTTTGAATCGTCTCCACAAATTGCAAACGATGCTTCACTCCACTAAATGTAGTAAGAACTTGTGCAATCGCTTCGTTTGAGCAGCCTGCATTTTTTACAACACAAATAGCTGCTAGAATATTTTCTTGGTTATGCTCACCAGGAAGAACAACATCCTTTAGGTCAATGACATGTTCATTCATATAGTAGATGGCACCATCTTTAATAAACGCTCCATGTGCTACCGGCTCTTTAACTGAGAAAAACACTTTTTGCGCTTTCGAATCTTCTGCTAGTTTGACAACAGATGGATCATCTAGGTTAACCACAGCTATGTCATCTTCCAGTTGATGTGCATACACTTTCTGTTTTGCTTTTTCGTATTCTTCACGCGTGTGATGATAGTCTAAATGTGCGTCAAAAATATTTAATATTAAGCTGATTTTAGGTCTGAATTCAACGGTTCCCATTAACTGAAATGAAGAGAGCTCAGTTACGATCCATTCATCGCCCGCTGCACGCGCGGCAACTTCACTTGCGACCGTTCCGATATTACCTGCTACCAATGTTTTTTGGCTGTCTTTTTTCAACATTTCATAAATCAAAGTAGTCGTGGTCGTTTTTCCATTTGATCCGGTAATCCCAATAAAAGGAGATGAGGTCAAATGATACGCCAATTCTATTTCAGTCCAAACTGGAATTTTTCGGCGAAGCGCCTCTTGGACCATCACATTCTCATAAGGAATTCCAGGGTTCTTAATTAAAATCGTAATTTCTTTATCGTCGAACACACGAAGAGGATGACTGCCACAAATGACATCAATCCCCTTTTCAGAAAGTAACTGAGCAGGCTCGTTTTCTTCAAAAGCTTTTTGGTCATTGACCGTCACGTTTATTCCGTGCTCGTGAAGAATTGAGGCTGCCGCATATCCGCTTTTTGCAAGGCCTAGTACTAGTACATGTTCGTCTTTTAACATTTGCATCCTATTCAATTATAACCACACCTCGATGTAAATTCCTAAAACAGCAAGCAATAAACCAGCTGTCCAGAAGGTGACAACTACTCTCCACTCAGACCAGCCAACTAACTCATAGTGGTGGTGAAGCGGGCTCATCTTAAAGATTCTTTTTCCAGTTGTTTTGAAGGAGATGACTTGAAGGATAACGGATAACGTTTCAACAACAAATACTCCTCCAATAATGACGAGTAAAATCTCAAGTTTCGTTAAAATGGCAATGGCCACTATGGCACCGCCTAAAGCAAGCGATCCCGTATCACCCATAAATACTTTTGCAGGATGCGCATTAAAGACAAGGAACCCAAGGACAGCGCCTGCTACTGCTACCGAAAAGATCGCAACATCATACTGAGATTGATTCCAAGCCAATATAGCAAAAGCTCCGAATGCAATAGCAGCTGTTCCAGATAATAAACCATCAAGTCCATCTGTAAGGTTTACCGCATTAGAACCACCGACAAGCATGAAAACGACGAGGATAAAGTATGCCCATCCTAAGTCAAAGCTGACATCTGTTCCTGGAATGCGAATAGTCGTTGCAAACTCATAATAATGGAAGACTGCATAGAAAATCACAGCAATCACAATTTGCCCGATCAGTTTTTGTTTCGATGTTAAGCCAAGATTTCGCTTCATCGCTACTTTAATATAATCATCTAAAAATCCTAATAATCCGTAGCCAAGGGTGACAAATAACAATAAAAACATTTCTGGACTAATCTCAGAGAATTTGTTAATCATCACGATCGTTGTAATTGTAATAGAAAAGATAATCATAATTCCACCCATTGTTGGGGTACCAGATTTCTTTTGGTGAGACTGAGGTCCTTCTTCTCTAATACTTTGACCAAATTTAAGTCTTCTTAAAAACGGAATAAAAATCGGGGATAAAAGAACACTGATTAAAAATCCCATTATGATTGTAAACAATATCACCTGTTCAAGCATTGTTCTTTACTCCTTCCGAATTTCCAAAGCCGTTTTCCATTAGAAAATAGCATTCATTATTATGATATTCATTCGTGTCTTTCGTATGTTGTTTTTGTACAAAATGCTTCATTTCATTACACTCTTTTCATCATTTTTAAGATTTGTTTAGATCTAAAATAGCGTCCGCTGCCACCTTGGCATCATCAAAGTCATAGACTTGATCACCAATGATTTGGTACGTCTCATGCCCTTTTCCAGCTATTAAGACTGTATCGCCCTTTTTTGCATTGGCAATGGCAAAAAAGATGGCCTGTTTCCGGTTCACAAAGCTGTGATAATAGGCGTTTGGCACGCCATTTTCCATGTCTTTCAAAATGGCTGATGGATCTTCACTTCTTGGATTATCTGATGTAAAAACAGGCTCATCTGCATATTTCACAGCGATTTGGGCCATCTGAGGGCGCTTGGTTTTATCACGGTCGCCCCCGCAGCCAACTACACAGAAAATTCTACCTTCTGTTAATTCTCTGCACGTAGTCAGTACATTTTCTAAACTGTCAGGTGTGTGTGCATAATCAACGATGACTGGGAAGTCTTGATCAAAATTCACAAGTTCGAATCTTCCTTTGACTCCCTCAAGTTCTTCAATGGCACTAACGATCGTTTCAAACGTTAAGCCTGATACAATTCCTACTGATACAGCTGCTAGAATGTTATACACATTGAATTTTCCAATAAGGGCAACCGTCACGTTTTTTGTGCCGATTGGGGTAATCAAATCAAATTGTGTTCCCTTTGGTTTGATTTGAATGTTCTTTGCCATTACATCTGCTTCTTGCTCTAAGCCATACGTCATAATTTCAGCAGCTGTGACTTTTTCAAAATAACTAGACGCTTCATCATCTGCATTTAAAATGGCATGCTTCGGCTTATCGTGCTGAAAGGCACTTCCGAGCTGGGAAAAGAGCAAGCTTTTTGCATGTTTATATTCTTCCATTGTGTTGTGGTAGTCCAAATGATCTTGGGTAAGATTTGTAAAGACGGCAATATCATAATCACATCCATGAACACGCCCAAGATGCAAAGCATGTGATGATACTTCCATAATGGCCGTATCTACGTCTTGATCAAGCATCTGCTTAAAGGTCTTCTGAAGGGTGACACTCTCAGGTGTTGTGTTTTTCACTTCGAGAATTTCATCGTTTACCTTCATATACATCGTACCGATTAAACCTGTTTTTTTATCGGCTTTTCTCATGATTTGCTCAATCATGTGTGTTGTGGACGTTTTCCCGTTCGTTCCTGTAATACCAATTAGATTGAGTTGATGAGTTGGCTGTTCGTAAAAAGCATCTGCTATTCTTGCAAGTGCTCTTTGAGAGTGTTTTACAATAATGACTGGTACATCTGTTATGTGAAGTGGGTGTTCTGCTACAATCGCTGCAGCCCCGCTTTTCACTGCTTTTTCAGCGTAATCATGTCCATCTACTGTATAGCCTTTTATACAGACAAAAAGACTCCCTTTTTTCACTTCTCTTGAATCCATTTCAATGGAAGTAATCTCCGGATTTTCGTTTATCAGTTCACTGTTTTCACTTTTAAAGTATGTAAGGAGTTCTTGTAATTTCATTTCATATCAAACCTCTCAAATTCGTTCACGTGCATGTCTTGTGAAAAAAACACACAGTCTATATTTTATCGTAAAAAAAAGGATACATCCAGCGTATTCCTTAAGTTTCTCTTGGAAAAAACACACTTTATGCTCTTTTTTTAAAACGACCCTTCTCTTTCAACAAAAAGAGGCAGCCGAATGAGTGCGGCTACCCTCTGTTCATTCTTTATTATTCATCATTTAAGTATAATCGGATCGTGGAACCTTCTTTGACCTTTGTGCCGGCAGCAGGCGATTGCTTCACCACTTTACTGCCAGTTCCTGAAGCATCAATCTTTAAATTAATCAAGAGTGATTCAAGGTCAGAAACAGACCCTCCTACAAGATTCGGTACCTCAATGGTTTTTGTGTCCAGCCATTGGTACTTCTTTTCAATTTGTCCTTTTCTTTTTTTCACGCCCATTTCAGGCAGACTGTCTCGCATAATATGGCCCACAATAGGTGCTGCTACTGTCCCACCAAATTGAATCGTGCCTTTTGGGTTATCTACTGCTACATATACAACAATGCTTGGATCATCCGCAGGCGCAAAACCGATAAATGACACAATGTGGTTATTTTCCATGTACTTTCCGTCTTTTACTTTCTGTGCTGTTCCTGTTTTTCCGCCCACCCGATATCCTTCAACGAATGCATTCCGGCCAGTTCCTTGAGCGACTACACTTTCAAGGGCATACCTGATTTCTTTAGACGTCTCCGCTGAAATGACTTTCTTCTTGGCAATTGGTGATTGCTTTTTAACCACCTCTTTTGTAATTGGATCGATCCATTCTTTTGCAATATACGGCGTGTAAAGCGTTCCTCCATTTACTGCGGCTGCCACTGCAGCTACTTGTTGAATCGGCGTAACAGATACACCTTGACCAAAGGCTGTTGTTGCCTGTTCTACAGGACCAACACGATCAAGCGGGAACAAAATTCCTCTACCTTCTCCTTGAAGGTCGATTCCTGTCTTTTGGCCAAAGCCGAAATTCTTAATATAAGAAAATAATTTATCTTTTCCAAGACGGTCGCCTAGCTCGACGAATCCTGGGTTACAAGAGTTTTGTACCACTTCTAGAAACGACTGTGATCCATGTCCTCCCTTTTTCCAGCATCTGAGCCTTGCACCATTCACTGTCACAGATCCGCTGTCAAAAAATTGATCACGTTTTAAATTTACTTTATTTTCTTCCAGGGCAGCTGCCAGTGTAATGATTTTAAACGTCGATCCCGGCTCATATGTGCTCCACACCGGTAAGTTTCGGTTAAATACTTTTGGATCAACTGATTGATAGTCAGCCGGATCAAAGTCAGGTCTGCTCGACATTCCCAGCACCTCACCATTTTTCGGATTCATGGCAATGGCAATCATGCCATCTGGGTTATATTTTGCCTGAGCATTGTCTAGTTCTCGTTCGATGATGGTTTGCACTTTTGAATCAACTGTTAATTTCATATCAAGCCCATCTTTAGGCGGTGTATAATCATCTGCTTCATCTGGCATTTTCTGCCCTTTTGCATCAGAATAAAATTTCACAGAGCCTTTTTCACCTTTTAGGTCATCATCATAGTACGCTTCTAGCCCAAGTAAGCCCTGATTATCAATTCCAGCAAAACCTAATACATGAGATAAGAAACTTCCAAACGGGTAATGTCTGATGCTGTCCTCTGCTACATAGACTCCATCTAAATCAAGTTCTCTGACTTCTTTTGCTTTTTCATGAGATACTTTTCTCCCCTCTGGGGAAATTCGTTCTATAGACGTTTTCTTGGTGACATGCTTGTACGCTTTCTCCTCAGACATATTCAGCACTGCTGCTAATTTCTTGCTTGTTTCTGCTGGGTCTTTCACCTGCCGCGGCACGACTAAAATAGAGGGAGCACTTTTGTTCGTCGCAAGCTCCACTCCATTTCGATCCAAAATATCTCCTCGTTCTGGTTCAAATGGGAGGTTACGGCTCCATGAATCTTTCGCTAAACTTGTCAGCTTCTCGCCCATAATAAACTGCACATATCCTAATCTAGTATCTATGATGAAAAAAATGATCACCCCAAACAGCAGCACGAAAAGCAATCGTTTTCTCACTGTTACACTTGACACTCGCACGCCCGGTTCACTCCTTACATATGGCTTGTTTTCATCATATGCAGGCTCGTCTTTTTATAGAACGATCTCGTCCATCGCTCAAGCAAAAGAAAAAAACCTAGCAAATGATTTGCTAGGTTTTCAAGTTAATTTGGACTTTTGAAGGTCACTGTGACGACTTTATCTGAAATCTCCGCTCCACTTTTCACGCTTTGTTTGACAGCATATCCTTGTCCATTTGTTTCAATATGCACACCTGAAATAGACGCATATTGAAGAACTTCCCTTCTGGACCAGCCTGTCATATCAGGCATTTTAATGGTTTTCCCTGCTGTTTTCAAAAAGACTTTCTGGCTTTCAGAGAATTCAGAGCCCGCATTTGGCCATTGGCGTTTAATGGATAGACCGTCACCAATGACAACAGGTGATAACTTTTTGTTTTTTGCTTCTGTTTCTGCCTGTTTCACTTCTAAATCTAGGAATGACGGCATTGTTTCTTGTTTTATTTTCTGTTTGCCAGATTTTTTATCGTCTGTTTTTGTTGGTGCGATATTTAAATAGAGCAAACTATTTTTCATCACAGGGTTAAAGATTTCTGAAACAGGGGCAGAGCCTGTTTGTGTTTCAGATAGCTGAGGCTGTTGGACAGCGACATAAACGAGTAGCTTCGGATCATCTTTTGGTGCCATTCCCATGAATGAAAAGACGTAATCGTTTCTCCCTTGAAGGTAGCCGCCAGCACCGCCAATTTGTCCTGTACCTGTTTTCCCAGCGACATCAAAACCTTTGATTTGATATGGCTGTCCTGTGCCAATTTTTGAGGAAACGACCTCACCTAAAATGTCACGGACTTGCTTCGCTGTATCAGAAGAAATTGGTTTTCCTGCCACGGTTGGTTCGTGCTGTAAAATTGTTTTGTTTGTGTTCGGGTCTGTAATATGATCAATTACATATGGCTTCATCATCGTTCCACCGTTGGCAATGGCTGTCGCCGCTTCAATTTGCTGAATTGGGGTAATCGCGGACGCCTGACCATACGCAGTCGATGCTTTGTCATATTCGTATCTGAAATTAATTTTACTAGACGCTTCGTTCGGCAAGTCTATGCCTGTTTTGTCATAGAAATGGAATTTTTGTAAGTATTGTTCGTAGCGTGTGAAACCTAATTTTTCTTTTGCCAATTTCGCAAAAGCTACGTTTGATGAACGTAGAACACCTTCATGAAAATCAATTTTTCCCCAGCCATTTCCGTTGTTATGGTCTCTAACAAGACCGCCGCCTACTTTATAAGTACCAGACTGATACTTGTCACTGCCTTGGTACACTCCTTCTTGGATAGCAGCAGCGAGTGTAAAAATTTTCATCGTTGAACCTGGTTCAAATGCGTAAGAAATGACATCGTTGTTATAATTCGTAATGTCGAGTTCATTTAAATTAAAGCTTGGCCGCTGTCCCATTGCAAGAACTCTTCCAGTTTTCGGATCAACGACTGTCGCAATGATTTTCTTCGGCTTATATTTTTTAGCGACCTGCGTCATACTTTCTTCAAGAAATGCTTGAATTTTTTGGTCGATGGTCAGTGTGACGTTTTTCCCGTCTTTCGGGGCAACGATGTCTTCTTTACTATTCGGAAGTGCCCATCCGCTTCTGTCGCTGTTATACGTTACATAGCCATCTTTTTCTTTTAAATATTTATTCAGAGCCTTTTCTAGACCCATTGCGCCTGACATGTCCTTCGTTGCTTCATCTAATCTAGCATAACCGATTAAGTTCGAAGCAAACATGCCGTTTGGATAATACCTCTTTGTATCTTTTTCAAAGGCGATCCCAGGAAGTTTTAGCTTTTCAATTTTTTCCTTAGTTGAAAAACTAATATCCTTTCCGGCTTTACCAAACTCGACTTGGAACGCATCCTTTGTATTCAGACGCTTTAAAATTTCACTCTCACTCATATCAATGACCTTTGACAGCTCTTTTGCTGTCTTTTCTTTGTCAACGACATGCATCGGATGCTTTGGATCAACCGTCATTTTCTTGCTCATGATCGCAATCAGCTTATACACAGATGTATCTTCCGCAATCACATTTCCGTTTCTGTCTAAAATGGACCCTCTTTTGGCTTCAAGTGTTTTTTTCGATTGATATTGTTCATTGGCTTTTGCAGCTAACACTTGTCCATCGACAGTTCCCGTAATCTGAATATAAATAAAACGTGCAAGGATGATAAAGAAAAACAGGGCGAAGCAAATACTCGCAATTGCCGCGCCTCTGTTCATCATTTTATTCTTTTTAGGCATCGCCATGTTAATCGACCTTCTTAACATCTTTCGACATGCTTAAGCCTGCTTTTTTAGCGGCTTCAATGATTCTCTCTGGTTCACTTAGTAAATCTTTTTGCTTTTGCAGTTCAGTGATCTTTTTCGATTCTAAAGACACTTGCTGTTCTAGCTTCTGCACTTCGATATTTGCGTGATAAACAGCAAAGGCTTTCGAAATGATGAGGATCGAGCTGCACATGAGAGCCATGACAAACATGACAAGTAAGATTTTTTCACCAAGTGTAATAGAACCTCTTCTTCTAATAACAACCGATTGACCTTGCTGCTCGGTTTGATGTTGCTTTACTTCTCTTTGGTAAGCCAAATTACTCATAAGAAACCTCCTTTTTATCATCATCTATGGTGTCGTTTACTTTTTTTCTGCAATTCGGAGCTTCGCTGAACGGGCACGGTTGTTATATTCCAGCTCTTGTTCTGATGCAACGATTGGTTTTCTCGTGATCAGCTTCAGTTTTGGTTCAAGTCCTTCTGGAATCACTGGTAGTCCATGCGGAAGTTCTGGAAGAGAAGACATTTCTTTAAATGTACTTTTACAAATCCGATCTTCAAGTGAATGGAATGTAATGACAGAAATTCTCCCCTTCGGATTGAGTAACTCTATTGCTTGTTCTAGCGCTTCTTCAAATACTTTCAATTCGTCATTTACGGCAATTCGGATCGCTTGAAACACTCTTTTCGCTGGATGTCCGCCTTTTCGTCTTGCAGGTGCGGGAATTCCTTCTTTAATAATGTCGACAAGCTCACCTGTTGTTTCAATTGGCGCTTTTTTTCTAGCTTCTTCAATTTTGCGTGCGATTTGCTTGCTGAATTTTTCTTCCCCATATTTGTAGAAAATCCGAACTAGATCTTCAAATGGCCATTCATTCACCACTTGTTTTGCCGACAAAGCAGCGGTTTGATCCATTCGCATGTCAAGAGGTGCATCATGGTGATAACTAAAGCCTCTCTCTGGTGTGTCAAGCTGAGGTGATGAAACCCCAAGATCAAAAATCACACCGTCTACGCTTGTAATTCCTTGTTCATTCAGACGTTCTTTTAAATATCGGAAGTTGCTTTTTATGAAAAGAATGTTTGCTTTAACATGTGCGAGCTTCTCTCGTGCATGATCCAGTGCAGCATCGTCTTGGTCAAACCCAATCAATGTACCTTTTTCTGATAATTGAGATAGTAAATATGAGCTATGACCTGCGCCGCCTAGCGTGCAGTCCACATATGTACCGTCTTCTTTGACGTTTAAACCGTCAACTGTTTCTTTTAATAATACTGTCTCATGTTGAAACATGATGATATGGTCCCACCTTTTTCAAATAGAAATGAATGTGTAGAAAGCTTGCTGCACAAGGGATTATTATATATCAAATCCAATCATGTTTTCAGCAATTTCAGCAAAAGAATCTTCTTGCTCTTCTGTATATTGTTCCCAGATCGACTTACTCCACAACTCAATTCGATTTGAAACGCCGATGACCACACATTCTTTTTCGAGTTTTGCATATTGGAGTAGGTTGGATGCGATGTTAATGCGCCCCTGCTTGTCCAGATCACATTCAACTGCGCCGGAGAAGAAGAACCGGGTAAACGCACGTGCATCTTTTTTCGTTAGCGGCAGTGCTTTGAGTTTCTCTTCAATTAGTTTCCACTCACTCATAGGGTAGCCAAATAAACATTGATCAAGCCCTCTCGTCAGCACAAACTGTTCTCCGAGATCGTCTCTAAATTTAGCAGGGATGATCATGCGCCCTTTTGTATCAATCGTATGTTGGTATTCACCCATGAACATGATATCAGAGCCCCACTTTCTCACCCATACTCTCCACTATCCACCACTTCTCTCCACAAAACTTATTTTACACTGTTTCCACATAAAAAAAAACCCTGAACTAGTCAGGGTTCATTAAAACTTTATTTCAAAGTTTGACAATTTGTTGCTTGTTTTGAAATGAAAATGGCAGATTTTTGAACGTTTTGAAGAATTCTGGACCATATTTGTTTAAAAAGTACATGATATTCCAAATTCTTTCTTGTGGTGCTTCGAGTGGTTTTAAACTATTTTCAATCCGTTCAAAATCTCGAAGGATGTATCCTTCCTTCTCTTCCACACGCTTTGCAACCTTTTGATAAACAAATTGAAGCTGGTCTTCTATAAATTTGGCATTTTTATCTAATAGCTGTTCAAAGCTTGGTTCGATCTCTAGCACTTCTTGTCTCATTGCCTCATGAACATTCGCTAATTCACGTTTGGCATGTTGAACCGATTGAACAAAGCTGTCTGGAAGACTTTGCTGAAAGTGCGCATCCTTCTTTTCTTTCACGCCTTTTGTCAGCACCTCTTCAACCGACAATTCTCTTATTGGCAGCTTCTTATCAATATGCCTTTCAAGAATGGTGACGTGCAGTCTTGGAAGAACGGGTGCCATTTTGACATCGAAGTACTCGAAGATGCCTTTCAGCTCACCCCAATAGTTCACTTCACCGTGTCCAGCCATAAAAGCAAGCGTTGGAAGAAGGGCTTCCTGCATCAATGGACGGGTCACCACATTATTGCTAAACCGCTCTGGGTGCTCCTCGACTTCCTGCAAAAGCTCATCTTTTGTCCAAGTAAGCCCCACTTCAGATATAGAAAATTGGCCATTCTCTTGTTCAATGAGGAAACGTTCATCATCATATTCGTAAAACAAGTTGGCTTGATGGTCACCAGCTTCAATAATCGGCTGATACCCCGCTTGTTTCATGGCAGCCTGCGTGTTATTTAAGCGAGCCACGATCGCATCACTCGACTCCACAATTTGCTTGAATAACGTACGTTCAAGTGGCTTCACGCCGAAGTCTCCTGAATTCAATAACAGGAGTCCATCTTCTTCAAATAGATCGCAAACAATCCACTCAAAGAAATCAGTAAACGTTTCTGATTTGCGTAAACATCGAAGAAGCTGATCAAACAAGTCATTGGTGTAAGCAGATTCCTCATAGGTTGAAAATACATCACGAAGCCATCTCTCTGTTTTCTCTTGGTGGAGGGGTGTTCTTTTCGCAGCTGTTTTTTTCACATGATGTAATGGAAGCTTTTGTTTGACTGGGCCTTTTTCGCCAGACGTGTACACAAAGTTAATTTCGTCTACGTCGTGATCTTCACCCGCTACCCAAAAGACCGGAATAACAGGAACGCCAAGCTCTGATTCTTTTTCTTTGGCAAACTGAATAATGGAAATGATTTTATGTATGGTATAAAGCGGACCTGCCAGTAAGCCTGCCTGCTGTCCTCCAACCACCATGACGCTCCGTTCATCACGGATCTTCTCAATATTCTCACGCATCGCAGCCGAATCAAATTTTGCATGATATGCGCTCATATAATCCGCTAAAGCCTCGCGCGGGAAGCTCCTTTCCATGAGATCGTCGTATCTCTTTTTCCATGTGTGCTCAGAATGTATATCATAATCAAAAAAAGCAGTCATCTCTTTTTTTTCTTCTATATAATCACGTATGAATAAATTCTGACTTCGGATGGAAAGTTCAGTCAATTGCATGTTTAGAACTTCCTTTCTTCAATAAATAGTTAGTTTCCCGAAAAAAGTATAGCATGTAAATGAGCTCACTCAAAAGATTTTGTTTGCTTTTTTTCCAATACTTCCAAGCTTCTATTCAAGAAAGTGAGGAATGGCGGCGTCATCCCTTGACCTTGAGCTTTTTTTAAAAGGTAGCCAATGATTGCTTTTCTTTCAGTTTGGCGGCCTTTGACGATATCTTGCAGCATCGACGATTGATTGGCAGCCGTTTGATGGCAAATTGATTCCACATGAGCCCATAGACGATCTTTCTCAGGCAACCCTAGAATGGAAACCGCTTCTTCAAATGCACATGTCATCATATGTTCATATGACGGGTTCGATACCAATTCCCCATTATTCACATGTAATAAAGCCGTCAACGGATTAATACACACATTGACGAGCAGTTTTTCCTCCAGTACTTTCTTCCATTCATCTGTATAAACCATTTGAAAATCGCCCGTTGACAGTTCACTACTCATAGGTCCTTTTTCCTCATGCAGAAATGCTCCCCACTTGATGACACCCATTCCTGTATGGTTTACTGCGCGATCAGACACCTTCATTGCGCCATGCTCTACTACACCAATATATAACTGATGTGCCGTTTTCCAGTTCTTTAAATCGAATAAGTGGGCCATTCCGTTCTGCAAAAATAAGATTCGCTGACGAGGCAGTCCTGATAATTCACTTAGAACATCTTGCAGGTGATGATACTTCACTGTCACAATCAGCAAATCAAATATTCCTTTGACTCCCGTATCGGCCCCAACAGCTGATTGAATGGTTTCCCCTCTTACCATTCGTTCGATTCCTAATGCTCGAATTTCTTCTGCCTGCTGTTTTCTTCTTGTAAAGACGGTAATGTCATGATGCTCTGATAAATAACTAGCACAAAGCAGACCAATCGCACCACCGCCAATGATTCCAATTTTCAATTGCCGCACTTCCCTTTTTCTGTTTACTTCATGTTATCAACTATTTTACCAGTTTCGTGCTACGATGCAAAAAGCAGATAACGCGCTATGATTGAATTTTTTTAATTAAAAAACTATAATAATAAGTGTAAAAACTTTTTTAGGCGGATGGGATGAAAACGCCTTCAATGACATCACTGTCGACATTATGTGTGTAAGGGGGAAGATCACATGACACAAGTAAAACGTCTTCTGATTAACTACAAAACATTAGAGGAATTTAAACAATTTAAGGAATATGGCATACAAGAACTTTCCATGCTTGAAGACCTAGAAAGTAATATGATTGAAAATGACAGCAACTCTCCATTTTATGGGATTTACTTTGGAGATAAGCTTGTGGCACGTATGAGCCTCTATCAAGTAGATGGCTCGACGACGACGTATTTTGACCATAATCATGATTATCTAGAGCTGTGGAAGCTAGAAGTGCTGCCAGGATATCAGCGTAAAGGATACGGCGAAGCACTTGTTGATTTCGCAAAATCTTTCGGCCTTCCAATTCGAACGAATCCACGCGTCAAATCTGCCGGTTTTTGGGATAAAATGGGCTTTGAAGCGGTGAAATATGATATGGAACGCGATAAAGGAGAAAACCCACTCATTTGGGAGCCTGCACATATTCAAAAGAACACAGGTGAGTCCGCTTAATCATTTTAATCAATAAGAAAACGCCCCTCTTTCCATCTGTGAGGGGCGTTTTCTTATTTTGCGTAATCTTTTAAGCTGATATTCTGTTTGACTCTTTCAACAATACCAATAAGTGCCCGGTAATCTTCTTCTGTCATTTTTAATTGACGTTTCAGCTGTTCATTTTCTTCGGTGAGTGATTTTAATTGATGCTGTGCATCTTTCAGCTCCTCCCGTAAATAAGCTGGACCAGATGGTTCTTTCTCAAGCTGCTCTAGAAACCGAATTACTTCTCGAAGCGTCAGTTCAGTCTGATCAGAAGATGCCTTCTCCTCTATGGTGAACGCATGCTGCGGTAAACCCGAAGAATGGATACCAATTTTTTTACGCAGTTCTTTTCGCTGTTTTTTGGCAAGCTCAATGCCCGCCTGGTACTGCTTTCTGACGTAAGAATTCCACCTGAATCCACATGCTGCTGCTGTTCTTGACAATGCTTTTCCAACCTCTTCAAATGCTGAAAGCTGGGTACCGCCATCTCGGATATGCCTTAAGACAACTTCTGCTAAAAGTAAATCTTCATCTTGTGTCCATGCGTCCTGCCGTGTAATCGTCAACTCATCATCCCCCCTGAATCTGAATACCACATCATATGCGCTTACTAGAGTAGATAGACTATTTGCAGGAGAGAAACCTAAAAAATAGATCAATAAAAAAACGCAAGGGAAGATTCCCTCACGTTTTTTTATCAAGCATTAGTTGCTTTTTACGTCTTTGCCTTTGTATGTTCCGCAAGATTTGCAGACACGATGAGAAATTTTCATTTCACCGCATTCTGGGCAAGCTACCATACCAGGTACTTGTAGTTTGAAATGCGTACGACGCAATCTTTTTTTCATTTTAGAAGTTCTTCTAAAAGGTACAGCCATTATTCCCACCTCCTTAAAGAGTTAAGATTCATTATTTTCTTCTAAGAGCTTCTTCAAGCCTTCCAGACGAGGATCAATTCGGTTTTGATGTGCATCTTCCGAAATGACCGCCCAGTCATTCCCTTCCTGTGGTGCAGCACCTTTTACGTCAGCTTGGTCGCAAAAGATTTGCATGGGCACTTCAAGAAGAATTTCTTCCTTGACTATAGGCGTTAAGTCGATGATATCGTCTTCTACAACAGATACGTCTTCATCTTCTATATCGTCTGTCTTATGAAGTACAAATAGTTCTTTTGTTGAAATCGCAAATGGATAATTTACATCAACAAGCGTTCTTGAACAAGGCAATGTCATTTCACCTGTGATGGTTAAATCAAATGCGACTTGCTTTGATTCGATCACTCCAGTCCCTTTCACCTCTACTGGTGAAATACGACGTATATCTGAATGAAGGCTAGTAAGTTCATTTAAGTCAACCGTCTCATGAAAATCGAAGCTGTTTTTAGCTTTTTGATGTAACTGATAAACTGTCCATTTCAATTGTATCACCTCTAAGAGCAACAAACATGATTATAGCTTTCATCATGCTATTTGTCAATATTTTTTCTTTACAGTCCTTCATGACGTCAAAGGGCTGTTTGACATCAGTTCTCGGAATGCCTACACTGAAAAAAATGGTCTTCATTTTTCCCTTATGCTACTGTAGCACAGACCATTTAACCATAGCAAGAAAGGCGGAACATCTATTGAAAGCAGTGGGAGTCGTTGTCGAGTACAATCCATTTCATTATGGGCATGCCTATCATGTGAATCAGGCGAAAAAACAAACCTCCTCAGATGTTGCCATTGCCGTCATGAGCGGTTCTTTCCTCCAGCGCGGGGAGCCTGCCATCGTCTCAAAATGGGCACGCACAAAAATGGCACTGCAAAACGGCGTAGACATTGTGTGTGAGCTTCCATACATATATGCCGTACAAAAGGCAGAAACCTTCGCCAATGGCGCTGTGTCCATCCTTGATGCATTAAAATGCCATTCTCTTTTTTTCGGCAGTGAGGATGGAGAGATCAACGCATTTGAGCGCACAGCACACGCTTGGTATGAAAAAAAGGCAGAGATTGACCTTTTCACAAAAGAAAAGGTGAAAGAAGGTCTTAGTTATCCCGCAGCAGCAGCAGGTGCGTTTCAAGAAGTCATTCATTCTGAACACTTACTGGATTTGTCCAAACCAAATAACATTTTAGGCTTTCATTATGTTAAAGCCATCTTAGAGAGAGCTCCTCACATGCAGCCTTTTACGTCTCAAAGAATTGCATCTGATTATCATGATGAAGAACTACCTGACAACCAAAAAATCGCAAGCGCCACAAGTATCCGAAAAGCTTTAAAAGAACAGAGCTCATTTCAAGCAGTCACGCCCTACCTCCCGGACGCTACTTTAAAGCAATTACACGACTATCATTCTTCATATGGTCTTTTACATACGCAAGAAGCCTATTTTCGCTTTCTGAAACATGTCTTTCATACAATGGATACGAGTGAACTAGAGGGCATCTATGAAATTGAAGAAGGCATTGAACACCGCATGCAAAAAGCCATGACACATGCGTCTTCCTACGAGGAGTATCTATCACTTGTCAAAACAAAACGATATACGTGGACAAGGTTACAGCGGATGAATACGCATCTATTAATGAACGTGAAGAAAAAGACGATGCACGAGCTGCTTGAAGAGAAAAAAGCGCCCTATATTCGTTTACTTGGAATGACAAGGAAAGGACAACAGTACCTGTCTCTTGTAAAAAAAGAGTTGGATGTACCACTTGTGAGTAAACTGTCTTCCTTTTCACATCCCGCCCTTGATCTTGATATTCGCGCTTCAAGGGTGTTCAGCCTTCCCATCTGTGAACCCATGCAAACAGAATTAACGAAAGCAGAGTTTAAAACATCACCGATTCGATATGATGAAGAGAGCGGACTCTTTTCATCTTGATAGAAAAAAGCAGCCTGATTTGCAGGCTGCTCTTTTTTATGATGCTTTCTCTTTTAATTTGTTTAAATAGTTTAGTGCGTCCTGCATGGTATCCACAGGAACGATTTTCATATCACTTTTAATATCTTTTGCTGTTTTGACTGCATTTTTGTAGTCAGAGTTTGGGTCACCTTTATCATTCGGTGCAAAGAAGATGTCTTTCCCTGCTTTGTCTGCTGCAACAACCTTTTGATCAATTCCGCCAATCGGTCCGACTGTACCATCTGCATCAATCGTTCCAGTTCCTGCGATCGCATAGCCATGTGTTTCATCTTCTTTTGTCAGCTGATTGTAAATTTCAAGTGACATCATTAAACCAGCCGATGGACCGCCGATGTTTTCAATATCCACTTTCACAGAAGGAGACACTTTCACATGACGGTCTGTAAATAGTGATACGCCAATTCCCACTCGTTTTGGCTCTTCTTTAAATGGTTTTAACGTCACGTTCTGCGTGATTTCTTTGCCATTACGTTCAAGTACAAAACGGACAGTCGTGCCTGCTTTTTTACTGCTGATATACGAAACCATTTTATCTGCTGACTCGTATGTATGGCCGTCGACACTTTTGATCTTATCACCAACTTCAATCTTCCCATATGCAGGCATTCCTTTCATCACATAGCTCGCATATACCCCATTAAACGTATAATCTACTTTTTTTCCCGCTTTTGTATAAGCGGCAATCATCGCATTTTCTTGAGAACTTTTCATGAGCTGCAGCTGCCGTTTCATATAATCCTCATCAGACTCTCCGTCCGCTTTAATATTTTCTTCTGGAACGATTTCGTCATACTTGTTCATTTTTGCAAGCAAATACGTATATGGATTGGCTGGACCTACTTTAATGGTCATAAGAGAAAAGCTGCCCTTCTCGCCATATCCTCCGTCTACTTGAATGTGTGGCGCAATTTCTGTGGCATCACCTGGCTTTGTGACGTAATAGGGCAGTTTCACAAAAGTTAAGCCAAATAAGACTAGAACAACAGCAAAAAAGCTGAGCCAGCGAATATTTAATTTTTTCATTCGATTAACACTCCCATTTATCAATGACATCTTTCAGTTTTCCTTTTAGTTGGTCGGCGGCGAGTTCACCTGCTTCAATCATTTCTTGAACCTGTGTAAACGCACTAGAGCTAAAGGTCTCGAGCTTCGGCCGAATCATGAGATCTGCATGAATGGTTTGGTGACGAACCAATTCATTTTGAAGGATGTCCAAACTTTGCATAATGACATCCGATAATCTCGTTGCCTTTTCTGTTTTTTTCACCCTTGATACATCAGAGGCGATAATGAGATCTGCCCCCATTTCTTTGAGAACAGAGACAGGAATGCGGTCCACTACCGCTCCATCCACCAATTGCCTGCCGCCTATTTCATGCGGAACAAACACACCCGGAATGCTAATGCTTGCCCTGACTGCTTGTGAGACAGACCCTTCTTTGAACACAACCTTCTCCCCTGTCTGAAGGTCACAGGCGACAATCGCAAGAGGCACGCGCATTTCTTCAATATTCTTCCCATATGTAAACGTGTGAATCAGCTGCAAAATTCGATTTCCTTTTAACAGACCGATTTTTGGCAGTGTATAGTCAGCATAATACTTTCTTCTGAAGACAAGTGCAAGTTTTTTCATTTTTTCTACGTCTTGTCCTGCCGCATAAAAGCTCCCCACAAGAGCACCAATACTGCTTCCTGCGATCATATCCACCTGAATTCCTTGTTTCTCAAGACTAGATAAAACCCCGATATGCGCCATCCCTCTGGCACCCCCGGAGCCCAGCGCAAGCCCGATAATCGGTCGTTTCATGAATCCACCCTCCTCTTTCTATGCATATATACGAATCTATAGGTCTAAACATGCCCCTTCTCATCGTATAGTAATAGAAGACAGGCTCGGCTAGCATCTCTTTTTCTTTAATCACGAGCTCGCCAATAGATTATAACGGCAAGGGGCGACATCTCCATGAAAAAATGGAACACTCTGTTCATCGCTGCTTTTTTTATCTTTTTAACAGCCACTGTGATAACACATCCACAAGCCTCTTTGCAAGCATCGAAAAATGGACTTGCAATGTGGTGGGAAGTGGTTTTTCCATCGCTGCTACCTTTTTTTATTTTGTCCGAGCTATTAATCAGTTTCGGGATTGTCAGATTTGTCGGCGTATTATTAGAGCCATTTATGCGGCCTATCTTTCGGGTGCCTGGTGTCGGCGGTTTTGTATTAGCGATGGGAATGGCCTCTGGTTTTCCTTCTGGCGCTAAATTGACGACAAGACTTCGGCAGGAAGGACAGCTGACAAGAATTGAAGCAGAACGCCTTGTGTCATTTACCAATTCTTCAAACCCTTTGTTCATTTTTGGAGCAGTGGCTGTAGGATTTTTTCATCACCCAGCTTTAGGCATTGTGTTAGCCTGTGCACATTATTTAGGAAATCTCGCGGTTGGGGTGACGATGCGCGGATATAAAGCACGTCATGATGCGCACCTCAGAAGCCGAAAAGGATTTTTATTGCCTCCAATTCGAGAAGCATTCAGCGCTCTTCATACGGCAAGACTCGCAGAAAAAAGACCACTTGGCCAAATATTAAGTGACGCTGTCATGTCATCTGTTCAAACGCTCTTTATGATTGGCGGCTTTATCATTTTATTTTCTGTCTTTAGTAAAATGCTCGCTGTCGTTCATGTAACAGATCTTCTCTCTATCGGGATCGGCTCTATACTGAAAACGATGCACCTTCCGCCAGAATTAGATCTAGCCATGATTGCGGGTCTATTTGAAATCACATTAGGAAGTCAGCTTACAGGATCACAAGAGGTTTCCCTGCTCGCTAAAACAATTGTGGTCAGCTTTATTTTAGGATTTAGCGGATTCTCCGTTCAAGCTCAGGTAGCCGGCATTTTGGCAGCAACCGATATACGCTTTAAACCGTTTTTCTTCGCCCGTTTGCTTCACGGTATTTACGCAGCCGTCTTTGCCTTTCTGTTATTCAAGCCCCTTTATGTCTCTAAAGCAGACATGGCGCTTCCAGCAGGGGCATTTGAAACAAGCGAGCAAGTCGTGATGTTTAGCAGCGTGTTATGGAATCAGCTTGTATCTGCTGGTCCTCTCATCACCTTGTTCAGTCTGATCGTGTATATTGCGCTCTATTTTCAGAAATTAAAAAATGGATGAGTGCACAATGCACTCATCCATTAAATTTTTCTTTCAGCGCAGCTTCGACCTCTTGCGGTACAAGCTCTTTGACTGATCCATGATACTTCGCTACTTCTTTAACAATGCTTGAACTTAAGAAAGAGTATTGATTATTCGTCATCATAAAGAACGTTTCAATGTCATCATTCAACACTTTGTTCATTGATGTCCCTTGCATCTCGTATTCAAAGTCCGTCACCGCTCTAAGTCCGCGTAAAATGACTTTCGCCTCTTTTTGTTTCGCATAATCAACGAGCAGTCCATGAAAGGATTCCACTTTGATATTCGGCAGCTCCTTTGTTGCTTGACGAATGAGTTCACACCGCTCTTCAACAGTAAACAACGGCTTTTTTGATGAGTTATTGAGGACGCACACATATACTTCATCAAAAATTTTTGCCCCTCTTTTGATAATATCCAAATGGCCCAATGTGACTGGATCGAAGCTACCCGGACAAACGGCTATATTCCCCATGCTTTAATTTCCCCGCTTTCTATAGATCGTAATGCCAGTCATTCCGTACATTTCCTGCCTTGAGATATGTAGCTGTCCTGCTTCCTCTGGCAGTGTCACATCTTTATCGTGCTCACACACAATGACGCCATCATCTGCTAATAAAGAATGCTCATCAATCGTATCAAGAAGTGCTTTCAACTTTTGATCTTTATACGGCGGATCAAGGAAGATGGCTTGAAAAGATTCTTCTCGCTTCACTACAGCAGCGAGTGCACGGTTTGCATCATTTCGAAACACTTCACTTTGATCCATCAGCGACAATTGATTCAAGTTGCCTTTAATCGTCTGAATCGCCTTCATATCTCGATCCACAAATATACAATGATCGAACCCTCTAGAAAGCGCTTCAATACCTAAACCACCACTTCCAGCAAATAAATCAAGGGCCCATCCCCCATCAAAATACGGTCCAATCATATTAAAAATGGATTCTTTTACTTTATCTGTTGTTGGTCTTGTTGATTGGCCGGGTACGGCTTTCAGCGTGCGGCCTTTTTTTGTTCCAGAAATCACTCTCATTTTTCCACCACTTTTTCTGCTTGCATCTATTGAATATTGTTTGATGACAAAAAATTCAACATTATCTTACCATATCCACTCCACATGGGACAATGCACTGAATTCCATTCATTTTCTATGTATAGATCACAAAAGAGAGGGTCATACTACTGTTAACAGCATCTGATGTGGTGCTGTTGCCAACCGCGGAGAAGACTTACGTTTCCCCATAAGTTCTTCCTCCGGTTTCTCCTCTCCCTTTGCCTTCTCCTTAATGAATCATTAAGAATAGAAGGACCCCGCGGGTGATGCCGCGGGGGTTTTTTTGTGTCTTTAAAAGCCCACCTTATAGTCATACTCTTTTGCTTTGTCCAATTTCGATTCGTACTCTAATTTAATAAAAGGTTTATAGGAAGGCTCAACACGTTTCACAAATGGCAATGAACTGAGCTTTGCCATGTGGCGCTCAAGATCATTCATATCACAATAAATCACTGCATATTTCATTTTCCTTGAAATATAGTGAACATTTCCAAATTTCCTTAGCGCTTTTGACTGCTTTAACGAATGCAGCCAAACGACCATCCCTTGACGTTTGGTATCCATCTTTTCACCTGCCGCTTTTCAATTCTTTCCGTTCATTATGTAAAAGACGAGACGTTCAAGTCTCGTCAAGATACTTTACAGCCACAGCTGCCTCCTGATCCACAGCCACCGCCGCATGATGATAGACCATCAAAATATGGGTTCCCTGTTGGAACTTTAATATATGCTGATACAGCTTGACCGATTTCAATACTAATCTCATCTAAGATGGATTGAATCGCTGTTTCTGCTTTTTTGAAATCAACCACTGTATCGTGAAGATCTAGCTTTCTTTTGACCTCACGCATTTCTTTTGAGATCGTTCTATAGTCCGGATGGTATTTGCCGAACCGCTGCACATCTTCATATTGCTCTTTTACTTTTGTAAAATGGGCAATAATTTGTTGGGCTTCTTCGTCTTGCTGGAGACGCTTAAAGCAGTTGCGGTAATGTTCAGCCTCCTCCGACTGAAGAATCATGGCAGCCAATTGATTTGCTTCCTCTTGGAGCTCCACAGATTCGATTGTCGCATACATAAATGTTGCACCTCCAATTCATAGTTTACCACGAAACCTATGGATCAGAAAATGCTTTTACGTGACAAATACATCCCACGTCTCTCTTTTCTGCTTATATTCAGGGTGACGAGAATTTAGCACAACGGTCATTTTATGCTTTCCTTTTGAAAGGTGCTTGACCACAAACGCCGCAGTATACTCATTGCCTGCCCGTTTCCCGTCTACATATACAGTAAAATACCCCGCCTTCTTATCCTTTTTCAGGGGTGAAGGTTCAAGGTGAAAATCTTGAAGTGTACTTTCTATATACAAAACAGATCCCTGCACTTTGTATTTTAAAAAGCCTTGCTGCTTCATTTCACTTTGCGTCTTCTGCATGACTGGTACTGCTGGTTCTTGCCTAGTTACTTGCTCTTGATCATGTTGACTTTGACATCCGGTGAGAAGAAAAAGCAATGCGCATATTGACAGCATCCATTTCATGTTCTGATTCTCCTTTCGTCTACTTTCATAGGATGCTCATGAAATAGACATCTTAATCAACTCAAAAAAAGCCTCACCCGGCTCCATTTTGATTGCGCATTGCTTGGAACATCTGGATCATCATTTCAGCCATTTGGACACTATTGCTCAACTGGCTCACACGATGAGGAATGGTTTTTTCGTAAAAGTTCATTTTATCTAATTCAAACGAAGTGACATTTTCAGGATGCCGCGTTAACTGTCTATACCAGAGTGGGCGCTGCCTGATGAATTTGATTCGATCCTCTTCCGCCATGACAAACTCTTGTACTTCTCTCCGCACCAAAAGCATCCCCTTTCAATTAATCTTTCCTGAAGGAGAATGGGTGCTGGCTGCCTCCAGATGAACCCTTCTTTGAGCCATTTGATGAAAATTGACCGAGTAAGCTTTGTAAAGAGGAAATAGACTGGCTCATTTTATTAATTTGTTCATTCATTTGATCAGCGTCCATTTTTTTCACTGCAGAAACCATTTTAGACATAAAATCTGCTTTTCCCGGTTCACTTTGCTTAGCGGCTTTTTCTTCTTTTGCTTCTTCCTTTTGTGTTTGCCGGTAAGGAGACCACATATCATCTTCCTCACCAAACATGACCCAATTCTCGTATAAACTTTGCCAGCTTTTTTCTTGCGTCTGCACTTCTTGGATTAATTTCGGATGGCGTCTGACGAACTGTTTAAATTCATCAATGGATGTTTGCTTTTGCTTATTTGTCATATCCTCCCCCCCCATACAAATGCCTACTATACTATATACATCTGGGTCTATTTTGGTGAGCCCTTTTCATAAAAAAACAGCCGCCATCTGTGCGCAGCTGTTTAGAGGATTAAGACGTTTTCTTAATGAAGTTTTGTGTATAGTACTTTTCTTTCACACCAACGCCAAGGTGCGTGTAATCTTGATTTAACAATGCCTTCCGGTGACCTTCGCTATTCAGCCAGCCTTCTACAGCTGCAGGGCCATCAACATAATTATACGCAATGTTTTCCCCCGCAAGCTGAAATGTGACCTCTCCTCTTTCTAACCGGTCTTTCAGCGTGCCGTATTTTTTAGATTCATGGGAGAAATAATGATGATCTTTCATGTCCTCACTATGCATGAATGCCACTTCAGAGGTTTCATCGTCCCACTTTAAGGTCGGTAGTTTGTACTTATGGCGGATAATATTGGTCATATCAAAAATTTGTTTTTGACTCGACGCTTCAATATCCTTCCATTTTTCGCCTGATATCGCCTCAGGTTCAATTAATTGACCTCGATAAACGACTTCATACGGCTTTTGTTTGACAAATGTATCTGCGTTAAAAGCTCTAATGCTCGAAAGAGTGCTTTCAAACTTATCCATGTAGAGCTGGACATACACATCATCTCCCACTTTCACCGTCGGCCTGGTATTCATATCATCTTCTGAGAATTCAAAGCGATATGAATTTCCCTCGTCCTCTACATGAATGTAAGGAGCGATTTGTGTTTTTTTAAATACTTCACTTGTGGCTTGACCGATTTTAAACGGCTCAACATTCAGCCCATCCCCTGTCGCAAACAAGGTCACCACTTTACTGTCCTTTACCCCTACTTGAATATAGTGTTTCTTCGATTGATTGTATATCCACCAGTCATAATCATATGCGGAAGGATCAATGCGATCTGGTTCCCCTAGCTGTTTAAGCACTTCGTTTGAAGACTTCCCCATAAAGGACATGAGCCCTTTTTTCGGAATGTTGATCGGCTTATCGCTAGATGTTTCTTCATTAGACACCTTCGGCTCATTGCTGTTTTCTTTTTCTGGTGAAGATCCATATTGAATAAACAGAACGTACGTTCCAGATATAATCAGGAGGATGAAGAGTGTTTTCAGCACAGTTTTCAAATAAACACCTCCGTTAAATTGGCAAGGTACAAAAAGTACCTTCTATTGTCATTTAAACAAAACTTGCTCCATTTATCAACGACAATACAGCCTATTTAACACGAATTTAAAATATGCCCCTCCTAATGAAGAAATCCTTGGCCATGATCCTGGTCTTGTTGAGAGATTTCCGTCAGAGCATCACCTGCACGATCGTTTGATAAATCTTCAACTGATAAATCCCCAAGGGCTACGATTCCTGTGAGTGCCCCGTTTTTGACAACCGGGATACGGCGGAGCTGATGTTCTGACATCAACCGGACAATTTCTTCTAGGGTTGCATCTTCTTCAGCTGTCAATACTTCCTTCGTCATGATGGCACCAACCTCTTGTGAGTTCGGCTTTTTCTCAGCAATACCTCTAAGTACAAGGTCGCGGTCTGTGACAATACCAACAAGCTGATCCCCATCGACTACTGGGATGGCACCAATGTCAGCATCTTTCATTTTGACTGCCGCTTCATACGCATTGTCGTCCTTTTGCAACGTCACTACTTTTTTCGTCATGATATCTTTGATTTTTTTCGTTTTCACGTTGATTCCTCCATCCGTTATTTTCTTTATTACTGTAACCAGCTTATAAAAGAACATACCTTTCACAGTTGAAAGTTTAACGCTTTCATACTATGATTGTCAGTAAAGGGAATTTTTATAAGGAGGGGTTTTGGGTGAAGTTTGAAGGTACGGGGATTGAAAAGGTATCAGCTGACTTAAATAAATTGGATTTCATTATGGAAAGTGAAGGATTTGTACGAGCCGATCAATGGGATTATGAGCGTGTGACGTACGACAGGAAGTATAACATGGTAGAGGGGACGTTTTACTTACGGATCTCTGGCTACGCCACTGAGGGAGATGTCGGCTCCAAAAAAGCCTACATCCAGCTGCTGACACCTTTACTTGGAAAACACTATTATCCACATGGTGTTGAATATGGAGAAGGCGAAGATTTCCCTAAATCTCTTATTCAATCCAGCAAAAAAACGCTGAACCTATTGAAAGAAAAACTAGAAGCGATAACTGCTGAAGCATAAAAGAAGCACAGCCCCTACGGCTGTGCTTTCAGCGTGTAGACAAACCCTCGCATTCGTTGTCAGTCCTGTGCGCTGGTGCTCACGAATGCCAAATTCGATCCGCTCCAGTGCTCGTCCTTCCTAGACTGCAAAGGTTTTCTATCACGCTGAAAAGAAGACAAAGGGCTAAAATAAAGTTCATTTTAGCCCTTTGCCAACAATCTGGAAGCACAGCCCCTGCGGCTGTGTTTTTCATTTATTCATATTTCGGAATGAGCGCATCTGGTACGGCATCTTTCGCTCTTTCTTTTCTTGCCCAGTCAAAGAAGACAACAGCAAGAATCGATCCGTATACAATCTCTTGAATGATTTTCATCAAAATAGCACCTAGTTGCTGATCTTCTAGCAGCGGCAATGTATGAAACATGTCAGGTCCCGTAAGCGCAAGACCAGCAAGCATATCACTCGGTACGCATAGGTGCAGTGCTTGTATCCATGCGCCGGCATCTGAATAAGTGGCATAGATAGGCGCTTCACTAAACATAATGAGTGCGCAGGCAGGTGTCATTAAAATCCCATCTGCCATAATATATCCAAGCTTTAAAATGCCCGTAATCTGCGGCTGACTTTGCACTTTATGGACAAGCGGCCACCACATGAAAAAGGCAGCGATAAAAATGACAACCGTCATCAATGCGTGATAAAACGGATCTGTTTTGACAAAATCGAACACAAGCGGAATATGATACAGCGAAAACAACCCGTTAAATCCGAGCAAGGCAATCAACGGCTTAGAAAACAAGCGGAAAATCGGCTGAATACCCCGTGTTTGAATGATCCGCTCCCAAATCGCCGCAGGTAAACCTGTAATAAGAAGCGGCGGGATGACCAAATAGAGCACTGCCATTTGCGCCATATGCGCACTGAACATAATATGCCCCATTAAATCAATCGGGCTCCCCTTCACTGCATAAAGCAACACAAGCCCCGTGAGAAACAGCGTTTTCTCTTTCACCGTCGCACGGTGCTTTCCCTTCGTCACGAGAAGCAGATAAAAAGTGGCTGCTACTACAATACATGTCAAATAGTAAGGACTCCATAATGCACGAAATCCAAATATCTCTAAGTTTTCCATTGCTGCGCCTCCTTCAAGGGCAAAGCGAGCTTACCACCAAATAATGGTCAAAAAGGCTAAAACGGTAATAAACGCGACAAACACACCTGAGTAAAGAAACAACGCGGGTGTTTCATGCCCTTTTTGGTTCATGTGCATAAAATAATAAAGCTGAAAAGCCACCTGAATCACTGCAAGCAGTAAAATAAAAGGGACAGCGAACCAATTTCCGACGTCTTCAGAGGCGATTGTTAAAAAGGCAACAAACGTTAAACCAATCATCAAGCCGAAAGAAATGAGCTGATGCTTCATTTCTTCGGCATTTTTCTTTTTCCGATAGACAAGATCGACTTTGGACTGATTTGTGTTTTTATTTCCCATTCTTATCCCACCATTCCCATTAAATATACAACGGTAAAGATGAAGACCCACACAACATCAATGAAATGCCAATAAAGGCTCGCCACATAATATTTTGGTGCATTGTATAAATCTAGACCGCGTCTCATATTCCGAATCATCAGAGCGGTGATCCAGCAAAGTCCAAATGCGACGTGAGCCCCGTGTGTTCCAACAAGCGTATAGAAGGAAGAGCCAAGTGCAGAGCTCGTAATTGTAAATTCATACGCATGTACATAATGATAAAACTCATAAATTTCTACCCCTAAAAATCCAGCACCTAAAAGAACGGTTACACCTAGCCAAAGCTGCATTTTTTTAAAGGCAAAGTTTTTCATATGATACATAGCATACACACTCGTTAAACTGCTCGTTAACAGAAGCATTGTGGCAATAAAGACAAGTGTGAGGTCAAACATTTCAGTTGTTGTTGCGCCGCCTGCATTTGAATTTTTCAGCGCCAAATAAGTGGCAAACAAAGATGCAAACAGGACCGTTTCTCCCCCAAGAAACAACCAGAACCCGACGAACTTATTCTTTCCTTCTAACGTGGCTTTCTCAGGAGAAGCCGGAAAGGTTTCCGCTGTCATTTTTTGTGGTTCCATTATGCTTTCACCCCTTTGTCATCGTCATCCGTCAAATCTTCTTTGTGAATATGGTATCCATGATCATCTTTAAGAGAGCGAACGAGCATGGTCGCAAACGTGATGCCAAGACCAATGAAGATCACCGGTAGACCCCAGCTGTGTTCTTGACGATACATAAAACCAAACGCTGACACAAATAGACCGAATGAGATAATGATAGGCAAGATGGAATTATTCGGCATGTGAATATCATCGAGCGGTTCAGATGCTGTCATTCCTTTTTTACCATCCATTTTCTCAATCCATAATGGATCAAGTCCCCGTACAAGAGGCAGCTGCTTAAAGTTATATTCTGGCGGAGGTGAAGATACTGCCCATTCAAGCGTTCTTCCATCTCCCCAAGGATCGCCCGATACACGCTCCCCTTTTGCTGTCGTCCAGATGATATTAATCAGCATGATGACAACTGCTACAAACATGAACAGTGCCCCAATCGTACTGACCAAGTTCCCAAGGTCTAGACCCTGACCTGGCAAGAATGTAAAGACTCGGCGCGGCATGCCCCAAAGACCGAGAAAATGCTGGATAAAGAACGTTAAATGGAAACCGACGAAAAACAGCACAAAGCCAATTTTCCCAAGCTTCTCATTCAGTATTTTCCCAAACATCTTCGGCCACCAATAATGCACACCTGCTAAAATACCGAAGACCACACCACCGATAATGACATAGTGGAAATGCGCCACAACGAAGTACGTGTCATGGAACTGATAATCCGCTGCTGCTGCTGCAAGCATGACGCCGGTTACACCGCCAAGTAAGAATGACGGAATGAACGCAACTGAATATAGCATCGGCGTTGTAAACTTCACATTACCGCCCCATATGGTGAGCAGCCAGTTAAATACTTTAATTCCTGTAGGCACCGCAATCGCCATCGTGGCTACAGCAAAGATCGCATTGGCAATCGGACCAAGTCCTGTTGTGAACATGTGATGCGCCCACACCATGAATCCAAGGAAACCAATTAATACAGTCGCAAACACCATGGACGAATAACCAAACAATCTTTTTCTTGCAAACACCGGAATGATTTCAGAGAAAATCCCAAATGCCGGCAAAATCAAGATATACACTTCTGGGTGTCCAAAAATCCAGAACAAATGCTCCCAGATGATTGTATTTCCTCCGAGCTCTGGATTAAAAAAGCTCGTATCAAACATTCGATCAAGCATCAGCATCGCAAGCCCTGCTGTCAGCGGCGGGAATGCGAATAAAATTAGTGCAGATGCCACAAACGTCGTCCAGGTAAAGAGCGGCATTCTCATATACGTCATACCTGGCGCTCTCATATTAATAATCGTTGCAAGAAAGTTGATTCCGGCAATTAGCGTACCAATACCAGCTATCTGCAACCCTAAAATATAGAAATCCATGCCGTGCCCTTCTGAATTCAGCGTGAGCGACGCATAGGCAGTCCAGCCTGCATCAGGTGCTCCACCCATAAACCATCCAAGGTTTAAGAAAATGCCTCCGAAAAAGAACAGCCAAAAACCAAGTGAATTCACAAATGGAAACGCTACGTCACGTGCACCAATTTGAATGGGTACAACCGCATTCATTAATGCAAATAAAAGCGGCATTGCTGCAAGGAAAATCATCGTTGTTCCATGCATCGTCATGACTTCATTGTAAAACCCTGCACTCACAAAATCATTTTCAGGGATGGCTAGCTGAATACGGATAATCATCGCTTCCAGGCCACCAATTAAAAAGAAAAATCCCCCTGCCACTAAATATAGTATGGCAATTTTTTTGTGGTCAACCGTCGTTAAGTAATCCCATAAGACAGCGCCAAACCCCCGCTTTTTAGCTATTGTACTCACCATGAAATCCCCCTCTTATCTCCCATTTGCCCCTTTTCATATCAATGTCTATCTTCACGTTCTAAAAACAGACTATATCTGACAGATGACTTATTCTTGGATGTAGAGACTTATTCGGGAGCTCTTAACAAAAACTTCACATAGATCGTATACCCTTTTGAATGTGCGCAACTTTAAGCTGCTCAAGGTATTTACTGTATTTTAAGACCTTTTAAATACTCGTAGAGTGCATCTGCTTCTGAGTCATTTAGTTTAGGGTACGTCCCTGTCATCTTATTACCTGGTTTAAAGCTCTCTGGATCTTTCAGCCATGCTTTGACATTTTCTTTGTTCATGTCTTTAATTCCAGCTACTTTTGTCCGCTCTCCGAAGGTTGCAAGGTTTGGTGCAGTCCTTGCCGCCTCTGGCCGTTCATCTCCAGGCTCTACCGCATGACAGCTTAAACAGTTTTTCTCTTTAAAGAGTTTTTCACCCTCAAGGGCTAGATCTGACGTAGATGCAGGCTTCTTATAATCTGTCATCTTTTTCGTCCAGCCTAAAAACTCATCTTGAGAAAGCGTTTTAACTTTAAAGTCCATTAAAGCATGTGAGGGACCGCAAAGCTCTGCACATTTCCCATAGAAATATTCTCCAGCATCTTTCGTTCGTTTTGAGTCAAATGTTAAATAAAACTTGTTCTCGTTGTCTGTATTTGTATCAATTTTACCCCCAGCTGATGGAATCCAGAATGAGTGTTTCACATCAGATGCTTTCAGCTTAAAATAAACCTTTTGATCAGTTGGAACAATCAATTCTTGACTTGTCACAATCCCATAATCAGGGTATTCAAACTCCCACCAATATAAGCTGGCTCTTACATTCACTACAAGTGTCTTTTCAGGATCTCGTTTTTTCTTATCCATGGCGCTTGTATCCCCTAGCTCAAGCGTGTATGCCACAACAGGTACAACGAGAATAATGAGTAGAAGTATCGGAATCGCTGTCCACGTAATTTCGAGGTTACGGTTCCCTTCTACCTGTTTAGGAATCGTATCTTCTCCCACTTTAGAACGTTTGAATTTAATGATGACGTAAAAGAAAATGATCGATACAACAATAACGACAAGAACCATAATAAGTGTACTCAGTACCGTTAGGAAAAACTGTTTATCTGCTACTTCCCCAACTGGCCTCAGTGTTGATAAGTATGGTTCACCGCAGCCCGCCAAAACGAGCGTCAGTAAGAGAAACAGTGAATAAACACGCCATTTTCTTATCATAATTTGTCCCAACCCCTTTTGCTTGATCTCCTTTGCCTTTCGCTTTTTACCTCTTATTTATAAAATCACCTTTCACCCATCCATAACCCCCGCCTCTTATAAAAGCACTTACATTTCCTCTTTTCATAAAAAAATGATGTTTTTACTCAAAATACCATCTATGTATAAACAGAAAGCCGCCTAAATAGAACTGAATATCAGGCGGCTTTCATAGTTGTAAGAAAATGTTGTGTTATAAGATATAGCCATTGTTTTGATGTGATCAAAGTGTATTTCACTCTAGAATAGTGTAATAATAATCATCGCAACGAAAAAGATCGTTAAGTAGTTTAATGAATAAACGAACATGAGTGTTGACCACTTCATGATATCTTTCATTTTAAAGCCCATAAGACCAATGACGAGCCATCCAATGTTCAGCAATGTGCCAAGTGCGACAATCGGCCATCCTAATCCACCTAAGAAAAATGGAAGCGGAAGAAGACATGCTGTCCAAATGATGATTTGGCGTTTTGTGACTTCAAAGCCGTAAACAACTGGCAGCATTGGAATACCTGCTTTGCGGTAATCTTCCGTTTTCTTAATCGCAAGTGATAAGAAATGTGGAATTTGCCAGATGAACATAATCATAAACAGGACCCAAGCCGTTGTATCGATGGTGCCTGTAACAGCTGTCCAGCCAATTAATGGCGGAACCGCACCAGATACACTACCAATGACTGTATTAATGGTGTAATGGCGTTTAGACCACATCGTGTATAGAACTGCATAAGTAAAGACACCGATAAATCCAATCACTGCTGATGTAACAGTTGTCATCAGAAGCATAATCAGTCCAAGTACAACAAGCAGAATACCAAATGCATACGCTTGACCCGGCTGAACTTTACCTGTCACCGTCGGTCTTGTTTTTGTTCTTTCCATTAGTATATCAATATCACGGTCAAACGCATTATTAATGGCGCATGAACCGGCAATAATAAGAGAAGAACCAATCATTGTTAACAGCACAATATCAAGATTCCCAAGGAAACTCATATCTGTAAAATAAAAAGCAAGCCACATTCCAGTAAAAGTTGTAATGAAATTGGAATTGACGATGCCCATTTTAATAAGAGCAAGAAAATCTTTTAAAGCGGTTGTTTCTTCTATTTGTCCATGAATAGCTGCTTCCGCGGCTGTTTTGGAATTTGCCAATGTGTATAACCTCCCTTGCCCAAACCTTCAAACGAACGAATAAAACGTAAAATCGTTACAACTCTATCATACAAGATAAAGAGCTGTAAAAAAACATCCTATTAAATAATAAACGACAAACTTGAAGTTATTTGTGAACTTTTCGTGAATTTATTAGGATGTGCGTTTCAGAAGGCGGTGCAAAATGAAATATTCTCTCCTCTATTTCTATCAGACTGTCAAAGAAAGATCAAGCACTCTAAATCTGTAAACTTTGTGAACTAACATATCATTTTTTTGTGAACTTTGGTCATTATGAATTGCAACAGAACACGCATTTGGCTTAAACTTGAGAGCATGTGAGGTTTTCATTTAGATCAGAAGTTATTTAGAGAAGGTGAAATCATTTGATGAAATTTGCTTTAAGGTTATTGAGCGTTGTCACAACATTTGTGATGCTGATCGTTCTGATTGGCGGTGCGCTTGTGACGAAAACTGGCTCCGGTCTTGGCTGCGGCAGACAGTGGCCCCTTTGCCACGGTCGTTTCTTTCCAGAAATGAACCCTGCTTCCATTATCGAATGGAGCCACCGCATGTCAACAGGAGTTTCCACCATTCTTGTATTGGCACTGGCGGTCTTATGCTGGAAAAAAATCAGTCCAGTATTCCGTGAAACCAAATTTTTGGTCATCATGTCCATTATATTTTTACTGCTTCAAGCACTGTTAGGGGCACTCGCCGTTGTGTTTGGTTCTAACGCACTTGTCATGGCACTGCACTTCGGTATTTCACTGATTTCTTTTGCTTCCATTTTACTACTGGCACTGCTTGTGTTTGAAGCCACCAGATCTGAAACAAAGCTTGTGAAGCCGCTTCATATCGGCAAAAGAATGCAGTTCCATATTTATGGGTTGATCACATATACGTATATTGTGGTGTATACGGGCGCCTATGTGAGACATACAAAATCAAGTCTTGCATGCTCTGTCTTCCCATTTTGTTCAAAAGACGGCGCACTTCCAGCGTATTTTAATCAATGGGTTCAAATGTCTCACCGAGCAGCAGCCCTTCTTTTATTCGTTTGGATATTTGTTGCGATGTTCCATGCCCTTAAACATTATAAAGAACAAAAGCAGCTGTATTATGGATGGATCATTTCAGCCATTCTGATTACACTTCAAGCGATTTCTGGTGTCATGTCTGTTTATTCTCAGCTCGCACTCGGTTATGCGCTTGCTCATTCATTCTTTATTTCTTGTTTGTTTGGGGTACTATGCTACTTCTGCTTACTCATTGCCCGGTTTAAATATGAAAATAGAGAGCCTTTCAGATAAACATACAATCCCCCTTTCATCCGAAAAGGGGGATTTCTTTTATGTTTGTTTCGCTTCTTCAAATAGCGAAATGGCTTTTTTCCGTCTTTCTTGATGATCGACTGTAGGCAGAGGATATGTATCCCCTAGCACACATCCCGATTTCATTTGCTCATCTATCGACATTTTACTCGGTTCATGAATCCATTTTTCATTCACATGCTTAAGTTCTGGCACATACCTTCTAATATATTCTCCGCTTGGGTCAAATCGTTTCGACTGGGTCGTTGGGTTAAAAATACGGAAGTAAGGAACAGCATCCGTTCCGACAGAGGCCGCCCACTGAAATCCCCCAATATTCGAAGCCTCATCATAGTCGACAAGTTTTCTCGCAAAATACGCTTCGCCCTTTCTCCAATCGATGAAATAATCTTTTGTCAGGAATGAAGCCGTCACCATTCTCAAACGGTTATGCATCCAGCCTTCTTCATTTAACTGTCTCATCCCTGCGTCAACGAGTGGGAAGCCTGTTTGTCCTTTACACCAAGCTTCAAAAAGTGTCTCATCATCATTCCATTTTATATGTTGAAAGGAGGAGTTGATTTCTTTTTCTTTCATCTCTGGATAATGCGCAAAGATCATATGATAAAAATCACGCCATGCCAGCTCTTTGATAAATGTTTCCTTGCCCTCATTTTCAAAAAGTTCTTCCTCATTGACAGCATGAAAGATCGTGCGAATAGAAATGGTCCCGGTTTTTAAGAACCGAGACAGCTTGCTCGTCCCAAAAACAGACGGAATATCTCGTTTCTCGTGATAACGCGTCAATCTTTCTTGAATAAAGCCGTCTAGCGTGCTTCTCGCTTTGTCTGACCCAATCTGATCGAATTTCCTTGTACATTTCTTGATGATGTCCCTTAGTTTCTCATCTCCCTTTTCAGAAAGTGACTCATCACAAATCGTGTGCTCACTGCTCAGAAATGATTTGTCAACTTTTATCACAGACTGCTTCTCCTGCTTCCGCCACGCTTGATAGTATGGAGTAAACACTTGATAATGAGACCCATCCGCTTTTAAAATATCTCTCGCCCCATGCAGATGCGTATCTTGCCACTTTGACACATGAATGCCCTTTTCTTCTAAGAAACGGGTCACTTGCTCATCACGTGTTCGACCATTTCCTACTTCGTCCTCATTAAAAAAGACCGCATTGATGTCATAAGCATTCATGAGCTTTTGAAAAGCGGACAAAATATCATCATGAATGAGATGAACATACATGTGAGATTCTCTCGCTTCCTTGACGAAATTGGCCAAGTTTTGAAAGAAATGTTCGTTGTTCAAATCCAGTTCCATTTCTGTAAAAAACGGATCTAGATGATAAAAAGCAAATAATCGGTACTGATGTTTTTTTGCATATGTGATCGCTTTTGATAAGGCGATATGATCATCCAATCGCATATCTCGGCGAAACCAAATCACGACAATTTCCACTCTTTCTTCACCTCATTCTATAGTGTAATCACTCTAGCGGGCGGCTGCACATTTTAATGCGCTCAAAAAAAAGACACATCACAGTGGATGTGTCTTGGATTGTTGACAAAGGGCTAAAATGCTCTTTATTTTAGCCCTTTGTTTTCTTTTCAGCGTGATAGAAAGCCCTTGAAGTCTAGGAAAAGAACGAGTACTGGAGCGGAGCGAATTTGACATTCGTGAGCACCAGCACGCAGGACTGACAAAGAATGCAAGGGTTTGTCTACACGCTGAGACACATCGCAGTGGATGTGTCTCACTCATTATTCAGGCTTTAAGACAATCAACAGATCTCCAGTTTGAATCCCTTCTCCATTCGTGACATGAATTTCATCCACGACTGCTGAGAACGGTGCTTGTACCGTCGTTTCCATTTTCATCGCTTCATTGATCATCAAATGCTCACCTTGGGAAATTTTCTGTCCTTTTTCAACAAGTACTTTGATGACAGTGCCTGGCATTGATGCCGCAATGTGATTTGGATTTGAGCGATCTGCCTTCATTTTTTCTTGAACGGAGGATTTGATGCTTTCATCCTTAATGACCACTTCACGCGGCTGTCCATTCAGTTCAAAGTAAAGCACTCTTGTAGCGTCCGGATTCGGTTCTCCAATGGACACGAGTTTGACAATGAGGGTTTTCCCTTTCTCAATTTCTACCTCAATTTCTTCACCAAGTCTCATGCCGTAGAAGAAGGTAGGTGTGTCAAGAACAGAGATATCTCCATAGCTTTCTGCTGTTTGAACAAATTCAGAAAAGACTTTCGGGTATAAAGCATATGCAATGGCATCTTGTTCTGTTAACGTCAAGTCATGTGATTCTTTGAACTGCTTTTTGATTTCTTCAAAGTCCACTGGTTTCAGTTTCTCACCTGGTCTGACAGTAAGCGGCTCCTCCCCTTTTAAAATCAGCTTTTGCAATTTTTCTGGGAATCCGCCATGAGGCTGTCCTAAATAGCCTTTAAACAATTCAACAACCGAATCTGGGAAATCCAGTGTTGCTCCTTTTTCATAAACATCCTCTTCTGTCAGATCGTTTTGCACCATATAAAGTGCCATATCTCCGACCACTTTAGAAGACGGTGTCACTTTCACAATGTCACCAAACATGTCATTTACACGTCTGTACATTTCTTTTACTTCATTCCAGCGGTCGCCAAGGCCGACCCCTTTCGCCTGCTGTTGCAGGTTACTATACTGGCCACCAGGCATTTCATGCTCATAAATTTCTGTATGCGGTGAATTCATTCCGCTTTCAAACTCATGGTAATATTTTCTGACGGAATCCCAATATTGAGAAAGACGTTCAACCGCTTGAACATTCATTTCGGGCTTTCTTTCATGTCCGTCTAAAGCATAATATAATGAGCTCGCACTTGGTTGTGATGTGAGCCCCGCCATAGAGCTGACAGCAACATCAACAATATCAACACCTGCATCAATCGCTCTTGCATAGGTGAAGAGTCCATTTCCACTCGTATCGTGTGTATGAAGATGGATTGGAATCGTGAGCTCGTCTTTTAGAGCCGATACAAGTTCATAAGCCGCCTGCGGTTTTAATAATCCCGCCATATCTTTAATGCCTAAAATATGAGCGCCTGCGGATTCAAGCTCCTTCGCAAGAGAGACATAATATTTCAAATCATATTTCGGACGTGATGGATCAAGAATATCACCTGTATAACAAATCGCTGCCTCTGCCACTTTGCCGGATTCACGAACAGAATCAATGGCAAGCGTCATACCTTTGACCCAGTTTAGACTGTCAAAAATACGGAAGACGTCAATGCCTGCCTCTGCCGATTCCTTTACAAATGCTTTAATCACATTATCCGCATAGTTTGTATATCCGACAGCGTTTGATGATCTTAATAGCATTTGGAACAAAGTGTTTGGCACTTCTTGACGAAGCTCTTTCAATCTTTCCCAAGGATCTTCTTTCAAGAAACGATATGCCACATCAAAGGTAGCACCGCCCCACATTTCCATACTGAATAACTCTGGCCATAAGCCTGCTGTTGGCTGCGCAACTTTCTTTAAGTCGTGTGTTCTAAAGCGTGTTGCAAGCAGAGATTGATGTGCGTCTCTAAAGGTTGTATCCGTTAAGAGTACACCGCTTTGCTCTTTCACCCAATTGGCGAGCCCCTCAGGTCCATGCTTGTCTAACAATTGTTTTGTTCCAGAAGGAATCGTTTCATGGACAGCAAGTTTCGGCACATTTGGTTGATCAAAATGAGGCTTCTTATTTTCCGAAATACCAGGGAACCCATTAATGGTAACGTTACCAATATAAGTAAGCATTTTCGTTCCGCGGTCTTTTTGCTTAGGAAAGTTAAATAGCTCTGGTGTCGAATCAATAAACGATGTATCATATTCCCCTCTTAGAAACTTCTCGTGCTTTGCAACGTTTTCAAGAAACGGGATATTTGTTTTAATGCCACGAATCCTGAATTCTTGTAAGTTTCGGACCATTTTAGCCGCAGCTTGATCAAATGTAAGTGCCCAAGTAGACAGCTTGACCAACAGTGAATCGTAATAAGGTGTAATCACCGCACCTTGGAAGCTGTTCCCTGTATCAAGACGTACACCAAAACCACCGCCTGAACGGTAAGCCATGATTTTTCCTGTATCTGGCATAAAATCATTCAAAGGATCTTCTGTTGTGACCCTTGATTGAATGGCAAATCCATGTGTAAAGATATCTTCTTGTTTTGGTATCCCGACTTCTTTGCTGTGGAGGTCATGTCCTTTTGCGACAAGAATTTGGGTTTGGACGATATCGACACCTGTGATCATTTCTGTGATCGTGTGTTCCACTTGAACCCTAGGATTGACTTCAATAAAATAAAACTCGCCATTTGCCACTAGGAATTCTACAGTCCCTGCATTGATATACGATACATTCTGCGCCAGCTGAACAGCCGCTTCACAGATGTCTTCACGCAATTGATTAGAAAGAGACACACTTGGTGCAACCTCAATGACTTTTTGATGACGCCTTTGAACAGAGCAGTCACGCTCATATAAATGAATGATATTGCCGTGATTGTCTCCAATCACCTGCACTTCAATATGTTTCGGATTTTCAATCAGCTTTTCAACGTATACTTCGTCATTTCCAAAAGCCGCTTTCGCCTCTGACTTTGCACGGTCGTAGGCTTCGTTCAGCTCCTCTTTTGATCTGACAATCCGCATACCTCGGCCGCCGCCTCCAAGTGAAGCTTTAATAATAAACGGGTAACCGTATTCTTCACCGAATTTTTCGACTTCTTTGACCGAATCAACTGGCCCGTCACTTCCTGGAATGACTGGAATTCCAGCTTTTTTCGCTTCATCTCTCGCTTTTACTTTATCTCCAAACATATCTAAATGTTGAGAAGTTGGGCCGATGAATTGGATGCCTTCCTCTTCGCATCGTCTTGCAAAATGAATGTTTTCAGATAAAAATCCGTATCCTGGATGAATCGCATCCACGTCATTTCGTTTTGCAATTTCGATGATCCCCTCGATATCAAGGTAGGCATCAATCGGCTTTTTCCCTTCTCCAACTAGATATGCTTCATCGGCTTTATAGCGATGATAAGAGCCCGAGTCTTCTTTGGAGTAAATGGCCACTGTACGTAAGTTGAGCTCCGTACAGGCCCTAAAGACTCTGATAGCGATTTCCCCTCTGTTTGCAACTAGAACCTTTTGAATTGTTCTATGTGACATTCTCACTCCTCCATATCCCTTAAAATTTTATATGTACTCTATAATAAAGGAAGAAATGAAAACTGTACACTTTTGTTTTCTAAAGATTCAAAGTTTTCTGCAATCCATTTTTTTGAATCGATGGTTTGCTGATTGATTTTTTCTTTTTATAACGCTCTTTATATTCAGTGAACATGCTGATATTCAGCAATATTCCCATACATCCACTCAGTAAAATGATAGACGATCCCCCGTAGCTGATAAACGGAAGTGTGACCCCAGTGATCGGAATGAGACCTGAAACACCACCCAAATTAATAGACGTTTGGATGGCAATCATTGAAGAAATTCCTATTGCAAGCAAACTTCCAAACGGATCTTCACACTTTCTCGCAATGTAAAAACCTTTCACGACAATAAAGCCAAGGAGAGCAAGGACAAAAAATACACCGAAAAAACCAAGCTCTTCCGAGATAATTGCCATGATAAAATCTGTATGCGGTTCTGGAAGGTATCCATACTTTTGTACACTCTCTCCAAGACCAAGCCCAAAAAAGCCGCCTGACCCAATCGCATAATATGAATTAATCAATTGATGCCCAGAAGCGCCTGCGTCTTTAAATGGATCTTGGAAACTCTCAAAACGTCCAAGACGATTCTGCGTGAAAATTTTATCCCAAAAAAGAATAATAAACGGTGTCACAACAACCATCACCGCACTAAATAAAGCGAGCAGCTTGGCCAGCGTTTTGCCGCTAAACCCTGAGCATAAAATCATCGCAAGGGCAATCATACCAATGATAAAAGCTGTCCCATAGTCTGGCTGTAAAATAATAAATCCGCATAGGATGGAGACAACCACAATTGGAGGTGTCACCCCTCTTAAAATATGGTCAATATAATGCTGCTTCTTTGCATAGACAGCAGCAAGATAAATGATGACAACGATCTTCACGAATTCCGCTGGCTGAAGACTAAAAGGTCCAAATTTGATCCAGCTTCTAGCATTCCCTGCAATGTGACCGCCAAAGTACACATAAATGAGAGAAAACACAGATAACAAAAGCATCACAATTTGGAATCTTTTATTTAAGAGCAGCTGATACGGAATGAGGGCTGTAAAAATCAAGATGACCGCCCCGACAATCATAAATAAAAGCTGTTTCTTGAAAAAATTATCTGGCGCAGCATCATATCTGATCACAGATGTAATCATACTTGAGCTATACACCATCACCAAGCCGAATGCGCTAATTAATATAATGGCGAACAATAATGAGTAGTCATACGATTTTAGCATTCTCTTTAACATATAATCCTCTTCCTAACGTCTATTTCTACTGCTTGACATTCTCTTCTCTTAGCTGTTCTTATTCTACTACATTTTCTCCGTTTGATCCCGTTTTACCTCTTTATATTGTTCGTCTTTCATGAGACAATCAAGTCCGTTTGGCATCAAATAAAAAGGCGGACAAAAAAACTCAAACTTATGTTGTGGAAGTTTGAGTTTTCAATCATTATTTTTTTGTGAACGCATCATGAAGTGCGGATAATTCTCTCTCAAGTTTATCGAGTAGTTTTTTGCCTTCATGTTGATCAACTAATCCAAGCCGGACAGCGAAATCAATTTCTCTCGATAATCCGAACATTTGAGTATCTAAAACCTCTTCATAAAGAGGACATTGCGGCATCGTTAAGTTGTCCATTTGCACTTGGATCAATTTTAAAATTTTATCTGCATCCAATTTTAATAAAGCCAGTGCTTTTTGCCGATGATCGACTAAAATTTCTGACGCCAAAAGTATCCCTCCGTTCCCCAGGCGAGTACCTAATTCTTCTATTTATCATAAAGCGAAACGCCCAAAATTGCAAGCAGATTTGTACAGTTCGCTCTGTAAAAATAAAAAGAAGCCATTCGTCATTAAAAGATACTCATCTCATATTTTTCACTCATGAGCTCAAGCAGCTTAATACCCGCAATACTATTCCCTTTTTCATCCAAAGCAGGCCCGAATATACCTATCCCAAAGTCGTATGGCGCCGCCCCCATAATTCCGCCTGAAACACCACTTTTAGCAGGGATTCCGATATTGATCGCAAATTCCCCGCTCGCATTGTACATACCGCATGTGACCATAAACGTTTTACAAATTCTAGCAACATCTTTCGAAAGGATTTGCTTTCCTGTCTCTGGATGCCTGCCATCTAATGAAAAAACACACGCGATCTTCGCCAAATCCAGGCTATTCATCATGACGGCGCACTGCTTCGTATAGACATCCATCACCTCTTCTACATTCCCTTTAATGATATGATATTGCTTCATATAATAGCACATTGCGCGGTTAATCATTGATGTTTCAAATTCAGATGCAGCGGTTTCTTTGCAATATGTAATGGTGGTGTCATTGGCAAGCTCTCTAATAAAACCAAGCAGCCGGTTCAGCTGATCTTGCGGCGTTGCCCCTCTTATTAAACTTGTAACGGCAAGCGCTCCTGCATTAATCATTGGGTTCAGCGGCTTATTGGGGCTTGCTGTCTCTAGTTTAATCATCGAATTAAACGGATCGCCAGTCGGTTCTTGTCCAACATATTGAAACACTTTTTTCGGTCCTTCTTCTGAGAGCACGAGCGCCAGTGCTAATACTTTTGAAATACTTTGCAGGGTGAATCGTTTATCAACATTTCCCGCTGAGTGGCACGTATTACTCACATGATAAACAGCGACAGATAAATCCGATTGATCCGCTTTACCGAGTGCCGGAATATAGGATGCTACCTTTCCATTTTTGGCCACCTTTTTTGCCTCTTCTACAAATCGCTGAAGCTCTTCATTGTCACGACATGCCATGCCCAAAATCCTCCCTATTTTTCGTCTAATCGTAGTGTGTACAAGGAAGTGCATGTTTATGAAAGTGACAAAGCGGGCGAAAACTTCTATAATTTATGTTGGAAAGGGGTTGTCTTGAACATGAGCATTATTCAAATCAAGGGGAACGTACAATACAAGATCACCATTGATCCGAGTGTATGGATTTTTGATGACCGTAAATTTTTAATGGATTCATTTTTTGAGAAAAGTGCAGCAAACGAAGAGCAGCAGCTAGATCAGGAGCTTGATCAAGAGCGGGTCATAAGAGAAGGTCAAACACTTCCACCCACATTAAAAACAGAAAAAAAGTACGAAAAAGAAAGACTTGTCACAGGCAGCTTCGGGATGAAACTTGGCGACATGATAAAAAATGCAGAACCGCTCGAACAAGCGGAGACGTGTGAATTTGTCACAGAAACAGAAACAATTGCTGTTCCGCTCTCTAAGGCGATGGATAGCATTGCCCATTTCAGCCAAAATGGAAAACCTATAACAGAAGAAGGACCAATCCACGTTTATTTCGAGGATCAGTCCAACATCACTCAGCCGATTAAAGGCGTCAAAGAGTTAATCATTACATAAGATGGCGGGTCTGGACTATAATAAATCAGCTGCAAGCTGTGCAAGTCCAGACCTTTCTCCTTTGACAAGCTTGACATGTCCAGATATTTGCTGCCCTTTGAAACGCTCAATGACATATGTGAGCCCATTATTTAAGCTGTCTAAATAAGGGTGATCAATCTGCTCTGGGTCTCCCATCAGCACAATTTTACTTCCCTCACCAACCCGCGTTAATAATGTTTTTACTTCGTGTTTTGTTAAATTTTGCGCCTCATCGATAATGATAAATTGATCAGGGATACTTCTCCCGCGAATATACGTTAAAGCTTCCACTTGAATTGAACCGATGCCCGCTAGTATCGCATCGAGTTCACCAGGTTTTTTTGTGTTAAATAAAAATTCTAGGTTGTCATAGATCGGCTGCATCCACGGTCTGAGCTTCTCTTCTTTTTCGCCTGGCAAATACCCTAAGTCCTTACCGACAGGAACAATAGAGCGGGCCACGATGAGCTTTTTAAACATGCCGAGGTCCTCTGTCTGCATTAATCCAGCAGCAAGTGCAAGCAGTGTCTTTCCTGTTCCCGCTTTTCCGATAAGTGTCACAAGCGGAATATCGCGGCGTAAAAGTAACTCAAGCGCCATCGTTTGCTGGACATTTTTTGGGCGAATTCCCCAAATATGTTCTTGGTCATAAATAAGCCGTTTCACATGCTCTGCTTTTTGATCAAGCATCCCCAAAGCAGAACCACCCTCATTTCCCTTCATAATAACAAATTGATGAGGGTTTAATGGCGTTTGGGTGACGTCTTTTATTGGTAACTGATTTTGCTTATAAAATGTATTCAGCTGCTCAGTCGGAATATAGAGCTCATGATAGCCGTTATCAATGTCTTCATTTTGCAGCACACGATCGCTTAAGAAATCCTCTGCTTGCAGACCAATGGCATCCGCCTTTACTCGCACCAGGACATCTTTGCTGACCAAAATAACAGGCCGGCCATCCGGTTTTGTTTCTTCCTCTAAGCTCAAATTCTTGGCAACAGCCAAAATCCGGTTATCGTTTGTTTTTTCGATGAAAATTTCTTGAAGTTCATGGAAAGAGCGATGATTCAGCTCAATACGAAGTGTTCCTTTTGACTCCAGCGTAATTTTTTCATGCAGTTTGCCTTTCGATCTCAAGCCGTCGATTAAACGTGAGACACGTCGTGCGTTTTGCCCAACCTCGTCCATATATCTTTTTTTCGAGTCTACTTCTTCTAACACTACGGCCGGAATCACGACCTCGTTGTCTTCAAATGAAAAGATTGAATTCGGATCCTGTAATAACACATTTGTGTCTAATACATAAATTTTACTCAGGTCCTTCGCCTCCTGATCGGGGTTTCATTCATCCTTGTCTTTCCAAAAACGATTGTTAAAATATATGTTTTCATGAATAAAGTTAGAAGGTTAATTCAACAATAAAATAAATCATGCAGTTTGTGAAGGAGGGAATACACATGCGACTATTTTTGACGTTATTCATGGTTCAAACCATTCTTTTATTAGGCGCTTGCCAACATCAAGAGAAGCCTTTGGCACAAGAACATCAAGACGGAAACAAGCATTTAGTAAGAGTATCAGACTCATCCAAGAAAAACACTGACAAAGCCCGCCCATCAACAGATGTGGCGCAGCACCTAGTGAATGTAACTGAGCATGTAGCAGATGTAAATGACGCAACAGCGATCGTCATCGGCAAGTATGCTGTCGTCGGCATTGATGTAAAAGATGATTTAGATAGAAGCAAAGTTGAAACCATTAAATATTCAGTCGCCAAAGCACTGAAAAATGACCCAGAAGGTGCGAATGCTGTTGTCGTCGCTGATCCAGATACAGTGAGCCGTTTAAAGGAAATGGGCAAAGAAATACAAGCTGGCAGACCAGTAAGCGGAATTATGGACGAACTAGCAGCCATTGTGGGCCGTGTTATGCCAGAAATGCCTCGAAATGAAATCGACCGTAACGAAACAGATCCGACGAATGATCCGAATCATCAGCTCAAACAACAAGATCAAAAGCAATTAGAAAAAAACCAAAACGATCAATCAAACCATCATATGAATCAGAAGAAATAATGAGAACGGCTTCTATCTATTGTGATATAAGCCTCAGATTGTTGACAAAGGGCTAAAATGAACTTTATTTTGGCTCTTTGTCTTCTTTTCAGCGTGATAGAAAACCTTTGCAGCCCTAGGAAGGACGAGCATCGGCGCGGAGCGAATTTGACATTCGTGAGCACCGAAGCGCAGGACTGACACCGAATGCGAGGGTTTGTCTACACGCTGCGGCTTATATCTCTTGTGATATAAGCCTTTTTTATGCTGATTTTAAGTGGCTCAAAAAACATGCTATAATGAAGGCATGACCAAAGTGAGGTGAAAATGATGAGAGTGAAGTGCTCATTATGTGAAAAGCTTGAAACCATTAATGATGATACACTTGTTGCTAAACGGTTAAGAAATCGACCGATTCATACATATATGTGCGATGACTGCCAAGAAAGAATTAAAGTAAAGACAGAGGCACGCATCAAAACTGGCAGATTCTCTCTTTATCAAGATCCTGCGACGAAAGAGAAAAAGAAGAAAAAAGGAAAAAAAGAACAGAAGACATAAAAAAGACCTGACACAAGTTCAGGTCTTTTTTACGTACTCACTGTTCCTTCTTTTTTCGCACGATGCAGCCGTATTTTATAAATAATCAAAATGACAGCTGCCACAACCAGGCCTTCTGCTACTGGCAAGAAGATTCCTAGAAATGTGAGAAACGTGCAGCCAAAAATCAAAAACAAATAAATGACAAGTGCTTTTAAAATCGGTAAACGTCTAGCAAAGCCGAGTTTAAAAACAATAATCGCTAAAACAAGGATGGTGCCATATAGGAGCCACATCCCTGTTTGCGGATTTTCATCGACACGAAACAGCATCGCGAAAAAGGATAGATTCTCACTTACTTCCTGATCATTCAAAAAGATTCCCTCCCCTTACCTTTCAGGGTTCTATCTTTTTAATTCTTCATGGAATTAAGATAATCCTGCTAGCTTTTTCTTCTTCGCAGCTTTCTCACGTTCGTTTTTATCTAAAATTTTCTTTCTTAAACGGATCGATTCCGGTGTAACCTCACAGTATTCGTCTTCATTTAAGTACTCAAGAGATTCCTCAAGTGACATAATACGTGGTTTTTTCATACTAACCGTTTGATCTTTTGTCGCTGAACGTACGTTTGTTTGTTGTTTCATACGGCTCACGTTGACAACAAGATCGTTTTCACGGTTATGCTCACCAACAATCATTCCTTGGTATACTTCAACACCCGGCTCAACGAAAATTACACCGCGCTCTTCAACGCCTTGGATTCCGTAAGCAGTTGCTTTACCTGTTTCCATTGAAACAAGTACACCTTGACGGCGTCCGCCAACTTGACCAGACTGCATCGGCTGGTAGCTGTCAAATGTATGGTTCAAAATACCAAAACCACGAGTTAATGAAAGAAATTCAGTTGTATATCCGATTAAACCACGTGATGGAACTGTAAAGATCAGGCGAACTTGACCGTTACCATTATTGATCATGTCAATCATTTCACCTTTTCTTGCACCCATTGATTCCATAACAGAGCCAGTATGCTCTTCAGGTACATCAATTTGAACACGCTCTACAGGCTCACATCGAACACCATCTACTTCTTTTACAATAACTTCTGGCTTCGATACTTGCAGTTCAAATCCTTCACGTCTCATATTCTCAATCAGAATTGATAAATGAAGCTCACCGCGTCCTGATACGACCCAAGCATCAGGTGAATCCGTTGGATCTACACGAAGACTTACGTCTGTTTGAAGCTGCTGTTCTAAACGCTCTTCAATTTTACGTGATGTCACGTACTTTCCTTCACGGCCTGCAAATGGGCTGTTATTGACAACAAATGTCATTTGAAGTGTCGGCTCATCAATACGAAGGATCGGCAAAGCCTCTTGGTGTTCTACCGGGCAGACTGTTTCTCCTACGTTGATGTCTTCCATACCAGATACTGCGACAAGATCTCCAGCTTTCGCTTCATTGATTTCCACTCGTTTTAACCCTTGGAAACCAAAAATCTTCGTCACGCGGAATTGTTTTACACTGCCATCCACTTTCATTAGAGCAACTTGCTGTCCTACTTGCATCGTTCCTCTAAATACACGGCCAATTCCAATTCTTCCAACATAATCATTGTAATCAAGTAGCGCCACTTGGAATTGAAGCGGTTCTTCATGGTTGTCGACTGGGCATGGGATATGGTTGACAATCGCTTCAAACAACGATTCCATGTTTTCATCTTGCTTACTAGCATCGTTACTTGCTGTACCATTGATTGCTGATGCATATACAACTGGGAATTCAAGCTGTTCTTCTGTTGCATCCAATTCAATGAACAAGTCAATGACTTCATCGACTACTTCAGCTGGACGAGCAAAGTCACGGTCAATTTTATTGACAACAACAATTGGTGTTAAGTTTTGCTCAAGTGCTTTTTTTAGCACGAATCGTGTTTGAGGCATACAACCTTCATATGCATCCACAACGAGAAGTACACCATCTACCATTTTCATGATACGCTCAACTTCACCACCGAAATCGGCGTGTCCTGGTGTATCTAAAATATTAATGCGTGTATCTTTATAATGGATCGCAGTATTTTTAGCTAAGATCGTAATACCGCGCTCTCGCTCTAAATCATTTGAATCCATGGCTCTCTCAGCGATATTTTCATTCGCACGGAAAGTACCAGCTTGATGGAGCAATTGGTCAACAAGCGTCGTTTTACCATGGTCAACGTGGGCAATAATTGCGATGTTGCGAAGGTCTTTTCGAAGTTTCACATTTTCATCTCCTAAAATAATTAGATAACTTTCATATTATATCACAATCCCCTTTAAATGCCGATCGTTTTTCTGTAAACTTATATTAACTCTAAAAAAAGGGATGGAGACAAATGAAACAAATCAAATGGCTTCTATTATTATGTGCATTACTTGCCGTCGTCAGTATGGCGTTTATTGGAGTGTCTGTTGCAGAAAAAAGCATACTGGGAACATGCTTAAGTATTGTGTTCGCCATGATTTTCATGGGTACAGGATTTACATTAAAACGAAAATTAAACGTACAATCATAAAATTTATGAAAAGCCTTTTACATTTTACATGTAGAAGGCTTTTATTTTGGGTAAAAACAAGACTAACCACCTATGTAACCCTAGTGATTCAACTAAAAACTTCATATAGAGTTGGCAAATATAAGCAATCTGAACTCTTCCATTTTTCGACAAGAACTTTTATAGTTCTCCAAAAACAAACACAAAGTTACATTTTTCCTATTCTTCCACAAAGTTTCTCATGGTATGCTGTTCTTGCAACAAAATTTAACAGAAAAGGGAGAGAAAAGAAGCATGAAGAAGTTTTTGAGCAAATCGCTCAGCTCTGTTGTATTTTTCGCTTTAGCTATCATTTTTACTTTCACAACAGTAGCTCCTGGGCAAGCAAGTGCTGCAACTTTCAAAGGGATTCCTTTTGAGCAGCAACAAATTATTAAAGATTTATTGGAGAAAAACGAGCGTGTTATCAGCATTCTCATCAATTCATTTGTTGAGGAAGACAACAACTACACATTTGATGTGAAAAAAGCTGTTGAGCTCGGTCTTACTGAAGAAGAAGCGGCGACTGCTGAGAAATTCTTAGATCGCGCAGCTGTTCTTACAATCGTTTTCAGTGAAAGCATCACTAAAAACGAAAAAGGAAAATTAGTTTTTGATGCAGAAAAAGCTGTTGAACTTGGTCTTACTAAAGAAGAAGCAACTAAATTCGAAAAGCTTTTCAAATCAGTGATCAGAATTGTTGATCTTGCTGGTGATGCACTTGTTCTAGACAAAAAAGGAAACGTTGTAATTGATTCTAAAATCGCTAAAGGTCTTGGATTCAGCTCTACTGAATTACTTGTTTTCAACCAATTGCTTAAGAAAATTCCTCAAGAGCAATTAAAAACGTTCTATGATGCAGTTCAAATTGCTAAAGAAAAATTGAACTAAGCTCAAAAAACCCCCATCCGGTTCATCCAGATGGGGGTTCTTTCTTATATCCAATAGATCAAGAGCATGATGAGATAGACGATACTAAAAACGATACTTGCCCGTAATAACAGTTTTCCATAGTAGCGCCTTTCAAACTTTCTTTTTTCTTCTTTTTCATCTATGAACGGTATGAAATCTGTTGACTTTGCAATAGAGACTGGTTCTTTCATTTCTTCATATAGATAACGGCATTTTTTGCATGAACGTAAATGCTCATCCACTAATTGATTTGTTTCTTCACTCGTGTCCCCTTCTATATAAAGTGGTAATAGTTCTTCAATCAAATAACAGCTCATTTGTTGAACTCCTCACAATGTAGCTTTCGTTTCAGCTCTAATCTAGCTCGATGAAGGGTTGTCTTTACTTTAGATAAGGTCCAATTCAAAATTTCCGCTACTTCTTCATACGATAATTCCTGAATATCTCTTAAAATGAGGACTTCTCGGTAAGAATCCTTCAATTGATTGATCTGGCTCCACAGCCTTTGAATATCAGCTTGAGTTTCTAAATGGTCTTCAGGTGTCATGAATATCTGCTGCTCTAAAAAATCAGCTTTTTCTACATCCGTAAAAGTTCGTTTTACTTTTCGGCGATAGTCGTTGACAAACGTATGATAAGCAATGGTGTAAAGCCATGTTTTAATGCTTGAATGTCCTTTAAAAGAGGATAATCCATGCAGTGCCTTGATAAATACATCCTGCGCAAGGTCCTTGGCTGTTTCGACATTTCCCGTTCTGCGATATAAATATTTGGTGATTTCCTGAAAATATTCTTCATATATTTTTTCAATTTGATTGGTCGGTCTAGACATCAAAAATAAAACCACACAGTCATCCAAATTGATAATACGATAAAAAAGAAGTATAACGAAGAAATAAACCACTTCATGCGTTTTAATTCGAGATAATCACTCTGATCCTCAGTGTGGGCAGGAGCAAACTCGTTTCCCTTAAAAGAATGCTGAAACTGCTTTTCATGCGTCTTCATCCAGTTAGAAGCCTCTTCTCCAAGCTCCCCTTCCTGATACAATTCATATAAGTCTTGAAAGATGGCTTGTTTTTCTTTATCTGTCAAAACGTTGCACCTCTTTTGTTCGTCCGTTTACTTCATATATTTTCCGCTCATTCGATCCGAAGGTTTGAATGATCACAAACCACGAAATGCTCATTTTTCCCTCTTTGTCGATCATTCTCACCGGCTTGATTTGTTTTTTATAGATGGCATAAGGTTCATACTTTTTGAGGATTTGCTGATAGACTTCATCACGTTCTTGATTCGATACCGTATGCGGTAAAGAAGAGTCTGATTGCCAATTCAACGCAATTCCATCGGCATCTCTCGTCACATGAAGTAAATGGGATGACCCGTGAAAAGTATATTGTTTGTGTTCACGAGATCCTGTTTCTGTCTTCACGTCTTTTGACTGTTTCCCTATCATTTCCAACAAATCTTCGTCACTGATATTTCCTTTTTTCTGTTGAAGAATCGCTTTTGATAGCTGTATTTTCAGCAATTCTTTCGTTGAACCATTAAACACAAATGTAGATTGATCGGCTGTCTTTACCTCCACTTCATGCTGCCACTGAAAATAAAAGCCATCAACGTCTGTAATCTGATAATCTGTTGGCTGTAAATTTAGCTTTTTATAAATACGATTTATTTTCGTTTTCATTTCTTTGTTTGATAAATTGATCCCGTCTATATCCTTTAATTGAAAGATGGCGTTCCCATATTGCGCTTGTCGAAGCGTCTCTTTTTTCCATGTGGCAAACGCTAGGCTCTCATCTTTATTCTGAGACATTTTTGGCAAAAGAAGAACGCTTGTCTCCCCGTCTTCTTTTTCAATCACTACATGAATGCGGTCTAGATCAACGGATCGGCCGCTTCTTTCAAAAAATTCAATGGTTTTTTCCCTATATTCTTTATCGGTCAAATGCTGACCCTTTGCGCGACCATTATAAAAATAGCTGTTTAATTCACCTGTAAACGCAGAAACATTCACTTCATATTGATCGGCTGCAAACACGTAGTTATCAGAGATCGGCTGTTTACTAGTCGTTGAATATAATGTAGTGTCCGATGGTACAAACTTTGAAGCGAATGCTTTTGCACTTGCTTCAGATAAAGGGCGATATTCTTCTGAGAAAGTATCTGTCAGTTCCGTTTTAGTAAATTGAAACATGATATGTGGGAGATTTAGGATCGGGTTCAGCATTAGCGTAAAAAAGACGACAATTCCCCAAGCACCCCACTGTCTCAACTTCCCCTTGTTTTGTAGTAACACACATAACAAATGTAATGTCATAAAGCTTCCTGCAGCCGCTGCTAAAATCACAATGGATTTAAACGAAGATTGTAGCTCATACTTCGAGATAGAAGGATAAAAAATATACAGCAGCGCAGCGAAAATCAGGCCATAGAAAAACAGCAATTCTTTCCACTTCTGATGCCAAAACAAACGAAAGAATAGGTGAAGTACCAAAGCGGCAAAGCCAATCATAAGCAAAATGATGATCAAATCTCTCCATATCAGCTCCGCATCACCGCTGAGAAAGAACTTTTTGCTCTCAACTAACACAATAAATACCGTTTGACATAAAGGCAGAAGTAACACAGATAAATCAAATGCAAAAAACATGCCCCTATTTTTTAAATAAGGAAGAGAAATCACATAGAAAAGTGATGCAAGCAAGACATATCCATAGATGAGAAATTGCATGAAATCTGTCAGCACTTCAAATGTTTCGATCGTATACTGTCTAGCTAGAACTTGGTGAATCATCTCAAGTGTCATACTCCCTAGCAGAACTACTCTTAATACGATTCCAGCATAAAATACATAACGACTCTTCTTTTCTTTCCATATGGGAAGTGTAATGAAAAGGACAAATAGTCCAAGCACACACCATTGAATCATGTGGATACTGTACTCATTTAAAATAAAAAACCTTTCAAAATGGAGGGATAAATCACTAAACAAATCAAACATTGCTACACAATCCTTTACATCAAATTAAGGCCTCATTCGTTTAGACATCTGCCTTACCAAAAAGTTTCAGGAAAAACAAAAAATCACTTCATTCTCATGAAGTGATGTTGTTTATTTTTTATTTCCGCTTCCTTTTATGTAATCATGCAAGATTTTCTCACAGACGGATCGATTTCCGGCAACAATGCTATTTTTCTCTAGAAACGTTAAGCGTTCTCCGTGAATATTCGAGTAAACAGCGCCTACCTCATCAAGCAACACACATCCAGCAGCATAATCCCATGGCGCTAGCCTTAACGTGACATATGCGTCGCTTCTTCCGCTTGCAATATAAGCCAGTTCAAGTGCAGCTGATCCAATCGTTCTTGTTCCTCTCACATCGCGTACGAGACGGGCAAACGGCTTAGCGTCAAAATGGGGGCTTTCAATCGCCCATGTTGGGTTAATGCCGACAATGGCTTTTTCAATGGCGACATCTTTTAAAGGCGGGAGTAAGGTATCGTTCATATACGCCCCTTCTCCTTTGACTGCATGATAGAGCTCGTCATGAATGACGTCATAAATAAGACCGATTTTCCCCACACCATGTTCAAATATCCCAATTGAAATGGCAAAATTTCGTTTTTGATGGACAAAGTTCATGGTGCCATCAATTGGATCAATGATCCATACTATCCCGTCAAGAGAGGTCACTTCTTCCCCTTGGCCCTCTTCTCCTAAAATATGATGATCTGAAAATGTCGACTGTATCTTTTCAATGAAGAAACGTTCTGTTTCTTTATCGATGTTTGTGACAAGATCATTTGGATTTGATTTTGTTTCAATTGATAGACCTTCCTGCATGGATTCTTTAATGCGGCTACCCGCTTCTTTTACCCAAAGCTTTGCAAGTCGGTCAATTTCCACCCAGTTTGTCATCGGACTGTAAACCTCTTTTCTATGTAGTACCTATTTGTATTAGCATACTGATATTATGTACGTAAAAGCAAGAAAAAAGCAGCTTCATACAAAAACGAACCGATGAATTGGTTCGTTTTTACCTCACCTTGTTTTACCCTTGAAGCTGCTCCCATTCTTTTCTTAGGCGCTCAAGCTTTCGTTTGCTGCGTTCTACTTGGATATCGTCTTTTTGCTCGATGGCTTCATGAAGCGTAGAAAGCTCATAATCAACCTCTAATCTCCACACAGCGATGCGATTCTTCTTCTCTTGTCTATACCCATGCTTCACGATTTGCTTCATTGGTCAACGCCCCTTCCAGAGAATGATTCATTCCTTGTCAGTTTTCATTGATAAAAAATACAATCGATAAGAGAAATGGTTCTTGCTTATATCGTATGAAGCGATCGCATAACCGCAACGACATTCTGAAAATTGTGTTTTTACCTATTTGTTATGTACCACAAAATCGATGTTTTTAAACGCCGAACCAAGATCCCTGCTATCTTTCTCTTTAAAGTGCATCTTTTTTTGAGCTTGACCCAAGCTATGATAAAATATGATCAGCGAAAAGATACAGGAGGCATAACATGAGTGAAATGCGTTTTAGAGATGAAGATTTTGAAACATTCACAGTAGACGGTTTAGATGAACGTATGGCCGTATTAAAAGAGAGAGTCCGTCCAAAGCTTGAAGCACTTGGTGAACATTTTGCACCGCTTCTTTCTTCTATTACAGGAGACGAAATGTTTGTCCACGTGGCAAAACATGCAAGAAGATCAGTCAACCCGCCAAATGACACTTGGGTGGCTTTCGCTAACAGTAAGCGTGGGTATAAAAAGCTCCCTCATTTTCAAATTGGGCTTTGGAAAACTCATGTATTTGTATGGTTTGCGCTCATTTATGAATCTCCAGTAAAAGGTGAATATGGGCAATTATTTGAAAAAGAGCTGGACACGATCCAAAAGAAAATACCGCAAGACTTTGTTTGGTCTAAGGATCATATGAAACCGGACGTCCTCCGCCACAGCGAACTTGATGCTGAACAGCTGAGAACACTATTTGAACGTGTTCAAACAGTCAAAAAGGCCGAACTCCTTTGCGGCATCCAGCTTCCTAGAGAAGAAGTTGTTCAAATGAATAATGAAGAATTCTTATCAAAAATTGAAGATGCCTTCCGCACAGTAACTTATCTATACCGCTTTACACAAAAAGAATCTGTATAAAAAAACGAGCCTATGTTGGCTCGTTTCAGATTGTTGACAAAGGGCTAAAATGAACTTTATTTTAGCCCTTTGTCTTCTTTTCAGCGTGATAGAAAACCTTTGCAGTCTAGGAAGGACGAGCACTGGCGCGGAGCGAATTTGGCATTCGTGAGCACCAGCGCGCAGGACTGACAACGAATGCGAGGGTTTGTCTACACGCTGAAACGAGCCTATATTGGCTCGTTTTTTACATCCGTATCATAGCTGTTTCTTCAGCCTCTCTTGCGCTTTTTACTGTGCGATAAGGGGAATACCCACTTCCCTTTTCAAACGCCGCACAATGCGTCTTTTCTTCTGCTTTTGATGGTACAACTTCTTTAAATCGTTTATAAGCCTCTAGTAACGCTTGTTTCGCAATTCCTGTTTCATAGGCTTTTTCAACGGCTTGAAAAAATGAAATGACCGCCATCTTTTCTTCAGTTGTCCAGTCGACGTCCATTGGATATTGATATTCCATTTACTTGTCCCTCACTTTAATCCACATTTCTTATTTGAACTTTTATTATAGCATCTGTTTGATCAGAATCCGATTGATTTTATGCTTTACATTCCGATCAGTTCATAATATAATTCTTTTGTTTTATGCAATGAAATCTGCTGTTATTGGGATAATAATAGCAGGTATTTCGATGAAGGTGGGAAAGCAATTGTCACAACATGATACACCCTTATACACTGGACTAAAAAAACACGCTTCAACTAATCCAGTCCAATTTCACATTCCAGGCCATAAAAAAGGAGCCGGAATGGACCCTGAATTTAGAGCATTCATTGGAGACAATGCATTAAGCATTGACCTTATTAATATAGAACCTCTTGATGATTTACATTCGCCTCGAGGAATGATCAAAGAAGCACAGGAGCTTGCAGCAGAAGCATTTGGTGCCGACCATACGTTTTTCTCTATACAAGGAACAAGCGGCGCGATCATGACAATGGTGATGACCGTCTGTGGCCCTGGAGACAAAATTATTGTTCCACGTAATGTCCATAAGTCGATTATGTCTGCTATTGTATTTTCTGGTGCAGTACCTGTTTTTATTCACCCGGAAATTGACAAAGAGCTTGGCATCTCTCATGGCATCACGCCAGAGTCAGCTAAAAAAGCGCTGACTAAACACCCAGATGCGAAAGGGCTGCTTGTGATTAACCCAACGTATTTTGGCATTTCAGCTGATTTAAAAACCATTGTAGAGATTGCTCATTCGTATGACGTACCTGTTCTTGTAGATGAGGCACATGGTGTGCATATTCATTTTCACGATGAGCTTCCATTGTCTGCGATGCAGGCGGGAGCTGATATGGCAGCAACAAGTGTGCATAAACTTGGCGGCTCTCTCACCCAAAGCTCGATTTTAAATATAAAAGAAGGGCTTGTTTCAAAGGATCGAGTACAATCTATTTTAAGCATGCTGACAACTACGTCTACTTCTTATTTGCTTTTAGCCTCCCTGGATGTCGCTAGAAAGCGATTAGCGACTGAAGGAAAGGCGCTTGCAGATGAAGCCATTCGATTAGCTGAATCAGCAAGAACTCGTTTAAACGAAATTGAAGGTATTACTTGTATTGGTCAAGAAATTCTCGGTTCACCTTCTACTTACGATTATGACCCAACAAAATTAATCATCTCCATTAAAGACCTTGGACTGAATGGCCATGATGTGGAGAAATGGCTGAGAGAAAGCTACCGAATTGAAGTAGAGCTCTCTGACCTATACAACATTTTATGTATCGTGACGCCTGGCGATTGTGATGAGACGATTGATACGCTTGTAACGGCTATGAAGGAAATTGCGGCCACCTCTGCACGTCAAGGCGGCAAACAAGCCGTGACAGAAGTGTTACTGCCTGAGATCCCTTCGCTTGCGATGACGCCGCGTGACGCTTTTTACGCAACAACGGAAGTCATTCCATTTAAAGAAGCGGCTGGCCGTATCATTGCAGAATTTGTCATGGTTTATCCGCCTGGTATTCCTATTTTTATACCAGGAGAAATCATCACAGAAGAAAATATCTCCTATATCTTTAAAAATATCGAAATCGGTCTTCCTGTTCAAGGACCAGAAGATTCCACACTAGATATGATTCGTGTCATTAAAGAACAAAAAGCCATTTTATAAAAAAGAAACATGCAGCCCCAATTGGAGCTGCATGCTTTTTTATTTATTCAGAGGCTTCATCACAGCAATGACAGTGACCACATGTTCCATAAAGTGTTGTCACTTTTTCATTTTCAAATTGATCAATGGTTTCATTGCAATCTTGACAAATAATTGTACCCACGTACATTCCCCTTTTCTTTACTCAAAGTTTGAAAGCGTTTAATCTATTTCATACCTCTATAATATGATGTCACATTTAAGTTGTCAACGGTTAATTGTATGACACATTTAATTATTTTTTATAAATATATGCTTTTTTCTCATCATATTGAGGAAACGTTTCAAATGTATTTTCCTTCATATCAATTCTGTAACAATTGAGTAACAATCGAAAATTGTCAAAAAGGACGTGATACACTAGAGTGACTAACAGGGAACTAGCTCCTAAAAATGTTGGTACAACCCCAAAGGATTTTGAGGTGAATAGATTGAATTTTATGAGGACCCTTCTCATTATATTCCCTATGCTCTTTGTACTTAGTTCATGCTCATTTGCGTATATCATACCGAATCAGACAGACCAGGTCAGTCATATTCAAAAGCCGAGAATTCTCTTTTTTACTGATGCAGAAAATCTTGATAAAGAAAGTCCTTATTATGACGCAGTGCTCGATTTAAAAAATGAATATCCGAAGGAAATGTCCAAGATGATTGTCAAAGAAGATCGTAAAGGCTGGAAAAATGAAGTAGACGAACTGCCGGCTATTTTACTTGTCAATAATGAAAAAGTCATTGTGAAGGTGGAAGGTAATGTCCGAGGTAAAGAGGATATCTTATCACCCATATGCCAAGCATTAGATCGAGTGAATACAAATTAACGGTTCGACTTTGCACTTATATATCCATATGAAAAAAGCCCTCATCTCATGAGGGTTTTTCTTTTTCAGCGACGTTTCACATACATAAAAAACCCCTCTCCGTGTGGAGAGGGCTTCAGCGGGTAGACAAACCCTCGCATTCTTTGTCAGTCCTGCGTGCTGGTGCTCACGAATGTCAAATTCGCTCCGCGCCAGTACTCGTCCTTCCTAGACTGCAAAGGTTTTCTATCACGCTGAAAAAGAAGACAAAGGGCTAAAATCAAGTTCATTTTAGCCCTTTGTCAACAATCTGAAACCCTCTCCGTGTGGAGAGGGTTTCAACGTTCATTATTTTACGATATGGATTGGGCTTCCGATTGCTACTTCAGCCGTTTCCATTGTGATTTCACCTAAAGTTGGGTGAGCGTGAATTGTCATTGCGATATCTTCAGCTGTCACACCAGCTTCAATTGCAAGGCTAAGCTCTGAAATCATATCAGAAGCACCAACACCTGCGATTTGTGCACCGATCACTAGACCATCCTCTTTACGAGTGATCATTTTCATGAAGCCATCAGTTGCATCAAGAGAAAGTGCACGTCCGTTTGCTGCGAATGGGAATTTCGCTGCAACGATGTCGATTCCTTCTTCTTTTGCTTCTGCTTCAGTGTATCCAACAGTTGCAAGTTCTGGCTCAGAGAATACAACAGCAGGAATACCAAGGTAATCAATTTCAGCTGGCTCTCCAGCGATTGCTTCAGCAGCAATTTTACCTTCGTAAGAAGCTTTGTGTGCAAGTGGTGGTCCATCAACGATGTCACCAATTGCATAGATGTTTGAAACGCTTGTACGGCATTGTTTGTCAGTTTTGACAACTCCGCGGTCTGTCAATTCAACACCAACTTGCTCAAGACCAAGCTCATCTGTGTTTGGACGACGACCAACAGTCACAAGTACGTAGTCAGCATCGACAGTTTTTTCTTCACCTTTTACTTCGAAAGTAACAGTGACACCGTCAGATTTTTCTTCAACGCCTTTTGCAAGAGCGTTTGTGTGAATTTCAACGTTTCCTTTTTTCTTCAGGTTACGTTTCACTAATGAGCTCATTTGCTTTTCAAAACCTGGAAGGATTTCGTCTCCACCTTCAAGGATGACAACTTCTGTTCCAAAGTTCGCATAAGCAGTACCAAGCTCAGTACCGATGTATCCACCACCGATGACAACTAACTTTTTAGGTACTTCTTTAAGCGCTAAAGCACCAGTTGAGTTAATCACGCGGTCTGTGTATTTAAATGTAGGCAATTCGATTGGACGAGATCCAGTTGCAAGAATTGCATTTTTAAATGTATAAGTCTGCGCTGAATTTTCATCCATGACACGTACAGAGTTGCTGTCTACGAAATAAGCTTCACCTTTGACGATGTCTACTTTATTTCCTTTTAGAAGACCTTGAACTCCACCTGTTAATTTGTTGACAACAGAAGCTTTCCACTCTTGAACTTTTGTGAAATCAACTGTTACGTTTTCAGCTTTGATACCCATGTCTTCAGAATGCTTTGCATTCTCGAAACGATGTCCAGCATTGATCAATGCTTTTGAAGGGATACAGCCGACGTTTAGACATACGCCGCCAAGTGTTCCTTTTTCAACGATTGTTACTTTTTGTCCTAGCTGTGCAGCACGAATAGCAGCTACATATCCACCAGGACCTGCACCGATGACAAGAGTATCTGTTTCGATTGGGAAATCTCCTACTACCATGAATTTACGCCTCCATTAAAATTAATTGTGGATCATTCAATAAACGCTTGATGTGGTTAAGGGCATTTTGCGCAGTAGCTCCATCAATCATACGGTGGTCAAAGCTTAGGGAAAGAGCTAAGACTGGAGCTGCAACGATTTCGCCATCACGAACAACCGCTTTTTCAGCGATACGGCCAATACCAAGGATCGCTACTTCTGGGTGGTTGATGACTGGAGTAAACCATTGTCCACCAGCAGAACCGATGTTTGTGATTGTGCAAGATGCACCCTTCATTTCAGCTGGAGCCAATTTACCATCACGTGCTTTTGTTGCAAGCTCGTTGATTTCATTAGATACTTCGAAAATCGCTTTGCGATCTGCATTTTTCACAACTGGAACGAGCAAGCCTTTTTCAGTATCAGCTGCAATTCCGATGTTGTAGTAATGCTTTTGAACAACTTCATCTGTTTTATCATCGATAGAAGTGTTAAGTACTGGGTACTTTTTCAAAGCAGAAGTTAGAGCTTTTACAACGTAAGGCAAGTAAGTTAACTTGATTCCTTGATCAGCTGCAACTTGTTTGAATTGTTTACGATGTGCAACAAGGTTTGTTACATCAACTTCATCCATTAATGTTACGTGAGGAGCTGTGTGCTTAGAGTTCACCATTGCTTTTGCGATCGCTTTGCGGATTCCGCTCATTTTCTCGCGAGTTTCTGGGAATTCTCCTTCTAGAACTGGAGCTGCTGCCGCTTTTGGAGCTGCTTCTTCTTTCGCACTTTCAGCTGCTTGAGGTGCTGCTTCTTGAGTTGCTGCAGAACCGCCATTAAGGAAGCTGTCGATATCTTCTTTTAGCACGCGGCCATTTTTACCAGTACCTGCAACTTTGTAAATTTCAACGCCTTTTTCACGCGCATATTTACGTACAGATGGCATAGCAATAACGCGTTTGTTAGGATCAGCATCTACTTGCTCTTGTGCGCCAGCACCAGTTGCTGCTGCCGCTTCTTCTTGAGCAACTTCTTTCTTTTCAGGCTCGTTACCAGCTTCAGCAGTACCTTGTACTTGAGCTTCAGTTTTCGCTTCGCCTTCTTCTTCGCTGCCTTTAAATTGAAGATTTTCGTAACCAGGTGCATCAAACGTAATGATTGTTTGTCCTACAGTTGCAACTGTTCCCTCTTCAACTTTTAATTCTAATACTTTTCCTTTAACAGGTGAAGGAATTTCTACAACTGCTTTATCATTTTGTACCTCTGCTAAAACGTCATCTTCATTGATTTCGTCGTTTGGTTTTACAAACCACTTAACGATCTCACCTTCGTGGATACCTTCTCCGATGTCCGGAAGTTTAAATTCAAATGCCACTGTTTTTCGCCTCCTAGATTATGTTAAACCATTGTTCTGTCAACATTACACGGTCATGTAATTGATAAAGGGGAAGAGAAATAAATTCTTTTCCCCTCTGTCATTTAATTAAAATTCAAGAACTTTCTTAGCTGTTTCAAGCACGTCTTTATGGTTTGGAAGCCATACGCTCTCAGCTTGAGAGAAAGCAAATACAGTATCAGGTGCAGCTACACGAAGTACTGGTGCTTCTAGGCTAAGGATTGCTCTATCATTGATTTCAGCTACTACGTTTGCTGCAATACCAGCTTGTTTTTGTGCTTCTTGAACAACGATCGCGCGGCCTGTTTTTTCAACAGAAGCGATGATTGTTTCAATATCAAGTGGGCTCACTGTACGAAGGTCGACGACCTCAGCAGAAACGCCTTCTTTTTCAAGTTCTTCAGCAGCTTTAAGTGATTCGTGAACCATTGCACCGTAAGTGATGATTGAAAGGTCAGAACCTTCACGTTTCACGTCAGCTTTACCGATTTCAATTGTGTACTCTTCTTCAGGAACTTCCTGACGGAAAGAACGATAAAGTTTCATATGCTCAAGGAATACAACCGGATCGTTGTCACGGATTGCAGAAATTAATAGTCCTTTTGCATCGTAAGGTGTTGAAGGAATAACAACCTTGATACCAGGCTGTTGTGCAATAAGACCTTCTAAGCTGTCAGCGTGAAGCTCAGGTGTGTGAACTCCTCCACCAAATGGAGAACGGATTGTCACTGGAGAATGCCAGCGTCCACCAGAACGGTAACGCATACGAGCCATTTGTCCAGAAACAGAATCTAATACTTCGTAAACGAATCCGAAGAATTGAATTTCCATTACTGGGCGGAATTCTTGTAGTCCAAGGCCAATTGCAAGACCGCCAATACCAGATTCAGCAAGTGGAGTATCGAATACACGATCCTCACCAAACTCTTTTTGCAATCCTTCAGTCGCACGGAATACGCCGCCGTTTTTACCAACGTCTTCTCCGAAAACGAGAACGTTTTCGTCATTTTTCAGTTCTGTGCGTAACGCATCAGTGATCGCTTGAATCAATGTCATTTGCGCCATGGCTTACTTCGACTCCTTCTGTTTGTAGATTTCAAGCTGTTCAACCAAGTTAAATGGTTTCACATCGTACATGTTTTCAATCAAATCAGTGACTTTCTGCTTAGGCTGTTCGTCAGCTTCTTTGATTGCTTGTTTGATTTGTTCTTTTGCATCTTCGATGACTTTATTCTCTTCTTCTTCAGACCAAAGGCCTTTGTTTTCCAAGAATTTGCGGTAGCGTACCAATGGATCTTTTTGCTCCCACTCATTTTCATCTTCTTTTGTACGATATCTTGTTGGATCGTCACCAGCCATTGTATGTGGGCCGTAACGGAATGTAAGAGTTTCAATTAATGTTGGACCTTCACCATTTACAGCACGCTCACGAGCTTCAGCAGTCGCTGCGTATACAGCTAATGCATCCATACCGTCAACTTGTACGCCTACGATACCAGCTGCAGCTGCTTTTTGTGCAATCGTTTGTGCAGCAGATTGCTTTTCAACAGGTGTAGAGATCGCATATCTGTTGTTTTGGACAACAAAAATCGCTGGCGCTTTGTAAGCCCCTGCAAAGTTAATACCTTCGTAGAAATCACCTTGTGAAGCTCCACCATCACCAGTGTAAGTGATTGCAACAGCATTTTTACCGCGCTTTTTCAAACCAAGAGCTACACCAGCAGCTTGAATGATTTGTGCACCGATAATGATTTGCGGAGAAAGTGCATTCACATCTTCAGGCATTTGGTTCCCAACAAAGTGTCCACGAGAGAACAAGAATGCTTTTGTTAGTGGAAGACCATGCCAGATTAATTGTGGTACATCACGATATCCTGGAAGAATGAAATCTTCTTTCTCAAGTGCAAAGTGAGTTGCAAGCTGAGAAGCTTCTTGTCCAGCTGTTGGCGCATAGAAGCCAAGACGTCCTTGACGGTTCAATGAAATTGAACGTTGATCTAATACACGTGTAAACACCATACGGCGCATTAATTCTTTTAATTGGTCATCTGAAAGATCTGGCATTGCCGCTTCGTTTACGACTTCGCCTTTTTCGTTTAAAATTTGGAACGTTTCAAACTGCTTTTTGATGGCATCGAATTGCTTTTTGCTATCAACAATTGCTTTTTTTGTTTTTGCAGCCATTCTAAAGTCACCTCTTCCTTTCTTTTAACAGTCAATTTGTCGTGAATCCATTTATACATACAGATATAGGATAACCCAAAATGCTCATATGACTCCTGTATATAATAGCCACAAAGATCGTTGTCGAAACATTGGATGATCGCTTGCTTTTGAGTTTTTCTAACTGTATTAACGATAGTTCACAAAAAACTAATACAACTTCTGTTAACAAGGAATAGTTTACAACAAGAAAAATAGTCCGTCAATTGATTTAACGGCTTTATTTAAATAAATGTATTCGCTTTACTTTTTATGGTGACCTGTATCAATCTGTTTAATCAACAGCATAAACTGTACTAGTATAGAGTGGGTCGCTGTACTACAATAGCACATGTTTGTTTTTGTCGAAAAATAAAAAAAGAGCTATTTTTAGCTCTTTTGATCATGATGGACAAAGGGCTAAAATGAACTTCATTTTAACCCTTTCTCTTCTTTTCAGTCTGACACCTTCGAAAAAAGAGTAACGCCACGCAGGCACTTTGTGAGTAGCAGCGATAAACAGAACTAGTAGCAAATATGCAAGTACTGTTTTTAACTGTTTTGTGATTCTTTCTGAGCTGTTTTGTATAAAGCTTGTTTATATTCGTTCAATTGATCTGTATATTGATTGAACTTCTTGCTTTCTTTTCTCACTTTACTATAGGAACGATTGACTGTTTTCAGTTTGGATTTCAGTTCAGCGTATCCTAAGTCTTTTCTTTTTAAAGATTCATACAAGTGCTTGTCTTGTTTCAGCGCCTTTTGATACTCACGGTAAAGCTGATCATACGATGCATATCTTTTTTCAATTGATTTGACTGTTTGTTCTGCTTTGTCTTTTACTTCCGTATCTTTTATCTGTCCAGCGAATTCTTTTACAGATTGAAATTCTTTTTTCGATTGATCCATGCTGTCTTTTTCTGTTTTTAAATGTTCTTCACGCTTTTCTGCCGATGCTAATGCTTGATCAGACAAGTTTGAGACTGTTTTTGTGTGGTCTTTTGTTGTTTGAATCATTTTTTTATACAACTGCTGCTCTTTTTTCTCATAGCTTTGCAGTGCACCTTGTTCTTTTTCAAAGGATGCTTCTTTTTCGCTCATTTTCGTCATGGCATCTTGCATCTCATAAAGCGGATTTTGACCTCCGCAGCCCGCAAGCAAGAGGGTACATATCCCCGCTAAAGCTGCACCTGCTTTTATTCTTCTTTTCATCTGTTTCAATTACAAGGTCCCCCTTTACATCTCCACATACCACTATAATTTTTCAGGGCGGTTGTGACAAGGAAAGAGGCTGGTTTTTTGAGGGGAAAGAAGATTTTTTTCATGCTCTAGGCTCATGACTATACAAATAGTGCATTCATACATAGTTTATATTACACGCTTCGCCTTCACTTATGAGAGGCCGAGTGTATTTCCAAAGGAGGTCAAAAGTATGTCTAATTATAGTCATGGAAGTATGTATGGTGGATACGGCGGTTACGGTTATGGATACGGCGGCGGTTGTTGCTATCCAAGTTATGGTGGTGGATACGGTTGCGGTTACGGTGGTGGACGTACATTCGCTTTAATCGTCGTCCTATTCATTCTATTGATCATTGTTGGCGCAGCATTCTTAGGTGGCGGTGGCTGCTGCTAATGGCTGAATAAGCCTCTGACCGGTCTCATACGACCGGTCTTCTTTATTTCATTGCATATGTCGTGTATCATTTTATATACTTTACATACAAAGGAAATAGGAGTGAAGTTTTGTGATTACCATGGATGATATCGTACGAGACGGGCATCCCGTCTTAAGACAAACAGCTGAAGCGGTCGAACTCCCGCCAACAGAAGAAGAAAAACAGCAATTAGCTGACATGATTGAATTTGTCAAAAACAGTCAGGATGCAGACATTGCTGAAAAATATGAACTCAGACCCGGTGTTGGCCTAGCAGCTCCTCAAATCAATATCAGTAAACGAATGATCGCTGTTCACTGTGAAGACGAGGGCGGAGAACTTTACAGCTATGCATTATTCAATCCTCGCATTGTTAGCCATTCAGTCAAAAGAGCTTATTTAGCTACTGGTGAAGGCTGTTTATCTGTTGATGAAGCCATCCCTGGATTCGTCCCGCGCTATGAAAAAATCAGGGTGAAAGGTACAACGCTTGAAGGTGAAGACATTGATATTCGCCTCAAAGGGTTTCCGGCCATCGTTTTTCAGCATGAAATTGACCACTTAAATGGCATTATGTTTTATGATCATATTCAAAAAGATCATCCATTCGCCGAGCCAGACAACGCGGTTGCGATCGGTAGATCATAACATAAAAACAAGACCCGTCCATCAGCGGGTCTTGTTTTTTATTCATCAATAAGGCCTAATTCAGTCACAGCGTGGAATATGCCATCCTCATCTACAGGTTTGGTGACAAAGTCAGCTAATGTTTTTAATTCATTGACTGCATTCCCCATCGCAACGCCTGTTCCAACAAAAGAAATCATTTCTCGATCGTTCAGCCCGTCACCGAAGGCAATTGTGTCCTTTTGATCGTACGGGAGTCTTTCAATGACTCGTTTAATTCCTTCAGCCTTTGATCCACCTTTTGGCAGGACATCCGTAGACAGCTCATGCCACCTGACGAGATCAATTTCTTCACGGAACGCTTCATATAGATGTTCCTCTTCTGCTTTACAAAATAACAGCATTTGATAAATGACGTTTTCTTTAAAGAATGACAAATCATGCTCGGGATGCTCTGTTTTTAAAGTGCCGATCCCTTCATGGATAAATGGATGGTTCGGCACAGACGCCTTCATCGTCTTCTCTCCCATGAAAACAAGCGGATGATCATGTTGATCCGCTGTTTCATAAATTTTATCCATCAGCTCTTGCTTAAGCGGATTGCCATAAATGACTTCTCCTTCGTACATGACATACTGACCGTTATAAGCAATAAATGAGTCAAGCCCTATTTCTTCTAAAATAGGCTGGATAAGAAAAGGCGAACGGCCAGATGCAATGAAGAGATGATGCCCTTTTTCTTTTAATAAACGAACAGCTCGCTTCGTTGATTCAGGTATTTTTTTATCATGGTCATATAAAGTACCGTCGATATCAAAGAAGATGACTTTTTTATTCATATCTCGTCTCCTGTCTCTTGTTATGTATACCCTCTCCCCTTCATCATACAGAAAGATCTTCACTGACGAAACCACTTCCTCTTAAAACGCCCATTTCCCACATATAACCATGTAACATTAAGTGGAAACATCATATAATACAAGTATATAGAGAGAACGGAACAAATGGCTGAATGAGACTCATACCGAAAGGAGGCGATCCGCGATGCTTCGTCGTCTGCGCAAGAAAATTCGAAGACAATGGAAGGACATGCTTCGTAAAAAATCGATTGCTTAAAAGGATCTTCCGCACATTTGCTGAAGGTCCTTTTTTCTCTGAGACTTTTCTTATGCGCGTTTTTTTAATATAATAGAATAAGCGAGTGTAACATACGGTATTTAAGGAGAGATTTGGATGATATATAAGGTATTTTTTCAGGCAAGTACGACTGAGGTACCTGTGAGAGAACACACAGATTCACTATACGTTGAAGCGGTTTCTGAAAGAGACGTACGCGATAAGTTGAAAAAACATAACTACAATATTGAATTCATTCAGCCTGTAGACGGTGCTTTTTTAGACTATGAACGAGAAAGTGAAAATTTTAAAGTATTGGAGCTATGAGAGGAATGAAATTTGTAAAAAACGATCAGGCGGCAGTTTTTGCGCTCGGCGGATTAGGCGAGATCGGTAAAAACACGTATGGCGTTCAATTTCAAGATGAAATCATTTTGATTGATGCTGGTATTAAGTTCCCTGAAGATGAACTTCTAGGAATTGATTACGTCATCCCTGACTATACGTATTTAGTTAAAAACGAAGATAAAATCAAAGGTCTTTTTATTACTCATGGACATGAAGACCACATCGGCGGTATCCCTTATCTTCTCAAGCAAGTGAATATTCCAGTTTACGGAGGCAAACTCGCAATCGGCCTACTTCGTAACAAATTGGAAGAGCATGGTCTATTAAGACAGACCAAACTTCACATCTTTGAAGAAGAAGATACGATCAAATTTAGAAAAACAGCTGTGTCTTTCTTTAGAACGACGCACAGTATCCCAGATTCTTATGGAATTGTCGTGAAGACACCTCCTGGTAACATCGTACATACAGGCGATTTCAAGTTTGACTTTACTCCTGTCGGCGAGCCTGCCAATTTAACGAAAATGGCTGAGATCGGGAAAGAAGGCGTTCTTTGTCTTCTATCTGACAGTACAAATAGTGAAATTCCAGAATTTACGATGTCCGAAAGACGTGTAGGTGAAAGCATTGATGACATCTTCAGAAAAGTCGATGGACGTATTATCTTTGCTACATTTGCATCTAACATTCACAGACTTCAGCAAGTGATCGAGTCAGCTGTTGCCAACGGCCGAAAAGTCGCTGTGTTTGGGCGCAGCATGGAGTCTGCCATTGATATTGGACAAGAGCTCGGATATATCAAATGTCCAAAAAACACATTCATTGAACACAATGAAATCAACCGCCTTCCAGCAAACAAAGTAACCATTCTTTGTACTGGTAGTCAGGGTGAACCGATGGCCGCTCTTTCTCGTATTGCCAACGGTACGCACCGCCAGATTTCAATTAACCCTGGAGACACTGTTGTCTTCTCGTCTTCACCGATCCCAGGTAACAATATTAGCGTAAGCCGTACTATTAACCAGCTGTATCGTGCTGGTGCTGAAGTCATTCATGGCTCACTCAATAATATTCATACCTCTGGACACGGCGGGCAGGAAGAACAAAAGCTGATGCTCCGTTTAATCAAACCAAAATTCTTCATGCCGATTCACGGTGAGTACCGCATGCAAAAAACGCATATTAAACTTGCGAATGATTGCGGAATCCCTGAGGAAAACTGCTTTATCATGGATAACGGTGAAGTTCTTGCACTGAAAGGTGACGAAGCAAGTGTCGCTGGCAAAATTCCATCAGGCAACGTGTATATCGACGGTAGCGGTATTGGTGATATCGGCAACATCGTGTTAAGAGACCGCCGCATTCTTTCAGAAGAAGGTCTTGTCATTGTTGTTGTCAGCATGGATATGAAAGAATTCAAAATTTCTGCAGGTCCTGATTTAATCTCAAGAGGTTTTGTCTACATGAGAGAATCTGGAGACCTCATTAATGACGCGCAAGATCTCATTTCAAAGCATCTTGAAAAAGTAATGGAACGTAAGACGACTCAATGGTCAGAAATTAAGAACGAGATTACTGACACTCTTGCTCCTTTCCTTTATGAAAAAACAAGACGCCGCCCAATGATCTTACCGATTATTATGGAAGTGTAAGGACGTACAGGGAGACACAGCCAATTGGCTGTGTCTCTTTTTTATGCGCAATAAAAAAACCCGCATATCTGTACGATACGTGCGGGTTCAGTCATTGTTTTACGATTGAATCGGGAGATGCTGAAAACTTCTCACATCAAACAATCCTTGTGTTGTCATTTTCACATCAGGAATGACTGGCAGTGCTAAGAAGGATAATGTCAAAAACGGATTAAAGTCTAAGACAAAGCCTGTTTCCTTTAACGCTTCATGAAGTGCATGAAGGCTTTCATTGACCTTATGTGCAGGTTGATCTGATAATAAACCGGAAATCGGTAATGGAAGCGTATGAAGAACTTCTCCGTCTTTTACAACGGTCAAACCGCCCCCTGCTTCTTTTAACGTCTCAATGGCTTTGATCATATCAGCATCATTTGTTCCAACGGCAATTAAGTTATGCGAGTCATGGGCAACTGTTGTTGCAATTGCCCCCTCTTTTAAGCCGAATCCGCTGACAACCCCTATCCCAATTTCAGATAGACCTTTGTGGCGTTCGACAAGTACTATTTTTAATACATCTCGATCAATATCACTCGTAAATTGTCCATCGCTTCCAGATGGAGATATTTGTTCTAATTTCGTTTCAAGCTGATTCGGTATAATGCGAATGACATTCATCTTTTGATGATCTGTTATAGGCAGCGTTAAATCTTTCTCTTGAACGTCCACTGCATGTACCGATTGCATGAGCGAAGAACTTGGCGTGATCTTGTCGACACTTGGCAAATATTCTCCATGTTCAGAGACCAATTCTCCTGCGATAAAGACGCTTGTAATTCCTACCTCATGTAAGTCAGAAATGAGCATAAAGTCCGCGTCAAAGCCTGGTGCAATCGCTCCCTTTGTTTTGAGACCGAAGCACTCCGCTGCGTTTAAACTTCCCATTTGATATGCTAAAAAGGGGTCCAATCCTTCTTGTATCGACATCCGTACTTGTTCATCAATACTTCCTTGAGCCATTAAATCATCTAAATGTTTATCATCCGTACAAAAGAAAAAGCGTCTCGCATTCTTCTCATTGACAGCAGGTAATACGTTTTTCACGTTTTTAGCAACAGAGCCTTCTCTGAGCATGACATACATGCCTCTTTTGACACGTTCAAGGGCCTCTTGAGCTGTTGTCACCTCATGATCCGTTTGGACATTAGCTGTTCGGTACACATTAATTAATCGGTCCGTTAATCCTGCTAGATGGCCATCAATGAGTTTATGTTCATGTTGAGCATCAAGCAGTTTTTGAAGCATATCTTCTTCCGCTTGTTCAACCGCGACATAATCCATCACTTCGGCAAGACCAAGCACTTCTTTCTCCTGATAAAGAGGCTTTAAATCTTTTGCTTTTAGTGTAGCACCTGATCGTTCAAAGCTGACTGCCGGTACACAGGATGGCAGCATGAAATATATATTTAGAGCAGCTTTTCTCGCTTCTTCGAGCATAAAACGGATACCTGCAACACCGGATACATTGGCAATTTCATGCGGGTCTGTTACAACAGTTGTCACGCCGTGAGGAACGACAGCTTTGGAAAATTCAGCAGGAGTCACCATCGAGGATTCGATATGAACGTGGCCGTCAACGAAACCGGGAACAAGCATTTGACCTGTTGCATCCAGCTCCTGTTCTCCCTCATACTCCCCAATTCCTACTATTTTTCCATTTTCAACAGCGACATCAGCGTCTATCCATTCCTGGTTAAACACGTCCATAACCTTCGCATGTTTAATCACTAGGGCTGCTTTTTTTCTCTTTGCAGCTACCTCAATTTGATGTCTGAAAAGCTCCTTATCCAACGACACTGCCTCCTCCGAGTAAACAATATAATGTTTCTTATCGTAAACGAATCTGTTTGTCCAGTCAATGACATTTAGAGAAAATCAACCATATCAAAAGATTGATTTTTATTTCTGAATAGTGATAATTGGCTGAAAAATAACCATGTTCTATTTTGCTGTTCTTTTAGAAAGTAAACGGCTCTTTTCCACTTTGTTCTCTCCCACAATGTCCGCCCCATATGTACACTTCTAAAGCAAAAAACACCCCTTCTCGGAGTGTTTAATAGTCGTTCTGCATTTCCCGTTTTTCAAAGCGCCCGATATCTGCCACTGCCCCAATGACAATGAGGATATCTTCTTTTTGAATCATTTCATCTGCGAGCGGTGAAACGATCACTTCTTTCCCGCGCTTAATTGCCACGATATTGATCCCGTACCTTGCACGAATGTCGAGATCTAACAAAGAGTGCCCGGCGAGTCTGCTGTTGGCGACGATTTCAATAAGGCTGTACTCATCTGACAGCTCTAAATAATCAAGCACGTTGTTAGAAATAATTTTATGTGCAATCCGTCTGCCCATGTCTCGTTCAGGATGGACAATACGGTCCGCACCAATTTTATTCAAAACCTTTTCATGGTAGTCATTTTGAGCTTTCACTGTGACCATTTTGACACCCAGCTCTTTCAGCATAATCGTTGTTAAAATACTCGCCTGAATGTTTTCACCTATCGCCACGATCACATGATCAAAATTGCGGATGCCTAGGTTTTTTAGGACAGATTCGTCCGTCGAATCACCAATCACGGCATGTGATGCAATTTTAGCATATTCGTTCACACGATCTTCATTCATATCCATGGCCATGACTTCAAGTCCTTCTTCGCTTAGCGCCTTGCAGATACTTCCGCCGAAGCGTCCAAGACCAATGACTGCATATTCCTTTTTCATGTTCAGACTCCTTTTATATCACTTACCATGCATTTTACTACGGTTTCATTAATGAATCCATATGCGACCGTATTTTTTTGCGGAACGCTTCACTTAAGTAAAGCTCTGCTCCTTTTTCGATTTCACTGCGATAATGACCAGGAGGCGCAATTTCTTCGCTCTTTTTTAAAACGAGAAACGTTAAGCAGTCCTCATACACTTGATCACCTACTGTGACATCGACAAATGCTGGACGATAAGTCCCTTCATTTACACCTTCTCGTTTGTACAAATAACGAATGGCATCAAAAGGTACTTCATATAGAACACCCTCTGTTTCTCCGCCGTCTTCTACCATATCTGCTCTTGATCCATCAGGACGCACCAATGTAAACCTTGTGGTAAAACGATCAAGTGTGCCGCCGCCGATGATTTGTTTGAAATAATGATCCACTTTCGCAAGCTTAAACCTTGCATCATCCATGCAGGACCCATAGGCAAAATAATAGAAGGAAGACGGTTTGCGCTCCCATAGTTGATATGACTTCCAGCAGCCGCTTTCAATCTCCTTCAGGCTCGATGCCTTCTGCTTACATATTGTATAAGCAACGGCTGATCTTGGCCCCTGGTCTGTCATAACCTCTATTTCCTGCTGGTCATACCCTTCCTCTAGCTCATCTATCTTATGCAGCGTTTCATCACTGACCTCATACAATTCTCCATATACTGTGTTTTGTTCCGAGACAACACACACAGGGTAACCCTCATCTGTATCGTACAGTCTCCCTTTTATCCAAGCAGATGCTGCTAATGGACTGCTTTCTTTCATCAATGTCTCGTGATACTTTTCGTGCTTTAAAAGTGTCCCATACACAAATAACGTCTTTGTCTCTTTCGTCATCACACATCACATCCTCTCACCTTGCTACTATCTGCTTTTTTGATACACAGGTAAGTAAATATCAAAAGCCGTCCCTCTGCTGAGCTCGCTCTTTACATCCATTCTTCCATGGTGATCTTTTAAGATCGTCGCACAGATCGTTAAACCAAGTCCTGTACCTTCTTTTTTAGTCGAAAAGAAAGGATCATATATTTTCAGAATGTCCTCTTCGGACATTCCTTTTCCTTCATCTTGAATCGTGATTTTCCATTCATTCATCACTTTTTCTGTTGATATGTATATATTGCCGCCTTCAGGCATCGCCTCGATCGCATTTTTGATTAAGTTAATGAACAGCTGCTTCATTTGATTGGCGTCTGCTAATATCGTGCCAGCATCCTGCTTTTTAAATGGCTGTTTGAGATCAATATTTGAAAGAACGGCATTGGTCTTTAATAAGGTAATCACCTGCTCTAGCAAATCATGGAGCTGTACTTCTTGAAATTGAACCGATTGAGGTTTTGCTAAGACAAGCAGTTCACTTAAAACAAAATCAATGCGTTTAATTTCAGAAAAGATGATATCAAAATAATCGGTTCTTTCAGGATATTGCGTTTTCATCAGCTGCAAAAATCCATTGACTGAGGTGAGCGGATTTCTGACTTCATGGGCAATGCCAGCAGCTATTTGTCCTGCAACAGCCAGCTTTTGTGCCTGCATTTGTAATTGCTGATTTGATCTTTCAAGTTCAAGCTTTGCCTGCTTTTGTTTCGTGATATCTGCAACCGTTCCAATACCTCCAGTAAACTGGTGCTGTTCATCGAAATAAAGCTTATAATGCACATCTCCCCATACCTTTTTTCCTTCTTTATGGAGAAGCTGCAGCTCCACCCGCCCCTCATCCTTATGCTCTTTGATCACAGACAACAAATGCTGAACGACATGCTCTTCTTGATCAAAGTACTGATTGTACATCGTACCTAGACACTCCTCTATGTCGTAACCCGTCATTTGTTTCCATGCTTGATTTAAAAAAATGATTTCACCTTTTTCATTGGTTTCAAAGACGATTTCTTGCAAGTTATCTGTTATTCGATTCAGCCGCTCTGTCAGTTCGTGTGCTTCTTTTTCTCGTTTATTTAAATCTGATACAAGCAAATTCAACCGGTCCACATAGCCTGAGATGGTCCAAATACCGGTCAAAACAACGACTGTAAAGGCTAGATCGAGCGGCCAATTAATGTGATAGCCGCTAAGATAATAAAAGAAATCCCAGCTCAAAATTAATATAAATGCAAGAACGGATAACAGGATCCGTACTTGATATGTTTTGTTCAAATAATTCCACCTGCCGCCCTGAGATTCTTTGTCAATTGTACCATTTTCCACTTATTTTTTGAGGAAGATGTGGCATTTTTAAGGAACTTTTTTAGAAAAAAAAGCCTGCTCTCAGCACAATGGGAGAGAACAGGCTATTTTTATTTACTGCTGAAGGGCTTCTTGAAGCTCTTTTAGCAGTAGTTCTGCGCCTTCAGCGCTTAATGTAATTTGACCATTTCCATACTCGTGGTTCTCAGAAGTAATCTCACCAGTCATCAGGCAGACGCCCTCTGGCTGATATTTTTTCAAGACGATTTTATCTCCATCTATAAAAAATTCCATACTGTCTTTAATAGCGATATCAAGTGCTCTTCTCAATTCGATTGGCATCACAATACGCCCTAGTTCATCTACTTTTCTTACAACTCCGATAGATTTCAATTTCGTTCCCTCTTTCTTTCATTAGCTCAAGATCAATCTGTTTTTCACCAATTGATATATCGTAGACGTAAGAGATTCTTAAAAGGTTTCTCCTGCATAAAAATTTTTTTCAAAATCGAAAAACCAAAGGGAAAATTTATTGTGAATGTCAAAATGAGACTTGAATTTTACAGATTCATTTCAAGGTGATCACAAACCCCCACAAATGACCTCAACCCTCTGAACTTTTAAATGTAAAATTGTTTAAAACAGCAAAAATAGAGATTGGGTGAAAACATGTTTCAAAATGCCGAAATTGGAATTGATTTAGGAACAGCTAACATATTGGTTTACAGTAAAAATAAAGGAATTATTCTCAATGAACCATCCGTTGTGGCAGTAGATACGGAAACAAAAACTGTCCTTGCAGTGGGGTCAGAAGCAAAAGAGATGATTGGGAAAACACCTGGAAAAATTGTAGCGATCCGTCCGATGAAAGATGGTGTCATCGCTGATTACGATATGACAACCGATTTACTCAAACAAATTATGAAAAAAGCAGGAAAAAATATTGGGTTTACCTTTAGAAAGCCGACTGTGGTTGTTTGTACACCTTCAGGTTCAACAGCTGTCGAACGCCGCGCGATCAGCGATGCTGTCAAAAATTGCGGGGCAAAGCATGTGCATTTAATTGAAGAACCCGTCGCAGCTGCAATCGGTGCTGATCTCCCGGTGGACGAGCCTGTTGCCAACGTCGTTGTAGATATTGGCGGAGGAACGACAGAGGTAGCGATCATTTCATTTGGCGGGGTTGTCTCTTGCCATTCGATCCGAATTGGCGGAGATCAACTGGATGAAGATATCATTACTTTTGTGAGAAAGAAATACAATTTACTGATCGGTGAACGGACAGCTGAACAAGTAAAAATGGAAATTGGTTATGGACTCATTGAACACGAACCTGAGTCATTAGAAGTACGTGGACGCGACCTTGTCACAGGTCTTCCAAAAACAATTACACTTGAATCAACAGAAATTCAAGGTGCTATGCGTGAATCACTTCTTCATATTTTAGAGGCGATTCGGGCTACATTAGAAGACAGCCCTCCAGAACTGAGTGGTGATATCGTAGATCGCGGCGTCATTCTAACTGGCGGTGGTGCACTATTAAACGGCATTCAAGAATGGCTCTCTCAAGAAATTGTCGTCCCAGTTCATATCGCAGCAAATCCTCTTGAATCTGTCGCAATTGGAACAGGTCGTTCATTAGAAGTCATCGACAAATTGCAAAAAACATTAAAATAATCTTCATGTTCTACTTCTTTTTTCATCATTTCGATCATATCGTGATGAATGGATAAACGTGAAGGAGGAAGAACATGTTGCTTGATTTAGGTAAACGGGTCGTTGTCACAGTCATTTTAACCGGTATTATTTTAGGAGGAATGAGCCTGTCGTTTTCACATATGCCCCCTTCTAATGCACAGCCTGTGAAACAACTGAACCGCTAAAAAAGCCGCACGAAAGCGGCTTTTTTATTTTGCTTCGGGACGGCTCCCTATTTTCCTTTTCGGTCTTAAATCTGATATGATGAACATGACTAAAGGAGGGTTTTTTATGAGTTCATTCGAAAAACAACTAGATCAATATGCAAAAACCATCGTTGAAGTAGGTGTAAATGTTCAAAGTGGTCAAGAAGTGGTCGTATCTGCGTTCACTGAATCTGTAGATCTTGTCCGCCTTGTGGCAAAACACGCATATGAGCGCGGAGCGAAAAACGTACATATCCGCTGGAGTGATGGTGTTCTTACCCGTTTAAAATATGAACATGCCCCACAAGATGTGTTTGAGCAATTTCCAGAATGGGAAGCACAGATGATGGAAACCATCGCAAAACGTGGCGGTGCTTTTATTACGATCTTGTCAGAAAGCCCTGATCTTCTAAGTGGCATTGACTCGAAAAAAATTGCTTCACAGCAAAAAGCTGCAGGTTCAGCACTTCATACATATCGTCAATACGTTCAATCTGACAAAGTCGCATGGACAGTCGTCGGTGCTGCATCAAAAGATTGGGCGAAAAAGATTTTCCCTAAGCATGCCGATGAAGAAGCTGTTTCATTATTATGGGACCAAATCTTTAAAGTCGCCCGCGCTGATCAGCCAGATCCTGTTGAAGCGTGGAAAAAGCATGATGAATCACTAAATGAAAAAGTAAAAGTATTAAATGAACGTCATTACCACAAGCTGCACTATGAAGCACCAGGTACAGATTTAACGATTGAACTTCCAGAGCAGCATATTTGGGTAGGTGCTGGCAGCGTGAGTGAACGCGGCGTATCATTCATGGCCAATATGCCGACAGAAGAGGTCTTTACCGTACCTAAAAAAGATGGTGTAAACGGGACTGTCTCTAGCACAAAGCCACTTAGTTATGCAGGAAACATTATCGATGAATTTACGTTAACCTTTGAAAATGGGCGTATTGTAGATGTGAAAGCAAAAGAGGGCGAAGACATTTTAACCTCTCTCGTTGAAACAGATGAAGGCTCACATTATCTAGGTGAGGTTGCCCTTGTACCAGATGATTCACCAATTTCTAATTCAAATATCCTCTATTACAATACACTTTACGATGAAAATGCATCCAATCACCTTGCCATTGGCAGCGGTTATGCATTTAATATCGAAGGCGGTAAAGAGATGAAACGTGAGGAATTAGACGCAGCGGGTGTGAACAGCAGTATTACACACGTCGATTTCATGATTGGTTCAAAGGAAATGAATATTGATGGGATCACAAAAGATGGTAAACGTGAACCGATTTTCCGTAATGGAAATTGGGCTTTTTAAAGAAAAAAGACATCCTCATGTGGATGTCTTTTCTTTATGTTTATGCATACAGCTCTTGTAGCCTTTTTTGGATGTCTTGATCTGATAAGAACTCATCATAAGTTGTTTGTTTATCAACGATGCCGTTTGGCGTCACTTCGATAATCCGGTTTGCAACTGTTTCAACAAACTGATGGTCATGAGATGAGAAGAGCATAGCCCCTTTAAAGCTCATTAGACCGTTATTCAGCGCTGTGATGGACTCTAGGTCTAAATGGTTCGTCGGCTCGTCTAACAGCAAAATATTCGCTCCAGACAGCATCATTTTTGATAACATACAACGAACCTTTTCTCCACCTGATAAGACGCTTGCTTTTTTCTTCACTTCTTCCCCAGAGAAAAGCATACGGCCTAAGAAACCACGCAGGAAGCTTTCACTTTGATCATTCGGAGAATATTGACGAAGCCAATCCACTAGATCGACATCATTTCCTTCAAAGTATTCGCTATTGTCTTTAGGGAAAAAGGCTTGAGATGTTGTCACGCCCCATTTAAACGTCCCGCTGTCTGGCTCCATTTCACCAGCAAGGATTTTAAATAAAGTAGAGACAGCAAGTTCATTACGACTTAAGAACGCAATTTTATCCTCACGATTCATAATAAAGCTGACGTTATCCAGTACTTTTACACCGTCAATCGTTTTTGATAGACCTTCTACTTGAAGGACATCATTTCCGATTTCACGCTCTGGCGCAAAATGAACATAAGGATATTTACGAGAAGATGGTTTAATGTCATCTAGCGAAATCTTATCAAGCAATTTCTTTCTTGATGTCGCTTGCTTCGATTTAGATGCGTTCGCACTGAACCGAGCAACGAATTCTTGAAGCTGCTTAATTTGTTCTTCTTTTTTCTTGTTGGCATCCTGGCTGAGTTTTAATGCCAGCTGGCTTGATTCATACCAGAAATCATAGTTTCCGACATACACTTGAATTTTTCCAAAGTCAAGGTCTGCAATATGCGTACATACTTTGTTTAAGAAATGACGATCATGCGATACGACGATGACGGTATTTTCAAAGTTAATGAGGAACTCTTCTAACCACTGAATGGCTTGTAAGTCCAAGTGGTTCGTTGGCTCATCGAGAAGTAGAACGTCAGGCTTACCGAATAAAGCTTGTGCTAAAAGCACTTTTACCTTTTCAGATCCGCCAAGCTCAGACATTTTCTTCGATTGCAGGCTCTCTGGAATGCCAAGACCTTTTAATAGGATCGCAGCTTCACTTTCCGCTTCCCATCCGTTTAACTCAGCAAACTCACCTTCAAGCTCTGCTGCACGAATCCCGTCTTCATCTGAGAAATCAGGTTTCATATAAATCGCATCTTTTTCCTGCATCACATCATATAGACGTTTGTGACCCATGATGACGACTTTTAACACTTCAAACTCTTCGTATTCAAAGTGGTTCTGTTTTAAAATCGCTAAACGTTCACCTGGACTCATATGAACATCGCCCGTTTGAGCTTCAATTTCTCCAGAAAGAATCTTTAAGAACGTTGATTTACCAGCTCCATTGGCACCAATTAGTCCGTAGCAGTTGCCAGGAGTGAACTTAATATTTACTTCTTCAAATAATTTACGATCAGCAAATCGCAAACTAACATTATTCACTGCAATCATTTATTAATCCTCCATCACTCATTCATCAATATGAAGTATAACATGAATAACGATTGATAGAAACGTCTCTCGCTAAGAACAAAGGCTTTTTGTCCAATATGGTATAATAAGTGGGAATGTTTTTATTGAAGGAGTTCGGGCGATTTGAGATTACTCACACTCATGGAATACTGTTTGTTGATTTTCTTTATGGGCATTTATTTATCGGCGACTGGCTTTAATGCAAGAGACTTTGGCCTTTATATTGGGCTTGTCCTCATTTACACACTGGTCCACATCTTTTCAAAACGCTTTTTACAAAAGCGCGGAAAAGACAATGTGAAAATTGGATTATTCCGTTCTGTTTTGGCGATTACTGGGTCCGTTTTCGCTTCTGTTTTGGCCATTGTCATCATTGTCACGATGCTCACACCAAATTAAAAACGACCCTACATGAAGGGTCGTCCATTCAAGCACCTTTCTTACGCATTGAGAAAGGTGTATTTATTGTGTTTGTCGAATATCGCCAAATGGGAAGAAAACAAATTCTGATGTGCCGACAATCCGATCCTTTTCAATGAGTCCGAGTCCATTTCGACTGTCCATAGAATTCAGTCTGTTGTCACCCATAACAAAGTAATCGTTTTTCGGTACTTTCACTGGACCAAAATCTCCTGTTAAATGTACCTCATACTCTTTGGCATGTGCCTTGTTCTCTTTTAAATAAGGCTCATCTACTTTTTTACCATTAATGTAAAGCGTATCATCCTTCATTTCAATCGTGTCGCCTGGAAGACCGATCAATCGTTTGACATAATGAATTTTCTGACCGTCCTTTCCATTAATAATCACGATGTCACCACGTTTGACTCCACCGAGATAGTTGATGGTTTTGTTAACAAACAGCTTTTCTCCATCATGAAGGGTTGGTTCCATTGACTCTCCTTCCACCACATACGGCTCAAAAATAAACGTACGGATGATGAGGACGAGGGCAAGTGCAATTAAAATAGCTTTGATCCATTCAAACAGAGAACTTTTCTTCTCTTTTTTGGCTTGTTTCTCATCAGATTGAATGTCATTTTCGTTTTGTTTGTTTTCTTCGTTCAAAATACTGCTTCCTCCTAAGACTTTCTGCTAAAAGACTTGAAACGCGAATTGAATAACTTTACTTTATCACATGTCATTTAAAAATTCACAAGACAACCATTCAATTAGATATTTTTTCCTAATTTGCTGATGATTAAACAAAAAGAAGCACCGCTCTTCACGATGCTTCTTTTCAAATTAAGCTTCTTGTCGGACTGGTTTTTTTAGAATTCCGAGAAGTAGCGCTGTAACAATGGCACCGATTAAGATGCTGATGATGTAAAGAACTGGATGGTTTGTTACCCAGAAAACGAATAGTCCGCCGTGCGGTGCAGGAAGCGTCACTCTAAAGAATTCTGTTAATCCACCTGCAACTGCTGCACCAATCACAGCTGAAGGAATGACGCGCAGAGGATCTGCCGCTGCAAACGGGATCGCCCCTTCCGTAATGAACGCAGCTCCCATGAAGTAACATGTAATACCTGCTTCACGGTCACGTTTAGAGAATTTGTTTCTAAAGATCGTTGTCGCTAGGGCAATTCCTAGCGGCGGCACCATTCCACCTGCCATAATCGCAGCATGCGGTGCATAGTTGCCAGCAGCAATCATCGCAAGACCAAATGTGTAGGCCGCTTTGTTAATCGGACCACCCATATCTATGGCCATCATACCAGCTAAAATAATCCCCATTAAAACAAGGTTTCCAGTACCAAGTGATTCAAGCCAGTGTGTTAATCCGTCCATCACCATTTTAACAGGCGTGTTGACGATGTAATGCATGATAATCCCTGTAAAGAAAATACCGAACAATGGATAGAGCAGAACTGGTTTAATACCATCGAGCGACTGTGGTACAAAGGTGAATACTTTTTTGAGCAGCACCACAATGTAACCAGCAAGGAAACCAGCAATCAATCCGCCTAAGAATCCAGCTCCTGCTGCTGAGGCCATGAATCCGCCAACCATACCTGGTGCGAAACCTGGACGGTCTGCAATACTCATTGCGATAAATCCAGCTAGTACAGCAACGATTAAAGCAAGAGCATTATCTCCGCCAATCCCTTTTAATACAGCTGCAAATGAATTGAAAGAAGGATCTTTAGGGTCAGCTGAGTTAATTCCCCAGAAGAATGAAATCGCAACGAGGATACCGCCCCCAACAACAAACGGAAGCATGTTGCTTACACCGCTCATTAAGTGCTTATAGAATCCACTTCTTCCCTTACCTGACGATTCATTTTCATCTTTTGAAGAACTGCCGCCTGAACCTTTATAAATCGGCGCATCTTGATTGATGGCTTTTTCGATCAATTCTTGCGGACGGCGAATTCCAGCTGTCACAGGTACTTCAATGACATGTTTGCCTTTAAAGCGTTCCATTTCAACTTGTTTATCAGCTGCCACAATAATAGCTGGCGCTTCTTCAATTTCTTTTGCTGTCAGGGCATGTTTAATTCCACTAGAGCCGTTTGTCTCAACTTTAATGTCAACGCCCATTTCTTTTGCTTTTTCTTTCAAAGCATCTGCGGCCATAAATGTATGCGCGATGCCTGTTGGACAAGCTGTCACCGCTAAAATTTTAGCAGGTTTTCCCGGTGCAGCCGGTTCCTCTTTGACTTCCTCTTCTTCTTCTTCATCGTCTTTATCATGTGTATTGATAATTTCAATGATTTCATCTTCAGTAGCCGCTTCAAGAAGCTGCTTTCGGATCTCTTCACGCATGAGAAGTGTGGATAAACGAGAAAGTGCTTCTAAATGCGTGTTGTTTGCGCCTTCAGTTGCTGCAATCATAAAGACAAGATGACTTGGCTGTCCGTCTAATGATTCATAATCTACACCAGCTGTTGAACGACCAAATGCAATGGCAGGTTCTTTCACACTTGCTGTTTTCGCATGAGGAATCGCAATTCCTTCTCCGATTCCCGTAGAGCTTTGTTTTTCACGATTAACAACAGCTGCTTTGTAGCCTTCTTTATCATTTAATTTACCAGCTGTATCTAATACAGTGACCAGTTCTTCAATAACGGCTTCTTTTTGCTGGCTGTCTAATTGAAGCTTAATCGTATGCTTCGTGAGTAGTTCTGTAATTTTCATGATGACTCCTCCTTTAAATGCGTGTGACTTTTACTTGTGGCAATAATGTATCGACAAGCTCTTTTGTTCCAAGTTCCTCAGAAAATGCTGTAGCACTTCCTGATGTGACGCCAAGCTTAAATGATTCTTCTATGGAAAGGCCTTTAGAAACGCCAGCTAAGAATCCTGCAACGACTGAATCCCCTGCACCAACTGAGTTGATCAGCTTGCCTTTTGGAACATTAGATTGAAAGATCCCTTCCTTACTGAATAAGAGAGCGCCGTCTCCAGCCATAGATACAATGACATGTTCAGCACCTTGTTCCAACAGTTTTTTCCCATAAGGAATGGCTTCTTCTGCAGATGAAATACTGGTTTCAAACATTTCACCTAACTCATGATGGTTTGGTTTCATTAAGAATGGTTTCAGATCTGCTGCTTTTTTTAAGGCTTCTCCAGAAATATCAAGTACTACTCTTACCCCTTGCTTCGCACATACCTCAGCAATGCGCTCATATGTGTTATGAGGCAGTGAAGAAGGAATGCTACCCGCTAATACAACGACATCGCCTTCTGTTAATGAAGTGAATTGGGATAAAAACGAATCGAACTGTGCTTCAGTAATACTTGGACCGAGCCCGTTGATTTCTGTTTCTTCGCCTGTTTTTAGTTTCACATTGATACGTGTATCTTCTGACACCTCATGAAAGGCTGTTTGTAATTGTTCGTTTTGTAAAAAGTCTTGAATATATTTGCCTGTAAAACCGCCAATGAATCCAAGTGCTTTTGATTCAACACCGTGCCGTTTTAAAAGCCTTGAGACATTGATTCCTTTACCACCTGGATATTTTTTGTCATAGGTTGAACGATTTAAACCGCCGACCGCAAAATCCTCCACGTGTACGATGTAATCAACTGATGGGTTTAAAGTAACTGTATAAATCATGTTTTCACTACCTTTATAACCGTTTTTTCATGGTAATTATCGAATGAATCCTCTTTTGCGTCGTTTGTGATAATGGTGGCTTCCTGTAAACTAGCAAAGGCTGAAAACGATATTTCGCCAAACTTTGAGGCATCTGTTAAGATGTAGGTTTTTTTCGCCTGCTTCATAGCTCTTTTTTTAATGAGTGCTTCTTCTGGATCAGGTGTTGTAAACCCTGCCTCGGGATGAATGCCGTTCGTCCCAACAAAGCTTTTGTCAAAACGGTAATTTTCCATAGCTGTCAAAGCTGCGGCTCCCACCATGGCTCCTGTTCGATGTTTCACTGATCCGCCTATCAGGTAAAAAGAAATGCCTTTTCTCATGAGTGCTTCAATGTGCATGACACCATTTGTCACCACCACGATATCTTGATCTGGATCGATAAAGTCAATCATTTGCTGTGTTGTCGTACCAGCATCTAAGTAAATACAATCGCCTTGTTTTAAAATTGATGCAGCTGCCTCTGCAATCAATGACTTTTCATGAAGGTTTTTGGCAGATTTCTCAAACACATCTGGTTCAAGACGAATACTAGATATTTTAGCAGCTCCTCCGTGAACTCTTTTAAGAAAGCCTTTTTCTTCGAGGGCTGATAAATCTCTTCTAATTGTAGATTCAGACGCATCCGTCATAATCGTTAAGTCCTGTATTTTGATGACATCGTTTTCTTCTAAATAGTCGATAATGAGTTGATGTCTTTCTGGTGTGAGCATTGAAAACACCCCCTTTTGAAAACGTATTCATTTTGCGCGCACCTTTATTGTAATCGCTTTTTTCAACATTATCAATACAAAACAATCAAATACATTCAATAACTATCAAAATCTTTCACAATGGTCATCTTACCTTTATATGTACCATTTGTAAACTGAAAAATATGTGACATTGAGAAGAAAGTCATGATATTAGCATTTCTATCATTTTTCATTTCATTCAATTGAACGAAAAAAAGCCTTTATGCGTTTTGCATAAAAGCTTCAGGTGTGGAGCAGCAGGCAATATATCTCGTTCTACCTTCTTGTCAGCACTTTGAAAGTTAACTTTAGGATTATTCATATCTAAGTGATTCAATCGGATCGAGCCTCGCTGCTTTATTGGCAGGAATCAGTCCAAAAATAATACCAATGAGCATACTAAATAGGACGCCTCCACATACGATTTGCCACGATACAAGAGAAGGCCACCCTGCAAACAGTGACACAAGTGAAGCACCTCCGAAGCCAAGCGCAATTCCAAGTAACCCACCGATCAGTGTAAGGACGACAGACTCAATTAAAAACTGAACGAGTATTTGAGCCCTAGTTGCCCCAAGTGCCTTTCGAATTCCGATTTCTCTTGTTCTTTCTGTGACAGATACGAGCATAATATTCATGACACCAATGCCGCCAACAAGTAATGAGATTCCAGCAATTGAGCCAATGATTGTTGTCATGACAGACGTAATTTGACCAATGCCTGCTGCAATCTCTTCCAGATTGATCATTTCGTAAGCATCGTCTGTATGGTGATTTTCATTTAAGCGTGCAGCCGCACTCTTTCCCACTTCTTTCATTTGATCAGCATGTGCGACTTGAATAGACAACTTATCATATTCTTTCACACCAAATGCAGTTGTCAGCATTGCAAAAGGGACATATATTTCATTCATATCAAATGAGAACAGACCTTCCTGTTTTGCTAAAACTCCGATCACCTCAACCGGCTGTCCATTCATCCAAATCAACTCGCCTACTGCCTTCTCTCCATTAAACAATTCTTTTTGTATCCCTTCTGAAATAACAGCTGCCCTTCTTCCGCTCCTAAAATCGATTTCACGTAAGTCCTGTCCTTCTGCTATATGTAAAGAATGTACATTCGTGTAGCCTTCATTAATCCCATTGACCGTTGCATCTATTGTTGTATCTTGGAATCTTAATTGCATGCCTTGTGCAGTGGAGGAGGCAACCTGTTTAACCCCATTCAATGCTTGAACACTTTGAATGTCTTCTTCAGTAAATGTGGCTTCAAATAACGCATTAGGATTCGCATTTAACTCCTCATCAGAGGGTGTATAGGTCATATCAATGGTATTGTTTGGCCCTGAAATTGATTCTTTCAGCATTTGCTCTCCGCCTTGACCGATGGCAACGACTGCAATCACTGATCCAACCCCAATAATAATGCCAAGCATTGTTAAAATAGACCGCAATTTATGAGCTAGGACAGAATTCAGCGCTATTTTGATATTTTCAAAGAGTTTCATTCATTGCGTCTCCTTGTATCAATCTATCTTGAACGAGGCGTCCATCTCTTACAACGACTATCCGGTTTGTATACGCAGCTATTTCTTCTTCATGAGTAACGAGCACAACCGTTGTTCCTTCCTCATTGAGCTTTGTAAACTGTTCCATAATCGAGCCGCTCGTTTTTGAATCAAGAGCGCCTGTTGGTTCATCTGCCAAGATGAGCTTCGGCTCATTGACAATCGCTCGTGCGATGGCTACTCTTTGCTTTTGACCCCCTGACAACTCGTTTGGCATATGCTTCATTCGATCTGCCAAACCAACCTTTTCAAGTGCCATTTCCGCACGTTCTTTTCTTTCCTTTTGACTGATACCAGCGTAAATCATCGGAAGTTCAACATTTCGCCTCGCATTTAATCTAGGCAGTAAATAAAATTGTTGAAAAACAAAACCAATGGATCGATTTCGAATCACTGCGAGTTCTTGATCCTTTGCTGCCGACAGCTCCATACCTTGAAAATGGTACTGTCCGGAGGTCGGGTGGTCCAAACAGCCAATGATATTCATTAACGTTGATTTTCCAGAACCGGACGGGCCCATAATGGACATATACTCGCCTTTACCAATGACGAGGTTCACATCACTTAATACATCAAATGTCTCCTCAGCGACTTCGTAGCTTTTTGTCACGTTTGAAAGCTGAATCATTCAGCATTCACTTCCATTCCGTCATACATATCATCTGATGGCTCTGCAATGATTTGATCTTCTTTTGTTAAACCTTTCGTCACTTCAAGATCTTGACCTGACGTTTCACCTAATGTCACTTTTACTTTCTTCAGTGCATTCTTTTCAACAACATAAACGTATGATCCATCTTTCTCTTTTTTCACGGCTGTTTCAGGAATTGTGAGCACTTGACGCTTGTCCGTTTCAATTTCCATGATCATTTTAAAGCCTGGTTTTGCATCCGGCTTTTTCCCTTTTATTTCAATTTCGACTGGATATTGTACGGTTTGATCACTAGCAGCTGTTTCTGCTGTTGACTGGGCAGGCACAGTGCCCACTTTTTTCACCACTCCTTGCCAGCTCTTTCCGCGAATGACATCAGACGTTACCTTTACTTTTTGTTTCTTTTTGACTTTCATAGCGTCATACTCAGTGATTAAGCCTCGTACGATCATTTTTTTCTCATTGCCAATATGGATCACCGGCTGCCTCTCTTCTAGCTTCCCTGCGCCAGCATCTTGCTCGATGGAGATGACTGTTCCTTCAATTTTGCTATGTATCGTTAAATTTTCTATTTGTGCCTTTACTTTTTCTTGGTTAAGCTCCGCTTGTTTTTGCTCTAATTCAGCAGCTTTGAGTTCGAGTTCAAGCTGATCTCGCTCGTTTTTCGAATCAGAGCCCGCCTTTTTCCCCTGATTTTCATCTAATGTATTGAGTCTACTTTGTAATTGTTCAAGCTTTAATGTACTTGATTCAGCCGCAAGTGCTTGCTGCTGTTCTTCAAGCTCCAGTTCCTTATTTTCATATGTAAGGAGCGGTGTTCCAACTTTCACCTTTTCTCCTTCTTTCACAGCGATATGATTCAGGCTTCCCTTCTCCTCTTCTGTATAAATGAATTGCTCCTCCGAGAATGAAAGTGTTCCAGGCGTCATCACCGTAGAAGTTATTTCTTTTGATGCAAGTTGAATTGTTTTAAATGATGCCGTAGAGGCAGGCTTTGATTGGTTTTTTGCAATATTAAATCCAATGAATAGACCAATCACAATAATGATAATGGATCCGATAATGATTTTCTTTCTCATAAAAACATTCTACCCCCAGCTTACTGCATGTTGATGGTGATCGTAGTTCCTACATATTGAAAAATTAAAGATAATACAAAAAAGACACTCACAATAATCCAAGATATTCTTGGCGAAATGCGGCCGACTTTGATCAATAAAAAGCCTGTTAAAACAAGATTCCAGATCACAAAAAGATCGATATTGGCTAACACGGCATGCCATGGACCAGACATTCGAATGAATGCGTTTAATGAGGTAACCGTGATATCTTTTGGCACATGAAAAAAAATGATCGCCAAATGAGAAATAATCGTACCAATGATCGTAATAGGTGTGATATACAGTACACCTGAAAACAGCTGATGAAATGTTGCATCACCTTTTGCTAAAAAGACGATGAACTTGTATACGGCAGTATTAATGACAATCCCAATGACCAGACCAATGAGCGTGATCACATAAACGAAAGGGATTGGTAAAATTAAATCTGCCCACAATCCTTCATTCACTAGCTGAGACAAATAAGTGACAACAACTGTTAATACAAGCACACATGATAAAGGCCACCAAACGAATGGCTGCTCCCACACTCTTTTTAAATGCTCTGATGGTCTTGTGCTTACGCCTATTATTGTGGGTTTTTGCGTTGTTTCTTTCATCAAATGTCATCCTCTCCATGTGCTGTAAGTATGGAATCGTTTTTTCATACTCTTGTTGTTTCTATTTTATCAAAAGATTGCCAATAAGTGATAGATCATTTGATTTTCTTATTTTCATAGTGATAGGATTGAATCTATTATTCTATTTTCATGAACGACATCCTTCAAATGATACCTTGATCCGACCATATTCATATGAAAAAATCATGATTTTACTGACTGAAAAACAGTTTATGAAGTAAACAACATGTCTTTCGGAATAAATATCCTTTTCCTTTGGATTCAGATGGTCTCATTTAGACACAACAATTTTTTGTTAAAATATTCCTAGTAATTTCAATGAATCCCGGCTTTATAGGACTATGTTTAGCGCCTTTTATAGAACAGATAAGCCTTTAGTATCAATACTTTCATATTAAAAAAATAAAAATAAAAGGATTTTACTTGATCAAATGTTATTTTTTCATATAATGTAAAATAGAGGTAGGTTAAATGATAGTGGAAATGGAGTCAAGTGAATGTTAAGAGAAAAATTGAAAATGCAATTGATTTTACTTTATGAAAAGGAACAAGAAGCATGGCAATACTTTCGAAAGGAAAGAGAACTGATTTATCATGAGCTTAAATTACTTGATATGAAAGAGAGCAGACCTTCTAATGACAAAATATACTACGCAGCAAGGTGTGTAGATATTATTAAAGAAAAAAAGGGAAGCATCGTGAGCACAAAAGAACTAAAAGAACAGCTTCAAGCTCAAACAGATTTCAATGTGAGACGAATCAGCGAATTGTATGATCTCATTCAACAGCTCGATCCTCACATTTCTAAAGCACGCCGGGGATGTTTTATTTACGAAGATCATACCCAAGTACCTCTACAATCTTTTCACACATAAAAAAATTGGTTACAGCCGCTGGCCATAACCAAATCCTCTAATATCTATTATCCACCACTTACAGGAGGAATGAGTGCAACAGTGTCCCCGCTACGCACTTCAGCATTTCCCCTCGTATATATTTCGTTGACTGCAACCATCACGTTTTGTGCAGTATCAACACCATATACCTCCTGTAATTCTATTTTAATCTCATCAACCGTTGTTTGATCTTTTTGAATGATGATTTGTTGTTTACCGGCCTTCTCAGCAAGGCCGGCGAACAATAATACGCTAATCATGCCGCTTCCCTTCTTTCTCGTTAAGTTGGAGAGTACTAGGTTTTCCTTCAGGGTAAGAAACGGTTTCAAGCTGATCACCTATCCAAGCCTCTCCATCTTCCCAGTATTCCTTTTTCCAAATAGGAACTATTTCCTTTATTCGTTCAATCGCATATTCATTGGCTTCGTATGCAGCTTTCCGATGAGGTGATGAAACAGCTATTGCCACTGCAATGTCACATATCTCAAGAATGCCAATACGATGCACAATGGCAGCTTCTGTATCAGGCCAGCGTTTTTTAATTTCTTGTCCAATTTGACTCAACATATTTTCCGCCATTGGTATGTATGCTTCATATGTTAAACGCAGCGTTTTTTTGCCATTTGTCCATTCTCTTACCGTGCCTATGAATGTCGTAATGGCTCCCGCTTTGCGTCTTGTGACATGCTGAATCAATTCATTCACATCAATTGGCTCTTTTGTGATCTTAAAAAGTTCATTCATAAGACGCTTCCCCCTTCAATAAATTAAAAGCAAATGTGATCCCGCGCTTGTCAAATGCTGAAAACACAGGAAACGGGTATTTCTCAGAGAATTGTATTTCTTTATTGAAATAAATGGCTGCTTGTATATGAGAAAGCGTCGAAAGATCAATGAGTTCCTGTTCGTCTTTGACACACAGGATTTTGCGGTAAGGCGCCTGTTTGTATCCTTCGATCAAGACGGCATCTAAAGGAAGATGCTGACACATGTTGATTAGTTGTGTGAATGTCATGTGCCGTATGAAAAAGTGACATTCACCTTCTCCCTCCACACCTGCGGCAAATGCACCCGCTTGAACATATCGATCCGTATCTTTTTGTTTGGACAGACGGTCTGGTTTTCCGCCATGTCCATGATGTTTAAAGCAGCCTAGCTGCATTTCTTCTTCATCCGCCAGCTGACATAATTTTTCGATCAGCGTCGTTTTACCACTATTTTGATAGCCCACGACTTGTAGAATGTTTAATTTGTCATCCAACATGGAGCACCGCCTTCGTGGTGAAATAGCAGAACGCTGACCTGGTCACCTGCACTAAACCCTCTTGTTCCTCCAGGCAAAACAATGAAACAATCAGCATGAGCAATAGATGTCACCGCACTAGATTTATCAAGACCGGTTGGCGTCACACTCAGCTGGCTGCCAGCGAAATCAAGTGATGCTCTAACAAATCGTGTGAATGGATTGGCTTTTGGAAAATCATGTGTCAGCTTCGCCTCAGCAAAAACGGGAAATGGATTTTCTTTCAAACACCATTTATAAATGATCGGTTTGACAAATAGTTCAAAGCCAACAAAACAGGCAGCCGGATTTCCTGACAGCCCATAAAGCAATTGACCATTTGACAACGCAGCAACGGTCGTCACACTTCCAGGTCTCATGGCGACTTTATTAAACAACACCTCTGCACCTAGTTTTTCATAAATAGCAGGTAAAAAGTCAAAATCACCTACCGATACACCACCTGTTGTGATGAGCATATCAACTTTGCTTAAGGCTGCTTTTACGGCTTCATAGCTTTGATCAAAATCATCGGATACACCGCCTAAATCAAGCGGTTCTCCTCCAGCTTCAAGAACCTGAGCGTATACCATGCTTAGGTTACTATTTCTAATTTTACCGTCCACCATGGCATCACTTACTTGTAGGAGCTCGGTACCTGTTGAGATGATACCGATCACCGGTTTTTTGACGACTGGCACAACCGCATACCCGAACGTTGCCAATATCGCCGTCACGCCTGGGGTAACTTTTGAGCCTTTTTTGATCATGACGTTCCCTTTGAGGGTCTCTTCTCCTTGCCGAGAAATATTGTCCCCCTTTTTCAGCCGTCTTTTAAGTGACATCATTGATTTACCGTCTTTTTCAAACGTTTTCGTCAATTCGAGCATGATCACAACATTTGCTCCTTTTGGAATCTTCGCTCCTGTCATGATGCGAATCGCTTGAAAAGGACCGATCGTTTTTGCAGAAACAATACCTGCCCCTATATGATCAATGACCTCAAATTCAATCGGATGCTCGCTCGATGCTTCCTTTGTATCTTCTGCTCGAAGTGCAAAACCATCATACGGAGAACGATCAAAGGCAGGAACATCGTGATCTGCTAAAATATCCTCTGCAATCCATCTTCCAAGGCTGTTCTTTAAAGGAACCCATTCGACTTGTCCATGTTTTTGAAATTGGTGGACTTTCTTTACTGCCTCTTCTACTGGAATTGGCTGTCGTCTTTCCATCACTTCTCACTCCTATATGCCTAGCAGTCTTGCTAGTAATGAATTGGCTACTCTTTCATCATTTGTCCCATGGATTAATACACGTCCTCCTTTAAAACAAACGATACGGTGTCTTTCATAGCGTATATGAATTAAAAAATCGTTCACTTCCACCTCACAAATAGAGGACAGACGCTCTTTTACATGCTGAAATGAAAGGTTTTCTAAATCCTTCGATATGATCTGAATGGTGTCACGCCCGCAAAGAACCGCTGTTTTTTTGCGCTGTTCCTGTAAATATGGATACGTTCTATTTGTGCCGCAAGATGGACAGCTTTCCTGCTTCGTACGAGATACATCCATTTTAAACAAAGACGACTGCCACAAATCAAACGTGACAAACTTTCGCTCCATTTGCTCTTCATGCCCTGTTAAATATTTTAATGCCTCTGTTTGCTGATAAGCCGACACCATTTGGACAGCAGGAGAAATAATACCAGCTGTATCACATGTCAAACCCCCAACAGGCACTGAGGTAAACACACATGATAAGCAAGGTGTTTTGCCCGGCAAAATGGTCATATACATTCCCTGACTGCTCACACAGGCACCGTAAATCCAAGGCGTATTTGTTTCTAAGGATAAGTCATTCATCACCATTCTTGTCTCAAAATTATCAGTCGCATCAATGACGATATTTGCTTTTCGGAATAAAGGTCTTAACAGCTCTACTCCTGCATCTTCAATAATGGCGTGTATGGTCACTTCATGGTTGATCTCTTGGAGACGTTTTTTCGCCGCTGCCGCTTTTGGCACATGCATCTTTGCATCGTGTTCAGTGTACAGCTGCTGCCGCTGTAAATTTGAGAATTCGACATAATCACGATCTACAATCGTCAAAGTACCAATTCCAGATCGGACAAGCCCTTCAGCAGATGCTGTTCCAAGTGCACCAGCTCCAACAATAAGGACATGACTTTCGGCAAGCGCAGACTGCCCTTTTTCGCCTACCGGAGGGAACAAGATTTGCCTTGAATATCGCTCGTTCAATATTGTTCTCTCCTTCTCGTTTTTATGTATCATATCATACCGTTTTCAGGTAAATCGCTTCTTTTATTGATATTGTGAAATTCATTTGGTGCCACGTTCAGTTCGTCGGCTGGAACAACCTGGACGTGAAGTTTTTGTAATAAATCTTTGATAGCTAATTGATTCTCTTTTAAGCACGCAGAAATAAACGGAAGACTGCGGCGGTGATAAAGCGCAAATAACGGCTGTAATCTTTCCTGCACCATCGGGACCACAGCATCTACATGCTCATGGCAATAAGAAGATAAAGCGACGGCTGTCTCTTTTCGTATGAATGGCATATCACATGCCGTCACTAAATACCACTCTGCTTCTTGCTTTTGCATAGCGGTATATATGCCTGCAAGCGGGCCATACCCACGCACCTGTTCATCATCTAACCAAACAGCTTGTTCCCCTCTTGCTTTGAAAAAAGGCAGAAGCTTCGGGTGACTGATGATGATGGTTTCCCCTTTCAAAAGTTGCTCTTTCACATGTTCATATAGTGGTTTCCCCTGATAGACATGACTTGCCTTTGGCTCTCCAAAACGCCTAGAAGCACCTCCGGCTAGTATCACATTCACTATTCTCATCATCTCATCCCCTTTGATATGGTTGTTCTAATCGCACTCATTTCGCATACTTTATTGATAACATGAATAAGGAGGGTCTACCTATGAACCGGCGCCATGCTTCTCCCCTATTCCATGATCTGTCTCAAGAAAATCTATTTTTAAAAGCTGAAACGGCCAAATATCAACAGATGATTTCAGATTTACAGTCCACGTATACCTATGCTAAAAACAAGAAGCTATCTCAAGAATATCATGAGATGAAAAAGGATTTCACTCAATTAAAACAACAATTGGATGAAATGACCATTGACCAAGACGAAGCATCATCTAAAATACAAGATCTCTCTTATAGCAAATCGGAATTATTACATAAAATCGTCCTTCTTCATGAAATGCTGCAAAAGGAAACCTATCATAGACGAAAAGAAACAGAGGAAAAGCACCGATTGCATTTGAAGGTTGTAAAATATAAGGAAATGTCTCAGCAACTACAGGAGCGATTACTAGACCAAGATAAACAGCTTGCAAAAGAGGAGAAAAAAGGAAATACTTTATCCGCTGTGATTGAAAAACTGCAGCAAACTCTAGGCGATAAAAACGCAGAGCTTCATTTATTACAAGAAGGCGTCCGGCATCTACAGGAGCGTTTTTATGAAACACAAGAAAAATTACTGCAAATCGAAAAAGCAAAAGAAGCCATTTTTTATGAAACGCTCACGAGCTACCAAAAACAGTTGGCCGAAAGCGAGGAATGGATCGCTTCTCATTTTGCTGATATCGACCAGTCAGCCCAAACAAATGCCGAGCCGTTCTCACAAGACCCTATTTTACAAACAACCGAAGAAATAGGACCGATTTTGAAGAAACTAAACGAACAAGTAGAAACGCTCCAGGCAAAAGTTGATGCGGTGCAGCGGAGTGGAGAGGTCATGACAGTGAAGATCGATGGATTTAAAAAACAGCGCGACAACATGCCCAAAGAACGAAAGATTGTCTATACAGTTGATCAAAAAAAGTGATTCATTCATCACGTACGCAAGAAAAAACTGCTGGCATTTACGCCCAGCAGTTTCTTTTTTATTTATTCGTCTTCTGTTTGAATGTCGCCTTCTAAAATATACTGTCCGCGATAAGGTTTCTTCACTTCTGGGTACATTTTAATTAAGCTTTGCATAAACGTTGTCATATTTGGAATTTCAAGACCGCTCTCTTTTTCAATCTCTTTTTGAAGTTCAGAGCTTTTAATCGCCGCATTATGACGCTTTAATGTTTTGATTGCAGCTTCACGAAGCTTAGCTGCCTTTGATCCAGGTCTAGCTGTGCCTCTTCTGCGTCTTGTAGATCCTTCAGGAATACCTACAGGTGCACCATTTAGCTGACCTGTTCCTAAAGATGATGTAACGTTTGACTGCGTTTGCGCAGGCTGATTGTAGCTTCTCATTTCTTGTGCAGCCAGCTCAGCTAATACAGGCAGTGAATCTGTTTTTCTCTCTGTACGTACTTCTTTTTTTGTATCTGTGACGAGACCTGTACCTTGACGGTCTAATTCTCTTAGTTTTGCGTAAATCGCATCTCGTTCAATTTGATATTCACGGATGACCTTTACTTCTGCTTCATTTAATTGTTCCAATCGTAAACGTAACGCTTCCCTCTCATTAAACAATGGATTTCCCCCTCATCATATAAAAAATATTCTATAGTAAATATTAGATTAGAAAACTAATTTTATCAACTATTTTTTTATCATTTTACAGTTTGCTATCAGATAGGTATTTCCAACTAAAATTTTGCCAAAGAAGAAAAATCGGCACCCATTTCATTGCCACTATAGGCTTTTGACCACCTTTAAAATATTGTAAAAATTTTGAATAAATGCTTATACTACTTGATTTATATAGTTATTTACCAAACTGAAATTTCTTTTGTGCAAAAACGTTCTGAATAGTAAAAAGTTAAAATCTTTACATTTTCATTTCAAAATAAAAATGTAAATAGGTCATAATACCTTTTTATTTTAGGAAATTTTTTTAATGAAATCCCTCATTTTCTCTTTTCTTAGGCATTCCACCTACAATCATATTCATCCAGTGCAATATGTCTCCTATTTTTCCCCATGAAAAAACCCCCATTCATGGGGGGAAAGCCTATTCTGCAGCCTTTTCAGACTCAGAAAGAACTCGATTGACACGTTTTTCAAGCATTTTCATACCGCTTCCGCCAGCTTGGAAGTGGCGTAAAGCACCTGTTTTATCGAATACATAGTAAGCTGGTACATATTCGTTCTCAAATGCTTCTGTTAATTTATGGTCGCTGTCTACAAAGATTGGCTGAGTGATTTCATGCTCATTTGCAACCTCTTTGATTTTTTCTAGATCAAGGTCATCCTCTGAACGTGGCATGTGAACTGCGATCACGTTTAGTTGATCTTTGTATTCATCACGGAATTGGTTCACTTGCGGCATCGCCTCTTTACAAAGGTGACAGCTAACTGACCAGAAGTGGATCAATGTTGGTTTATCACCAATTAATTCTTCTCTTGTTACTTCTCCATTTAACCATTCTTTTGCACCAGTTAGTTCTGGCATTGGTTGACGTAATTTCATTTTGAAGCGCCTCCATCCATTGTATGTCTCGAAACAAAAAAGTCTAACATCAGTTAGACCCCAGCATGTAGACAAACCCTCGCATTCTTTTTCGGTCCTGCGTGCTGGTGCTCACGGAATGTCACATTCGCTTCGCGCCAGTACTCGTTCTTCCTAGACTTCAAAGGTTTTTTATCACGCTGAAAAGAAGACAAAGGGCTAAAATCAAGTTCATTTTAGCCCTTTGTCAACAATCTGAAGGTCTAACACCCGTTAGACTGTTTCTTCAACTATCAATTAAAGTGTTTTTTGACCAGGTTTCCAGTTCGCTGGGCAAAGTCCACCAGTTTGTAATGCTTGAAGAACACGTAGTGTCTCATCTACATCACGACCGATATTGTTGTGGAATACTGTTTGATATTGAAGTTCGCCTTCTGGATTAATGATGAATAGACCACGAAGTGCAATTCCTTCTTCTTCAATTAAAACACCGTATTCTCTAGATACTGTGTGGTTTGTGTCAGCAGCTAGTGGATATTTTAATTCACCAAGACCATTGTCTTTACGATCTGTGTTGATCCAAGCAAGATGCGTATGGATTGTATCAGTAGATACACCAATGATTTCTGCATCTAAATCTTCAAACTCATCATAACGATCGCTCATTGCTGTAATTTCAGTTGGACAAACAAAAGTGAAATCCATTGGATAGAAGAAAAGAACTGTCCATTTGTCATTCTTGATGTTTTCCTCTAAACTCACTTTACCAAATTCCTTATTAGCAAATACTGCTTCCATTTCAAAACGTGGAGCTTGTTTTCCTACAAAACGCTCTGCCATATGTAAATCCCTCCAAAAATAATATCTTTATACAGACTTCTTAGCTGTATATAAAATGAGAATCAACAGGTTGAATTCTCATTTAGTTAATAACTTCACAAATATAATTATAATACTTAAGCGATTTTTAGTCAATATTAATTAATAATAAATTTAATTAACGATTTGTCACAATCTCTCGCTCCAACTATTAAAAGTTTAACATGACTTGCTTAAGGGAACAAATGATTAGCTTCTCATTTCGCACATACATAGAAAGGTTTTGAAGATCATGAAAGCACTTGAACAAGTAGATTGGGTTTCCATCATCATGAATATCAGTATGATTTTGCTAAAACTCATTGCTATTTTTGTGATTTATTTTATCATCAGAGCGATTGGAAATAAGATGATTAAGCGTGCCTATTCAGCATTCTCTGAGAAGCACGATGTCTCTTTATCACGAGCTCAAACGCTGCAAAGTCTTACCTTAAATATTTTCGCCTACTTGCTGATTTTTATTCTAGTTGTGATGATCCTCGACTTATTTCATTATAACCCAACCGCCTTGCTGGCTGGCGCAGGTGTTGTAGGACTTGCCATTGGATTTGGCGCTCAGGGATTGGTGAGTGATATTGTGACAGGCTTCTTCATACTGCTGGAAAAACAATTTGATGTCGGCGAGTATATAACGGTTGCTGGTTTCGATGGGATCGTTGAACAAATTGGACTGAGAACAACACAGCTTCGAAGCTTTGATGGCACTCTTCATTTCATTCCGAACCGAAGTATACTGAATGTAAGCAATCATTCACGAGGGACGATGCAGGCACTCGTTGATATCGAATTATCCCCAGATGAAAATGTGGATCAGATGATCACCACTTTGCAAGCAGCCTGTGATGAAGTTCGTGAGAGCATGCCGCAAATCATTGAAGGTCCTCAAGTCGTTGGAGTGGAATCATTTGGCTCCTCATCCCTCGTCCTTCGTATCATTGCAAAAACTGAAACGATGGAGCAGTGGCGTGTCGAACGAATTCTACGCAAAAAAATGAAAGAAGCACTCGATCTAGCCAAAGAGCAAAAAGAACCAGGATCATAATATCCTGGTTCTTTTTTGTTAGTTTTATTGAACACGCTGTTCTACTTCTTGACAAATTTCATCAGCCGTCATACCTGACGCTGTAATGACAGATGCCTTTGTCGTTGTGTCTGAAATGCCAAGAACATTTGAATCTAGTCCTGTGACCACATAGCAGTCACACTGATCCATTTGCTGTTCATTTTGAATACGTACGACATCATACCCTTTTTGCTTCAAAAGCTCTTCTACATCGGATAAAGATGGTTCTACACCAATTCTTGTCATAATCAAGAACACCTCCTGTTCATAAGGTGTACAGGAGACCATTTGATTATTCATTCACCTGCTTGCTTTTTAAAATAAGCCGTCATGACGTTCACAGCTGTTTCAATCGCATTTTCGTCAGGCGTGAGTTTTGCATGGTGCAGACCATATTCTGAATCTACCCCTAGCCAAAACATGAACCCAGGGTATTTTTTCAGCATGTAGCCGAAATCTTCTCCTGTCATCGCTTCTCTGCATTCAATGACGTTCGCAAGACCTTCTTCAGCTACATATGACATAAATTCTTCTGTCAAATCCTTTGAATTGTCCACTTCGTAATAAGATGAAGGGTATCGAACTGTCACCTTGCATTCATAGCCAATTTCAATTCCCTTTGCAAGTGCTTCAATTCGTTTTCTCACCTTTTCCATAGACTCTGGCGAGAGCGTGCGAATGGTTCCATCAAGCTTTGCATGCTGCGCAATGATATTTTGAGCAGTGCCACCTGTAATCGTGCCAACTGTAATGACGGCACTATCAAGAGGGTCCACATTTCGTGAAATCACCGATTGCAGCTGCCCTACTAGTGCACTTGCAGCCACCACCATATCATTTGCTAAATGAGGGTATGCGGCATGCCCGCCTTTTCCTTCAAGATCGATCACAAGCTCACTCGTATTAGCAAATAATAGGCCCGGCTTTGTTGCAATCGTGCCGACTGGATATTCAGGTGCAATATGCAGCGCTGTAATAAAGTCTGGCGTCCACTTTTTTAGAACATCACTTGTAAGCATTGGTTCAGCTCCGCCTGGCCCTTCTTCTGCCGGTTGGAAAATAAATAGCAGATCTTCTTTGATTGGCTGATGCACGAAATGATCAATGATACCAAGAGCAATGGTCATATGAAGATCATGTCCACATGCATGCATGTAGCCTTCATGTACCGATTGAAATGGGTAGCCCGTTTCTTCAGGGATAGATAATCCGTCCATATCTGCACGATACGCAAAGACACGCGCAGGATTTGTCCCTTTTACTTTCACAAAAAGTCCAGTCCGCCATGTTTCCATCTCGATTCGATCTGTTGGGTACGATTCGAGATGCTTGATGAGGTAAGCTTGTGTTTTAAATTCCTTAAAACCAAGCTCAGGAATTTGGTGCAAATCTCTTCGAATGGATATTAGTTGCTCACGATTTAACAAGTGAACTCGCTTCCTTTCCTCTATACGAATAAGACGTGGATATATCATCCACGTCTATGTCTTCAGCTGCGAATTGTGTCAATTAAAGCTGACGCAGTTCTTGTTTGATTTCAGTTTTACCTTTTGTTTTTTCATCAATGTCTTTAATTTTCTTTGCAGGTGTACCTGCTACAACCGTGTAAGGCTCGACATCGTTCACAACGATCGCTCCAGCTGCTACAACCGCACCTTTCCCAATTGTCACACCTTCTAAAACAACAGCGTTTGCACCAATGACAACATCATCTTCTACTACAACTGGCTTAGCAGAAGGCGGCTCAATGACACCTGCAAGAACAGATCCCGCACCGATATGACAGTTCTTACCTACTGTCGCACGGCCGCCAAGAACAACGTTCATATCAATCATCGTACCTTCACCGATGACTGAACCGATATTAATAGAAGCACCCATCATGATGACTGCATTATCGCCAATTTCCACTTGATCACGAATGATTGCACCTGGCTCAATACGTGCTTTGATGTTTTTCAAATCCAACATAGGAATCGCAGAGTTACGACGGTCATTTTCCACGACAACATCTTCAATTTTGTCTTTGTTTGATGCTAGAGCTTCTTGAATTTCGCTCCACTCACCGAAGACAACACCAGTGTTACCTGTGATAAATGTTTTTGCATGTTCACCAAATTCAATACCTTCTAAGTCCCCTTTAATGTAGACTTTCACAGGTGTTGATTTTGTACTATTTTGAATAAATGAAATAATTTCATTAGCGTCCATTTGTTTCATGTATGTATGTCCTCCTCTTAATTTATACTTCATTACTGTACCAAAGGAGAGTTTTAATGACAAGTGAAAGAATCGTCTGCGCCTTGGCAAATAAAACAAGCGGGCCTCTTTATCCCGCTTCTTGCTGGTGAAGATGAACAAATTGTCTACCAAAAGAAATCAATTCCTCTTCCTCGTTTCCTTCTGGATTCAGCTCAATTTTGATGGATGGCAGGACGATATCACCGCCCAGCTCCTTCACTTTTTCTTCAATTAAATCCACAGCTCCACAAAAATGTTCATAAGATGTATCTCCAGAACCGAATACAGCAAATGCTTTACCCGTCAAATCAAGCTCTTCCATTTCCTCATATAGATCAATAAAATCATCTGGAAGATCACCATCTCCCCAAGTATATGCACCTAACAGAATGTGCGAGTAATCATGAAGAAGTTCAGCATCAATATCCATCGCTTCATGCCGGTCCACGCTAGCCCCAGCTTCCTTTAACCCTTTTTCGATTAAATCAGCCATTGCTTCTGTATTTCCTGACATTGTGGCATACACCAATAAAACTTTTTTCGTCACTTTTTCTTCCTCCTTATTAATGAATCAGTGCAGGTTCCTCATAAGGCCTGACAAACTTACTTTCATATAAACCCGCACAGAAAAAATTCTCCTTTTGATTGGCGACACGAAAACCATGCCCTTTGATCGTATCAAACCACTTGAGCTCTTTTTGCTCTATATCAAGCTGATACACCTTAGAAAATCCATGCTCGTCCTGTGAGGTGGTCACGTACACAATGCCGTTATCCTCTGACACATCCAAAAATGATTCCTCTCGCGCAAAAGCTTGTGATTGAATATCATGCAGCATATTTGTATGTAAGTCTAAAATTTGAACAGATCCTCTTTTCCCTTTTTTAGAGCCCATCGCACAGACAAGGAGGTGTTCCCCGCAAAGCAACATAGAAGCAGTCATTCGGTGCTCTTCTCTGTTTAGGAGAAAAATCTGTTCACTTTGCAAGTCATACACCCATATTCCTCCATGCACCTCATGAATCTGTGTTCCAATATAAAGATAATCACCGGCTACACATAATGAGCGAATCACAGGGGGCTGATTTACATGAGCAAATGGCTTCATAATTTCCCAGGAAATTCCGAAATCGGTTGACACATAAATACTATGCTTTCCATGTGCGCATACAAACCCATCTTTGCGTCCTGTAATAGACCAAACAACTGCATTTGTCGGAAAAGATGATAGCGCCCACGTGTGGCCCTCATCTCCTGATCGTATGACAGTTCCATTTTCACCAACACCGAACAAATACGGACCAATATAACTGATAGCGTGGATTTTATGCTTAAGCTTAAAAAGCTGCTGCCATCCGCCCTCCACACTGTAATGAAAAATACCTTCTCGTTTGACAGCAACAAAGTAGCCGCCACTTTTAGACGCAGCAACAGCTGTCGCACCTTTATGAAACATGATTTTCAACTCTTTTCTCAGACAATGATGCCCACGTTAAAAAGCTCGTTGCAAACTCCTCACAGCACGCCACATCTTCATCTGTATCTGGCGCAAGTTCCATTTTCAATGTTTCAGGAAATACGGATGCACCTGTCGATTTCAGCATGTCATGAAAGGTATGAACAGCCTCGCAAAACTTCGGATAACTGTAATCGCCTGATCCAAATACCGCCGCTTTGATGTGAGAAAGTTCAAGGGATGAGACCTCTTCATAAAAATCTTCAGCTTCATAAGGTAAATCACCGTCACCCCATGTGTAAGAGCCGATCATGACATAATCGTATGAAGAAAGATCTTCTGCACTTGTGTCGTCAAATTCCATCATCTCTGTCTCTATCCCTTTTCCTTCAAGCGTTTGTTTTAAGATCGCTGCCATATCTTCCGTATTGCCAGACATACTCGCAAATGCAATTAGTGCTTTCATCTATTGGTCACCTCATCTAAATGATAATCATTTTCAATTATTATATGTACACTTTAAATGATAATGATTTTCATTGTCAAATGTTTTATGAAAAGGTGCTGTTCAAAATACACATGACGTACATCAAAAAACCGCTCATTCCAATTGGAAGGCGGCTTTAATTGATCATCACTCTATCTCTTTGTGATGTACTCTTTTTTTATTTCTGAATAAAATATGGACCGCAATCGGTTTCGTGCGTCATCACAAATGTCCAATTTTCTTCCCAATCCATGACATACAGATCGCTATAGTCCATGTGTCCGTCTGTATATGGCAATTCCTTCACTGACAGGTCAGCGGCGTTTTCAAACAGATACGCTTCTTGAGTAAATTGATAAAAAAGAGTACATGTATGCTTTGATTGCTGATGAAAGGCGTTTATCGCTGCCTCTTTTTCAAGGCATTCAACTTTTCCCCAGCTACATAAGTGCCATAGGAAACCATCCATCCCAATCTCTTTTTGTTCTTCTAAAGAAAGATGACTTGCAAAACGTCCACGCCATCTCTCGCGTAAATAAGTTCCCCATTTCGGTATATCCATCTTCTTTTTTCGTTGATTTCTCATCATTTCTTCCAGCTTTCTTCTTTTTCAGTATGAAACAAGTAAATCTATTAGAAACCTAATCAAACTACTTATCCTAAAAAAGCACCTCCTCTTCCAGAAGTACTTACACTGCCTCACTTTCAAGCATTTCTTTCACCACACCAACAAATGCTTGAACTTGTTTTAACTGAAAAGAGGCTTCATATCCTAACAGCCACGTGTCACGTCCGATTTGCTCTCCATTTGCGTCTACGAGCGGGGTTTTGTGTACGCTTTTCTCATGATCATATAGGGTGACCGAAGGCAAAATGGCGTAGCCGATACCGTGATAGGCCATTTGTTTACATGTCTCAATCTGGTCCACAAGAATCGTCTGTTTTGGCGACACTTTAAACTTTTGATGCCACCAGTGCTGAATTTCTTGATAATAGGTGCTATCACTTTTAAATTGAATAAACGGGCGTTCTGTCTCAATTAACTCATCCACGTCCTTGATGACAGAATCGACTAAATATAAATGATCGGTCATTAAGTATTCCTTTGTGCCCTTCCAATCAGGATTCCCGCGAATGATGCCGATGTGGACATGGTCTTCATACAGACTTTTAAGCATCTCACTGCTCCAGCCTGTCACAAGAGATACTTTGGCATTTGGGTATTTCTCGACATACCGCTTCAACACCTTTGGCAGCCAGTGCTGACCAATAATGGACGCAACTGCAAGCTTGAGTGTACCGTGAATGTCTCCTTCAAGCTCGTCAATTCTCTCTCGCACTCGATCCTGCTCAGTCGTGACCTCTTTGGCGAATTGAATAATCTGTTCGCCAGCTGAAGTGACTGTCAAGCCTTTTTGTGAACGAAAAAAGATTTTGGTTCCCCACTCTTTTTCAATCGTTTGCAGCCTTTGAGATAAGGCAGGCTGAGAGACAAAGAGCCGCTCTGAAGCCTTTCTCATATTCAATTCCTCACTAAGTACAACAAGCATATGTAACTCTTGAAGCTGCATGGGCGCCCTCCTTCTCTCGATAAGTTTTTCTTATTTTATATAGTCATTATATAAATAATAGCTAATGAAGGCAAAAAAAATAAGCTGGGCTGCAGCTCATTTTTTTGCGGAATGAATGACTTCATTTAAGCGCTTTAATACAACACGCCGAGTGAAAATCCCTTCGAATACTTGCTCTTCATTTTCCACACAAACAAATCCATTATTCGTCACAGCGTGAACGCCTTTTAAAACAGGATCGGTCGTTTTCAGTCTTGGAATATCTGATAGCATGACCTCTTCTACCTTCAATTGGTCGAGCTTTTCAAATTCAATTCGTTCTAAGCCAAAGATTTTATCCATAATCATATTTGTTCCAATTAACCCATGAAGGTGATAAGAAGCATCCAGAACAGGTATGGCTGTATATCCTGTTTTTGTCAGGACCAATAGGGCGTGTTCAAGATTATTTCCAATTTGAACGTGTGCCACTTTATCTGCATCAATCATATGCTCAGCTACTGTTGACTCAAGTAATTGAGCCGGTTCTATCTCTATCATGTTTCTTCGACCCCTTTTCTCTCAATCATCAATCATACATTCCCCTTTAACATTAAGCATAAACTAAAACGAATTTTGTCGAAAGATTTTTTTCTGCATAAAAAAGATACTCAGCGTAGAGTATCTAATAGAATGTTCAATCGATATTAATTCTCAAACCTTACTCTGTCATACAATGTGATCAATTTCTTATACGTATTGTCGTCGACATTTTTTGTTCCACATTCTATATCATTGATCTCACTGCTTAGTAATTCGACAGCATATTCCTGATTCAGTAATACGTTTAATAATAGCTTTTTCTCTTCTTCATTAAAACGATTTTCGATGACGCTCATTCAACATCAGGCCCCCTGTTTCATATATGCTTTTATATTGATTAGCAGGCGTTTGAATGTCTGCTTCCTCTCTATACAGCTAGAATAAGGAACTAGAATCGAATCGTCAACCGCACGTTTCGACAACGTTTGGAGAAAAATGACGGAATTTATTTTGTGTATCGATTGGCGTAGCAAAATGCTGCGTATGAGTCGGGTTTTATTTTTGCTTCAATTCCCATGGCTGTGATCATTCCGGTCATTTCCTGGATCAGCTCTTTTGTACTTCCTTTTTTGCCAATATCTAGATGGACTTCAAAACGAAGGTCTGCCCCTTCCTCAGCAAACGGAAGAAGCAAATCCATCAGTTCTGTTAAAGGTCCCTCAAGGATGTCTGCACATACCTTTTGGCTAAACGCTGTCTCTAATGAAATTTTTTCTCTAAGACTTTGTACAGGCCGATTCAACACTTGTTGCGTGAGACAGCCCCAAGCTCCTTTGCCGATCCGGTGAAGATGAATGGCAGTCATAAATGTTGTGACATTCTGATTGACCTGAGAGTCCGTACCAATTGATAGTACATAAACAGATCTCGGGTCTTTTTGAATAAAGTCTTTCATTCTCATGACAACATCAGAAAACGCTAAATGCTCTTCAGAGAGATTAAAGAAAAAAGAATCACTCACAGAAAGGAACTCCTTTTTAATGGTCTCTTATCCGAATATTGCACTGAATGATCATCTTCCATTTGTTCATCACTTATGAAGTGTATGCTTCCGCAATCAACGAAGGAATTCTTAGAAAAAACATTTCATACGATTCAGCTTAGGATTGTAGAAGCTCAAAAATCTCAATCGAAATCATATCAATGTTGTCAAATGGGAAAGTGTTTGGCTTATCCCCTTGTTGAAAAACAGTCAATTCAAACGTTTGATTCTTTTCGAAATACTTAACACTACAGATTTTCTCACCGTTCACTTCGAAATAACGCTGTGCCGGCTCGTTTGCAGCTTCTGCTGTCTCTTGAAGACTTTGCAGCCTTGTAATGATACCCATTAATTGTGACATTCTAAAAAAAGACTCCTTTCAAAAAAACAACTCAAGATGAACCCGTATTGATTATACACAAGTCCTACAAAGCATCATACCATAAAGTGTTCTCAGATGATATTTTTCCTCTTGAATTCAAAAAAAGAAAAAGAATCTGTTTTTTTATTTTGAGTCTTTTTTCTTATCTCATGCATCTTGTTTTTTATAAACCGGCCGATCTCATCAGGCGTTTCGCAATTTCGTCAAAATCTTCTTTTGAAATACCTGGAGCAAACTCTTCCGGCAAATCTCTATAATCTGGCACGGGTGCACCTTTTGGCGTGCCCTCAATAACTGTCAGCGGCTTTCCATCAATCGGATGGTTTCCTTTCCAAATTTGATTGATATCCTTATAATCCGTATCACTAAATGTATACAGTTTTGTATGAATATTCTGATCTTCAAACTTTCTTGCAGAGTCAAAGTATTTATTGTCGAGATTTGGAATTGGCAGCATCTTCCCAACATCTACCCCTGTCGCTACCTCAAGGGCTTTTGCATACGCCACAACATGTACGCCGCCTCTGACAAGTAAATAACCGATCATTTCTCTTGCCGTAGGGTGATCCGTCATTTCATATACGCGCATTTTATGCGTACGAGCTCCGCACTCTAGGAAGAAGTTATGAAGAAGATCCAGAATCAGATTACCACTTGAGAACACATTCTCACCTGTCCACGGCTTTGCCATGGAGTCAAACGGATAGCCTGTTTGTGCCGTTTGGATAAAATGCTGCGTATTTCGTTTATCAACAGCCGCTTTCATCGGGGTCGTATCTGGATCGCCCCCATGAGTGGTTCCCGTAATCATGAGATTGACTGCAGTTGTCACAAGCTCTACATGACCGAATTCTTCAGCTGTAATACTTGATACAAGATCATAAAATGGTTTGAGCTTTCGTTTCCCTCTAAAGTTAAACGATTGAAACATGTAGTTATTTAATGTGGACATTTCACCAAATTTTCCGCCGAGTAATTCTTGCACAGCCGCTGCACCATTTGCATCTGGGTGATCTGGCATTGGTAAATCAATCAGCAGCCGCTTGTCACGTTTGATCATGACTTTTCCCTCCTACTGTCTAACTATCATCATTTAAGGTGTATGGATGAATTGGGATGTCCTATGCATGAAGGGAATGATTGGCGCACAAAAAAAACTTGGCGGGGGTAGCGCCAAGTTTTTTGGATCTTGATCTGATAGAGGGGTTGGGGAACAGAGAGTAGCTTCTCTCTATAACTAAATGATAATGATTATCAGTTTCATTGTCAACCATTTTTTCTATCTTTTTTCTAATAAAAAAACAGCCACGACGGCTGCTTTTAAATTAATCCTTCCTGCTCATATAGATAAGCATACGGAAGATCTACAAACAAATACACATCTCCCTCTAACGGATAAGAAAACGTACGTATTCGTTCTCCAGTTTCTAAATCACTGTAGATATCGCTGAAAAATCCTTTTCCGCTAATTCTCATTTGAAGAATATTTGCTAGAAAATAAGGGCGCCAGCTCCAGTTTTTCTCTATATACTCTGGCTGAAACAGCCATTCTTTCTCTTTCTTAAACACATTCCCAGTGATTTGAAACCCTTCTTCATTACACATATAAATGCGAAAGCTGCAATCGGTTAGTTCATGTGCCAGTTTTTGTATAAGTTCATCATTTGTGCTGCATGATTTTTTTAACGTACTGACGGCTTGATGTATTCGCTTATAAAAGGTTTCAGAATGTTCATAGACAGCTTGGAGTTTCTTTTTCTCATGGGCAATGAATTGTTGAAATTCTTCTTTAAGCTGTTCTTTTCGTTTGTTACGGTCAATTAATTGTGCGTCAGGCTCGTGAAGGTAGAAGCCTTGAAAATATCTACCGCCATTTCTCCATGCATACTGCAACTGAAAATTCGCTTCAATGTCTTCATAGATTAAAGCTGCTCCTATTTTTCTTGCAAGCAGTGAAATGCTGTATAACACATATTCATAGGAAGGAGATGGAGACGAAGCCCTTAAAGCCTGTAGATCTATTTTTAATAGATCAGGTGAAAGCAGAGCAATCCGGTCAAGATTGCTGCTTTCTTTCCCTATATTAGATACGGCGATTTTGATCCCATATGTACGATAATACGTTAACGTATGGTAAAGCTGTTCAATGTCGCCGCTAAACGTATGTTCAGTAATTTCAATGACAAACCGGCTAAGCTGAATACCCCTTGCTTCATAATCTTTTAAAAGTTCTAAAAAACTTTCGCCATGATCGAGCATGAGGACATTCGCATCATGATTAATAAAGATGAGCAAATCTTCATCTGCGGTCGTGAAGAGATCAAGTGCTTGACTTAATACTTTTTGATCTACTTCCAATTTATATTCGTCAGGAATAGATGAATCCGTAAAGAAGGAGCCTAGACTAACTGTTCCCGACTCAAGCTTCATTCTTCCAAGAATCTCATAGCCTATCACTTTTTGTTCCTCCGCACTGAAGATCGCTTGATAGTGCGGGAAAACATCTTCAATATTCGTTAAAATATCCAATGGATCGACCATTTTCATCACCTGCTTCTCTCTTTGTGTGATTATACCATATCAAAAGCAGGTCTTACACGGTCATTCAAAATGGTGATTGGTTGAGCCATTGCCCCCCATCCATCGTGATACAATCTCCATTCATATAAGATGCATGCTCAGATAATAAGAAACTCGCAAGTTCTGCAATTTCTTCTGGTGTGCCAAGTCTACCGAGCGGAACACTATCTAATGTTCTTTGGGCAGCCTCTTCAGATTCCCACAGTTTATCTGCACCACCTGTTCTTTCAATGGGCCCCGGCGCAATGGCATTTACGCGAATGCGATATTGCTTTCCCCATTCGACTGCAAGCGTTCGGGTAAGTGATAGTACGCCTGCTTTTGCGGCTGCTGAATGCGCTACACCAACACCAGCCCCCCATGCATATGTGGCGACCATGTTGATCATACTTCCGCTTTTCTTTTGACGAATCCAATAGTTGCCCACTGCATGGCTGCAAAAAAAGGTGCCATTTAGCACAATATCAATGACCGCTTTCCAGCCGTTAGGAGACAGTTTTTCTGCTGGAACTAAAAAGTTGCCTGCTGCGTTATTGATGAGTGCATCCACATCACCAAATGTATCTACTGCAAACTTCACCATTTGATCAGCATCTTCTGGATCTCGCACGTCCATTTGAAAATAAGCGATCGAACCACCTTGCTGTTTGATTTCATTTGCCGTTGTTTCAAGGGTCTCTTCTGTTCTTCCAGTAATCAAAACATTCCAGCCCCCGAGTGCCAAATGAGTCGCCATCGCCTTTCCCATTCCGCTTGATCCCCCTGTGACAATCACTGTTTGCTTCGTCATTTGTTCTCCCCCTTTGTGGTTTTGAATGACTATTCATTCATTATCCATCTATCATATCATGATTTCCCCTCCATACACCATATGGGAGATTCATCAAAAATCATGCTATACTTAAATTTATTTTTAAAGGAGTCTTATATGAAGCAACTTTCCCGTAGGCAGTTTTTAAAAGGAGCAGCTGGTGCGAGTATTCTCGGACTTTTGGCGACCACATCCGGTTATGGCTATGCCCGGTACATTGAGCCGCGCATGATCGACACCGTATCACTCACCATTCATGATGCTCAGCTACCGGCTTCTTTTGACCAGTTTAAAATTGCGCAATTTAGTGACGTTCATTTAAGTGATACATTCCCTGCAAAAGATTTAGAGACTGTTGTCCAAAAGATCAACGCTGCATCTCCCGATCTCATTGTGTTTACAGGTGATCTTGTTGATTTTGAATCATCGATTAAAGAACATGAAAAAGCCAAAGCCTCTTTGTCTAAGCTTGATGCTCCGTTTGGAAAGTTTGCCATATGCGGAAATCATGACTACGGACCATTTGGCATTGATCTATATGAGGAAACGATGAAAGCTTGCGGTTTTACATTATGTAAAAATGAAGTGTTTCACTTAGAAAAAGAAGGCGGACGCATACAGATTGCTACACTAGATGATCTCATGATGAGTATGCCTAATTACCATTTCATCAAACGAGAAGTCTCTTCTGATCTCTTTACGTTATTGCTTGTGCATGAGCCTGATGCCGCACTAGAACTTGAAACAACACCTATTAACTTGCAGCTTTCTGGGCATACGCATGGCGGTCAAATACAGCTTCCTTTCTATGGACCGATTCTCACAGCACCTTATGGGCGTACATATGTCGAAGGCTTATACGGTAGCTATCAGCACCGTATCTATGTCAACCGCGGGCTTGGGACAACTAGACTGCCGCTTCGGTTTTTAGCCAAACCTGAAATCACTTTTTTCACCTTAACATCTCACGTGTAAAGAGAAGCCAAATCACTTTTTCCTGCATATGTATAAACAAAGATCTTTCTCATGACAAATGTTAGGAGAAACCTTACTGGGCCTGATCCCGTCCATATAGTATATGTGAGGCAGGGATCATGGCTTCTTTTATTTGAGTAAAAGGAGTGTGCTTTCGTGCTGCGATACACGGTAAAAAGTGGAGAAACACTTGCTTCTATAGCACTTGATTTTCGAACAACGACAGATGCCTTAAAGGCTGCAAATCCGTCACTTCAAGCCCGCGAGCCAGAACAAAATGAAATCATCATCATCCCTGGGTTACCGGATCCTAACACGATCCCTTACCGCATATCTGTGTCAATTTCAGCGAAACGTCTCGTACTGTTTTCTGGATCACAGCTCTTGCGCTCATACCCGATCGCAACTGGCAGAATATTAAACATGACACCGACAGGTTCTTACTATATTGTCAACAGACAGCCAAACCCAGGAGGTCCCTTTGGCGCCTATTGGCTGAGCCTTTCAAAAGTTCATTACGGCATCCATGGAACGAATAACCCGTCTTCAATTGGTAAAGCTGTGTCTAGAGGGTGCATTCGCATGTACAATCAGAATGTCATCGAACTTGCTTCAATAGTTCCAAATGGAACACCTGTGACCATTAGCCAGTAGGAGAAATCAATTGTACGAATGGTTAAAATTTTATATGATAGAAAGTGGGATCTTCAGGTTAAGGAGCGTATTTATGGATATTTTTAAAAACAGAAATTTTGTTCGTCTCTTTTTTGCAGCACTTGCCTCGCAAATGGGGACAACAGTAGGCAATATGGCGTTTGCCTTTTATTTGCTCGACCATTTTAGTCATCAGCCCGCTTACGCCACTTTAGCAGAGTTAATGTATTCACTGCCTACGATCTTTGTCTTTTTTATGGTCGGTGTGGTCGCAGACCGTTTTGATCGTAAAAAAGTCGCAGAGAATTGTGATTGGATACGAGCTGGGCTGACGATCGTTTTATTTATCGTCATTTATTTTAATTCACTGCCGCTTATTTTCTTGATCTTGTTTATACGAAGTGCCATTACGAAGTTCTTCTATCCAGCTGAAGCCTCTCTCGTTCAGGCCATTTTAAATAAAGATCAATATGCAAAAGCTGCTGGTTTAAATCAGATGCTGTTTAGTTTGTTTATGGTATTTGGTGTTGGAATTGGTGCCATTATGTATAAAACGATTGGACTTCACGGTGCCATTACCATTGATTTGGTCAGTTTTATTATTTCCGGTATTCTCATTCGATCATGCAATATTCCAATTGAAGCACGTCAGCCTAATGGACAAGCAGGCTGGAAAGGCATGACCGTTAAAACATCTCTAAAAGATTTTAAAGAAGGCATTCTCTATATTTTAAAAAATAAATTATTGGCTTCTTTAATTTTTGGCTTTTTTGTTTTTGGTCTTGTGAATGGCGCATTTGCCGTTCTTCCGATGTTTACAATGAAATACGGTCTTTCACCGGACCATTTTGAACTGCATACATCCTTTTTTACGATCGCGATCGGTGCCGGACTTCTAGTTGGAAGCTTACTTGGCTCTATTCTTGCGAAAAAGGTTAAGATGCAATATCTCATGTCGATTCCAATTCTAGTTGCAGGTATTTTAATTTTTGTCCTTGGTTCTACCCATACATTATGGTTATTTTATGTCACATCATTTGTCATTGGTACATGTATTGGTCCAGTCAACATTGTCATTGGAGGCTGGCTCCCAAGAATTGTTCACCCTCGTCTGATGGGACGCGTATCAGGGTGGGTTGATCCGCTCACCATGTTTGCACAATCAATGACGCTAGGTTTAATTGCCGTGTTATTTCCAAAGCTCATCACCAATGTTTCTTACATTTATTACGGAATGGGTATTATTATTTTACTCGTCTTTCTTTTTTACTTCATTACACTGCCAAAGTTCAGCAGAGAAGCTGCTGACTTAGATGTACAGCGTGAATTAAAAGGTCAGGGAGTACAATAGATGAGGCTAAAAGGACTTTCTTCTATAGAAAGTCCTTTTTCATGGCAGTAACACAAACGACGCTTATTTTTTCTGCTCATCGAAATGAATTGAAGCAAAATGAACGATTCTATCGACTGTATAAATGCTAATAAATAAGATGAGAAAAAGAAGAAGAGGATGAATCGGTCGATCATCTATCACGTACACAATGCCTCCAACGACAAAAGCGACCAATAAAGGCGTTAAAATATCTTTCAATCTAAACCGTCCTTTCTGTTCTCATTGACTTTGATCTTCATATTTTATAACACATTTCCCTTTTTATGAAATAAAAGGAATGTGCATAAAATTGCAACAATTTTAATAAAAAACCTTTACATTATTGGAAGTTTTATAGTAGGATAGTCAGGTTGGAGGTGAGGGGTATGCTAAAAAGCTATTATTTTATTCATACAAAAAATGATCAAGGACAATACGTTGTACATACAGAAGACTGCGCATTTTTAGGTGATGCAGCAAGCCGTACGTTGATTGGTCTACACATGAACAGTGAAAGCGCCATGGATGAAGCCAAAAAAATGACGAGTGAAACTGATTTTAACGGCTGTTTTTACTGTGCTTATTCTAGCCATACGAAATAGTCCATGTTTTTAAGCCATATGTTTGACTTTGATTGTCTTGCATATGGTAGATTTTACACGATGAACCATCTATACATTGATAAACTACCCATTGATTCAAATAGGTAGTTATCTTGTTATGATAGTTCACTTCGTATACATTTCACTACATCCTCTAATGATCGAAAACAAACGATCTTTTAACTTATGCACCCCTACTGCATCTTCTACCAATGCTCAGCCAATTCATACCACTTGAATATTTAACATAATGGTATGCTTTTCATCTAAAACAGCGAGACATTCATCATAAAAGTGATAGAAAGATGTGTCGACCTCTTCAAATTTCAGCAAAGTTTCAACATCATGATTTTTGGCTATTTTAAATAATAACCATGTAATCTTATTGCTTTTTACAATAAGTCTATTTGCAATTTACTAATAAAAACGTATAATTTATACTAAGCACAGGAAGACGAAAGACAAAGGAGAGAAAAAATGGACGATTATGCTCATACTAAAGACATAGAACCTACAGCAGAAAACATCGCAAAAGCCATTTATACTGTTAACCGCCATGCTAAAACCGCACCAAATCCCAAGTTTCTTTATCTTTTGAAAAAACGTGCGCTGCAAAAACTATTGCAAGAAGGTAAAGGAAGAAAAGTGGGCCTACATTTCTCTAACAATCCCAGATATAGTCAACAACAGTCCGACGTGCTGATTGAAATCGGAGATTATTATTTTCATCTGCCACCAACTAAAGAAGACTTCGAATTTTTGCCACACTTAGGAAATTTAAATCAATCATATCGCAATCCGAAAGCGAATATGTCATTAAATCGAGCAAAACAAATACTTCAAACGTATGTCGGTTTAAAAGAAAAACCTGCCGCCACAAAACAAAAATCACATTATACAAAACCCGTCTTCAAACGGCTCGGGGAAAGTTATTTTTAAACAGAAAAAACCACTCAAAGCGAGTGGTTTTTTTCTTTAGATAATAAAATGATCTACTTTTTCAATCAGCTGATGAATTTCTGGTTTACTAATTTGATCATCTGCACCGATGGTTTCCCCTTTATGACGCAGATCGTCCGTAATTAATGAAGAGAAAATGAGAATTGGAATGGACTGCGTTAAAGGGTTGTCCTTCAGCAGCTTTGTTAATCGATGTCCATCCATTTTTGGCATTTCTATATCTGTAATAATCATATCAATTTCTTCTGTCACACTGATGCCTTTACTGACAAGATCCATGACATGGTCATATGCTTGTTTTCCATCTTCAAAGGTCACAATGTTTTTATAGCCTGCCTCGGTTAATTCATTTGTTAATAAGCGCATGAGAAGCGGAGAATCTTCAACAACATACAGCTTCTTCCCTGTTCTTCGCTCGTCTTTCTCACCGTCAAACATATGATATGTGTCTACGCCAGATGCGGATTCAATATCATAGATGATTTTTTCGTAATCTGGAAGGAAAATCATTTTCTCGTCAAGCTTGATGATCCCTGTTAAATGACGGTCCATTCCTTGATTGAGTGCAGTTGGTTTTTCAATCTCTTCCCAGCTGACGCGGTGAATTTGTGATACCGTTCCTGTATGGAACACAAATTTCCGTTGGTTGAATTCAGTCACAATGTATTTCTCTTGTTCTGACTGATCTGACTCGACATTAAAAAAGGAAAATAGATTGATGACTGGTAAAATCTCGCCTCGTAAACTAATCATCCCTTCTACATCTTGGTGAGAGTGCGGTACAACTGTCACCTCAACTGGCTGAATAATTTCTCTTACTTTCATGACGTTAATGCCGAATTGATTTGAACCAATTTCAAACTTCACAATTTCCAATTCATTAGTACCAGAGTCAAGTAAAATTTCTTGTTTGTTTAAAGCCACGGAAATCCCTCTATTCTTCAATATAAGATTGTACTTTTTATATCGGCAGCATGGGTAAAAAGTTGACGTTTCTTTACGCTTTCTCTCGCACGAATTGATGAATCACAAGTCCTATGGCTGCAAGGATGAGCAAAGACCCTAATGCAAGACGGCTTGCGAGATTCCCATGTGCTGCAAATAGCAGTGTGACGGAGCCATAAATGATGGGACCAACAATTGAAGACACCTTTCCCGAAAACGCAAAGAGACCAAAAAATTGCCCTCGTTTTTCTTTAGGCGTCAGCTCAATAATGAGGATTCGTGATGATCCCCAGCTTGCGCCAAGTGAAATGCCGAATAAACTGCCTGCTACCCAGAAGACCCATTCAGTTGTCGCTGTCACAGCTAGAATGAGCGCTACAATTAAAATGACATACACGACTGTAATCGAGCGCTTTGCCCCGATGGCCTTTGTGACATATCCGAATAGAAACGAGCCAATGATACTTGAAATCGTGGACACAAGATAAAGCAAAATAAATTGACCTGCCGTAAAACCAATGATAATTTTTGCATAAACAGCCATCATAGCAATCGCTGTCTGCAACGCATCATTCATAAAAAAGAAAGCGATCATAAAAATAAAGGCCGGTTTGTACTGCTTCATTTCTTTAAATGTACGAATAATCTCTTTATACCCGCTGAAAAAAGACGACTTTTTCTCTTGCTGCGGGAGAGGTTGAGGATCTTTTATAATAAAGAGAAAGGGCAGAAAAAAGAGAAAGAATAAAAGGGCTGTCGGAATAAATGCTTCATGAAACTGGTCATTTCCTACAAGTAAATAAACAGAAAGGCCGACAAGTGTACCTAAATAGCCGACAGCAATACCGAATCCAGAAATGAGGGGGATTTCATCCTTTGTCCCAAGATCGGGCAAAATGGTGTCATAAAAAACAAGACTAGAGTGATAGAAAAATTTGGCGATGACGAACAAGGTAACCACCACCAATAAGGAGACAGGAAGACCAAACCATTCGCTTGAGAAATCAATCCCAGCAAAGATCCCCATCATAAAGGTACAGGCAATACAAATCAGGGTAAACACCGTGATATACCGCTTCTTTTTCCCTGTACGATCAATCAGCACACCATATAAAGGCGTAAAAATGACGAGGAAAAAGCTTGCAAGTGCGTTCGCATAAGAAATAAATGTGCTGGCGATTTGATCCATCCTCGCACTGTCGCCTATCGTCTCCTGCAAGTAAAATGGGAAGAAAATGGTGATCATATTCGATGAAAATATCGTATTTGCAAAATCATACAATGCCCAGGCCAAAACAGGTGCTGTGAAAAAGAGCCCGAAGCTTGCCCCTTTTTTCTGAACGGTCATTTTCCCTCTTTTCAATAGATTGACTCCCTTCTCTGCTTTATTTTCACTATCATTCTACTTTATGTGACGTTTCCCTCTTCCATACAAGCAATCTATACAAAAAGCACCCCGTACTATTTAGCAGAGGTGCTTCTTTTCATTATTTCTTTACGACAATGGTACTTGCAATCAAGTCGTGAAGTGCTTGTTTTTTTTCTGTGAAAAACGCAATGATGTAGCCAATGAATAAGATTGGAGACAAAAAGCCTTTTGCAAAAAAGCGGCCTGTCGCGCGCCCGAATGTTATTTTTCCACCCGTTACTTTTGTCACTTTGATGCCAAGAGCCATCTTGCCAAGAGTTCCTTGCAACTTTGATGATTCCATGATCGCATAATAGAGCCAAGTCACCGCGATACCGATTAAGGTCGTTACGCCATAGAAAAAGAGAAGGCCCACAATGACTGCCCATTCTTCATCCGTGATCACCGTTGAAGAATAGTAATAGCTATCATCATACATTAAAAATGCCGCCTCAGGGCTTGAGACAAAAAAGAGTGTTGCGAGAATAAATACAATGATTGAAAATGGTACACTAATAATGACACCGTCTAAAAGATGAGCAAGAAAACGGTAACCTACTCCAGCTAGTTCAGGATGTTTTTCTTCTTGAATAGGTGCTTCTGACATGTTTGTTTCCATCCTATTTCTCCTTTATTATGTATGTTTTCTATAAATTTCTTATAATCATTCGTTATTATATCTTATGAATATCGCAAGATCAATGGAGCTTTACATTTTTACATGAATTTTAGATCATTTTTAAATGATGATTTATGTGAATAAATACTGAAAATTCACGAAAATTATGGCACATCTAGTTCTTTCAACGCCTGATTTTTTAACATTTTGTGATATTTTCCTCTCATTTCGATTCTTCTGTTGACAATCACGTTTCACATGGTACAATAGTCAAGGATTTTTTAAAGAAAGGTGTTCATGATGGGAACTGTCGTACTATTAAAGAACAACGAAATGACTGTGATTGAAGATATTTGCGAAGCTGATTTTTTAGATATGAAACATGGTTTATCAAATGAAGATGCTGCTTATATCTCTTGGTATGAAGATTACGATACTGCTTATGGATATTGATTTCATTTCATAGATGAAGCGTAAAAAAAGGCGATACAACCTTCAAAGAGGTGGTATCGCCTTTTTACGTTTGTGTGTTTCTTTCACTTTCAGGTTCTACATGAATAAAGATTTGTGCATGCGGAAACGCCTGCTGAATGTTCTCTTCAATTCGATCACATAATTGGTGAACATCTTCAATGGTTGTTTTTCCATGAACAATCAAATGAAAATCAATATATTCTTCAGCACCGGATCGTCTTGTTCGAAAGTCATGATATTCAATGAATTCTTGGCTGAATGTTTGAATGATGGCCTCTATCGCTTGTTCTTCTTCCGGGGTTAACCGGGCGTCGACAAGCGGCGGGAAGGCTTCCTTCATGAGTTTAAATGCTTCACGCATAATATAGAGCGCTAGCACCATTCCAATAATCGGATCGAGGAAATACCAGTCCGTTAATGCAACAAGCAATAAACTAATGGCAACCCCTAGTGACGTAAACACATCTGTTAAAAGATGCAGTGCATTCGATTTCATGGCAACAGAATGTACTCGCTCTGCCTCTTTGTTCACAACTCTTGACACAACAAAATTGATAAGTGCGCCGATCAGCATGACCACAATACCAAGTACCGGCAGTTTAACAGGCTCTGGATGCATTAATTTATGAACACATTCATAAATGATCCAAATCCCAGCAACAAAAATCAACAAAGTTTCAATCGTTCCAGAAATATTCTCAACTTTCCCATGTCCATAAGGATGTTTTGAATCTGCCGGCTTTCTTGAAATACGAACAGAGATAAATGCAATAAAAGAGGCCATTAAATCGAGAAAAGAGTGAATGGCTTCTGATAAAACCGCAACAGATCCAGTTAACACCCCTACAATGATTTTAAGGACCACAACAAACGTATTACTCATGACGGATAAAAAGGCTATTTTCGATGTCTTTGCTGATTGATCCATCTATTATCGTCCTCCTTCAGGAGATCGTATGCCTGTGAAAGCAATTCCCATGACTTGATTCTCTCGTTCTTTCAGTTTATACCGTTTTGCCTTATTCTAATCATCTTAAGCAGAGCTGTATTTTCCGAGCAGGTTACGCTATAATAAATGTTGCTCTTTCTTCATCTATCACTCATGCTGTGATGGATAGGAGAATAGACTACATATAACGATATCCGAAGCCTTTCCGCAGGTGACATTTATGCAGTGAATGGTAAAATAGGATAAAAACATAAATTTTTAAGGTGATGAGAAATGGAGCATTTGCTGAATCCAAGAGTAAAGGATATTGAAATTTCAGGCATTCGAACATTTTCAAATCTCGTATCTTCATATGAGGATGTCGTTTCATTGACCATAGGTCAGCCCGATTTTTATACGCCGCATCATGTCAAAACAGCTGCCAAAACAGCCATTGACGAGAATTTCACCTCGTATACTCATAACGCTGGGTTTTTAGAGCTAAGACAAGCGATCCAGCAATACATCAAAAAGAAAGTCCATCTTGATTATGATGCAGAGACAGAAATCATTGTGACAACAGGTGCGAGTCAAGCAATTGATGCTGCGTTTCGAACCATTTTGACTGAAGGCGATGAGGTCATCCTGCCCGGCCCTGTGTACCCTGGCTATGAACCGATCATTCGGATGTGCGGTGCGGTGCCCGTGCATATTGACACAACAAATGCCGGTTTTAAATTAAATGCCAAGCTGATTGAAGATGCATTAACGGAAAAGACAAAGTGTGTTGTCCTTCCATACCCTTCAAATCCAACTGGGGTCACGCTATTAGAAGAAGAATTGAAAGAAATTGCACAGCTTCTTGAAGGAAAGGATATTTTTATTCTATCTGATGAAATTTATAGTGAGCTGACATTTGATCGTCCACATCATTCCATTGCTTCTTTCTTAAAGGAACAGACGATTGTCATCAATGGACTGTCAAAATCTCATAGCATGACCGGATGGAGAATCGGCTTTTTATTTGCTTCCGCTCCTATTGCTAAACATGTATTAAAAGTACATCAATATAACGTGTCTTGTGCCTCGGCTATCTCACAAAAGGCGGCACTTGAAGCAGTGACAAACGGTGTGGATGATGCACTAATCATGAGAGAGCAATATAAGAAAAGACTCGACTATGTATATGATCGACTCATTTCTATGGGGCTTCCGGTCATTAAGCCTTCCGGCGCTTTTTATATTTTCCCTTCCATTGAATCGTTTGGGATGAGTTCATTTGATTTTTGCATGGAATTGTTAGAAAGTACAAGACTTGCGGTCGTACCTGGTTCTGCTTTCTCTTCACTCGGAGAAGGATTTGTGCGCCTTTCCTATGCATATTCACTTGAAACGTTAAAAGAAGGACTTGACCGTCTCGAACAATTTGTACTTGAAAAGCGTTCCATACAATCAATAGACGGATGAAACAACGGCTCTCTTGCCGTTGTTTTTATTTTGCGGGAAACATGATGTGAAACACAGTCCCTTTCTCTGGATGGCTATCTACCCGGATGGTTCCGTTGTGATTTTCTAAAATATTAAATGTCACCATGAGCCCAAGCCCTGTTCCCTTTTCTTTTGTCGTTAAAAAAGGTTCGCCGATCCGCTTCATGACCGATTCAGGAATACCAATTCCTTCATCTCTAATCGTGACAAGTATCCCTTCTTTTTCGGCTTTGGCAGTAATGTCTACCTTCCCTCCGTCCGGCATGGATTCGACGGCATTTTTGATTAAATTGATAAACACCTGCTTCAGCTGGTTTTGATCCCCATTCATCAGGAGATCCTCCTCAATATCACTTGTGTTCATCAAAATTCCATTTAAGTTGGCCTGTGTTTCTAGCAGAGCGGTGACTTCGCTAATGATTTTTTTCAAATCAAGCGTCTGCATGGATGCCGTTTGCTGCGGCTTTGCAAGCATTAGTAGCTCACTTAAGATGATTTCAATCCGGCTCAGCTCAGAGAAGACAATTTCAAAATATTGATCACGGTCTTTTGTTTTTGGTTTAATGAGCTGTAAAAAGCCCTTAATCGCCGTCAGTGGATTCCTTATTTCATGTGCAATGCCTGCTGCCAATTGACCTGCGATTGATAATTTTTCAGAGCGCAGCATGAGTTCTTCTGTTTGTTTTCGTTCAGATATATCTCTTAAAATAATTTGAACGGCTGTTTCACCAAAAAATGTGGTAGGGATACAAACCATTTCTGTATAAATCAACCGGTGTTTAAACGTATGGCAGCTCATCGTCACAATCTCAGAATCTGATGCTCTTTCGATAATACGTGATATGCTCTTTTTGACTTTTTGCTGATCACATGAATGGATTTGATGAAAGATATCTTTTCCGATTAATTTATCGTAATGTTCGGCTTCAAATAATTTAATACCTGATTCATTCATAAATACCCATTTATGATCGTGGATGACGGCGATGGTATCAATGGAATTTTGGATAAGCAGCTGATACCGCTCTCTACTTTTTTGAAGAACGGTTTGAAATTTTTTACGGGAAGAGATATCCACTAATAGTAAAAGTTCTGCCCGTTGATTTTGATAAATTGCCGGAGATGACTTCACTTCAATATGAATCATGCTCCCGTCTTTCCTTTTCCATATTTGTTCAATCATTCCGACTGGAAGGCCTTGCTGCAGTCTTTTGATTCGGCTTCTCACAATGTCATGGTACTCCTCGGCAATAAAATCAAACGCAGACTTGCCGATCATTTCATCTTTTGTACATACACCCATTAATTGCAGCATCGCATCGTTGGCATACACAATTTTCCCAAGCGCCGTAATACATAACGGATTTGGCAGCATGGCAATCAGATTTTCAGCTTCACTGACATCTTGGAAAGCCGGTAGACTGCCTAACGACTGTTCTGACACCTCTGTTGGTTGAAATGCTGCTTTTTGAGGCTCTGTATTCATTACCCTCATTTTCAGGATCATTTCTCTACTCAAATCGTTGTCTAACCCATCACAAGCAACAAAATCAATGCTTGCTTCTACCCATACAGCTGTAAGATCACTTCTAAGCAGTCTAAAGTGGCAAATCTCTAGCATGTGCTGATTATAGAAATAACTTTCGACGAGAAATTGATCTTCGGTATGAACAAAGTCTTTCAAAAAACACCCTAGTAAATCCTTTTGTTCATAGAGCAAAAGCTGCTTACAATTGGAAGAAATGTAGAGAAAGCGGCCATTAGAAGAAAGAACGGCATGTAAATCAATATTCGAGTACAGCTGATTCGAATCTTTCATTTTTTGTTCCATCGTCGTCCGACCCTCCTTTAATTTTTTTAGGGCTGTCCTTAGTTTGATGTATAAAAAGGATTCGCTAGAAAAACCGTATTTTCCTCCCAATCTCTTGTGAAACGTCCATATTTTCAGCAAAAAGGGAGCACTTTCTCTTGCTGTGCTCCCTGCTGTTTATTGCTTTTCATATTTCTTTTGTAATTCAACGTACTTATCAACAATTTTACTTGGAATGGTTTTAATGACAGGATCTTTATCTGATACATACGGTGTGACGACACTAAATGCCACTTTCGGATTGGAAGAAGGATAATATCCTCCAAAGGTTAAGTTGTACGTGGCATTCCCCCACCAGCTCCGGTTGGCACCATAGTAGAAGGTTTGGGCTGTACCCGTTTTCCCTGCGACATCATGCTGACCGAACCGGCCAGCGGCAGTCCCGCCTGTTGATGTGACCATTTTTAGTCCCATTTTGACGCGGTCGATATCTGCTTTCGAGTTGTTAATGGTGTTCAGCACCTTTGGCTCATATTTCTTCACAACAGGACCTACTTCTTCCTTATTCGTTGGAAAGTGAACACTTTTCACCACTCTTGGCTGAATACGGTTACCTCCATTTGCGATGGTCGACATGTATTGTGCGACTTGAAGTGGTGTATACGTGTCATACTGACCAATCGCTTCATCAAGCAAGAGTCCGCCGACTGTCTGAGGATGCGTCTGCATTCCGCTTGATTCCTGCGGCAAGTCGATGCCTGTTTTCACGCCAAGACCGAATTGCGCATAGTAGTTTCTCATTTTTTGTAAGTGTTCAGGTCTTGCTGGTAACGGGCCGTCCTTTTGATAGGTGATCCCTGCCATTCTCATCGCCACTTGGAACATGTAAACGTTGGAACTTTTTTGGAGTGCCTGAAGGTCGTTAACCCATCCAAGAACTTTGTAAGACTGTTTAGGCTTTCCTCCACTTCCCGCAAAATACAGCGGTGTATCCATATAGGATTGGTTGTGTGACATGCCATCTTGATAACCAGAGAGGACAGTAGCTCCTTTGACAACAGAGCCCATTTCATACTGTGTCGTAAATGTTCCGATCGCATAATCTGTGACGTCCCTGCCGTCCATTTTCTTCCCTGACATCGCAAGAACATCACCTGTGTTAGGGTCCATCATCACAACAAAGGCACGGTCCATCATATAGTTTCTTGCACTAGCGGATCTTAGCTCTGATTCAACGATTTTGTCGACTTCCTTTTGCAGCTCCATATCAAATGTGAGTGCAAGGTCAAGTCCTCTTCGTCCTTCTGTCCGCTTGATTTCATCAAGCAGTTTTCCGCCGACCTGTGTATATTGAACAGTTGCTTTTTCTGGATTGAGAAAATCCTCATATTGATATTCTAAATAACTTTTTCCTACTCGGTCATTTCGCGAGTAACCTCTTGCCATATAGTAATCTTCACGCTCTTTTATAATGCCTTGCTCTGGGGTGGTGACACCGCCAAGGACATTATAAAGGGTTTTTTCATACGGATATTTCCTTGTCCAGTCATTGATGACATTTACACCAGGCAGTTCATCAAGATGCTCTGATACAAGTGAGATCTCTTCGTATGTCAAACTTACGGATGATGTCTGTTTTGATTCTTTTGTTTCATCAAGCAGCGCAACTTTTTCGTCCCCTTTTTTCTCTTCGTTCGGGTCCATCGCTTTCACGATTTGAGGTTCAAAGGCATATCCGCCTGTAAACCTGCGATAGATCGCTGCAACTGCTTTTTCCTCTGCATCTTTTTCGATCGCCTTGACTTCTTTCTTAGGCACACGCTCTACTTGAAGTGGATAGACATCTTTTGATTTAAGATTCTTTTGCTCTGCTTTTGAAATGAGCTTATCCGCTTCTTCCGGGTGGCTTGCCAGCCAAAAATCTCGAATGTCACGCTCTCTCAAAAAATCTGTATCCATTTTTATATAAGTCGCAAGTTTTCTTGCTACTTTAATCTTATCCTCCGCTTTCACACCGCTTTCTGATGTATAAACGATGGCAGGTACACTTTCGTTATCAACAACGACCCTTCCTCTCGCGTCATACATTTTTCCTCTTGGAGACGGGTATGATGCTGTTTTGACTTCAGTTCGGTTGGCTTGCTTTTTATAATCCTCACCATTGACGATTTGCAGCACGCCGAGCTTGATGACAAGTCCAGCAAATAAACTAAATACAGCGAAGAAAAAGAGATTAATTCTCCAGGCGTTCCGGCGCTTCATTTTTTTCTGCTCGGCAGCACCTTGATGCTGTTTCTCTCCCACTTATGTAGCTCCTCTCATCCTTTCAATCTTTTACAATTACCACTCATTATTGTAACACTTTTGTAATAGTTGTTACAGCGAAACAAGTGAAAAAAAGCTGTCAATCCCTATTCTGCAAAAAAATATACTAACACTTTAAAATATTGGTATGTTTATGTCGTTTTCTTTAAATAGAAAGATTCTCCATTCATTGATATAAGGAGATTCTTTCTATGACTTTAACAAAAATGACAAATGGGCGTTGTCAATGGAGGATGCTGGTACGTTTATAACAAAAAGTCCATGTTATGATTTTCTGTGAGAAAACAAAACAAAGATTTTAGGAGGAGTTACAAAATGAAAAAGAAATCATTCATTTTTTCAGCGCTGACAGCTGCTGCATTGATCACGTTCACTGGAGGGCATTCAGCTGATGCGAAAGAGCTTAACCTGAAACAAGTCATAAACGTACAGCATCAAGCCATTGATCTTCATACATTAGCTGCAAAATTACATATCTCTTCAGATGTAAACAAGCTAAGCACTTCAAATCAAAAAGAGATCGAAGCTCTATTAAACAAGCTGATCAAAAGTGGTCAACCTGTTACTGGAACAAAAGTGGTGAAAGAAGTAAACAAAGCAAAAAATGAGCAAAAACAAGAATCAGTGAAAAAACCAGCTACTTCTAAACCAAGCACACCAGCAAAAGAAAACACAACGAACAACAGCTCAAAATCTGATCAAAAAGACACAACTGCAACAAAAGCAGACAGCAGCTTAAATGCATTTGAACAAGAAGTGGTTGAACTGACAAATAAAGAGCGTGCAAAACAAGGCTTAAAAGCTCTTTCTGTTGATTCTAAATTAAGCAAATCTGCTCGCGCTAAATCACAAGATATGAAAGATAAAAACTATTTCTCTCATACAAGCCCAACTTACGGATCTCCATTTGATCAAATGAAGCAATTTGGTATCACATACAAAACAGCAGGTGAAAACATTGCGCAAGGTCAAAGATCACCTCAAGAAGTAGTAACAGCTTGGATGAACAGTGAAGGTCATAGAGCGAACATTTTAAACAAAAACTATACACATATCGGTGTAGGTTATGTGAAATCTGGTAACTACTGGACGCAGCAATTCATCGGAAAATAAGATCAAAAAAACCTGTCTCTATTTGGGACAGGTTTTTAGTTTGTCTTCTTTTTTCAGTAATGTGAGGGCTTGTTTACACGCTACAAACTGTTCCACCTAGGCGGGGCAGTTTTTTTATTTCACCCATAATTTATAGATGCTTTGTGTTCCGCTGTTTTCTTCGCCCTGTTCACTGAGCTTTTCATATAATGACTTCGCTAGTGAAAGGCCTGGCATCTTTTCTCCCATCAGCTCTGCCTCTTCAAGTGCAATGCCCATATCCTTGATAAAATGCTTCACATAAAATCCTGGCTCGAAATCACCTTTCAGCATTCTTGGCGCAAGGTTTGACAAAGACCAGCTGCCGGCTGCTCCTGTTGTGATGCTTTTAAGTACCTGCTCTGGATCAAGTCCTGATTTTTCAGCATAGGCCATTGCCTCAGCCACACCTACCATCCCTGCTGCGATAGCAATTTGGTTACACATTTTTGTATGCTGACCACTTCCTGCAGGTCCTTGATATTGAATATTTTCTCCCATTTGCTGAAATAGCGGCAGGCACGCTTCATAGGCTGCTTTTTCTCCGCCAATCATAATGGCAAGCGTGCCATTTTTGGCTCCTACGTCTCCGCCAGAGACCGGCGCATCTAATGCAAATAGTCCTTTTTCCTTCGCTTTCGCTTCAATTTCTTTTGCTAGCTGAGGTTTCGATGTGGTCATATCAATGAGGTATGTACCAGGCGCAGCATGTGCCACGAGTCCATCTTCTCCTAAATAGACTTCTTCTACATCTGATGGATACCCGACCATTGTGATGACGGCATCTGCCTCCTTTGCGATCTCCTTTACGGTCGATTTCCAAAGAGCACCTTTTTGAATCAATGTGTCTGCCTTTGCTTTTGTTCTTGTATAAACGAGAACTTCGTAGCCAGCATTCATTAAGTGCCCTGCCATACTACGTCCCATTACACCAATTCCAATAAAACCAACTGTTTTGATTTGTGCCATCAAGAATTCCTCCTTATAGAGACTTTGTCAATCCACCATCAATGATGAGGGTTTGACCTGTCATATATGTATTGGCTTCAGATAAAAGAAAAGCCGCATATGCTGCAAATTCCTCTGGCTGTCCGTAACGGCCCAGCGGAATCATACGTTCAGCTTGTGCTTTGATCTCTTCAACCGATTGTTGCTCCTCTTGTGCACGGTGTTTGTCCAACTGTTTCACGCGCTCTGTTTCAATTTTCCCAGGGGCTAAGGTATTGATCAAAATGCCATCTTTGGCAAGCTCCTGGGCAGCTGTTTTTGTCCAGCCGGTAATGGCTGGTCTAAATGTATTCGACAGCATCAAGCCTGGGATCGGTTCTTTGACCGACATAGATGCAATATTTAACACGCGTGCACCTTGTTTTTTTAAATACGGCATGGCTTCTTTTAATAACCGAATATAGCTGAGTAAATGAAGCTGAAATGATTCCATCCAATCTTCATCTGTTAAGGTTTCAAGTGTTCCTGTTTGAGGACCGCCTGTATTGTTCACGAGTATATCAAGACGTTTTTCATCACCTGCTGCTGCGACGACAAGCGCTTTAATTTGCTCGGCGTCAGATACATCACATACTTGATAAGTCAGCTTCCCTTTTACAAGCGGGGATAATTCTTTGACCGCTTCTTGCAGCGTGTGCTCATGTCTTCCCGAGAGCATCACGTCTGCTCCCTCTTTTGCAAGATGAAAGGCAATGGCTTTACCGATACCTTGACTGCTTGCTGCGACCAATGCTTTTTTGCCAGATAGATTAACATGCATGTTGGCACCCTCCTCTGTTCATATTTTATCATACAAAAAGAACCTTGCTCACATGGCAAGGTTCTTTTCTGCAAGATTATAGTTTAAACCGATTGACTGCCTGACGCAGTGCCTGACTTGATTCGTTCAACATTTCTGTTGATGTTTTCGTTCTTTCTAAAGCTTGTACTTGTTCGTCTGTCGAAGCATGTACTTCCTCAGCTGAAGCGGCAGATTCTTGTGAAATGGCCGCAATACTTTGAATGGAATCATTCATTTTCTGCTGTTCTTCAGTCATTTCATTGATTTGTGTATGAATGCTGTCAATGGAGCCGACAAGTGCCTGCATTTCCATTGTGATACTGCTGAGTGCCTCTCCTGTTGAATTGATGGCATCACCTTGTTCTTCATTCATTTTGCTTGCTGCTGTCATCGCTTCAGCTGCCTTTTTCGATTCATCTTGAATGAGTTTTACGGTTTCACTAATATGTTTCGTTGATTCCGCAGATTGTTCAGCCAGCTTTCTGACTTCTTCTGCAACAACAGCAAATCCTCTTCCGCTTTCTCCTGCTCTCGCTGCTTCAATACTTGCATTCAGTGCGAGTAAATTCGTTTGATCTGAGATTTCAGAAATCGCTGTTACGACGTTTTCAATATTTTTTGTTTTATGCTCAAGGTCAAGCAGCATTTGCTCTACCTTCTTCGATTCTTCATTCGCTTGTGTTGATTTTTGGACGAGCAGACCAAGAGCATCAAGTCCTCTATAGCTTGCATCTTCCGATGATTTTGAATTGGTTTGCATTTGCGTGGCAAGCTCACCCATATGACGAACTTTTTCATACAAATGCTCTGATTTTTCATTAATGGTTTCCGCTTCTGATGCTTGTTTCGTCGCTCCTACAGCGACCTCTTGAATAGCCGTTGCAATCTGTTCACTAGATAGCAAGGTCTCGTTTGAAATTTGGGTCACTTCATCCGTTGATTTCACAACCTGATCTGAAGACTCTTTCACTTTTTCAATTAAGTCCCTGATGCCTTCAGTCATTTGATTAAAGCTTTTCGTCAGGAAACCTATCTCATCCTGAGACTTCGACTCAAGCGAGCTGGTTAAATCGCCTTCAGACACTTTACGAACATGCTCGATGAGGCGTTTAATTGGTGTTGTAATGCTTCTAGCCAATAAGTAGCTTAGAATCATGGCAAGTATAATGGCAATGACAGAAATAATGATACTTGTCTGATTCATTTGTTCAGTGATCCAAAGAAGTTTCTTTTTCTCGAAGCTCACACCAATCGTCCAGTTGGCCTCTTTAATTTTTGAGATGACGGTCAGCTGTTTATCATCATCAATACCCGAGTTATCAATCGCTTTTTTCACAGAAGCGACTTTTGAGATATTTTTTCCTTGCTCTGTTGGATGTGCCAAAATGGTCCCTGTGCCGTCAACTAAGAAAGCCGTTCCCATATAAGGAATCTTTTGTTCATTTATAAAGGACTGAATGGAAGCCAGTTTCAAGTCAAGTCCAGCGACACCGACTACTTTCCCATTTCGTACGATCGCCTTCGTGGCTGAAACGACCATTTCACTTGTTGCTTTATCAATGTACGGATCTGTCCATAGGACTTCGTCAGGCTTTTCAGCCGCTTGAATATACCAGTCTCGTTTAGACGGATCATACCCTTCACCAAAATCGGACTCCGGGAAAGCGAACATTTTACCATCACTTGTTCCTATATAGGCAAGCGAGATGAGTTCATCCTGCTCCTGCAATCCTTTTAATTCATCGTTTTCAAATGCCAATGTCTGCTTTGTTTGTTTCTGTGCAAAATCTTCAGTAAGTGTACTTGTTGCCAATTGGTTAATCGTATCACCGTAATTCTCAAGCTTTAGTGCTATGATGTCTCTCATGCTTTCTGCCGTTGCTGCTGTCGTTGTTTTCGCATCTCGTTCAATCAGTGGTCTTAATACTAAATTGGAACCCACTTGAACTGCGACAACGGTTAAAATTAAAATAACTGAGATGAAAACAGCTATTCTCACTTGAAGTTTCTTAAACATCTCATCACCCCTACATCCTACTTTCGCATCTTAATGTGTATATCGGCAAAATTGGTACCGCATTCAATAGTTGTAAGAAAATTTAAATAGAAAAAACAAGCCATAATGACTTGTTTTAAGTAAAATATTCAATTTTTGCAGACGGAAAGTACTGTTCGATATATGATTCTAATGTCTGCCTAAGTTCTTGTTCTTCATCTTTTTGATAGATATATTTTCCAATTCCGTATCTACCCCACTTATATCTTCTCTTTTCTTCATCTAGTTCTAGTTTTGTTTTTGGATAGTTTTTTTGGATGACACGCTTCGCCGGTTTTGTAAAACGGTGCTGAATCATTTCAAAGGTGATATCTTGTCTCACTTCTTCAGGGAGAGCTGCATCGAGTTTTTCAAATAGGACTTTATAGCCCTCTTGCCACCCTTCATGAATGTAAATAGGGGCAATAATAAAGCCCAGTGGATAGCCTGCTTTTGCTACCTTTACAGCCGCTTCAATCCGCTGATCGAGTGGTGATGTTCCAGGTTCGAAATATTTAATGACATAATCGGCATTGATACTAAAGCGGAATCTTGTTCGCCCATTGTGTTTTGCGTCTAACAAATGGTCTACATGATGAAATTTCGTAACAAAGCGTAGTTTGCCAAGATCGGTTTGACCAAAGTATTCAATCGCTCGTTTGAGTGTGTGAGTCAAATGGTCAATTCCTACGATATCAGATGTACACGAGGCTTCAAATCGCGTGATATCAGGGGCACGCTCGTTCATGTACTGTTCAGCCTGATCTAAGATCTCTTCTACATTGACGTACGTACGAATATACGGCTTACTCCCCATCGTCGTTTGCAGGTAGCAATAATGGCAATGCCCCATGCATCCTGTCGCAAACGGAATGGCATACTCTGCAGATGGTTTAGATGTATCAAATTTCAAGGTTTTTCTCACGCCGATAACGAGCGTCGATTTTGCATTACGGTACTTTTGTAAATCATTTTTCCCCGGAATATTTCTCACTTGGTTGTGTGAGGTTGTTTCTCTAATTTCAATTCCCATACCTTCAAATTTTTCTTTCAGCTCTTGTCCTAATGGGTACTCTAGCGCCCGAGGTTCAATATACACAAGCTGAGGAACGAACGGTTTGATCATATTTAGCACATCCTTACCTTATAGGTTCATACCGTTACTTTAACCTCTCAGGATGGCTTCTATTCTTTCTAAAATCTCCCTTATTCAAATAGATCTTGATAAAGGGCTTCTGCTTCTTCGTATGTTGGAAATACGGCATCATCAGGGGCTAATGGGTGATATGTTTCAAGTAGAAATAGCGCAAGCTCTTGTTCATTGTAAGGGTGTGAAACGATTTCCGCTTCTTTAATTTGTGCAACATTGGCTGCATGTGGATTTCGATAAATGACATATACTTGATCACCTGGCTTATAGTCAGAGAAAGACAAACTGGTCACCTCCATTTTTTATGTTAGGATGCCCTTCTCTGCAAGCGATATGACTGATTATGATAAAATTCGACAAAAAAACCAGACAGTTTGACCTGTCTGGTTTACATCACCTAGTTATGTTGAAACGTTTTTTTCACGAAATCAACCACTTCTTCAGTTGTACTCAGTGATAAGATATGCTCTTTAAATGATGCAGCTTCTTCCTTAGAAAGCTTGCTTAACTGCGTTCTTGCTGGAAGAATCGATGTTGCGCTCATTGAAAATTCATCTAATCCTAATCCAAGTAGGAGCGGGATTGCGATTTCATCTCCTGCCATCTCACCGCACATGCCAACCCATTTACCTTCTTTATGCGCTGCTTCAATCACAAGCGTTATGAGGCGTAAAATAGCTGGATTGTATGGCTGGTAAAGATAAGACACTCGTTCGTTCATTCGATCAGCAGCCATTGTGTATTGAATCAAATCATTTGTTCCAATACTGAAGAAATCTACTTCTTTTGCAAATTGATCTGCGATAACAGCTGTTGATGGAATTTCTACCATCATTCCGATTTCAATGGAATCAGATACTTCTGTACCAGCAGCAACCAATGCTTCTTTTTCTTCAAGTAAAATAGCTTTTGCTTCTCTAAATTCTGATAACGTCGCGATCATAGGGAACATGATTTTCAAGTTTCCATATGTACTTGCACGAAGTAACGCGCGTAGCTGTGTTCTGAAAATCTCCTGCTCTTCAAGGCAAAGGCGGATCGCTCTATAGCCAAGGAACGGGTTCATTTCTTTTGGAAGCTGCAAGTAAGGAAGTTCTTTATCGCCACCAATATCTAGTGTGCGGACAACCACAGCCTTGCCTTCCATCTTCTCTAAAACGGTTTTATACGCATCGAACTGCTCTTCTTCTGTTGGGAGCTGATCTCTGCCCATGTATAAAAATTCTGTACGGTACAATCCAACTGCTTCGCCGCCATTTTCAAGTACACCTTTCACATCTTCAGGTGTTCCAATATTCGCAGCTAACTCTACGTGAACGCCGTCTTTTGTGACCGTTGGCTGGTCAACAAGTTTCGCCCATTCCGCTTTTTGAGCTAAGTAGTCTTCATGCTTTTTTTGATACGCTTTCACTTCATCTTCAGAAGGCTGAATGATGACGTCTCCGCTAATACCATCAACAATGATCAGATCATTGTTTTTCACCGTTTTTGTTGCTTCTTTTGTTCCAACAACTGCTGGGATTTCCATTGATCTTGCCATAATCGCTGAGTGAGAAGTACGACCACCGATATCTGTCGCAAAACCTTTGACGAATTGTCTGTTCAGCTGAGCTGTATCAGAAGGTGTTAAATCTTCAGCAATGATAATGACTTCTTCAGAAATCATACTTGGGTTTGGAATGTCAACGCCTAGCAAATGACCAGTGACACGTTTTGTAACGTCGCGAATATCCGCTGCACGTTCTTTCATGTATTCATTGTCCATTGCTTCAAACATTGTAACAAACATTGTTGCTGTTTCTTTTAAAGCAAATTCAGCATTTACTTTATCCGATGTGATTTTATCCTTCACTGGGTTGAGCAGCTCTGGATCACTTAACACAAGAAGGTGTGCAGAAAAAATATCCGCTTTATCTTGGCCAAGTTCTTTTAGCGCATGCTCTTTAATTGCTTCAAGTTCTTGCTTTGAAACATGAATTGCTTCTTCAAAGCGTTTCACTTCTGTCTCTGGATCATTGATGTCTTTTTGGTGAACTGTTAAATCTGGTTCTTCTAGACGATATGCTTTTGCAATCGCAACGCCTGCTGAAGCACCGATTCCTTTCAGTTGTTGCATTACTCGCCTAGGCCTTCACTTTTCATTGTGTCTTTTAGCGCAGCAAGTGCATCATTTTCATCAGAACCAGAAGCAGAGATTGTGATTGTAGCACCTTTCGCAATTCCTAGAGACATTACACCCATAATAGATTTCAGGTTCACTGTTTTACCATTATATTCTAAGTTGATATCAGCATCATATTTACTAGCAGTTTGTACAAGAACTGTTGCAGGACGTGCGTGAATTCCAGAATCTGCAGTTACTTTGAATGTTTGTTGAGCCATTTTTATCAATCTCCTTTTTATACATTTCATACATCCACAATATTATATCATACTGCCGAGCTTGTCATCTAACAAGAACGGCAGTTATGAAAATTATTTTGAAATTTTCATGATGTTTTCTTGGCCAGCTTTGATTTCACCGGATTCTTGAAGGTCAATAAATTGTCCTTCACTTAAGTTTGTAAATACAATTGGTGTCATTAAAGATGGTACTTCTGACTTAATTTTATCAATATCAACCTCTAAAAGTTTTTGACCGATTTCTACTTGATCTCCCTCTTGTACAAATGCTTCAAATCCTTCTCCTTTGAGGCTGACTGTATCAATCCCGAAGTGAATCAAGATTTCAAGTCCACCATCAGACTGGAGGCCGATGGCGTGTTTTGTTGGGAACACATTTAAGATTTTTCCTCTTACTGGTGAAACCACTGTTCCCTCTTTTGGCAAGATAGCAAAACCGTCACCCATCATTTTCCCTGAGAATACTTGATCTGGCACATCTGTAATTGGATGCAGCTCCCCTGTAATTGGTGAAGCAAACATTTCTTCCCCTTGTTCGTTTTGAAGCGGTTTTGCAATAACTTCTTCAACCTGCTGACTGACTTCTTCTTTTGCAGAAGGGTCTTTCGCTGGTCGAGGTGTGCGCCCTGCAATAATGTCCTGCATTTGTGTTTTTAAATTATCAGAGCGTGGTCCAAAGATGGCCTGGATGTTATTCCCGACTTCAAGGACACCTGAAGCGCCAAGCTTTTTCAAGCGGTCTTTATCCACTTTTTTCTGATCATTTACAGTGACACGTAAACGCGTAATACAAGCATCTAGGTGTTTAATGTTTTCTTGGTCACCCATTGCTTCAAGAATTTCATAAGGTAAGTCATCGCCTTTTCCAGATTGAGCGCTGCTTGCACCGTCAGCTGCTTCATCTTCTCGTCCTGGCGTTTTCAGATTAAACTTGCGAATCGCAAATCTGAATCCGAAGTAGTAAATGACAGCCAGTACGAGACCGACTGGAATAACAAGCCACCAAGCGGTTCTATTCGGCAGGATACCAAATAGGAAGAAGTCGATTAACCCTCCTGAGAAGGTCATCCCGATTTTCACGTTTAGAATATCCATTATCATAAAGGATAATCCAGCAAATACACAGTGAATCGCAAATAATATCGGTGCAACAAACAAGAATGAGAATTCAAGCGGTTCAGTGATCCCTGTTAGGAAAGAAGTAAGGGCCGCTGACCCCATAATTCCTGCTACAAGTTTTTTATTCTTAGGTTTGGCTTCATGGTAAATCGCAAGTGCTGCTGCTGGAAGTCCAAACATCATGAACGGATATTTCCCTGTCATGAATGTCCCAGCTGTCAGCTGAACACCATCTTTGATTTGCGCCATGAAAATACGCTGGTCACCACGGATAATATCTCCTGATAAGCTCTTATAGCTAAAAAATTCATACCAGAATGGTGCGTAGAATATGTGGTGCAGACCAAACGGAATTAATGACCGTTCAATGACACCGAATACAAAGGCAGCCAGCGGCTCATTCGCTGCAAGCAGTCCTGTTGAAAATGAGTTCAGTGCACCTTGGATTGGCGGCCAAATGACGAGCATCAAAAGCCCTAAAATAAGTGCTGAAATCGAAGTGACGATTGGAACAAAACGCTTACCAGCAAAGAAACCAAGATATTGCGGGAGCTCAATTTTGTAAAATTTATTAAACATATAAGCGGCTAATACCCCGACGATAATCCCGCCAAAAACGCCGGTAGACAAGGTCGGTATGCCGAGCATATTCACATACGCTGGATGACTTTCCTTAAAGAACTTAGCCAATTTGATTGAATCGGATGGAATGGAACCGTTGGCCATTAATACGGCACTCATCGTTACGTTCATGACAAGGTAACCGATGATCGCGGCAATCCCTGCCACACCGTCTCCATTGGCAAGACCGATGGCAACCCCTACAGCAAATAGGAGTGGAAGATTCGAGAAGACAATATTCCCCGCATTCTCCATAACACTAGCAACAAGCTGAATTGTATCATTGCTTAAAAATTGAGCGACATCAATCAGCTGCGGATTTTGCATCGCATTTCCGAGTGCTAGTAAAATACCAGCAGCAGGAAGGATCGCAACTGGAAGCATAAGTGCTCGTCCAATTTTTTGCAACACACCAAAAAGTGATTTAAACACTGGTTGAACCTCCTTTTGTTTTCGCTTACAACATACATTTCAATCACATATTGACGTACATTTCATAATTAACCGTTTACATTTCACTTTCAGAACACAAAAAAGGCATGGTGATATAAGGTTGCGCAAATAACAGGATCTTATCCTGTATTTACCTTAAGTCACTCATGCCTGATCGAATCAGTTACACGTTTCAAGGAAACTATGAAATTTTATTCGTCAATCTGTACAGGTGAAGTGTCAAGTAGACAGCTTCGGCATCTTGTACAGGCTTTTTCAATGCATGTTGCAAAATTTTGATCATTTTCCAAGCAGTATTGTAGCATAAAGGATATTCATTTTTCAATAGATGAAGCAACTTTTCTGGCTCCTCTAATGATTCTTCCCGTTTAATACGCTCAATCGAAAACGTAATATGGCGCAGTAAGCGTAAATAATGAATACTTTCTCTATCTACTTTCATATGAAATGCATCTTCTATGACTTGGACCATTTGTGTCATGAGCTGCGAATGACGGTTGACCTCGGATAAAGGCCGGTTCGTTAAAGCAGAGTGAATGTGGAGCGCAATAAACCCAATTTCTCCTTCGGGCAGCTTCGTTTCAACATCTGGCCGCGCATTTATCAGTTCCACGACTTCCTTTGCGACCTCGTATTCTTTCGGGTATAAGGATTTCGTTTCAAGCATAAAAGGATTGGTGATATCATAGCCTTGCTTAACTCGTTTAAAACTAAAGGCAATATGATCTGTCAGTGCAATATGAATATGCTCATTTAAACGATGCCCCATTTTTTCTCGTATATGATAAATGACGTCATTGGCAAGCTCAATCATGTCCTCATTAATGTGGTGCAGCAATTGTTTGTATTCTGTTTGCTCTTTTGTATTCTTTAACACAAACATTTTCTCAAATGCCGCTTGATCGAGAACGTCACCCGATTTTTTCCCAAAGCCGATCCCCTTATCAATCAGGACCACTTCGCCTAAAGAAGGGTGTTTTGCGATGATGACATTATTATTTAACGCTTTATCAACGGTGAAGGATTCCATGAACATCCCCACCTCCTTCTTATTCAATCCTTCTTATCGTACAAAACAGATGAAACGTGCGTCAACGATTGTTTTTCAAAATAGTCGTTGTGCGCTCAACGAGTCGATATGACAGCACCCTTTTTTCTGGTGCCTCACCTTGTAATGCTTGCTTGAACAAGTCAAATGCTTCCTGCCCCATTTGTTTGAGGGGAATGCCTATACTAGAAATCCCCAATGCTTCACTCAATTGATCGTTTTGAAAGCCAAGTATGGCTGGTGATTCTCCAACGTTTATTTGGTGACGCTGTGCTTCTAGTAAAAAACCTGCTGATACATCATCGTTCGTAATCAGTAAGGCTGTCGGACGATTTTTCATCTCTTTCCATTCTGTAAATAATTGCTTGCCATCAAAAATGGTCAGTTTTCCTTCAATGACCCATTCATCATCAATGTCCTGCCCAAGCGACCGCATCATTTCTTGATAAGTCTGAATGCGAACTTGGCTGTTCTCCCCTTCTGTTCTAGCAAGAACGATTGCGATTCGCTCATGACCGCATGCCGCTAAGTGTTCAAGCCCTTCCTTAAAAGCCTGATCATGCGCAATTGATACCGATGAACATGGATCATGCGGAGTAGGATGACAAAAGATAATAGGACCAGATTCCTGCCACTTTAAAATGTCTCGATCACTTAACGCATTTGAGCAAAAGATTAAACCATCCACACGCTGCTCTTTTAAGCTCATTAATGCTTCTTTTTCCTTTAATGGGTCATATCCTGTTTGAAACAAGGCAAAATGCATTCCGCACTCCTGTGCTTTCTCTGCAATCCCTGTGACAATTCCGCTGAAATAGGAGTGATCAATTGTCGGAAGCACAATTCCAAGCATATTGGAATAGCCCTTTGCTAAATGCACCGCCTGAATATTCCGTGTATATTTGAGCTCTTTCATCGCACTAAGTACGCGCTCTCGCTTTTCTTCTTTGACATAAGGATGATCATTCATCACTCGTGATACGGTGGTAACCGATACACCCGCTCTTTTCGCAATATCCCTTATGTTAGGCATTTTTTCTCCTACTTTCTCTTGATATGGTAAGCGTTTCATACTTTAAGATGTATGTGAGCTGAACAAATCACTGGGTGGAAAGGGGAATTCAAGATGGGTATTATCATATGGATCATATTATGTTTGACTATTTTGTTTTCTGCTCGATTCGCACTACATCCTTTAGGAAAAGAACATAAAATCAAGCCGTTTCAATCAATTGATGATTTTTTTGTTGATAAGGATCGCAAAGAGTGACAAAAAAATCACGATGACGCTCCCAATACTTGGACGTTCATCGTGATTTTTTTCATTACTTGATGATCGTCAACTCTTTTGGATAATTGGTTAAGGTGACTGGGCCATCTTTTGTAATGAGAACATCGTCTTCAATTCTAACCCCGCCGACTCCTGGTACATAAATACCCGGCTCAATCGTATAGACCATCCCTTCTTTTAGAAGGTCATCATTTGCTTGACTCATAGAAGGGAACTCATGAACAGAAACCCCGAGTCCATGCCCTAGACGGTGCGGGAAGTAATCGCCATATCCTGCTTCTGCAATCAGCCCTCTTGCTTTTAAGTCAAGGTCACCAATTCTCACACCCGGCTGGCTCATATCAAGTGCTGCCAATTCGGCTTTCAAGACGGTGTTGTAAATATCCTTTTGTTGTTCAGACGCTTCTTGATAGATGAAGGTTCTTGTAATATCTGAACAATAGCCATCCACAATCACGCCGAGGTCAAATAAAACAAAATCACCTTTTTTCAAGGCTGCCTGCCCCGGATTTCCATGAGGTTCTCCTGATTTTTCTCCGAATAGTACCATGGTTGAAAAGGACATGCCCTGAATGCCTTTTTTCTTCAGTTCATATTCGATGACAGCAAGAACTTCGGTTTCCGTCACCCCTTCTTTTAGGGCATGAACCCCAATTTTGACGCCTTCGTCTGCCAATTGAGCAGCTTTTTTCAATGTTTCAATTTCAGCTTCGTCTTTAATTAGTCTTAGCTGATTGAGCACATCTTCTGCCCGGACGAATGTTTCTGCCCCAGTGACAGCTTGAAGCTGCTCTGCTCTTTGCAAAGGAATGGATTCTTTTTCAATCGCTAGGCGAGTCGCTTTTACTCCTCGTTTTCCTAGTGCCTTTTGTATGAAATCAAAGGGGTTTTCATGGTCTTCATATCCAATGAGATCTCCAGCCCATCCCGCATTTTTTGCTTGCTCAACTTCCATCTTAGGCAAAATGAAAAATGGATCTGCTTCCTCAAAAACAAACAGCCCCATCACTCTTTCATGCGGCTCTGTGAAGTATCCAGATAGATAGAATACATTCTCCTTTGTATGTATAAATGCACCTTGAATGTCTTTTTTCTTAAGCCAAGAAGACAAGTTTTTCATTCGATTCATCGTGATCCTCCTCACACGTTTGACTACTGATCTATTGTATCAGTTTTCACTGTATTTCGCACAAAAGCGCACTGACCTAAAGCCAGTGCGCTTTTGTGATTTGCTTAAGAAGCACGAAGCAAACGAAGTCCGTTTAAAATAACCAAAATCGTACTGCCTTCATGCCCAATGACACCAAAAGGTAAATCAAGAACTTGTAAGAAATTCGCACAGATTAACAAACAAATAACTGTTAATGAAAAGATGATGTTTTGTTTAATGATTCGGTTCATCTTTCTTGAAAGACGGATCATCTTTGTTAGATTGTTTAAGTTATTTTTCATTAAAATGAGGTCTGCTGTTTCTAAAGCAACATCTGTACCTCCGCCCATTGCGACGCCAACATCTGCTGTGGCGAGTGCAGGTGCATCATTGATTCCATCTCCGACCATAATGATCGAATCACCTTGTTTTTTCAGTTGATTGACTTCATGTACCTTTTCATCTGGAAGACATTCAGCGACAACGGTTTGGATGCCTGCTTCCTCTGCAATCGCTTCAGCTGTTTTTTGCTGATCCCCTGTGAGCATGACGGTTTGGATGCCTAAATCATTCAGCTCCTGAATCATTTTTTTGGCTTCAGGTCTGATTTGATCTTTCAAACCGAGACAGCCGACAACTTCTTGATTTTTTTGAACATAGACAACTGTATATCCTTTGGATGAAAGAACATCACCATTCTCTTCAATGTCACGATCCATTGAAGCTTTTCCGGCAAAATCTTTCTTCCCAATCCGCCATGTGTCCTCATTTAATTGTGCTTCCACACCAAAACCTGATGTTTCTTCAATGGTTACGTGGGCTGCCCGCTCTGTATGATGCTCTTTTGCCATATCAGAAATGGCTTTAGCTAATGGATGGTTTGACTGACTTTCAATTTGATAGAGCGCTTGATAAAAGGTCGATTCATCTTGCCCTTTTGCCAAAACTACTTTTTCAACAGCTGGTTTTCCACTTGTAATCGTACCCGTTTTATCAAATGCAATCATCGTACTTGTGCCCAGTTTTTCTAAAAAGACACTTCCTTTTACAAGCATACCGTTTCTTGCACCGTTTGAGATGAGTGAAAGAGCTGCTGGCATAATTGAGGCAACAAGTGCACAAGGCGAAGCAACCACCATAAACACCATCGCACGGTAAAACGTTTCACTCATGCTCCAGCCAAGTACAAAATGAGGCAGGAACATTAAAATCGCCACAGTGATGAGTACACCTTTTACATATGCACCTTCAAATTTTTCAATAAATGCTTGGCTTGGCGATACACTTTCTTGTGCAGATTCCACAAGCTTAATGATTTTATGAAAAAGTGTTTCTTCATTATGTTTTGTTACTTCTACTGTTAATGAACCATTTAAATTCACTGTTCCTGCAAACACATCTTCCCCTTGCCCTTTTTCCTGAGGCACCGATTCACCCGTTAAGGCAGATTCGTCTACACTTGTTCTTCCGCTCATGATCACACCATCTGCTGCAATTCGTTCGCCCGCTTTGATTAAAATACGGTCGCCTGGCGTAAGTGAAGAAGCAGCGATTTGGATGGTGGTGCCATCTTCTTCAATTAAAGTGGCTTCATCTGGAGCGATACTCATTAAAGCCGTTAAGTCTTTTTTACTTTTATTTGACGTATACGTTTCTAGCGCACCGCTAAGCGAAAAAATAAAAATTAAAATGGCGCCCTCTGCCCAGTAGCCAATGATCGCTGAGCCTATCGCAGCAAATATCATTAAAAGTTCTACATTTAATGTCTTGGATGAAATGGTTTCTTCAATTCCTTCCTTTGCCTTTGCAAAACCACCAATAACAAAAGCAAGAATGAAAAGAGGAATACTCCACATCGTTTCATCCTTTAGAAACCATCCAATCAAGATGAGAATCCCCGAAATGCCTGCTGCGATTAATTCTCCGTGCTGTGCCCATTTTTGAAAGAGCGAGTTGGATCCTTTTTGATCTGTCGTTTGATAAAGTGCTGTATTCTCATTCATGATTACTTTCTCCTCTCTAATTGATAATGATTTTCACATTATCAATCGTTGCCCGTTCCGTTTATCATCTATATTTTCTGCTATTTCAAGCTTTTTATAGGTCTGTAACTCATTATAACAGGTTCTGATCAATTTTCAATTAATAATTATTATAATTTCTTTTTGATAATAATTATCATTATTAGTGTCCGACATTTCTTCCTCTTTCTGAGCACATTTTATTCATCTGAAAGGTAATTGAACACAAAAAAGAACCAACGGATCGCCCATTGGTTCTTTACAGAAAGCTTGTGTTCTACGAATTTGTCCACTCTTTGATTTGTTTTTTCGTCAGCGGACCTACATGGTTTTTGACCACTTCACCCTTTTCATTGATGAAAAAGGTCGTCGGGATCGTAATGATTTGGTATTTCTTCATCATTTCTCCGTGTTCATCGAGAACGATCGGAAATGTGAACTTTCTGTCTTTCACAAATTGAGCAACTGCATGCTTGCTTTGCTCAGCACCAAGTAAATTCACAGTTAGTATGTCTACATCACTTTGATTTTCTTTCACGATCTGTTCAAAGGCTGGCAGCTCCATTTTGCAGGACGGGCACCACGTTGTCCAAAAATGCAGAATGGTCCGCTTCCCTTTCACCGGGATCACCTGCGTTTCACCTGTTAATGTAGGAGCTTCTATCCTCGGCGCCATTACAGGCTCTTTTGCTTCAGCCTCTATGCTCATCAGAAATAAAAGAAGGGTCATCATGAGAAGACTGGCGGGTAGATATTTACGATTCATCAGCATCTTCCTTCCTGATTTTCCTATAGCTTGCCCGCTAGCTGCACATGACATTCAAGCTTTTTTCAATGTAAGAAACATGGAGACGCCGAGTTCCTTGCAAATCGTCGCATAATGCAAAGCCGTTAATAGCAGCATCCCCGTGTTCATTCCTAAGATAACGCCCATCATATTTAAGGATTCGATGGATCCTAGGAAATACACCATAGAGAACGACACCACGTGCACCCATATATTATGTAGGAACACATCTTTAATGAGACCCATACCAATTAAACACGCTTGAAACGGCATCACGAACAAGTGACATAAGAAGTAAGGCCATAGCAGCTGCAAGTAGACGGCTGCTTGAGGTGAGTCAAAAAAGAGCTGCGTGAGCGGATAAGCGAAATAATACATGATCATCACCGCTGGCACCCCGTATCCAAACGTAATGAGAATCGCTTGTCTGACACGTTTTTTCACGAGATCATACTGCCCCAAGGCATAGGCTTCTGATACATTCGGAATCATCACAATCATAATGGAATGAGCGATAAACGCCGGAAAAAAACCAATCGACATCGCTACGCCAGCAAGCATTCCGTAATGATCAACAGCAAGCGTACCAGAAATGCCCGCTGCAACGAGGGCTCCTTTGATTAAAAACGGTTCAATCGCATTGGCAATGGCATGAAAGATACGCATACCTGTTGTCGGAATGGAGACTGCTAACAAACGTTTTCTGACGTCAATCCCTCTTAACTCAACCGATCTGACATTCACAGCATTTTTTGCCATGACGTATTGGGAATATAAATAGATAAAGACAACGAGATCACTTGCAACAATCACACCAATCGCGATAAGCACCGCTGTTTCAATATCAAACGAATACCAATGAAAAAACAAAAACAAACAGATAAGCTGGATCGTTTTTTTCAGCATATTGGCAAGAGCAATTCTGCCCATTTGCTGCTTGCCCATAAAATAGCCGCGTGCAATGGAAGTAAATGCGATGATCGGAATAAGTGACAGAACCAAGCCCTTCATCAGCGGATGATACGATTGAAATACAGGAATGAAAGGCAGTACAATGGCTGCTATTGCCGTTGTTGTGCATGTCACCACAAGCGTCATTTTAAATGCATGGCGAAGCATACTTTTATGAAGCCGCTCATGCGATTCTGCAATGAATTTAGAAATGGAGACTGGCAGCTCTAAGCTGGCGATCACAAGCACAAGCATGATGATGGGAAGGATGCTCATATATAAACCCATTCCATGTTCTCCAAGCTCTCTCGCTAAAATCATATTGACTAAAAACTCGATACACTCAGCAATGAAAGCTGCGACAGATAGCAGAATGACCCCTTTTACAAATCGATTCATGTAGCCTCCCCTTGTCTAAAAGCAAATTCTTTTCACATTCTATGAGACAAGTCCTGAAAATATTTTAATAATTGAAGACAAAAAAACAGCGACTGATTGATCGCTGCTTTTCTTTACACTGCAAACACATGACGGCCAATGCGTTCTACAATTTTACGAGAACGAATCCAGTTATCTGTCGCCGTTTTTGGATTATAAAAATAAATCGCCTTTGTTGTTCTGTCATCTTCTTTGACAACCTGCTTCACAGCTTTTACGGAATCCTGGTCTGCCTTATCATTGATACTTCCATTTGATACGGGCTGGAAGGCATTTCGCTGATAAATCACGCCTCTGACACTGTCAGGAAAAGAGCGGTGTTCTACGCGGTTTAAGACGACGCTTGCTACCGCTTTTTTCCCGGCGTAAGATTCACCTTTTGCTTCGGCATGTACCAACCGAGAAAGCAAGTCCATTTCTTCATTAGAATAGTGTGATTGATTTCTTGAGCTTGCTGGCTTTGCCGTTTCCTTTTTCTTCGGCTTCGGCTTCGGTTTTGATGCCTTTTCCTCTGTTGACGTGCTTAGCATTTTCACTTTAGGCTGATGTTTCTCCTCTGAAAACGCTGGGATCACGGTATGCTTTTCATCTTGATCTATATATGAAAGCTGATGCTTTACAGGTGCTTGTCCAAGTTTCTGACTTAATGTGCCTTCTTGCTCTTGTATATTGTCCATCTTGATCGCTGAGATGAGCATAAGGATGGCAAAAAGAGCTGTATGAATTTTGATCATTCGCCTCATTCCTCCTTTAATCAATGTAGGCTGTAAGATACTTGTCCACTCTAACAAGAGCTTCTTCTATTTTCACGCACAAAGATTTTCATGCCTGTCCAAATTCCGTCATTAAATGGCATGTCCTAGTTGAAATACGCATGAACTGGTAATGTAAGCGTTTAACATAGTCTCTTTTTAGCCTATAATCATCCTTATGCTCCTGATTATGGGTTATTACATTTTCTTTTCATATGTATCAAGCTGGTTTGAAGTGTGACAAAAGAACCAAAATAAAAAGCTTTTTCTCATGAATGAGAAAAAGCTTTAGCTTCTTGCTTCTTTAAGATATTCAAAAATAACATCTCCACCATGCTTGGCGATTCCGCGAAAATGTTTAAAATCATCTTGATTGACCAATACAGAACGAAATGTTAAAAAATCATCCTTTTGAATGGTCACTTGTTTTTCAGTTCCATTCCGTAATGATTCTAGTATTGTGTTGATGTGTTCTTCAGTCAAAAAAACCGCTCCTTTTCAGCCTTGATCAAATATTAAATATACCATTCGTTTTCAAAGCGTACAACGAAAACGAAAGAAAAACGTCTTTATCCTTTACATTGGTATGAAAATATTGCAAAATACTTTTTAATAGGGAATGAAATCTGTTTTTAAAGGAGAGGGATCGGTTGAAGATTGCAAAAATTGGGAATGTGATCGAATTTAGAAATGGTTTAACAGGTGTAGTTGAAAAAGTGAATGAAAACTCTGTTATTGTGGATGTCACCATTATGGACAACTATAGAGATTTAGAACTGGATTCACTAACAGTCGTTAATCATAAAAACTATAAAATCATCAAAGACTCCGTACATTAATTTGCAATCCTCAATTCAGACTACCGTTACATAAGGATATACACAGCAAAGCTGACTCGTGTGACAGCTCTGTTCTCTTTTGACAATCACATATGAAAAAGGCTGACAACCATATAAAGTGGCGTCAGTCTTTTTGCGCGTGAAAGGTTTGCATTTCCGCTTTTGTTTTGTACATGTCAACTTCTTCAGGTGTTATCACGCCTTTATCAATTAAAAGGGCGATCACTCCAAGTAATGTGGAGGCACTCCATTTATATCGTTCTTTGTTTTGATGTTCAAGCATCTGAAGCTCTTCCTTTAATTCCATCAGTAGCTTCTCTGTTTTGTCTTCTTTGTTTGCCAACACAAACGCCCCCATTTCCATTCGCTCATTTCAATTTTATCTTAAAGTAAATATATCAAGAATAAAAGCACGATACACCTTTACAAACATACGTTCTGTCGTGTATACTATACATACGAGCTGGTAGCCCCCAGCCGTCCTAGCAAGTTCTATTCCTATTGGTATGAGAAGAGTGACATGACTCTTCTCTTTTTTTATGCGCCATGATGATCTATTCCATAAAAAAAGACATGTCATCCGCATGTCTTTTCTTATTAATTAGCGATTATCAATCGTTTCTGGATACATATCGTGATTCATCATACGATACGATGCCATCTCTTCATACTTTGTCCCAGGTTTTCCGTAGTTCGTGTACGGATCAATTGAAATACCGCCTCTTGGTGTAAATTTGCCCCATACTTCGATATATCTTGGGTCCATTAATTCAATGAGGTCGTTCATGATAATATTCATACAATCCTCATGGAAGTCACCGTGGTTACGGAAGCTGAACAAATATAATTTTAATGATTTACTTTCGACCATGATTTCATTTGGGATGTAGCTGATATACACGGTCGCAAAATCTGGCTGCCCTGTTTGCGGGCAAAGTGATGTGAATTCTGGGCAGTTGAATTTCACAAAATAATCTCTATTCGTATGTTTATTCGGGAACGTTTCAAGCACTTGTGGTGCATAGTCAAACAAGTAATTCGTCCCCTGGTTTCCTAGTAAAGTGACACCTTCTAATTCTTCTGGTTTTCTTGTCGTCATTTTGTCTCTTCCTTTCTATACGCCTCGTTTATTTCCCCACAATAGCGTGTGCAGCTGTGGTAGGACTCTCACACGATTCAAATCAGGATCTTGCGCTACTTGATCTACAAGCATTTCGTATTTCTTTAATAAGTGCGTTAATAAGTACGCATCATCAGCTGTTGTTGTATCATCATTTCCCACCTGCAAATAAAAGGGGAGTTCTGGGTATTTCGCATGAACATCCTTTGCATAGGCTAGATCAAGATCATCAAAGATCACGACCTTCAGGCTTGCATGATGCAACCTGTTTCCATTTTTCAATTCATCTATGATACGCGTTAGTTTCGTGAAATCGGTTTTCATATTAGAACTTGGTGGCTTTGGAGAAATGGTTAAATCATCTATCTTCAAAAACCAATCTTGATACATCGTTCCCTGCGTTTCAAGCGCCGTATCAATTCCTTCTTCATGCAATAAATCAATAAGTGATTCCATTTGTTTTAAAAGCGCAGGATTCCCACCTGAAATGGTGACATGAGAAAATGCCTTTCCACCTATTCTCTTCAGCTCTTTTACAATATCCTCTGCCTGAAGCCACTGAATATCATGCTTAGCTGATCCATCCCATGTAAAAGATGAATCACACCAGCTGCAAGAGTAGTCACAGCCAGCCGTTCTGACAAACATGGTTTTTTGGCCAATGACCATTCCTTCTCCTTGAATGGTTGGACCAAAGATTTCTAAGACAGGAATCGCTTTAGTCATTGAGATCAACTCGTTTCGGACGGTAAATGCAGTAGCTTGTTGGTGTCTCTCTGACAAAAACTTGAACACATGTCGGCTTGTTCGCTAAAGTCGTTAAATATGCGGCCACTTTATCATACACAGTCTTTGCGACAACCTCAGTGGTTGGCATCGCGTATGGATCATTTGATGAGAATTCTTCATGATCATTGAGCAGTGTATGGTCGTACTGTCCATGAATGAGTTTTTTTAGCGTGCTAAAATTCACAAGGAAACCTGAATCATCTAGATGATCTCCTGCAATCGTAATGTTAATCGTATACGTATGACCATGTACGCGGCTACAAGCGCCAGCATCTTCTCTCGGGATAAAATGGGCTGCCGATACATGCATATCTTTATTTAATTCAAACGAAAAAGGGTGATTCGTCTGTGGATAGATTTGAGAAAGCATTTAGTTCGCCTCCTTCATGTCCATATAAGTGTCATAGCCATTTTTCCGAAGCTTACATGCAGGACATTCCCCGCAGCCATCAGAAATGATGCCATTATAGCAAGTGAGTGTTTCATTTTTCACAAAATCTAGCGCATTCAGTTCATCAGCCAGCTTCCACGTTTCAGCTTTATTCAGCCACATGAGCGGCGTATGGATGACAAATGGTTTTTCCATTGCCAAATTCACCGTGACGTTACAAGATTTCACAAACTCATCTCGGCAATCTGGGTAGCCGCTAAAGTCTGTCTCGCACACACCCGTGATAATATGACGTGCTCCAATTTGATACGCAAGAATGGATGCAAAGGATAAGAAAACTAAGTTTCTCCCCGGAACAAATGTGGAAGGCAGTTCTCCTTCTTTTTCTTCAATATCAATGTCATCTCTTGTTAAGGCATTTGGTGCAAGCTGATTTAAAAGAGACATATTTAATAGATGATTTTTCACACCTAGCTTGTCAGCAATTCTTTTGGCGACATCAATTTCTTCTTGATGACGCTGATTATAATGAAAGGTTACCGTTTCAACCTCTTTAAATTGTTGAAGTGCCCATAGTAAACATGTCGTACTGTCCTGTCCCCCGCTAAAGACAACGACCGCTTTTTCATTTTTCATTTTCCTTTTCCTCCTTTTGCAGACCCGTACCACCGCACAAAGCTGCATCTGAAAGGTTCATGAAAACCCCTATTTTTCTCAAAAGAAAAGACACCTTTACATGTGTATGAGGTGTCCCAGCCATAAAAAATAAAAAATGCCACATCCAAGGATACGGCAAGTCCTTAGTTTTTTATAGAGGGTTTTGCTAGAACCTCTCCCGTTTTCACGGATTTTTGTTCAATTTTCACAGAGGATAGTGTACCACATAATTGGTGTACAAGCTATCCCTTCTTTACTTATCACGTGATGCAGGCACTTTTTTCAGACAAAGAAAGAGGATAAAAAAGATACTGACATAGCCAAAAACAGGGTAAACCGTTGAAATGAGTGTGCCGTATCCAATTTTACTGATCACATAACAGCAAAGCAGAATAAAGGATATCGTATACATACTGTTCAATCGGATATACGCCCTCACTTGCCTTTCGAGACCGTATAAATTCCCTATAACAGATGTAAAGACTTCACCGAAGATCACGAATAAATAGACGAGATGAATGGAGTTTGCGACTTGATACACCACTTGGGCCATCGGAATATCATACGCTTCCAGCATTTCTAATGAAGAAAGGGATAAAAAGCAGGCGAGCAGAATGAGTGTCAGCATCAGACCCCCAAGCACCGCTCCTTTTTTTATCACGGCTTCGGATGTCATTTCGTTTGCGACCGGCACTAATACGGCTTGAGACAGCGCTAAATTAAATGCACCATATGAAATCGCAGACAACATCCATTCGCCCTCTCCCATTTGCAGCCCCAGGACGTGGCTTTCACCGCTACTAAACACAAATGAGTCTAGAAACACAATCAGCGAAAAGAAAATCAGCATTGGAACGACAAGTACATTGACACCAAATAACCCTTTTGACCCTTTAAAAAGGACAATGACACTTAAAATAATCGTTAAAAAAATACCATATTCTTTTGAGATGCCAAGTTGTTCTTCAAAAATAGCGCCTGCGCCAGAAATCATCACTGACGTCACACCTAGTAATATAAAAAACATGACGATGTTAATATATCGACTCGCAGCAGCTCCAAATAAAAACCGATTCATATCTTGATAAGACTCCGCTTCAATTCGTTTGGAAATCAGCATCATTTTTGCGCCAAGGCCGGTAAAAATAACACCGCTAATCAAAATCCCGATCAATCCAATCCAGCCAAAACGAACAAAAAATTCTACGATTTCTTTTCCTGTCGCAAACCCAGCTCCAACCACTGTTCCTACATATACAAAGGCAAGCTGAAAAGCGGATTCATTTGAACGTTTCATATGACCCCTCCGCACCCATCACTTTCGATTGTCTCTTTTTTATCCTATGAGACAAGTTCCTTGAAAAGAAGGACAAACCATGATTAAATGCAAAAAAGGATTTTTCATTCAGCGATGAGCAAAACAGTTGAAAGTCAAAATAGGTCAGAGTATACTATAGTCAAAGATGGTCAAACAACAGACCATTTTATTTAACATTCATTGGTCAAATAAAGTCAAACTTTATTTTAAGGAGGTCTTGGCTCATGCGTTGTCAACATTGTCAAGTAAATGAAGCAACAATTCGCCTGAATATGCAAGTAAATTCGTCCCGTAGCCAAATGGTTTTATGTGAAGACTGCTATACCTCTTTGATGGAACAGTCAAAAATGAAAATGGGTCCTAACCTTTTCGGAGGCAGCTCATTCTTCTCTGAGCAAGCAGGACATGCGACGAGCCAAGAGCAGCCTAAACAAAAAGGCTTGCTAGACGAGCTTGGCCGGAACTTAACGGATGGCGCACATGCTGGTTTAATCGATCCTGTCATTGGCCGTGATGAAGAAGTCACAAGAGTCATTGAGATTTTAAATAGAAGAAATAAAAACAATCCTGTCCTCATTGGTGAACCTGGTGTTGGTAAAACGGCCATAGCCGAAGGACTAGCACTAAAAATTGCAAATGGAGATGTACCAAATAAATTAAAGAACAAACAAGTTTATTTATTAGATGTCTCTTCACTTGTGGCAAACACAGGTGTACGTGGTCAATTTGAGGAACGGATGAAGCAATTAATCAAAGAATTGCAAAGCCGTAAAAATATCATCTTATTCGTTGATGAAATTCATCTTCTTGTAGGCGCAGGCTCTGCCGAAGGGTCAATGGATGCCGGAAACATTTTAAAACCAGCTCTGGCACGAGGGGAACTGCAGCTAGTAGGCGCAACAACATTAAAAGAGTATCGTCAAATTGAAAAAGATGCTGCCCTTGAACGCAGGTTCCAGCCCGTCATCGTTGATGAGCCAACACAGGATGAAGCATTCGAGATATTAAAAGGCATTCAAGATAAGTATGAAGCCTATCATGGTGTCACCTATTCTGACGAAGCCATTAAAGCGTGTGTTCAATTATCTTCGCGGTATATTCAAGACCGCCACTTGCCAGATAAAGCCATTGATTTAATGGATGAAGCAGGTTCAAAAGCGAATCTCTCCATTGATGCAGTAAGTGAAGATGAATTAACAAACCGTCTTGCGCAAATTGCCGCTGAAAAACAAGCTGCTTTAAATGAAGAACGATATGAAAAAGCAGCGAAGCTTCGAGACGAAGAAGAAGCGATTGAAGCGAGATTGCAAAACAAAACAAATGTCAAAGAACATGTCGTCACAGCTGAGGACATTCAGTCGATTGTAGAACAAAAAACAGGTATCCCTGTCGGCAAACTGCAAGCAGACGAACAAACAAAAATGAAAGAAATTGATGTGCGCTTAAAAGCCCGCGTCATTGGTCAGGAACATGCGGTTGAAAAAGTGGCGAAAGCCGTAAAAAGAAGCAGAGCCGGCTTAAAATCAAAACACAGACCAACTGGCTCCTTCCTTTTCGTTGGGCCAACAGGCGTCGGGAAAACCGAATTGTCTAAAACATTAGCGGAAGAATTATTTGGCTCAAAAGAAGCGATCATTCGTTTAGATATGAGTGAGTACATGGAGAAACACTCCGTGTCCAAAATCATCGGTTCTCCTCCTGGTTACGTTGGACATGATGAAGCCGGCCAGCTCACGGAAAAAGTTCGCAGAAAACCATACAGCATCATTTTGCTCGATGAAATCGAAAAAGCGCACCCTGATGTCCAGCATATGTTCCTTCAAATCATGGAAGATGGCCGTCTAACAGACAGCCAAGGCAGAACCGTCAGCTTTAAAGACACAGTCATCATTATGACAAGTAACGCTGGCAGCACAGATAAAAAAGCGGTCAAAGTCGGATTCCAGTCTGAACAAAAAGAAGCCATCGAAGAACAATCATTGATTGATTCACTGAGCGCTTATTTCAAACCGGAATTCTTGAACCGTTTTGACAGCATCATTCAGTTTGATTCATTAGATAAAGACGATTTAGTCAAAATTGTGGATCTTCTGCTCAAAGATTTGTCAGAGCAGTTAAAAGAACAAAATCTAACTGTTCACGTCACAAACGAAGCGAAAGAAAAAATCGCTGAACTTGGTTATCATCCAGCATTTGGGGCTCGTCCGTTACGAAGAACGATTCAAGAGCATGTTGAGGATCAAATGACGGACATCTTGCTTGAAGAAGAACAACTTACTGGATTTACAGTCGATGTTGAACATGACGAAATTGTTGTGAAAAAGAGCTAAGTACATCCTAAGGAGGATCTTCAGCTCCATCATGTGGCAGTGTCTAAATTCCATCTGAGCGCCGACGCTCCCCCGCCTCTTTTCCTTTACGATAAAAGAAAAAGAGGTGGAACACATGGATCACATGATCAATTGGAACTACGATTTGATCAAAATCATACATGAAGAAAAATTAAAAGAATTGCTCTTAGATGAAACAGCTCAAAAAAGATGAAGTTTCCAGATTGTTGACACAGGGCTAAAATGAACTTGATTTTAGCCCTGTGTCTTCTTTTCAGCGTGATAGAAAACCTTTGCAGCCCTAGGAAGGACGAGTACTGGCGCGGAGCGAATGTAACATTCGTGAGCACCAGCACGCAGGACTGACAAAGAATGCGAGGGTTTGGCTACACGCTGAAAACTCCCTTTTATATGAGGGAGTTTCTTTTTTTATGGCTTTCAGAAAGCGCTTTCGTCAAAATTTCTTCACATAAACTGTCTTAATTTTATATTCTGACTAAAACCCTTCTAGAAGACACCGATATTAACTATAGAAAAAGATAGTTAAAGGATTTGGTGAGATAATGGACAAAACATCGTTAATTGGTATTATTTTAGCATTTATTGCACTGAGTGTCGGTATGGTTTTGAAAGGTGTGAGTCTAACCGCTCTTATCAACCCGGCGGCTATATTGATCATTGTGGTTGGGACAATTTCAGCTGTTGTCATTGCCTTCCCATCTAGTGAAATTAAGAAAACACCAAAATTATTCGGCAAAATTTTCAAAGATAGCAAGCTTCCAACGATACAAGAAATGATTCCTCTATTTTCAAACTGGGCACAAATTGCTCGTCGTGAAGGTCTTTTGGCATTAGAGGCAAATCTTGAGGAAGTCGATGACGATTTTCTAAAGAACGGCTTAAGCATGGCGGTTGACGGTCAAAGTGCTGAATTTATTCGCGACGTCTTAACAGAAGAAGTCGATGCCATGTCGGAGAGACATCAGTCAGGCGCATTAATCTTTACACAAGCTGGTACATACGCTCCGACTCTAGGGGTACTTGGTGCCGTTGTCGGACTTATTGCCGCACTTGCAAACATGGGAGACATTGAAGCACTTGGACATGCGATCAGTGCTGCCTTCGTCGCCACACTGCTTGGGATTTTTACAGGGTATGTGTTGTGGCATCCATTTGCCAACAAGCTGAAGCGTAAATCAAAAGAAGAAGTAAAGCTTCGTCTCATTATGATTGAAGGGATTCTTTCTGTCCTTGAAGGCCAGTCTCCAAAGGTCATTGAGCAAAAACTTCTGATGTACTTACCAGCAAAAGAACGTGCAAATCTTGTCATTGAAGAAGGAGAAAAACAGAATGGCTAGGAAACGTAAAAACCATGATCATGAAGACCATGTAGATGAGTCTTGGCTGATCCCTTACGCCGATCTTCTTACGCTTCTTCTCGCCCTCTTCATTGTGCTGTTTGCATCTAGCTCCATTGATGCGGCAAAATATGAACAGATGGCTAAATCGTTTAATGTTGTCTTTACTGGCGGCACTGGCGTAATGGACCAATCAAGCATGCAGAGCACCGAAGAAACAGAAAACAGCAATCAAACCAAAAAATCCGCAGAAGAAGAAGAAGAAGAAGCAAAAGCGAAAGCTCGTGACCAAGCGGTTTTAACAAAGGTTAAAAAGCAAGTAGATTCATTCATTGCGGATAAAAAACTTGGTTCGAAGCTTGAAACAAAGCTGACGGATGAAGGTCTGCTTATTACAATTGAAGACAGCATCTTCTTTGATTCTGGGCGAGCGGTGATCCGCTCGCAGGATGTTCCGTTAGCCAAAGAAATATCCAAGCTGCTCGTCATTAACCCTGCTCGTGACATCGTCATTAGCGGACATACAGATAACGTTCCGATTCGGAATTCTGAATTTGAATCCAACTGGTATTTAAGCGCCATACGTGCGGTCAACTTTTTAAATATTCTCCTTGAAAACAGCAACCTAGACCAAGAGAACTTTAGCACAAAAGGTTACGGTGAATTTAAACCGATTGCCTCTAACGATACCGCAGAAGGCAGAAGTAAAAACAGACGCGTCGAAGTTCTTATTTTGCCAATTGAGAAAAAAGCAAAATAAATAGGAAGCCAGCAGCTTCCTTTCAGATCATGACAAAGGGCTAAAATGATGTTTATTTTAGTCCTTTGTCTTTCTTATGAGCGCGTTTGAAAGCTCTTGTCGTTTATCGGTGCGCAGGACTGACACCATATGCGAGGATTACTCTACATACTAAAAAGGAAGCCAACGGCTTCCTTTGTTTATTCTTTATGGTCATATAAATGCTTGGCACGCAGTCCTACATGTTTGAGCATATCGATGCAGGCATCCTTCTCCTCTTCACTAAGCACACTGATCATCTCGTGAATCTCTTTTGCATGATCTGGGAAGATGTCATCAAGCAACGCTCTTCCCTGCTCCGTAATATGTGCAAATGTCACCCTGCGGTCTTCTGCACAAGCTTTCCGGCTAAGGAGTTCTTTTTTCTCCAATTTATCAACCACATACGTGATGCTTCCGCTTGCGAGTAAGATCTTATCACCTATTTGCTGAAGCGGCTGATCACCTTTATGATACAGCAATTCTAATACAGCAAATTCAGTCGGATTCAGACCGTGCTTCACAATATGTTTGTTCATGTGGTGATTAATGGAGCGATAGGCACGTGATAGTACAATAAATAATTTCAAAGATTTCTCAACATTATGATTTTCCATTTTTTATCATCCTTTATGAAATGCAACCCACTAATGTGACATTAATAAACAATAAGTAAAATGTCAACATGTTGAACCATTTTTAGCATGAAAAAGAGACCAGAACGAATCACCTAATTTTTTAAAAATCTCACAAGTCATCGTAATAAAGATAGGTTCAATGCTATAATAAGTCTATTAGGTAATACGTTGGAGCGATGAATCATGAGTATACTGAAAGGGTTTTGGAAGAAGATCAAGCTTTACCTTATTTTGGTCGTGATTCCAACCCTCATCATTAGTTATTTTATCTACGAAAAAGAAACTGAGAAAATTGATGTAAAAAACAAACAAACCGCTACACTTATGTTAAATATTCACAAAAACCAAATGAATTATTTAATCAGTGAAACAGAAGCAAGATTAACTTCCCTTGCCATGGGATTTGACCAGCCGCTTGAAACGAAAAGAGTACAAAACATCCTAGAGAAAATCTATAAACAAGAACCTCGTTTTTCAGGCCTGTATCTCCTAGACCAAAAAGGAAATGTCACAGCCAGCACCACACCATTAAAGGAAAAAATCAACCTGTCATTTAGAGATTACTTTAAACGTATTCAAGTCACAAAACAGACCGTCATCACAGATAACTATGTAAGCCGCATTACTAAGCAGCGGATTCTCTCCATTTGTGTCCCTGTTTTGAATGAAAACGACGAAGTCACGGATGTGCTAGTCGCTGCGATTCAAATTGATTATTTAAGAAATATTATGAATGTATTAAACCCAGAGCTTCATTTTAAGATGCTGAATCAAAATGGAGACGTTGTGTTTACAAGTGGTCCACAGCCAGCATCTGAAAGTGATAGTACCGTGTCTACATATTTAGATGAAAACAGCTGGAAGCTGGAGGTTTTTCCGCAGCGTGCGACAACAAGTGAAGTACTGTCTGTGATGCTGTTTCCTTTATCCAGTGCATTTATTCTCTTAAATATCTTATTTACACTCGTCCAATATATCATTTTAAGACGACAAACCCAGCAGGAACGCCACCAAAATGAAGCACAAAAACTTGAACTCATTGGAACACTCGCGGCAAGTACAGCCCATGAAATTCGCAATCCATTAACAGGCATTAGCGGGTTTATTCAACTTTTGCAAAAGAAGTATCGTTCAGAAGAGGATCAGCTTTATTTTTCTGTCATCGAGGAAGAAATTAAACGGATTAACCAAATCGTCAGTGAGTTTCTTGTGCTAGGAAAACCAACGGCTGAAAAGTGGCAAAATAATTCTGTGAAAGAAATTGTCAGTGAGATCATGCCAATTGTATTTTCTGAGGCGAACCTTTATAATGTCGAGGTTGATTTGCAAATCAATACCATTCAAGATGTTGGCGTGTATTGCACGAAGGATCACATTAAACAAGTGGTATTGAATGTAGCGAAAAACTCGTTAGAAGCGATGCCAAATGGCGGTCATTTGAAGATTGTCATTGAGGCTGAAAAAGAACAGGTCATCATAAAAGTGAAAGATACAGGTGAAGGTATACCAGAAGAGATGCTGAAACATATCTTCCTCCCTTTTATTACGTCGAAGGAAAAAGGAACAGGTCTTGGGCTTGTTGTGTGTAAACGAATCATTTCGATGTATGGGGGGACAATCGATATCGAGAGCGAAGTGAATAAAGGAACAACCGTGATCATCATGCTCCCTTCTGCACACTAATAGCTGAAACATTCAGCCGGTTTTGCTAATGGCAAGACCGGTTTTTTGATGTCAATAAGAAGGACGATTGACAGAAAGGAGACTCATTTGTGATACAAGATCATGAAAGGAAGCAACAGATTGTTGTTCATGAAAAAGAAGATACTGATACTCATTCATCAGGTTGTCCAGTTCTTGACTATATTTAATTGTCGTCTCACCTGTATAGCCTTCTACTTGAGCAGCTTCTACCATTTGTCTTCTCTTTTCATCAATTGACATTAATAGCTGTTCTTTCCGTACATAAATATTCATGATCTCAGCTCCCGCTATGAATTCGTCTGTCTACGCTCTAAATGATCCGACACCAAAATTATACTTTATTTGTAAATTAAATTAAATATGCTTATTTTATTTAATTTTTTACAGCCTAAAGACCTTTTACCCAATGAATTCTGGGGGTAAACTTCAAAATTGGACAGGACTGACACATTGATTAAACAGAATTTTATCCTATGCAGAAGACCAAAATCAACTATTTTCTCTCTCATTTTATGTCTATTTTCCTAAAAAAAAGCTGATCTTCCGCCTCATGCGAAATGATCAGCTCCCACTATTAAACCGTTTCTTCTTCGTAAATTGGCACCCAGCCCTCAGTTGTGACAAATATGCGAACTGCGACGACTTGACGATCTTCTTGAAGTGTAAAGTAGTGACGAATATTCGGGGGCACAGAAATTAAATCTCCTGGATTCAGTCTCACATCAAAAAAGACACCATCTTTGCCTTGAATGGCAAAAATTCCATGACCGCTTACGATAAATCTGACTTCATCATCCGTATGATGATGCTCACGTTTAAAGTTTTGAAGCAGTTCATCAAGGTTAGGGGTCGCATCTGATAATGAAATCACATCCTGCGCTTTGTATCCTCTTCGCTCGGAAATACTCTTTATTTCCTCTTGAAATACAGTTAAAATTTCTTCCTTTTCATCATCTGTTAAATCGTACTTTTCTGATAACTGTTTTGGTAGTTTTTCAATATCCCAATGTTCATAAATGACCCCTTGCTGTTCTAAATACGCCCGGACCTCTTGCTCGTTCTCAAGTAACGTGTTCTCTTCATTATGAATGTAAATGGTCGCCATGTGTTTTTCCTCCTTTTTATTTAACAAGCTGCTTTTGATAAAGCGCTACTTTCAAATGATAGGTAAATAAAAATTCATAAGCCTCTAAGACTCGTTTGGCTTCAAATGCGGTTTTCCCCCAAACGGTGATGCCATGATTACGAATGAGTACAGCACCAGCATCGTCCGTCAGGTGCACTGCAAATTGTTCTGCAAGGTGCGGAATATGAGCTGGGTTTTCAATAATAGGAACAGTGACTTCTGCATCCTCTTCCCAATAACCAAGCGCTTTGATGATTTCGTTGCCTTTAAAACGAATTTCTCCTTTATCGCCATACAGCTCAGAAATGACATTGTTATCGATCGTGTGGACGTGAAGACAACATCCTGCTTTCGTCCGCTCATAAACGTATGTGTGAAGCAGTGTTTCAGCTGATGGCCTGAGCGGCTGATTCGGATGAACCGGCTGACCTTCTGCATCAACAAGAACAAAATCTTCGTCGGTTTCTTTTCTTTTATCTTTGCCGCTTGCCGTCACCAAAAACGTGATGGGATCATCCGACACTTTTATCGATAAATTGCCGCTCGTTCCGTAAAACCAGTCTCTCTGTGCCAATTCACGTTTGACGTCTGCTAGTTCCTTCCAGCGTTTACTCTTCTCGTCTGCCATTCCTTCACTTCCTTTATTTGATCAAATTGCGCTTTTAGATCAACAAATGTTTCATACTCTTTATGTACGAGCCCTAGCTCTTTACATTCGTTCAGTAAATAGTCACGCGCAAACGTGAGATCCGCATGTTTCGCTGCCTCAATATCAGTCACTGAATCACCAATCATGATAATAAAGTCATCTTCCTGCGTCAGCTCTCGAATAATGGAAGGCTTGCAGCAGCCACAGCCATTTTGGCATTCTGAATCACAGGTATGCGGCCATTCAATTTGAATATGGTCTTCTTTAAATGATGCATGGTTACAATAAATATTCTCTTGTTCGACAATCCCTTCCAGGATGGGATAGACAAAAAAGTCCATACCGCCGCTGAGCACATAGAAAGGAATGTTTGCTTTTTTGACATCCTCGACAAACTGTTCAAACCCTTCACGAATCTCTGTATCCTCTAAAATAAATGACCGAATGGCTTCTTTCTGATCACTCGTCAGTAACTGAAACATCTGTCCGACGCCTTCTTGGATCGTGATCTCTTTTGCTAGAACACCATCCTTCCATTTCGTCCATTCTTTTGGAGCAAACTGCTTCATGATGCGAATGATATTATCATTTTTCGTAATCGTGCCATCAAAATCACAACATACAATTGGTTTTTTCATTTATTCTGCTACCCTTCCCCAAAGATCAAGTGCTGCTTGTAAGTCTTGACAAGTTGATGCTTTTTCTTCAATAGACTCTTTTTTGACCACCGCATCAATGATCGAACGAAAGGCTTTCCCTCCTCCAATTGCTCCCCGCGGATGTCCGTGAATTCCCCCGCCTGCATTAATGACATGATCAAGTCCAAAATCTTTGATTAAGATCGGCACCATTCCCGGGTGAATGCCTGCTGAAGGGACAGGAAATGTTTGTTGAACTGTATCCTCTCTCACACATGCTTCGAAAATGCCAATGGCATCTTTTTTCGGAAGGGCGACTGATCCATAAGGAGATGGAAAAAGACTTAAATCAGCGCCAGCATATCGATTTAATTTGCCTAAAAGAAGAGAATGCGAGAATCCATAGTCTGGAGATGATGTCATTGCACCACTCACTGCTGGATGTGCCATGATCGGCAATGGGATCTCTGGATCTTCAGCCAAGCTTTGCATGACATCAAGTCCATAGGCAAAAACGTTGAATAAAAGCGCATCAGCCCCGAGTTCGGCTGCCTTTCTTGCTCTATCTTTCAAATCAAAAGTTCTACCAGTTAAATTAACAGCATAAAGCGTGCGATGTCCTGTCTCTTCATATGTTTCTTTTAATATCTTTTTTCCTTCCTTGATTCGATCTTCAAAAGGGGCTAATGGGCTTTCAAATAAAATCTCATCATCTTTGATGAAGTCTACTCCACCTAAAGCCTGTAAACGGAGCTGTTCTTTTAAATCCTCCATATCACGGCCGATCACGCCTTTAAATATACTCATCAATAGCGGCCGATCAAACACGCCTACTTTCTTTCGTATCCCCTCTATGCCAAATACCGGTCCTGGCAGACAGCGTTTAAACCTTTCCGAAAATTCGATATCGACGAGCTTTACTTTCCCATCCAGTGAAAGTTTACCAAAAATCGTCGTCAACACCGCTGGTATATCAGCTGAAAAGTTCGCCTCAGGATAAGCAATGGTCACCTCTGATTGATACAGACCACCATTTGCGGGAGACTGTTCTTTTACGCTCATCACACGGCCTTTATGTTTTTTCAGCTGCTCCTTTTTGAGTTGCGGCAAGTCCGTCCATGACCCGACCGTTAACCCAAGTGCGATCTGCTCTGCTTTTCGGTCTATTTGTTCATCCTCTCGATGTGTTAATATGTATGTTGCCAGTAGTTCACTCACTAGGAATCCCCTTTCGATTGCGTCCTGTATGTGGTCAATAAAAAAACCTCTTTAAGTGCTTGATCAGCGCGTTAAAGAGGTTTCGTCTCATTCATCCGAATCTTATCTCTCAGCGCTTGCTGCAAGAATTAGCACCGTGCTTCATGGAAGTCGGTTGCCGGGCTTCATTGGGCTAGTCCCTCTGCCTACTCTTGATAAGAATATTCAATTTTCTTAAATATTGCCTGAATTATCGCACCATTTTTTTACGTTGTCAATGGCTTTTTTTCAAATAACTGCAAGGCAGCGATACGATCAGCGGCTTCCTTTAGCCGCTCCTCACTTGTTAAAAGACCGACTCTGACGTAGCCTTCACCGTGAGCACCAAAGCCATTCCCCGGTGCCACAACAACATGTGCTTTTTCTAATAATACATCAGAAAAAGTTTCAGATGTATACCCTTCAGGCACCTTTAACCAAGCAAAAAACGAGCCCTTTGGCGCACTGACGTCCCAGCCAATCTCTTTGCATGCAGCAATCCAAGTGTTTCGTCTATTTTCGTACCGATCATTTTGTACTTGGACGCACGTTTGATCGCTTAAAAGTGCTTCTGCTGCTGCATCTTGAGTTGCTTTAAACAGTGACACAAACAGGTGATCCTGATAAAGCTCAATGGCTTCGATTACAGAGGCATTCCCTGCTGCAAAACCGACTCTCCAGCCAGCCATATTATACGTTTTGGACAATGTATATATTTCAATACCTGTCTCTTTTGCTCCGTCTATTTGCAGGAAACTGAGGGGCTTTTCGCCGTCAAATCCTATGCCACCATATGCAAAATCATGGACTACACACATATTATTTTCACTCGCAAACGCAACAGTATCTTCAAAAAATGTCCGGGTTGCAGTCGCACCAGTCGGATTATTTGGGTAATTTAAGTACATCAATTTTGCTTGATTCTTATCCTCTTCTGACAGTTGGTGGTAGTCAGGCAAAAAATCATTTTGTTCAAGAAGAGGCATTGTGACCATATGAGCTCCGGCAAGCACAGCGCCTGACCAGTAATCAGGATATCCTGGGTCTGGAACAAGCAGCGTATCACCTGGATTCAGTAAACATTGCGGCAATTCGACTAGTCCCGCTTTTCCTCCAAATAAGATGGCAATCTCTGTCTTTGGGTCAAGCGTGACGCCATATTCTCTTTCATAAAAAGCAGCTGCGGCCTTTTTTAGTTTCGCTGTCCCGCGGAATGAGGAGTATTGATGATTTTCAGGTTTTGCTACCGCTTCCTGCATCGCTTTCACAATATGTGGAGGAGTGGGCTGATCAGGATTTCCTTGACCTAAATTAATCACATCTGCCCCTTCCTGCATTTTTTTCTGCACTTTTTGAACAAGCGACGCAAAAAATTGTTTCGGTAAATGTTTCAATACATCTGATTGCTGGAATTCCATTTTTTCACCTTCTATTCAAGTTACGTGACAATACAATCACTGTAATGGATTGTTTTATGAATTGTAAAGCAATTTTGAAAAAAGATTGACATGTGAACTGCAGCTCTGATAATATCTAGAATTAAGAAATGCAAGCAGACATGAAACAATTACATATTGATTTCTCTTATCGAGAGTTGGGCGAGGGATTTGGCCTTTTGACCCCAACAGCAACCGACCGTTAATACCACTGTGAAGTGGGGCGCAGCAAGAACAGCGCCAAGACAATTCATTGTCTTATAGGGCACGGTGCTAATTCCATCAGACGTATGTGCTGAGAGATAAGAGAGGCTTCGAGCATACACGCCATCAAGCCTCTTTCTCTCAGGAGAAAGAGGCTTTTTTATATGATTTGGAGGGGAAGCAATTGGTTACACTTACGGCATCATATGAAGAATTAACAGAGAGTTCGGCAGTTGCATTAGCCATTAGACTTGGATTGATTCAAGAGAGCAGTCATTTGACCTGTACTGAAATTGGCGACGGAAATTTAAATTACGTCTTTCATATTTATGATCACAAACAAGCAAAAGGACTGATTATCAAGCAGGCTCTTCCTTATGCAAAAGTCGTTGGAGAAAGCTGGCCGCTGACATTAGACCGCGCAAGAATTGAAAGTGCAGCACTCATCAAGCAATCAGAGTATGCACCACATCTCGTACCAGCCGTCTATTATTCGGATACAGCTCTTGCAGTGACGGCAATGGAGGATCTATCACACCTTGAAATCGTCAGAAAAGGGCTAATTGCCGGAAAACATTATCCGTATTTATCAGATCATGTCGGAGAATTTTTAGGCAAAACACTATTTTACACGTCTGACTTTGCCACAAATCCTAAAATCAAAAAACAATTCGTGAAGCAGTTTACGAACCCTGATCTTTGTGACATTACAGAGAAACTCGTCTTCACAGATCCTTTCTTTGACAGCGAAACGAATGACTTCGAAGAGGAATTAAGAGAAGAGGCACAAGCACTATGGGCTGATCTTGAACTGCAAGCAAAAGCAGCAGAATTGAAACGGATCTTCTTAACCTCTGCTGAAACACTGGTACATGGAGATCTTCATACAGGCAGTATTTTTGCAAACGAAACGGAAACGAAAATCATTGATCCAGAGTTCGCTTTTTACGGTCCTTTCGGATTCGATATCGGTCACTTTATTGCCAATCTGTTCATCAATGCTTTATCTCATGAGAATGAGCAGGATCAGCAGCACCTTTTTGATCATGTAGTCAATGTGTGGGCAACATTCAAAGAAGTGTTCACAAAAGCATGGAAAGAAGACAGTATTGAAGCGTTTAGTGTATCGGACAGCTTTTTAGAAACAACGTTTGACCGTATTTTAAAAGAAGCCACCGGCTTTGCTGGCTGTGAGCTTGTTCGCCGAACCATCGGTCTTGCGCATGCGGCTGATCTCGATGCGATTCCATCACATTCTAGAAGGCTTCAGCAGAAAAAAGCAGCACTTACACTAGGAAAAACATTGATCAAACAATATCATGCAGTGGAAACAGCGTCTGACCTCGTCGCATTATTCCAGCAAACTGTAAAGGAGTGACGAGTTTTGTCTAAAGAATTTGAAGTTCCCCGTTCCGTCGAATGGGAAGAAAACCGTATCAACATTTTGAATCAGCAAAAATTACCCGCTGAAACCGTGTTTGAGCATTTATATACAAAAGAAGATGTGTATGATGCCATTGTGACGCTAAAAGTGCGCGGAGCACCTGCTATTGGCATTACAGCGGCTTTTGGGCTTGCACTCAGTGCACAAGAGATTGATACAGAAGACATTGATATCTTTAAGCGAGAAGTCGCTCGCCTGAAAGAATATTTAAACAGTGCTCGTCCAACCGCTGTGAATCTTGCCTGGGCATTAGACCGGCTTTATCAGCGCACTCAGCGTGCTGCTTCGGTGAATGCAGCCAAAACTGATCTTGTCCATGAAGCCATTCAAATTCAAATCGAAGATGAAGAAACATGCCGGCAAATCGGTCAAAATGCTCTTCAGCTCTTTAAATCTGGTGATCGAATTATGACCATTTGCAACGCAGGCTCCATTGCCACAAGCCGGTACGGAACAGCGCTTGCACCCTTTTATTTAGCGAAAAAGAAAAACCTCGATCTTCACATTTACGCATGTGAAACACGTCCTGTCCTTCAAGGCGCTCGTCTGACGACATGGGAATTGATGCAGGGCGGCGTAGATGTGACGCTTATCACGGATAATATGGCAGCCCATACGATGAAAGAAAAACAAATTTCTGCCGTTATTGTTGGTGCAGATCGAATCGCTAGAAACGGTGATACAGCAAATAAAATTGGAACGTTAAGTCTGGCTATTTTAGCTAAACACTTTCAAATTCCATTTTTTGTGGCAGCGCCTCTTTCGACCTTTGATGTGTCAACTCAGGATGGGTCAGATATTCCGATTGAAGAACGCGACCCGCAGGAAGTAAAGGAATTAAACGGCATCCAAATTGCGCCTCCTGACGTGCAGGTATTTAACCCTGCCTTTGATGTCACTCCTCATCACCTCATTTCCGGAATCATTACAGAAAAAGGCATTATCACTTCCAACTATACAGAAGAGATTGATGCACTATTCACCGAAAGCGTGTCACTTTAATCAAACAAAAGCGCGGGGTTCTTATCATTTAAGAGCACCGCGCTTTTTTGTTTCGTTCGTTTTTGCTAATATTTCTTTTTTCTGCTCTTCTGTCAACACGTTCATTTTGACAAATAGTGATGTGACGGCGTACATTTTATCTTTTTTGCCCCATAACATGTTAGCAGCCTCCTTTTTCCCTAGACCAACTTTTTTAGCTTAATAAAAGGATATGTCGCTCGCTAAACATTTGGAACAGGTCAATTCATTTATTTTTGAACAAATGGGATGCCTTCTAATTCTAACAGGATCGCTTTCATCCCTGTCTTCGTCCCTGCATAACCAGTCAGAGTCCTGTCTTTTCCAATGACCCGGTGACACGGGATAAAAATAGGCAATGCATTGCGTCTATTAGCTTGTCCAATGGCTCTGACAGCCTTTGGATTGCCGATCGCTTCTGCAATATCAGCATAGCTTTTTGATTCACCATACGGAATAGTAGAAAGTGCCTCCCACACTTGCTCTTGAAACGGAGAGCCTGCTTGCTTAAGCGGGAGATCGAACACTTTCCGATCGCCCTTAAAATATTCATCCAGCTGTTTTTTCGCTTCTTTTAATACAGGCGTTTCTTCTTGTTTAAAACGGTCTCTCTGTTTTTTGACCAAAAACGATTCATCATCAAACTTCACTTCAATGATGGCACCATCTTTCTCTAGTATGTATAATGCCCCGATTGGTGCGGTATAGACTGTATAATACACATTAAAGCTCCCCTTCTTGTTTCTGCTGCCGGAGTGGAAGCGTGAGATGGAACACTGTTCCGACCCCTTCTTCACTCTCTACTTCAATGGTTCCTTGATGCTCTTCAATAATTTTATAACTAACCATTAACCCAAGTCCAGTGCCTCTTTCTTTTGTTGTATAAAATGGTTCTCCGAGACGCTTTAGTTTATCCTCTGTCATTCCGCAGCCTTCATCACGAAGAGAAATCACAATGTGCTCCTCGCCCTTCCTTTGAATGCTCACATATACATTTCCTTTCTGAGGCATTACTTCAATCGCATTTTTTAAAATGTTAATAAAGACTTGCTTCAATTGATTTTGTTCACAGTAGATGAGCGGAATATCATCGAGCACATCTAAATGCATTTGTACATTGCCAAGATTGGCCTGTGCGTGAAGAAGATCCATCGTGTCTTTGACAATTTGCACGACATTTTTTTCTTCATAGATGATGGCCTGCGGTTTTGCTAAAATCAGAAATTCTGTAATGATGGATTCGATTCTTTTTAGCTCTGATGTGATGACATTAAAATAGAGCGAATACTCCCCTTCAATGTTTCCTTTGAGCAGCTGAATGAAGCCTTTTAAAGCCGTCATTGGATTTCTAATTTCATGGGCAATTCCAGCGGCAAGCTCTCCGACAACATGAAGCGTATCCGATTTTCTTACCCGCTCCTCTAATTCCTTGCGCTCAGTCACATCTCTAAAGATGGCCAAATTCATGTTATGAATAATATTTCGTTTAAAAGAAAACTCCAAAATACGTTGATCTGGATGGTTCAGCACAAATGGAACTTCATTGTCCATCTCATCTAATGACATCGCCTGAGCTGGCTGCGCCAAATTTTCAATTTGATATGGTGCAAGGATATGAAAAAGGTTCATTTCCGTTAAGTGATCATCTTTGAGGCCAAGCAGTTCACTTGCGGAAGGATTCACATCAATAATCCGGTATTGATTATCGAAAAGAACAATGCCATCCATAGAGCCATTAAATACTTTACGGAATTTGAGCTCACTTTCTCGCAGCTCCTCTTCCATTCGCTTTCTGTCACTGACATTCCGTAAAATGGTTAAGTGCTGTCCTTCTAATACCGCATGCTTAGAGGTGAACTCAAGCTCTTTGAATTGGCCATTCGCCATTCTAAAGAGGAGTTCTTCTCTGATTTCAAGATTCCTTATATACCGTCTTCTTGTCGGCCGGTATCTGCGATCAGATTTGACTAGAAAATCCATGAGTTTCTTGCCAATCAGCTGATGCATCGGTAATTCGAAAATTCGGCAGGCTGATTCATTTGCCCTGACAATTTCTCCATCATCCGCCCAAATGATGATGGCATCCATCGCATTTTCGAATATTTCTCTAAAACGTTCTTCACTTTTTAGCAGCTTTTCTTCCATTAATCTTTTTTCTGTAATATCACGCATGATGGACATGTAAAAACCACTCATCACATTGGATGTGATGGTCAGTTCGAATAATTTGTGCTGCCCAGATTGAAGGGTAACAGGAAGTTCTCCCTTTGCTTTCCCTGTTTCTTTCAATGAAGTTAAGAGCTGCTGGAGCGCTGGAAGATTTTCTTCTTCAACAAATTCATTTAAGTAGCGGTCTGTTAAATCTGTTTTTTGAAGTTCAAAGCTCTGGCAAAAAGAGTGATTGGCGTCAATCATACAACCATCCTGATCAAAAATGACCATACCGTCAATCGCTCGATCAAATAAATCTTTAAACAGCTGCTCATTCATCGAGCGTTCTCGCTCTAATATTTTCTTTGAAGAAATATCACGCATGACGACAATATATTGTTGATTCACCACGTCGTGCTCTGCTGCAAATTCAATATATTTTGTCTCTCCATTTTCAAGTTGAATGGAGATCTCTCTTTTTAAAGTTCCTTTTCGAAAAAAAATCTCAAGTGAGCAGTCAATTTTGTTTTTCGGAATGCCGTATAGGAAATCTAGAACGGATTTATTGAGGAGGTCTTCTTTCGGTGTTTGGACAAGCCTGCATGTCGCTTCATTGGCTTGGATAATGTTGAGGTGCTGATCAAATATAAAAATGGCATCTAACGTCTTATTTAACAGCATTTTGTGCTGTATCAATTCATTTCGCAAATATTCGTTTTCTTTTTCTAATTTTCTGATATTTTTCGCACCATCGAGCGTTTCAGTCATTCTCTTACACTCCTTTTCCAGCCTCATTCCTCTACAATATTTCTACAAGATTTTCATTGTTCCTTCATTCGACTCATAAAAAAAGAGAACTTTTTACACGAGGCTTGCTTCATTTGTTTCATTTGGATGACACGATTGTATAACGATTCTCTTTTCTTACGCTTCTTTTACAACCGCTCTACAATTTCACATCAAATAGCGAAATGAGCCAATTTGTATTTTAAAATGGGGCAAATGAGGGAACAGTGCACTTAGAACGTTTATGTTCGAAATGAAGCAGGAAAGGTGATGTTATGACATCCACGAGAGACAGTTATTTTGATAATGCAAAATTTCTTCTGATTTTTCTAGTTGTTTTTGGTCATTTGTTACGGTCATTCATACATGATAATGACTGGATACTCTACTTATATAAATTTATTTATACATTCCATATGCCCGCTTTTATATTGGTGTCTGGCTTCTTTGCCAAAGGTTTTAGAAAACCAGGTTTTATGAAAAAAGTCGCTGTTAAGCTGATCATCCCATATTTGATTTTTCAGGTCATCTATTCTGTGTATTATTATTTCTTACAGGATCAAAGCATCTCTAACTTAAATCCGATTGATCCGCAATGGTCTTTATGGTTTTTAATCAGTTTATTCTTTTGGAACTTACTACTTATTCCTTTTTCAAAACTGCCATTCCACTGGGCAATGATCGTCAGTTTATCGATGGCGTTACTTGTCGGTTACGTGGACAGCATTAGCGATACACTCAGCCTATCTCGTACATTTGTCTTTTTGCCGATGTTTTTAGCTGGCTTTTATTTAAAAAAGCAGCACTTTGAATTTATCCGAACAAGCAAAGGGAAACTGACTGCACTTCTTGTACTGATGGCCGTGTTCATGTTTTGCTATTTTTATGAATTCGATTATTCCTTTTTATTTGGGTCACAGTCTTACGCTTCTCTTGGAGATGAAGGACTCATTGCAGCTATGAAACGAATGGTATGGTATTTACTTGCATTTGCTGCTACCTTTAGTTTCTTTGCATTAGTCCCTACACGCCGGTTCTTCTTTACCAAATGGGGCACAAGAACGTTATATGTCTATTTACTTCATGGCTTTGTGATTAAGCTTTTAAGAACGACTTGGTTTGATGATTGGGCTCTAAATACGGCAAGTGTATTGATTCTATTGCTGCTTACGGTCCTCTTAACCTTTACCCTATCTAGTACATTTGTTAAAACTGTTGCACAACCAGTCATCGAGCTCAAAATGACCAGCCTGATGAGAACCATTACTGGCAGACAAAACAGTTATATTAAATAGAAAAAACGATCTCTCAGGATCGTTTTTTTCTATTTATTTTTTGTTTTTCTGTTCAGTATGACATTCATCGTTTTTTTTAGGCTTCATTAAGGTATCAATCCATTTACTGCTGTTTATATCTCCCAGCTCGCTGCCAAATTCCTCTTGCAAGATATCGGGGTTCATCGGTTTTTTATGGTCTTTCATATCTTTACTTTTCACATGTTTTTTAGTCACGAGACGCTCCCCCCTGTTTCCCTTGATGAGAATTTCGGTTCGCCTGGCGGTCTTCTGATTGCTCGTCAAATTGTGTTTGTCCTTGATCGTGTGCCATGCTTTCTGTAGGCGTCATATTATTCGTGTGTGCTTCATTTTTTGCTGTTTTTCTTTTCATCTGTCATCATTCCTTTTTAACATGGTTTAGTTCTTCGCTCAATTGATCAAACAGCTCTTTCATTTGTTTGACTGTCACTGGTTTTTCCTCAGGCTTTAACTCATATCCAATTTGCCCATTCGCTTCTAGCGTTGCTTTTTTGAGACTGCTGATGTCTGTGATACCCTGCTGCTTTAAGCGCATTTTGAATTGGTCCCTTGTCAACCGCGTTTTTTTCAGCTTGTGATCAAGCATTTCTCCATCCTCTAAAATCACCACAGACTTCCCTGAAACCAATTTTTCAAAAAAATCAAATTGAATCGACAGCTTTTCCATAATCACAAGCGCCACAATAAAAATGGCGGCCGCATAAATGGTTTCAAGTAAATTATGCTCAATAAAGGGTTGGATAATAATCGATCCAATTGAAATCATGATGACTGTCTGTTGAACCGTTAATTGACTAATGGATTTAGGCCCTGCTATTCTCAGCAGCAAAGTACCAACGAGCAGCATTACAATTGCTTTCCATAACACATCCAGCACGTCTCTTTCACCTCTTACCTATAGATTGCGAACATCCTTTGTGATTTAGCCAGTTATATAATGGAAATAAAAAAACCAGCATTCAGTAGGAATGCTGGTCTGATTGTCGACAAAGAGTTAAAATGATCGTTATTTTAACTCTTTGTCTTCTTTTCAGCGTGATAGAAAACCTTTGCAGTCTAGGAAAGTCGAGCACCGGAGCAGAGCGAATTTGACATTCGTGAGCACCGGAGCACAGATTTGACAACGAATGCGAGGGTTTGTCTACACGCTGAAACCAGCATTCAGTAGGAATGCTGGTTAGCCGATGATCACACGCTCTTTCGGATAATGATAATTCGCTTCACTTTCCCGGCGGCCAATTAAATACAAGAAGCTTGGAATTCCAATCCGTCCTATAAACATGACCACCATAATAATACACTTACCAAATACCGACAAGTCAGACGTAATTCCGAGCGACAGTCCCGTTGTTCCAAAGGCAGAACAAACCTCAAATAAAGTTTCAAGAAGTGTATGATGGTCTGATAAAGTTAACAGAAACGTAGCGCCAAACACTAAAATAAAGGCCATCATCGTCACCATGAGGGATTTATTAATATCCGCTTGATGAAGCTCTCTTTTAAAGATTTTAATGGACTTATTTCCTCTCGCAAAGTGAAACAAAGCAAGTAAATTAAGGGCAAACGTGGTTGTCCGAATTCCGCCCCCTACCGAGCTTGGAGATGCCCCGATAAACATCAGCAAACATAAAAATAACAGTGTCGGCTCTGTCAATTGCGTAATATCTAATGTCGAAAGCCCGCCACTTCTGGTGGCTGTTGATTGAAACAAAGAATAAAACAAGATTTCATGCCAGCTCTTCCCTAGAAAAGTAAACCGGGCTTCAAGTGCATAAATCCCAATTGCCCCAACGACAACAAGGAGACCAAACGTAATCGTTGTAATTTTCGTAAACAATGAAAACGATGCATGTTTTCGGTCTTGATTGAATAAATAATCCTTTACTTCGACAAGTACTGGAAAGCCAATAGCGCCAAAAATGATGAGCAGCATCGTGATAAATTGTACGAAATAGTCATCTTTATAAGGAATTAACGAATTCCCTGTAATATCAAAGCCTCCATTGGTTGTTGCACTGATACTAGAGAAAAACCCGTGTAAAAAAGCGCCTTGCACATCGTAATACTTTAGAAAATACATACTTAAAATCAGACCGCCTACAAACTCAATCAGCAAGATTAAATATAAGACCTGCTTCATGAGTTTCACAATTCCTGATAAGTTGCTCTGGTTTTGGTCTGCCATAATTAATTTTCTTTCTTTAATGCCGATCCTTTTTCGCATAACCAGCCAGACGAATGTACCAAGTGTCATAATGCCGATACCACCGATTTGCAAAACAAATGCAAGGATCCACATCCCGGTCACACTAAATGTTTGTGACGTATCGACAACAGTCAGACCCGTGACACTAACAGCACTCACAGCTGTAAATAGCGCATCAATAAATGTCCATTTGACTCCTTCTTGGTGAGCCACTGGCAGACTGAGTAGAATGAACGACACGGTCACAGCAAGAAAATAGTAAAGGGCAATCAGCTGAAAAGCCGACAGCCGGTCAATTAGTTTTTTCATTGGATTCATGGTTATTCCTTCTTTTATCTTTCTTTTCGAATACTTTATCATTTTAATGAAAAGAGAGAAGATTTTAAAGGTATTTTGTGCTTTATTTACTTTTTCATCAAAAAGAAAAAGACATCCTTACGCAGAATGTCTTTTGATCTTTCTTATTTTGCTTCTAGTCTTCTAATTCTTTCGTTTAAATCAGGGTGTGTTGAGAAAAGAGAAGCTTTTCTTTTACCACTGATTTTCAGTGTAGCAACAGCTGCTTGATCATCATCTTTAATTCTTGATGTATACGCCTCTAGTGAACGAAGCGCATGAATCATTTTATCTTTTCCTGCAAGGTCCGCACCGCCGCGGTCTGCATGGAATTCACGATGTCTAGAATATGCAAACACGACAAGGCTTCCTAAGATAGAGAAAATAATTTGGAAGACGATCACAGCGATAAAGTGAACAACTGGGACAAGCTCTTCACGTGGAACGAAACGACTTGCGATCCATGCCGCAATTCTTGAAAGGAAGACAACAAACGTGTTGACGATTCCTTGAAGTAACGTCATTGTAACCATGTCACCGTTCGCTACGTGAGCGACTTCGTGAGCGATAACCCCTTCAACTGCTGCATCATCCATTTCATGAAGCAATCCAGTTGATACGGCAACAAGCGATCTACTCTTAGAAGGACCTGTCGCAAAAGCATTTACTTCAGATGATTGGTAAATACCGACCTCAGGCATTTTAGAAAGGCCTGCTGCTCTTGATAGTCTGTGAACGCGGTCAACAAGCTGCTGCTCATCATATGTTAAAGAATCCTTTTCTGGATTTAACACACGCACACCCATCATCATTTTTGCCATCCAGCGAGACATCGCTAGTGACATAAACGAGCCTACAAAACCAACAACTGCACTGAATACAAGAAGATAAAGGATATTAAGTCTTCCGTCTGCTCCTATATAAGAACCAACACCAGTTGCTGCACTAATAACCGATAGGACAATACCAATCGTAGTGATAACAAGAATGTTCGTTAATATAAACAGAAATATTCTTTTACCCATACATAACCTCCGCTGTCATATTAAGTTCATTTGAACTTATTAATAAAATTATAAAAATAAACGTCTCAAATTGCAAGGAAAAAGGAATCGTTTTCTATGTTTATCATACTGGCTCAAACCTCGTCATTTCAATGATTACGCTACTTGCATCCGCTAAAAAGTGAACAAATTGTGACGCAGCTGCCCTATTTTAGTTTATTTTGCATTTTCATTAAAAAGAGATTATGATGTTGAATTAGATCAATAATCACGTTTTTGACGTACAAATGAGGTGGAACATGGTGACTTTTAAATTAACGAGAATTGACATGACGAGACTTCTGTATTCTCTAAAAGGCGAGGGAGATCTGACTCCGCTTCAGCTTTTGAATTTATCTGTAAAAAGCGATAAGGAACATGAATATGATGAATTAAAAATCCCTTCGTTTTTTGAAAAACTCGAACGGCGGAAGCAAAAATCAGAGCACGGGCTTTCAACGAACGAAATCGTTGAGCTTGGCAACTTGTGTGAGCTGACTTCTCTTAAATCGACAGCCATTCAAAACTGGATCAAGCGCGATATTAAAGATATGATCGGCCATCCAGAGCTTGGCAAGAAGTACTCCATTGATCAGGTCGTTATTTTATTAATTGTCCGGGATTTAAAATCAGTATTTGATTTTGATTCTATTCGTATGATCTTATCTGCCTTATTTAATACGATCACAGATCGAACGGATGATATTATCAGCCCCATCCGTTTTTATGAAGCATATGCGCACGTCCTTGATTTTATTTATCACCATACACATTTTCCATTAAAGGAAACGAATTTAAGAGAAATGACAGAAGAACAGACGGACAAGCTCCACGAAGAGTTTACAGAATTGACGAAGCCGCAATGGCACTTGATTAAAGGCATTATCAGTTCTACCGTTTTCTCCGTTTTCACTTCTCACTTGCAAAGCACAGCGCAAGAAATGATGTTTAATACGCTTCAGCTGAAAAAGGCTTAAAACAGAGCCCGAGGTGACCTTCATCACCTCGGCTTTTTTGTGCAGCAATTGCCAGCATAATTGCAGGCTGTTTTTTTCAAAATAAGAAGGCGCAACAAACATGAGGTGAAAGGAGGAATCTGTGATGGCAAATCGAAATCAACTTCTTGTTCCTGGAGTAGAACAAGCATTAGATCAATTTAAATACGAGATCGCTCAAGAATTTGGCGTGACTCTCGGTTCAGATACAGTCGCACGTTCAAACGGTTCTGTTGGCGGCGAGATGACAAAAAGACTCGTACAGCAGGCGCAATCTCAAATGGGCCATTCAACTAAATAAAGACATGGTGAAATACGCCGGATCTATTCTGGCGTTTTTTTACTGTTCATATGTAGGCTCATCCCGGTTTTCACGGTATGAAGGCGGTGTATTTTCCCCTTTTTGTTTGACGTCATTTCTGTTACGTTCGACGTACGGACGATTCTGACCACTGTCGTTTTTTTTTACATGCTTTTCAGCATCACCACGTGATGTGCCATTTGGATGTCTTTTTTCATCAGGATCAGTCGAGTGATTTTTTTTTTGCTCTTTGTCTTTTTCAAAAGGGCGGTCCTTTTCTTCTTTTCCCTTTTTCTCTTTATTTTCATGATTAGGGCTTGTTTGGTGAGGCTTTTGAACAGCTCCTTGCTCTTCCCTCTCAACTTCCTTCTGCTCTTTGTCTTCGCCTTCTGGAGCCTCTTTATCCGGCTGCATCTCATCGCTACCGTCTGTCTTTATATCTTCTTTTTTGTCTTCGTCTTTTTGATCTTCATCAGCATTTTTCGGCTCTTCTTCTTTGACAACCTCGTCATCTGCTGGATCTTCCTCTTCCTTTTTAACGTCCTCTTGTTCTTTGTCTTGCATTTCTTGATTTCTAATATAAGTTCCTGTTGAGATGCCTGCTTTTTGTGCCTTTTCTCTTGTTTCCAGGTCACCTTCCACAGTTTCCAGCTTATAATTGCGCTTTTGATATTCCCCCGAGATGGTGCTGATTTTACTTTTTACGTTTGTTTTGTATGTATGATCCTGCTTGTTTTCATAAACAGTTGAAATATAAATGCTTTTAGAGTGGTTCACGTATCCTTTTTTATCACAATCATCGATGATTTCCTGCACGACTTTGGTCATGTCGTTTTTTTCTAAATCTTTCATACTGGCCAGTACTTGCTTCGCATCTTTATTCAGCGGAGTGACACCGATCACTTGATAATTGTGATCGAGTTTCAGCTCAAAGCTTGGGTTAATGTCAATCGTCATATATGCATATGCTTTTTGACTTGAGAAAGATGGCATCATAGTGAAAATCACGACAATAATTGCTGCAATTGATAGAATTCCTGCATTTAACGGACGTAAACGAAGCAGGTCAAAAAAACCGGCTCTTTTTCTTTCGAGACGTGATTCATTCGGAAACGTCACTTCTTGACCGATTTCATAGTCTTGCTGTTCATACTTTGTCCGCAGAAATTGTCCATCAGGGGTCAGCAGTGTGACATATTTTTTGTTTTTCTCTACTATAATGCCTCTTCTCATGAATTAAGCACCCCTTTAAGGTAATCTTTCAAATACACATAATCACCTGTCATAATGATCGCCATCGCAATAATATATTTTCTATTTCTCTCAATCGTTTTGCGGCTGACTTCCACTAGCTTTTCCAGCTGTTTGACTGGCAATTGTTTTTTCTGAAATAAAATGGTTCTCAGTTCATCGTGCTTAACGAGTGTATGGGCCACTTTAATGGCATTTTGTCTCGCATCCGCATGCTTTGGTGAATGCTCAAGCAGTTCTTGAAACGTAAGACCATATACTTTCAATCGTTCTTTAAAATGTTCAATCTCTTCTCTTCTATGTTCTTGTTCAATTAAACGCCTATATTCATTTGCAGAAAGCTCTGCTTCAATCATGCTTTGCGAGTACTCGCCATTCTCACTTTCTTGAAGGTCCATTTGAACCGTTGGCGCGTTTCTTGCTTCTTTTCGAATATAGTCGATTACTTTTCTTTTAATAATTAACTCCGCAAATGCAAGGAGTGAGTTGCCTTTTTCGGCAGAGTATTTTTCTATCGCTTCATTAAAGGCAATTAAGCCTACGCTGAATTCATCATCTTTTTCATCTATATATCGTTTACAAACGGATGAAACCGTCTTAGCGACAAATGGTTTGTATTGCTCGATTAATGCATTTTGCAGCTCGGTATCACCCTGTTGGATGTTGATTGCCGACTGCTCTAATGTTTGCTTTTTCTTTCCCTTTTTAAACAAAAGGCTAAGCAATGGTTTCACCTCAGTTCTCCCTATATTACTCATTTATGATAGCTAATTTATGAGGGAAGCGCAAAGGAAGAAATGAGGAATTCATTTCCTGTTACTCAATTGTGACATGTATTTCTTTATCTACTTTACAACGTTTCGTTTAAAAGCAAAGAAATAAGGGGGTCTCCCCCCCTTTTTTGTAATATACGTGTTATGAAAATGAAATGATATTTCTTTCAAAAAACCTACTCTTCCAGCCGCATCTCTTGTTTTTCCTCGTTTTGCTGGCCGCCTTTTCTTGATGGACTTGATAAAAACCAACCAAATGCTGCAATTGCGAGAAGAACCGTCCAGAAAATGACTTTCCATAATGTTGAATGAATGAAATGAGAGGACACGATCCCAATGGCTGGATGAGAAAGTGTATAGAGCGTCAGCTTCACGCCAACCCATCCGACAATGACAAATGCTGCTGTTTCTAGGCTTGGTCTCGTTTTAAGCAGTTTCACAAATACAGTCGCCGCAAACCTCATGATCACTAGACCAATGATACCGCCCAATAGAATGACAATAAATTGACCGCCATCAAGCCCGCCAATTTGTGGAAGGTTTGTTGCTGGCAGAGTCACAGCTAATGCAACAGCTGCTAAAATAGAATCTACTGCAAATGCAATGTCAGCAAGCTCAACTTTCACGACGGTTGCCCAAAAGCCGCTTTGTTTCATGTTTGTGTCTGCTTCCTTTTTCTTAAATACGTGCGATTTTAAAATATGGTGAATCGAAATATATAGAAGATAAATTGCGCCAATGGCTTGAACTTGCCACACATCTACTAAAAACGAAATAAGAAAAAGAGAACCAAATCGCATGACAAATGCTCCCGCAAGTCCGTAAAACAATGCCTTTTTTCTCTGTTTTTCAGGAAGGTGTTTGACCATCACAGCCATAACCAGCGCATTATCAGCTGCTAAAATCCCTTCTAATCCAATCAATACGAGAAGAACCCACCCGTACTCTAAAATAATTGCTGCATCCATCATCATTCCTCCTTATTTTTTATCTATTGTCCCACAACAGACAAAGGCTTATGAATGCAAAAAAGACCTTTGCCTGTAATGGCAAAGGTCTTGCTAGACATGTGATATGTAAATCATGCCAACAAAGCCGATGGAATGAGGTTCCATGTAATGACGACTTTGTTTCCGGTAAAAACCGGACGCTACTCCCCTTTGGTGGGATTAAGAATATTTAGATTACTTATATCATAATCAACAGACCCCGGATTGTCAACAGGTGACTTTTTATCTCCACCCATTGATTAAGCCGTTGGTGTTTCTGTTTTTCTTTTTCTTCGTTTCAGCCACACGTAGAGAACAAACAATAAGAGCATACCAATTCCAATCGGCAATACATATGGTTCTAAAATGGTTCCAACCTCTTGCCAGTTCTCCCCAAGGACAAATCCTAGATACACATATACAAATGTAATTGGCGTAATCGCCAAAAACGTATACAGGCAAAAAACCCACACATTCATCTTCGCAATCCCGCACGGAATGGAAATAAGAGTTCTGACCCCTGGAATAAACCGGCCGCTAAACGCAACAAATCCGCCATGCTTTTCAAAAAAGGCATCCGATTTATCAAGTGACTCAGGTTTCACAAAGAAATACTTCCCATATTTATTTAAAAAGGGTCTCCCTCCATAACGCCCTAACCAGTACAAGGTCAAGGGGCCTGCCACACCGCCAATAGAACCGGCAGCCACAACACCAATGAAGGCCATGTCCCCTTTTGAAACCCAGTAACCTGCAAGAGGCAACACCACTTCAGCAGGAACAAATTCAATGCATAATGCAAGAAAGATGCCGAAGTACGACAAATTCTTAAAGGCATCAGCTAATGAAATAATAAAATCTTCGATGTTTATCAATCCCTTTCACACATAATCAGTTTGACAGGCTATGCTTGCAAATCGTACCGTGCCACCTATTAAACGAATAAAAAACCAAAAATGATTCACTTTTCTTCGTTTTTTTACATTAAATTTGATTTTACTATAAAAAATGTTCAAAAAAAAATGCTAAATGCCCTTTTTAAGTAAAGGAAAAGTGAACACAGGAGCCACTTGATCCGATATATTAAGTATATGTCTGTTTTTTTAGATACAGGAGGTTTTCTTACATGACACATTTAACAGGAAGCTACAACGGATGGCTTGTCTTTCTGTCAGTCGCTGTCGCCGCTGTCGCCTCCTACTCAGCTCTTCAATTAGCCAGCCGGGTGATCCAGTCGAGTGGCGCAAAGAAAAGAGTATGGTTGATCATTGGTGCGATGATCATGGGGATGGGAATATGGTCAATGCATTTTATTGGCATGATGGCGTTTCATCTACGCTCTGGTATCACATATGAAACACCCTTACTCATTTTATCGATTTTGGCCTCTTTTATCGGTTCTTTCATTGCATTTTCAATATGTATTCAGCAACAACTTTCTACAAGACGACTTTTGATTAGTTCGATCACGATGGGCTCAGCTATTTGCAGCATGCACTACCTCGGATTGGAATCAATGGCGAATGTCACCATCAGCTATGACCCTGTTCTCTTTTTTCTTTCGTTTTTTATTGGTGCGCTCGCTTCATTCTTTTCATTACACCTTTTTTTCCGGCTCCATCGCTCTGAGAAAAGGCGGGAGGATCAGCTGTTAAAAATAGCGGGTGCACTGATGATGGGCGGTGCTGTTGCGGGCATGCATTACACTGGCATGGCGTCTTCGACGATGTTTTTTCATTCAGATGGTCATGCCGCTGCGGGTGGTTCTCTTGAAATGTCACCATTTAGCCTGTCCATTTTCATCGGCCTGATGACGCTTATCGTCCAATCACTTATGATTTTCGGCGCCTATATTGATCACCGGATTATGTCACAATCCGATCAGCTAAAAGAAAATGAACAGCGGTTCCAATCACTGATCAAACATAATATAGATGGGATTATCGTGTTATCTGTTGATCGAAAAGTGATATCTGCGAATGACCCAGGCAAACACATTTTGAAAATGTGCAATTCCTGGATTGGTGATGATGTGAGTCAATACGTCATGCCGACTGAGATGTGGGAAGACTTTATTTATCAATCAAAAAAAGCAATTACGCGTGAAGCAGAACTGAAAGCAGCAGATCGTTTTTATTATTATCATGTTACATACATACCCGTACACGTCAACCATACACTTGACAGCATTTATCTCGTTTTTAAGGATTTAACCCAGCAGAAGATTGCTGAAAAAGAAATTCATGTGATGGCACATTATGATGCACTAACTGAACTTCCGAACCGTCGTCACGGAATTAATCATTTAAATGATGTTTTATCCGCTCAAGAAGAGACAAAAACGTCAACGGCAGTTCTTTTTCTTGATTTAAATCGGTTTAAAATTATTAATGATGCCCTTGGTCATAACATAGGCGATCTGCTGTTGAAAGCCGCCGCAAACAGACTAACCAAATGTTTGCCTGACAATGGCTTTATTGCAAGAATTGGCGGGGATGAATTTTTAATGATCTTTCCTCACATGGAGCATAACACACATAAAATTGAACAGCTTTTGAAAAACATCATTCGCCAATTTGAACGTCCTTTTTTCATTCAAAACCATCAGCTCATTACATCCATTAGTATTGGAATCGCCATCTCTCCGCAAAACGGAAAGAATGGTATGGAATTGATGAGAAAAGCAGATATGGCCATGTATTTATCAAAGAAACATAAACAAAGCCGCTATGAATTCTTTACTGAATCTATGGAGAGATTGAGTGAGGACAGACTCAATCGCGAACTGGAGCTACGAGATGCCATTCAAAGAAAGCAGTTTGTGCTTCATTATCAGCCGCAAATCAGCGCCAAAACAAGACAGATGACAGGTGTTGAAGCCCTTTTAAGAATGAAAGCACCAGACGGTTCTCTAAAATCACCCGAGGCTTTCATTGAACTTGCTGAAGAATCCGGCCTGATCATCGATATTGGAAGGTGGGTCATTGACACGGCATGTCAGCAGGCAAAATTGTGGTATGACAAGCAATTGAAAATTCCTGTAGCGGTCAATTTATCTGCTAAGCAGTTTAACTCTGAAGACTTAATTGATTTGATTAAACTAACGCTAAAAAAATACGACCTTCAACCATCACTTCTTGAGCTTGAAGTGACAGAAAGCATGACAATGGACAACATCAAGCAGTCAAAACAGGTACTGACATCTCTAAAACATCTTGGCGTCCGTATTAGTATTGATGATTTTGGTACAGGCCACAGCTCTTTAAGCTATTTGAAGGATTTGCCGATTCACCGCCTGAAAATTGATAAATCATTTATCGAGGATATTTTGAGCGATTCAAAGTCTGAGCAAATCACAGGGGCTATTATTGCAATGGGGCACCAGCTATCTCTAGAAGTCATTGCTGAAGGTGTTGAAACTTTTGCACAAGCGCAACTTTTATCTGCGCAGGGCTGTGACGATCTACAAGGCTTTTATTATGCCAAGCCACTTCCAGCTAGTGATATTGAAAAATTTATCGCCTATCCTGCTCATCAGCTGGATACATAAAAAAGGTGCCAACCATGGCACCTTTCAGCGTGTAGACAAACCCTCGCATTCTTTGTCAGTCCTGCGTGCTGGTGCTCACGAATGACAAATTCGCTCCGCGCCAGTACTCGTCCTTCCTAGACTGCAAAGGTTTTCTATCACGCTGGGCTGAAAAGAAGACAAAGGGCTAAAATCAAGTTCATTTTAGCCCTTTGTCAACAATCTAAAAGGTGCCAACCATGGCACCTTTTCGTTTTATCTAAATAACAAATGCTGACTGTGAATACCTGCTTTTTTCAGCAGACTAATTAATTGCTCCTGTTCTTCACGCGAAAGACCAGAAAACGCCCGCGCAATTCGAAGAGAATGGATTGGATAAATTTTATCTAGATAACTGCGCCCTTTATCCGTTAAATGGGCATAAACTGACCGTTTATCCTTTGGGTCCTGTTCTCTTTCAATGAAACCATTTCGTTCTAACTTGTCAATTACGTACGTAACATTCCCGCTGACAAGCAGGAGTCTTGAGCCGATTTGCTGAAGTTTTTGAGCACCTCTCGTATACAGTAATTCGAGAACGGCAAATTCAGTTGGATTGAATCCATGCTCCTTGCTGTCTCTAATACTGTGTTCGGAAACGCTTTTAAATGCTCTTGCAAAAACTTTGTAAAGCGTCATTGAACGTTCTACTTCTTCTTCATTAAACGATAGTCTCATCACATATCTACCTCTTATAATATTTTTTTAACTTCAAGGCTTTCTTGCGGTGCAGTTGGAGCCTTTCGTAAAAAATAGAAGTACGTTTTTGAAAACCCTTTCAACCACATAAGTGACTCCATTCGTGTTATGTATAAGATTTCGATATAAACTTTTAAAATCCTTCTTATTTTTCACAATCATCTCGAAAAAAAGCTTTTCCAGCAAACCATCAAGTTACGACAAATTTTAACATAATCTGTAAAGGCTCTATATTTTCTTACATTTGATTCGTCAAATTTCTACAAAATTCAATATTGCTATAATATTAAACACGCAAAAAAAGAACCCTTCATGTGACAGTGCACATGATAGGGATGTTAAAGATAGCGGTCTGTTTTGTTGAAAAAGAAATGATACTCTTTTTTTAAGTCACTAATTGTCATGTTCTTGGTCATATCAGGGCTATACACCCCAAGTGAGCAAAGCTGCTTCGTATAATAATGTCTTTCTTTCGCTAAAGCTTCTTTTAGCCGCACGACATCTCCCCTCCTATCAATGGATATGGATCGGGTGCTTATGAGGACTTTTTATACAAATCATTTTGTACGGCTCTAAGAAGAGCATGTGCATTCTGACCCGCAGCCTGCATGAACTGCTCCAGCAGTTCATCCCTCTTCACATCTAATGCGATGATTTCTTTTGCCATACGGATGATCTGTGTTTTCTCCATCAAGTGCGCCTCCTCCTCATTTTTTCTTTTTATTATCATATGTTCACGTGACATGATTTGCACGTTATATGTTAATTTTCCTTCCATTGTTTTTCACTTTTTTCATTTTTGTGTTATATTATCTAACAAACGTTAGGTTTTTTTACTGACTTTTCGATATAATATGAAGAAAAGACTTGTAGGGGTGAGGATATGACGCAGGAAGATGTATCTTATAAAGATAAAAAAGTCATTTCAATCGGGATTGTCAGTGAATTAACAGGGCTTTCCGTCAGGCAAATCCGATATTATGAGGAACGGAAACTCATCTACCCCCAGCGCTCAACAAGAGGCACACGGAAATACTCTTTTTCTGATGTAGAACGTTTAATGGATATCGCAAATAAACGGGAAGATGGTGTGCAGACAGCGGAAATTTTAAAAGACATGAAGAAAAAAGAACAGGCATTAAAAAGCGGACAATATAAGAAAAAAATGCTGGAAGGTCAAATTAACGCACACTTCCGGTACAAAAATCGATGAACTAAATAAAAATCGCTTACTCGGCAAAATAGACTTAGCATCTGATCGACCTGAATATGAAACGATGAAAGCACGAACTTACCCAAAGACCGATTCTTGCAGAAGAGTCTATTTCAGACAACGAAAGCCAATGAATCATTGAAGCAGCAAAACGAGGCAGCAATTGCAGCCTCGTTATAAGCTAAAACAACCATTCAACTATTTATCACCTAAGATACTTGATCTTTAACGATTTAGTTTTTCAAATTTGTTCAGGAATCGAAACAGTTCGTTCATTGAGCACATTCCCCGTGTTTAGCGTCGTTTTGGGTTCAATTAAGAGCAAGTGAACTTCTTCTTCAGCAATTGGCTGATGTTCAACTCCTTTTGGAATCACAAGAAATTCTCCTTCATTAAGCGTTATTTCCCTATCCCTAAAACGGATGACTAGATTGCCTTTCCACACAAAGAACATTTCATCCTCATCATCATGGTGATGCCAAATGAATTCACCCTTAATTTTCACCATTTTCATGTATGAGTCGTTCAACTCTCCACTTATTCTAGGATTCCAATAATCATTTATTTGCGAAAATTTTTCTTCGATATTTACCTTTGAAATCAATCGATTCCCCTCCTTATTAAATGGAAACGTCTGTTTTAATTGGCACAGCTAAAAAATTCTCATTTTCTCCTCTCGATCAGATAAAAGGGACGCAATGAGCATCAACCTCTTTTATCATTCAGTTTACATACTTCATTGGATCACGTAAAATCAAAAAATAGCATATAGATCATCACAATTTGTGATGCAAAAAAGGAGAGTTAGTTTGGATATTAAATCTTTGGAAGTATTTAAAGCCGTTGCCATTGAACAAAGCATCACAAAAGCTGCTCAAAAATTAAATTATGTGCAGTCCAATGTCACCGCAAGAATCCAACGTCTTGAACAAGAGTTAGGTGTACCTCTTCTCTATCGATATCATAAGAAAATATCTTTAACGCCTGCAGGACGTGAACTGCTGCCCTATGTAAATAAATTACTATACGATTACGAAGAAGCGATAGAAGCAGTAAAGCTTTCCTCTACTCCGCGGGGATCTTTACACATTGGATCTATAGAGTCCACCGCATCTACGAGATTGCCCAGCATTTTCACAGAATATCACAAAAAATTTCCACAAGTAGAATTGAGCTTGTATATGGCACCTACAGTCGATCAAGTTAGCGCTATCCTCAACTACAAAGTAGACGGCGCCTTGGTAGATGGGCCAATTCTTCATCCAGAAATCATCGAGTATCCTGTATTGGAAGAATCCCTCGTTCTCATTACAAGCTACTCCACGGAGCAATTCCAGGTAGAATCTATTTTACATGAGCCGTTGCTCTCGTCATTCGCCCATTGTATTTATTTAGGACGATGGCAAAAGTGGCTAGAGAACAATGGCTATCCTCCTATGAAGGTCATGGAATATGGTACGTTAGAGGGCGTCCTTAAATGTGTTGAAAGCGGGCTGGGAGTGACCGTATTACCAAAATCTATGGTTGAATCTCGGGGAGAAGGCAAATTTACCTGTCATCCATTACCAGAACCACATCGAATCGTTCCCACTGTGTTGATCAGGCGACGTGATTCGTACATGACCAGTGCCCTGTCACAATTTATGGAGTTAATGGGCATCACGAATAAGTGATCTGAGACAGATCATTGTTTCATAAATAAGATCATGTGTGATAAAAAAAGAGGATAGATAGAGCGACATTCTTTCAGCTCTTCTATCCTTTTACATCATCTCAACTTATGCCTGACTGATCATAAAGCATATGAACGATTCTTTTTATTTAGATGAAGCGTCAGTTCCTTCAACAACCCCTACAAAGTCAATTCGTACGCCGCCTTTTTCAGGATCTTCTTTCACCCGAAAGGCAAGCGCCTTTTTTTCTCCAGTGTTTGCATCTTTATAATTTGCATGAAAGACGTGGATGCTGGCTTCTTCCATTTGAAAATCTTCATAAGAAAGCGTCTCAATTCCCCATTCCTTTTTCGATTTAAGAATGTCATTTGGGCTTGGGACTGCGCCTTCGACATAGACATTGTCCATTTTTCGTTTATTTCCTTCAGTTATCGCTTCAAGCATATGCTCTGATGCCACCAGTCTTCTGTCTTTCCCCTCGTCTTCTCTTGAACATGCACTTAGCAAAACAATGCACATGAAAATGAATAAAAACTTCTTCATTTTTCTCTCCCACCTTCTCCTTAAAATGTAAAGGATGGAAGCGCTATATGCAATCTTTATTCAAAAAAGACTGTAAAACGTTACATTTTACAGTCTTTTGACTACATCAGTGTATGAAGAAATGCTGTTGCAATTCCAAAATAGATGAGTAAGGATAAAATATCATTCAATGTTGTGATCAGTGGTCCAGATGCAATGGCTGGGTCCACGTTTAATCTGTGTAAAATAATCGGCACGACCGTACCTGCCATTGTCCCAATAATCAGTGTTGCAAGAAGCGAGGAACCAACAACAAAACCTAAAATCATATTGCCCTGCCATACCATGGCAACGACCGTAATAATGATTGAACAAACAATCCCAATATAAATACTTGTTCTCAGCTCTCTGAAAATCAAGCGCATAATGGTTTTTTTCGTTAATTCTTCTTTTGACAATCCTCTAATGACAACCGCTAGAGACTGTGTCCCTGTATTCCCTGTCATACCTGCAATCATCGGCATGAAGAACGCTAAAGCAACGACTTGTTGCAAAGTATCTTCAAAATAATTCAAGATACTGCCTGAAATCAGCCCAATGAATAAGAGTAAAATAAGCCACGGAAGACGGCGGTATGCCGCCACAAATGCCGGTGTGTCGAACGTGATATCTTTACCAGAGGCAGCAAACTTTTCATAGTCTTCTCCTGCCTCTTGAATCACAACATCAATGATATCATCGACTGTCACAATTCCGACTAGGACATTGTTCTCTTCTACAACAGGGATGGCAAGGAAATCATATCGTTCAATGAGCTTTGCGATTTCTTCCTGGTCTTGAAAGGCACCAACGGCAATGACTCTTGTAAACATAAGATCCTGCACTTTTTCATCTGGCTCACCTAAAATAAGATCCCTGTATGAGAGTACCCCTACAAGCTGTTTTTGATCATTTATGACATATAAGTAGTTGATCGATTCGGCAATTTCAGCAAAGCTTTTCAGCTTCACCACGGCATCCTGAACCGTATAATGCTGCGGAATCCAAACGTACCGATTGGTCATGATCCGACCTGCTGTCTCAGCAGGATAATTCATGAGAAGCTGGACGGCCTTGGATTCCTCTGCTTCCATGTTAGATAAAAGCTGATCCTTCAGCTCATCCTCCATCTCATCAAACAAGTTGGCTAGATCATCGTTATCCATTTTGTTTGTGACGAAGGTGGCTTTGTCTTTCCCTACTTTTTCAAGAACAATCTCTTGATATTCCCGCTCCAGTTCACCCATCATTTCCGTCACGTCATCGACTGTTAAAAAGCTGAGAAAGCGGCCGCGGTGTTTTTCTGGAAGCTCCTTGAATAAGTAGGCCATATCATAAGGCTGAAGTTCTTCCATAATGTTTTTAAATTCTTTACGTTTTCCATCTCTTAGTAAAATAATGATGCGTAAAATGAGTTCATCGTACGTAATGTTCTGTATCATCGCTGTTACCTCCCCAAAATCAGGAGATACCCGAATCCCTTAGATTGTGCGGGGGTCAGGATCTCCTCTATCTGATGCGTCAATCTGATCTTTTGACATAATCTCTATGTGTCTCGAATCGGGATGATCCATCCCCACACCTCCTTTTCTCATAAAAAAGCACCTTCAACCGAATGAAGGCGCTTTGTAAGCATGACAAATAAACACTTGCTCCTTCAATCGTAGAGCTTTAGCACTGTATGGCATAGGATTAATCCAGCTGCATTAAAAATCACCTTATGTCGATGATTCCTGTTGACCCATTGGCGTCTTTGGACATTTTTGGGCAGCAGCGTATCTCCATACAGGAGCCTCACCTAACGAAGTCTCATATTGTTGACACACTGAGATTACAGAAAAAGCGCAATGATGTCAATAAGCAAGATGCCAAGTTTCCTGATGTATTCGCTTTCTTTTCAAAAAAAGAGCGATCGACAAGTTGACCATCGCCCTTTCATGTCTTTTATTCTTCTTCCGGCTGATTCATATCCTCTTGGGAGAGGAGATGAAAGGAATCATGCAAAAACAAAGCATATCCTTCTCCATCAGGATGGGGAACATATTCCGCACGATCCATCGTCTGTTCTTCTTCTTTTTTCTTCATCATATTCTCTCGCCTCCTTTCCAGTAGTTTGTCCCAATGAAAAAACCTTACACATAAAAGTGTAAGGTTCAGCATGTGCGTGCTGGTGCTCACGAATGTCAAATTCGCTCCGCGCCAGTACTCATCCTTCCTAGGGCTGCAAAGGTTTTCTATCACGCTCAAAGGTTCATTTATGGCTTAATCGTCCCATTCTTGCTTGAGGATTTTGCCTGTTTTAGCAGAAATCTCAAAATCAACTTCTTCGCCGCTTGGTGTCGTAATTTCAATTTCATACAAGTACACACCATTTTCTTTATCTAATTCTGAATCTGTGACTGTTCCTTTTACTTTTGCAAGGGCAATTTGTTCAGCCTGTTTTTTGGTGATTTTTACATTTTGTTTCTTTTCTTTGACTGGATCATTGAGCGCTTTGCCTGTTTTGGCATCGACATATACTTTATATTCAAAGCCGCCTTTTTTAATCTCGACCTCATATACCCATTTTCCTTTTTTACGCTCAAGATCTACATCATCTACATAGCCTTTCACAACTTTTAATGCTGCTTTTTCAGCCTGTTTCTTTGAGACAAATGAAGATTTCTTTTGCACCACTTGTTCGGCATTTGCCGTTTGATTTGTATTTTGCGCTTGAAGGGTGAAACCACCTGCAACAAGTGCTCCTGTGAATGCTGTAGCTACTAGTACTTTTTTTATCATGTTTAATTCCTCCTCTGTTTGATTTCTCCTTTATCTTAAAAAAACAAGATGATAAAGGAAGGAAAGGAACATGAGAAAATCATGAGAAAATGATTAGTTTTCGTACGTAATGCCTTCAATATCTCCTGTATAGGCATTCACTAACACCTCTGCCTCTCTTCCATCCGGCAAATCGAGCTCTACCTCAAACACGAGCATTCCACTAAAAGTTTCAAGATCTGCATCATCCACTGTGCCGCCCACTTCTTTTACGGCAATCTGAATGGCTTCTTCTACCGTTATTTTTGTGAGCTTCTTTTCTTTAGAGGTTGGCTTTTTCTTTTCTGCTTCAATCACCTTGAACGTGTCTTTCTCAACATCCACTTGATACAGTTCTTTTTTTGATTGAATCGTAAAGATAAAGCGATCCGATTTTTCTTTCTTTTGAATCACGGTACCCTTCACTTTTTTCACTGCCACTTCTTCTGCTTGGAGTTCGGCATTTTTCTCATTTGGTTTTTGATAGCTCTTTAACTGTTTCATCTCTTTCATTTGACCGCTTGAGGAAGATGCAATGATTTGATAGATGCCATTTGAATTTTCAAGCGTCAATGTATAGTCCTGTTTATGGTTGATCAGATCAATATTTGTGATGTTTCCATTGTAGTCTTTTGCGATGATTTTTTTTATGTCTGCTTCGCTTAATATTTTTTTGTCAATGGTTTGAATCATGAGCATTGCAAAAGCCACAAGAATGAAAAGACATCCTGCGAGCGTAAGCAGCATTTTCAGTTTTCTAGACATGCAGCGCCTCCTTCCTATTTCCTATTTTATAAGGAGGAAATGAGAAATTGATGAGAAAAGACCTATTTATTTCTGAAAAAGAATGGTCATCACGGTTCCTTCACCGATACGGCTGTCTACCTTTAGCTCAGCCCCATGCTCTTCAGCAATTTGCTTCGCAATTGACAGGCCAAGTCCAGTACCGCCCGTCTCACTGTTTCTCGCTTCATCCACACGGAAAAAGCGGTCAAAGATTTTCGGCAGATCCTCTTCTTTTATGCCAATTCCTTTGTCAACAACCGAAATAAACGGTTTCTCTCCTGCTCGTCCGCAGTTCACATCAACTGGCTCTGCACTATATTTAACCGCATTATCAATCAAGATGGTCAAAAGCTGTTTGATCTTCTCTTCGTTCCCTTCAGCAATAACAGGCTGATCTGTTTGTACATGAGTAAGGATGGTTCGATTTGTTGCCACTTCAAGTGTATGGCCAACTTGGCTGCACAAATGACCAAGATCAACCGGCTTCATGTCCAAGTAAAGCGGCTGCCCATTTTTCGCCAGTGTGAGTAGTTGATCTGTCAGCCTTTTCATTTTTTTTGCCTCATCATGAATGGCTTGAGAGGATTCTTCTACGACCTCTGGCCGGCTTTGCCCCCAGCGTTTTAGTAAATTGCTGTAGCTCATGATGACGGTAATGGGTGTTTTCAATTCATGTGAAGCATCGTGCAAAAATTGCTGCTCTTTCTCATAATGTTTCTCAAGAATTTCGGCCATTTCATTAAAGGTTTGACCCATTTGATACAGTTCATCCTTTGAATCGCCTGTTAATTCAATTCGTTTAAATGCCTTTTCTCTCATACTTGCTTTCATCGTATTGGTCATTCGACTAATTGGGCGGACAATTTGTTTCGTTAAAATGTGGCCTGCAAAATAAGAAAGCACAATAAACAAAACGCCAGCAGCGATTAAAATCATTTTTAATAACGCCAAGTTCTCTTCTGTATTTTCAATTTCTTCATAAACTTGCAGCGACACAATGTCCCCATTTGTCCAAATGACAGGGATAGCCGCGAACGCAATCATATGCTTATTGTATTCTTGAATTTCTGCTGTCTGACCAGATTCGTATGTAAAAGGAAGTGAGCTAAACGTAGATTCCTTCGTGACGGTCAGCTTTGATTCACCTTTCTCTGTGACGACACGGATCATACCATTTTGAGGCAGATACGCTTTCAGAAGCTCTGAAGATGGAAGGCCCTCTTCTTCTGACTTCTTTAGTGCAATCGCAATATTTTCAGCTACTTCCGACAGTCTGGACATATCTTTTTGCGTCAAGGTCATCGAAAAAATAAAATAAATCGCTGTATGAAACAGCAGCACCATTAAAAACAAGGACAACGATGTATAAAGCTGGATCTTATTTTTTAATCTCATGCTTTATCCTTTCATCACATAACCCACACCTCTCACTGTGTGAATCAATTGTTTTTCAAACGGGTAATCGATTTTTTTCCTTAAATAGCGAATATAGACATCAACCACGTTCGTGTCACCAAAATAATCAAAACCCCAAACAGCTGTTAAAAGCTGATCTCTTGTGAGCACTTGCTGTTGATGTTTCAATAAATGAACAAGCAGGTCATATTCTCTCGGTGTCAGCTCAAGCGTCTGACCGCCTCTTTGAATTTCTCTTGTTTTCTCATTCACCGTTAAATCTGCAATATATAGCTCAATTTCTTTTTCCTCTTGCGCATTGTGATTGAACCTCAGCTGTGCACGAATTCGCGCTAATAATTCTTCTATGTCAAAGGGTTTTGTAATATAATCGTTTGCCCCAAGATCAAGACCGCTGACCTTATCGGGAACACTTCCTCTTGCGGTAATCAAAATGATCGGTGTTGCCGTATTTGTCTTTCGAACCCTTCTAAGCACTTCAAGTCCGCTTAATTCTGGAAGCATGACATCTAGAAGCACTAAATCAAAACTCTCCTCCTCGAGCGCCTGGAGCCCTTTCATCCCTGTATCTTGGACTGTGACCTCATATCCTTCATATTCAAGTTCTAATGACAGCACTCTTGCAATTTTCTTTTCATCTTCGACCACGAGTATCTTCCCTTTGTTCATCTCTATCTCTCCTATCTAAAAGGCAAGCTTGTCTTTCCATTATTATATGTTGCCTTTCTCCATTGGAACAGTCACAATCTTCATATCTTATTTTTCATGAATGAGGAATTGTTATGTAATATGGTTGATTTTTATTTTCAGCTGATCCTTTCACATTACACAAATCAACAAAAAAAGCCTCTTTTCTGAGGCTGGTCCCTTACTTCTTTTTAGGTTGACTGACAAAAAGCTCATCTACAGTCGTATTCAAAACAGAGGCGATGTCAAAGGCTAATTGTAAAGTAGGGTCGTACTTATCGTTTTCAATGGCATTGATGGTTTGTCTCGAGACCTTACACCGTTTAGCAAGTTCTTCTTGGGATAATTTAATGGATTTCCTTAGTTCTCTTATATGATTTTGCAATTTAATCACCATATTTTTTTCTGTATATGAGTAATGTAACTAAATATATGACCGAAATCACAGTTAGGAACATGATGGGAGAAATCCCAAACCCCTTATCAGAATTGTTCCCTTGGGTCGTTAAAAATATAGACTTTGCGACTTCTAATAAAAGCATACCGATGACCACCATAAATGCATACGATTGAGCTTTTGAGTAGATAAATCTCTTTCTTTCATCACCCTTTTGAATCATAGGCGCGATAAAGATGAACAGTCCGACCACTAATAAGATGACTGAATACACAACTTTTACAACATCCAACGGTTAGTCCCCCTCCCAATCAAAATGTCAAATACTTTTTACATTTCAATCATATCATCCACTTAAAAAATGTCAAATACTTTTTACATTCTATATTCTTTCGATCATTATAATGAAAAAACAATCATCCGCACATGGCATGTACCTTTTTCTTTTCTGTCATCATCTATCTTTTTATATGATTGCTTTTTCGATCTGCCTTTTTTAGTTCTTTTCGCCCATTTTCATCTATACAGGTGCAAGCTCACTATGCAGCATTTCCTTCTTTTTCATATGATACTAAGAGTTTTCCTCAAAAGGTGACTTCTTTCGGCAAGATATGAGGAGAACTGCACAATGAATAATTATTTGATTATTTGAAAAATTATTACAATTGACCCTTTCCGATCAAACATTTGTTTTATACAATAACATTACGCAACCTGAATCTACTTTGAAAACAAAATAAGGAGGGCTTTCTTATGAAAGGTGAAATTCGCTTAATTCCGTATGAAGTAAAAGCCAATGTGATGGAAGCGAAAGAGACGCCGGAAAGTATTCAGGAGATTAAAGCACCCGAACTTTGGTCAAGTGGCTTCAAAGGAAAAGGCATAACCATTGCTGTCCTTGATACAGGTTGCGACACGGAGCATCCCGATTTAAAAGATCAGATTATCGGAGGAAAAAACTTTACCGATGATGACAATGGAGATGCTGAGAATGTAAAAGACTACAACGGACATGGTACCCATGTATCAGGAACGATTGCAGCAACGGATCAAAATGGCGGCATTTTAGGTGTTGCACCTGAAGCCAAGCTGTTGATCGTAAAAGTTCTTGGAGGGAAAAATGGCAGCGGGAAATACGAATGGATTATCAATGGCATTAACTATGCGGTTGAGCAGAAGGTTGATATCATTTCCATGTCTCTCGGTGGGCCAAGCAATGAACCAGCACTGCAAAAGGCCATCCAACATGCGGTAAGCAGCGGTGTGCTTGTTGTCTGCGCAGCAGGAAATGAAGGTGACGGAGACGAGCGTACTGAAGAGTTCTCCTACCCAGCTGCATACAATGAGGTCATTGCCGTCGGCTCTGTCTCTCTTGCAAGAGAATCCTCTGAATTCTCCAATGCGAATAAAGAAATCGACCTCGTCGCTCCAGGTGAAGACATTTTATCCACTCTCCCTAACCATAAATACGGAAGACTAACAGGCACTTCCATGGCTGCCCCTCATGTGAGCGGTGCACTCGCCATTATTAAAAATGCCGAAGAAGAAGCGTTCCAGCGTAAGCTGACAGAACCTGAGGTATATGCTCAGCTCGTACGGAGAACCCTTCCGCTAAAACAATCGAAAACCCTTGTAGGAAACGGGTTTTTATATTTAACTGCACCAGATGTGCTTCTTGAGAAAACATTGGAAGCAGAACTTTTGTCTCTATAGGTACATTTTAGGTCCTGAGAAAAGATAGAATTTTCTCAGGATTTTTTTAATTAAAATTATTCAAAATTTACTTTGACGAAATGAAGTGAACGTTATATAATCGAACACAATAAATTCATAGTTTGAGAGTCGGTAATTCGATCACACGTCGAATTTTAATTGGGAAGACCGGTGAAAATCCGGCGCGGTCCCGCCACTGTAAGTGAGGAGAGCTTTTCGTTAATAATCCACTGTCATGAGGATGGGAAGGATGAAAAGCTTGCAGATTCGCGAGCCAGGATACCAGCCGCTCTATCACATCAAACCCCCTACGGTTGATAGGAGATGTCGGAAAAGCGTTCGTCATTGATACTTACGCCTTCTTTCGCACACACATTTTGTCTTTTTAAACCAGACATTTGCCCTCATCAATCTTGATCATGAGTGTGAGTGTCTTTTTATATTTAGAGGAGGAATTGGAATTGACAATTGTTAAAACAAGTAATCTAGGTTTCCCGCGAATTGGTTTAAACAGAGAATGGAAAAAAGCACTTGAGTCTTATTGGAAAGGTCAAACTGACAGAGAAACCCTCTTAAGCACACTCGATGAACAATTTTTAGCCGCTATTAAAACTCAAATTGATCAACAAATTGACGTTGTTCCTTCTGGAGACTTTACCTTCTATGATCACGTGCTGGATACTGCCGTTATGTTCAATTGGATTCCAGAGCGCTTCCGCAGCTTGAAAGACCCGCTAGATACATACTTTGCGATAGCAAGAGGAACAAAAGATGCTGTCTCAAGTGAAATGACAAAATGGTTTAATACAAACTATCACTACATCGTTCCAGAATATGAAAAAAGCACAGAATTCAAACTCACACATAACAAACCGCTTGAAGCATACGAAAAGGTGAAAAAAGCGTTTGGTGTTGAAACAAAACCTGTCGTCCTTGGTCTTTATACATTTGTTTCTCTTTCTAAAGGCTATGAAGCCAATGAAGTGAAAGAGATTCAGCAGCGCCTAGTGCCGCTTTATACTCAGTTGTTAAAAGAGCTTGAAGAAGCCGGTGTAAAATGGGTTCAAATTGATGAGCCTGCTTTAGTCACAGCTTCAAGTGAAGACGTGAAAGCAGTAAAAGCCATCTATCAAACGATTAAAGAAGCTGTACCTGCCTTAAACGTTCTCCTTCAAACATACTTTGACTCAGTAGATGCCTATGAAGAGCTTGTCACGTATCCTGTTGAAGCCATCGGTCTTGATTTTGTCCATGATCAAGGACGAAACCTTGAACAAGTGAAAAAACACGGCTTCCCAAAAGATAAAATTTTAGCAGCCGGTATCATCGACGGCAGAAATATTTGGAGATCAGATCTAGGAGAAAGATTATCGTTTATTTCTGAAGTAATTGCTGACGTGCAGCCGAAAGAAGTATGGCTACAGCCTTCAAGCAGCCTGCTACATGTACCAGTTGCAAAACATCCGAGCGAACAGCTTGAAGAAAAACTATTAAACGGACTTTCTTATGCCACTGAAAAGCTGGCTGAATTAACGCTATTAAAAGAAGGCTTATCAAAAGGAGCGGCTGCCATTGATGCAGACATCCATGCAGCAAATGAAGCACTTCTGACGTTAAAAGAATTCGCGAAAGGAACGAATGCGGATCTGACAGCAGAGCGCAACAGTCTTTCATCAAAAGATTTTAAACGTCCAGTTGCTTTTGAAGAACGACTACGCATTCAAAATGAATCTCTTGAACTGCCGCTTCTTCCAACCACAACAATCGGAAGCTTCCCTCAGTCAGCTGAGGTGCGCAGTGCTCGTCAAAAATGGCGCAAAAATGAGTGGACAGATGCAGAGTATGATGAATTTATTAAAAAAGAAACAAAAAGATGGATTGATATTCAAGAAGAGATTGGCCTAGATGTACTCGTTCATGGAGAATTTGAACGTACAGACATGGTTGAATACTTCGGTGAAAAACTCGCTGGATTTGCCTTTACAAAATTCGCTTGGGTTCAATCTTATGGATCACGCTGCGTGAAGCCGCCGATCATTTATGGAGATGTAGAATTTACAGAGCCAATGACAGTGAAAGAGACGGTTTACGCTCAAAGCTTAACGGAGAAAAAAGTCAAAGGAATGCTGACAGGGCCTGTCACGATCTTAAACTGGTCTTTCCCAAGAACAGATATCTCTCGTAAAGACATTGCCTTCCAAATCGCTTTTGCTTTACGTAAAGAGGTAGAAGCGTTAGAAGCAGCGGGTATTCAAGTGATTCAAGTGGATGAACCTGCGCTAAGAGAAGGTCTTCCTTTAAAAGAGAGTGATTGGGCAGCATACTTAAACTGGGCAGCAGAGTCATTCCGTCTATCGACATCGTCTGTTCAAAATGAAACGCAAATTCATACACATATGTGCTACAGCAATTTCGAGGATATTGTTGATACGATTGAAGACCTTGATGCAGACGTGATTACGATTGAACATTCACGCAGTCATGGCGGGTTCCTCGATTATTTAGAAAAACACCCGTATTTGAAAGGCCTTGGACTTGGGGTATATGACATCCACAGCCCGCGCGTTCCAGCTGTTGAAGAAATGAGTAAAATCATTGATGATGCACTGAACGTCTGTCCGACAGATCGCTTCTGGGTCAACCCTGACTGTGGACTGAAAACAAGACAAGAACCTGAAACCATTGCTGCTTTGAAAAACATGGTGACAGCTGCTGAAGTCGCTCGTAAAAAGCTAGCGCAGCACGCATAATTAACTCACTCTTCCCCTGCTGAACATTTGGCAGGGGTTTTTTATCCGTAAATTGTCCTGTTCGATCTCCTCCTACAATGATTCCTTTTCTATCATGATTCGTTTATACTAGAGAAGTCAGTCGAACAAAGGGAGGAAGACAATGAATCACGAAGCTTTTTTACAACGCGCAATTGATCTTGCAGTAGAAGGAGTAAATAGTGGCACAGGCGGCCCTTTTGGAGCGGTCATTGTCAAAGACGGTCAGATTATTGCAGAGGGAAGCAACAATGTCACAACGAGTAATGATCCAACCGCACATGCAGAAGTTACAGCCATTCGAAAGGCGTGCCAAACACTACATACATACCAATTAGAAGACTGTATTTTGTATACAAGCTGTGAGCCTTGTCCAATGTGTCTTGGTGCTATCTATTGGGCTAGACCAAAGGCCGTATATTTTGCCGCTGGGCACAAGGATGCAGCGACTTCTGGTTTTGATGACTCCTTTATTTATGAAGAAATCAACAAAGAATACGAATCAAGAAACATTCCATTTTACCAGCTGACCCTTCAAAAAACCCTTGCTCCATTTGAAGCATGGGACACATACGACAAAAAGAAAGAATATTAAAAAAAGACACCTGCTCCACAGCAGGTGTCAGTAGATTGTTGAGAAAGGGCTAAATTTTAGCCCTTTTTTCTTTTCATGATTCCGCCACTTCAAGCTCTACTTCGATATTTCCTCTTGTTGCTTTTGAATATGGACAGAATTCATGTGCAGCCTCAACAAGCTCTTTCGCTTTGTCATGGTCAAGCCCTTTAGCGGAAACAATCAGCTTCACGCCAAGTTTAAAACCGCCATCACTTTCATCTTTTAATAGACTGACATGTCCTTCTACTTCTGATTCAATTTCGACACCTTGCTTCTTGGCGACTTGTTCAAGCGCCCCTCCGAAGCAGGCCGCATAACCCGCTGCAAATAATTGCTCAGGATTCGTACCAGTTTCTCCATCTTTCTTTGCGTTTGGCATCACAATGTTGTGGTCAAGCACACCATCATCCGAACGAACATGTCCTGCTCTTCCGTGCTGTGCTTTTACTTTTGCAGTAAATAATGGTTTCATCTTGATCTCCTCCTTCTTCTACTTATACCTTTCACGTTCTATTCGTTGCTCAAACATTTATGGCACATTGAAGAATTTTTCATTTTTAGTCTGTATTTATTTTAAAAAGGAAGAAAATCTTATACAATGATAAGTATGACAAAAAATAGTTGGTGACAGATATGACAAATGAATTTGAACATATGAAGCTGGAAAATCAGCTTTGTTTCTTGTTATATGCAAGTTCAAGAGAAATGACGAAGCAGTATAAACCATTATTAGAAGAGTTAAATATCACATACCCGCAATATTTGGCACTGCTTTTGTTATGGGAGCATGGGACATTAAATGTGAAAACAATGGGAGAGCTTTTATATTTAGACTCCGGTACACTCACACCTATGCTAAAACGAATGGAACAAAATGGACTCATCATCCGCGAACGTTCGAAAGAGGATGAGCGTTCGGTCCAAATTCGTTTAACAGAATACGGAGAAGCTTTACAAGAGAAGGCCACTTCGATTCCATTTCAAATGCTGTCTGGAACAGGCAGATCAGAAGAAGAGCTGAAAACACTTCGCGCTTCTTTACATGAGCTTTTGCAAAAATTAACACAATCAAAAGGCTGAGGGAATATTCCCTCAGCCTTTTTTTGATGTCTATTATTGAGCGACAGCTACTAATTCTACTTCAATGTTTCCTTGCGTTGCTTTTGAGTATGGGCAAACGCCGTGTGCTTTATGAACAAGTTCATCAAGTGCAGATTGCTCAATTCCAGTTCCTTTTACTTCTAATTTGACACCTAGTTTGAAACCGCCGTCTGAACTGTCTTTGACTAAGCTTACATGTGCCGTTACTTCACTTTCAAAACGGATACGCTCTTGTCTTGCGACCATTTGAAGGGCTGAATCAAAACATGCAGAATAGCCCGCTGCGAATAATTGCTCTGGATTCGTTGCTTTCTCAAGCTTTTTCGCTCTTGGCGTTCCTGGCATTGCTACATCATGCTCTAGTACACCATCTGTTGACACAACCTTACCTTCTCTTCCTCCTACAGCTGATACCGTTGCAGTAAATAAAACTTCTGACATGAATATAACCCTCTTTCGCTCTAATAATATTTTCTACAATTGAATTGTACACAATCTAAATTCAAGAGTCAATGAAAAACACTCACTTTCATCTTTCCTCCATTTTTTATTTTTATGAATGTGCAACCTCCGATGATTGAAGCGGTCAATAAAAAAAGCCCTTTAAAAAGGGCTTTTTAGATCGTGATATGCTGCGGATTCGGTTTTTCTAGCGTATGGTTTCTGTTATCGGGGTCGGCATTAGGTGATGTGATCCATAATGCCAAGATTGTGATGCTTGTACAGACGACTGCCCATTTTTTAAAATTCATATAAACAATCCCCTCTCTGAATATAGATACGAGCATGTTCCGCTTCCCCATAGAACATGGAAGATTTTTCATAATCCTCCATTTCATTATAATACTTTGCGGTGTCTAAAGCCAGCTCTTCTATATCTGGATATGCATAGGAAGATTCTAAAAAATGGAAAATTCGTTTAATATGCTCTGCATCTTGTCGTAAGTACAATGCTTCTAAAAAAATGGTCTTCTGAATATGAATGTCATCCTGCAGAGCTTCTGCTCGTTTCATACATTCTTCTCTGTAATATAATGCTTCATTGTTTTTACCTTGTTTGTATAAGATCTGAGCGGCTGTATAAAGAGGGTCTATCGATCGACGAAGATGATCAGATTGATTTTGATCAAATAATGAGATGGATTCTTTCATTAAGTCGAGTGCGCGGTTCAAGTCTCCCATTCTGTAATAGCTGTTGCCCATATTAAACAAAGAAGAAGCAATAAAACGCACATTCTGAAAGTCTCTTGACCTTGCAAGTGCTCTTTCGAGATGTGGCAATGCCTTTTCATGCCTTCTCATATCATCATAATTACCGGCTACAATAAATTCACACTGAATGGTACGAAGCGCATATAGTTCGTGCTGAATATAGACATCCAGCGCTAGTTTGGCATGGTGCATCGAAATGTGTGTTTGTTTCATGTGATAATATATTTCTGACATTTTAAAATGAAATTCTGCACGTTCAATATCGTCGGATACAAAAGAAAGCTTGTGCTCTGCCTTTTGATAGGACGATATGGCAGCAATGTACTCTCTCCGGCCGAACTCATACATGCCTCTGAAGAAATGATAGTAATATTCAAGCATGCCTGTGACATGCGTTTGATGCTCATCTATTTCTTTCGAAAGCTCGGAAAAGTTGGCGCGAAGCTTTCCTTCCTTTAATGGCTTTAAATAATCGAGCATGACCTCATGCCTGAATTCCATTAAAGAAAAATAGAGAAGCAAATTCTGATCTTCTTCCATTGAATCAAGAGAGGTGCGAATTTCCTGCTTTAACTGTTCTGCTTGTTCTGAATCAAATCTGCGGATTAATTCATACCACTTGTTGATTTTCACTCCAATATCCGAAGAGGGAATGATTTTCGCCATACGTTGCCTTCTCCAATCTTCTCAAAATATAAAACATTACCATATTTTATCATACTTGACCGGAGAAATACAAAAATGAAAGGAAAAAGAGAGCCTTGTGCGATAAGACTCTCTTTTTGGGTTGGTTATTCTCTTATTTGTCCTTGACCACGAATCACAAATTTTTCAGAGGTTAAGGCTGGCAGACCCATTGGTCCTCTAGCATGCAATTTTTGTGTGCTAATGCCGATTTCCGCTCCGTAGCCAAATTCAAAGCCATCTGTAAACCGGGTGGATGCATTATGATACACAGCGGCTGCGTCAACGGCTGTTAAGAAAAGTGCCGCATGCTGCTCGTTTTCCGTAATGATCGCTTCAGAATGCTTAGAGCTATATTTTTGAATATGCTGTATCGCCTCTTCCATGGTCTTGACGGTTTTAATACTGACAATCGGCGCTAAAAATTCCGTTTCAAAATCAGTGGCCTTAGCTAATGTGGCACTCGGTGCAAGTGCACATACTGCTTCATCGCCCCGTATCTCTACACCATGTGTCTGAAGTGCTTCAAAGAGCGAAGCGCCATGTTCTTTTGCCCATGTTTCATGAATGACAATGCTCTCAATGGCATTACAAACAGATGGTCTTTGTGTTTTCGCATTCAGAACAATTTGTTCAGCCATTTCTTTTTGGGCTGTTTCATCAATGTAAATATGACAATTCCCTGCACCCGTCTCAAGTACTGGAACAGTAGACTCTCTCACAACAAGATCAATTAAATGTTTCCCGCCGCGTGGAATCAGGACATCTAGATAGTCATTTAAAGTGAACAGGGTTTTAGCTGTCTCACGGCCTGTATCTTCAATCAATTGTACACTGTCTACTGGAATATCCGTTGGTTGCAACGCTTCATGAATGACTTTCACAATCGCTTTATTACTATGAATGGCCGATGAACTTCCTCGAAGAATCACAGCATTTCCAGTTTTCAAGCAAAGAGTGGCCGCATCGACTGTCACGTTTGGTCTTGCTTCGTAAATCATCCCAACCGTTCCAAGAGGCACACGTACTTTTTCAATGAAAAGCCCGTTTTCTTTTTGAATGGTCTCTAATGTTTCACCAATTGGGTCTTTGAGCTGAATGAGTTGATGCGTAGCGTCTGCAATCGCTTCAATTCTCTCTTCTGTTAATGTAATTCTGTCGATCACAGATGGCGTGAACTCTTTGTCTATAGCCGCCTGAACATCTTTTTGGTTCTCGGCAATTAAATACGCTGAAGATGCTTTTAATGCTTTTGCAATAGCGTCTAATGCAGCATTCTTTTGTTCAGTTGTTTTTAATAGCAGCTGATCTTTGGCTGCGCTTGCCTTTTTTGCTTTTTCTAGAACTTCATTCATCGTTTTCCCTCCTCAGTTTTGTACGTGCTGAACCCAGTGATCTCGGTGAATGACTTCAGGTTTTTCATGAGAAAGCTCATGACTTCGCATCCCTTTAATGCCAAGAAGCTCATCTGAATCATACAATGTTTGTCCTTTACCGACTAACCCGTTTGGACCAACAACTTCGACGACCTCTCCTTTAGAAAATTCACCAGCCACATCAATGACACCAGCTGGAAGAAGACTTCTTCCATTATGCAAAATCGCCGCCTCTGCCCCCGCATCAATCATGATCTTTCCAGAGACTGGTGAGTGGAATTGAATCCATTGGCGACGGTTATTGACTGATGATAAGTCTTGTTCACCAATATATGTGCCGTCCCCTTGACCAGCGAGAATGTGAAGAAGCTTGTCTTCCCCTGCACCTGTACCAATGAAGACTTTAACGCCAAGGGAGAGAGCTGTTTGTGCAGCTGAAAGCTTAGATTTCATCCCGCCTGTTCCAACCTTTGAACCCGTACTCTTCGCATATGAGAACAATTCATCTGAAATGTGAGTCAGCACATCAAACCGCTTCGCATCAGGATTCTCACTTGGATTGGCATCATAAATTCCGTTGATATCTGTTAAAATGATCAATTGGTCTGCATGAATTAAGCCACTCACCAGTGCTGATAACATGTCATTATCACCAAAGGTAAGCTCCTCGATGGACACAGAATCATTTTCATTAATGATCGGTAAAATTTTTCTTTCGAGCAGCTCCATCATCGTTGCGTAAGCATTTCGATATCTTGTACGATCTGAAAAGTCATTACGTGTTAAAAGCATTTGTGCAGGCGTCATCTGAAACTGTGAAAATAGTTCTGTATATTTCTGCATTAACAAGCCTTGACCAACAGCAGCAGCAGCCTGCTTCCCTTTTAAGGTCACAGGTCTTGACGGATATCCTAAACTGCCAAATCCCGCCGCAACGGCACCTGACGAAATGAGAATGATTTCATGCCCTGCCTCTTTTAGTTTTGCGATGGCTTTGACATGATCCTGCATTTTTTGTTCATCAATGGCTCCCTTTTGCTCTGTTAATGAACTGCTACCAATTTTTATGACGATCCTTTGCTTTTTCATCATTGATTCCCTCCGCTATACCTTTCACCACATAAAAAATCCCTTTTTCTCCTTATGTAAAGGACGAAAAAGGGATTTTCCGTGGTACCACCTTCATTGAATAAGCATACGTCTGCTTATTCCACTCAACTCCTGTAACGCCAGGCATGCGCTTAGATTTTTCCTCTAAGGCTCAAAGGGTAGGTTCAGCAGCTGTCTGCGGCAAATGTTTCAGCGTGTCATTTGCTCTCTTTACACAGCAGGTCCTGCTTACTATTCCTTCTCAACGCTCGTTAATTTTTTTATATTATCACCAATTGCTTCAGAAAAGTCAAGCGGTCAATTAAACACAATCGTTTTATTCTCATGGACAATGATTCGATCTTCTAGATGCCATTTGACAGCACGGGCAAGCACACTGCGCTCAATCGTGCGGCCAATATTTTTTAATGCCTCTGCATCATCTCTATGATCTACCCGCTCAATATCCTGTTCAATGATTGGCCCTTCGTCTAAATCATTGGTGACATAATGGGAAGTCGCGCCAATCAGTTTAACCCCTCGCTCATATGCACGCTTGTAAGGGTTAGCCCCTATAAAAGCCGGCAGGAAGGAATGATGAATATTAATGATTTTGTTCGGGTGCTGTTCGATAAAGGCTGGCGTCAAAATTTGCATGTATCTAGCAAGCACAACCGCATCAATATCATATTCTTCTAATAATGCAAGCTGTTGTTTTTCTGCATCTTGGCGGATGTCTTTATTTGCTTTCACGAAGTGGAATGGAATGCCGAGTGCTTCGACTGTATCTTTTGCCGTTTCATGATTGCTGATGACAACCGCTATTTCAGCCATTAAATTACCGCTTTGCCATTCCCATAAAAGTTCATGTAAACAATGAAGCTCTTTGGACACAAAGATCGCCAGCTTTTTCAGATCACTTGCACGCGACATGCTCCATGTCATGTGAAATGATTGCGCAATTGGCTCAAAACTGCTTTTCAATTGATCTAAGTTGGCAGAAATGTCTTTCCAATCAAATTCAATTCTTAAAAAGAACCGGCCGCTCTCATGATCTGTTGTGTATTGACTAGATTCAATGATGTTTGCTCCATGTTCAAATAAAAAAGTAGAAACAGCTGACACAATACCAGGCTGATCCGGGCAGCTGACTAAAAGCCTTCCTTTTTGCTCATGCTTTTGTCTGTGTAATTCAAGTTTCTCTGTAATCAATGTTCTCATGTCTTATGACCTCATTTACATTTTTCATTCTAATGAAATATTATACTGGACTGGAAAGAGAAAAAGCAATTAAGCGTCGTATTTTTTATTGAATATTCATTCAATTCTGCACCTAGCGTGATATAATATGAATAGACCTTTTATCACAAAAGGAGTGATGGAGATGAAAAGCATGACTTTGTTTGGTAAAGTGAGCTTTTGGCTCGGCATCGTATGTCTAATCACGGGCATTTATCTATTTATGACCGGAGAAAGACTCATTCCTTTACTTACATTTGGTGTATGTTTTCTGCTTGTGAGTCAGCTTTACCGCAAAAATGAAAACGATTCCAATCATCATTCGATGTAGCAAAAAGGCTGGCTCATGTTTGCCAGCCTTTTCTTATTCAATGATTTTCAACCCGACCGCTGCTGATAAAATGAGTGCGATAAAGAAAATACGTTTTGCGTCTTTCGACTCTCCATAAAACAGCATCCCAACAATCGCTCCTCCAGCTGCTCCGATTCCTGTCCAAATCGCATACGCCGTTCCCATCGGAATTGTATTCATCGCAAGAGACAGCATCAGAAAGGAAAGCGAAAAGCCAGCTGCTATGAAGACGATCCATTTTATATGGCGATCTTTCTGAAATTGATTCATCATGGTGACACAAAGCATTTCTAAGATGCCTGCCCCAATGAGTAAAAGCCAGCTCACGATTCAGCCTCCCCTTTCTTTTCACCTGTGGTCAATTTGAGTCCTAATACACCGCTTAAAAGCACCATGATCAAAAGTAATTTTACTAGCTGTACTGGCTCACCCATGACCATCCCTACTATGACCGTACCGGCTGTTCCAAGTCCGGTGAAAACGGCGTAAAGTGTGCCAACTGGAAGTACAGTCGTGGCTTTCAGGAGTAAATAAAAGCTGACAACAATACAAACGATGGTGGCGCTCCATTCCAATATAGAGCCAGCATATTTCAACCCCATCACCCAGCCGACTTCAAATACGGCTGCAATCAAAACATTTCCCCATTTCATTCGATCTCTTCCTTTCTTACCGATTCCAAGCAATAAAAAAAGCCCGGAAATCGATCGTTTGATCAAATCTCCCGGGCTTTTATCCCTCCGTGTCCATACGGTCTATTGTCTAGACCCTATGTGTTTTCTCTCGGTCCAGACTGCGCTGCCCGCACGGAACCCTAGAAAACCAATTCATGATAATCAGATCTAGCGTAGAGCCGATTCTGTATGAAAAAGTGTATCACACCCTGATATGCCGGTCTACCACTTTGCTTTTTCCCTTCAAATATACTTGTTCATTTTTCGAAAGAAAGTGGATGAAAGCGAAGTATACTAAATGTTAGAAAGAGGAACGACCACATCACTGATATAATAAAACAAGAGGTGGATCAAATGATGATGACCGACCAACAAAAACACGAATTTTATCAAGCACTTGTTGATAAGAATCCGCAATATGACGGCACGTTCTTTGCAGGTATTAAAACAACCGGCATCTTCTGTCATGCCACATGTACTGCTAGAAAACCAAAATATGAAAACTGTGAGTTTTTCTTTACAGCAGAGGAGGCGCTGCTTGCAGGGTATCGGCCGTGTAAGCGATGCACGCCTTTAACATATCCTAACAGCATTCCAGAAGAAGTCAAAACACTTGTATCAGCAGTTGAAGAGAGTCCTGAGAAACGGTGGAAAGAAGAAGATTTTCGCCAATTAGGGATTCACTCTGCAACAGCTCGGAGAAAATTCAAAGAAATCTATGGAATGACCTTTGTTCAATATGCTAGATCACGCCGAATGGGGCTAGCGTTTAAAGAGATTCTGAACGGAAAAAAAGTCATTGATCAGCAAGTCACCTTCGGTTACGAGTCTTCCAGTGCCTTCAATGATGCCTTTACGAAAATCATGGGGAATCCACCCAAAAAGGCGCAAGTCAATATTTTGCATGCGAATTTTATTTCTACTCCGATTGGGCGGATGATGAGCATTTCAGATGCAACACATGTGTATTTGCTTGAATTTATGGACAGGCGAGGATTAGAAAGAGAAATTGAGAACATCAGAAAAAAACATCATGCCCGTATTTTAGTTGGAGAAACAAACGTCCATCAGCAATTAGCAAAGGAATTGGCCTTATATTTTGAAAAGAAACTCACGCAGTTTACTGTGCCACTTGCTATACATGGCACCCCTTTTCAGAAAAGGGTATGGGATCTTCTATTACAGATTCCGCCAGGCGAAACGAGATCGTATCGAGATTTTGCCATCATGCTTGGCGATCCCCATTTGGTTCGGGCGGTTGGAAATGCAAATGGTGCCAATCAGTTGGCCATCATCATTCCTTGTCACCGAGTCATTCAAACAAGCGGTGAACTTGGCGGATATGGCGGGGGAATCGAACGAAAGAAATATTTACTTCAGTTAGAACAGCGTCTATAAAAGAAAAAGCGGCTCTCTTTATTGTTCAAGTGAGCCGTTTTTTCCATCATGAGTAATAGTGTAAACATCAATCATTTGATCCCATTTTGAAATGGTTTTTTCTTTTTTCATCCCCATTTTCATTGCGACCTTGACTGACGCTTCATTGTCAGGGCGAATTAAGCTGACCATTCGCCTCACCTTCATTTCGTCAAACCCATACGCAAGACAGCCTTTTGCAGCCTCAACAGCATATCCTTTTCCCCATGCCGATCTCTTTAGCATATAGCCAATTTCAAGCTCTGTTTGTCCTTCGACGTTTTGGAGAACAATTCCGCTTTGACCAAGTGGTTCCTTCGTTTCTTTTTCTTCAATGATCCACAGGGATGTATGAAATGTGCGGTCATTCTTTTGATTCCAAGCAATCCACTCTTTTGTTTGCTTTTCATCCTTTAGTGAAGGATAATACTTCATGACCTCTTCATCTTGGAACAGCTTTTCATATAAAAAAGGCGCATCGTCTTCATCCATTGTTCTCAGTCTGAGGCGCTCTGTTTCAAGCACGATCCGTGTTTGATGTGTCATTTGTTATCCTCTCTCCCCTGCTTACTTGCTAAAAATATCTCCGAACAACCCATTTGAATCTGGGGCAAAGTAATGGAACCCCGCACCCGTTAAACTAGCAGCTAATGCGGTCCACATGATTAAACTGACCGTCATCCACACAGTGACTTGTTTTCTTTTCGTCCCGAAGCTCATACACATAAAAGCCGCTAAATGACTGCCAATAATAAAAGGACCGATAAGTGCCAGACCAGGGAGACCGTACCGTTCCCAAACCTTTCTGGCTTTCAGCTGTTTTTTCTCTCCTTTTTCATCATGTTTCTCCTCTTTCCTCTTCAGCCACCACGCTTTAAATCGGTCCACGAAGACGATGAGTAGCAAGACGGTAAGAAAGTTGCCGACGAATCCAATAACTGCCGTTGTCACAGGATGCAGACCACTTAAAATCCCTAGCGGAACGACACCAACCACTTCAAAGAAAGGTAAAGCAGCCAATATAAAAACGAGTACATACCCCCATACAATATCCAATCACAGAACCCCTTTTCATTTTTGTCCTCTTCTCATTGTAAAGAAAAATGTGATCCCATATCTACATTTTTTTAGAAAAAGAAAAGCACATCGCAAGAGATGTGCTCCAGATTGTTGACAAAGGGCTAAAATGAACTTGATTTTAGCCCTTTGTCTTCTTTTCAGCTTGATAGAAAACCTTTGCAGCCCTAGGAAGGACGAGTACTGGCGCGGAGCGAATTTGACATTCGTGAGCACCAGCACGCAGGACTGACAAAGAATGCGAGGGTTTGTCTACACGCTGAAGCACATCGCAAGTGATGTGCTCTATTTACATTAAATGTTCATTTTTCTTGTTTGTTTTCCGTAAAAAAGCGATTGTGAGCAAGACTAAAATCACAATGGATACCAGACTTGTGAAAAGAAGCATGAGAGGTGATGTCCATCCAAGCCATTCGAATAGGAGCTGCGGTCCGAAGAAGATCAGCGGAATGAGCGACACCATATTGGCTTTTAAAATGGCATTCAATAAGATAATACACAGCAGTAACAGAAGAATGACGCCCCATCTTTGGCTCGAGGTCAGCACAAGTAAAGGAGTACCAAGTTTTTGGTCCAATAATTTCACTGTGATCAAGGCTGTCATCTGAAAAACACCTAATATCCAAAAGTAAAAGAATGCCCTCCTGCTTGTTTGAAAGGCAGAAGCCCTAAACATCACAATGGTCATGATCACATTGGCCACTATGATGAGCGGATAACCAATGAGTGCATACCAAGAATACGATAAACTTTGACTGATGGCATCTGCTAACATCATGTAAAAAAGAGATCCAATTAAAAAAGCACTGACAAACGGAACCCAGTCTTTATGATTTCTAGAAAGCTCTTTCGCCAGCTCATCAGCAAAGCCCCGTGGATCTCCTCCAAATACATCTTCCCCTGTTTTCCCCTCTTTCTCAGCTTCGACAGCGTGTGTCGTTAATTCATCCATCACTTCGTCGATCTCGTCCTGATTTTTCCCTTTTGATATGAGATAGAGTTGCAGCTCTAATAAGATGTGTCTCGTTTCTTTTGTTACCATCTTCTCACTTCCCTTTATGTAATAATCGCTCTACATTCCCTGACAGCTCATTCCATCGCATGGTAAAATCCGTCAGCGCTTCTTCGCCTCTTTGTGTGAGCGTATAGTATTTCCTTTTCGGCCCGCTCGCCGATGCTTTTGTGGACGTACTGACCAGCTGTTCTTTTTGCATGCGCAGCAAGATCGGATAAATACTGCCTTCACTAATTTGATCAAACCCATAGTGCGCAAGCTTCTTTGTCATTTCATAGCCATAAATTTCACCTTCAGAAATAATCGACAGTAGGCATCCCTCTAGAATTCCTTTTAGCATTTGTGTTGATTGTGTCATCATCGATCCTCCACTTTCAGTACCTTGCATGACAAGATAGTTTGATCTTACCACACACTATCTTGCCATGCAAGATACCGACTCAGAAAAAAATCACCGCTTAAAGGGTGATTTTTACGCCCAAGGCTTATCCGTCCCAAGTGCGTCAGCCAAAGCTTTACTATGCTTTCGGCGGCTTTTTCTTTCCTCTGCCCGCTGCTTCGCTGTTTGATGAAGCATGATTTCTTCCTCTGTTTCCGGCATGACTTGTGGAACTCGTTTTGGCTTCCCGTTTTCATCAAGCGAGACAAAGGTAAGAAATGAAGTTGCTGCGAGTCTGCGCTCTCCAGACATCAAGTTTTCCTTAATGACTTTGACGAATACTTCCATAGAAGATGTGCCGACCCATGTCACATAAGATTCTAAGCAGACGGACTCTTTCTGTCCAATCGGCTCTAAAAAATCAACTGAATCCATTGATGCGGTGACTGTTTCACTACGGCTGTGTCTTGCTGCCGAGATGGAAGCAATGTCATCTATATAACTCATTAATTTCCCGCCAAATAACGTTTGGTGGTTATTCGTATCGAGGGGGAATACCCTGCTGGTTTTCACAACTTTTGATTCCTTGCAGTATTTGAAATTTTCTTCACTCATCGTCATAGCTCCTTCTTGCTGTTTTCGTTGATGCGGAACGACTTTTATTAAACACTATTCTATTAGGTTTGTCTAAACTTTTTGCTTTAGTCTCTCATGAGAGATTTTCTTTCGGAAATGTTTCAACATTTACTAGAAGGAGGAATAATATAACTATCGATAAACAAGGAGGCCCTTTGATGGATTCTATGAAATCAGAGAAAGTGTACAAAACGCCGCAATGTATGAGTGAATACGATGATTTACAAGAAGTCCTCTTATGCAGTCCAATTTATATGGAAATTAAACAGATCATCAATGAAACCCAAAAGTATTTTGCAAGAGAAAATATTTCTCAAATCAAAGCCCTCACGCAGCATAAGCAATTCATCCAAACGCTGAAAAACCATCATGTCCGGCCTGTCCTTCTTCCTGCAAATGAACGTTTCCCTGAACAAGTCTTCACTCGGGATATTGGATTTACAATTGGACAGACTTTATTTGTTTCAAACATGGCAGCCCCTGTCAGACAAGGAGAAGAACATTCCTTAAAAGAATGGGCACAGACAAAAGGATGGACAACCATCACGCTGGATGATGGAACGATTGAAGGCGGCGATGTGCTTATAGACCAAACCCGTGTATTTGTGGGGATCAGTAAAAGAACAAATCTAGCCGCCATCCAGCAGCTCAAAAAAGAACTGCCGAATTACGACATCATTCCTATTCATCTTCCTTCTCACATTTTGCATCTTGATTGTGTGATGAATATTCTTTCTTCTCATGAGATATTGATTTACCCTGAAGCTTTTACGGAAAAGGATCTTCATATGCTCAAAAAGCATTATGATCTCATTGAAATAAGTGAGCAAGAGCAGTTCACACTTGGACCAAATGTTTTGTCCATTGGTCAGAAAAAAGTCATCAGCTTACCAATCAACCAGGAAACAAATGCTGCATTAACAGCACGCGGCTACACCGTCATTGAAGTGGATTTTTCAGAAATCATTAAATCCGGCGGCTCTTTTAGATGCTGTACATTACCTATTAGGCGTTCATAAAAGCCAAAAAGCCAGCTTGTTTACTCGCTGGCTTTTTAAACGCTTGTCTTCTTCCCTCTATCTATTTCCTATCATATAAATGACAGGCCACTTCATGTCCTTCTTCGACTGCTTGTAATACTGGCTTTTTGTCCGCACATACATCCATTGCAGCAGGACATCTTGTCCGAAATACGCAGCCGCTTGGCGGATTCACTGGACTTGGAATTTCTCCCTTTAAAATAAAGCGCTTGCGTTTATCTTCCACATCAGGATCTGGAATCGGGATAGCAGACAGCAATGCTTGTGTATATGGATGAAGCGGTGTTTTATATAAAGCATCACTGCTAGTCATTTCCACGAGATGTCCTAAGTACATGACACCGATTCGATCGCTAATATATTTGACCATCGATAAATCATGGGCAATAAATAAAAACGTCAATCCTTCTTCCTTTTGCAGTTTTTTCAGCAAATTCACGACCTGAGCTTGAACGGATACATCTAGTGCAGAAATCGGCTCATCTGCCACAATAAACTTTGGCGATAAGGCGAGTGCTCTAGCAATCCCTATTCTTTGCCTCTGTCCTCCGCTGAATTCGTGAGGATAGCGTGTAGCAAAATCATGACTTAGCCCCACCGCTTCAAGCAGTTCCTTCACACGCTCGAGTCTTTTCTTTTGACTGCCATACAATTGGTGGATCTCCATCGGTTCTAGCATAATATCTTTTACAGAGAGCCTAGGATTTAAAGAAGAATACGGATCTTGAAACACCATTTGAATTTGTCTATTGAAATCAAATGATTCTCGGTTCGATAAGTGATGGAGACTTTTCCCTTCATACAAAGCTTCACCTTCTGTCGGGTCATAAAGCCGCATGAGCACTTTTCCAAGTGTAGATTTACCACAGCCTGACTCACCAACAAGACCAAAGGTTTCGCCTTGTTTTAGCTGAAAGGTGACACCATCTAATGCTTTTAACGTTCTTCCTTTCGATAGATGAAAATGCTTTTTTAAGTTGTTGACTTGCAGAAGTGGTTCACTTCCCATCACATCTCCCCCTCTCAGCTTTCAAATACCGCCTTGTTCCTGCCCATTCCTGTTCATATGACGTACCAGAAAGAGAAAGGAGTTCAATCTGTCTGCCCGTTTTTGGCGAGTGAAGCATCATGCCATCTCCAGCATACATCCCTACATGGCGAACTGCTCCCTTCCCATTGTCATTGGCAAAAAACATGAGATCACCTGGCGCCAAATGGTTTGATGCGACTGGAGTTCCTTGAACTGCTTGGTCACTTGCGTCTCTCGGTAATAAACATCCACACGCTTTGTACATGCTGTAAACAAAACCCGAACAGTCGTAGCCATAGCTGCTCATGCCGCCCCACAAATATGACAGTCCAATAAATTGTTTTCCTATGGCTAAGGCATCCTTACCGCTCATAGAAGAAGGGGATGAAGCATGGCGCACATCTTCTTTTTTGATTTCTCTTCTTCCTACTGGAGTTAGAACATCAAAGGAATCGCTCATTTCTTCAACAGGTGCTAGTTCTGTTAAAAAACTAACCTCCATATCCGGTGTTCCGTTTTGATATAAAACCGCTTTTTTCTGACAAACAATCAAGGGACTAGCAGGTGGTTCACTCTCTGATACTTCATTTAATTGCTCTACAGGGATATAACCTGGGTAGCCTTGCGGGTGTTTCCGGCTCGCCTGCTGAGGGATGACAACTTTCATCCAGCCATTTGTCTCCTCCAGCCCAATGACTCGTTCGCCGAGCAGTACTTGGGTTTGAATAAGGTTTTCTTCACATAAGGCCAATTTCTGTTCATATGTTTGCTCATCAATCCATTCTTTGATCTGGACGGAGCTTTGAAGAACGTGTCGATCCATTTCTCTCGGCGACTGCGGTGCTGTCCATATATTTGCGACTGGAACCTTTGATTCATATAACATCATAAGACCCCTTTCACTCTTTGAATGCCTAACCCATGATGCAGCGGAAAGAGAATATCTTTTCCTTGATAGACAATTCCTCCGTCTATTAAGTCCTCTTTGAGCATAAGCGGCGCATCAAAATCGTAACGGGTAATATTCGGTTGGCTTGCAGCAAGATGAGCGGCTGCGGTAATCCCTAGTTTTGATTCAATCATACTGCCAACCATGCACTTGACGCCGTATGCTTCTGCTAAACTATTGATTTTCAGCGCTTTTTTGATACCGCCTGTTTTCATTAATTTTAAGTTGATGAGATCACAGCTTCTCGTTTCTAACACCTTGATGGCATCATGGAGGCTAAAAATACTTTCATCTGCCATAATCAATGTGTCTGTTGCTTCCGTCACCCGGCGCAGACCCTCGATGTCTTCTTTAGGCACTGGCTGCTCGACTAGTTCAATATCGAGTGCCTCCATTTTTCGAATGGCGACAATCGCTTCCTTCCATGTCCAGCCTTGGTTGGCGTCAAGCCTGATTTGAATATCCGGCCCGACTTTTTCTCGAATCCGTTTGATCCGCTGAATATCCGTATCTATATCATCTTTTCCCACTTTGATCTTTAAGGTACGAAAGCCTTCAGCTGCATATTGCTTCGCATCCTCTGCCATTTCTAGCGGACGGTTGACACTAACCGTGTAATCCGTTTCCAGCTGATCACGATAACCACCAAGATATTGATAAAGCGGCAGGCCAGCCTGCTTCGCTAAACCATCGTAAATCGCCATATCTATTGCAGCCTTTGCACTCGTGTTTCCTACAAGTACACGGTCGATCGCTGAAAAGATTTGTTCATATTGTGACAATGAGGCCCCAATCAAGATCGGCCTCATCACAGCGCAAATAGCATAGTCGATGCTTTCCAGTGTTTCACCTGTAATGACCGATGTCGGCACTGCCTCTCCATAGCTGACATCGCCTTGATCATAGGTGATGATCACAATAAGAGATGCGGCGTCACACACCGTTCTTAATGCTGTTTTGAAAGGCTTCTTTAGCGGTACACTCGTTCTGCATGTGCGAACATCTACGATTTTCATTTGATCGCCTCTTTCGCTGCAACACCTGGGGAAATATGCAGTTTTTTCCCTGTAGCATCTAATGTTGCGTGCACGCCGATTGGAATGGCGAAGTTTGGAGATGAATGACCGATCCGAAAGCCGCCAAGTGCAGGTTTCTGTTGCGGGACAATATACTTCTCCCATAACTGATCGAGCGTTAAGGACTGCTCTTTCTTTTTCGGCTCACATTGATGAAAATCACCAATGATAAATCCCGCCGCATCATGTAATTTTCCTGCAGATGCTAAGTGCTGCATCATTCGATCGATTTTATATGGTTCTTCGTCAATATCTTCTATCAATAAAAGCTTCCCCTTTGTATCAATTTCAAAAGGTGTACCAAGTGTCGTGACGATAAGGGCAAGATTTCCCCCGGTGATTTCGCCTGAAGCCGTGCCATGATAAAAAGTGTGAAGAGGTGACAGGTGGTTCGTATACGAAAAGGCTTTCGGAGTGAATAGCTGTAAAAAGGTATCTTTTGTATACGGATGAACCTCCTCAAGTCCCACATCAGAGGAGAGCATTGGACCATGAAAGGTCACAAGACCCGTCTGCTGCTGAATCGCTGTATGTAAAAACGTAATATCACTGTATCCCCAAAAGATTTTTGGGTTCCGGCGAATGAGATCATAATCAATGGCTTCTGCAATTCTTCCTGTTCCGTATCCTCCGCAAGCACAAATCACTGCCTTCACGTCTGGATCTTGAAACATGTGATGAATATCTTCCACTCGTTCATGATCATGAGCTGCTAAATAACCATACCGGGAGTTGATATACTTCCCCTTTTTCACCTTTAGCCCTAAGCTTTCTAAAAAAGAAATACCTCTTGCTAATTTCAGCTCATCAGGCGGGCTTGCTGGTGCAATGATTCCCACTGTATCTCCTGTTTGAAGTGCCACTGGCAGATGGTTCATGCCAATCCCCTCTTTCTCTTCGTTTCTTTCAATCTATGGGCATCTTCTTCATAACATGAACGAATAAAGGAACAGACGCTTTTTTCAAAGCGTCCCAGATTGTTGACAAAGGGTTAAAATGAACTTTATTTTAACCCTTTGTCTTCTTTTCAGCGTGATAGAAAACCTTTGCAGCCCTAGAAAGGACGAGCATCGGCGCGGAGCGAATTTGACATTCGTGAGCACCGAAGCGCAGGACTGACACCGAATGCGAGGGTTTGTCTACACGCTGAGACGCTTTTTTCAAAGCGTCCCGTTCTCTCATTCTTTTCATTTACTCTCCATCTACCTGTGCCCATTTCAAATCAATGTAACCAACAGGATGACGGACAATGCCCTTTACGCCTTCTTTTTGTAAATAGACTTGGTTATAAAAATGAATGGGAATGATCGGTGCTTCTTCCATGAGAAGTGCCTCGGCATCATGCAGCATACGATTTCTCTTTTGTTCATCTGCTTCTTGACTCGCCTTTTTGATCAGCTGGTCATACGTATCATTTGACCAACCTGTCCGGTTCATCGCATTTCCTGTTTGGAAGCTCTCTAAGAAATTGATTGGGTCTGCATAGTCAGCTAGAAATGAACTTTGCGAGAATTGGAATTTGAGTGCCTTTTGATCTTCTGCAAACACATTTGCTTCCATGTTGGCAAGCTTCACATCTACCCCTAGCGCTTCTTTTAATTGCTGCTGAATGGCTTCTGCTTTTTTCTTATTTTCAGGCTTTGTACTATATGTTAATGTGACGGGCGGCAGCTTTGAATAGTTCTCTTCTTTCAACCCTTTTTCTAATAGTTTTACGGCTTCACTCGTATCATGTTTGACAAGGTCGCCGCCAGCTTCTCTGAAATCTTCACCCTTTGAATCTAAAATTCCTGGTGAAACGAAGGCACGTGCTGGCTTCTCTTCATTTTTCGTTACATACTCTACAATATCCTGAGGATTGATCGCCATTTGAAAGGCTTTGCGAATGTTCTTATTTTGAAAAGGCTCCATGTTGACATTTAGACGATAAAAAAACAGCCCTGCTTGATCTTCAATTTGCACATCTTTGCTTTTTAACAGGTCTTCACTTTGTTCTGCCGGAACGAAGGCCGTATCTAAATCTCCTGATTGATACATTTGGTAATCTGTGTTTCGATCACTGATCATGAGCCATTTCACTTGATCTAGCTTGACCGTTTGTTTGTCCCAATACGTGTCACTTTTTTCCATTGTAAAGCTTTCATCATGCTTCCACTCTGTCAGCTTAAACGGTCCATTACCGACAAAGGTTTTCGCATCCTTGGCCCAGTTCGGGTCCTTCTCCGCTACCTTCTCATTCACCGGGAAAAAGGCAGGGTTTGCGGTCATATTTAAGAAAGATTTCTGCGGGTATGCTAGCTTGACCTCTAGCGTTTGATCATTAACAGCCTTGACTTTTACATCTTCTTTCTTCCCTTTTCCGCTGTTAAACGCTTCGCCCCCTTCAATCATATAAGCTAAGAATGCCGCAGAAGAGCCCGTCTTTGGATCTAGCAGCCGCTTCCACGCATATTCAAAGTCACTTGCTTTGACTGGGTCACCATTTGACCACTTAATCCCATCCCTTAAATGGAACGTGTACGTTTTTCCGTCCTTTGAAATGTCCCATTTTTCCGCCATGGCAGCAGATGGTTCGTGCTTTTCATTCAGTCTCGTTAATCCTTCCATTAAGTTATTGAGCCCTTGCCAGGACACATTATTAAAACCAATGGGCGGATCAAATGATGTCGGTTCGTTTTCATTATTTAATGTTAAAACTTTCTCTTCGCCCTTGCTTGAAGATCCTTTGCCTGCTTGCTCATTGGCTGTACATCCTGCAAGCAGCATCACTGCGATAAAGCACATACTGAGAATCCAACCTGTTTTTCTCATGAAAAACTCCCCCTTTGTGTTGAAGATAAAACCGTTTGCTTCGCTCGTTCATCTTGAAGCCAGCAATGTACTGCATGTGTAGGTGAACGCTGCGTTTCATGCGGCATGATATGATCACACACTTTCATCGCAGACGGGCATCGATCGGTATATGGACATCCTTTTGGCGGGGCAAATAAATCAGGCGGGCTTCCTTCAATAGGAATGAGTTCATCTTTCATATCCAGCCTTGGAACGGATTGCAGTAGCCCTTTTGTATAGGGATGCTGCGGACTGTAAAAGATATCTCGCCTTGTCCCAACTTCAACGATTTTCCCCCCGTACATGACGGCCACTCGATCAGCGACTTGTGCTACGACCCCTAGGTCATGTGTGATTAAAATAATCGTCACGCCTGTTTTTTTCTGAATCTCCTTAAATAGTTCTAAAATCTGCGCCTGTATGGTGACATCTAGTGCAGTTGTCGGTTCATCTGCAATCAGCACCTTCGGCTCACAAATAAGAGCCATTGCAATCATGAGCCGCTGCCTCATGCCACCGCTGAATTGATGCGGATATTGCTTCAGTCTCTCTTTCGGCTGCGGTATCCCCACCAAGTCAAGCATACGAAGCGCCTCTTCTTTCACTTCTTTTTTTGTCAGCTTCTGATGCACTTTTGCAGCTTCCATCAGCTGATCCCCAATTGTTAGCGTCGGGTTGAGTGCCGTCATAGGATCTTGAAAAATCATGGAGATATCGACACCACGGATGCTGCGCATGTCTTTTTCAGATAATGACAGCAAGTTGCGATCACGAAACCAAATTTCCCCTTGATCGACTTGTGCGCTGTATGCAGGGAGAAGCCGCATGATACTTTGAGACGTCACACTTTTTCCGCAGCCTGATTCTCCTACAATGGCGAGGGTTTCTTTTTCATACACATCCACATTCACCCCGCGTACCGCTTGAACAGAACCGCCATATGTCCGAAAGCTAACATGCAGATCGATAATCCGAAGCATTTTTTTCATCACGCCATCACCTCTTCATCTTCGGATCAAGCGCATCTTGCAAGCCATCACCTAAATTATTAAAGCAAAACATCGTCAGCGAAATAAAAAATGCCGGAAAGAATAAACGCCACCAGTGGCCATTATCTGACAGCACTGTCGGCAAGGCGTCATTGGCCATCACACCCCAGCTTGCAAACGGGGCTTGAATCCCTAAACCGAGAAAACTTAAGAATGCTTCAGCAAAAATCGCTGTCGGTACAGTTAGCGTCATCTGGACAATAATCGGTCCCATCGTATTCGGCAGTAAATTTCTGCGGATGATGCGCAAGCTTTTTGCGCCAAAGGTTTTCGAGGCAAGGACATATTCTTGGCTTTTCAGCTGAAGGACTTGACCTCTCACGATTCTTGCCATCCCGATCCAGCCTGTGACAGTGAGCGCCACAATAATAGTGACAAGCCCAGGCCCCATCAGGACCATCAATAAAATGACGACGAGTAAATACGGCAGACCGTAAAGCACCTCGACGATCCGCATCATGACATGGTCATACTTCCCGCCTTTATAGCCTGCAATACCGCCATAGATGACACCGATTGCAAAATCAATGAGAGCGGCCATCACGCCCACAAATAATGAAATGCGTGCGCCGTACCAAGTACGTGTAAACACATCACGTCCAAGCTCATCTGTTCCAAACCAGTGAGCAGCTGACGGTGGCAAGTTTTGCATAGAAAGCCGCTGTTCTGTCACACTATTCGGCGCAAGAAGTGGACCTAATACAGCCATGAGGAAAAGAAAAATCAGCACCGATAAACTAAACATAGCGAGTTTATTTTGTTTTAACCGTCGCCAAGTATCTGCCCAATACGAAAGTGAGGGTCTTTTAATGGCATGGACTTCAGATGTCTTTTGTTCTTTAGGAGCAAACCATTCATCTGGCACTTCATGCGCTTGATTCGTTTGATCATGCTGAAGGTGTATACTCATGCCTTTCCTCCTTTCTGATGCAACTGGATCCTTGGATCAAGCAGACGATATGTCACATCTACAATGAAAAGAAGGGTAATTAAGATGATGCTGTAAAAAACAGTGGTTCCCATGATGACAGGATAGTCACGGTTGTTAATACTCTCGACAAAATATTTTCCCATTCCTGGGATCGCAAATATTTTTTCAATCACAAAACTGCCTGTTAAAATACTTGCGACAAGTGTGCCAAGGATCGTGACAACAGGTAAAAGTGCATTCCGCAGGGCATGTTTAAACACAATTTTATAAGGGGAAAGTCCTTTCGCTTTTGCAGTTCGAATATAGTCCTGCGACAGCACTTCAATCATGCTCGATCTCGTTAACCGGGCAATGATCGCCATTGGACCTACCGCCAGTGCAATGGTAGGAAGCACCATATGCATTGGACTTGTCCACATCGCTGTAGGAAAGAGCTTTACGTTCACAGCAAGCTGCTGAATTAATAAGGTAGCAAAGATAAAGTTTGGTATGGATATACCGAAAACAGCAATCGTCATGGCGATATAATCAATCAAACCATTATGCCGGAGGGCAGCCATGATTCCGAGCAAGATGCCGGAGATGACAGCAATCAAAATAGAGATAAGACCAAGTTCTAATGAGACTGGAAAACCTCTCGCCAATAAATCATTGACACTTTCAGAAGGCTTTTTAATGGAAGGACCAAAATCAAAAGTAACGATGGATTTTAAATAGATCATGTATTGAACATAGAGTGGTTCGTCTAAGTGATAGTAGCTTTCGAGGTTTCGCTGGACAGTTTCGTTTGTATTTCGTTCTTCATTGAAGGGCGATCCTGGGATGACCTTCATTAAAATAAACGTTAACGTCGTAATCGTTAAAATCGTGGCAATCATCGCAATCAAACGCTTGAGCAAAAAGCTGGCCATCTGCTGTCTCCCCCTCGCTTAACAAAATGTTGTACGTGCGGCAAGCTCTGTCATGACAAGCATCGCTTGGTAGGCTTCTAATATATTCTCCGCTTGGTACGTCACCGTTGTTGTCCCTTCAATGATGGCCGTACCCGGCATTAAATTCGCCCATTCAGCTTGTCCATAATTGGCAAACTCGATTTTCAGCACTGGCTGCTCAGGAGGCGTGAGCGGCTTCATTTGATGAATTTGTTTCATGGCAGCTTCCACTTGCTGAGAGATGAGGGTGCTCACTTTCGCTGGTGTTAAGCATTTCACAGCAGATCTTGAAATGGTTTCTTTCACCGCCACTGTTTTCACGCCAGGCATTAACTTTTCTGCTTCAAGTGCCGCTTGATCGTCTCCGCATACAAGAATGACCGGAACACCATAATAGCCTGCGACATACGCATTAAAGCCCATTTCACCAATCGGATGATCATTTATGTAAAAATGTCTGACACCAAAAATCATACTGTGAGACATCACACCTTTCATTGATGCCCTTGCATGATAGCCTAAAAAAACAGCGGCATCATACGTTTGATCTAATCCTTGAACCATTGAATAAGGCTTTACATCACCTGATATGAGAGATGCTTCCTCATGCAATTCTTCAATCAACAGATTATTCATTTTAGAATGGCTATCATTCACTAAAATATCGGTCGCCCCATGTGTAAGAAGAGCTTCTACACAGGCGTTCACTTCACCTGTCATGATTTTTCTCCCGCGCTCATAATTGTGCTGGCGGCTATCAACAAATGTATGATCAGCTAGACCAGTAATTCCCTCCATATCGACTGATAAATAGAGCTTCATCCCCATCCCCCTTTAATTAAACTTAAAATTTGTGTATATTTTTCTAAATTTTCTAAAAAATTATATGAGAACTTGATTGATTTTTCAATACAATGTCTGAAAATAAGGAAATTAGACTCAGGTAATACAGGTCAAAAGCATTGATGCGAAAGGATTTATTTTACAGAAAAAACACCACTAGCTATGTCTTTAGTGGTGTTTGTCTGCTTCATCGATTTGCGATTTTAGCTGCGCATATTTTTTCATCGTTTGTGTAAACAAGTCATCGAACATTTGCGGTGCCTGCTGCTGGATGACTGCAGCGCCTTCTCCTGTAATCCCGCCTTTTGTTGCGACCCTGTTCACCGTTTCAGCAAATGTCAGTCCGTGTTCAACAAGAACTTGTCCTGTACCGAGCAGCGCATATGTTAAAAATTCATAGGCTTCTTCTAAAGAAAGCTCACTATTCCGAACAGCTGCTCTCGCCATTTCTTCAAAGATTGCTGCAATAAAGCCCGGAGAAGAGCTTGTCAAATTACTCGCCGCATCAAACCGGTCCTCCTCCACTTCCCTGACGATACTAAAAGCTGAAAGCAGGCGGTGGAGTCGTTCTTGTGCCTCCTGCCCAGTGGTTTCACCATGCGCCACAAGGGATACACCCGTTCCTACGGCTGATGTCAAAGTGGGAATGTATCTAGACACCGGCTGATTCGTATGTTGCATTAATTTGTCTAACGTGACAGCCGCTGCCACTGATACGATATGAAGAGATGTCTTTGCGGGGCTCAGCTGATCTAAGACATCAAGTACAGCAAGCGGTGGTACACAAACAAACACGACATCACATGATGCAGAGATGTCATCTAAAGAGCAAATGTTGACATGCTGGTTCTTCTCTTTCAGCTGTTGCAGACGCTCCGTTTCACTTCTTGTATGGATCATAAACTGACTGGCATGAAGTACTCCTTTATCCAGCCATTTTTGTACCATCATATCTGCCATGCTTCCATATCCAATGATTCCAATAGTCTCCACAGTTTAATCTCCTCTATTTTGCTTAGATTCACTACTTATTTTAACAATTTCCCACAATGTTTTCATTTTTATCCCACACTTTTTTCTTACGCTAAAGTCAGTATCCACCACATACGGTCAAACATCTTGAACACATACATGTAAAAATCGATGAAAGAGAGTGATCTTAATGACACAACACAAAGATGAAAAACACACTTCTTATGAATTACAAACCATTGAACAGCCGAAACAAAAGCAGAAGAAGCCAAGTGGCTGGCTGAAGCCATTTGTCAGCGGGATTGTAGGCGGTACGTTAGCGTTAGGTGTTTACGTTCTAACTCCATATGCTCAGCATTCAGAAAATCATTCAACTGATTCGTCAACGAAAACAGCCGCTGTATCGACAAATGATACAAGTACAAATTCGTCAAAAACAACAGCGTCACAAACATCCAATTCGACCAGCAGTATTTCCAATATGGTCGAAAACGTATCACCAGCCATCGTCGGCATTACAAACTATCAAACACAAAGTCAAACAACCACAGATTTTGGCGATATGAACACACCTTTTGATGGATCACAGCAAAATCAAAACAGTAGCAGTCAAGAACAAGAAAGCGGTACCGGATCAGGGGTTATTTTCAAAAAATCCGGCAGTAAAGCCTATGTATTAACAAACAACCATGTGATTGAAGGAGCAAATAAATTAACAGTCTCCTTGCATAATGGTAAGACGGTGGAAGGAAAAGTGGTCGGTTCTGATCCGCTAACTGATCTTGCTGTCGTGGAAATTAGCAGCAGCGGCGTTACAAAAGTCGCTGAACTTGGAGACTCCTCATCCCTTCGTGCAGGAGAAACCGTCATCGCAATCGGAAACCCGCTTGGTGAAGATTTATCAAGAACAGTAACGCAAGGAATTGTCAGCGGTGTCGATCGAACAATTTCTATGGATACCTCAGCTGGCGAAAGCAGTATTAATGTCATTCAAACAGATGCAGCCATTAACCCTGGCAACAGCGGCGGGCCGCTGTTAACAACAGACGGAAAGGTTGTGGGGATCACCAGTATGAAAATTTCTGAAACAGGTGTGGAAGGTATCGGGTTTGCGCTCCCAATCAATGATGTCAAACCAATTGCAGAGCAGCTTCTCACAAAAGGAAAAATCGAACGACCTTATATCGGTATCAGCATGCTGGATCTCGAACAAGTACCAGATGCTTATCAGAAGGAAACGCTTGGACTGACAAGCAGTCAGCTTGATAAAGGCGTGTACGTAAAAGAAATCGCTGCTGGCTCACCTGCTGCAAAAGCTGGATTAAAGGCAGAGGATGTCATCACCGCCATCAATGGCAAAAAAGTGACAACCGGCAGTGAATTACGTCACGAGCTTTACACGAATGCAAAAGTAGGAGATACCGTCAGCATCACACTCGTTCGTAATGGAAAAGAAGAAACAAAACAAGTGACATTAACACAATCTGAATCAAAGCAAGTCAGTTCTTAACGAAAAAAGCAGCTCATAAAAATTGAGCTGCTTTTTTCATGTTCACTTGATTGGGACCAATCTTTGTTCAATTTCTGCTCGTTTGTGCTCTAAAAATGGCGGAAGTGCTAATTGATCACCAAGTTCATCCACGCTTTCATCCACTGTAAATCCCGGACCGTCTGTTGAGATTTCAAACAAAATGCCGTTTGGCTCTCTAAAATATAGGGCTTTAAAATAAAAACGTTCTACAACACCAGAGTTGGTGAAACCGGCTTTGGCTATTTTATCATGCCATTTTTCAAGCTCTTCTGCGTCCGCTACACGAAAAGCTACGTGATGAACACTCCCTCTGCCAGATCGCTCAGCAGGTCCTTCTGCTTTTTCAATGACATGAATCTCTGTTCCAGCTCCGCCTTGTCCTGATTCAAAAATCGTCACGATTTCCCCATCATTTGATTGTTCACGTGCTTTTTCTGTGAAACCAAGGATGCTCGTTAACACACTGATCGTTTTATCTGCTTCTGCGACTGTTAATTCTACTGGTCCCAAACCTCTGATCGCAAAATCAGCAGGAATCTCATCATGCACTGGTGGCTTCGCTCCATCTTGCACGTTTGGTTCTACAGTCAAAAACAGCTGCTGTCCTTCTGGATCTGTAAATTTCAAAGCAGGTCTGCCGCCTCTTAAAGAAGCTGTTTCTTTCTTTACACCTTTTTCTTCAAAGCGCTTTTCCCAAAATGTGAGTGCCTCTTCTGAAGTGACAATCAAACCTGTGCGTGAGATCGCATTTGTTCCGTCCAACCGGCGGGCGAGCATCGGTATTTCAAAAAACGTCAGCTCTGTACCAGGTGAGGCGACCTCATCTCCATAAAATAGATGATACATCGATGGATCATCTTGATTGACTGTTTTTTTCACCAGTTTTAAGCCAAGGATTTGGCGGTAGAAATCAACGTTTTTCTGAGCATTTGCTGTTAGTGCTGATACGTGGTGAATCCCATTTATTTTCATTGTGTTCACTCCTATTATAAAATATCTCGAATTCAAGATAATATCCTTATGAATAAAATAGGTCATTTTAGAAGAAAAGTCAACCATTCGGCTGCATCTTTATTGGACGTTCGGCTTCCGCCTATTAAATTAACATTACATCAAAAATTTTCTTATATTGTTCGTTTTTAAGATAACATTCATCCTAATATCTCCAATAAACGAACACTTTTAAATACAAATACGAAAATCAGAAAATTTTTTTAATTCTTGTTTTCCTAAAATCGTATTACAATGAACAAAATACATGTCACAGTAACGTATGAAAGTGATGCAGGAGGTCGTGTGTAATGAACAAAGAACAACCAGCGTTAAAACAAGACATCGGCTTATTTTTTGCCCTATCTCTTGTCATCGGAACAATTATTGGATCTGGCGTTTTTATGAAGCCTGGCAACGTCCTTTCTTATTCAGGAAGCTCAGGCATCGCCTTATTCGCATGGCTGTTAGGCGGGATCTTAACCCTTGCAGGCGGACTCACAGTCGCTGAAATTGGTACACAAATCCCACGTACTGGCGGTTTATATGCCTATCTTGAAGAAATATACGGTGAATTTTGGGGCTACTTATGTGGCTGGGTGCAAATTATTATTTACGGGCCAGCGATTATTGGTGCTCTTGGTCTTTATTTTGGTTCATTATTAGCTAATTTATTTTCTCTTTCTTCTTTATGGGCTACAACGATTGGCATTATCACCGTTCTTTTTTTATGTGTGATCAACATCATGGGAACGAAATACGGTGGTTTTGTCCAAGGACTGACCACGATCGGAAAGCTTGTTCCAATTGCAGCAATTATTGTGTTTGGCTTATGGAAAGGAAATGAACATATTTTCACAGCCGTCAATGAGAGTATCGCACAAATGAACTTCGGTGCAGCAATTTTGGCGACGTTATTCGCCTATGATGGCTGGATTTTGCTTGCAGCGCTTGGCGGTGAAATGAAAAATCCAGAGAAACTGCTTCCTCGCGCGATGGCAGGCGGTATTTTAATTGTCACAGCATGTTATCTCTTTATTAACATCGCCCTTTTGCATGTGTTACCAGCTGATCAAATCGTTCAACTAGGTGAAAATGCAACAAGCACAGCTGCTACAATGCTCTTTGGTCCAATTGGCGGTAAAATTATTAGTATCGGAATCATCATTAGTATCTTTGGCTGTTTGAATGGAAAGGTTCTTTCGTTCCCGCGTGTCATTTTTGCGATGGCAGAACGAAAACAAATTCCGTTTGCCAAAGCCATTTCACGCATTCATCCTACTTTTCAAACACCTTGGATCGCTGTATTTGTACAGATTTTGATTGCCATTGTGTTTATGATCGTCAGTAATCCCGAGAAGCTGTCAGAAGTTTCGATTTTCATGATTTACATCTTTTATGTGATGGCCTTTTTCGCTGTCTTTAAGCTAAGAAAACAAAACAGGGGAATGAAGCGCGCTTATAGCGTACCACTTTACCCGCTCACACCGATCATTGCAATTATCGGCTCTTTCTTTGTCTTAATCAGCACCATGATCACCGATTGGCAAAGCTGCCTGATCTCCATGCTGATCGGCATTGCTGGACTGCCGATTTATTACTACATGAAAAAAACACAAAATAAAGCAGAGCGCTAAGACAGCCTCTGCTTTATTTTTTATATTGCTTAATGACCTTATAAGATTCGTTTAAATATCTCATCAGCCGGTATGGCTTACTTAAAACCCGGATGGGGAGTCTTGAAATAAATCCATTCAGATTCGCCTTATACTCCTGCGTCATCCGCTTCGGCTTTGTGGCAATTTTTTCATACACTTCTTTGTAAAATTCCTTCATGATGTCGACTTGCACACTGATCTTCTGATGACACTCTGTACACTCAACGCTTTTCATCTGATCATTCACATAAACGATGCTGTGGAGGGTCTCTTCTTGGCACCGAGTACAGTGTAGGTTTGCTTCCATTTCGGTTTTCTTCAAGATACACAACTCCTTTCTCGTTTGATGTTGCTCTTTTTATACAATACGATGGCTGTCAGCTGTTTATTGGACAGATGCTTCCTTTAAAATAGCTGCCGCAGTCAATTCATCGGTGACGAGCACCTGAATAAAGCCGCCGTTTAAAGCCCCTAAAATACTTTCAGCCTTATGGGTTCCTTCCACAACTGCGATGACTTTTTTCACGTTCTTTAATTGTTCTAACGATAATCCAATCACCTTTTGGTTCAACTCATCTTGGACTGGTTTCCCTTCCCCGTCAAAGAAACGAAAACCAATATCACCAACAGCTCCTGATTGCCTTAAACCAGACAAATCCTCTTCTTTTAAATAACCGACTGTTTTCAATGTAGAGCCTTTATGCGGATTCCCAATACCGATCAGGGCAATATCAACATTTCTGCCTTCTTCAAGCACAGCTTCTATGTCCTGCATCGCCATCAGCCGCTCTTTTAATTCTTCTGTTTCTAAAATCGCAGGTGCATATAAATAGGAGCACGTACCATTCATCTTCTTTGCCAGCTCATATGCCAGCTGATTCGCGTGAATGTCGACCGCCTGCCTGCCCATTCCGCCCTCTAAAGGAATGACTTTGACATCGTTTCTTCGCTCAAATGGATATTCCTTCACGAGCTCGGCAAGTGTGGTTCCCCATGAAATACCGATTTTCTCAGCGCCTTTCATGTTTTTAGAAAGATAATAGGCGCCCGCTTGACCAACTGCCCGTTTGACCATCTCAGACATTGTCCCGACACTTGGGACAACGACAGCATCCGTTAATTGAAAGGTCGTTTCCAGCTGCTTTTCAAGTTCCACTGTATGAATACTTTCGTCTTTAATGTACACTTCAACGATTCCCACATCTTTTGCTTTTTGTAAGAGCTTTGAAATGACTGGTCTTGAGACATTGAGCTTTTTTGCAATCTCCTGCTGCGTCCACCCGTCTGTATAATAAAGATGAGCAACCTTGACGAGCTGTCGTCTTTCTTCCCAATTCAGCATGTGACATCATCCTTTTAATATACTATGATTACCAGTATACCAAACATTCGTTTCTAATTGGAACAATTGTTATGAAAATAAAAAAAGAGCGATTAACTCTCCGCTCTTTTTCCCTCGCTATATTTAGGCTGATACGTTCTCCCGCCATCTAATAAGAGTATCTGTCCGTGCAAATAGCTTCCCTCGTCACTTGCGAGAAATAAAGTGACTCCAGCAATATCTTCTGGTTTTCCTAATCTCCCGATAGGAATAAGGGATCGAAGCTGACTTTTCTCAAGCTCAGTCGGATAGAGCGTATCAAGCATCTGAGATTCAATGACGCGCGGTGCAATGACATTGATGCGGACATGATGGGAACCCAATTCCTTTACAAGCGAACGCATGAGACCAAATGCCCCGGCTTTTGACGCGTAATACTGGATGCCGCCGCCAGAGCCTGTTATCGCAGATCCTGATCCAATAATGACAACGCTGCCTTCTTTCCGCTCACATAGATAGGGTGCTAATGCTTTGATGCAGTAGAAAAGACCATATAGATTCACAGCCAGTGTCTTTTTCCAAAGTGAAAAATCAACCTCTAAAAAAGGAAGGGATTTCGTCATTCCTGCTGAATAGACAAGATGCCCAATGCCACCCAGCTCCCTTTCAGCTGCTGACGTCATCTGCTGAACACTTTCCCACGATGAAACATCAGCTTGGAACGTCAGCAGCTGAGGATGCTGTTGTTTTAAAAGCGAAAGTCCCTGTTCATCTATATCTGACACAGCTACACGATGCCCTTCTTTTAAAAAACGCTGAGCAATTTCTTTGCCGATCCCTTGGGCACCACCTACGATGAGAACTGGTTTTTGTTGATTAGCCAGCGCTCTCACCCCCATCAAGCATAATCGCTGCTCCATCTGTAAATGCACCGTACGATGTACTTAAGAAAACCGTCATATGAGCCACCGTCTCCTTGATTTGCTCTTTGTCAGGAAGCAAATGGAGAGGCGGCGGAAGTAGAGCCAATACCCGAATGCCTTTGTCTTTAAATTCGCGCGCTAATCCTTTTGTCATGGCATTCAACATACTATTTGATGTAGCATGTGAGATCCCACCGTCACCTGTTATGCTCCCTGATGAGGAAATATTAATAATGCAGCCCTGCTTCTGATCCACCATATGCCACACAGCGGCTTGACTGGAAAGAAAGACTGTATTTACGGATCTTTCCACTTCATCGACCCATATCTCAGGACTTACGTCATCAATCCCCCCATCTGCTTTTTGCTCGGCTTGGTTGACTAAAATATCAAGCTTGCCGCATGTATCGATGACTTGTCTTAGCATAAGCGTAGCATCACGCGGTGTCTCAAGCGGATTGATGACAACAGTCGATTGGCCGCCTAATTTTTCAATGTCTTTGCTAATCGACTTTGCTTTTGATTCATCACGAAAAGCGTGTATGAAAACATGTGCACCTGCCCGGGCCAAAGCCAGGCAGATGGCTTCTCCAAATCCATCTGTGCTATCTGTCACAAGTGCCACTTTCTGATGAAGCTGGACGTGCACACGGATCTCCTCCCTATCCCTTGTTTGGCATTTATTTTCTCAGCTTACTCACAATATCAAGAGCTGCTTCATAAAAGCCTTCTGAGATGGTAGGATGCGGGTGAATCATTTTGGCCATCTCTTCAGCTGTTCCTTCTAAATACATAAATGAGGAAGCCTCTGATATCATCTCCGTTACATGCGGACCAACCATTGTAGCGCCAATGACTTCACCATAAACGGTATCGTACACGAGTTTAATAAAACCTGTTTGAACACCTGCTGCCAACGCTTTTCCGCTTGCAGCTAAATCAAATCGCTCTGCCCGAACGTTCAGCCCTTTCGCTTTCGCCTCTTTCTCAGTCAGCCCAACACTCGCTACCTCTGGCAATGTATAAATACATCTAGGAACGATGTCGTGATTCATTCTTTCAGGCTCGCCGCATATATTGCTAACTGCAACGGCTGCCTCTGCCATCGCCGCATGAGCGAGCTGATAGCCGCCGGCTACATCGCCAATTGCATATACACCTTCAGCACTTGTCTTCATCTCGTCGTTTACTTTAATAAAAGGGCCATCCAGCTGAAGATCCAGCTGACTGACAGCAGATACATTTGGTCTTCTTCCGACACAAACTAACAGTCTTTCAGCCGTAAAGATGTGCGTCTCTCCTTTATCGTCTGTCGCATGAATCGCTTTGACTCCTTCGCTTTCTGTTACCTCTGTCACCGTCGTTTTCTTTGCGATATGGATGCCTTTTTTCTTCAATTCTTTTTCTAGTAATTTCGACGCTTCTTCATCTTCCTGCGGAATAATCGACGGAGCGGCTTCTATAATGGTGACTTTTGATTGGAGACTCTGGAAGATACAGGCCAGCTCAAGACCAATCACACCCCCGCCAATAATGACGACAGATGCAGGAATATCTGGGATGTCAAAGATCGTATCACTTGTGTCAAATTGAATCTCTTTGAGCCCTGGAATAGGCGGAATAGCAGGTGATGAGCCAGTGGCAATGATCAGCTCTTTTGTTTCAATCGTTTCTGACCCATCTTGTTTTTCAATGTCAATGCGATTTTTTGTCACAGCTGTCCCTCTGCCGTTATATACATCAATCTTTCCTTGCTTTAATAAAAAGGCGATTCCGCCCCTGAGTTTTTCGATGACATCATCTTTACGTTTTCTCATTTTATCGAAAGAAAGAACCATCTCACCTGTTTCGATTCCCCAGCTTTTTGCTTTCTCAATTGATTCAATGACTTCTGCATGTTTGAGCAGTGTCTTTGAAGGGATACAGCCTCGATTTAAACAAGTACCCCCTAGAAAATCCTCTTCAATCAATGCAACCTTGTGTCCACGTTCAGCGGCTTGAAGGGCGGCAGTGTATCCGCCAGGCCCTCCGCCAATGACTGTCAGATCATACGTTTTTGTCATCCGATTCATCTCCTACATTAGCAATTCAAATGGTTGTTCAAGCACTTTTTTAAGGTCTGTTAAAAAGGCCGCTGCTGGTGCACCATCTACCACTCGATGATCAAATGATAAGCTGACACCCATCATTGGCCGCACCTGAATTTCTCCATCGATCACTACAGGTTTTTCTTGAATGCGTCCAACGCCTAAAATCGCCACTTCCGGCTGATTAATAATTGGGGTAAACGTATCAATGGCATACATCCCTAAGTTACTAATGGTAAATGTAGACCCCTTCAACTGGTCTGGCAGCAGCTTTTGATCGCGTGCATTTCGACCAATTTCTTTTGCTTCTTTTGTGAGCTGTTTCAGCCCTTTTTGATTTGCATGAGAGATGACCGGAACCATTAGGCCGTCTTTCACAGCAACCGCAAGACCAATGTGCACATCCTCATGGAAATGGAGCTCATTTTGTTCAAACGTCATATTGATTTGCGGATGGCGCGTGAGGACACTGCTGACCGCATGGATGATGATTTCTGTAAACGACAATCTGTAGCCTGTCTCTTTTTCTATCGCTGGGAGCAGCTGTTTGCGTACTTCTTTTGCTTTTGTCATATCAATTTCACTTGTTAATGTGACGTGCGGCGCTGTAAAGGCACTTTGTGACATGCGATCTGCGATCACTTTTCTCATCCCGACTAGTTTTTGTGTTCTTACTGGAGCAGCTTCTGCCTTTTGTGCGCCTGCTGCTGTCACATCACTCTTCATGATTTTTCCGTGGACGCCAGAACCAGCAACATTCGCTAAGTCGATCCCTTCACGAGCAGCCACTTTTCCTGCAAGTGGTGATACTCGCTGACCTTCCTCGCTCGTATGAAGGGCCGCTTCGACATCCCGTTTTTGAATTCTGCCTTTTGGTCCTGTACCAGATACTTCGTGAATGGCTACTTGATGATCTTTTGCCGTTTTTCTCGCTGCAGGTGTTGCGCGTACTTTCTCACCCACCGTTGGTTCAACGTCAGTCGAAACAGATGGTTCAGATGTCGATGATGTTCCGCTGTCTTCAGAAGATGCTTCATCTGACTGCGCTGGTGGCTCGCTCGGTACCTGCTCATTTGCCTCTCCGATATATCCAATGACAGCATTGACTGGAATCTGATCATCTGCTTCGTAATATTTCTTTAGAAAAACGCCATCATCATAGGCTTCAACCTCGATATTGATTTTGTCTGTCATAATTTCAAATAGAGGCTCACCGATTTCAACCGAATCTCCTTCTTCTTTAAACCATTGAAGCAAGGTACCGATCTCCATCGTACTGCTTAGCTTCGGCATAAATATCTCTTTTGGCATGATCTTCTCCCCTTTACTTAAGAGCGCACGAGCTCTTTTGCTGCTTCAATAATATCTGGCACTTGTGGAATGACTGCTTTTTCCAGCGTTGGGTTGTACGGTATTGGGACGGCAAGACCGCCAAGTCGTTTAATAGGTGCATCTAAATAGTCGAAGGCTTCACTCTCCGCTATCATACTCGCAATCTCTCCGCCGTAGCCGCCGCGTTTCACTGCCTCATGCACAACGATACATTTGCCTGTTTTTTTCACAGATTCAATAATGGTTTCTTCATCTAATGGGACGAGCGTTCTCGGATCAATGATCTCGACATCGATTCCTTCCGCTTCTAGTTCCTTCGCTGCTTCGAGCGCTTTGTGCACCATAATGGCTGTTGCGACAATTGTGACGTCCTTTCCGCTTCTCTTCACATCCGCTTTCCCTAAAGGAATCGAATACTGCTCTTCTGGTACTTCACCAATTGTTTTATATAAAAGCTTGTGTTCATAGAAAATGACAGGGTTGTCATCATCCATTGCTGCTTTTAAAAGTCCTTTTGCATCATAAGCTGTTGAAGGCTGAACCACCTTTAGTCCAGGAATATGAGCCATCCACGCTTCTAAGCTTTGGGAGTGCTGCGCTGCGGCACCTGTCCCGGAACCTGCTGGTGTTCTGACAACAAGCGGCACTTTCCCTTTTCCGCCAAACATGTAACGTGTTTTCGCTGCTTGGTTTACAAGCTGATCCATTGCAATTGTAATAAAGTCAGAGAATTGTAGTTCTAAAATCGGACGCATCCCTGTCAAAGCCGCTCCGACTGCGCCTCCTGCGATGGCAGCCTCTGAAATCGGCGTATTGCGGACGCGTTCTGGACCGAATTCCTCGATCATCCCGCGCGTGACACCAAATGCGCCACCGTATACGCCGATATCTTCACCTAAAATGAAGACATCTTGATTTTTTCTCATTTCCTGACTCATTGCTTCTCGAACGGCTTCTAAATATGAAATCTCTCTCACTGTCGTGTTTGTCACGTGATTCCCCTCCTAATTAGGCGTATACATCCTCTAATAGTGTGTCAATTGATGGTTCTTTACTATTTTTCGCAAATTCAACAGATGCCTCGATCTCTTGCTTCGCTTCTTCTTGTAAACGAGCAGCCTGTTCTTCTGTCAGAACATCTAGCTCCATTAAGAGTGACTTAAAGCGTTTAATTCCGTCTTTTTGTCTCCATTCTGTCTCTTCTTCACGTGTACGGTATTTTTTCGCATCACTCTTTGAGTGACCCTTCCAGCGATACGTTTTCATTTCAATGAGTGATGGCCCTTCTCCAGCTCTTGCACGGCTTACCGCTTCATCTACTGTATTCATGATTTCAACCATGTCATTTCCATCAACTGTTTTCCCTGGCATTCCGTAGCTTTTGGCTCTTGTTGAGATGTCTTCAATGTTGATCATTTCTTTCACAGGACCAGACATGCCGTATTGGTTGTTTTCACAAATAAACACAACAGGTAAATCCCAAATGGAAGCAAGATTCAGCGCTTCATGGAAGCTGCCTTCATTTGTAGCGCCGTCTCCGAAGAAACAAAGGACCACAAAGCCTTCCTTTTTCATCTTGGACGTGAGCGCCGCACCAGTTGCAAGCGGAATACCGCCGCCAACAATTCCATTTGCCCCAAGGTTTCCTTTTTCTAAATCGGCAATATGCATGGAACCGCCTTTTCCTTTGCAGTAACCTGTTTCACGTCCGAATAGTTCAGCCATCATTTTATTGACCTCTGCACCTTTTGCAATACAGTGACCATGTCCGCGGTGTGTACTGACAATCTTATCTTCATCCTTTAACACAGCAATAGACCCAACAGCCGATGCTTCCTGTCCAACACATAAATGGGTCGTTCCATGGATTAATCCTTTAGCAAAGAATTGATCGACCTTTTCATCAAAATATCTTACTAACCACATTTGTTTATATAAATCTGCTAATTTCTCATGACTAATCTGTTCAGGCAAAGTGATTTGTTTTTGCATTTCTTCTCTCCCCTTTACATTTGTTCTTATGTGTTACATTTGTAATTATCATACGTTTAACTCTCATTGAAGTCAAGTATTTCCGTTTATTTTTTAAGCGTTTTCATCTTTTTTCAGAAAAAAAGAGAAAGGCAAAGCCCTTTTCCAAAGACCTTCTCTTTCTCTCCATCTCGTACATTCTCATTCATCTGGATACATCATGATTTTGACGCTTTCACCTTCTGGATGCCTAGCGCATTCTATCGCCTGACGAAGCTGACTTAATGGATATCGATGCGTCACCATTTTTTCTGTATGAACGACCTTTGCTTTTAAGAGCTCTAGCGCTTCACGATAATGGTATGGATGCGAGGAATAAGCTCCGACTACTTTTACTTCATCATGGAAAAAACGTTCTGCTGGAATGGAGACATCCCCTTTCGGAAAGTGAGCAAAGACCAAAATCGTTCCGCCTCTTGCAACAGCTTGAAATGCTTCTTTTAAAAGCGCACTGCTCCCCACAGAAATAATGACAAGGTCCGCTCCCTTTCCATCTGTTTCTTTCATGACGCGGTTTTCTACTGGCTCAGATGCTGGATGAAAGGCGACGTCCGCCCCAAGATTTCTTGCTTGAAGGAGCCTGTTCTCATTTACGTCTGTGATCATCACTTTTCCAGCCAAATAATATTTGGCAAGCTGTAATTGAATGCAGCCAATTTGCCCCGCTCCAAGAATCAAGACCGAATCTCCAGGATGAACGGGCGCCCTTTCAAAGCCGTGAAGACAGCAGGCAACCGGTTCGACCATCGCTCCTTGTTCATATGAGACGTCATGTGGGAGTTTGCCCATTGTATGCTTCACATGTAAAGCAGGAACACGAATATATTCCGAAAAACCGCCCGGCTCTACATTTGTGGCTGCAAATTGCGGGCACATTGTATAAAATCCTCTTTGACAAAAGTCACAAGTGAAACAAGGGACATGATGCGCTACATACACCCTGTCTCCCGTTTGAACATGTGTGACGTGACGGCCTGTTTCGATAATGTCACCAGCGATTTCATGCCCTAGCACTGTGCCAGGAGGTACCGTCTCATGTGTCGCTTTATAAATATCCGTCCCACATAACCCGCAGGCACGCATTTTTAATAATACTTCATCATCACCAATGGCTGGCCGCTTCCGCTCCTCGTAACGAATGTCCTCTGAAGAATAAAAGACAGCTGATTTCATTTAGCCGCATCCTCCTTTTCATCACATGTCGCAAGACTCTGCAAGGATTGAACGAGCTGCTTGTACTCACTCATCTCACTTGAAATCCAGTAGCGTCCGCCAAATATTCGCGCAGGTCCCACTCTGACATATACTTTCCCGATATGAGGATATGGTTTTAAAAACAATTTTCCTTTAATATCGGACACGGCATATGTGTGCCACCTGCCAAAAGCACCTATTTTCAGCTCATCTTCACTAATCATGATATTCGTTGGCTGATTCAGGCCAGTGATGCTAGAAAGCATAAGGATAGGCAGCGTATAGACACCTAACACAGCTAATGGCTCAGGTCCTGCCGACATCAACGTATAAAGAGACCAGAGAAAAAACACACATATTAACAAGGCCGGAAGGAAAATAGAAAACATGGCAGACGTTCGGCTATAAGCATGCTGCTGCATGAGAGCTCCTCCTTTCAAATGACATGGAAGGAGCTTTCGCAGCTCCTCCACGCAATCATCGTTCACTTAATATGATCGATAATTTTTTCAATATCTTCTTCAATGCCAAATCCCGTTAAAAAAGATAACGTTTGAATCACAGGCGTTCCTTTTGTATCACTAACAGGCGTTGTCGTCACAATTAAATCAGCACCCTCCGCTTTCTGCGGAACCTCAGATGCCTTACACTGTTCAACGATGACATCGTATCCTTTTTCCTTTAATGTCTCTTCTACCTTTTTTGCCACAACCGTTGACGTAGCAACTGCCGTTCCGCAAGATACTAATATTTTTTTTGCCATGAGAATCCCTCCAGCTCGTTTATTGATCTTTCTGATCTAAGCCCATTTCTTTTGCATACTGCTTTTTAATATCATTTCGCACCCAGTACCAAAGAAGCGCATATGCCAGTGCACAGACAATCGCTGCAATGAAGTAAGGATTGCTCGGATCAAGAAGTCTCACCATGATCCAAGGAATGACGTGTGAACCAAGATCGATACCAGAGATCATATTTGCCCCTTCTGGGAAGTCGAAACCAACTGCTTTCCCCATTGTTGTGGCGAGTGGTGCAAGGTTCGTTGCAATGAAGAAGACAATCATTAAAGTAAAAATACTGTTAATGAGGCCGCGAATAATATTCCCACGAGCGGCTGCTACTGCCCATACGACTGTAAATGGCAGAACCGATAAGTCTGCAAACGGCAGCATGCCATTGTAAGGAAGGACGACAGCGAGCAAAATGGTGATTGGCACCATCAAAAGGGCTACAGCCATATTCGCTGGATGACCAATGACAATCGCTGTATCCAAACCAATATAGACATTTTTTCCAGGGAAACGCTTTTGAATATAAGAACGAGCACCCTCAGAGATTGGAATAAGTCCTTCCATTAATAAAGCAACCATTCTTGGCATTAACACAAGCACTGCAGCCATTTGAATTCCAAGAGTCATGACACCTTTTGCATCATAGCCGCCAAGAAGACCAATAATGATACCAAGTATAAGACCCATCACAAGCGGTTCACCAAAGATGCCAAAACGTTTTTTCAAAGTTTCTGGATCCGCATGAATTTTGTTTAAACCAGGGATTTTATCAATCACGCGGTTTGACGCATACATCAGCGGAGCGAAGTTGACCGTTTCAGCATGAGCCATCGATACGCCTTTTAATCCGAAATGGTGTTCAATCGTCGGTGCCGTCCAATCGGCGAGTTTTAGTGTAATCGCAGAAACGATTAAACCAACGGCAAGGGCTAAGAACATATTATGATAAGCGTAGTAAGTAACAGAAGCAGCGAAAATCAAATGCCAGAAATTCCAAATATCCACATTCAATGTTTTCGTAAAGTTAACAGACAGCAAAATAACATTTAACAAGAGCACAAGAGGAATCATTAAAGGGGCAACAGGTGTACCAAATGAAATAGCGGCTCCAATCGGCCAGCCGACATCTAAAATATCAAGCTTTAATCCAAGAGAATTGACCATGGCTTTGGCTGCTGGTCCAAGACCGCTTACGAGTAAATTAATGACAAGATTGACCCCGACAAATCCAATTCCGATCGTAATACCTGCACGGAAGGATTTTTTAAATCCTTGCCTTAAAATCATACCGAATAACGTCATAATAATTGGGAGCATAATTGTTGGCCCTAAGTCTAAGATAAAATCGACGGCTTGCTTGATCATACATCCACCTCCTGATTTTAGATAAAGCGCTTACATTATGTCGTGAATAGCTATTGGTTTAATTCTTTTTGAAGTACATCAACGGCTTCTTCATACGATGTCATCTGAGATAAACTTGTCATTACTTCTTCTTTTCTGAAAAGCGTCATCAGTTTCTCTAACATCACGAGCTGCTTACTAGGTTCAGAGATTGCCAGAACGAACACAATTTTGGCTTGAACTGTCTCATGAGGGCTTCCCATCTTATGAAAAATAACAGGTTCCTTTAATGTCGCTACACTGATCGCCGGTTTGTTTACATGTTCAGGATCTGTATGGGGAATGGCCACCCCAAAGGTCGCAAGAGGAAGACCGGTCGGATATGTTTTTTCTCTTTCAAGCACTGCTGGTAAAAAGCTCGATTTAATATACCCTCCAGTTTCTAACCTTTCTGCTAAATAGGCAGTCACCTCCTCACTTGAAGATGCTTCGTATTGCAGCTCAATCAGCTGTTGATCTAACTCAAACAAGCTGTTCAAACAACCACCCCTTTCATTTGGTATAAATATGAACACATGTAACAAAAAGAATGAACATTTTAAAATAGAACCTTTTGTAAAGCGCTTACAAATAGATGTTTTATAAAATGTTCAATACTGTTACCTTTGTAAAGATATTATAATATTCGAAATTATAAGTCAATGTTCCTAGGAAAATTTTTATAAAAAAAGATGCAGCTTTTTGCCGCATCTCTTTCATTACATCACATCAACTTCTTGTTAAATATGGCTTCCTATATCTAAAAATTCAGCTACAAAAAGGTTGTCTGTCTGCTCTGTCATTTCTTTTTTTGTGCCGATTTTTTCGATTCTGCCCTCATTCATCACTACAACACGATCAGCGATATCAAACGCTTCTTCTTGATCATGCGTCACAAAGATGGTCGTCATTTGAAATTCTTGATGAACTTTTTTCAGCCAATGTCTTAATTCTTTTCTCACCTTTGAATCTAGTGCACCAAAAGGTTCATCTAAGAGAAGAGCTTTCGGTTTAACGGCTAGAGCACGTGCGAGTGCTACACGTTGCTTTTGTCCACCTGACAGCTGCTCTGGATAACGGTGTTCATACTGCGTTAATTGAACAACTTTCAGCAGCTCATGCACCCGCTCTTTGATGTCTTTTTTAGGCAGCCTTTCTCCTCTAGGTTTCATCTTCAATCCATAAGCCACATTATCAAATACCGTCATATTTCGAAAAAGCGCATATTGCTGAAAGACAAAACCAATTTGCCGTTTTCGCACTGGAATGTGAGTATAATCTTGTTCTCCAAATAAGATCTGCCCTGTATTCGCATCATCAAGCCCTGCAATAATTCTTAATAAAGTCGTCTTACCTGATCCAGATGGTCCTAGTAAGGATATTAATTCCCCATTTCCGATCGTCAAATCCACGTTTTGCAAAACCTTCGTCTGCCCAAATTGCTTTGATATTTGTTTCGCTGTAATCCCCAAGGCTGATCCCTCCATTTATTTTGAACGCTTGCCAAGCCTGTGATCTCTCTGCTGAATGATCTGCTTGATGATTAATGTGATGACCGCTACAAACGCCATGAGAGAGGCCACGGCAAAAGCAGCTTGGAATTGATACTCGTTGTATAGAATTTCTATATGAAGCGGCATTGTATTTGTCATTCCGCGGATATGACCGGATACAACTGACACTGCACCAAATTCACCAATCGCCCTTGCCCCTGCTAAAATGGCGCCGTAAAAAAGGGCCCATTTTATATTTGGAAGTGTCACAAGGAAAAAGGTCTTCCACCCACTGGCACCAAGCGTAAGCGATGCTTCTTCCTCATGAATGCCTTCATTTTGCATAAACGGAATTAACTCTCTCGCAACAAAAGGAAATGTCACAAAGATGGTCGCAAGAATCATCCCCGGTACAGAGTAAATCACTTTCCATCCATTTGCTAAAAGCCACGGTCCTAAAAGTCCATTTGAACCAAATAAAAGTACAAATACAAGTCCTGCAATGACAGGTGACACCGCAAATGGAAGATCAATGACAGTCGTTAACAAACGTTTTCCCGGGAAATGAAATTTTGTGATGATCCAAGCAGCACTGATCCCAAAAATCATTTGAAGCGGCAATGTGATCATCACAATGAAAACAGTCAATTTAATTGCCGCAAGCGTGTCTGGATGTGAGATGGCAAGAAGATAAGAACTCCATCCTTTCTCAAAAGCCTTTGAAAACACAGCAATCAACGGCATAAGTAAAAACAAAATCAAAAAAGCATACACCACACTAATCAACATACGCTTCACCGCTTTTGATTCCGTCACAGGACTCCTGTACTTGATGCGGTGCTCTTTAAGAAGCTCCCTTTCCAATCATCTCACCTCACTTCCACTTGTTTTTCGCTCGACAAACCACTGCAATCCGTGAATCAATAACAAAATGACAAATGATAAGAGCAGCATGAAACAGGCAATGGCTGCGGCACCTTGATAATCATACTGTTCAAGCTTAGACATGATCATCAGTGGTGTAATCTCTGTTTTAAACGGAATATTTCCCGCTATAAACACAACGGAGCCATATTCACCGAGTGCTCTTGCAAATGCAAGAGAAAATCCAGTCATCACCGCTGGAAACAAGGCAGGCAGCAGTACATGAAAAAAGGTCTGTTTTCTTGTAGCACCAAGTATGGCTGCGGCCTCTTCCACTTCCTGCTCAAGCCCCTCAATGACCGGTTGAACCGTTCTTATGACAAATGGAATGCCAATAAAAATCAGTGCCAAAATAATCCCGAGCGGGGTGTATGCCACCTTCACATGCAAAAATTGCCCAATCCACCCATTCGGAGAATAAAGAGTCGTCAAAGCGATGCCAGCCACTGCCGTTGGAAGAGCAAACGGCAAATCGATGAGGGCATCCAGGATGTTCTTTCCTGGAAACGAGTACCGCGTGAGAACCCATGCGATCAGTACACCGAAACCTGCATTGATGAGTGCAGCTGCAAAAGAAGTCGTAACCGTAAGCTGCAGCGACTTTAGCACCCGCGCATCACTAAAGACATTCCAAATTCCTTCTGCTCCTAATGAAGCCGTCCAAATAAATACCATAGATAAAGGAATCACGACAATCGCACTGACATAAACAAGTGTCACTCCGAGACTCAGCCCGAATCCAGGCAATACACGTTTTCTTTTATTGGCGGCAGCATAGCCTTTCTTCATCACGTCGCCCCCTATTTTTGTCCGCTATATATTTGATCAAATAATCCGCCATCATCAAAAAATCTTTTCTGCGCCTTTCGCCATCCGCCAAATGCCTGATCAATGGTCACCATATCAATTTCTTTAAATTGATCTTTATATTTGTTTAGCACTTCTTGATTTCTTGGTCGATAATAGTTTTTCGCCGCAATTTCCTGTCCTTTTTTAGAATACAAATAATCTAAATAAGCCTTTGCCACTTTCTCTGTTCCTTTTCGTTTCACATTTTGGTCGACAACGGCAACGGGCGGCTCTGCTAGAATACTAATGGAAGGACTGACAATCTCAAATTTGTCTTTGCCTAATTCATGCAGTGTCAAATAGGCTTCATTTTCCCAAGCAATTAACACGTCACCAAGACCGCGCTCGACAAAAGTTGTTGTGGCGCCACGAGCACCTGAATCGAGCACCTCGACATGCTCATATAACTTTTTCACAAAATCCTTCGTTTTTTCTTCATCCCCATGAAAGGTTTTATCGGCATATGCCCATGCGGCTAAATAATTCCATCTTGCACCGCCTGACGTTTTTGGATTTGGTGTGATGATAGATACACCTGGCTGAATCAAGTCATCCCAGTCTTTAATATTTTTGGGGTTCCCTTTCTTCACAAGAAACACAATAGTAGACGTATAAGGTGTGGACTGATTCGGAAATTCTTTTTGCCAATCCTTTGAAAGTAGCCCTCGATCTGCAATGGCATCAATGTCGTACCCAAGAGCAAGTGTAGCCACGTCTGCTTCGAGTCCATCAATAATCGATCTCCCCTGCTTACCTGACCCTCCATGAGACTGCTGGATTGTCACATCTTCACCGGTTTTGTCTTTCCAATAAGTCTGAAAGGCTTGATTGTATTCCTGATACAATTCACGGGTAGGATCGTATGACACATTCAAAAGCTCAACCTTTCCCTTTTGATTTGAGGCTTCATTCGCATTTGAGCATGCAGCACTTGTGATGATGAAAAGTGTGATCGCAATAGACATCCATATCCATTTTTTCACGTTATCCGCTCCCTTTCACATTGAATAGTGACACCAACCTTGCCGTTTTCAGTTCTATACGCAAAAAAGGCCCTCAGCGATTGAAGTACAAAAAAGTCCTGTACGTCAATGCCAAGAGCCTTCGGTTGTCCGATCAGCTATGTATGATTGATGTTAGTCTATATATTATTCAAACTATTCACAGGTGTCAACTGTGTTTTTATTTTAATGAAAAAAAGAAACGCCTTCTTGATGAGGCGCTTCTTTTCCCGGGAAATGCTATTGATCTGCAGCTACCTTTAGATTGACACCAACAGCAGTTCCATTTCTCGTTGAATCAGCTACTCCAGTAAATGTCCCTGCTTTTCGATCAATCAGTAAAGCTTGCACATTCCCTATATCAATAGGTGAACTGCCAAACTGGTGACCCATATCATTTAACTTTGTTCTTACATCTAGAGGGACACCTACTTCATAACGATACGAAGTTAAGCTGTTTGTGTAGATTCTTGGCTCTTCTACCGCATCCTGAAGCTCCATGTCATATTCAAGTAAATTGAGAATCGTCTGTGAAACAGAAGCAATGATCGTCGTTCCACCAGGAGATCCAACAGTCATGACAGGCTCTCCATCTTTAAAAATGATCGTCGGGGTCATACTTGATAATGGACGTTTATTTGGCTGGACTTCATTTGCACCGCCAGGTCGTGCATCAAAATCAGTTAGTTCATTATTTAAGAAAAATCCATACTCTGGAACAAGAATCCCTGTACCAAATAATTGTTCAATGGTAGTGGTGAATGACACAACATTTCCCCACTGATCTGCAACAGTAAAATGGGTCGTCTCACCAATGGTTTTATCTTCTGGCTGAGGAACAATTGGGGATGGATTTTTTTCATCCTCATATGCCCAAGGATCTCCTTCTTTCGGGCTGCGATTCATTTGATCTAATTGAATGAGAGAGGCTCTTTCTGAAATGTAATCATCGTCTAATAGTCCTTTTAGTGGAACATCTACGAATTCGGGGTCGCCGGCATATGCGGCTCTGTCAGCATAGGAGAGGTGCATCGTTTCAGCAAGAAGCTGATATTTTTCGAATGATTTGGGGTCATACTGAGACAGGTTAAAATGGTCAAGTATTTTGAGAATTTGTAGCATAAACACCCCGCCTGAGCTTGGTGGTGGCATGCTTGCAAGCTGATATCCTTTATAGTCTCCCCAGATTGGCTTGTCAGTCTTGACTTCATAACGTTTGATATCTTTTGAAGTCATCGTCCCGCCAAAATCTTGAACTGTATTTGCAAGTGCCTTTGCTACTTTTCCTTCATAAAACGCTTTGCTTCCTTTTTTCGCAATAAGTTTAAATGTTTTTGCAAGACCTGGCTGGACAAGCAGATCTCCTTCTTCGAGCGGCTGATCATTTGGAAGAAAAATTGGCGCTGCGGCCGTTTTTTTCAATTTTGCTTGATGATCATCAATCGCTTTTGCCAAGACAGAATCAATTTCAAAACCATCTTCTGCAAGTTGAATGGAGGGCTCAATCAATTCCTTCATAGAACGAGTACCCCACTTATCTAATGCAGCTTCAAGACCTTTTACAGTCCCTGGAACACCTACCGCATTTCCATGTGTAGATCGCTCAGCAAACGGAATCACTTTTCCATCATCTGTTAAAAACATGTCAGGTGTTGCGCCCTGTGGTGCTCGCTCTCTGCTATTGATGATGGATGTTTCCTTTGTCTTCCCATCATAAACCATCATAAATCCGCCGCCGCCAATTCCAGACATCATTGGCTCTGTTACATTAAGTGCGTACTGAATGGCAACAGCAGCATCCACTGCGTTCCCACCTTTTTTCAATACGTCAGCACCAATCTCCGATGCAAGCGGATGTGCAGTAGCCACCATCCCATCTTTGCCAACAGCTACTTTATTCCCATGAGTTTCGTTTGCAGTGACTTGGCTGACCGGCAGAAAAAACGAGAAAACAAACAGACATATGGACAAAACAGTTAGAGAAATGCGTTTCATGAACAACACCCCTTCCATATTCTTACTTTGACCTTACCGACTTCTTGACCAGAATACAATAGATTATTCTAAAATTTCAAAATTTTTCATTCTATCATCCTATATCTGCCAAACAAAACACATGTTTTCAAAACATATGACATGCACATCTTGTAGTAATAAAGACATACGTTTTTCAAGTAGGAAACTTCACGATATAATAAACTCATAACAAAGGGGGAAAAAGGATGAACCACAAAAGCACTTTATTTTGGGAATCTTATTGGGAAGAAAAATCAGGAAAAACTCCTGATCACGCCTCTGTTTCTGCTTGGGCATTTGGCGCAAATCCAGATCACTTGCTTGACCTTGTACAACAAGGAAAAAAAACAGCCACTTGTTCTGGATACCTTTTTTACGAAAAAGAACAAGAGCCGCTTCCAAAACCCGGTCATTATGCGGTCATTTTGGACAGCCGGGAGGAACCAAAAGCCATCATAGAGATCACGCAAGTAGATATCATGCCAATGAATGAGGTTCCTGAATCATTTGCAAAAGCAGAAGGTGAAGGCGATCTTTCATATGACTATTGGTACAAAGAACATGAAGAATTTTTCACAGAAGCACTTAAATCGTACGGATTAACATTTAAGGAAGATATGCTTCTTGTTTGTGAGCGATTTAAGCTTGTTTATTCAGCTTCTTAACGTTTAAGCGGTGCCAAAAATGGTCCGCTTTTTTGCTTTCTTTTCCCCTTTCTGAAAAAGGTGAGTTGAGATCACATCTTTAGGTCAGAATAAGATCAAATAGAAAAAGTGAAGAAATTTTCGACTACACCTGTTTTTTTTCGACAAAAGAATATATAATTATTTGATGTGTGCATTGTCTCATTTATACAATGGAGGGTTTTTACATGTTAAAAAGGAAAAAAGACAAGTTTTCCGTCTTGTTAACGGAAATTGCTAAAAATTTAGATGAAACTGCTGAGTATTTTGTTAGCTATAAAGTAACAAATCAAACCACTCTGAAAGAATTTTCTGACACATTGAAGGAATATGAGACAAAAGGTGATAATCATGTTCATACCATGATTAAAGAGCTGAATAAAGCCTTTATTACACCGATTGAACGTGAAGACATTCTTCAATTGACGAATAGCCTCGACGATGTTTTAGACGGCATTGAGCATTTTTCTGCAACATTAGAAATTTATTCAATTACAAGCTCTGACGAACATATCGACAAATTCAGCCACTACATCAGAGAATGTGCGAAAGAAATTTTAATAACTATTGAATTACTGGCTGAAAATCGCTTAAAAGATATTCATCCGCACGCAATCAAAATTAAAGAGATTGAGCATAATTGTGACAATCTTCACCGCAAATCACTAAAGAACTTGTTTGGAAAAGAAACAGATCCAATTAAGGTCATTCAATACAAAGAAATTTACGAAACACTTGAAGAAATCGCAGATTCCTGTCAAAGTGTTGCCAACAATCTAGAAACAATCATTATGAAGAATGCGTAACGGGGTTAGTTAAACATGGATACATTACTCATCCTTACCATACTTATTGTCATTTGTGCACTTGCTTTTGATTTCATTAACGGATTCCACGATACAGCAAATGCCATTGCCACTTCAGTTTCAACAAAAGCGTTAAAGCCTAGACATGCTATTATTATGGCAGCGTTCATGAACTTCTTAGGAGCAATGACATTTACAGGTGTGGCAAAGTCCATTACAAAAGACATCGCAGATCCTTTTACACTTCAAAACGGATCTGTCGTCATTTTGGCTGCTTTAATTGCAGCCATTACTTGGAACTTGCTTACTTGGTATTACGGGATTCCGAGTAGTTCTTCACATGCACTGATCGGATCAATTGCAGGAGCTGTTATTGCCTCTGCTGGTTTTGGCGCTTTAAACTATTCGGGATTCATTAAAATCATTCAAGCACTTTTGCTTTCACCTATCCTGGCTTTTGTTTTGGGATATATCGTGTATACCATTATCAAAATTGTATTCCGAAACAACAATCTCGCAAAAACAAATAAACAATTCCGACGTGTTCAAATTTTAACGGCTGCATTGCAATCGTATACCCACGGAACAAACGATGCGCAAAAAGCGATGGGAATTATTACGATGGCTTTAATTGCAGGTAATTTGCATACAACAGACGACATTCCTTTCTGGGTACAATTCTCTTGTGCGCTTGCAATGGGACTAGGTACGTCTATCGGCGGCTGGAAGATTATTAAAACAGTCGGCGGTAAAATCATGAAGATTCGTCCAGTAAACGGAGTATCTGCAGACTTAACGGGTGCAGCTATTATCTTCGGTGCGACATTTATTCACTTACCGGTTAGTACCACTCACGTGATCTCATCTTCTATTCTAGGTGTAGGTTCTGCACATAGAGTAAAAGGAGTCAACTGGGGTACGGCAAAACGTATGCTTGTCACTTGGGTGATCACATTACCGATTTCGGGAACTCTAGGGGCACTTATATACTTTGTGTTAAATGCGATTCTCTAATATCAAAGACCTGTCTAACAGGTCTTTTTTTATTTGTGTTTGGATTCTCAAATGCTCTTTTTCTGCAAGCCATTTTTTCATGAAGCAGGGTTTCCAATCATACCCATAGAAATAAATAAGTATCCATCTGTCTATGGGAGAGAAGAACATGCTATTATTTTTTCAATTGACTGTTTGGTTATTGCTAGGAGCTCTTGCTGTATATGTATTTGCGGTATGGCGCTTTGAACAAAAAGTAAAAGAAAAGATGTTTGCGATTCGTAAAACGTGGTATTGGATTTATGTAGCGGGTGCTGTTGTGTACTGGACAAATGACCCTGCTTCAATCTTCACCGATTGGATGCACTACCTGATTATTGCTGTTTTTTTCGCATTAACTGATGCCTTTATTTTCCTCAGCTCCTATATTAAAAAACTCGGAAATCATGAACTTGAAACCGACACCCATCAACTCCTAGAACAAAATAACGACCTGCTTCATTCTTACCTCAATAAACTAAAAACGTACCAATACCTATTGAAAAACGAACCGATCCATGTATATTATGGAAGTATAGAAGCTTATATAGAGGGAATTGAACGACTGATCTATTCTTTTGCAGAAAAAATGAATATTCAAGCAGTTCTTTGTACTTATGATAAGCAGGAGCAAAAAGATGACCTGCTGCGGACACTTGATCAGAGAGCGCTCATTCAAGCAAAGCTTGACAGGCAGGAAGTGTATTACGATGATTTCGGCAAATTGGTTCTCATCCCGTTTTCAGTAGCGGATGCACACTTTGTGATTAAGCTGACCTCTGAGGATATTGTCACTGAATTCGACTATTTATTAATGACTTCACTTACAACGATTTATGATCTAATCTTGCCTGACGAAGAGGAAGGTGATGAAGATGGAACACGCACTTCAAGGGGATAATAACAATCGCAAGAAAAACCCTTTTAAGATTTTAAAGAAAAAACGCCATATTAGTATGGCTGATTACAAAGTAAGTCCCCATACGGAGCGTATTTTCAAAAAGAATGAACAGCTCCTAGATGAGTATAAAAATAAAAAAGCTTGATTACACTAAAGGACGCGGAACTTCATCCGCGTCCTACTTCCGTTTTCACATCTACTTGCATACAATAAAACCAACTGCTGCAACGATTGAGGTGCCAATATGAAAAAGAAACTTAAACAATTGAGATATGTTCAGTTTGCTGAATTTAAGCCATCCCCATATGTCTGCCGATTACATGAAAAGAGTGAAGCCGTCATTCAAGCGGCCAAAAAGAAAGACTTACTGATTTAATAGTTGAAGCAGCTTCACTTTTGTTTTAGGACCGTATACCCCATCACTTGTTAGACCATTCATTAGTTGAAATCGCGCGACGGCATTGGCTGTTTTTTCCCCATAAACGCCATCAATGCCCTTGTCTACAGCTGTTTTGTCAGGATAAAAATACACAGCAGCAAGCGCTTTTTGGACGAGACGTACATGCTCCCCCTTTGTCAGAGGTGATGTCACCTTTAACACCCCATCCGGCAGTTCATAACTGAGCTTTTCTTCTGTACGATAAATCTTGAGAACTTGTCCAACTCGAATCATGTTCGGGTCACTAATCTGATTCCATGTCTGTAAATCACTCACTGTGACACCATGGGCTTTGGCAATACTCGTTAGCGTATCCCCTCTTTTCACCACATATGTGATCACCGTTTCCGGATCACCTGCAGTCTCAATTCCTCTTTTAAATTCATCCCATGTAGCTAGCAGCAGACGTGGACATGTTTTTCCTGACCAATGCTGATGCGTCACCACATTTGCTAATGGAATGCCATGTTCTTTTAAAAGCTTTTGAATAAGCCACTGGGCATGTTTGACAGCTTGTTGAAAGTTTCCATCCTCATTTTCACAAATTTCAATGCCAATCGATTTTCGGTTGCCATCTCCATGTCCATCCCCAGCATGCCATCCATTTTCATTTAAAGGGAGATGCTGAAAAATTTCCTTGTCATCCACTGTAAAGTGCCAGCTTACCTCTGTTGTTGAGCGTTTGACATATGCCGCGTGACTTTTTGCGTCAGCTCCCTTAGATGTATTGGCTGTGTTATGCACAGTTACATAAAGCGGCGTCATAGCATATCCTGGCCGATTTCCGTTTCCAACTGGAATAAAATCTTGATAAATTTGTACCATGTTTTGCACTCCTTTTTGTTCAATTGATGTTTGATCTTGCTCATCAATCGGTGGCAAACGTAAGACAAATTTGTTTGTTTTCGTCAGAAGACTATGGTAAAATTTGAATTCAATCGCCGTTTTATCTTTATAAAAAATAAAAAAATAGAATAAAAAACAGGAAAAACTTCCAATTTTCTTTGATTTTATGTTAAAATTGTTAAAAACAAGCCGATATAAAAAGTAAGCGATAGCTTTATTAGCCATTTAGTCCTATATGGACTTTTCTTTTATGGCAAAAATAGAACATACGTTTGTATGGAGGTTTTGACATGACTTATTTTTTAACCCATTTAGAAGAAGATATTAAACGGTTATACACTCAACTGCAAATAAGCGGTCCTGCCTATGTAGACATGCATAGGATCGCAGCTGAATTTCATGTATGGGTACACTACGAGGATACTGGCAGCATGATGATCAAACATCAAGGTCTTTACAGTATTATTTTAAACAGAGCCTTATCGTCAGAAGAACAGTGGCAAGATTTCGCCCACGAGCTTTGTCATGTGCTGAAGCATACAGGCAACCACTTTAACATGCACAAGCTCTTTCGAGAACTGCAAGAGTTTCAAGCAAAACAATTCATGTATCACTTTTGTGTTCCGACTTTTATGCTACTGCAAATGACGCTCCCAAACCTTAGGCAGCAAGCCATTTTGCATATTGCTCAAACATTTCATGTCACTCGGGCTTTTGCTGAAAAACGGCTTGCTCTATTTGAACAGCGAAGAGCCGGCATTCAATTTCAAAAAGAATTTACTTCTTATTTAATGAGAGCCGGCAAGGTCGCAGAAAATGAAGCTGCGTATCAAACAAAAGCGTCAGCACACGTGACGTCAGAAGTTTATTCATAAAGGCTTAACACTTGTTTCAGTACATTTGTGTATTGATAAAATTGTTCGGTTTGTGTATCACGCCTACGGCTCCGCCTAAAGTCTTGAAAGAAAGCTCTTCTCTGAGCTTGGCTAATTTCAATTTGAACACTTTTTCCTGTGAGGCACTGATTATTAATATTTTGAGGATGTGTTCCAGCAAATTGATCCGATTCAGATAAAAGTAAGGCATGGAAGCCATTTTGTGTGAGACGCTTCACTGTTTCAGCAGCTTTTTCCCTGTCGGTACCGCCAACTAAAGTTTGTAGGACGTCTGTTTCTCCATAGCCGTGGAGTGCAAACGTATAATGATGTGTATGCACTTGAGAAAGACAAATCGGCTCATCAAAACGTGTGCTCGTAATATGAAGAACATGATTGCCTTTCACTTTAAGGCCCTCGAATAAATACATAGAATAATCGGTTGCTACTTCATGGACCAGCTCGCTCACGCCAGATTCAATTCCTCCCGCATGAGGTGACAGGACGAGAAGCTGATCCCCTTTCCGCTGATGAAGAATCTGATAGTCAATCCCTTTTCTTTCATGAGCGGAAAGCTCTTCATAATTTTGATACGTATCTATGATTTGATTCATTCCATCTGCCCCATTTCTCTATATGAGCATAAGTCTACTGATCGCAAATTCTTTTGTAAAGTGTTTTAGAATGACCAGTGTGATCTGAATGCATCCTTAAATTTTCCTTACCTTTTCGGGCTAACTGTTGAATGTTGAGAAAAAATGACCGATAATTGAAATGAATAGAACTTTTGGACTATATGAATCTTTTTGTATTCTCTCTCATATATTAGAATATTGCGATCTATACCTGGAGGAATTCATGTTTAAAAAGAAAACCACCATCATCCTTGCCATCTTATGTCTTAGCTTCGCCGGAATTATTTACTGGAAATGCTTCTCTCTTCAAGGCGTGTCTCACGGGACATTCATCCGCTCGATATCATCACCTGATGGAACCTATACCATTAACACGTATCGACATAGCGGAGGAAAGCTAAAAGAGAATGCGGTCAGAGCAGAAATTGAAAACAAACTCACCCATCACAAGAAAACAATCTACTGGAAGTACCCTGATAAAGATCCACTGATCAAATGGGAAAATGCACAGCTCGTTCAAATTGGACATGAGTTTTTAAATGTGGTCAAAGGTGAAACATACGATTATCGCTTTGATAAGAAAAATAGAAAATAACGAGCCAGCAAAAAAAACGAACCCTTTTTGGATTCGTTTTTTACGTTGACATCACCTTTTGCATAAATTCTTTCATTTCTTTGCTAACTGTCGTCAACCTGTCTACAATTTCACTAAACTCCGTCACTAATAAAGCTTGTTCTGAAGATGACCCTTTCATATGGCCCATACTCTCAAGTAATGTATGTATATTAGAGGAAATCCCTTGCAATGAGCTTTCTATGTTTTCCGTTGCACGTGAGGTTTCGCTTGAGAGCTTTTGAACCTCGCTCGCTACAACACTAAAACCCGCTCCCTCTTTTCCTGCCCTGGCCGCTTCAATTGAAGCATTCAATCCTAGCAAACTCGTTTGTTTAGAGATACCTTTGATCATTTTTGTAATATCTGAAGTTTTTTTCGAGCTTTCAAGTGTTTGCTGTGTTTGGAATGTCATTTCCTCACTTGTCGCAGAGAGCTCTTCTGAATGAGCCGCCACCACATGTACTTTTTCTTGAATACTTTGAATGATGTCGTTCAATGACTCCATATACGCCTCGAGTTCTATTTGATTTTTAAGCGGAAAACCTAAAGCAATTGCACCAATGACTTGATGATTTTCATCGAAAATAGGTAATCCCATTGCATTTAAAGGCGTCCCATACACCGATTCAGGTACAAATGTACTTGATGTTTCGCCTCTAAGCGCATTTTTCATATTCTGATCATCTGGTTTAATGGGATCTCCTGTCCGTATTTGAAAATCCACATCTTTTGATGGCAAATACAGCAAGAATTTTTCTCGATCAATGACCCCCATCGTCACTTCATCTTTTAAAATCTTCATCATATAAGGTGCTGCTGTTACAATACTCTGTAGTATATCCATCTTCTCTACCCCCTTAATGTATTTATCGGTCATTCCTCTTAAATTTGATCATTATTTTTAAAAAATAATGATCAAGATTGAAGTTTTTTTCATATTTACGAGTAAAAAGTATGCCAATTCCTTTCTATATTCAAAAAAACAAGAATTTGCTATACTTAGAAAATCAACATATGATGAAATGGTCATGTAACCATTTTATATATTCACTGGAGGCGCATGTTGTGACACAACCCATGAAGTATGAGCGGGCGATCGTCATCGGAGGCGGAATAACGGGAATGCTCGCTGCAAAGGTTTTATCAAGTTTTTACCTTGAAGTATTGATTATTGAAAAGGACGAATTGCCAGACTCTCCTGAGAATCGTCTTGGCACGCCTCAAGCTTTTCATCCACATAGAATGCTGCCACTAGGCAAACAAATAGTGGAACGTCTATTTCCTGGTTATACAAAAGAATTACTCGAAATGGGCGGGTACAACACATGGCATCAGACATCTCGATTTTTGACAAAAGATGGCGAGTTAGTACTCACCGATACTGAAGAAACAGCTGTCACACGACGTGCCATGCTAGAGTGGGTGCTGATGCAAAGAATGTTACGTGAGGAACGTGTTCAATTTTTAGAAAAACATGAAGCGATCGCTCTTCTTTTTGAAGAAGAAACGACTAAAGTGAGTGGATTACAGGTCAAAGATCGGAGGATAAAGCCTGGAATCATCAACAAAATAAGTGCGGACTTAGTCATTGATACGTCTGGAAGAATGTCTAAATTGCCAAAATGGCTGAAAAGCGCAGGGCGAACCTTGCCGCAGACAGATGAGCTAATCGTGTCTCTTGGCTATAGCACAAGATACTACCAAATACCACCTGAGGCACCGAATCTGGAACCAATGGTCATCGTTGGACAGCCAAATAAGAAAATTCCAACAGGACTGTTTGAACGAGTAGATCATGATTTAGTAGCGGTTCTTCTCTCAGCAGCTGGCGGCTCTCATTATCCAACAACGGACGCTGATCAGTTTGATGCAGAGACCGCTAGGCTGACCAATCCCTCGATAGCAGAAGCCATCACTCATTTAATTCCCTATACGAAACCAAAAGGATTTAGAGTTCCGGCTTGTGTCAGAAACCACTATGAACAAATGGAAGATTGGCCAAGCGGCTTATTGGTCATGGGTGATGCCTTATGCACATTAGATCCAATACATGGTCAGGGAATGACAAAGGCAGCTCTTGAGGCACAGACACTTGAGCGTATGCTCAAACAAGCACAAGAAAATGAGCTTATTTCTTTTGAACGGCATACCTTACAACAAATGCAGCACGCCAATGAACTTGGCTGGTGGCTTTGTGCAATTGCGGATATGGCATGGGAAGGCGTCGAGTTAAAAGGAACCCCCATTCCCCATCTGACATTTGTACAAGAATTTTTCAATTATTATGTACAATATGCCGTTCAAACAAAACAAACTAAATACCTTGAGGCATATCATCGTATGCATTCATTCTTAATAGAACCGAGAAACATCATCAACCTAGAGCAGCTGCAAGACATGATTCAAGCTGACTCCACTGGTGAGGTCGGCCACTGGTGGCAGAGGTGGGATCAAAAGAATGATGAATTAAATCAAGCTTTCTTCTACGAAGCTGTTCCAGACTTTCAATTACATCAATTGCTAAAATCAACATAAAAAAAGCCCCTCAACGGGGGCTTTTAATTAACGTAATAATTGAAGTACGTTTTGTGGCTGTTGGTTCGCTTGTGCAAGCATTGCTTGTGAAGCTTGAGAAAGAATGTTGTTCTTAGTGAACTCACTCATTTCTTTCGCCATGTCAACGTCGCGAATACGAGACTCAGCAGCTGTTAAGTTTTCAGCAGAAGCACCAAGGTTGTTGATTGTGTGCTCTAGACGGTTTTGGACCGCCCCAAGTGATGAACGTTGTTTAGATACAGCGCCGATTGCCGCATCGATTTTTTCAATTTCAGTATCGAAATTGAAGCCATCAACACTTACATCAATATCTTTAACTGTTAATGTTTCTGCATCCATTTTACCAATTTCAACAATAATATGTTGTTCCTTGTTCGCACCAATTTGGAATTGGAATCCGTCTGTAACATCTCCATTTAAAAGGTTCTTTCCGTTAAATGCTGTGCGGCTTGAGATACCATCAATCTCTTCAACAAGTGCTTTAATCTCATCTTGAATCGCCGTTAAATCCTCAGTCTGCTGTGTACCTACGTTACCCGCTTGAACTGTCAACTCACGCATACGTTGAAGAATCGCATGAGTTTCAGTTAATGCACCTTCAGCTGTTTGAATAAGAGAAATACCATCTTGTGCGTTTTTAGATGCCATTTCTAATCCGCGGATTTGTCCACGCATTTTTTCAGAGATTGCAAGACCCGCTGCGTCATCTCCTGCACGGTTGATACGAAGTCCAGAAGAAAGCTTCTCCATGTTCTTTTGTCCTGCCCCATTGTTTGCAGACAAACGGTTCAGTGTGTTAAGTGCTGCGATATTGTGGTTAATTCTCATATTAAATGACCTCCATGTGTTTGAACCAATTAGACATCCATGTCCAAAAGTTCTAAATTAGAATTTTTTTGTAAGCCTTACAATCCATTTATCGAACTTTAATGGAATATGTTTAACAAAAAAGGAATAAATAAGTAAAAAGTCTTATTCATTATGATCGTTTCGCTAGAGTATGCCAAATTTAGAGGTCATTTTTCATGATTTATCAGAGGGATTTAAGAATCATAAGACTGGAGGAAATGCGAAGGAAAAAACAGCATAAAAAAAGCCCCATCAAGGGGCCTTTCATTAACGTAGTAATTGAAGTACGTTTTGTGGCTGTTGGTTCGCTTGTGCAAGCATTGCTTGAGAAGCTTGAGAAAGAATGTTGTTCTTAGTGAACTCACTCATTTCTTTCGCCATGTCAACGTCACGGATACGAGACTCAGCAGCTGTTAAGTTTTCACCAGAAGCACCAAGGTTGTTGATTGTGTGCTCTAGACGGTTTTGGACTGCACCAAGTTTAGCACGTTGAGAAGATACTTGGTTGATAGCTGAATCAACAATCTTAAGTTGAGTATCAAAACCAACATCTGCTGCATCTGCTGCATTAGTTGCAAAAGCTGTTACATCTAAATCTTTAATGGATTGGTTTGCAGTGATGCCACCAGTACCATTATCAACGCCTAATGCGTCTGCACCCATATCCTGGATATTAACTTTGATTTGTTGTGTTCCGTTAGCGCCAATTTGGAAAACTAAAGATGGATCAGCTGCTACTGGTGGAGTAGAAGCTTTATACGCACCATTCAAAAGTTTTTTACCATTGAACTCTGTACGATCAGAAATACCATCAATCTCTTGAATTAAAGCATCCATTTCATCTTTAATTGCAGTTAAGTCTTCATCTTGCTGTGTACCGGTGTTTCCAGCTTGAACCACTAGTTCACGAACACGTTGAAGGATTGAGTGTGTTTCAGTCAATGCACCTTCAGCTGTTTGGATAAGAGAAATACCGTCTTGTGCGTTTTTAGAAGCCATTTCTAATCCACGGATTTGTCCACGCATTTTTTCAGAGATTGCAAGACCTGCTGCGTCATCTCCTGCACGGTTGATTTTAAGACCAGAAGAAAGTTTCTCCATGTTCTTTTGGCTCGCACCGTTGTTTGCAGACAAACGGTTTAATGTGTTAAGTGCTGCGATATTGTGGTTAATTCTCATTTCCTATTACCTCCATGTATGTGGGACCTGACAGACGTCCTTGTCTGAAAAAAGTCCTTTATTCTAGGGCTTATCAACCCTGACAATTGTATTATCGGACGTGGTTATGGGATGTTTAGCAGATTTTTAAAAAAATATCTTATTTTTTTATGATGTTCATCCTAATTTTAACAATAATACAAAATATAAAAAGCTGCTAATCTATTATCAGCAGCTTTCATTTTATCAATATTGCTTGATATCAAACATTAATATATTTTGGTACACCACGTAATCCTTCTTACTTGTGAAAGGTCCTTTATTGTGTTCATCATTGATCTCATAAAAGTTCATCCCAATTCCAAAGCTTCTTTCTTTGTACCAGTTAAGAAAATCGTTGATTTCTTTCATTGAGAGCAGATAATCCTTTTGTAACCCATTGATCATGGTAATGGAAAGTATACCTTTCGCAGTTTCTTCTCCTGGTTTTGTCCCATCTTGGTCTTTCGGTTCTTCTGTTGTACCGTCACCTGGCTTTGTTCCGTCTTGATCCTTTGGTTCTTCTGTTGTACCATCACCTGGCTTTGTTCCGTCCTGATCTTTCGGTTCTTCTGTTGTATCATCACCTGGCTTTGTCCCGTCCTGATCTTTCGGCTCTTCGGTTGTATCATCACCTGGCTTTGTTTCCTCCTGATCCGTTGACACTTTTTGCAGATCTTTTAATGGAATAGAGATAACAGATTTAAAATTGTTTTTGACAGAATGACTACCAATTGATTCAGCATAGTCTCTTCCACCAATAACATATAATTGGTCATCAGCAATTACTGCCACAGATCCAACTCTACCTTCAGGGATTTCATATAAAGAATCTTTAACTTGACTAGTTTTTGGATCAAATATTTGAACTTGTTTTAATAATTTGCTAGATCTATCTCCAATTTGCTGACCACCAATGATAAATAGTTTATGATTATATGTCGCAAATGCAGCTTCATAGGCAAAAGAATTTAATTGAACATCCTTTAAGCGTTGCCACTTCCCTAGCGACAAATCATATTCTAAAATGTCTTTATCTTTCCCTCGGCTAACATTAGCCTCACCACCAGCAATATATATTTTCCCATTTATTTCTGAAATACTTCTACCTTGGTGATTCACTAATAGGGAACTATCTAAAGATTCCCACTCTCCACTTACCGTATCATAGGAATAAAAATTTTCTTGATAGGATGATAAAGAGGATACGATATAAATCTTTTCTCCAACTGTAACAGCTCGTAAGGCACCTGTTGTATAGGATGTATATATAAATTTATCAGGCATCTTAATCGGTTCTTCTGTCCATTGGTCAAGTTCTGTATCATAAACATCCATAGTTCTATGAACTGTTTTAGTCGTTTCATAGAGACCTCCAATGACATAGATTTTTTTATCTACTGTCGCATAAGCAGCACCTGTTCTTGACCTAGGCATAGCTGATTTTTCTGTCCACGAATCAGTTTTAGGATCATACATATATGTTGAATCATTGAACTTAGACTGCTGGCTAGCTCCACCGAATACATATATTTTTCCGTCAACTACACCTACACTTGCTCCGATACGCTCTTCCGGTAAGTCCGCTCGCTTCGTCCAACCATTTGTCTCAGCTGCATGAGCATTTAACGGATGAATTGTGACCATCATAAAAATGGCTAAAAGCACTAAAAACAATCCTTTTTTCATCGTTTCTTTCCTCCATCTCTTAAATTTCCCTCCTTTTATCGACATATTTGTAATAAAATTTAATTTTTACCGTTGTACTTGTCATAAATTTAGGACGCTCCTATTTCTATTATTATCATTCTATATATATCAATTTTATATGACATTACCTTTTCATAATCACTTCTTCATCTTTCAACTGAATCATAAGTGAGGATTGAATATATAATAAATTGATAATGCGGCGTGCCATTTCTGAGGGAGATGCATTGTAGTCATTTCTGATCCATTCAATGATAAAACCAAAGATGCCGTATGAACGATACTGGACAAAATAACTGTCGTTGATTTCTTCATACTGATCACTCACAAACGACATTCTATTTTGGAAAATATATTGTATTTTCTTAAGCAATTGTTCTTGTATGTGGGGAATTCGGTCTTCCATCACTAATAAATCATAATAGTCGCGATTTTCAACGATATATTGAAATACATCAGTGCCCTCTGGTTTCATGCGAGTTAAATCCAACAGTGGATTTTCACGAGTCGGCTTACAAAATTCATATTCAAAATCGACCATTTCCCGGTGAATAACATCTGCTGCTAATTCATCTTTACTTTCATAATGCACATAAAACGTTGTCCGATTATAGTTTGCCTTTTCCACAATATCCTTCACTTTTACGTGCGAATATCCTTTTTCTTTTACTAGTATTTTGAATGTTTGACGAAGTGTTTCTTTTGTTCGCTCAACACGGCGATCCTCTTTTTTGATCATGGGCCCCTCCTTTAGACACTTTTTAAAAAATGTTGATTAGAGATACATAATTTCATTTGTGTTGAAAACCTATACAAAAAAGTTTTTTTGCTGATTGAAACGAAAAATCTTTCGTCCTACAATCAACTTAGTCATAAAGAAATGAATTTTTTGTGACATTTGATCTAACCTTTCTTCAGAATATCATACTATACAAAAAGTGAGGGCACATGATATGGAAATTCAAGCGATGGTCACAACAAATGAAAAAGATTTCGAGAAACAAACACTATTACTAGATGATCCAAAAGCAGATGAAGTGCTTGTCAAAATCGTTGCATCTGGCGTTTGTCATACGGATGCCACTGTATTAGATGGCACGCTTCCTGTCCCACGTCCTGCTTTATTAGGACATGAAGGCTCTGGTATTGTCGTGAAAGCAGGTTCTAATGTCACAACCGTTCAAGAAGGAGACCACGTTGTACTAGGTTTCGCTTATTGCGGTCATTGCCATAATTGTCTTGATGGGAACGCTGGTGGATGTGAAAACATGATTCCACTGAATTTTTCTGGTCGTAATAAACATAATGAAACGCCTATCCATACACATGATCATCAAGATGTATCACAATTTTTTGGTCAATCGTCATTTGGTACATATGCAACGGTTGATGAGAAAAATGTGGTGAAAGTAGACAAAGAAACTGATTTACGTTATTTAGGACCATTTGGCTGCGGCTTAATGACTGGGAGCGGTACTGTCTTAAATTCACTTGCTCCAGCTCCAGGTACAAGCTTTGTTGTGTTCGGTACAGGCGCTGTTGGTTTAAGTGGGTTAATGGCAGCAAAAATTGCAGGCTGTGATCCGATTATTGCCGTTGATATCCATAATAGCCGCCTTGAGTTAGCAAAAGAATTAGGTGCAACACATGTCATCAACAGTAAACATGAGAATCCAACTGAAAAAATCAAGGAAATCACAGAAGGAAAAGGGGCACATTACTCATTTGAAACAACTGGAGTACCAGAAGTCACGCTAGCTGCTCTTCACTGCCTACGTGTCAAAGGAACTTGTGCAACAGTAGCAGTAGGAAAGCGCGATTTAACGTTTAATGTGACAAATGATCTCATGCTCAATGCGCTCACGTTAAAAGGTGTGATAGAAGGAGATGCCGTTCCTCAACTATTCATTCCTAAACTAGTCAAGTTCTTTAAAAATGGACAATTCCCAGTTGAGAAACTAGCAAAATTCTACGAATTAGAAGAGATTGAACAAGCCTTTGAAGATTCTAAAAATGGATCTACGATTAAACCAATTCTTATTTTAGATAAAGAGTATCGAGCTTAAGTCGTAATGAGACATGAAACTCAAAATCCCCCTTTCCATATAAAGGGGGATTTTTGGACTTTCATGCTGTCCTTACCTTCACACATACATCACCGGCGTCGATATTTTAATAATCTTCCCGCCTCGACGATAAAACCTTGGGACTCGGCGGCTTAAGGTCGCGACAACTTCGTAATTGATCGTATTCAGCATTTCAGCAATTTCATCAACAGAAATTTCTCCGCCCTTTTGACGGCCATAAATGACGACTTCCTCGCCTTGCTTTGCTTTCATTTCCCCTAAACTGATCATCGTCATATCCATTGTGACTCGGCCAGCAATCGGCATTCTTTCTCCGCGGAAAAGCATAAACCCTCGATTGGATAAAGCACGTGAGTACCCATCTGCATAACCAATCGGTATGGTCGCAATGACTTCGTCAGGCTTTGCCACATAGGTTGCCCCATAGCTGACCGTCCTAGGTTTTGTGACCATTTCTTTTACAAAAGCAATTCTTGCCTTTAAGCTTAGTGCTGGTTCCAATTGAACAGCGTCTAAGCTTTGAATATATTGCGATGGATACAATCCATAAAGTCCGATACCAAGCCGGATCATATCGGCACTAAATTCAGGAAACGCAATCGAAGCAGCTGTATTATTCATATGTACGGTCGGCAGTTTGATCCCTTCTTCTTTCAAAAACCGAAGAAAATCAATGAAGATGCTGTGCTGAAGCAACGTAAAATCAGGATCAGGCTCATCCGCAGTGGAGAAATGCGTAAATATTCCATCCCACCTCAGGTTTTCACTCTTTTCAAGCGCCTTCACCACCGCTAACAGCTCTTCCTTTGTCCGTACACCTAATCGCCCCATCCCTGTGTCAACATTGACATGAATCCCAAGCCGGCGCTGGCTTTCTTCTTCCGCTAAGATCTCATTTGCTTGAGCAATCCAGTCTTCTCGAAGGCCGGAGAGATCGATTCTCCAGGCTGCGGCCCTTTTCACACAATCGAGCGGTGTAAATCCAAGCACAAGAATAGGTGCTTCTATTTTTGCTCTTCGCAATACAATCCCTTCTTCTAAGCTAGCAACTGCAAGTTCTGTCGCACCGCTTTCTAGTGCCTGCCGCGCTACCTCCACTGAACCGTGTCCATAAGCATTCGCCTTCACGACAGCCATGATCTTACTCTTCTTTGGAATATGCGCTTGAATGGCTTCGATATTTCTTTTAATTGCATCAAGATTAACTTCGATCCAGACTTCCCGGCAAAGTTTTTTCATAATCGTTCCTCCTTTTAACATAAGTTTCTTCTGTAATTTGTGTTCGTTTTAACATATAGTCTATCTTTATTCATTTATACAAAAAACATTCAATAAGAACCAAGACCTGTTAATTCTTGAAAAAGCCTATATAGACTTGAATACTTACATTCACACTGAAATGACATTAATGATAGGACCTTACAAAACTGAAATAATTATGATGCTCTTGATAAAGCTTGGCTTTCACAATCTAGTTCAAAATAGAGTCCCGCAAACGGTCAATGCCGTGTCACTTCTTTAGTTGTAAATGATCTTTTAAGCGGCGAATGAATGAAGATAGAATTAGGAAATGGCTAGATTTTTTTCAATATCATCCATGGGAAAAGATTAGACTTTTCCTCTTCACAATTCTCTGAGGAAATTTCTTAAAATAGGTAGATATTCAAATCGAGAAGGAGCTTTAGCAATACGAGTAATGAGCAATATTCTTACTAAAAAATAATGTTTTAAATTTTTAATAGATAGATATTAAGTCGTTTTCTTCACAGAAAATTTCAATTCATCCCGAAAGGAAAATGTTCACAATTAATTAACACTTTTTAACAGGAATATCTCGATTTAATATCGAATTAATGACTTGTAAACTAATTTAAAAGGAGTGCTTTAGAATGAAAATGAAGAAATCTATGTATTCTCTTATTGCTGTTTCTGCATTGACTTTTACTATTGGAGGGGTTGCTTCTGCTCAAGAATCCGTTCAAACTAATCATCTTTCATCTATGCCTATTACGCTAAAATCTTTATCCGCGGATGCTCCAATTAAAACAAATGCAAGAAATATCACAATTAACGTAGGATCTAGTTATCCTATTGATGACATTGCCTCATATGCTGTTGTTGTGAAAGGATCACAGTATGTCTCTGTATCCGGTAGAGATATTAAAGGGTTAAAAGATTCAGGTAGTAACCAAGTAGAAGTATGGATGTATAAATCAAATGGCGCTCTATTAGGCGCTCTTTATATAACGGTTAGAAAGTAAATTAAAAAGCCTCTATTATGGAGGCTTTTTTTTAAGCAGGATCACCAATACCTAACGTGTGAGTCACATTAGATTATTTTACAATTTTATCCTTATTCATAAACAAGCACCCAGTACTTCGCCCCAGGCTCCCCTTCCTCTACAACAGCCTTCCATCCTCTTTTTTGATAAAAAGACAAAGCTTTGTGATTTTCGGATACACATTTGAGGGTGACTGGTGTTCCCAAAACTTTTATAGCTTGCTTAAGCAGCAGATCGCCAGCCCCTTGACCAGCAGCTTCTGGATGTACAAACAAGAGATGAATAAAACGATCTGGTACATATAATGAGATGAATCCAAGGATTTTATTGCTCTCCTCAGCTAAGAAAATTTGCTCTTCCTGCGTATCTTGATCAAAATCTTGCAGTTTGATTTCTTCTGTATTGAGCCAGTGAAAGCTCTGACGTCGGGATTCTAAATAGATTTGTCTTAATTGTGGATAATCTTCTATGCTTGCTTCTCTTATGAACATCGCAACACCCCCTATGTTTTCATTTGAATGTTAATTCGCTTCTAAAATGTGTTTTGCCTGTGTTCTACCTGCCAATAACAATTGATCACTGAACTGCGAATCATTGACAGCTCGTGCAAGAGCAATTGTACCAATCATGCTGCTTACTAGTGCGTAACTGGTAGAGAGATCTATGTTTCCCGTATCAGCTATAAACGCCATAAACCGTTTCAATTCATCTGTATAGGCTTTACGTACCTCTTGCGATAATTGAGCAATCTCCCCTGCCAGTGCAGGCAATATACAGCCGATCTCCGTCTGATCACGGTGAACGGAACTTAAATAAAAGTCAATGATCGTCTGAATTCGAGGCTGATCTACTTTCTTATCTGCAACACTTTGCAGCAGCTTGATCGTATCAGTAATAGCAAAATGAAAAGTCTCTATCACCAACTGATCCTTGTTCTTAAAGTGAGCGTAAAACCCTCCATGAGTTAGACCTGCCCCTTTCATAATGTATGGCAAACTGATACTCCGGACGCCATTTGTTCGAAATGCTCGTGCAGCACTAGCGATGATCTGCTCTCTCACTTTTGACTTATGACCTTTCGGATAAGGCAACCTCTTTCCCCCTCCTTCCTTTTAACTCATCTAAGTGTATTTATTAAAATATTATATTCATCATATTATCATGTGTCAATTGACTGAAATCCATCTTTCCTCACTCAAATGGGATTGACTTCGCCAAAATATGATGACTATAATATATTATGAACATCATATTTTGAAATTGGAGGTGCAAGAAATGATTCATTTAGAAACAGTAGATACATTAGTGATTGGATCAGGCCCGGGAGGCTACGTGGCGGCGTTACGTTCAGCTCATCTCGGCATGAAGACTGCGATTGTAGAACGTGATCAGTTAGGTGGCGTATGCACCCATGTAGGCTGTATCCCCTCTAAAGCGCTAATAGCAGAAGCAGAGCGGTTCAAACTCCGCACACAATGGGGTGGTTTTCAAGAAGGCGGTTCTTTCAATGAAGCTCAAGCGTTCAAAAAAGCTGTTGTGGAAAAACAAGCTGGAGGCGTCCAATTTTTGTTAAAGTCAGCTGGAGTTACCATTTTGGAAGGCGATGCAAGCTTGTTCGATCAGCATACAGCGGTGATTCAACATGCCGAAAAAGGTGAAAAACGAATCAACTTCAAACACCTTATATTAGCAACCGGCTCTCGTCCAATTGAAATTAAATCACTCCCTTTCGGAGGTCGTATATTGTCTTCCACTGAAGCACTATCCCTTCCCGAGATCCCTAAAAGCCTTGTCGTAGTTGGGGGTGGGTATATTGGTGTTGAACTAGGGCAGATGTTTGCAAGATTTGGAACAAAAGTCACCATCTTGGAAGGTGGCAATCAAGTATTGCCAGGCTTTGAAAGTGAACTTGTCTCGCCTGTCGTTCGTCAATTGAAAGAAGATAACATCACGATTATTACAGGAGCAAACGTCACAGATGCCGAGCAGCATATAAGCGGAATTGATCTTCATTATGAGAAACAGAAAGAAAGCTACACGGTGAAAGCGGAATATGCCCTAATTACTGTCGGAAGAAAACCGAATACAGATGGAACATTAGGTCTTGATTCTATCGGGGTGTCTATTCCCCCTCACGGACGTATTGAAATTGATGAACAATGCAGAACATCCATCCCGCACATTTATGCAATTGGTGATATCACCGAGGGTCCTGCTCTGGCTCATAAAGCTTCCTATGAAGCGAAGGTGGCAGCAGAGGCAATCGCCGGGAAACCTTCGATGATCGATTATAAAGCGATCCCACTTGTTGTGTTTTCTAGCCCAGAATTGACGAGTGTTGGACTGAGCGAAACGGATTGCAAGCAACAATCCATTCCGACTGTTACTGGAAAAACAATGTTCTCTATTAATGGTCGAGCACTGGCATTAAAAGAACCAGAAGGATTTGTGAAGATTGTGGCCCATGCTGAATCTGGCCTTATTTTAGGAGCACAGATCGTAGGTGCAGAGGCATCTACTCTTATATCAGAACTTTCTCTCTCTATTGAAATTGGTGCTACAGTAGAAGATTTAGCCATGACGATTCATCCTCACCCAACATTAGGTGAAATGATCATGGAGGCTGCAGAAATGGCCACTCGTAAAGTTGAAAAAAATCTGGCACGATAATTCATTCAGGTGCATCTTTTAAAAATTGAGTAAAATAATCGCCATAGCCTACTTAGGAATAGGCTATGGCGATTTCAATTGAGTCATGATATAAAAGCAGCGGTATATTGATCTTTAATTGGATACCTCATCACGTTTTTTCCCTAACTTCATCGATAACTGCACGCCAATCATCAGCATCACGATGGCGAGCATTGCGACAATAGCAGCTTGAAAATGTCCGCTGATATCGAAAATCAAACCGATTAAAAATGGACCAAATCCTCCCATGATGTACCCGCCCATCTGTGACATCGCTGACCATGTACCGGCTTCTTCTGGTGTACGCGTTTCAATAATAGGCAGCATAAGCGCTAAAGGAAATAATCCACCTGCTCCAATCCCCAGAAAAATAACAGCTGGCAGGATCGGCATTGGCAATAGAAGGAATATGAGTCCAATCAGCTCTGACAAACTGCATAAAATCAGAAATAATTTCGGCTTTCCTAGACGATTGACGATGTTTGGAACGAGTAATGCCACCGGAATCTGAATGAGCGTAAATATCGTAAGCAGCATGGCGGCATACTGCGGACTATTCCCAAAATCAAGCGCAATGGGTGAAATCCACGCTGTTAACGAATAGAACATGCTAGACATAAAGCCAAAGAACAAGGTGAATTGAATGGCTTTTTTGTTTCGCAGCGGTAATCTCAGCGGCACATCTGCATGATCCGCTTGTTGATTTTGACGAGCTAGACCGAGCCACAAAATCAGTGCAATAACGCCTAAAACCGCCCAGCAAGATAACGCAAGTGGAAGGTTATGCTCACTGCGAAGGTAAATCGGAATGGTCAAGCCCGAAGCAAGTGCAGCTCCAACTGTCATCGATATAGAGTACACACTGACAATCCCAGGACTTTTCGGGAAATACTTTTTAATAAAACTAGACAACAATGGTCCGGCAAAACTTATTCCAACTCCTCCTGCAAAAGCTGTCACGAGAAGGATCGTAACCGTTTGACTTGTACCACGCAGTCCAGTCGCAATTGTGATAAGAAAAATCGAGAAAAAAAGAGTTCTCTCTAATCCAAACCGGCGGCTTAGTTTCGTTGCTACAGGGGCAAACACTCCCATGCACAAGACCGGCAAAGTGGTTAAAAGACTTGCCGTGAGTGCACTAACGCCAAGGTCTGATTGAATCATGCTCATCATAGAAGCCACGGATGTAATGATTGGGCGCAAGTTTAAGGCAGCTAAAAATAAAGCAGCTAAATAAAATATTTTTTTTATCAATACTCTTCTTCCTCTCTCATCTTGTTGAGGTTACTATGAGTATAAATCCGCTTCATTCATTGATCAATACAATAATTCGTATTATGATGATAGGAAAATACTATCATTAATGAAAGGATGGCATATGGATACTCGTCACATTACCTATTTTATGGCTGTATTCGATCATTTACATTTCACAAAGGCTGCAGAGCAACTAGGTATATCACAGCCTACATTAAGCCAACAGATTCAGCTGCTTGAGGCTGAAGTTGGGATGCCGCTCTTTGACCGAATCGGTAAAAAAGTAGTTGCAACTGAAGCTGGTACGCTTCTTTATCAATATGGCATGAAAATGCTTCAGGCTGAACGAGATGCAAAAAATGCCATGAAAGAACTGTTATCTGAACAGCGGGGTACCGTTCGGCTTGCCGTCCTTCCCTCTGATCTTGACTTTCAGCTTGTTCCGCTTTTTGTAGAATTTAAAACGCTGTATCCAGAGATCAACCTAAAGGCTTTTTCGACCATCTTTGTTCGTGACGAGGTGCTCTCACATAAAGTCGATATCGGAATTGGGCTGCGCGGGCCTGCGGATAAACGACTGATTCAAATTCCACTTGGCGATGAGCCCTACGAATTGTTTGTTCACTCAGACAGTGAACTGGCAAAAAGGCGTGAAGTGACGCTAAAAGAGCTGACAAAGCATGCACTGGTCATGTATCCAAAAGGCTACCTAGGAAGAGATTTGGTCGATGACGTATGTAAAGAACACGGTTTTGAATTGGACACGGTCATGGATGTTGGGTCTGCCACTTCACTATTGCAGTTGGTTGAAGCCGGGATCGGCGCCACCATCCAGCCAAGAGGGCTGTTAAAGCAACATTCAGCATGGCCTAATATTGTCTCTATCCCTATTTCTGCCCCTGCTCCTGTTCGGCATCTTGAATTAACGTATTATGCCGATCGATTTGTGACCAAAGCGCAAAAACAGCTATCTGAATGGCTAATAGACTTTTTCAAATCAAGAACAAATTAAAAAGTGAGGGTAAAACATGAAGAATGCAAACAGCATATTTACAAGAACAAGCCGGATTGTGATTCGCCAGTTTGATCAGCAGGATATTGAAGCATTTTATCAATACCGATCAAACCCCTCTATTGCCACATTTCAATCTTGGGAAAACTACACGCACGAAGACGCTGAATTATTTGTTCAACACCAAATGACGCAACAACCTAATCAACCAGGGACGTGGTTTCAATACGCGATTGCCTTATCTGAATCCAATCAGTTGATAGGAGATTGCGCCATTCATACACTCGGCAGCGAGCCTAGAATCGTTGAAATAGGATTTACACTCGCGCCTGAATTTCAAGGAAAGGGCTATATTCATGAAGCCTTGAATTCAATGATCGAATATATTTTCACTACACTGAACAAGCATAAAATCATTGCCTTTACAGATGTACGAAACGAAAAATCTATTCGAGTGCTGGAACGTTTAGACATGAGACGCGAAGGACATTTGCTACAAAATTATATGTCAAAAGGACATTGGGTCGATGAGTATCAATATGCGATTCTTCAATCCGAGTGGGCCGCGAAGCGTCATTAATCATTTATTTCCTATTCAAAATCCCTAAATAAGCGCTCCACGGTCCTACATCGGTTCGATATCGTTCCGCCATGATCCGAACAATTTGGGAGATATGGGTGAAATCATGGACAACCCACGCAGAAAGTAATTCGCTCACTTGCACGACGCCGAATTCTGGATGGACGCCCTTTTTCTCTAGATCAAGACTTGAATGTGTCATACGCTGAATGTATGCCACATTCTCCATCCGCACATGATGAAACTCCGCTAGTGCTTGTTCTATCTGTCTTTCAGTTTGATTCAAATGGGAGTAGCGGTCAAATGCAGGAAATGGGGCATTCTCTCCATCAGCAAGAATGACATTTAATCGAGGAATCCAGTTGAATTTCTCTGCTTCAATCAAATGTTCAATGACTTCAACGGGATTCCACGTTCCCTCCCCTTCACGACTGTGAAGCCAATCCTTCGATAAACCTGACAAAAGACTTTCTAATGTACGAGGAGTTCGACTCAACATATCTATAGCTTCATCCAAATTGAAATTCATATGGTTGCTCCTTTAGCAATTTTTCTTTATTCTAATGTTTTTTGATTAGATTGCAACTCATACCTCAAAACAGATAAAGAAGAAAATAAAAGGCGCTTTTGATCAACCTTCTATATACAAATAGAACTTTTCTATAACACTCACCATCCTTTCTTTTTTTATAATAGAAAAAAATGAAATGTGGTGATATTGATGTCTACAACGATTGGGATTATGGGCGGTATGGGCCCTTTAGCGACGATTGATCTGATGAAAAAAATCATCTCTCATACACCAGCTATTAAAGATCAGGATCATCTCCATGTGATTGCTGATAATGATCCGCAAATCCCTGATAGAACCAATGCCATATTTGGGAAAGGCGAAGATCCTACAGAATATATGATTGCATCAACCAAAAGATTAGAACGCGCAGGAGCGGACTTTATTCTGATTGCATGCAATACCGCTCACTTCTTTTTAGAAAACGTACAACAATCCACTCATATCCCTATCATGAATATGCCATTAGAAACCGCGAAGCACCTGAACAAACATCACTATACGTCTGTGGGCTTACTATGTACTGATGGCACATTAAAAACCCAGCTCTATCAAAAGGCTTGTGCCCATCACAAGATTGATGTCATGACTCCTAGTGAAAATCTTCAGAAAAACGTGATGAATGGGATTTATGCCGTGAAAGCAGGGAAATTGAGTAAAGGCGAAAGTGAACTGGCGTTAGCTGCAGAAATTTTAATCAATCAAGGAGCAGAAGCCATCATTGCCGGCTGTACAGAAATTCCTTTAGTTCTAAGGTCAACCAAAGCTGTGAAAGTGATTGACCCTACTGTCATTTTGGCGAAAGAAGCTGTAAAATTAGTGTATGAGCTTGAGAAGCTAAACATTTAAAGAACGTCATATAAGGGGATAACATGAATATTGAGAATATAGAAGCGTTTATTTATGTATGCCAGCTAGGCAGTATCAATAAAGCTGCAGAAGCACTGTATTTAACCCAGCCTTCTGTATCGGCACGTATTCAATCGTTAGAAAAAGAATTAGACCTGAAATTATTTGATAGACAGAGAAATAAACTATCTCTGACGGAAAAAGGTGAACAGTTTTACCCGCATGCCAAAAAGATTCTCCATTCGTATCAAGAAGCAAAGCATAGTCTCAAACAAACGGTGATCCCTTATGAATTGACGATTGGATGCGCATCCTCTATTTCCAATAATCTATTGCCTAACATATTGCCCGCCCTAAAAGAAAAATACGAAAACCTGAAAGTGAAAATTGTAACAGGACATTCAAAGGATGTTGTCCAAAAAGTGATTAACAACCAAGTAGACTTTGGCATTGTCAGGACTGAAACACATCCTCAAATTGAATCAATCCCGATTTTCAGCGATCCAATCGGGCTGTTCGTCCCAACTCATCACCCTCTTGCCAGCCATGACAACATCAATATGAATGAACTAGAAGAACAACCTTTTATTTTCTTTGACTATGGGTCATTTGATTGGTTGATGCTCCACCGATTATTTCAAAAAAACAACATCACACCGAACATTTCCATTGAGGTTGATCATATGGAAACTGCAAAAAATTTAGTGCTACAAGGAATGGGACTATCGTTTCTTCCTCATCATTGTGTTAGAAATGAAGTAGAACAAGGAACACTAAAACAAATTTCAATCGATCCATCCATTCATTTCAACATCAATATCGAGTTCATTTATAAAAAAGGAAAATCCAAATCCGTTTTCATTGATCAACTCAAACAGTTTTTTCATGAATTAGATTAAAAAAAGCCCTTTTTAGGGGCTTTTTTGGATTTGTTCTGATAGATTAGCTTTCGTTTGCCAACATGTATGCTGCCGTTTCATACATATCTTTCAATCCTGATCTCTGTGCGTACTCGGCCACAGTGATCGCACTTGTCGTCAGAAGTTCTATTATATGTTCATCCATTCCTGACCAAGTTCTCCCGCCTGCTTTTTCATACGCATGGATAAGTTTCGTTAATCCTTCTTTCCCAAAGAGAAGTTGATGCGACAAAAAGTCTGCAGATACATCACCAATCCCCACTTCAGACCAATCAATCACACCGGTAACACATTGATTTTCATCAATCAGAATGTGACCAGGATGCAAATCTCCATGCTTCACTCCCACAAAAGGCGGCCATAAAGAATCTTTAGCTAGCCATTCTTGCCAGCGCTCCCATAAACCGCTGTTAATGGTGTATTGCGATTTGACACGTTCCATTCGCTGTTTCATTGATCCTCTTAATTCATGAGCACTGAGCATCTCCACACCGATCGTTTTAAAAGGCTGTTGATCTAAGGAATGTACATTCGCTAAAACTCTTCCATAATAAGCTTGCGGTACATTCGTTTGGTCAAAACTCCACTCATAAGATTGCTGTTCCACATCAATACTAGCCGCCGGTACCCCCTCTAATTGTTTATAAGCAATCAGACTTTTTGTAAAGATAGACCACTTAGGAACCTGAAAGTGAACCTGATTACTAATGTAATCTAATGTCTTTTTTTCTTGTAAGGTATGTTTCATTGATTCAGGTCTGCGAGGCATTCTTAATATCCATTGATCACCATGTAAATCTTCGACGTGAGCGACACGGAAATCCACACCTGATTCATTTATTTTGATGGTATTCTCTAAAATCTCTAATCCGTGATGTTTGACTAACTGCTTTAATTCCAGTCTATTCATATCCATTCCTCCAATTGCTCATTTAGTCATGATCAATAGGCATCAAGAATATCATCACAAAACCCACAAACAGGCTACTTTATGTGGTCAGAGTAAACAAAGCTAGACATATGCCTTTCTTTGCATCATAAAAAACATACAAAAAAAGACAGATCGATTAGCTGCCTCTTTTCTAGTGAAATTGCATACTTTCCCGCTGAAGATCATTAAAAATGTGCAGACTACCCCGTTTACTCCGTTTTGATGAAAACAGAGCCTTTGAACATATGAAATTACTGATTGTTCAAAGTTTGCTGGCGTAATCTTCCTGCATGCATCATCTTTAACCATCCTCCTCTTTGTCATATAAAGTTACTATACGTTATTTAAATATGACTTTCAATAAGATGACAAAAAGAAGGATTTAAAATCATCAAACACCCTTTAAATTACATAAAATGAAATAATTTTATTTTTCCACGGTATGATATGGTTATTGATTCTTCTATCTAATATAATTTATTAAACTCAAAAACCCGATGTACTATGAATTTTGAGTGTATGAGAGGCAATGAGAACAAATCAAAAGTAGCTAAGTCAATTAAAAGGAGAATGGATATGACTCATTTAGAATTCGCATTCGGCTTGCTTCCAGTAAGTCTGATCATCGCTTCATTTATCGTCACATTGATTATACAAAAGGTTTATTTCATGCCAGTTGTGAGCTTTATCATTTTGCTCATCCTGACATTTACACTTTTTAATGTTTCTTTTATAGGCTGGGCAGTTGTTTACACTTTAGGCTCATTCATTGCTTCATATATAGCATTATTCATCATGAAAATTTTAAATAAAAAGAGATCATAAACTACATTCAAAAAGCCCTGAAAAGGGCTTTTCTTCTTTCACTATCGTTTTTTCACTGGATGAATGTCTTCTCCCAAAAAGACGGTATTAGGATCTCCACTATTTTCCAGAAATTCAGCAATTTCTTGCAGCTCTTTATTGATACGGTCATTCCTTGGCATATCTGGGTTTAACAGAAGGTTGGAGTGAATAGCAGTAGCTGTTTCATACAAGACATGTTGATCTTTTATCTGTTGAATGCACTGTTTCATGCGCAAGAAAAACCATGCGATCTCTTCAATGTCTTCCATCGGATAATGTGCCATTTTTAAGAGATTCTGCTGACAAAGGTCTCCTCTCTCAAAAATGAGTTCAAGCTCTTCTTTACTGATATATAAATCCGAAGCTTCCTCCTCAATCTCTATTACTTCAACCATGGCATCGTCAGCTGTATATAACCGCTCAACAAATTCATCGAAACTATCTGCCAGCTTAAAATCTACTTCCATCTCTAAATCGAAATAGTGAATAGGAGGATGTTCCTTCGTTTCTCGATAATCCATAGCGATCCATGTATCTTCTTCCCCGCTGATGAAAATAAGTCCCTCGGGCAGCTCCAATTTATCACTTAACTGAGCGCTATTCATAATTCCATCATCTTTGGCGATTCCTCTTAGATGGTCGAATTGAACATGATCCTCTGCCCATGAATTCAGCCATTCGGTTGGAAAAGCACTACGAACTGTAAAACCACCATTCCATTCTAAAATGAGTTTTTTGTATGTATCAGGTAAAGTGACACCAAGTGTTCCCTCTGCTTCACGAATTTGTTCCTCATCTATCTTTTCTAACGTAAAAGGACTCTCTTCATCTTTCTCCCAGAATGTTTTCAAAGTGGATGCCTCCTCGTATCTATCTGAGATAAGTATAACATTGACCAACTGTTCATTTACTCATTCTACTTCATAAAAAAAAAACAGACTCTTAAAGTCTGTTTTAATCTTGTCTATACATTTTCAGAAGTTGTATTTCGATCAATCATAATCGTGTTTCGATTTGATTTTTGTTCCTCCATTGTTGTATTCCGAATTGATTTCGTTTCAATGATTTTTAAAGTTTCTGCTGTTGAAACACTTAACAATACAATGGATAAAATGATTAGTAATTTTTTAATAATCATACAGACACTCTCCTTTTTGAATATCATTTTGAGCTTTAAGAGCCTTTCTGTAATATTCGGCAGCTTTTTCAAAGTCCCCTTTTTTTTCATAAAATAACCCGAAACTTTGAGCAAATGCTTCCACATAGACATGTAGTTTCTTTTCTTCAAAAATATCAAACACTTCTTTCAAAGCCTGTTCAACAGTATCCATATAAATAGCTTTTAATGCTTTAAATAACAAGACACTTAGCGAATCATTTACCTTTGAGGAATATATAAGTCCATCTTCAACGAGCAGATCCGCTTCATCAGTTTGATTAGACTTGTACAGCGACCAACACAAACTAAATAGAGTGATTGGCTTTATGTCACTTTTTTCCGAAGAAATGACATCTAACACTTCTTTATAATGCTTTATTGCCTCTGTATACTTTGATTGCCTATCATATGTATTACCAATATTTAATAATGTTTTTGCTACTAAACGTTGATCGTTTGCGCCCACAGCAATTGAATAAGCAGTCTTTAAATGTTGCAACGATTTTTCATATCTCATGAAATCATCATAATTTCCTGCAATGACAATTAGACTTTGAATTTGGCGAACTTTATACTGCTCATGTTCTTTATAAATATCTAGCGCCTTTATGATGTGATGCATAGAAACATGAGTTTGTTTCATAATATAGTAGGCTTCAGCCACCTTGAAGTGAAACTCCGCTTGCTCAATATCATCGACAACCAATGCAAGCTGCCTTTCAGCGATCTTATAATATTGGATAGCCTGTATGTATTCTTTCTTACTAAACTCGTACATTCCTCTAAAAAAGGCATTGTAATATTGCAACATACCGGAAAGTTGATGATTAGAATTCTCAATTTTATCAACCAATTCAGAAACAGATGGCGATCGTTTTTCTGAAGGTTTAATATAATCGAGCATAAGCTGATGGCGAAAACACATCAATTGATAATAAATGAGCAGATCTTGATCCTCTTCCATTCGTTCAATTTCTCGTTCGACCTCAGCTTTCAAAATCTCTGCATCAGGTACACTGAATTGCCGAATCATTTTATACCATTCATTTATTTTCACACCTACATGTGAAGAAAGAACTTTCTCCATCCCTTATTCCCCTTCCACGAAAATCCCTTATATGACATTTATTATCACATGCAGTAATTTACAAAGCACCGAAAAGAAACCGCAAAAAGAACAATTGTTACATCAATAAACCTTTGGCACATGTCTTTATCATCACAAAACAAAAAGGCAGACTCATTTCAGTCTGCCTTCATCTTCTAGATTTCCATGAGAACACCTTTTGTCTTCAGGTAATTTGCATTGAATCATTTAACCACTCTTCACAATGTTCTATAAGCCATCTCAAATATTCAACATATTGACCGACATGATAGCCATCACAAACAGCATGATGTACTTGAATCGCAACGGGCAGAATGATTTTTCCTTCTTCCACCTTAAACTTGCCTATCGTAAATATTGGCAGTAAATAAGTTATATCTGTAGATACATTAAGGTTAAAAGAAGTAAAATCAATCCACGGCAGGCTTGAAATATTGAACATGTTTTCTGGCATATGAGGTTTCGGAAATAGGTTGCTGCTTTTGCTGTAAGTTTCCATGTCCGCTACACAGCTTTTATAAAACCGAGCAAAGTTTTCATCATAAGGCGTCCAAATACTTGAAAATGTCTTTGTTTCTTTATTTAAAATCGTATAACTAGGATAGAGAATATCCCAGTAACCAAGTTCATCGTTCACTTGATCCATCCGAAATTCCGGTAATTTTTGCACAGCTCTTGCTAACAAATATATTTGCACAGGATATACTTTCAGATTTCTTTCTTTCAATATTGCATGCAATGTCGTAATGTCTAGATTGATCACCAGGCTAAATGAGCATTGGGTTGCCGTCATATAATGATGAAAGTGGTCTTTTCTCGGATAATTTCCATCTATTTTTTTAAACATTTTTTATCTCCTCCTGAATGTGATTTCATGTATTCAGGAGGAGACTTTATCTGTTTTCACCACCACAATCATCCTTTCAACAGATCGGTTATGTTTCTATCCACTACGGTCTGTGAGTGATCACATTTTCATTCAAAAGCTACCATAAGCTTAGCCTACAACAAAAACTTCAGCAACTCTTCGTAAGTAATTTTCCCTAACGTGAAGGGTTCTAGTGCCATATATATTTCTCCACTGTCAATATAGAATTTGTCATTTTGAGCGCTATCCTCTATTCACTTCTACCCTTACTGCTGCAGAAGCTTTTTCATTGATTTATCGTACCCAGCCAAATCATCAATTTGATAATAACCGACGGTTAACAATAGGCATGAAAAAGTGAAGAATGATGCCTCCGAAACAAATAGTTAATATGGTTCCAACACCGATAGGTCCTTTGCATATAAAAGCTAATATTAAGAAAAATGCATATAATATTGTTCTCGAAAATGCGATGGTTCTTTTTGAAATATCTCGAAGAATGAGTGTTAAATGATCAATTGGTGTTGATGCGAACTTTGTTTGAAGATATACGGCTGTTCCAAGACCAATGAATATCAAACCAGCTCCAAAGCAAGTCAGTTTGCTAAACCACGTGCTTGTATCAATGACATATTTGATGAGGAGTAACCACAGATCAATACCGATTCCAGTCACGAACGCTGTAATCAAACCTAAAAAAACAGGTTTTTTTCTCACTAATATAGAATTGCAAATTAAGATGATGATAGAAATCAAGACCTCCCAGCTCCCTACGGTAAGACCAAATTCTTTGGAAAGGCCAACTAAAAGGGCATCAAATGGGGAAGCACCTAGTCCTGATTGTATTGTTAATGAAATTCCTAAACTTAATACGAGTACACCTAAACCGTAATAAACATACTTTTTTTTATTAGACATGATCTCTACTTAAAGATAATTCTTTTATCATTAAAACGTGCGGAATCCCGTCTTCCATAAATTCATCTGAAGCAGTTTGAAAACCAAGTTTTTTATAAAAACCTTCTGCTTGTGTTTGTCCATGCAGCTTTATCTTTGTAATTCCTTTTTCTTGCATGATTTTTTCCAGTTCTCTGATAATCACTTTGCCTAAACCGTACTTACGATAAGGTTTTAGGATGCAAATTCGTTCCAATTTACCTGTACCATCCACAATACGCACCCGACCTGTGCCGACAGGTTCATTCTCATGGCATACCAAGACATGCTGACATTGTTCCTGAAGAGTGTCAAATTGATCAAATTCTTCAGACTCAGGTACTTGCTGTTCATCAATAAAGACCGACTTTCTAATATTAAGAGCAACTTGTAAGTCATTTTCAGTTGTTATTTTTTTTATATGCATTGTTTATCAATCCTTTTCTGATATTAGTCTGAACCAGGTGAAGCATTTATATGGTCTTATACTAGTAAGAATAAAATATTTTTATTGCAATTACAACAAAAATGCAGGTTTTTTTAAGACAGTGGGCATTTTGCAAGAGAAAGAAATTGAGAAAGCTGGTTTTAGTAGTGAATGTCGAGGCGGAATTAATGCGGACTATTGCGCCACTTATCAGTTTGGTATCTCTTGGCGTTACACTTCTCACTTTTGGTGCCTTTGTTTTTTTGTGATTAACCATTTGAAGAAAGTTCCCAGAAAAAAGCCCCTAGCCATAAAAGTCAGGGGTTTTACATTGTTTATTTTTCAATACCTGTTCAATAGTTTCTTTCGTTTTAAGCACATAAATTCCATTAGCCACAGGTCCAAGCTGAAATCGTTTGACCGCATCTGCTGTCTTTGGATCACAGTAGCCATTTACCCCATTGAATTTTGCTAATTATGGCACTTTCATGTTGCAATGAAAATGTTTCTGCGTTAGTATGTATTATTACTTTTGAAAGGATGTGAGAACATGAAGGATTTTGTGACTTTCCTTCTTCTTACCTTATTTGTCGTTGCTTCTCCTGGAGTTGATTTTGCGTTAATTACGAAAAGAACCATCGGAACAGGAAAATCTGATGGAATGAAGATGGCATTAGGTCTTACATCTGGCGCTCTCATTCATACACTTGCCGCAGCATTTGGACTTTCTATAATTTTAATGAAGTCTGCCTTAGCGTTTGAAATCATCAAATATTTAGGTGCTATTTATCTTATATATCTAGGTGTATCTTCTTTCATTAACAAGAAAAAGAAAGACAATACATCTTTACAAGAAGTTGAAGTGCCAAAACAATCTGCCTTTAAACAAGGTTTAATTTCAAATACTTTAAACCCAAAGGTTGCTATATTCTTTTTAACGTTTTTACCTCAATTCGTTACACCACAGTTCAATACTAGTCTTCAATTTGTCATTATGGGCTCTATTTATGCTCTATTATCTATATTGTGGTTTACGACGATTGTATTTCTGCTTGGCTACATCAGGAAATTCCTATTATCAACAAAAGTGCAAATGACAATTGACAGAATAACAGGACTAGTTTTAGTAGGTTTTGGTGTGAAACTATTATTTACAAATCCAAAACATTAAATTTTGACTACTAGTAGCGTTACACCATTTAAAACATAAAAAAACCTTGCTAGGCAAGGGTTTCAACGATGATTCCAACTGGGCTCGAACCAGCGACCTCTATCCTGTCAAGGTGAATGACCTCATCCGAAGCAAACAGACCTTCCCTGAAAAAGACTGATTTAATAAGGTTCTATGATGAGCCTTTCTGATAAAAAATGTGCATTTCTGAACAAAACTGAAAGGGTTGGTCCCCAATCCGTCCCAATAAAAAAACAGACCCTCAAGGTCTGTTTTAGTTTTGCCTATTAGTTTTCAAATATTGAGTTTGGATCGATCATCGTCGTGTTTCGATCAGTTTTTTGAGGAAATACAGTGGTATTTCGATCAGTTGATTCTTTTGAGTAATTAAAAGACCCCAGACAAGCAGCACCTACCAATAAAGCGGCGCTAATCAATATCTTTATTTTAATACTCATATAAACACTCCCCTTTTTGGATTTCGGTTTGAGCTTCTATGGCGGTTCTATAATAATCTGCTACCCTCTCCGAATCATTCCTTTTCTCATAGAGATTTGCAAGGCTTAAAGCAAACTCTTCAATATAAGGATACAACTTCTTTTCTTCTAATCCTTTAAACATTTTTCGTACATTTTCAATACCTTCATCGACATAAATTGTCTTTAATGAATTGAGCAATGTTTTATAAAACAGATTGTTTTCTGCTGTTGCACTTTTTATTCCTTTAGAGATATAATCAAGTGCTTCTCTTGTGTTATCACTTTTAAACAAGGTCCAACTTAAACTAAAAAATAATCTTGGTTTTATATCTTCATTGTTTTCACTCATCTTATCTAGTCCTTTTTTATAGAAGGACGCAGCTTTAATATAATCCTGTTGCCTGTCATACGTATTTCCAAGATTCAAATAAGTTTTAGCAATTAATCTTTGATCATTTATTTCTTCAGCAAGCTTTAGTGCTTTATGTAAGTGGGGGAGCGACTTCTCATATCGTTTAAAATCATCATAATTTCCTGCGATCACAAATAGACTTTGAATTTTTCTCACCTTATAAAGATCATAACGATCATAAATCTCTAGGGCTTTTATAATATGGTGCATAGAAACATGGGTTTGTTTCATGATGTAATATGCTTCTGCTACTTTAAAATGGAATTCTGCTTGTTCAATTTCATCTACAACAAGCGCCAGCTGCCTCTCAGCAATCTTATAATATTGAATGGCCTGTACATACTCTTTCTGACTGAATTCATGCATACCTCTAAAAAAGGCATTATAGTATTGCAACATTCCAGACAGTTGATGGTTAGCATTCTCTATTTTATCGACTAGAGCGGAAATAGATTGATCGAATGAAGGTTTTATATAATCAAGCATAAGTTGATGTCGAAAACACATTAATTGATAATAGATAAGAAGATCCTGATCTTCTTCCATCCTATCTAATTCCCATTCAACTTCCGCTTTCAAAATCTCTGCATCCGGCACACTAAATTGCCGAATCATTTTATACCATTCATTTATTTTCACACCAACATGTGAAGAAAGAACTTTCTCCATCCCCTTACTCCCCTTCCGCAAGATTCCCTTATATTACATTTATTATGACATACAGAAATTTACAAGGCACCGAAAAGAAACCGCAAAAAGAACCATTGTACATCAATAAACCTTTGGCACATGTCTTTATCATCACAAAACAAAAAGGCAGACTCATTTCAGTCTGCCTTCATCTTCTAGATTTCCATGAGAACACTTTTTGTCTTCAGGTAATTTGCATACCACTCTTCACAATGTTCAATAAGCCACCTCATATATTCCACATATTGACCGACATGATAGCCATCACAAACAGCATGATGGACTTGAATCGCAACTGGCAAGATGATTTTTTCTTCTTTCATCTTAAATTGACCTAACGTAAATATTGGTAGTAAATAAGTTATATCTGTAGATACATTAAGGTTAAAAGAAGTAAAATCAATCCACGGCAGACTTGAAATATTGAACATGTTTTCTGGCATATGAGGTTTCGGAAATAGGTTGTTACTTTTGCTGTAAGTGTCCATGTCCGCTACACAGCTTTTATAAAACCGAGCAAAGTTTTCGTCATAAGGCGTCCAAATACTTGAAAACGTCTTTGTTTCTTTATTTAAAATTGTATAACTAGGATGGAGAATCTCCCAGTAACCAAGTGCATCGTCCACTTGATCCATCCGAAATTCCGGTATATTTTGCACAGCTCTTGCTAACAAATAAATTTGCACAGGATATACTTTTAGCCTTTTTTCTTTTAATATTGCATACAATTTTGTGATGTCTAGATCGATCACCAGACTATATGAGCATCGGGTTACCGTCATATAATGATGAAAGTGCTCTTTTCTCGGATAATTTTCATCTATTTGTTTAAACATTTTTTATCTCCTCCTGAATGTAATTGCTTGTATTCAGGAGGAAGCTTTATCTGTTTTTACCACCACAATCATCCTTTCAACCGGTAGGTTATGTTTCTGTCTACCACTACTCTAAGTTATAACGTTTTCATTCAATGGCTACCATAAGCTTAGCCTACGATAAAGCCTTCACCAATTCTTCTTAAGTGATCTTGACTAACGTGAACTTTTCTAGTGCTCTATATCTTTCTCAGCTTACAAAGAAGATATAAAAACCCTGTAATTATTAACGATATACTGTATTCACTTCTATCTTTTTTTTAGAAGCTGTTTATCCTCCTCTTCTTCTTTAATATTCCCCTCTGGTATTTCTTCGTTTTTAAGAGCAAAAAAGATATTCCTTTTTTTATTCTACGAATGATTTAAATTCTTTGTTAGTCATGTCTTTTCGTAATTAATATGTATATTGTACCATTCTATCCTATAACAAATAACCTATTTACTTCATTTATTTACAAATGATAACATTATTTAGAAAAGGAAGAATATTTCTAACAACTAAAACAATTATTGAATTATTAATTACGTTGAAAGCTTAATCTATAAAATATTCCAAAGTAGGAGCTTATTATGGGAAAATCAAGTACTTCCAAAGGTTTAATATTATCAATGGTTGCAGGAATTTCTGTTTTTATACTCTCACCTTTTGCAGAAGCAAATGCATCTAAAGCTTTTGAGAAAGAACAGTTCTATTCTTATTCATTTGTAAAATCTTCTTTTGATCAAACAAAAGAGCCTACAATAGATGAGATAACACAGTATTGGAATTTAAATGAAGTAGAAACAGAAAAGTTCAAAAAAGCAATTAAAGGAGCTCAATCAAAAACAAATGGAGAAGCTATTACACACGGTAAATTCACATGGGCTATAAAAGCAATAAAAGAAGCTTATGACCAATTACCTACAAAACTGAAAGTAATGATAGGCGGTGTTACAGGGTTAGAAACAATTCTAATAACTATTGAGCATTATACAGGCACTCTTGAACATGGTATTTATTTAGGTGCTCTTAAAGTTACTGGAAGTGAAAATGCAGCATGGTGGGTTGCTAAAACCATAATGTTGTTCGTTTTTTAAAATGTACTAAAACACACCTAGATGCTGAAACAAAAAGGAGGTTCTGGTTAATGACACAGGAAAATAAAGCATCCAAAAGTTTGTTAATTACTTTACCCATCGCTATTATAGCTGTTATCTTGATTTTAGGGAAAATTGATACACCTGTAACAAATATTTTATTTTATGTAGTAGCTTTCGGTGTAATGGGTTTAACTGTTTCAAGCTTAGTAAAAGACTACAAAAAAAAGAAAGATTGATGACTTGTCCGTAGGTGCTGGTTACAAAAATATGGTTTCATGATCTTAAACAAACTATGAAACTAATCTATTGTTAAGTGGCTCACCTATCGTATCTTAAATTGACCACACTGAAAAATGCAGTGTGGTTTTTAATTTTACTAATGTTTTCTTTTGCTTTAGAAATACAAAAGCCTCTCGACTATCTCAAGAATGGCTCTGTATCAACATCTTTTCATATGATTCCGACTGGGTTCGAACTAGCGATCTCTCCCCGTCAAGTTGAATGACCTTATCCGAAGCTACCAGATGTTCTCTTAAAAATTTAATAAGATTCTATGCTAAGCCTTTCTAATAAAAAATATGCACTTCTGAAGAAAACTGAAAGTTGCAAAACAAAAAATTGAACAACCAATTTTAAAGGAAGAATTTAATTGTTTTTCTAAACTAATCTCTCCCATCTTAGGGAATGAAATATAAATTCTTTATGATATAATTCAATATCAGTTTAAAAAAGCCTTTGTTGAACTTTAACAAACGATCCGGATTACGTCACAAGAAGCTTTTATAAAACGTATTTTTAGGAGGTTAACATTAGTGAACAGTTCCCCCCATGAATTGAAACTTACCATTCCAACAGTATGTGACAATGCTCCCAGGAAGCAAATAGTCATTGATTTTACAGTAGCTATATTAACACGGGAGAATGAAGTGATTAATGAATATGCGGGTGAATCTATTATATGGTATCAGTTAAAGGATAATGCAAAGCTTGAAGGACGAAATGCCTTAATCTCCACTTTGTACAAAGAGGACAGAGAAATCGTTAGCGCCCTTGAAATTTACCAAGTAATCACACACGGAAAATTTGCTTCAATAAATGGTGTAATGTTATTAGCGAATGGTTTAAAAATTGATTTCTGTGATGTCTATATTTTTAGTAGTGCTGCAAAGTCTGGAAAGATAAAGGAAATCAAATCATATAGGATTTAGACGTTCCTGGTCCATTTATATAGGTGACTCTAACCATCCCCATAAAAAAAACAGACCCTGCATGGTCTGTTTTCATTTTGCCTATACGTTTTGAGATGTGTTTCTAATACCTTTTGATCAGCAGCCGTAGCTTCTTCAAATCGACCTTGTTTCCCATACTCATCTGCATATACTATATAGCATGCTTCAGCATAAGCGAAACGCTGTTTCTGCTCTAAATACTGAAAGACCTCGGACAACTACTTCTCATTTATATGAATAAAATAAATCGGTTTATACCATTTTAACAAGTAAAAATATCTCATCCTTATTTTAATATTGGATTACGTTAAACTTGTGAAAAAAACATGTTCATGTATAATACAATTAATGTATTATACATGAATTGTAGGAGAGTGACCTTTTTGAAAAGAGAAGATGCCTTAAAACTAAGATCAGATATTAAGAAAATGATTATAATAACTGGGGTTTTTGAATCTCAAAATTTGCCCAATGGACCATTTGAAAAACCTCTACCAACCTCTCAAATGATGGCGTTAGAGGAAATAGAGATGGAAAAATTAACTGTTTGGCAACTATCCAATAAACTTAGATTAGAGACTTCAACTGTAAGTAGATTGGTAGATAAGTTAGTAAAAAAGGGACTTGTTTATCGTGAAGTAAATGAAAAAAACAGAAGAGAACTTTTTCTGCACCTCACAGAAAAAGGTCACATTACTGTTAATCGCTTAAGAGAACAATCCCTTACATTTTATCAACGTATCCTCAATAATTTATCAGAATCAGAACAAAAAATAGTTGTGGATGGTTTTGAATTATTTATTGATTCTATTTCTAAGTCTTTTGATTAGAGTGAGGTAAATCATACCCTTTGGAGGATAAAATGAGTTTGGATTTTGAACGTCCTATGATTGAACTAAAAGAGAAATTTGATGAATTAAAGAAAATGATGAAAGAACATAATGTAGATTTATCAACAGAAATTCAAGAATTAGAAAAACGTTTAAATAAAATGCAAGATGAAATTTATTCTAATCTTACACCTTTTCAACGAGTTCAAATTGCAAGGCTACGTAACCGGCCCACGACATTGGATTATATACCTTTATTGTTTACAAACTTTTTCGAACTTCATGGTGATCGATTATATGGTGATGATCAAGCAATGATAGGTGGTATTGCAAAATTTAAAGGGATGCCCGTTACGGTTATTGGTCATCAAAGAGGGAGAAGTACAAAGGAAAATATAGAAAGAAATTTTGGAATGTCACATCCAGAAGGATATAGAAAAGCGCTAAGACTGATGAAACAAGCTGATAAATTTAATCGCCCTATTATTACATTTATTGATACAATTGGCGCCTATCCAGGGAAAGGGTCTGAAGAACGTGGAATTTCTGAAGCAATAGCTCGAAATCTATTGGAAATGGCAACACTTAAAGTGCCAATTGTTTGTATTGTAATTGGAGAGGCATCAAGTGGTGGAGCTCTTGGCATTAGTGTCGGTAACCATATCCATATGTTAGAGTATTCATGGTACTCGGTCATTTCACCAGAAGGAGCAGCATCTATCCTATGGAAGGATGCTAAGTATGCTCCAGAAGCTGCTAAACACATGAAAATTTCAGCAAAAGATTTAAAGCATTTAGGAATTATTGATGAAATCATTCCTGAAATGAAAGGTGGAGCACAAAATGATATCAAATCACAGGCAAAATTGATTGAATCTGCAATCGAATCATCTCTTAAAAAATTGATACGATTATCCTCGGAAGAGCTTATACAACAGCGATATGAAAAGTATAGACAAATAGAGAATTATAAATGAAAATACTTAAAACCGTATTACATTTCTGTGGATTCTTACTAAAAAGTTCTAAATATTTTGTAAGTAACCTCTTAAACTGGATATGCTGTTACTATTAAAAGTGTGTGATCTGTATGGAAAAGGGATTTTTTGATTCTAAAAATACTGAGAAACAATTTAATGGATAAAGTTCGTTCCCAATTCGTCCCCAATCAAAAGAAACAGAACAAACATTTGTTACCGACAATCAAAAAACCCTTGCTAGGCAAGGGTTTCAACGATGATTCCGACTGGGCTCGAACTAGCGATCTCTACCCTGTCAAGGTAGATATGGAGAATCCTGTAATTATCACCGATATCCTCTATTCACTTATAAACCTTGATACATAAGCTTTCCTTATCCTTCTGTATCCTCTGGTGTTCCTTCGTATTTTTTAAGAACCGAAAAAAATGTTACCTTTTTTGTTACCTTTTTATACACCTGTTTTAAGCTTTATCACCATTAATATATTTCACCAACATAGCTGCTGCGTACATAAAGAATGCAGCGATTAAACCATTCACCATACTTCCAAAAACTACAATCAAAATCTGTCCTGCGTAATCTGTCCATGTCTTATCTGGAAATACAGCAATGTTCCATATACTCACCAGCATATAGAATCCAGTCACAACGATAAACGTCCAAACAACTAACTTTGATTTGAGCATTTATTGACAATCCCCCAGTATCCATTTTCTTCTATGATAACATGGGTTCTTTTCAAATTCTCAATCAGTACAAAGATTATTTCATCTAGATTGATGATTAATCCATTCCAACAAAAATTTCTTCGTCTGCGCTGCTGGATAATACCACTTGTTCCCTATCTTCCTTTTAGGAAAGTTCTCATCAAAGAAAAACTCTTTTTGCATTGTGTTCATACACATGCTCGTTTGACGTTCAAGTTCTTTCGTATTCCAAAATAGCAACTCATTGTCTAATTTTTTTAAATGTTTTTCTTACTCCTCTAAATAAATCTTTCTAACTTCTTCTTTGTCAATTTTAACCTCAATCACTGTCTTCTTTCCTTTCGATTTCAAATAATTCATCAAAAAGTATACGACAGAGATATTGAGGTTTCTATAGCCGTGATTAGCTTGGATTAAATTACAGTAACTTGGTTACATTTATCAAAAATTAATACTCTTCAGCTACTTGCTTGTATGAATTTATCTCTACTGTAATGATGTTTTCTTGTTATCCTTTCAAAACGTATATGAGCAATACACAGAATTGGTTTCTTCAAATAGCTTTAAATTCTCTATTTTTAAACAATCGAAAGTACCTATAGCAATTTTGAGTATAGCTTTACTTTTCATTACCATGTCATACTGAATAACCCGATCGTCCAAGCTTAAAATATCTTTCATAAACATTGCATGTAATTCGAATCTATTATCCTCATATCTAAAGCTAAGTATTTTCATTTTTAATCCCCCTAATTTTATTTCCTTAATTATACAGAGGATTTAGATAGAATGAAAAAAATACCGTAGCTTTAAGTTACACCCATCCTTCGTTCAGCACTTAATGGCAGCTTTCGCCTTTCAGATACATGTACAAATAGGAAAGCATAGTGGTATCCTATCCTCATTTACCATCGACTGAGTCACTACCCTTTTAAGTTTAACGTGTGTTAGCGCATTCCACGACAGTCTTATCCTTAAAAATGGCATCACTAAAGACAACACATTGATCCAGGAGTATAGACTGATTCTATTTAGTTAGGTGAGGTAAACTTTACTTGCCTCGTAAAATGCACGACCTATTGAATACAAACTAAATTAAGTTAGAATGGGCTGGTATCACAGAGCATACCAACCCATCAGATTAGATAGTGCGCCAACACTTTTCTAATCAGCTAGAAATGACGATCATGAGCAGTAGGAATAGCCCTAATGTGCTCATGATTGTTACAAATAGTAACTCATCTATTAACCTTACATCTAAAAAGAAATTGAATACAATATTATTGAATTCATTGATGATGTAAAGAATGAATTCAATCAAATAAATAAAAAATTAGATAGACAATAGCCACTCACATTGATGTGTAGATGGTTTTTTCATGCGTAAATATGCCCTTTTCAAGATGTAAGAAATTAGTAACACATCGAATTAAACAAAGACAAACAGCATGTGATTTAAAGCCCATTTATTCTAATTTATGTAAAATTAATTCCTTTCTGTGATATCCTCACTATTGAAAAATGATTAGAAAGGAAGTATTCCAATGAAAAAGTTTTTTGTTAAGATGTTGCTAGTTCTCATATCAGCAGCAGTTTTCATTCCCACAACAGCTACGTATGCAGCAGAAAAGATCGAACAGAAAGAAGATTTGGCAGTAACTTTCAATCCTACTGAGCTACAAAAACAACTTGCTTTAAGAGATTTACCATTAGAAAAACAAGAAGCCTTGCTTCAAGCATTTAAAGCTATTGAGAATGCTAACAATGATCCACTTGCTACTACAAATGGCCCTAAGGGTGCGGCTATTAAGGCAGCAATCAAAGTAATTAAAGGCTTAGTGAATAACGACTGGGCAAAATGGGTTTTACAGCAACGTTTTGGAAAGGAAGCTGTAAATGGTACTGTCAAAAATGCAAACAAGATCATTAAAGAATTAGAAAAAATTATTGATACTCCAAAAAATGCAGCTGGTAGGGCTCGAAAGGTTGTTTCTGCAGAGCTTAAAAAACATATAGACTCAGGTGTAGCTGATACAATCGGACTTGTTGTTGAATACATCGTTCTCACTGCTGATTTACTTATACTTTAGATAAAAGGATGGTGACTATATATGTCACAAAATCAATTCATTCAGTTCCAAAAAGCCAATGGTTTAGACGATGAAGACGTTCAATTCCTCATCACTCTCTCAGGAGCATTTTGCACCTGTGAAGAAGAAAACAAAAAGGCATATGATATAACAAGGACAGCGTTCATTAGACACTTCGGTGAAGAATTAAACCTTTCAGATATTGAAGGAAACACTAGAGAAGAATATGAAAAGATCATTGATCAATTTCTAAGCAAGAAGGATAAAAAAATCAATGTAGATGAACTTTTACAATCTTTTTATGCTGCGGATATGATGGATGGATTAAAAAAGAAATTCAATTAGAGGCCTTCATTTGAAGGTCTTTTTTATTGCCATCAATTACATATAGGCACCTCTCTTTAGAAATACTTGAACATAAAGGTGTTTATAGTGAATGAAAGAAAAAAGAAATTGGAACAGATTGAAGATTACAAAGTAGTTATTGATGATATTGGCCAAAAAGACAAATTAATTAATCTTGTTAATGAGGAAGATAAAAATTTCAACGAATACATTATAAAGTATAGATTATTATAGGCGATTCAAATGATTATTTTAGAAGGTAAGCAAAAGTTAGACGAAGCTGAGATCGTGAGATGTTGTTGTTAAGGGTAATACTACTGGAAAAAAGATCGCTCGATTTAAGACTGGTGGATCAGTTGGTAAAGTCCCAGCTCAAGGAGCATTAGCTGTAGTAGATACAAAAGCCACTCTCGATTATCTCAAGAATGGCTCTGTATCAACGTCTTTTTATATGATTCCGACTGGGCTCGAACCAGCGACCTCTACCCTGTCAAGGTAGCGCTCTCCCAGCTGAGCTACGGAATCGGGTTATGTATCAGTTCTGGGCTTTCTGTTACTGACAGTCTCTATTATATAACCATCATGATCAGTCGTCAATGGTTTTGTTCAAAAAAGGCAAAAAGCCGGTATCTGCACCGGCTTTTCACTAACTTTTATGATTGGTTCACAAGGACGGGCTTTAGTTGATCTAGTGCTTGTTTGAAGTCCCTTTTGAGATCTTCTCCGTTTTCTACGCCCACACTTAATCGAAGTAAACCATCCGTAATGCCTCTTTTTTCTCTTTCTTCTTTTGGCATAGCGGCATGGGACATTTTGGCCGGATAGGAAAGAATGGATTCGACTGCTCCGAGGCTGACGGCGAATACAGGTAATGTGACGCCATCGACCAATTCTTTGACAGCCGCTTGGTTTTCTAGTTCAAATGAAAGAACAGCACCTGCACCGCTCGCCTGTTTCCGCTGAATGTCTGCCCCTGGGTGATCATCTAATCCCGGGTAATATACTTTTTTGACCGCAGGATGTTCTTTGAGGAATGAAGCCAGTTCTAATGCGGTTTGACTGGCTTTTTCTAATCTGACTTGAAGGGTCTTTAATCCTCTCAGCACAAGCCAGCAATCCTGTACGCCAAGTACCGCCCCGAAGGAGTTTTGCAGCGAATAAAGTTCGTCTCCTAGCTTCTCATCTTTCACCACGGCTAAGCCTGACAGTACATCACTGTGGCCGCTTAAAAATTTCGTTGCGCTGTGCAGCACAACGTCAACACCTAGGTCCAGCGGACGCTGAAGCGCAGGCGTTAAAAACGTATTATCTAAGAAAGTCAGACAGTCATGTTCTTTCGCAATCTGTACGACACCTTCAATATCTGTAATACCGAGTGTAGGATTTGACGGTGTTTCCATGTAAATGACTTTTGTATTTGATTGAATGCCTTGTTTCACTTCATTCAAATTGGTCATGTCCACAAAGGTATGCTCAATCCCAAATCTTGAAAGAACTTGGGTGATCATTCGGAAAGTCCCGCCGTACACATCTCTTGTGACAAGGACATGATCTCCTTTTGATAATAGAAGAAAAGCGGTTGAAATGGCTGCCATACCTGACGCAAAGGCAAGCCCTCTCGTTCCTCCTTCTAGCGCTGCAATGGTATCCTCTAATGCCTGACGTGTAGGGGTGCCTGATCGGGAGTAGTCATATTGACCAAAGTCATCGAAGCTGCTTTGGTGAAACGTCGATGCATGTTGAATCGGCACACTGACTGCACCTGTGGAACGGTCTGTTTTAAACGCATTATGAACGAGTTGTGTTTCTAGTGTCCAATCATGTGTGGTCATTTCGTGTGTACCTCCTCTTTCACATTTGATAGTGCCTGTTTTAAGTCTGCTTTTAGGTCCTCCACATGCTCAATCCCAACAGAGAAACGGAGAAGCTTATTACACACACCGTTTGCGATGCGAATCTCTTCTGGAATATCCATGTGCGTTTGCGTTGCAGGATACGTAATGAAGCTTTCGACTCCGCCAAGGCTTTCAGCAAAACAAATCGTTTTCAGCTGCTTCAAAAATGGATTGACCCAGTCCTCTTTGGCTACTCGGAATGACAGCATGCCTCCCTTTCCTGGGTAAAGGACATCTTGAATTTCCGGCTGCTGCTTTAGAAAGTCAGCTAATTCCTTCGCATTTGCTTCGTGCTGGCGCATTCTCAGCGCCAATGTTTTCATTCCTCTCATTAAAAGCCATGAGTCAAATGGAGATAAAACCGCCCCAATGGCGTTTTGATGCTGGAACATGTCTTCCGATAGCTTCTCTCCTTTTGTGACGACAAGTCCAGCAAGAACATCGTTATGTCCGCCTAAATATTTGGTTGCACTATGAATGACAATGTCCGCTCCGAGTGTAATCGGTTTTTGCAAGACGGGCGTATAAAAGGTGTTATCCACAATGACCAATGCACCATACTCTTTAGCGATTTTCGCAACCTTTTGAATATCCGCTTCCTGCATGAGTGGATTTGTTGGCGTTTCAATAAAAACGGCTTTTGTATTTGGCGTCATTTTAGAGCGTAAACAGTCTTCATCTGAAAAATCATCATAAACAAAGCGCAGTCCGTACTTTTTCCATTCGTTTTCAAATAGACGGTATGTACCGCCATATAAATCTGATGAAACAATGAGTTCATCCCCGCTCTCAAACAACGCCATGATCGTTTGGATGGCAGCCATTCCCGAACTGAAGGCAAAACCGGCCGTTCCTTCTTCGAGTGAAGCAATCGCATCTTCTACAAGCTGCCTTGTTGGGTTTTTCGTCCGAATATAATCAAATCCTGTTGATTCCCCAATACCTCTATGTCTGTAAGCTGTTGAAAGATAAACGGGAGGACTGACAGTACCAGTCACCTCTTCGCTGCGGTTTCCAATTTGCGCTAACTTCGTTTCCACATGTTCTGTCATTTGACACCATCCTAAGTAAAAATCTAATTTCAAAACAGAAAAACCCCTTCTTCATAAGAAGAAGGGGTTTAATCGCTTCCTCTTATCTTCCAAGCAAAAAAGCTGCTTGCTGGATTTAGCACCTTGGTACATCACATGAAGTGATGCATACCGGTTGCTGAGGTTTCAAAGGGCCAGTCCCTCCACCTCTCACGATAAGAATGTGTTGTCTGTCTGTTCTAATTCTTAATACTGTAACGCATTAAACCTCATTTTTCAAGGGGAAATGTAACGATTAATTAAAATTTTCTGTATTTTGCAGCAGATTGGATGTCAGCCAATTTGATTGCATGTTAGCATATAGGAACAACGCTGTTTTTCATGTTACAATGAATGGAAACGTTTCACTTATGATGAATTTGGTTAGCTGGAGGAATGGATTATGGTGAAGAAAACAGGCATCATTCAAGAAGAAACCTTACAGTCAAAAGAACTTGGGGCAGATATGACCATTTTGATTTATTTGCCAGTCAATTACTCCCCCCTTTATACATATCATGTCATCATTGCACAAGATGGTCATGATTATTTCCGCTTAGGTAAAATAGGCAGACAAGCGGAAGAATTAATGCAAAACAAAGAAATGGAACGCTCGATTATCATTGGTGTCCCATATGAAAATGTGACTGAAAGGCGAAATACGTATCATCCAGACGGACCAAAGTTCGAGGCGTATAAACGCTTTTTGGCAAATGAACTCGTTCCGTATATTGATGAACACTATCCAACGTATCAAGTTGGATCAGGTCGTACATTTATTGGTGATTCATTAGGTGCTACGATCTCACTTATGACAGCCATTGATTATCCTTCGTTATTTGGCGGACTGATTTTGCAGTCTCCTTACGTGGATGAGTCGGTTCTGCAAGCAGTCAAACAGTCATCATCCCTTGCTCATTATGCCATTATCCATCAAATCGGGTTAGAAGAAACAGCTGTGAAAACGACAGATGGGCAAGTGCTAGACTTTATTCAGCCGAACGAAGAATTAAAGGTCCTTTTGGAGAAGTCCGGTGCGGATTATTTATTTGAGACATTCGAAGGCGATCATAAATGGACGTTTTGGCAACCGCTCATTTCACCTTCGTTAAAAAGAATGCTCCCATATTCGTTAATCAACTGAATTTTGTTATAATAAAAAATAATAAATACTTTCTTAATCAGGAGGGAACATGATGAAATACGGAGTTGTTTTATTTCCATCAAAAAAATTGCAAGACATTGCGAACTCTTATCGGAAACGTTATGATCCGAACTATGCACTCATACCACCTCATTTAACATTAAGAACACCTTTTGAATTAACGGATCTAGAAGCAGCTGAGGTCGTCTCCACCTTGCGAGAGTACGCAAAAAATGCTTCTCCTATTACGTTACGTATTAAAAAATTCAGTTCATTCGCTCCTGTAAACAACGTGATTTATATGAAAGTAGAACCGAACGAAGAATTAATGGCTCTCAATGAGAAGTTGTACACTGATCCGCTTGCTGGTACACCTGAATATGCGTTTGTTCCGCATGTGACAGTGGCTCAAAAGTTATCAGACGATGAGCATTCAGACGTTCTAGGCACATTGAAGCTGAGAAAAATTGACCACGAGGAAACGGTTGACCGCTTCCACCTTTTATATCAATTAGAGAACGGTTCTTGGACCGTTTATGAAACATTTATCTTAGGAGAAGAGGGTTAAAGACATTTGAATACAGTCATCGTAAAAGAACAAACACAACGAGAAGATGCTTATTATGTTCGAAAAGAAGTTTTCGTAAAAGAACAAGAAGTCCCGTTAGAGATCGAAATTGATGAACTTGAGGACGAAGCCATTCACTTTGTCATTTATAATGATGACAACAAACCACAAGCTGCTGCTAGACTGCGCATAATTGAAGGTCATAAGGCAAAGCTTGAACGAATTTGTGTATTAAAAGAGGCGCGCTCTTTCGGTCTTGGCCACCAGCTTTTAGAAGCACTTGAGTCTGAAGCGATGGCAAACGGGGCGAAAGAAGCTGTCATGCATGCACAAGTCCAAGCTCTTCCCTTCTACGAAAAGAAAGGCTACAAAGCCGTTTCAGAACCGTTTGAAGAAGCAGGGATTACACATGTCAAAATGACAAAAACACTATCCGTTTAACGAAAATAAAAAGCCAGGGCATCATGGATGCTCTGGCTTTTTATTGATTCCATCTCGTTCGCTCAGGAAGAAAGCGCAGTCATTTAGACGTAAGTATTGATATGAACGCCCTTGCCTTCTTCCATAAACATATCTCGTACAAAGCGTTCCCGCTTTTTTTGCTGTACTTTCGTTTCCGCTTCTGTCACTAAGTCCTCTTTTTTCTCCAGCTCTCTGTATACCTTGTCATGAAAGGTGCGGGTGACCTTCGTCACTTTCGCATAGTCTTCTTTATCCTGAGGAGCAGGACGATTGATATATTGAAAATACAGATCCGGCTGAATCGGGGCTATATATCCCATCAAGAACGCCTCCTTTGCTTCTCTTCTACTCTACTATTCCCTAATTATGACTGTTTGAAACACGCCTCATTTGATATGATTAGATGTGTTTCTTTTTAACATTGATTGACTATTGGAGGACTAGCTTTGAAATGCGCACGACGACATGATCGAACGATCTCACTACATACATATTCGAGAGAACACTATCAATTCCTCCATGATGAGGGGAAAAAAGGGCATTTATCTTGCCCATATTGCGGACAACCCGTCTTTTTTAGATTAAATATACATGAAGAACCTGCCTTTATCCATAAGCAAATATCTCAGCAAGAGATTTGCGAAAAAAGAGAACAACAAGAGGAAAAGAAACCGGCTGAACGAGAGGTACATGCATCCTACAAAGAACTTGGCGGCTTTCGCTTTCCAACCGGCAAACAGATCATCTCACAAACAGAAGAATCGGATGACTGGCAGGAACCACGGTCCATTCAATTTGGCGAAACCTTTCATTTAGAAAAGAATGAAGAAGTGCATACCATTGACCTCTTTCCACACATCACCTTTAGCGCACCGCAGCTTCAAGCTGTCACACACAAAGACGGTCCGATGCTTGTGCTGGCTGGCGCCGGCAGCGGTAAAACAAGGGTACTGACAGCAAGAGCTGCTTATCTGATGTCGCACCATCAAATCCCTGCTCACCATATCCTGCTCGTGACCTTCACCACAAAAGCAAGCAGTGAAATGAAAGAAAGATTGCGTATGCAGTATCAGCTTCATCCATCACAGGCGAGCCAAGTTGTGACAGGCACATTCCACAGTCTATTTTATAAAATGCTGCTTCACGATGATCGGGGCAAATGGAACGGACAGCATTTGATTAAATTCGACTGGCAAAAAGAGCAGTATATTCGAAAAGCAATCATGCATGAAGGACTTGATGAAAAAGACTATCCAACCGATCAAGTGCTGCAATCAATCGGCTATTGGAAAAATGCTTTTTTGCCAGACGAACTTCCTGAGCTGAAAGATGAAAAAGAAAAGCAAATGTGGACAATCTATCAGTCATACGAACAGCAAAAGCGTGAAAATCAACAATTTGACTTTGATGACATGGCGATTGCCTGCTTACACATGCTGACTAAGCAGCCTGAATTGCTCAAACAATATCAAGAACGATTCAAGTATATTTTAGTAGATGAATTTCAAGATATTAATCCCGTACAATATCAATTAATCCAGCTTTTAGCTGGAGAATCCGAGCAGCTATTTTGTGTAGGCGATGATGATCAAGCCATCTATGCATTTAGAGGAAGCAATCCTGCTTTTATTCTTGACTTCAAACAGGACTATCCTTCGGCCGAGATCGTCCATTTACATGCAAATTACCGCTCTCATCATACGATTGTCGCAAGTGCAGACGCCATTATTAAGAAGAACCAGCATCGTTACGAGAAAACGTTAAAAGCCGTTCGCGTGGAGAAAATTCCGCCGACTCTTTTTTATCCATATGACGAGGAAGAGGAAGCGACCATGATCGTAGCAGATATTCAGGAGAAAATTAAAAACGGTGCAAAACCGAATGACTTTTGCGTGCTGTTTAGAACGAATACAGGAGGCCGTGCGATTTATGAACGTCTTCATCAATCGGCGATTCCGTATCAAACCGATGCTGGCGTAAAAGCCTTTTATAGCAGAAGAATTGTTCGGGTGCTGCTCGCTTTTCTTTCGCTCAGTCAGGATGCAGATGATGTCGCCGCAATGAAGCTGCTGCTGCCCGTTTTCTTTTTAAAGCAGCAAACACTGAATACCCTGAAGGCACTGACCATTACGGAAGATTGTTCTATGGTAGAGGCACTTGGAAAGCTAACAGACATTCAGCCGTTTCAGCGCAAAAAACTGCAATCGATCGTTCCCCTGTTTCGAACGTTAAAATCGTTAAAGCCATCTGAAGCTGTAGCGTTTATTGAACAAAGGATGGGACTTGGTGATTATTTAAAAAAACGTGTGAATGATACGAATGTGCTTGAAAAAGGAACAGATGATGTACGAGATGTGAAAACAGCGGCGAAACGTTTTGAAACAATTGAAGCCTTCCTCGCTCATGCCGAACATATGAAATCTGCTGAAAAGGAAAAATCAGATGAACCAGGCGTTCAGCTCATGACGATCCACCGTGCGAAGGGACTAGAATTCCAAACAGTGTACATCACGAGCGTGGTTGATGGGGCGCTCCCTCATGACTTTGCACTTGATGAGCTGAGAAGCGGTGATGAAGAAGCCATCGAAGAGGAGCGGCGCTTATTATACGTTGCCATGACGAGAGCAGAACAATCCCTTTATCTATCCGTTCCATCATATAGAAGAGGAAAAACGGCTCACCGCTCCCGCTTTTTGTACCCTCTTTTAAAGAAAAATCGTGAATTATTCACACAAAAACAACAGGCCCCCCTTTAAATGGAGAGCCTGTTGTTTATTTTTTGTTGTTCATCATTTTAGCGATTGTATTAAAATCAAGCTTTTCTTTTCCACTTGTAATCGATTGAACGATTTTGTCTTCCATTTCTTTAGGTACACGTTTGTTTGCAAGCTGCGCCACTTTTTTAATGACACCTCGAACGGTATTCTCATCTTTAAAGTTCGCGTTTTGCAAAGAACCTGCAAGCTTAAAGACATCATTCATATTTACACCTGTTTTATTTTCCACACTTTTAAAGAACTTATTATCCATTCCTTTGCCTCCTCTTTGTGGAGTAATCACCTTACTATATGAAAATAGGCGAGATATGTGCCTATCCTGCTGCCTTGTTAGCAAAGAGAAAGGAAAGCAAAAGGCTTCCCTATTGCTTCCCTCACCTTCTTACTGTTTAGTTAAAGAAAGAAGCACCAACGATGATTAGAAGGATGAAAAGCACGACGACAAGAACAAAAGTTGAACCATAACCGCCGCCGTAGCCGCCACCATAACCTCCGCAATAACCGCCACCGTAACCGTAACAACTCATATTTAAGCACCTCCTCTTCTCCCTTACAAAATATGAAAAATACATGAAATGGTTTGGACGATCACATAAAAAAGTGCGGAATTTTTATTTCTGCTGTTTAAAGACGTAATCTGCCTCTCCATGACGGATCATGAATGCTTCTGTTTCTTTCGCAAAAGTATCCATTTTCTCGCCAAATGCTTTTAAGTGCTCTTCAAGATCCTTCGCTTTATTCGCTAGATCCATTTCAGCTTTTTCGTGCGCTTGCTCTTTCCCATCATGGGGTTTAGTGAACAAGGAACCGATTAATTGTTCGAATGCATCCATTCTGGTCACCCCTTCTCTCTTACATATGCATCACCCAAAAAAAGGGCAACAAAAAACCGGATAAATCCGGCTTTTGTTTTTCCCTATTGAGGTTTCTTTTTCTTCCCGCAGCCGCAGCCAGTCTTCTTGATTTTCTTCGTATATACAGATTGTTGATTTGACTGCGCTGGATACCCTTGAAGCATATGTGACGGTGTTTCAGTTGGTTTCATCGCAACCCTTCCTTTCCTATTCCATGTTAGTATATGCATTTTCTTTAAGCGTGTCTGATCAGAATGCCTGTTTATTTCACAAGCTTTGACACGACTGCTTCAATCAAGCCTGCTGCGGCGGCAATCGCTAATAGTAAATTAAGCCACATGCTGATGACAGGAAAAAATATGTATATCGCAAGTAAAGCAGCAGTGCACCACATACCCGTACACCAATAACAGCTTAACAGCTCTCCTATCCAAGATCGCAGTCCCTTCCCCTTAATGACGATATAGGTCTCGACTTCACCTTGTTCGTTTACCTCTTCTTGCTCTTCATGAAATAGACGGCGAAAGGGGGCTGTAATCGTATCAAACACGATCAATCTCGTCAGCCTAAAGGATGCGAGGGCAAATATAGCAAATGACAAAGCGCCGCTCATGGAACCTCCACCTCCTTCATTCTTCTTTTTCCGTCCTTTCTTTATATATGCAAAAAGAAAGACCGCCATGATGAATCGGGTGTAAATAAAATTGGGTTGTACTTTTTCATGCTTTCCGATTCCACCTTGAGCCTCTGCTGCATTAAATAATGTATAGATAAGAAAGGAGTGAAAGTATTGTCTATTGAAGAAAGTGCTGATTTATTATACACACAACTGTTAAACGAATTAATCAGCAATTATGATGATTTCATCGAGATCAAGGATTCCGAAAATGTCACGATTCATAAAACAGATGTAACAGCCGCACTCTCCCTTCAAGCGACCGTAACGACAATCATTACTCTTTTAATTCAAATTCTTGTACCAGATGATGAATTGGCTGCAGACATCACAGAACAGCTTTTAGCTGCACAACAAGTGACAGTTCAAAAGAAAACAGTGATTCAAATCATCAATTGTTATAACGTCACGATTACATTATCTGATGCATCCATTATGAACTCCGTCCAAATTCTCACTCAAACACTGAATGTACTTTTAGTTGAAGCCGGCATTCTTTGACCCTTTCTTTTTCTAACATCACGTATGAAAGAGGTGAAATAATCGTGGCTGAAGAGAACGAAAAAAAGGAGTTTCAAATCAACACTGATGTTGATCCATTAACAAGCCTTCTTGTGAGTGATATTTTAAACAAAAATAATGTCACAGATGATCAGAAAGCAAACCTTTCAGAAGATCAAAGAAGAATGATTTTGAAGCTGGTTCAGGATTTACAAAAGAAAGCAGATGATTTCGTACAGCAGCAGCAAGAGAAAAAGCGTCAGGCAGAGGCAGCAAAACATGCAGAAGAGGTCGAGCCTGAACCACAAGTGCGCCCTAAACGAAATTCACTTCGAGAACGTATCCAGCAGCGCCGTCAAGCGCAGCAAAATAACGATTAAATAAAAATGGGTTGCCTGCTAGGATAAATGCCCGAGACAAAACCAATCATTCCAGCATTTAATAAAGTAAACGGAAGGAGGAAAAGAAATGGATTCTAAACCATACTCTTGGGTCGCTCTAGATCGCAACTGTACACACCACGGCGATTACCATCATAACTACGAAAGAAAAGCAGTTTGTGACGGCCACTATTATGATGATGAAGATGTTTTACAAGACTTTGATCAAGTGAGTGTCACAAAGCAGACATCTGAGGAAGTCATTATCGTTAGAGATTCTTGTGACATTAACGTCTCTTCTGTTGATGCACAGGTTGCAGCATCTATCCAAGCAGCTGTTCAAACAGCGATCATCACCATTACAAACATCTCAATCGCTGATGGTGACCTAGCTGACCGCGTCACGCAAGATCTATTGCAAGCAGCTAGCCACAAACAAACAAATCGCCAGAAACTTGTCATCGAAAACTCTAGAAACGTTACAGTCTCTACAATCGATGCGGACATCTCTATTGCCATCCAAACGCTTACACAGACACTTGTTGCGACGATCGTTGCAATTGGTATCCTCTAATGTACAAAAGCAGAGCGAAAAGCTCTGCTTTTCCTTTTTCTAAAAATACAACAAAGATAAATAGTCATTTACCCACACCAACTAGAGGGCGCATACATATGTTGTTAAGGACTAAAGTCAAATACCTTGTTAAAGGAGCTGAAATCCATGAGCTGCGGAAAACACCATGGCCGACATGATGAAAACTGTGTATGCGATGCGGTTGATAAGATTTTAGCAGAGCAGGAAGCTGTAGAAGATAAATGTCCTACGAGCTGCTACAGTAATTTATTAAGCCCGACAGTTTCTGGAAAAGATACGATTCCGTTTTTACTTTTTGATAAAAAGGGCGGATTGTTCTCTACTTTCGGAAACATTGGAGGATTTGTTGACGATTGCCAATGCTTCGAATCCATTTTCTTCCGGGTTGAAAAATTGCATGACTGCTGTGCCACATTATCTGTATTAAGACCTGTTGATGTACACGGACATACGCTAAGCGTTTGTCACCCTTGCGATCCTGACTTCTTTGGTTTAGAAAAAGCGGACTTTTGTATCGAAGTTGATTTGAACTGTTTCTGCGCGATCCAATGTTTAAATCCAGAACTTGTCGACAGAGTCATGCCGGCAAAAGATAAAAAGCATCATCACCACGGCTAAACCAATCGCCCGCTCATCTATCTTGTCATAAGTCAAAGCATCCCCTTCCTCACGAATGACAACCAATCATGCGGAGCAGTCAGCAAAAGGCGGCCGCTTCCGCATTGATTGACATTAGATGCATCAACCGGCGAGACACGTAATAAAGCTTATAGATGATGATGACAGTGCTCAAACACTCAAACAAATTTCCTTGTATAGGAGGGTTGAATATGAGCCGCAAACATTCATGGAACTGTGTAGCAGAGGCTGTTGAAAACATAAACGACTTACAAAATGCCGTCGAAGAGGATTGCCCGACCAGCTGTTACAGCAATCTCCTTTCTCCATCACATTCATTAGGTGACACTGTCCCGTTTGTTCTATTTACCTCAAAATCAAAACCATTCGTCGCATTCGGAAACGTCGGAGAAGTAGATGCTGGCCCTTGCTTCAGCACTGCATTTTTCAGAGTCGAACACATCTCTGATCACTGCGCAACACTCAGCTTGCTTATTGCATTTGACAAAGATCGTCATATTTTAGATTTTACAGATAAAGATTCCGTATGTGATGTGTTCCGTTTAGAAAAATCAAAATATTGCATTGAAGTAGACCTTGACTGCTTCTGCGCAATCGAGTGCTTAAATCCAAGACTCATCAACCGTAGCTGCTAACAAAAAAAGTCCCGTTATGGGACTTTTTTTATGTTCATTAAAAACCAAGTGGATGAATAGAAGAAATATCATCAATCGCTAATTCCACTGGATTACCGCCGCCTGCTGTGCGGATGACGACCATATTGTCTTTTCTCTCCATGATGATCCCTCTATATGTTTTTCCATCGGCTTCAATGAGGCAAAGCGCTCTTGGCATATTATGCGGCAGACTTGTAAGAAAATCGACTTTCTCCTCGATATTCATTTGGCTTAACGGCTTCTTCACTCGTTTTCTTCTTGGTTCTTCTTTTGTTTCATGAAATACGCCTTCTGGTTGTTTTTCTTGTTCTTGTACTGGCTCTCGATTTTGTGAATCATCTTTTTCTTGATTGATCTCCTGCTCTTGCTGTAGCGCAGGCGGCTCTTCTTTTTTCTGCTTTACTTCCTGTGATACAGGTTCTTGCACGCTCTCTTCGATTGCATCCTCTTTGGCGCTTTTTTTGGTTTCTGAAGGTTTTTCTGACTTCTTGCGCTTTCTCACAATATTTTGCATGGCCGGCGCTGATTCATCATAGCTCGGCTGAACAATATACATAAGCGGCTTTTGATTCTCATCACCTTTATTTGACATACTAATCCCTCCCGAATGATTCATTCCTTATATATATGAGAGGACACCCCAAATCAGAAGAAAAATAAAAAACAGCATACCAGTGATTGGTATGCTGCAAATCAATTATTCGTTTAGCGGGCAATGATATGGAAGCCAGAATCAACATGAAGATTCTCACCTGTCATGCCGCGGGATAAATCACTGAATAAGAATAGTGCTGTATCGCCAACTTCTTCAGGAGTCGTTGTACGGCGAAGCGGTGCACGCTCTTCAATATCCTTCAAGATTGTATTAAAGCCGCTGATTCCTTTTGCAGATAACGTACGAATTGGACCAGCAGAAATGCTGTTCACACGGATGCCTTCCGCTCCAAGATCAGCTGCTAAGTATTTCACACTTGCTTCAAGGGCTGCTTTTGCTACACCCATGACATTGTAGTTAGAGACAACGCGCTCTCCGCCTAGGTAAGTAAGTGTGACAATGCTTCCGCCTTCTGTCATGAGCGGACGTGCTGCTTTTGCTACAGCTGTTAGTGAATAGGCACTAATGTTGTGCGCTAAAAGGAAACCTTCACGGTTCGTGTTCAAATATTCACCGACCAGCTCTTCTTTGTTCGCAAATGCAATCGCATGTGCAACACCATGGATGACTTGTACTTTTTCTTTAATCGTTGCAAAACATTTTTCGATTTCTTCATCACTTGTCACATCACAAGGAAGAATAATGGAATCATCACGCTCTAGCGTGCTTGCTAGCTCTTTCACTGATTCTGCCAGACGATCTCCAACATAAGTAAAAATCAAACGAGCTCCTGCTTCGTGAAGTGAACGAGCGATTCCCCAAGCGATGCTTCGTTTATTGGCAACACCCATCACCACAATATTACGGCCTTCTAAAGAAAAGTTCATATGTATTAAAGCCTCCTATTTTTTCAAGACATAGTATTAGTACCTGATCATAATCTTATCACAAATCATGAGATATTGACAATTTCCGTTGAAAGAAAGTTTTTATTTCAGAAAAAAGACTGCCCTCACAAGTGAAGACAGTCTTCTTTTTATGCTTTGACTCTGTTTTGCTGATAAGCAAAGTGGTTAGTCGGTCCGTGCCCAGCACCAATATTCAGAGGAAATTTGATCGCCTCATGGACAAAGGTTTCTGCCGTTTCAAAGGCTTCCTTCATGGAACGACCTTTTGCTATTTCTGCCGTTAATGCCGCTGCAAATGTACAGCCTGTTCCGTGTGTATGTGGTGTATCAATATGTTCGTTCGTGAGTTCAAAAAAGCTTTTTCCATCGTACAAAAGGTCTGTAATGAGGCCGTCTGAAGGACTATGACCTCCTTTGATCACAACATAGGACGTGCCAAGCTCATAAAGTCGTTCTGCTGCTCTATGGCGATCGTCTTTTGTCTGAATGCGCATGCCTATCAGCACTTCTGCCTCAGGGAGATTCGGTGTGACTGCATAACTGACAGGCAGTAACTGTGTTTTCATAGCAGAGACCGCATCTTCATTTAATAAAGAAGCGCCGCCTTTGGCAATCATGACTGGATCGACAATTAGTTTCAAGTCATATTGCTTCGTCTTTTCAGCAACGACACTGATCATGTCGGCACTCCACAGCATCCCTGTTTTAGCGGCATCTGGCAACAAGTCTTCTGCTACTGCATCAATTTGACTTTCGAGCGCCTCGATAGACAGAGGATAAATACCGTGAACGCCAAGTGTGTTTTGCGCTGTAATGGCCGTAATGGCGGACATTCCGTACACACCAAGCTCCTGAAAGGTTTTCAAGTCTGCTTGAATACCTGCTCCACCACCAGAATCAGTACCTGCGATGGTTAATGCTTTTTTAATCGTCATGTCATCTCACCCTCTCATTAGCCAATCCATTGATGATAAATCGTTCTCGCTTTCGCAATATCATTTGTCCCATGTACAAGCGCTCTGCCATCTTTGAATAAAACAAGCTTGTACTCATCCTTCTGACACGAAAGCAAATAAGGATTTTCCAACACATCCATTCCTGCTTTCTTTAGCTGACGGGCTACTTCATGCAGCGCAGGGGGTGCCCCTAGTGCACTGCGAATTTGTACGGTATTTCGTCCACATAATACATCTGCTTTTGCTCTTTGATCATATGAGAGAAATGGATATGTCTTAAGACCGCAGCTTGGACATTTTTTCTTTTTTAAAGACGTAACGGATCGAATATCAGATCGCTCGTTTGTCCATAAATCAAACGATCTTAATACCGGTGTGATGTGGTGTCCTGTTAAAAGCTTCAGTGCATCCGCCACTTGATAGGCCGCAACCTGCTGCACTACTGGACTAATAATTCCTGCTGTATCACATGTCATGCCTTGTGCAGGCAAATGCTCAAGCAGGCAGTGTAAACATGGTGTTTCACCAGGAATCACTGTGAATTGAATACCATAGCTTGCTACACAGGCCCCGTAAAGGAACGGAATTTGATGTTTGACGGCCGCATCGTTCGCAATCATTCTCACCTCAAAATTATCCGCTGCATCCACGATGATGGATGCCCCGCTGACGTACTCATCAATATTTTGAGCGGTCACGTCAATGACGATGCCTCTCACATGAACGTCACTGTTCACCTGCTTGAGTCTTTTCTCAGCAGCCACAGCCTTTGGCAGCCGATCAAGAACATCTTGTTCTGTGTAAAGCTGCTGACGCTGCAGGTTGCTCCATTCAATATAATCTCTATCCAAAATGGTGACAGATCCTACGCCGGCACGGACGAGCATTTCAGCACTCGCTGTTCCAAGTGCCCCAGCCCCAATAATGACGGCATTTGAGGCATTTAGCCGTTTTTGTCCTTCTGTACCGATCGGCCTAAAAAGCTCTTGGCGTGAATAACGTGTGCTCAAAATGCTGGCATTCCTTCTTGCGGACTGCTGGCTGTTCCATAGTTTTTGAGTGGAATACGGCCTGCCTCGAAACCGAGTCTTCCAGATTCAATCGCCAGCTTCATCGCTTTAGCCATTTTCACAGGGTCCTTTGCGCCAGACACGGCTGTATTCAGTAATACAGCATCAGCGCCCAATTCCATCGCATAAGCAGCATCCTTCGGCGAACCTACACCCGCATCAATAATAACTGGCACCTTTGCCTGTTCGATAATAAACGATAGATTCAGAGGGTTTAAAAGCCCTTGACCTGAACCGATTGGAGAAGCACCTGGCATAATGGCATGAACACCAAGTTCTTCTAATTTCCTTGCCAGCACCACATCATCTGACGTATATGGCAACACGATAAAGCCTTCTTCTAATAGCATTTCAGATGCTTTTAACGTTTCGACTGGATCTGGCAGAAGAGATCTTAAACAGCCAATGACTTCTACTTTGATCATGTCACACAGTCCAGAAGCTTTCGCTAAACGAGCAATCCGCACCGCTTCTTCCGCTGTACTTGCCCCTGCAGTATTTGGCAGCAATGTATAGGCTGATAAATCAAGCTGCTCTAAAAAATTGGGCTGTGATGGTTCAAATATGTTCATTCTTCGCACAGCAAAGGTCAAAATTTCAGCTTCTGATACGTTGACCGCCTCTTTTTGAACTTCAAATGATGGATACTTTCCTGTCCCTAGTAATAGTCTTGATGTAAATGTTTTTCCGCCAATGCGCAGCATGGTGTCATCCTCCTCCTACAAAGTGAACGATTTCAATCGTGTCATTTGGTTGAATTTTTACCTGTTGAAAGGCTTCTTTATCTATAATTTCTTGATTTTTTTCAACGATCACCACTCGGTTTTCAAGTTGATAGGCTGACAGCAGATCAAAAATCGTGCCATTTTCCTTATCGAAATCAACCATTCTTCCATTCAATTGAATTTTCATACGAACAATGCCTCCTTTCGCCCAATACGAAACGCATGAAGCCATTCCTTGTGAACAGACTCGCCTACTATCAAGCCGCGAATGATTTCCCCCGTAATTGGCGCAAGTAAGATGCCATTTCGGTAATGTCCCGTTGCAAAAAGAATACGCTCGTCTTCTGGATGTTTTCCGATATAGGGGTGCCGGTCGCTTGTCGCTGGCCGAAGACCTGCCCAGCATTGATCAATCGGCATCTCTCGAATAGAAGGCATGAGCTGAGATGCTTTGTGAATAACTGCTTCAATACCGCCAAGTGTCGGAATGGCCTGCCAGTCATTCGGCTTCATCGTTGCACCAATCACTAGCTTACCGCTATCCCTTTGAACGATATAACAATGATCATGATAGATGGTGTGTGCAAGCGCTGGACCGTTATTCCAAACAGACACGCATTCTCCTTTTACGGGATAGAGAGAATGTGATAAACCCAGTTCTTCTAAAAAACGGCCTGACCATACACCACTTGCTACAGTCAGATGATCACATGTGAAGATGCCTTTAGCTGTACTGACTGTCAATGTTTCTTTTCCCCTCTTCACATCGATAACGGGGGTAAACTCCTTCACATCCGCTCCGTGCCGAACAGCCGCCTGCCAAAAAGCCCTGCATACCGCATATGGCTCGACATGTACATCATCTGCTATCAAGCCTGCTCCTAAGATGTCATCTGCAATTTGAGGCAAACGTTCTTTTACGCTGCTTGCTTCAAGCCATTCAAATGTGGGCAAATGCTGCATCCGGCAAAGCGCACGCTTTTCTTGTTCTGTAAAAGCCACCTTCATAATCCCACCCACTGATGTCCGAATATCAACGCCCGATTCATGCTGAAGGTCGACCGTTAATTTTTCATATAAAGCCTGACTTTGTCTGCCTACTTGAAAGAAAATATCTTCATCACCTTCTCCTTCAGCATGTGCACCCAGCATGCCAGCAGCCGCACTCGTCGTTTGCTTCCCGATCTCATTTGCCTCAAATAAGACAATCTGCTTTCCTGCTTTTGCAAGGTGATAAGCGATCGACATCCCTATGATTCCACCACCAATGATTGCCACATCATAATGCTTGTTCATAAGGATTCTCCTTTCGCTTTTTAGAAAATGTTTGCGCCATTTTGCGCGGCTGAGGATGAGCAAAAATCCCCGACATGATGGCTATTCCCTTTAAATCAACATGCATCAATTCTGGCAATCGTTCTGGTGTGATTCCACCAATGACAACGACTGGAATGGACAGCTCAGAAGTCATTTCCTCCACAACCTTTATGCCTCTCGCCTGTAATCCGGGTTTGCATGCGGTATCATACACGTGCCCAAACATGACATACTCTGCCCCGTTCTTCTCTGCTGCTTTGGCTTCTTCTATCGAATGAACCGATACCCCCGCATGGAGGTGAGGAAATTTTTGTCTTAATTCCTTTGGCGAAAAGCTGTGTCCTGGAAGATGAACCCGGTGAATATTGGTCAGCAGCGCAACGTCAACTCGGTCATTGATAATCAGCTTTTCTTTCGGAACACCTTCTGCTAGGAGTTGTTTCACGAGGTGAACCAGCTCACCTGCTGCCTTCGATCGTTCACGAATATGAATAAAGTCTACTTCAGACGCAATGTCTTTTATTTGCTTGATGAGCTCCCTGACAGGAAGCGTATCATTTGTCACTGCATGGAGTTCCATTTGCACCAACCCCATCTAAGCATGCTGTCTGCCACATTTCTTTTTCATACGCCATCTCCCAGAAATGGTATTCGTAATAGCTCGAAATCACGAAATTTTCTTTCATATTAGCCCGCACATGTTCTGGCGCTTTTTCTGCAAGTTCATTAAAACGGTTCACCTGTTCAAAAACAAGCTCTTTAAACCAATCTCCGCCATATGTCAAAATCCATTCTTGATAAATCGGATGGTCAGGTGTTGTTTGTTTCAGTTTTTCTCCTACCTCATAATAAAGCCAGTAGCACGGCAATAATGCGGCTAAAATTTCTTCAAAACGACCGCTTTTCACAGATCGGTACATATGCGAGGTATATGCATATGCAGTTGGAGAAGGTTTAAAGTTTGCCAGCGCTTCATCAGAGATCTGGAGCAGTTCTGTGAACTTTCTATGCAGTGATAGCTCTGCTTCATACGTACCCTGCGCATGATATGCCATTCTGCCTGTCGTATGTAAGTCCTCACTAATGGCAGCTCCATACGACTGTACTTTTGCAAAATGAGTTAAATAGTACGAATCCTGCATCACATAATAAGTGAAACGATCGAGTGAAAGTGTGCCATCACCAATCCCTTTCACAAAAGGGTGTGTAAAGCTCCCATTCCACCATCTAGCTGCTGCTTCTTTACATTCGTTCGAAAATGTCATGTTCCTCTCCTCCTGTTTTTCCATATAAAAAAACCACTTTCCGCGTGGAAAGTGGTTTGGAATTTGTAAAAAGCATAGTCAAACACCGCACCACTTCCCTACGCAGGTATGAACCTGTTCAGGTAATGAGGGTCTAAAAGTCTATACTTTTATCTCAGCCCTTTTAAAGGACTCCCCTAGTGGATCAAACATATATTGTTGTACCTCTATCTTAATCAGGATTTGTTCATCGGTCAAGGGTTCATTGCAACTCTAATTGGGCTCTTAGTCCTGCCACATACTCCCGGGAGCCAGACACAAGCACGCGGTCACCGCTTCTAAGCGTCGTATCCCCATGCGGTACTAAGCTGTCAATTCCTCTAAAAATACGGACAAACACCAAATCGCCGGTAAAAGGAAATTCCCTCAGCATGACGTTATGATACCGATGATTGTTCATTTGAATTTGATACAAAGAAGAATCCTCATTTGTTAACAAGCGAATCGCATCAGGTGCTTCAATCAATGCCCTCAGCACCGTTTTAGATGATAAGAAGTTAGAAAAGGTATCGATCCCTGCTTCCTTTAAAGTCAGCTCGGCTTCCGCTTTGTTGACACTTGCAATGACTTGTTTAGACCCTTCTTCTTTTGCAAATAAAGCAATTTCCTTATTTTTCGTTTCACTGCCTGTAGCCACAACGAGCACATCCTCTTGCCCGATGCCAGCCTGCCTGAGCGTATCATCGTCATATTGTTCAATCGCTTCAACTTCAAAGATGGAGTCAGCAAGCAAGGCTTCTTTATTTTCCTGAAAGACGTGTAAAATACGGATGTCATATTCATCCTGATGCAAATCAAGCGTCACAGGTAACGTCAGCTGATTCGCTCCAATAAACGTCACACGCTTTTTATGATTGGTTTCACGTTCTTGTTTAAATAATGCCTTAAACCAAACAGGCGTTAAAACACTCGTGAGCACAGCGACTAGAATAAGGGCTCCTGACATTTTATGATCAATGACACCAAGCCGCTCACCAATCGTTGCAGCAGCAATGACAAGGGATAACGTCGAGGTTAATAAAAAACCCGAACCGATGACTTTTTTCATGTCATACCATTTTTTTAAATAAAGAATCGGAACGAGTTTACTAAGCAATAATGCAATAAACAGTAGCGGAATCATGATCATGATGGTTGGATCTTTAAAGAGTGACCATATATTCAGGTCCACACCGACCATCACAAAAAAGATCGGAATTAAAAATCCATAGCCAAATGAGTCCAGCTGCTGTACGAGCTCTTTATTAGGCGAGAGAAGAGACACAAGCACACCTGCTAAAAAAGCCCCAAGAATATTTTCAGCACCGAGTGATTCAGATAAGGCAACTAAGACTATAATGAGAGTAAAGATGGCTCTTGTCCCAATTTGCACCGTTCCTTTTGACATGGACTGAAAAATGGACTTTGTCTTAAATACCCGGCCAAATAAATAAAGAAGAATACCTGCCGCAAATAATAATAAGAGCAACCACATGTTCCCTGTTCCATCGCCATAAATGGAGGAAAACACAGCAAGTAAAATCATTGTCACCAAATCAGCAATAACGGCTACAAGCAAAATGATTTGACCAATATTCGTTTGCATCAACTTTTCCTCTTTTAAGGTAGGAACTACCACACCCAATGAGATGGTGGAAATAATAAGCGTCATTAAAAAGGCATTTTGAATAAACCCTGCAAGAACAAACGCATAAGACAGGATAAAGGACATACAAAATACGCCAACAAAAATAATGGTCGCTGTTTTAAATGTATTCGGTTCTTTTAAACCATTTGGCAGTTCTCGCGCTTTCTTCTTTGATTCAAAAGAAGAAAAATCTATTTCAAGTCCACTTAAAAACATAAGAAAAATAAAACCTAGCATGGATAACGTATCTAGCCATGCGTCGTGTTCAACAACTAGTTGAAGACCGCTTTTTCCAATGATGAGCCCCATGATGATTTCAGCGACAACGACCGGGATGGTCAGCTTAAATCGGTGCAATAAAATGGGGGTGAAAAAGGCTACAATAATAACGACAACGAGTGATGAAACAGATGTATGCTCCATTGGCTAAAGCCTCCTAACATTCATGTTTAATTTTTAAGTTTTACGTTAAAGCATTGATTCTAACAATTGCCCAAATGAAATGAAAGCCATTCGTTATATTTTCTAAAATTCAAACTTCTTTATATCCGATAAATGGAGGAAAAAATCAGGAGGAACCTTTATGAAATTCGATATCATCGGCGATATCCACGGCTGCTACGAAGAGCTGCTTACCCTCATACACAAACTAGGATACGAACTCAAACACGGACTACCTGTCCACCCTGATAAGAGAACACTGGCCCTTGTTGGTGATTTAACAGACCGCGGCCCTCGATCAGTTGCCGTGATGCAATTTGTCATACACGCCTATTCTAAGGGTGCCATCCGCTATGTGCCTGGCAACCATTGTTTTAAGCTGTATCGCTATTTGAAAGGAAATCCCGTAAAATTACTGCACGGTATTGAAACAACGGTGAACGAAATCAAAAACCTGCCGCATGATGAACAAACCATTTTATCACGTGAATTTAAACATTTATTTGAAAAGGCACCGCTTTATGATGTACTGATTCCGAATGAACTGATCATTGCACACGCAGCAATGAAGGAAAAGGATATTGGCAAAAAACCGAACAAACAGATGAGGTCTTATCTATTATTTGGAGCAGTCACCGGAGAAACATGGCCAGACGGTCGACCTGTCAGGAAGGACTGGGCAAAGGAATATCACGGAAAACCATGGATTGTGTACGGGCATACACCCGTAAAAGAACCAAGATTTATCGGTAGAACGGTTAACATTGATACAGGCTGCGTCTTTGGCCACAAGCTCTCTGCCCTTAGATATCCAGAGCTTGAGACAGTATCTGTTCCTTCATCTATGCCATATGATGATTCAAGATTTCAGCATTTCACGCAATAAAAAACCCGGTCCACCATGACAGGTGACCGGGTTTACTTGTTTACTGAAGCAATAATGTCATATCATCCGGCAAAGGAGCCGAAAAGGTCATGGACTCCCCTGTTATCGGATGCGGAAAAACAAGGGTTTCACTATGAAGTGCCTGCCTGCCTATTCTCTCGCTTGTTCCACCATATAGCGTATCTCCAACAAGCGGATGACCAAGGAATTGCATGTGAACACGAATTTGATGAGTTCTTCCCGTTTCAAGGATAAGGGACACATCAGACATATCTAAATGAGTATGTACCGCCCGCACCGTATAATGTGTTACGGCTTCCTGACCAGATTCATTCACCATTCGTTCAATAATGCTGTCCCCTTTTCGAGCAATTTTTGCTCTAATTGTTCCTTCCTTTTGCGTGATCATGCCATGTGTCATGGCTCTATACGTTCGCTTGACTTCCCCTTTTTTCTGCGCCTTTGATAAAAGGCTGTGTGCAAAGCGATGTTTAGCGACTAACATGACACCAGAAGTATCACGATCAAGACGGTTCACCAAGTGGACAGTCAGTCGAACGGACTGCTTAGCATAATGGTGAAGCAACCCATTTGCAATACTATGCTCAGGGTGCTCTCGAGAAGGAATCGATGGGATATATGGCTTTTTATTCAGCACAAGCACGTGCTCGTCCTCAAATAAAATATCAAGCGGAATGGCCGCAGGTTTTAGCCCTTCACTCACTTTTTCCTCGGGAAATAAAATGGTGAGCCTGTCTCCCTCGCGCAGCTCATATCTCACGGTCACATGCTCTCCATTAATCAGAAGGTCACCGCCATCAAATTTAATATCTGTCAGCATTCGTTTTGAAATGCCAAGATCGATTAAGTAGTCCTTCAGCAGCCTGCCTTCTTCTTTGGCTGATATGGTTTTGTTTATCTTAAAGTATTCCAGCGAGAACAACCTCTTTCTTATTCTCCTTTGCCGATAAAGGAATCTTGCACCCTTTTCCAAAACGGAAATGGTCTAAATCGGGCAAACCGGACATTCTCGTCTGCCACTCGGCATTGAATGGATTTCACATCTTTATGCAGCAGCGACAAATGATCTATCGTCACCTGAAAATCCACATCATTAATCGGTTTGATCACACACGTATGGTGGTCCGGCAAAATGAGCGGCGAACCGACCGTTCTAAACACTCTGTTGTTGATTGAAGCCATTTCTGCCAGCTGGATCGCCCTAATGGATGGGTGAATAATAGCCCCGCCAAGTGCCTTATTATAGGCTGTACTGCCAGATGGTGTAGACAAACAAAGACCATCTCCTCTGAATGTTTCAAAAAGCTGACCCCTAATCTCAACATCTGCCACAAGTGTACCTTCCATACTTTTAATCGTACATTCATTCATTGCTAAATATTTTTCTTCCCGGCCGCCATCGTTGTACCTGACGATGACTTCAAGAATCGGATATTCCACAATATGATAAGGCGTTTTGGCAATGGCTAACACAAGCTTTTCAATTTCACTCGGGACCCAGTCCGCATAAAAACCAAGATGGCCTGTATGTACGCCGACAAAAGCGGTTTCGTTCAGACGGTTGCTATACCGGTGAAAAGCGTATAAAAGGGTTCCGTCTCCGCCAACGGTAATGACGAGATCGGGTTCCTCTTCATTTAATTCCATTCCAAAATCCAATAAGTAGGTCTGTATTTTATTTTTAAGTGTGTCAGATACAGAATTCCCTTTCGAAGAAACTGCAAATTTCATGAATTCTTCTCCTTTTCCACCTTGCTGCGACGAGAAAGCAGCATCATATTTGATCAAGCTTAGGCTCAGCTATCGTTTTTCTTTTTCCGGGAAAATGCCACTTGCGCTTCTTGAATTTCCCCTCTGATTTCAGACATCTCATCATCAAGAAGAGATGCTGCCTCAGAAGCTCTTTGAAGGCGCTGCTTGACCTTCTCCGGGATATTCCCGCTATATTTATAATTCAGAGAATGCTCAATGGTCGCCCAAAAATTCATAGCTAATGTACGGATTTGGATTTCGACGAGGAGCTGCTTCTCTCCATTGATCGTTTGCAGCGGATATAACACAACAAGGTGGTACGAGCGGTATCCGCTTTCTTTATGTTCTGCAATATAGTCGCGTTTATCTACAACCACGAAATCTTTTCGTGACTGAAGCATTTTCTTGACGACTTGTATATCTTCTACAAATTGGCACATAATGCGAAGCCCTGCAATATCCTGCATCGTTTCAATCTCATGCATCGGGATGTTTTTACGCTTTGCCTTTTCCAATATGCTGGCAACGGGTTTCACTCGGCCAGTGACAAATTCTACTGGTGAATGGTCATCCTCAAATTCATACAGTTTTCGGATGCCTTTTAGTTTCACTTTTAATTCTTCGACTGCTTGCTTATATGGTGCGAGGAATTGATCCCATTGTTTTTTGTCCATGAAACTTCCCCCAATTCCAAATACCTAATTATTTCAGAGGAATGTGCTCTTCACTTTCTCTTCCATATCTCCGTAATTGGCATTGTCTTTAATATTGTCGATTAAATAGTTTAATTCCTGATGAAGTTGAATGAGTTCTAGCGTTTGCTCTTCCGCCGCCAAATAGACAGGGATTTCACGATTCATTGCTTCTTTTAATGGAGCCCATGTATGTTCTCCTAAAATAAGATACGTAAAAGACTCCTCAGTCTCAAGTATGTAAACGAACGCAAAGTGATCAGAATCAACAAGCATTTGTCCTGATGCTTTTGCTTTTTGAATTTGCTCATCTGACTGGACCGTCAAGATCAGCCTGTCTTCTTTTAAAGTTGCTTCTGTGATTTCAATTCTGTTTTGCATCATGATCTCCTTTACAACAAAGTACAGCTTTATTTTATCATATCAAGTTCAATATTGATAAACCGAACTTTTTGAGAAAATTTGATTTCTCCATTTCGTTGTTCATTTTGCCTCATTTAGCATCTATATACGTTTCTTTTTAAGGAATAAATAAGAAAAAAAGAAGCTTTTCATGTACAATAATCATATTTCCTCTAAATGAAAGGTTGATGTCAAAATGGCACAGGAAATTGAGATAGAACTAAAACAATTATTAATGAAAAAAGAATTTGAACAGCTAAAAGAATATTTTCAATTAAAGGACGAGGACTTCCTCACTCAAACCAACTATTATTTTGATACACCTCAATTTGATATAAAATCCAAATTTGCTGCATTACGAATGAGAGAAAAAGGTGGGCAGTGGGTCCTCACATTAAAGGAACCTCATGAGATCGGCCTTCTGGAAACCCACCAAACGATCGATCCTCCCGCTAGTCTTGAACATTTCCAACTGCCAGAAGGTGAAGTGGCAGACAGATTAGTACACCTTCACATTCAAAAGGATCAAATCGTGTATTTTGGTTCACTGGAAACGTCAAGAGCAGAAAAAATGATCAAAGAAGGCTTAATTGTTTTGGATCACAGCCGATATTTAACAGTAGAGGACTATGAACTTGAATTTGAAGTGAGTGATTTAGACATTGGACAAGCTGCTTTCACAGCATTGCTTCAGCAATTTCAGATCCCACCAAGACACACGAAAAACAAAGTCGTACGTTTTTATGAAGAAAAAATGAAAACAAAAGAATAGATGAATTCCTTGAAGGAGGAACATGATGAACGTCAATCAACTTCAATCCTTTATGCAGCTTCAAGCACTCAAAACGTTACAATCTGATAATGGACAAACACAACTCACAGCTGGACAAGAATCAAGCGCTGAGACTTCATTCCAGTCGCTGTTGCAAGATTTTTTAGGCGGATCAGAATTATCTCGTCTCCCGCTTTCCATTTCTGCGTTCATGGGATCGGACCCATCAACGTCTCCGAACACGCAATATGCACGCATGAATCCATATTTATCTGCGATAGCGGGCAGTGAACAGCTTCAATCTCAGTCTCTTTATGCAAATGACAGCCAATTGAATACCGCAAATGGTATTGGAAACGTCTTAAATAACAGCTACACACCGCCTCTTCAAAAAGCTGTTTCAGGCTCTTCATCAAAAGAGATTAATCAAATCGTCTCACAAATGGCTCAAAAGCACGGAGTTCCAGAAAAGCTGATCCACGCAGTGATCAAGCAAGAATCCGGTTATCGCACGAATGCTGTCAGCCATGCAGGTGCACTTGGACTGATGCAGCTAATGCCGTCTACTGCTAAATCACTTGGCGTGAACAATGCCTTTGATGCAGCCCAAAACATTGAAGGCGGAACGAAGTATTTAAAACAAATGCTTCAAAAATATAATGGAAATGTCTCACTCGCCTTAGCCGCTTATAACGCAGGCTCAGGGAATGTAGATAAGTACGGAGGCATTCCTCCATTTAAAGAAACACAAAATTATGTAAAGAAAATCACAGCTCAATATTTCGCCTAAACCGAAGAGAATAACCTCTTCGGTTTTTTGTATGTCGCTTTTCACCCTTTTTTGACTGAATGTGTTATGATATGGTCAATTGAACACGGAACCTGTCTCCCTCACTTTTCCCAAAGGGCCAAAGCGGTTTGTTTGTGGAATTGAGTAGAGGTTGTTAAAATAAGTATACAATAATAGAAACAACAAAATAGAACAAACTGAATATCACTTTTGAAATACATGAAATTCGCAATAGGGTGAGCCATCCTATTAGCTACGAGTTAAAGGAGTAGTCAACATGGTACAATCGTTTAACGCACCTTACGAAGCGGTTGGAGAGGAACTTCTATCGCAACTTGTTGATACTTTTTATGAAAATGTAAAGTGTCATCCTTTGCTTCATCCTATTTTCCCGGATGACTTAAAAGAAACAGCAAGAAAACAAAAACAGTTCTTAACTCAATATTTAGGCGGACCGCCGCTTTATACTGAGGAGCATGGTCACCCAATGCTACGGGCGAGACATCTCCCTTTTCCGATTACTGAGGAGCGAGCGGACGCATGGCTTGAATGCATGGAGGATGCAATGGATCAAGTAGGACTAACCGGCGATATTCGTGACTTTTTATTTGAGCGACTGTCTTTGACGGCTCGTCACATGGTCAACCAAATACCTGAAAAGGACGGACAATCTTGAGCTGCAATCCGCATGAGCAATATTTCTCACATTGTCACGGACATCCTCAAAAGCCGATTGAAATCTATGTATTCATTGATCCTCTCAGCCCGGACTGCTGGTTATTAGAGCCATCAATTAAAAAGTTGAAAATGAAATATGGCCGTTTCTTCACTTTACGAACGGTTACAAGTTCTAGTATTAATGCTTTGAACCGGAAACGAAAAAAACATTTACTAACCGAAGCGTGGGGGAAATTTGCCACGAAAACTCAGACCAAAAAAGAACAAATGCTGTCTGAACAAATTGTGACATCACCTTATCTCGCCTCTCTTGCATTAAAAGCAGCTGAACTTCAGGGCAGAAAATGCGGAATGAAATTTTTACGACTCATTCAAGAATCGCTTTTTTGCCATCAGCAGGACGTCACCAGTGAACAAGTCTTGCTAGAAAATGCAAAAACGGCTGGACTGGACATTGAAGAGTTCCAGCGAGATATCCATTCTCAAAGTGCTGTCAAAGCGCTCCAATGTGATATGAAAATCGCAGCTGAAATGGATGTGTCTGAGCTTCCCACTTTCGCCTTTTTTAATACGATAAATGGTGAAGAAGGATTAAAGATTTCAGGTGCATATTCTTACGATATTTACGAGGAAATTCTCTTTGAAATGATTGGCGAAAAACCAACACCTTCAGAACGACCGCCAATTGAATGGTTTATCGCTTACTTTCAATTTGCATCAGCAAAAGAAATTGCCGTTGTATATGACCTGACACTTGAAGAAGTTGAACGCGAGATGAAAAAGCTCGCATTCGCTAAAAAGGTAGAACGTGTACAAGTACATCAAGAAATGTTTTGGCGTTATACAGAAGGAGACAATCATTCAGATCTTGACGTTTACCGCTGTGAGAATGAACATGGGTGCTGACCCATGTTTTTTCTTTACTCCCAAAAAGAACACTTGTTCTATTTGGGAGTACGAAGAAACCGCGCCGGGATAAGCGCGGTTTCACTATGTCTTAACGACAACAAAGGGGATGGGAGAAATTTTTCACGGTCAAACAAAGGGGTAATGTTTGTATGTGATTAATTTCACATCTGTAGTATATCAAATTTTGTCGACTTATGACAACCGATATACTATATGTTCATATTTTTGTCACAAAACATAAGAGGACTGTCACTTTCATATAGTGAAAGTAACAAAAAAATGGGGGGATCTGCATGCGCAGCACAACCATTGGACTTGTTGCCATTGGCTTATGTTTCTGTTTAAATATATTAGGTTTAATGAAGATGCTGCCTCTTTACCTGACTTCTCCACTCCTATTCGCTTCCATTCTCTTTACACTCTATCGAATGAATCACCGGAAAACCTTCAAAGGTTTTAAAGCGTAATCATTGAATGTACAAACCTCGTTCATATAGACGAGGTCTAGTGTGTAGGCAACCCTCGCATTCGGTGTCAGTCCTGCGTGCTAGTGCTCACGAATGTCAAATTCGCTCCGCGCGAGTAACTCGGCCTTCCTAGCCTGCAAAGGTTTTCTATCACGCTAAAAAGAAGTCAAAGGGCTTAAATCAAGTTCATTTTAGCCCTTTGTCAACAATCTGGTCTTTTTTATTTCAAGAAAAAACTCCTGCCAAAAGGTGAGTTTGCACTCACACATCTGACAGAAGTCTTCTCGTTACTCACCAGTCTTTGAGATGAGCTCTTCCATTTCCTTTAATTTTTCTTCAAACAATTGACATGCTGCCTCAATTGGTTCTTTCGATGCCATATCTACACCAGCTTTTTTCAGCACGTTGATTGGATAGTCAGAGCTTCCTGCTTTAAGGAAGTCTGTATAGCGCTCCACCGCAGGTTTCCCTTCTTCTAAAATTTGTTTACTTAATGCCTGAGCCGCACTATAGCCTGTTGCATATTGATACACATAATAGTTGTAATAGAAATGCGGAATTCGCGTCCATTCTAATCCGATTTCCTTATCCACAACCATACCGTCGCCAAAATACTTCTTATTCAGGTCGTAATACAGGTTCGTCATAAACTCTGGCGTTAATGCCTCCCCTTCTTGCGCTTTCACATGAATGAGATGCTCGAACTCTGCAAACATCGTTTGTCTGAATACCGTCCCTCTAAATCCTTCTAACAAGTGATTGAGCACATACAAGCGCTGCTTTTTGTCCTCTAAATGATTGAGTAAGTATTCACCTAGTAATGCTTCGTTTGTTGTAGAAGCTACTTCCGCTACAAAAATGCTGTAGTTTCCGTAAGGATATGGCTGATGCTTTCTTGTATAGTAGCTATGAACAGAGTGACCAAATTCATGAGCCAGCGTAAATAAATTATCAATATTATTTTGCCAGTTCATTAAGATATAAGGATTCGTGCCATAGCTTCCAGAAGAATATGCGCCGCTTCGTTTCCCTTTATTCTCATAAACGTCTACCCAGCGATTTTCGAGTCCCTCTTTTAATACCGAAACATATTCTTCTCCTAATGGCGCTAACCCTTTCAGCATATAATCCTTTGCTTCATCATAGGTCAGCTTCATGCCAGCATCTTTTACTAATGGTGTATACAAGTCATAATTGTGCACTTCATCAAGCTTTAATACCTTTTTACGCAATTCAATGTAGCGATGTAATAACGGTAAATATTGATGAACTGTATCAATTAGATTGTCATACACTTCTTCAGGAATACTATTTCGTGATAACGCTGCTTCTCTTGCCGATTTGTAATGACGTACTTTCGCATAAAAATTATCCTTTTTAATCGAGCCGCTGAGTGTAGACGCCAAAGTATTCTTATACTGATCATACGTTTTATAAACGGCTTTAAAAGCATTCTTTCTCACTTCACGATCATCACTGTTTAAAAAGGTAATGAAGTTGCCATGAGTAATTTTCTTTTCTTCTCCATTTTCATCCTTAACAGAAGGAAACGAAATATCTGCATTATTAAACATACTAAACGTAGTGGATGATGTTGATAAAGGTTCAGAGGCTTCAGCTAATAAAGCTTCTTGCTCCTCACTTAAAATATGCGGACGCTCTTTGTTAATTTCTTCGAGAGCGTGAGAATAAAGTTTTAATTCTTCTTTTTCCAAAATAAATTGCTGCAGCTTATCTTCTTGAATAGATAAAATTTCCGGAACAATATAGGCAGATGTACTAGACAGCTGTGTAAATAAATTGGATGCTTTATCATTTAAAGCCTGAAATGATGAATTTGTTGTATCTTCATCGTATTTCATGTGCGCATATGTATAAAGCTTGCCAAGCTTTTCAGAAAGTAGATCCTGAAATGTTAGGGCTTCATACAAGACATCAGCAGAATGGGCCAGCTTGCCTTTAAATTGGGCGAGCTTCGGAATTTCTTTTTTTACAGCTTCGAATTCCTTATTCCATGAATCGACACTTTCAAAAATATCTTCAAGGCGCCATTTGTTTTCTTCTTTTACTTCGCTTCTGTCTGGTAAATGATTGTTGCTATTTTGTGAAGTCATATGAATCCCCCTTGCATGAGTTGTGTTGAACCAACCTTTCGGAAAGTGAAAGAAATTGGTGTTGTATTTATCTTCTTTGTTTTGAACTATATTTGTCAAATCATATGCAGAAATAAATACCAAACAAACTAAAAAAATCAGAAAAAAGCGTTTCTTTCTATTCAATAGCAGCACCACCTTTTTCTTATCATGATCAAAGTGGGCATGAAACATGCTAATGAAATAAGAAAGCATCTCGTTTTATCGCTTCATCTGCTGTTCGTATAGGCTTTTGATTCGACGTTACTTGATAATTACCCTCTTTCGTCATGTATAAAAACCCTAGATTCACAAGCGCCCGTACATATGAAATGATCACCTCTTTGATTTCTTCTATTGTGACATCGGCATATCGGAGCTTCACTTCTTTATGCTGGACACATCGCTCAATTTCTTTTAAAAGAAGATGAATGGTCACTTGTTCTTTTCCCTTTCGAACCATCCAATCATAAAGACATCCTTGCCACACATAAACAGGGCTTGAAAAGATATATGCTTCTGTCAGGGGGATAAATAATTCTGTCGGTAGAAATGGCCATGCTGTTTGATGATGCTCATAAAAAATGGTTCTTAAACGCTTGCTTTCATTTGCTAAAATGCGGGGTGGCCGCTCCCTAAATTGCCGAATACACTTGAGCCACTCTTTATACAATTGATGATTGCTCGAGGAAACAGATAAGAGTGCTGGTAGTTGGCGATAAGCTGAAGGCGGTCTAACGGTCATTGAGGCACATATTTTCGTTGGCTGAAACACGAGAAGTTGATCCAGGTGGATGAATCTATTTTGGATCGGACAATAAAAAATGAGTTTCCTATTCTTTGACTGCCTTAAAATTCCCCAATGAATGGAGGAGAATGAAAAGAGCTGGCCACCCATTCGTTTTAAACGATTCGCCCCTATGACCCATATAGGATAGAGCCCCGCAGCACGGAGACCTTCCGTTCGTTTATGCAGCTCTTTCCACGAAATATTTGCGCATTGAAATTCGATGGCATAGCTTTTATTTTCTATAGCAACGGTCACATCAGGGCGCTGCTGAATGTTTGAAACATATTTCTCTAGTAACGGCTCATATCCAAGCTGCGTGAGCCAATCCTTAAGAGCCATTTTCCCTGCCTGATGATAAGCTGTTTCACCGGTGGACGCTAATGGACATGCCGAGAGCTGTTTATGTGCAAAATGATGGACACGATGCTCACCTAGCTTTAATAGAACCTCCTGCCTACATTCAGGACAGTAAAATTTGCACGTAGCTCTTACATGCTCTAGCCGCCTTTTAGTCAGATGTTGTGTGATGCGAATCAGCTTGCCATTCTCCATGATCGCTGCATTCATATATTTCGCCCCTTGCTCTTTGATGACCGTATTATAGCTTTTTCTCTCATCAGGAAGCGAATATCGATAATGAACTTTTATCGTATCAAAACGCGATTTTAAACTACTTTCCCTTAGTAAAATAAAAAATCCCCCTTTTAGAAAAGGGGGAAAATACAATTTTTATAAAAGAGGTGATAATAATCTTGCTGTTGATTCAAACAGCCTCACCCTCAAAGGTCTCTTCGCAAATTCTTCTGGAACAATTTCATGTGACTGCTCTAAATCACCTAAGAAGTCGTTGACCAGCTTCTCTGTGCTTTTTGTTTTATAGAGGAAAGCATTCACTTCAAAGTTCAGATGAAAACTTCTCATATCCATATTTGCTGTACCAATTGATGCTAGCTCACTATCCACAATGATAAACTTACTATGCATAAAGCCTTGATCATATTCGTATACCTTCGCACCTGCTTCTAAAAGTTCGGGGAAGTATGAACGGGACGCATGAAATACGATGCGTTTATCTGGATTTTTCGGCGCAATGATTCGAACATCGACTCCGCTCAAAGCAGCAATTTTCAGTGCGGACAAAATATCATCATCTGGTACAAAATAAGGTGAAGCAATCCAAATTGATTTTTTGGCGGAGATAATCATGGAGAAAAAGAGATTTTTAATGACTTCCCACTGTTTATCAGGACCACCCGCAATCATTTGTACGCCTTCTGCTCTACTCTCCATATGGCTGAAATCTTTAAAATAATCCACACCCGAGCATCTTTCATTGGTCATGTAATACCAATCCTGCATAAAAATCTGCTGCAAATCACGAACGGCCTCACCTTTAATCATCAGGTGGGTATCACGCCAAAATCCATATTGTCTGCTTCTGCCCATATATTCGTCCCCAATGTTAAGTCCGCCGACAAATCCTACTTCTCCATCAATCACCACGATTTTCCGGTGATTTCGGAAATTGATTTTATTATTTAATAAGGGCAGTCTCACTGGTAAAAACGGAACGATCTGCACGCCAGCCTTTTCTAAGTCAGCAATATATTGACGGGAGAGTTTTAGGCTGCCTACATCATCATATAAAAAGCGGACAATCACACCACTTTTTGCTTTCTCGATTAAAATGTCCTTTAATTCTTGTCCCAGATCATCATGACGGAGAATATAATATTCTAGGTGAATGTGATGTGTTGCTTTTTTGATTTCTTCAAAAATATGAGAGAACGTTTCTTCTCCATTGGTCAGAACTTTAGAGGATGTGCGATACGTAATAGGGGTATGTCCAAGTCTGTGGGCCAGCTTAAATAAGAGCTGCTGATGGTCACCCATATGAGTCATTTTTTCAATCGCTTCTCTGTGGATACGTTCATCTTCCTGGACAAGCTGTTCGTCTAGTACCGCTTTCTTTTCAAAAAGTCTGCGCTTTTTAATATTGCGTCCAAAGAAAATATAAAACAAAAACCCGAAAAGCGGAAAGCTCCCAAGCAGCACAAGCCACGTAATCGTTTGAGAGGGATTTCTGTTTTCTAAGAAAATGACAAACCCGATGAAGATAATCGATAAAGTGAATAGAACACTGACGGAACTTAATACACTTACCGCTAGATCACCGGCAAAAATTTGGATAATCAAATAAGCACCTATCGTAATGATAAGAAAAAATAGAACTTTGACTACATTTCTCATTTCATTTTCTCCTTGCCGATCACTTTATTTACTTTTTCATTCAGATAAAAAAGTCGATTCCTCTATAGAAATCGACTTTTGGTTGTTACGAGAAGTGCTGTTGAATCGTTTCAAGCGCATTCTCTTTGACAATCAGCTGACCGTATTCTTGCAGTCTGTAGATGCTGACCACTGATTCATGAGCATATTCAAGCAGAATACTAAGCTTATTCTCCACCTGCTCATCTGACAAATCCTCGTGGAAGTCAACATATAGATAATAACGGTTTTCAAACGAATATAAACTTGTCGTAAAATCCTGCATATTTAATTGAGAAAGTGCAATCAAATCTTCAAAGTCATCCATTTTCAATACGAACTGAAGTTGAAGTTTTTTGTCCTTCTCATTATGATCTTCTTGATCTTGCTCTTCTTTATGAAAATCATCAAGCAGAGCATCTAAACTTTCTTCATCTGTTTGATCTTTTTTATCTTCTGGAATCGGCAATTCGAGCTTTTGTCCATCTTTAGAAAGTTGGGCTTTTGTCACGACAATTTCAAGACCTTTATCAAGTGCCTGTACTTGAATCCAAAGTGGTCCCTCTACTGCAAATTCTTCTTCTTCGTGCACTTCGTCCATCACTTCCCAGAACAGCTCTTCACTGCGCTCACGATTATACCAAATCTCTTCACGGTCAAAACCGCGATCTTCAATATCACCGTAGGAAATATAAAATTTGACTGTATGTTCATTTATTCTTTCGATTTCCATTTTGCCAACCTTCCCTTCTATATAAGATGTTGAAGGGACATACAAGCTCCCAATTAATAGTACTTTACTACACTTTACCCGTTCCGTCTACATGTTAACCATTTAAAGAAATGAGGTATTGCTGTGTACTGTCTATTTTATGATAAAAGATGAATAAAAGAAATAAAAACGCATTTTTTGCAGAGAAAACTTGCAGAAACATATATTTGAATCGTCTTCATATATTGGTTGTACGAGCTATTTTAGTGAAATGAGGTGAACTGGATGGAAACAGAGTGGATCGTATCCTTACTGATGATTATTGGCATAGACCTCATATTAGGCGGAGATAATGCATTAATCATTGCGATGGCCAGTCGAAGCTTATCAAATGAAAAACGAAACAAAGCCATATGGATCGGCACACTTTTGGCAGTGCTGATGAGAATTACCATGACTGGTGCTGCCGTTTATTTATTGACCATCCCCTATTTGCAATTTATCGGCGGTCTCTTTCTCCTTTATATCGGATACAATTTGCTAATTGAACAAAAGAAAGAATCCATTCGGATTAAAAGCAGCGGCTCGCTTTGGCGTGCTGTTCAGACCATCGTGATTGCAGATCTTTTTATGTCACTTGATAATGTGATCGCTGTTGCAGGGGCAGCTAAAGGGAACATGGTGCTCACTGCCTTTGGCTTAATGATTTCAGTTCCGATTATTATTTGGGGGAGTAAGCTGATTCATGCAGCACTAACCAAGTTTCCGATTCTTTTATACGGAGGGAGTGCCCTTTTAGCTTTTACTGGCGGAGAAATGATTGTCCGTGATGTAAAACTGAATGAATTTATGGCGCAGCATACAACACTTGAATTGTTGCTTCCTTTTTTAACCGTCGCAACCGTTATTTTGGCCAGTCTCTTTTACGAACAAACGGCTGAAAATAAATAAAAAAAGCTGCCAAATGATCGGCAGCTTTTCGTGTTGTCTATTAGTTAGCAAGTCGCTGAGCTTCTCGAAGTTGGAATGTACGAACCGTTCTAGGAAGGAAACGTCTAATTTCATCTTCGTTGTACCCAACTTGCAGTCTTTTTTCATCCAAAATAATTGGACGTCTTAGAAGACCAGGATGCTCATTGATTAGTTTATACAATTGTTGAAGCGGCATTGTCTCAACATTTACATTTAGTTTTTGGAATACTTTAGAACGTGTTGAGATAATTTCATCTGTACCATCTTCCGTCATACGAAGAATCTCTTTGATTTCATCGATTGAAAGAGGCTCAGAAAAGATATTTCTCTCTTGGTATGGAATATTGTGCTCTTCTAACCACGCTCTTGCTTTTCTACATGATGTACAGCTTGGTGATGTGTATAATGTTACCATAAATCTTCACTCCTCAATTTGTAGAATGAATATTGATCTGTATTCTTAAATTAAAATTGTTCTAAATAAGTAATCTTTATAGTGATTATACTATAAAAAAGTAAGTGTGAACAGATTTTCTTGCAATTTTTGTGACAAAAACTAGACAATTTCATTCTTTTTGTGCTGATGTTTGAAGTCTGAACATTCTCATTTAGTCGAAGTGATCGAAAATATTTTTTTGTTTTTTATTTTCAATGACCTTCAGCACATCGTCAACATCCTCATACGATTGTCCATACCATTCTTCGTCTTTATACGTATGGATTCTTTCGTACGTCTTTCTCATGGCCTCCATCATTTCTTCCTCATTATCTGTACGAGGCGACCAATAAAGAATTTCCATGCGGTTCACTTCATTTGTTGCAAGTGACCTGCGTTTATAACCAATTGATTCAGCATGCTTGAAGTGCTCTCTCTGATAAAACTTTAGGCGTTTTGCAGTATCTGCATCATCTTCATCTACAGGCTCGACCTCAAGCAAGATCGGTTTTCTTTTTTCCTTCAGCTTATGAATGAGCTTTGAGCCGAGGCCTTCACCTCTTGCATCCTTGGAAACAAATAAATAATCAATAAAGATGAAAGAATCAAATTCAGCGTACATCATCACATGATGAGGCCCTTCTTCTTTATGATAAATATCACTTCTTTCCTTTAATAAAGCTTCCATATGCTCTTTTGACTTCATTTCTTCTATCGGGAAGTATTCACTGAGCTTTTCATACCAATTCATGGATCCGCTCCTTATGATGTAGTTAAGAACCACTTCCTTATCTATTCCCGATTTCCTGCTATTTAAACGCCTGTACTAGTAAGACGCAGCAATGCCATTGGTGGTTTCACTTTTTTTCAAGAGAAAGCAAAAAAGTTTTATATCGAACGATTCATGAGCATTTGAAAGCAAGCAAACAAAAGAAGTGTCATGGCGATCTGAAACATGATGAAATAAAGGTACTTCATACGCCGGACTTCTTCCTTCTGTTTATTCGTGCGCCGATACACAGCAAATTCAACCGAAAACGAAATGATGCAAATGAGCACTAAAAATGCGATCATCCACTTTCCTCCGTTTGGTTCCGTTAAAAAAGATATTGAAAAAAGCATCGTGACGATAAAAAAGTGAAGACATGAATAGCGAAACGTCTTCCATAACAACATTTGATTTCCTCCTGGTTTACTCATTTTACATAAAAATTACCATCAACTTGTTTTTTTGTAAAATAAAAAAAGAAGCACTGATATCGCAGTGCTTCTTCTCTGTTCTTATTGTTTTGCTTTGATCTCTTTGAATTCTTCCTCAGTACAGCTGACAAAGTGACCTGGCTTAACTTCACGAAATTCCGTATTTGTTCCTTTATGAACAGATGGATCGTATTTAATCCGTTTGCGGTTACGCTCATAATCAGGATCTGGAAGCGGAATCGCAGATAGTAATGATTTTGTATATGGATGAAGCGGGTTTTCATATAATTCATTCGCTGGTGCCAGCTCAACCAATTTCCCAAAATACATCACGCCGATACGATCGCTGATATATTTCACCATGGAAAGGTCATGGGCAATGAATAAATACGTTAAGCCCTTTTCTTCTTGCAGCTCTTTCATTAAGTTGACGACCTGCGCTTGGATCGACACATCTAGTGCAGAGATTGGCTCATCGGCAATGATGAAATCCGGCTCAACAGCTAACGCACGAGCAATCCCAATACGCTGCCTTTGACCGCCTGAAAATTCATGCGGGTATCTATTCGCATGCTCTTTATTCAAACCAACCGTTTCAAGCAATTGATATACTCGCTCTTTACGTGCTTGCTTTGTTTTCGCAAGGCCATGAATGTCAATACCTTCTGCAATGATATCAAGAACTGTCATTCTAGGGTTAAGTGAAGCATATGGATCTTGGAAAATCATCTGCATTTGGCGGTTAAATTCAAGCATTTTTTGTCTTGATTTCTTTCCGTGAACGCTTTCTCCCTTATAGAGAACTTCGCCATCTGTCGCATCATAAAGTCTTATGATCGAACGGCCAGTTGTCGACTTTCCACATCCAGATTCACCTACAAGTCCAAGTGTTTCACCTTTATAAATATCAAATGAGACACCATCAACTGCTTTTACAGTCCCTCTTGCTGTATGGAAATGCTGTTTTAAATTTTTAATTTCTAACAGTTTTTCTGCCATGCTATTCACCCTCTTTTACTAATACAGGTTTTTCGTAGCTACCTTCTAGTTCACGCATTCTCGCCTTTACGGAAGCAGGCGGTTCAACTTTAGGGGCATTCGGATGAAGTAGCCATGATTTCACATAATGCGTATCTGATACTTTGAACATTGGTGGTTCTTGTTCAAAGTCAATTTTCATTGCATAATCGCTCCGGAGTGCAAATGCATCTCCTTTCGGCGGGTTTGTTAAATCTGGTGGTGTTCCTGGAATCGCCGTTAGTTTCCCTTCAGCTCCTCCATCTGTGTCTAGGCTTGGCATAGATGCTAAAAGTCCCCATGTATATGGATGTTTCGGATTGTAGAAAATTTCATCAACAGTCCCTGTCTCCACAATCTGTCCAGCATACATAACGGCTACACGATCAGCAACATTGGCTACAACACCTAGATCATGGGTAATAAAGATAATAGATGTTTCGACTTTTTGCTGAATTTCTTTCATTAATTCTAAAATTTGCGCCTGAATGGTTACATCAAGTGCAGTCGTTGGCTCATCAGCAATCAATAGCTTTGGATCAGCTGCAAGTGCCATCGCGATGACAACCCTTTGTCTCATCCCGCCACTAAATTCATGCGGATATTGTTTGATTCTTTTTTCAGGCATTGGAATCCCAACAAGCTCTAAAAGTTCAATGGCTCTTTTTTCAGCCGCTTCTTTTGAGATTTGTTCGTGCTTGAAAAGTACTTCTGTAATTTGTTTCCCGACCTTCATGGTTGGGTTCAAAGAAGTCATCGGATCTTGGAAGATCATCGAAATGTCTTTTCCTCGAATGGTTTGCATTTGCTTTTCCGTTTTCTTGACAATATCTTGCCCATCAAATAAAATCTCTCCGCGCTTGAAATAACCTGGCGGCATCGGGATTAATCGCATGATGGCCTGTGATGTTACACTTTTACCAGAACCAGATTCACCTACAATAGCAAGTGTCTCGCCTTTATTTAAGTGGAAGTTCACACCACGAATGGCTTGAACCTCTCCACCATATGTTTTAAATGAGATTGCAAGGTCTTTCACCTCTAGAATACGTTCACGTTCCATCCTAATCACTCCTTATTTACGCAACTTCGGATCTAAAGCGTCTCTTAGTCCGTCTCCAACCACGTTAAAACCAAACATTGTAATACAGATAAATGCGGCTGGGAACCATAATCTCCATGGATAATACGTCATGGCCGGAATTCCGTCAGAAGCCATTGTTCCCCAGCTAGCTAATGGAGCCGGTACACCAAGCCCTAGATAGCTTAAGAATGCTTCTGTGAAAATAGCAGAAGGAATCGTTAATGTCATTGTGACAAGAATCGGTCCCATTGAGTTTGGAATCAAGTGTTTAAATAAAAGTCTAGATGTTTTTGCACCTAATGTTTGTGCTGCAAGAACGTATTCTTGGCTCTTCAATTGTAAAACTTGCCCTCGAACGATACGTGCCATGTTAATCCAGCCTACGACTGTCATAGCAAGGATAATCGTTAATAATCCTTTTGGCAGAACAACCATCATTAAAATAACCATTAATAGTGTTGGAATTGCCCATAAAACGTCTGCGATACGCATCATGACTTCATCTGTACGGCCGCCTTTGAACGCAGCAATACTTCCCCAGATGATCCCAATGATCACGTCAAGAACTGCTGCAGCAAGACCGATGAAGATCGAAATTCTTGCCCCTACCCATGTACGAACAAACATGTCTCGGCCTAAATCATCTGTACCAAACCAATGCTCTTTTGATGGCGGCTGATCTGCATTAAGCAAATCTGTCGTTGAATAATCATATTTCGAGAACACTGGAACGAAAATGGCCAGAATCACAATAATGAAAATGATTGCAAGTCCAACCATTGCAAGTTTATTTGCACGGAAGCGAAGCATGGCATCCTTCCATAAAGATAGACTAGGTTTAGAAATTTTTTCAGATTCTGCTGCGTCAGCTGTCGCAGGCACAAATAAATCTTTTCTCATCTCTTCCATGTGTTAGACCCCTTTCTTCGCCTTCGTCAGTTTAATTCTAGGATCAATAATTCCGTAGAGGACGTCAACAACTAGAATACTGACTAATAGAATAATACTGTAGAAGACTGTGACACCCATGATGACGGTGTAATCACGGTTTGTAATGCTTGTAACAAAGTGAGAGCCTAGACCAGGGATACCAAAAATCTTCTCCACGACAAAACTACCTGTCAACACTGAAGCTGCCATTGGTCCCATGTAAGTGATAACAGGTAACAATGCGTTTCGAATGGCGTGTTTGATCGTCACAGCTGATTTTGTTAATCCTTTTGCTCTAGCCGTTCTAATGTAGTCACTATTTAATACTTCAAGCATACTTGACCGTGCAAGTCTAGCGATAAATGCCATTGGCATGAAGGAAAGTGCAATAGAAGGTAGTACGGTGCTTGCCCAAGACTCCCATCCTGCAACTGGGAAGATCGCTAAAAAGCTTGCCTCAGATGCAAATACATATTGTAATAGCGCCGCTAAGATGAAACTTGGAACTGAGATTCCAAAGATCGTTAAAATGGCAATCGTATAGTCTTGCCACTTGTTATGATAGAGCGCTGCAAGGACCCCAAACAATACACCAAATGCTAATGCGAGGAGAATTGCCTCAATTCCGAGGGTAAAGGAAACGGGGAATCCAGAACTGATTAAATCATTAACAGTTTGTCCTTTATATTTAAATGAGGGACCAAAATCTAATTTCGCAACGGAACCTAGGTAGCTCACGTATTGAACAAATAAGGGTTTGTCCAACCCGTAGTGCTCGTTTAGGTTTGCTTCAATTTCAGCAGGAAGTTTCTTCTCTCCAGAGAATGGACCACCAGGTGCTGCCTGCATGAGAAAGAAAGTTGCAGTTACAATAACAAACAGTGTGATTAAAATATATATTAATCGCTTACCGATATATTTAAGCAACGGAATTGCACCTCCATGATTTTACAACAATTTCTCTAATCAGCAAGAAAGGTATATGGAGAGACATCCTCCATATACCTTAAGATCCTTGCCGTAGATCTCTTACACTATAACTCTTACTTTTCGAAATGTGCCCATTTGTATTGAACATCACCAAGTCCAGATACAACCACACCTTTAAGTTTTGGATCTTGTACCCAAAGTTGAGTGTAGAAGTAAATAGGCGCTACAGGCATATCGTCGATGATGATTTTTTCTGCTTTTTTCAGCATTTCTTCACGCTTTGTTTTGTCTGTTTCTTTTGCAGAATCATTCAATAATTGTTTGTACTCTTTGCTTTCCCATCCAGTGTCATTGTTTCCACCGTCTTTATCTTTGTAAAGCTCAAGGAAGTTCACTGGATCGTTGAAGTCACCTAACCAGCCCATACGTCCGATTTGGTAGTCTCCACTGTGGATTTTATCGATGTATACGTTCCACTCAGAGTTATCAAGTTCAACGTTAACACCTAAATCTTTTTTCCACATTTCTTGAATTGCTTGTGCAATCTTTTGGTGGCCTTCATCTGTGTTGTAAGACAATTTCAATGTTGGAAGATCAGAAACTGACTTATAACCTAATTCTTTCGCACCTTTTTCAAGAAGTTCTTTAGCAGTCGCTACATCATGATCTTTGAAGTAACCAGTTTTGTTATCCGTGAATCCTTCCATTGTTGGAGGAACGATTGCCATCGCTGGAACTTGTTCACCTTGCGTAATTTTGTCAACGATCGCTTGACGGTTGATTGAGTATGCAAGGGCTTTACGGATGTTCGCATTGTTTAAAGGTTTTACTTTTGTATTGAATTTGTAGTTATAGATACCAGCGATCGTTTGAATTTCAAGACCGCCTTCTTTTTTCAACGTTTTTAAAGACTCAGTTGGAAGGCTTCCAGTTGGAGAACCAGCCCAGTCAAGTTCGCCTTTTTTGAACATGCTAAGTTCAGTGTTTGTATCTTTGATCATAGACATGTTAATCTTTTTCAATTTCACAGTGTCTTTATCCCAGTATTCATTGTTCTTTTCAAGTGTGATAGAACCGCCATGCTTCCATTTAGAAAGAACGAATGGTCCGTTAGATACATAGTTTTCACCAGCATTTGTGTACCAGTTTTTATTCTTTTCAGCCACTTTTTTGTTGACTGGCATATACGTATAGAATGCAGTTAGTTCAGTAAAGAACGGTGTTGGGTTCTCTAGCTCAACTACAAGCGTTTTGTCGTCTTTTGCTTTAATGCCAACATCAGAAACTTTTGCTTCCCCTTTGTTAGCAGCTTCAGCACCTTTAATATAATAAAGCTGGTAAGCATATTGAGATTCATTTTTAGGATCTAATGCCCATTTCCAAGCATATTCGAAGTCTTGTGCTGTGACAGGGTCACCATTAGACCATTTTGCATCACGAAGTGTGAATGTATAAGTTTTACCATCATCACTTGTTTTGATATCAGAAGCCATTGCGTTTTCTGGCTTACCTTCAGCGTTAATTCTTGTTAATCCCTCAAAAGTCTGACGGATGACACTTCCTGAAGTTGAATCATTTGCCAATCCCGGATGTAGAGAAAAAGGCTCAGTGGAGATATTCACATTTAATGTTGTTTTAGCCTCTCCAGAACTGCTCGTGCTGTCGCCTGATTTGTTTCCGCTGAAACCACAAGCGCTTAATACAAGTGTGAAAATAAGCATTAAAGTAACAACAGACCAACGCTTTTTCAACTGTATTCCCCCTTATAATATGTTTTTAGTTCAAAGGTCTCGATAGAAGATGAGATTCAGATTTAAGAAATAGCGTAAAAAAGTCCCTGAATAGCTTACTTTCTATTTCTTTTGTTTTTTCTGAATTTTCACTATGTAAAGAGCCTAGCACAAACGTGTGAACAAATTCATTATAATGAATAGAATAATTTATTGCAATATCAATTTCACATATTTTTAAAAAACGTAAATGGGGATAAAGATTGATTTTTATAAACTAAAGTCTCAATCACTTCAACAAATTAAAGCGTAAATTGATTAAAATAATTTAACAAATTCAGCAGGAATAATGTTTTATACATATAATTAATCATCCTTTTTTAAAAAATTCTGACAGATAGTTACTATTTTATCTAAAATTTTAAGTGTCAAACGACATGATGAGAAGGTCACAAATAGGCTTCGTGACATTTTCATGGTCATCCTTTATAATAGATAGACATACTGTTGCAATGAAAAAGAAGAGTACATATATTCACCATTTACAGAGAGTCTGCGGTTGGTGCAAGCAGATAATGGCATGTATGGAATGGGCTTTGGAGCAGCTAACCGAACACTTGACAGAGTTAGTAGGCTTAGACGGAGCAGTCTCCGATATCAACGTCTTGAGTGATTTCGTATTGAAATAACAAGGGTGGTACCACGGTTCATTCGTCCCTTTTCTGTTGAAAAGTGACGGGTGGGCCTTTTTATATTGAAGAAAAGAGGTTTTAGTATGACAAAAAAGACGATTTTCTCAGGCATTCAGCCTAGCGGTTCTGTGACATTGGGGAACTACATTGGAGCGATGAAGCAATTTGTCGATCTTCAGCATGATTACAACGGCTACTTTTGTGTGGTCGATCAGCATGCCATTACGGTGAGTCAGGATCGTATAGCCCTTCGACAAAATATTAGAAGCTTAGCCGCTCTTTATTTGGCAGTGGGACTTGATCCAGAGAAGGCAACATTGTTTATCCAATCAGAGGTACCTGCCCACGCCCAGGCAGGATGGATGCTACAATGTGTCGCTTATATTGGGGAATTAGAAAGAATGACTCAATTTAAGGACAAATCTGCTGGTAAGGAAGCGGTCGTTTCAGGACTATTAACGTATCCGCCATTAATGGCTGGCGATATTTTGTTATACGGTACGGACTTAGTTCCTGTAGGAGAAGATCAAAAGCAGCATCTTGAATTAACGAGAACGCTTGCTGAACGCTTTAACCGAAAGTACAATGACATCTTCACTGTACCTGAAGTCAAAATTCCAAAAGAAGGCGCTCGGATTATGTCTTTAACTGACCCAACGAAAAAGATGAGCAAATCTGACCCGAACCAAAAATCCTTCATTACCTTATTAGATGAGCCAAAACAGCTTGAAAAGAAAATCAAAAGTGCTGTGACTGATTCAGAAGGCATCGTCAAATATGACAAAGAAAACAAACCTGGAATTGCCAACTTGCTGACGATTTATTCTGTATTAGGGAACGTATCGATTGCAGAGCTTGAACAAAAATACGAAGGCAAAGGTTATGGTGAATTTAAGGGAGATCTTGCGAACGTTGCCGTGGATGCTTTAAAACCGATTCAAGATCGCTATTATGAACTCATTGAGTCAGATGAGCTTGACCGCATTTTAGATGAAGGTGCTGAAAAGGCTAACCGTGCGGCAAACAAAATGCTGAAAAAAATGGAGAATGCGATGGGTCTTGGCCGGAAACGCAAATAAAACAAGCTTGCAGCATATTCAGCTGCAAGCTTTTTCTAATTGACTTTCGATTCGTTTTCCATTTCCCAAAGTTTTTCAAAAAATGGCTGTCCTTTAATCATTTTTTCACAAAAGGCTAAATGGTTTTCTGACCATCCATCAATGGTTTCGTTATAAAGCATGTTCCAAATTTCCTCGAAAGACATTCGTTTGATCTGGTTGTACATGCGCGGATTCCATTCTGTATACCAATAGGCAATTTCTGCCCGATTTTGAAGCCCCTTTAGTTGATCTAGCGCCATAAACATCAGCTGCTTCAGCTGTCTTTCTTTTCTCGTTAATCCGCTGATATGCTGCGGTGGTAATGATAGGATGTGATATTCTTTCGTCGATTCAAGGCTATCTGTTGTGAATTCATACTCCTCTGCCTTCACATCTTTCACCATTTCATACACCAATTGCTCCTGTCTTGGAATCAATCGGCTCTTTCTCACAGGGATGGAATAACCAATCGTATCCACAGCAATGATTCTAATCCCGTCCGTGACCACAAAGCAATACTCTAATTTACGGCGTTCATGATTTTTTCGAATATATGATTTCTCAAATACAGACTCTAGCAGCGTCTTCGGCAGCTCTGATAGATCATTCTCTATGTAATCAAACAAAGGACTCTGCACCTTGAGTAAAGGTACTTGATCTAACAGCTCCACGCTGTCCTCCTTGCGCCACTCATGAAAATGGCACACATTATAGCCATTCTCTTCCCCTTCAAACCAATTCACCCATACGTCATGAAGAAATAACATAACCAATCCCTCACTTTTTAAAAACTGTTGTCCACAGTATGGGCAAGGGATAGAGAAATTATTCCAACTTTATTAAAACTTCTCCCTGACGGAAGGACGGCTTTATTTCCTGGGAAAAGGAGAACGTCTCGCAGAGTCCTTTCACGATTTTCTATAAGAAGAACCTTATTTTAGCTTTTTAGGATCAAGGGCATCTCTCAGTCCATCACCTAAGAAGTTAAAGCATAAAACGGTAAGTAGAATCAGTAAACCTGGGAACAGTGGATACCACCATGCTTGCACCATAATGGAGAAATTTTGTGCATCTTGAAGCATGTTTCCCCAGCTCGCCGTTGGAGGCTGGATGCCGAACCCTAGATAGCTAAGTGTCGACTCAGCTAAAATAACAGAACCGACTTTTAATGTAGCAGACACAATAATAGGGCCGATACAGTTCGGTAAAATATGCGAAAAGATGATGACATGGTTTTTCGTTCCGATCGTTCTTGCTGCGAGTACGAATTCTCTTGTGCGAAGTGACAAGAATTCACTGCGGATCAGCCTGGCGGTTGTTGTCCAGCCAGTCAGCGCAAAGATTAAAATCAATTTATCAATACCCGGTTTAAAAATTGTCACTAGCGTGATCAAGAGAAAAATATCTGGAATAGACAATACCACATCCACCATTCTCATGAGCACAGAATCGACAAAGCCTTTAAAGTATCCCGCTACCGCCCCAATGACGGTACCAATGGTGATGGCTCCGACTACTGAGACAAAGCCAACTAATAGAGACACCCTCGCTCCGTATAGCACCCTTGAAAAAATATCTCGGCCAAACTTGTCGGTTCCCATAAAATGCTCTGCACTTGGAGGCTGTAGCCGTTTCAATAAGTCTTGCTGTTCCGGTGCGTAAGGTGCGATCACCGGGGCGAAAATAGCAGAAAAGATAATGACCAATAAAATAGCGGAGCCGGCAACCGCCAATTTATTTTTGAAAAATTTCTCGCAAAATAAACGAAGCATCGTCTCTGGTTTTGGCGGAAGGCCTTCTTTTAATTTGAGATCAACAGGAGGTGTTCCCATATTAGGTTGTGCCAATTGTGCTTCAGCTCCCTTCTAATATTCAATACGCGGATCAACGATCGCATAGAGAATATCCGCTATTAAGTTTCCAACGACCACGAGCACAGCAGAAATAACAGTCATCGCCATAATGACGGGATAATCTCTTGAAAAAGCAGAATCGATAAACAGCTTCCCAAGCCCTGGCCATGTGAAGATTTGTTCCACCACGACTGCGCCGCCAATAAAGGATGGAATCATGAGTCCAAAGATCGTAATAACAGGCATCAGACCGTTTCTCAATCCATGTTTGAAGATGACTTTGTTCTCTCTAAAACCTTTCGCTCGCGCCGTACGAATGTAATCCTGCCGCATCACATCGAGCATACTTGACCTTGTATAACGTGTAAGGCCGGCCATATCAGCCGTTGCTAAAACAAAGGCAGGTAAAATAATATGATGAAGCCGGTCAAATAGATTAAAATCTGCATTTAAGGTAGAGACACCCCCGGTCGGAAACCATCCTAAATTCACTGATAACACCATTATAAGGATCAAGCCAAACCAGAAATTCGGAATAGCCAGTCCGATAAATGATGTAACCGTAATACCATAGTCAAGTTTTGTATACGGACGTTTTGCTGAAAGAACACCAAATGGGATGGCAATGATCAGGGCAACTAATGTAGAAAAGATCATGAGGATGAGGGTATTTGGCAGCCGGGCAAAAATCAAATCAGCCACGGGCGTTCCTTTTTTTACAATGGATGTGCCAAAGTCACCTTGAAGCATATTACCGAGCCATTTCATATATTGCACATATTCAGGATCGTTCAAGCCGTACTTATCAATAAAGGCTTCCCGGTCTGCGGCACTAATGGTCGGGTCCATCATGAGTGACATCGGATCGCCTGGTGCTGCTTTCATAATCGCAAAGGACAAAATCGTAATACCAAACAAAATCGGGATGGAAAGCAATGTCCTTCTAATGATATATGTAACCATGTGCACAACTCCTTTTTCATCGGATGGCCATACTATGATGAAAAAAGGGGAGACACCTCCCCTTCTTCACTTGCAGACTACTGTTCAATCCACCATTTTTCGATTTTGTAATATTCATCTTTCGGGTGGTAAGAGTAGCCTTGTAGATTAGATGGCATCGCGCGATGTGAGTTGGCATAATAAAGGAACGTATACGGCTGGTCTTCTGCAATCAGCTCATAAATTTTTTCATACGCCTTTGAATACTCTTTTCGATCACTCAAGTTTTTGGCATCAACTAGCAGTTTATCGACTTCTTCATTTTTATACCAAATGTTATTTAAGCCTTTTTCAGACTGACTTGAATGGAAAATGCTGTATTGGTCAGGGAATGTCGCTAAGCTCCAGCCGAGTAATAACGCATCATAATCCCATTTTGGCGGAGTTGTTTGTTCGATTAATGCACTGAACTCCACAATTTGCGGTTTTGCTTCAATGCCAATTTCTTTGAGCTGCTGCTGGACAACGACAGCAATATCTTCACGGACTTTGTTTCCTTGGTTCGTCTTCAAAACGAAGGAGAACTTCTTACCGTCTTTATCAAGATAACCGTCTCCATCTGTATCCTCCCAGCCCTCTTCTTTCAGCATCTTTTTCGCTTTTTCTTGATCAAATTCAAATATTGGGACATTTTCATTTTTAGGGTAGTTCCATGACAGCGGGCTTTCTGGGATGTTGGCTACTTTCCCGTCTCCATTTAACACTTGATCGACAATCGTTTGACGATCAATAGCATGGGTAAGAGCTTGACGGACTTTTTTGCTTTTGAACAGTTCGTTTTTCTGATTCCAGCCAATATATGAATAATTAAGCCCTAGATCAGATTCGATTTTGATGTTACTTACTTTTTCAGCTGTTTGCAGTTCTGCTCCAGGCACTGCAAAGAAATCAATATCACCTGCGGATAGCTGAGCCATGGCTGCATTTTGATCAGGAATCGTTTTAATGGTGACTGTATCAAGGTATGGCCGTCCATCCCAATAGTCATCAAATGCTTCGAGTTTGACATAGTCTCCTTCTTTCCACTCGGCAAATTTAAATGGGCCAGAGCCGATTGGATTTTTTCGGTTAAATTCATTTTCGCCAAGATCCTTTATAGGGACATCACCTAAAATATGCTTTGGTAAAATGCCATAGCTTCCTAGCGTGACGTTATAAAAATATGGATCTTTTTTATTCAGCTTAAATTCGACCGAATAGTCCCCTGTTTTTTTGACAGACTCTAATACTTCAAAGCCTGATCCACGCTCACCATTGTAATCCTTATTGATCGGAATGCTGTATGTAAACACAACATCATCAGCAGTCAGTTCTTCTCCATCATGAAACTTCACGCCTTTTCTAATGGTCACATCAAACTGTTTGCCGTCATCGGATTCTTTAATATCTTCTGCCAACGCCAGCTGTGGGTTAAGCTTTCCATCTGTTTGCAGTAAAAAGCTATAGATTCTCTCTTCAATATCAGAACTTGCCACGTCTGTTGAGTAAAGTGAGTTAAATAATGTAGGCTCTGCAATCGAACCAATGACAAGATCGCCACCTTGTACAGGTTTACCTGTGGATTTCTTTTCACTGTCTCCAGACGTTTTATTTCCACCAGAACAAGCAGCAAGGATCAATGTAAAGATCAGCAGCAAACTGACCAAAATGGACTTTCTCTTTCTATCTTTCATAGACAATTCCCCCTATCTTTTTTAAAAAATGATGACAGAAGCCCGTTTCATCCCCCCTCTCAAAGATGAGATCATACAAGCGTAATCAAGCGTCGTAGAGGTGGCAGGCCACAAAGTGGTTCGTTTTTAATTCTTGAAATTCTGGTACTTTTTCTTTACAGACTTCTTTCGCGTGTGGGCATCTTGTATGAAACACACAGCCTTTTGGCGGATTTGCAGGGCTTGGTAAATCCCCTTGCAGCATAATCCGTTCCCTTTTCACCTGACCTTTTTTACGGGTGACTGGAACGGAAGATAAAAGCGCCTGTGTATACGGATGAAGCGGATCATCGTACAGGCTGTGCTTATCCGCAAGTTCCATCATTTTGCCAAGATACATGACGCCCACTCGATCACTAATGTGGCGGACCACACTGAGATCGTGAGAGATAAATAGATAGGTGAGGTCAAACTCTTCTTGAAGCTCTTCCATCAAATTGATGACCTGCGCCTGAATGGAGACGTCAAGCGCTGAAACAGGTTCATCTGCTATGATCATTTCAGGATTCATGGCAAGTGCACGAGCGATACCGATCCGCTGCCTTTGTCCGCCAGAGAATTCGTGCGGGTATCGATTCGCAAAACTTGGGTGAAGGCCGACTTTGGATAAAAGCTGTTCTACTTTTTCATTTCTTTCTTTTAAGGAATATAAGTGATGTGTTTTGTAGGGTTCTTTGATGATACTTCGAAGTGTTTTTCTAGGGTTGAGTGATGCAAAGGGATCTTGAAAAACCATTTGGATGTTTTTCCTTGTTGATTGTCTTAGTTTTGATTCAGATACATGAGAGATATCTTGCCCTTTAAATAGAATTTGTCCTTCTGTTGGTTCATATAAACGAATCATCGTCCGTCCTAATGTGGATTTACCGCATCCAGACTCTCCAACGATGCCTAACGTTTCGCCTTTATAAATGTTTAAGTCGATGCCGTCAACCGCTTTGACTGCTCCTACTTTCTTTTGCAGCACGCCAGCTTTAATCGGAAAGTGTTTTCGTATATTTTTTAATTCCAGTATGGTTTCTTTCTCAGATCGATCTGTCATGTATGGTTGATTTTCAGCAAGTGTCATGTTTGGCTTGCCTCCTCATATAAGAAACACCTGACGCTTCTACCATTTTCAAAGGTTGTCAGTTTGGGCAATTCACCTATGCATCGTTCCATGGCTTTCGGGCATCTAGGCGCAAAACGGCATCCTGCGGGAAGCTGATCTGGCGCAGGGACATTTCCTTTTATCGCTGTTAATGGCTGAATGTCTCCGTCAATGACCGGAATGGATTCAAGCAGTCCTTCTGTGTATGGGTGAAGCGGCTGATCAAACAACTCTTCAACGGTTCCATTTTCAACAACCTGTCCGCAGTACATGACAATGACGCGGTCTGCTACTTCCGACACAACACCTAAATCGTGCGTAATGAGAAGTATAGATGTACCAAAGGTCGAACATAAATCTTTCATTAAGGTCAGCACCTGGGCTTGTATGGTCACATCGAGAGCAGTAGTCGGCTCATCCGCAATGAGGAGCTTCGGATCACAGCTTAGCGCAATGGCAATCATGACTCGTTGACGCATACCGCCGGATAAACGGTGCGGGTAATCTTTGATGATTTGTTCTGGCCTAGAAAAGCCTACAAGCTTTAGCAAGTCAATCGCTTTTTTGGTCGCTTCTTTTTTTGAAAGTTTTTTGTGGTAAATGAGGATTTCTGTTATTTGTTCCCCGATGGTTAAGACGGGATTAAGTGAGGTCATGGGTTCCTGAAAGATCATGGATACATCATTACCGCGAATACTGCACAATTCCTTTTCACTATATGTAACAAGGTCTTTTCCATCAAGCATAATGGAACCATCCATAATCTTCCCACCAGTCCCATTAATCAGACCCATGATGGATAAAGACGTAATACTTTTACCAGACCCAGACTCACCGACTAATGCGACTGTTTCCCCTTTTTTGATACTAAAATCAACGCCATCAACAGCAGGTATTGGTTCCTTTTTTCGAAAAAAATAGGTTTTTAAGTTTTGCACTTCAAGCAATGTGCTCATGCATTCGCCCCTTTCTCCATAGATCAAATGAACCGAATCAAAAAAATTCCGTCTTTTTAGAATAAAAAGAATTATCAAAATTTATATTTGTATATTATTACATCAGCATGACGAAATCAAGAAGTATTTAGTAAAATTGTAATATGTCACTTTTTTTGTGAATGATTGTCTTTATGATTCTATCGCCTTTAAAAACGTTTCCGCTGGCTCCGCAATCATAGACTCCTCGCTGATTCGGTGCTCATCGAAATACTTTTTCACGATATAAAATCCAGTGGCATAGCCAAGCATTTTGGGGTAGTTCCCTTTTCCATAAAGGAGATTCTGTATCAGCCTTTCGTCGTCCTGCACTTTCTGATAAAGGTGACTGGATACCCATTTCTTGTACATGCGCTGCAGCTGCGATTCGTCATATAAAGTCGTCCACTTTGCTGTATAGCTTTCTCCATATCTATGATACACAGCATATTCAGCGAGCCCCTCCATCATGATTGTATCAAGGAATGTAAAATCTTTTTCTTCTTTCGTGAGAAAATGCAACCTGCATACATGGTGATATTCATGCGTCAGCAACGTACCGATTCGCTCCTTCGGTGTATGCGGGGATAAAAAAAGAAAGATTTTGTCATCAAATGCCATGCCGGATTGAAAGTAAAATTGTTCTCTGATCTCTTTGCTGCTCTCATTAACAGGCAAAATAAAGACAGGGACATCAGGACCTCCCCACTTTTTTTGCAGCGCTTTGTATTCTTTCATCACAAGCTTGAAATACCCTTTTTCTTTGAGCTTGTCGATCATTTCCTGGCAGGCGTTCCATGATCGAACCATTCCGTGATGTTGTAAATGGGCGAGAATAGATGATCCTTCTTTTTTCTCCGCTCCTTTAAAATAAGGGACAAAACGTGCCGCCAGCTCCTGAAATGATGATGATTGCTCAATGAGATATTGTGTATTGATCAGACCCATACCGCTGAACACCTCCATTTTCATCATATGCAAAAAGGCGGCGATCTGTTTATAGATCGCCGCCTTCTTAAGACATATTACGCTTCGTATTTTTTGAAGATAATTGTCGCATTGTGCCCGCCAAAACCAAGTGAGTTGCTCAAAGCAACTTGTACTTCTTTTGAACGTGCTTCATTTGCTACATAATCAAGATCACATTCTTCATCTGGTGTTTCAAGGTTAATCGTTGGCGGAATGACGCTGTCTTTAATCGCCAGAACAGAGAAAATCGCTTCTACTCCGCCTGCTGCGCCAAGTAAATGACCTGTCATTGATTTTGTCGAGCTGATCGCAAGCTGATTCGCATGCTCTCCAAACACTTCTTTAATCGCCATTGTTTCAAACTTATCATTATACGGTGTGCTTGTTCCGTGGGCATTGATATAATCAATTTCTTCCACTGTTAAACCTGCATCACGAATGGCTTCTTTCATTGCACGTACGCCGCCTTCTCCGTTTGGAGCAGGTGCTGTGATATGGTATGCATCTCCAGTTGAACCGTAGCCAACGATTTCTGCATAAATGGTCGCACCACGTTTTAACGCATGCTCTAATTCTTCAAGAACAACAATTCCCGCTCCCTCACCCATAACAAATCCGTCACGGTTTTTATCAAATGGACGACTTGCTGTATCTGGATCAGGATTTGTCGAAAGGGCTTTGTTTGCACAGAAACCAGCAAACGACATTTTCGTTAATGGTGCTTCTGTACCACCTGTAATCATCGCATCTGCATCTCCGCGCTGAATGACTTTAAAGGCATCACCAATGGAGTTTGTTCCTGTCGCACATGCTGTTACAGTACAAGAGTTAACCCCTTTTGCGCCAAGTGCAATTGAAATTTGGCCTGTTGCCATGTCTGGAATCATCATTGGAACGAAGAACGGGCTTACGCGTCTTGCTCCTTTATTCGAATACACTTCGAATTGCTCTTCGAATGTTTCAAGTCCGCCAATACCAGATCCAACCCATACCCCAACACGAGGTGCGTTTTCATCTGTAATTTCGAGGCGTGAATCTTCTAAAGCCTTTTGAGCAGCAACGACTGCATATTGTGTGAAGCGTGCCATCTTTCTCGCTTCTTTTTTCTCCATGTAATCTTCGATGTTAAAATCTTTTAGTTCTGCTGCTACTTTTGCTGTATATTCACTTGAATCAACACGTGTGATCGGGCCAACACCTGATACACCTGCTACAGCATTTTTCCATGTTGTCTCTACATCGTTGCCAAGAGGTGTCAAAGCACCTAATCCTGTAACAACTACTCGTTTCTTATCCATTAATTTGTGCACCCCACTCTTTTATCGGCCCCATCGCATAGCGATTGCGCCCCACGTTAATCCGCCACCAAAACCAACCATTACAATCACATCGCCGTCATGAATTTTTCCGGCTTCGATTTCTTCACATAGTGAAATTGGAATGGATGCTGCTGATGTGTTTCCATATTTATGGACTGTTTTCGACATTTTTTCAACTGGCAGCTCTAAGCGTTCGCGTGCTGCTTCCATAATGCGAATGTTTGCTTGATGCGGAATCAAAAAGTCTACGTCTTCTTTTGATAGTCCAGCTTTTTCTATCACGTTTACGCTTGACTCGCCCATTTGTCTCACAGCAAATTTAAATACTTCTCTTCCATTCATGATTGTATGATCTTTTTCATCTAAGTACAAGTGCTTCCCGCCGCTTCCATCGGCTCCAAGCTCAAATGATAGAATTCCCTTGCCTTCGCTGACTGTTCCTAGTACAGCAGCCCCTGCTCCATCTCCAAACAAAACAGCTGTGTTGCGGTCATCCCAGTCGGTAATGCGAGAAAGCTTTTCTACACCAACGACAAGCACGTGTTTGTAAGTGCCTGATTCGATAAATTGTTTTCCAGTAACAAGCCCATACATAAAGCCAGCGCAGGCAGCGCTAATATCCATTGCACATGCTTTATGTGCACCGAGCTGCTCTTGAATCATACAAGCGACTGTCGGAAATGCTTGATCTGGCGTAACTGTCGCTACAAGAATCATATCAATATCTTCTGCAGCCACATCTGCGTCAGCTAATGCTTTTTTTGCAGCAGCAAGCGCCATATGAGATGTATTGACATCATCAGATGCAATTCTTCTTTCTTCTATACCTGTTCTAGTACGAATCCACTCGTCAGAAGTTTCAACCATTTTTTCTAAATCACGATTTGTTAATACTTTTTCAGGTATATAGCGGCCAAGGCCAATAATTCCAGCATTCATTGAATAAGACTCCTTTTACTCATACGAGCATGTGATATTGTGATCTTATATTAGTATCTGGTACTAATTTTACCTTATTTTTTTCTCCTTGGCAATACAAACGTCTAACCTTTCCTCTCACTTTTTTCATAGATTAATGATATACCAATAGTAGAAAGGAACATGTGATATGGCGCAAAAGGATATTTTCTCAGCAATGATGTTTGGTCAGCCGCTTGAAAAGGAGAAAAGCAAGACAGAAAAAAAGGAGGAGCGTGCAGAGACTTCTTCAAGTGATGACTCCATTGACTACATGCATGTCATGAATCAAATTGGAAACATTATGAACTCCATCGATGAGCTGAAGCCTGTGTTTAAAGATGTCGGCCCTATGATCAGTGCCTTTAAGAAAAAATTATCATAAAAAAAAGCCACTATTCTGTGGCTTTTTCTGATGCTGCATCTGCTTTTCCAAGCTCATATGCCTCTTGCATGACAGATGTAAACAAAGAGAGAAGCGGCTGAAGTGCTTGTGGATCAAGCTGAATCCCTGCTTTATCTAATTCTTCTTTTGCTTGTGGAAAATACTTCATCGCAATTTGTAAAAACTCCATCGATTTTTCGTGCTGCATGTTCAACGTCCTCACTTTTCATTTGGCAGTTTGCCTGTTTTTTTGTAATTCGCAATATCCTTCTCAATGTCTTTCACAAAAGCGCGGTCTATGGTTGAGCTAAATTTCCCCATTTCGATCACTCCTTCTTTAAAGTCAAAGGAGTACTCACCTTGTTCGTTTAGCTTGCCTTCATTAAACTTCTTCGCAATGATACTGTACGCTTTATCGACATGCTGGACTGTGCTAGTTAACACCGTATGGCTTCCAAGGTTGGATTGATCAGTGACATATCCGATCGCAGATAAATTGTCGTTTTTGATTTGTTCAATGACAGGGATATTATAACCATCACCTGCTGGATACACAACATCTACACCTTGTTTTTTCAATTTTTGATAGAGGTTCACCGCTTTGTCAGCATCATCCCAGTTTTCGACAAATTCCGCTAGGACTTGCACATGTTCGTCCTGATATTTTGCACCTTTGATAAAACCGTCTACTTCACTTTGCCAATCATATGTAGCCAGAATACCAATCTTTTTTGTTTTGGACATATGTGCTGCTGTCATGCCTCCGAAAAAGCCCATTGCTTCTCCTTTAAACGTGACATTTGTGACATTATCAGCTTGAGGCTTGCCTCCATTGACCGTGATAAATTGTGTTTTCGGATAATCTTCACTGATCAAGTTGAAAATTTCGCTGTATTCATTGCCATGGCCAATAATCAAATTGACTCCTTTTTTATGAAATTCTTCAATGGCATCAACGATTTTCTCCTTGTCGACCATCCCTTCCTTATAATAAACATCTACACCAAATGTTGATTGGATATTTAATAAGCCTTTATAACCTTTCGTTCCCCAAACTTGATCATTAATCGTATCGGGGACGAGTAAACCCACCTTCTCAATATGTCCTTTTAACGGCGCCTGCGAGCAGGCAGATAGCATAAGAAGAAGGAACGAAAAGATCATGACAAGCCGCTGGTACTTCATGCCATGTTCAACTCCCTTTGCAACACGCAGGCATGAACCTGTATGTTAAATATAGGTTTATTTTATACTGAAAAAAGATAAGATGGAAGATCATTCTTGCTTTTTGTCGAAAAATGTTGAGTTTTGTCTTTTCCATTCTGCTATGATTTCTTCTGCTTGTTTGTCACCTGTTTGTCTTTCTACCTTTAATTGATGGATCATTTCCTGCCTTTGATCGGTGCGTGCCCACTTTAAAAGCTCCTTTGCGACATCTTCTACAAAAAATGTGTGATCATCCTTTATTCGTCTCTCTTCATGGAGTGTCCACGGACCAAACATGCGTGGAAGGATAACAGCCGGAACGCTTCGTTCATGCGAATGGCTTTCGGGTTCTTCGTAAAACAAGTGGTATATGCCATGCTTCGCTTCGAGATCTGTCTCTCTGTTCATTGAATCATCTGATTGAAAAAAGACTAGGTCATATGCCTCTTTCCTATCTTGACCATCAATAAAGCGGACAAGATCATTGCGGCCGAGCCACATCATCCGCTCTTCTAATAACATTTTTTGCTCCTCTGACTGCTCCTTAGGATATGTGATATCCACTTGTATGCCCTCTTTCATCATATATTCACAAAGTGTCAGGCCAAAAAATTCATCTGCACCTATGATCAGTCCTGTTTCCATGTTCATGTCCCCTTTTTTAGCATATCGAATAAAAAGAAGAGCCCTTTCCATGAAGGGCTGTTATCATCCTATTCATTACAATTCTCTTTCATGCGATTTATAAAACTTGTGAATGGACTGAAAGATTCTTCTTGGATGATCAAACATATGCAAGGTAAGGTCCATCTGACAATGGTCTGGATTCATCATATGCTGATCAATAAAAGGCTTTGCGTGTAGTTCATAGGCATACGGTGCGCCGTTTAGTCTCTGCCATATATGAATCGGTACATGAGCTGAATGAACGGGGCAAGAAGGAAGTGGATACGTTTCAGCTTCCTTTGCAGAGCACCCATAGCTCTGTGCGAGTTCTTTCATGAACTGTTTGTAGAAGAATTTGTGTTCCTTTTCTCTTTCTCTTTGTGCTTGCAGGTGTAAACATGGATTCATCATGGCTATAGACCTTAGCACTTCTGGCATTTCTTCGGCAAGACTCATGGCGACAAGTGCTCCCATTCCCTCTGCCAGCACATGAATTTCCCGGTTTAATATTTCTTGTTTTAATGTGTGATGAACAAGCTGTTTCGCACTAAAAACAGCATCTTCACATCCCCAGTGATTCCCATGAAGATGACTATTAAACAATGTATATCCTTCATCCTTTAAAGCAGTTAAAAGCTGGTTTCTTCCGTAATGCTGAAGCCAGAATGATGTATTTTCCTGCACAAAGTGATTTCGGTCACCGAGGATTAGAATGCCAAAGCCATTTGGTTTTTGAGGAAGGTGAATGACGTTCCACTGGGAACCAAGCTGGAAAAAACGTTCGCTTACACCCATATGGCCAGCCTCCTTTCAGTGATTCTGCTTTCTATGATATGAACAACAACTCTTGTAGGAATAAGGAAATACCCTAAAGACAGAAGAATTCTTTTTATTTTTATAGTAGAAGGTCTCAAAATGGTCACATAAAGGCGGAAAACAGTCTTTTCTCTGAACTCGTATCTATGGTATGATAGTCAATAGATTGTTACATAAAGGACGGTGGAATAATGCATTACATTATCACCCTCATTTGGACTTTTCTGCTGACACATATGGCTGGTTACATCGTTGCATCTATGAATGGAGCTGCTTATGATTTTACGTTAACTTCCATTCTTGCCATAGTGTTTACGGTTATTTTATTCATCTTTGCTGAAGTAAGTCCAATGAAAGAAACAGAAAGTTCAACAGAACATTCTTAATATTGCTGAAAAAGAGCTAATGATTTGAGGTTAGCTCTTTTTCTTTTTTTCAGAATGATGACCAGAAGTTGAGAGCGCACGCTAAAACCCCCTGCCGTCAATTACAGGGGGTTTTTGAGTTACACCTCAACCGTTTCGGACTTCTGTTTGTCTGCTGACAAATGGCTTTTCGCAAGCCCTGTGAACAGGAAGATCGCAATGCCCGATAAAATTTCAAGCACACCACCCCCCGCAATGACAGGTCCTGCTCCAAAGCGTTCTGCCAGGACGCCCGATATGACGGCTGCAAGCGGGAGAAAGACATTTGATGACGCATTGATCACGGCATATACTTGCGGCTGATCTTCTTGGTCAACAGACGTTTGAATAATGACCATCTCTGGGACATTGATTGCACTGACGGCTGCACCAAAAATAAAGGAAGCTAGAAGAACGACTGGAAGCCATGTACTCATTCCAGTGATAAAGAATGCAGCTCCTTCAATCATGCCTGCGACAATAAAGAACAAGCCAAACCTTTTGATTTTCACCTTCGCCAGTGCAAAGCCCATCATAAACGCACCGACTGCGGCGACACCTCTTAAAATGGAATACACCATTGAATCACTTTGCAGCGCTTCTGCTACATATACAGCGGATAATGCCTGCCACGGAGCTGCGGCGACATTCATTAAAATACAATAAAGGGTCAGTGCAAATAAAATATGATGATTTTTAACGACTAGAAAGCCTCTTTTTAAGTTATACAGATATGTATTCTTTGCTTGTTTAATGCCTGCTGCTCTTTCTTCGTCAGACTTCTTCAGTTTAACGCCAATAATAAACATGCCCGATATGATGAATAAAGCAGTGGTGATCAGGAGCGTATCTGCAGGTCCAATTAATTTGACCAAAAGACCAGCGACCATCACCGCAGCAAGTGCGACAATTTCAAAAGATGATTGCAGGATCGCATTTGCTTTTTGAATGAGATGCTTTGGAACAATCTGCGGCAGGATGGCCACAGAAGCCGGGTTATATGCTGCACCTGTTGCCGATTGAATAACCATTAATGAGATCAATAACCATAGAGGCAATATGTGCGAAAAATGCAGTAGTGGAATAATGAGTACAATGGTTGCTCGAATGACATCTGAAGCAAACATCCATTTAGATAAATGATGTCTTTTCATAAGAGGTCCTAGTATTGGGGCCAACAATGATGAAGGAAGAACTGTCACTGCTAGAAGAAGTCCGGTACCGAGCGCTCCATCCCCTCTTAAAATCAATAACCAAAGAACGGATGTAAAAGCAAAACTTTCTCCTGTATTTTTTATGAGTCTTGATATGAACAATGAGGTGAAGCGTTTATTCCAAACACTTTCACTGAGATTCATCTTTTCCATCACACAAATCCTTTCAACCTTATACTATTTTTACATATTTTACCTTAATCTTTCTTTTTTTCATACTATTTATTTGAAAATTGGAACTTAATTGTTTTTTATTATAAAGAAAAAAGAGGCATGACACATGCCTCTAAAGACTTATTCATATGGACTCTTAGTCAATTGCTTACGGCTTTCTTTGATAAGTCCAAACGCGGTTATGGTTCGAGTTATCCGGAAAGACGTCTCCTGCTTTAAGCTTTATCTTTAAAGGATCTTTCACCATACTACCGGTCTCACCGATTTCGATATAAACACCATTATTAGGTGCCTTATTACCAGATTTAAACTGATGCTGTTGACCCATTTTCATCCTCCTTTCTCGATTGATGTTATTATGTCCCGTCCATTGCCTCTCCAATCCAATATGTAAAAAGTCCCTGATCAGTCGAGACAGGGACACTTGTGATTTATTTAGGTTGTTGATACATGAGCTCTTTGATTAACGCTTTTTGCACATGCAGGCGATTTTCTGCCTGCTGGAATACTTTAGAGTGTGGTCCATCAATGATATCAGCCGTCACTTCTTCTCCGCGGTGTGCCGGCAGACAATGAAGGAAGATATAATCTGCTGCTGCATGTTGCATGAGTTCCTCATTGACTTGATATTCTTTAAATTCAGCTAGACGTTTCTCTGTTTCAGCTTCCTGCCCCATGCTTGTAAATACGTCTGAATAAATGACATCTGCATCCTGAACAGCAGCTACTGCATCTGTTGTGACGATGACTTCTGCGCCTGATTGTTTTGCAAACTCCCGGGCAGTGTCTGTCACCTCTTGAAGAGGTTCATAGCCTTTTGGTGATGCAACGGCAATGTCACAGCCTAACTGCGCGCAGCCGACCATTAAGGAATGAGCCACATTATTCCCATCACCGATGTACGCCACTTTCACACCTTTTAGTGTGCCTTTTGCTTCTTTAATCGTCAGTAAATCAGCCAGTGCCTGACATGGATGAGAGTAGTCCGTTAGTCCGTTGATCACTGGAATAGTGGCGTATTTTGCAAGTTCTTCTACCTTCTCATGTTCAAAGGTTCGAATCATAATGCCATCTACATACCCAGACAGCACCTGCGCTGTATCACCAATCGTTTCTCCTCTGCCAATTTGCAGATCATTTGAGCTGAGGAAGAGCGCATGTCCGCCTAGCTGCGTCATGCCCGCTTCAAACGAGACACGGGTTCTAGTTGAAGATTTTTCAAAGATCATCGCTAATGTTTTTCCTTTGAATAAATCTTGATATGGATGTTGTTTCATTTCTTCTGCTTTTTCAATTAAGTACGCAATGTCATTGATCGAAAAGTCTTTTAACGATAAAAAGTCTTTTCCGTATAATGCCGGTTGCACGTCGACTTGGCTCATGCCGTCACTTCCTTTTTATATAATTCATGGAGAGATACTGGTGATACATCTCCATCTTTTCCTTGCAGGAACGCTTGCGCTGTTTCATATTCGGTTAGAACTTGAACACCATGTGTGAGTGCTTTTACACGCTGTTCTTTTGCCTCTTCATCATCACCTAAATGAATGTGAAGCGATTTATCGTCTTGTTGCAGCCACGATTCAAAGCTGCCAGTCCAGACGTTAAAGCCTGCTCGTGTAGCTTCATCTATGAGTAATTCACTGCCATGAATATAGAGGCTCCCTTTTTGTTGCCAGATCGGCGCAAACACTTTTTTCAAGGCGCTTTCGACGTTCTTTCCAACACACATTCCTTCACCCGTCGCTTTCATTTCAGGTGTCAGCTTTAAATCGATATCTTGAATGGCATGTGAGGAGAAGACTGGGAATTTAACAGCTGTGCCCCCCTTATTCTTCGTTACAGGATTCAATTCTTCAAGCGTTGCACCAGCTAACAGCTGAGTCGCCATTGGGATCATGTCAACACCCATGACTTTACTTACAACTGGAACAGTCCGGCTTGCCCGAGGATTCACCTCTAATACGAGCGCCTGGTTCCCTTTCATCACAAATTGAATATTCATGATGCCTTTAAAAGCTAATTTCTTTGCGATTTGTTCAGAAGCGTTATACACCTGCTCTTTGATGTCTTCACTAATAGAGACACTTGGCAAGATGGCAAAGCTGTCACCTGAGTGTACGCCCGCTTTTTCAATATGCTCAACGATTGTTGGAATGAATGTCGTTTGTCCGTCTGAAATGAGATCCACTTCCACTTCTTTTCCAGTGACGTACTCATCAATTAAGATCGGATAAGGTAAATGATCTGGCTGATCAAGTATTGCTGCCAATTGAGCTTCTGTATGGACAACGATCATGCCCATTCCCCCAATGACATATGATGGACGAATAAGAACAGGGTACCCAATGCTTGCAGCATGCCCCAGTGCTTCTTCTTTTGAATGAGCTGTATCTCCTTTTGCATGAGGAAGATTCAGTTCATCAAGAAGCTGATAGAATAAATCGCGATCTTCTAATGCATCTAGTGTGTCAAAGGACGTGCCTAACAAGGTAACGCCGGCTTTTTCTAAACCTTCCGCCACATTGATTGCCGTCTGCCCGCCAAATTGAACGATGACAAAATCAATTTGCTCCGCTTCAACTACGTTTAAAATATGTTCTAACGTGATCGGCTCAAAGTATAAACGATCTGCAATCTCATAATCGGTACTAACCGTTTCTGGATTGTTGTTCATCATGATGGTTTCAAATCCAAGCTTTTGTAGAGTAAGAACGCCGTGAACGGCACTATAATCAAACTCGACTCCCTGCCCAATTCGAATCGGACCGGAGCCAATGATGAGTGCACGCTGCTTTGTTTTCTCTTGATGCTCTCCATCACTTTTGCCAAAGTACGTAGAATAGAAGTAATTCGTTTTTGCATCGAATTCAGCCGCACATGTATCGACAATTTTAAATGAAGCGGAAATGCCATACTCTTGGCGAAGCTGTCTGATATCTTGTTCACTGCGATCCGTCAGAGAAGCGATTGTTTCATCAAGGAAACCTTTTTCTTTTACCTTTCTTAAGGTGTCTTTGGATAGCGTCCCCTGATGGTTCTTCAATTCTTGTTCGAGTGTGATCATATTCTTGAAAACATGTAAGAAAAACAGATCAATCTTCGTCGTTTCATGAATCGTTTCAACGGTTTCTTGTCTGAAAAGAAGCTCCATGACTGCGAAGAAACGGCGATCGTCCGGTGTTTTGATTAATTCAAATAACTGTTCAGTCGTATGTTCTTTCAGTTCAGGCAAGTGGAAGCCCTTTGTTTTGATTTCAAGTGATGCGACGGCTTTTTGTATGGCAGATTCTAAATTACGGTCAATCGCCATGACTTCACCAGTCGCCTTCATTTTTGTGCCTAATTTCCGGTCTGCCTGTTTAAATTTATCGAACGGCCAGCGCGGGAATTTCACCACGACATAATCGAGTGCCGGCTCAAAGCTAGCATACGTTGTTCCTGTAAGCGGATTTTTCAATTCATCTAGTGTATAACCGACCGCAAGTTTTGCCGCCATTTTGGCAATCGGATAGCCTGTTGCTTTCGATGCAAGAGCAGAAGACCGGCTGACCCGAGGGTTGACCTCAATGACAAAGTATTCTTTGCTAAGTGGATCAAGAGCGAACTGGATATTACAGCCGCCAACGACATCAAGCGCTGAAATAATTTTTAAGCTTGCTGAGCGGAGCATTTGATAATCCTGATCCGTTAATGTCTGTGACGGTGCAACGACAATCGAGTCACCTGTATGCACACCAACTGGATCGATATTTTCCATGTTACATACAGTGATACACGTATTTTGACGATCTCTCATGACCTCATACTCGACTTCTTTAAAGCCAGCAATGCTTTTTTCAACTAAGCACTGATGAATCGGACTCGCTAGAAGAGCACCTTCAATCAGCGGTTTAAAAGCCTCTTCAGTTAAAGCGATGCCTCCCCCTTTACCACCAAGTGTGTAGGCTGGTCGAAGAATGACGGGAAAGCCCACTTCTTTTGCAAATTGAAGGGCGTCTTTCGCATTATCCACAATTTCACTTTCTGGTACAGGTTCATTCAAATGCTTCATGAGAGCACGGAATTTCTCACGATCTTCACCGTTTTCAATTGTTTCAACTGACGTTCCGAGCAGTTTTACCCCATGCTTTTTCAGCACACCGGCTTTTTCCAGCTCGACAGCAAGGTTTAAAGCCGTCTGTCCGCCAAGATTGGCTAAAAGACCATCTGGTTTCTCTTTTTCAATGATTCTTGTCACTGAATCAACTGAAAGCGGTTCAAAATAAATTTCATCAGCAAATGACTCGTCTGTCATAATGGTTGCTGGGTTGTTATTCACTAAGATGACGTTGTAGCCTTCTTCTTTTAAGGCCATACAACCTTGTGTTCCTGAGTAATCAAATTCTGCTGCCTGACCAATGATGATTGGACCAGACCCGATGACTAGAATGGTTTGTATGCTTTGATCTTTAGGCATGTGCGACTTCTCTCCTTGCTTGTTTCACTTTCTCAATAAAATCATCGAATACCCATTCACTTTCTGCAGGGCCTGGATGTGCTTCTGGATGAAATTGAACGGACATAATCAGCTTCTCTTTATGAATGAATCCTTCAACAGATCCGTCATTCACGTGGAGGAATTTGACGTCCACTTCTTTGTCATTCATGCTTTTTTCATTGACCACATAGCTATGATTTTGGCTTGTCATAAAGACACGTTTTGATTCTGTATCTTGTACAGGATGATTCGCCCCGCGGTGGCCAAAAGGAAGCTTATACGTATCCCCGCCAAGCGCAAGAGCAATTAATTGATGACCTAAGCAAATGCCTAGTGTCGGGAAGGTCATCATGATGTCATGAATGGTTTTTAAATATGGCTTCATTGTTTTTGGATCTCCAGGTCCATTTGACAAAAGGATCGCATCTGGCTTGATATCAAATACCTTTTCCATTTGTTTGTACGGAATCACTGTGACTTTACAGCCGCGCGCTTCGAGTGAGTCCGCAATTGATTTTTTAAAGCCAAAATCAATGAGCGCTACATGATCCTCGCCGCTGCCTTGTGTGTATACTTCATCTTCTGTGACCTGCTCAACCACATTGTCTTGCTTCATTGCAGGTGGCGTTTCATTTTCGTCTAAACTAAGCACTGCATTCATCGTCCCATTTGCTCGAATGTTCTGCACGACTGCGCGAGTATCTGTATGTGTAAGAAGCGGAATGTTCCACTTCTGTAAATAATCTTTTAAGCTTACGGCTGCAAGGTGATGAGAAAAATGCTCAGCTGCCTCATAGACAACGACCGCTTTTACTTGTGGTTTTTTGCTCTCAAAGTCTTCATGATTGATCCCGTAGTTTCCGATGAGTGGATATGTGAAAACAATGATTTGTCCTTTATAAGAAGGATCTGTGAGCACCTCTTGATAACCTGTCATCCCTGTAAAAAAGACCACTTCACCTGTTATGCCAGCTTCTCCTGTCAGATCTCCTTCAAAAGAGGCTCCATCTTCTAAATTTAAATAACCTTTCATGCTTGTGTCACCCCGTATTGAATAATTAATAATATAAATGCATGTTTATACGTTTTGATGCAAAAAAATTTAGACCGTTACTGTTTCATTTGCTAACACTTGAATGACCACTTCTATTGCTTGATCCAATTCAACTTTTTTGACATTCAGTGGAGGTAATAAACGAATGACATTCGGACCAGCTGGAAGCACCAGCAAACCTTGCTCTCGAAGGGCTGTGATGTAATCACCTACTGGCTGGTGACACTCAATCCCTGCCATTAATCCTTTGCCCCGTACTTCTTTCACGATATTCAGCTGTTTGACTTCTTGCAGTCTCTTTAAGAGATACGCACCCTTTTCTTTCACTTCTGAAAGAAAGTCCTCTTTGAATATTACATCAAGGGTTGCGTTCACAGCTGACATAGCGAGCATATTGCCACCAAATGTTGTGCCATGAGAGCCTGGAGAAAATGCATCCCCTAAAGCTTTTTTCCCTATCACTGCACCGACTGGAAACCCATTTCCTAAACCTTTTGCGGCTGAAATAATATCAGGATCAAGTCCCGATTGCTCATAGGCAAATGCTGTCCCTGTGCGCCCAATACCCGTTTGGATTTCATCTACAATCAGCAGCGCTTGATGTTTTTTGCAAAACGTTTGAACGGCTTCTAGAAATTCAGCTGTAGCTGGATTCACTCCACCTTCACCTTGCACCACTTCCAGCATGACCGCTGCGACATCATCGATTTCACACGCTGTGATCGCTTCAGGGTCATTAAACGGTACATAATGAAAGCCTTCCAGCATCGGTCCAAAACCAGTTTTGATTTTATCTTGACCTGTGGCAGCCATACCAGCATACGTGCGCCCATGGAAAGAGTGCAAAAACGTCACAATATTTGTTTTCCCTGTTGCTTTTCGGGCCAATTTGATAGCCCCTTCATTCGCTTCAGCCCCGCTGTTGCAGAAAAATACGAGATCTCCTGAACTGTTTGCTGCCAGCTTTTCCGCTGCTTTTTCTTGCAGTCCATTTTCAAATAGATTTGATACGTGCCAGACCTCATCAAGCTGCTTCTTGATGGCTTGATTGACCTTTGGATGATTGTGACCTAAATTCGTGACCGCAATGCCTTGTATAAAGTCTAAATATTTTTTCCCAGTTGTATCAACTGCCCAAGAACCTTCTGCCTCTTTAATTTCAACATTCCACCGTCCGTATGTTTGAAAAAGATGACTCACAGGACCGCCTCCTTTTGTTTTACAATTCGAGTTCCTTTAAAGGTATCTCCTGTAAAAATACTGCCTTTTCCATTCACAATCATGACTTCATCCACATCTCCTGATAAAGCACTGAGCGCGGATTGTACTTTTGGAATCATTCCCCCGGAAATAATGCCTTCATCGATGAGCTTGAGAGCTTCTTGTTCGGTGACAACGTCTAACAGCTCTCCATTTTTTAAAATTCCTTCCACATCTGTGACAAACATGAGCTTATCAGCTTTCATAGCTCCTGCGACTGCTGATGCTGCAAGATCAGCATTTACATTTAACGTTTGGCATTCTTCGGTCATAGATAGCGGCGCAATGACGGGAATGAATTGTTTCTCCATTAGTGCTTCTGCCATCTCTGGATTGACTTCTTTGATTTCGCCAACGTACCCATATACATCTTGATCGAGAAAATCGGCGACAAGCATCTGTCCATCTTTACCAGATACACCGACAGATGATATATCATGCTTTGCCAGCTCTGAAACAAAGTATTTATTCACCGTTCCTGAAAGGACCATTTCGGCTACCTCTAACACCGGCTTTGTTGTTTTGCGCTGTCCATCTACAAATTCCGTTTTCACTTCTAATTTTTGCAGCATGCTCGTGATTTCAGGACCCCCGCCATGTACGATAGCCAGTTTAAATCCAGCAGCTTGAAGTGAGCGGACATTTTCATAAAAGGTATCGGAAAGTTCTCGAATGACACTGCCTCCACACTTGAACACGATCGTTTTATCCATGTCTATCTCCTTCATTATGTGCGATAGCTCGCGTTAATTTTCACATAATCATAGGTAAGGTCACAGCCCCATGCGGCCGCTTCACCATTTCCTTCATTCATTTGAATGAAAATCGTAATCTCATCCTGCTCTAGATACGCTTTTGCTTCCTCTTCTGAGAAAGACTGAGGTTCATTATGTTTAAACAGACATTGCCCGCCTAAGTAAACTTCAACCTCTTCTGGCGTGACAGAAGCTGCGCTATGACCGATTGCTCCGACAATCCGTCCCCAGTTGGCGTCCGTACCGTATACGGCTGTTTTCACAAGACTTGAACCTACGATTTTTTTTGCAATAATACCAGCTTCTAAGTTGTTTTTTGCACCAACAACTTTCGCTTCGATTAATTTAGTTGCGCCTTCTCCGTCTCTTGCAATCTCTTTTGCTAGGTCTTCACAGGCTAGTTTTAATCCTTCTTTAAACAATGGCCATTCTGGATGTTCTTCATTCAGTGCCTGGTTTTCTGCCATTCCATTTGCCATCACAAGCACCATATCGTTAGTTGATGTTTCTCCATCGACGGTAATTTGATTAAACGTCACATCTGTGATGTCACGAAGAGCATTTTGCAAAGCTTCTTGTTCGACATTTGCATCGGTTGTGACAAACCCGAGCATTGTTGCCATGTTCGGATGAATCATACCAGAGCCTTTTGCTGCACCAGAAATGAGAATCTCTTTCCCGTCTATCGTCAAGGAGTATGTCGTATTTTTAATGACTGTATCTGTTGTTAGAATCGCTTCTTCAAAGTGGCCATTTCCTGCTTTTGCTTCTTTTAGCTGAGCGATGCCTGTTTTGATTTTATCCATATCCAGACACTCTCCAATGACACCAGTAGAAGAAACAGCAATGTAATCAGGCTCTGTCCCTAACATGTCTGCACAGGCTGCCTGCATGTCGTATGCATCTTTTAATCCCTGCTCACCTGTACATGCGTTGGCGATCGCACTATTGACAATGACACCTTTTAGTTTGCCCGTCTTTTTCAAGCTTTTTTGTGTGACTTGAAGAGGCGCAGCTTGAAAGTGACTTTGAGTGTATACCGCTGCACTCGCTGCTGGTACTTCACTGATGATCAAGCCAAGGTCTTTTTTTGAATAGCGTAATCCTATATGAATCCCCTTTGCTTCAAAACCTTTTGGTGATGATACGTCCCCGTCTATTTTGACAATACTTTTTTCATTCAATTCGATCATGTTTGTTGTCTCCCCTGTTCTTATGGATAGAGAGGTGTCATTGTGAGGCCCGCCTCTTCATGTAAGCCTTTGATGATATTGAAGTTTTGAACCGCTTGGCCGGCTGCGCCTTTCATGAGATTATCTATGACAGATACAATCGTCAGTCTGCCTGTTCGCTCATCTAAATGAAAACCAATGTCACAGAAGTTACTGCCGTATACTTCTTTTGTTTGCGGATATATCCCATGATCTCTCACTCTTACAAAATAGGAATCTTCATAAAAGTCCTTCATCCGTTTCATTAATTCTACTTTTGTGACATCTGCTTTCAATTGTGTATACATCGTCGCCATAATCCCTCTTGTCATCGGGACAAGATGTGTTGAAAATGTGATGTTCGCCGTTTGCGGGTTCCATTCTCTAAGTACTTGTTCTATTTCAGGTGTGTGCTGATGTTCATTCACCTTATAAATTTTAAAGTTATCGTTCAGCTCTGAAAAATGTGTGCCAAGTGAGGCTGATCGTCCTGCACCGGACACCCCGGTTTTTGCATCTATTATGATCATAGATTCATCGATTAAATTCTGTTTCATCAGCGGTGCTAATCCTAGAAGAACTGCAGTAGGAAAGCAGCCTGGGTTTGCAATGACTTCCGCTTGCTTAATGGTTTCACGATTCAATTCAGATAATCCGTATACAGCTTGTTGAACCGATGCTTCATCCGCTGCCCTTCGTTTATACCACGCTTCATAAACAGTTCCATCTTGAATGCGCAAGTCACCTGATAAATCAATAATTGGCACCCCTTGATTCATGAGCTTCGGTGTGAGTTCACTTGAAACGCCTGCTGGTGTCGCTAAAAACACAGCATCTGTTTCTTGCACAATGGTAGCCGGATCAATGGCTTTTAATGTTTGGTCAGTAATCGTTGTCAGATGCGGATAAGATTGACTGTATAATTGCCCATCACCACTTGATGAATACAATATACATTCCTCCACATGTGGATGCTGCTTAAAGATACGAACTAATTCCGCACCACCGTACCCTGTAGCACCTATAATACCTATTTTCAACGTCAATACACCCTCTTGATCTTTGTGAAATTATTTAACATTATAACATGTATAAAAATTAATTCAATTGTATATTTAATATTTGTTTTCATTTTTTTTCATAAAAAAATCCACATATCTTCGTGAGACATGCGGATTTTATCTATTGTTCTTCATATTGAGAACCAAAAGCGCACTGCATAAATATAATAGGGAACTTGCATAAAAAATCAAATGAATGGTGAAAAAATCAGCAAACAGGCCGCCAAGCATAATGGCGATAGATGAAAAAAGCGCTGTCCAAAAATGATAGTGCCCAACTTCTTTCATTCGCTTCTTCTCATTTGTGAGTTCGGTGACGAGCAGTTTCTCTCCGTGCTTCTGAACACCACCTAGCACACCTAAGGCAATCTGAATCATATAAACTTGCTCTACTTCTGTGATATGTGGAAAAAGGAGAAGAAGAAACGCCATACCAAACGAATGAATGATTAAAAAGAGACGCCTGTCGGTCGTTTCAGGAAGTTTTCCTAATAATAAATGAATGAACGCACCGCTCAAACCAAACAGACCATAAGCAAGACCAAATTGAGAATAGCTCGACCCAACATTTTTAATAAAAAGAATATAAAAAGGGAAAATGAGACTACTGGCGAAAAACAGTAGACTTTGTGAATAGACGAACCATTTCATTGCTTTAGCATTCATTGTGTATTGTACCTTTCATAAAAGTAGTTGATAAATCTGCCATCTGGATCTGCTTGCTTTTTCTTTTGAAAGAATAGATCGGTTTTTGGATACGCTTGTTTCATTTGTGCTTTCGTTTGATAAGGCATGTATGGTAAGTAATAGCTTCCATGGTGCCGCAAGGTGATATCTGTCATTTGCCGGATGACCCGCTCTGCTTCTGCCTTCTCTTCTTTCTCAAAACCATAATTCACTAACAAAACAAGTGCAAACATATCTTCTTTCGCATATGAGAGATCCGCTTTTTCATTTTTTTGTACGTAGCGGATCGTGATGTTCATTAAATTCAATTCTTCCTGTTGTAAAAAGCTTCTCATGTCATCGATATACGCACGAAAACGATCAACTGGAACAAAGTATTCTTGAAGCACATCGGTATCTGACTCATTTTCATATTCTAAAAAAGCAGAATCAGACCGCATCACGTTATTTCTTGTGATCAGCTGGTCATTTTGACTTTGAAAATACTTCTTTTGCAAGTTCCATAGCAAATCTTTCCCCATATCAAATCTTCTCGAAAGGCCGAGCATAAATTTTAAAGGGATGACGAGCTGATCTTCTTTGAGCTCGCGGTATGGATCGATCTGTTGATCAGAAGTAAGTGAATAATTCGTCACATACATCTCTTTCAAAAAATTTGTTTTCGCTGTAGAGATTCTTGCGAGATGCATGCGCACTTCTTTATTGTTCTTTACATGCTTTTGAAAATAATCAGTGTATTCATCGAAGTGTAGAGAGGTTGTCTCCATTTTATATAATTCATCCTTTGTTAAGGAAAGCTCAACATCTAAAATGACACCGAATAAGCCGTATCCTCCAATCACGGCAGTAAATAAATCATCGCTAGGCTTTACTGTGATGATCTCTCCATCTGCTTTTAACAGTGTGAAAGAGCGCACAGTGTCAATAAGTGAGCCGTAGCGAATGTCACGTCCATGTGCATTTGCACTTAACGAGCCACCAATCGTAAAGATGTTTTGAGATTGCATCACCTTTACTGCAAGACCATATGGGTTCACATATGTTTGAATATCATCCCATGTGGCGCCGCTCTGGACCCGAATGGTCTTCTTTTTTTCATTAAATGATACGATTCGGCGAAATTTCGTCATGTCTAGTACAATGCCATTTTCATAATACGTGTGGCCGCCCATACTATGCTGCTTTCCGGCGATTGAAATGGGCAGATTCTTCTCTTTTGCTTCTTCTAATACTTCTTTTAAAGATTCTATTTCTTTTCCTTGCACGACTTTTTTTATTTTGACCGGCATGAGGTGACTCACATCTGTAAACGCCTCAAGTCCTTGTCTTTTGTGTGCTTGATCTTCACGTATAGAGACTGATGCAAAAAAGGCAGCACCATATCCCATCAAAAGGACGATCCATATCCACTTTCGTTTCATTATAGGTACTCCGTTCTATAAAATTACATCCATTATATCAAGCCATACTCCTCCTCTACCTTAATTTTTCATAAAAAAACCTGGTACGAGTTCTACTCATACCAGGTCGTATTTACTTATTGAATACCAAGCGCAATTTTAGCGTATCTTGACATTTTGTCACGTGTCCAAGGTGGATTCCATACGATGTGAACTTCAGTTTCCTTCACTTCAGGCAAGTCGCTCAATGCTTTTTTCACTTCATCAACGATAACTGGTGCAAGGGGACACCCCATTGATGTTAAAGTCATCGTGATATCCGCTTTTCCATTCTCATCAAGATCGACATCATAGACAAGTCCAAGGTTGACGATGTCTACGTTTAACTCAGGGTCAATCACCTGTTCTAGGGCGCCTAAAATATTTTCTTTCAATGCTTCATCCATGATATCCACTCCTTTTTCAACTAGTATAACGTACTTTTCCTTTTGGCTAAACGTTTGTGCTTTTCAGATGTGTCACAAACCAGTCAATGGTTTCAAACATCGCTTGTCTTGTGACTTTGTGACCCGCCTGCTTATCTGTAATAAACCGAAGGAGGTCCTGATCTTGCTTATATTGGGTTGCCGCTAGCTCGTCATATAACGCTTTTGCATGGCGATATGGGACAACTGGATCGTTTTCTGCATGCCAGAATAACAGCGGTCTTTTGTTTAATCGATCTGTTTGTAGCGTTAAATCATAAGGACGCAGCGCGTCTAATTGCTGATGAACCTCTTCATCTGTAATCTCTTTCATCAACCCTTTGTGCCGCATGTCCATAATTTGTGCTTGTAGGAATGTCGTATATTTCGGACTGCCCATCAAGCTGACTGCCGCTTTAATCCAATCATGTTTTGCGAGTGCACCAAAGGTCGTGATGCCTCCCATGGAAGTACCTGCAACGCCTATTAGGTCGGCTTCAATCAATTGTTTTTCTTGAAAATGTGTCTTAAGTATATCGATTTCACGGATTTCGTTCAGGACGATTTCCCAAAACTTTGATGCCAGTTCCTCTAAGCTGAGGTTTTCTGATCTTACACCATGATAAGCACAGTCAGGCAAAATGACTCTCATGCCTTTTTCCGCCAAATGAAAGGCGAAGTGTAAGTTGTGCTCGCGTGCACTTGTAAATCCATGTATAAAAAATACAAGTGGCAGTGGTTTATCTTTATTTTCAGCTTTTACGATATGTAAAAATGGAATATCGTGCGTCATTTGCTCATCAATGGTGATCACAGCCTATGAATCCTCCTTTATCATTCCCGTCTTTGTTTATTTTAACATGTAGACAACGAAGATGTGATAAAGATACACTATAGGTGGAGGCACCCGCACCAGCTGCCTCCTATTACTTACAGATCAAAGGAGATTTTATGGAGACTAAACCTTATCTAATCGCACTTGACCTGGATGGCACGTTATTAAAAGACGATAAAACGATTTCAGCACACACACTTGATGTCATTCAAAAAGTGAAAGACAGCGGGCATCATGTCTGTATTTCAACTGGCCGGCCATTTCGTTCCAGCTCTCCTTATTATCAGCAATTGCAGCTCGATTCTCCGATTGTGAACTTTAATGGAGCGTTTGTCCATCATCCTCTTGATGAAAAATGGGGCAGATTTCACACATCACTTGATCTTCAAGTCGTAAAACAGCTTGTGGATATTAGTGAGGAATATAAAGTACACAATGTGTTAGCTGAAGTGCTAGACGATTTGTATTTCCATTATCATGATGAAAAGCTCATTGATATATTTAATATGAATGCAAACAAAGTGACCGTTGGAGATCTTCGGAACAATCTTGGAGAGAATGTCACAAGCGTCTTAATTCACGCAAAAGAAGAAGACGTCGGAGCGATTCGGAGCTATTTGACAGATGTTCATGCAGAAGTGATTGACCACAGACGCTGGGCTGCTCCGTGGCATGTCATTGAAATCATTAAAACAGGTATGAACAAAGCCGTTGGACTGCAAAAGATCAGTGATTATTACGGGGTACCTCAGGAGCGGATTGTGGCATTCGGAGATGAAGACAATGATTTAGAGATGCTTGAATTTGCTGGATGCGGGGTTGCAATGGGCAACGGGATTGATGCAGTGAAACGCGTCTCTAATGAAGTGACAGATACGAATGAACAAGATGGGATTGCAAAATTCCTAACGAATTACTTCTCGCTTTAATTTTTCCATTCATACATAGCAGGTCGAAGCGGGCATACTACCGTTAGACAGGTTGTCCTGTCAGCTTGTGTAAAGGGGCGGATTCCGAATGGGTAAAAGAAGCAAATCGAAACGCTTTATACAACAAGGTAAAGATTCAGTCAGTCTGCATGACGCACGTTTTCCGTATCGTTCCACACTTGAAGAAGCTGCGGAGGACAGGGGAAATATGAAGACTGATGCTTCTGGAGGTTCATTGTGAGAAACGAACTTTTTGATCAAGCCAAATCATTTACTGAAGAAGCCCTTACTTCTTCATTTCCATCTGGTTTAGAGCGTCAACAAGCAGTTCAGCGAGCTAAAAACGCCGTATCATCTGCATTTGCTAATTCGACAGATGCAGAAAGAAACCAGCTGCATACGTTCCAAGACCTGCTTGATGATCTTTAACGAAAAAAGCTGTCCGCTTTGTGGACAGCTTTTCTTATGCTTATTTCACTTGGAACGTTTTCTTCTCAGTGATTTGCTTTAGCCCTTCTGCTTTTCCTTTAAATGTGACGACCGCTTCATACGTTCCCGGCTCCACACCGTTTGACCACGTATCTTGGAAGTCATATGTTTCATCTGCTTTCAGCACAAAGGATTGGATGGCTTGTGTGAACATACGGTCTTTCGAGTAACGGTATTTTTCATTTCCGTCTTCATCGTACACACTCAATTCGAATTTTTGGCTTGTGTTAAACGTGAATTCAATATCTCGATCTGATTCATTTTTGAGTGACATATGAAATTGAACCGAAGAACCTTTTTGGACGGGGTCTACTGTGAGTACAACGGTTTTTTCTCCCATTTGACCGGATACCTCCTTGTCTGGTTCATCCTTTTTTTGTTGTCCACAAGCTGTTAAAACCAATAGAACGAGAAAAAGCACTAACCCTTTTTTCATCTTCTACCCACCTTTTAATCTCGTCTGAAAAATCCAAGAATATTGGTTGTTTGAACAATATTTGTAAAGGCTTTTGGATCGACTTCCTTTATAATTTGTTCAAGTTCATACAGCTCATACCTTGTAATGACAATGACCATCATTTCTTTTTGTTCATTGGTAAATGCCCCTTTTGCCGGAACAGTCGTAATCCCTCTGACCATTTTTCCATAAATGGCTTCTTTGATTTCATCTGCTTTCTTTGTCACAATCATGGCAGTCAGCTTTTCATGTCTCGTATGGATAGCATCAATTACCCTAGTCGTCACATATAATGTGACAAGGGTATATAAAGCTTTCTCCCAACCTTGTAACAATCCTGCTGTAAAAATGATAATTCCGTTTAAAATGAAGAAATACGTGCCCACTGGTTTGTCTTTCCATTTCGCTAAAATCATCGCAATAATGTCAAGGCCGCCTGTAGATGCCCCATATTTCAGTGTAATCCCAATGCCAAGTGCAGAAATGACTCCGCCAAATACAGCATTTAATAAAATATCTTCAGAAACACTTGTCTCTGGTAAAATGCCGAGGAAAATCGTTGTCAGTGCCACACTAATAATGCTATACAAAGTAAAGGAACGACCAACCTTCATCCAGCCTAAAATGCCGACCGGAATGTTTAAAATAAATAATAGGATTCCTGTTGATAAATAAAACGGTGCATATTGATCGATTAAACTAGATAATAGCTGGGCAACCCCTGTAAAACCACTTGCATATACGTCAGCAGGGATTAAAAATAAATTCAGCCCAATCGCATTGAGTAAGGCACCAATGACGACGACGATGAATTTTTTTGCTTCTCCAATGAACATGTTGTCATTCCTCCACTTACCATTCTCTCTATGGTTTTCCCTAAAATTTAGAATTTGAACACGAAAAAATGATTTTCTATGATATAGTTAGGCTAAAAAGATGTAAAATATGGTTGATTTTTTTAGAAAGAAGGGATTTTGATGACTGTTCATATCATAGCAGACAGTGCTGCTGATCTGCCTCTTTCTTATTATGATGAACAAAACATGACACTCATTCCGCTTCGTGTATTACTCGGCGAGCAGGAATTTGAGGATTTGATCACCATTGAACCAAAACAAGTATTTGATGCGATGAGACAAGGCGCAAGTCCAAAAACATCACAAGCTTCACCGAACCGGATCAAAGAAGCCTTTGTTTCTGCAGCCCAAACCCATACATCCGCTATCTATGTTGCCTTTTCATCAGAGCTTTCAGGTACATACCAAACCGCTGTGATGATGGCAAACGAAGTGAAGGAAGAATACCCTGATTTCGATTTACGAATCATTGATTCTAAATGTGCTTCACTTGGTTATGGACTAGCTGTCAAACACGCTCAATCACTTGCCATTGACGGAAATACAATACAAGAAATTGAAACGTCTGTAAAGCATTTTTGTGAATCTTTACAACATATTTTTACTGTAGACGATTTATCGTATTTAGCAAGAGGCGGAAGAATCAGCAAAGCGTCCGCATTTGTTGGCGGATTGTTAAGTATTAAACCCATTTTACACGTTGAGGATGGTAAACTGATACCCCTTGAAAAAATTCGTGGCCGTAAAAAATTGTTGAAACGCATTATCGAGCTGATGAAAGAACGCGGATCTGACTGGTCTAGTCAAACTGTTGGCATTAGTCATGGAGATGACCCTGCACTTGCAGAAGAAATGAGACAATTAATCGAAGCCGAATTTCATCCAAAAGAAATCGACATCCAGGTCATCGGCGCGGCTGTTGGGTCCCACTCAGGCCCTAGCACACTTGCCATCTTCTTTACAGGCAGCCCATCATAAAAAGCACCCTTCCCTGAAACATCACGGGAAGGGTGCTTTTCTTATGATAGCTTAAATCGGTGAACGGTTTCGTTTAACCTTGCTGTCATACTCATCAGTTCTTCTACTTGTTTGTTCATTTGATGGAAAGATTGCAGTTGTTCGTTTGCCGAGGCAGAAATTTCTTCGCTGCCCGCTGCCGTTTCTTCTACAACGGCACTAATATTTTCAATCGAGTGCAGCACTTGTCCGCCAAGCTCTGTTGATTGAATAATTTGGTCATTTAAGACCGCCATTTCTTGCTTAATATGTTGTGCTTTTGTTTCTATATCTTCAAAGGAGTGTGAGGTTTTGTCCATTGCATCTTGCTGCTGAAGTGATAGCTTGACCCCTTCTTGTACAGTTTGGCTAATGGATTGAATGCCTTTTTCAATATGACTCACCATGTCAAAAATTTGTCTTGTTGCACGAGACGATTCATCTGCCAGCTTACGAATTTCGTCCGCTACAACGGCAAACCCTTTTCCAGCTTCTCCTGCTCTTGCCGCTTCAATCGCCGCATTGAGTGAGAGGAGGTTTGTCTGGTCCGCAATATCAGAAACCGTTTTGGCCATTGCGGAGATTCCGCTTGCGTACTGAGTGAATTCTCCTGCAGACTCTTCAATTTGTCTCGTCGCACGTGTATTTTTTTCAATGGCTGCTTTTGTTTCTGTTAACGTGTGCTTTCCGCTTTCTACCGCTTCAATGGCATCCTCTGTACTACGGATGACTGTATGTGATCTTTCGGAATTCTTACGGCCATGTGAATCCATTCTCTCAATCAAACTAACGCCATGCTGAAGGTCTTCTGAAATCGCTTGTGAACCATTCGCCATTTCGTCTGTCGATACAGACACTTGATTGGCCGATTCCATAAGCTTTTTGTTTTCATCATCTAACTGAACCGAGAATGATTCTACTTGGCTTGATACATGGCTGATTTCTTGAATCAAGCTAATCAGCTGATCCGTCATTTGATTGAACGACTCATTTAAGCCACCGATTTCATCTTTCCGCTTGATGTTCATCCGCTCCACAGCGAGGTTTCCTTCGGCAATCTGTTTTGCCCGGTAAGAAAGGGATTTGATTGGTGTCACAATGGATCTCGTTAAACCAATATTTAAAAAGACGGCGATGACAATCAGCGTGAGGGCTGCGACAGATGCACTTGTGATGATCCTTTGCACATTGTCTGCCGCCTCCTCTAAATGGTATTCATACGCTTCTTGTGCTCTTTTATTCATCGTATGCACGTCGTTTAAAACACCGTCAATTCTGGCAGCCACTCGTCTGGCATCAGAGGCATTTTTTTCACCAATGGCATTGTTTGCTTCTTGCGTCCATGTGTCAAACTTTGAATTTAACCGTGTGAGGGCTTCTTTGTTCATATTTCCTGCGTTTTTGTTTAACGTTTGCAGCTGTTTTTTCGCTGTCGATATATCGGTTTGAACGACCTCTAGCTGTTCATCTGAAAGGGTCATGGAATAATTGGTCATGGCTTGTTCGACACTTTCAAAGCTGGCCTTTGTTTTTTGTACGTTCAGCAAGGTTTGAACTTCTTCTTCGCTTGATGACTGAATCTTTGTCATGCTCACAATAATAAAGGCAATTACACCAACCGCTAAAAGAAGTGAAATGAGTGAGTTGAGCAAAATTTTGATGCGTAAGCTCATGATGCTGCCCCCTCTTCTTTCAGAAGTGTCTGCTTCAGTCCATTTAATTTCTTGGTCAATTTCTCAGCATCTTTGAGCACCCGGATTCTCGCCATATCGATTCCGTCATTGCTTAAGTCATAAACGATATGCCCGCTTTTGATGTTGCTGCTTTTGACGAGCTGTTCGCTGAATTGATAAACGACTTCATCTACGTTTTTGACCATAGACGAAATAACGGCTTTTTCAGCTGTATAATACTGATCGCTGTCCACGCCGATTGCGTATTTGCCTTGCGTTTGCGCTTCTTTTAATACACCAACACCCGTATAACCGGCTGCGGCATATAAAACATCTGCTTTCTTTTTGATCATGTCTTTCGCTATTTTACTGCCTTTGCCTGCATCACTAAATGTACCAGCATACGTGGATACGACCTTAATTTTCGGATTCACTGATTTTGCGCCTTTTTGATAGCCTTGTTCAAATCGATGGATCACCTCTGCATCGACTCCGCCCACAAAACCAATGACATCGCTTTTTGTTGTCATGGCAGCAAGTGCTCCCGCTAAATAGCTGCCCTGCTCTTCTTTAAAAGTCACTGATGTGACATTTTTCAGTTCAGACACAGCATCAATGAGTAAAAATTGCTTTTTCGGATATTTTTTCGCTACCTTTTCTAAGTCTTCTTGCATACTGAAACCTACACCGATGATCAGGTCATTTCCATCTTTCACAAGCTCGGTCAGCCCTTTTTCATATGTATCGGTTTCTGCAATTTCTCTATAATCGAATTCAATGCCAAGCTCATCACGTGCTTTTTCTAATCCTTTAAATGATGAATCGTTAAATGATTGATCACCAAGACCATCATCCGTCAGCATGACACCAATATGCTTCGCATTTGATATCGGTGGTCCTCCCTGCTGATTGCTGCATGAGGCGAGTACCATGATCATAGCTGCCATCAGAAGTAATGAAATCTTCACTTTCATCCAAAAACACACTCCTTTTATCATCCTTACCCCTTATTTATCGGATTTGAGAGTCATTGTTTCAATGATAAAGTGAAGGATTTTCAGCTTTTTTCATGACTTTTTTCACTGAAAAAAACCATTATTTATGACAAAAATAAAAAAAGTGAGCAAATGCTCACTTCAGATTGTTGACAAAGGGCTAAAATGAACTTGATTTTAGCCCTTTGTCTTCTTTTCAGCGTGATAGAAAACCTTTGCAGTCTAGGAAGTACAGCTACTTTTACGGAGCGAATTTGACATTCGTGAGTACCAGCGCGCAGGACTGACAAAGAATGCGAGGGTTTGTCTACACGCTGAAAGTGAGCAAATGCTCACTTTTTCTCGTATGTCCACCCTTCTTTTTGGTAAACAAGATCATTTTTCATCAGATGACCTAATGCTCGTTTGAAGGCTGCTTTACTCATTTGAAATCTTTCCCGGATATCTTCTGGATCACTTTTATCCCCGTAAGGCATTGCACCGTTTCTCGTTCTCATATAAGTTAAGATTTCTTCTGCATCGACTGATAACGCATCCTGCTTTCTCGGAAGCAGTGACACATTGACAGTTCCATCCTCTTTCACTGCAATCACGCGTCCAGTCACGGTCGATCCGAGTCTTGGTTCTTCTTTTCGCTCAGTACGATGGATAAATCCTCTAATCCCTGTATCTGTCAGCATAAAAGAACCTGTCGCAATTAAGCGATAAATCGTTCCCGTAATTTCTTTGTTCATTAACGTTTCTGGCGCCTCAGTAAATAATTCACTGATCACATCTTCAGTGGCTGGTTTTGCGAACATTCTCCCGTAACTTGTCACTTTGAGCATACAGTATAGTTTGTCGCCTTTTTTCGGCCACGCTTCCTCAAAAGGCGGGAGGTGTTCAGTTGCAACAAGTGCATCCTTTGACAAACCTATATCGACAAAAGCACCCATATCTTCTACAACGTCTACGACTTCTACCCAGTCGTATGTATGTGCATTGATTTTAGGAATTTTCATCGTCGCTGCCAGTCTTTCCTCATGATCTACATATAAGTAGACCTCTACTTCATCACGATCTCCAATATCCTCTGTCATCTCACTGCGATGTAGGAGAACAGAATCTTCGCCATCTGTTAAAAAGTAGCCGTATTCCATCTCGTTATCTATTTGCAAGGTCAGTTGCTCACCTGGTCTCATGTTCTCTTCCTTCCTATCTGCCCTTAAAAGAGCGTTCGTTCATCTTTTGATTCACTTTATTCTACTATACTTCTGTCATCATGAACATCTCTAGTTCTGTTAGCTAAAGTGGACAAACTGTACTTGAATTATACCGCATACATCTGAACTCTCTTCGATAAAGTTTCTTCTTCCCCTATGGGCATGATAAAATAGACGCAATATCTATAGTTGGAGGTCATATGTGATGGCAAAAGAAAGTTCATTTGATATTGTATCGAAGGTGGAGCTGCCAGAGGTGCAAAACGCCATTCAAGCAGCACTGAAAGAAATTAAAAACCGTTATGATTTTAAAGGAAGTAAAAGTGATATTTCACTAGAAAAAGAAGAACTCGTTCTCATTTCTGATGATGACTTCAAGCTGGAGCAGCTAAAGGATGTCCTTGTGACAAAACTGATTAAACGAAACGTACCGACTAAAAACATTGACTACGGAAAAACAGAGCATGCCCTAGGTGGAACCGTTCGCCAGCGTGCAAAGCTGATAAGCGGGATTGATAAGGACAATGCCAAAAAGATCAATGCCTTGATCAAACAATCTGGTATAAAGGTAAAGTCGCAATTTCAAGATGACCAAGTGCGTGTGACAGGAAAAAATAAAGATGATTTACAAGAAGTGATGGCGCTCATGCGCAAGGCAGATTTACCGATTGACGTCCAATTTATAAATTTTCGATAAATTTCAAATTTTCCATTGATTATTTCCGATTTTTTCGATACAGTTGATGGAAGTTCAATTCATTGACATGTTCATATCGCTTTCTTATCAAGAGAGGCAGAGGGACTGGCCCTGTGAAGCCTCAGCAACCGGTGTAGTAGAAATCTATTTTCTATGACCAAGGTGCTAAATCCAGCAAGCAACTGCTTGGAAGATAAGGAGAAGAATTTCCATACAGCCAAAAAGTCTTCTTCTTATCAGAAGGCTTTTTTTGTTACATAGAAATAAGGAGGAAACCAATGGGCCTATTACAAGACTTACAAAATCGCGTACTGATTGCTGATGGAGCAATGGGAACACTTTTATACTCTTATGGCATTGACCGTTGCTTTGAAGAATTAAATTTATCAAAAGAAGATGAAGTCAAAAGAGTGCACGAAGCATATGTGCAAGCTGGAGCGGACATTATTCAAACGAACACATACGGTGCGAATTATATTAAACTATCCCGCTACGGTTTAGAAGAAGAAACAAAACGCATTAACACAAAAGCTGTACAAATTGCCAAAGCAGCCGCTGGCTCAGCTTATGTCCTCGGAACGATCGGCGGCATTCGAACATTTAACAAAAATGCCTACTCTTTAGACGAGATTAAACGGAGCTTTAGAGAACAGCTCTATATCCTTTTAAATGAAGAGCCTGATGGATTACTGCTTGAAACATATTACGATATTGAAGAAGCAAAAGCCGTTCTTGAGATTGCTCGCAAAGAAACAGCGCTTCCGATTGTCATGAACGTCTCCATGCATGAGCAAGGTGTATTGCAGGACGGTACACCGCTAAAAGACGGTTTATCTGAATTATCCTCACTTGGCGCTGATGTCGTCGGCATTAACTGCCGATTAGGCCCTTATCATATGATTCAGGCACTTGAAGGTGTTCCACTTTTGGAAAATTCTCATTTATCTGTCTATCCAAACAGCAGTCTCCCCTCCCTTGAAGAAGGCAGACTCGTCTATGATACAGATAATGATTATTTCCGAAAAAGTGCAATTGAGTTTAGAAATCAGGGCGCACGAATCATTGGAGGCTGCTGCGGAACAACCCCTCAGCATATTAGTGCTATGGCTGAGGCGGTCAAAGGTTTAGCACCTATTACCGAAAAAGAAGTGAAAGTATTAAAAGAAGAAATCATTTCCATCCAAGATCAACGGACAGAACCAGGTCTTGACGAGCTGGCTGTGAAAAAACGTTCAATTATCGTCGAGCTGGATCCACCGAAGAAGCTGAACTTTGAAAAATTCCTCGTCGCAGCGAACGAATTAAAAAGTGCAGGCATTGATGCCCTCACGCTGGCCGATAACTCTCTAGCTACCCCGCGTATTAGCAATGTGGCATGCGGCGCTTTATTAAAACAGCAGCTTGATATGCGTTCACTTGTCCATATCACATGTCGTGATCGCAATTTGATTGGACTCCAATCCCACTTAATGGGGCTGGACACACTTGGACTAACCGATATTTTAGCCATCACAGGCGATCCGTCTAAAATTGGAGACTTCCCAGGTGCGACATCTGTGTATGATTTAACCTCCTTTGATTTGATCCGTCTGATCAAACAATTTAACGAGGGACTATCTTTCTCCGGGAAGCCGCTCGGGAAAAAGACCAATTTTTCAGTGGCTGGCGCGTTTAATCCAAATGTCCGTCATATTGATAAAGCGGTCAAACGCCTCGAAAAGAAAATCGAATACGGTGCCGATTATTTTATTTCACAACCTGTATACTCTGAGGAACAGCTTGTGAAGATTCATGAAGAAAGCAGACATTTGGATAAACCGATTTACATCGGTATTATGCCGCTAACAAGCAGCCGAAACGCAGAGTTTATTCATCATGAAATTCCCGGCATTAAATTGTCTGACTCGATTCGTGAGATTATGGCCAAGGCAGGCGAAGATAAAGAAAAGCAGCGGACAGAAGGGTTAGCGATTGCCCGCTCTTTATTAGATACAGCTTGCGAATTGTTTAATGGTATCTATTTAATTACCCCTTTCCTTCGATCAGATTTAACAGCAGAACTGACAACTTACATCCATCAGAAAGAAAAGGAGCCAAACATCCATGCCAACTATCACTGAACAGCTCAAAAAACGCATCCTCGTCCTTGACGGTGCAATGGGCACAATGATTCAAAACGCCGATCTCACAGCAGAGGATTTCGGTGGAGAAGAGTATGAGGGCTGTAACGAATATTTAAACGTCACAGCCCCTCACATTATCTCCACGATTCACCGGCAATACCTAGAGGCAAGTGCTGACCTCATTGAAACAAATACATTCGGTGCGACGAAGCTCGTTCTCGATGAATATGGACTTGGCCACCTCGCCTATGAATTGAACGTAAAAGCAGCTCAGCTGGCAAAGCGTGAAGCAGACCGTTTGTCGACACCAGAATGGCCCCGCTTTGTAGTAGGCGCAATGGGGCCCACTACAAAAACATTATCCGTAACAGGCGGCACAACTTTTGAAGAGCTCGTTGCAAATTATGAAGAACAAGCCCGCGCCCTGATTGATGGGAAATGTGATGCTCTTCTTTTAGAAACGAGTCAAGACATGCTGAATGTCAAAGCTGGATTTAAAGGCATTCAAGAAGCCTTTCACGCAACCGGTATTGAGCTACCACTGATGGTGTCAGGGACGATCGAACCAATGGGCACCACCCTTGCCGGTCAAGATATTGAAGCCTTTTATATCTCACTTGAGCATATGAAACCAATCAGCGTCGGACTAAACTGTGCAACTGGTCCAGAATTTATGACAGACCATATCCGTACACTTTCCTCCATCTCAAAGTCGGCTGTCAGCTGCTATCCAAACGCTGGTCTTCCTGATGAAGAAGGACAATATCACGAATCCCCTGCTTCGCTTGCTAAAAAAATCGCCGCTTTTGCAAAAGAAGGCTGGTTAAATATCGTTGGCGGCTGCTGCGGTACAACGCCTGCACATATTCAGGCATTATCAGATGAAGTACGTCCGCTTCAGCCCCGCAGCATGTCGCATGAGTCATCACCGCATACCGTATCAGGAATCGAGCCCCTCATTTATGAAGAAGCGATGCGCCCCCTCTTTGTTGGTGAGCGCACAAATGTCATTGGTTCACGCAAATTCAAACGGCTCATCGCAGAACAAAAGTTTGAAGAGGCAGCAGAAATTGCCCGTGCTCAAGTGAAAAATGGCGCTCACGTCATTGATGTGTGTTTAGCAGACCCTGATCGTGATGAGATAGCAGACATGGAAGGCTTTTTAAAAGAAGCCATGAAAAAAGTGAAAGCTCCTTTTGTCATTGATTCAACCGATAAACATGTCATCGAAAAAGCACTCATGTATTCTCAAGGAAAAGCCATTATTAATTCTATTAATTTAGAGGATGGAGAAGAGCGCTTTGAAGAGATTCTTCCGCTTGTCAAGCTATATGGCGGCGCACTTGTTGTTGGAACAATCGATGAAACAGGGATGGCCGTCACAGCAGATCGAAAACTTGAAATTGCCGTAAGATCCCATGACCTGCTCACGAAAAAATATGGAATCCCTGCGAGTGATATCATTTTTGACCCGCTTGTCTTTCCAGTAGGTACTGGAGACGAACAGTATATTGGTGCTGCTGAAGAGACGATTAAAGGCATTGAGCGAATCAAAGCAGTACTGCCTGAATGTCTCACCATTTTAGGCATTAGTAACGTGTCTTTCGGACTCCCGCCAGTTGGTAGAGAAATATTGAATGCCGTTTATTTGTATCACTGCGTCAAAGCAGGGCTTGATTATGCGATCGTGAATACTGAAAAGCTTGAACGCTTCGCTTCAATTCCAAAGGAAGAAATCAAGCTGGCTGAAACTTTACTTTATGAAACAAATGATCAAACCCTTGCTGAGTTCACACAATTTTATCGCGGGAAAAAGAAAACAGAGAAGAAACCAAAGATCTCCTTATCGCTTGATGAAAGACTGGCACTCTATGTCGTCGAAGGGACGAAAGAAGGCCTGATTGATGACCTTGCCCTTGCTTTGGAGAAATTTGAATCACCTCTTCATATCATCAATGGACCATTAATGCAGGGAATGTCAGAGGTTGGGCGCCTTTTTAATCAAAACGAATTGATTGTAGCTGAAGTGCTTCAATCCGCTGAGGTCATGAAAGCATCTGTTTCATACCTTGAGCAATTTATGGAGAAAAAGGACGCAAGCGGCAAAGGGAAGATTCTCCTCGCCACCGTCAAAGGAGATGTCCATGATATAGGGAAAAACCTGGTCGACATCATTTTGAGCAATAATGGCTTTCAAGTCGTCGATCTCGGAATCAAAGTAACCCCACAAACATTGATTGAAGCGGTGCAAAAAGAAAAGCCAGATATGATTGGACTATCAGGTTTACTTGTCAAATCAGCACAGCAAATGGTCTTGACCGCTCAAGATTTACAAAAAGCAAACATCTCTGTTCCCATTTTGGTGGGCGGCGCGGCGCTTTCACGGAAGTTTACGAAGATGAAAATTTCGCCTCAATATGATGGCCCCGTCCTTTACGCCAAAGATGCAATGGACGGTCTGTCTTTAGCGAATGAATTAAGAACGAACCCTCTTCAATTTCAAACAAAACCCTTAGAGGATCAAGAAACGCTCCATAAGGAAAAAGAAACAACGCAGCCAAAAGCTGTGATTGAATTACTAGAAAAACGCGCGACACTTCCGGAGGCAGCGATATTCACGCCAGAAAATACGAAACGCCATTATGTACGGGATATTGATTTGCACCACATAATGCCCTATGTCAATGAGCAAATGCTGATCGGCCATCACCTCGGTTTAAAAGGAAAGGTCAAAAAGCTCTTGGCTGAACAGCATCCAAAAGCATTGGAGTTAAAACAGCTGATCACAGATCTTCTTCAAGAAGGCAGAGAGAAAAACTGGTTTGCACCTGCATTCGTCTATCAATTCTTCCCTGCCAATTCAAATGGGAATGACCTGCATATCTATGATCCAGAAGCGCCTGACCGCGTCATTGAGACATTCCAATTTCCAAGACAGGAAAAACTTCCGTACCGGTCTATTTCTGATTATGTGCGGAAAACCGGAGAGAACGAGAAAGATTATATCGCCTTATTTGCAGTGACGGCTGGTGCCCGCATACGAGAAGTTGCGCAGCAATTTAAACAAGAGGGTGACTATTTAAAAATGCATGCGGTCCAAGCTTTAGCACTTGAGCTTGCAGAAGGCTTGGCTGAACGAACGCATCAAGTAATTCGTGATAAATGGGGATTCCCAGACCCAGTCGATTTCACGATGGAGAAACGGTTCCAAGCCAAATATCAAGGTCAGCGCTATTCCTTTGGCTATCCAGCGTGCCCTAATCTAGAAGACCAAGAAAAACTATTTCACCTGCTGCAGCCAGAAAAAATCGGGATTCATCTCACAGAAGGGTTTATGATGGAGCCTGAAGCATCCGTTTCAGCCATTGTCGTTTCTCATCCTGAAGCTCGATATTTTAACGTTCACTAAAAAAACCTCCTGAATTGGAGGTTCTTTTTATAAATAAAAATGGAATATATATGAAAAAATACGTTTATTTACCGATATTATAAATGAAAGTTATTTACTTAAAAGGAGATGTTTGTCATATTCAAAAAGAAGATCGGGGTTTTATTGCTTACAGGCCTCTTTATCGCTAGCCCTCTTTTCCAATCACCTGCTCAAGCAAGTGAAACGTCTACGAAACAAACAAAATATTATACAGAAGAATTGGAGCATCTGTATCCAGACAGTGATTATGCAAACAATGATACGATGGACAAAGCTCAATTCTTACAGCACTCTCTTCATCTAAACAAGACCTATTTATATCACGAAGGCAGTATCTCTTCTATGAATGACATTGATTTTTACCGGTTCACCAGCTCTAAATTTGATGGAGCAGATGGCCGCTTTTCTATCAAACTCGTCAATGTGAAAGCTGGATATGATTTCGATCTTTATCTTTACAATCAGAGCGGGTCACTCGTGTCTTCCTCTGTGCGGACAAACAACCAAAATGAAATCATCCATATGCCGAAAATTGCCGCCAGTACTGACTACTATTTAGCCGTCAAACCAAAGCAATTATTAAATGAAGAGGACAACATGTATCGTATTGTCTTTGATAAAAGTATTGAAAAAGGCACAACGAAACGATATGGATCACCTGCCACATTGAATAGTTTCAATGAAGCCGGATCTCCCAATTCTTCTTTTGATTTAAGCAGCTTGCCGCAGGATGCCGTTGTCACTGGCTTGTCATTAGAAGCTGAAAAAGGTAGTACAAATGCATATAATTATGTATTCACCGTCTCTTCCTTAAAAGGCGGAACAGTGAACGTACCTTGGAACGGTCAAAAAGTTGACATCTCTTCTTATAAAACAAGTCAAGTGCCAGCAAAAGACCGCTTTTTTGTTTCTTTTAATGCAACCGAGGTTCCTCAATTGATCGGTGGACGGTTAATCAAAGTAGGCGTTGTCTCAATTAAGAACTTACAGCTCACCTTTGAATATGAATACAACCGTGACCTCAATTATTAAACTAGACAAAAGGAAAAGGTATCCCCTTTTCCTTTTTCTTATGCGTTCTTATGGTACGATACATAGAGAGAAATCAGCTAAGAAGGAGTTGCGTGTATTGCCAAACGTTATTCAACGATCTTTAACCCTTGATGACATACCAGACCTTGTCGCATTGTCAAAAGAGGTCGATTGGCCTGATTACAATGCGGAAGAGCTCACATCTCTTTTAACAAATGGACATTTTACCGGTTTTACAACAACTGAAGGACAAGTCATTTCATGCGCTGGACTTTTTCAGTATGACAGTGTGGCATCAATTGGAGCGGTCATTGTATCTGAGACACATCGAGGCCTCGGTCTTGCCCGTCAAATGATTGACACACTGCTTCGTCATAGTGATCCAAGTGTCCCTGTCGTTTTAACGGCTACTGTACAAGGACAGCCAGTCTATGAAAAAATCGGCTTTCAGACAGCCGGTTATATTCATACATACAAAGCACAAAAAACAAACCCTAGTGCGCTTCATCCGTCACATCAGATTCATCTTTTTCCCGCTGATGAAACGCACCTCCCGTCTATTGAAAGACTGGATGAAAAAGGCGCAGGAACCAATCGATCAAACTTCTTAATAAAACGAATGGAGCGAGCAGCATTTAAACTGATCGCAAAGGATGAACACCACGAAATCACCGGCTTCGCGTTTGGTGTGGAAACACCAGCTAATCTGATGATTGGCCCGCTTGCAGCAAACGATGAACAAACGGCGCTATTACTCATTCAATCACTTCTCACGTCTTATTCTGGCGCCTTTCGTTTAGATATGCAGGAAGAAACAGCTGAACGCCTGCATGCATCACTTGTAGAAGCAGGATTTACGAAAACAAACGTCGCACATTTTATGATGATTCGCGGGAACGAAAAGCAGAACGATCCTGCGCTTCTCTATTTCCTGGCCTCACAAGCATTTTCTTAAAAAATCAAAAAGCTGTAGACAGATGTTGTCTACAGCTTTTCTTATTTACTTTTCGCCTACGGATGAGAGGACTTGAGCGAGTGCATTTGTGACCTTGCCATGCTCTGATGCATGCGGCCGGTCATCTCCATCTCCATAGCCATAATCAATCATGCGATTACGGTTTAAGCAAAGCTTTGTCAGCTGAGGCTGGAATAGATCAAATAAAGCAAAACGATCTTTTAGTTGTGGAAATTGCTTTTGATACTGCTGAATTTCTTCTGCAAGCAAGCGCCAAAGCGTCGTTTCATCTAACAGATTGTGATTGTCTAACACGTTTGACACGTAACGAAGATTGCAAATAAACAGGCCCGTAAAAATAAATTGTACAAGACCCTCAGGCGGCTCACTACGCAGCACTTCCTTTAGATCTTCTTCTAATGAAGCCAATTCAGGCAGCGGTTGATCACTAATGTTCACATCATCAACAAAATCTTTGATCGCCAAACGATGCGGCTTATGATCTTTTAATACAAGAATTGTATTTTGTCCGTGCGGTGAAAACACCGTGCCATATTGATACATAAAGTGCAGAAGCGGCGGCATGACAACATGGAAGAATGACGCCATCCATTCTTTTGCTGACAGACCCGATTTTTCAATGAGCTGCTTCAGATAAGGCTCGCCTTCATGATCTTCATACGTCAGTGCCGCCAGCGTAACAGGGCTCTCCCCTTCATCTAAATACGTATAAATGCTTTCTCTAAAAATGACTCCAAGCATTTCAAGGTATTGATATGGCGCACCAGGTAGCTTGCTGTAATAAGGATGATCAACATTGATACTCGCATTCTCACCTGGTAAAATGACGCGGCATACATCGGACAAAAAGACGTCTTGATCGGCGATGCCTTTAATATGCGCTGTAATACGAGGAGCAATCACCGTACGTTCTGATGGGAGCCCCCGGTACACTAGCGTATTTAAAATACTCATTGGCAATTTAATATGATGCTTGCCTTTATTTGAGATGTTCGTAAAGGTTCTGATCGATTGCTGTGGAATATATTGATCCAGCCCTTCTCCTAAATACACAATACGGCGCATCGCTAAATCTTCGGGGAAATGTTGGATGATCATATGTGTCCACTGCCATTTATGAACAGGCATCATATAATAATCAGCCGCATTCAGCCCTTCATCCTTTAACACACGTTGGAATTGACGAATCGTGACTTCGTCTAATTCCTTGGCAATGATGTGCTCATAGTTCTCATGATCGACCGCATGGAAAGTCGCAAGCTCTCGGTGAACAGCAATCCAAGACAGCTGCACACATTCCTGCCTTTCAGGTGCATAGGCTAAGTAATCCTCGTAGCTGAACCCAATACGCCCTTTGTTATAGACGATCCACGGATGACCAGTCATCTCGCCTTCAATCCATGCGTAATCTGTATCCGTCAGCTCATCTGCACGAAGTGCTTTTTTCGACAGCAAATGAACATCAGCTAACAAGGTATGGTGAAGCTCTTTGATCAGATGGCCAGTTGTTTCAGAAGACATTGGGATGATCGGCTGAATGTCTAGTAAAAACACAATGGCACTAACATCCTTTGTCCACGTTCCGTCTTGACAGCACTCGATCGATTCAGCAATCGTATCAAAACTATCAAACAAACGAGGTTTTGCGAGATAACGATATTTCTTCTGTTCGTGAATGATTAATTCATATTGGGCGATGCCATCCTGATGATTTAGCTGAACGGGATGAAGCATATCCTCATACATATATTCGGACAGCATTTTTGCCACCATTCGCTGGTTTGCTTTTTTCCAAGCAGCAGGATTGACCGCTTTTTTCATTTCATCTTGTATACTCATCGGTTCATCCTCCTTACCCTTTGATTTCTTCAAATGTATTTGCGTGTTTATGTGTACCGAATGTCTGGAAAACATGCTTTTGATAAAGTGGATACACAGGTCGACGAGCCAGTTCATTGATAATGACACTGTTTCGGTACGCCCCTAGCCCTAAATCTGGTGCGCCTACTCCATGTGTATGAAGCTCTGCATTTTGTACAAAAATATCATTTTCACCTAATGTATTTGTTTTCAATCGATATTCACGTTCAACCTGGAAGCGTCCTTGATGATCCCACTGAATATGATGGGAAATCGGATCAATAAATGGCGGTAATACAGATTGATAGCCCGTTGCCAAGACGACAATGTCTGTCTCATGCGTAAAGGATTCCTCTTTGACCCATTGATTGCATGAAAGCGATAAGCCGTCCCTCGTTTCCTCAATCAAATTGACCTCCGTCATCGCCTGCAGCACGGTGTTCAGCTGCTCTCCGCAAGCAGAACGTTCATAAAGCAAGTGATAAATATCTCGGATCATCGCTGAGCTGATGCCTTTATACAGCAAATCTTGCTGCTTTAATAGCGCATCTTTTTTAGGTTGCGGAAGCTCATAAAAGAAATCAATATAGTCTGGAGAGAAATACTCAAGACCCAAATTTGAATATTCCATTGGGAAAAACCCTTTAGAGCGTGTAAACCAATGAATATCCTTCGCCTCATCGTCTGATAAAATGTCATAGAATACTTCTGCCGCACTTTGACCAGAACCGATGACCGTCACGGATTTTCCTTTAAAACAGCCTTCTTTCTTTCGTTTCAAGTAATCAGCAGAATGAAACACCCGATCCCCTAAAGCTGGCTGAATAGGTGCTGGTACCGCAGGCTGTGTGCCGATACCTAAAACAAGATGCTTACTTTCAAACACCTCTACCGTTTGATCTTTCACATGACGGACATGCACTTCATATCGTTTTTCTCCAGCTTTTTCAACGATGGAGACAGATTCGACATTCATGCCAAATCGGCAAGAATCTAATTGATCCGCGACCCAGCGGCAATAATGACTATATTCCTTGCGCGGGATATGGAAGTCTTCTAGAAAGTAAAATGAATACAAACGGTTTTGTTCCTGCAAATAGTTGAGAAAGCTATATTTGCTTTTCACATCCGCCATACTGACAAGATCCGCTAAAAAGGGGACTTGAAGTGTAGTCCCTTCAATGAGCATACCTGGATGCCAGTGGAACGCTTCACTTCTTTCAAAAAACAAAGCGTCAATTTCGTTTACTTCTTCAGATAATGCAGCAAGCCCTAGGTTAAATGGTCCAATGCCAATCCCAATGACATCCACTACATTATTTTGCTTGTTGAACCGCGTCATGGTTATACTTCCTTTCAAATCGATCTCGATGACAAAACATCAAAAGACCTGTTTTATCTGGTAAAGTGACTGGTTTCACACGTTCGAATCCACACTTTTCAAAGACATGAATCATTTTTTCGTTCCGAATATCTGGCTCAGCCACGATTTTTTCTGTTCGTTTGTTCTGCTCAAACTGAAATGCTGTCATGGCTTGAAGCAGCGGAGCCGCAAATCCTTTCCCTACATAATCTGGCTCTCCAATTAACAGGTGAATGCCTTGATCATGCGGAGAAGGCTCATAGTACGATTCAATGATATCCCCTTTCACATTGTATGCTTCAAAATAGCTCATCGGCGTTCCATCAATGGTTCCTAAATAAAGGGTTTGATGCGGATCATGAATGGCCTGATAAAAGTGCTTTTCAAAAGCAGGAAATGGAATATTCAAATGCCAAAATGGGTGGACATACTCTTCTTGCATCCACTTGTGGACAAGCTGGACGTCCCGTTCATATTCAGCGCGAATGAACCCAATTCGATGCCTCATCCAATCAGCGCCTCCTTATGTAAAAAGAGCGGATTCAATACAGACGTGTACCTGGATTGAGTTTCTAAAGAACCGGTCAGCTCATCCATATCTTCAAATCGCGTGAGTAAGTTCGCTTTTGAAGGCAGTTCCTGTGACCGGAGAAGACTGTTCGTCAGCTCAGATGCACCATATGTCTCTTCATGCGCAATCAGTGTGTCTCTAATCAGGGCTAATAAATCTTCTTCTTTTGCAAGCCCCTCTGTACCAAAACCATTCACAAGACCAAACAAATGATTAAAGAAGAAATAGTAACGCAGTCTCTCAACCGCTACATCGTCTGCACAAATGGTTTCACTTCTGACGCTTAAGTTTTGAACAAGCTTCGCAAGCTGATCCTTTTTCGATTCGCTATAATAGTAGCCTTGGTTGTCACGATAATAGAATGTGTGCGGATATCCATTCTTTAGCTGTACGACAGCATTTTGCTGATGGGCTTCAAGGGCAAGTCCATACGTTTCAAACAGCCAAAGCATCGGCTCTAACGCAATCGATAAATATTGTGTGAACCAATCACGGCTGACATCTTCTGTTGATCTGCCTTCAGCGTCTGCTAATTCATGGATAATGCCTGAAAGCCTTGATTTTCCTCCGTATGCATGATCCTGACATAGCCCTGCAATTAAGCTTGCCCCTTTTTCATGATGCAAAAATGGATTTTGACGAATGACGACTTCAAAGCCAGATTCCGCCTCATCCCCTTGAATAGATAGATACGCAGGATCTTCAATCACACGGAATCCAGAGAATTTGTCATATAAAGAAACGCCTAATTCTGTTTTTAAGATACGTGACATCTCAACTCCACGATCAAGTTCCTTTTGTTTGTTAACGCGTAAAGAGTTTGTGATCTTTACAGGGACAGAGAATTTAAGCATGTACGCAGAGTCTTTTTGATAGACCGTTCTAAAGGAAGATGTCGCTGTGTATTCAGATCCTAGCGGCCCTAAATACGTCAGCATCCCGTCCTCTATATAACGCTTGACGAACGCTTTCTCCATGACCACTTGGACTTGTAGCGGATGAATCGGAATCAGGACATATTCACCGCCTTCTGTTAACGTCGTCAGTCTCTCTTTTTCTTCTGGCATCTGGCGCATGAGCTCCTCAAACATGAGACTTGCCGCAGATTGTGAAAGAGAAGAATCCTGAAGCACAATTGACGGATGTGCTTTAAAGTAATGAAGCTGGAAAGAGCCTTTCAGCTCAGGAGAATAAATCGCTTCCTCCTCTTCTGTCATTCCTTGTCTGCTTTTTGGTGTAGGATGCGTTAAATGCCCAAGAAGAAGTGACTGCTCCGCTTCGATATATTCAAAATCAGCTGAAGAAAGAGCTGCTCGATCACTTTCTCTCTCTCTGATGAATCGTTCAATATTCCGGCAGCTTAAAATGATGCGAAGCATGAACTCATCCTCTGCATCTGTGCGGCCGTATTCAATGAGAAGTTCCTTTGAACATAAAGCAACAAGTGTGGTGTAATCGACGATCGTTCCCTGTTGCTCACTGCCTTGCGGGCGAAAGCGAACGGGAAAATCAAAGAGATGACGGCCTACAGGCGAAAAATATCGAATCGGAATGACAAGCTCAAGATCTTGTTTTGCTAATGCTGCTACAAATACAAGTGAGCCGTCTGCTTTTGTCTCTTTCTTTGCAGATCGATCAATTCCTGTTTCACGTAAAAAACAGTTTAAAAAACTTTGCATCGTTGCATTTTCAGCCATTTGTTTATATTGACTCAACGTAGTACCCTCCCGGATTGAATATGAGCGATCCCGATATCAACAATGTCAGAAAGGATTTCCTCAATATGTGTAATAGTCGTTCTCGGATTTAACAAAGTGAATTTTAAGCATGTTTGACCATTGGCCACTGTTTTTGCTACGACAGCCGTTCCTGTTTGGAAAAGTGTGCGATGAATGATTTTATTGATGTCATCTGCTTGATGATCATCCATAAAACGGAACACGACTGCATTGATTTCTGGATCAGGATTGATCACCTCAAGATGCTCATTTTTCTCAATCAACGTAGTCACATCTTTCGCAAAATGGATGGTATGGTCAATGATACTTGCAAATCCTTCTTCTCCAATCATACGCAGAGAGAGAAGGAGTTTTAGCGCATCAAACCGGCGCGTCGTCTGAACAGATTTATTAACGAGATGCAGAATGCCTTCCAGTTCATCTTCCTTTGGATTGAGATAATCTGCATGGTAATCAATCAAACCAAAATGTCTTTTATCCTTTAGTAGAAATGCCCCGCAGGAGATCGGCTGATAAAATTGCTTATGAAAGTCGATCGTGATCGAATCAGCCAGCTCGATGCCATCTAATTTTCCTCGGAAGGTTTTGCTTAATACAAGCGCTCCTCCATAGGCAGCATCTGCATGAATCCACAAACCGAAAGGCTTCACCATGTCATATATGTCACGTACAGGATCAATACTGCCAAAATCAGTTGTCCCGCAAGTCGCCACGACTGCAAATGGAAGCAAATCCTGCTCCTTAAGCTCCATAAGCTTCTTCTGCAAATCATGCAGGTCCATTCGGTGATGTTCGTCTGTCTCAACTAACACAACAGCCTGCTCACCTAAACCTAGCTGAGATGCTGATTTTTTCACAGTGAAGTGGGCATTCTTGGAGCAAAGTATCCGCATACGGTTTGCCTCACTCGGCAACCCTTTCTGCTGTACATTCCATTGCCAAGTGTTTTCGCAAAATGCATCTCTTGCTAAAAGCAGTCCCATGTAGTTAGATTGGGTTCCACCGCTCGTAAAGGTCCCATCTGCTCGTTCTCCATAAGAAAACTTTTCACATAACCACTTGAGGATTTCCTCCTCAACCAAAGATGCAATGCCGCTTTGATCAAAGGAATCCATTGATTGGTTAAAGGAACTTACGATCACCTCTGCTGCCAGAGCAGGGATAAGAGGTGGGCAATGCAAATGTGCCAGGCATTTAGGATGTGACACATCAACCAAATGCGGTAAAAGGTGATTTTTTATATCTTGAAAAACAGACTCAATGGATTCACCAGCCGGTTGAATCTGGAATAACGATTCGACATGAGTCGCTAATTTCCCAGGCAATATTCCGCTATACGGTCCTCTGCTTGTTTGCCACTCTGCCAGTAAGCTGTCGATGGATGTGTAGAGAGCCGCTTGGAAGGACTCCCTCCCAAGCTGGCTTTGTTGAATAAATAATGAATCGACAGATGGTTTAGTTGACTGCATCGTAAACTGCCTCTTTAAAAATCGTGATGACTTTTTCAAGCTGTTCTTCTGTCATGGTCAAAGGCGGTAAGAATCGAATCACACTTCCAAAACGGCCTCCTGTCTCCACAATTAAGCCTTTATCAAAACAATTCTTTTGAATGAGACTGGCTAGCTCTGGATTTGCTGGATAACTGCCGTCCACATCCTGTTTCTCATCTGGATTCACAACTTCAACACCAATCATTAATCCTCTTCCTCGCACATCACCGAGAGCAGGCACTTGTTTTTGAATGTCTTTTAGATTGGCCTGCATACGCTGACCAAGCGCTTCTACATGATCAAGCAGATTGGTTTCTTTTATATATTTAAGCGTAGCAGTTCCAGCTGCCATCGCCATTTGATTTCCTCTAAACGTGCCAATGTGTGCACCTGGATTCCATTGATCTAAGTCTTTGTCATAAATCACAACGGATAGCGGAAGGCTTCCCCCAATTGCTTTTGATAACACAATGACATCTGGCACAATACCAGCATGTTCAAAGGCAAACATCTTACCAGTTCGGCCGATGCCTGATTGAACCTCATCAATAATAAGTGGAATTCCTTTTTCTTTTGTGATTCGTCTCATTTCTTGTATCCATTCAATTGATGCCGGGATGGAGCCGCCCTCCCCTTGCACCGCTTCAAAGATCATGCCTGCTGGCGGGAGAATTCCACTCTCAGGATCATTTAATACACGCTCAATATAAGAACTGGAAATGCGATGTGAGTCTTTACCGCCGATTCCAAATGGGCAGCGGTATTCATATGGATAAGGCAGGAAGTGAACATCTGGCATTAATCCTTGTACTTTTTCCTTTGGCGATAAGTTGCCGCTTAATGACATCGTGCCATGCGTAGCACCATGATATGCTCCGTGGAATGATAGAATGGAACGATTTCCCGTCGCTGTCTTGACTAATTTAATTGCTGCTTCTATAGCATCACCACCAGTTGGTCCACAAAATTGAATTTTTGCTCTTTTTGCAAACTCTTCTGGCAAGTGAGAAAAAATCTCATTCACAAATTCTTCTTTAATCTCTGAAGTGATGTCCAGCGTATGCAACGGTCTTTTTTCATGAAGCATACGTTCAATAGCATCTATAACAACCGGGTGATTGTGACCAAGGGCAAGTGTTCCTGCACCTGCTAGGCAGTCATAAAATTCTCTACCATCTGCATCTGTCACGATCATACCTTCGGCTTTTTGCATGGCTAATGGGAACCGTCTCGGGTAAGACCTTGCATTAGATTCTCTTTGACTTTGTTGCTCTAAAAATTGCTGATTTTTAGAAACGGTTTTGATGGACATAATAAAACACTCCTCCAATTGATAAAGATTATCATTTTCATTTACTAGCCTAGAGGATGTAAGATACGAAAGTCAATTGTATTCAAAAAGATGATTCTAAAAGCATATGAATGCTATATTCTCTTTTTAACGAGTAATTTCGTGTATTTTTTACAAACATCTACAGCCATAAGGGCGATGTAACGTTTGATGATGAAAAATGTTGAAAAAAATTACAAATCAATTCTCCTGGTTCTTTTGCTCTATGCGTTGTAGCTCCCTTGTTTGATATGGGACGGCCGAATGAAATGAATGTAGTAAAACAAAAAATGAACGTTATTTTATCTTGATATAAATGGTTATGATGGTATAATTTCTCTGAAACGAAAGGGAATCGAGGGAGATCTGATGATTTTAACGAAGCATGACCTTCACCACTACTTGGCACAAGATCAGAAAGCACTTGCCATCAATCGAAAAAGACCAAAGTGGCTTGGGGATGATATTTGGAAATATCAAAGATATTTACGAAAATATGAGTACTATACGAATAGCGGTGCTACGTTACGCAAATGGTTTTATCGTTACTTACATAAAAAGAAAGGCATGCAGCTTGGCTTTGATATCCCAATTGGTGTATTTGGACCTGGGCTCAGAATCAACCATACTGGGCTGTTGATTGTGAACAAGCACGCCAAAATCGGAGCGTTTTGTGATATTCATCAAGGCGTGAATATCGGTCAAAACCATCATGAAAAAGATGTGCCCGTCATCGGAGATCATGTATGGATCGGCCCTGGCGCTAAACTGTTTGGAAACATTTATATTGCGAATCATATTTCCATCGGAGCAAATGCAGTAGTGAATCGCTCCTTTCATGAAGAGCGGATTGTCATTGCAGGTGTCCCTGCTCAAAAAATAAAAGAAAAAAGCCCTTCTTTATGAAGGACTTACTTGACCAAAGCAGTGAGCCACATGAGATAAAATAAGATGGATAAACATGAGGATCATCATGCCGAGCCCAACACCTTTTATCCTTATGATGCTTGGCGCCATCAAACCATCAATCGGTAGCAACTTGAAGTAAAACAAATCGCCACAGCCGTACTCTCTAATTTGCGTTGGAGTACCCGAAGACCAGCATGAGAAAGTACAAGACAAAGACGAGGATGGCAATCGCATAGATGAAAATGGACACAATCAGTACTGTCCAGCCCAACCCTTTTCTTCCTGTTTGAATGAGATATATTCCAAGTGTGAAGAGCCCGAGTAAAAGGCCTAAGATGGCCCATAACCATTTATTTTTCCCGTGTTTTGGTGCATCAACGAATAGGTAGATTGCGACTAAGATGGATACAAACCAACCTGTAATCCATTTCACATTCATCCGCCACCCTTCTTTTTCAATTTATTGAATCTTACTATACTTTTTTCCTAATCTTAAAAACAACTATTCAAATGAATGGTGCGGAAGGCTTTGCCATTCTTCTCTCAGCATCCCATACCGCATCGAATCATAATACGCCCCTTGATAGTAACGAACCTTACGCAGTCTTCCCTCAAGGATAAACCCGCATTTCTCTGCGCAACGCATCATGCGTTCATTTCCAGACCAGGTGGTCAGACCGATGCGTGGGATATCAATGTGTGAAAAGAGTTCATCGATCCATAGACGCAATGCCTTTGTTCCAACGCCCCCATTCCAAAAGCGTGAGTCATAAATAAGAATCCCACACTCCAGCCAACGTGTGCGCTCATTCTCCCAATAATAAGAAACTGTGCCCTTTAATTCACCTCCGACATCAATGCCAAATAGTTTTGGCAGGACAGAATCATCCTGTAAATAGCGTTTTTTAAATGCAGCAAGCGATATGTCATGTTCAATAAAATACGGTGCATTCCACTTTCGATAGGCCTGGTCTGGGGCTTTAAACCTTAAATGCCATACCACTTCTAAATCGGTTTCGTCTAATGGACGTATGCTCACAATCTCTTCTTTTTTTCCTTTCATCTGTTCACGTTCCTTTACTTTGTCGTTCTTTTAGCAAGATGACGATACTCGATAGGCGTCATGCCTTCATTTTGCCGAAACAGCTTTGAAAAATAAGTAGGGTCATCAATGCCTACATGTTCTGCAATGAGAGCTATTTTTTCATTCGTTGAAGCAAGTAGGCTTTTGGCTTTTTCGATTTTGAGTCGATTGATGTACTGGCTCGGCGTCAGTCCGTACACGGTCTGCATGCACCTTGTCATGTAATCAGGATGATAATGAAGAATCTCTGCCAGCTTCTCCATCTTTAATTTTTGCGTAAAATGACGTTCAAGATAGTAAACCACTTCTGAAGCGACAGTCTCCTTTGCACTTGGAATATGAAATGCTTCTTTTTGTAAATGGATGAGCATTTCCTCAAATTGAAGCTGCTTTTTGAGCTGAAGTTCAGACGCATCATCATTTAAAGCGCGCATCGCTAAAAGATGCTTCTGTAGCACGCTTCCCCCTTTCACTTTTCCTTTTCGGGGCAGACGAAATTCATAGCTTGCTGCTTTTTCAAAAGTGGCTTGATTTTGCTTCATGTCAAACCAGTGTTCTCTCGGCCGATCTGTAAACTCAAATGGATCAATTGAAAAATGCAGCCACTCATAAAGTGTTTCTTCTTTGCATGGCAGATGTCCACCATGGGCAAGTCCCGGTGATAAGATGATATATTCTCCCTCTTTTACGTGATGAGGCACCTCGTCTTCTGTGATCCATAGTTCCCCTTTCGTGACATAAAGAAGATCAAATACGGTGAAAATTCTGGAGATATGTCGTTCTCCTGGATGGAATACACCTTTGCCTGAAGCAATATAGACTGGAAATGGCGGTACAGTAAATGTAATAAACGGACCCATATTCATCCCCTTATGAAGTCGGATTTCTCCAATAAGTTTCGGTTTCATCTCTTCTTATTATAGTCGATGCAAGGTACACTATAAATCGGATTTATACGAAAGAAGGTGATGTGATGAAACCACAAGCACTCACAATACAAAAGGTTCAAGCCAAAAGTGAAAAATCCCACCCTTCATTATTTGCATTAACTTGGCCTATTTTTATCGAAATCTCTTTATATATGCTGATGGGGAGCGCAGATACACTGATGCTCAGCCAGTATTCTGACAATAGTGTTGCCGCAGTAGGGGTTAGTAATCAGCTATTAAATCTATTGATTGTGATGTTCAGCTTCATTACGACTGGGACGACGATTGTCATTGCGCAGCTTTTAGGAGCGGGCCGCAAGCAGGAAGCGACCCAAGTTGCCTATGTATCACTAGGCACCAACTTCCTCATTAGCTTTGTGATCAGTCTTCTTATGTTTGTGTTAGCTGTGCCCATCCTGCATATGATGGGATTATCAAGCGAGCTAATGCCAGATGCAACCGTCTTTTTACAGATTGTCGGCCTGCTTTCTTTTATACAGGCGCTCATTATGACCTATAGTGCTATTTTAAAAAGCTATGGATTCACGAGAGATACGATGTATGTCACCATCGGTATGAATCTGTTAAACGTTGCTGGTAATTATTTGGTCATCTTTGGACCATTTGGCTTCCCTGTATTAGGTGTCATGGGTGTTGCTCTTTCCACATCATTTGCACGGTTGATCGGTCTAACAGCCATGATTCTCATTGTTCGACACCGCATTGGATTGCGTTTTTCATTCAAGCGAATGTTTTACATCCAGCGAACGCATTTAAAAAAACTGCTAAAAATCGGCATTCCTTCTGCTGGAGAACAGCTTTCTTATAATGGCTCTCAAATGATTATTACGCTGTTTATCACATTTATGGGCACGCAAGCACTGGCAGCAAAAGTCTATACCCAGAATTTGATGATGTTCATTATGTTATTTGGTGCCGCCATTAGCCAAGGAACGCAAATCTTAATTGGGCGCCTGATCGGGGCGAAAGAATTTGATGCGGCCTATCGAAGATGCATGAAAAGCTTATACTGGGCCATTGCCATCTCACTTCTTTCTTCTACTGCTTTATCTTTATCATCGACGCATTTACTTACTTTTTTCACTAGCAACAGTGAGATCATTCAAATCGCGAGCCTTCTCCTCATATTGACGATTATTTTAGAGCCTGGACGTTCTTTTAATATGGTCATCATCAACTCCTTGAGGGCAGCTGGTGACGCGAAGTTTCCAGTCTATATGGCGATGATTTCAATGTGGGGCATCGGCCTTCCGATCGCTTATTTATTAGGCATTCAACTTGAGATGGGCCTGATCGGGGTTTGGATTTCTTTTATCGTGGATGAATGGGTAAGAGGCATCTTTATGTATAGGCGGTGGCGTTCAAGGGTGTGGACGGAGTATCGGTTTACTTCCACATAAAAAGGACTGCGGGTGCAGTCCTTTCAGATTGTTGACAAAGGGCTAAAACGAACGAACTCTATTTTACCTTTTGTCTTCTTTTCATTACGTAATATCTTCTAAAATAAGTGCTTTTTCTTGTGTTGAAATATATGACCGCTTCGTAAAGACGCGGTATTCGTTTTCTCTAGTTTTATCTAAAATAGCCTTATAAAAGTGAGCAGCTGCTTTCACCGGTATCCTTGAATAAAGTGGGAATTCATGTAGATGGTCAAAAAATTCCTCATAGTACGCCTCTGCCTCAAACGCAATATATTCCCATACGTGCTGGAAGGCTTGATTGACGATCCCTTCTTGTAATTCTTGCTCTGTATACCCAAATTGATCCATGACTTGTTTTGGCAAATAAATGCGGTTCCTTTCCGCCTTATCCTCACCAATGTCTCGAAGAATATTGGTCAACTGCATGCCAATCCCAAGGGAAATCGCGGCTTCTTTTAGCTGTTCTTTTTTACGCGGTGCAATGATCGGAAGCAGCATTAATCCAACTGTACTTGCGACATGATAGGAATAGATGAGCAGTTCATCTAACGTTTCATACCGGTGCTGCTCTAAATCCATCTCCTGTCCTCGCAGCAGGTCACGGAATGGGGATTCATCCATACGAAACTGTTGAAATGTATACTCCAGCGCCACCCACATTGGATCATCACGATCTACTTCTCCTTGCAAGAAACGTTCAAATGCCTCCTGAAAAGACGCCAGTTCTTCCTTTGGTGAAGGAGACTCATCTACAATGTCATCCGCTCTCCTACAAAAAGAATAAACAGCCCAAACAGCCTGTCTTTTCTTTTTAGGCAGCATGGAAAAGGCACGATAAAACGTTTTTGAATGGGTTTGAATGGTCTCTTCACATATTTTCAATGCTGTTTGCACATCAACCACTTAGCTTCACTTCCTTTCTGTTGTTCAGATCTTTAAGCAGTACAGAAGCCATGAGCTTTGCACTTTGCATCACGATCGGTACCCCGCCGCCGGGATGGATGGAAGCACCTACCGCATATAGATTGTCTACATCTGCAACCTTTACTTGCGGGCGAAACACACCTGATTGAAACAAATTAGGAGCGAGTCCAAAGCTGCCGCCTTCAAACAATCCTTCTCGCATTGAATCATTCGGTGTTCTCACCTTATGCCAGACAACCGCCTCTCGCAGTTGCGGAAAGCCTCTTTTCTCAAGACGCTCCACCATTTTATCCACAAAGTCTGTCTCTTGTTCCCAATTGATGTGATCTCCTGATGGAACAGGAATGAGCATATATAGGACACTGCTGCCTTCTGGGGCAAGGGATGGATCGATGGTCGATGGATTAAACGTATAAAATGATGGATCTTGAGGTATCGTTTTCGTTTGGAACACCTCTCTCATATGCTGATCAAAATGTTCTCCCATGAAAAATTGATGAACAGGTGCTTCATCGTATACTTTGTTTAACCCTAGATACACCATCACGCAGCCGGAGGATGGAACGTATTTACGCCAGTCTTGTTCACCTAAACCAAGCTGTTTTAACGCCGCTGGATAATCTCCGTTCATCACAAATGCATCAGCTGCTATGTGCTCATCATTTATTTTTGCCTTGACCACACGTTTCCCCTCAAACTCAAATTGTGCGACTTCTTCACTTTTTCTTATGTGTACACCCGTCTTTAAGAGCTGTCTCTCCAATATATCTACTAAACTCGCATATCCGCCTTTTAAATAGTAAATTCCGTGTGCGTGCTCACTATATGAAACAAGCGAATAAATGGCAGATGCTTCATACGGATTTCCTCCGACATAGAGGGTTTGAAGTGCATATGCATCTCGGAGACGCTCATCTGAAAAATATTTTTTGAGAGAACTTTGAACGGTTCGATATGCTTTTAATTTCATTAGAATCTTCATGTTCGCTTTTGTAAAAAAGGTTCGTTTTTCATGAAATGATTTTTCTAGAAAAGCTTCCTGCCCTTCTTGAAACCGATCCGTCATTTCTTGCATAAATGTTAAATATCCCTGTTCTTCCTTTGGAAATACACGTTTGATTTCTTCTAGTTGTCGCAGTGTATCAGAGTATTTCGTATAGGAGGTTCCATCTTGATAGTGGATCGTATACAGCGGATCGAGCTGCAAGAGATCAAGAGATGTTTCATCAATGCCTACGTCATGTAAAATGCCTTTTAACATATCAGGAAGTAGGACAATGGTCGGACCTTCATCTACTTTATATCCTTTCTCACGTACAAAAGCAAGTCTCCCGCCGAGCCGTTCATTTTTTTCAACAAGGGTGACATCATGTCCAGCTTTTTTTAAATAGAGGGCTGAGATCATTCCGCCAATACCGCCGCCAGCAATCAATATATGTTTTTTCATGAGGCGCTCCCCTTTTCTTGATGTGGCACTCTTTTGTGCGTATGTTTCTCTTTTGCCAGAATCGCATTTGTCGTGATACGCGCTGATTCTAAAATGGTTGGCAATCCACTGCCTGGGTGGGTTCCTCCACCAACGAGCCAGCAGTGTTTCAACTCATCAAATTCATTATGCGGCCTGAGTACCATCATCTGCGTCAACTGGTGACCAAGGTTAAATGTAGCTCCTTCATACACGTACAGCTCTTCTTCCCAATGCTTCGGCGTGATCATCCGCTCGACTTCGATATGCTGCCTGATATTCTTAAAGCCTGTTTTCCGCTCCAGCGTATCCAGCACAAGCTCTCTAAATTCTTCTTGATACGCTTCCCAGTCAATACCGCTTTGATTATTGGCAACGGGTGCTAACACATAAAGAGCGGACTTGCCTTTTGGCGCAAGCGAATCATCTGTCACACTTGCATTTTGAATATAAATGGACGGATCATCCGGCAGCTCAAAGGTTTTCGTAATCTCTTTGACGAACTTCGCATAGTCATCGGAAAAAACGATGGTATGATGCGGCTCATCATATATCGTATCTAAACCTAGGTACAGCATAAAGGTGGAGCATGAGAATTTTTTCTTTTTCAGTTTCTTCTCGCTATATTTCTTTAAAAGACCCGGCTCTACAAGCTTTGTCATCACGTGTGCAAAATCACCATTTACGACGACCTCATCTGCCTGTATTTCTTCACCGGTTTCTAAGCGAATGCCCTTCACTTTCCTGCCTTCCGTCAGCAACTTCTCAACTCCAGTTGATAGATGAAGGGTAGCCCCAGATTCAACAGCTGCCTTTGCCATCGCTTCTGACAGCTGATTCACTCCGCCTTTCGGATGATAAACGCCTGTGTCATGCTCCATAAAGGAAAGAATTGAGAACGCTCCTGGGCATTCCCAAGGTGACATCCCTAAATATTTTGATTGGAATGTAAAGGCATATTTCACTGATTCATTTGAGAAATAATCCGACAGCACATCATATAAGCTTTTATTTAATGAGAGCTGAGGAAGTGCTTTGATGACCTTTGGACGCAAATAATGATGGAAACGATCCATTTTACTTTGTAGAATCGGCGTTAGGCGGTCCATTTTTCGTTTTGTATCATTCATAAAATGTACATACCCTTCGCCCTCACCAGGTGCAAAGGCTTCTAGCCGTTTGTACATTTCGTCTCGATCTCGAATCATATCAAGCTTCTCATCTTGAAAGATTAATCTATACATTTCTTTTAATTCAATCACATCTATATAATCATAGAGATTTTTACCGGCAAAGGTGAACAGTTCCTCTGCAATATGAATCATACTGAGAAAAGTAGGACCTGTATCAAACGTGAAATCACCAAGTTGAAACTTAGAGTTACGTCCGCCAACAAAGGACTGTTTTTCATATATATGAACATCATGTCCTTTGCTTTGCAACATCATAGCTGCTGCAAGTCCCCCTGGTCCTGCTCCGATCACAATGATTTTCATTATCCTTTTTCCTCCAAATTAATTCACTTTAAGTTAATTATACAAGTTGAAACGGTTAGATCAACTTTTGATGTGCTCTAAAAGTCTCATGTTATGTATCAAAAAAGCCGACTTCCTTTCAACAAGTGCAAGAAAGCCGACCCTTTGTTATGCTTCTATATCAATTCGATATGTTTCAAACCAATGATGAATCTGTGCCAAATGGGCAATGAGCTGTGGGCCTTTCATTAACTGACCATACCAAGGAACCTGGAAAGAAGCCCCTTCTGTTTCAATCAGCTGTTTTAATTGATGTGGATCTAAAAATTCATGAAGCACAGAATCCTTTTGCGCGAGACAATCTGTTAACATCTCTTTTACCGCCTGAGTATAAGCAGGATGATGTGTTTTCGGATAAGGGCTCTTCTTGCGATAAAGCACTTCATTCGGTAAAATTCCCTCTAATGCTTTTCTCAAAACCCCTTTTTCTCGATTTCCATACATTTTCATTTCCCAAGGAATATTCCATACATACTCAACAAGACGATGATCTGCGAATGGTACACGTACCTCAAGGCTCGCCCCCATGCTCATACGATCTTTCCGATCCAGCAGTGTTGTCATAAACCAAATCATATTTAAGTAAAAAAGTTCTCTTCGGGCTTTATCTACTCCAGTTTCCCCATCTAAAAGAGGGGTTTCTGCCACGGTTTCTTCATATTTGCTTTGCGCATATTCCTTCAGTGATAATTTCTTTTGCCATGAGTCTTGAAGAAGCTGAATGCGTGCTTCCGTTGATCTCATCCAAGGGAACCCATTGGTTTCACTTGCCATGTGAAACCATGGGTAACCTCCAAAAATTTCATCTGCACATTCACCTGATAAACCAACAACAAAATCCTTTTTAATTTCTCGGCAGAACCATAGTAAGGAAGAATCAATATCTGCCATCCCCGGCAAATCTCGCACTTCAACCGCTTCTTTCAAATAAGAAGCCAGCTCTTTTTGCCCAATGATACAGCTGTGATGATTCGTTTGAAACGCTTTGGTCATTCGATCAATCCACGGCCCGTCAGCATTCGGCTGAAATTGACTTGCTTCAAAGAATTGATCATTTCCGTCGTAATCAACGGAATACGTATGCAGCGGGGCTTTCCCTATTTTCTCAAAGTGCTTGGCGGCAATGGCCGTAATGGCACTAGAATCCACACCGCCCGATAAAAACGTACATACAGGCACATCAGAGACGAGCTGTCTTGTAACAGCATCCGTAAAGAGTTCCTTCACGTGCTGAGCGGTGTCATCAAGCGAATCTGTATGCTGCTTGCTTTTGACATTCCAGTACCTCCACACACGCAAACCATCTTTTGAGAAGGTTAAGGCATGAGCAGGTCTCAGCTCTTTCACCCCTTTAAATACGCCTTGCCCTGGTGTTCTAGACGGCCCTAAACCAAAGATTTCTGATAACCCTTCATGATCCACTTTGGCTTTCATTTCAGGATGAGCTAGAAGTGCTTTGATTTCTGAGCCAAACAAAAAGGAATGATGACGTTCTGTATAGAAAAATGGCTTGACACCGAGCCGGTCTCTCGCTGCAAATAATAATTCACGTTCACTATCCCAAATGACAAATGCAAAAATTCCATTAAAATGGGTCACACACTCTTCCTTCCATTCTGTATAGGCGTGAAGAAGAACCTCTGTATCAGAATGCCCAAGAAAGCGGTGCCCCCTTTTGAATAATTCTTTTCGTATATCCTCCGTGTTATAGAGTTCTCCATTGTATACCACCGTATAATCATGGTGTTGATGGGTATATGTCATCGGCTGCTTTCCGCCTTCAACATCGACAACGGCTAACCGTTTATGGCCGAAAAGAACGTGCTCACTTTTCCACGTATTTGTATCATCCGGCCCTCGTTTAGATAATGTATCTGTCATTTGATTGATTACATGATCCTGTTGGATGAGCTGCTTTTTAAAGTCTGCCCAGCCTGTTATTCCACACATCATCATCAGCTCCCATCCGTTTTTCATCAAGTGTTCTCATTTAGCCTTTCTTAGTTTATGCATCGTCTCCTTGATAGTTGATTTGTCCTTTTTTGCTCCTGTGTATAGGACAAGCTTCATTTGGTAAGAAAAGAAAGAGGAAAGGAGGTTTTGCGAATGGAGAACCGCATGACATTTCTTCAGCAAAACCACCCAAAATGGTGTAACGGGTACTTACTGATAGAAAACGGTCATTGTCTGATTGAAGACGAAGAAGGAGACATCATGCTGCCTGAAAGCCTTCAAAGTTCTATGATCTGTTTGAAAGAAAAGGATCGATGGACAAAAGGAGAATTGCTCGGGTCTGTCGTTCTTTGTGAGAATGGGAAGTTGATGGAGGTAAAAGGCGGTGAACGCATTCAATATACAGCGTCTCTTTCTAAAGGGTGGCTTGATTTGCTCATGTTCGTACCGGAAAGCGTCTTTTATCAGATCATTGACTATGTAGAACAGCTTGGCTTTTCCGTCTATGATTGTGTCTTCTCTTCCTTCCATCCTTCTCATCGCGTGTCTTTTTTTCAGTTTTCAGGAGACATGCAATCACTTGCCCTTCAATGCCACCATCATTCGGACACAAATCAAGTTCACTTGGAATGGACGACGTCTGACGGTCACAGGCTGATGTCTCAGTTTGATCTCACATAAAAAGGGCACTGCTTTTGATAAGCAATGCCCTTTTTATCTTAAAAGATATGGAAACCGATCGGCAGACGTAAGCCGAGAAGAATGGTCACAATAGCAACCACGATAAAACCAATGAATACACCCGTCACCGATTTTCCTTTTTTCTTGCGTACAAGGACCATTTCCATGAAACCAATCACAAGAATACCAAGTATCATTTTTCCAACATACTCGCCCCCGTAACCCGGGATTTTCATTCCTGTGCGAACATACAGCTCTACACCCGTTGCAATAATAATCAAGTAAAATAGGCGTACGATCATATGCACAATTTTAGCGCCTTTATCGTTTTTACCTGCTAATGCAAAGGCAACGAAAAATAGAATAATACCTAGCACCCACGCTGTAATATGTAAATGTGTTCCCATTTGTGATTTCCCCCTTTATCAGAACAATTACCTTCTCATCGTACCACGAAATAAGTCGAACACAAAGCGACAATCCTGTGTCAACACGCCTTTATTTGACGCGATTTGATAACGTCCCAATTGGTTCAATTGTTACTTCAACCTGATCGCCTGAGGCTAAAAATTTTGGCGGTTCAAAACCTTTGCCGACTCCAGAAGGTGTACCTGTTGCAATGATGTCTCCCGCTTCCAGCGTCATCCCTTTTGAAAGAGTTGACACAATGTCTTCAATTGGGAAGATCATTAATTCCGTACTGGCAGACTGACGAACCTCTCCGTTTACCTTTGTTTCCACATGGAGTGCTCCATGATCCTCGATCACTGACTTGTGAACGATATAAGGTCCCATTGGACAAGTTGTATCTAAGCTTTTTCCGATGAAAAATTGTTTGTGTTTTTTCTGCAAATCTCTTGCCGTTATATCATTTAAAATGGTGTAACCGAAAATGTAATCTTGGACCTCTTCAGGAGCAATATTCTTTCCTGTTTTGCCAATGACAATGGCAAGCTCCCCTTCGTAATCCAATTCACTTGTCACATCTTCATGGAGAAGAATGTCCGCTTCATGCCCTACAACAGAGGTAGGCGCCTTTGTAAAGATCATCACGTCTTTAGGAATATCTGCCGCACTTCCCATTTCCATGACGTGATCTTGATAGTTTTTCCCAACACACATGATGTTTTTCGTTGGTTTTGGAATCGGTGCATGGAGTGTCACGTCCGAAAGCGGATAGACATAAGAGCCGCGGTCTTCTTCTTTTTTCTCCGCCCAATCAAGAAGCTGTTTGACGTGTTCGACAAACTTGTCCCCCATGTTGATGCATTCAGATAAAGAGTTTGGCAATGTTTCTAGCTCAAATAGTTTTGCTTCTGCCTTTTTGACGTCCATCACCCATTCATCATCAATGACGACCCCGATAAACAATCTGTTATGTATCTCACCTGTAAAAAACTTCATGTCTTCCCCTCACAATCTTCATTTCAATACATTATGATGTCTCATTTTTATTTCTCTACGAAATAAAAAAAACCCTTTTTTATCATACTCTCTTTTAAAAAGGGTTTCAAAAATGAAGACCTGACATTTAGCGGTAGCGTCGATACTCCCACATATTCCCTTGATCCCATTTACGATCAACATTTCCTTGATGGCGGGAATGATGTTTTTTCTTCCCGCATCTTCGGCAAGAGTGACTCCGTTTGTGATGAGAACGTTTAGATCGATGGCTACGGTGTGATTTGCGGCAGCTTTTCTTATGATGTGATCTGTGTTTGCTGCGGCATGATTTTTTTGGTTCACTCTTTTTGCTACGGCAAGACTTTTTGCTTTTATGTGACTTTTTACTTTTACATGGTTTCTCGCTCTTTACACTTTTCTTTGAGCAGCGACTTTTTTTAGAGCGATAGCTTTTTTTAGAACGATAGCTTTTATGGCTTTTTTTGCTGCGATGTGACTTACGGCAGCCGCCTCCACCAAAGAACCAGTGACGGCGATTTGAATGACGAGAACGAGATGATTTGTGCGAATGTCCCGATTCTGGTTCACGATCTAAGTGTTGATCACGCCCCTCACTTCGAAGTGAATCAACTGCATGTTCAATATGCGAATGATCAAATGTGCTCACGAACAATTCCCCTCCCAATCTGTGCTCTGACAAAACAAACAGACGAAGCTGTTTATCTTCTCTGCTTTATGTTACGAGACTCGATAGACAAGTGTTCTTGGCGAATGCCTCTTTCTTAGAAAACTCCATGAATACCTACCAGCAGGTACAGGACATTCCTTCATTTTCATATAGTGGAGGAGATATAGGAGGGTGATGAACGCATGGACACAGAACCTTTAAAACAACTGGATATCTGGATTCATCCAAAAGATCTCATGGAATTAAAAAAGGACGTATGGAACGATGAACCCGTCGAGGCCATTCTGAAAACCGGCCAAACGAAGTCACATATTTATGCCTCATACCGAGGATCACACATCCGAAAGCTCAAGAAAAAATCCTATCAAATTGAATATCGAAAACCAAAGCAAAGACAGGGCGAATCCCTTTTTCACTTAAATGCAGAGTACAATGATCCTTCTTTCATTCGCAACAGGCTGTCTTTTTATTTCTTTGAACAAATGGGTGTGTTCAGCCCGTCCGCTTCTCATGTGTTTCTGACCATTAATGGAAGAAAAGAAGGCATTTATTTAAAAATAGAATCTGTAGATGAGCTGTTCCTCCAAAAACGACAGCTGCATGGAGGCGGCATTTATTATGCTGTAGATGATGACGCCAATTTCTCTCTTTTAAGTTCATTTGATAAAAAGCCTAAAAAACATCTTCTTCTCGGTTATGAGAAAAAAACAGGAACACCTGAACACGACAAGCAGCTGAGTGAATTTATTTACTTTTTGAACACCGCAAGGGACGACACGTTTGCAAATAAGATTGAGCAGTATCTTGATGTGACACAATATTTCCGCTGGCTCATTGGTGTCGTGTGTACCCAAAATTTTGATGGCTTTGTTCATAACTATGCCCTTTATGTGAATGATCAAGGAAGGTTTCAAGTAATGCCTTGGGATTATGATGCGACTTGGGGGCGTGATATTCACGGAGAAGAAATGGCGTTTGATTATATTCCAGTCAGCGGTTTCAATACATTAACCGCTAGATTACTAGACATCCCTGCATTTAAAAGAGACTATTATGCCCTTTTCCAGCACGTACTAGATACACATTTTTTAGAAAAACGACTTCTCCCCATCATTGAGACATGGCATGCTTCGATTGAGCAGCGAATTGGAGATGATCCATATACGAAAAACCGACAAGACATGCTGCGTTCAGAGCGAGAATTAATCCGACAGTATATCAACAAAAGACGACGTTATTTACAAACTGAGATTAAAAAAGAGACATCGCACCTGTAAAGACACTTTCGAATTTTGTCACTTTAGTTCTCATATTGACGAAAGAGCTTTTTTTATAGAAAAATAGGGTATACTAACCATATCCTTCTATTTGATAAAAAATGTGAGAGTTGGCGTCCGTTATGATCAATTATGAAATTGAACAAAAAAGATTACATTTAATTGAGACCGCAAAAAAATTCGGAATGAATGCCGAAGAAACCATCAGGTGCAGTCAAGAGCTTGACACACTCTTAAATAAAGGCATCAAAACCACCTCTAAAGAATGCTCGAATAAAGGGTAAACCATACACTTCATTCCTCTCATCAAAGTTCTTCAAAAAGACAATCACATATTAAAAGACCCATCATAAGCTATGGTGAAACGCCCAAAAACGAAGTGCCCTATTTTTCTAAAGGATGTGCACCGCTATGCCGGCTATTGTTGGAGCCTTTAAAGTAAATGCCGTCGGAACGAGCGGAGTCGTTCATGTTGGAGATTGCATCACCATTTCTCCAAATAGTCAGGTTAAAACGTTTGCCGGCGCAGGCAGTTTTAACACTGGTGATCAATTACGCATTAGCAACTATAAAAGTGTGACAAATACGTATGATAGTGATGTCATTGATCAACCGCTTGTTGGTAACTTGTAAGGAGTGAGAATCCATTGAACTTCTATATTAATCAAGCGATACAAATTAATTACTTACGTGTGGAGTCTGTGAGTAACTCATCCGTTCTTCAAATCGGCAGTGCTGGATCAATCAAAGCACTCTCCAATCTGTATAACACTGGTAGCTACGTAGAAGCAGCACCTGCCGCAGCAGGCACACAAGGAATTGAAGAGTCTCAGGGCGCAAGCACGGCACCTTTTGTACCGCTTCAGTCACCAACAACATAAGTTCATCTGCAATCCCCGGAGGTGTATGCATATGTATGACTATCAAAACAGCGCTTCACAAATGTATGGCATCATTCAAAAGCAAACACAGCAAATCATGATGCTTGAAAAAAGGCTTAACGAGCTTCAGCAGGAAATGCAAATGATCAAAGATAAACCGACAACAACGATTGAACGGATTGATTATCAATTTGATCAACTGAAAATCGAGCGGCTGGAAGGCACATTAAATATCGGCCTCAATCCATCTGATCCAAATAGTGTTCAAAATTTTGAAGTGGGCCAAACAACAACCCCGGGAATTGGAATGATGCAGCAAGAAATGGCTGATCAATTTTTCAATCAAACACGCCAGCTTGTCGATGCATTCTTAAATGAAGAAGCACCGCAGCTTCTTGAAGAACTAGAGCAGCGATACGAAGGCTCGCTTGATGAAAGCAACAAACACCATATCATTGAGGACATTCGAAAACAAATAGACAGCAGAATCAAATATTATGCGGGGCAGCTGCCACAAAGGGAAGATATGACCCCGCTTCAACGTTCCGAGCAAATTGCTGAATACGTGAAACATGATGTCAAACGGGCAATCGAACACTTTTTAGCCCATATTCCAAATGAAACGAAAGGAGAGGAAAACGGATGAATTTCACAGTCGTCAACCGCAACATCGAAACCGGAAGCATTAAAGTAGTTGGGGTATCGTCCTCTTCCCTATTTATTATCGGGGACACGGATCACGTACAACTGTCATCGATTTTCGATACACCGCCAGAATCATTAATTATTGGCCCGTTTGTTCCTCTAGCCCCTCGATAATGATCAAGCGCACATCTCAAGTAAAGTTCTCGAAGGTGAATTCTGTCGGGATTGCGAGTGTTGTTCAAATTGGTGATACACAAGAGCTATGCCCGAACGTGAAGGTGTTAGCTGTTCAGCGAACCATTAGTTTGTTTTATGGAAATGAAGCTGAAAACCTAGATGCAAAAGAATTTGAAGTGTATTATGAGCCGATCCCATTGATGCTGCCAGAACGAGCGGTTAGAACGGCCTTTTATCATGAAAAGCCTCTCATTAAAGTGTCGTCCATTCATGTAGAAGGGGTCTCTTCCTCCTCTATCTATCAAATTGGCTCTACGTGCGGAATAAATGCCGTTGCGCGAGTGAAGCATATTCGAGAGTTATTTAGCAACAATGACGAACATCCGCCAAACTCACAATTGGACCTACCTTCGCATATGATGGTGATATGACTTCGAATAAAGGATGTCGATTATGCCAGCAATTGTCGGACCCATTTACATTAACTCGATTTCTGGGGGCGTCGTAAACGTCGGTGACTCATTTTATCTTTCGCCTAAAAGTTCTTCAAAATCTGCTTTAGGCTCTGGAGCGGGGAATACCGGAGATTTCTTGATTTTAAATAATGGCATTAGCGCCACCAACTATGTGGATCCTGACTTAAATGATCAGAATATGGTAGGCAATGCATAAAGCGGCTCCTCTACACTCATTTCATTTAGAGGAGCGCTTTTTTATGCTCATTTCTTTCTGCGTTGTCTTGATTTCTTTGTTTTGACCAGCTTGCTTGCCGGCTGCTTTCGAATCCATTTGATGTACGGAACAAGCTTTTCATCTTGTCTTAGTGCATCCAGCGTATTCAAACGTGCGGCAAGCTCCTGGTTTGTATAAAGAGCATGTACTTGTTTATGGCAAGGGATACACAGGAAGGCAGTCGGTAGAAAGGCCCCGCCCTCTTCTTTTGGGGTCAAGTGATGTTCCGTAAGGACGACCTCTTGTCTTCCGCACAGCTCACATAATCCAATCGTTTGCTTTGCCATCCTGAGATCACCTCACTTTACATTAATTCCATCGAGACTGTTGTTCCTTTCCCGCTTGGATCTGCTGGGTGGACAATCAGTTTCTTTGGCAGTCTCATCTTTAATTCTTCCACATGGCTGATCACACCAACAGCTAAATTTTGAGACTGCAGCTTCTCTAATGCTGTAATCACCGTATCTAACAAGTCTTGATCGAGTGTACCAAATCCTTCATCTAAGAAGAAGAATTGCAGCGGGAACTCACCTCTCAGCTGAATTTGTGCAGACAGAGCAAGAGCAAGTGCTAAAGACGTCAGGAAAGTTTCTCCCCCAGACAAGCTGGATACCGGACGTCTGACACCTCCATTGGCATCATCCCGCATCACAAAACCGCCCTCTGAATCGACTTCAATGGCATATCTTTGTCTTGTCAAAATCCCAAGACGATGAGAAGCATCACGGCTGACACTTTCTAGCTGTTCTTCTGCTAGGAACTCAACAAATGTATTCCCTTTAAACACAGTTTGAAGCTTATCCAGCCGGTCAATTTCTTGCTGCAGTTCTTCAAGACGTTCATGAATGCTTGCAAAGCGTTGATGGTTTGCTTCAATCACTCGCAGATGCTCTTGTGCAGATCCACTCAGCGCTGTCGCTTCTTCAAGCGCTTTTTCCGCCGCTTCTTTTTTTAGTTGAATATCTGTCCACTCGTCTTCATCCAGCGACTCACCTTTTAACAGTTCCGAAATTCGCTTTAAGTTTGCTGCACATTGCTTTCTTTTATCCTCAAATTCATCAATTTCCTGTTTGACTGTAAGACGTACAGATCGATCCATTAAAGCAGGTGCTATCTCCTGAGGATGAGCAAAAGGAGTAGATGCTGTTTCTTTTTGCCACGCTTTCTCAGCTTCTTGTTTTCGCCGCTTAGCCTCTTGGAGCTGACGTTCACTGCTTGAGAAATGGCTTTGCGCCTCACTAAATAATTGCTGTGCATGCTTAAATTGCTCGTACGATTGCTGTTCTTTTTCATTTAGATGAACAAGAGATTGTTGAACTTCGTCCAGTTCATCAGAAAGAGAAGCGGCTTTTAAAGGATATCGCTGTAAATCTGTTTCATATTGATCGATCAGGTGTTGCTGGCTTCCCAGCTGATGCGCCAGCTTATCGAGTTCCTTCTCTAGATCGTATATGGCTGTTTGCAGATGCTCTTTTGCCTGCTGTTTTTCCTCTAGAAAAGAAATACTCTTCTCAATACGCTCTTGATAACCTTCCGCTTGTTGATCCTTTTCGTCAATTTGTTGCTGCATTTCCTGCACTTGGTTGATTGTCAGGTGAGGAAAGGTCTGTTCAAATTGCGTCAGTTGTTCGGAAAGCTCAGATCGAAGCTCCTTGATCAGCATGTCTAGTTCTTGTATGCGCTGCTGCTCAAATGTCAGTTGATCTTTGACTTTGCTCATTTCTGCCGCTTGATCATAAGTAACGTCCATTAAACGAGCTCGTTTGCTTTCGATTGCTTGAATATCTTGTTTTACGCCTTTCCATTCTTGAATCAGCTGTTGCAAAGACTGCGGATTCTGTACTACTTCTACTGCTGCAGCTACTTCCGAATCGGGGGCTTTTTGAGATAAAAAGGAGAACTGTTTAACTAATTGATTGGCATGCGTTTCAAGCAGCTGCTTTGCAGCAAACATGTCTCTAGCATATTCCTCTGCCAGCTTGAGCTCTTTATCCATTTTTACAATCCATTCATCAATTTGGGCAACCGTTTCTTCATGGACATTGTCTATCACAGCCTTTGGATCATGATGAATCGATCCACAAACAGGACATGGTTCACCGTCTACTAGCTCTGCCGCTAATTCTTTTCTTAATTCTGCCGATCTGACAACATCGCGCTGTTTTAATTTTTCTTGTTTTTTGTCCTGCTCTTTATGACTCCATTCTGTAAGACCTCGTTCAAATTCACATACATAAAAATACAATTGTTCTATCGCTTGAAACGATTGATTTATTTTTTCATGATGATCTTTTTGCTGTTTTTGAAGCTTTTCATACGATTGTGTCGCCTGTGCTGAACGCTGTCTTAGCTCCTCAATCTTTTGTTCTTCCTTTTGAATGCTCACATTCATTCTTTGAACATTTTCACTGAAACGAAGTGCGTCTTGTACAAGTTTTCGCTCTTTGACAGAGACTTGTAATTGTTCCAGCTCATGCTTCAACTGTGTTTGTTTCGCAAGCGCACGCTCTAATAAAGATTGCACGTTTTCGGCTTCCGCTTTTTTTTGAGTCAATTGCTGCGCTTTTTCATGGTTTTGCTGCTCTAGTACGGTCTTTTCCTGAAGAGCTGTTTCTTTTTTTCGTTCAATTTCTTTTAATTGAATCAGCTGCTCTTTCTTTTGAAGAAGCTCTGGCTCATTTTCCATTTTCTTTTGCCGCGTTTGCTCATACTCCTGCGTCATTTGATCATAGATCGTTCGTTGATGAAGTAAATGTTTTTCTGCTTCCTGCTTCTCTTTTGATGCTTGAGAGAGCTGCTTTTCAGCCTTTGTTAATGCATCCGCATAAGGCTTTAATGTCTCTGCCTGCTCTGCAATGTGAAGTTGATTCTTTTTCTCTTCCATCGTAGATGCCAGCAGATTGAGGTTGTGTTGTTCCTTCTCGTACGCTTCTTGTTCCTGTTGATACTGCCAGATGGCTTGCGCTTTTGTAAAAGCAGTGAACGCTTCGTCCCGCGTTTGTTTTTTCTCAAGAAAAATAGCTTGCGCCTGCGCAGCTGCTTCTTTAGCTTTCGCTAATGCCTCTGGACCAGCTTCTCCTAATCCAGTCAGTTCAGCCAGCAGTTCGTTTTTCTGTCCATAGTGATTTTGAGCCTTTGCGCGTAAACGTTTGACAAGCTGATCACCATATTTCTCCAAATTAAACAAACGCTGCAGCATTTGGCGTCTGTCGGCTCCTTTCAATGAAAGGAATTCCGCAAACTTTCCTTGGGGTAAAACAACCGCTCTCGTAAAATCGTCAATGGTTAAACCAAGTAATTCTTCTATTTTACGATTGACCTCACTTGCTTTATCTGCAAGAACTGTCTGCGTATCACCAATTTCAATCAATCGGCATAACGTCGTTCTAACCTTCATTTCATCTGCCCTTTTAAAGGCACGTTCCACTTTATAAGAAATATGGTGTTCCCTTTGCAAAGCGAACGTAAAGGAGACAGACAGCTTTTCTTCAGCTTGGTTCAAAATACCATGCGTATTATTGAGTGCACGTTCGACCTTGCCATAGAGTGCTAGTGTCATGGCATCTAATATGGACGATTTTCCGCTTCCAGTCGGTCCAAAAATACCAAACACACCTGCATCACATAAGGAGCTAAAGTCAATGGTTTGCTCTTCTCTGAAGCTATGAAGTCCTTTAATGGTTAGCGTGATCGGCTTCAATTCGCTTCCTCCTCTTGCATGTCATTGGCAAGCTCTAAAAATAGCTTGACGGTTTTTTCATCAGGTAGACCTCCACCTGTCTGACGCTCATAAAATTTCACGAACCGCTCTTCAATCGAGAGCTTTTCCACTTGTTTTTGTTCTTCTTTTTGCTGTAACTCTTTAAACTTTGGTCTAATATGGACAAATCCACTATGCTGTTTTCTAAGCTGATGAATTTGTTCGATCGACAGCTGATCTGTTAAGTGAATCTCTAAATCAATCCAGGCTTGAAGATCCCGCTTTTCATCCAGCCAACTGTGTACTTGGCTCAGCCCTTCAGTCGCCTTCCACTTCATAAGTGGTTTACCGCTTGATAAAAACACTTCTTTCCAGCTTGCTGTTTCATTCGGTTTTGCATCCACAATGGTGACTGATTTGGCGTAGCCTGCTTCAGAAAAGCTGTATGCAAGTGGAGATCCAGAATAGCGGGCAATCGTTTTGGCACGTTTAATGGTTTGGGGGCGATGCAAATGCCCCAGTGCGACATAACAAGCCGCCTCAGGCAGACTTTCGGCCGCAACGGTATATGCGCCTCCCACTTCAATCGGCCTTTCCGAATCCGTTTGACTGCCACCTGCCACATAAATATGACTTGTTGCGATATTGACCGTATCCGCCTGAAATTGGTTGCTTAAATGTTGAAACATTTGTTGTATTTTTAAATTGTACTGATCACGAAGCAGTTTCTCTTCAAATGTTTCAGCCAGCACCTCGTTTAGCCTTGCTTCGGACGGGTAAGCGAGTGCGGCAATAGATAGACGTTCACTTGCAGAAGGAACATCGACATGAATTAAATCATTAGTCGGATATCCAATTAAATGAATCCCCTGCTCATTCGTTAAAGGAGATGCGGCTGATAAACGGTCTGGGTTATCATGGTTGCCAGAGATCACAACCACCTGACGCTTTCCTTTATCAGATAATGCAGACAGACTTTCATAAAAAAGCTGTTCTGCGCGAGCAGGAGGGTTCACTGTATCAAAGGCATCGCCTGCCATCACAATGACATCAATGTGTTCATCCTTGACGATTTGATTTAATTCATCTAAAAACTCCGCTTGCTCCTCAAGCCGGCTTCGGCCTTCTAGGGTTTTCCCTAGATGCCAATCCGCTGTATGCAGAATCCTCATGTGATTCACCTCTCATTCATTCCACCTATAAAGAAATTTCTAGATTTCCATCAAAGAAATAAAGGATTTTTTCCTCTAATGTTCTGTTTGTTAAACGTTCTACCGCTGCTGTATACAACGATATTTGCGTTTCATAGCGTTTTTTTAACATCGCTTCAGCTTCCTCTAATCCACCTGAGAATCTGCCAGTCACTCGATCTGTTTTATAATCAAGTAAATAGAGCTTGCCATCTGCTTCAAATAAACAATCAATCATTCCTTGAATGAGCACAGGTTCACCTTCTGCATCAATATGGCTGTATACCTCTTTAACCGGTAAAACCATACTAAACGATACTTCTCGTTTCACCCAGTCCGCTTTCCGCAGTTTTTGACCAATAGCAGTAGAAAAGAAGGCCACAATTCCTTCTCGATTGATGGACTGGATTTGTTCATCTGTTAGTAAGTCTTTCTCTTTTAAAGAATGGAGCAGCTCTTCTACACGAGATTCATCATATGGTTCATTTGAAGGAAGAGGGATATGCTGCATAACTGTATGCATGGCCGTCCCTTGTTCTGCGGCTGTGAGTGTTTTTTTCTTCATAAAAGCCGGTCGTTCGTAAAGTGTCGCATGAGCTTTTCGAATGGAAGAAGGCACACTGTATTCATCCTGTATTTCTTTCATTCTTTTGATCTCAGAAACTGACTGCTTTGTCCCTACTTGGGAGGCCGCTAAATATGGATAACGCCATGTAAGTCTTTCTTTTACTTCCTCCTCGTAATCGCCATATCCTTGAACAGGCACACCTTCCATTAATGCTTGTACCACTTCGTCTTGTTTTTGTTTTTCAAGTGACATGTCTTCTTGTAGAAGATCGGACGCTTGATGAAAGGTGATAGAAAATGATGATGGATGAGAGAGAACGACTTCTCTCGATTCTTCTAAAAGAGAAGACATCGCTTGATGACGGATAAGAGCAGGGCCAATAAAATCTAAGTATGTTCTCGCTTGATAACGTTCAAAATCAGGGAGAAGCCAGTCGTCTCCGTTTGCGGCATTTTGCCACTTGCTTAAAGCTTTCACTTGATTTTTGACAGAACCGACTAAAAATAATTTTTCTTTCGCCCTTGTGAGCGCCACATATAGAACCCTCAGTTCTTCAGATAATAGTTCTTTTCTCATCTTTTTTTTCATCGCGATCAGCGGTAATGTTGCATAACTAATTCTCAGCTCAGGATGAATATATTTGCTGCCAAAACCTAATTCTTTATCGAGCAAATAGGACTGGTTTAAATCCATCATATTAAAGTTCCTGCCAAGTCCTGCAGTAAACACAACAGGGAATTCGAGTCCTTTACTGCTATGAATGGTCATCATGCGGACAACATCCTCTGTTTCACTGAACGTTTTTGCTGCTCCAAGATCATCTCCACGCTCTTGCATTCTTTCAATAAATCGAAGAAATCGAAACAGCCCTCTAAATGCAGCCTTTTCATACTGTTTCGCTCGATCATATAAAGCCCGAAGGTTTGCCTGTCTTTGCTTACCTCCTGGCATCCCGCCGACATAATCTAGATATTGTGTATCTCGGTACACTTCCCAAATCAGTTCTGCTACCGAATGCTGAATAGAAAAATCACGCCATTTGCGTAATTGAAGGAAGAAACGCTCCAGCTTTCTGCATGTCGGATGATCAGAGTTTGTCACACTCATAAATGCCTTCACAGCGTCATAATAAGTGCCTTTTTTATCACTTGTTCTAATCAGTGCCATCTCATTTTCGTCTAAATGAACAAGAGGTGACCTTAAAACAGCAGCGAGCGGAATATCTTGATATGGATTATCAATCACTTTTAACAAAGAAAGAATGACAGATACTTCTGTAGCTTCAAAATAACCTGAGGAAAGATTCGCATAAACAGGGATTCCCTGCTTCTTCAACTCTTCCATCATTTGCGGAGCCCACGGCATTGAGCGAAGCAAGATCACAATGTCTCGATACTGCAAGTTGCGGGTCAGCTGCTGTTTTGCATCGTACACTTGAAAAGGCTGTTCTACCAATTCTTTTATTTTCTTTGCAATCACTCTCGCCTCAAATTGAACCGTCTCTAGCTCTTCTCGTTCTTCATCGCTTTCTGTGTCGTGCTGATCTAAATGAACAAGAAGCATTTCTGTCGACGTGTCTTCGCTTTGCGGATAACTCGCTCCAAGCTTTAATTCAGCTTGTTCATCATATTCAATTTCTCCAACCGTTTCTCCCATCAGCTGTTTGAACAGAAAGTTGGTACTGTCTAAAACATCAGCCCGGCTGCGGAAGTTTTTATTTAGATCAATTCTTTTACCTGTTTCATTGCTGTCTTCTTTAAATTGTTTATATTTATTTAAAAAGAGCATCGGCTCTGCAAGTCTAAAGCGATAAATGGACTGCTTCACATCACCAACCATAAAGCGGTTGCCTTCGGCAGGATGTTTTCCTTTAGACACGAGCTTTAAAATCGTTTCTTGGACAAGGTTTGTATCCTGGTATTCATCCACGAGTACTTCTTCAAATTGCTGTTGATAGTACTTAGCCGCTTCTGTTTCAATGAGATTTCCTTCTGCGTCCTGCTTCGCTAAAATGCGCAAACAATAATGTTCTAGATCAGAAAAGTCTACGATTGATTTTTCTTGTTTTGCTCTCTCGAAACGCTCTCCATATTGAATCACAAGCTCTACAAGTGTTTCTACAACTGGCTTCATTTCAGCCAAGCTTTTTAAATGCTGATCGGGACTGCGCATAAAGTATTCATCTTTTAGCTTTTCTAATTGTTTTTTGGCTTGATTGCGTGCATCTGTTGCTTTTTCTAACAGAGCCGGGTCATAGTCATCCCCTTTGCAAGTCTTTAACCTTTTAAAATTGATGTTTGGCAAAAGCTCATAAAGTGTTCCAAAATCATCTTGATGCCTTATTAATTCATTTACTTGCTCTAAATCATCTATAAAATTCTCTGCTCTCGGTGCTGGACCGCCCGGCTCTTTTGATAAAGTGAGCGCTTGTTCCAGCAGTTCCTGACAGTTTCTTAAAACGAGAGAAAGGTCCTCTTTGATATATGGATAAAAGGGTAACTCTTCTACCTTTGTCTGTGTATCCACATCATAAAGAGAAAGGAATGCCCGCATCCATTGTTCGGGCGCTGGATGTGACCTAGAAAACTCATAAATTCTTTTGACAAGCCATTGAAGATCTAAATCATGCCGATCAGATGTGTAACGATCAACGAGTTCAAAGAATGACGGCTTTCCAGCCTTATACTCATCCTCAAACAGTTCATCTAACACTTCATCTCCTAATAATTCTCCTTCTGTTTGATCAGCCAAACGAAAACCTGGATCAAGGTCAATCTCATAATAAAAGGTACGGAGAACTTGCAAACAAAAGGAGTGCAAGGTAGAAATATTGGCACGATTCATAAGTGACAGTTGTCTCCGCATATGAAGGGAACCAGGGTTTTTAGATAGTTCTTTTTCAAGTGCTTCAGTGATCCGGTGCTTCATTTCTGCTGCTGAAGCATTGGTAAAAGTCACTACGAGCAGCCTGTCCACATCAACTGGCTGCTCCGGCCGAGTCATTTTTCGAATGAGCCGTTCAACCAAGACCGCTGTTTTCCCTGACCCTGCCGCCGCAGCAACAAGAATATCTTGTCCTTCTGAAACGATGGCGTTCCATTGGTCATCTGTCCAAGTACTGTTATTCGGTTTTGGTATTTGCATACTGATCCCCTTCTTTTTTGATCCGGTCTAACATGACATCATCCTTCTCAGAGGTGAGCACCCTAAATTCATTATCTTCTATTGATTCATCAAATTGGCAAATAGACTTAAAGGAGCAAAAACGGCAAGGGGTTTGATCCTTTAATTTATATGGGTTTATCTCTACCTCACCGCTTGTAATTCTTTCTCCTGCCTCTTCAAAGGTTCGCCGAACGTGTTTTGTGAGAATGTGAAAATGATCTTCACTTAATACCGCAGAGTCAGATCGGAAAGAACCATCCTTTTTCAAACCAGCTTGGATGACTTGTGATCTTCCTGATTCGAGTGTTTGATCCATCAACTTCACTGCTTCCACATCTTCGAGCAATAGACCCTTCATTTTAAATTTCTTCAATATTTCCTGCTCAATCGCATCTTCTGCGAGCGGAATAGGCGCTTGAATCAGCGGGTCATGAATATGGAAGTATAAAATTCCTGCCGGTGTCGCTTCCATGCCAAGCCATTCTTTAGAATACGTAATGGTCAGGTCTAAATAAGTGAGCATTTGCAAGGCTAAACCGTAGTAAACTTCTGCTAGATCAAGCCCCTTCTCACTGGACTTATAGTCGACAATTCTTAAAAGAAGTCCTTTTGATCCTTCTGCTTTATCCACTCGGTCAATCCTTCCAACAAGCTCCATCGTGCAGCCGTTTTTTAATTGAAAAGTAAACGGCGGCAGAGGTCCTTGACCTCCAAAACCTAACTCAAGTCCAACCGGAGAGAATCCGCTCACTTTTGCATGTTCGCTTAATATAGAAGACACCCTGATGAGGATTTTTTGAAGCTTTTCTTTTATATAAGCATGCCGATTAGAGCTTAATAAAATTTCTTTTTGTAGACGTGGAGCTAGCTGTTCAATTGCATGCCTTGAGTAGGTCACACAATCTTCCTTCGTTAAGTTTTTCCAATCCTTTTTTTGTTCAACAAGCGTATCTGAAATCAGTTTTAAAGCCGAGTGAAAGAGCTGGCCGATATCAGGTGCTTCTAATTTGTAAAATTGTCGATCTTTTAGTTTTAACCCGTGGGAAGCAAAATGAGAAAATGCACATGCATTGAATTTCTCCATTCTTGAAACACTCCCCTGAATATGGTCACCGTAAAGTTCTTTTGTGACATTCGGATTTAAACGTTTCGCTCTATTTGTAAAGAACAAGCTGGACATGATTTTTTTTGATACGTCGCGGTTGGACGAGGTCATCAAATGATTATATACACTCCACCATACGCCGCTGATCCGATATTGATTGAGCCATTGTTGCAGCTGCGAAACGGTATAGGATAACGAGACATGCTCGTTTGTTACAAATTTTAATTGCTCCTGATCTTCCAACTGCTCTGGATCTAACACATAGAGGGCTTGCTGATGGTTTGGCATCAGTTCCTCACAATACTTGATGAGGGTCGAAGGCAAAAGAGACCGCCCTTCCGTATCTGAAGCTGAATAGGATACATACAGGTAGTGCGATGGACTGGACAGCGCTTGATATATCAAAAATTGTTCATCCAGCAGCCGTTCCTTCCCTGTCTCTGCCAGCTCTGCTCCTGCCCGTTTTAACCATTCCCGGTCGTCTTCAGACAATACACTTTCATCAGAGGGTCGTGCAGGTATAACCCCATCATTTACTCCAATGACAAACGTACACTTTACTTGATACATTCTGGATAAATCCATACTTCCGATAAACACTTGATCAAGTGAAGGGGGAATCAAAGCGAACTTGAGAGAGGACAGTCCTGTATCTATCATCTGTTGAAATAATGGAAATGAGAGCTCCTCCTCGCCCAGCATTTCAACAAATTCATCCATCAATTGAATGACAGCATCCCACACTTGCCCATGCTGCATCGCTTCAGCTAACCTGCCTGCTTCTTCTGCCTCAATCCTTGCCTTTTCAAGCTTTTCTGGCACTTGGGCTTCCTCTAGAAAGACATACACTGCCTCCACCATGTCTCTTAGCTTTTGCGCTTTTTTCAATCTTTTTTGCAATTGAAAGAGAGGCGGAACAATCCATTCTTTTACATCATTCAGCATTTGCTCCATTTCTATTTCTTGATCGGTTTGTCCAAAATCTTCATCTAATGATTGAAAGCGGCGATAATGAAAGCGTGAACCATTCGTCCAGCGTTCACCTTTTACACCGTAAGCAATACAATAGTTTTCAAGCTGATCCGCCTGTTCTCTTGCTTTGTTTTTAGCGAGTTCAAGCGGAAATAAGAACTCCGTTTTCACACAGCGAAACACCGCCTCATACCGCCAGTTCCCTTTTATGACATCGAGGCTCGAACGAATGAACTCAATGAGCGGATGATACTGCATCGATTCATTTCCATCAATAAAGAAAGGAATATCGTAATCTCGAAACACCTCTTTTAACGTATCTTTATAGTCGTCTACATGTCTTGCAACAATTGAGATGTCTCGTAACCTAAGACCTTCACCTCTTACTAAATCAAGAATATCTCTCGCTACTCCCTCAATTTCAGCTCGTTTATTTGCACTTTTCGATACGGTAAGGTGAGGCGTTTCTTCTTGATATGGCTGCAAAGGTCTCTGTTCATATTGATTTTCTAAATAAGCTAGATCTGGGGTATGAAGATGCCGTTTATTTCTCTCCAAAATGTTCTCAGAAATAGCCGCTCCGCACTCTTTGGCCAACTGATAAAGCTGGGAATATGTCTTACCTGTCATGCGAAATAAATCAAGTTCATTTGGCTGCGTGTCATGATAGGAACGATCCACTGTGAATGCAGCTGTTATTTTTTCGGCATGTAGCAAAAGCTGTTCAATGACAAGAAGCTGCTGGGGGGTAAACTGATAAAAACCATCTATATAAATGTGTGCCCCTCTCAATTCTTCTGATAAAGGAATTTGCTGAGCCAGAAGTGTCAAGTAATCCTCTGAGTGCACATACTCATCTTGCAGATGCTGCTCCATCTGCTGATAAAGAACATGAAGATCATGCAATTTTTCCGCCGCACGTCTTTCTTCTGTATACTCTGAATGCATGCTGGATGCCGAGATTTTTTCAATATCCTCCGGCATCATACAGTACCTTTTGAATTCAGCCATCGTCTTTTCTATTTGCTCAACAAATCCCGGTTTATCACTCGCCTTTTTGAATACCTTAAACTTGTCTTTCTGTTCTTCTATTACTTTTCTTAAGAGCATTTGAATCCCTGTGCTTGTGACAAATTGACGGTTCGCACCGCCAGTCTGCTGTAATATAGACCAGGCAAGCCGAGTAAAACTAAAGACTTTGGCCCTGATCATTCCACCAGCTTCAGACGTTTTTGCAAGCTCATATTCCATTAAAAATGTCATTTGATCCGGGACTAAAAAAATGATTGGCGGACCCAGCGGATCAAGCCGCAGTTGTTCTTTGATTTCTTCTAGAATTGCAGTCGTTTTTCCACTCCCCGATCTGCCTGCTAAAAACTGAATCTCCACGTTCCACAACACCTTTCTTATGTACTCATATTCTAGCGAAAATAAAGGTAAATAGCTATTTTCCTATCACCTTCCCTTTCTCCTCCGATTGAAAAGAAAATAGGCACCTTTCCCGACTCTTTTCATATCATAAACCATCATGATCTAAAAGGAGGCTGGCAATATCATGTATTACGGTTATTATGACTACTCGCCATATGACATGCGCCAAAACACAAGGATCATTGCAGACCTTGAAAAGGCCATCAATGGCGAATATTCTGCGATCCAATGCTATGAAAAACTTGCACAAAAAGCAAAAAATCCTGAAGCGAAAAAAATCATTCAAGAAATACGTCAGGATGAAGTCAGACATTATCAGCTATTTACAAAGCTATACTATTCTTTGACTAGTAAAAACCACAAACCAAGCATAACAGAGCCTTGTCCAGACCAATTTAGGGAAGGTCTCTTATTTGCCTTTAAAGACGAACAAAAAACAGTCGATTTTTACTTAACGGTATCAGACTATGTCCGTGATCAAGGAACAAAGGAATTAATGAAGCGTATTGCTCAAGATGAACAGCAGCATGCTGTCTGGTTTCTATATCTTTTAACGCACCATGTTTCTTAGTTACCCCTATTTTAATAGGAGATCGTATGTTCCGTCAAAAAATGAAATTGCTTTTTTGCTCATTCAATATGTGAAATAAAGGGCTGTCATCATCAAAACGACTCTTCGCTTTTCCTTTTTTAATGATAAAACGACCTTTTGACCATAAAAAAACTCCTCTGCTACAAATCGCAGAAGGAGTTTTTTGTTATTTAATGAAATTTTGCTTCATTGCTTTGTTGCTGTTGTTTTAACAATCCATCAATCGAAAGCATCTTGCTGCCACTAAGTGTCAAGTAAAGCGCCATGACCATTAAAGAAAGTTCAAATTCATAACCGCCCACAAATCCTCTTGCAAAACCAACTGTGATAATGGCTACAGCCATAATTGGTACAAATAAAGCTGCGAAAAGACGTGTGCCTAAACCTAGAATCAGGGCAATTCCACCAACCAGTTCAATTGTTTTGACAATATAGGCCATAAATTCAGGGACACCAATTTGACCAAAAAATGCCGCAGTACCTCCTAGTCCACCTTGATATGCTTGAAGCCCATGTAAAAAGAAAATAATGCCTAAGATGACGCGAACAAAAAGTGTTCCTATTTCTTGATTTGTTTTCATATAGTGATTTCCTCCCATTTTTACACTACATCATGTAATGTTCATTCGTAAAAAAAATTAGTAATTTAAGTTGAGCATAATCATTAAGACCAACATGAGGATGGTTGATGTCACAATTGGGATAAGTGGTACATTGAACGGTATGTTGTATGTTGGGTTTAAGATTTTTTGGATTCTTAAATTTAATGCTCGGTCTCCAAAGGACACGGCAAATTTCGTTTGTTTTTGAAACTGGGTTCTATTTTTAATGAGTTTCAAAAGGGCTTGCCCTACTCCAAGCTCAGTCCCTGTCTGCTGAATGGCATAGTCATCTGCAATGACTTCACGAAAAACGGAGTAACTTTGTCTCATATGCTTTAACACAGGAATGTACCAAATCACTTTTGTGAGCATAGAGAAAGCGAAAGTCTTTAAAGGATCGTAGCTGTATTTGTGATGTAATTCGTGATAGACAACCGCATCGATTTCCCCTTCATCCAGCATGTCTATAAGCGCTGTTGAGAGATACACTTTTGGCCGAAGCATCCCCATTGCGAAAGCAAGCGGTTCATGGCAATGAAACACAATGATCTCATTTCTATACTTGTCTGATAGAGTTTGCGTTGAATGTTGATCGACTGCCATCAGCATATTTCTTTTGAAATGAAGATACTTTCTGACCTGCTTTGTCATATAGAAAACGGCAAAACCAAGCGTATACAAGACGAACGCATCCAGAAAATACTTTAAAGGAGTGAATCCATAAAATTCGAGAACAGATTGACATACGTGGATCAGGTTATATGCTTGATTCCAGCCAAAAAAGCTTGAGAGTACATAATAGCCCATCTGGTAAAAGATCACTAAGCCAATCAATATACCGCCTAAAAACAGCAGACTCGACTTCATTTTAATCATGTCGTTTCTCCTCTTTTTTGGATGCAAGCCTTGCTTCGAGTACCTTCAGTAATTCAGGATCAGCACTTTCAATTGCGTCCACCATATGATTGACTGCAAGGGGGCCGAAATCATCCATCAGTCCTTGAGTAATCCATTTCGTTTGCTCATTTAGAAATTCTTCTTTTGTTAAAACAGGGTTATAGATAGATGAACGCCCTTTTGTTTTCTTTTCCACAATTCCTTTTTCGGTTAATCGATTGAGTACCGTCATGACCGTGTTGAAATTAATCGGCTTTTCATCTGACAGCTTCTGCTGTACCTCTTTAATCGGCATATCCTCACCTTGATAAAGGATCTCCATAATCCTTCCTTCTAAAGGACCGAAAAAGCGGTTCAATCCCTTTTCGTTATATTTAAAAGAAGGAATTTTCATGTCATCACCTCACACTAAGCATTGTAGTGTAATTGAAAATGATAGTCAACAGATAACAAAAATAGGGGAAAATCGTTGTATATTGTATTTGTTTTTGACAAAAATTATATGTCATTTATATCAAAAACAATCTTTTTTCTAACAGAGTTAACCATAAGATAATCTTATGAAAATACTAAAAAAATTCGTATTTTATTTATAGAGACTTTTGTATTATAGTGAAGATAACAACATTTCACTTACTGAACAAATATACAGGAAGAAGGTTTATACGTGATGAAGCAAGGAAACAGCCTTCGAACCGATCTCATTTTGATTGCGGTAAGCGGTTTAGGTGGATTCCTTTTGTCTCTAACAGGGATGTCTATCGGCTGGATGATTGGCACATTAATGACAGCTGCATTTATTGCCATGCGCCGCCCCGCCCTGTTTCAGCGTAAAGGAAAGAATACCTTACGTATTCACAGCAGATGGCTACTCCTTGGTCAATTCATTCTCGGAATCGAACTAGGACAAAAAATGAACATGAAAGTCCTTCACATTTTCGCTGAAAATTGGCTTCCCGTGAGTTTCATGCTCGTCTTTTCTATTTTATTAGCCATGCTCTCCGGGTTTGTCTTATGGAAGCTGAGTAAAACAGATATGCTGACCAGCTTTGTCGGCACTGCCCCCGGCGGTCTTTCCGCTATGCCGGGCATCGCCCAAGAGGTTGGAGCAAATACAGCTGTAGTGAGTCTTGTACAAACGATACGTGTGTTAATGGTCGTACTGACCATTCCATTTACGGTATTTTATTTAAATACAAAAAGCCAATCAGATGTGGTAGTCGCCCAAGGCAGCGCCTTCTCATCAGGCGTTTTCACAATATCAAACATTTCTTGGACTGCTGCACTCATTTTAGGGGCATGGCTGATGTCTCGCCTAGCCGTGCGTCTTCACTTTCCCGCCCCTTGGCTCATCGGCAGTATGTTAGGTGTGGCAGCTCTCCAAGTAGGGGCAGGCGCCTTGACAGGTCATGATTTGATTCCTTACTGGCCAGCCCAAGCAAACATTGCGTCACAGGTATTTCTAGGGGCAACCATCGGGTCAAAAATGAATAAACAAATGTTTGTCGGGTTAAAAAATACCTTGATTGTGGCAGTCGTCAGCTCAGCCGGATTGATTGCTGCGACCGTTCTCAGTTCAATTGCCATTGCAGAAATAACAGGTATTTCTGTCATTACAGCCATTCTTGCTTTTTCGCCTGGCGGTATTGCAGAAATGGCCACAACAGCTGTTACACTTCATGAGGATTCCACCTTTGTTGTGGCTGTACAAGTCGTTAGAATTATTTTGGTCATCGCCATGTTACCACCGTTTTTTCGATTCTTACATCATGTCTGGGCAAAAAGACAGACTGATTATAAAACCGCTAAATAGAAAGAGCCGCTCTACTTATCCAGAGCGGCTCTTTTTTATTCATCATGATTCCTTTTTACACCGACTACTTGATCCTTTGAGATCGTTCCAAAATGCCGGCTGTCAAAGCTATGTATTCGATTATCTCCGATCACGAAGTAATGATTGTTTTGTATGTTCTGACGACCGGTGATGGCTTTCAGCTGAAAATCACCTGTTAGGACGTTGCCCATTTTATGTTTTTTCTGCTCTTTTAAATACGGCTCTTTCCACTTTACACCATCAACAAACAGTTGATCATCTTCATATTTGATTGTTTCTCCTGGAAGCCCAATGACCCGTTTGATCAAGATTTGATTTTTAGGGCCATGAAATAATACATAGTCAAACCGGCTAATTTTCGTGAGTTTTGGCGAGAACTTGTTAATTAATAATTCTGTTCCATCTGTAAATGTCGGGTCCATACTAACCCCTTCTACTTTGTACGTGACAAACATGAAATTCTTTACTTGGAACAACAAGACGATGCATGTAATAATCATGAACCATAGCAATGGCTTCTTTTTCATTAAGAGCCTCCTTTGTCCTCACGCTGACTCATCCGAATATTCAACCTATTTTCTACTCTCTTTCCAACATACCATAATAAAGCAATGACTAGAACCGCAAAAATACTTCTTAACGGATTCTTTACTAAAGCTGAAATGTCATAGCCGATAAAACTAATAATAAAGAGCATGACACACTTCCCTGATAAAGCAGCTAATGAGAACTGCCAGACGCTGATTCTTGATAGACCTGCTACGACATTAACGGCAGCAGACGGTGTAAAAGGAAAGCAGAGTAAAATAAACAACGGACCAAATCCCCGCTTTTCAACCCAAAGCATTAGCTTTTGAATAGAAGGGTGTCTGCTAATAAAGTTCAACATCCTCATCTGTCCAAATTTTCTGATCAGTAAAAAGACAAGGATAGACCCTGCACTTGCACCAATCCAGGTCAATAAAAAGCCTTCCCATAGCCCAAAAGCATTTGCATTGGCCACCGCAAATGCCACGAGAGGTAAAAACGGTAGAAATGCTTCTATTAAAGGGAGTAATATAGCCACAATGGGTCCAAAAGCCTTGTAGCTTTCAAAAAATGATGTGATATTTTCATGAGTAAATATAGAAAGAAATAATGGCAACTTGTTTGACTCCTTCAAGGTTTGTCTATCTTTCATTTTACATGGAAAACATAAAAATATACAAATGAATCCCTCTCAGCCCCCCCCTTGAGATTTTTTAACTCATCCGATATAATAAATAAGAACAAATGTTCTATAAATAAAGAAAGCAGGCATGGACATGACGAGATTATCAAGCGTACAACTTCAGATGATGGAACAAGCCATCTTTCTTCCAATGGTCATCTCCATCCTCAATCGTGATTTGACGCACCTTAAAAAACATCAAACATTCAAACTAAATGAACCATATATTCAGCTAGTCACCTCTTCATTAAAAGAAGCACAAAAAGCCCTTTATCAACTGAAACAACAGTTACGTAAAGAAAAAATGAACGTACAGCAAATTGAACACGATGAAGGATTTACGACATATTTATTTCTGATCAATGGCTATGAAGAAAAGCATAAATATTTTAATCCCCGTATACGTCATCGTGTAGAGGAAATGCTCACCCATTATTTCCTCCATTCAGGAAAATAATATGGTTATATTTTACATTTATAGAAGGAACTCTTCACTTTTTGGCGAATTGATTATTATACCAAAAATTAGGAGGTTTCAACTCATGTTCAAAAAAATAACAGCACTTACCTTAGCAGCAGGATTACTTGTGCCAAGCACAGTGTCAGCATTAGAACCACTGCAAACAGGAAAACAAGCCCCAGCAGCATCTACACAAATAACAAGTGTAGCCTATACAACGGTTTCTATCGTTGGAAAACGAGTAAAGTTTGAAGTGAAAGCACTCGAAAATCCTTTCAACATGAATTACTATAATCGAATTGCTTGGACGAGTACGGACGAAGAGCCAAGTGTATTCAATGACAATATTCTATCGGTCATTGTCGCTAAAAAAACCGGACAGTCTTATCAAGTCTTTTCATACGAAGCGCTCACTTCGGTAAAGGACAAGATTGAATCAGGTCAAAAGGTGTATGGCTGGGCGCTTGCTTTAAATGGTGTGTGGTACCCAACGATGCCTGCAACCCTCTATTATTAAAAAAAGCCTGCCACAGCGGCAGGCTCTTTCTCCATTATGATAATTCGAGCTGTTTTCTCAGCTCTTGTCTCACTTCTTCTAATCCTGGTCCATCTAACTCAAAGTAATACACATTCCCAGGCTGGTAATCGTGCCCTTTTAACTGGATGGTATCCACTGATTTTAATGAACTCAGTAAAGGGAATAGACCGATCAACTGTTTCATGGATAAATTGGTGGAGACGTTATCTCCAAGTGTATCAATGATGTTGTCATAAGACGGTATGGACGAAATGGATTTGGATTTTTCAAAGATGGCTTGAAGTGCTTCCATTTGGCGCTTTCCGCGCATGAGATCACTATCTGCCTTTCTCGTTCTCACAAACGCTAATGCTTCTTCACCACTGAGCGTATGCGTGCCTGTTTCCACATGAACTTTTCCTTTTGAATCCTTCTCCATTTGTTTTGCAATGCCTTCATCTTCAATCGTTACGTCAATTCCATTTAGCTCATCGACAATGTCTTGAAACGCCTTAAAGTTTCCTGCAATCACATAGTCTACCGGGATGTTTAACAAATTCTCTACCGTTTTGACTGATAAATCTGCACTCCCAAACGCATGGGCGTGAGCAATTTTATCATATCCTCTCCCCGGTATATCAACATAAGAATCACGAGGAATACTTAGGAGCTTGATCGTTTTGTCTGTTCGATTCACCGTCGCCAGTAAGACCGCATCACTTCTTGCTTCGTCTACCGTTTCACCTGGACGGCTGTCAATCCCTAAGAGCAGCACCGAAAAACTATCCTTTCCTGGATCAAAAGCTTTCACACGCTTTTGCGAGGTCTCTCCTCTTTCTAAAGATACTTGCGCTTTATTCGACGCTTTTGAAATTTTATAGTATGCGTATCCTGTGACAGATACTGCCATGATCATGACAAATGCCATGATAAACAGCACGACTTTCACCCAAGGTCTTAGCCTTCTTTTTGATCTTGTTTTCTCCTTCATCCTTTCCGAACCCTCACTCTATCTTAGTCTCACAATGTAGGTTCCACTATAACATATTTTGATGAAAGTTTCCTGCACGCAACATATTTTTATGTATCCACAATAAAAAAGCTGCTCGATAGGAGCAGCTTTTCATCCATTACTTTTGTTCAATTCCTTTTTTCACTTCATCAATCATCGCATTCAATGATTCAAGGCCGCCGCCTGCTAAATACCACATGTCAGAGTTTAAATACACCACATGATTGTTTTTAACCGCTTTGACTGATTTCACATAATCATTTTCAACAAGCTGTTTCGCAGACGTTTCTTCTCCAATTGCCGCGCCGCGATCCACGACAAATAAGTAATCTGGGTTCGTTTTGACCATATACTCATACGAAATGCTTTGTCCATGTTTATCAGATGGCTCTAGCTTTTGATCTGCTGGTGTGATGCCAAATACATCATGAATCAGACCATATCTTGACTTAGGACCAAATGCCGTCATTTTGCTGTCGTTCGCCATAATGACGAGTCCATTTTTCTTTAACTCTTTGGCTTGTTTCTTTAATGAAGCCACTTTTTGGTCAATGGCAGAAAGTTCTTTTTTGACTTTGTCTTCCTTATCAAAAATCTTTCCTAATGTTTCAGCATTCTTTTTAAATGATTCCATATAGTTTGCGTTATCTACATCCATATAAATCGTCGGAGCAAATTTAGAAAATTCATCAAATGCATCTGCTTGACGGTGCTGAATAATGATCAAGTCAGGCTTCATCTCTGCAATTTTCTCAAAGTTTGGCTCTTTTAACCCGCCGACATTCTCATATTTGTCACTTTCATATTTAGATAAATAGTGAGGAATCACTTGTTTTGGTAAGGCTGTCACGTTGACACCAAGCTTATCAAGTGTATCGAGACTTCCCATATCAAAGACGACGACTTTTTTCGGGTTTTTCTTGATTTTCACACCGTCTTTATTCAACATATCCTTTACTGTTACGGTTTCCTCATTCGTTCCCGCTGTTTTTCCTTGGTTACCACAGGCAGCAAGGACAGCAATCGCTGTTAATACTGTTATCATCCAAATCCATTTTTTCATGATTGATCACCTCTTCATTTTTTCAAGAAAAATATAAGCAAATACGCTCACCACGAATGACTTCGATCGGTATGCGCATGTCATAAATGTGTTCAAGTGCTTCTGTTTGAATCACTTCATCAACGCTTCCTTCTTTGATCACCTGACCCTCTTTTAAGGCGACGATGTGATCTGAATAGACAGATGCAAAGTTAATATCATGGAGAACAACAACAATCGTTTTTCCAAGATCTTTCACGAGTTGCTGAAACAGCTTCATCATTTCAACTGAATGGTTCATATCTAAATTATTTAAAGGCTCATCTAAGAAAATATAATCCGTATCCTGAGCCAGCACCATGGCAATAAAGGCTCTCTGCCTTTGTCCGCCGCTTAGTTCATCTAAATATTGATGCTGGATTTCGACGAGTCTCATGTATTGAAGCGACACATCAATCATGTTCTCATCTTCTTTTGTCAAGCGGCCTTGAGAGTAAGGAAAGCGGCCAAAGCTGACAAGCTCACGAACGGTCAGACGCACACTCATGTGGTTCGACTGCTTCAAGATGCTCATTTTTTTCGCAAGCTCCTGAGGAGAGTAGGCACGATAAGGTTTGTCCTCTAAATAAGCTTCCCCAGTATCAGGTTGAATCAGGCGGCTCATGATGGACAAAAGCGTACTTTTGCCTGCGCCATTTGGACCAATGAGAGAGGTCAGCTGTCCTTTTTTTACACTGACAGTTGTTTCGTGAAGCACTGTATTTCCGTTATATGTCTTACTGACTCCCTTCATCACGACCATGAACGACTCTCCTTTAAAAGTAGATAAATAAAATACAGTCCGCCGACTAAATCAATTAGCACACTAAGCGGTGTTTGAAACGTAAATACCTTTTCCACAAGAAATTCCCCGCCTACAAGCGCAATGACACTAATGAAAAACGAGCCTAATAGCAAGTACGTGTGCCGATATGTACGAAACAGCTCTCTTGCCACATTCACAACGAGTAAGCCAAGAAACGTAATTGGGCCGACGAGGGCCGTCGCAATAGAAACAAGGACGGCAATGACGATCAGCATCTTTTTTGTGATCCTGTCATAGTCAATCCCGAGATTCACAGCCTGTTCCTTTCCTAACGACATGACATCTAATTTCGCGCGGAAGGTCCATATATAAAGACAAAGTGCCGCAAATAAAAGAGAAGCGAAGAGTAAAATATCTGTGTTCATGTGATTAAAGCTGGCAAAGGACTTGTCCTGTACGACTTGGTATTCATTCGGGTCAATGAGCATTTCCATAAAGGAAGAAAGACTTTTGAACAATGTTCCAAACACAATCCCGACAAGCAGGAGTAAGAAAATATGCTTGTTTTTGCGCTTGAACATCACCGTATAGAGCAGCACAGAAAAAAGAATCATCAATCCAACGCAGAGAAAGAAATTCAGGTTCTTATTCGCGATCATCAAATTGGTCGATCCAAAAAGATAAATAATTGCCGTTTGCAAAAACAAGTAAAGCGCGTCTAACCCTAAAATGCTTGGCGTTAAGATTCGGTTATTGGTCAATGTTTGAAACACAACAGAGGAAAAGGCAATCGCGCCTCCTGTCAAAGTCATGGCAAGCACCTTTTTTAAACGGCTCGGCACTGTGTACTCCCAGTACCCCATTTGAAAGGTGACGAAGATGACAACGAATACGGCTGCAATGGCTGCAATGAGAAATAATGTTCGTTTCTTATGCATAGCGCTTCCTCCTTAATAACATGTACAGGAAGATCGCACTTCCAATGATGCCGACCATAAGCCCGACAGATATTTCATATGGATAAATGATCACTCGTCCGAGCACGTCACATATGAGCACAAAAATGGCCCCTAATAAAGCCGTATGCGGAAGGCTCTTTTTCAAGTGATCCCCTCGGTAGATCGATACAATATTCGGAATGATTAAGCCGAGGAAAGGTAGCATGCCAACAGTCAAAATCGTTACAGAAGTAATCATCGAAACAATCACCAAACCAACTGCCATGACACGTTTATACGTTAAACCTAAATTGACGGCAAAGCTCTCACCCATACCAGCCACTGTAAAGCGGTCAGCATATAAATACGCGATGATCAATAGAGGAACACTTACATAGAGCAGTTCATAACGCCCCTGAACAATAAGAGAAAAATCCCCTTGCAGCCATGCGGATACGTTTTGGATCAAATCATATTTATAGGCTATAAACGTGGAAATTGAACTAACAATTCCGCCAAACATTAAGCCGACTAACGGTACGTAGATCGTATCGTTCACCTTAATATGGCGTAGAATTTTTAAGAATAATAGATTGCCAGCTAACGTAAATAAAAACGCAATCGCCATTTTCATCAGCGGGCTTGCCTGTGTAAAAACAAGCATAGCGGTTAAAATACCCAGCTTGGCCCAATCCATTGTTCCTGCAGTCGTTGGAGAGACAAATTTATTTCTCGTCATGCTTTGCATGATAAAACCGCATAAGCTCAGGCTCATGCCAGCAAGCACAATACTCATCAGCCGCGGGATGCGACTTGAAAATAAGGTGTTCATTTGTTCATCTGATAGATGAAACAACTGTAAAAGAGACAGGTCCTGTACTCCGACAAACAGCGACGCACATGCCAAACACACAAACAACAAACTTAATTGGTACAACTTCATACAGGGTTCACACTTTCTATCAAGCTCTCTGCCACAAATGATTATCATTATCAATTAACGGCAGTTCATATATTATCATATTTAGTGAAATATTCAATAGTAGAATGAGAAAGGGTGAAAACCGCATAAAAAAACAGCTTTTAGGATCAGCTGCTTTTTTACGCTTCAATATTCAATTGAAACTGCCCTTGCAATTCCTCTTCAGCCTCTTGAAATAACTGCCGCAAATTCTCTGCATAATCACCAAGCTCGTCTTTGCTTGCTTGATAATGAATCCATGTAAGCTCTACAGGCAAGCTCACTTCTCCTGTTAAACAGTCCCAAAGGGCATCAAGATTTTTCCCGTAATGATCAGGAAGTTGTAACACTGTTTTTAGTTGATCATGAAGCTCCTCTTGTGATCTGCACATCGCACCATTTAGCTGTACTTTTTTCATTTCCCTCCCCCTCTTCTGTCTTTATTTTAAACGAATTGGAGAGGAAAGAGAAAGAATCCATTTCACTTTTGCCTCTCTCTGAAACTTAAACTAAACAAGATCAGACAGGCTGCCAGCACGAGCATGAAAAAGAGCGTTAACACTGTCTGAGTACCGTACATATCAGCAAAGAGACCAACGAACACACTTGGTATGCCAAGACCTAGATACGCAAACAAGTAATATCCAGCAACGGCTCTAGCCGCTTCCTTCTTCCCTTTCTCAACAATCAGCTGGAGACCGCCTAAGTAAGTAAATCCATAGCAAGCTGTGCCCGCTAAAAGAGTTCCAGCAAGGACAAGGAATATAGACCCGCTATTAGCACCGAATAACAGCAGGCCATATCCGCACGGAAGACAAATAAAACCGATACGAAGCGCTGCACTGCTATTCATCTTTCGGACAAAAGGCTGCATCAGAACACCTGCCATATTAATAAAAAACAGCGCCGGGCCTACCCACAATTCATAGCCATTTAATTTAAGCTGTGCTGGCAAAATCGAAATGACAAGACCGCACACAGACCATGCGATAGCAATGGCTATGTTCGCAGGCATTGTCCCTTTTGGAAACCTCGGCATGTTCATTAGCGGTTTACTTGCATCCCCTTGTACAGGCGGCACCAAAAAGAATACAGCAACAATCGTCAACATGATCAAGACCAACACAATCCAATAGCTAAGAGGCGTCAGTGACACTCGCTCAAAAGAAAGAATCGCTGTAAAAAGAGCACCTCCTCCAAATCCAATTGAACTGCATAATGCGATAAACGTTGGGATCCAGCCCGATTTCTCTGGATATAAAGCAATCAAGTAGGCAGTACATGTGCCAACACTTAACCCAAGTCCCACTCCTTGCAGCAGCCGGGCGACAAAGAGCATTTGTATGGTCGGCTGCACGATCATGAGCAGGGTGGCACATAATGAAAAGCAAAGAGCGATCAATAAAATCGGTTTTCGTCCAGCCCGGTCAGACATGCCGCCAAGTAACAATAATACTGGAATCAGTCCGAAAACATACGCAGCAAACACAAGGGCTGTTGACGCCTTTCCGTATCCTGCCTGCTCTGCATATTCCGTATAAAGAGGGACTTGCAGGTTCACTGCTGTTGTAATCATAAAAAGGCTAAATAAAACGAACACAAACGGAATCATAGATAGCTGTGCTGTTTCTTCTTTTGATGCAGGAATCATGGGACTCTCTCCTCTGTGTAAATGATATGAACCAGTGTACACATCATTTGGATTTCTTCCCACATCCAAAAATGAAGCTATTGACCAGTCCATAATTCCATGTCATCATCAATGATGACATGACAAAGGAAAGAAGGTGCACTGTGTACATTCATTTAGACCGTTCCAGCTCTACCCCGCTCTGGCAGCAAATCGTCAATGGCATCATTCAAAAAATTCATACAAACACACTGAATCCTGATGATCAGTTGACTCCGACAAGAGTATTAGCACAAGAGCTCAACGTATCTCGATCCACCGTACAGCTTGCCTATGATGAACTGCTAGCAAGAGGCTATGTCAGCACCTCTAGAAGAGGCGGGACAAAGGTCATTTCAAGTAATCACTATGCTGCTTCTCCCCCACATCAAAACGAACCGCCTTTTGCACTTCCGACAAGACCTCACTTTGACGAGGCTGAAAAACAAATGGATCACTGGCTCTCGGCCAATCAATTTCATGACACACTTGAGATTGATTTCCGCCATCAAGAACCAGCCATCGACGACCATTTTCAAAACATATGGAAACGCTCGCTTCTAAAAGCACTACAGCGCTTAAATATGAAGGATTGGGGCTATTCTTCTCCGCATGGATTATGGGAAGTGCGTTCAGAAATTCGCCAATACTTATCGGTTGAACGCGGCATTGATATAGAAGAAGACCAAATGGTGTTAACAGGGGGCACACAGCAAGCCATTGACTTAATTTCACAAGTCATGCTCAAAAAAGGAGATACAGTCGCTGTTGAAGATCCTGGTTTTCCTGGAGCTAGGTTGTCCTTTTTACATCGCGAAATGACTATTTACCCCGCACCAGTCGATGAAGAAGGAATGATGGTGAATACATTGCCAGAACGTACAAAGCTGATCGCTGTAACGCCCTCTCATCAGCGGCCAACCGGTGTCTGTATGAGCGTCAATAGAAGACGGGAGCTGTTGCAGTTTGCTGCGAAGGCTCAATCTTACATATTAGAAGATGATTTTGATGGGGATTATCGTTATCATGGCGGACCGCTTCCTTCTTTATTTTCAGAAGCACCCGATCATGTGATCTATATTGTCAGTTTTTCCAAGGTACTTGCTCCAGGCATCCGCCTTGCTGCCATCATCGGCTCCAAAGCAGTCATCAAAGAAATCGCTGCACTGCAATCACTTATTCAAAGACAGCTGCCGATCATGGAGCAAATCACTCTTGCCTCTTTTTTCAGAGAAGGAGAGTTTACGCGATATGTCAGGCGGATGAGACAGGTGTATAAAAAACGGCAGGCAGCGATGATGGATGCTCTTTTGACACATCACTTTGACAAACACTTCCGTTTATATGGAACCGATACAGGCCTTCACGTCTTTTTGGAAGGAACATCAGACTTTGATGAACAAGGCACGATTGAGGCCGCAAAAGCGGCAGGTGTCGGCATTTATCCATTAAGCCCCTATTGTTATGAAAGCAAAAGGAAAGGGTTGCTGCTTGGCTTTGCCTGTACGGATGAAGCCATGATTCAAGAAGGTGTACGCCGATTAAAGCAAACACTGCACATCTAAAAAAGCCTGGAAGTCTCTCTTCCAGGCTTTTCATTGTGATTGCTGAACGTTTCCCACTTCTTCAATGAAAGAGGCTGTCTCTTGCAATCCATCTTGAAAATGTTGAGTTGCTGACATAAACAGCTTTTCTTGATCAGGACGCTTCAACAGCTGCTCTACCTTGCTCATTCCTTTTTCAAATGAAGCAAGACCTGTCTTTAATTGTTTGTCTGCCTTTTGATACACAGCTGGCACTTCTTGATGAGTAAGCCCTTTTTGAATGACACGGTCGAATGCTTTCGTCGCTTTTGTCAATTTTTCATTTACTTGAATTTTTCCATGTCCATCCGAAATAAATTGATCGGTCATGTTTTCATATGCTTCATTTAACTCATCCATATAACGCTGAACCCATTGTTCATACGCAGCTTCTTTTGTGTTTTGTTTTGAAGGCGGCTGACCTGCTTGATTGCAGGCTGTGAGTAGTGTCACTGTCACGGTAAATAGCAGCATCAAATGCCATCGTTTTTTCATACAGGGCCCCCATTTCTCTTTCCCATTTGTTCATATCGGTCAAATATGATCAACTTTTACCTCATACGAACACATTGCAAGAAATGACTTGTTTTTATTGTAACAGACCGCATGTATCACTTCTGTGATTTATGCGGAAATGAATGAAAATCCTTCTAATGGTTCACATTTCCCTGCCATTTCATGATGATACAGTCAATAGACGATGAGAAAGGCACATTTGGTTTCAATCTATTTCATCTTCGTCATTTTTCTCAAATAAAAAAGACCCCTTTCGGCGCCTTTTCCTTAGATGTATGGATTTCAAAATGATGATCTTTCTTAGAATGGAAGCTGCCTTATATTCTGCTCTGCATAGCGGCAACACCCTCTATGACCCTACCAATTTATTGCAGCTTTCCTTTACAAGCAATCTCCAGCTTTTCTACCACTTCATCATCTTGAATGAGGTATGCTTTTTCATGAAGATTCACAGCAGGACAGATGTGATTCGGAATAATTTGCACCTTCTCACCGATCTGTACACTTTGACGAAAGCCTTCATGATAGATAATGGCATGCTCGTCAAATACGCTTGAAACAAATACATCATCATATTCTTTCACTTTGCCTAAGCCCTCTGTTTTCGTCAGCCCTTTTGTACGTGTTTGTGCCGTCAGCCCCTTGGCCCCTACATCTGTAATCACCCGGCGCTCTGTCGGTTTACTAATGACCGTCGTCAGCACAGATGCTGCACAATGTGAATATGTGCCGATTACATTGGACTGGGAAGCATCCATCAAGATGTATGTGCCTGGCCGTATTTCTGTGACTCCTTTTGGAATATCAAATTGAAATAAAAATGGCGGTGTTGATCCAATACTGACGACCTCTAGCGGCATACCAGCTTCTTCTGCAATCTGCGCAAAACGGAGTGTTCGATTTACAGCCTCCTTGTATAATGTCCGGCAATGTGCTTTACTTTCCGCTTGATACGTATGACCATCATGAGAAAAAATCCCCTTTAAATGAACGGCATCACTTGTTTGAATCGCCTCTAATATGTGGCAGAAATCACGTTCTTCAATGACACCAGACCTTCCCTCTCCAACCTCTATCTCAATTAAAACCTCCGCTTTTTTCTCTGATTCACAAAAGACTTGCTCAATCTGCTTCACATGCTCAACACAATCTATACCGAATGAAATCTGTATCGACTCTGCCAGTTTACGAATCCGCTTGAGTTTAGTCTCACCTACAATTTGATTGGCGATAAAAATATCCTTGAGCCCATGGGCTGCCATTACTTCAGCCTCTCCTACTTTCGCCACCGTAATGCCAGATGCACCTTTCTCTTCCTGCAGCTTGGCAAGTGCAGGCGTTTTATGCGTTTTCGTATGAGGGCGCAATTTGACATGCTGACGGTCTGCGTATTGCTGCATCGCCGCTACATTCTCCATCATCACCCGTTTATCAATGAGTAGTGCCGGCGTATCCAGCTCTTCATACATCATCCCCATGACCCCTTTCATTGTATAAAAAATTATACGATATAGATAAATTATATATTTTTTTATACGATAATCAATGGTTTTTTCTGCAAAAAAGTGATGGCGATGAGTAAGCAGTCCAGCGGCTGTCTGCCGCTGGTCTCTCACTAATAACGATTACGAAGTTCTCTTAAGATAAAATCATACACAAGGTTGAGCTGCTGTTCCTTTGGATACAGCATAAATTCTTGTTTCTTAGGAAGACCTCCATCTAGTCGGTCTTGAAATTTCGTTCGAAGATACGCTGTTCGGTGTACCTGACTCTCAAATGACTTATATGAGACATCTAGTTTGACCGATTGCTCATTTGTAAAAGTAACAACCGTGTCTCCGAGGGATGATTCCTGAAAGATATGAATGTATTTGTGGGAGATCCATCCGCATTGAGGGCGGTTGGATGAATAGGTTGGGAAGAAATACAGATGATTGGATGAGTCAATCACGATGGGAGGCTTATGGGAAATTCCTGTTACTTCGTATGTTCCCGCTTTTCTGCCTGCATAGCTTGAGCCAAAGAACCTGCAACTGCGTTCTATAATTTGCAGCGGCTTTAATTCAACGTAAAAGCTTGTCTCTCTTTCGATCACTTTTGAATATACTCGTTTTCCTTCTTCAACCGGAAGGACCGCCATTGTTGTTTGATTAATGACGTATGAATCTAATGGTGTTTCACTAATTCCTGACACTTCATTTCCTCCTGTGTTAATTTTTGGTTATTTTAGATACTATTAATCTATCACCAACGTATAAGAAACGACAGGATTTTTTCAATATTTATTTAAAATCATCTTTTTATCATATTTTTTAGTACATTCGATCTATCTAAAAGCCATTTTTAAAGATATATCGTATCTTGTCGACTGGACAAGGGGTGTCGATATGGCTCAAAAATAAATTGTCTAAAAATTATAAATTCTTGTTGATTTTTTCTCCGCCAATCCATATACTATAAAAAAGGCATCGGGGGGATTCTTTATGAAAGAGAAAAAAACGTATGCTGAGCTCATGAAGTCCCGCAACACCCAAAAAACCGAAGAGAATGGCGTTACTATTTTAGACATTTATATTCAAATGGTTTTAGATGAGGCGCTTTATAAACAGCGCTTAACCTTCCTTAGAGAAGAGATTGACAAGGCGCTAGATCAGCGTGATGAAAAGCGTTTTAATGACCTGTCAGCTCAATATGCAGAACATTGCTTACATCAATCATGATGATTTTACTTGCGGCAGAGAGACAAAAGCTTGTCTCTTTACCGCAAGTTTTTTGTTTTTATCCATTTAATATGGTTCCGCCATTCACATGAATCATTTGTCCATTCATATAAGAAGAGTCTTCGCTCGCTAAAAATAAATAACTCGGCGCTAACTCTACTGGCTCACCAGGCCGCTCCATTGGGACATCTCCACCAAATTCAGACACTTCCTTTTCCGTAAATGTGGATGGAATCAGCGGTGTCCAAATCGGTCCAGGCGCTACCCCATTTACCCGAATCCCTTGTTTGATAAGAGATAGAGATAATGATCTTGTAAACGTTACAACCGCCCCTTTTGTCGATGAATAATCAATTAAGGTTTCATGACCTTTATAAGCAGTGACCGATGCTGTATTAATAATACTGCTTCCTTTCTTTAAATGAGGGAGCACCGCTTTTGTTAAATAGAACATGGCAAATATATTCGTTTGAAATGTCCGAAGAAGCTGGTGAGAGGTAATCTGTTCAATGCTTTTTTGCGGATGCTGTTCACCTGCGTTGTTGACCAAAATATCAATCGAACCGAAAGCATCTTTTGTTTTTTTGACGACCTCGTTTGAAAAAGCTTCATCCCCTAGGTCACCTGCTATTAAAATGACGCGTCCTCCCATCTTTTCAATATAGTCCTTCGTTTCTTCCGCATCGCGATGTTCATTCAAATAAACAATTGCTACATTGGCTCCTTCTTTCGCAAATAAGACAGATACTGCTCGTCCAATCCCGCTGTCTCCACCTGTGACAATCGCCGTTTTCCCTGTCAGCTTTTTGCCTTGCACCTCTCGATCAAAGATAGGTCTAGGGTTCATTTTATATTCAAGTCCTGGACGTTCGTTCTGATGCTGAGGCGGTAACGTTTTCTTTGGCTGCTTTGTTGACACGTCAGTCCACTCCTTCCTTTTTATCTCGTTTATTTTTATGTGTTGCTCATTTTTTTATGTATTTCGCTCTTGTTTCCAATAAAATGTATGATTTTCAGCATCGTGGAAAAATTATACACAACAAGTGACTGGAGGCGACAACATGGAACAAGAACATAAAGGATCGGAGCAAGCAAAGTCGTTATGGCTAGCTGATAGTGAGAAGCCCTCTTTTCCTACTGTCAGCGAAGATCTTACAGCAGATGTCATCATTGTCGGTGCCGGTATTACAGGTATCGCTACTGCATTTGAGATGATAGAACGCGGGCTGGATGTCATCATCATAGATGCTGATCAAGTATTGCAAGGAACCACTGGACATACGACAGCGAAAATTACCTCCCAGCATGATGTTTACTATCATGAGCTGATTCAGCATATTGGTATGCCGAAAGCCCGTTTATATGTAGAAGCAAATGAAAAAGCAAAGGAGCTCATCCAAGCACGTGTGAAAGAGTATGACATTGATTGTCAGCTTGAGGTAAAAGATGCTTACCTTTATACAACAGAAGAAAACGGCGTCAAAAAGTTAAAGAAGGAATTAGATGCGTATAAACAGCTCGGTATCGATCGCGAATGGAAAACAGAGCTCCCGTTTGATGCTGGCATCAAGGCAGCCCTCGCCATGACGCAGCAAGCACAATTTCATCCTCTTCATTATCTTCATGCACTGATCGATCAGCTCATTGACCGAGGCGTGCGCATATTTGAACAGACAACGGCAGTCGATGTAAAAGAAGGAAAACACCCTGCTGTCATCACAAAAAGTGGCCATCATCTGATGGGGCGCTCTATCATTTCATGCTCACACTTTCCTTTTTACGATGGCAAAGGACTGTATTTCACTCGAATCCATCCTGAGCAATCTTATGTCGTCGCAGCCAAAACAAAAAAACCGCTCCCAGACGGCATGTACTTAGGAATTGATCAGCCTGCCCATTCATTAAGAACGGCGAGATTCCATGGAGAAGATGTCGTGCTCATCGGTGGACAAGGTCATAAAACCGGACAAGGCGGAGATGAATCCGCACACTATGAAGCACTAGAAAAGTTTGGTGAAGCCACCCTTGGTATAACGGAAGTCCTTTACCGCTGGTCCACTCATGATATGGTCACAATGGATCAAATCCCTTACATTGGCCGCCTGACATCACATCATTCGAATATTTTTGTGGCAACAGGCTTTAGAAAATGGGGCATGACCACAAGCCACGTAGCAGCGACACTGATCGGAGATTTGATCGAAGGAAAATCGAATCCTTACGAATCCCTCTTTACTCCATCAAGACTCGTGTCAGACGCATTCGTAAAAGACTTTATCAAAGAAAACACCAATGTTGCAGCAAAGCTGATCAGCGGTAAATTAAAGCGAGCTGATCAAACAATTGATGATTTAAAACCGGGTGAAGGCGGCATTGTATCTTATGAGCACAAAAAATGTGGCGCTTTTAAGTCAGAGGACGGCGATCTCTTTCTTGTCGATACAACCTGTACTCACTTAGGCTGCGAAGTCGCGTGGAATAATAGTGACCGCACGTGGGACTGTCCTTGTCACGGGTCTCGTTTCTCCATTACGGGAGAAGTAGTAGAAGGTCCGGCGAAAAAACCACTAAAAAGGTCATATAAAGAACAGTAAAATTTCACTGTTTCCCCTTTAAAAAATCCAATATTATCCGATAAAAAACATAAAGTCTGATATTTTTGATGATCATGGGGGGACAAACACATTGTTATTTAAAAAAGAGAGTAAAAAGAAAAACACTGCTTTTTTCACACAGCAGGATGATGGGATAAAACGAATCAATTTTCCGGAGAATACGGACATTGCCAAACAAATTAAAATGATTGATTTGACGCAGCAAGACCTTTTTATCTTGAAACAGCTGAATCCAATCGTTCAAGATGAAATTGAACATATCGTCGATAAATTTTATAAAAACCTAGAAGTCGAGTCTTCCTTGATGCACATCATTCAAGATAACAGCTCAGTCGAGCGTCTAAAGAAAACACTACGCATTCATATTAGTGAAATGTTTGCCGGTGTGATTGACGAATCTTATGTGGCCAAAAGAATTAAAATTGCACAAGTTCATTTAAGAATTGGACTTCAACCTAAATGGTATATGGCAGCCTTCCAAGACCTATTGCTATCCATAATGGATTTATTTGCCCAGCATATCCAAGATTTCAAAGAATATCAGACGGCAGTGAAGGCGACGACGAAAATTTTAAATCTAGAGCAACAGCTTGTCCTAGATACGTTCCAAAATGAATACTCTAAAGTTCGTGATGAAGCAGAACTACAGCAAAAAGAGCTTCATACAAAAATTACAGAAACATCTAATTCACTTGCTTCTCTCTTCTCAAACACAACAAATGCAGTGGACAAACTTGTATCAAAATCTGATGAGATGGCGGATATGTCACAGGCTGGCACAAAGATCTCAGCACAAGTTGAAGAGAAATCAATTGGCGGTAAAAAAGAGTTAGAAATTCAGCAGACGCAAATGAACCAAATTGACGGCAGTATGACAAAGATTGAAACAGAAATTAAACGCTTAGAAGAAATTGCGAAACAAATTGAACAAATTTTTGGGATCGTCACAGGTATTGCGGAGCAAACGAATTTACTATCTTTAAACGCTTCAATCGAATCAGCTCGAGCAGGTGAACATGGCAAAGGCTTTGCTGTCGTTGCAAACGAGGTTCGCAAATTATCAGAGGATACAAAGAAAACGGTTTCAACTGTATCTGAGCTCGTCAACAACACAAATTCACAAATCGCCATTGTGTCACAGCATATTGCTGATGTGAATTTACTTGTGACAGACAGTAAAGAAAAAATGACCCAAATCAACTCGCTATTCGATGATATCGTCAGCAGCATGAACTTAAGCAAAAACCAAAACGGAAAAATTGAAATAGATTTGCAAACATTCCTAAACGAATTGAAAGAAGTCAAACAAACAGTGTCCCAAGTGGCAAGTTCGGTCGAGTCCTTAACGAGTCTGACAAATCACTGATCCAGTCATTCTTCTTCAGTTTTAGTATAATAGAGGAAAAGATAGAAAAGGCGGGATTTGATTGACAGCAATTTGCCTAGTCAGACACGGAGAAACCGATTGGAATGCAGCAAAACGAATTCAAGGACGAACAGATATCCCTTTAAATGACACTGGTAAATGGCAAGCGGAACAAACCGGTCTTTACTTAAAAGATGCCCACTGGGATGTTGTCATTTCCAGTCCGCTATCAAGGGCAAAAGAAACAGCTCATTTGATTTTACAGCATGTACATGCACCGCTCGTGATCATGGACGATTTTATTGAACGTGACTATGGCGACGCTGAAGGCATGTCATTTGAGGAACGTCAGAAACTGTTTCCAAATAAACAGTATCCAAATATGGAACCACTATCGGCACTTCAAGATCGAATGCTAGAAGGTATCGAAAAAGTGAGAGCAACCTACCCAGATCAACGGGTACTAATCGTAGCACATGGTGCTGCCATCCATGCCTTACTCACCTCACTAGCTGACGAACATATGGGTATTAAGGATACAAGACTTGAGAATGCCTGCTTAAATTATGTGGAATGGACAGATGGTCAATGGAAGGTGAACGATTACAACGTGGTCAACCACTTAACACAATCTGCTCCTTCTTAAAGAACCTGTTTTCATAACAGGTTCTTTTTCATGTCAAAAACAATGATAAAATAATATTTTTTTATATCGAAATTCGAAATAGATGATAGCCTTTTCTACCTATTTTATGGCATTTCGGGTATCGAATGTTTATCCTCAAATGGATCATGAGAAAAAAAGCACGATTCCTTTTTAATAGAAAACCGTTAGAAATATAAAATAAACATATTTTACCATCAATTCCAAGCGACTTAATTCCCTATTTTTCGCTAGGACTTCCACAAAAATTCAGGTCTACTCTTATTTGCCTATCTCTATTAAACTGAAAATACAGAATAATCAAACGGATCATTCTAATAGACTACGGATGATTATTCTGAAATAAGAAAAAGGGATGTGGAATGTGCGTGAAAAAGAAAAATGTGATGACAAGTGTTTTATTGGCTGTCCCTCTTCTGTTTTCAGCAGGGTTTGGAGGCTCGATAGCAAATGCCGAGACTGCCTCAAAGTCAGAAAGCGAAAAAAGCTATATCGTTGGCTTTAAAGCTTCTGCCACCACAAACAGCTCTAAGAAACAAGCAGTGACACAAAATGGTGGGAAATTAGAAAAACAATACCGCCTCATTAATGCTGCACAAGTGAAGATGTCTGAACAAGCCGCAAAAAAACTTGAACACGACCCTAGCATTGCTTATGTAGAAGAAGACCACAAAGCAGAAGCATATGCCCAAACCGTCCCTTATGGTATCCCTCAAATCAAAGCTCCAGCCGTACACGCTCAAGGTTATAAAGGTGCTAACGTCAAAGTAGCTGTCCTTGATACTGGAATCCACGCCGCACACCCTGACTTAAATGTTGCAGGCGGTGCTAGCTTCGTCCCTTCAGAGCCAAATGCCACACAAGACTTTCAATCACACGGAACTCACGTAGCCGGAACCATTGCTGCCCTTGATAACACGATTGGTGTTCTTGGGGTTGCGCCAAGCGCCTCCTTGTATGCCGTTAAAGTATTAGATCGTTACGGCGATGGACAATACAGCTGGATTATCAGCGGTATTGAATGGGCTGTTGCCAATAACATGGATGTCATCAATATGAGCTTAGGCGGACCAAACGGCTCCACAGCGCTTAAAAATGCTGTAGACACAGCGAATAACCGCGGAGTAGTTGTCGTTGCCGCAGCAGGGAATTCAGGTTCAACTGGCTCTACTAGCACCGTTGGCTATCCTGCAAAATACGACTCTACAATTGCTGTTGCCAACGTGAACAGCAACAATGTCAGAAACTCGTCTTCTAGCGCAGGTCCTGAATTAGATGTTTCTGCACCTGGTACATCGATTTTAAGTACAGTACCAAGCAGTGGATATACGTCTTATACGGGAACATCAATGGCATCTCCTCATGTAGCAGGAGCAGCAGCGCTTATCCTTTCTAAGTATCCGAATCTATCAACGTCTCAGGTTCGTCAGCGCTTAGAAAATACGGCAACACCGCTTGGTAATTCGTTCTATTATGGAAAAGGATTAATTAACGTTCAAGCGGCTTCTAACTAAAATAAGTGTGACAAAAAAATCCGGCGAACTGAGCCGGATTTTTTATTTATTGCTTTTTCGATGTTTCCTCTTTTTTTGCGGCTTTTTCCATATCGAAGATTCTCTCCATCATCGTCGGGTGTCCATAGCGGAAGATTTTCACTAAAAGTGGCGGATTGACTTGGGAAAGCCCTGATTTTGCAAGCTTTTGAAATGACGTCACCCCCGCCTCTCCATCTTTCGTCAAGTTCACGGCGTATTCATCAGCTGCACGTTCTTGATGCCTTGACACAGCATTTGTAAAAGGAGAAGCAACAAATGACAGCATAGATACAATGATCAACAGAAGCGGAAGAGCAGCAACGTCATGTGGTGCCTTCAGACGAAATGGAGAAGCGCCTTTTTGGTAAAGGTAAAAATAAAGACGGTCAATGGCAAAAAATCCAACCAGAGACAGCACTAAATATCCTGCTAAACCGATATACACATGCTTCATCACGTAATGTCCCATCTCATGCGCCATGATAAATAAGATTTCACGGTCTTTCAGCTTTTGAAGTGTCGTATCCCACAAAACAATACGCTTATTTTCACCAATTCCTGTGACGTAAGCATTCATCGTGTTTGTTTTCTCTGACATGTTGACTTCATATACATGATCTGCTGGAATGTGTGCTTTCTCTGCAAGAGTTAATATCTTTTTCTCAAGCGCTTGATCCTTCAATGGGTAAAAATCATTGTAGAGTGGATCAATAACGACCGGCTGTATAAAGAAGAGAAATAGAGTAACTGGAACGGTTAAACACCAAGCATACAGCCACCAATACTTCCTTTTCTTTTGAATGAGCCAAAAGAACACAATCGCGCATAGAACAAGCAGTGGATATTGAATCCAAAAATCAAGCGTTTGGTCTTTTAGCCAACTTGCCGTGCTTTGTGCTGAAACACCGTAGTTCAAGGACAACTGGTAGCTCACCCACTTGACCGGCAATGTGATCAGCATCGTCAAAAATGACAGCACAAACACATACACAAGTTTGCTCAAAAGGTCAAAACGAGCTGCTGCCAAGCTCCAATCTGCTAATTTCCTTGAAAACCCTGAAATGAGCAAAAGGAAAAAGACATACCAATCTAAAGGAATTGTCATAAAGTACAACAGGTTACGAATGTTCGAGTAATTTCCACTGATCAAAAGCTCATGGCTTGTCATAAATGTATGCGGGTCTGCACTTGTCCCTTTCACACTGTCAGGGACAGATGAATCCCCCATTAGAAATAAGTAAGAATAAATAAAAAGACCGTACAATATGTATGCTACCGTTGCAAGAGCTACCCATTTGCGTACTCGCACTGGTCAGCCTCCTTTCCATTTCTCTCTCTATTGTAATCACGCACGTTTTTGTTTAGAACCTGTCTCATGTGGCTCCATCATAGCATGCCCTATCTGAAAAAGCTTGAGTGAAAAAAATGATTATGCTGTTCAAAAATCGGAGAAACTAACCATAAAAAAGTGAGTTGGAGGTTCATCATGAAGAAAATCCTTGCAGGAATTGTGATCTTTGGGCTTTTACTGATTACCTTCTTTTATGTGTTCAGCCGGACAAGTGACATCTTCGATGAAAATCGAGCAGAGAAATTATTGCTTTCACCGACGAACCAGTCTATTTCTTATGAAATAGATGATAAAGATACAACTGAGGATCTAATTGAACAATTAAACAAAGGGAAACAAACAAGCAGCCATCTCAAAAAGAATGTAAAGAAGCCAGATTATATCGCCAAGGTCATGTTCGGACGGACAAATGGCACTTCTTTTCAGCTATGGACCAACCGCTCTCAAGTTGTTTTTTTAGTAGATGGCACCTATTATGAATTAAATCAAAAACAGTCAAATTCCTTTCGAAAACAGGTACAAGAAGCGATTCAAAAAGGAGACTCTTCATAGGAGACTCCCCAGCGTGTAGACAAACCCTCGCATTCTTTGTCAGTCCTGCGTGCTGGTGCTCACGAATGTGAAATTCGCTCCGCGCCAGTACTCGTCCTTCCTAAACTTCAAAGGTTTTCTATCACACTGAAAAGAAGACAAAGGGCTAAAATAAACAACATTTTAGCCCTTTGTCAACAATCTGAGGAGCCTCTTCAAGAGGCTCCCTTTTTATTTACTTGTTTCTGCTTGGTACTTGTCTTTTAGCGCTCTTCTTAAAATTTTACCAGTCGTGTTTTTTGGAATATCATCAATGAAATGGATCGTTTGGGGCTGCTTATATTTCGCCAAATAGCGTGAACAATGTGTGATGATGTCTTCTTGATTGATGTGAGCATGTTTCTTAGGGGAAATGTAACAGACAACAGCCTCTCCTGTGTTTGGATCTGGCACACCGATGACAACGGCTTCTGCTACAGCTTCATGTTGATAAAGCACTTCTTCTACTTCTCTTGGATAGACATTATACCCACCAACGAGAATCATATCCTTTTTTCGATCGACGATATAAATATATCCGTCTTCATCTCTTCTCGCCAAATCTCCTGTGTACAGCCAGCCGTCTTTCAGGGCCGCCTCTGTGTCTTCTGGCATTTGATAATAGCCTTTCATAATGTTTGGCCCTTTTGCGATGAGTTCTCCGACTTCGTTTGGTCCAACTTCCTCTCCAAGTTCATTCACAATCTTATTTTTCACATTCATAATATCAGTGCCGACCGAGCCTGGTTTTCTTTTTCCATCAAGGGGATTGAATGCCGTCACTGGGGAAGCCTCTGATAATCCGTAACCCTCTAGCACCGTGACACCGAACTTTTCTTCAAAACCGTGAAGTAAAGCAACAGGCATGGACGCACCGCCTGATATACAAATCCTCACCGACTTCATCGCTTCCTCATGACCGTCCTGGCGGTATAAATAGTTATACATGGTTGGAACACCAACAAATAACGTTGGTTTTTCTTTCTCCATCATTCGTAAAAGCTCTGATGGGCTGAAATGCGGCAGGACATAGATGGTCGCTCCATGAATCAAGGGGGCATTCATACAGACGGTCAAACAAAACACATGGAACATCGGCAAAGCAGCAATCACCTTGTCCTTCTCATCAATTGACAGGTACTCCGCAATGTCTCTTGCATTTGAATAAAGGTTAACATGAGTGAGCATTGCCCCTTTTGGTTTTCCTGTTGTGCCAGATGTAAATAAAATAACAGCCGTATCGTCAGGTTGTATGGAAGGATGCTCAGCTTCTGGTGCACCTCCAGATACAAGCTTTCCGAAGAAAACAAGACGATCAGATACTTCTTTTAAACTTGACCTGCACGCAGATTCATTTTGAGCACAAATAATGACTCGTTCAATCGCTGGAAGCTGTTCATACACCTGCTCGTATATCGGCAGAAGCTGATCCGGTGCAACAATCCCTTTTACATCACCAGTGACCAGCATGTAGCCGATTTCACTTGGCGTATATGTTGGATTGACAGGTACAACAACAAGTCCTGCCTTTAATGCACCAAAAAATGAAATCACAAAATGCGGTGAATTTCCTAAAATCAGCGCGATATGATCTCCCGCTTGAAACCCTTCGCTCACTAAACCATCTGCAAAACGTTCGATACTTGTCATCAGTTCTTGATAGGTCCACTTGTTCCCTTCAAAGATCAGTGCGACGTTCTCTCCCTTGGTCATCGCAGTCTGCTCAAGATTTTTGATCAAATCCATTCTCCCACCCCTTATACTTCATCAATGAATGAATAGCCATTCATTTTATGACCAAACATTCCTCCTTTCTATTATAATAGACAATCGAAAAAATTCACAAGATCAAATGTAAACCGCTTTCATCTCTTTCATTAGAAAAAGCACCGCTATCTCTAGCCGTGCTTGTCCTTGCTTAATAAATCAAATCCAGAAAATCTTCTTTTGATACGTTCCCAAAATAATGGCGCATATCCATGTCTTCTAATACATCACTAATGGTTTTGCGATCATATTGCTGCCCAATGAGTCGTTTCTCAATATCAGCAATATCTCCTACACCGAAGAAGTCACCAAAAATTTTGCAGTCTTGAATGATGCCTTTTTTCACTTCTAATCGAAGATCAATCGATCCAGCTGGAAAACGCTTAGAGTGCTGCAAGTTAAACTTAGGTGAACGGCCGTAGTTCCATTCCCATTTTTGGTATCGATCACGAGAAATCTCATGAATCTTCTCCCAATCTTTTTCTGTCAGCTTATACTCAGGCACGTCTCCGTTCGTGTCAAAAATATAGCTTAAAAGAATTTTTCTAAATTCTTCTGTTGTCATTTTTTGATCCATCAGTTCACTAATATTCGCAACCCTGCTTCTAATGGATTTGATGCCTTTTGATTCGATCTTTTCTTTCTTCACATTTAATGCCGAGACAACATGTTCGATTTCTGAATCAAATAATAGGGTGCCATGACTGAAGATACGTCCTCGTGTAGCAAATTGAGCATTCCCAGAAATTTTACGCCCATCTGCCATGATGTCATTTCTGCCGCTTAATTCCGCTTTGACGCCAAGCTTTTCAAGCGCTTTGATGACTGGCTCGGTGAATTTTTTAAAGTTATGAAAGCTGTCCCCATCGTCTTTTGTAATAAAACTGAAGTTCAAGTTTCCTTTGTCATGGTAAACCGCACCACCGCCAGATAACCTGCGAACGACTTTGATGCCATTGTCTTCCACATATTTTGTATTGATTTCTTCTATTGTATTTTGGTTTTTTCCAATAATAATGGACGGCTGGTTGATGTAAAACAGCAAATACGTTTCTTCTGGATCTAAATATTTTAAGCAATACTCTTCAATGGCTAAATTAATCATTGGGTCATAATGTTGCTCGTTATCGATAAACAGCATCTCTATCTTCCTTCCTTGTTCCATCTAAGCCCTGATTGGGCAAGCTGTATATTGCCAGTATATAACGCCTGTGCTTCATTGACTAGGTCTTTATGCCGGCCGAAATGAGGGAGATGGGTGATGATGAGCTCTCCAACATTTGCTTCACTTGCCAGCTTCCCTACTTCAGTGCTGTTCATATGTCCTGCACCCGATCCGTCTTGTCCGGCGTAAAAGTTGCTTTCGGCAATAAGTAAGTCTGCATCCTTGCTAAAAGGGATAAATGCATCTTGATAGCTGGAATCAGCTGTATACACCACCACAGCCTCATTTGCCTGAATTTTCATCGCATAGCATTCTGCCGGATGAACCGTTTTCAAAAAATCAATTTGAAATGGTCCGATTTGAATGCCCTCTTCCGGCTGATAAGGTTTTGCCTTTGTATGTACATCATCAGAGAGCCGCTGAAATGCTGCTTGATCCCCGGTATGTCCGTAGATCGTCAGCGGACCACTGCTTTTTCCTAAATGATAACCCACTAGCTTCGCATATTGGAGAGGTCCGATATCTGCAATATGATCGTGATGATAATGAGAAAGGAGTACAGCATCTAGTTCTTCTATATCAATGTATTGCTGAAGCTTTGACAGAACTCCGCTCCCGCAGTCGACAAGCAGACGAAAACCATCTGATTCAAAAAGATAACCTGATGTGGCTTCACCAGCTGCTGGAAATCCTCCGTAGCAGCCAATCACGGTTAATTTCATCGTCATATTTCCTCCTTTTCAAAAAATCCCCTTCTTACAATATACCCATTTTTCATAAAAAAAGCATTCTTCTTGCCTATTGTTACAAAACAGATTGACAATTATTAATCTGTTATAATACAATGATAGCAATAAAACGTATTGGAGGATGACAAATGCTAGGAAAAATCACTGAGTTTTTTAGAAATTTGCCTTCAAAAAAATGCACAAAATGTGGAAATGATTTAATGGAACAGCACGAGTGTTACGGTAATGAATGTGAGGAATGCTCACAAGTAAGTTATCTTAAATAAGGTAATAAATAGAATAAAAAAGCACTTTTTTCCTCCTTCGTCAGTTGGAGTCAAAAGTGCTTTTTATTTTTTCTGAAAAATAGGTAAAAAGGTAAAACCCTTGGTACAAAAGGGTTTTTTAGTATTTTCATATGATGACTTTTAGTTCGGAAGGCACTTTTTATTGACTTAAAACAACGAAGGGGGTTCAAAGTGTCCATTTTTTCAAATAATTTTGTATTTTCTTAATATAATTTAATCGTGGACGAACCTCTTTAATTTTAGTTATACTTTAATTCATATATTAAAACTTAATATAATGGGAATATTCCTTTAATGAATAAGTTAGGGAGGAAATCTATGAAAAAATTAAAATTTGGATTAGCTACTCAAATCCTAATCGGTCTTATTCTCGGTGTCGTGGTTGGTGCGATCTTTTTCGGTAACCCTGGTGTTGAGACATATTTAAAACCAATTGGAGACTTCTTCTTACGACTCATTAAGATGATTGTCATTCCGATTGTCGTATCTAGCTTAATTTTAGGTGTTGCAGGTGCGGGTGATGGTAAAAAAGTAGGGAAGCTTGGTTTTAGAACCATTCTTTATTTTGAAATTATCACAACGTTTGCGATCATCCTTGGTCTTGTGCTTGCGAACTTTGTTCAACCAGGTGCAGGCGTTGACTTTGGACATACAGAAAAACAGGATATTAGCCAGTATGTTGAAACGGAAAAAGAACAAAGCAGTAAATCAGTTGCTGATACGTTCCTTCATATCGTTCCGACGAACTTCTTCCAATCATTGGCGGAAGGTGATTTGCTTGCGATTATTTTCTTCACTGTATTATTCGCACTTGGCGTTTCAGCGATTGGTGAACGCGGCAAACCAGTGCTCGCCTTCTTTGAAGGTGTGTCACATGCGATGTTCCATGTCGTCAATGTTGTGATGAAAGCTGCACCATTTGGTGTGTTCGCGCTCATTGGTGTGACAGTATCAAAATTTGGTCTTGAATCTCTCGTTTCATTAGGTAAGCTCGTAGGTCTTGTTTATTTTGCGCTCGCTCTCTTCCTTATCGTTGTATTCGGAATTATTGGAAAGATGATTGGCGTCAATATTTTCAGATTTCTTGCTTACATGAAAGACGAAATGCTTCTCGCCTTTAGTACATCCAGCTCTGAAACAGTTTTACCGAGAGTCATGGATAAAATGGAGCGCATCGGGTGTCCAAAAGGAATTGTTTCTTTTGTTATCCCAATTGGTTATACGTTTAATCTAGACGGCTCCGTCTTGTATCAAGCCATTGCGGCGCTTTTCTTAGCGCAGGTATATGGCATTGACCTCACAATCGTACAGCAGCTCACACTGATTCTTGTACTGATGGTGACATCAAAAGGAATGGCTGCCGTTCCTGGTACATCCTTTGTTGTATTACTTGCAACACTTGGAACGATCGGTGTTCCTGCTGAAGGTCTAGCCTTTATTGCAGGTGTTGATCGTATCATGGATATGGCAAGAACCGTTGTCAACTTAACTGGTAATGCACTTGCAGCTGTCGTGATGTCTAAATGGGAAGGGCAATATGACCCTGAAAAAGGACACCGCGTGATGACTGGACAAGATGTACCTGAGCCAACACAACTTTCAAGCTAATCAAAAAGAACCCCGATCATGGGGTTCTTTTTTTATACTGTGATTAATTTGCTTTGAACATAGTGGTACAGAAGATTGGCTGTATGAATCAAGGAGTCTTCATGGGTTCTTTCAAAGGCATGCGAAGAGTCAATGCCAGGTCCAATCAGTCCATGAATGATATCATGCCCTGCTCGAATCGCTGCCGACGCATCTGAGCCATAATAAGGGTAAATATCAAGGCGGTAATCGATTTTATTTGCCTCAGCTAATGCTGCTAAATGTTTGCGCAGACCATAGTGATAAGGACCGCTAGAATCCTTCACACATATTGACACACTGTATTCATCGGTTGATTGACCATCACCGATGGCTCCCATATCAACAGCTAAATATTCCACCGTTTCTTCCGGGATATTCGAGTTCCCACCGTATCCGATTTCTTCATTATTTGAAATTAAGAAATGTGTCGTATGCGGCAATGTGATGTTCTCTGTTTGAATGCGGTGAATCAATCTCAGCAACAAAGCCACACTTGCCTTATCATCAAGGTGTCTTGATTTAATAAAACCTGAAGATGTCACTTCCACTCTAGGATCAAATGAGATAAAGTCTCCTACTTGAATGCCAAGTGCTTGCACATCGTCTGCATTTTTCACTTTTTCATCTAAGCGAATCTCCATATTTTCTTGATTTCGCTTCGCTTTTCCAGCATCCTCATATACGTGAACGGACGTTTGATGCATCAGAATGGTACCTGTGTATGTACGGCCTGTTACTGTTTCAATTTCACAATACTCGCCTTCTATCGAGTTATATTGAAAGCCTCCAATGAGTGCAAGACGCAGCCGGCCATTTGATTTAATTTCTTTGACCATCGCACCAAGCGTATCGACATGTGCTGTCAGCATGCGGTGTTCCTTGTCATCTGTTCCTTTTAGGGTGGCAATTAATCCGCCTTTTCGATTTCGCTTCGTTTCAATATGTAAATATTGTAAAAAACGTTCGACAAAGCCAATCACTTTCTCAGTATTTCCTGATGGACTTGGGATTGACACAAGCTTTTGAATAAGCTGAACCGTTTCATTTACTTCCGTTGTCATTCGGCATATCCTCCTTCATCTAAAAGAAATTCTTTCCAAGCATGCCTTTTTTCAGCATCCTTCTTAAAATATATCGCTTCGGGTTCCTGATGTCTAATTTCTAATCAAAAAACCATTCTCATGGAAGAGAAAGGTTTTTTTGATTAAGCTTCTTCTTGTTTCATTTTTCTTATGTTCCAAGCAAAGTATGCTGTTGTTGCAGCCATCATGATGATGGCTACTGTTCCAAGAATCGCTGCTTGGTGCCATAAATAACTGTTATCACCGCTTGCAATGATCGTTCTAAATCCGTTGATGGTATACGTCATTGGAAGCAGACTGTGAATGACTTGGAAGAATTTTGGTACAAGCTCAAGCGGGAATGTACCCGCACTTGCTGCAAGCTGAAGAACCAAGATAATGACGGCAATGAAGCGTCCTGGATTCCCCATCGTCGTCGCAAGAAGTTGAATGATCGCTAGGAATGTCAGACTGACGATGATTGCAAAGAGATAGAAGCGCCAGAGGCTTTCCACTTCAAGTCCAAGCCCAAAGATCAGCATGGTGCTTGCAATCACTGCCTGCAAGATACCGACTAAGAGAAGCACACTATATTTGCTGACAAACCATTCAAACGCATTTCTAGGGCGTCCTGCAGGATCTTTCATTGGGAATACAACAGTCAGCATAAGAGCTCCAACAAAGAGTCCCATTGATAAAATATATGGTGTGAGCCCTGTTCCATAGTTATCAATTTTTTTCGCTGTATCATTCTCTGTTTTGACTGGGCTTGCAATCATATTGTAGTTGTCCTGCCCCGCATCAATGTCTCCTGTTTCATCTGCAGCGCTTTTTAGCTTATCAGAAAGCTTTCCAGTCCCACTTTTTAAGTCACCTAATCCTTTATCAAGGGATTTTGACCCTTCAGCTAGTTTAGAAGAGTTGCTTTGGATACTCGCTGATCCACTTTCTAGTTTATTCAATGCTGCACTAAGCTGACTTGATCCGTTTGCCAGTTTATCCGCACCACTTTTCGCTGTATCAAGCTTTCCATTTGCTGTTTGCAGGCCATCTTGTAATTTCCCTTGGCCCGTTTGAAGCTTCAGTGCACCTTGATACAATTTATTCGTACCGGATGTCATTTGATCAATCGCATTTTGTATGGCGACTGTCGATGTATACAGCTGTTCTGTTTTCTCTGGCAGCTGCTTGACTTGCTGTAGCTGTGCTTTTGCAGATGCAACCGCAGACTGAACTTCACTTGCGTCAGGCAGTTCCTGCAGCGCCGCTAAGCTTTGCTCAAGACCAGACAAATCAGGCAGTTCGATTGTAGGCAGACTGTCTAGCTGATCCATTGCCGCCTTTTTCTCTTCATCTGTCATCGAGCTGTTTTGAATGATACTTTTTACTTTTGCATCTCGATTAGATAATGCTTCTTTTAAAGAAGCAAGTTTGGTACTAAACGTTTTTGCATCTTTTTTCACCTGATCAATCTTAGGCGCCATCTTTTCAAGATTCGCTAATTCAGGTGAAGACAATACTTTCTCCACAGCAGCGATTTTTTCTGAAAATGACTGTGCTTTATTGTTCAGCTGCTCAATGCCTGCTGTGAATTGCGGCATTTTAGAAGAAAGCTGCTCATGTCCTTCACGGCTTGTGTTTAACCCTTCGGTCAATGTATCAATCCCTGTACCAAGTTCACCAAATTTCTGATCAATCGTTTGATAGCCTGTTAAGAGCTGACCAAGACCGCTATCAAGAGATTGAATTCCAGTGTTCAGTTCACCCATTTTTCCTGCAAACTGATGAACACCTTCGCTATACGTTAACGTTCCTTCTGCCAATTTCGCCAGATTGTCTTTTAACTTTTGGCTACCGTCTTTTGCGCTTTTTGTTCCGTCATCAATTTTCTTCGCTCCATCGCTTGCTTGATCTAATCCTTTTGCAATCGTTTTGAAGTTATCAAAGATGACCTCTGCATAATTTTCTGTGACTTCCTTTGAAACCGAATCTTTTAATTTGATAATGGCGTTATTCGCAATTTGAGACGCAGCATAGTTTGCGCCTGGATTCGTATAATATTTCAGATTCGATTTTTTCGGATGTTTGTCTAGTACTGTACTCGCATTTTTCGAGAAATCTTTCGGAATCTCGACGACGAGATAATAGTCTTCGTTATTTAACCCTTTGATGGCCTTTTCTTCACTATCAACAAAATGCCATTTAAAACTATCGTTTTTCTTCAATTCCTTCACTAAATCATCGCCCACTTGAAGGGTTTTGCCGTCATAATGACTGCCTTCATCCAAGTTGACAACCGCTACAGGTAATTGATCAACTGTACCATATGGATCCCAGTAAGCTTTTAAAAATACACCACTATAAATCAGTGGAATAAATAAGACAGCTAAAATCGGGATCAGTAGTTTTTTGCTCGTCACAATGTCTTTCCATTGATTCCGAATTACATTCATTGCTGTTTTCCTCCCATTGATGAATGACTATGACTAAATTAAGAATTCGGTCATTTGAACTCAAAAAAAATTATGTTGTTGCAGACAGTCCTTTTAGTACATAAAGCTCGAGCGATTCAGCGACCTCTTCTTTTGTTAAAGGCTCATATCGCTTTTCCCAGTCGAAAATAAGTGCAATATATAGTTTCACCATCACAAATGCCGTCAATTCAGGATCACAGGGCTTAATGTCGCCTTTTTCAATCGCTTCTTTTACTTTTGTTTTAATATAGCGAATGATCATCTGCTCCATTTTTTCAATCATTTCTTTCACTGCTGACGTGCCAAGCTCCGCATTTTCCTGAAAGATTTTAATTGTAAGCTGGTGGTTTTTTCGAAATTCTAATATTGCAAAGAGTGCTAAATGAAGGTTTTCTGAGAAACTATTCTTCTCATCTATTGCTTCATCTGCAATTTTCTTCATCTCCATTAACAGTGATGTGAAAATTTCATCGAACAGCTCTTCTTTGTTTTTGAAAAAGGTATAAATCGTTCCTTTTCCGACGTTGGCAAGCTTTGCTACAAGGTCCATTGTCGTGGCTTTATACCCGAACTGGGTAAATGCCTTTGTTGCTCCATCTAAAATCATTTGTCTCCTATCAACACTCATGATCTCACTCCCAAAATGACTATTTGAACGTTTCGGTCATTAAGTACAGAAAGTAATATACCACATCCTTTTCCTCAGATGCAACAACTTTGTTCAATTTTATTATTCACCACTCTTTTCTAAACATACGAACATGAAAAACTCCCTTTCCATGACAGAAAAGGGAGTTTGTTTTTTATGAAAATAGATAAGATACAGCTTCTGAGATGGCAGCTTTTCCTTGATCAATACAATCAGGAATTCCAACACCTTCAAATGCAGCACCCGTGATATAAATACCAGGATATGATTGCTTAAACGTTTCTCTCATCGTCGAAATCTGTTTTTGATGACCCACATGATATTGCGGCATGCTTGTTTTCCAGCGAGTCACTGTCGTCAGCTCTGGATCTGCTTTAATATCCATGATTTTCTTCAAATCCTCCAGCACGATGCTCACGATTTGATGATCAGACTGTTCGACAATTGATTCATCGCCAGCTTTCCCAACGTATGCACGGAGCAATGTTTTTCCTTTAGGTGCAGTGTGAGGCCATTTCTTATTTGTCCACGTACATGCTGTAATGGAGAAATCACTATTTCTTGAGATGACAAAACCAGTACCATCATATTCATTGTGAACATCCTCTTCTTTAAATCCGAGTGCAACTGTTGCAACAGAAGTCGATGTCATGTCATGCAAGTACTCAAGCCCTGCTTCTTTTGGAAACATGGAATAGATCGATTGGTGAGGAGTTGTCACAATGGCAGAATCTGCAAAAAGCGTTTGACCGCTGTCTAATTGAACGCCATAGCCTCCCTCGGCTTTTTCGATCTGGGTCACTTTTGTCCCTTTGTAAATCTTCGTCAGCTTGAGTTTACTTTCGACCGCTTCAACAAGTGCTTGCAGCCCTTGATTGATTGTCTGGAACTGTCCTTGCTTTTTCGCTGTCACTTGTTGCGCTTTTGCATGCTGCTGTGATTTTTTCATCCCAAGAATCAAACTGCGATGCTTCTGTTCTGTTTGATAGAACTGCGGGAAGGTAGACATTAAGCTCAGGCGATCAATGTCACCAGCATAAATGCCTGATAGTAGCGGTTCAATTAAATTCTCCACCACTTCATCACCCACACGTCTTCTAAAAAATTCCCCAAGAGATTGATCTTCTGTCTGTTTGCTTTTTGGCAAAACGAAATCCATCGCTGCACGTGCTTTTCCGGCAACTGAAAAAAGCCCAGTTGTAATGAAAGGACTGATTTGAGTTGGAATGCCCATGACAGCGCCCTTTGGCATCGGATGAAGGGTTTCATTGACTAATACATACGCTTGCCCTGTTTCATTATTGACGAGCTGATCAGATAGCCCAACATCTTTTGCCAGCTGGGGTCCACTGACCTTTCTTTCTAAAAATGAATCGGGTCCACGTTCAATGATATAACCGTCTTTATATAATGTTTGAATTTTTCCACCTAGCCTAGGACTCGCTTCAATAAGAGATATTTGGATAGGAAGGCCTTTTTCTTCAATTTCCTTTTCCAAATAGAAGGCGGCGGCCAAACCCGTGATGCCACCGCCAATGATGACAAGGTGTTTTTGATTGTCATGCATAGGATCGCCTTCTTTTATATGATTACTTGCTTTCATTCAGTTTCTTTAATACGACTGCTGCCAGTGCATCAATAAATGCTGGTTTCGCATTTGGCATTTCTGGACGATAGTAGGCTGCGCCAATTTCATCCGTGACGACTTTACATTCATAATCATTGTCGTATAACACTTCAAGGTGATCAGCGACAAATCCAACAGGCACGTATACAAATGTTTTATAGCCTTTTTGTTCAAATAGGTCACGTGTGAGATCCTGTACGTCTGGTCCGAGCCACGGATCAGGCGTATTGCCTTCACTTTGCCAGCCAATTTCATAATGCTCAATTCCTGCACCTTCAGCAATCATTTTTGCAGATTGTGCAAGCTGATCAGGGTATGGGTCCCCTGCTGCAATAATTTTTTCAGGAAGACTGTGCGCAGACACAATCAGTACTGCTGAATCTCTTTCTTCCTGACTCATGGATGCATACGTCTCTTTCACTTGTTTCACCCAATAGTCCACAAACTTCGGCTCATCATACCAGCTTTCAACAGAAGTGATATTTAACTGGCCAAGCTTTTCTGCTTCATCTTGTGCACGTTTGTTATACGATTTCACACTAAATGTGGAGAAGTGCGGTGCTAGGACAATACTCACCGCTTCTGTGATGCCATCTCGGTGCATATCAGCGACCGCATCTTCAATGAAAGGCTCGATGTGTTTTAACCCAATGTATACATGAAATTCAATCTCGTCTTGGATCTCATTCAAATGTTCACACAAGCCATTTGCCTGCTGTTCTGTAATTTTTGATAAAGGAGAAATGCCGCCAATTGCCTTGTAGCGGTCCTTTAAATCTTGCAGCATCTCCGGCTCTGGCTTTCTGCCTCTACGAATATGTGTATAGTAACGTTCAATGTCTTCTTCTTTATATGGGGTGCCATATGCCATGACAAGTAGCCCCATTTTCTTTTTCTCCACAACCAACACTCCTTCAGATCATTTGAAATCATTTAGATGGATGTCTTTTTATGTTTAGCTGAATAATCGTGAATAAAATCTGTCAGCTTCTTTAACGTGTCTGGTGAGACATCAGGAAATACCCCGTGACCTAAGTTAAAGATGAATTGATCTGATTTCATCCCTTGATCTAAAATCGCTGTTGCTCTTTCTTCAATCACTTCCCAAGGAGAAAGTAATATCGTTGGATCAAGGTTTCCTTGTAACGTTTTTGTTAAGCCTTCTTTTCGCGCTTCGTCTATACTCATACGCCAATCCAGTCCAACGACATCAAGCGGCAAGTCATGCCAATCTATCGCCAGATGGCTCGCACCGACACCATACATAATCATTGGTACGTTTTCAGACTTCAGCTCTGTGAAAATACGCTGCATGACAGGCTTAATGAAGGTCCGGTAATCTGCTGCATTTAAAGCGCCAACCCAAGAGTCGAAGATTTGAAATGCTCGGACGCCTGCTTTTACCTGAGCGCGTATGTATGTGATCGTCATATCGGCTAATTTATTCATCAAAAGCATCCATGTCTCTGGCTCACTGTACATGAGCGCCTTTGTTTTATGATAATTTTTAGATGGACCGCCTTCGATCATATAGCTTGCCATCGTAAAAGGTGCACCTGCGAAACCAATCAGCGGAACATTCAACTGCTCCTCTGTTAACAGCTTGATCGTATCAAGCACATACGGCAGGTCTTCTTCAGGATGAAGCTCTCCAAGACGCTGGATATCTGCCTTTGTCCGAATAGGCGAGTCAATCACTGGTCCAATTCCATTTTTAATTTCAACGTCCACTCCAATAGCTGGAAGCGGAGTCATAATATCTTTATATAAAATAGCGGCATCTACACCATATTGTTCTACAGGAAGTCTTGTTACGTAAGCACATAGCTCTGGCTGATGCGTAATTTCAAATAGCCCGTATTTTTCTTTAAGGGCACGATATTCAGGCTGCGAGCGTCCTGCCTGTCTCATATACCAAACCGGTACATGGTCTGTTTTTTCCCCTTTGCACGCCTTTAAGAACGTGTCATTAAAAGCCTTCGTTTTTCCCATTACCTTTCATTCCACCTTTCGCCTCACACTCTCTTTGTATAAGGCTCAAACACTGCTTTTACTATACCGCTTTTTCAGGGCTCGGTATACTAAAGCGGCTCAATGTTCAAAAAATCGCCGAATATTAACGTCCAAAAGCCTCTGGCTTGATATAAGCACTACCTTCGCCTTCTTCTTGTGTTTGAGTATTGTATGGAACAACCTTATACTGCGCATCTGAAAACACATTTGCATACGGCATTGTGTAGCTGTTTGTTCCTGTTACAGAATCGATCAGGGTCTCGCTTCCATTTCTCTTTTCATAAATACGATATTCAACGCGTTTGTCTTCCTGTTCATCCCATGACAGCTCCAATGTAAAGAGCCCTTTGATTTTAAATGCATAACGTGCTTCAAAGCCTGACAGTCCTTCTAAATGGATTGGCGATTGAAGTTCTTTAATTCCCTCTGGTTTTTGGAATGTTTCATTGGTTATTTGGGCTGTCGTTAAAATATCTTTCATTAACTGCACTGGATACTGACTGCCGCCAGTTAAATAATGACTGTTATCCGTTTTGTCATACCCCATCCAGATTGCCCCTGTTGTACTAGGCGTGTAGCCAGCAAACCAAGCATCTTTCGTTGCCCCTTTGACACCGGAATACGTAGTTGTGCCTGTTTTACCAGCCAAATCTCCAGCGTATGATCCGCTCTGAGCGGTTCCGCCTTTGACGACCTGTTGAAGCATTCTTGTCATATTCCAAGCATTTTGTACGCTAAACACTCGTTCTTCTTTGTTTCGATTTTTTTCAACGGTTTCACCATCATCATTCGTGATTTTCTGAATGAAGAACGGCTTTTTATAGACGCCTTCATTTGCAAATGTATGAAATGCTCCAGCTATCTGCAACGGAGAAACCCCTTTTTCTAAACCGCCAAGCGCTATGGCAAGTCCTTTATCCGAAATATCCATTCCCATTTTCTCAAGATAGGATTTAGACGTATCGATGCCAAGCTGGCTTAACGTCCATACGGCAGATGTATTTTTACTTTTCATGAGAGCCTCTACCATCGTGACCCTGCCTTCGTACTGTCCATCGTAGTTCTTTGGAGAATAGCCGTCATAGCTTTTTTCCTTGTCCTCAAGCAGTGAATACGGTCTGAATTTTTTCTCCTGCATCGCTGGACCATATACTGCGATCGGCTTAAAGACAGAACCAGGCTGTCTAACAGCTGTGACTCTGTTATAGCCTCTTGCCTGATATTCTCGTCCGCCTATTGCTGCTTTTACACCACCAGATGCGTTGTCAATAAACACAGCGCTGCCTTCAGGTGACCCGCTTTTTCCCGGGAAATAACGATTGTTTTTCATCGCATCATAGGCAACTTTTTGCAAATTCATATCGATTGGTACGGTAATAGTATAGCCGCCTTGAAGCAATTGTTCATGCGAAATCGAATACTGTGATTCTGCTTCTTTAATCATGAGATCTACATAACTGTCCACCCAAGGGGTTTCTGATTTCTTTTTTAAATGAATACCAAGTGTTCTTCCTTTTGCTTCAACTGTTTCTGTAGAAGACAAATATCCTTGTTCATTCATTAAATTCAGGATGGTATCCCGTCTTTGTTTATTTTTATCTGGGTGTAGAACAGGGGAATACGTTGAAGGTGCCTTTGGCATGGCAGCAAGTGTAGCTCCTTCACTGACAGTGAGATCTTTTACATCTTTACTAAAATAGTAATTGGCCGCTGCTTGGATCCCATAGACGCCATGACCAAAGTAAAGCTGATTTAAATACATTTCAAGCAGCTTGTCCTTTGAATAATCTCTTTCTAAATTGATCGCAATAATGACTTCTTTTGTTTTTCGAAGAAACGTTTTATCATTTGTGAGAAAGATATTTTTGGCGAGCTGCTGGGTGATGGTACTGCCGCCTTCTACCTTTCCACCTGCTAATATATCTCGATAAACCGCCCTTGAAATCGATTGTGCATCAATTCCGTGGTGCTCATAAAAGCGCTTGTCCTCTACAGCAACAAAAGCTTTCGCCACTTTATCTGGGACCTCTTTTAATGACACAGGGTCCCGATTTTCTGAATACATGCTTGTGAGTTCTTTTCCATTCTGATCAATGATTTTCGAGGAAGCGTGAAAAACGAGCTTCTTCTCATCTATGACATAATGTCCTAAAAATAAAATGGTCAGATAGCCAATAAATGAAAGCACGATTGTACTTCCTGCAATGACTAATGGAATGATTATCTTCTTTTTCTTCAAATTAGGTCACCTCATTCCTTTATACGGATAGTATGGGATGTATTGCTTCATAATATGTTTTATGGATTGACTACCAAAGAATTATATATCATTCTTTTGTTATACTATCAAGCAGGAGGCGGTTTAGATGAATTTCTATATTACATATGGAACAGCAGACTTTTTGCAAAAAATCGCAAAAAAACATCATCTTGAAAATCTGCTTTATACGGTCGGTAAGGAACAAGCGGCTCTTTTTCATGAAACGGAGGGTGAGACAGTCTTTAAAGCACCCCATGCCTATGATGTGATTTATACAAAAGGTGAGCTCGTCCAATCTGGCTTTGTCACGCTGAATCATATCCCTGTAAAGCTCGAAAGCAGAGCACTTTTTGAATCCACCTTTCAGAAAAAAACAAACATGTCAGAACACCAGCGCGGCTTTCAGGCGCTTCGTGTGTTAAGACCAAAAAAGGATGAAGAGGTGTACTTGATTTTGACACTTTGGGAATCTGAAGACTTATTTCAAGACTTTCAAGAGTCAGAAGCGTTCTTTCAGCCGCACGAGGATACTGGCTCCATCTTCTCTCGTCCTGCCTATCTGACATCCTATCATGCCGTCATAGACCATTAAGGAAGTGCTGCTTTTCGCACTTCTTTTTTTATAAAAAAAAGCCCTTCTGCTGGGCTTTCAACGCTTATCTCTAAGCTCGTACCGATGAATGATTGGCTGAAGTACATAAAAATTCAGCAAGATCCATCCTAATAAGATGGGCCATTTGAGCATAGGTGAAGCACCTTTCATCTGAATAAGTAGTACCAACAGTGGAATCAAACAAATCATCAAAAAGCTCATCTTTGAAACGAACGTTTCTTTGATTTGATGCCGGCAGCTTGGACAAAGCATCATTCTCGTATGCGATAAATGAAATTTTTCGACGAAAGAAAATGCTTTTGAACAATTTGGACAGCTTCCCAATGCCACTCCCCCTTTTTCAAGCTTCATACTTAACCTTCGACTTTTATGTAAAATGACCTTTTCTGTCATTCTCGACATCCTCTTCTGTTGAAAGATTCTAACAATTACCATACAATCAGTAAAAGAGCCTAAAGGAGGTTTTCGGATCAATGACAGTATCCACTTTACACAAAAGGATCAATGAACGTCTTGATGAACATTATGAGGAAATGGTTGAAATTAGACGCCATCTCCATATGAATCCAGAACTTTCTTTTCAGGAAGAGGAAACAGCTGCTTACATCGCTCAATATTATGACAGATTACATATCCCAACACGTACACATGTAGGCGGACATGGTGTACTCGCTTTTATTGAAGGAGCTTCCCCTGGACCGACCATTGCACTGAGAGCTGATTTTGATGCACTTCCCATTCATGATGAAAAGGATGTACCTTACCGTTCAACAAAACCTGGCGTCATGCACGCATGCGGTCACGATGGCCACACAGCAACACTTCTCGTCTTAGCGAAGATCTTACATGAGCACCGAGATCAATTAAAAGGAAAAATCGTCCTCATTCATCAACACGCTGAAGAATATGCCCCCGGCGGTGCGAAACCAATGATTGAAGATGGCTGTTTAGACGGTGTTGACGTCATTTTCGGCACCCACCTTTGGTCCTCAGAGCCATGCGGCACTGTTCTTTATAAAAGCGGGAACTTTATGGCAGCCGCCGATCGTTTCTCTATTCAAGTGCAAGGGAAAGGCGGACATGGCGCACAGCCGCATCTGACGAAAGATGCCGTACTCATCGGTTCACAAATTGTAGCCAATCTTCAGCAGGTCGTGGCCCGAAAAGTCAACCCGATTGATTCTGCGGTGGTATCTGTAGGGGGATTTGTCGCTGAAAATGCCTTTAACGTCATTGCAGATTCGGCCGTGCTGACAGGTACTGCACGTTCCTTTGAAGAGAGTGCACGCCATATCATTGAACGTGAAATTGAACAGGTGGTGAAAGGTGTCTGCCACATGCACGATGCCTCTTATACTTATGAATATGTAAGAGGCTATCCTGCAGTCAAAAATCACCCTGCACCAACTGAATATATAGCAGAAATAGCCAAACAGACAGAAGGAGTCACAGAAGTAAAAGAAGCCGAAACCCAAATGGGCGGAGAAGACTTTGCTTACTACCTTCAGCATGTTCCTGGTACTTTCTTCTATACAGGCGCTATGCCAGAAAACAGCCAAGATGTGTATCCACATCACCATCCGAAATTTGATATTAACGAAAACGCAATGCCTGTCGCAGCAAAGGTAATCGCTCATGCCGTCCTTTCCTACGATGAATGAAAAAAAGCCGCTGCTGGGCAGCGGCTTTTCTATTTCGATTCTTTCAACACTCTCAAGTGAAACACATGGCGTGCGACTTCACCAAGCTGTCCAGTCAGCTGATGATTTGCCACCCCACCAACAGCGGCACCGACCACAGGCATTAATTGAAACAGCTTCACAAGGTCAATATAATCTCGATATTCCTGCTGAAAGCTATACCAATCCATTTCTTCCCGGGTTGTTTCCCATTCTTCAATGAGTTTCATCATTTTTTGACGATGTGCACTGCTTGAAAAGGCGAGTTGAAAAATACAAAGCAAAAAGAGCCTTTCCTCTTTTTGAGACAAATCAAATCCATATATACAGGCAAGCTCATAAAGACATTTCATCTTGATACTTAAAAGGAGAGGGAAATCCGCCATTCCGAGAAACAATCCACCCGCACCTGTGCCAATTCCTTCAATCGCAGCGGCCTTTTGATAATATGTCACCTTTTCCTTTGCCAGCTCATTTCGCTCTACAATAGACAATTGTTCATCAATGACTGTAAATGAAGTAAAATGGCTTCCTGATACGGTGGATTCAACCATTGTTTTCACCGCACTTGTGATGACTTGATGAAATCGAGCAGGGATTCGGCGATTCACTTGCTGCTGAACACCTTTTGAAAACCGCTCGATCTTGGATGGTTTTCTTAAAAAACGCATTTGAAAAAAAATGGCCTCTTCATACAGTTCCCGTTCAGCTGCATTCATCCCAGTTCCCTCCTTGGTGACATCATACACACGCTGTAAAAAATGCTTATCTCATCTTTTTTAATCTGCTTTGTACGTAAGGCTTGAATAGGACAAGCACAAATACCAATGAAATGAGAAGAGCAAGTCCGCTTCCCTTCCATCCACCTGCTGGGAAAACGGCGGAGCTCAGTACAATTGACTGGATGATGAGTACATTTCGTACGAGAACAAAAAAGCTTCGATCTTTTTCTTGCTGAGACACAGGATAAAGTGCCTGTAACGACAGATGAGCAAAGTGCTTTGTTAACGGAACAAGCTGTACACCTGTGATAAAGACTGTAAACAAGACAAGTAATGCCCCCACCCAGCCTGCTGCACCTGTATACAAGAGGATGAGCACAAACACGACCGTTAACCTAAACACAAGACCAAAATAGTCATTTGAACGTAAAAACGCCCTCACATACATATAAGAAAAAGCTTTACGCTGTTCATAAGGGACAAACTGCAAGACCCAGTCCATATACGCCCTTCTTTTCACTTGTTTCTTTAAATGAGGGACATCCGTAAATAAGTTTGCCAAGCGGTAAAAACGCTGTTTTCGTTTTAACTCATCAGAAATATGCAATTCCCATTGAAAAGGCTGTTTTTTTACTGCATTTGTTAGATAAATGAGATAGACAGCATATAAAAGATAAAAGACGATGGCAATGGCATAAGCTGCTTGTAAAACGGTATACATTAACATTGTATTGAGCAGAAAACGAATCACTGCATCAATCCATCTCACATGTTTCCCTTGAAAATAAGTGATTCTCCACTGAATCGCTGTATTCAGACCTTTTATTAAGATCATTTGCGCCAAAATGAGCACATATAGTATCAGATCGCCTGTGGAGACAGCCGAATATAGCGGAAGTGCAATAATGGACACGGCAATCAAAGGAAATAACTGAGAAATGAAGCTAAAGTTAAACGCTTGTTTTAAATAAGGGTCCATCTTAGCTTCCAAAGGAAGCATAAACACAAGATCTGCCTCTTTGATCAACGTTCGCACGTAAGAACTAGTCAGTACCAATGAGAAAACAACTGCCATCACCCAATAGGATGGGAAGTGAGCTGGAATATGCTTCAGCCAATTACTGTACCAGCTCGCCCCGCCTGCAAGGAAAAAAATGAGCACAATCACAAGATGATCGTTGAACATATATTTTAAATATTTTCTTGTTTCTTGCACGTGTTCTTCTAATCGTGATTTCCAAATGGTTTGCGTTGTTTTACTCATAGCTTTCTTCCTTTGTTAATTCCAAATAAAGATCATCGAGTGTCGCATCTCTCATGTTGAACTGCTCTCTTAGTTCTGTCAGTGTTCCTTTCGCTCTAATTTCCCCTTCATGCAAAATAATAAAGGAATCACAATAACGTTCCGCTGTGGCTAAAATATGCGTTGACATCAGAACACTTGCGCCATTTTGTTTCGCCGCATTCATACGTTCTAATAGTGCGTTGATCGCAAGCGGATCAAGCCCTAAAAACGGCTCATCGATAATATACAACTCTGGCTCCACAAGAAACGCACACATAATCATCACCTTCTGCTTCATCCCTTTAGAAAAATGAGCAGGGAACCATTTCAATCGCTTCTCCATTCGGAATTCCTTCAGCAAAGACGGCAGACGTTCTTCTAATTGTTCTTTTGAAAGGCCGTAAGCCATCGCTGTCAGCTCTAAATGCTCTTTTAACGTTAATTCTTCATATAAGACAGGTGTCTCTGGAATAAACGTAAATTGTGAACGATACGACTCTTGATCTTCTTGAAGGGTTCGTCCGTTCAGCTCAATGACCCCTTTATGAGGTTTCATTAATCCAATAATATGACGAATGGTTGTACTTTTTCCCGCCCCGTTTAAGCCAATGAGACCAACGATTTGGTTTCTTTCTAATTCAAATGAAATATTTTTCAGAACGGGATTCTTTGTATATCCACCCGTTACATCTTTTACAGTTAGAAGGGACATCAGTTCGTTCCTTTCTTTCTTTTTTCCTTTATAGTACCAAAAACGAAAGACAATTTGAAATGTTTACCTATAGACAACTCATGAATAAAACATCGGCATACTGGTCATCATAATGTATGTAGAAGAAATGAACTTGATGACCAATACGTAAATGAGGTGTTTGTTAAAGGCAATAACCGCATGACAAGTTGGTTTTTCATCTAAAAACCTTAGCTTCTGTTTTGCTTCACTGATTCTTGATTTTTGTGTCCTATACAAATATGTATACGACGAACCAAAACGTCAAATGAGGTGTTTACGGCAGAAATAGCAGGCATATGAATTCTTTATTTCAGTAAATAAAGAATTCAAAAGGCATATCAAATGAAAGCATCAGCATTTCTTCTGCAGGAGCAGGATGAGCGACCAAAGGAGTTCGCTTGTCCTGTTTTCTTTTTTGCTTCTTTTTGTGATACGATAAAGGAAAAATAATGAGGAGTGACATGGCGTGAGCGACTGTATTTTTTGCAAGATCATTGATGGAGACATTCCATGTGCAAAAGTATATGAAGACGAGCATGTATTGGCTTTTCTTGATATCAGCCAAGTAACAAAAGGACATACCCTTGTAATCCCGAAAATACATAAAGAAAACATTTATGACATGACACCAGAAGTGTCTAATCATTACTTCCAAGCGATTCCGAAAATCGCTAGAGCGATTAAGCAAGAATTTGAACCAATTGGTTTAAACCTTCTGAACAACAACGGTGAAAAAGCCGGACAATCTGTGTTCCATTACCATATGCACATCATTCCACGTTATGGTAAAGGCGACGGCTTTGGTGCCGTATGGAAACCTCACCAAGATCAATATACAGCAGAGGATTTAAAAGACATTTCTTCTGCCATCCATACGCGCCTTACCTCATCTTAATGGATGAGGTTTTTCTTTTTTTCACTTCTTTTCTGTGCTTATCCTCTGAATCGTAAGATATTTAGGACGATTCAAATTTTTTGTCCAAATGCTTCAAATTTGTGATAGGATGGTTTTATCTTTTGATCCATTAACGCGAGAAATAGGGAGAGATTGTGATGAAGCGAACGACGAATTTTAATGCTGGTCCGGCGGCGCTGCCGCTAGAAGTGCTTCAAAAAGCACAGGAAGAACTTGTTGATTTTAAACAAACCGGGATGTCTGTGATGGAACTTTCTCATCGCAGCGGTGAGTATGAAGAAGTCCACAATAAAGCGAAAGCACTCTTGGTAGAATTGATGGACATTCCAGAAGATTATGAGGTCCTCTTTTTACAAGGCGGGGCAAGTCTTCAATTTGCAATGATTCCGATGAACTTCTTACATGAAGGCGAAACGGCTCATTTCATCCAAACAGGTGCTTGGTCAGAGAAAGCCTTGTCAGAAGCAAAAGGGTTTGGTGAAACATCAGTGTTTGCCTCAAGTGAAGACGACAACTATTCGTATATTCCAGATGTAGATGCTTCCGTTTTAAATGACGGTGCTTACTTGCACATCACATCGAACAATACCATTTTCGGTACTCAGTGGAAAACGTTCCCGAACACGTCACTCCCGCTTATTGCCGACATGTCCAGTGATATTCTCAGCAAAAAAATAGACGTGTCTTCATTTGATTTCATTTATGCCGGGGCACAAAAAAATCTAGGGCCTTCTGGTATCACGATTGTGATCGCGCGCAAACGTTTATTAGAGAAAGAAAAAAGCGGCACACCTAAAATTTTAAAATATTCAACACATGCCAAAGCCAATTCTCTTTATCACACACCACCGACTTTTGCGATTTATATGCTGTCCCTTGTCCTGGAGCATGTGAAACAGGCGGGCGGCGTAGAAGCAGCAGAAAAACGCAATGAACAAAAAGCAGCGCTTCTGTATGATACGATTGATCAAAGCGGCGGTTTTTACAAAGGGCATGCACGTGCTGACAGCCGTTCGCATATGAATGTCACGTTTACCCTGCGTGATGATGCACTCACTGCGTCCTTTGTGGAGAAAGCAAAACAAGAACAAATGGTTGGACTCGCCGGCCACCGTTCTGTTGGTGGATGCAGAGCCTCGATTTACAACGCCGTTTCTATAGAGGACTGCCAAAAGCTTGCGGACTTTATGAAAAAGTTCCAGCAAGAAAATGAGTAAAAAGGCTTTTCTATCGTGAAATAAATTTGTTATAATAACGAGAAATATAAAGTCATGACTCTTGCAATAAATGATCAGCCATATTATTGGAGAGTCCTATAAGAGCTTAGCAGAGGAGAGCATAGAAATGAAAACAAAAGAATTAGTGATTATGTCATTGCTTGCAGCAATGGGAGCTGTTTTGCATACGATTTTTCCGCCCATCTTTTTCGGAATGAAACCTGATATGATGCTGGTCATGATGTTTTTAAGCATCATCCTTTTTCCGAAGGTACAGCATGTCGTTGTGATCGCCCTAGTCACTGGGGTCATTTCCGCTTTGACAACAGGTTTTCCAGGCGGACAAATTCCAAATATGATTGATAAACCGGTGACAGCCTTTATCTTCTTAGCCCTTTTCTTATCTTGCCAGAAGATCAAGAACAAAGTCGTTCTGACCGCTGTACTCACCGCTGTTGGGACCGTCGTATCAGGCGTGATTTTCCTATCTGCCGCTTTACTGATTACTGGACTGCCGGCTGCGTTACCAGCACTTCTTGTAGGTGTTGTCCTGCCAGCAACTGTGATCAATACGATAGCTATGGTATTTGTCTTCCCGATTGCTCAGTCCATATTAAAGCGCGCAAGAATGATTGAAGTCGCTTAACGAATAACTGAACCTCTTCATTAGATGAAGAGGTTTTTTTCATGCTTCTATAAAAGAAAAAGCGTAAGCAGCAAAATGGAGAGCGAAATCCCTGCACCTGCAGCACACACAATTGCTTTTTGTCTTAATACATGTTTTGGCGGATAAGACGCCGCATACCCAAGCTGCCTTACATAATGAATAGAACCACCTGCGAAAATCACACACATACACGTAAAAACGAACAGAAAGACAGACAACCTTCTCCCCTCCCTTTTCTTCAAAAGTATGCTAAAATAAAGCAAGCTATGTATGGAAGTTCAATGAAGCTGATCGTCAGCTCAGAGAGAACATGCGAATGTGTAAAATTTGACTAGAGGTGATTGGAATGGCTAGTGGACGTTCTTTATTAACAGGATTATTTGTAGGCGGTCTCCTCGGAGGTGCGGCAGTGCTCCTGACGACTCCCTCTTCTGGCAGAGATGTACGCGGAAAGATGAAAGACGGCTATGACAAATTCGAAGATACGCTGACAAGATTAAAAAGAGATGGACAAGCTTTAAAAGAGCAGATTGTTGAAACCGCAAAAGAAAGTGCTGAAGTCATTAAAGAGGTCGGAACTGAATTACAAACATCGATACAGCAATGGCGCGAGGAAATCAAACCTCATCAGCAGGACTTACAAAAGGAAATTCAGGAAATTGAGGAAAAGCTCAAACAACTGGAGAAAACCTTACAAAACTAATATACTCACAAAAAAATATTCGTTTACAAAAGTGTGCGGGGTGCGTATCCCGCACTTTTTTTGTTGAAAAAAGGTTATTTTGTCAATGTTTTTCATGACTTTTAAAAATTCTTGAATTTTCAGCTTTATTAATCTTTATTTTATTGGCATAATAGAATTACAAGAAAAAGAGAAGTAGGTGAAATGGATGAATCATTCGGAACAGCCTTTCGATGTAAAAGAAGCACTTTTATTCAGTCAAAGAATGGCCCAATTGAGCAAAGCTCTTTGGAAATCCATTGAAAAGGACTGGCAGCAGTGGATCAAACCGTATAACCTAAATATCAATGAACATCATATTTTGTGGATTGCGTATCAATTAAAAGGAGCTTCAATATCAGAAATTGCAAAGTTTGGCGTCATGCATGTATCAACGGCGTTTAACTTCTCTAAAAAATTAGAGGAAAGAGGATTTTTAAAATTTTCTAAAAAGTTAAACGATAAACGCAATACGTATATTGAACTAACGCCAAAAGGCGAAGAGACATTCCATAAACTACTCGAAGATTACGACCCGGCCCGAACTGGTATTGTCAAAGGCGCACAGCCGCTTCATGACATTTACGGAAAGTTCCCTGAAATTTTAGAAATGATGTGTATTATCCGAAACATTTATGGTGAGGATTTCATGGAGATTTTTGAGAAATCGTTTTCAAACATTGAGAAGGACTTTTTGAATGAACGTGGGAAAGTCACGAAAAAGCCTGAAGAACTTGAAGACTCAGCAGAGGAAAAAGCTTCTAAAGCAAATCAAATTGTTTAATGATCTTTATAAATTCATTCATTAACGGCTGAAACAGCCCTTGATCATGCAAAGCAAAAATCGTCTCATGAACATCCAGCTTTTCAATTAACTGTCCCGCAAACAGCGCAAGGAGATCGTCGAACATGACGTAGCCTTGTGCTTTTTGCTTGTCCATTTCATCTGAGAGCTCAGCACAAATACGCTCAATGTCCTTTGCCTCTTCTTTCGATACACGCTGCCGGATCAATAGCGCATAATATGGATAACGGCTCATATCTGTTGCCGTCAGTAACAGTTCCATATAATATTCGAGCTGGCTCATTCGTTCCTCAATACTCATGTACGTTCCCTCTTTCTCTTAGTCACTCTATTTTAGCCGAAATTACTCATTGACGAAAGAGACGAACCTCCCCCTTATGTCTTTTTTTCTTGAAAAACCCAAAGTTTCCTCTCTTTATTCCATATGAATGTAACAATTTATTTTTTTTCATGAAAACCATTGATTTTTATCCTCAGGAAGAGTAAATTATCTTGAGATATTCAATTAGTTTTTTTGAGATTGGAAGGATGAAAAATGAATTGTTGGAAGACCATTAATCTTGAAAAGGATTATGGTTATACGAGAATGATGATTTCAGCCATATGTCTTACTGTATTTTTTTTCATTATGGCATTTTTATGTTTTCAACTGACTCATCCTGAAACGAGACTCAGCAGTCACAATGCACCACTTTTTGTCGTGCTTTTACTTGCGACATTGCTTGTCCACCGCGTGGTTCACTTGATCCCAGTCATGAAACATAAGAAAAAAATGACGTTATTTAAACGAAATTGCTGGCAGCGCGTGCCTAAGAGAGTGATGCTTTTCTCACTGCTCAGCCCGTTTTGTGTCATCTCACCTGTTTACTTTGTTTTAGGAATGGCATTTCCAATGTACGCACACTATTTTATCATGATCGCAAGTATTCATGCAGGCTATTGTTTGCCTGACTTTTTATTTGCTTGGAAACTGCTAAAAGCGCCAAAATCATGCATCATTGATCAAGCCCAAGACGAGTTTGATATTTTAGTTGACCCAACTTCCTCATCATGAGGTTTTTAAAGCCAACTTCTATCTTTTTCATAAAAAATTTGGTAATGTAGTATGGGAATAGCATAGAGAGGGGGGATCTCCGATAGTTTTATTTTACTTCATCGTCTTTGCCGCGTTTATTGTGTATTCAATAAACAGGCTTACTAATACATTATGCCTTGTCAGAGAGATTCCTGAAGAACGGCAAGATAAGGTGTTTCGCTTTATCAATGTATCGATACTGATCTTACTGATCTCATCATTTGTTGAAATTACCATATCTATTTAAGATCAAAGCAAAAGCTGCCTGTTTGATGGCAGCTTTTTGTGTATGATGATCTATTAGCAAATCCACGATGCACCGATAATGATCAATAAGATGAATAACACGACGACTAGTGCAAAACCGCCAGCAAAGACTTCTCCTCCCATGTGAAAACACCTCCTGCCAGTTCTTCCTCTGTTCTAAGCTCAGTGTATGCAAAAAATTTTAAAACGTTTAGGCACCTGTCATCGTTTTAAAAAAGAACCGCCCGCACGCATGGCAGGACGGCTCCTTTCTGTTACAGCGATTTAATTAATAAAGATATGCTGCACCAACGATGATCAGCAAAATGAATAGCACGACCAATAAAGCAAACCCATTAGAATATCCTGCTCCCATATAATTCAGCCTCCTTTTTGTGATCAATATATGTGTATGTTGGTCGCAAAAATTTGACTAGACGAATGCCCTCCCATTTGCATTTCTTTTTACAGCATGTCACAATATGTTATGATACAAGCAATGATAAATAAATTGGAAAGATTAGGAGTGTTTTTTGAATGAAAAAAATGGCTTTAGCAGCTGTAACAGCAGTAAGTGTTTTAACTCTTGGCGCATGCAGTAGCGGTGACAAAGAAGTGATCGCAACAACAAAATCAGGAGATGTCACAAAAGAAGAGCTTTACACAACACTTAAGAAACAAGCAGGTGGAGATGCTTTAAACCTACTTGTTCAACAAAAGGTTCTTGCTGACAAATACAAAGTATCAGATAAAGAAATTGATAAGAAATTGGAAGAATATAAAAAGACACTTGGTGAAGATCGTTTAAAACAACTTCAAGATGAATTCGGAAAAGATTACATCAAAGATCAAGTAAAATATGAGCTGCTGACTCAAAAGGCTGCCAAAGCTAACATCAAAATCACTGACAAAGAAGTAAAAGCGTATTACGATGACCTAAAAGGGAAAATCCGCGCAAGCCACATTTTAGTTGCTGACAAGAAAACAGCAGATGAAGTAGAAAAGAAATTAGATAAAGGCGAAAAATGGGATGACCTTGTATCTGAATATTCAACTGACACTGCTTCAGCAGCACAAGGCGGCGATGTAGGCTGGTTCGCAAAAGATGGCCAAATGGATGAGAACTTCAGTAAAGCTGCCTTCAAACTAAAAGTAAATGAGATCAGCAAACCAGTAAAATCTCAATTTGGTTACCATATCATTAAAAAGACCGAAGAACGCGGTAAATACGATGACATGAAAGCAGACTTGAAAAAAGAACTGCTTGATCAAAAACAAGCAGATAACAATGAAATTCAAACGATCTTAAACAAATTGGTGAAAGATGCTGATGTGAAAGTAAAAGATAAAGAACTTGAAAATACATTCAAAGAAAAATCTGAGCAAACCACACAACAAACAACAAACCAATAATGAACGAAAAACCCCTCTACATGAACTTGTAGAGGGGTTTTTTTATTCTTATTGATTATGCAATCGAATGGTCCTCATGCTTCGCCGTTTCCTGGGATCGTTTCATTTGCTGTCCTTGACGTCTACGCTCTCTCTCCTGCTCCATTCGTTCAATAAAGATTTCTCCCTCTTTTTCAATAAAGGATTGATCAATCTCTTGCTCCTCTTTGGCTGTCGTCATTAATTTATAGGCACAAAAAATAATGCCAATGATACATGCATATACCCACCATGGAAAAAACAACATCGTCTTCGCCTCCTTTTTTAGGACAAACCTCTCTCCCTTTGTGTTACATGCTTATGCGAAAAGAAGACAAGTTATGAAAAAAAACGCCCGCATCAAACGGGCGTTTTATCATGATGATTCATTGTGAAAGGTTGGTTTATAAAACGAACGATTCTCTAGTGCAAAAATACGCTCTGTATATTCTCCTGGCTTCACATGCTCAAGCGCACGATCCATCATGTTCATTTTTGCATCTAAATTATCTATATAGTGGAGAATTTCCGCTTCCTTCACCATTGGTGGTTTAGGACTGCCCCACTCCCCTTTTCCATGATGACTCAGCACTAAATGCTGCAGAATCAGAATTTCCTCAGAATCAATGCCAAGCTCCTCTGCGGCTTTCGCAATTTCTGTCACCATAATAGAAATGTGGCCAATTAAGTTCCCTTCTACTGTATATGTGGTGGAGACAGGACCCGAAAGCTCTTTGACTTTCCCTAAATCATGTAGAATGATCCCTGAATATAAAAGATCTCGATCAAGTGATGGGTATAGATCAACAATGGATTTCGCTAAATGAAGCATCGATACCACGTGATAGGCAAGACCCGAAACAAACTCGTGATGGTTTTTCGTAGCTGCTGGGTAATCAGCGAATTCCTGTCCATATTTCTTCAGCAAATGTCTTGTGACACGCTGAATATTAGGGTTTTTCATATCAAAAATATATTGCATGATGGTATCCATCATATCGTGCTTTGGAATAGGAGCTGTTTCTAGAAAATCATCAATGCGGATTTGCTCGTTTTCAGCAACAGGACGTATATTCCTAAGCTTCAGCTGATTCCTTCCGCGATAATGATGAATATCACCTACTACCTTTACAATGGTTTGTGCGGCATATGTGAGTTCATCATTCTGCTTTGCATCCCATAGCTTCGCCTCAATATCTCCACTTTGATCTTGAAGAATTAACGTTAAAAATGGTTTGCCATTACTCGCAATCCCTTTAGTAGATGATTTAATTAATAAATGCAGGTCAACTTGTTCGCCGACGTCATAGGTCATGATCCCTTTAGCCATTCAATAAATGCTCCTTCCATGTTTCTGCTCATATAAGTATAACATAAGTCATAATTTGTCAATCATTCCACTGCTAAACTCGTAATCTGCCCGTTTTCCGCTGCTTGTTTCATATAATGATGACAAGTGTAATAAAACAGCTGTGTTTCAAAACGAGTGAGTTCATTCATCAGCTCCAGTACCCTTTCTAGACGGACATGATCAAAGTGAACGAAACTGTCATCCATCATAAATGGGAGCTGACAATCTTGCTGGTGGGACAAAGCAAGTGCAAAACGAATCGAGAGATAAATCTGCTCACATGTTGCTTGTGAAAGCTCCTCCGGGCGGAATAGGCGTCCATCCCTCCGTTTCACAATCAGCCGGTCATCTTCGGCAGAAAATAAAATCACTTCATATCGATCATTCGTTAACGGCTGAATAAATCGGGAAGCTGTTTGGAGGAGTGCTGGTAGCCTCGTTTCTTTATGCTCATTGATTTTCTCTCGAATGACGGAACGAACGAGCTGAATAGCCGCCCATTTTTTCGCTAGGTGCTTTGCCTGCTCCTGCTCTACAGCAAGCTGATGAGTCAAATCAGACACCGTACCTGATGCTTCTATTTGGCGTATTTCTACTGCTAATTCTGCCAAGCGCTTTTTCATATTCGTCACATTCTCTTGCATGTCATTCAGACGTCTTTTTGCTTGTGCACACTGCTCCTCAAGGGTGCGCAAACCTTTACGGACAATGACCTCTTCCTCATCTACATAACCGCTTCTGTGCAGCTCTTGGTTCAGCTGCTGCAAATTGTACAGTCGCTCCCGGTATTCTTTGGATAGATGAGACAGGACATGATAATCTTCTTTTGACGCTGCTTCTACTTTTTGAAAAAGCTCGTCCGTTTGTTTTTTATAATATTGAACTTCTCCTTCTAATGTTGTCAGCTGCTGCTCTACATGTTGAATGGATACGTGCAATGTCTGACGTTCTTTTTCTCTTTTTTCCTCATCTTTCAATATCTCTTGAAAGGCTGAGATATTCTCTTGAATGGTCCCTTCTTTTCTTTGAAGGAGACTCATGAGCGCTGAAACTCTTTGCTCGTAGGTCGATTGCTGCTGTGTGAGCATCTCTATTTCCTTGTTAAGCGCCTCATATGCCGCTGTATTCGCTTTTAATTGTTTCAAGATATGGAAAGCTTCCACAAGGAATGAGAGCTCTGAGGACAAACCTAGCTGCCTTCTCATATCTTCTACTTGCTGCTGTACAGGTTCCAGTTCCCGCTCCCAGTCTTCATATTGCTGTATCATTCTTTCGTATAAAAGCTCCTTTTGCTTCACTAGCGTTTCAGCTGAAGCTGTTTGAACTTGAAAGGAATGATAGGCGTTACTGTCGTTTGCTTCTTTCAGCTGAGTCTGTTTAAGCACTGGATAAATAGCGATCAAGATAAATACGGAAAATCCTGCAAACAGTAACGTCACCCAGCTCTCTGCTAAAATGAATAAGACCGTGAGAATGACAGCACATAGCACGAACATCAGCGGGAATAACCACACTCTGGAATAATTCTGTTTCACTGTAGCCCTTGTGCCCCTGACATCTTCTGCATCTTGCTGATTAACGGGCTGCTCCTTTAATCCTTTTAGAGCGGTTTCCGCTTCTTCCAGCTCATGTCTTGCATGATCAAACCGGTCATCGAGCTGTGTTTTCCTATCCATTAAACGAACGTATTGGCTCACAGCCTCTTTTAATTCCCACTCAAAGTCAAGTGAATCATCCAGCTGGTCAAGCTTGATTGGACGCTGCCACTTCAGCTTCGCTGATGCTTCTTCTATTTTTTGTTTCAAAGAATTCTGCTCTGTTTTCCCTTCTGCTAAGCGTTTCTTCACAAGTTCAGCATCAGATGATTCAGCTATGACCTGCTTCATCTCCAATACCGTATCCTTGTCATAGAGTGGCTGAACTTGCATGAGCGACGTTTGCAAATGATCTAATTTTTGTTTCAGTGCCGTCACTTGCGCCTTTTTTGGGTGAAGGTGTGATTCTAATTTATCAAGTTCATGCGCGGTTTCCGGTCTAAACCGTTTGACTCGTTCTGGATAACTAGCCAAATCTTTTTTTAACTCTAGCTTGTTTTCTATCATAGGATAAAGTCGAATATGTTCCGTCAAAAGCTGAATCTCTTCTTCAGTCTGTCTCATTTCATGCCGAAGCATTTCTACCTTTTCGGTTAATTCAGCTTGTTCTTTTTTCTTTGCGGTATAACGACTTTCTACCAATTTGGCCTGTTTCAACTTACCTGACAGCTCTTTTACATGATCAAGCTGCTGATTTAATTCAGGCTTACGTCCATTCGGTTTAAAAAGCTGCTCCTGCTGTTTTAGCAGCCTGCTGTCCATTTTGGATGCCGCATCTGAGCCAAACAAACTTGAAAAGAGTAGAAATTCCCCTATTTGATCTTGATTTAATGCTTGTACATTTTGCAGACCAAACACGTCAAAAGAATAGATCGATTGGTATAATCTGCGATCTGTTCCCTTTAACATCGCATGTAGAAACGCTTCATCTTTCACTTCACCATTTGGCAGCAACACCTGAGCTTGGCCGCCATGATCAGATGTTCTTTCAATATGAATCACACCTAATTCCTCATCTAAACACGTAAGAGAACCACCATAAAACGAGCCATGCTTTGGCTTATACATATGGCTTTTGGAAAAACCAAATAACATCGATTCAATAAACGCCTTCAATGTCGTTTTCCCCGATTCATTCAGGCCATAAACTAACTGAAAACCGTCATCAGAAAAGTGGAAGGTTTGATTGGAAAATTTCCCGAAATTCGCAATATGGAGTGAACGTATTTTCATCATGCCTCTCCTTTTCTCATAATTGCTTCAGCTGTTCTGCCAGCAGTCTTTGTGCCTCTTCGTTAATATCGATCTCGTCCTCTTTTGTAAAAGCTCTTCCTGACTTTCTATAAGTTGGATGACGCTTGATAGGTGAAAGCAGCTCATCATACGCATCAAACTCGGCAATTTCTGCTGTTAGTTCTGTCAAAAAAGAATCTTCTGGATAGACGGCATCTTCATGTGTCCGGCAGTCAATCGACATCACCCAAACGAACAAGTCTTCATCTTCCTCCTGTTCATGAAGAACAGCCATCAGCTCCTCAAGCACTTCAAGCTGCGTGAGCTCCATATAAGCAGGAGCATCGCCAGTTAGTACGATTTTCACAAAATGAGGAACACCTCTCTCTTTTAGTCCACTCATCTTTTTGTCCACAAGTGTCACAAGATCGGTCATATGAGCGGTATGTGTGATATCTATTGTCAATGTCTCAAAGATGACATCTGAACAGCTCATAAACTCCGCTCTTTGAGCATCTTCAGATAGGTAAACGACATAACAGCCTTTCTCTCCTGTTTCTTTTATATGTCTTCCTTGCACGTTTCCAGGATAGATCACCATTGGGTCTTCATGCAGAAGAGCCCGCTTATGAATATGTCCAAGCGCCCAATAATCAAAATCCCGCGCTAGAAGCTGCTGAAGCTGAAATGGTGCATACGCATCATGCCCTTCTTGACCTGCTAATGTGCCGTGAAGCATGGCAATATGATAGGGGGCATCTGTTGTTTTTTCATAATAAGGTGTCATATTTTCATGGACAGCCCGCTCTTTGTAGCTGAACCCGTAAATACTTGCCACAAGCTGACCTTCTCTATAAAAGGCTTGCTCACTTGGCGTACTGCTCAAAAAAACGTGAACATTCTCTGGCCATTCAATTGGTGTCCATTCACCACCTAAATGATCATGATTACCATAAATAATAAACACTTCAATCCCGTGTGATTGCAGCTGAAGAAACTGATTTCTTAAAAAAAGCTGTGCTTTTAGGCTGCGATTCGATTCGTCAAATAGATCTCCGCTAAGCAGCATAAAGTCTACTTCTCGATCAATCGCAAGTTCAAACATGTTCTTGGCACTTTGAAATGTACTTTCTTTCAACCTCTTAAAAATTCGGTTCGGTATATTGGACATTCCCGCAAACGGACTATCTAAATGAAGATCTGCGGCATGAATAAAAGTGAGCTTCGTCAAACGTCTATCTCCTTGTACGTTACTGTAGTTGTCCATATTTTATCACGCCGTTTTTACGAATGCACGTTCTATCGCTCTCATTCTAAAAAACACATTTTTAGGGGTGAAAAAAGAGGTTTTAACTTCCTCCTTGTATAATTCATTAAAAAACAAGAAGAAAGGGAAGATCAGAGATGGAGAAAACCTACTTTTTGACTGTATTTGATTCGTCAGGTGAAACCTTATTAAACGAAAAAATCACCACAGATAGTGATGAAAAAGCAAAGGAATTAGGACGTCATCGTTTAATCGAACAACAATACACAAAGCATTCTCACCGGCTCGTAAATGATGCAGGTAAACTGCTTTTATTTGAACGTTAAAAAAGCCGGCATCCGCCGGCCATTCATTCTTCTATTTAATGAAACACAGGACGTCTTTTTTCCAAAAACGCTTGAACACCCTCCTGATGATCACGGCTTTGTCTCAGTCTAGCTTGTGCAGCACGCTCTTTTTGAAGAACGGCTAACAGCTGTGATTCTGACTGCTGAAAATAAATCATCTTTGTTTCAACAAAGGCTTGAAGTGGCATATTCAAAAATGGCTTGACGCACGCTTTTTGATACGTATCCACCTCATCTTGAAACACACCGTCTGCAAGGCGAAGCTTGAGCGCTTCTTCAGCCGGCAGCTTTTGTCCGCTCCAAATCAATTGTTTAGCGGTTTGTTCACTAACTCTTTTGGTGAGGAAAAAATGCCCTCCACCATCTGGGATTAACCCGATTCCATTAAAGTTCATGGCAAGTTTAGTATCTTGATGCATAAACAAATAGTCACAGCTAAGGGCAAAGCTAAAAGCAAGACCAGCCGCTGCCCCGTGAACAAGTGCAATCGTCACTTTTTTCATACCGGCTAAAGAAAGTGTAATTCCCTCGATCAAATCCATCACGCGATGAAAATCTTCTTCACGATCTTGCTTTAGCATCATGCCAATATCTCCGCCTGCTGAAAACCCTTTGCCCATCCCCTTGAGTACAACAATTTTCGCACTGCTCTCACTCGCTGTATCACACGCTTCCTTCAATTCAGCAAACATGTCAACATGAAACGAATTATACGCTTCAGGCCTATTGAAAACGATTTCAAAAATATCCCCGTCTACCTGACAATTGATATATGTCATCATCCATTCCCCCTCTTTCTTTTCAAGCTCATGACTTACTTCAATTTCCATCAAGTAATTCCTTTTCCTCTACATAAAAAATTTCAAGATCAACTGATACTAAAATAAGCATAATTGTTGAAACGAGAAATATATTTTTATATAGTAAAATAAGAAATAAAACATCATATGAAAGGGGGAGAATGATTGATAAGAAGTTCCATATGTATATTGATTAGCTGCATCGTCATGTTTTCTCCCTTTTCAAATGTCGTTTTTGCTTCACAAGCAGAAGCGAGCACACCGAGCGTGATTTCTCCATCGATTTATGATGAAGAAATCAACGCTGTGAAGACACCTCCATTCTCAAAAAAACATGCCGCATCTCTTCTGTTAAAACAGAGGTTATCAATAGGCGTTTCAAAAGCTTTTCTTGTAAAGCTTGCACTAGCCACAGCGTTATCTATTGATTTATGTTTTTTAGAAATGAAGTGTGCAATCCCCATTATGTACCAATCAAATTACCTCGACTGATTCATTTTATTTCATCCGTACTCACTATATGAAAAACAAAACCTATCATATTCGGAGGGATAAAATGAACATTAAAGAAAATGATCTTCCTGGGATTGGAAAGAAATTTGAAATTGAAACGAGAAATAGAGAAAAGATGACGATTGTGATTCATGATGATGGCAGACGGGAGATTTATCGTTTCGACGATGAAGATCCAGATGAAGTACTGTCCACCATTTCTCTCGATGATGCTGAAGCCCGGCAAATTGCTGCCATTATTGGCGGTATGGTGTATAAGCCGCAAGCACTTGAAACGATTGAAATGGCGTTCAATGATTTGATCATTGAATGGTTTAAGGTAGAAAAAGACGCAAAAGCGGTTGGACATACACTCGGCGATTTAGATGTGAGACAAAATTATGAAGTCACCGTCATTGCGATCATTAAACATACAAATGAAAAATTACTCAACCCCGGTGCCGATTCGATTATTCAAGCAAATGATACGATGGTCATTTCAGGCGAAAGAAAACACTTGAAGCGATTGATACGTGATTTTCTTTCTAGAGGGGGAGAGTGATGAATGGATCATTTAGTCTTTGAAGTTGGAACGGCGCTTATTCTCATCGCCATTGCCAGCTTAATCGCCAATAAAATTAAATTTTCTATCATTCCTTTTCTCATTGTCCTCGGGATGGTTGTTGGTCCGCATGCACCAACCATCGGGATCATTGATTTGAAGTTTATCGAGAGCACCGAGATTATTTCGTTTTTTGGTAGAATGGGTGTCCTGTTCCTTCTATTCTACCTGGGGCTTGAGTTCTCTGTCGGCAAACTCATAAAATCGGGTAAATCCATTGCAGTCGGCGGATCTATTTATATTTTGATCAACTTTAGCTTAGGATTGCTTTATGGGTTTATCACAGGCTTTGGATTCCTCGAAGTTCTCATTATGGCAGGCGTTATCACCATTTCATCCAGCGCCATTGTCGCCAAAGTCCTTGTCGATTTAAAACGGACAGCGAACCCTGAAACAGAGTTAATTCTTGGGATTATTATGTTTGAGGATATTTTTCTCGCCGTTTATTTATCTGTCGTATCAGGTCTTGTCCTTGGAGATGCCACATCCGTTGGCGGTGCCTTATTATCTATTTTAATCGCTTTTGGTTACATGATGATTTTCTTTATCATCGCGCGTAAGCTGCCAAAACTATTAAACAAACTATTCGATATCCGTTCAAATGAAGTATTTATCATTGTCATTTTTGCCGCTTTGTTCTTCGTGGCTGGTTTTTCAGAGACGATTCATGTCGCAGAGGCCATTGGCGCTCTCTTACTCGGTCTTGTGTTTTCAGAAACAGAGCACTCAGACCGCATTGAACATCTCGTTGTTCCTTTTAGAGATTTCTTTGGCGCCATGTTCTTCTTCAGCTTTGGACTAAGTATTGATCCATTTACATTAGGAGATGCCTTCTGGCTTGCGATCGGTGCTGTCATTCTCACCTTGATCGGGAACTTCACCGCCGGGATGTTTGCTGGAAGAAGAGCCGGTTTCTCTCATAAAGCCTCTTCTAATATTGGATTAACCATCGTATCAAGAGGAGAGTTTTCCATCATTGTAGCCGAACTTGGGATTGCAGGCGGGCTTGCCGCTACATTGAAGCCATTTGCTGCATTATATGTATTAATCCTTGCGATTTTAGGACCGCTAGTGACGAAAGAATCAAAGCGTATCTATCAAATCCTAAACAAAATCTTCAAATGGAAAACTGAAAAACCAAAAGTAAAAAGAGAAACAACCATTTAATTGAAAAGGGCCCTGTGCAGGGGCCCTTTTTTATATCTATTCAAATTGCTGAAATGCTGTTTCTTGCTTCACTTGTTCTTTCGTATCCCCGCGAATGGTTCGGATGACTTTCTGATTGCGGTAGATCGATAGTTTTAAATTGGTCGCCGCTGTTCCATGAGAGTGATCGAGGTTCGTGAATGTAAAGAGATGATGAGACCGTTTGTCTTTAAACACAAGCCTGAAGTCGTCTGTCACTTTAAAATGCTCATCGCTTTCCCATTCAATCAATGGTTCATATGCGCTAAACCATTCCGGAATATTAGGCGTATATCCTGTAGCCAATACCACATGATCGACTGTGATTTTCTTTTCTTTCTTCAGCTGCCATTGTGTCAAATGCAGCTCTACCTGCTGCTCATCCTCCATATGTATCGCTTCAAGCTCAGTCATTGGCTGAATGAGTACAGATGGCTCTTCTCCTGAAACGGATCGATGGTACAATTCCTGATAAATGCGAGAAAGCGTCGATGCATCTATGCCATTCCTTAATCCTGCCAGTCTAGGCAATGTGTTCATCCGTTCTTCATAAGGAAGGGAATGAAAATATTCAACATACTTAGGTGTAAATAGCTCCTGACCAAGCTCCGCTGTCTCTAGTTCTCTAAATTCACTTGAACGTGTAAACCATGAAAGCTGCTGTCCTTTCTTCTGATGCTGAAGCAGGTCTAAGAAAATTTCAGCTGCACTCTGACCTGAACCAATCACCGCCACCGTTTCAGCTTCATGAAGTTCTTTTTGTTGATCTACATAACGGCTGCTATGGGTCACATGCGGCAACGCAGCTTCTGGCACATCGACAGGAATCATCGGTTTGCTTCCAGTACCAAGGACGACATGCTTTGCACGATATTCAGAAAGCGCCCCATCTTTCAACCGCCGAACTTTTACAAGATACCCGTCTTCACAGTCGGTCACTTCTTCCACCTTCATCCCGAACTGACAGCTATCTAATTCTCCTGCAACCCATGATAAATACTCATTGAATTCTCTCCGGGGGATATCAAATTGTTCAAATGTATAAAAGCGGTGAAGCCTGTTTGATTCATGTAAATAATTTAAAAATGTATACTTGCTCCTTGGATTAGCCATTGTCACAAGGTCCGCTAGAAAGGAAACTTGTAAGTCTGTTCCTTTGATGAGCATACCAGGATGCCAAGCAAATTCGGTTTCCTGTTCAAAAAAACAGCATGTCATATCTTCATACTCCTCTAATAAAGCGGCCAATCCTAAATTTGCTGGCCCAATCCCAATTCCGATCACATCCATCATATGTACACCTGCTTTACCTTTTTACCCCCTATATACCCTTTTACAAATGAAAAAAACACTGCGTCACCGCAGTGTTTACATGTGAGAAACAAATAATGACTCAAGAAACTGAATCTTCTCTTCCGTATAGTGCTCATAACGATCATTATAAGACTTTGGATCTTTTGGATTGGCATATTGCGTAATTTTTCCGGTTCGCGGATCAATGAATTTACTCGCAGCGCCGCATCCAATGCCAATGATCGTCTGCACCTCTTCCATAATGATAATATTATACAAACTTTCCTGCCCATCTAACGAATACCCGACATTTTCGAGATTCCCCAAAATGTTTTTTTGTCTGTATAAATAGTACGGATGATAGTCATGTGCTTTTGTCCAAGCAATCGCTTCATCCATCATACGTGTGATCTCTTCTCGGTCTGCCACTTGATACTTTTCCTTATTGCGGGTCATTTCAGACGCTCTCTTAAAGGAAAGTGTATGCACCGTTAAAGATTCAGGCTTCAGTTCTTCTGTTTGCTGCAAGGAATGTTGGAATTCCTTTAGCCCTTCTCCTGGCAGTCCAATGATTAAGTCCATGTTAATATTATTCATGCCATACTGCCTTGATAAATGATACTTTTCAATCGTTTCTTCCACACTATGGTGCCGGCCAATCGCTTTCAATGTTTCATTCTCATATGATTGCGGATTGATACTAATCCGGTCAATATGATAACGGTTGAGCACCTCCAGCTTATCAGGTGAAATCGTATCAGGTCGTCCCGCTTCTACAGTGACTTCCCGAATATGTTTCACATCTGGAAAAGAGCGATACATCTCCTCATACAGCAAATCCATTTCTTCTGCTGTAATACTTGTTGGAGTACCTCCGCCAAAATAAACAGTCGTCACTTTAATCCCATGTTCCTTTAACCATTCGCCCATTTTTTGCATCTCATAATGCAGCCCAAAAAGAAACGTTCCCACTCTTCCAGCTTGTCCTTGAATGGCATAAGCAGGGAACGTGCAATAAGCACATTTTGTTGGACAGAAAGGAATACCGATATAAATACTCACTTCCTCCTGTAGATCGTACAGATCTGGAATGGCTTTGATTTGACGATCAACAATCTCCTGCATCAAATTGATCTTTTCATCATGAATCAAGTAATCGCGCTTTAACGCTGCATGTGCTTCTTCCTTTGTCATGCCTTCTCTTAGCATCTTATGAAGTAATTTCGTAGGGCGTATCCCCGTAAGAATCCCCCATTTTTGCGTCATTCCTGTATATTCCTGAAGCAGATGTAAATAAACAGACAGCACAGTGTTTTTGATTTGCTTCCAGCGCTCTTTTTCATTCAAGCCCTCTGGCATCTCTCTTGTAAAACGACTCGTCATATCTGTTCCAACGATATGGCCAGAAGCCTCCACCCCACCATGGGTTTCTTTCCAATCAAACACCATCACTAGGCCATCATCCACTTCACCGGAATCAAACAGCACTTCACTATCTTCTTCAAATAAATTGGCTATATTGACAAGCGGTCGATGAAATCGTTCATCAGACAGCCCTTTAACTAAAATTCGCATCGTATCACCTTTATCTTCAAACTTGTTTCATTTTACAAAATTCATCTAGGAAAAGCAATGAAGAGAACAGACGAAGGCCCTGCCATTTCTTAATAGACAGGGCCTTCACTATACTATCGTTTAATATCAAATTGATGTAAAAAACCTTCCCTTTGCTGCATTCTAAAGTATTCTTTGATCATATAAGCAACACCCTGTTCATCATGAGAACGTGTCACCCAATCGGCTTTACGTTTGACCGAATGAGGTGCATTCCCCATCGCAACGCCTAAGCCAGCTAACTCAAGCATCGGGATGTCGTCTGTCCCGTGACCGATCACGACCGTATCTTCTAATGTAAAACCTAGTGCTGAAGTTAAAAGAGAAAGTCCTGCTTCTTTCGATACCCCTTTGCATACAATATTCATTTTCTCATCACTGATCTTAATCAGATCAACAGATGGGAATGCTTGTTGAATGGTTGTGTGGATTTCAGGCTGAAGTGCTGCCGTCGAATACACTTCAATGACAGGTGTGCTCACCGGTTCATCCATGAGCATATCACTTAATGATTCAACAAATTGAACGGGATAGAAAATTGGATCAGATGGATGAATCAACGTTTTTCCCATCAATTGAGACTGTGTTTTTTTCCGATTGCCGATTGAGAATTTTTCATGTAACAAGCGAACATTACAATCAAAGCTTTCAAGGATCTGCACAAGATTAAATGTTTTCTCTTCCGTTAATTTCTTCACATGGAGCGGCTCATCAAGCTTATCAGCGATAAATGCACCACTATGCGTCACAAGAGTTGAAGTTGGTATTTTCAACGCCTTGGCAATTTTTTGTGCAGATCGAAAATGACGGTTGGTGACAATCGTCACGTAAACCCCTTTTTTCTTAACATATTCCACAGCTTCTTTTGTAGCGGAATGGATTTTCCCATTGGAACGAAGCAACGTTCCATCTATATTGAGTGCAAGTAGCTTTTTTGACACTGAGGCATCCCCCTTCTTGATGACTGTACTTACGATGAGGATATGCCCTAGCTTAGCGCTTTAGAACATGCAGTTGAAGCAGCCCTTGTTTTATGCCTCAATCGCAAATAAAAAAAGCCTACCCCTAGGCTTTTTTTTATGTATGGTTTGGATGCGTAACAATGGCGTGATGAAGCTCCCCATGATCCCCTCATCTTTCACACACCAAAGCATTGCTTATATCATATCCCCTTATGCTTTGCTTTTCTCCCAGAAGCGCTTCTCTCTCATTTGACTCATCGTCGTAAATCCAAAGTGGAACGCACCCAATTCATCACGATAGCGCTTTTTGAAAGCACTTTCAATAAGTATTATCGCAGAATTTACGAGCTTCGACAACCCTTTTTTTAAAGATATACAAGCGGCGATATGAATGAAAAAAAGGGCGAATATGATCGCCCTTTCAATTAATTTTCTTCTGTATTTCCATAAAGCTCTTCAAGAGGCTTCATGATAATTTTATTTAATTCACCGATGAGAACACTTACGCGTTGTTCTGCTTCCATCAACTGAGAGATTTTATCGTGCTGCTGCACAAGTGCAACCGTTTTTTGCGCTTGCTCTACTTCTTCTTGTGTAATCTCTTGACCAGTCATTTGTTTTTGTTGAAGGTTTACTTGAATGTCACGGAAGTTCTCAAACATTCTTTTAGAGGACTCATCCCCGTTTACCTCATCATAAAGATTTCTTAACGCTGAATATTCTTCGCTATGACGCAGTGCTTTTTCAAGGTCATATGCAACATCATAAAGATTTACAGACATGTTATGTCTCCTTTCTATCCGTTATCACCGATATGGATCGGCGGACACCACTCCACTATAACAAACTATGGCTTTCGTTTCACATATATACAATAAATTCATCGAAATTTCTCGATCTTGCCTTAGAATAAGGTGACAAAAATCGCTTGGACAGCACCGATCAATCCACCTAAAAGACCGCCTAAAAATGTGATCATCTTCAGCTCCTTATTAGATATGCTGATCACAAGCTCTTCCATTTTTTCAAGCGGGAAAAGTTCAATTTGTTCACGAATAATTTCTTCAAATTGGAGCTTTGCGAGCAGTCCCTCAAGCGCATTAGATGCGGCTTCAATCCCTTTATCAATGAGAGATGGAGCAAACTTGGTCTTAAGATCATCCGCTACTGCACTGATGTAAACTCCTACTGGTCTATCTAACAGAACCTTTGTAGAAAAATGTGAAAGCAATTGCTTTTTCACACTAAATAGAAGCTCTTTCACATTCCATTTTTTATCAAGCTCATGTAAAGAAAATTGCTTTACCTTGTCCCATTCTTGAACAAGTAAATCTGATAAAAACCTTTTTGTCTCTGCATTCTTTAAGAACTTCATCATTTCAGGATGTACGCGATCAATTAAGCTTGAATTCCCTAAAAACATTTGGACCATACTGCCAAGCATTCCTCGTTCTTTTAAGAAATCATCTATCATATGACCGAGTCTTGCTTTTCCCTCATCACTTTCAAAGTAATGAATGCCTCTCTTTAAAATATAATCTGCGGCATCTGGAATTTTGGATGCAAGCTTATTTTCTACATCCTGTGGCAGCAGCTCAGACAACGTTTGCTGATCATACTTTTCAAGCAGTGAGTGGAGCTTATGATCAGTCCACTGATGAAGCCATGCGTCAGCTTTAACGTCAGCCTCTGAAAAACCGTATTTTTCTAACATAGAGAAAACCGTCATTTCCATATCAGCACCTTTATCAATATATCGGTGCACTGCCTGCAATATCTCTTGCTTTGCCTCTGATGATTCAAATCGTTTTTTAATACCCTCTGGCGTTAGTAAATGCTCCATCACCATGACGCCAACCTGCTTGGCTACTTCATCTCTTCTTTTAGGAATGAGACCCGGTGTAAAAGGGAGCTGCTTCCCAAATAAATAATATGGCTTATACGGACGAAAAAGCATTTTAATTGCGAGATGGTTTGTTGCTGCCCCTATCACTGCACCTATCACAATCATAAAGAGAAACGTTGTGAATATATCCAAAGTCGTCATCTACCTTTCAAACAACACCTGAAGTTTATTGTTTTTATCTATACGTATTATAGTTGTTGTCAAGAGTCCAAGCAAATGAAGCATTCAATGTGACATATGAGACAACGATCTGTCGTAATGATATAGGAACGCCAAGTTTATGTAAAATCAACAAAAAGTGTTTTTCAGATGTTAAAAAATGAATTTGAAAAGTAGGTGTTGTTTCATGATGTCAACGCTAGGCATTGTCACTCTTTCTCCGAAGCATGAAGAAGCATTCACACATCAGCTTGCCAAAGCAGCCTCTTCTTTTGAATTAGAAGTTGTTCGTTTTTCACCTCTAGATTTAAAGCCTGCTTCAAATGTCATTCACGGTCAAAAATTTAAGACTGGCAAAGGATTTGAAGCGTCAGAATTTCAGATTCCTGACTTGATTTATGATCGTTGTCTTTATCAGCATGACGCACAATCAAAAAAAGCAAAACCTATCATGAATTGGTTAAAAAAGTATCCAAAAACCGTTTTTTTGAATACTGGAATTTCAAATAAAATGCGGCTATTCGAGCAGCTCCGTCTCCTCCCTTCTTTACAACCATACTTACCTGTCTGCTCTCTATTGACAGAGCCTTCAGACCTTCTCAACTTGGTCAGAAAGGGCGGATATTGTAAAATACAGCCGCTTTCTCAACAGCACGCAGCACCCTCTTGCTTCATTTCTTTAAGAGACAAATCACTCATTACTGTGCAGCTAAACGCTAAGCAAATCATCACCTTTTCACATTCAGAAGAGGTTGAGCGTTGGTGCAAAAAGTATATCGGCCGATCTTTCCTTCAATTTTTTAACACGAATGATCAAAAAGACGTTATTTTCAATGAAATTAGGATTTTTCTTATAAAAAATTCACAAAACCAATGGAATAGCATGGGGATTCATACAAAACCATCAGTAGAAAACAGCCTTTTAAGCAATACACAAAATTCCATTCATGTGGTAGCCTTTGATCACTATTTAAACTCATTAAAGCCACACATCAAGGAGCTGCTGTTAGATGATATTGCCTCCATTCAGTCATCTCTTCCAGCGTTTATAGACAAAACTTTCTCACCGTGTATTGAATTCGCTATAGACTTGCTTCATACAAATGAAGGCAGACTTTTCATCTCAAATGTAAGATCAAAGCCAGGACGATCCTCTTTTTTAAAAGCTTACCCTGAGAGGGAGAATCAATTGATTCAGACCATACTTGAACATGCCAAATCGATGATGGCTGAAGAAAAGGAGGTTCCTTATGAAGAGAAAACGCTACATCATCGCTCCTCATTCAGCAAGTGAAAAAACAGTACATCTCCCTGCTCAGTTTAAAGAGCAGGAGGCAATTTTATCTATTGCTTTAGGTTCTTGTTTAGTAGATGATTTCACCATTTCCTATCATCATCAATCACAAAGGATTTTATTATCAGAAGACCTTTATCGCACTTTACTCATTCCATACAAAACGAAAGCTGATGTCATATTAGTTCAACATACACTCTATATAGGACCTCTCATCGGCATTTTCACTGCAGGATTCGAACAAAATACAGCACCTTTAGGCGCAAGATCTTCCTATTTTATAAAACTGCTGCAATCTTGCAGGCAGCATGCTGGTTTTGCATATCTTTTTGGTACTCATTCGATCGATTGGGATAAAGGAATAGTAGACGGTTTGCTTTACCAAGAGGAGCGCTGGGTAAAAAAGCAGATGCCCCTCCCATCCGTTGTTTATGACCGGCTGCCTAATAGAAAGGCTGCTCAGTCGGCATTCATTCAAGAAACAAAACGAAAACTCACTCAAGACTACGATATCCCTTGGTTCAACCCTTATTTTTTTAATAAATGGGACATTCATGAACAGCTATTAACAGATGAAAAAACAAGCTCTTTCTTACCACATTCCATACGATTAGATCCTGTTGATGCTTTAAATAAAATAGAAACACTCCTTCATCTGCATCATGTCATTTATTTAAAACCAACAAACGGCAGTCACGGAGACGGTATTTATCAGTTAAAGAAGACGGAAAACGGGATCACTGTCTGCTCAAATAAAGGGAAATGCACTTCATATCATTCCGTAGATCATTTCGTGAAAAAACTGCGGGAAGATTGTGCAATTCACGACTTGATTGCACAACAAGGCATTGAGCTTCTTCAAATAGACAATCAACCACTGGATTTTAGAATTCATACGAATAAAAATAAGTATGGTCATTGGACTGTTACAGCCGCTGCTGGAAAAGTTTCAGGAGATCACACTGTCACAACCCATCAACTGCATGGTGGTTCAGTAAAAACACTGTATGATATCTTTCCTGATGCAGAGAAACGTTTGAAGGTTTTGCAAGAGCTCTCTGATACTGCCCTCGCACTTAGTCGTGTGATAGATGAAAAAATGCCCGGTCTGATTGGCGAAATTGGTTTTGACTTAGGTATTGATCACTTAGGTGCTATCTGGATGTTTGAAGCCAATTCTCGTCCAGGCCGCGAGATTTTTCTACATGCACCATTGAAAAACTCAGAATGGCTGATTGGGAAAAGAATCGTTGAATACGCATCTTACCTAACACAAATGGCTCTTACTCCTATAGACCATGCAAACGCCTACTGATGATTTCTTTTCATGTCTCTGAAATCTGTGCTTTCCCTATGCTCTTTTCATCAGATGAGATACAATAAAACCAAGTTCAAGGTTGTTTCCGTATTGTCGTGTGTATTTATTGTTTCATCAATAAAAGCAAGGAGGCAATGATGATATGATTTCTCATTTTCAATGGAAACCTCTCTTTAAAAAAGCGCAATTACCTGGTTGGAAAATATCCTTTTTTCATAATGGTTCACACTATGAAGGCATTTATCACAAAACGGGTGATATTGAATGGGGCTCTCAGCTTCCGCCTCATGAAGTTGAACCAACCTTAAAAGAAGAAATCCACGAATTAATGCTATTCCATGTGTATGATTAAACTGTTTAAGGAGCCTCGCCATGTTAGAAAAGCTAAAACTTGTTTACGGACACCATATCATCAGTTCACCAACAAATGATAAACAAACTCTCTGGTATCAAACAGACGAAGGCGAAATATTCGGAGTAAACAAAACGGAGCTAACAGAAAGGGAAACGCTTCTTCTCAATTCATTCCTCACACCAATTGATGTACCTCATACGCAGGAAACGGAAGAAGAACAGAAATGGTACAGCTATCTCTTTGAAAACAAATCAATCACCATCGATCACTCCGTCCGTGTTCATTTTTTTAAAATGGATCACCAAGCAGAACAAAGGCAGCAAATAAAAGAGGCTGTGAACAGCAGCCTCGAACATATTCATTTCATATGGACAGGCACTGAAACAGCTATGCTCATTCAAACAAACGCTACATCAGAAAATGGTCAACTTGAACAGCTACATGATTTGTCTCAAGCCATCACAAGTGATTTTTTAACAGACGTTGTCTTCATGCAAGGACAGCTGCATTTGCCGAATGGAAATTTAAAAATGAGATTATTAAATGAACATCAGCTCTTTTTATGGCATCTGAAGCAAGGAAAACTTAGGTCAGGGGTTGCAACATTTTATCAATGTCTACCTGCTTTCATTCGCCATGATACAGACATGGTTTCTGCCGCTATTTCAGATGCATTTATAGAAACAATCTTTGATCGGGACGTTTACCGGACTCTCACGACCTATATGCAGTGTAATTTAAATGCATCGCAGGCAGCAAAAGCTTTATATGTTCATCGAAACAGCCTTCAGTATCGGATTGATAAATTTATTGAACGGACAGGACTAGATATACGGCATTTTCAAGAAGCGTCAGCTGCCTATTTCATGATGAATCTTCTCGATCTTTCTTAAATGATCCTATCATGAGCACCTTGCCTAAAAATGAAAATAAGATGTTGTGCACGTTGTCCATTTACAGACACCCTTCCTTTTTATACACTTCATTTATAAGTAAAGCGCTTTCAAAAAAAGGACTGGGAGGCTACCACCTATGGCTGAAATGATACTGAATCAAATTTATAAAGTGTATGATAACAAAGTAACAGCAGTAGATAACTTTAATCTACATATTGAGGATAAAGAATTTATTGTGTTTGTTGGTCCATCTGGGTGCGGAAAATCAACAACCCTCCGCATGATTGCAGGCCTTGAAGAAATTTCACAAGGGGATTTTCTATTAGACGGCAAGCGAATGAATGATGTGGCACCAAAAGATCGGGATATTGCGATGGTTTTCCAAAACTATGCCTTATACCCTCATATGAATGTGTACGATAATATGGCTTTTGGATTAAAGCTTCGAAAATTTCCTAAAGCAGAAATTGATGAGCGGGTACGAAACGCTGCGAAAATATTAGGGCTTGAACAATACTTAGATCGAAAACCTAAGGCATTGTCTGGAGGTCAAAGACAGCGTGTTGCACTTGGAAGGGCCATTGTGCGAGATGCAAAAGTCTTTCTTTTGGATGAACCTCTCTCTAATTTAGATGCTAAACTTCGTGTTCAGATGCGTGCCGAAATTTCTAAACTTCATCAGCGGCTGCAGACGACATTCATCTATGTCACACACGATCAAACAGAAGCCATGACAATGGCTACTCGGCTTGTTGTCATGAAAGATGGCTTTATTCAGCAGGTTGGCGCACCAAAGGATGTGTATGAAAACCCAGAGAATGTCTTTGTAGGAGGATTTATTGGCTCTCCAGCGATGAACTTTTTTACAGGAAAACTGTCTGACGGAGCCATTGCCATTGGGAATACGCACATTCGTGTACCAGAAGGAAAAATGAAAGTATTACGCAGTCAGGGCTATATCGGAAAAGATGTGATTCTAGGCATCAGACCAGAAGATTTCCATGATGAGCCTGTGTTTATAGAGGCTTCTGAAGGAACAAAAATTGAAGCAAACGTAGAAGTGGCTGAATTAATGGGAGCCGAAACGATGCTTTATTCTTCTCTCGCTGGTCAAACGTTTATTGCACGAGTTGATTCTCGCACAGATATTCAGGCAGGTCAGACGATCCCTCTTGCCATTGATATGAATAAAGCTCACTTCTTTGATACAGAGACTGAGCTGCGCATCCGCTCAGCTGAATAAGAAGACGTTCCACAAACCATCACCATTGGGTGGTGGTTTTTTGTATGTGAAAACAACATTTACCATGTTCTTTTTCCGTATGTTTTTTTCGTAGCGAACCATAATATTTAGTACAAAGCAGTTACCGCATTGGGTTTCGCCAAGTGGCAAATGACTTGGTCATTTCGCTGGTGCGACTCCAGCAAACCCAACCAAAAAAATCATATATAAAAAGGAGATTCACATCATGGCAAATTCTAATAGTTCAAATCAATTACTAGTTCCTGGAGCAGCGCAAGCAATCGATCAAATGAAATACGAAATCGCTTCTGAGTTTGGTGTAAACCTTGGAGCAGAAACAACAGCTCGTGCTAACGGTTCAGTTGGTGGAGAAATCACTAAACGTCTTGTATCTTACGCTCAGCAAAACCTTGGCGGAACAAAAGCTTAATTTCATATCTGGATCATAGAAGGCACCTCTTATGGTGTCTTCTTTTTTTGGTTTTATCCCTCACCGATTCCTTTTGAATTCATATGATGTATTAGAAAGGAGCGGATCTTCATGGACATTATTTCAGGTGTGAATTTTGAACTTCTACAATTTGTCGGTCTCTCTCTATTATGTGAATATGCTCATAGTATTCGGTCCTTTCATCTTTATAAAAAAAGCATGACATAAAACTGTACCATTTTAAGTTCTTTTCACTTATAGTATGTAGTGGAGGGATCGATCAGATGAAAATAGCTCTTTTCGGTGCTCATGGACGTGTAGGACAAGCATTTCTTCGTTTCGTAAAAGAAGATGATCGTTACATGGTTCGCTCGTTAATTCGGACAAACCGGGAAGAAATGCTTGCGGGTATGTTTCAAGTCACCGGCAATTCCAGAAATCAAGAGGATGTGCTTGAAACGATTAAAGGATCAGATATTGTCGTGAGCTGTCTATCAACAGATGGTGATGATACTTTATCTGTTTCAATGGAGCATATCGTACAAGCCATGAAGCAAACAGGAACATCAAGAATTATAACGATTGGCACTGCGGGGATTTTAAAAGCAAGGCAGCAGCCTGAGCTTTACCGCTTTGAAACAAATGAATCAAGGCGAACCACTTCCCGAGCTGCTAAAGAACATGCCAAAGCATTTGAAATTCTTCAATCAACTGAACTAGATTGGACAATCATTTGCCCAACCTATTTACCAGATGGAGAAGTGACACGGTCATATCGCTATGAAAAGAATTTTCTCCCTATAGATGGACAGAAAATTTCAGTTGAAGATACCGCACACTTTTTGTATCAGCAGTTAAACTCAAAGGAATTTGTGCATCAACGCGTCGGTATAGCTTATTGACCATTTAGTTCGTGTAAATGATATACAACCAGTAAAAGTCGAGATCATTTCATGAAGCCTCGACTTTTTTCATTGCCATGAAAAAAGCCTCTTTCAAATTGAAAGAGGCTTTTGCTGCTCATCCTATCAGCTGCTCGTCACAGCTCCCTTTTGTAATTCGTACATTTGCGCATACAGTCCGCCTTGCTCCATGAGCTCTTCGTGGCTGCCGCGCTCGACAATCTCACCCTTTTCTAACACCAAAATCATGTCAGCTTTCTTAATAGTAGATAATCGGTGTGCAATGACAAAAGTGGTTCGTCCTTCTTTGACGACATCTAGTGCCCGTTGAATGATGGCTTCTGTTTCTGTATCGATGTTAGCCGTCGCTTCATCTAGAATTAAGATCGCTGGATCGTATGCCAGTGCACGGGCAAATGAAATCAATTGACGCTCCCCAGAGGAAAGAGTACTCCCCTTTTCAACAACTGGTTCATCAAAACCTTCAGGCAAATGCTTTAATAGTTCTGCTGCGCCCACTTGCTTTAACGATGTTTCAATCGTTTCTCTTTTAATGTCTTCATTTCCTAAACTGACATTGGATGCGATCGTTCCAGAAAATAAATAAGGATCTTGAAGTACAATGCCCATTTGTTTACGCAACGTTTGGCGCGACTGATCATAGATGCTTTTTCCATCAATGAGGATATCCCCATGCTGAATATCATAAAAACGCAGTAGCAAATTCATGATCGAACTTTTCCCAGAACCGGTATGTCCAACGAGTGCCACCGTCTGACCTTTTTTCGCCTCAAAGGTGATGTTCTTTAATACATTTTTCCCTTCATTATACGCAAAGGTAACATCCTGAAATTGAACGTGCCCCTCGATTTTCTTCTGAACCGGTTCTTCCACTTCAGTACCAGGCTCATCTAATAATCGAAAGACCCGTTCAGATGAAACCCTTGCTAATTCTAATCTAGAAAATTGATTCACAATGCCTGTAATCGGCTGGAACAAACGATTTAAATAATCGACAAATGCATAGAGCACCCCAATCGATACAATGCCCGTGGCACTTAAGGACGCACCGCCAAAATACCAAATGAGTGCGACATATGCTAAGTTCCGAAGCAGATTCACCAAGTTATGTGAGAGTAGTGAATTTAAATGAAGCATCTTTCGCTGATATCGAAAGTGATTGTTATTCAGCTCATCAAATTCTTCTTTTGTTGCTTGTTCATGTCGAAATGCTTGAATAATCGTCATTCCTTGAATGGCTTCATTTAGCTTGGCATTAATTTCACTGATGATGGATCGAATGCGATGATTGTAAACCGACGCAAACTTTCTGTAAGTCATCGACCATAGGAAAATAATCGGAACAGCCACTAAACAAATGAGCGCCAGCTTCACATTTAATAAAAACATGGCGATATAAATGCCAATCATGTAAATGGCACTCGTGACGAAATTCGCTAGTACTGTGACATATAAATCACGAATGGTTTCTGTGTCATTGGTAATCCGCGCGACAACCTTTCCAGCCGGTAAATTATCAAAATACCGAATCGGAAGCGTTTGAATATGTTCAAATACGTCCACTCGCATTTTTTGAATAATGCGATTTGCAATACGCTGGAGTAAATAGTGCTGCCCATATTGAAAGAAAATCGCAATGACGAGCATCCCAAAATAAAATAGAACAAGCTGCACCAAACCACTGATTTCCGGCTGATAAAAAGCGAAGATTTCCTCTTTGGATAAACGCTGTACCTGATACGTCTCACGCTCGCTCCCATTTTCAATGGTGAGCTGATCCCCTTCTATTGTCCGGCTCCCGTCAAAGCGAATCGGTTCATTCACAAAATAGTACCCAAATCCGACTTGCACGACATTGATTTGCTTTCCATCTTCATTTTGATTCTGTAGCCGGTCACTTCTTATATAGTTATTTCCCTGGTAATAAACCGTTTTATCTGTTTTTTCATTTACCTCAACATACGGTTTTTCTACACCTAAAATATGATCATCAATCATTTTTTTCCCAATGAAAGGTCCTGTCAACTCAGCACCAACTGCAATGATCAGAAAGATCAAAGCAACAGACAATACTTTTTTATATAGGAGTGCATAGGCAAGAAGTCTTCTCCCTGTTGTCATGCCTCATCCCCTCCTTCCAGCTGATTTGTCAGCTGCTGACGCAGAAATTGCTCTTTATACCATCCATCTTGCTGAATAAGCGCTTGATGGGTTCCCTTTTGAACAATACGTCCTTCTTCCATGACAAGAATGAGATCCGCATGCTCTACAGCTGATAGACGGTGGGTTGTAATAAATGTCGTTTTTCCATGACGATTTTGTCTTAAATTCTCTAAAATAGCCGTTTCTGTTTTTGCATCAACTGCAGATAACGAGTCATCCAAAATCAAAATGTCTGGATCAATTAATAAAGCACGTGCAATGGAAATCCGCTGCTTCTGTCCTCCTGACAGCGCCACTCCCTTTTCTCCAACCATGGTTTCCAAGCCTTCTGGTAAAAGGCGTAAATCCTTTTCAAAGTAAGCATCTTTAATCGCTTGTGCTAATTCAGCTTCTCTCGCGTCTCTATGACCGAAACGCATATTCTCTTCTACACTTTTAGAGAAAAGGACATGATCTTGCGGAACATAGCCAATCCATTGGAACAGTTGATCCAATTCAATGTCCTCAATTGGAACACCTGAAAACAAGATCTTTCCATCACCTGTCGGATACTGACGAAGAAGCTGTTTGACAATCGTTGTTTTTCCGCTTCCCGTTTTTCCTGTAATACCAATCGTTTGCCCTTTTCGTACAGTAAAGGAGACATCCGTTAGATTATCTTTAGAGGAAGTTGGATACCTAAATGTCACATGTTCAAATCGAATATCGCCAGGCTCTTGTAATGTTTTTGGCTTGGCTACGTCAGTTACATCCGGTTGATAACTGAGTGTATGATTCAACCGGTCTAATGAGGCATTTCCTCTTTGCATGATATTAATCAATTCACCAATGGCAAACATTGGCCAGATCATCATCCCCAGATAGACGTTAAATGCAACAAGCTCACCAATGGTTAAATCACTTTGGAACACAAGATATGCGCCGTAACCGATACCGATTAAATAACTGATCCCCACAAGCAATTTCACCGTCGGCTCAAACAATGAATCAATGATCGCCACTCTCATATTTTTTTGAAAAACATCATCTGTCATTTCTCGAAAGCGATTCACATCTTGTTTTTCCTGTACAAAAGACCGAATCACCCGAACGCCGGCAACTGATTCTAATACACGATCATTCATATCACCAAATGCATCTTGAGCGACTGTAAAGCGTTCATGAATTTTACTGCCATAAAACGCTATCAAAATCGCCATCAGCGGCATCGGAATAATGGCCATTAAAGTTAATTTCCAGCTGATCGTCAGTCCCATCGTAAAAAAGATCATCAGCATGTAAGCAGTGGAATCGACTAATGTTAAAACGCCAAAGCCTGTTGTTAAAGCCACAGCATTCAAATCATTTGTACCTAACGCCATTAAATTTCCGGTTTTTTTCTTTTCATAAAAGGTGGGTGTCATCTTAAGTAAGTGGCGCATTAATTTTCCGCGCATCACACGTTCCATGACATTCGCGCCGCCAAATAACTGGTACATCCAAAAATAAGTGAGCGCATAGACACTGACACCAAGTAAGCAAAAAATGGTTACGTAAAACAGAATACTGGATGTTGTAAATTGACCAGACCGAATGTCATCAACTGCTTGACCTAGATACCTCGGTGGCAGCATTTCAAGTACATTCACAATGAGCAGCAGTGTAATGGCGATTGTATAGCGCCTCCACTCTTGTTTAAAGAACCAGCCTAATTTCACAAATACTGAAAACATGTTTGTCTCTCCTTTTAAAGCTAGCCGCTTTCTATATTTTCCTGATTGTCACCTTGTTTCGTTTTTTGAGCTTTTGTCATTTGTCTTGCCTTTGGCATGTTCACATGCTTTCACTCCTCTTCATTTAGTTGTTGATGCATTCCATTATTTCGAGATGCGAAATGTATACAACAAAAAAAGAGGCAACCAGCTGACTGGTACGCCTCTTTTATACATGATAAAAAGGCGCATGTTGACAAATACGCAACATACGCCTTGATTCATCCGATCAATTGGAACATACGAGTCCCTTTTCAATGACCAATGAAGGTGTAATTGTCACGTGAATCAACCCTTTCATGCAGTTTGATTTCATTCTTCCAATGATGTTGCACATGACATTTCCTCCTTTTGGCTCTTGAATCTTTTTTTATCTTATAGTGGCTGTCACTATTTTGTCAATAAATATTTTTCAATAAATGAAATTTTCTAACAAAAAGTTCACACCCTTTATGTGTATCTTTTTCAGATATCGGGTATACCATGAACGTATAGACTCCTTTTGAAAGGAATGAGGACATTGTTTCAAGCTGATCGGATGGTCGTTGCGTTTGATGGACATGAAGACAGTAAGAAAGCATTAAAGAAGGCAATCGCTTTAGCCAAAACTTTGCATGCCAAGCTGACCATTGCCTACGCTCATGATGGGAAATCCAGCAGACAGGTGTTTGATGCACCTCGCCCAATGACTGGCGGCGCTTATATCGGAGGCGGCATGGCAGACCTTCAAACACCCCCTGTGTATGTACCTCATGATGAACAGCAAAGTCCCTTGATTTTTGAAGACCATACAGAAGAGGTTGTTGCAGAAGCAAGAATGCTGTTAAATGAAGAGCAGTTTGAAGCTGCAATTGAAATTGTTGAAGGGGAGCCTGCAGAAGCGATTATCGAATACGCTGAAGAGATTTCAGCAGACCTCATCGTCATGGGAGCACGTGACCAAAGCAGATTGAAAAAAATGCTCTTTGGCAGTGTGAGTGAAAAGTTATCGTCCAAATCAGATATACCTGTACTGATCGTGAAATAAATGTCATCACAAAAGGCTAAAAGAACTTGATTTTAGCCCTTTGTCTTCTTTTCAGCGTGATAGAAAACCTTTGCAGCCCTAGGAAGGACGAGTACTGGCGCGGAGCGAATTTCACATTCGTGAGCACCAGCACGCAGGACTGACAAAGAATGCGAGGGTTTGTCTACACGCTGAAAGGCTGTAAACATTGGTTTACAGCCTTTTTCCTTTTACGAAGAAATAGATGCTTCGCTTTCATGCTTAATTTTTTTCTGGAACCCTTCCTGTACACGCTTCGTGATCTCCCCTGGAACACCTTCCCCAACTGGCTGACCATCTATCTCTACAATTGGAATCACTTCAGCTGTCGTTGAACTAATGAAAATTTCCTGCGCATGCAAAAGTTCGTCTTTACTCATGCGGGTTTCTTCCACACGACATCCTTCTTCCTGACAAACCTCTAGCAGCTTTCTACGTGTAATGCCGTTTAAAATCAGGTTATTTGCTGGGTGTGTACGAATGACACCGTCAATGACGGCATACACATTCGAGGACGTTCCCTCTGTCACAAAGCCGTCTCTTATTAAAATCGCTTCAAACGCACCAGCTTCAGACGCTTTCTGCTTTTCCATGACGTTATATAAAAGGTTTAAGCTTTTAATATCACATCTTAACCAGCGAAGATCTTCAGACAATAGAGCTTTCGCACCAGCTGTCTGCTCTTGAATAGGCTTTTTCACTTGAAATGTATATGCCGTAATCTGAGGGGTAAGTGCACCATATTGATGTTTACGAGGTGCGACGCCTCGCGTGACTTGAATATACACGCCACCATCAATCACTTGATTATCTGCGACTAGCTTCTTCAAATTCTCTTCCATATCGGATACTGTACCTTGCAGATGAATGCCGATTTCCTTTGCACTCTTGAATAGACGCTCAGTATGCTCTTTTAATGTAAACAAAGTTCCATTATATACGCGGATGACCTCATAGACTCCGTCGCCAAATTGATAGCCTCTGTCTTCAATATCAACATGTGCATCTTTTTTTTCAATAAAATCCCCATTGTACAATACTTTCATATGGAATCTCCCCTTCGCTTTGCTTAATGGTTGAATCTGATGCTATCTTAGCGGATAAATGTAAACGTTTCAATGATTATTCAGAATTATTTCATATCCATTTGACTGGATAACCTTCTATTGTAACAAATATAGATTCATAACCAAAAAGATTCCAATTTTTTAGCATCTTCTATATTCATAGGCTCTTTTTTCCTGTATACTTACTCCATATGAGTACGACAAAAAACAGCGAAAAAAGACAGAATCCACTACATGATTCGACACAAACTACTGATTTATTGGAGCGATTGTAATGCAACGGGTTACGAAAAAACAGACACCTTCAAACACGATGCTGCTCTCAAAGGCAATTGGTCTAGTCATTCTGACATTGATCCTTTTTTTCATTTGGGATATATCTAAAACCAATATGCAGGCAGCAGATCAACCGAATGAAGTGTCTGCGAGCAGTCCATTTCGAGACACAAGTACAAGTCTGAAAGCAAAAGATGATTCGCCAAAAACATTAGATGCACATTTTAAGATCAATCCAAACAAACATGTAACGGATCAAACGATCTTTTTGACCTTTGATGATGGCCCTTCTGCTACATCAAATCAGCTGTTAGATGTGCTAAAATCACAGCAAGTGAAGGCCACATTCTTTATGCTCGGGCCGCAAATCAAAGAACACCCAGCAGCTGTGAAAAGACTTCATCAAGAAGGTCATCAATTAGGACTTCATGGCATCACGCATGATGTGAAACGCTTTTATCAAAAAAGTGATTCTCCTGTAAATGAGATGAAAGAAGATCAACGTATATTGGCTTCTGTTACTGGTGAATATACACATCTTGTGAGAACACCTTATGGCAGTTCTCCAAACTTAACAGACCAGCAAAAAACACGTTTAAAACAAAAAGGCTTTGTATACTGGGACTGGACCATTGACAGTCTTGACTGGAAATATAAAAGCTCAAAATATGTACCAGAAGTATTAAATCAGCTGCAAGTGCTTGAAACCAAGTACCCGAAAAAGCCAAAAATCATCTTAATGCATGATCAACCAGCTACCGCAAAATACTTAAACAGTCTGATCACACAATTAAAGGCGAAGGGCTACACGTTTGAAGTCCTTGATGAAACAATGAAGCCACTACAGCAATAAAGAAAACCCGCACCTGTTGGATGCGGGTTTTTTATGATTTATAAAGCATTCACAAGCTCGCCAATTCGTTCGTGAAAGACAAGATCAAACAGCGGATCGAATTCCGTTTCACTTAAATTCATCATGACCTTAAAGATGGAAGGATGATGAGCAGCATCTTCTGGAATATATCGTGCTGGTGCCACTTCTAAGGAAGTTCCCATGACGAGCAGCATGTCCGTTTGCTGGAGCGATTTCTCCACTTGATCAAAGTGCTTCACCATGTCTCCAAAAAGGACAACATCTGTTTTGAGCACTCGCCCACACGCGCGGCCGTCTGATGAAATCCGCTCACAAACCGGCACCTCTTCTTGTAATAAATAAGGCAGTTCGTATGTTGACCCGCATGATGGACATGTAGCTGTTTGAATGGAACCATGCAGTTCATACACATGCTGGCTTCCCGCTTTTTTATGCAGACCATCGATATTTTGCGTAAAAATATCCACGCGTTTTCCTTGCTTTTCTAAATTGGCTAAAAAAGCATGTCCAGCGTTTGGCTCGTACTCTCCACTCATCTTCATTTGAAACAATTCTTTGAATTTCGGCCAAAATTGATGCGGATGTGATAAAAAGTAGGACCGGCTCATTGCCTCCATGCGAGAAGTATCTTCTGTCCATAGTCCACCCGTTGATCTAAAATCGGGAATTCCCGATTCTGTGCTCATCCCAGCACCTGAAAGGACCGTAATATGTGAGACCTTTGATAATCTCTCTCTTAGCGCTGCCACTTTTGTTTGATCCAACCACCATTCCTCCTTTATTCACCGAGCTGTTTCTCACCTTTTTGTTTCATATAAATGGTCTGTCCAGGGAAAGCAAATTCTACCCCTTCTTCATGGAAAATATCAATAATGCGATAGTTAATATCCTGCTTAATATCCAGGTTTTCAGACCAAGCCGTTGTGTTTGTATAAAAGTTAAAGAATAAGTTTAAATAGCTGTCTGCCAGCACATCGAAATTCACCATAATCGTTTCCTTATGAACCCCATCATGCTCATAAAGCATTTGCTTCAGACGTTTGATGCACTTATCAATGTTTTCTTTCGGTGTATTGTAAGATACGCGAACGGAGAACGTAATTTGACGTTTATTCATTCTCGTCCAATTTGTGATCGGCTCCTTTGAAAGGGTCGAATTTGGTACAGTCACCACCGCTTCAGCAGGTGTTCTAAATTTTGTGCTTCGGAAGGTAATGTCCTCTACAGTCCCAAGTACACTTGGAGTCTCTACAAAATCGCCCATTGTAAAAGGCTTCTCTGTAATAATCACAATTCCTCCAAAAAAGTTCGCCACTGTATCCTGCGCAGCGAGCGCAAAAGCAAGACCACCTAGACCAAGCCCAGCCACAAGTCCGTTCACATCATAATTAAACTCTTGTGCAATGACGCTAATACTCAGTGCAATAATAATAAAACGAAGAACCTTTGATAAAAATGGCGCTAAAATATCATCCATCTCTAATTCAAATTTTGAATTCACTTTTTGAAATAAGAAGGAAGAAGCTGCGGTTAGATTACAAAGTCCCCACGTCAGCATCAAAATAATAGAGGATCTATACAATTTGACAATGACATCCATATGGTGCTCAAAGTATGGGGCTTGTCTTAACGCAAAATATAAACCTAGCGCCACAAAAAACAGCCTCGCAGGTTTTTCAAACGCCACGACAATTTGATTAATGACTTCGGTTTTAGACCGGTTTGTCAGCTTAAAGAGCAGGTGAAACAAGTATTTCGTAAATACTTTTCGAAGTAATAAAAAAAGCAATAAAATACAAAGGCTAATGCCTATCTGGATCGCAATATCGACTGTAAAATATGTATCCATCCATTTTTGTGTAAACATCTCTGTCTCTCTCCTTTAAAACAATCCTCTCTAGTTTATAATATAACCTTCGTTTATGTCCTCTCTTAAATGTCTGACCTCTATATAAAAAGCCTCGGGACCTATCCCGAGGCATGATGTTCAATTATGAAATTTTGGCTTGAGACATATCGACGGGCAGCAAACTACTTTTTCTTCTGAGCCTGATCAAGGAGAGTCGCTTTAAACATTTCAGCATCCGTTTCGGCCTTAATACGTTCTTCCACTCTAATTCTCCCTTTACCCAATCATCTCGCCTCCTTTTCATCATTATAAAACATCAGAATTTTCAGTCAACATGACGAAAGCACTAATATTTTGACGAACGCTGACGATTTGGACAAAATTGATCGAAGAAAAATTGATGTAATTCAGGTTTACTCAATCAAAGCTTGCTCTATTCCTGTAACTTTTCAAAATGATACATCAAGCTTTTTCGGTACATGAGGTTCCATGATAATACGGCGCTCTTCTTCTCCATATAGTAAAGAAGGAAAACCACCAAAGCATTTGATATGATAAGACCAGAACTTATGTCAGGGAGCTGGAGCAAGTGTATATTATCGCACATAGAGGGTCATCAAGCGCCGCCCCAGAAAATACAATCGCTGCGTTTGATGTAGCTGTCGAGCAAGGAGCAGATTATATTGAATTAGATGTACAAATGACAATGGATCAGCACGTCGTCGTCATCCATGATGATACCGTTGATCGAACGACGAACGGAAACGGCTTAGTCAAAAGTTATACACTTGATCAGTTGAAAAAACTGGACGCAGGAAGCTGGTTTGACCAACAGTATACGAATGAACGAATTCCAACATTACAAGAAATTCTTGAAAGATACAGTCAGCGGATTGGGATATTGATCGAGATCAAACACCCAAAACGGCAGATAGGAATCGAAAAGGCAGTTGCCCGCATCATCAATCGGTTTTCCTATTCTCGTCATATCATCATTCAATCTTTTGATGTTCATGCACTGCAAAGAATCAAAGCATTCGCCCCTTCTCTTCGCACAGCTTTGATTATAAAGCCTGATGCATTTAAACTAACAAAACGAAAGTTAACGACATACAGCTCGTTTGCAAATGGTCTTAATATGAAGAAAACGATGATCAATAGATGGTGGATTGATCGTATTCATTCATTCGGAATGGAAGTATTCATATGGACTGTAAAAGATCAAAAAACAGCGGATCGAATCAAAAAATACCCAATTGATGGTGTGGTAACGGATAACCCGCTATTTTTTCAAAAGGAGAAATGATGCAGATGAAAACTTATTTCGCCGTTTTTATCGGTGGATTGATTGGTACACTTTGCAGATATGAACTAAGCCAAACCGTCATCAGCCAGACATTCCCCTATGCAACGATGATTGAAAACATTTCTGGCAGCCTGCTTCTTGGTTTTGCGACAGGATACTTTCTATTTCAGAAAGGAAAAAAAGATCTTGCAGCTTTGATTGGAACAGGGTTTTGCGGCGGGTTTACGACCATGTCCACCTTTTCTAAAGAGACAGTTCTTCTGTTACAGGCAGGGCAGTTCAATTTAAGTATGATGTACATCCTGCTCTCAGTCATTGCTGGAGTAGCCGCTGCTTTAGCTGGCCTGATCCTTGCTGAACGGCTCTTTCATCAAAATAAGCAGCAGAAAGGAAGCAGATAAATGATTCTTTTTTATACAGCTGTAGCTGGAGGGATCGGCAGTGCATGTCGTTTCTTCATCAGCCAAACAATCCAGAAAACTCCATCCCATGCCCTTTTCCCGTACAGTATTATTTTCATTAATTTATTAGGTGCAGCCGGTTTAGGTTTTCTCACAGGCGCTGTAACGTCCAATCATCCACTGCTAGTGATCATAGGAACCGGTTTTTTTGGCGGCTTTACCACATTCTCTACGTTTAGTGTAGAATCTGCGACGATGCTAATGCAGCGCCAAATAGGAAAGCTTGCTGCCTATTTACTTGTGACAATTATCGGCTCTTTATGCCTTTTTGCGGCGTTTTATCAAATAGGACAACTTCTGTTTTAAATATCTGTGATGGCAGCTAGGCTGATGAGCAGTTGATCCATCAGCTGGCGCTTCATTAAAAATAGTGTCTTCTCACTATAGCCGATTTCGATTGCACATTTTGCCATGCGCCAATCTCGAAAATACTTATAATCAATGAGCTGCTGCTCTATTTCATCCAATTCTTTTAAAGCCGTTTCAATACAAGCAACAATCAGTTCATACTGACTTTTCTGCTCTTCTAATTTTTGACGTGCCATATGATGATGTTGGAGAGAACTTCGCTTTTCAAGCTGTCTTTCAATATTTAAAATGGCCGCTTGATAGTTCTTGAAATTTTTTAAATGAAACTCAATACGTTTCATTGAGGTTTTTTTCTCCGTGATACTTGCTGTTTCATACCAGAGCATGTCCATCCCCCTTTTACGAACGTTTGTTCTTATTATATACGAACATACATTCTTAAAAAAGAGGCTAAATACCTAAAAAAACCTTGAGCTTATTTTTCGCTCAAGGTCATTTCATTTACTAACAGTGGCTCTTTTATATCAAGCCCTGTTCGTGTATTTTCTTTTTCTGATGATGTGACGCCTTTTTTCAGGTCGATCTTTTTCACATAGCGTCCATCCATCTCCAAGACCTTCATCCGAATATCATCAAGATAAATGGATTGTCCTTCTCGGATATCAATGTTCTCATTTAAGATTAGCCCGCCTATCGTATCAATTTCTTCATCATGATATGACATTTCGATCAAATCTTGAACTTCCTCTAATCTCACTTTTCCATCTAATATATAATGATGCTCCGCTCTCTTTTGAATGACAGGCTGCTCATCTTCATCGAATTCATCTCGAATGTCTCCAACAATCTCTTCTAAAATATCCTCCGTTGTGACAAGTCCAGATGTCCCGCCATATTCATCCGTTAAAATCGCCATATGCATTCGATCGCGCTGCATCTTGACGAGAAGCTCTTGAATTGGAATCGTGTCAATCACTTCAATCACTGGATAAATATAATCTTGAAGCTTCAGTTGATCTTTTTCTCCTTGATACACAATATCTGCAAAGAGCTGCTTTTTGTTGAGCATGCCAATGACATGGTCTTTATCCCCTGAAAAGACTGGGAAGCGTGTGTACTTTTCCTTTGTCATGATCGCCAGTATTTCGTCTAACGGCATATCTTCTGGAATCGCACAAATTTCTCTTCGCGGTATCATAATTTCTCTTGCGATTCGATTATCAAAATCGAATATCTTGTTCATATAATTATACTCTGATGAGTTGATTTCCCCATTTTTTAAGCTTTCAGATAATAAAATCTTTAATTCCTCTTCGGAATGGGAATGTTCTTTTTCAGACCCCATATCGATGCCCATCATTTTCGTTAGTACACGGGCTGACCCGTTCAACACATAAATAAAAGGGTACATAAGGATATAAAATGCATGCAGCGGTCCTGACAGCCAAAGCGTCATTTTTTCTGCCTTTTGTATGGCAAGTGTTTTTGGTGCAAGCTCGCCAACAACTACATGCAAAAAGGTAATAATAGAGAACGCAAGTGTTGCTGAGATCAGGCTGATTGCTGAATCAGGAATGTTTGTCAAACCAAAACCTCGAACTAAAAGTTCTTTTACTGCCGGTTTACCGATCCACCCTAAACCAAGGGATGTCACTGTAATACCGAGCTGGCAGGCTGACAAATATTCATCTAGCCTTGATGTCACCTTTTTCGCCATGATAGCCTTTTTGGACCCTTCGGCAACAAGCTGATTAATTCTTGAACTTCTCACCTTTACAATGGCAAATTCAGATGCAACAAAGAAAGCTGTTAAAGCAATCAAAACTCCGACTATACTCAGATTAACAATATCGTCCATTTAACCTTGCTCTTTCTTAGAAGAACAAGGAGTCACCTCCTGATTGATGATGTTGTCTTTTGCAAAACGGTTAACTGATTAAATAAGACTACTTTGAGGGCCCCACTTAACCACCTCCGGTTCACGTAAAATCCGTCTCTCTACATATATATGAAACGGTATTCATTTTATCTTACCATAAATAATCTGAAAATTCCTGTATCGCTACAGTATTTTAGAGATGACAACCCAAATTGATGGAAATGCCCTTTGTTTCTTCATATTGGCAGGAAATCTGAACAATTATCTTGTATTTCAGACTCGAATTATATTAAACTATTTTCATAAACTATAACGTGACGGTTAGGAGGAGATGTTCAGATGGGGCTGAGAAAAAGTATCGTATTGGTGAACTAGCACAGATTGCACAGGTGACGAAACGAACTGTAGATTATTATACGAATCTAGGGTTGCTTGCGCCTGTTAGATCTTGCTCTAATTATCGTTATTACGATGAACATGCTTTAAAACGATTACAATTAATCGTTCTTTGCAAACAGCAGAGATTGGCTCTTTCTGACATCAAATCCAGATTAGATGAACAATTCCCTTCTCAAAAGGAAGACCATGACGAACTTGTCCATTTAACCTCTGATATCGATCGGATGAATGAGCATATGGACCGCATTTTGGCACGTTGTAAGCAGCTTCAGCCAGAACAACGTGAAAAACTAAAAGAGCAGCTTACTCCTGAAAAAATGACGGCTGTCCAATCATTTTTACTGCTGTTAAGTTAAAATTTTTACTAAACAGGAGGTGTTACCTTCGTTCTCAAAGTCAGAACGAAGGCCTTAATTGGACATAGTGAATTTACTCATAGTTGCTTTGCTTATAGCTTTAACCGCATTTTTCGTTGCATCAGAGTTTGCGATCATTCGCTTAAGAAGCTCAAGAATTGATCAGTTAATCGCAGAAGGTAATAAAACAGCAGTTGCTGTCAAGCATGTCACGACTCACCTTGATGAGTATCTGTCGGCCTGTCAGCTCGGTATTACCATTACCGCCCTTGGGATCGGTTGGTTAGGGGAAGAAACAATTGCGCACATGCTTGCTCCACTATTTGTAGAGCTGTCCATTCCTCAATCAGCCAGTCATATTGTCACTTTTATTATTGCGTTTAGTATTATGACGTTTTTACACGTCGTGGTTGGAGAGCTTGCACCGAAAACACTCGCCATTCAAAAGGCTGAGCAAGTGTCCCTTCTATTTGCTAGACCGCTTATGATATTTTATAAAGTGATGTTTCCGTTCATTTGGGTGTTAAATGGATCTGCTCGTTTATTAACGAAAGCATTTGGTCTTCAACAAGTATCTGAGCATGACATGGCGCACTCTGAAGAAGAATTGCGGATTATTTTATCTGAGAGCTATAAGAGCGGCGAGATTAACCAGTCTGAATTCAAATATGTGAATAAAATTTTTGAATTTGATGACCGTCTGGCGAAAGAAATTATGATTCCTCGTACCGAAGTTGTCAGCTTCCCTCATGATATTACCATTGAGGAAATGCTGAAAGTGACCAAGGTCGAGAAATATACACGTTATCCAATTGAAGATGGCGATAAAGACAACATCATCGGTGTTGTGAATATTAAAGAAGTACTCACTGCATGTATTAGTGGTGAATGTTCCACAAGTGATACGATCGAACATTTTGTAAACCCAATTATTCATGTAATTGAAACGGTTCCTGTTCATGATCTACTGCTTAAAATGCAGCGTGAGCGTGTACACATGGCCATTTTATCAGATGAATATGGCGGTACAGCAGGACTTGTGACAGTTGAAGACATCCTTGAAGAAATCGTCGGTGAAATTCGTGATGAATTCGATATTGATGAAATCAACGAAGTGCGTAAACTGGGAGAAGACCACTATATCTTTGATGGAAAGGTTCTTGTGGATCAAGTCAACCTGCTACTAGGTATTCAGCTTGATAACGAAGAAGTCGACACAATCGGCGGCTGGTTCCTTACACAAAAATATGAAGTCGAGAAAAATGACGCGATTCGTGAACAAGGCTATGAATTTATCATTAATGAAGTCGATGGACACCATGTGGCATACATCGAAGTCAAAAAACTAAACGAACAACTATTAGAAGCAGCTGAAGAAGGCGCTTCTTAAGAAAAAAAACGACCCTTGCCTTAGCAAGTGGTCGTTTTCTTTATCCCTTTTCGATTAACTTAGCTTCAAGTTCTTTGATTCTTGTGTTTAATACTTCTGTCATCGCACCTAATCTTTCTTTTGGCGGCAGATGATCAAATTCAGACAGCTCAATCGGTTCACCAATAATTAAGCGCATTTTCCCCTTCTTAAAAAGGCTTTTTGCATTAGAAGGTCCTTTGTACGCTGCTGGAACGATTGGTGATTTGCCGAGCTGCGCAATCGTAACGGCCCCTCTTTTTAAAGGAACATCTTCTGTTGTACGTGTTCCGCTTGGAAAAATTCCAACGATTTTCCCCTCTTTTAATAATTTAATGGGCGTTTTAATACTGCTTGGCCCAGGATTCTCTCGATCAACTGGAAAAGCATGAATCTTCTTTAAAAATCCGCCGATCCATTTATTTGCAAACAATTCTTTTTTCGCCATGTAGTGGATCTCAAACGGAAGAATTCCTGCGCCTAATGCAAGAACATCCACAAAACCCTCATGCGTACAAGCAATGACAAACCCCCGGTCTGTTGGCAGATTCTCTTTTTGATATACTTTGATTCCGCCTCGGAGAGCAAAAAATGCTTTGACGGTATAGCCTGAAAATTTATACATAGTGCACTTCCTTTGTTTGAAGAATGAAGGATTTGTTTCTATTATAACAAATTTTTTATTACCTGGTACTAAAAATTTTCTCCTGCTGATAAAATAGAGACGGTTCACTAAAATCATCTTTTCACTTAAGATGACCGCTCCTTCTGTATTCAAGTATGTGTTTTTAGGAGAGAATAGAGGAAGAAATGTGTCCAAAATTGTCGTTTTTTGAGTTTTTTTCCTGATTTGTTCTATTGAAAACACTTTATAAATGATGCAAATTTCGCTATGATAAGGAGAAATGATTTTGATTCGGTGAAAGAGATGAGTAATGTACGGCCTATGAGAAGTTTCGTGCAACTTTATGCCTTTCTTATGCGTGTATAACATAGAGGGGAGAAAAATCAGTGACGATCGATGAAATTTATCAAATGTATATGAACGATGTTTACAGGTTTCTGCTCTCCATGACAAAAGACAAACATTTGGCAGAGGACTTATTGCAGGAAACCTTTATGCGTGCTTATATACATATTCATTCCTACGACCATAGCAAAGTGAAACCTTGGTTATTTCAGGTGGCACGAAATGCTTTTATTGATTATGTCAGGAAACATAAAAAAGAAGTGACCATATCGGATGATCTCATTGGCGGCCTTTTACAAACGTCTGTACAAAGTCCTGCTGAACAGATTGAAATAAAAGAAGTCCTCAACATGTATTTAGAGCAGCTTCCAGATAACTACAAGGAAGCGTTGACATTGTATTATTTAAAAGAACTGAATTACAAAGAAGCATCCAAGGTCATGAATATTACTGAAGCAAATTTTAAAAGTGTTTTATTTCGTGCAAGGCAGCGCCTAAAAGCACTATATAACAGAGGTGTTAATGATGAATGAAGAGTTTAATAAGCGATGGGAACAATATAATAATGGCGAGATGAACGAGGAAGAAATGATGGCGTTTGAAGAAGAGCTCGAAGAAAATGAAAAACGCTTAAGCCAAGAACTGAATGACTCAGATTGGACAGACTTCTCCATCAGTCCTGAAAAACAAAAAGCCATTTTACAATACGGAAAAAGAAAGTCCTATTTACGTATTTCTGTACTTGCTGTCATATCTACACTGATTATTTTACCGCTTTGTACACTAGGTAGTTATCTATACTACGGCGTTGGCGGAGCAGACAGTAAAGGCAATCATTTTATGGAAACGGCCGCTGTAACAGTCGCCCTAACAAAACCGAACGTCGCCATTGATATGAAGGATTTAAAAGGGCAGGTCAAACTGTTTGGTATGAACACAGAACTTAAGCTGCAAAAACAAATTGGCAATAAAACAGAAGCCATCGGTAGTGAACAAATCGAAATGTTTTTCGATAAATTAAAGCAGCCTACGATCTCTTATTATGGCGACAGCGCACGTAATACGGAGGATTTCTTTACGCACCCTTCGTCGCAGGCAGATACATCTAAAAAACAAACACTCACCACTTTAGACAAGTTACCTGAAGGAACAGTGAGTGAAGTGTATGTATCCTATGACAAAGCATACACACCGAAAGACGTGTATTCATTTTCTAAAAAATATGATATGAAAGTGCTTTGGAATGCGATAAAAACAGAAGATTCATTAAGTGGAAATCAGCGTCCAATCGGTTTTCCCGGGAAAGACTCTGAATTTTTAAAAGAGCTTCAGCACACATCAAAAACAGAGGTTGATCAGTTCAAAGATGCCCTCGCCTATGTCAACCAGCATCCATCCTGGGCAAAAACGATCTCTGGCAGACCTGAACTTGACCTCTCTAACCGAATACGCTACATCAATCAAAATGGTGTCACGGTTTACGGTTCTGTTGTCACAGGTCCTTCTAAAGAAATAGAGAAATTTGTGAAGACAAAACGCATTAAAACGGCCAAAGTGAGCGAGGTGGAATTATGGAATTGGTAAGAATTTTTAAAGAGCATAATGTGTTTGGCTGGATTTCGGTCGGCACCGCTATTTTATCGCTGCTCATGCTGAACCTCGCCATTATTAGCAATGTGACATTTTATTCGTTTCAAATGCTTCCTTTTGCAATGGCCGCAGTTCCATTCGGTGTGATTGAACTGTTCATTAAAAAAGGCCGCACTGGACCAGGTTTCCTAGGCGTCGTTCTGAATATTTTTGTCATCGTTTGTGTCTATGCGATCGTCTCCATTGATGTCGATCTTCAATTAGGTTTTTAATACTAAAAAGCCAGTCATACTTGACTGGCTTTCAGATTGTTGACAAAGGGCTAAAATGTTGTTTATTTTAGCCCTTTGTCTTCTTTTCAGCGTGACCTGAAAACCTTTGAAGTCTAGGAAGGACGAGTACTGGAGCGGAGCGAATTTGACATTCGTGAGCACCAGCACGCAGAACTGACAAAGAATGCGAAGGTTTGTCTACACGCTGAGCCAGTCATACTTGACTGGCTTTTTCTGTACACTCTTATTTTTTGTTTAATTCGGAGTGCTTTCTTGAATATAAGAAATAGACAACAAGCCCAATGGCAAGCCAGATTAAGAAACGAACAAATGTGATGGTGCCAAGCTTATAAATGAGCAGTCCGCAAGATAGAATAGCCAAGATTGGAATGAGCGGCACTGCGGGGCATCTGAATGCTCTCGGTAAATCAGGCTGTGTTTTTCTCATGACAATGACAGCAACTGAAATCAAAATGAAAGCTGAAAGTGTTCCGATGTTCACTAGACTTGCCAGCTCATCAAGCGGAATGAATCCACCCATTAATGCTGACAATGTTCCAAAGAAAAGAGTATTGATATAAGGTGTTTTATGTTTTGGATGAACCTTTGAAAGAACCTTTGGTACCAAGCCATCACGAGACATGGCAAACATGACACGTGTTTGGCCGTACAGCATGACAAGCATGACCGTGGTCATCCCTAAAATCGCCCCAACATCTACAATACCCGCCACCCAATTTTGACCGGCTACTTGTAAAACAAGAGACACTGGATGGGATACTCCCTCAAAGTTCATAAATGGAACAATGCCTGTCATGATCGCACTGACTACCACATACAACACGGTACAAATCAATAAGGAAGTGATGATTCCTCTTGGCAAGTTGCGGGATGGATTTTTTGTTTCCTCTGCCGCAGAAGCAACTGCATCAAATCCGATAAATGCAAAGAATACGAGAGCTGCTGCACTTAACACGCCTGAAGTTCCAAAAGGAACGAATGGTGTCCAGTTTTCAGGTTTTACATATTTCACAGCGACTAAAATAAAGAGCAGAATCACCGCAATTTTCATAATGACCATAATGTTGTTGACTCGTTTTGATTCTTTAATACCGAAGTACAGCAAGAAGGTGATGATCATTAAAATAATAAATGCAGGAAGATTAAAATATGTCACTTGACCCTTTAAACCACCTGGTGCTGCTGTTAATTCAACCGGTATATGAATCCCTATCCCATTTAAAAACGACACAAAGTAGCCTGACCAGCCTGCTGAAACGGCACTAGCGGCTAGCATATATTCTAATATCAAATCCCAGCCAATGATAAACGCTAAAAATTCTCCCATAGATGCGTACGTAAATGTATAAACAGATCCTGATACTGGCACTGTGGAAGCGAATTCCGCATATGACAATGCCGCAAATAAACATGCAAGACCTGCAATCACAAATGATAAAACAAGTCCTGGTCCTGCTGTGACGGCGCCTGTACCTGTCAGTACAAATATCCCTGTACCGATAATCGCTCCAATACCAAGCATCGTTAAGTCAAATGAACCTAATTCCTTTCTTAACGCTTTTTCCCCTTGTGTTGCCGCAATTAGCTCTGAAATGCTCTTCTTTCTAAACAACGAATTGCTCATACCATCACTCCCAAAACTTAGTATCCGTCTAAAGACGCCACCACTTCGTAATTCACTTTATTTTCTGAATATTTAGATTTAATTTAGCGCAATAAATTAGTGGCGTAAAATTATTATATATGAAAATTAAAAAATGAAAACACTTTTTTTCAAAATAGAGTGAAAATTCTTATTTATCAACAAAATATTTGTCAATCATCAGGGTAGATTTTCTTCAATCTTTATTCAAATCATAGCTTGGCTTCTTCTATTTATTATACAACATACAAAATTATACTTTTTTGATATAATTTTTATAAAGTGAAAATAAAATTATTCTTTTGATAACTTGTCTTCACTTTTGCTTATTTAAAAGCCTTTAGACTCATAGAGAGCTATGATAAAGGACTGATTTAGCTGCGCAAACGATATACAAAAAAAGAGACTGCCTAGTAAGCAGTCTCTTAAGATCCATTATTAGTTTACAAATGTCTTTGCGCCAAGGTAAATTGGCTTCCAATAGCTTGAAGTCATATCGCTGATCGTCACACCATCAGAAGCAGCGTGGATAAACTTGTTGTTCCCAAGGTAGACACCCATGTGAGATGGGCCAGATTTATAGGTTGTAAAGAAGACAAAATCTCCAACTTTAGGTGTTGAGACGCTTTTCATTGATCCCCAAAAACCTTCAGTTGTTTGTCTTGAAATCTTTGTTTGTTTGTTAATGATATACCACATAAAACCGCTGCAATCAAAGCCTTTCGGTGTCGTTCCACCCCATTTATATGGTGTACCGTTTTGTGCTTTCGCATCTGCTACGAGTTTAGACGTGTTTAAAGAAGAAGTAGCAACTGTTTTTTCTTTGACAGGTGCTGGTTTCACTTTGGATGTCTTTTTCACTTTCAGCTTTTGTCCAATTTTAATCAGATCTGTTTTGAGTTTATTTAACGATTTCAGCTCTTTCACTGTCATTCCATATTTTTTGCCGATTTTAGATAAAGTATCACCTTTGACAACTTTATGAGTGGCTGTCGCTGAAGACGCTTTTACTTTTGTTGTTGTTTTTGATGTTTTCGTTACCTTTTTTGAAGAAGTACCATTCACTTTTAAAGTTTGTCCAACATAAATCGTGTTAGATTTCAGTTTATTGTCTGATTTAATCTTACTCACGGTTGTTTTGTATTTTTTCGCTAGAACAGAAAGAGAGTCACCTTTTTGAACCTTTACTGATTGTGCTGAGGCAGCTCCGGCAAATAATGTCGTCCCAAGTAGAACTGCACTTGCAGCTGTGATCAATTGTTTTTTCATTTGTTCCTCCTGTATGTATCTATCGTGATCCGAATTTTTATCTACTTTCTATTATAAGGATCGAATACCAGAAGAAATAGTCTTGACTTCCTACGACATTATGCTTATTAATTCGGCAAAAATTATTTTTTTTTAGGGTTCTTTTTATTTCATTTTTATTACACAATCATGACAAAACAAATGCATCTTGTCATAGATAAATCATACATTCATTTCTCTTTTTGGTTCATTCTATGTAAAGTGGACCTTTACAATTTTAAAGTGAACTTTACGGTGTTGTCATTTGGAATCCACACTTCTGCTCTACCATTGTAAACGTAAGAGCGATACATAAACAATGAGGAGGCAAAATGAATGAGTGTGTTGAAAAGCTCGAAAACGAAAATAGCTGCAATCGCAGCTGCATCAATGTTATCGATTGGTATTTTTTCAGGAATTGAATTTGGACAGGCTGACAAAGCTGAGGCTAAAAAGAAACCAAAAAATGACGTACAAAATGTGATCGTGCTCATTGGAGATGGCATGGGAACACCTTACCTTTCAACTTACCGCTCATTTAAACATAACGGTGACCTTTCCAAGCAAACAGCGTTTGACCCTTACCTCACTGGCATGCATAAAACATACCCTGATGATTCTAAAAGTAACATTACTGATTCAGCAGCAGCTGGGACAGCCATGGCAACTGGTCAAAAGACATACAACAACGCCATTGGTGTAAACAAAAATGGCAAAAAACTAAAAACAGTATTAGAAGAAGCAAAACGCAAAGGAAAGTCTACTGGTCTCGTCGTCACATCTGAATTAACCAATGCGACACCTGCTGCGTATGCCGCCCACGATGTTTCTAGAAAAAACACAGCAGCCATTGCTGATGATTTCTTCGATGAGAAAATTGGAAAACAGCATACAGTCGATGTCATGCTTGGCGGAGGACTGATCGATTTTGTCCGCAAAGATCGTGATTTGACGAAAGAATTTCAAAAAGCAGGCTATCGTTACGTAACCAATAAAGCTGACTTACAAAAAAACAAACAGCAAAAATTGTTAGGCATTTTTGCTGACGGTGGTCTCGATAAAGCAATTGATCGTGATAAAACGACCCCTTCCTTGCAAGACATGACATCCTCAGCCATCAAACAGCTGTCTAAAAACAAAAAAGGATTTTTCCTCATGGTTGAAGGCAGTCAAATTGACTGGGCTGGACATGACCACGATATTGTCAGTGCGATGAGTGAGATGAAAGATTTTGAAAAAGCATTTGAAGAAGCCATTCGTTTCGCAAAAAAGGATAAAAACACGTTAGTCATCACGACAGCAGATCATTCAACTGGCGGCCTTTCCTTCGGGGCAGACGGTTCGGGCAGCTGGGATTATCAGCCTGTCAAAGCAGCAAAGAAGACACCTGATTTTATTGCAAATAAAATTGCAGGGGGTATGACGGTCGAGACTGCGCTCAAACAATACATCGACCTTGATTTCACAAAAGAGGAAATCGCCTCTATTCAAAAGGCAGCTGAAACAAAAGATCCTGTTCAAATTGATGATGCCATCGAAAAAGTCATCAATACAAGGTCTCATACAGGCTGGACCACATCAGGTCATACAGGGGATGAAGTACCATTTTATGCTTATGGACCAACAAGCGAACAGCTAAAAGGGCTCATGGAAAATACAGATCAAGCGAAACACATTTTCAAACTGCTGAAAAATCAATAAAGTGCTAATCACAAAAAAAGATGTCTAGTCGTAGACATCTTTTTTGATCATTAAGCGAGATACTTCCTATGAACCCCTTTTCCATCATATGAAAACATCACTTCTTTTCCTTCAAGAACTGACTCGATGTGCACACTTCTTCCCCATAGCTGATACAAATATGGAAGCACCTTTTCTAAGTATTTGAGATCAAGCTCAATGCCTTCATACCAATGTTTAATATAGAGTTCGTTGTTTTTTAAATAGTCGCCATCGATGACTGTCAAATACGGAAAGCCGCCATTGACCCTCATGCTGACTAGCTGATCACGGACTGCCTTCCATTCTTTATCAATGACTTTATAGTCTCTCCCCTGCTTTTGAAACAAGTACAAATCTTCCCTCATCACAAGGTCTTTCGTTAAGTAATTTCGAATAAAAGAAATGTCTGATTCAATTTCCCGCACTTCAAACATTTTGCTGCGACCGGACCCTTCCGTCACTCCTGCTTTTTTTAATTCCTCGCATGGATGATCGTAGCGCTCTTCAATATCTTCAAAAATCTTCAGCCCTAAATAGTAAGGATTGATTCCTGTCTTAGATGGCTGCACGACACCTGCATTTAATTTGGCAAATTCAATCGATTCACTTGAATCTAAATCAAGTTCACGCATAATCCGCTGGTGCCAATACGATGCCCAGCCTTCATTCATGATTTTCGTTTCTAGCTGTGGCCAAAAATAGAGCATTTCCTCTCTCAGCATCGTCAGCACATCCCGCTGCCAAGGCTCTAGCTCTCGGGAGTGTGCCTCGATAAAGAGCAAAATATCTTTTTCTGGCTTTGGGGGGAATTGCTTGATCGTTTTCTTTTTCTCACGTGTTTTCGGTTCATCCATTCCCCACAAATCATCATATGGCGTTTGACGTTTTGGTTTGTCCTCTTCATATTCATCTTCATCGTCGAGATTCCAGCTTAATTTTGAACGAACAAGCGACGGATCAATATGCTCCTGCAATGCCAATACAGCATCTAAAAAGGACTCGACTTCTTTTGTACCGTGGATATGTTCATATTCTTTGATTCGCTCTGCTGCCGCTGACATACTTTCCACCATATCTCGTTTTGTGTTTTGGAAACGGCAGTTGTTTTTAAAGAAATCGCAGTGTGCCAAGACATGAGCCACAATTAGTTTATTTTGAACAAGCGAATTGTTATCAAGGAGAAAGGCATAGCAAGGATTTGAATTAATCACCAGCTCATAAATTTTGCTTAATCCTAAATCATAATGAAGCTTCATTTTGTGAAATTGCTTTCCAAAGCTCCAGTGGCTAAATCGTGTTGGCATGCCATATGCACCGAATGTATAAATAATCTCCGCGGGACAGATTTCATACCTCATCGGATAAAAATCTAGACCAAATCCTTCTGCAATTTCTGTAATTTCATCAATGGCTCGTTGTAAAAGACGCTTTTCAGATACGCTCAAGGAAACCATCCCTCCTCATCGGACTTATCCCTACTATATGAGCGTACTTAATAAAACATGATGTTCAGCCAGTTGTTTAGACGACTTCCATCTCTTTCATGGACTGCCCGCCGAACGATTCATAATGGATATTCTCTTCCGGGATGTCCATCGCTTTTAAACTAAGGATCATCTCTTGTGTAAATGCTGGGGAACCGCAAACATAAAATTGGCCTTTCCCTTCACCAATGACTGATTGGAGGAATGGCTGGTGAATACGGGAAGGCGCCTTCTCAACCAGCTCACTCTTTCCACTCTTTCCACTCTTTTCAAACTGTTCGTTACAAAGGATAATACGCCCCTCTGGAGATGAATTGAGAACGTGTTCAAACTCTTGTTCGAAAGCGGTTACATCCTCTAGTCTGTCTGCATGAATCATCGTGAATGGCTGATTGTTATGCGACGCTGTTTTCACTAAACCAATCATTGGTGTGACACCAGAACCGGCACTAATCAAATAAACGGGTTCTTTGGTGTCATCTTGCAAGCAGAACATTCCCTGCGGCATACTCACTTGAAGAATATCGCCTTCTCTCATTTCATCATGCAGGAATGTGGAGACATGCCCATCTCGTTTCACTGTGATGCGGTAATAAGATGGGTGATATTGGTCCGATAAGCTGTATTGTCTGCTACATACATAAGCTTCACCCGGCATATTTGCTTGCACCGTAATGTATTGACCAGCTTCATACATTGGCAGCTCCGATTCATCCTCTGGTACTAAATAAAAGGAAATGAGTGATGGAGATTCTTGTTTCTTTTTCTTAATCATAAACGGTTTGACATCAGTCCATCCGCCAGGTTGTTTCACATTTTCAGCCATCATTTCTGCCTCAATGGTGATGAATATATTCGCAATGATGTCATATGCAGCCTTCCAAGCCGACAATGTGTCATCTTCCTCTGATAACCCAAATACCTCTTTCATTGCTTCAAGAAGGTGATATCCGACGATTGGGTACTGCTCTTTTTTCACCATGACACTGACATGCTTATGGGCAATTTGTTTCACAGCAGGAAGCAAGTCTGCCAAGCGATCAATGTGCAGTGCAGCTTGATAGAGTGTTGCGGCAAGCGCCTCTGGCTGACTTCCATTCATGAGATTTGTTTTATTAAACTGATTGAGTAGCTCTGGGTGCTGTCTAATCATATTTTGATAAAAAACAGTCACAAGTTTTGTTCCCTCAGCTTTTAGAAGAGGGGCTGATTGTTTAATGGCATTCATTTGATCTGTGGATAACATCGTTATTCCTTCTTTCAAAAGATGTATTTTAAATACATCTTTATCGTAATGGATGACAGCTTATAAAAGCAATATTTAAAATGCATGTTTTAAATGTTGTCACATTTAGTACTTTCTCGAACAGTTTTTGTCTAAAATGTGTTACGATGATACAAAACTCTATTAGGTTTAGAGGTCGTCCAAATGAAACTTACGAATTATACAGATTTCTCATTAAGGGTACTCATTTATTTAGCTTCGAGAGAAAACAATGAACTGTCAAATATTCAGCAGATTGCCGATATTTATGGCATTTCGAAAAATCACCTGACAAAGGTCATTTACCATCTTGGAAAACGTGGTTATGTAGAAACGATCCGCGGAAGAAATGGTGGGATTAGGCTGGGGAAAAGCCCAGAAAGCATTAATATTGGTGAGGTTGTCCGCTATACAGAGGATGATTTAGTCATGGTTGAATGCTTTGATCCGAAGAAAAACAGCTGTATTATCTCCCCGATTTGTTCATTAAAACACGTACTTCATGAAGCACTCACTGCTTATTTACGCGTTCTTGACCAATACACATTAAATGATTTAACACAAAACAAAGATGCTCTAAGAGAGCTTCTGCTCTAAGGCGAAAGAATTTATTTCTTTCGTCTTTTTCTTTACCTCCTTGTAATAATAATTTATTTAAAATTATTATAAATAAATATTGACTATCATGTTTGATTCAATATAATTAGGGTATATAGATTGCTAGAAACCATTTTTTGTTTACAGGAGGAGAAAAAGAATGACAAATTCTAATCATAAAAATTTGACAACGAATCAAGGCGTGCCAGTTGGCGATAATCAAAACTCAAGAACTGCTGGTCACAGGGGGCCTTCATTTCTTGATGATTACCATTTGATTGAAAAACTTGCACACTTTGACCGTGAACGTATTCCAGAGCGTGTCGTTCATGCAAGAGGCGCCGGCGCTTATGGTGTATTTGAAGTAGAAAATAGCATGGAGAAACATACAAGAGCAGCCTTCTTAAGTGAAGAAGGAAAACAAACAGACGTTTTTGTCCGTTTCTCAACGGTTATTCACCCTAAAGGTTCGCCTGAAACATTACGTGACCCTCGCGGCTTCGCTGTCAAATTTTATACAGAAGAAGGCAACTATGATCTAGTTGGGAACAACTTGCCGATCTTCTTCATTCGTGATGCACTTAAATTCCCTGACATGGTTCACTCTCTCAAGCCAGATCCTGTAACCAACATTCAAGATCCTGACCGTTATTGGGATTTTATGACGTTAACACCTGAATCTACTCACATGCTCACATGGCTCTTCTCTGACGAAGGTATTCCTGCGAACTACGCTGAAATGCGCGGTTCTGGTGTTCATACGTTTAGATGGGTAAACAAATACGGAGAAACAAAATATGTGAAATACCACTGGAGACCATCAGAAGGCATTCGCAATTTATCGATGGAAGAAGCTGCAGAAATTCAAGCAAACGACTTCCAGCATGCGACAAGAGACTTGTATGATCGTATTGAAAAAGGAAATTATCCAGCATGGGATCTTTACGTTCAGCTTATGCCGCTCAGTGATTATGATGAACTAGATTATGATCCATGTGATCCGACGAAGACGTGGAGCGAGGAAGATTATCCGCTGCAAAAAGTGGGCCGCATGACACTGAACCGCAATCCAGAAAATTTCTTTGCTGAAACAGAACAATCTGCTTTCACGCCAAGTGCTCTAGTACCAGGAATTGAAGCATCTGAAGACAAACTGCTTCAAGGTCGTCTGTTCTCTTATCCTGACACGCAGCGTCACCGCCTAGGTGCAAACTACATGCGCATCCCAGTGAACTGTCCTTATGCGCCTGTTCACAATAACCAACAGGATGGCTTTATGACAACAACTCGTCCAAGCGGTCATATTAACTATGAACCAAACCGTTATGACGATCAGCCAAAAGAAAACCCTCACTACAAAGAAAGTGAACCAGTTCTTCATGGTGACCGTATAGTGAGACAAAAAATTGAAAAACCAAATGATTTCAAACAAGCTGGAGAAAAATATCGAAGCTACTCTGAAGAAGAGAAACAAGCATTGATCAAGAACCTGACAGCTGACTTGAAAGACGTAAATGAAAAAACGAAATTACTTGCGATCTGTAACTTCTATCGTGCAGATGAAGATTACGGACAGCGTTTAGCGGATTCACTCGGTGTGGATATTCGCTCATATCTTCAAGGAAGCATGAAATAAATCTTCTTTTCAGCTGGAGCACCTCTTTTTAAAAGAGGTGCTTTTTTATAGCCGAAATACGTTAATACTAATCAAATGCCCCGTCACCGGATGAAAATAAATTTCTGCATGTGCTGCAAATCTTGTGGAGCCTTCCTTCACGGTCACGCGAAACACATCTTTTGTTTGATCTTCATTCACTTGTGTACGTCCAATGTAATGATAATCGTTTAAAGCGGCGCCTTCATATTCATCTTGCAAGGCAGTATACGCAAGTCTTTCCCAATTCTCTGCCGGCTGCACGGCTGCTTGTGAAGATGGATGAACCATGAGACTGCCGAATAAAATAATTCCTGCTGCAAAAAGCATCCATAATTTCGGGTGCATGATATCAATATTCTCACTTTCATGTCTATTTTGTTTAGGTTTTGCTGGTTGGTTCTTTTTCATACATCAAGCATTTATTCAGCCTATAATTCCCGGTACCCTGTTTATGCAGACACCAACTTTTCCCCTGAAAAAGTCGACCTGATCCGAGCAAACTAATGAGGACTTCTCAAGGGAAAGGAGAAGGTTTAATGAATGTGGCAGATTATGATAAGGCACTTTATTATACGCATCGCTCGCAATGGGATAATTTACTTATTCTTATGGTCCGTACGCAAGATGATTTGCTCTCGAAACGTATTGAGCATTTCTTACATGCGTATCAATTTAACCGGAACGATGCAGATGTTGAAAAATGTTTATATGGACTCCTGCAGTATATCGACCATGCTTCAGAGGCTGCCGTTGCTGAAGCATATGCTGAACCGATGTACACATAAAGGAAAAGGGTGATTTTCTGCCTTTCAGATTGTTGACATAGGGCTAGAATGAACTTTATTTTAGCTCTTTGTTTTCTTTTCAGCCTTTTACTAACCGTCTTTCATAAAAAAGAAAAGACTTCATGAGAAATACTCATGAAGTCTTTTGGAATGTCCACCATTCATATAGACTGTATATGCTCTTCTTTTACAACAGCTCTTTCGGCTGATTTTTTTGATAATCTACCGCATATAGAGCGGCCTGAGTTCGATCTGCCAGCTCTAACTTTGATAACACATGAGACACGTGAGTTTTCACAGTCTTTTCAGAAATAAAAAGCGATGAGGCAATTTCTTTGTTACTTTTCCCTTTTGCGATTTCAAATAAGACATCACGTTCTCTATTGGTCAGTTCGTTCATCAATGCCCATTTCTGCTCTTTAGGTTCAGTTAGATGCTGGACGAGAAACGTCGTAATATGACCGTCTAATTGATACGTACCATTTTGCACCTCAATCATTGTCGTGAGAAGCTTTTCAGGTGCTACATCCTTGAGCTGATAAGCCTTCGCTCCCGCTTGGATAGCAGGGATCACATAGTCCTTATCTGCATAGCTTGTCAGAATGACAATGCGGACATCCGGCATATCCAGCGTCATTTGCTTTGTCGCCTCAATTCCATTCATTACAGGCATAGAGAGATCCATCAAGACAATGTCAGGCTTTGTTTGCCTAACTACCTGCAGTGCCTCTTCCCCATTGGATGCCTCACCGACGATGTCTACATCTGGCTGAGTTTGCAAGAAAAAGACCAGCCCTTTTCTGACAATATGATGATCATCTGCAATAACTACCCTCATGACAATCCCTTCCTTTCTTGAGAAAATGGTACTTTCACATCAATCGTCGTTCCCTTACCTAGCTCAGAATTGATGCAAAATGTACCGCCTGCTCTTCGGATACGATCAGCCATCCCTTTCAGCCCAAATGAAGGAAGACTCATTTGTTCATCATACTGAAATCCCTTTCCCTGATCGATGATTTTCATACCAAACGTATCTCCTGATTGCTCCAGTTTGACCTCTACTTTCTCAACGCCCGCATGCTTTTGGCAGTTATTTAGAGCTTCTTGACATACGCGAAATAAAGTCTCGTGCTTTGAATGATCTATTTCCATACAGCCTGATAAAGACAATGAACAATTTAGACCTAAAAGCTGTGCATACTCTTCAATCGCTGTCGTAAATCCTTTTTCAAGTCCTTTTGGTCTTAACTGCCATATGAGTGAACGCATTTCAATGAGGGCATCTTGTGATAAATGCTGAATAAAATCAATCATTTCCCCTAAATGTTGATCACTTGTCATTTGACGCGCTGCCTTTGCAGTCAAACTCACGGAAAACAGCATTTGATTCACAGAATCGTGTAAATCCTGCGCAAGCCGGTTTCGTTCTTCTAGCAGTGCATGCTGCTGCTCATTTTGCACAAGCTTCATGCGCTGAATAGCCGTACCTATTTGCAGTGCAATACTTTCAAGCAGATTCAGCTCCTCCTGTGTAAATGTGACCTTCCCTTTTGCCGCCACATTTAATAAGCCAAACGTACGCTTACATGCTTGGAGCGGAACGGTTGCATGATGGGTAATTCCTTCTGTATCTCCAAGCTTTTGCTCAATCGCCGTTTCAATCCGTTTACAATTGATGATATTGGTCGCTGATTGCAGTGAGCCTTTCGTGTAGCGGTTGATGCAATAGCAATCGTTTTGACACATGAGCTCTTTTTGATGCTTTGCCAACGCTTCAGGTAAGCATACTTCTGCCATTAGTTCATACGATCCGTCTTCTTCTATAAAATAAATCCATGCTGTTTGAAAGCCTGTCACTTCCATAAGCATATGAAGCACTTCATGAAGCGTTTCCTTCATTTCCATCCCTTCATTTAGCTTTTCAGCAATTTCTTTTAACGTTTTTAATGTTTTGACTTTTTCTTGGTAATCTCCCATCGTGTGTACCCCCGGCTTTTACTACCTCTCTTATCAATATGTTGATTATACCATGAGCATCTGTGCGGCTCTTTCTCAAAAAGGATGATTTTTTCTCATCCTTTTGACTGAGAAAAAGCCATCATGCATGACATGATGGCTTTGTGATGTTTTATTTAGCTGTTTCTTCCACAATGTCATAGACGACTTTCATGACTTCTTCTGATAAGTGTTTCAGCTTTTCTTCGCTGTCTGTTAACGATGTGCCTTTGACTGCAATATAAAATTTGACTTTAGGCTCCGTACCAGAAGGTCGTAAACAAAACCATGAGCCATCTTCAAGGAAATATTTCAGGACGTTTGATGCCGGCAGATGAATCGTTTCTTCTTTCTTTTCAGCCACAAGGTGCCTTTGACTTGATTGATAATCCTCAATGATCGTAATGCGCTGACCAGCGATAGAAGCTGGCGGGTTTGATCTAAAGGTATGAAGAATAGCAGAAATCTGCTCTGCTCCTACTTTCCCCTTTAAGGTTAATGACTTTAACCCTTCTCTGTAAAATCCAAATTCCTTAAAAATATCAACAAGCGCATCGTATAATGACTTCCCTTGTTTCTTATAAAAGGCTGCGACCTCAACTGCTAATAACGCCGCTTGAACTGCATCTTTATCTCGTGCAAAATCACCGATCAAATAGCCGTAGCTTTCTTCATAGCCGAATTGAAACGTGTATTCTCCGCTTTCTTCAAACTGCTTGATTTTTTCTCCGATAAATTTAAAGCCAGTGAGCGTATCAATCGTGTCAGCTCCAAATGCTGAGGCAACAGCACGCCCAAGCTCACTTGTCACAATCGTTTTCATTACAACGGGGCGAGGCGGCAGCTGACCTAGTTTTTGTTTTTCAGATAATAAATAATGCAGCAGTAATGCGCCTGTTTGGTTGCCCGTCAAAACGGTAAATTCACCATCATGATTTTTCACAGCGATACCTAATCGATCTGCATCTGGATCTGTCGCAATCAACATATCAGCATTTTGCTTTTCGCCAAGCTTGATGGCGTATTCAAAAGCGGCATGCTCCTCTGGATTTGGAGACGTAACCGTCGAGAATTGCGGATCTGGTTTCTCCTGTTCAGGTACAACCGTCACATGCTTATAACCAAAGGCCTGAAGTCCGTTTCGGACAGGTTTATTCGCCGTCCCATGAAGCGGGGTAAACACCACTTTAACATCGACTTCTTTTGCAAGCTCAGGGTGCACACGAATGGTTTTTAATTTTTCCATATACGCTTGATCGATTTCTTCACCAATCATGCGGATCAAACCATTTTGCTTCAATACTTCTTCTGATTCCACTGAAATGGCTAATTCATTTTCGATGGCATCTACTTCTTTAATGACTTGATCTGCTTCAAATGGGGGCATTTGGCCTCCATCTTCTCCATAAACTTTATAGCCATTATATTCTGGCGGATTGTGACTTGCTGTCACAACAATCCCTGCAAAGGCATTCAGTTCTCGAACTGCAAAAGAGAGTTCTGGTGTCGGACGCAGTTCGTCAAATACGTATGTTTGAATGCCACTCGAAGCAAGTGTTTTGGCCGCTTCCATCGCAAATTCAGGAGATTTATGGCGTGAATCATAGGCAATGGCGACGCCTCTTTTTTTTGCATCCTCTCCATGTGCTGCAATATACGCAGCAAGACCAGCAGATGCTTTTCGAACAGTGTAAACATTCATTCGGTTCGTTCCAGCACCAATTTCTCCGCGCATTCCTCCAGTACCAAACTCAAGGTTTTTGTAGAAGCAGTCTTCAAGCGCTTGATGATCATCTTGATGTGCCTCCAGCCATTCCCTTAGTTCAGTATCCAGGTGCTTCTCATTGATCCAACGCTCATAATTCGTATTCCAACTCATGGTCGTCCTCCCAGCTCTTATCATCAATAAAATAACATCTACTGTTATTTTATATGGAATTATCCTTCATGTCATGTTATATCATGAACATATGAAAAAACGATGAACAAAATAAAAAAAGCCGATACACGATCGGCTTTTTACTTATTCAGCATCAAGCGGTACGACTGCTTCATGGAATAGTCGGTCTAATTCAGTTTGATGTTTCTGTTTTGTCGCTTCATCCCAGCCAAAACGATCTGCCATATAGTCAACAACAGGCTGTGCATACGTTTTTGCCCAATTGATATTAAATAATAGGCTGCCTGTTCTTCTCAAGAAGAAATCGACAGGTGTTACAGCCAATTCTTCTTCGATCGCATAGACAAGTTCAGCCAACACATATGCGGGAATGTTTCGTTTGTCTGCTTCCCCTTGAAGCTGCTCTACACGCTTGAAGACATTGCTGACGTTTGAGCCATATTTCTCAGCTAATTTTTGTGCAATCGGTTCTGTCAAACCAACGGATGCTCCTTCTGCCGTTTTCGCTTGAACAAAGGATGCCATATTTTTCGAACCGCCTACATGCCCACCTGAAATTGGCATATGTTTCGTTTTACATGGTCCGAAATCTTTTCCAGTTTCCTCTTTCAGTCCATCACGTACAAGATTCACAATGTGTTCAGCCATTTTACGGTAACCTGTTAATTTACCGCCGGCAATCGTAATTAAGCCTGAAGATGATGTCCATACCTCATCTTTACGAGAAATTTCTGAAGGATCTTTTCCTTCTTCATGAATGAGTGGACGAAGACCAGCCCAGTTAGATTCAACGTCTTTCTCTGTAATGTTAAGATCTGGGAACATATATTGAATGGCTTTGATCACGTAATCACGATCTGCTTTTGTCATACGCGGATGTTCCAGCTGTTTTTTGTAAACGGTATCTGTTGTTCCCACGTACGTTTTTCCTTCTCTTGGAATCGCAAAGACCATTCGTTTATCAGGTGTGTCAAAGTAGATTGCTTGTTTTAATGGGAAAACAGATTGATCAAATACTAAGTGAATTCCTTTTGTATGCTGTAAATGTTTCCCCTCTTTTGAGTGGTCCTTGTCTCTTAGCTGATCGACCCATGGACCTGTCGCATTGACGATTTTTTTCGCATATACATCGTATGTTTTCTGTGTTGTGACATCTTCAATGACAACACCGACAACTTTGCCTTTATCATAAATAAATTCTTTTACTTTCGCATAGTTGACCGCTTCTGCCCCGAATTTCACAGCCTCTTTCATGACTTCAATTGTCAGGCGTGCATCATCTGTACGGTATTCAACATAGTAGCCCCCGCCTTTTAAGCCATCCTTTTTCACAAGCGGTTCTTTTGCAAGTGTTTCTTTCGCACTTAGCATACTTCTGCGTTCACTATGCTTAACGCCAGCTAAAAAGTCATATACTCTAAGTCCAATTGAAGTTGAAAACTTACCGAATGTCCCGCCTTTATGCATCGGAAGAAGCATCCATTCTGGCGTTGTCACATGAGGACCGTTTTCGTATACGATGGCACGCTCTTTACCGACCTCTGCGACCATTTTCACCTCAAATTGTTTTAAATAACGAAGTCCACCGTGCACTAGTTTCGTTGAGCGGCTAGACGTACCCGCTGCGAAATCCTGCATTTCCGCAAGACCGACACGCATTCCGCGTGAAGCCGCATCAAGTGCTGTACCAGCGCCTGTAATACCCCCACCAATGATAAACACATCATATGGTTTTTTTGTCATGTCCTGAAGCATTTGTTCTCTTTCTAAGCTAGAAAAAGTCATCTCTTGTTCCTCCCATGTTGTACGGTAAAGAAAAAGAGACCGCAAACACCCAAAGCGTATTTCTACACTTCGGTGCTTGCGGTCTCTCCAGTTCTCCAACCGTTCTATTAACTTACTTGAAGTATACCATACTTTTTGTTTATTTGAAAGCTTGAGCTGCTTTTACAGCCTTTTTCCACCCGCTGTATAACGAGTCACGGCTGTCTTCTTCCATTTTAGGTTCAAAGCGCTTGTCAAGGTTCCATTGTTTTGCAATGTCTGAACGGTCGTTCCAGAAGCCAACTGCTATTCCCGCAAGATAGGCCGCACCGAGTGCCGTCGTTTCATTAATTTCTGGACGTTCTACTGGTACATCGAGCAAATCACTTTGGAAGCCCATTAAGAAATCATTCTTTACAGCCCCGCCATCGACGCGCAATGTTTTAAGTGAGATGTTTGAATCTTTTTCCATCGCATCTAAAACATCTTTCGTTTGATAAGCAAGTGATTCTAACGTTGCACGAACAAAGTGCTCTTTAGAAGTGCCGCGTGTTAAACCGAATACAGCGCCTCGGACATCACTATCCCAATATGGTGTGCCTAAACCAACGAATGCTGGTACGACATATACGCCGTCTGTTGACTCAACGCGCTCAGCATAAGCTTCACTGTCTTTTGAGTCTTTAAACATTCTAAGTCCATCACGCAGCCACTGGATCGCTGAGCCAGCAACGAAAATACTTCCTTCTAAAGCATATTCAACTTTGCCGTCAATGCCCCATGCAATCGTCGTTAACAATCCATGATCCGACTTAATTGCTTTTTCCCCTGTATTCATCAACATGAAACATCCTGTACCATATGTGTTCTTCGCCATTCCTTCTTCAAAGCAAGCCTGGCCGAATAACGCAGACTGCTGATCTCCTGCCGCTCCTGCAATCGGAATATTTTTACCGAAGAAGTGATAGTCTGTTGTTTCACCATAAATGTGTGATGATGGTTTGACGTCTGGCAGCATGGAAGCTGGAACACCTAAGATATCAAGTAGTTCTTCATCCCATTTCAGATCGTAAATATTGAACATTAACGTTCTTGATGCATTTGAATAATCTGTCACGTGTGATTGCCCGCCAGTCATTTTCCAAATGAGCCATGTATCAATTGTGCCAAACAGCAAGTCACCATTTTCTGCTTTCTCACGAGCACCTTCGACATTGTCTAAAATCCATTTCACTTTAGTACCTGAGAAATAAGCATCAATGAGTAGACCCGTTTTATTTCTAAACGTTTCATCGTGTCCTTGCGCTTTTAGCTCATCACATATACCCGATGTTTGTCGTGACTGCCAAACAATTGCATTGTAAACAGGTGCGCCTGTATGTTTATCCCAAACAACAGCTGTCTCACGCTGGTTCGTAATTCCGATACCGGCGATTTGATCTGCTTCAATTCCTGATTCGATTAAAGCAGTTGAAATAACTGATAGAACAGAGCTCCAAATTTCATTTGCATTGTGTTCTACCCAGCCTGGGTTCGGAAAATATTGATTGAATTCCTTCTGAGCTGTATGTGCAATTTTACCTTCTTGATCAAATAAGATCGCTCTTGAGCTTGTTGTCCCTTGATCTAATGCGAGAATATATTTTTCTTTTGCCATGGTGTTTTCCTCCCCTTACATACTTTCATTGACAGCATTTGTCTGGTTTTTCGTAGAAACATAGAGTCCTAACAATACCACAACTAAAATAACGCTTACAATCCAAAAGGCTGGTGTGACGTTCGCTTTAAAGGCTGCATTATAGAAAACACCGCCAAATGCACCGCCCAAAATTGGACCAACAACAGGAACCCAAGCATATTTCCAATTTGATGGACCTTTACCTGGAATCGGCAGAATGGCATGTGCGATTCTTGGACCTAAATCACGTGCAGGGTTAATTGCGTAACCAGTTGTACCACCTAATGAAAGACCAATTGCGACAATTAAGAAACCAACAATCAGCGGATTGACTCCGTCTGCAAATTTATTTGCACCAATCGCTAAAATTCCTACCACCAATACAAATGTACCAATGACTTCACTGAGCACGTTTGCAAAAGTATGCGGAATCGCAGGACCAGTTGAGAATACGCCTAGTTTTGCACCTGGATCGTCTGTCGCTTTCCAGTGTGGTAAGTAATGTAAGAAGACAATAATAGCTCCGAGTAATGCGCCAAGCATTTGACCGACAATATACATTGGAACATCAGCCCAAGGAAAACTTCCTTCTAATGCAAGACCTATTGTCAGCGCCGGGTTTAAATGTGCACCGCTGATTCCTCCAGTGGCATAAGCTGCAATCGCTACTGCAAATCCCCATCCGAAAGCGATTACAATCCAACCGGACTGATAAGCGAGCGATTTCTTTAAACTGACTGCCGCACACACACCGCCTCCGAAAATAATCAGAAGCATTGTACCAACGACTTCACCCCAAAATGGTGTCATGAAAAATTCCTCCTCTGGTTCAGTTGCCATCCCCTATAAATGTGTAGAAAAGATACAGAAAAAAAGACCCACAACAAACATACTTTACATCAGGGTCATTTGTCACCTAGTAAAGCGTCGTTGTGGATCTCCGTTTCTCCATCACATGATATTAACTTAGTGCTATAGTATCAGAGGATGAAAACGTTGTCAATCAATTTTCACATTTTATCTTTTTCATTTTTGGAACGCTTTCCAAAGCTTTGTATTCGATGTGGTGACTGCTGTCGCCCCTGCTGCAAGCGCCCGTTCTACATCTTCTTTTGTTCGGATAAATCCTCCTGCAAATATTGGTATTCCAGCTCTTTCGCGCACTTCTGTAATTAAATCTGGCACGACACCCGGCAATACTTCAATAAAATCTGGACGATGTTTTCCGACAAACTCCATGCTTTTTTCCATCGCACTTGTATCAAGTAAAAACATTCGCTGGATGGCATATACCTTTTTCTGCTTGGCTTTTACTATGACAGAAGACCTAGTAGAAATAATACCAGCTGGTTTCATTTCCTGACAAATAAATTCCGTTCCGTACTCATCATGTTTGATTCCGTGAATGAGATCGACATGGACAAACATTTTTTTATGATGCGCATTCGCCTCATTCATGATGCCCTTAAGCCGCCCTAAGTGAACATCAAGTAAGACCCCATATGTAAATGGACTTTTTAAAAATTCCTCAAATTGCTTCATATTGCGAACAGCAGGTAGAATGGGTTGATCATGAAAACTCATATGCCGTCTCCTTCTCGTGTGTATTGGTTCTATCTTCTCCTTACAGTAATAGAATCGCATGTTTTTTTCAATACACCTAGTGTGCCCATTGACCATTCAGCCTAGCAGATCGATTAAAACCTGATCCTTTCAGGTCATAGAAAAAAGCAGAGAAACCTCTCTGCTATAATTGCGCCATGCTTTCTTTTAAAGTATGGATAATGAATGAGGCGTCTTCATCAGTGATATTTAGCGGTGGTGCTAGCTGTGCCACGTTATTATAGCCAGCCACTGTATCGCCATTTTTCCCGATGATCAATCCCCGCTTTTTACATTCTGCAATCAATTGACCGACTACACTTGGATCAGCTGGCTTTTTTGACGCCTGATCCTGCACAAGCTCAATCCCAAACAGCAGGCCTTTTCCTCTCACATCACCGACAAATGGATGCTCTTTTAACTCTTGCAAACGATCGAGCATGTCTTGGCCAAGCTTGCCTGACCGCTCCACTAATTGCTCGTTTTCCATGATCTCTAGGTTAGCAAGCGCAACCGCACAGGAAGCAGGGTGACCGCCAAATGTATTCACATGCCGTAGCCTGTCATACGTATCTTCTCCTGCATACGCTTCATAAATGTCTCGTTTCACGCACGTTGCAGATAGCGGTAAATATCCACTTGTGATCCCTTTTGCCATGGTGATAATATCTGGTTTTACCTCTTCATGCATAAATCCAAACCGCTTTCCTGTCCGGCCAAAGCCGCATATCACTTCATCCACAATGAGGAGCGCCCCATGATCTTCACAGATTTCTTTCACCTTCTTCAAATATCCTTTTGGCGGCATTAAGATACCGCCTCCTGTAATCATCGGCTCCATGATGACGCCAGCAATGGTCTCACTTAATTCCCACGTCATCGCTTGATCGATTGCATCAGCACTTGCCAAGCTCTCTTGATCTTCAGGATGCCGGTACATATCAGGCGGTGCGACATGGATAAACCCCTGCCCTAACGGTTCATATTTGTACTTACGCTGCGCTTGACCCGTTGCGGCTAGAGCTGCTGCTGTATTGCCATGATACGATCGATATCGGGAAATGAATTTTGTTCGTGTACTCTCTCCCTTTTGCGCATGATATTGTTTGGCTATTTTAAATGCCGCTTCGTTCGCTTCAGAACCACTGTTAGAAAAGAAAATCACATAGTCCCCGCCTAGCCATTCATTGAGCTTCTCAGCCAGCTGAATCGCTGGCACATGGCTTTGTGTCAGTGGGTAGTAAGGCATCGTATTTAATTGCCTATACGCCGCTTCTGCAAGCTCTTTACGTCCATATCCGGCATTTACACACCACAACCCTGACATCCCGTCTAAATAGCGATTTCCATGAATATCTGTCACCCATGCGCCTTCTGCCTCATGAATCACCATACTTTCATTTTCTTTGTTTGTCCCTTTCATATGATGCCAAATGAACTGATCATCTTTCGCCTGAAGATCTTGTGCGTTATGTGTTTTCATCTTCCCACGCCCCCATGTATCCGTTTTCATCATCAAAGAAGCTTAAACCGGTCCTGCATATGACCTCTCCATTCATTATATGGATAAAAAGTGAGGCATATGAAACTGAAACAAGACCGCCCGTGTCGTTACTCTCATTATAAAAAAGGGGCCAGACACATTACATTAGACAGATCGTCAACTGATTGAAAAGAACCATGAGACACTCTACTTGATCCCTTGGCAAATCTAACATATACCGTTAATGGCGATTCCCCTGTAAAAATTCATAAGCAAGGATCGCAAATTCAAGCGCTTGACGTTTTGGCGCTTGCATCATATCCTCACCAAGTAAAGCATGAAGCTTATCCAATCTGTGATAAAGCGTCTGCCTCACAATATAGAGCTGGCTTGCGGTTTCTTTTTTAGAACCGTTTGTCTGTAAAAAGATATTCAGCGTCTGATAGAGCCTGCCGCTATTTTGTTTATCATATAAAATCACCGGCTCCAAATACTCTTTCACCATGCATTCTAATAACCCGCTTTCTTTCATGACAGGCATCAATCGAAGCATATGTAAATCTTGATAAAATGGGCTTTCTACCCGCTGCGGCATCACTTTCTTTAAATGCAGCACTTCTTTCGCTGCTTGAAAACTTTTTCTCATGTACTGAAATTGCTCACAATATGAACCGATTCCATAATTGATGACTGCCTCGCCGGGCTTCTCACGGTCATATAATTGCGTGATGTCGTTTGCCGCTTTTTCTGCACGCTCTTTCCAGTCCTCAACTTTTCTTGTATTCAATAAAATAAATAAGGTTTGTCCTTGATGCTCGTACACAATCAAATGGAAACCAGCTCGCTGAAAAATAGAGCGGCAAGAGACAAGAAAATAAAGATTCCCTGCGATTTCTTCTATTTGGTGGTTTTTTTGAAAGAGCATCACCACACAGCCGGTCGGTTTTTTCAGCCCTTCTGTCTCCTCAAGGTGTTCTATGATCTCTCTTTCTGTATGCTCTTCATGAAACCATTTTTGCAGCCATTCATTCTCTTTTGTCTTCTTCAGCTCTTCTGTATACAGCTCTCTTAATGTTTGCTGGGCAAGGGCATTCGCTCCTTTATCCATCACAAGCAGTTCAAATTCCGAGAGCGTGTTCGATTGATGAATGAGGACGAGGTCTGCAAAGGTTTGTTTGAGTGCAAGGACTTGTTTTTGCGTCACTTCATATCCTTTTGGTAATGAAGCATATTGCAAATAATTCATCACAAGCTCTTCTGTTTGTTTGGAAGAATCACATAAAATAATCGGCTCACCTTGAACAGGGATCAGCAGTAGTATCCCTCTCACGTGCTGATACACTTGATCCAAAATATCCATCTGCGGATGAGGAGTTAGTAAAAGCTCATTCAGCTTTGACGACAAGGCTTCTAAATCTGCCATCATCTGATACTGACGTTCAATCATCATCGTATGGAGATGCTGTGTAATATTGACGAACTTCACTTCTTTTGTAAACAGAATTAGCGGAAAATCACGTTCTTCTGCATAAATAATCAGTTCTTCCGGTACATCAAACCGGAGCGGTACAAATTCAATACATAATCCAGCCGCACCTGAGTCAATCAACTGCCTTAAAAACGCCTGAAAGACTTCCAATTGATCATGGAAGCCTGCGGCCGTCGTTAAGATCAGCTCGCCTCCGTTTAACAAATCCTCTACAGCAGGCACTTCAAGTACATGTACCCATTTTACCTGCCGAAACAATCCCTTTTCCCCAGCTAACACTTTCGCATGCGTAAAATGCTTCGTTTTTAACACATCACTTACTTGAAAATGAACATCTACATTCATTCATAAGTCCCCCTTTGTTTGCCGTCCCCTATCCCAGAGGGTGCATGGATAAAATCCATAATAAAACAGGTAAAGTCACAATACTTAAAATCGTACTGAGAAACGTCGTGCTTGAGACAAACTCAGGTTTCGTTCGAAATTGCACAGCCATCAGCGTTGTATTCGCCGCAGTAGGCATCGCTGCAACTAAAATCATAATTTGTTTCACCAAATCATCTACCGGTAAAATAAGCGTAAAGCCGAATGCGATGAGTGGTGAGATAAACAGCTTCAGCAGCACCGCATAGGAAATATTGCGATAATCCACTTGCTTAAAAGAAATCACTGCGAGCTGCATACCTAAAATTAGCATAATCGTTGGTATCGCTGCATCCCCGACAAGCTGAACACCTGTCATAAGCTCTTTAGGTAATGAAAGGTCAATGAGCTGAAATAATAGACCAAGAAGAGCCCCGTAAGCAACCGGCATACGCAACACTTTTTTTAGAACGACCTTCAAGTCTCCCGCGTCCTCTCCACCTTTTGCTGCATAATACATGCCGATCGTACTCATGACGAGCTGCTGAAGGACCATTAGCACAATCGCAATATCTAAACCAGCTGCTCCAAAAACAAGAAGGACAACAGGCGTGCCGTAATTTCCATTATTCATAAATGCTGATGACAAAATCATGGCACAATACGTTTCATTCGAATACCCGTAAATTCGAGATAAAATGAAGACACATAAAACAAGTGAAAGACAAAGCCCTACGACAAATATAGATAAGTACACATAGTCCATTGATACTTTATTTTGATAAAAGGTTTCAAATGCAAGAAATGGTGACATTAAATATAAAGACATTGATGAAAGCGTATGTATATTAAAACCAATTGTCTTCTGCCCAATATACCCTATAAGGAATATGCCGAACACTGGCATTAAGACAAGTAAAAATTCCATGAAGCACCTACTTTTCTCTAGATGAATTCCTTATTTTTTCTACCCTCTTATCATACCACTGATCATCAATAAAAAAGAAGCACCCTTATGAAAGGTCGCTTCTCTCCTCATCCATATAAAACACTTCCCATAAATGACCATCACGATCCTGAAAGCTCCAGCCATACATGAAATCATGGTCTTGTTTTTCTTTAAACGGTGAACCACCAGCTGCGATCGCACGCTCTACAAGCTCATCAACCTCTTCCCTCGTCTCGACCTGTAAAGAGATAATGACCTCTGCGCCATTTCTGGCATCTACCAATTCCTTCTCTGAAATGGATTGGAAATGCTTAAGTGATAACAGCATGACTGTGATCGTCTCATTCATCACAAAACAAGCAGCATGTTCATTCGTCAGTTCTTGTTGAAAGTCAAACCCCAGCTGTTCAAAGAAAGCCTTTGACTCATTCACATGCTTAACCGGCAAATTGATATACAGATGTTTAGATTGTCGCCCCATATCCCTCTCCCTTTGTAAAACATCATTTCCATTCAGTATATTCGTCTTTTCATTTGGCATCCCTTTGTCGCATGAAAAAATAAGCGGTAAGTCTCATTACCTTTTTTTAACAAAAATGTATAATAAATCTCGTGCACAATACTAAATGAACTAGGAGGTTTTCTTAATGAAAACAATCGCAAAATCTTTGATGCTCTCCACCACTGTCCTTTTATTCGCTTCACCTATTACACAGACAGCTGATGCTGCATCTATTCAAACGAAGCAGGTGACAGCAGAAAGTGATTTTCAGCTTCCTTCAACAACAGACACCATTAAACAAAACATTGAACAATCTTTCCAAAAACAAGAAAAGTGGCTACAAAAATTAGAAGTGATTGCCGGACAAGAAAAACGTGAACAATTTGAACAGTTTTTCAACCAGCATGTAGGACCTGATTTAAAAAATCTTTTAGAAGAGTCTGATCTTACATGGAAACAAGTAGAAAAAACGATTTATCAATCTCTTGTTAAATCAGACGTTCCATTTTTAGCTGCCAAAAGCATTGCCCATTTTGCTACAGTGGCATTAAAGAAAATGTAAACATACAGAAAAGCGCCTCGCATAACTGCGGGGCGCTTGTTTTGGTTATTTCTTATATTCAATATGGTACACGTCTCTTCTTCGGTCTTTTAGCTGACGAACCGTTCCATCTTGACGCTGCCTTCTTAATATTTCTAAGTCGACATCACCGACAACTACCATTTCAATATTCGGGTTGCACTCACCTACAATGCCATCTCTTGCGAATTCAAAATCAGATGGTGCAAAGATGGCTGATTGTGCATATTGGACATCCATGTTTTCTGTTTGCGGAAGGTTTCCGACCGTTCCAGAAATGACCGTATATATCTGATTTTCAACCGCTCTCGCCTGCGCACAGTAACGCACTCGTAAATAACCTTGACGGTCTTCTGTACAGAATGGAGTGAAAATAATTTTCGCTCCTTTGTCAGCTGCAATTCGAGCAAGCTCAGGGAATTCAATATCGTAGCAAATTTGGATCGCAATTTTACCGCAGTCCGTATCAAATACCCGGACTTGGTCACCAGCTGAAATCCCCCACCATTTTCTTTCATTCGGCGTGATATGCAACTTATATTGCTTTTCAATCGTTCCATCACGTCTAAATAAATAGGCGATATTATAGATTTTCCCTTCCTCTTCAACGAAATGAGAACCACCGATGATATTAATGTTGTACTTGACCGAGAGATCTGTAAACAAATTGATGTAGTCCTCAGTATATTCTGTGATCCGCTGCACTGCTAGACTTGGTGATCTCTCTTCTAAATATGACATAAGCTGGGTTGTAAAGATTTCCGGGAAAACGGCAAAGTCAGCTGACGCATCTGATGCCACATCCACGTAATACTCCACTTGATTCATAAACTCTTCAAAGGAATGAATTTGCTTCATTGCATATTGAATGACACAAATTCGAACCGGAAACGCCGATTTATAATATCTTTTCGACTGCGGGCGATAATCGACATTGTTCCATTCCATTAGCGTTGCGTACGTACTGGAAGCTTTATCATCCGGCAAGTAATTCGGATTGATCCGCATCAGGCTAAATTCATTTAACAGCTGAAAAGATAGCACTGGATCATAAATTTGGTGCAGCATGACTTGCTCTACATATTGGCGAGGCGTCATTTCCTCTTGATATTTATGATAATTCGGGATACGTCCGCCAATAATGATGCTTTTTAAATTTAATCTTCTCGCTAAGTCTTTTCTTGCTTCGTATAAACGATGACCGATTTTCATCCGGCGGTACTCAGGACTGACCATTACTTCAATTCCGTACATATTCATCCCATCTGGATTATGGTTTGTGATATATCCATCATCTGTGATGTCCTGCCATGTGTGACGATCATCGTATTCATCAAAGTTAATTAATAAACTTGAACATGAGCCAATAATTTCCCCCTCGAATTCCGCACAGAACTGACCTTCTGGGAAATGTTCAAGGTGGCTTTCAAGGTGCTCTTTTTTCCAAGGGTCCATGCCTGGAAAGCATACCTCTTGCAATGCGATGATTCGGTCGATATCTTCTTCTCTAATATTTCGAATCACCATTCTTTTTTCAAATCGCGTTAAATCTAGTTTTTCTGCCATGATGTATTGCCCCCTTACTGATCCTCTTTTTCAAGCTGATGGAATAGCTGGAGCAATTCGATTTCAGCCATGGATTCTAATCTCACATCATATTCTTCAAACTGCAGTGTGCTCGTCACTTTATTTGGCACGATGACACATTTCATACCCGCTCGTTTGGCAGCGATTGACCCATTCACAGAGTCCTCAAATGCCACGCAATTTTTTGGCTCAACGCCTAAGCATTGTGCGGTTTGCAAATAAAGTTCTGGGTTAGGCTTCACTTCTTCCACATCGTCTGACGTGCGGATACATTCAAAGTAATCGAAAAGTCCAATTTGTTTGAGGTGATCAGACACCCATTTATAATCTGAGCTGGAAGCGAGTCCAATCTTAATTCCAAGCTCCTTTGCCGCTTCTAAATAAGCTTCTACACCAGGTCTTGCTGCTTCGTCCTTCATTCTCTTTTGAAAACGAGAACGCCGGTCCGCTGTAAGCGCCTCATGATCTAATGTCTTCCCTAACTGCTCTTCCAAATATTCAAAAGGCTTAAAACCCGCCTGCGTTCCAATCACATTTCCCCATACAGACAGAGGCAGCTCCGATTCATGCTCAGCAAACATTTCCTGCAGAACCTCATATTCATGTGTTTCTGTATCTAAAATTAATCCATCAAAATCAAATATAATCGCCTTTACCAAAGAGGCCACTCCTTTTTCCGAAAGTCTGAAATATCTTCCATACTGCTATCATATCGTGAATAAAATTGACTTTCAAAGATGAATGTCTGCTAAAATGATTATGTATAAAAGGAGCCTGCATCGTTTGGTCAGGCTCCTGTCATGTTCGATTCTTTCTGCAAGAGATCCAAGCGCTCCGATTCGTGGAGAATAGACATTGTTGAAAAAGAGCGGAATTGGTATTACAGATCTTGAAGGTTTCTCCGTTCCCTTAAAAATAGTATGTGCGACGACCTTGTAAGTTAACAAGGAAGTTCACACCAACTTTTACGCATTTTGAAGGTGACGGCCTGCAAAATCATCTAAATCAAACGGGAAAGAAAAGCCGCACGCATTAACTTGTTCACGGTTGAGTTCAAATAACTCACGATCTCGTTTTGTGATATGACGCTTCGGCTTTAAAATAATGGTATGTAATAACTGAAGACCTGATAAAATACGAAAAGCATCATCCATTGTCCCGTTATACACACCATCAATGAATGTAAGCGGGGGTTGTTTTTCCTGCTCTTCTCCATTTACGGAATGGGATAAAAGATCTTCAATTTCCTTTGATGTTTCTTCAATTTCCTGCTCCTGAAGGTCTGTCGCAGCTTTCATTAATCTCACGTGGCATCTACCTCTCTGTCGTTATTACTCCATTCAGAATAGCACAGAAAAAAAGTCATTCGCTAAGGTAAGTGTTTCCTATATATACCCAAAGAGAGGACGAATATCATGATCATAAAAGGACACACGCTCTCCCTAAAAGTAGGAGAGCAGCAAAATGGCATTTCCTTAAGTCAATTTTTAAAAGACGAAGTGTCTGCCTCTAAACCGATTATCCATTTTTGGATGGAGCACCAAAAAGTCCGTCTCAATCAAAAAACTGCCCACCATGCTGCAAAAGTGAGTACAGGTGATCAGATCATCATTGATTTATTTGAGACGGAAGAAAGTGATGTGACGCCAGAATACGGTGAATTAGAGGTACTCTTTGAAGACGAGCATTTATTAGTTGTCCAAAAGCCTGCTGGAAGACCGACGCATCCAAATGAAAAAGGACAAACAGGTACGCTGGCGAACCTAGTCGCTTTCCATTTTCAAGCAAATGGAGAAGAAAAGCGAGTCAGACATATACATAGGCTGGATCAAGATACAAGCGGCACCGTCATTTTTGCCAAACACAGGTTGGCACATGCTGTACTCGATCAAATGCTTTCAAAAAAAGCGATTAACAGAACGTATCTTGCCATCGCACAAGGACTGTTTAAGAAAAAGAAAGGAACGATCCAAGCTGCCATTGGACGTGATAAACACCATGCCGTCAGAAGGAGAGTTTCTCCTACTGGTCAAAGCGCCAAGACTCATTATGAGGTCTTCCATCTCAATAAACGTTTACAGATGACGGCCGTCAAGCTGCAATTAGAAACAGGCAGAACACATCAAATTCGGGTTCATCTTAGTAGTCTCGGGCATCCTTTAGCTGGCGATACATTATATGGTGGGAAGCGTGACATGATAAACAGATGCGCCCTTCATGCCAAACAAGTAGACATGAACCATCCATTCACAGGTGAAAAGCTGACGATAGAAGCACCGCTCCCACCTGATATGGCTGAATTAATGGACAATATGTAGAAAAAAGAGCCTGATCATACAGGCTCTTTTGACGTTAGACAGATGCTCTTTTCGCATAAATAATGTACCGCTCTGGTGCGTTGCCGACAAAATGAAATGGATAGCAAGTGGTTAACACAAGCTCTTCTTTTTTATTTTGTAAGGTAATAATGGATGTATCATGCTGATCCACAATTTTCGTATGCGTGATTTCATAAACAAACTCACCATACGGTACAGTGATTTTCAGCTGATCCCCAATATCCAGTTCACCAGTCCGGCGGAAGACCGTGTCCCTGTGTCCCGACAAAACGATTTGTCCATTTTGATCAGGATAATAACTGCCTTTATAATGACCGACGCCTTTGGCAAGGTCGTCCGCATCTGTCCCTTCAACAATCGGCAAATCGGCTTTTAATTTCGGAATGGTCAGGATGCCAGAGGCTTTCCCCATTTCAGGTGCAAACTTTTTCTTTGTCATTCCTTGATCAGTTTTTACGACCTTCTTTGCTTCCTCTAACGAATGTGCTGTTTGTAAGTGAGTAGAAGCCATTTGCCAAATTCCCCAGCCAAGCAGCACAATTCCCGCTGACATGACAATCACTGCAAGCCACTTTTTCATGCTTTAACTCCTTCGCCCTTGGTGATGATTCTTTAGCTTGCTGCTGCCTTTTCTTCTTGTTTCGCTTGTTGAATTCGGCCCTCTTTTTGATACACAATAGAAGCTCCCTCGAAGCTCTTTACAAAAGCCACTGTTGCTTCTAAATCTTCTGGGCCTGTCTCCGGATTCTTCCCTAGCCTTCCAATCGGCGCATACTTACTTCCAGTGGCAGTCGCCATGAAATTATTCACTGTGAGTGTATACGTTTTGTCGAAAACAACGGAAGAACCATCAGGCAGTTTTAAGTCGACTACTTTATATGTTAACGGATCGTACGAATAAGAAAAGCCTGAAATACTATAATCTGGTCCAAATTGAGGAGATATTTGAGCTTCAATGATATCAACTAAATCTTTCCCCTTGATGTCCAGCTTCACTAACACATTTCCGAATGGCTGAATATTAAAGAGATCTCCCCAAGTAATCGGTCCTTTTTCGAGATTTTGTCTGATGCCGCCGCCATTCATCATGGCAAAGTCACTTTTCATTGAATATCTCATGCCATCAGCAATAAGGTTGCCAAGTGGTGTATCACCATCATTGGAATAGCCACCTTCCATCTTGACCCCTGCTTCTCCAACAACCTCACTAATAATCGGCTCCACTTCTTTTCCGTAATGAGCTAAAATGTCCGCTGCTTCCTTATCCTTTTCAATACCAGCCTGGTCTACATACTGGATGTTTGCACTCTTTTTGACAATATCTTTTGTTTTCCTGTCAAGTGTGACATTGACTTCTCCAATCGCCTTTCCATATTCAAAGGCTTGGACAATTAATTTTCCATTCACTTCTCCATTGACCACTTCGTGATTATGGCCAGCGAAAATGACATCAATTTCGTCATCACCTTCTTTGGCGAGCCTTGCGCTTTCTCCAGTAATGGTATCACCATTTTGAGAGGCGGTCATATGAGCCAGAACCGCTATCGCTTTAATCCCTTTTTGCTTTAATTCTTTCGTTGCTTCATTGACAGCTTGGACTTCATCAGTAAATTGAATGTCTTTAATTCCTTCTGGCATGACCATACCTGCCGCTGATGTTGTCACAACCCCGATAAAAGCTACAGGAATTCCTTCGACATCCATGATTTCATAGGCTGGTAAAAGTGGTTTGCCAGTATCCTTGTATTCACAGTTTGCACAAACAAGCGGGAAATTCTGCCCATCGTATCCTTTTGTGCCTTTCGGGTGATCTCCACCTTTTAAGATGCGCAATAGTTCATCCACACCTTCATCAAACTCATGGTTGCCAACTGTCCCAACATCAAAGCCGATGTTCTCCATTAGTTCAACGGTTGGTTCATCTTGTAAAAGAGAAGATATTGGCGAGCTTCCGCCTATCATATCTCCTGCATGAACTGTTATCGTATTTTTTTGCGCAGCCTGCTTTTGTTTCATATAAGCCGCCACATAATCCATCCGTCCATACGTTCCTTTACTGCCATCACCTTTTACATCCAGCTCATATTGCTGATCAATTTTACCATGCAAATCATTCATGCTTAAAATGGTTAATGGGACTTCACTGGATGATTCTGACGCCTGATATCCAGCCTGCTCTGCTTCTTCTTTAGAAGCAAAAAAGATACGTTTATCCACATCGATCTCATTCCAGCTGTCAGGTGATACGTAGGTTTTTGCAGATGAATCACCCACATAACGTGTGAGCCCTTTTTTCTGCTCGCGTGCTCTAAATTCAAACGGCTGTTCTAGCAGAGGATCTTCTTCATTCCAAATACCAAGCCCTTTTTCCTTGGCATCTTTCACTGCTTGCTGGAACATCAGATACTCTTTTTCATCTCCAACAGGCCAAATGAAATAAGTAGGGGCATATCCTTTTTTCACAAGCTCTAGGTTCGTATTCAGCCCTTTTTTGGTTTTGACTTGAGCTAAAAGACGTCCATATCCATCCTTTGCTTCCGGGCCAATCTTTAATGTGACTCGATCACCACTTGAAAGAAGGGTTTTTAAATAATCCGTCGCTTTTTGTCCAAAACGCAGCTGGTTTTGATCTAATTCATTTTTTGGCTTGTGGTAGGTTTCTGGTGTGTCTATATTCACGAAGCGTACCTTTGTTGTGCCGAGCACAGGCTTCTTCAAATGAATAGTATCTCCATCCACAACACGATCTACCGTTGCCTCATATTCTTTTTTGATTTTTGGCGGCTTTGGCTGGTGCTTCAGCAATTTGACATCGGTTTTGTGTCTTGGAAGTACTTGCAGCGTATCATATCTGCTTAAAACGCCAGTAAACTCATACCATTTTCCGGTCTTCACTTGATCAATGGCACCCGTATCAACCATGACTCTAAGGACTGTGCTATGATATTTTTTATCGATGATGGCCACATTGTATCCACCGCCAGCCGGCTGATCTGGCGCCTGTTCTACATATCCTTTTACCTTCACTAATCTTCCTTCATATTTGCCTGCCTGATCCGATTCCAATTGTTTAATGGAAACTTTCTTTGGCGAAGGCAATGGTTGATTCACAGCATCAATCTTCAGATGGTCTTGATCTGGCACAATTTCAACGAGCCCTTTATAAGTCGTGATCTTGCCTGTCACCGTGACCTTCATGCCAGCTTTTAGTTCTGGGAAGTTTTTAGGCTGCGCAGAATAAATATTGAGACCAGCTGTTTTGTCTTGAATATATGTTGATAGTTTCCCATTCCCTATAGCGGATTGATCTGCTGTTACGATACCGCTCACCGTCACCGTTTCTCCTATCAGTTTGCGAGCTTTTTTTATGTTCATCGGCTTTGTTTGTTTCCACAAAGTGTCCTTCTTCTCAGAAACACTAAACGGCTCAGCTGTCATGATACTAGGCAGTAAAGATTGCAGGCTAAATATCACCAAAATCAAACAACAGACCATTCGAATGGATTGTATACGTTTCATTAGATTTCTCCCCTTTGAACTTCATCTCTTCTAGTGTACAAAGCAAATATTGAGACTGGATGGATTTCGTGTAAAACTTATCTCAATTACTTGGAAACGTAATAATCACACGTGTCCCTTCAAAGCTTTTGCTCTCAAAACGAATGGTACCGCCATGGCTTTCAATAATCTTAATGGTCATCATTAATCCAAGACCCGTGCCTTTTTCTTTCGTTGTGTAAAAAGGTTCACCTAATTTCCCAATCTCATCTTCTGGTATGCCCTTTCCTTGGTCTTCAAATATCAGCATCATTTGGTCGTTTTTCAATAATGAAGTCACTTGGATCACACCTGTTACTCCATCCATCGCTTCAATTCCATTTTTAAGAATGTTAAGGAACACTTGTTTTAGTTCATTTGGAATGCCTTGAATATGAGGCAGAGAGGGAGCCAGATTCTTTTGAATCGACACTCCTTTTAAGACCGCCTGAGATTCAACGACCATAATGACTTCTTCGAGCAGAAGATTCACATTCACCGGTTCAAATTTAACAGATTTGCTTCTAGAGAGCACAAGGAACTCGTTAATAATAGACTCAAGCCGATTAAACTCTGACATCATCACATCGGCATAATCCTTCTGATACTTTTTACTTTGAATCATTAGCTGTAAAAAGCCTTTTAACGACGTAAGTGGGTTACGTATCTCATGGGCAATACCAGCTGCAAGCTGTCCAACTGCTGACAGCATTTCAGACTTCATCAGCATTTTCTCAGACTGTTTTTGACTTGTAATATCCTCTGAAATCCGCATGACAGTAGACTGCATTTTGTCAGGGTCATCGATTCGGTGTAAAGAGACTCTTTCCCATCGCTCACGCCCTGATAAGTCCTGAAAATACAACTCACCTGTCCAGCTGCCCTCTCTTAAACACACGTCCCATTGTTTCGCTAGATCATCACATTGACACAACGCATAATAAACAGAAAAAATATCTTTTCCGATCAAGTCATATTCATGCTGCTGTACAAACTGACAAAAGCGCTGGTTGACACACTGAATGACACCTTCTCCTGTTGCAACCACAATATGAATATGGCTGTTATCAAGTGCTGTCACCGCAAGATGAAGAGCCTGCTTCAATTTCGTCATTTCGGTCATTTTGATCCAGGTCATCACTGCTCCCTCGCGATCTTGATCATAGAAAGGCGTCATATGAACCGTGAATTGTTCTCCTTCGTTCGTTTCAATTTCACGTTCGATCATGCGCCTATCTGAAATGACAGATTGAATATCATGATAGAGCATTTCCTTCGATAGCTTCTTCACCATCGACTGAAAAGTTTGCTGGTGCCGGGTTTGAGCTGAAGTAAATAAAGAGGCAGCTGTAGGAGTGTGATAGCGAATATTCATTTCCCGGTCCACAAACAACGTGGCAAGCTCTGGCTTCACAGACGGCCGGTACAGTTCTTCTCTTGTCACCTTTAAGTTGTTTATGATATTAATAAAATGCTCGTTTGTTTTCTCGCGCACTTCTATTTGCTTGTTTTTTTCTTTTAATTGAGCCCTTGCTTCTTGCTCCTTTTGTTTGACCTCATTGAGCTCATTTTCTAAATCGACAATTCGCTGTTGATAAACCGAATTCTGCTCTGACATCCCTTTGTCCCTGCCGTTCTTTTGATTTTTTCCTCTCTCACTCATCCGAATGAGAATGACGTATACTCCTTTAAAACGGCGATCAAAATGTTTCACTGTAAAATCAGCATACTGCTTTCTGCCATTTTCCGAAATGAGGACATGTTGAAAGACAACCTCAGTCTCTTCAGTCCACACCTTTTGAAAGCTTTGACTTAGTATCTCTTTCATATAATCAGGGGTTACATATTCACATAATTCATCTGAGACTTCTGCATGCGCTAAGAAAGAATAGGCACCGTTTGATATCGCGAGAATTTGCTCGCAATCGTCTATGATGAAACATGCATCATACTCCTGCTCTACTTCTTTCATATATTGGACAGCTCGTTCTTTTAACTCCGTACGACCTGCATTGTATTTAGGAACGTTTGAGTGGGTGTAAATGTTCCACTTTTCATTTAACAAATGAAATAAACGAGGGATATTGGGTACCTTTTCATTCGGTCCTAATATCAACATCCCTTGATCCTTTAGTGCATATTGGAATCGAGATAAGACTCGTTTTTGTACTTCTGGCTGGAAGTACATCAGAACATTTCGGCAACTGATAAAATCGAGGTGGATAAAAGGTGAATCGATCAATAAATTGTGAGGAGCAAAGACAATATGTTTTCTAAGCGACTGCTTCACAATAAAAGCGTCACCTTTTTTTTCGAAATATCGCGCCCTCCATTTTTCTGGCATCCGTGCCATAGACTCAAGCGAATAAACACCTTTGCTTGCACTTTGGATGGCTTTCCGGTTGATGTCTGTTGCAAACACTTGAAGTTCAATGGACACTTGTCTTCGTTTCATTTCTTCTAAAAATAACATCGCAAAAGAATAGGCTTCTTCACCTGTAGAACATCCTGCAATCCAAATGCGGCATCGAGATTTCCCATTTTTCATTGTGTTTTCAATGATCGACGGAATGATGTGATGTTCACATACTCGAAAGGCTTCCATATCTCTAAAAAAGGAAGTCGTTCCGCTTAAAAGCTGTACATGCAGGCGATCAAGCTCATCTGGTTCTCTCTCTAATAAACGATCGTACTCGGACAATAAGGAGATCGATTGGTTCGCACTCCTCATTCTTTTTTGAATGACAGAGAGCAGCCTGCGCTTCTCATAGGTTGAAAAAGCAATTCCTTTATGCATTTCAAGACGTTCAATCATTCTGATCAAAACAGGGTCTGCAACATCTGTATGCGGAATGTTGATGATGTTGGCTATATATGACGCAAGTGCAGAAGGGTCTTGAAATGTTTGATGATACATACGATCAAACCCACTATTTGTCTCACTGCACGATATGGCTGTACCGCCTTGCTCAACGATTTGAAGCAAGCCACTTCCTACACAATAGCCTTTTTGAAAAAAGATCGCATAGGCCTCTTCCTTTTGCACATTGGCAAGTGACTGAAACAACGAATTTACAGCACACGCCTTGTTCGTAGGATGCTGCTCTGTTATGTGTAGCCGTTTGTCTTCTGTCAATGTCACAGCTGCATGCTGCGGACAAACATAAATCGTATTTTTCATGACTTTCTCACCATGCTTAATCGGCTTTGCCCGGTAGCCAATCGGTAAAACAAGTGCTTCCAAATCAGTTACACAATCGCCTGTCACATGATTTTGCACAACAATAAAAGAGGCATTTAATTCATGCGGAAATGATTGAAAAAAAGCCTCAAGATGATGCTGTTCAAACGGCGAAACACCGATGCCAATCACTGGTGCCTGCACATGTTCGTCTTCTATCAAACGATTAATGATTTTGTCCTGCATCTGGTACCCCCATGTTCATTCGTCTGATACATTTTTTCGACAAAAAGGAAGAAAACCCTCTAATTGTAAATAATGTTTTTGCATGAAAGGAGGAAAACTTCCTCACATTAAAACAGACTGTATAAACAGAAGGAGGATTCTTTATGCAAAACGATCAGCAACCAAACGTTCAAGGACATGCCCAGCAGCCCCAATTCAATCATGGCGGGCATGAGTTATTTGATTTACATGAGGTATTAGCAGGGACCATTAATATTTTGGATCAATACATGATCTTTCGGCAATTTATCCAAGATCCCGCATTATCCGACATGTTAGATCGACAATATCAATTTGTATTGTCCCAGTACAACGTCACGGTAGATTGCTTTTCTACTGGTCAAAAGCCTAGTGAAGAAACATCTACTTATATGATGAAAGAACAGACACAGGTGACATACGGAATAAAACCATCTCAGCCTAAGAAGCCTAATCAATCAATACAGGATGTAAAAGATGCGGGAATTACAGGGCATATGCTTGGTCTTATGAAATCTCATGCTGGATTACTCTCAATGACTGCATTAGAGGTCACAAACCCTGTGGTGCGACGTGTGCTTGCAGCGCAAATCCCGAACTTTATTGAAATGGCGTATGAAATTTTCTTATATCAAAACAAACATAGCTATTATCAAGTTCCGCAGCTTACAGCTCAAGATATGCAGGCGATGACGTCTACATTTGCCCCTATGCAGGGACAGGTGCAGATGCCGCCAAGCAAAGCCAATCAGCAAAAACCGCTTCATTAACCAAAAACAACGGCCGACCTATTTACAGGTCAGCCGTTGTTTCTTTGATAATTCAGTTTAAATTGCTCTTCAAAATCTGTGAGACGTTGTCCTGTCGCTTGTTCAAACCCTCTATCAAAACGACTAGTTTTCGCCGTTTCCTCCATGATCTCATGTATGACATCTCGTCCATAAAGCTGCACAAGCTCATAGATCATATAGTAGCTTTGTAAATAAACATCTGTCTCATACGTCGTGCGAGATTCTTGCCAGTCTTGATCAGAATAAAGAGATTTAAAAGGAATGACGTCAAACCGTTCAGACGTGGCGTTCAGCACATCATAGGCCGTCCATTCTGCTGTTCCTTCATGGAACCAAAGGGGAAAGACGACTGGAGATACATTGTATGCATGCACCTTTTCATAGAAAACAAAATGGGCATACTCATGAATGAATAACGTGTTGAAAAAGTATAAAGGCAGTGTCTCTTTCTTCAACAATTCTTCCCGTTTATCTGGGTATAATCCAATCATATGATCAACATCAGAATAAAAACCTGTAATATGCTTGATGCCGGCAAATTGCTCAATCGTTTCTTTATCATCAAAATAAATGATATCTAACGGTTTGTCAGCTTCATACTGAAACACTGACATCGTTCTCTTCTTTGCCTGTTCCAGCGCTTCTATGGTCAGATCGACAAAGGCGCCCTCATCCTTTGCATAGTAGATTCGAATATGTTCATAGACTTGCTTATTGAGTCCTTCCGTTAAGACCGTTTTAGGCGACGAATACTGCTCTAGATATTGCCCTGTCAGCTGGAACGCTACATAAATCAAGTACGCAGTGAACGCATAAAAAATCAAACCTGCTGCAATCATTCCGCTTACAAGTTTTTTATGAATTAATGACGGTTTTGCTTTCATTTACTCCCCACCTGAATTCATCCTGCAACCTCTTTCTCTTTCTATGAAAAAACAAAGATCAACAAGAGGTGATATATTTTTTACTTTATGCAGTCAGGTGCGCAAGGTGCGGTTCCAAACAAAAAAGCCGCATATGACATACGGCTTTTGTCGTAGCTATTTTGATTCAGGGAAAACACGTCGAACCGTTTCAGTAAACTCGTCGAAGAATCCTGAAATTGGCTCTCCACTTCTAATACGTTTTCCGTACCCTGCCATACGATCGACAAAGTCTGGATTAGCAGATACATACACATTATCAATTTGTTGATCCGTCGATTTGACTTTGTCAGAAATTTTCTTTTTCAAATCGTCTGTTACATCTCCGCTTTTATTGCCTTCAAGCACGACAGCAACAAATGCATTTTTCCCTGTGACAAGTACGTTCGCTGTTTTCACTTCAGACATGTTGGCAACAAGCTCTGATGCCTTATCTGCCACTTTCACCTTCTGAGGTGTTTGTACATTTGGTTGATCCTGTCTCATGTTGTCGTTCTTATATGTGACATTTTCGTACTGTCGTTTCATTGTTCCTCTTCGTTCATCGCCTTGATTGTTCATTCCACACCCAGCAGTGATCAATGTTGGAACGAGTAATAAAGATAGCATCCATTTCTTATTCATCAATTGATTCCCTCCTTTTGCTCATAGGTTTTTCATCCAGCAGACTTTTTATGCACACATCCTCTATTTCAGCAATGAATTCATAAATCAGCCTTGATTGGTCATCCTAAACATGATGAAGAAGTATCATCACGATCAAATGGAGGGATTCGTTTGTTTAAAAAGAGAAAAGGTATGAGTACTGGTGCAATGATCGCAGCATCAACAGCCATCATTGCATTATTTTCACCACTATTACGGAGAAGACTAAGCAGCATGACTCAAATGAATTTGTCCTCAATGATGAAAGGCAAAGATCAACACCATCATGAGTCATCTCGTCATGAGTCCCATTCACATTCACGTAAAGACTCAAAAGGCACAGCTGAAGTAGGACAAATGATCAAGCAGGCATTCACCGCTGTCCAGCCTAATGAAACAAGCCAGCATCAAACATCATCGAAAACATACCAAACCCATCAGCCGCCGAGAGAGTCTTACGCCCAGTCTCTTCACATTGATGAAAGTGTCATGAATGTAATGGATGATGAATCTATTCAGCAAGTACTCAATGACATCGAGCACAAATAACTAAAACAGGAGCCTTTTTTCAGAAGGCTCCTGTTTATTCTCCCGAAAAATGCTCTTTCACCATGATGCAGAAGGAAGGCAAGAAGGTGATTTCGATCGTGATAACAAACCGTTCCACACCATCTAATAGTATCAACAGCTCTTTTTCATGCTGCCGATCCTTTTTTATTTCTACATGTCGCACAGTTTTAAAGGCATATACTCCTAAAACGGATGCGTCCTTTTTTCGAACAGCCTTCAAAGAAAATTCTTGTACTCCAAGAGACATCGTCACCACAAATCGCTCTTCCTCATTCTCAAACCGAAACGTTAGATCTTGATATTCAATGGGCATATCTCGTTCAAATCCTTCATCAGGCCACGTCTCAAAAAAAGAAAGCCAGTTCGTTCGATCTGGAAATTGTTTTCTCCTCATTTTAAACCCCTCATAAGTGAAATTTTTATTAATTATCTTGTTTCCCCTTTTCTTTTGCAACAAATTTTAGTAATTTTAAAAAGGTGATTTTATTTTGCTAAGAGACCTCTTTATTAATTTAACAATTCTTGTCACTTTCCATTATTTATTGATGCTTGTGTTTAAAGAGAATTTTTTAAAAAAGGAAGACACCCTGCTCAGACAAATTTTTAAAGGAATGATTTCTGGGTTACTCGGTGTCCTCTTAATGTTTTTCTCTATTAAAGCAGGACCAGCCATCATCGATTTAAGACATATCCCCCTTATTTTAACGGCATTTTATGGAGGCATTGCACAAACGTTCATTGCAGCCTGTGTGATCATTATTGGCCGATTATTAATCGAAGCCAATGTCGCTTCTTTCATTAATATTTTTTCCATGATATTTATCGCCACAGCTTCTTTTTTAATTGCTGAGCGTCATATCAATCACGTCGTAAAAATGCTGTTATCTATTACCATGAGTAACGTCATTGCGACGATTTTATTTATCATCATCGTCAATGAAAGATCGTTTGAACTGCATACTGCCTATTGGATTTTCTCGTATATTGCCGGTTTATTTAACTTTTATGTCATTGAGCATCAAACAAAAGCGTATCAGATGTTAAATTTGTATAAATTCCAAGCTCATTATGACTTTTTAACTGGTGTTTTAAATAAACGGAAATTCGATGAAATATTAAGTGATGCTTTTTCTCTGAACTTAAAGCAACCTATCCATCAAATGTCCTTGATTTACCTAGACATCGATTATTTCAAAACCATCAATGATCAGTATGGACATCATGAGGGAGATATCGTTTTAAAAGAAATCGGAACAAGGCTGATTAAGAACACAAGAAGCTCTGATTATATTGGGCGGATCGGCGGTGAAGAATTTGCTGTGCTTTTACCGAATTGTTCCGTTGAAAAAACATGGCAAATTGCGGAACGTTTACGAAAAAAAATGGCGGATCACCCAATTTATTTACAAAACGGAACATCGATTCACATTACGGTGTCAATTGGCTGTGCTTATGATGCAGGAACAAGTGAAAACATGAAACAATTACCGATTATTGCAGACCAGGAGCTCTATAAAGCGAAGCAGTCAGGCAGAAACCAAGTGAGCTTTTCTGGACGTAAAAGAGAACACTTAACATAGGCTTTTTCCTCAATTTGTTAGCGCTAATTATTTTTAAAAAAGTTTTCGTATAACAGTTGTTTTTTCCCGCAAACACTGGTAAAGTAAAGGTAATTATTTTTGTTCGTATCATCTTTAAGAAGAAAGTTTTGAAAGAGTTTTCGTCTTTGAAGTTTGTGTAAGAGCAAGAATAGTGAATTTAAGCGTTAAGATCGCTTTAGGAGGAAATTTCATGTTAGAAGGTAAAGTAAAATGGTTCAACTCTGAAAAAGGTTTCGGATTCATCGAAGTAGAAGGTCAAGACGATGTATTCGTTCACTTCTCTGCTATCCAAGGCGAAGGCTTCAAAACTTTAGAAGAAGGTCAATCAGTTTCTTTCGAAATCGTTGAAGGTAACCGTGGACCACAAGCTGCTAACGTTAACAAAGCGTAATTTAAGAGCATCTGCTCTTTTAGCACTTTATAGAGTGAAGGAAAACCGCTCGGCTTATGCCTGCGGTTTTTTTGTGTAATAAAAAAAGAGAACCTGACAAGAGGTTCTCTTTTTATTTGTCCTTCTGCTTTAGTTTCTGTAAAGCAGAACGATACATATCATCATTCATTTTCGTCTCTGGTTCTTCTTCTTTGACAGGTGGTTCTGGCTGTTTAAACTTTTGAAGCGCCTGTCTATAGAAATCATCACCTAACGCAGCATCATCTGTCTGAGAAGGCTCTGACGCTTTTTCTTCCACTTCAGGCTCTACAGGTCTCGCCGCAACTTCTGGCTCGCTATGCGGCACGTCAGGATGATTCGATACATCTTCTTTGATCTCTTCCTTCTCGGCCGAAGCGTGTCTGACATTGAACGCTACTAATCCGATAATGACTAGAACAGCAGCTACTAACGCTACAATAATCGTCGCCAAAAGAACCCTCTCCTTATCGCTTAAATGACGCAGTGACTGATGCTACACGTCTTCCTAATGCTTTCCCTAGCTCAATGCCTTCTGAAGAAATCACTTCATCAGAATCAATCGGGCACGTCACACCTGCTCCATAATAAGAGCCGTATAACGCATTTTCTGGAACATTTCCAGGAAGGCCGACCACAAGCATCCCTTGATGGAACATTGGCGTAATCAAATTATGCATCGTCATTTCTAATCCGCCGTGTGTTGTTGCAGTGGTACAGAAAACGGCACCGACTTTATCGATGAGTTTTCCTTCTGCCCATAAATACCCAAGACGGTCAATCCATGTCTTTAATCCAGAACTAATGGTACCAAAGTGACCAGGGCAGCCCCAAATGATTGCATCCATTTGATCAAGCTTGCGGATATCCGCATCTTTCACATGATCAATGAACACTTCAGCTTGCTCTGTTTCACCTGCGCCAGCTGCAATCGCTTCTGCAAGTGCTTTTGTATGGTCACCTTCACTATCGTATACGACATAAATTTTCATGTACGGTCCCTCCACACTTATCTTGCATCTTGGTTTGCTTCCTTAGGTGCTGGAAGCAATGTCATTTCTTGTTTCTTATCCTGCTTTTCTTTTCGCTTTTTATCCTTACGTACATCTCGCAGGAACAAGCTGAGAATCACACCAGCTGCACAGAATAATGTCACCCACATGTAAGCATCATTGATGCCCATCACATTTGAATCAACTTGTGCTTTCGTAAAGAGCTGGGTCGACACATATTTTTGAGCAGCTTCTGCTGTCATGCCCATATGGTGCATCACATTAGAGACAGCCGCCTGGAATGAATTCATAAAGAACGGATCAGCTGTATTCGTTTGATCTGCCATATTAGAATAATGGAATGTCGTGCGATTTGTATAAATCGTCGTGATCAAACTCGTACCGATCGAACCACTGATTTGTCTCAGTGTATTTGACATCGCTGTACCATGACTGTTTAAATGCTGCGGTAATTGGTTCATCCCAGCAGTCATGACTGGCATCATTAAGAGTGACATACCAAAGGCACGTACTGCATACATGAGCACAATGTGACTATAAGATGTATCAATCGTTAGCCTTGTAAACTCGTATGTGGTGACAACTGTAATCAGCATCCCCACAATGGCAAGTGGACGAGGTCCAAATTTATCAAACAAGATCCCTGAAATTGGGGACATAATGAGCATCGCAAGTGCCCCTGGAAGCATTAATAGCCCCGATTGCAATGCAGTAAACCCAACGAGGTTCTGTAAATAGATCGGAAGTAAGAACATCCCAGTGTATAAGGCAACGGTAATAATAATGTTAATAACACTTGATAATGAGAAAATGCTGTATTTAAACACGCGGAAATCAAGCATCGGATTATCCGCTTTTAGCTGTTGGAAAATAAAGAGAATGATCGCAATCGCACCAACAATAATCGTAGATAGAACAATTGGATCTGTCCATCCATCACTTCCCGCTTCGCTCACCCCGTATAGAAGCGAAGCAAAACCAACGATCGACAGAATCGCACCAAGGCTGTCCAGCTTGATTTTTTTAGGCTCTACAATATTTTTAAACATAAAGAAAGCCGCGATAATGACAATCGCACCGATTGGTACAAGTCCATAAAACATAATACGCCATGAATAGTGTTCAATAATATAACCAGATAACGTTGGTCCGACAGCTGGCGCAAACATCATCGCAAGACCAAAAATCCCCATTCCTTTCCCTCTGTTTTCTGGAGGGAAAATAAAAAGGATTGTTGTCATGACGAGCGGCTGTAAGATACCGCCACCGACTGCCTGAATCAAACGACCAATCAGCATCGTAGAAAAGTTTGGCGCAATACCGCAAATAAAGGTCCCTAGTGTAAATGAAATCATCGCCACGAGGAATAAGCTGCGCTGGCCAAAACGCGTGATTAAAAACGCAGATAACGGAATGAGCACACCGTTGACAAGCATGTAGCCTGTTGTAAGCCACTGAATTGTCGTCGCACTCACATTAAATTCAGTCATTAAATGGGGCATGGCTACGTTCAAAAGCGTTTGGTTTAAAATCGCTACGAACAAACCGGCCATTAAAATGATCAGTAAAGACAAGGAGCCTGCTCCCTGTTTTGTCGCTGCAGGTTGATTTGCCATCTCAGACAACCTCCTTTCATTTTTTGATATCAGTCATCATTAAGATGAAATTTTGACAGAAGCATTCATACCTGGAAGTACTTTGTCAGATGGATTTTTAATTGAAATTTTCACTGCTACTTTTTGTGTCACTTTCGTGTAGTTACCACTTGAGTTTGTTGCTGGCAGCATATTGAATGTTGAGTTTGTTGCATAACCAATTTGTTCAACTGTTCCTTCAAATGTTGTATCAGGATCGCCGTCTACAACGATGTCCACTTTGTCGCCTTTTTCAATGTTCTTAATGTCTGTTTCTTTAATATTCGCTGTAATGTAAAGCTTGCTTAGGTCAATCGTTTCACCAAGAACTGTCCCAGGCTGCACTTGTTGGTTGTTTTGTACTTCTTTTTTGACTAATGTGCCATCAGCCACTGCTTTAATGTTTGTTTTTGCTTCTCCTTCAACTTTTGCAACTGTGCTGTCTTTTTGCACTTCGTCACCTTCATTGATGTCCCAGCCTTTGATTTGTCCAGCTGCTGGCGCTGTAATTTGGTACATGTCACCTGTCACTTTTGCTTCATCTGTTTTTACGAAGTTTGTGCTTTCGTAGTAGTAATAAGCACCTCCGGCAATAATGGCAAGAATCACAATAAGGCCAATAATATTCGTTAGCAATAAACGCCCTCTGTTCATGTTTTGTTTCTCCTTTCATGTATAAAAATATAGTGTCATCTGCTTTAGCAAACTTAGAATGCCCATCATCTGACAGATTATGAAACAAGCTCATAGAGCTGCCTGTTTCCCCTTTTTCTACTCTGCTGAAAATGGTGTGCAGCCCATTTATACTTATTGTTCACTTATGAGCAAAAAGCAGAAAAAGAAGAAAAGACGATCGGCATCTTTTTTTGAAAAACTTATATTTAACAAGATTAAATATTAATAAATGAAAATTGAAATGTCAAAGAGAAAGTTTTACTTTTTTTCTGGTGATCCCTTCCTTCTCCACACAAAAAACCTTTCAGCCCTTATGCTGAAAGGTTTTTTTGAATGTTCTCTTTAAGAAAGAACTTCTTCCTGCTGAAAAAATTTTTTTAATGCGAGAAAAACGTCTGATTTTTGCTTCAAAATATAATGCTTAAATTTCTCATCCTGAATATGTTTGTATGCTGACATTAACGTAGAATGCCGATTATATTGATTCACTTCACCATAACAAAATAAATTGGCTTTTTTCATAATTTCAGAAACGAGCTTCACGCACCGTGCATTATCAGAGGTCAAATTGTCACCATCAGAAAAATGGAAAGGATAAATATTATATCGTGACGGAGGATATCGTTCGTCTATGAGCTCTAGTGCCTTTCGATAGACAGAAGAACAAATGGTTCCCCCGCTCTCTCCCCGAGAAAAGAAGTGCTCCTCGTCTACGACCTTCGCCTCTGTATGGTGGGCAATGAATTCGATCTCGACTGTCTCATACTTTGTCCGCAAGAAACGTGTCATCCAAAAGAAAAAGCTTCTCGCCATATATTTTTCCCAAAGCCCCATACTTCCGCTCGTATCCATCATCGCTAGGACAACCGCTTTTGATTCTGGTTTGGTGACTTCATTCCACGTCTTATACTTAATATCCTCTGGATAAATGGGATAAAAGGAAGGGCTTCCTGTCATGGCATTTCGTTTAAATGCTGACAGCATTGTTCGTTTTTTATGGATATTACCGGTTAACCCCGTTTTGCGAATATCATTAAACTCAATTTCCTCGACAACGATATCATCAAGTTCCTTTTGTTTAAGATTTGGTAGCTCCAGCTCACGAAATAGCGCTTCCTCTAAATCCATTAATGAGACTTCTGCTTCGTAATAATCATCACCGGCCTGATCTCCAGCACCTTGCCCCTTTCCCTGCCCTTGCTTACTGTCAGATCCATCCCGAGCGACCACATCGCCAACCTGGCTGTCTCCATCCCCCTGACCTACATGCTTATTCTTATCATAGTTGTACCGAATTTTATATTCATCTAAAGAACGGATCGGAATTTTGACCACATCTTTGCCATTAGACATAATGATGCTTTCCTCTGTGACAAGATCCGGCAAATTGTTTTTAATCGCCTCTTTGACTTTTTTCTGATGACGCTGCTGGTCATCAAAGCCTTTTCGATGGAGGGACCAGTCTTCCTGAGACACAATAAACTGACTTTTTTCTTGCCGGGACATCCATCCCCCTCCTCACCTTTTTGGACAATTCTTGTACCCATCGATTCCATTATCGTATGCTGCTCGTCGTCGAAATGACGATGATTTTTAAAAAAGACATTACCGGTGCTAGTTTGCGCCAATAATGCCTCCTTCATTTATTAACGATTCAGAAGACTGCCTACATATTTTAAGAGTTCATTTGCACTTGTAGAATTATAGCCATGCTCATCAATCAATCGCGCCACTACTTCATTGACCTTTTTCAACTGTTGCTCATCCGGCGTTTTTGTCGATGTCGTAATTTTCACGACATCTTTCAAATCGGCAAAGAGCTTCTTCTGAATAGCTTCTCGTAATCTCTCGTGAGAATTATAATCAAAGCGTTTGCCCTTTCTCGCATAAGCCGAAATCCGAATGAGGATTTCTTCTCTGAATGCCTTTTTGGCGTTTTCAGAAATGCCGATCTGTTCCTCAATTGAACGCATGAGCTTTTCATCAGGATTCATTTCTTCACCTGTTAACGGATCACGCAGTTTGTTTTTATTGCAGTACGCCTCGACATTATCTAAGTAATTATCCATGAGAGTTTTCGCAGACTCCTCATAAGAATACACAAATGCCTTTTGAACTTCCTTCTTCGCCATATCGTCATACTCTTTTCGTGCGACAGAAATAAAATTCAAATAACGTTCCCGATCTTCACTTGAGATCGATGGATGCTGATCGAGTCCTTCTTTTAAGGAACGGAGGACATCCAGTGCATTGATGGATTCCATGTTCTTTCGAATAATGGTGGATGAAATGCGGTTAATGACATATCTCGGGTCAATTCCGCTCATTCCTTCGTCATGAAATTCCTTTTTCATCTCATCAATATCAACAGATTGGAAACCTTCGACACTTTCCCCATCATACAGTCGCATTTTTTTCACCAAATCGATATCAGACCGCTTCGGCTCTTTCAGCCTTGTCAAAATAGAGAACATCGCAGCCACCTTTAGCGTATGCGGTGCAATATGAACATCTGAGACATCACTTTCTGAAATCATCTTATGATAAATACGTTCTTCCTCTGTCACCTTTAAATTATAAGGGATCGGCATCACAATAATTCTTGAGTGTAAAGCCTCGTTCTTTTTATTCGAAATAAATGACCGGTACTCCGTTTCATTCGTATGTGCAACAATCAATTCATCCGCACTAATCAACGCAAAACGCCCCGCCTTAAAATTTCCCTCCTGCGTTAATGAAAGAAGATGCCATAGAAATTTCTCATCACACTTCAACATCTCCTGAAATTCCATCATTCCACGGTTCGCTTTATTGAGCTCTCCATCAAACCGGTACGCACGCGGGTCTGACTCTGAACCAAATTCAGCAATCGTTGAAAAATCAATACTTCCTGTTAAGTCGGCAATGTCCTGAGATTTCGGATCAGACGGGCTGAAGGTACCAATGCCGGTCCGTTTGTCCTCTGAGAAAAAAATTCGTTCCACTCTCACATCCTCAATGCGGCCGCCATATTCCTCTTCGAGCCTCATCAAGTTCAAAGGTGATAAATTCCCCTGCACACGTATGCCGTATTCTCTATAGAAATCCTCCCGCAGATTTTGCGGAATAAGATGAAGCGGATCTTCATGCATTGGGCAGCCTTTAATCGCATAGACTGCGCCATGATCTGTTAGTGAATACTCTTCCAGCCCTCTTTTCAGCCTTGTGACAAGCGTCGATTTCCCGCCGCTGACTGGACCCATTAACAATAAAATACGCTTTCTGACATCTAAACGTTTAGCCGCAGGGTGAAAATACTCTTCCACTAGCCTTTCCAATGATTCCTCTAATCCAAAAAGCTCCTGATCAAAAAATTTGTAGGTTCTGACCCCATTCTCCTCTTCAATCCCGCTGTCCTTAATCATATGATAAACGCGAGAATGAGCAGATTGAGCGACAAGTGGATTTTCTTTAATAATATCTAAATATTCGCTGAATGTGCCTTCCCATTTCAGTCGCTGCTCTTCTTCTCTGTGCTGTTCAATTTTCTTTAAAATATCCATATGAACCTCCTCTTTCAAGATTGAAGCTAGAAATCAGATACTGTTTTACAATCTATGCGGAGGCGTCCTATTACATGCTTTCGTTCTTCAAAATGACGAATTGGCAAACTGAATTGACAACCATCCGCAAGACCCTTCATAATAAAGGAAAAACAGGAGAAAAATGATCTTCATCTCCTGCTTTTCAAGGCGAACTTCGCAACATATGAAACCGGCAGCAAAGGAACAAAGGGATAAGGGGGAGCTTATATGAGAACGGTCATTATGATGGGCGTCATCATTACGTTTTTAGTATCCATTTTCACAGCTGGCTACGAAGGCAAGCCTGGCAAATGAAAAAAAGGATGTTCCATCAGCGGAACATCCTTTTTCATTTCGTTCATATTTTCAGCACTTACATATTCACTGAAAGCGAGATGGGATCTCGGCTTTTATCATGTTCTTATATCAAATCTCGGTATTGTTGCTGGCGAAGCGCCTCATACACAAGAATCGCTGCCGTATTCGATAGATTCAGTGAACGAACATGCTCTGTCATTGGTAAACGTAGACAGCGATCCATATTCCGTTCAATCAAATCTTTTGGCAATCCACTTGTCTCTCTGCCAAATACGAAGAAGTAGTCTTCATCTAGTTGCGAGTAATCGAACGTTGTATGCGGCTTTTGCCCAAACTTTGTGATATAGAAAAATTGCCCCTTCGGATGAGCCTCAAACAATTCATCTAATGAATCATGATAGACGACATTGGCATATTTCCAATAATCGAGTCCTGCACGCTTCAGCATTTTATCATCTGTCGAAAAACCAAGCGGACGAATCAGATGAAGTGTTGTATTTGTTGCTGCACATGTTCGCGCAATATTTCCAGTATTAGCTGGAATTTCTGGTTGATATAAAACGACATGAAGTCCCAAAAAAGTTCACCTCTAATTTTCTTTTCCGCTCAACATTATACCATTAACTATCCTTTGGAGCATCGTCCAAAATGTGAAAAAACGTATAACGAATACTAGGTGTATAAGCCGTTGAATCTTCATACGACCAGTAACGCATACGGCTGTCATACGTTTGTGCATTCACTAGAGGCATTCCGCCTTTATCATGATCAACGACAATGGTTGTATGATTATACCTACCGTCACCCTCAAAATCGTAGCAAATAACATCACCTATTTGAAGCTCTTGCGGCTCCTTGAGCTTCTTCGCTCTCAACCCCGCTTTGGAATTCGCTAAATAATTTTTCATCGAATGTGCCACCGTCCAGCTGTAGCTCCATGTATGTGGACGAACCCACCAGCCAGATCCACGGTTCGGATATCCTCTCGTTGGCGCATTCCCTGCTTTTAGACATTGTGAAATAAAATTCGTACAGTTATCTTCGAAATTTTTATAGGCTGGATTCCGTTTATTCCAATACGTCTCAGCATATTGAACAGCTGCACGCCGGTCATAGTGAAAAGCTCTTCCAAATTGGTCTTCATTTTGGAAGCGCTCATCCACCTGATCTTCCTTTTGTCGTTCTTCTAACATCATCCGATCTTTCACAAGCATGTCGTTATAAAGAAACGCTTCTCTTTTCTCAACCTGTTCCTCTAAATAAAAAGAATCGTCTATATCCTTACAGACATAAGTGAGGTGAGCGAGATATTGTACTTGCTGAGCTCCATCATCTTGAATAGCTGAATCGAGAAGTTTTGCTTTTGCTTTCGCCTTGACAATCTCAACTTGTCTTCTTGCAAACAGCTCTTTCTTTCGCTCCACAGCGTCCACATCAGACATCAGCTGCGGCTGTTTGATCGTACTGCCATTTAATAAATATGCCAGTCTGTCTTCTAACGTTTGTTCTAATAATTGTTTCACACAGACACCACCAAACTTTTTTTAACATCTCTGTTTGGTTCATTCTATGTTCAATGGGAGGTTATTTAGTATTTAAAGGTGTTTGTAACAATTCAATCCCTTTGATGATCTCTTGTTTTGCTTCTTCATCACTTTCCCGCTCAAGGGCTTTTTCGAGTTCTGAAAGCTGCTGACCATCACCAATTTTACCGATTGCCCAAGCAGCCGTGCCTCGAATGACCGGTCTTGGATCTTTATGCATCAGGTCAACCAAATCTGGCAAAGCAGATGTATCTTTAAAGTGAGCAAGTGCCAAAATGGCATTCCGCTGAATAGGCTTTTTCCCTCGCCATGATCCAGAAACATGACCATACTTCTCTTTAAATTCACGATTGCTGATTGTCAGCAGTGGCTTTAAGAGCGGCTTTGCAATTTCAGGGTCCGGCTCCATTTCAGGATGTAGATGAAAGTCTTTCCCTTTATTAATTGGGCAGACCGTTTGGCACGTATCACATCCATACAACCGATTCCCTATTTTCGAGCGAAATTCGTCAGGTAAAAAACCTTTTGTCTGTGTTAAAAACGAAATACACCTTTGAGAATTGAGCTGGCCTGGATTCACAAGAGCACCCGTTGGGCATGAATCCACACATTTATTACAAGTTCCGCACTGGTCTTCTATTTTCTCATCCGGTTCAAATGGAACATTTGTAATCATCTCAGCCAAATAGACATAAGATCCGAACTCTGGTGTGATAATCATACAGTTCTTTGCACTAAAGCCAATGCCAGCACGTTCGGCTACAGCACGGTCAGACAATTCACCTGTGTCCACCATTGATTTTGTCCTTATATCTTCGTGTTTACTGCGCAAAAATTCTTCAAGCATGTCGAGCTTTTTTTTCAGCACAACATGATAATCAGTTCCCCATGAAGCCCTGCAAAAAATCCCTCTTCTTGCATCCTTTGTACTTCGGGGAGCATCTTTCATTTTGGAAGGGTATGCGAGCGCAATGGCGACAATTGATTTTGCTTTTGGAAGCAGCAAAGCAGGATTTGTTCGTTTTTCGATATCAGGCTCTTCAAAACCGGACAAATACCCTAACGATTCATGTAAGATGAGGCGGTCCTTTAATGAATCAAATGTATCAGCACTTGCAAATCGAATTTTATCGACACCAATTTCGTTCGCATATTGAATTAATTCTTCTTTTAATTGTCCAACATGAATCACCTTGCAAACCTCCTTTCTTTGTTTCTTCAGTTGTTTTCAGTATAATACGAGTGTATCATGACCGATTGGAGTGAGTCACTGTGAAGATACAACTGGAAATCTCCCAACCTCAAAGCCCGTCTATCCATGTTGGACAGATTGAATATTCACATATTGAGATAGGAAAATCCCCTCAAATGTTAAAAGGCCGACTGCGCCTGTTTCAAGAATCTTTGTTTTTTGAATATGAAGATCAAACTTTGGAAGAAGTACCAGCGATCAAAGAATGGACAAATCTTCTAGAAGATGTCCCCTTTCTTCCGCTTCTTGCTGATATTCAAAAAGAACAATTTATTGACTCGACCAATTCCGTACAGGATTTGTCGATATTTTTTTCATTAAAATATTTCTTGCCTATCCTTACATTAGATGCCGATCAATTGAAAGAGCCTCTTTCATTATCCAAAAATGAAACTGGTCATATTGAATGGCAGGATGGCGCAGAGCTTAAAGGGTTATTTTCTCAAGCAAGTAAAGCTCAAATTTCTCAAGACACAAAAAGTATTCTTCAAATCATCCTCTTCCCACCATCTATTTCCCGGGAAAAGAGTGAGGCGCTTATACAATCCTTGACGAAGATGTTTATACAAATACATGGTGGAGAAAGTAAATATGAACTCATTGAAAAAGCACTGTAGGTCACAGTGCTTTTTACATTATACTGACATAATAAAAAACGCAACACTTCGTTTATCTATGAAACGAAATACTGCGTTATAAACAAAATTATGTATTGGAGCGGGTGATGAGAATCGAACTCACGACATCAGCTTGGAAGGCTGAGGTTTTACCACTAAACTACACCCGCATCAATCTTTTAGAGACAACGTCATTGCGTTGACTTTTATTATGTTACAACTTTCTTAACAATTCGTCAAGAGAATATGAAGATTTTTCGTCAAAAAATTTCATATTCTCCATATATATTACGATAGTTATTTGTCTAGCTGGATATAAAATAAATAGGCATGTGACTTATTCTTCAGCGCTTGCTTAGGATTTTTCTCAATCACTTCAAGCATCGGTGAATTTCCGTCTTTCCCCATTGCCGCTGTATACGCAATCAGTGCCTTTCCTCCAGAAGTTACTTTGACCGTATCAGATTGTGCAGAAAAAACATAATCACTTACTTTGAATGGAAAGCTTGCTGTTGCTTTTGTCATTCCCTCATTCTTGTTATCTGACCACATACTAAATTGTGATTCATATGTATCTTTCTCATGCCTTAATTGTAAAAGTACATTCATCGTTTGGTCGGTACCATCCTGATGTAACGTAAAAGTCGAAGAAGATGCCTCCTTATTAACTAGCCGGCCATTTTTGTAGTGGCTCCCGATAAAAGTAATACTCTTATCATTCTTCGTTAATCCTTTAAGTGTAAGAGCTACTATTTCATTCGTCGTTGATGCCTCTAGTAAGTTTTTTTCTTTCTTTGTCAATTTCATTTTTTCAATAGTTACTTGGTTTTGAGAGTCAGACTCTGTTTCTATTTTAGAGACCGTTTTCTCTGTCGTTGTTGTTTCTGCAGCCTTCTCGCCGCATCCTGCTAATAGAAAAACAGTAAATAAAAGAATGCTCCATTTCTTAATCATTGATATCCCCTTTTATACATTTATTTTTTATTATACTAAAATTTGGTTTAATATACAAAAAAAGATTAGGAGAATTCTCCTAATCTTTCGCTTTTTTCTGTTTCATGGCTGATAGGAATGCCACAATGAGAAAACTGACAGCAAAAATGACAACCATATAAATAAAAAAGTTTGGTTTGATTTGGAACGTAAATGCAGACGAACCTTCCATTTCAAAAGCAAGACTGTTAAATAATAATTCATTATTTGTTTTTGATTGAAATAAGTGATAGAACAGAACACCAATGGTCAGCATCGGAAAACCTAAGAAACCTAGGAAACTACCAACAATTGCACCTTGTTTCATTGCCTGAACGTTCATGATCGTTGTCCTCCCATTCCACCAAGCAATAACTGCTTCATAATAGACTTACCATCCCCCATAAACGGAAGAAGGTAGAGCAATTGAATAAAATACGTGATTGAAAAAATGAAAAACCCTGTCGAAATTGGATTTTCTTTTAGAAATAAAACAGTCACAATGATTCCGGCTGCGCCAATGAGCCCCGGCAAAAGCGGACCAAGCAGTGTAATCCACACCTGTTTTTTCTGAAACGGATCTAAAACAGGCCTCACAAATTTCACAGACATCATATCGCTCGCAAAAAAGCCTTGAGGGCCATCCCGGCCGGCGAACTTCCGATGTGCATACCCATGCGCCGCCTCATGCAAGGCAGTTCCAGTAATTAATCCGAAATAAATAATCGTAAAATAAATCGCAATGGCTGCAATCGATGGATCAGGAATAAATAAAAAGGCGATTCCCGCCATGATCATAAAAAGCACCCAGAAAAAGATGATTTTGCGCGTCACCATCAGCAGAGCCGTACCCAATATGTGAAGAAATGAATGACCCGTGCAGTCAAACCGCTCTTTCATCTTTACTTGATACTGCTTAAAAAATTGACAGAAGGCTGTGACAGTCCGATATGGCGATTGATAATGAATCGACAGCAAGTGATGCTGATTCAGCCCCATCATCAATTGATAAAAATCGCGGGCAATCACAGACTCATCGACCTGAAACAAATCGGCGAGCTCTGCCGTAATACTCGCCTCTGTCCTTTGACCATCCACTTTCGTTAACATATGATATGCACTTTCGTTAATCGGAAGCGAACTTCCGTACTGCGTATCAGTCAAATGTCTTTTTTGTAAAGTCACATATGGCGCAAGTGCCGGCACCCGCTCAATCTTTAGCTTATTGTTAAGAAGTTGAATCATGTGAATACCTCCATGAAAAACCTTTATATATGGCAAAGATGAGCAGACATTCAAATCCTGCCACAAGCAGCCACTGAAGCATTTGACTCGATTCCACTATCACATAGTTTCCAATAAATACAATCGGAATCATGATTAAAATAAGCGCTCCAAACGAGAAAATGCCTGTGTATGGATTATTTCGATCAAGGGGCAATAAAATACCTACCACATAAAAGAGAGCCGTTGCATTACACAAGACAGCAGCGCCAATCAACACGATCCAGATCTGATCCGGGAGCGTCAGTGTTGTGATCATAAATAAAACAATTTGGATCACACCAACGAGCAAAAGCCCAAGGAACTTATAAAGAGCCACTTCCCACGGCCTTAGACCGAACGTTTTATACATCCCCAGCATTCGTTTATCATTGCCAAATGAATTAAAAGCTGTTAACCCAGCTAGCGCACATAAGACAAAAAAAGCTTCTCCTTCAAAGCGGAAGGCAAACTGATAACGGACAAATAAAATGACAATAAGGAGAATGAGAAAGTTTAAAATATTTTCTTCATTTCTCACTTGTGACTTTATTTCCTTTACAATGAGTGACCACTTTTTCGAAGATGAAAATGGCAGTTTGTGCAGAAAGGTTAACGCTTTTTTCTCAGCCATAATTGGCATTAAAGCAAGAGAAATAAATGCGCCTCCCGCAGATAATAAGATGAAGAGGATCAACATCGCATAATTCACCCCGTCAGGAGACATCCCTTGTGCCGCTAAGAAAAACGGTGCTGTAAAATACATCAAATGATAATCAAACTGTACATATGATTGCTGTATTTGATTAATGTCGAAATGTGTCATTCCATAGGCTACAACTAGCGCTAATAAAACAAATATCGCTGCAAATTTTTGCAACGGTAATTTTAATTTTAGTACGAGTAAATAAGTCACGTTGTAAATGAGCTGAAGCAGTGTTAAGACAAAGAGCGATTGCAACAGCACCATCAAAAAGAACGTAAGAATAAAGAAAATACCGATCCCTTGTGCAATAAAATTAGGTAAAAGCAAGATCCCGATGAAAAATAAAACAAGCCCTGTCACGACTGTCACCATCGGAATGAAGTAACCAAGACTTTTTTGAAAGGTAGACAGCGGAAACCAGCTGAGCTGCATAGAAAAACGATCTTGTTCAGGTGTTCTGACTTTGATCAGCACAAATAACAAGCTTGTAAAAATGGATGCATTGATTGCCATCGACACAACCAACAACCCAAGTGAACGTTCATCTCCATTTAAGAAAGCCTTCATAAAGACACCCGTAAAACTGTATCCGATGATGGCTCCCATTGTGACTGCAAACAAAAAGAATAAGACCACAATGATTCGCTTCGTTTGAGTATCAAAGAGCTTATACATCTCCTGCTGCCACATTTTAAGCATCATTTTAGAAATGATTAATGATTTCATCAAAATGTGCACCCCTATCACTTAACATTGAAGCTTTCAGAAACACCTGTTCCAATGTGCTTGATTGATACTTTTCTTTTAAGGCTGAAACCGTCCCTTCATCCATTTTATTTCCTTTAGAAATAATGGCGATCTTGTGGCACAGCTCTTCCGCTGAAAGCATATCATGCGTTGAAAGCAAGATTGCACCATGGTGCTCGGCATAACGTTTCATCAGTTTCTTTGTGTTTATAACCGCTTCAATATCAAGTCCTCTAAAGGGCTCATCCATGATCACTAATTGACTCTCAAGCATAAAGGCAGCAATCAGCTGTGTCTTTTTTTTCATTCCATGGGAATAGGTTTCAATCGGTCTTGATAAAGCTGATTCCATATCAAACAATTCAATTAGTTGATTTCTTCTTTGAATTGTTTTACATTCATACATAGAAGAAACAAAATCTAAATATTCAGCACCAGTCAATGCTTCAGGGAGCAGCAGATCATCTGGAACATAGGCGACTTGTTTTTTAAAGGATGGATCATCATTTGTGACATCCTTGATATGAATGGTTCCTTCTGTATGCTTAATGATGCCGAGTACACAGTTAATCATCGTTGTTTTACCAGATCCATTTGGTCCAGCCACAGCAACGATTTGATGAGGGGCAATTTTCAAATGAAAATCATTGACAGCAGTCACGTTATTTTTATACGTCTTGGTTAAATTCTCGATCGTAAACATATAACCTCCAAGTGTCTGCATATTCTTTAAAAACAGATCAGGCTAAACCGCCCGCCACAGACGGTTTAGCCCTGGTGTCTTATCTAAGAAGTAAAAAGATGAATCCTAAGTATAGCTACTTACATTCAATTTGGACTTTTAAGCCACTTTCCCACTGAACGGCTCCTGTAAAGCTACCCTTGCCGTTTGCTAAACACCAAACTGCTGCTCCTAGAACAACTGTTGCTCCCAATCCAAGAAGGACAGCAACAAATACTAAGAACCAAGCTTGGTCCATAATAGCAGGTTCCATAGTGGAATAGTCAACTTGCGGCGCTGCATAAGTCATACTTTTCACCTCCCAGCTTATGATGATCGTATCATAGGCGTCACACTCCAAACATCAACAGAAGATCCCATTTTTGACCGAACGTATTTTCGTGTAAAATGTGACTTTTTATTCAATTATTCATGTTCAACTGTATAAATTCTTCCTTTTTCACTATTTTTCACCACAACGTAAGAACCAACAAACCCATATAATGTCAATTAAACCATCTTTTTTCTGCCTTTTTTCAAATAGTTCATTTTCATCATCTCTTCTATTTAATCTTTCATTTTTTTGAGATAGAAAGAATTCCCCCGATATATCAGATATAAAAGTCCTAATTATATGTCGTTAACACATCAAATACGACATATTAACTGATAATTCCGACAAAAGAGTGAGCATATTTTCCTTCTTCTCTTGTCTCTTAAAATATGTATATACAAGAAAACCTGTTGGGAAAAAAGCCCTTGCCTTCTTCCACAGCACATATCATTTTACTTGCTTCTCTTTCTATAAAAAAAGCAAAGCAGCCCGACAAGTATGACTGCTTTGCTTTCATTTATGAGGAACTTGCAGCAGAGGCTGTATCAGGAAAGTAATTGTTCCCAATAATTTCACCAGCTGGAACGTGTGGTCCTGCATCACCATTTCTTTTAAATGGGAGAAGCGGGAAAACAAGTTCTGCAAAATAATAAGATTCTTCTAAGTGCGGATAACCAGAAAAGATAAATGTATCAATACCTAGAGACTGATATTCTATTATACGTTCTGCTACTGTATGCGGGTCCCCGACGAGCGCTGTTCCTGCCCCGCCTCTAACTAAGCCAATGCCTGCCCAAAGATTAGGGCTAATTTCAAGCTTCTCTTTATTCCCTTGATGTAATTCAACCATTCGTTTTTGCCCTACTGAGTCCATCCCTTGTAAAGTCTTTTGCGCCTCATCAATAGTCTCTTGATCTAAATGACGAATCAGATGTTCCGCTGCCTGCCAAGCTTCATCTTCCGTTTCTCTCACGATCACATGAAGTCGAATACCAAACCTCACCGTTCTTCCTTCCTTTTCAGCCTGCTTTTTCACTTGTACGATTTTCTCTTTTACTTGTGCAGGCGGCTCGCCCCAAGTTAAATAAACATCTGTATGTTTTGCAGCGGCTTGAATGCCTGCTTCTGATGATCCTCCAAAAAAAACGGGTGGATGTGGTGTTTGAGCTGGTGGAAATAGCAGACGTCCATTTTGTGCTTGCAGATGCTTCCCTTGAAACTGAACATTCTCTCCTTTCAATAACCGCTTCCAGATGGTCAAAAATTCTTCTGTTGCCTCATAGCGTTCATCATGAGAAATGAATAGCCCGTCTCCTTCAAGTTCTTCTTTACTTCCTCCCGCTACAACATTGATCAGCAGTCTCCCGCCTGAAAGCCGATCAAATGTGGAGGTCATTCTAGCAGCAACAGACGGCTGCATCAACCCTGGCCGAAGAGCCACAAGAAACTTTAAATGGGTTGTTTCTGCAGCTAAAGCGGCCGCTGTCAGCCATGGATCTTCACAAGATCTACCTGTAGGCAGCAAGACCCCTGTGTACCCAAGCTGATCGGCAGCTTGAGCAATTTGTTTAAAATACGGATAGTCTGCCTGTCTTGCCCCTTTCGATGATCCTAAATAACGCCCATCCCCATGCGTTGGAATAAACCATAGAATATTCATCATATCGCCTCCTATTATTTTTCACCTTGATAACTTGTGCGCCATTTGAGTAGTCGCTTTTCTAACAGCCGTACAAATGAATCAGTCATCTTACCAACTACCGCAAAGATGATAATCCCTACAAACACTTTATCCGTTTGCGAGAATTGTCTTGCATCCATAATCATGTAGCCGACTCCACTACTCGACCCCATCAATTCAGCCACCACTAAACCAAGCCAGGCAATGCCTAATGAAAGCCTCACGCCCAGAAGAATATGAGGAAGGGCAGCAGGTAAAATGAGCTTTGTGATATTTTGATACAGATTAAACTCTAAAGCGCGAGCCACATCGAACAGCTTGTTATCTACACTGCGAATTCCTAGAAAGGTATTGATATAGATCGGAAAAAAAGCCCCAAGTGCAATCAATAAAATTTTCGCTGATTCATCAAAACCAAACCAAAGAATAAATAAAGGAGTCACCGCTAAATGAGGAACTGTTCTCAGCATTTGCAAGGTCGGATCTACATACTGCTCGGTTTTCCTAGAAAAACCGACACACAGCCCCATCACAAGCCCTAAACCTCCCCCAAGTAAAAACCCGCATATTGCTCTGTAGAGACTGATGTAAAGATGGCCAAACAGCTCACCGGAACGAATCAACTCACGAAAAGATTCCGCAATGACAGTGGGTGCAGGTAGTACAGTAGAAGAAACGATTTGGGAAGCAGCAGCTCCCTGCCAAATCGCAATGAGTAAAGCAGGTAATACAAGTCCTTTTAACATGATGAAGGATGAAGCTTTTCTCCTTTTTTTCTTCATTCGCTCGGTTTTAGTCACAAGGGCTGGGTTAGATGCAGCTTTCATCAACTCTTCTCCTCTTTCAGCATTTTTTCAATAAACGAATTATCTACCACCTGATTGACATCAATCTTCCGCTGAATCGCCTTTGTTTGATATTGAAAATCAGCTGTATGCTGCTGGGCGTTTATGATTTTCTTAGAAATGGGCTCATTGAGCGGCTCTGTATTGTTTAATACTTGTGTCACCACCTTCTGATCTAATTGTTTCAAACGAGCATAAAGTGTAATGGCTTCCTGTTGATGATCTTTCTGCCATTTCACCGCTTTGTCATATACTTTTAAAAATTGCACCACTAGTTCAGGGTGTTCATCGGCAAACTTGGTTCTGACAAGTGTGAATCCAGGTGAATATAAATCGGTCGCTTCTCCATTAACCAGTAGCTTTGCTCCCTTTTCTATCGTTTCAAGTGATAAGAACGGCTCCCAGATCGACCAAGCATCAACTGACCCATTTTCAAACGCAGATATTGCCTCATCCGGCTGAAGCTGAATGATCTGGACATCCTTTGCAGATAAACCTGCCTGATCTAATACTTTGTATAAAAAGTCAAAACCACTGCTTCCTTTGGCAACGGCGATTTTTTTCCCTTTTAAATCTTCTACTTTTTGAATCTCACTGTTCTTATTCACTAAAATCCCATTCGCCTTTAACCCATCCTGAGATAAACCAATTTCCTTAAAATCAATACCTGCTGCCTGACCAGCTATAACAGGTGAATTACCAACCTGTGAAAAATCTAATTGATTGGCGGCGAGCCCTTCGAATTGGGGAGGACCACTTTGGAACTCCACCCACTTGACTTTCATACCTTCTTTTTCAAATGATTGCTCAAACCACCCTTTTTCCTTCGCTAAAAGAAGTGGGCTTAGACTTTGCTGAATCCCAATCCGAATCTCTTTCGGCTTGTCTTCTGATCCATTCGCTGCTTGACCACACCCAGCTAATACAAGGAGGATACCCAGAAAGAGAACGATCCTTTTTTGCCTTTTCATTCGATTTGACCTCCTTAAATTCCTGAGCCATTCGTCAGTAACAGCTCATCTGTTTTCTCAAATTCTGAAAGCACCTTTTGTCTTAAGCTCTGAAAAGCTGTTGACGTTCTATTCCGCGGGAATGGTAAGTTCACGGGAAGGATTTTATGAATTCGGCCGGGTCTTGCTTGTAACAGCACAATTTCATTGGCTAAATAAATGGATTCGTCAATATCATGAGTGATAAGCACCATCGTTGTTCTTTTCTCCTGCCAAATATCCAGCAGCACATCCTGTAAGTGTTTCCGTGTAAATGCATCTAGCGCACCAAAAGGTTCATCAAGCAATAAAATCTCCGGATCACGCAGGAGTGCTCTTGCAATAGCAACACGTTGTGACATCCCGCCTGAAAGCTCATGTGGATAGGCGTGTTCAAAACCTTTTAACCGAACAATTTCAATTAATTCGTCCACTTTGCGGCGAACAGCTGCTTGTTTTAAATTGAAATTGGCAGCGATATTTTCTTCGACCGTCAGCCATGGAAATAAGCGATGCTCTTGAAAAATAAAGCCCTGTTTCATTCCTGGTTCTGTCACACGCCTTTCTCCTATCACGATCTGCCCATCATAATCTGTATCAAGCCCTCCAATCATCTTCAGCAATGTACTTTTCCCGCAACCGCTCGGACCAATCACCGTCACGAATTCACCAGGAACGATGGTGAGCCTTACGTTTTCAAGTACTTGAATGGTTTGTTTGTCTTTCCAAAAAGACTTATCCACAATATCAATGGAAATAGTCAATGCAAGTTCACTCCTCTTGTCATCAGATAGATACACAGAAAGGCCCTTATCCCAAAAGAGAGATAAGAGCCTTCGTTTTGTCCGATCAGCTTTTCATATTGAGTTGTTAGCACCATCCTAAATCATATTATTCCTATAAATCAACTATATTTTATAAAATGGTTATTTCGACCTTGTATGTTTTTCATCAATACGATCGTAAATGGCTTCTATTCGTTCTTGATTGCTGTAAATCTCATATTTGTTACGCTCAATCAAAATGTCTAATGTGATATCCATATGTTTTCTGTATTTTTTTCGTTTTTTCTTTTTCTCCATCTTCAACTTCCCTCCTGATTAAAATAAAAAAAGGCCCTTCACTCATGTCTGAGTGAACGAGCCTTCGGTTGACCGATCAGCGATTCTTGTTGGTATTTTCAGTATGCTTATGTTAATACATACTATTCCGACATGTCAACTATATTTATTGTTTTTTCAGATTTATCTAAAAAATGATTGACCGTGCACTAAACAAGATTTATAGTCTTATTAAATATTTCTTATTAAAGTAGTTGGTTTTATCTAACAAAAGGAGGATACACACATGTCAGAAGAACTTCAATTTCGTTTAGAAACAAAAGCAATACACGCAGGTCAAGAACTGGATTCAGCCACCTATTCAAGAGCTGTACCTATTTACCAAACAAGCTCTTTCGGTTTTAGAGATAGTGAGCATGCGGCGAATTTATTTGGACTTCAGGAACCCGGTAATATTTATTCACGTATTATGAACCCGACAAATGATGTGTTTGAAAAACGGATCGCTGAGCTTGAAGGTGGAATTGGTGCACTTGCTGTCTCCTCAGGACAAGCAGCGACCACTTACTCCATTTTAAACATTGCAGGAGCTGGTGACGAAATCGTATCCTCCAGCAGTCTGTATGGCGGCACATATAATTTATTTGCTCATACATTAAAAAAGCTCGGAATTACAGTGAAATTTGTGGATTCCTCAAACCTTGAAGAACTTGAAGCAGCCATTACAGATAAAACAAAAGCCGTGTATGCAGAGAGCATCGGAAATCCAAAAGGCGACATTTTACATATTGAAGCCGTATCAGCCATTGCACACAAGCACCATATCCCTCTAATTGTGGATAACACACTTGCCAGCCCTTATTTGTTAAGACCGATTGAATTTGGCGCAGACATTGTCGTCCATTCAGCGACGAAATTCATCGGCGGCCATGGCACATCCATTGGCGGAGTCATCGTCGACAGCGGCAAGTTTCCTTGGAGTGATAGTGATAAGTTCAAAGGACTGACGGAACCAGACCCTAGCTATCATGGTCTGACGTATACAGAAGCGATTGGTGAAGCGGCTTATATCACAAAAGCACGTGTACAGCTCTTACGTGATCTAGGGGCGGCTTTATCACCATTCAACTCATTTTTACTCTTGCAAGGCTTAGAAACATTGCATCTTCGCCTTGAACGCCACAGTGAAAATGCATTGAAGACAGCACAATTTTTACAAGATCATCCTCTTGTAGAATGGGTCAGCTATCCAGGTCTTGAAGGCCATGAATCCTTTGAGCTGGCTCAAACTTATTTACCAAAAGGACAAGGCGCCATCCTCACATTCGGCATTAAAGGTGGCAAAGACGCAGGAAAAAAACTCATTGATTCGGTTCAGCTTTTCTCACATCTTGCAAACGTAGGCGACTCTAAGTCACTCATCATCCACCCTGCCAGCACAACGCATCAGCAATTAAGTGAAGCAGAGCAAAAAGCCACAGGGGTGACACCAGAACTTATTCGTTTATCTGTTGGAACAGAAGCGATTGAAGATATTCTGGCAGATCTAGAACAGGCGATTTCAAAAAGCCAGTCTTAACCAAACAAAAAAAGCACACGCCTGTGTGCTTTTTCTTATTGATTAGTGATTGATTAATCGAATATCTTGGAAGGGATAAAACACGAATGATGTTGTCCCTTGAATATCACTCTTTGTAAAAAGACCTAAACCGTTGCGACTGTCCATTGAGTTTTGGCGGTTGTCACCCATGACAAAGTACTTTCCTTTAGGGACTGTAAGAGGACCAAAATCAGGTGTCAGCAAGGTGCCATCTGCGGCAGCTTTCTTTTTGTTTGATGCTAAATAAGGCTCCGCCACTTTTTGACCGTTCACATATAGCTGGTCATTTTTCATTTCGATTTTATCACCAGGTAAACCAATCAATCGTTTCACATAGTGAGTACTGCGGTCTTCCCCATCAAGAACAATGATCTGTCCGCGTTTATAATCGCCGAAGTAATCCACTGTTTTATTCACAAACACCCGCTCTGTATTATGCAGTGTCGGTTCCATAGAAGTCCCCTTTACAATATACGGTGCGAATAAAAAGTTACGAATGATAAAAACAGCAATAAATGCGATTAAGATGGCTTTGATCCAGCCCCATAATTCTGATTTCTTTTTTTGTGTTTTTGTATTTGTTGTCATAAGCTCCTCCTGAAATCCCCTAGGACAAAATGAGTTATCGCCAGCTGACCGCTAGCGCCACGCTTGTTTCTCCCTAAATATAAACATATTTTGCCAACAAATCAAGCTGTAAGAGAGAAAAAGGCAAGCACCTTTCTGTGCTTGCCCAAAACTCAGTTAGTTAGCAGAAGAATCCGCTTCTGTCTCTTTGTTTGTTTTACCATAGAAATAATCAGATGGATTCACTGGTTTAAAATCAGATAGCTTATGGAATCGAAGAAGATCCCTGTACAGCACTTTATCTGAAAGGCTTAACTGATTATCAACACGGGCTTTAATCGCTTCTGTCTTTTTGTTTTGTTTCACAACTTTACCCGTTTTTGTATCGTAGACGGTATTATCTACAAGGGTATATTTTGGTGTCACATAGTTTCCGTTACGGAATGCAACAGTTTGATCATGCTTTTTAGAAAATAGATCTGTCCCAAAATTCACAAACTCGTTTGAATCAATACCCTGCAAATGAAGAAGCGTCGGCATCACGTCTACTTCACCGCCATACGTATGATTCACGCCGCCTTGTTTACCAGGGATCCGAATCATGAGCGGTACACGCTGATTTTGTGCATTTTGATATGGCGTAATTTCTTTCCCTTGAATCTCACTCATTGCACGGTTATGGTTTTCAGAAATACCGTTATGGTCACCATATAATAGAATCACTGAGTCTTTATACAGACCTGATTTTTTCAAGTCCTTAAAGAATTGTTCTAATGACTCATCCAAGTATCTCGCTGTTTGGAAATAATTATCCACTGTTTTATCGCCAGTTGTTGCCTTAGCGATTGTCGCATCTTTCTCATCTAAATTAAATGGATAATGGTTGGTCAATGTCATTAAGTGTGCATAAAATGGCTTTTTCATTGATTCTAACATTGGGATTGATTCTTTAAAGAACGGTTTATCCTTCAGACCCATGTTTACAAGGTTTTCTTCATCCATGTTGTAATAAGATGCATCGAAGAATTGATCAATTCCCATATGTTTATAAATCGTATCACGGTTCCAGAAAGATTTATAATCCCCGTGAAGCACTGCACTCGTATAGCCTGCTTTTTGATCTAAGATGGCAGGAAGTGATTGGAAAGTATTTTCACCTTTTGTCACAAACGCTGCACCCTCTGGCAAGCCAAACATACTATTATCCATCATGAGCTCAGCATCAGAAGTCTTCCCTTGACCAGTCTGGTGGAAGAAGTTATCAAAATACGTAAAATCTTCTTTTCCATGAGCTAGTTTGTTTAAAAACGGCGTCACTTCTTCTCCATTTAACTTGTAGTCAATTAAAAATGACTGGAAGCTTTCTAAATGGATTTTGATGATGTTTTTCCCTTTTGCTTGACCAAAGTATTCTGCATTTGGTTTCGCATAGTGAGAGGTCGTATAGTTCACGACATCCGTTAAATCATCACTACTCGCATTTGCTACCTGCGTTGCATTTTGTGCGGTTTGCACGCCGTCATAAATCGCATAGTTATAAACACCTAAATATTTCACAATATACTTATGATCAAATGTTCTCGTCAATAATTCTGGACGATCTTTTTCAGCTAAGTGTAGGTTAACGAAGAACAGTCCAACACCTGCAGCCACAATCAGCAGTGCGAAAGTTTTTTTCATTTGGAACTTCTTCACTTCTGGTCTCCAAATGACAATGGCAATTAAAATGATGATATCAAGGAAGTACAAAAGGTCATGCGGCTTAATACTTGCTAACACACCGCCAGTCATACCTCCCCCAAGATTACCGGCTTGTTTCATTGTGGGGAATGTTAAAAAATCATCAAAGAAACGATAGTACGCTACATTCGCATATAAAAGTGCGGTCATAATAAAATCAATGACAATTAAAACAATGGCCGATTTACGCCCCTTCAAAAAGAGAGCAAGTCCTAAAAACACGATGGCTGAACTGAATGGATTTAATAAGAGAAGACCCTCTTGAAAAGATCCCTTCACTCCTAAATTAAAGTCCATTTTGTAGGCTGTGTACGATTTTGCCCAAAATAGAAGAACAGCCAAAACAAAAAAGCTATATTTGTTCGCAAATATTTTTTTCATAAAACCTCTTCTTTCTTATTTTCGATCTGATATAAATGAAATCATAAAAAATTTACATTGATTTTGCAAATGTAAATCTTCTGCACCAAGCATTCCGATGCTCTTTTCTCCGCAGGTTACATGTGCTCCTTTAATATAACGAATAAGAAGCATCATAAGTTTCAAAAAAAATACGAGTAAATAAAAGGAAAAATATCCATTTACATTAAATTTACTGCCGCTTCATGTTTCAGAGAATGATGAAGGTTTTGTAAATCACTCAGTACTACTTTACTTTTTTCATCTAATCGTGTCAAAGTAATTATAAAGAAAAGGAAGAATCACCTAGGCTTTTCGACTCACTTAGCCAAATTTATACAAAATCCGAACCAATTTGCTTTTTTATTGTGACTCAACCTCCAGCAATCCATGTATCCTCTCTGCTACCACAAACCTAAAAAACAGTTTTAAGCAAAAAAAGCTTGATTTCCCCTGCCAATGTACGGTGTGATAAAGGTATAGCTCCATCAAATAAATCAAGCTGGGGGACATTCTATGAAATCAAACAAACAAGTCAACATATTTGAACAAAGATTCTCAGAAGAAGTGATAGACATCATGGCTGTTACAGGACCTTCTGGAGTCGGCGCAGGAAAAGCGGGAAAAGAAACTCTTTGGACTGCTTCAATCCCACTCATTGCATGGAAGGAAAAAGACCGCATCGTAACCGAAAAAGTAAGACTGTGCTGGTTAACAGATGAAAAGGGATTACGGGAAAAACAAGCGCAATTACATAAAGAATCTATCGTCACACTTCAAGTACGTAAAGGTGAAGGTGAATTCATGCTCGTTTCACTTGTTGATACAGATACTGAAGATAAGGAACTTCAAGAAATATTAGAAGAAGCTCAACAACCTATCTTTTACCACGATGACAAGCTGGGTACCTTTGAATTAGTGAAAGGACTAGACTTATTTGAAACAACCATCCAGTGGGGCAATGAGGAGTGCCTTCTTTACTTCAATCTTGAAGAAGAGGAAGAAATGAATGACTCTCTGAAAACGGCTAGACAACTCGTAGAAGAGCAGACGACATGGGATGCCTCCATGAAGTCATATGCAGCAAATCAGCTGATTGAACTAGCAAAAGATTGGCAGGAACAAGACGACTCCGCTGAAAATTCAGAAGAGATCACACCGGATCAATTTATCAGCCGCATCTCTCTTGAAAGCCTCCATGCTTATCCAAATGGAGAATTCGAAGCCTACTATCATGACGGAGATTTATTTTGGGGACATGTCATCATTGTCTCTGGCAATATGAATGGAACGTTCCAAGATGCACACATTGCTGGCTAAAGAATGGAGGATAGATAAATGAAGATCAAAGCTTTTGACGAATTAAATCAACTAGGAAAAACACCTATTTTAGCCAAAATAGGCGGGTTTCGCCCTGATCCATCTAAGTACAGCTGGTTTGCTGGTCATTTTTTCATCCAACGTGATAAAGGGTGGCCGGCAGATCAAGATGGAGCTATGATTCCCATTTTACAAATGTATTTACCCGAAGTACCAGGGGGAATGAACGGCTTTGATGAATGTAAGTTGATTCAAATTTTCATCAACAAGAAAACCCTTCCGGTCGATATCGCCAAAAACGGTGAGGGCTGGAAACTCATTGAATATTCATCAATGGAAGGATTAGAAATCGCTGAGACCCCTGAAGACGTGAAAGGAATGAAACCTTTCCAAATAGAGTGGCTCGAAGGGGAACAACCGGATTATCCATGCTGGGAGGAAGCTTGGTCATACGTTGACTTATCAGAGGTTAATGAAAGTGAAGAAGCGACAGATCATTTCTTCGAGCATTACTCAAACTACTCGTTCACAAAAATCGGTGGATACGGAGCTTACATCCAATCTCCTCCCCACCAAATGTCAGGAGAATTCATGCTGCAAATCGCCTCAGAGGAAAAACCTCGGTTCATGATTGGTGATAACGGCACGATGTATTTCTATTACGACAAAGACAATAAAGAATGGTTCATGCACTGGGATTGTTTTTAAAACCAATTGAAAGGAACCATTCCCCTTTCTAAACGTAATAAACGATATGAAGGGGGTCAGTGATATGGGATTCATTTTAGACATCTTCAATCTTGCTCTGTATATCCCTTTTTTACAGGTAGATGAAGATGATATATCACGGAATGCAGCACAGCTAAAAAAATACAGCTGGTTTCAAGCGTTATTAAGTGATCAAACGAGCAGAGAGCTGATCATTTATGATCAAGGAGTCCGGCGTGTAATTGGTCAATTTAAGACGAGTAAACTCCATAAGAAGCCATACAACATCAGATGCGAACGAAAGGTACAACAAGCCATACACCGTGCCATGTCAAAACACGGAAAGATCCGCACTTAGCTGTGGCTCTTTCCGTACAAATGTAATAAATCCTTTTGAAGAAAACAATTGACGCTCGGACAACTCTCCCCGTATATTATGTATAAATCCATCTTTTTTTAGAAAAGGGGGCCTCACATGCGCTTGTTTAAGAACTGGAGAAAAAAGCAGCACAAACAGCCGATTACTTCAGAAACGCAAGAAGACAGCATCCCAATTAACTTTTCCACCCTTCCCTTTGGCACAGACACCATAGATGATTTTTTGTTCAACTTAGACCTAACCTCAAAACTGATAGATCCATACAAAGAAGCAGACACGAACAAATAGAACCTCAACTTTCGTGAACCCTCATCCAATATTGGATGATTTTTTTATACTTAGAGGAAGGTGTACCCCCTATGAAGACATATTATTTCGTCAGACACTGTCAAGCAGATGGACAATCCGAGGATGCGTCTTTAACGCCTCAAGGCATCACACAATCGCATGAACTCGCACAGTTTTTTTCCGGCATTCAGCTCAACCACATCATCTCAAGTCCTTATAAACGAGCGATTCAAACCGCTGAGCCCCTTGCTTATGCCAAACAAATAAAGGTACAAATTGACAAACGGCTCTCTGAACGTAGGTTAAGCAGTCAACCAATGAAGAATTGGTATGAAAAACTAAAGCTCAGTTTTTCGGACTTGCATATGACCTGTGAAGGCGGAGAGTCGAGCCAAGAAGCGATGAATCGTATTGTAGAGGCACTCTATGAACAAATAAAATTAGGAAGAGATCATACTTTATTCGCCACTCATGGCAATATTATGAGCCTGCTTCTAAAACACGCCGATCCCGCAATTGGATTCAAGGAGTGGGAACAACTAAGCAATCCAGATGTCTACATCCTGAAATATTTTAAAGCAGACCATGTAGAAATAGAAAGAATATGGCATAAATAAAAAAGGCAGGGTTGACCCCAGCCTTTTTCTTATGAAAAACAACTATTGATTATAGTAAAATGTCTGTACCCACTCATAGGGCTTCTTACGATCCGCACACCATTTCACAAAGCCTCTTGTCTCCGTCTGCTGAAATTCCTTCCAGTCCGATAAAAGCTGGTTATAGTAGACTGCTAGTTTTTCAACATTGCTTTGAACATTTTTATCTTCGATCAGTTTCATGACATCTTGAATCCCTTGAATTCGCTCATGATCTTTCTCATAGGTGCTTAAATAAAGTTCTTCATGTATATGATGAAACGAATACCACAAAGCCGAGAAATAGGTTTCGCAAATTTGAACAATCACTCGCTGCTCTTTGCTGCCTCCCATCTCTAATGCCTTCAATAAATAGGGCAGACCTTCCCCCTGATGCACAAACAAGCCTTGCCAGCGATACGGTCTCACATCCATTGGATCAATATTTTCCCACTCTCGAAGAACAGGGTGGATCACCCCATGTACCAATGGATACACAAGCAAATGATGACCATCCTCAAAACGTTCAATGTAATCAAACAGCCAAACAACAAATGAACGCCGTGCTGTAAATTCGTTCTTATTCATCTCTTTAACAAAAGACTGAAGAACCTTTAACGCATCTTTACGCAGACCCTGTTCTTTCCTTACACAGTACTGTCTAAAAAGCGGATAATCATGTGATCGCTCATCTTCAATAATAGTCTGTAATATCGTCTTCATTTGCAAGATAACAACTCCGCCTCTTTACATTCATTTTATTGAACTATTATAACCAATTGTAACATCCACATGAAACTAGTAAAAAGATGAGTTGTCCTTTTTCTTTTATAAAACCCTTGGCATCCTCAAATCCATTCTTTTCTGTGTTCATGAATGAATTGTATGTCTTTTTGATAATGTTCAAGGTGCCCGTCATGAATCATTTTTTGAAAGGCTCTATCCCCTTCACTCGCTTTTCGCTTCATGTATTGACATAAACCTTCTAAACGCAGCAACACCATGTCCACATAATCTTCTGGTATTTCCTCACCATAAGCTTCAAAAAACAGTTTGACTCTATACTTTATATGGGCTGCATGCTCTAATGTATGATAATTTACGACCTCCCCTGTTTCAGTACGAAAAAACCTACTGAGAGGGACACATGTATAGAGAGTATATGCAATATCCCAAAGCCTTGGACCAGGGGCAGCTACATCAAAATCAATGATTCCCACTGGCTTTTTATTTTTGAAAATAATATTGTACATCGCAAAATCATTATGGCACACAACCTCTATGTTGTTAGGCGTATTGTCCATTCGTTCCCAATCGTCTGAAATGGGAAAATCACAAACAGCATCATGGTACAGTCTAAGCATTTTCGCTAATTCTTTTAAAGCATTGTGAGAGTACATGTATTCTTTTAAGGGATCATGACCGGCCTCACCTTCAATGAAGGACAAGATCTCTCTACCTTTTTCATCAACCCCCAAAAACGTTGGAGCATAGGAGAAATTCTTTTTTTCTAAATGCTTTAGCAGCTTTTGTATATTCATATTGTCTGACTTTACCTCTCTGCGAACCGTATCTCCTGAACGATATACGTTGGAGACATTTCCACCTGTCAATAACTCTTCATGATCATTTTGTTTTTTCATAAATTCTCCCCCAAACTGGGTCACAATGATGATGCAAGCTAAAGATGTGTATGTACCCACAAATATTCATTTAGTTACACAAAGGTAATTCACTGTTTTATGTGAATGCGCCAATCCATTCTGTTTCCTTATATGGTTAAATGTATCGTACCAAATGTTGCAAATCATCTAAAGTTTATTCTGTTAAAAGTAGTACATGCTCATTCTATTCTAATAGGATTCTATTTTCATCTAAATAACTCATTTAAACCACAAAAAAACGTTTCACCACGAGGGTGAAACGTTAGGTTCACGGTAAAAACCAAACTTTTAATAGATACCGGTGGCCGGAGTCGAACCGACACTACGTGATAAATGATTCCAAAAAGGCAAGGTATACCCTCTTAAAGTAAAGCAGCCGTTAATGAAATAAGAATTAAAGTTCTTCTTGATATATTGCTGATTTTATCGGCTTTAAAGTCAAAGGAATTTTAAACTCATGAATACTTTCAATATGATGAAAAAAATGATCTATATCGTCATAATCCATTGACCATTCTTCTACCACCTTTAACTTTTTTAACTCGCTTGTTGGTTTAAATAAAAATTCACAGTGCAGTTGTTCCATGTGAGAATAATCATCTTTTTCATAAATTGTAAACTGACGTACAAAATCAAGATGAAATAGTTCCTCTCCTGTAAAATCATAGACACCACACTGAAATAAAATTTCTTTATCTTCTTCGCCCTCAACGGTCTCCTTTGAAAAAGCCTTAAATGTTTCCCAAACCTTATTTATCTCATCGGTCTCTTCACCGATGCTATCTTTAAGATAACTTTCAGCATTTTTAACCGTAATCATTACAACACCTCCTATGTACAATTGATCCAATCCATCTTCAATTGTCCTGCCCCTTTAGTTTAATCATAAGGTAACCATCAATAAAGTAAAAGTTAATCTCCTTTGAACACGATTTGAAGTAATTTTTCCGTGTGAAAAATCAGCTAAACAACAAATAAAAAACGCCCTCCTACAATTTGTAGAAAGACGTTTTAAACGTTAATATTCCTTAATTCTTCTGTAATTGACGATAATAAAGAATATCTTAAACTAGATACCGGTGGCCGGGGTCGAACCGGCACTCCGTGAGGAACACGATTTTGAGTCGTGCGCGTCTGCCAATTCCGCCACACCGGCATGATCATTAAAGAGCGCAACTTATAATAAATAAAAAATGGTGCCGAGGGCCGGACTTGAACCGGCACGGTAGTCACCTACCGCAGGATTTTAAGTCCTGTGTGTCTGCCAATTCCACCACCCCGGCAGTCTTTTCAAAAAAGGCGACACCCGGATTTGAACCGGGGATAAAGGTTTTGCAGACCTCTGCCTTACCACTTGGCTATGCCGCCATAATTGGAGCGGAAGACGGGATTCGAACCCGCGACCCCCACCTTGGCAAGGTGGTGTTCTACCACTGAACTACTTCCGCATATCAACTGGGCTAGCTGGATTCGAACCAACGCATGACGGAGTCAAAGTCCGTTGCCTTACCGCTTGGCTATAGCCCAATAATAAAATGGGGCGATTGATGGGAATCGAACCCACGAGTGCCAGAGCCACAATCTGGTGCGTTAACCACTTCGCCACAACCGCCATAGATGTTATGAATCATATAATTGGCAGGGGCAGTAGGAATCGAACCCACACCGGAGGTTTTGGAGACCTCTGTTCTACCGTTAAACTATGCCCCTATGAAAATAAAAATGGTGGAGGGGGGCGGATTCGAACCGCCGAACCCGGAGGGAGCGGATTTACAGTCCGCCGCGTTTAGCCACTTCGCTACCCCTCCACATTTGAAAAACAGTGCCGGCAAGAGGACTTGAACCCCCAACCTACTGATTACAAGTCAGTTGCTCTACCAATTGAGCTACACCGGCAAATAGTGGTGGCTCGGGACGGAATCGAACCGCCGACACACGGATTTTCAGTCCGTTGCTCTACCAACTGAGCTACCGAGCCAAGTATTCTTTTTAAAAAATGGCGGTCCGGACGGGACTCGAACCCGCGACCTCCTGCGTGACAGGCAGGCATTCTAACCAACTGAACTACCGGACCAATAAAGATAAATTTGGTTGCGGGGGCAGGATTTGAACCTGCGACCTTCGGGTTATGAGCCCGACGAGCTACCGAACTGCTCCACCCCGCGACGATATAAAAGATATGGTGGAGGATGACGGGCTCGAACCGCCGACCCTCTGCTTGTAAGGCAGATGCTCTCCCAGCTGAGCTAATCCTCCGAATAAAATGCTGGTATGTATTTCTATAAAAATGGTGACCCGTACGGGATTCGAACCCGTGTTACCGCCGTGAAAGGGCGGTGTCTTAACCGCTTGACCAACGGGCCCTTTATTATGTAAATTGTGGCGGAGAGCAAGGGATTCGAACCCTTGAGACGGGGTTACCGCCTACACGATTTCCAATCGTGCTCCTTCGGCCACTCGGACAGCTCTCCAAATTGGCTCCGCAGGTAGGATTCGAACCTACGACCGATCGGTTAACAGCCGATAGCTCTACCACTGAGCTACTGCGGAATGAAGAAAGCCTGGCGATGTCCTACTCTCACAGGGGGAAACCCCCAACTACCATCGGCGCTGAAGAGCTTAACTTCCGTGTTCGGTATGGGAACGGGTGTGACCTCTTCGCCATCATCACCAGACAATTTAGTGACAAAAGATATTATACTATGTATTACAAATAAATCAAGAGATTTTTGAAAAATGTTCTCTCAAAACTAGATAACAATGTTCATTTTTCACATTAGAATATAGGTTAAGTCCTCGATCTATTAGTATCTGTCAGCTCCACGTGTCACCACGCTTCCACCTCAGACCTATCAACCTGATCATCTTTCAGGGATCTTACTTCCTTGCGGAATGGGAAATCTCATCTTGAGGGGGGCTTCATGCTTAGATGCTTTCAGCACTTATCCCGTCCGCACATAGCTACCCAGCGATGCCCTTGGCAGAACAACTGGTACACCAGCGGTGCGTCCATCCCGGTCCTCTCGTACTAAGGACAGCTCCTCTCAAATTTCCTGCGCCCGCGACGGATAGGGACCGAACTGTCTCACGACGTTCTGAACCCAGCTCGCGTACCGCTTTAATGGGCGAACAGCCCAACCCTTGGGACCGACTACAGCCCCAGGATGCGATGAGCCGACATCGAGGTGCCAAACCTCCCCGTCGATGTGGACTCTTGGGGGAGATAAGCCTGTTATCCCCGGGGTAGCTTTTATCCGTTGAGCGATGGCCCTTCCATGCGGAACCACCGGATCACTAAGCCCGACTTTCGTCCCTGCTCGACTTGTAGGTCTCGCAGTCAAGCTCCCTTGTGCCTTTACACTCTGCGAATGATTTCCAACCATTCTGAGGGAACCTTTGGGCGCCTCCGTTACATTTTAGGAGGCGACCGCCCCAGTCAAACTGCCCACCTGACACTGTCTCCCTGCCCGATAAGGGCAGCGGGTTAGAAGGTCAATACAGCCAGGGTAGTATCCCACCGATGCCTCCACCGAAGCTAGCGCTCCGGTTTCCAAGGCTCCTACCTATCCTGTACAAGCTGTACCAACATTCAATATCAGGCTGCAGTAAAGCTCCACGGGGTCTTTCCGTCCTGTCGCGGGTAACCTGCATCTTCACAGGTACTATAATTTCACCGAGTCTCTCGTTGAGACAGTGCCCAGATCGTTGCGCCTTTCGTGCGGGTCGGAACTTACCCGACAAGGAATTTCGCTACCTTAGGACCGTTATAGTTACGGCCGCCGTTTACTGGGGCTTCAATTCGCACCTTCGCTTACGCTAAGCGCTCCTCTTAACCTTCCAGCACCGGGCAGGCGTCAGCCCCTATACTTCGCCTTACGGCTTCGCAGAGACCTGTGTTTTTGCTAAACAGTCGCCTGGGCCTATTCACTGCGGCTTCTCGGGGCTTTAACACCCTAAGAAGCACCCCTTCTCCCGAAGTTACGGGGTCATTTTGCCGAGTTCCTTAACGAGAGTTCTCTCGATCACCTTAGGATTCTCTCCTCGCCTACCTGTGTCGGTTTGCGGTACGGGCACCTCTCACCTCGCTAGAGGCTTTTCTTGGCAGTGTGGAATCAGGAACTTCGCTACTAAATTTCGCTCGCCATCACAGCTCAGCCTTCACGGGAAACGGATTTGCCTATTTCCCAGCCTAACTGCTTGGACGCGGATATCCAATACCGCGCTTACCCTATCCTCCTGCGTCCCCCCATTGCTCAAATGGTGAGGAGGTGGTACAGGAATATCAACCTGTTGTCCATCGCCTACGCCTTTCGGCCTCGGCTTAGGTCCCGACTAACCCTGAGCGGACGAGCCTTCCTCAGGAAACCTTAGGCATTCGGTGGACGGGATTCTCACCCGTCTTTCGCTACTCATACCGGCATTCTCACTTCTAAGCGCTCCACCAGTCCTTCCGGTCTGACTTCACTGCACTTAGAACGCTCTCCTACCACTGTTCGTAAGAACAGTCCGCAGCTTCGGTGATACGTTTAGCCCCGGTACATTTTCGGCGCAGAGTCACTCGACCAGTGAGCTATTACGCACTCTTTAAATGGTGGCTGCTTCTAAGCCAACATCCTGGTTGTCTAAGCAACTCCACATCCTTTTCCACTTAACGTATACTTTGGGACCTTAGCTGGCGGTCTGGGCTGTTTCCCTTTCGACTACGGATCTTATCACTCGCAGTCTGACTCCCAAGGATAAGTCATCGGCATTCGGAGTTTGACTGAATTCGGTAACCCGGTAGGGGCCCCTAGTCCAATCAGTGCTCTACCTCCGAGACTCTTACCTTGAGGCTAGCCCTAAAGCTATTTCGGAGAGAACCAGCTATCTCCAGGTTCGATTGGCATTTCACCCCTACCCACACCTCATCCCCGCACTTTTCAACGTGCGTGGGTTCGGGCCTCCATTCAGTGTTACCTGAACTTCACCCTGGACATGGGTAGATCACCTGGTTTCGGGTCTACGACCACGTACTCATGCGCCCTATTCAGACTCGCTTTCGCTGCGGCTCCGCATCTTCTGCTTAACCTTGCACGGGATCGTAACTCGCCGGTTCATTCTACAAAAGGCACGCCATCACCCGTTAACGGGCTCTGACTACTTGTAGGCACACGGTTTCAGGATCTATTTCACTCCCCTTCCGGGGTGCTTTTCACCTTTCCCTCACGGTACTGGTTCACTATCGGTCACTAGGGAGTATTTAGCCTTGGGAGATGGTCCTCCCGGATTCCGACGGAATTTCACGTGTTCCGCCGTACTCAGGATCCACTCTGGAGAGAACAACATTTCAGTTACAGGGCTGTTACCTTCTTTGGCGGGCCTTTCCAGACCTCTTCGCTTATATCGTTCCTTTGTAACTCCGTATAGAGTGTCCTACAACCCCAAGAGGCAAGCCTCTTGGTTTGGGCTGTTCCCGTTTCGCTCGCCGCTACTCAGGGAATCGCATTTGCTTTCTCTTCCTCCGGGTACTTAGATGTTTCAGTTCCCCGGGTATGCCTTCTCATACTCTATGTATTCAAGTATGGATACTACTCCATTACGAGCAGTGGGTTTCCCCATTCGGAAATCTCCGGATCAAAGCTTGCTTACAGCTCCCCGAAGCATATCGGTGTTCGTCCCGTCCTTCATCGGCTCCTAGTGCCAAGGCATCCACCGTGCGCCCTTTCTAACTTAACCATTTCTTACTTTAGAAAGAATCACTATGTGTGATGAACTTTGCATTGCATTCAATGTGAATGTATTACTTATTGTTATCTAGTTTTCAAAGAACAATCCTGTCTCGCTAGAGACATGTTTTGAAGGAATGATCCTTCAAAACTAAACAAGACGAAAAACGTACGCTGCTCCATATATCCTTAGAAAGGAGGTGATCCAGCCGCACCTTCCGATACGGCTACCTTGTTACGACTTCACCCCAATCATCTGCCCCACCTTCGGCGGCTGGCTCCATAAAGGTTACCTCACCGACTTCGGGTGTTGCAAACTCTCGTGGTGTGACGGGCGGTGTGTACAAGGCCCGGGAACGTATTCACCGCGGCATGCTGATCCGCGATTACTAGCGATTCCAGCTTCACGCAGTCGAGTTGCAGACTGCGATCCGAACTGAGAACAGATTTGTGGGATTGGCTAAACCTTGCGGTCTCGCAGCCCTTTGTTCTGTCCATTGTAGCACGTGTGTAGCCCAGGTCATAAGGGGCATGATGATTTGACGTCATCCCCACCTTCCTCCGGTTTGTCACCGGCAGTCACCTTAGAGTGCCCAACTGAATGCTGGCAACTAAGATCAAGGGTTGCGCTCGTTGCGGGACTTAACCCAACATCTCACGACACGAGCTGACGACAACCATGCACCACCTGTCACTCTGTCCCCGAAGGGAAAGCCCTATCTCTAGGGTTGTCAGAGGATGTCAAGACCTGGTAAGGTTCTTCGCGTTGCTTCGAATTAAACCACATGCTCCACCGCTTGTGCGGGCCCCCGTCAATTCCTTTGAGTTTCAGTCTTGCGACCGTACTCCCCAGGCGGAGTGCTTAATGCGTTAGCTGCAGCACTAAGGGGCGGAAACCCCCTAACACTTAGCACTCATCGTTTACGGCGTGGACTACCAGGGTATCTAATCCTGTTCGCTCCCCACGCTTTCGCTCCTCAGCGTCAGTTACAGACCAGAGAGTCGCCTTCGCCACTGGTGTTCCTCCACATCTCTACGCATTTCACCGCTACACGTGGAATTCCACTCTCCTCTTCTGCACTCAAGTTTCCCAGTTTCCAATGACCCTCCCCGGTTGAGCCGGGGGCTTTCACATCAGACTTAAGAAACCGCCTGCGAGCCCTTTACGCCCAATAATTCCGGACAACGCTTGCCACCTACGTATTACCGCGGCTGCTGGCACGTAGTTAGCCGTGGCTTTCTGGTTAGGTACCGTCAAGGTGCAAGCAGTTACTCTTGCACTTGTTCTTCCCTAACAACAGAGCTTTACGATCCGAAAACCTTCATCACTCACGCGGCGTTGCTCCGTCAGACTTTCGTCCATTGCGGAAGATTCCCTACTGCTGCCTCCCGTAGGAGTCTGGGCCGTGTCTCAGTCCCAGTGTGGCCGATCACCCTCTCAGGTCGGCTACGCATCGTCGCCTTGGTGAGCCGTTACCTCACCAACTAGCTAATGCGCCGCGGGTCCATCTGTAAGTGACAGCCGAAACCGTCTTTCATCCTTGAACCATGCGGTTCAAGGAACTATCCGGTATTAGCTCCGGTTTCCCGGAGTTATCCCAGTCTTACAGGCAGGTTACCCACGTGTTACTCACCCGTCCGCCGCTAACATCCGGGAGCAAGCTCCCTTCTGTCCGCTCGACTTGCATGTATTAGGCACGCCGCCAGCGTTCGTCCTGAGCCAGGATCAAACTCTCCGAGGTATGCAGGATGCATATCACACATGCGTTGCTACACGATGTAGCGAACTTAGCATGTGATCATTTCCTGCCTCGTCAGCGTTTGACTGACTACCTATGATGTATCATAGGATTTTTTTATAAAAACTCGAATTAACAGGTACGTTTTGTCTTGTTTAGTTTTCAAAGATCATCTTCGTTATCGCTCAGAGGCGACTTTCTTAATATAACATTTGAGCACCGTGTGCGTCAAGTGTTTTTCTGAATTTCTTTTTGTCCGCTTTTCTTTCAAAGCAACTCAGTTGCTCATTAGCGACGTTTAATAATATACCATCATAATATTCATACGTCAATATCTTTTTTAACAAAATATCCTCGATGATAGATTTTTTGCCCCTTCGTCTCAATTGGCTCTACTAGCACAATTCCTTTTTCCACAAAGAAATCAATCATCACACTAAGATCAGGTGTGAAATGTTTGAGATCAGGATGTGCAAGAAGCTCGCCAAACAGCCAAATATCCTGCTGTTCCATGACATGACGCAAATGAGCCGCACCAATTTCTGCTTTTGAATGAATCAAGAAATCATTCGCTAGGAATAAAAGTTCTAACCGCTTATGAAGACTTTCGTGGCTTTCAATCAACTCTGAATAAAGTTTATATACTTCCGGCTCCATATGACGTACTTGGTTCCAAACGGTCACTTCTGGGTGGAAGCCTTTATCAATCACTTCAATACGCGCCAGATGATGCAGGGCATGCACAATGGAATTATATGCATCGAGGAATTGATTTGATTCAAAAAATGCTTTTCCTTCTATATATCTGCGAATGAGCTTGCCATATTCTAAACCAATTTTGAGCTTGCGGTTAGAAAACGGGAATGTACTCAGTTCATCAATCAAGTTGAAAATATATTCATTTCGATCAAACAGGACTTTTCCGTTTAAAATCCAATCAATAATCCGTCTGTTGGTACCTAAGGTAATCCATTCCTTCAACTGATCATCTGTGACAACATTTAAAGAAGCTGTTTGGTGACAGGATTCATAGTGCTTAATAAATAACGGTTCTTCCGCATCCTTTACGATGACTAGAAGCGCTGCATCAAAGTTATCCGTCTCAGAAGATACTTTATGTCTTCTTTCTACTATAATCACAGCTAATGTATCTGGATGACTTGCTCTCTCTTGATAAATAGGACGGAGAAGATTTTCCATAGTGATTCCTCCAATACTCGGGTGTAAGGTTCTTCTCTAATGCTATGTATTTCTCCTCATAGAATCAAAATTCCTTCAATACATGAAAAAAGATCATTGAATCATTATAAGCAATTTATTCACAAAACTCTATAACTAATTCAAACAGAAAGGTAAAATGTGCTATATTGGAGATAAGGGGGACTAGGGATGGCGAAATACTCCAGTAAGATTAATAAAATCAGAACATTTGCACTTAGTTTGGTTTTTGTTGGTTTTTTGATCATGTATATCGGTGTGTTCTTCAAGGAATCGGTCTGGCTGTCGACCTTCTTTATGCTACTCGGCGTGTTATCGATTGGATTGAGTACAGCCGTTTACTTTTGGATCGGTATGCTTTCTACAAAGGCTGTACGAGTAATTTGTCCAGGCTGTGAGAAGGAAACAAAGGTGCTCGGACGAGTGGATATGTGCATGCATTGCCGAGAACCGCTTACACTCGATCCAGCATTAGAAGGCAAAGAGTTTGATGAATCCTACAATCGAAAAAAGTCATAAAAATAAGCTGACCATTCAACTGGTCAGCTTTTTCATTAATGATTTTCTTTTTTTGCACATTCTTGACAAGTGCCATAGATCTCCAAGCGATGATGACTTACTGTAAAACCTGTCACATGGGATGCAAGCTGTTCTACTTCATCAAGGCCAGGATAGTGAAAGTCAACGATCTTTCCGCAATTTTCACAAATCGCATGGTAATGGTCAGATGTCGCAAAATCAAATCGGCTTGAGGAATCCCCATACGTTAATTCTTTTACTAATCCAGATTCCCGGAAGACTCGTAAATTGTTGTAAACCGTTGCTACACTCATATTAGGAAATTTCCCTTCAAGTGCCTTATATATATCGTCCGCGGTTGGGTGTGTCATAGAATTTACGAGAAACTCCAAGATGGCATGGCGCTGCGGAGTAATTCGAACACCGGTTTCTTTTAGAGCGTCTAAAGCATCTTTTAGTTCGTGAGCAGCCATTTCATCATGCACCTCTCTTTTCAAAAATATTCTTATATTATAATCTTTATAAATAGTGTACCCCCAGAGCCGAAACTTTGTCAATTACAATCCTCTTTTTTACCTATTCTTCTATACAAAAAAGACCGGCACGACTGCCGATCTCATTACGTCAACATATTAAGCGTGAGCTTTCAGTTCCTCAAGCGCTTCTTCCACATGATCTTTCACCTTTACTTTACGCCACTCTTTCACAAGCTTTCCTTCTTTATTAATAAGAAACGTTGAGCGTTCAATTCCCATGTATTCCTTACCAAAGTTCTTTTTCAGCTTCCATACACCGAAAGCTTCAGACAATTTTTGTTCGTCATCTACAAGAAGCAGGAAAGGTAAGTCATGTTTTTCTTTAAACTTTTGGTGCTTATCTTGACCGTCTGGGCTTACGCCGATGATCACAGCATCTAATTCCGCAAAGCTTTGATGGCGGTCACGGAAATCACAAGCTTCCGTTGTGCACCCCGGCGTCATATCTTTTGGATAAAAATAAAGGACAATGTGTTTCCCTTTAAAATCAGAGAGCTTTACTTTCTCTCCATTATCACCAAGTAATTCAATATCAGGTACTTGCTGCCCCACTTCGATTGTCATGATACAATCCCTCCAACCTATTTTTTCATTAGCCTATCCAATTTCGAGAAGATATTCAACTAAGGACGCTTGCATCGGCATGTTAAAATAATGATAGACGACGTGATACGTTGAGATAGGAGGCTATTTATGAAATTCACCGAATCAGAAAAATTACATCAAGAGGCGCTGGAGCATATTGTTGGAGGGGTTAACAGCCCATCTCGTTCATATAAAGCAGTGGGCGGCGGGTCACCTGTTGCAATGGAAAAAGGCGAAGGCGCTTATTTTTGGGATGTTGACGGAAACCGTTATATCGACTATTTAGCAGCATACGGTCCAATTATTACGGGACATGCTCATCCTCATATTACAAAAGCCATCACGAAAGCAGCCGAGACGGGTGTCCTTTACGGAACACCAACGAAGCATGAAGTCACTTTTGCTAAGATGCTGAAGGAAGCGATGCCTGCTTTGGACAAAGTTCGTTTTGTCAATTCAGGTACAGAAGCTGTGATGACGACAATCCGTGTCGCTCGCGCTTATACAGGCAGAACAAAGATCATTAAGTTTGCCGGATGTTACCACGGCCATTCTGATCTTGTGCTAGTTGCGGCCGGCTCTGGACCTTCCACTTTAGGAACACCAGATTCAGCGGGCGTGCCTAAAAGTATTGCCAATGAAGTCATTACGGTTCCATTCAACGATATAGACAGCTACAAAGAAGCATTAGACCGCTGGGGTGATGAAGTAGCAGCTGTTCTTGTTGAGCCAATTGTCGGGAACTTTGGCATCGTAGAGCCTAAAGACGGTTTCCTGCAGCAGGTGAATGACCTGACTCATGAAAAAGGGGCTCTAGTCATCTATGATGAAGTCATTACAGCTTTCCGCTTTATGTATGGTGGTGCACAGGACTTGCTTCAAGTAAAACCTGACCTCACTGCATTAGGTAAAATTATCGGCGGCGGTCTTCCAATCGGCGCTTACGGCGGTAAAAAAGAAATTATGGAGCAAGTCGCCCCGCTTGGACCAGCCTACCAAGCTGGTACGATGGCAGGTAATCCCGCCTCCATCCTTTCTGGTATTGCATGCTTGGAAGTGTTAAAAGAAGACGGGGTGTACGAACGTCTTGATCAACTCGGGGCCATGTTAGAAGAGGGAATTTTAGCCCACGCAAAAAAACATCAAGTAGATATTACAGTGAATCGCTTAAAAGGTGCTCTCACCATTTATTTTACAAAGGAAACGATCGTGAACTACGAGCAGGCTGAAAATACGGATGGTGAAATGTTCGCCCGTTTCTTTAAATTCATGCTCGCACAAGGTATTAACCTCGCTCCTTCTAAATATGAAGCTTGGTTCTTAACCATTGCACATACTGAAAATGATATTTCTGAAACGCTCAAAGCAGTAGATCACGCGTTTGAACAGCTGAAACAATCATAATGAAGAGAAAAACAGACGTAAATTCATGCGTCTGTTTTTTTATTTACCAGCTCTTGATTGTCAAAAGCGAGTGAATCTGTTACATTTTTTCTCAATACCTTCTTTTGATGTTTTCATGAACTTTCAAAAATCACTTGAATATTTCGGAAGACCGCTGTATATTACTTAGTTGTTTCATCAAAATATTTATGATATATGACAAGTGGTCATCTATTATCGAAAAGAAAGGAATGCAGGGACAAAACCAATGAAACTTGGAGCCCGTATTTTAAAAACTGGTATTGCCATTGTACTCGCGCTTTACCTGGCAACATGGCTTGGGTTGCCGACACCCGTCTTCGCGGGAATTGCAGCTGTATTTGCTATCCAGCCATCTATTTATCGATCATTTTTAACGATTGTTGATCAAGTGCAAGCCAATATTATTGGAGCAGCACTTGCCATTACGTTCGGTCTGCTTTTTGGCACAGGACCAGTCATCATCGGCTTAACTGCCGTCATGGTCATTGCGATTAATTTAAAGCTGAAGATTGAACACACGATTCCGATTGCACTCGTAACCGTCATCGCGATTTTAGAAAGTGCAGGGGATCATTTCCTTTCCTTTGCCTTAATTCGAACAGCAACTGTGGTGTTAGGCGTACTTTCTTCATTTTTAGTGAATTTGATTTTCCTGCCGCCAAAGTATGAAACAAAGCTTGTTCATCACATTATGGAAAATACGGAGGAGATTTTAAAATGGATCCGTCTGAGCTCCAGACAGTCTACTGATCATTCCACTTTAAAGGATGACATCGATCAAATAAAAGAACGCATGATCAAATTAGATCACATTTACTTGTTATACAAAGAAGAACGAAGCTATTTAAAGAAAACAACTTATGTCAAATCTAGAAAGCTTGTTTTATTCAGACAGGCAATCATGACGTCTAATCGAGCGCTGTACTTGCTGAAAAAGCTTCATAAGTTAGAAAATGAAATTCATTTGATGCCAGAGCATTTCAGAGAGAGCTTAACAGATGAGATTGATTATTTGCTTTATTGGCATGAACGTACCTTGATGAAGTTTGTTGGAAAAATGAAACCGCAGGACGATGATTTTCAGAATGAATGCTCTCTTCGTCTTGAAGCATTAACGAAATCATTTATTCAACACCAGCAAAATCAAGAAAACGACTTACTCGATTACAATATGCTGAATGTGATGTCGAGTATTATTGAATACCGTGATGAATTGGAGCATCTAGATACTTTGATTACAAGCTTCCAAACGTATCACCCAAAAGATAGTGAGATTGAGACAGAAGAAAAAGAAGCTTAAATACAAAAGCCCGATTCTAACAATCGGGCTTACATTTTTGACAAAGGGCTAAAATTATTTTAGCCCTTTGTCTTCTTTTCAGCGTAGTTGAAAACCCTTGAAATCAAGGAAGGACGAGTACTGGAGCGGAGCGAATGCCATATTCGTGAGCACCGGCACGCAGGACTAACAACGAATGCGAGGGTTTGCCTAAACGCTGTGACCGATTCTTAGAATCGGTCTTATTTTATTTTCTTCATTTTAGGATCAAGGGTGTCTCTTAATCCATCTCCCATCAAGTTAAAGCCAAGAACCGTCAGCATGATCGCAATCCCCGGGAAAAATAAAGTCCATGGCGCTTGTACGAGATAAGGTCTCGCATCGGCAAGCATTTTCCCCCACTCTGGACTTGGCGCTTGTGCACCTAATCCTAAAAATCCTAAAGCCGCCGCTTCGATAATGGCTGTACCAATCGCAAGCGTCGCCTGAACGATCACCGGCACCATACTATTTGGCAGAATGTGACGAAGAACGATGCGGCGGTGTGACATCCCGACTGCCTTTGCTGCTAAAACATATTCTTCTTGCTTAATGCTCAGCACCTTTGAACGAACCAGCCGCCCAAAAGTCGGGACGTTAATAATCGCTATGGCAATAAGGGCATTTTGTAAGGAAGGGCCTAAGATGGAAACGATCGCAATCGCTAATAGAATGCTAGGAAAAGCGAGTAAAATATCAAATAGTCTTGAGATGACAGCATCCAGCAATCTGCCGCCGTAACCTGCCATCAATCCAAGCAATGTCCCTAAAATAACCGACCCGAGAACGGAGAAGAAACCCACCCATAATGAAATCCGAGCTCCATGCACGACTCTAGAAAATATGTCTCTCCCGAAATCATCCGTACCAAACCAATGTGCAGCCGAAGGGGCACTAAATCGTTCGCCTAGTGACTGCTCGTTGATTCCATAAGGAGCAATGAGCGGTGCAAAGATTGCTAGGATCAGAAATAAAAAGACAATCACAGTGCCAATGACCGCCAGCTTGTGCTGAAAGAACAGTTTCATCGATTCAAGAATCAGTGATTGAGAGCGTTCTTCCTTTTGTTCAGGTGCTTGAAGCTCTTTTTGCGCTTCCATGTCGTCACTCTCCCTTCTCTAGTATTTAATCCTCGGATCAATGACTGCATACAAGATATCCACAATGAAATTGATCAGCACAAATATGAGCGCTACAACAAGAATGCCAGTTTGAATGACAGGATAATCACGATAGCTAATGGCATCGTAAATATACCGCCCAATTCCCGGCCAAGCAAAGATCGTTTCTGTTAAAATGGCTCCGCCTAGCAAGAGACCTGTTTGAAGACCAATAATCGTTAAAATCGGAATGAGCGCATTTTTCAGCCCATGCTGATAAATGATGAAAAATGAACGTACCCCTTTTGCTTTTGCTGTTCGAATAAAATCTGAATGAAGAACTTCCAGCATACTTGCCCTCGTAATCCTTGCAATAATCGCAGCAGGAATCGTTGCGAGAGCGGTACTTGGTAAAATTAAATGCTTGATGCTGTCAAAGAATTGATCAAATCGTCCTTGCAAAAGCGTGTCCAGCGTATGAATATAGGTGATCGACTCTACCGGATTTCTGACGTTTTCTCGTCCTGTAGTCGGCAAAATACCTAATTCAATCGAGAATAGCCACTGTCCCATTAAGCCTAACCAGAAAATCGGCATGGACACCCCAATGAGCGCAATAAACATGGCCACATAATCAAAGAAAGAATGTTTAAACCACGCACTAATGATTCCGGCATTCACACCGACAATAATCGCCAGCAACATAGCGAAGAAAGTCAATTCTAATGTAGCGAATAAGTAAGGCTTCATTTCCTGGGCAATAGCCGCTCCTGTTCGTATGGAAGTCCCTAGATCGCCTTTTAAAAGCCCCAGCATGTAGTGACCATATTGTACGTACCACGGCTGGTCTAAACCAAGCTGAATCGTCAATTGCTCTACTGCTTCTTTCGTTGCCCGCTGTCCTAAGATGACCTGCGCCGGATTTCCAGGGATAAACCGAATAATAGAAAATACAACTAAGGTCATTCCGATCAGTACTGGAATGAGCATTCCTGCTCGCTTCATACAATAAGCAAACAAACAGCTTTCACCGCCTTTTCATTGTTTGGATAAGGGAGATCGAACGATCTCCCTTATTTGCTTATTCGAAATATACGTCAGTCAATGCTTCGGAACCAGTCGGATGCGGCTGGTAGCCTTTTAAATCTTTAGATGCAGCAAGCATTGGAATTGAATGGACTAATGGAATCCAAGGCGCTTCATCATGAATGATTTCTTGAGCTTCTTGATATAATTCATTTCGCTTCTTTTGATCCGTATCGGTCTGCGCTTCAATGAGGATGTCATGCATTTTATCGTTTTGGAAGAATGTATAGTTGTTGCCGCCAATACTGTCTTTATCTAATAATGTATAGATGAAATTATCAGGATCGCCATTGTCCCCTGTCCATCCTAATAAGAACACATCTGCTTCGCCTTTACTTGCTTTATCTAAATAAGTCGCCCAATCATATGTGACGATTTCGGCTTTGACACCAACTTTTTCAAAGTTTGACTGAATGACTTCAGCTACCTTCATCCCGTCTGGCATATATGGACGCGGCACAGGCATTGCCCAAAGCTTGATGCGAAAACCGTCAGGGAAGCCTGCCTCTTTCAATAGTTCTTTTGCTTTTTCCGGATCATATGGATATGGCTCAATCTCGTCATTGTAGCCTTCTAATGACGGAGGAAGTGGATTTTTTGCTGGTTCAGCAAGCCCTCCATAAAACGACTCGATGATTGATTCTTTATCAACTGCATAATTGAGTGCCTGACGAACCAACTTGTTATCAAGCGGCTTTCTAGTCACTGTCAACCCGATATAACCTACGTTCATGGATGGTCTTTCAATCAGCTGGAGCGCTTTGTCTGTTTTAATGCCATCTAAATCGGACGGATTGACGCCGTCCATTAAGTCAATTTCGCCTGTTTTAAGCGCATTTAAACGAGCAGAGTTTTCAGGAATAGAGCGGAAAATGATTTGTTTCAGTTTTGGTTTATCTTTTTGCCAGTAATCTTCGTTCTTTTCTAAGACAATACGGTCGTTCTGCTTCCATTCTTTAAACTTAAATGGTCCTGTGCCAACTGGGTTTTCTCTAAATGAATCACCGCTTTTTTCAACTGCTGCAGGACTGGCGATACCAAATGGTGACATGGCGATGTTTTTCAGAAATGTTGCTTGCGGGCGTTTGAGCTGAAATTCAATTTCATGCTCTCCTTTGACGATGATGTCTTTAATGACATGCCCTTTATCTTTTTTATAGCCGCCAAACATGCCGTAGTAAGGAAATTTTTCGGCATCTCCATTCATCCAGCGGTCAAAGTTGAATTTCACTGCTTCTGCATTAAAGTCTGTGCCATCGTGAAATTTCACACCTTCTCTTAAGTAGAACGTGTACGATTTTCCGTCCTTTGCAACATCCCATTCTGTTGCGAGGCCCGGATGGATGGTCGTGTCTTTTTCACCGTAATTCAAAAGCTTTTCAAACATATTCTCTGTGACCTTGAAGGTTTCGCCTTCTGTTGTTGTAATCGGATCAAGTGACGTAGAGTCCCCTCCTCTGCCGAATACGAGAGTGTCTTTTGTGGCTTTTTCTTCTGATGTTGATGAAGATGAACAGCCCCCTAAAAATAACGCAAGTGCCAGCACAAAAATGAAACTACTGAATAACCATGTCTTCTTCATTGTGTTCCTCCTTTTGATATAAATAGCACGCAGCTGCATGACCTGTTTCCTCCTCATACAAAGGCGGAACAGCTTGCAAGCATTGCGCCCACCTTTTTGGACATCTTTTATAGAAAGGACAGCCATCTTCTGACACCAGGGTGGATTCTTCCGCTGACACATCCTGCGTTTCCAGCACGTGATCCATATGTGGAATGGATGTCAGAAGAAGCGATGTATAAGGATGAAGCGGCTTGTGAAATACGTCCTCCGCAGGACCCATTTCTACAATACGGCCAGCGTACATCACTGCAATTCGGTCGCTCATATACTTGACAACGCCTAGATCGTGAGAAATAAACAAGTACGTCAGAGAAAGCGTCTTTTGCAATTCGAGCATTAAATTCAAAATTTGCGCTTGAACCGATACATCTAAAGCGGAAACTGGCTCATCGGCAATCACAAGACTTGGATGAGTAATCAGCGCCCTAGCAATTCCAATACGCTGCCTCTGACCGCCGCTGAATTGGTGCGCATATCGATCTCCATAAGATGGGTCAAACCCAACAATGTGCAGCATCTCTTTTACCCGCTTTTGTCTTTCTGCTTTTGTTCCATGTTTATGGACAATGAGCGGTTCTTCTAAAATGTCTTTGATTTTCATTCGTGGATTTAAGGAAGCGTATGGATCTTGGAAGATCATTTGAATGTCTTTTCTGAAGGAACGCATGTCTCGTTCTTTCAGAAGCGTCACTTCTTGTCCTTTCATTTGGATTGAGCCAGAAGTCGGTTCGATTAATCTCATTAAGCTTTTGCCAAGGGTTGATTTCCCGCAGCCAGATTCGCCCACAATGCCGAGCGTCTCTCCTTCTTTCACATGAAAGGACACTTGATTTAAAGCCAAAGTCGTCTGTTTGTGTTTAGAAAAAAATGCCGATGTGTCATAACGCTTCGTCAGTTGATTCACTTGCAATAGTGGGTGATTCAGTGTCTTCTCCTCCTTCCATTAGAAAACATGCGACGCGGTGATTGTGTGAAATGGATTGTAAAGATGGGTCTTTTTCAAGACATTGCGTCATTTGATATGGACAGCGTGGTGCAAATTGACAGCCGGACCGAATAGCTCCTGGCTTAGGTACATGACCCGGAATAGACATGAGTTTTTCTTTTTTCTCTTTAAATGATGGAACAGAGGCGAAAAGACCTTTCGTGTAGGGATGCAGAGGTTTTTGAAAAATACGGTCAACGGTTCCTTCTTCTACGATTCGACCGGCATACATAATCATGACACGCTGGCATATTTGCCGCACGACGCCTAAATCATGAGTAATAAATAAAATAGCGGTGTCCATCTCTTCATTTAACTTTTTGAGCAAACGAAGAATTTGTGCTTGGATGGTGACATCAAGTGCAGTCGTTGGTTCATCTGCAATCATGAGCTTTGGGTGACACAGCATCGCCATCGCAATCATCACACGCTGACGCATGCCGCCCGATAGTTCATGTGGATATTTTTTGAGTAATGACGCTGCTTGTTTCAGGCCTACCGTTTGAAGCAAATCTACTGCCTTCACTTTTGCTTCTTTTTGGCTGATAGTCTGATGTGTAAAAAGGGCTTCTGTCATTTGCTTGCCGATGGTCATGAGTGGATTGAGAGAAGTCATGGGTTCCTGAAAAATCATTGAGATGTCATTCCCTCTGACCTCTCGCCATTGTTTCTCCGACAGTGACAGCAGGTTTTGACCTTCAAATTGTATGTGACCTGTTGTTTCTGTTTGGTGATTCAGCCCCATTAAAGACATCGATGTGATGCTTTTCCCGCAGCCAGATTCGCCCACAATACCTAAGGTTTCTCCTTTTTGAATAGAGAATGAGATGTCATGAACGATCGGCACTCTCTGCTTTTTTTGCTGAAAGGCAATGGACAGCTGTTTGACATCTAGCAATACTTCTTGTTCTTTCACATCTTCACCACCCCGTCATACTTTTTAAAATTGTATTGAGACAAGCTGGGAAATATGTCATGTTTTTGACAAGCATAAAAAAGCCTATCCGCTAGAATCGGATAGGCTTCTACTAATTTAATGTTTGAATGGTAAATAGATGGCGATAGTGGCTGTCTCGGTTCATTAATTCTTCATGTGTTCCTTTTTCCACAATCTCGCCTTGTTCCATGACCACAATGAGGTCCGCATGTGTAATCGTTGATAAACGGTGCGCAACTATAAAAGTTGTGCGATCTTTTGCCAGCTTTTGCATCGCTTCTTGAATGTAATGTTCACTTTCTAAATCAAGTGCAGACGTCGCTTCGTCTAAAATAAGCAGCGGTGGATTTTTAAGAAATACCCTCGCAATTGAAATTCGTTGTTTTTGACCGCCCGATAGCTTTACGCCACGTTCTCCTACTTTCGTGTCATATCCTTCAGGAAGAGACATGATAAAATCATGCGCATTTGCCGCTTTTGCAGCCGACACAATTTTCTCAAAAGATGCTTCCGGGTCTCCCACAGCGATATTTTCTTTAATGGTGTCACTGAATAAGAATGTATCTTGGAGCACCATTCCGACTTGATTACGCAGGCTTCTTGCCTTGTACTCTTTAATATCAATGCCGTCAATTTCGAGTGATCCGCTTGTGACATCATAAAATCTTGGAATTAAGCTGACGAGTGTCGACTTCCCTCCGCCGCTCATTCCTACAAGCGCAACGGTTTGACCTTTTTCTACTTTCAAGGAGATATTGTGTAAAATCTCTTCCTGTGTATGTTCGTAACGGAACGACACATCTTTAAATTCTACCTCACCTTTTAAGTGATTGGCTTCTTTTGCATTCGGCTTATCTGTTACTTCATACGGTTCATCAATAAACTCAAAAATACGATCCATTGATGCTACTGACTGAGTTAAAGTCGTCGATGAGTTAATGAGACGACGAATCGGGTTGTACATCCGGTCAATGTAGCCGACAAAGGCAATCATTGTCCCAATTGAAAGCGACCCGTTAATGACGGTATAGCCAGCAAAAGCAATGATGAGCAGCGGCGCAATGTCTGTGATCGTATTGACGACGGCGAAAGTTTTGGCATTCCAATTCGTATGATTGATCGCTTTGTTTAAGAAATTTTTATTTTCATCGTGAAAATTCTCTTGTTCGTATTCTTCAATCGCAAAGCTGCGAATGACAGGCATTCCTTGTACTCGCTCATGCAGGTGCCCTTGTACCTCAGCCAGTGCCTGCGACCGCTCTTTTGTCAGCTTGCGAAGCCGTCCGTAAAAATACTTCACTGCTAACGCATACAGCGGAAAAATAATGACAGACACAATGGTGAGTTTAAGATCCAGTGTACACATAATGGCTATCACAATCAGGACGGTCATCAAATCAAGCCAAATGTTCATAAGCCCTGTGATGACAAATTCCTTTGTTTGCTCCACATCGTTGATGACCCTTGAAATAATTTCCCCTGTTCTCGTGTTGGCGTAATAACGAAGGCTCAACTTTTGAATGTGCGAGAACAGTTTTTCCCGAATATCAAATAATACTTTACTGCCTGTCCACTGCGCATAGTATTGTCTGTAGTACTCAACAGGCGGTCTCATCACTAAAAATAATACAAGCATGATTCCCATAATAATAAAGAGAGTGGATGTTTTTTCTTCAGCCGATCCAGAGCCTTGAATCACATCATCAATGACATACTTTAAAAGCAGAGGCAATGTTAAGGGGATCGAGAACTTAATCATTCCGATCACCATTGTCAATGCAATCTGTTTTTTATACGGTGTTACAAAAGCCATGTAACGTTTTATGACCCCCATGTAAATCTCCTTCCCAATCTATCAGTGCCTCTTATCCGTACGCAATCAAAAACCTGTTGGCTTTGAAAAGCCAAACAGGTTTTAGCTGCTGTTACTTATTTTGTATAACGCAAAAAACGTTCATACCACATATCCACAAATTCTGGAGCAAACGGTCCCTTCCGCTGGTGAATCCAATGCAGTAATGTATTTAGATGCTCTCGTAAGATACTATCGATTTCTTTTGGATAATTCATCTGCCTCTTATGATCTGCATATTCATCCTCATCCAAAATATTATACGTCATGTCCGGAAAGACTTTGACATCTAAGTCGTAATCAATATACTTAATCGCCTCTTCATCTGTCGCAAAAGGAGAGCTGATGTTGCAGTAATAATACACCCCATCATCTCGAAGCATCCCAATGACATTAAACCATTGTTTTGCATGAAAATAGCAAATAGCCGGTTCTCTTGTCATCCATGTTCGGCCATCGGATTCAGTCACCATTGTTCGATCGTTTGCACCAATGATACACAATTCCGTTGCTTTCAGAATGGTGGTTTCATTCCAAATCCTGTGGATCAAGCCATTATGTTTATAGCTTTGAATTTGGATGGTTTCTCCTTCCTTGGGATAGCCCATATTTTCTCCCCTACTTTCTATAACAAACAAACCTAACAGTCCAAAGACCTAATTTCCCAACTAAACATGTCTCTATTATATTATACCGTTACATCATTAAAAAATGAAATGAAAAAGCCATTCAACCCAATTGAACGGCACACTCTTTTACATGACGGTTGAGCTCTTCTCCATTTGTTTATACGAATTGATGACTTGTTCAGTCTGTTTTGTAAATAGTGTTTGGACTTTTTGCAGTTCCTCTCGTTTCTGTTTGATTTGATCATGAAGCTTATGCCGCTCTTCCTTTTTTTCACCTTGCAGCAATCGTTTTTCTGTCTCTAAGTACAGATCCAGTTCTCCTTGTACATCGAGCAGCTGATCCATAAGCTGCATTTGTTCTCTGACAAGCTGATCGAAATCAGACATCTAACTCCTCCCTTTCATTCGTATCGACTTTTTGTATCTATACCATTTCTTGAAAGAAGGAAGAAGTCCTTTGACTGTTTATGTAGAGGTTTTACAGGTTTTGTCGGATGGTGGAAAGAGGCAAAAAGAAAAGCACTTCATTCGTAGATGAAGTGCTTCCTTTTGTTTCAGTGATTAGCTGTTTTGTTGTTTGTTTTGCTCAGCTTTTTGGTTGTATTTTTTTACGTGCTGTGCATCAGTCTCGCTAGCAAATTCAGTGCCATATTGACCGCCTTGTGCAGCAGCTTGGTTTTGTTTTTTCACTTGTTGTGCGTTTGTTTTGTTTTGTTGTTTATCCATCATTATCACCTCCACGCACATTAATTTGTGCAGAAGGTGTACATCTTATTCATGATTTTTTTAAACAAGCAAAGAACGTCCGCCATCGACGATAATCGTCTGTCCTCTAATCATATCTGCTTTGCCTGATACAAGGAATTCTACACTGTCGACCATGTCTTTAATTTCCACCATACGGCCTGCTGGTGTATTTTTCTTAGCGTCTTCTAATAGCTCTTCACGATTCGGGAAGTGCTTGAGTGCATCTGTATCAATGGCACCGCCTGATACGGCATTTACGACGATATTTTTTTGTGACAGCTCAACGGATAGGTAGCGTGTCAACGCTTCTAGTGCTGCTTTAGATACACCGACCACCGTGTAGTTTTCAAGGTAGCGGATGGAGCCTAGTGAGCTAATGCTGACGATATGTCCGCCGCCGTTTTTCTCCATTAATTTGGCTGCTTCTTGTCCGCAGAATAACAAGGCCTTCGCATTGATATTCATGGTCCAGTCCCAATGATTTTCTTCAAGATCCATGATTGGGCGCTGAACGCCAGATGCCGCATTGTTCACAAATACGTCTAAACGGCCAAACGTTTCGTCAATTTGCTGGAACATGTCTTTGATTTTCTCTGGCTGACCAACGTTGGCTTTGACAACTAATGTTTTAACACCCATCGCTTCAATTTCTTCAGCTGTTTCAAGTGCTGCTTTTTTGCTTCTTGCATAGTTAATGACAATGTCATATCCTTTTTCAGCCAGGCGAAGGGCTACTTCTTTCCCGACACCTCTACTGCTGCCTGTAATTAGTGCACATTTACGCTTGTTCATTATGGTTCATCTCCTGATTTGAATAGTTTTCGTCCATTCGCTTCACACTAATAGGAAAGTTCCTATTAGGAGGTTACATTCATGTATGTCGGACGCGATTTAAGCCAGCTTGGCATGATGTCAAAGGATCAATGGAAAGATACTGAGCTTGCTTTTTTTCATCATGCTTTCCAACAAATTTTACCTTATTTAAACGAAGAAGGGCAATCTAAGTATCGAGAAATCATTTCTGAAATTGAAAACCGCGGGGGTCTGCACCGAAATGAAGCCGATTATACCCATGGTACAACGGTTAAATATGACTAGGCTGTTCAAGTGCCATCTTCCATATTTTTTGATGTGAGACTGGCAAAGCATATGCCTCAAATTCTTCTGTTGTGACTTTTTTCAGCATCGTGTCATCAGATACAGAGGTCACACGTCCAAAGAAAACAGAAATATTCCAGATGAGGTGGGTAAATACATGTTGAATGGTGCCTTCTAAATCACCAAGTTCTGCTTGTACACCCGCTTCCTCTTTTAAGAAATCAATCAGCTGCTCTTTTTCCGTTTTTCTTCCCTTCATTGTTTCCATGTTTGGGAACTCCCATAAATTCGCAAGCAGACCTGTACTTGGACGCTTATGAATATAGAGGTGGCCTTGATCATCAAATAACACCACCGCTGCCATTGATTTCGCAGTCGGCTTTTTCTTTTTACTTTTCACCGGCAGCTCATGCTGAACGCCTTCCTCAAGTGCCGAGCAATGCATGTTTACAGGACACATGAGGCATGCAGGAGAGGTTGGGGTGCAAATAAGCGCACCTAGCTCCATTAGCCCTTGATTGAATTCTGATGGCTTTTCCCGGGAAATGAGTTGATCGACCGCAAATTCGAAAATGTTTCTCGTTTTTGGTTTTGCAATATCATCCCATATGGACAAGATACGGGAAATGACCCTCATCACGTTGCCGTCTACCGCAGGGTATGGCTTGTTATAGGCGATACTCAGCACTGCGCCGCTCGTATACGGACCTACACCTTTCAGCTTTGAAAATTGCTCTTTCGTATCAGGGACAACGCCCTCGTAGGATTCATAGACTTCTTTCACAGCAGCCTGTAAATTACGCACTCTTGAGTAGTAGCCAAGACCTTCCCATGCTTTCATGACCTTTTCTTCATCAGCTAGTGCGAGATCTTTCACCGTCGGGAATTGCTCCATAAACCGATTGAAGTACGGAATGACCGTATCCACTCTCGTTTGCTGAAGCATCACTTCTGATACCCAGACGCGGTATGGATCTTGATTTTCACGCCATGGAAGTGTCCGTTGTTCTTTTTCATACCAATCGATTAAATCATACTGAAAGCCCGCAATATCTTTGCGGTCCAGCTTTTCTTGAATGTCTTTCATCTCTATACTCCTTCTTATCGAACCGAGAGCTAACGTTCTGAAAAGAACCTTATTTGTTGTATACTGTTTGTAGATACGTTAACATGTTACATTAAATCGGGATAAAGCAAAAGTGATTTTGCACATAGTCTTGATGAGAAACGTATACTTTGTATGATTGTTCCTAAGCATGACAACTAGGAGGTAATCAATTGGACACTGGTACTCATGTAGTAATGGGCATTTCTCTTGGGGGACTTGCGCTTTTAGATCCAGCCGTCAGCGCAGATCCACACATGGCACACGCTGTGATGATCGCGACCATCGCCGGCTCCCAAGCACCAGACATTGATACTGTGCTAAAACTAAAAAATAATGCAGTTTATATAAGAAATCACCGAGGATTTACTCATTCCATTCCGGCTGTACTGTTTTGGTCATTGCTGATTCCGGCTGTGATTTTCCCATTTGTGCCGGGGGCAAATTTACTTCACCTTTGGTTATGGACACTATTAGCCGTCGTGCTTCATGTGTTTGTCGATATTTTCAATGCTTACGGCACGCAGGCCATTCGTCCATTTTCAAAGAAGTGGGTAGCGCTAGGGATCATTAATACGTTTGATCCGTTTATCTTTTTTACACATCTTGTCGCCATTGTCGTTTGGGCGATTGGCGGGCATCCCGGCTATACGTTTATTACGCTGTATGCCGTGATTTTCTGTTATTATATCGTCAGAGTCATCATGCAGCTTCAGATTAAACGCCAGCTGCGTGCACGATTCAATGAAATTGAGGACATTATTATTTCGCCTACAATGAAGTTCAGACAATGGCGCATTGCCGTGAAATGTAAATCCTCTTTCCATGTTGGACGCAGTATGAATGGTGAGATCATCATTTTAGACACCTTTAACCGTGTGCCGGTCCCTGATACAGAGATTATGAAAATTGCCAAACAAGATGAAAACATTTCAGCCTTTCTCTCCTTCTCCCCTGTCTACCGGTGGGAAGTGGATAAATACAAGGATCATTATGAGGTACGGTTCATTGATTTGCGCTACCGCAGCAAAGGTCACTATCCTTTTGTCGCGATCTGCCATATCGACATGGACCACCAAATCAAAAATTCCTATACCGGCTGGATTTTCAGTGAAGAAAAACTGCAAAAAAAATTAAGACTCGGCTCTGTGTGAGCGAGTCTTTTTTTGTTGTGTAGGGCTTAGATTTAGGGGGAAGTACATTATTTTGAATTTATGTAATTCGCAGAAACAGTGATCTATGCACTTATGTTGAGTGCGACTAAATACAATGTGTTTGCGAGCCTTGTCATCGCTATTTCAATCCACGCACTCATGTAGAGTGCGACACATACTTTTTCGAAGCGTATAGAAATCTATAGATTTCAATCCACGCACTCATGGAGAGTGCGACATCTCGTAGTTGCATCTCGAAGATCGAAAATGATCAATTTCAATCCACGCACTCATGTAGAGTGCGACCTTGCGATGGGAATTTTTCAGTTCCAAAGGAAAAAATTTCAATCCACGCACTCATGTAGAGTGCGACTGCGATTTTCGCCCTAATTATAACATTTTTTAGGGAATGATCGTCAAAACCCTTAAGTTTCTATATAGAACTTTGTTTTCTCTCCTAAAAAATATACATTTTTTCTCATTTTTGTCGAATGAAACGGTGCGAATGTTCCAGGGATTTTATGTTCACCTCACATTCGCACCGACTTTTTCTAGTCTGAAATCTATTTGAATCTTGATAATCATATTTATTATTTCAACAACAACTTTGAATTTAGTTAAATACATGACTACTGAGAGGCAGAGTTATGTTTTTCACAATTATTAATCTACACACTCATGTAGAGTGCGACAACTAAACAAGAATTGATTATTCAAACAGAATTATTTCATCCACGCACTCATATAGAGTGCGACTCCGAAAAAAGAAGTTGAAAGAGGACGGCAGCTTATTTCAATCCACGCACTCATATAGAGTGCGACGCATGAAGAAAAAGAGCATCCTGTTGCCATTTGAATTTCAATCCACGCACTCATATAGAGTGCGACACAAATGCTGTCGTTGCTGATGTAGTGCTTGTAACATTTCAATCCACGCACTCATATAGAGTGCGACTGCGATTTCCGCCCTGATTATAACATTTTTTAGGAAATGATCGTCAAAACCCTCAAGTTTCTATATAGAACTTTGTTTTCACCTCTAAAAAAATACATTTTTTCTCATTTTTGTCGAATGAAACGGTGCGAATGTTCCAGGGATTTTATGTTCACCTCACATTCGCACTTAGTCTTATGAAATGACGTCGTCCATTTTAAGTCTTCCATAACCCGCATTTGTTTTAGCACCGATTCCTTCGTGTTCTAAAGCTCCTAGTAAGATGGTTTTGGCGAGCTCGAGCCATTCCACTTCTTCTGGTCGATTCTTTTTTGTTTTCAATAGAAGTTGAAAGCGGCCGTTGACCACCGTTAAGAAATGAATCGGTGTTGGTGAGTCATCGTCTCGAGGGGCTGGAACACTTCCCCCTTTGTTTATCTTATCTAGCTTGACGCTGTTGTAGTCTGAATGATGTGGTGTCATCACATCTACTTTGAATGCTTCTCCTACCGTCTCAGGCATCATGAGCGCATCATGAAATTCGATGATGCCAGCACGTTCGTTTGTTCCAAACAATGTGATGTAATCACTACCACCTTGTTTTAGTTCTGGAAAGTTTTCACCTAATACAGAATGGGCATAATGAGAGGCTACGCCTTTTAAAGCAGTTCCTGGTAAATAAGGAACGCCGTATATCGGGTGTAATAACAATCCCGTTTCAAGCACACCCTCTCCTCCATGTCCAATGACTAACGGCGATATGGATTTGACTATGCAAGTGGGGTTCGTATCGGTATAATATCGCTCCACAAATTTTTCATACAATAAGCGATTTTTTCCCCATTGCTTTCGATGTAAACTAATCACATTTTCATAAAATGACTGCTTCTTCGAACTGTCCTTTATAACGTTCGACAATGTAGAACCATCAATCTCCCATTTGCTTTTGTTTAAGGTTAATGACAGATTCATTGAATGTCCTCCACATTTTCCGCCCCTTGTTCCACCTTTAAAATAGATTCCGCATATCTTTTTAACCAAACAGATGCACTTAAAGCTTGTCTTGATTTGATTAAATAATCTCGATTAGAAGCTGACCAATCTCCTTGTATATCTAGTGTTTCTTTTATATCCTGAACGAATTGTTGATAAGCATTTCCTTTTTTTGATTTTGCTTCAAAAAATGTAATGGTGAGCCTTAATCCATTTGTTAAGATCATTGAGGCGAATCTGTGACAGAGTTGTCCATATTGATTGGAGAAATTCTCCTCTTTCGTTTTGGCATTCATCACATGTTGATACGCTTTCTCAGCATAATGATGTTGAATGAGTTTCATGATCCCTCCCCTCCTGTCATACGCCAGGATACTCTTCCTTTACCTACGTTTGTGTTTCCGCCTAATTGAAGATACATCTGTTTTTCTAGTTGATTTAAAAGTTGGTGTCTAACAGATAAATCATTGCTTCCATCGACACGATCACACCACATGAGCCCATAAAATATGGCTTCTGCTGGTACATACTCTTCATACCAGAGAGCTCCTTTACTAACTGTTTGGGTTTCATGATCAATTCTAATACGAGGTGTCACTTCAGAATTCATGGTGACAATGTATTGAAAAACGTCATCACTTACAATCACAAATCGTTCTATCCAAAGAGTTTGTGATTGTTTATCTTCGAATAAAAGTTTGGCCATCTGTTCAGCAAAATCGGTTAGTTGTGGAGATTTTTTCGCAGCCCCTTGAAATTCACCTAGATATAATTCGTCATTCTCTACTAATTTAGAATTCATGGTGACTAGCGTGCTTGATTCTTCGATGAGATCAGGGATATCCAGCGTTACGCCTAATGCTTTTGCATCGCGGGCTAATCTTTTCAATATGAGTGGACTTGCCACATATCCAAATGTACCGTATCTACTCGCCACCGGGAATGAAAATAACCGGCCATCTGTTATGACGACTGCTCCTGCGCTTCCATCTTGATCTCCTTGTGTACCAAATACTTTTTGTACGAATGTGTCTTGTCCTTTCGCGCGATAATGTTCACGCTGCACGCCTTTGATACTGCTTCCAGGTATAATCGGCCATTCTGTTACTTTTTCTCGTTGAATGGGCATATCAATCACGCCAACTCCTTCACCCGCTCCAATATGGAGGGGGGATAAACAATGTATCCAAAACCAACGGCTTGCTTCCATCATCTCACTCCTCTTATTCATTCGGCTTCCATGTTCCCCAAAGTGCTAACCCGCAGCCATCTTCACGATCAAACGCTTCTTTGCGCCGGTTACGATCGGATACTAATTGAAGCCACATTTTTTCGGCCAGTTCTGCTGGATCTCCTTCTTCTACTGTAAAGAAGTAAACACTACCTGCGGGGACTAAGCGGCGTATTGCTTTTTCACGCCCTTTGTCTTTATTTGCTAAGCTCCATCCAGAGATAGGCTGCCAATGTGGAACAGATGCCCAAACCAATTTGAGTCGTACATTTGTATCAAATAGTGGTTTTGACATGAGCTGTTCATCCAGCCAGCCGGGCTGCCATCCTTTACTGAAATAAGCAGGTGTCGCCAATATCATGCGAACATACGGCTTGTTTTTTAGCGATTCTTTAATAGCAACCGGACATGTCCAATCTTGTTGGTATACATGTGGCCGGTCTTCTATATGAGCCAGCCGCCTTTCACCACCGATTGGGTGAAGACTTGAGAAAGGCTTTAATGCTTCTGACTCTTCAGTAGATAACTCTATTCCCGCCTCCAGTTTAAAGCCATCTGGGAATACGAGTGATTCTGTTGAAAATAGATGCTGATCTTTTGCCTTTTTACTGCCAGTCTCCACCTCAATTTGTGTTCGTTCCTGACGCTGTAATGCTGGAATAAATGCCGGTGGTGTTTCCTTTTTGAAAGAATGATTTTCCTTCTGCATATGTTGGTATTCAGTCAAGGCTTCCTTCACCTGACTCTCATCCACTGCGTCTGTCAGCCAGTTCACCATCCACTTTAGTGATACAAAAGCAGGCGGCGATTTCATTTTTTTACGAGCACCAGCTCCAATTGGCGGCCATAATGCCTCACTAAAACGGCCTGTTTTTCCTGTACCAAAAAAGCCCTGTCCTTCCGACATCATTGGCTTCGGTCTCACTTGATACATGCCATACTCATCATCAAATAACTCAAGGTCATGAGGCATTGGCACATATAAATGATCATGCCAACGATATAAAGGACCTCGCACAAGAGATTTTGAATAATAAGAAAGTGGCGTCGTGTGTTTGATTGATTGTCGTTTCTTCGCTAAAGCTGTACGAAGTGTTCCTGCGACCACACTTGGCGGAACATCGTTTAGTGAACGCGCCCGTATACCTGGTACACTTTGAAATGGGCGTGCATCACGAATAAGCAGCGGATCAAGCGGTTGAATGTGAAACCATCTTTCAGGCATGTCCACTTACCTCCTCTAGTTGAAGAGCAATGATCATACATTCAGCGATTGTATGTAATTCTTCTAATGTATTCTTTTTCGGTATATACTTCGCAATCAATTGATCGATCCACTCTTTCGTTTCTTGCTCTGTTTTTGCTTCCGTTTTCTTTTTGAATGCAAGACGTCTTATCTCTAGTGGAATGAGTTCATCTAAAATTTCCGGCTGTTTTCTAAAAGAAGACTGTTCGTATGTTTGATACAACTCTCGTAAGCCATATGCAAAGCCATTCGTGAAATAAGACTGTTTTAACCACACCGTCATCTCTTGGATAGAGGCCACTGGATCTATTTGAAATGAGACTGAGATATTCATTGTGTCTCCTCCGCCTCGCTTTTGGAAATGAATCGCTAATGAATTTCGCTCTTGTTTTGCATATTGTTCAGCCTGACGTGCCATACTTCTTACTTCTTCAAGAGGCTCAAGCATATGGACGATGGCGATTCCAATTGAAATCGAAGGAGGTGTCTCACTATGTTGATGAGCCTTCATCGTTGAAACAAATTCTCTTTGTAATTTCCCAGCTGCTTCTAAGCATTTGTGAACCGGTACATAAGCCATGACATCATCTCCACCGCCATAGATCAATGTACCTTCACATTCGGAAATAATCCCACGAGCCTTTGAAGCAAAAGTTGAGAGTGTTTTAGAAAATGCAATATGACTTTCTACATGCTGTATATTTCGCAGTTGGCTGCCCATCTTATCTCCATCGGCCATGAGAAAGGCATAGTAAGGTGAAGGTGCTGGTGGTTTAACCGGCTGGCCGTGATGCTTGCTGTATTCACCTTTGAAATATTTTTCGAGCAGCTGTGTGATGTCATTTTTCGCTTCTGTTCGTGTGGTCCCGACAAGTCCACGTTGTTCAAGATAATCTTCTATTCTTCTTTCATAAAAAAGCGATGCCTCACTCAAATCAATAGGGGCTACTGTCAGATTCATATTCTTAAGATATGTTTCTACATCTTTCACATATTTTATGGCTGCTTGCTTCATCTGTTCATTTTGGTCCAACATATTTTGATAGGGAGCAAACGCTTTATCACATACAGATGGAAATGTCATACTCGGATGCTTATGTAAGGACAATCGTTTGATCACTGAAATCGCATCTAATGATTCATGTTCACCAATTCCCCATTTCGCTAGTTGCGCCACTTGCTGTAGTGTTTTTTTCTTTTGGAAAACAGACTCTCGTCCACCGTCAAGTGATGATTTTGGTTCACCGAATAACGCCCCTGGCTCATTTTGTTTAAAATCTCTTAAAGTCTTCCGTGCCGCCATTAAACCTTCGACTTCTTGAAGAGCCAAATGATATGGACTTGTGGACGCATTTGCCGCTCTGTCTTGATTTTGCACCTCAGTCCACACAGCATAAAATTCTATTAAATCATCTACTTGTCGATTCCATGTGCCTATTTGAATATAAGGATCAACTATTTCTCTAACAAAGTCTGCGTATTCCTTCCATTTGTCATATATTGCTTTTTTCACTTGTCTTGCAACGGATGAAGGCTGTTCGTGTGAAATTTCTCCCAATATTTTGTTTGGTGCGTTGTTTGTTTTTGCAGAGGATTCGTTGAACACAGGGAAAATAAGCGTTCCACCCAGTTCTTGAAATTTCTTCGCACCTGCTTTACTTAATTCAGATAGAAGAAAAGAGCCAAACCATAAATCACGCGTCCGCCTTGCTTGCGCAATAAATTCTTGAACAGGCCCTATCGAAAATAGCATTAATGTTTGTTTTTGTGATTCTTCTGACAAAATGTTTGCACCTCCTTGCTATGTAAAAAGGCTTGAATCGCCGATGAGTGCGTCCGGCCACTCTCGTCTCGTAAAGGATTGTTTGAGTAGGTGGCTGTTGGGTAGATACTTTGTTCATCTGTCACATTGGGCAAAGGCTTTCCGTACCCTAAAAGCGATAACGCTTCGATCTTTGGTTGCTGCAACACCATCACCATGCCCACTGATTCCTTTTGATTAATAGCTAACGGTTTTAAGATGAGTGGTGAAGCCAAACGATCCTTTCCTTTAGGTAGGAGCGTTACAGGATCTGGATCTTTCCCACTATCTTTAGGAGCAAATCGGAACTGAATAGGCAAACCAAATTGAGCTCTAGGAAATGCTTGATATTTAAATGGTTTCTCTTTTGGATAAGGGATGTGATGACCTGATTTAGCCTTACCTGTTAACAGACGAATAGTATCTGCTTCCGGCCAGCAACTTCTTCCCCTTTTTTTGTCCGGGTTAGATCTTCTTCGAAATGTTTCATATGTCTGAATGACAGACTGCCAGCTTGAGATCATAGATGATGGAAATGCCTGTACTTTGAATTCTCGACTAAGCGTTGGCCATTCTCGACTTGATACTGGCAATTGAATGTCATATTCTAAAAGCTTTTGCTCAAACCATTTTTCCAATTGGCTTTTTGTCCTCTTGTTGTATGGTGAAAATTGCTTGCAATATAAACTGCCACACCCACGTCTCGTTCTTGACCCAAGTCCACCGAAGTTGATCCAAGCCCATAATGCTGCTTCAACTTCTTTTTTGATTAATTCAAAATCGGTTGTTTTTTTAGATAACCGGATATTTAAAGAAAATTGCGCCTTCATGAGGTATGGTGTTTCATCTTTCATATTTGAAAGAACATACCGTGGAAAAGGATGGTTTTTCTTTTTAAAAAATACTTTTGAATTTCTTTTCACTTCGTCTTTTTCATAATGCGTTATCACTTGAATCTGGCTCGCTTGTTCTGTATGACCAAATATCTCTGCTTCTCTTTTAGATAATTCATTCGCATTTTTGCAGGCAGCTCCTCGAGTTGCACGCCACCAGAAACGAAGATGTCCACGAATTGCACTTTCTCGAATGGGTCTGTCTTGATCAATTGAGTTTGATTGGGGCCCTCCCCCAAACATTGGCGTAACCAAATGAATAGTAAGCGGCTCTTTAAAAAGTCTTTGGTCTTCATGGATTTTCGTGTCAATCGCATGTTTCACATCATGCCAATTCGTTTTGGGTTTACTAGATTCCCTTGTCATGTCGCTCTCCTTTCTTCACTTTGTTATCTGTTTCTGAAACAGCTTGGCATATGCATAGTGAGGGAAAAACATGGGATTGTTGATGAGCATTAGCAATTGATTTAATTGGAAGTTTAGTGTCAATAGATCGTATCCATCAATACGTAAATCGCTGAGTTTGTTCGAAATCATGTTGTCTTTACTATCATCTTCATTATTTTCTTTCTTTTCTTCATCCTCTTGTTCCTTAGATCTTTCTGGATCATAACAATTTAATTCATTAGCCCACCATCCTAGGTGTTCACCTTCATTAGGAGCTCTTAAATGAAATACACTCTTTTGTTTCATAAGAATAAGGTCAAATGCTTTGTCTAATATTTTAAACATCTTTGAAGATGAGTTTGCTGTTTGCCTTTTTAAATTACTTGCTAAAATTAAAATAGGACGTGTTCGTTTCTGTGTATCATTTTCAACCATGACAACCCCTTGGGCGGCCATCCTAGCTATTCCTTTTGTTTTCGGTACTAATTTTTTTATATTGTCAGACCAAACTTTTAAATTATCAACATCGAAATTTGAACTTTTACATTCAATAGCAACCGCAACCGCCTCAATCGGTATAAACTTCAACGAATTGTGTTGGAACACATACGGTGTATACTGTTCATCAAATACGGCAATATCGACTTCGTTAGAATGATTTCCTTCTGAGTCAATAATGATGACACCTTGTGCTAATGAATATTTTTTAGGAATGATTTTCCGAAAAAACTCCATCCACATCACTTCTCTAGAATCCCCTGTCAGCCCACCATGATTAGAAGCAAAGTCGACTTCTTCGGATATCATGCTGTTTAATCTTTGATAATTCTCTAAGATCAGCTGCTCAACTTTACCGGTTCGCTCCGTTTCACCCAAACCAATTCCTCCTTCACCACATTACGAATGGATAAAATTTGAATCTAAATGACTACTTTTCATTTCGACTTATTTTGAGATTTTTTAAGGTTTATTTAGGAAAAAGAAGAAGAAAAAAACATGACTGTAAGGAGTCATGTTTTCACTGTACAAATGAACAGTATATTTGATGGCTATTTGAAAGAGGATGTTGTAAGAAGATGATCTTTAAGGTAGTCATAACCGTTTAAGACACAATCATTGAAAACCATGCGCACCTCATATATGGGTGCGACAAATACTATGAAGATTTAATAGACGAAGAAATCATTTCAATCCACGCACTCATGTAGAGTGCGACTGATCCAGCTGGACTGTTACACCGACTCAGCAAAATTTCAATCCACACACTCATGTAGAGTGCGACGGGAGAGCGAATTTGTCAATTTAGAATCATGGAATTTCAATCCACACACTCATGTAGAGTGCGACCCGCCGGTCTAAAAGACCTCTAGGTACTATGGCATTTCAATCCACACACTCATGTAGAGTGCGACATCGTTCCGCATTTATTCTTCCCTAAAAACTGACCATTTCAATCCACACACTCATGTAGAGTGCGACGGCACCAATTAAATGAGTCTTGATGCAAAGAAAATTTCAATCCACACACTCATGTAGAGTGCGACTGAAACAGTATACTACCGCTTCACGCTTCAAAAATTTCAATCCACACACTCATGTAGAGTGCGACCCGATCCGTCATAATCGCCCACAATCATCCGTCTGATTTCAATCCACACACTCATGTAGAGTGCGACTTAATTCTTGATGTAATATCTGCATTCCCCACAATATTTCAATCCACACACTCATGTAGAGTGCGACTTATTCCTCCGTCTACTTCAAGCAGACATCATCAATTTCAATCCACACACTCATGTAGAGTGCGACCTGAATGTATTTTTGTTTGGCTGCTGCGTTAGGATTTCAATCCACACACTCATGTAGAGTGCGACTGCGATTTCTGCCCTAATTGTAACATTTTTTAGGAAATGATAGGCAAAATCCACAACTTTCAATAAAGAATTTTGTTTTCCCCTTTATAAAATATACATTTTTTCTCATTTTTGTCGAATGAAAAGGTGCGAATGTCCCGGGGATTTGATGTTCACCTAACATTCGCACCATCAGTTCCTCTTACATCTTCGTCATATATTCCACAATAAACTCCCAAAAGCCAGGTCCCTCTTGGTAAATCAGCCGGTCTACTTTTTCGATGAGTTTGATGTAGAGTTCTTGTTCGAGGTCTTCTCTTTCTTGATATGCCGTGTTTTGTAGTTTCTTTTTGATCATGGGTGTGAAGGTTTCAATGAGTTCTTCCATTTCTCCATTGGTGATTTTGTCTTCGTGCACGGACATCTCCCCCTGTTTTTTCTTTTAGTTTGTTGAGCGCTTTTTTGTGAATGTTTGAGATGTTTTGTCTTGTTTCACCTAGCTGATCGGCTATTTCTTTCATTGTTTGACCTTCAACATAAATATGGGTTAAGACCATTTTTTGTTTGTCTGTGAGCTGCTGGTAGGCCTTGTACAATGTTTGGTCTTGCAGATGCTCCCCTAAGTCTTGCTGGTTGAAGAGCACGGCTTCATACGTATCTGTTTGAACAGGGTCTTTCACTTCTTGTGTATCAGGATGATCGAGTATGAGCGGAAAACGCTGCTGCTTTTTTTTCAATCGTTTGTCAAAGTCGACTGAAAAGATGCGGATCATTGTGGAAATATACTTGATGATGCGGATTTTTTGATAAAACTGCTTGAACTCGGAATCTAGTTTTTTCGCATTTTCCTCGTTTGGCTCTTCCATGACTTGCCTAAGCAGCTGCTGGTTTTTAGGGTTGCTTAAAAATTGATGAATGAGCGGGTGATCAACGATTTCCTTCCATTTTGCTTTCAATAACAGCCGATAATCCATGTGCATCCTCCCCTTTGTTCTCTCTACTTGCATTAAGTGGACAAAAGTTAAAAAAAGTAAACTTTGTGAAACGGGTCTAATGGTTCATTTTCTCCCCTTTTGATTTCCTATTTCTTCTTTCATACCACTTATAGAGAAGACGAGCATCCGCTGGGAGGTGAGACAAATGGAGACCTTTTTTTCGGAGGAATGGCTGAAGCAGCTTGGTCAGGCTGGTTTCCCTGCCATTTTAACGGTTTATTTGCTGACACGTTTTGAACGAAAGTTTGATGAATTAAGCAAGCTCATCCAACGATTGGTCGCTGTTCAAAAAAATGATGAATCAGATTGACATCTTCTTGATTCGTTTCACCTTATGAAAACGAGGGCGAAATGAAAGGCCTTTTGTCACCTCACACAATACGATGTTGAAAGGGGATTTTATCATGAGTGAAAAGCAAAATGGTGTACCGCAACCGATTCGAGGAGAAAAAGGAGCAACGGTCAAAATTCCACGTAATCTCGAGCGAGACAGACAAAACCCAGATATGCTCACGCCACCAGAAACCGATCATGGAACGGTTCCCAACATGAAATATTCTTTTTCTGATACGCACAACCGTTTAGAAAAAGGCGGCTATGCCCGCGAGGTAACGGTACGTGAACTGCCAATCTCTAAAAGTCTTGCCTCTGTGAACATGCGGCTAAAGCCTGGTGCGATTCGCGAGCTGCACTGGCATAAGGAAGCGGAGTGGGCGTACATGATTTATGGGGAAGCACGAATTACATCGGTTGATGCAGAGGGGCGCAATTTTACAGAGGATGTGACAGAGGGTGATTTGTGGTACTTCCCTTCTGGCTTGCCGCACTCTATCCAAGCACTTGAACCGGGAGCTGAATTCTTACTTGTGTTTGATGATGGTTCCTTCTCTGAAAATAGTACGTTCCAAGTGACTGATTGGCTTGCCCATACCCCAGAGGAAGTCGTTCTCCAAAACTTTGGAATGACAAAGGAGCAATTTAAGAAGCTGCCAGAGAAAGAGAAGTATATTTTCCAAAAAGGAATTCCTGGTTCCCTTGAATGTGACAAGGTGCAAACAGAGCAAGGAGAAGTTCCGAATTCCTTTAAATATGAGCTGTTAAAACAAGAGCCGATTACGTCAAGCGGTGGACAAGTGTGGATTGCGGACTCTACCAATTTTAAAGCGTCTAAAACGATTGCATCCGCTCTTGTGAAAGTTGATCCAGGTGCCATCCGTGAGCTGCACTGGCATCCAAATACGGATGAATGGCAATATTTTATTTCTGGAAAAGCTCGAATGACGGTGTTTGCTTCTGATGGACATGCGAGAACCTTCAACTATCAGGCGGGAGATGTTGGCTATGTGCCATTTGCGATGGGGCATTATGTAGAAAATACAGGCGACGAACCGCTTTATTTCTTAGAAATCTTCAAGAGCGATCATTATGCAGATATCTCGCTCAATCAGTGGCTTGCGGTCACACCGAAACAGCTTGTTTTGGATCATTTAGATCAAGGCGAAGAATTCTTGAAATTGCTTGATACTGAAAAACACCCTGTCATCGCTGCACCTAAAAAAGAGGATTAATTCCAACCTTCCTGCAAAAAGGCTGTCCTTTTTGCAGGTATCTTCATGTAAAGGAGTGTTGTTTACCCATGCAACAATCTGTTCACGCTTTATGGCAAGGGCTAAAATGGCTCATGGCGGCGTCGGCTGTCTGTTACATATTTTTGTTGTTTTGTGTGCTGTTCTTTTATTTGACCGGTGCTTTTTATCAATCGATTTTATCGTTGATTCTGTTTATGGGCATCTATGTTGTACTCGGGATCTCTTTTGAACATCTGGAACACGTGCTCATGCGGTTTGTTCATAAGTGTCGGTCCAAAAAACGATCCATCGTTTTCTATACCGTTTTATTTCACCTTTTGTTTATTTGGGGTGCTGTCTACTTATCAGATGAATTGGTTGACGGCATTTTGCTGACTACTTCTGAAGAAATTCTCTTTGCGCTAAGTCTTTGGTTATTTCATTTTTTGTTTGATTATGCGACGTTTCCATTTGAGAAAGAAGCTTCGTGACGCTCTATCGTCTTTCTGTAGACAGTACTTTTTTAATCTGCTCCATATGATGGAGATCATGTTTAATCAAACTTTGAAAATAACTTGATAACGTCAGCTCGGTTTGACCGATCAAAAAGGATGTATTCCAGCGAGATGCTTCGATTTTCTTCATTTCTTGAAGCAATTTTGTTCTAACAGCAATAAATCGCCCGATCGTCTCGCTTCTCTCTTCCTTTCTTGCTCTTTCGGCTGACTGCTGATTCATTTCATGCGCATCAGGTGCCTGCGGTAACGCTTGCTCGTTCCAAAATTCCTTTAGACGGTCGTGTAAAATAAATTCATCCAACGGAACGAAATGAGCGATGATCTCAGCAATACTCCATTTTCCCTCAGCGATGGCGCTACGCCATTCTTCTTCTGTTACTTTCGTTAGTGACTGTACCCATTCAAGGGTGTGTTCATAGTGTTTTATCACGGTGTCTTTGTTCATGTTTTGTTATCCCCTTCATGTTTTTAAAAGAAGTTGATCAGAAATTGGTTAGTTTCATTCTTGCGAAATCATTTATAACATATTATCATATACTTTAATTACCAAATGAAGAGGGGGAATTGTGATACGCTGTCCTATATGAAAAAGCTTATTTTTTTGCACTAAAATAAACCGACCGGTCTGTTTATAAAATAGGAGGGGAAATAATGAAATCTCAAAATGTGATCATTATCGGCAGTGGTGTAGCAGGATTGGCTACTTCTTTATTCTTAAAAAAGGCTGGAATGGAAAGTACGATTTATGAAAGCAGGTCAGATGAAGAATTAGAAACAGGAGCAGGTTTTTTACTGTCTCCGAATGGGGTAAAGATTTTGGATGGAATCGGGTGTAAAAATGAAGTGATAGCAAATGCAACAGTGATAAAGAATATCCAGCAAATAAACAGTGAAAATGAAGTAGAAGCGATCTTTCACAATTATAGTGAAAAATATTATGATGCTCCTTTACTGAACGTCATGAGAGACCAAATCATCAAATCACTTTTAAAAGAAGTTCACCGTCAAGGAATAGAAGTGAAATACAACAAAAAGTTAATCTCAATCAAACAGCAGCCTCATACCGTTCAGGTTCTTTTTGAAGATGAAACTGAGATAACAGGTGATATTGTAATAGGAGCAGATGGAACTTTTTCTAAAACAAGAGAGGCTATTGCGTTTAATGCTAAATTAGACTATAGCGGTTTTTGGGGACTACAAGGAGTATCGTTTGTGAATGATTTTGTATTGGATGAGGCAACAAGTTATTTTTACAATGACGGAAACTTTCAATTCATTTTTGGGAAAGCGCATCCAACAAATAAAATGAATATTTTATGGCAAGCTTTCTCTCAGTGTCCTGAGAAGTTACCTACAAAACATTTTGAGAAAGCCAATCAAGAAACCATCCGACAGTTATTATATAAACAAATGGAACATTGGAACATTCCTAAACACCTTTCTGACATCATCGATCATACTAACATGTTCTTTCCAAGAAGTATCTATGAAATAAAGGATTTTCCTGTGTGGTCAAAAGGACGTGTTGTTCTTGTAGGTGATGCGGTACATACGGCGAACCCTTTTGTTGGTCAAGGGGCATCGTATAGTCTAGAAGATGCCATGCTCATAGCAAAGATGCTAAGGGATCATGATTATCGAGATGCGTTCTATTATTATGAAAAGGATCGAAGAAAGAGGACAGAAGAATTGAATGCGCTATTTCAGCACATGAGTATTCAAAACAATATTGATAAAAAAATGAACGAATACACGATTGAATGGGATGAAAAAACTTACGTATGAGATGAAAGATAAAAAACACCACTTATGCTAAAAAGTGGTGTTTCTTGTGTTGTCTCCGTGCATAAAGGATCGCACCAATCAAACTGACGAGTGAAATCAATGCGAGAATTCTGATATAAGGCGGATAGTAGGTTAGCACGATCTCGTTTTTTCCTTTTTCTATTGGAAAACCGATAAACGCATAATTGGCTTGTTCAATATCGGTTTGCTGGCCGTTCACCGTGAGCTCCCAGCCTTTTTCATATGGAACAGGCAGAATCATATAATCATCGCCACGCTTGTTATCATAAGAGATCGTAAAGCGGTTATTTTTAAGCTTTACTTGCTGGCTGCCATCATCCTGTTTTTCTTTTTCATATGCTCGCTCAAGGATGCGGTATGGCTCATGATACAGCTTTAATTGACTCAGCTCATACGTCCCTTTTGGCACTCGAATGGAAAGGATTTTTTCAGCTGGGATTCGAATCGTCACGTCATTAACGCCTGTTTTGTAGATAGACGTATTGCTTTTGCGTGATGTGACGTAGTCATCCACAGATAACTGAAACCCTTCGTTACGGTCGGTCCGCTTCACATAAAAGCTCACATACACATCCCCCACGCGAGCGATATCATCTGGAAGGGTGATATTCAGCCCGCCCGTTTCCCCGTATACATCAAGCACGCCATTTTCGTATACCGCTTGTTCAGTATGAATGTTTGTATCCTTTATTCGATCAGGCGATTGGTCGATTTCAGCATTTCCTTTTTTGTTTAAGATCACACCTTGCAACATCGCATGTTCTTTATCAAGTGCTGACGCATGCTCTAGTGACTTTTCTGAATAGACGGTACTCGTTGTTCTTGCAAATGGGAGCGGACGTGTATTTTCATACACTTCATAATGTTCGCTTTCCAATATTGGCTTGAAATAAACCGGCGGTGAGAAAGACATCGATTTGTCTCTCATATAATACTTCCCGTAGGTCAGGCTGTATAAATTCGCCCTGTCTCCCATTGATGCATACCGGCTGACACTTTCCCGCCCCATATCAATTTGCAGGTCATTCCAGTAGAAATGGAGCAGATGCTGATTCAATATACTTGAATACGCACTCATGCCTTGAAAACCTTCAAATAACGGGGTATTGTTGCGCACACCATTCATCCAATCAATCCGGGCAAGCGGATCTTTTGAAGAGCGGCTTTGAATCTGCTGAATGAGCTTCATTTGCTCATGTCCAGCATACGCCTCACTACTCAGATACGTATCTGATACGCTCTTAATATTGCTTCTTTCAAATAAGTAGCCCTGCTGATACACGCCTGCTGTCAGTAAGCTCACAACGATGAGCACAGCTGAAAAGAGACGAAGGTGCAGACGTTTCCCCGCATGTATCGAGAGGAAGAACAAGCTGATCACAAGCATTCCTATTCCGGTAAACACAACAACATCCATATTTCCCTTTGCTCGTTCTGAAAGGGCGACTGCGAGAAGGAACACGATCCAAGCGCCTAACACCGCACGTTTTTTCCACTTCCACTCAATTTGCGAGAAATGCTTGATGGTGATGGCTACGACTGCTCCAACTGTAAAAGCAAGAATGTATTCAAATCTGTACTGCGGTGCAGAAAAACCATTAAACACGCTCGCCATCTTTGGACTGTAGTGAAAAATGATCAGCAGAACACTGATCGATGTGAACATGAAAAACCATCTGTTCCGGTAAAGCGGAACGAGAAACAGACAAATCAGAAAGATGACCGGCAATAAATACACCCTGCTTGTAAACAGCAGATGATCATGCAGCTCGAACCAAGGAATCGCCTGTTCATACGGCGGTCTTACATTATTGAGAAAGCCGTAAACAGACGGAATAAAAAAGGCAGCACTGATCCCAAACGATAACAACGTAGAGATCGCAAGGGTCCAGAACACCTTCCAGCCTCGCTCCTCGCTTTGAAGCTTGATCATATATCTGAAGACGAGATAAATGGCTAAAAAGATAAAGTGAATGTAAGCAAAGTAAAAATTATTGATCAGCATGAGACTGCAAGCCGCAATAAACCAAGCCGGCTTGCCTGTTTTAAAAATCCGTTCAACCCCGAGCACAAGCAGCGGAAGCCACATCATGCTGTCGGTGAAAAACTCCCAAAACGTTTGATGCCGAAAGTACACAATAGACAGTCCGTAAATACCGGCACCTGTCAGCGCCCCCAGCCTATGTTGCACAATCGAAAGAAGCACACGATATGCGATGAACAGAATGACCGTCAGCTTGATCACACTAAGCCAAATAACAGCATTTGCCCAAAAGTGAATATCTGTTGACTGTATAAGGTGAAGCGCATTCAACAGCCAGACGACAGCAACTGTGACCATAAAAACAGTCGATGTTGTAAAATAATAACCTAATTGCGTATATGTACCGCCGCCTAGACCAAATTGATAGGAATAAAAGAAGTTTCCTTTGACGTATTCATCATACAGCAGCTTTTTAAACGGGAGCATTTGCGAAATGCCATCCCCATCTCCCGTCATATATCGGCCTTGCGTATATTCATATAAGAAAAAGGAGTGTCCTAATAAAGCGAGAATGAGGCACATTCCAATGAGTATCCATTTACGTTTCATCATCTAAACCCTTTCTACAAAAGATCCACTGTTCATTGAAACAAAACAACCCAGCAAGCGTTTCGTGCTTGCCGGTTATTTGACTCCACGTTATTTAAATAACTGCGTTAACACTCGGTCTTGTTCTTTTGAGCTTGTCTCTTGTTCCATGACATTTGATTCTTGAATTAAGTAATGCGGCCTCTTTTTCGTTTCATAGTAAATCCGGCCAATGTATTCTCCGATCACGCCTAGACTCAAGAGCTGGACACCACCGAGGAAAAGCACAGCTGAGATTAAAGTGAAATAACCCGGTACCATGATGCCCGTTCTGACGATTTGAATAAAGGTCGCCACGATGTAAATCAAAGAGAGAAATAAGATCAAAATACCCGTATAAAAACAAATACGCAGCGGGCGGTTGTTAAAAGAAATAACGCCATCTATGCCATAGTTAAATAATTTCTTCAGTGACCATTTTGTATCACCATGCTGTCTTTCCACATTTTCATAATAGATGACCTTTTCTTCAAAGCCAATCCAGCAAAAAAGGCCTTTTGAAAAACGATTTCCCTCTTTCAGCTGAAGCAATGCGTCGATCGCTTGACGGGAAATTAAGCGGAAATCTCCTACACCATCACGCAAGTCCACTTCGACCACCTTGTTCATCACTTTATAATACATCGATGATAGGTAAGAACGAAGCTTGCTGTCCCCTTTACGGTTTCGTTTGGCAATGACTTGATGATAACCTTCTTCGTAGCCTCTAACAAAATCCTGAATCAAATACGTTGGGTGCTGTAAGTCGGCGTCCATAATGATCGCAGCTTCCCCTTTTGCATGCTCAAGACCTGCTAAAATTGCAGCTTCTTTCCCAAAGTTACGAGAAAAGGAAATGTATTTGACTTTTGCACTTTTGTGAGAGAGCTCTCTCATGTATTGAAGCGTATTGTCTTTGCTTCCATCATTCACAAAGATGATTTCAAAGTCATAATGAAAATCGCGAAACTCTTCCTCGAGTGCCTCAAAGATTCGTCTGATGTTTTCACCTTCATTGTAAGAAGGAATTATAACAGAGAGCAGTTCCCGTTCCATATCGCACCTTCTCTTCACTTTTTTCACATAGTCTGTTATGTTCATTATTCCTTTTTTGTCAGAAAACGAAACCCTTTTTTATTATCCATAAATTTCATGTATCCTTAATCGTTACATTATATCAGAGTTTTATTTCCAGTGATTTTCACCAACATGAATTTAATGTAATTTTAAGTTTATCCATTGTAAAAAGCCTGTAATTTTGATCACAGACTGGGTATTGTTTCATAAAATTGTTTAGTTATTTATATATTTTCCTGTTTATTGAAAAAGATGAGTAGAAGTGAAAAGGGCAACCCTTTTAATGCAGTAGCCCTTTGTTGTTTTGTTGCAAATGCTCATTTGCCTTCGATTGTTTATTTTGAAATAAATGCAGCTGAGCACCATAGCTTTCGATCCATTCTTGGACAATCCGTTCAGTCGTTTCCTGTCCTTTATATTTGCGGCCAGCCTTTGCATAAGTTGTTTCAAAATCACTCCAAAGGAGCTCTACCCATGTACGTGCTTCTTCATATGTGAGCATATTGTTTTTTTCCATTAGTTGTTCGGTTAATCGCTCAAAATATTGTTCCATACTGGTTCCTCCTTCATCTAGCAGAAAGTGCCTTTTTAAAAAAATCTCTTTTTTCATATACTACCCTTACGTCTTCAAAAGACGCAAATGATTTGTATTGTTTGGAGGGAATCAGTATGCGTAATAAAGCAAAGGGCTTTCCAAATCAAGTGAATCACAAGTTTGAAGGCGAACCAGGGGCCACAGATGCTTATGCATCTAAAAGGCCGAACGGTGAGACGAATACACGTCCACAGGAACGTATGAGGGCATCAGGGAAACGCTAATTTTTCCAAAGGGAGTGCTTGAGATATGAGTTCAAATGGGAAATCGTATATGGAAGACTTTGTTCAATTAAGAACAACCGCTTACCCTCAACCATGGGCGAATGCTAAACATTCTGCCTCTCAGGTCAACGGAGAAACGCAGCAAACGCAGCACGACATCGTACTTCAGAACAACGTCCGTAAACAACGTTCGAAGTAAAGAAAAGGACTGATCTCTAGGGATCAGTCCTTTTTCTTCTTACCTCAGCAAATGGCTATTGATCAGTCCTTTTGCGTAAGCATTGAAATCGGCAGGGCGTCTTCTTTATTTGGCGCTGATACTCTGTAGCCCCAAGCAAAAACCCCATTTAAATACTCCACATAAAACTGCTCGTCTGTATCTTTGATGTGATAGGTCGTTTTCGTCTGAATAGTAGCTGGATCTAATAAATAGGCTTTCGCCATGTCAATTTTCCGCTCCAACACGGCATATTCATTCACAATGCCTAGCTGCTCAGCCTTTCTTGCTTTTTCAGAAAGAGCGGCAATCTCCTGCTTTAATTCGTATTCTGTCATTTCACTATAGCGTTTTTCCATCTGTCATTCCCCTTTGTCTAAAACGTGATCAATTGTATCAAGATCAAATCCTTTTCGGTAAAGGAATTGCTTCACTTTCATTTTTTTCTCAAATGATCCGTCATATCCTACCTTGCGTTTTGCCTTCTCAAGCATATAGTGAAGGGCTTCTTCTTCCTTTTCCTCTTCTTGTCCATCATAGGCTTCTTGAAGGGCTTTATCAATGATATCAAATGAAAATCCTTTTCGCTGAAGCTGCAATTTGATACGCTGTTCAATTTCTTTTGCGGACCGGTTTTTCTCTTTCTTAACCAGCTTCAGCACTTGTTTCACTGCTTCCTCTAGCTGCAAATCATTCGGATATTGCGATAGTGCTTGTTCGATGGTGTCATCGTCTATGCCTTTCAGCTTTAATTCTTTTTTTAGCACTGACGGGCCTTTGCTATTCGTTTTTCGGTGGGTGCTTACATATGCTTCTGCAAATTCAAGATCATTTACATACTTATAATGTTTTAATTTGTGTATAATTTCACTAATAGCAGGTGCTGGTATGTCTTTTTTCGTCAAATAATCGGTGACTTCTTTCACTGATCTCATCCGATACGATAAATAATCGACGGCCTGCTGAAATCCTTTTTTTACTGCATCACCGAATTGAATCTCTATGATATCGGCTTCGTCCAGCTCTTTTCCCTTTTTCAAATCATGCTGGACGAGCACATCTAGATCAACGCTAAAAGCGTACTTTTCATCAAGAAAGATGTTCACGCGTTCTGTATTGTTTTTCTGAGCAGAGATTTTCGTAATATAGGGCATCCTGTGATCACTCCTTTTTTCAAACAGTCAGGATGTTTCTTCTGATTCAAAATCGTGAAAGATATAGGTATGTATATGAGAGGAGAAGATGTCAATTGAATATCGCCATTACCGGAGGAACCGGGTTTATCGGCCAGCATATCACAAAGGTGCTCGCAGCTGAAGGACATCATCTATATATTTTAACAAGAAATCCAAAGGAATCCGAACAAAATCATTTACACTATGTGCAGTGGCTGACAGAAGGTGCTAAGCCTGAACATGAATTGCCTGCGATTGATGTATGGATTAACCTTGCTGGAAAATCCATTTTCACACGCTGGACGGACAAAGCAAAAAAAGGCATTCTCTCCAGTCGTCTTCAATCAACGCAAGAAGTAAGACGCATCATAGAAGCGCAGGAATCGAAACCATCTGTGCTCATTCAAGCAAGTGCTGTCGGTATCTATGGCACTTCCAAGACAGAGGATTTTACGGAGGAGGCCCCACCAGCCGATACAGACTTTTTAAGTCATACGTCAAAGCTTTGGGAAGCTGAAGGGCAAAAAATTGAGGCGCTCGGTATTCGCACGGTTTATACACGCTTTGGGGTAGTGCTAGGAGAGAAAGGCACACTTCCTCTTATGACCTTGCCATACAAGCTGTTTGCCGGTGGAACAATTGGCTCTGGCTCGCAATGGGTATCTTGGGTTCACGTGGAGGATGTAGCACATCTCATTGCGTATGCCATTCTACATGATCACATATCAGGTCCACTCAATGTCACGTCTCCAAATCCTGTTCAAATGAAGCAGCTGGGGCAAACCATTGCATCTGTCCTTCATCGCCCTCACTGGCTGAAGGTGCCGTCCTTTGTCATCAAAACCGCTCTTGGCGACATGTCATTGCTTGTATTAGAAGGCCAGCGCGCCCTGCCGAAAAAGGCACTGCTGTCTTCTTATGAATTTTTACTCCCTGAGCTAAAAGAAGCGATTTTGCATTCAGAGGAATAAATGTTGTCAAAAACACCCATCCTATTAAAAATGAGATGAGGGGGCGATTTTGATGAAGAAAAAAGAACACCAGCCGACTTCAAAACTGAAGAAAACCCAGGAAGTTCTGTATCAGCAGGAATTCAAAAAAGCGGAAAGAGCAGCAGAAAAAAGAAACAAATAAAACGGATATTCCTCTTTTACAAGCACATAACTAAAGTGATCTTGTAAAGGAGGGAAAAGCTTTGAAAAAAGACCAACACAAAAAATCCAACCACCAGCTTGCGGCACAAGAGACGGATGGCGAATATGTTGAATTTTCCAAAGAACTTGCAGATCCGAATGACGTAAAAGCGATGGCACGTATGAAAGCAGCCGATCAGCGTGCCAAAAAACAATAAGTAAAAAAACAGACCTTTTGATAAGGTCTGTTTTTATTTGATTTCAGTTAGCAGGCTTGATGCCTTCTGACGTGACTTTTCCTCAGGCACCTCTTCTGGATAACCGATGTGAAGAATCGCTGCAAAGCGTTCGTTTTCCTTTAATCCCATATCCTGTTGAAACCCTTTGTCGTATAAAATACGGCCGCTCTTCCATACCATACCGATTCTTTGATCCCAAGCCAGCAGCTGGAAGTTTTGAATGAGCGCACTCACAGCGGCAAAATCATCATTTCTCACAACTGGATTTTCGTCTTCTTTTAAAACAACAAGTAAAAGTGCTGGTACTTTAGAAAAATAATCTCTGTACTGATTGATCTTTTCTTCTTTTGCGTCTGGATTGTTGCGTTTAAAGAAAGCAATAAACCGCTCCACAAATACCTCTTTTGCTTCATCCGTCACTGCATATAAAAAACGCCAAGGTTCCGTGATTTTATGATTGGGTGCATAGACTGCGTCCTCTAATAATGGCTGAAGCTGTTCAATGCTCACCGGCGTTTCTTTGAATTTTCGAATCGATCGTCTATATCTGACAGCGTCTCGAACCGTTAACGCTTCTGTTTGTTGTTTTGTTTCTGGCATATATGTCATCCTTTCAATCAACCTTAATTGAAATTGATTCTCATTCACATTATAAACATGATCATGTGTTGTTTGCAAATAGGACCTCACCTCTCTGCTAAAAAGTTGTTTGACTTTTTCAAGTAATGTTACAATCATATTACGTTTTAAACAAATTTTGAGAAAAAAGCCAAGATGATGAAATGATTTCAGGTATTTCCACTTTGTCTCATGCGGCTATTTTTTCAAAAAGCTTTCAACCCATGATTGGAAGGGAGGCTTCTGGATGGAATGAAAATCAATATTGGGCAAATCATCAAACTCTATCGTTATAAACAAAATATGACCCAATCGGAGTTGGCAGAAGGAATTTGTTCTGTCTCTCATTTAAGTAAAATTGAAAATGGCTCAAAAGAGGCCAATCAAGATACGATCAATCTTTTGCTTGAACGGCTTGGAATTAGTCAAGAAACGCTGTCGCAAAAGGCGCGTCACCTGCTGTCATTGCTCGATGAGTTTCAAATGAACATGTATTTCTATGCGCTCGATCAAGCAGAGCAAAATGCAGAAATGATCATTCATCACGAGGAACAGTTCTTTTCGCTAGATTTAGGGATTCAGTATCATTTGTCCTTATTTCAATTTTATTTATTAACAGAAAAACAGCAGCTTGCCTTAAAAACGCACCGCGTGCTTAAGAAGTTTGAAAAAACCTTTATTGACACTGAAAAAGAAACGTTTGAATATCTAGATGGCATCCATCAGATTAAAATCGGTCAGCTCGAAGAAGGATTGAAAAGACTTGAAAGCTGCTTTTCTTACGCTTCTGTTGAACAGAGTGACCTGTATTATCACTATGCAAAAGCACTTGGAGCTATGGGGCATCTCGGTGATGCGCTTGAGGCCACACATCAAGCAATGGATTTGTATAGACAAAAAAATAATTTCAAGCGGGTCATCCATTGTACACTCATTCATGGGGTCATCTCACTAGAATTAAAGGCCTTTCAAACAGCTAAAAGATATTTAAAAGAAGTGATTTTACACACGTCGCTTCACCCTGATGCTTATATTAAGATGACAGCTTATTTTTATTACGGGGTTCTCTTAAAACGCCAAGGAGATTTCTCATCCGCTGTGCCTTATTTACTAGATTCACTCAATTATTTTAATCAAGAACAGATAGAAGATCGTTACTGTGAAACGCTTTATGAAATCGCGACATTGTATGCGGAATATGATCGCAAAAAGGCGCTTCCATACATACACGAGCTGCTCAAACAGCCTCGTATTCAACCAAACTGTTTATATATGATTAAAATCTATAAATTGATGATTGAAGAGAATCCTCATGATTTGAAAACTTATTTAGTAGAAGCAGCGATTCCTTACTTTGAACACAATCAGCTCCACAATGAGTACTTGTTTGCTCTTAGAACCTTGCTTTCCTATGCGGCTTCTGAGCTTGATAAGCGTGCATATATGTCTTACACAACAAAGCTGCTTGATCACTTAGCATCATTTATCCCATATTACAAAAAAGCATGACCTTCTGCCGATCGAAGGTCATGCTTTTTCTATGATTAGATGGTCTTTTGTTGATCTGTATCGGGACGGGTGACTTGTTCGACAGAATGAATGTACCGTTTTCTCGCAAAATAATCGTAAGCATGCTGCCCAAAGCCAAGCCAAATGCTGAGTACAATGAATGGGACCGTTCCCCATAATGCAGGGATATGACAAGCCATTCTCAGCCACGTATAAATCCCTGAGTTTTTTTGATTTTTCGCTAAGGAAATAGACACGATTCGTTTCTCTGCCTTCTCTTCACTAATTTTATTCAGTCTCAGCAGCTGTGAGTGTCTAAATGATTCAAAGTGAATTCGGTTTTTCCAATCGAGTGATTTCAACAGGTCAATTGCTTTTGCACATGAAGGACTTTGTCCGTCATAAAACACAAGCAGTCTGAGTGATTTGATGGAACGCTGTTCTCTTTTCTTTGATTCAGCGAGCTTCTTTTTTTCTTGATCGAGATAGATGATTTTTTTCATAAATTGATCGCCAGCCCTTTTCCTTCATTTATTTTTTTAGTTCGTTCAAAGGAGATTACAACTAGATTACTATAGTTGCTGGGCCTCTTGTATTGGGAAAAAGCCATCCGACGTGCGTTATATGAGCCTTTAGATAAGGGCAAAATAGCTGATTTCATGGCATATATGAGGTTTTTCAACTAAAAGTGGTTGGGAAAATCGTGATGCTTTGCGGTTTTCTGCGGTATTTGATAGAATTCTGCGGTTTTTCTACATCTTTATGCGGTGTTTTGTAGGTGAAACGCAAAAACAAGATAAAAAAAGACTACTTCCCATTGCGGCGAAGTAGTCTTTTGGTTTATATTTTTGCCAAAACTTCTACTATTTCTTTCTCAATATCTTTCCATAAGTAACGATCTGTCGTATAGTGATGTGCGGCTTCTTTCGCAAACACTTTAAATGCTTCCTCAAAATCGGGTGCATCTTTATCCGGCTTTTTCTCGTCGACAAAGCGCTGAGCTTCTGCTGAGCGAGGTCCCCATTTCCCCACTTCTTTCCCGTCCTGATCAATGATGACGATAATCGGAATTGATCTTGCGGTCCCGTTCGTTAAATACTGATCCATCAGGTCTAGGTGCTCGTCCCGAATGAAATAGCGCGCATCAATCAGTGCTTCATTTGCAATACGCATGAAAATAGGTACATTAACCATCGCATCGCCGCACCAATCTGCCGTGATCACAAGCGCTCTGAGCTTTTTCTTTTGAAGTTTTTGAAGCAGCTCTTTTTCCTTTTGATGAATTGCGTACTGGTTGTACACCGTGAGTAAGTTTTCACGGTTTTTCTCCATGTTGTGTACATATGTACGTTCAGCTAATCCCTTTGTAAACCATTCATTTAGTGTCATGTGAACATCCCCCTTACCCTTCAACTTTACCACTTTTGCTATTCTTTTGTCTAAAAAAACCTTCACCTAGTGAAAGGTAAAGGTTCTTTGGACTTATGGACGCCGTTTTCGATTTGGGTCCAATCCTATCAGCTTAGTGACGAGCACCATTGTGACAGGCAGTGATGTATTCTTTTTATACGCTAAATATTTTCCGCGCCATTCTGGTTTATATTTCTGTTTAAACGACCGTAAGCCGCTAAAACTATACATATATCTGACGTTATTGAAGATGACACTCGCCAAACGTTCTGTCAGAAAGGACTGGTGGAACGTGCCAACATTCGATAATGGCGCCATTCCCATGTTAAAGGATGTGTAGCCTTTTTCTTTCGCCCATTGAAAAAGGTGGATAAAGAGTGCATCCATCATCCCGTTCGGTGCATCATGCATATGACGCATGAGGTCGATGGATATCTCTCCTTTTTGGTACATCGGCATTAAGGACACAAAAGATATGATCTGCCCTTGTTCATCCTTTAAAATCGCAATCGGTGCTTTTTGAAGGTAGTCTTCATGGAAATAGCCTAATGAAAATCCTTTTTCTTTTTTCTTGCCCAGCCAGCTGTCAGAGATTTGTTTTAAGGTTGAGATCAATTCCTCTGAAAAGGGCGGCTCCAGCATTTCAAACGTATAGCCTTCTCGTTCAAATTTATTTGCGACAGCCCGTAAGTTTGATTTTTTCTTTCCTGACAAAGAGAACGTTTCTAAATTGACCATGGCTTCTTCCCCAAGCTTAAAGAAGTGAAAACCTAGGTCATGATAAAGCGCCATTCCTTCACGTTCTACTTGATAAAAAGCGACACGATAGCCTGCTTTTTCTGTCTGCTCCAAAAATTCTTCTAGTACAAGCGGATAAGAGGCTTTACGGCCAGAAGGATCTCCAAGCACAATAACGCAACGGCCAATCCGGCCAAACTGAAGCATCGCCTCTCCATCACTTGAGAAAAACAGTTTTTTGTCTCCCAAAAAACCTAGATGACTAAGAGCATTTCCTCCCTTTTCTTCGAGAAATGTTTTTAACTTTTCTTCATCGGCTTCTTCACCGATTGGAACTGCTTTTTTGTTAAAAATCAATTTGCTAATGAAAAAGAAAAGAGGTACGCCAATTAAAGCAATCATACTGGTCATCGTGATATGCCGTTCATTATGAACCAAATAGTCCTTGCTTAGAAAATGGCCAATTTTCATCCAAATGAAGTTCCCAATGACATTATAGTTAAACAACACGAGTAAATATCCGGCGGCGGCCGCCACAAACTGATTCAAAGAATAAGGGGCCTGCTGCTTCACAAATTGATTTCGAAGCGAGAAAAATACCACCATGATGACCGGCAATATAAAGATCAAACTCAGGTTAAACCCTTTTAGTAAAGTAAACACAAAGCCGCCTGCTAGGGCAATCATTGTCAATAGATAAGACCGTTTCGTTCTTTTATACACTTCAATGGACAAAATCATTAAAATGATCCCGAACATTAAAGAAAGACCATTAAATCCTGATAACAAAAAGCGTGGAATGGTTGTAATCACACCTAAACGATCAACAGGAAGCACAACGGAAGCCATAATGAGCAAACCGCTTCCAAACGTTAAAATGGACAAAGATCCGTACAATAAACGGATGAGCAGCGCTCGGTGCAACACAATTAAGACGTTTGTTGTTTCAATAGCAGGCGCCATTCTCGGATTGGCTTCAAGACGCCTGAGTGTTGTTCCAGTTAAATCGTATGCCGCTAGACAAAGTCCAAGAATAAACGGGAAAATGGAGTAAACGAAGCGGTACAAGACAAGCGCTGTCAGCACCATCTCTTTATCAAACCCAATGTATTGCATACTGAGTAAAAAGATCAGATCAAACGAACCAAATCCGCCCGGAACCATACTGATTAAACCGCCGATTGACGCAATCGCAAAGACGCCTAATACAATACGGACATCAACGTTCATCCCCATAGAGACAACAGCCATGTACATGACAAGACCAGCTGCCAGCCACTCTAAAAACGATGCACCAATATAAGCATAGATCGGGTGCTTCAGTCCGTTTTCACCGCTCTCAATCGAGCTTTTTCGAATGGACGCCATGATGATGTAAATGGGCACAATACAAGCAAAAATAATGACAAATGCCCATAACCACGGCTCCTGACTAATAATACTTTCAACTGGCAGGACCCTAACTAAAATCAAATCACTGAAAATAGATAAGCCTAGCAGAACAGAGGATGTTAAAAGGGCTATGCCTTTCAGCAGTTTTTTCGTATCGGTTATGTATTCCTTGTATAGAAGCGTTCTAAGCCCTGCTCCTGATAAACCACCGAATCCAAGTACACTGTTAAAGGAGTTGGCGATCCAAGAAATTCGGATCGTTTTCCAGCCGCTGATGGGCATATCAAGGCTTTTTCTTAAAATAAAATCATATAAGGACATGGATAAAACAGCGACAAGTCCAAGAAAGACAAGAATAAACAAGTCCATTCGATTCAAGCTGTCAATAATATAAAACGTCTTTTTAATGGAAAGGCCGCTCAGCTCCTGCTTGGCGACAAAAATTAAGACAAGGATGATCACGATCGGAAAGAGCATTTTTAAGATCGTCATACCCGTTTTTTTGTTCCACATGTTTTTCCCAACTTTCTAAGTTGCTTCATTAATTTCAACTGACCATTATTATACAACAAATACCACTTAATTCATGCAGTTTAACATTCAAAAGCTTCATGATACTTTCAATTAGAAGTAAAAATCAGTAATATAAAGAAAAGAGCCGCTTAAAGGAAGTGAACAAGCGTGGAATATAATATTCATGACACCACCGTACTAAAAGAGGAAATCCTATCTCCTGAGGAAAAAAAGACATGGGTGCTGTATATGAAAGTGCTCACTGCTGCAGGACTTGGAGATGTTTCTGAATGGATGAAGCTTGATATGAGTATGCCTCAAATGAAAGTGCTCATGCTGCTCAATAACCATGGCTCTCTTAAGGTGTCCGAAATTGCTGAAAAAATGGGGGCTTCTTTGTCCAATATGACAGGGCTGCTTGATCGGTTAGAACAATCGAACTTTGTGGAACGAAAGCATTCTGAGCGTGACCGTCGAATCATTGTCGTAGAATTGACAGAGGAAGCGAAAAATATTTTCAGAAGTATTTATCAAAAAGGGCATGAAAAAATTAAAAATTCCCTGCAACGGCTCAATGATGAAGAAAAAGAAAAAGTCAATGAAGGTCTAGCTATTTTAGAAAAAGCACTTCGTCCCGAACGTGGCTAAAAAAGGAAAAAAGACGGTCACTTGAGGTCCGTCTTTTTTATTTCTTCTTTTTCTTGTTTATCTGGGGTGAAAAGATATTGACGAATGACTTCCCGGTCATCCCATAGGAGATAACCTAAACCGATAATGAGAAAAATGATGCTGATCCACGTACCGCCTGGGAGTATATCTTCCAGTTCCTCGATCGTTCTTTCTCCGCCTACATTTCCACCATAACGAATCTCAAACAAAACGAATTTTGCTATATAAAACAATGCCGCCGTGCAGATAAACATAGCGCCGACAATTCTTCTACTAGACATGTGTTGACTCCTTTACTTCCACTGATTTCTTTTGATTAATTCCGTGATATGGGCAAGATGATGCTGTGAATGCCAGACGTACATTCCTGTTGCATCATATAAGGACACCGTTTGTTGATCGGCTGGATGGTAATATGCAGCGTTGAAATCTTCCTCTGTCATCTCGCGAAGTAATGTGACCCACCGGCGATGTAGACTGCTGATTAACGGCAGCGATAGGCTGATAGACGCCTTACTGTCAGGAAGTGAAGCAAATGCCTCCTGATCATATGGACGTATGTGCGGTGTTTCTTCTGTCAGCGCAAGTTTAAATCGCAAGTAGGCGTTCAGATGGCTGTCCGCTACATGGTGAATGAGCTGACGAACGGTCCATCCTCCTGGCCGATATGGGGTATCCAGCTGATCATCTGTCAATGGGACAACTGCCTCTTCATACTTTTGAGGAATGAGTGCCAGCTCATCAATCCATGCCTCCAGCTGCTTTTTCGTTTGTTGGTCCACCGGTTCATATAAGCCAATCGGATATTGTAATGATGTCATCTACTGCCCCTCCTTAAAATCCTTCTAGAACAAATTTACCTATCATCTTCCCTTGCTCAAGTGTTTGATGTGCCTGCTTCAAATTAACTGCATTGATGGGGCTGAGCACCTTTGTTAATGTATGTTTTAACTTCTTCTCTTCAAATAATGTACTCGCTTCTTTTAAAAGCTCGTGCTGCTTCAGCATATCCGAGGTTTTGTACATCGGCCGTGTGAACATGAATTCCCATACAAATGCAGCACTTTTATTTTTGAGTAATTGAATGTCTAAATGGTGTTGATTTTCAACAATGGTACAGATCGTCCCTTGAGGTTTAATCGCTTCTGCCATCCCTTTGAAATGGCCATCTGTATCATTTAAGCATAAAATGTAATCCACTTCGCCAATCCCTTTTTCCTGAAGCTGCGCTAAGAGCGGCTCGTGATGGTCAATGATATGATCAGCCCCTAATGAGAGACACCATTCATTTGTTTCAGGTCTTGAAGCAGTGGCGATCACAGTTGCTTTCGCTAATTTGGCGAGTTGAATGGCAATGGAGCCTACTCCGCCTGCACCACCGATGATCAGCAGGGTCGAGCCTTCTGCATTCCGCTTCATATGCATTCGGTCGAATAGCGCTTCATATGCCGTAATTGTTGTAAGAGGCATGGCAGCTGCTTCGGCAAAAGAGAGATTTGCAGGCTTTTTCGCCACAATTCTCTCATCCACAAGCTGGTATTCACTATTTGAGCCTTGTCGCGTGATATCTCCTGCGTAATAGACGTGGTCACCAGGCTGAAACAACGTACACGCTTCGCCCACTTCCACCACCGTACCGCTTGCATCGTAGCCAAGAATTTTCAGTTCTTCTTCTTTCTGATTCTTCGGTGACCTCACTTTTGTATCCACTGGATTCACCGACACGGCCTCTACTTTCACCAAAATATCCCTGCCAGCTGCTTTGGGCTTTGACACCTCCTGATCGATCAAGCTTTGTTCATGCTCAATTGGCAAATACTCAAATAATCCAACTGCTTTCACTCGCTCGCACTCCCTTTCTCCATGCTTCTTTTCCACATTTTATCATACATTTCTGATGCTGATGGATCAGTCAGCAAGCGATTGCACATTTAGGATTTCTTCAAAGCCCTTCGTTCCCTCACGATGTAAGAAGGACGAGCCTTTTGTAAAGAGAGGACATAGGTGAACCAGCCGCTCGATTTAAAAAAGTACTGAACATAATAAAACTGAATGTGCTGCAAGAAAACGACGATGAACAGAAAAATTGTGAATGATAGCGTTACAATGTCTCCCTGCATCCATCCACTGATCAATAACATCACAAAACCGAGCATCATGAGCTGTTCGAGCCTCTGCACGATCTGGACAACGAGATGTCCCCGTTTGGTTAGGTCACCTGATTGGCGCTTTCGAATGTTTCTCGATTTATAAAACCATACGATACTTGTCACTAGATGATGAATGATAAAAAGAGCGATCATGACCATAAATAAAGGAGTTGATTCAAAAAGGTCTTTTATAATGAATGGGATCACCAAAAAATAAAATGCGGTAAATACGTGTCTAGCTGATAAGAGAAATAGTTGTTTTTCTATGTATCGCTGCATGTGTCTCACCTCTATATGTAGTACGTCTCATTTGTCATAAGGTTCCTTCTGCCTATCAAAAAAGGATGCCCTGAAAAAGGCATCCTTCATGAATCAAGCTTAAAATGCAGCACTCAGTACGACAGGACCTTGCGGAAGCTTGTTATCCTTTTTTGGTTCAAGGGTTACAGCCACAGTATCCCATGATTCGTTTGCTTCTTTTTCAGATAACGCATAGGTGACGGTGCCCTCCCCTTTGCTATCTGTTTTAAAGGCACCGGCCGGAACAGGCTGATCTCCTTTAATGAGCCATACTTGATAAACAGCTGATGAATCAAGCTGATCTTTTAATCCGTCGGCACTCACGACAAGCTCTTTTTTGCCGTGATGCTCAATCACTGAAAAAGCACCCGTTGTTTTTGCTGATTCGGCAGATGCCAGTGATTTTGTCGCAACAACTTTGATAGATTCTTCTGCTTGATCTGTTCCATTTGTTAAGAAATACACGTTCCCAGCTGCAGAAATGAGAAGCAGTGCGGCAACGAGAGGCAAAAGCCATTGATTTTTTTTCTTCATTGGCGGTTTCATCTCATTTGCATCACGAACTATTTTGAGATCTTGAGGCGGGTTCGATGTTGCAGCGATTGTTGTCTCTCGTATCTCTTCTTCAAATACCCTGGATAAAATGCGGTCTTTCATCCCTGCGGGAGGCGTTTCGTCCTCTGCTAGAAACGGAATATCAGACATGAGCGATGTCAGTTCTTCAAGCTCTTCTTTGCAATCCGAGCAATGTTTGATGTGCTCTTCAAACTGCGCCTTTTCTTCTCCTTGTAAATGCCCGTTAAAGTAATCAATGACTTGATGTTTACACTGAGTCATGCCTCTTCCTCCTTTCCTCCGCGAGACAGTTTCGTTCGTAAATGCTTCAATGACAATCGAACTCTTCCCTTCACCGTTCCAATAGGAATGCCAAGTTTTTCCGCAATGCTCTTTTGTGTCATTCCTTTAAAATAGACATCTTCGATGATGGTTTGCTGTTCTTTCGACAATGTTGATACTGCTTCACGTATGATTTGTTTTTCTTCGTTCCATTCTACTTCTTTTGACACATCTTCTTGATGATCTGCCAAGTATTCAATATGCTCATCTTCAAGAGCTGTTTCATTTCGGTGTTTCCTTAATAGATCAATTGCCGTGTTTCGTGACATCATAAATAACCATGAGGAAAATTTCCCTTTATCTGTATTGTATTCTCCTATGCCGCGCCAGAGCTTGATAAAGACTTCTTGAAGCACTTCCTCCGCTAGCTCACGGTTTCCAGTCATTTTATAAATAAACGAATATAACACACGTTCATAGCGATCATACAATATTTCAAGCGAGGGCTTGTGTCGATCATGTTTGATCTTGTGATACAGCTCAAAATCCTTCAGTGTGTCCATGGTCATCTCCTTCCTTTTTCATGAGAAAGAGCATTATGCATTCATCATGAAATCTTCACGTATGGCTCATCACTCAAATTGCTGAGATAAGCCTCCTTTGTACTTTACTCTTTTTTCAAGGAGAAAAAAAGAGCGCTGAAAAAGGAAATGTGTTCCTCATGAGAATGTACTTACTAAACGGATGGATTGACCATTTGGATCACCCACCTCAAGGAAAGTCAAGAATGCATGTGTTTCATTCACTGTTCAGTTGATTTTAGCAAACTCTCGTCAGGCTCTCAATTTACATCAGGTAGAACGCATCCTTTCATCATGTCATAATAGAACGAAACAGGAGAACTGGAGTGTCCGAAAATGATTGTAACGATTGTTCTTTTTTTATTAGCTGGTCTGGCTGAAATAGGCGGCGGTTATCTTGTCTGGCTGTGGCTGCGTGAAGCAAAACCCGTCAGCTACGGAATCGCAGGTAGCCTCATCTTGGTCGCTTACGGCGTCATTCCTACATTCCAGCAGTTCCCGACCTTTGGGCGGGTTTATGCGGCCTATGGCGGTGTTTTTGTCGTTCTCGCTGTGTTTTGGGGCTGGTGGGTCGATCGCAAAACCCCTGATCTGTACGACTGGGTGGGTGCTTTGATCTGTTTAGCTGGTGTCAGTGTGATGTTATTTGCCCCCCGCAGTTAATGGTCGGATGATGATCACACGCTAAAAAGCCGGCAATATGCCGGCTTTTCCTCTTTTACATTCTAAACTGTGTTTCATACAAACGCCGGTACATCCCGTCCATTTCCAGCAGGTCTTCATGCCTGCCTTGCTCCTTGATGCCCTCTTTTGTCAAAACCACAATCCGGTCAGCATGCTGGATGGTCGCTAGGCGATGCGCAATAATAAACGTGGTTCGTCCTTCAGATAGTTCTTCAAGTGAGCCCTGAATAAAGGATTCTGTCTCCGTATCCAGAGAAGATGTGGCTTCATCTAAAATAAAAATTGGCGGATTTTTAAGAAAGATACGTGCAATGGAGATACGCTGTTTTTGTCCGCCAGATAACATCATTCCGCGTTCACCGATGATCGTATCAAGCCCATTTGGCAAGCTATTTACAAGATCCTTCAGTTGGGCTTTCTCCACTGCCTGCCACACTTCTTCATCAGATGCATCGAGTTTTCCGTATAAAATGTTTTCTCGGATGGTCCCATGGAATAAATAAATATCTTGCTGGACGACACCAATTTGTCTACGCAGCGAAGGCAGTGTCATCTTTCTTGTCTCTATGCCATCAATTGTAATGGTTCCCTCCTGCCATTCGTAAAAGCGTGGCAGTAAACTGCAAAGCGTCGATTTTCCAGCACCAGAGGGACCTACGACCGCAATGGTCTCTCCTTGTTTCACCTCAAGATTGATGTCATGAAGAACCGGTTTGTCTGATTCATATTGAAAAGACACGTGCTCAAAAACGATATCCCCTTTTAACTGATCAACTTCAATGGCATCATCCGCGTCCTTTTCATCAGGTGATTGATCGATGAGTGATGCAAATCGTTTAAAGCCCGCTGCACCTTTTGGATACATTTCAATGACTGCATTGATTTGTTGAATGGGGCCTAAGAAGATGCCTGTTAATAGTACAAATGACACAAATTCCCCATACGTCATATTTTTTTGCAGCACAAACCATGCGCCGCATACAAGGCCAAACACTGTCACACTCTTAATAAGAAAATGACTAACAGCGGTATGCACAGCCATCATTTGATATGTGGTTAGCTTTGTCTTTCTAAATTGCTCGTTATGTTCAATAAATCGGTCCATTTCATGTGATTCATTTCCGAATGCTTTCACAACACGTATGCCACTAATGTTGTTTTCCACACGTGAATGGAATTGACCAATACTCGAGAACATTTTATCAAAAGCAGCAGACATTTTTTTCGTAAAGTAGACGGATAATCCGATCAAGAATGGAACGACAATAAATGTGAGAACTGCCAGCTGCCAATTAATCGACAGCATCAAGCCAAAGGCACCCGTAAGTGTCATGATAGCGATAAATAAATCCTCCGGGCCATGATGCGCAATTTCTCCAATATCCATTAAATCATTTGTCATACGGGACACGAGTTTTCCCGTTTTCTTTTTGTCAAAGAAGCGAAAGGACATTCTTTGTACATGAGAAAATAGCTGATTCCTCATATCCGTTTCAATATTAATGCCTAATTTGTGCCCAAAATAGGTGACGACATAATGCATCGTAGAGCTGATCACGTATAAACTGAGGAGCAGAATGCCCCAAAACCAAATGGCATCCCAATCACCATTTGGCAGCAAATCGTCCATCACTTTACTGATGGCAAGGGGAAAGGATAATTCGAGTAAGGCTGCCAGTACTGCACAGGAAAAATCTAATATAAACAGCCCCATATATGGTTTGTAGTATGAGAAGAAACGCTTTAACAATTGACAGACCTCCTACCGATCAGACATTTCTGTCAATATGTCAGCAAACTCTTCCGCTTGATTGGCTACTGCAATCGGATCGTAAGGCCAGAAGAACTCTGTATCCATTTGATAGGTCTGCTCTTTTTTGACAGATTCTAGACTCTTCCAAATAGAATTGTTTTTATCAAATGTTCCGCCGTTGCTTTCATCAATGAAAATGTAGTCTCCTGCATATTCAGGAAGGGTTTCATAAGAAATGACTTCATACCCTGTTTTACTTTTTAAAATTGTATCTCTGACCTGTTTTGGCGGGTTTACCTGTAATTGCTCATATAATGCCTGCCCGCCTCGGTAAATTCCGTTACCATATACATAGACATCATTTTTAAAAGCGCCCATGATCGAGACCGTTTCATTCTCTTTTAAAGCAGACTTCACTTTTTTCCTAGCAGCCTCAATTCGTTGATCGAAGGCGGTGAGAAATGCTTTTCCTTCCTCTTCTTTATTTAAAATTTTTGCCAGCGTCGTTAATTCTTCATGTGCATCTTTGAAAGAACCGTAAGGATACACGATGGTAGGGGCTATTTTTTTGTACACATCATAGACTTTTTCATCCTGTACCGCTGTGATAATCAGATCAGGCTTTAAGCTAAGTGCTTTTTCAGCTGAACGCTCGTCACTGATGTCCTCTATTCCTTTTATCTTGCCCTTTAAGTGTACGTTCTTTAAATCCTGCGTTGTCGATCCAACAGGCTGAACGTCAAGTGCAATCACACTCCCTAAATATCCATCTACGAGAATTCGTTTAGGTTCAGCTGGAATCTCTATCTTTCCTTTCACTGTTTCAACCGTTTTCGTTTCTTGCTTTGATTCTGCTGTTTTGGCCTGTTCTTTATTGCCACAAGCCGTCAATATCATTAGAAGAATGACAGCACATATCCAATACGTCTTTTTCATCTCCATATTCCTCCTTCATTTTCGCCACTACAAATGAGAATAGTTATCAATTACTAGTCTCATGTATTCTATCAACCTCATCTGTCGTGGTCTATGGAGGATTCTCGCAACTTACATATGGACAATTGTTGGATAGGCTGGCTGTGTCAATTGAGAGACAAACCGGTCCATCAAAAGAAGTGCACGCTCTCCTTCATCAAATCGAAACTCCTCCAGTTTTACTGGATAAAAGGTACCATTTTTCACAGCCGATAATTGACGAAGAACATCACTTTCTTCCATTCGCTTGTCCATTTGCTTATACCACCCATATTGGTCAGAGACAATAAAAAACATATGATCCGCCTCGTATTCTCCAAGTCTCTCTAAAGGAATGACTGTATGTTGATTAGGAAGAAGAACTTCTTCTAAAATGGCTTTTGGAGGTTTTAAGCCAAGCGTTTCGTAAAGATAGAAGGCGCCTCTTGCCTCATAGGACCACATATACACTTTGTCATGTCCTCTCATTTCATAGATCGCAACGGTCTCGCCTTTTTCTCTAAAGGAAGACAGGTTGTTTCTTGCCTGTTGACTAAGCTGTTCAAATCGCTTCACCCAATCGTTTGCCTCATTTTCTCTTCCTAAAAGGCGTCCAATAGACAGTACCTCTTGTACAGCATGATGACCGGCGTATGGCAGAACAAGAACTGGTGCGATTTGCTCCAACCGCTTGATCAATGCAGGTTTTGAATAATAATAGTTAGGGACGATGATGACATCTAATTGAAGTGATTTAAAGACGTCATCAGGCGTATGTTCATTTATGACGAGCGAACTGGCCAAATGTTCTTTGAGTATATCTGAATGGAGATCGGTTTCTTCGTCAATACAAACAGGCTCAATGCCAATTGCGACCAATGACCCGACAAATTGAAAAGCCGCAATCCGCTCTGGTCTTCGGTTCATTCGAAACTGACTGGGCGTTCTTCCTGTTTTTTGACGGAACTTCCTGCTGAAATATAAACTGTCTGCATACCCGACTTGCCGTGCTATGATTTGAATTTGATCGTCTGTTTGCAGAAGACGTTTTTTGGCTTCGTCTATTCGAATTTGTGTAATGTATTCTGTCACACTCATCCCCATACTTTGTTTGAAAAAGGTAGAAAAGTAACTCTCATGAAACCCCATCTTATGAGCTAAGTCTTTTCTTGTTAGTTTTTGATCATAATGCGCAGCCATATACTGCAAGATCATGTTAATCGAATAATGCACTTTTTCGTTGTATGGCTTGGATTGTTTGCGGAAAATGAACATGATTTCTTCCAGCCATTTCGCCTGTTCTTGTACGATTTGGCTCGTCTGTATTTGTTTGATGTAAGAAAAAAGGACGGCAGAGCCTTTCACCACTTCCCCGTTATCAGGGAGATGATCGTGATTCACCTTATAGACCAATTCATTTTGTGCATCATGGGCCAGAGTGAATTGGTCAAATGTGACCGTATAGATCACTACTTGCTCGCTGGACAAAGATTGAATCATGACATCTATACCTGAGCGGATCAATACACTGTCTTTGGCGTTTAGCTCATATCGAATTCCTTCCATGTCAAGTCTCACCGCACCGTCCGTTGTCAAGAACATAAGTGAAGATGTTTGCCATGAGTCCGTTTGTTTCACAGAAAGAGATCGTTTACTGCTTTCTTTCATGCGAAGAATTGTATGAGTATAGGCGGTCATTTTCTCTTTCTCCTTCCATATAAAAAAGTGCTAAAATAAACCATTTTAGCACTTCAATGTCTGACTGAATGGTGATTATCGCGCTCCAGCCGTTTGTAATTCTTTGTTTTTCTCTTTAAAGCGTTCATTATGTGAAGACACGTACGCTACTTTTTCTGCTTCTGGTTCGATGTATAGCTTTGCGCTATTGAGTGCATTAACTCCATCAACAAACGTACCGGCAATTAAACGCACTTTACTTTTATGAGTGCATAAGTCGCCAACTGCATAGACGCCAGGTAAATTGGTTTCCATCTTTTCATTGACCTCGATGAGTCCCCACTCACCTTGCTTGAGTCCCCATTCTGATAGAACACTTAAATCACCTTTCATGCCATGGTTCACGATGACAGCATCGGTTTCGATTCGTTCGATGTCGCCTGTTTCTAAGTGCTGTATGGTGACGGCTTCAATTTTGTCACCTTGACCATGAAGCTCTGTGAGTTCATGCGGTGTGAGAATGCGAGCACTGGATGCTTTCATGTTGGCGACGTTTTTTTCATGTCCGCCAAACATATCACGACGATGCACAACGGTCACACTTTCAGCAATTGGAACGAGGGCATTTGCCCAATCAACAGCTGAATCTCCGCCTCCAGAGATGACTACTCGCTTCCCTGCAAACGTCTTTAGCTCCTGCACGGTGTAATAAAGGTTTGTTACCTCATAACGGTCTGCATGCTCGATTTCAAGTTTTCGCTGAACTGGAATTCCGTGACCCATGGCTAAGATGAGGGTCTTTGTCAAATGACGATCGCCATTTTCAGCCGTCAGCAGGATATGACCATTCTCATCCCGCTCGAATTGCGTGATTTTTTGATTCAACGCAATCTCTGGTTCAAATGTTTTCGCCTGTGTTTCTAGCTGCTGAATCAGCTGTTCACCTCTTGTTGGCGGCAAACCGCCCACATCCCAAATGACTTTTTCAGGATATAGAAGGATTTTTCCGCCAAGACTTTCGTTATACTCCAGTACCTTCGTCTTTAAATCCCGCATCCCACTATAAAAGGCGGTGTACATTCCTGCTGGACCGCCACCAATAATGGTGACGTCAAACAATTCAAGCTGATCTGTCATTTGAGTCCCTCCGTTTTTCATTGAATGATCTATTTATCGTTGATATTGATTCTCATTATCATATGTATCTATTGTAGTCTACTGTAGCGAAGGGAATCAATAGCTTTCTATAAAAAAAGAACAGGACGAGCATTTACTCGTCCTGTCAGCGTGTAGACAAACCCTCGCATCCTTTGTCAATCCTGCGTTCCGGTGCTCACGAATGTCAAATTCGCTCCGCTCCAGTACTCGTCCTTCCTAGATTGCAAAGGTTTTCTATCACGCTGAAACGAAGACAAAGGGCTAAAATAAAGTTCATTTTAGCCCTTTGTCTTCGTTACACAATCGTTAAACCGAGGTCCTTTAGTTCAAGAGAGACAAGCCTTGCAATCGCATCTGCCCCTTCTTTCGTAAAATGTGTGCGATCCTCAATGCCTGTCGACAACATGAAGAAAGACGTCGTTTTCTCTATGCCGGAAATTTGATAAAACTGGAGACTAACTGTATTTAAATCAACGAGAAGAACTTCTTCTTCATCGGCTAGTTCTTTCATCGCGGCACAGTAATCAGGAAAATCGTTGATATATTCTCCGTCTTTCTCATGAAAACGTCCGACAGGGGTTAACAAAAGCGGTGTTGCCCCTTTTGCCCTTGCTCCATGAATATATTGTGACAAGTAACTTTTATACGTTGTAAAAGGCTCTGTATGACGCTCTGGCTTCTCCTTGGAAGCATCATTGTGTCCCATTTGTGTGAAAAGCCAGTCTCCCGGCTGAATGACGGACAATATCTGATCAAGGCGTCCTTCTTCAATGAATGTCTTTGAACTTCTTCCACCGATCGCCCGATTCTCGACTTTGACATCATGCGCTGTATAACGGTGTAAAAACTCTCCCCACCCTCCTTGAACAGGACGATCTGGGTAAGATGAAACGGTTGAATCACCAGCTAAATAGATGGTTGTCATGTTCATACGCCTCCTTTTTCATTGAGCCACCTCTTCAAGAGCGATGCAGACGCTAGTGGCTACTGAAAAGATATGAAACCATTCACATCGCTTATTCAATGATTCTCTTTTTTGTGCTGAAAACCCTGCTTACGAGGAGATATGAGTGTATGAAATATGCGGCGGAAGTTCTATTTTTGTCTCAGTCGCTCTCTTTAATGCCTGAAGCATATAGCCAATGCCTTGATAGGGAGCGAGCGGATAATTCGCCTTTTGGTGAGGCTGTAATAAAGGATCGATCACTTTCCGATATTTCTTTCCGCCTAGTATGACTAACTCATCATATGCGGCGAGATTTTTTTCATCAAATTGATGACTCAGTTCTTCTCGTGTCACCTGTTCTTTATGCGGTTTGCCAAATGCCACATCATAATTTTCATGAATCATGTCCCCCGCCTTTAGGAATCCGTGCTTTGCGGATAAAATCATCCAGTCTGAAAAGAATGTTTGAGCATAGATTTTTGTTCGCTGATGCAGCGGACTCAAGTAGACGAGACCCGCTGGCTGGCTTCCTGCCTCTGAATTCACGTCCCATATTTTCTTGGCGCCGCACGGGATGATACATATTCGCTTCATCTCTTATTCTCCTTTCTTCGCCGGTACGTTACATAGACGATACAGCCTAGTGCCGTTCCAAGTGTATTTAAGATCATATCATCTATATCACTGCTTCTTGTAATCATACCAGATTGTGAGAATATCCATTGAAGGATTTCGATGATCGCTGACAAGATCAACCCAGCCAGCACCGCCTTTTGAAAGCGACATGTCCGAAAGGCTTGATATAGAAAAAAACCAAGCGGCACAAATAAGAGAATGTTCCCTGCCAAATTTAAAAAGACAAGGTTTGGATAGCCATGCTGAAAGGCGTGTAGGTTTTGTTGAATGGAGTGGAAGGGAATCAGATTGACGCTCACTTGATCTTTTGGTGCCGAAAAGCGATTCGGAAAGACCGTTAAATAAAAGAGAACATTCGTATATACAAATAAAAAAGCAAGGACCATTTCTGTTCGTAAATAGATAAAACGTTGCTGCTTTTTTGCCAGTCTATATCTCATATATAGATAGAACGGGACGAGCAGAAGGAAATAAGCCATTGAAAACATAGCACTGGATGTCATACAAATAGCTGCCCCTTTCTCACGTCATGCTTGACCATATTACAGGTTATTCAAGCTTTCCTGTATCTATTCATCACTTATTCTCACAATCCATGCGATATTGACAAATCGTCATTTTCTCGGTATACTGACTGACATTCAGTCATTTTAAGGTCGGTGATCCTGTGTCAAAACGAGAAAAAATTATGCTTGCTGCGATTGATGCCTTTAAAGAAAAGGGAATTGAAAAGACGACCATATCGGATATTGTGAAAACAGCAGGTGTTGCGCAAGGGACTTTTTATTTATATTTTCCTTCAAAGCTGTCTGTCATGCCTGCCATCGCTGAACATCTGATCGCACAGATGGTCCCTGCCATTGAAAAGGAACTCACTCAGCATGCGGATGTACTTGATCAAGCAGATGCGCTAGTTGAGTTTATTTTCTCTTTCACAAGGCAATACCGTGATGTCCTTGCCCTGACCTACTCAGGCTTAGCCGCCACCGAGCATTTAAAGGAATGGGAAGATATTTATGAACCGATTTACAAATGGGTCGCTTCTTTTTTAGAAAAGGCAAAACAGGACAAAAGAGTACGTGCGAACTTGAACTGTCAATATGCTGCGAAATTCATTATCGGTTTACTTGAATCATCAGCTGAGCAAATGTACTTATTTACAGAAACAGATACAGAAGAGGTTCTGATTCAAAAACGAGAGGTCAAGCAATTCCTTCTTTACGCACTCGGCATAGAGACACCTTAACTTAGTACAGCACTTGCTGTACGCTCTTTTTTGGCTTCAAAATGACGAATCGTCAGTTTTAAGGTTTAGGAGGAAATACGATGAAAAAAAGCTGGATGTATGTTGCACTCACATGTTTATTTGAATTACTTTGGGTGTTTGGTTTAAATAGAGCTGATGCTGTGTGGGAGTGGGCGATCATCATCTGCCTGATTCCGGTTGATTTTTATTTTTTAATGAAAGCCTGCGAGAAGCTGCCGACAGGGACTGTGTACGCCGTGTTTGCAGGAGTTGGAACGATTGGTACATCTTTGATGGATTATGCGCTGTTCGGCGGTTCGTTTTCATTAGAAAAGCTTTTATTTATGGGCATTTTAATTCTCGGAATTATTGGACTGAAAGTGTCTGATGGAGATGCACATGAGCAGAAAGGAGAAGCGGTATAAATGGGCTGGTTTTTTGTACTGTTGGCCTCTGCCTGTGAAATTGGCGGAACCATTGGTCTCAATATGTTTAGTAAGAAAAAACAACTCACGACAGGTATTATATTTGTCGGCGGATTTGCCTTATCCTTTTTGTTTTTGTACGCCTCGTTCTCTTCCGTTCAAGTCTCCGTTGCCTATACGGTCTGGATTGGACTTGGAACAGCGGGCTCTGTCTTGTTTAATATGATTCTATTTAAAGAACCGAAAAACATGATTCGTATCCTCAGCTTGCTGCTGATTGTGATTGGCGTCGTTGGGCTGAAGTTGTTTGCGTAATAGAAAAAGCAATGGAAAATCTATTCCATTGCTTTTTAAGTTAATTTATATACTTTTCTTGGTACGCTTTAAATTGTTCTTCGTATTTTTGTAACTTTTTCACATCGACTTTTGAATTTAATTTCGGTTTCCGCTTTCCAATCACCATCACATCTTTATCTACAATAGGACTTGATAAAAAGATGTATGGTGCAAAACGATCACACTTCGTATTTGGAAGGGTGACGGATAATCTAGCATATTCTTCTGTCGGGAATTGGTTTGAAATGTCAAGTTCCTTGAGTCCCTCTAATGCCGATATTGGCTCTAAAGACTCGTCCTTCACTTTTATATTTGATAAGCACAGATATTTTAAATTCTTAAGGTATCTTAAAGGTTGTAGAGTATTTAAATTTAATGAATTCCAAATCCCACCTGACAATTGCAACCATTCTAAACCAGTGTTTTTTTGCAAAGGAGCTATGTCATTCAACTTTGAAAAATCTGTTAAGGATAAAGATTTTAAAAAAGTGTTTTTTGATAGATCCCATAAACTTTGTGCCTTTGTATTCCATTCAAGTGCCAATACCTCAACATCTTGAAGAGAACTGATGATTGATAAATCTTCTACTCTCAGTTCACGCATATAGAGCATTTTAGGGTTAACTAAGCTCAAGATCGTATTGAATTCTTTTGGCCCACTTTGTAAATCCACAATTTCGTCAGGTTAGAGAAAGAGTTCAACCTTTCAATATTTTTTGTTTTTCCTGTGATTACTAACTCAGTGGCATTTTCATCTACGTCGGCTAAATCATGAACAGCTTCTGGTCGTGCATCATGACGAAAAATATATTCAGGGTCTTCTTTTAACATTCTTTTACCTCCACACCTACTAATGATGGATATCTAAATGAATTTTATCAGATTTTTTCCGAAGAAACAGGGAAAGGGATAAAATCGAGATGGTCTTCTTTAGTCCGTTTAACCACAATCCGCCGATGATTAAGTCTATTTTCAATCCATTTTATAAAATCTTTATCATCTAAAATATGGAGCAACAACATATCAACGACTTCGCTTTCACTATACTCCATATATTCTGCACAGGTCTTGACGATAGCTCGTACTCTTTCATATAAACAAATAAAAGAACTCCAATTCATATACGAATTAGAGTCCTCATTATATGACTAATACAATTTTCCCACCTTAAAACCGAACCCGTTAATCAAAGCCCTTCCTTTTTTATTTCTCGTTTAATGTGGATCATGCTGCTCAAGCAAGAGATCCATTGCGTAAATCGATTCGCCTTTTTCATCCAATAAAAAGTATACAATCAAAGGCTCTCCAAAGGACCCTGTCTGCTGCGTGAACAAAACACATGTGAATTTTTCAATACCTATCGGAATCTTTCTTCTTAATAAAGGATGAAGAATAGGCGAAGTCCGAATTGTATCTATATCCACATCCCAACGTTCGTTTTTTAAAGTGGGATAATGCTCTACTAACAATTGGTGTAACATGTCGGTCGTGAACGCTGCTTTTCCATCAAACTCATCATCTATTATGTTGGTGTTATACATCCGACGGTTGCTTATCCTTTGAAGCATTGATTCTTATTCCTTTTAAGACAAATCGTTTCTGGCCATCAAGAGTACAAGTGATCAATGTCAGTTCATTTTTCCCACGATCCTTTAGTACATCAACATCCGTCGGTTCTATCGTAGCTGAGCTGACAATTTTGTATTCGTATGTTTCTGCTTGATGATGTAAGACGACTTTTTCTCCTTTAGGCACCTCTGGCAGCTGTCGGAAAAGCCGGTCGCCTCTATACCCTCTATGGCCTGCAATCGTGAAATTTCCTTCACCTGGCATTTGATGAGATTTGATTTGAGTCAGTGCAATACTTAAATTTTCTTTTGATGTAACAGGTAGCACTTTTTCATTTAAATCAATTGACGGTATCTCAAGCTCCATCGTATCTCGCAGGTCTTCTTCTGACACAGTTAAATGTGGAATAGAAGAAAGGGCATCACTGTCATTTTCTTCAATCATTTTCAATGCCTCTTCCATGGCTGCTGCCTCTTGAGACGTTCGCCACTCATATAGAAAAGGAACGGAGATGAGCATTAGTCCTGCGACCACCAAAAAGCTGCCTAATAAGGTTCTTTTTTTCATCAATACACTCGTTCCTTCCTTTTACTGAATGGTCCTTCTTCTGACTACAAGAAGAACAGTTCCAGACACTACTAGTAAAATCCCTGCATACATCAAATAACGTAGCCATTCTTCTCCCGTCTTCGGCAATTCACCGTTTGAATCATGAGGCGGATGTTGATCCCCTTGATCTGAGGCTGGGGGATTCGTGTGGTCCTCTTCATTCTTCATTGGAGCATTTTTTACAATCAATGTCTTGATCTCCACTTCGCCCATTTGAATTGTAAAAGCGAGTGGTTTTTTTAATGCTACATAACCATTTGGCGCTTTCGTCTCTGTGAGTGTATATTCACCAGGTTTAAGCCCTTTGACAATGGCTTCTCCGTCTTTTCCTGTTGTCACAGATTTGATGATTTTCCCGGCTTTTGTACGAATGTCAAAGGCTGCACCTTTTAAGGTTCTATCAGTCTGCTGGTCTACCTTTATGATACGCAGACTTCCTAAAATCAAGTGATTCTTCGCTGTTACTTGAAGAGGCTTCTGCTGATTTTTCTCAATCGTAAACCGGATCGGCTGATCATCTAATTCATAGCCGTGAGGCGCTTTCGTTTCAACGAATTGATATTCTCCCGGTTTTAGATCGTTGATGTGAAGCTTTCCTTTTTGATCCGTTACAAGTGATTTCTTCAGCGTTTTCCCGTCTTTACTCTGAAGAGCAAACTCTGCGTTTTCCAACGTGTGTCCTTCAGCATCCACTTTGGTCAGTTCCACTGCTCCCGGCGTCAGTTTGTTGATCATTTCTACTTTTGCTGGTTTGTCTTGACCTAGACGAATCGTAAATGAGACAGGTGTCTGATCCAATTCATAGCCGGCAATGCTTGCTGTTTCGACAAATTGGTAGGTTCCTGGCTTCAGTTGATCGACTGTCAGTTGACCGTTTTTGTCTGTCTTTAAGTCTTTCTTCACACGCTGATCGTGCGCATCAATCAGGTCAAAGGTCACGCCAGCGAGCAACTGACCATCCTCCCCTTTTTTCTCAAGCTTCACAGCACTTGTCGTCCGAATATTTTCTTTCGTCACTTTCACCAGTTGATTTGGATTGAAATCAATCTTGAAGTCTACTGGTTCTGCATCAAGTTGATGTCCAAAAGGAGCCTTCGTTTCAACCAATTGGTAAGCGCCTGGTTTCAAATCGTTGACAGTGATGATGCCTTTTTCGTTGGTTGTTAAACCTGACATCAATTCTTTACCATCATCATTGAAAAGGGTAAATTCTGCGCCTTTCAATCTTTCTTGTTCTTCCCCTATTTTTGTGAGTTCTACAGAACCTTTCTTGAGCTGATTGATGGCTTCCACTTGAATCAATTCTTTTTGACCTAATTCAACTTCAAAGACAAGTGGTTTCGCACTCAATTCATAGCCTTCAAGACTCTTTCTTTCAACAAATTGATATTCCCCAGGTTTTAAACCTGTGAAGGTAATCTTTCCATCCTGATTGGTTGTAATCCCTTCTCCTCCTGCCACAATCTTTCCTTTGGCATCAGATAGATCAAAGACAACCCCTTCTAATGATTTCCCATCTTCACCTTTTTTGTGTAACAGCACTCCGCCAGTGGTGCGGCTATTTTCTTTTGTCACACTGACCAGCTTCTCAGGGTTAAATGGAATAGCAAAAGTGACAGGTGTTTCGTCAAGCTCATGACCGAATGGCGCCTTCGTTTCAACAAACTGATAGGTTCCAGGTTTCAGATCGTTGACGATGATTTCTCCGTTCTCATCTGTGACGAGACCTGTTTTTATCTCTTTTCCATTTGCATCTACTAGCTTGAATTCTGCTGCTTCAAGCACATCATTCTTTTCACCGAGTTTCGTGAGCTGGACAGCTCCAGTTTTGAGATCATTGATCACTTTGATCTCTGCCGGTTTTTTTTGTGCGATTTCGATGGTAAACGGATAAGGTTTATTTTTCTTTTGGTAACCATCAACACTCTCTGTCTCCACAAGCTGATATTTGCCCGGTTTGAGGTCATCGACCAACAGCTTCCCATCTTCATCTGTTGTCAAATCTTTACGCACGACTTTGTCATTTTGATCCAAGACTTCAAATTGAACACCTTGAAGCTTCTTGCCATCTTCCCCTTCTTTCATCACTTCTAATGCATTTGTTTCATAGAGGTTCTTTTGTGAAATGACGACTGGTTCCTTTGGATCAAGTGGTACTTCAAATTTAATTGGCATTTCATCTAATACATAACCGTCTGGTGCGTTTGTCTCAATGAGCTGATACGTACCCGGTCTTAGTTCGTTGATCGTGATCTTGCCATCTTTTCCTGTGACAAGCGCACCATTTAGCTCATGCCCATCTTGGTCTAAGAGCTTGAACTGTGCACCTTCTAGTCTCTCTCCGCCTTCACCTATTTTGCTCAATTCTGCAGAGCCTTTGATGATGTCATTTACTGCGGTGACAACCGTTGTTTCTGTTTGATTTTCTTTAATGGTGAACGGCCATTTTTGCTGATTTAATTGATAGCCTTTCGGTGCGTTTGTCTCAACAAAGTAATAAGAACCTGGCTCAAGATGTTTGAAAAGGATTTCTCCTTTTTCATCCGTTTTCAAATGGGTTTGAACGGTATCTCCAGATTCATTTCTCAGTTCAAATTCTGCATTTTCTAATGCCGTACCCGTTTCTTTGTCTTTTTTCGTGAGCTTCACATGCTGGCGGATTTCTTGGTTTTGCACCGTCATGCTGTTTCCTATTTTCGTTTGATCTCCTGATTCGTAAGGCTGATCAATCGTGACATTGATCGGTTCCTTCGTTTTCAAATAACCATCAGGTGCTTTCTCTTCTGTCACGATATAGTCACCATACAGAAGACGATCAAATCGAAGAGCTCCTTCTTCATCTGTTGTCTTTGTTCCAATGACGATACCACTCGCAGCATCTGTCAGAGAAAAGGTTGCTCCTTTTAGCGCTTTTCCACTACTCGCATCTACCTTATGAATGGTTAAAGCGCCAATCGCTCCTGTGCCATCTCCCATGCCAGCGGTACGTTTGACCACAATTGAGGCTTCGGATTCCTTTTTGATTTCTTTTACATTTTCACCTCTAAACGTTACTTCGTTTTGAAGTGTACTTCCCACCTTATCTAAAATGAGAGATTGGTATTCTAAAATATAGGGTCTCGTGATTTCTTCTTTAAATTTGATTTGAAAAGAATCTGGATCGAATTCAAGATCTAGTTCATAATCCTTCCCTTTTTCCAGCTCTTCCTTTTTGGTCACTTGCCCCTTTTCATCTATTGTTGTCGAATACAGATGAAATGAGTTTTCTATTATGGCTTGGTTACTGCTCGGATGGTCGATAATCGTCGCATCTTGGACTGTTGATTGACCAAAGTTGATATTCAGTTTCCAATCAATGACTTTCCCTTGTTGATTTCCTGATTTGCTCGTGTATTTCCCTCCATTTGGAATGGACACCACAGCATTCACGTCTGATTCTTTCGTCTTTCCATCATAAAGGGTTGCTTTATTTTCGTAGGTTTTCTGTACTAAATCCATTCCTTCAACACTTGTTTGATACGTGATTTTGTATGGGGAATCAATGGCATGTTTGAAAATGACTTCGAAGCCTGATTCTCCCTTTTCATTTTCAAGGAATTTGATGTCATAATGTTCTTTTGCTAATACCTCTTTTTCTTCTGCTCCATTTTCTCCGCCTTGTAAATCAAGCGAGTAGACGATAATTGAATCTTTAAGCAAACGCTGATTTCCTTGAATGAAATCCTCGATTTTCGCCTCTTCTAGATGTTTCAAATTATAGTTCACACCAATATTCCATGTGATCTCTTTTTTCTTTGCATCATATGTTCCATTCTTGAACCCATTTGACTGCGTGTATGTGTCAGGCGTAAAGACAGATTGGTTTTCCTTCGTCAAATCCTTGCCATCTTCATTTACCCATTCAAGTTTTACATGGTTACGCAGGTTCTTTTGATCTTTATCTGCTCTTTTTTCATAATCAAAAGACGTTGTATATGTGATGGTATGTTCTGTCTTGATTTCTTTCGTAAATTGAATATCAAATCCATTTGCATGTTCAACGATTTGATAATCTGTGCCTTCTTCAAGCACTGTATTACCTGTCGTCACTTTTAAACTATCTTTTTGCAGCGTCAATCCTTCGTTTGTAAACGTATCTTTTAATATTACGTTGTTCATGGTTTGTTGATCTTTGTTGAAGATGATACGCCATGGAATGGTCTTGTTCTTGTAATCCGGTGTTCCGTGGTCTTTCGTTAGGATTTGCTGATCAATTCTTTGCTTCCCTTGTTCGCTCTCTTTGCCAGCTGTTACAGTATTGATAATGTCTTCAGCTTCGAAAATTCGCTCGGTTGCTTTTGTTTGATATGTGATCAGGTAAGCCGATTGGATATCTTGATTGAATTGCAAGGTAAACCCGTTTTGTTCATCCTTTTTTTGAGGTTGAACCACATAATCTTCAAACGCTTTTGTTCCTGATTCTTTGCCATTCTCATCAATTGTGACTTCTTTGACTTGAATTGAATCAGATATTAGCGACTGTGTACCGTTAAAGAAGTCTTCTATTAAAGCATCCTTTTGAGCCAGCTTTTTTTCGTTATAGTTATACCGAATTTCCCAAGTAATCGTTTGAGTGACTGGATCGTAGTGGGCGGCTTTTTTATTTAAAGGACTGCCTCTTGTCACATTCACTGTTCCTTCTGCTGAACTAATCTCTTTATCAGCAGAGACAAGGGACGCTTTATTACGAAACACAGACTGATCTTGATTCGTAATGTCCGTTTCATACATTAAACGGTAAGCGAGATGCACGTCATCTTTAAATTCGATCGTGAAATCTTGACCATCTGCTGTTTGGCCGATGGTGTAGTGATTTTCGTCAAGCAGCTGTCCAAGCGATGTTTCACCATTTAGCTTTGTATCTACACGATAAAGCTTGATTGAATCTTTTTTTAACGCTTGACCTTCTTGAATCGGATCTAACAGTTTCGCTTGTTTCACATCATCTAAGTCCATATTAAAATCGACTGTCCATTGAATGGTTTCAGCATTGTAAGATCGATTGGGTTCTCCCTTTTTAGAGACATTTGGACCATTTGGAATGTATTGAATCGGAATCGATATCGTATCTTTGCCTTCAATCGGGGTAATCACCACTTCTTTTTCTTCAGTGATCACTGTTTGTTTATCTAATTGTGTCCATACTTGAAGTGTTCCTTGGATATTTGAATATTGTTTAATAAAATCTGTGAACTCGATGGAGGCATTTCCGCTTTCATCTACAGAAAAATAACCGATGATCGATTGATTAAATTTCATCTCGAGACGATCGATTTTTTCGTAAATGACTAATTCCTCTGGAACCTTGAAATGGAATTCATCCCCGCCATTATAGTTATGACCATTCGGGATGGCCCACTTATAGTTAATGGAAATCAGTGAGTTGATATCAGGCCTTTCTACTGAATTACCTTCCTGATCTTCAAAAATTAATTTCGCATCAGTAAGGAGATTTTCTTGTATCTGCATTTGTTTTGAAACACTTTGCAGCCCTACACGCTTAGACACGTTCACTTTGTTTTTTAGTAACTCATCTTCATCACTTTGTTTCGTTTGAGCGGCTTCTTGATTCTTATCTTCTTTTTCAGATAAGGTTGAATCATCTTTTGGAAGGCTTTCTTCACGCTCGTTTTGCTTTGTTTTTTCTTTTTGCTCAGCTATACTGGTGACATTGATGTCTATTGATCCTTCTAAATTTGGATTAATCTCAACATCGTCTTTAAATATGACTTTCACTTCATTTTGTTTTGAAACAGTATACTCGCCAACAATGATGTCATCCACTGTAATGGATTCCTTTTGCTCCTTCTCTACCTGTATGGCTGAAGGAAGAGTGTGAACATACGGATATTGTTTTTTTAGATCTATTCCTTTAATCGACCAATGCACAATGGCCTTTCTAACTTGCTGATCTTCTATGTTTGATAACTTGTTTCCTTCGCTATCAGCAAACTCAATATCCCCATAGATATTCTCTTGAATGTCTTTAGCTTGTGCCCCTGCTAAAGGCAAGATTCCTAATATACTAGACTGTATGACTAACACCGCAATGAGAGCCAATGACAATATTCTTTTCAATACATCCACCCTTTTCTAAAATTAATTTTCAACAATGATAAAAAAATCAGTTGTATACTGTCAGATCAATCACTCCGCTTCTGATCAAATATTTTCTAAAAAAAATGCACCTTAAGACCCTATGAATAAGATGAGTTGATCAATCATGAATTGAAAGGAAATCATGAGTAGTGGGAATAGTAACTAGATAGGGGTCTATAGAAATGGGGAATAGTGAGAGGGATCGTGAAAAGATTAAATGTGAAATTTTCTATTTATACTGGAATGAACAACAAATGATTATTACATGCATATATAAGCATGTATTCACATATAGAACGTTCATATAAAACAAGCATGACTCATATGGTATGTATGGTGAGATAGTTCAGCATCATATAGATCGCATTCCTTCTACTCCCTTCCATATGGTAATCAAAAAGCCGATGCTTTTTATTCTTACTTTTACCGTTTGAGCAGCAAAAAGATAAACAAAATGATCCATTTTTATGGGATTCATGGCATACTTATCATCTTTTAAAAGAAAGATATGGAGAATCAGGGTATAACATTTGTTTTCGTCTAATTTTTTTCTCTTTTATTATGAAAAGTGAAGACAAAACGATTTAGCCTAAACATTACAATCATTTCATGCCTATTTTGAGAATCAAATGTTCTTTAAGTGAACTTCATAATATAGAGGCAAGCTAAAGGAAGGAGTTAGTTGTTTGATGGAGCTCATTGATAATAAATCAAAGAGATGGATAAACATTTTAAAATTGCTTGTATCCAAAAATAAGTGGTGGAGCCTTCAAGAGATATCGAATGAACGTATCGGCTCGGTTCGTGCGATTCAAAGCGATTTAGAACAAATGAAATCGTTCCAAACAGAGAATGGAGAACCGTTAATCCACATAAAGCCAAGACAAGGCATATCCATTTGTAATACGCAGACGATACGCGTGGATTACTATATCAAAGAAATTCTAAAGGATACGATTGAAATTCGATTGATTGACGGCATTTTTTTTGAAGAAAACAGATCTTTCTATGAATGGATGGAAACGCTGAATATCAGTAGATCCACATTGTATAACACGATTCATAAAATCAACTCGATCCTTACATCCTATGACATCGAGTTACGCCCAGATAGTATGCAGTTTCATGGAAATGAGAAGGAGATTCGTCAATTCTTTGTTGAATTTTTATTTGAAGTGTATGGAAGCCGCCTTTGGCCATTTGATGATATTCAAAAACAAGACGCAGTTCATTTATTACAAGAACTATTTCAGGTGCTCGAAGTCAATGTACCAGATGTCGCGATAGATAAATACTGCCTGTGGTTCGGCGTTTCCATTCACCGAATGCGAAAAGGTTTTACAATCAGCCGTAAATATACGTACTCAATGAATGAAGAAAAACAAACCTCTACAGCTAAAGGGATCTATGATCAAATCAAAAGATGGGAAGAGCACATCTGTCGAATGACCAAAGACGTATTTGATGTGACGCTGGATCACCATGAATTTGTCTTTTTGCTATTGATCGAACCAGCTATTGGGCACTTTAAATCAATTGAAACTGTCGAAGAAAAATTGACGTTCTTTCAGTCACATACACCACGCCTCTATGATGCCATTCATTCATTTATCACCCAGTTGGAGTCGATTTTTCATCAAGAAATAGCGAATCGTAAGGTGATGACACTCGTTCTTCTCCAATATTATGTGTATTCCAATGAAATTACCGTGAGAGATGGATTCCTTTTCAAAAAGAAATCGAGCTATTTATCAGAGGTGAAAAAACAGTTTCCTTACTTCTATTCGAGGATTAGTCATATCATCCAAGAGTTAAAAACAGACGATATCCTCGCTTCTTTTGTGAAAAATGAACGGGAATTGATTCGTATGATTACATCTTCATGGAGAGGACTTGTTCATTTGGAGATGGAACGGAGAAACGCGCTGAACATTTTTGTTACTTCAACATTAGGCTATTATCATAGTTTGTTTATTGCTGATTTAATTAAATTAAGTGTGCCTCCTCTCATTCACATTTTCACAAGTCCAGAAAATACGTTAAATGATGTCACGATGGATCAACTTGGGATTGATATGATTGTGACCGATACTGAGCTTCCTCTTCAGTTCGGGCGATCCACGCTGCTGATCAGCTCTTTTCCAACAAAAAAAGAATTGGACAACTTACACCGAAGATTGGTTGATATGACAAACTAATGTTCATCATAAAAAAAGCTGCTGAGACATTCTCAAGCAGCTTTTTGGTTCTGTATTAATGAAGCACGATTTGTTCATTCATCAAATCAATGGCGTAAAGCGATTGCCCATATTCATCTAATAGAAGGTATACTTTGAGCGGGGCAGTGGTTTGATCTGTTTGCTGCGTGAATAGGACACAAGTGAATTTTTCAATCCCATCTGGCAGCTTGCTTTTCAGAAAAGGATGAAGAATAGGAGAGATTCGAAGGGTATCAACATCTTTCAGCCAAAGCTCATCTTGTAACGCAGGATAATGGTCAACCAAAAACTGACGAAACACTTCCAATGTACTCAAGGTAGATATCCTCACTTTCTTCTAACTTGGCTTCAAACTCACCTAAAAACAAACGGAACCAACTCATCATATGATCTCGGTACACGTATTTTCGCATACGGCTTGAGACATGATCACTCACTTTTTAGACTTGATACTGTAGATCAACTGTACTGTCACGAATGTTTAATATGTATAACGTTTCCTATGTCTTCTCATTGACTCCACCACGAATCCAAACAATGGACCTATGATCATATTCTTACCTGTTTTCTTTCGTGATGAAACGACAACTTCCTGCTACAATATTCCATTTTTCTGCAAAAAAGAGGGAGTTGGGACAAAAAAAAGAACAGCACTGACTGTTCTTTCAATAGCGTAAAGTGCCAATTCAAATATCCTGTAAAGGAATGACTTCCCCGCTCACTGCATCCACTCCATCATGACAATCTAGTTTTCCACATAAGACATACTGCTTTTCTGTAAAATCATATACATAGATGGGGGTCAGCTCTAACCGATCTTTTAATTTTTTGAAGGCTTCTTGTTTTGTCATGGTGATTTTACCAGGAGGTTGGAGTTCATCCAACATGCCACACTCCTTAAACATTTCTTTTCTATCTATGTAATTAACGGCTTCAAATGTAAGGGCATCAATGAATATCAAGATTTTATCTGTAAGCAAGCTTCTCTCTTGTCTATTTGCTTTTACTGTTGCATGAATGTAATGATCACGATGAAGAGAGATGCAAACCCATTTTCCGGTGTCATTAGGATATTCCTGCCTCAACAAGGTTTGAACTGCTTTCAAACACTTATCTTTTTCTTCCTCTGTTATGGGCATTGTATCTGGTGAGGGTTCAATTGAAAAGGCTTGGTCATCTGAGATGTCTTCTTGAATATTTAATTCCTTTCTTACAAAAGGTTCCGTTATTGGTTCATCCCATTTGATGATTTGGTTGATATTGAAACATTGATGTTCCTGTATCGTACCTTCAAACGGGAGGATTCCGGTTCCATCATTCTTTACATACACTTCTTCTAACGCATAAATTGGACGAATTTTATTCTGATCAAAGGAAGGCCATTCGATTCGTTGCACTTGCTGAAGGGCTAAGCTTTCAATCTTCTCAATGAGCAGCGTATATTTTTCAGCCCTGTGCTTTTTTATAGAAACAAATGGGCCGTGAAGAACAAAGTAAATGAGTTGTCCATGTTCATCCCATTTCACATCAATCATGCCCGAAGGGGTCACTGGTACACCAGCAATTTTTTCTTCAAAAATAAGCTCCCCTTTTTCCTCTTTATGCAAGTGAAAGTGCTCTCCATATATCAACCCTGTTTCTTGTTCAATCCATTTGATGGCGCCATTCTGGCCGCTATCAAAGCACACACCCTCCTTTGCATATGTTTTACCCATGACAAAAACAGCACTCTCAACCTTTCCTGTATTCAAATTCACTTCTATCACGGCTGTGCCATCCGGGTTTAAATCTTCGTCCACAGGTGCCGTTTCATGTGGAGGAAACCATTCCATACACAATTTATAAATTGTTTCATTAAACATATTGACATTTCGGTAATACTCGTATTTTTTTAAACGATAATCATCTAAGCCGAACTTCTTTCTTGTATCATCTATTAGATGCTGTAGAGTTTCATTCATTTGTTTCACCTCAATCTGTTAAGTGATTATCTTATGGAAGGACGAAAATAATGATAAAGCCGAATAGGATGATAGCTGATAAAAGGCCTAAAACCAAACCCATCATATTTGATTCCTTTGTATACCCTTTTAATTCGTGTTCCTCAGTAGATCGATCAATTTTTCTAAAGCGAAAAAGCATGCTTACATTCATAATAACTAGAAACATAGCCACTAAGAAAAATAGAAATGCAGGTTGTATTTCAAAGAATGGGTTCGTTACATCTCGGAAGCTAAATGACTGAAAAAACATCAGACCACTCAACACTACTCTCGAAATATTTTCTGTTCTCTGTTCTTTCTCCCACTCTTTTCCTAACTTCTCTTTTTCATAAATAGCTACCTGCTCAAAAATGGGAATGAAAGATTTTGTTGATTTCCTTTTAAAAAATCCTAAAATACTTTGAAAGAGCATGACAATTCCTAGACAAAAAAACAAATGAGTTAATTGAATATGTAAGAATTGAAAAAAGATTGAAAACGTCACGATCATGATGCCAGCTATTAAATTACATGTGACTAATTGGTTTGTTCTCATTTTTTTCAGTGCTACTTGTTCCATACAATACTCCTCTCCGTCTCTATTGGTTCTAATAAAAGCTCTATCTGTACTACGTTTTTATCGAAAAAATGTTTCAATATTTTTCCTTTCTATTGTGAATTTGGTTTTTCACACGAAAAAAGTAAAGAGTAATCCCCTTTACTTTTTCGCTTGCCTCTATGGGTTTAATCCTATTCTCAAACCGCTGAATTGACTGCTTACTCATTTTCATGAACTGTCTAATCAGTTGATATTAGTGTTCAAAAATTCCCCTTCACAATCGTTCTTTTGGCTTTCTTGACAATTCTGCTAGTTGCTTTTGTATCAGAATCTTTTAACCACTGTTCACACAGGTTTATGACCCAATTTGGTTGTGTTTTACTAGCGTCATTGAGCCAGTTTCCTACAGAATCTTGAACATATGTTGATGGATCAGATTTGAGCAAGTCTAGAATAGGCTGTGCCCTCATTGGCTCTTGTTTTAATGACTCAATATGCTTTGTCCAAACACCTCTTGGACGAATAGCTTCTACTGAGAATCGGCGAATATTTTCATCTTTACTTTTAGCCCATGCTGTTAAATGTTCTATACTTTGATCGAGCTGATCCGTTAGACTTTCTCTCACTGACATCCACGCAATTTCTCGAACTCCAAAATGATGATCAGCTGCAAATGGCTGAATGTACGCCAATTTCTCTTCCAAAGTTGATAAACGGTGTTTGTTCATATAAGCAGCCCAACAGCGAACGCTATCAGATATGTGGTGAGTAAACGCATGTAGCACTTCCGCTTGTTTTTCCCCATTCTCTTTCTGTAACACTTCATCTAACAATTGACCGATGAGACGAATTGCTTTCATTCCAGACTCAGCCTTTTGTTGAGTGATCTTAGATGTTAAACCGTCTAAATGATGGTCTAAACCAACGGATGGCAACACATGATGTAATAACGTCAGATGATTGACAGCCAGCCATTCAGTTAAATTCACACTCTCTATTTTCCCCTGATTCAAAAGGGTCAAGACGTCGTGAGGGATATCGGCCCCCTTTCGAGCGCCTTTTCGATTGATGATCTCTTCGCTTATTTGCATTTATTTTCTCTCCTTGTCTAGTGGTTCTTTTGTTTGATATTCATCATTTTTAAAAGAAATATATGAATCCCTTCAATCTTTGGATATTGCTCCCTATTGTATCAAATAAACAACTTTACTGGTGCATTCTTCAAATCAAAAAGGAACTACCTGAAATAAGTAGTCCCTTCCATACAAAATTGAATTTAAGTTACCTTCCTTGCAAGATCACCCTCAAACTCTTATGTTGAGAAAATCGGTCAAACGCCACCATGAGAATGGTCATGAGTAACGCAAGGAAAACCGTACCGGCGCTGAGCCAGCTTAGGTTCAATACAGAGGTTCCGTTTAACACAATCCCCCCTAAACCCGATCCTAAAGCAAATCCGAATTGAATAAATGATGTATTAACACTTAATGCGATATCAGGAGATTTTGGAACAAGGGTTACAAGATATAGCTGCTGAGCTGGTGATGTACTCCATGTTGCGATCATCCATATCATGATAACACCCACCATGACCACGGGATTCCCTGTGACAAATGCTAGTAGCATGAGCATCATGATTTGCAAGATGATGCCAGAAAAAATCGTGAAGATGGGTCCTTTTTTATCAGCTGCAACCCCTCCAAGGCTTGATCCCAAAAAGCTGCATATTCCCGCTAGTAATAAAATGCCACTGATTTCTGTGATGCTAAGGTTTGCTGATGCTTGCAGGAAGGGCGTTAAATAGGTAAATAACGTGGAATATCCCCCTACATAGAATAACGTGACTGCCACTGCAAGCAATATTCGCTTGTCTTTTAAAATCGATAATTGCATACGAAGCGTCACCGATTCTTGTTCTTTCATAGAGGAGATTCGCCTGTACACAACAATCAGCGGAATAAGCGTGATCACTCCAATGGCTGCGAATAATGCTTTCCATCCGATCATACTGCTTAGAAATGTCCCGATTGGAACGCCTAAAACCAAGGAGCTGCTTAATCCCATTAAAATGATGCCAATGGCTGTTCCTCTTTTTTCCCGTTCTACAAGACGAGTTGCAACCGCCATCGCCACTACAATCGCTGTTCCCCCACTGATTCCTTGTAAAATTCTTGTGATCATGACCATTTCAAACGAATGGCTGACACTTGTGATGAAGTTACTTAAAATAAAAATGATCAGCATCCATGTTAATATTTTTCTGCGGTCCATATTGATGGTTAGTGCGATGACAATCGGTGCACCGATTGCGGCCGAAAGTGCTAAAGATGTGACCAATAAGCCAGCAGTAGACGTTGTGACATGTAAATCATGTGCGACCATTTGAATAATGCCAGTAATGATGTATTCGATCGTTCCGATTAAAAAAGCTGCTAAAGCAAGTAAATAGACAACGGTTTTATTTTGCATCGTGACGTTTCTCCTTTGGGCCATGTTTACGATTTGATTTCATTTTTAATAGGAATTTGAATTTCAATGAGTCTGCCTTCTTCATTTTCTGACAATGGATAATAGATTTCTCGTCCCGGCTGATCATCTTTCACGCGGTATCCGTTATGTTCGATCCATGTCGCCAGGTCAACACAAGCAGTTTGTGCGGATGGAGAATGTGAATGAAATAAGAGTGTTGCCATGGTGTCTTCTGAAGGTAACGTGCGAATTGTCATTCCCTGAGGAAGCGAGCATCTTAACGATTTGACGGAATACCCCACCTCAAATTCGAACTCACTTTCTTTATCCAGTGATTCTCTCCATAGCACCACTTGTGGTCCCGAGATCGATTCTTGTTGATGTTTATGTAATAAATGATGAAACATTTGGAAGAATGAAGGGATTTCGTCAACAGTTCCGTTGGATTGAAAAGACATGATGCGTTTGCTTTCAACAGATTTGATGATGACCTCCTGTTCTTTTTCAACACACCCCTCTCGTTTGATGAGGTGCATCCGCTCCTTAATACGGGCTAATTTCTGTTGTTCTTTTTCGATCAATTGCTGAATCTCACTCTCTTTCAAGAGAAACATGCCCTGAATTTGCTCTACTGAGATATCTTCACGAAGAAGCTGCCCCATTTGTTTTAACGTAAAGCCTAATTCCTTATAAAGAAAAATTCGATTGACCTCAAGCAGCTGCTCAGCTGAGTAATAACGGTATCCCGAATCTTGATCGATCTGCTTAGGCTTTAATAAATCAATTTGGTCATAATACCTTAAAGATTTGACAGGCACTTTACTTAACATAGAAAAATCGCCGATCTTGAACATCCTGCATCTCCTCCGATTTGTTGATCTGATCACAGTATAAACCTTTCAGTTAAGGGGAAGGTCAACATGAAGTTGATTAAATTTTTCAAAAGCACGAAAAAACCTAGATTTCTCTAAAATCTAGGTTTTGCTCATTATCCTACTATTTTTTCTAACAATCCCATCTCTTCAACAATCTTTATATCATCCATAAATCGTTGCAAACTTACTTTATGCTCTTTCTTTTGTAAATCTGTTGAATAACCTAAGCATAGATTAAAGATACAATCTAACCTTTGTCCGACTCCACTATAAAAATAATTCGTCAATATTCCATTATTTTCACTTGCAAGAACCACAACTGTAGCGATCTCTAATACATATTCTATATCTTCTATAGAAATCGTTCGATCCTTTTTCTTAGCAGACATGAATTCATGACTATGAATAGAACGAATCCTACCTTCAAGTAAATTGAGTATAGACTTCTTATAAATAACATACACACTGTGAATATGATGTTTATCAGGACAATAAGGATCTTGTAAAATGAATTTTATACGTTCATCTTCTTTTTCAATTTTTATTGCATCAAGATCATATAATAAAATATGATCAATTTCTTCTATTTTCATAGGAGGAAACATGTGGGCTACATCTGTTTTGTTTTTCATTTGATCACCCCGAAATCTAGTCTCTCTTACTCCAAACGTTCCAATCTTTCAAGCCACTTGACAATAGTTCCTTTTGTAAAGAAATCGAGTATGACACCCTCGCAAAATCGTTCAGCTCTCAGAACCCCCATGATGAGAGCCAGTACACACTGCGCATTTACATTTGAGGTGTCCACATTCTCCATATCGTTCGTTCCACCCTCAATGCCATTTTCTTTGAGGATCTCACTGTAGCGGGTAAGCTCCATTTCTTGATGTTGTTCTGCAAAGGTATAGACATCCTCGATAAAACGACGAACCGTTTCGGAATAATTCACAAAGGGCATCTGAATCGGGTGTTCTGCTGTTCCATCATTTTCTTGATCTATGACCCATTCACCAATATCATCGCCTTGAAGCATAGAGATATAGTTTGTTAAAACTTTAAATTGACTCAATCTCATCCTCCTCCATTTCATGAATTAAAAATTCTTTGATCGACCTCTCTGAATAAGTTGATAAAAAAAGTCCGTGATGATCCTACAAGCTAGAAGCCAGTATTCAAATCACGGACCGTTTTATTCATTTCACTTTTTATACTCTAACCATCGATACCACGGTCTCCACATGCGCCGTATGCGGAAACATATCCACTGGCTGCATGTATTCGATTTTGTAGTCTTTTGACATGTATTCGAGGTCTTTTGCTAGTGTAGATGGGTTGCAAGAGACGTAGACAAAGCGTTTTGGTTTGACTTGTTTGACGGTGTCTAAGAAAGTGCGTTCACAGCCTGTTCTTGGCGGGTCGACGACGATGACGTCAGGACGGAAGCCTTCTTTGACCCATTTTGGCAGCCAATGTTCAGCTGTTCCTGTGACATAGGTCGCGTTTTTCATGCCGTGTTTTTTGGCATTTTTCTTGGCATCATCAATTGATTCTTTGATGACATCCATTCCTCTTACTTCTTTTGCGCCATCTGAGAGCCACATCCCAATTGTTCCAACGCCGCAATACGCATCGACGACCTTTTCTTTGCCAGTCAGTTTGGCCGCTTTTTTCGCTTCATCGTAAAGCTTTAGCGTCTGCTTCGGATTCAATTGGAAGAAAGCCCGTGCACTCAATTCAAAGGAGACGTCTCCTAAAAATTCTTGGATGACCATGTTGCCAGCTAGGTACGATGTTTTATGCCCAAAGATGACTGACGTTTTTTCGCCATTGATATTATGCATAATGGACGTCACTTCAGGCAGACGTTTTTGAATGGCTTCGGCAATTTCTTTTTTCTTTGGAAACTCAGGTTTTGATGTGACCAGAACGACCTGTACTTCACCTGTTTCAAAGCCGACACGCACAACAATCGAGCGTACGTCGCCTTTTCTTGTTCGTTCATTGTAGACCGATACGCCGAATTTCTCTAAAATTTTGCGGACAACGCCCGTTGTTTTGTTTGTTTTTGGATGCTGCACGATACATTCCTTGATCGGTACAAGCTTATGAGAATTAAGTCCGTAAAGTCCTGCAATGATGTCTCCGCTGTGAGAACGTCCTACTTGGAACTGACTTTTGTTTCGGTAATGCCACGGGTCTTCCATGCCGATCGTTAGCCTAATATCAAGCTTTTCAACCGATAGCTTTGTATGGCGCTCCATTGATTGAATGACAATATCACGCTTTTCATTTAGCTGCTGCTCATACGCCAAATGCTGAAGCTGACAGCCGCCGCACTGCTCGTATACTGGGCACGGCGGTTTCACTCGATGTTCTGAGCGCTTGCGGACTTTCCTCACCGTACCTTCTGCATATTTTGCTTGTACATTCGTTGCTTCAACTACTACTTCCTCACCTGGAAGTGCACCTGGGACAAAGACTACTTGCTTTTTAAAATAACCGACCCCTTCCCCATTAATGCCAAGGCGTTTAATGGTAAGCGGGAACTGCTGTCCCTTTTGCAGAAGGGCTCCTTGCTGTTTTTCTTTCACGTTTATTCTCTCCGTTCTATTTAAACCTTTATCGGTTGTCCTCATTTTATTCCATCTGAATAGTATATCACGACTTGGACGAAGAGCGAAAATGCCTTTCAATTATTTATCTGTCTCTATACTTCTCCATAAATAAAGGGAGGCGTAGCTTAAATACGGTGCCCACTCCTTGCTTAAAACTGCCATCTCTTCTTTTGTTGGCTTTTCTGGCAGGTCAAAGTGACGTTTGATCGCATTTTGAATCCCGATATCTGCCATTGGAAAGAGATTTGGTCTTCCAAGTCCATTCATGAGGACATTTTGAACCGTCCAAGGTCCAATCCCTCTAATCGGAAGCAGACGTTCTTCAATTTCAATATCCGTTAAGTCGTGTAATTCTTCTAAATCCAGAGAGCCGCTCACTATTCGCTTTGAGACATCAATCACATATTCCGCTTTTCGCTGACTGAATTGCAGTTTTCTCAAATCATCGGTTTCAAGTGATGCAATGGTTTCCGGTAAAGGGTCAAACCAGACGCCGTCGATTTGCTCACCATACGTATGAACAAACCGTTTCGTCAGCTCATAAGCAAATGCAAGATTGAGCTGCTGATGAATGATGCATTTCATCAAGCAATGATATAGATGGAAATCCAGCATAAGCGGCGTTCCGATATGACGTTCAAAAATGGGCGCAAGATTTGTTTGAGCAAAATGGTCATGCACGGCATGTAATTGATGCTCCATGCCAAATATCCGCTTCACCTCAGAAAGGATCGCTTCCTCCGGCCCGTTAGCCTGTACCCGGAACGAAGGCGCTTCTTTTGTTCCTGTCGCTTGAACGACTGCAACGTACGGTTTATGATTCAGCCTCATCGGTACTTTGATTTCTCTTTTATCCAGATCGACCGCCTTTAATGGATCGCTCGACAAACGTCTCAGCACTTGATCGAAGTGATAGGGCGGTTCAACCAATAGGTGTTTTTCCCACATGTTTTTCCTCTTCCTTTCTGTCAACACACGCAGATGTGATTGTTTCACTTTGCATGAATGATTCTCTATATTGAATACTTTTAAATATAAAGAGTACAAGAATTTATCAGTTATATCTTCCTTATTTATGGTCATTCTCCTTTTGGATAGATGAAAATTTTTAGTCGAATTTAGCTAAAATTCGACAGCAATCTTCAACATTTTAGGATCATTTTCCTTAAATTAGAAATAGAACCTATGGGTGATATCTTCTATTCCAAAAATATTTGTATAATTATGACATATCAAGGAGGTGAACAAAGGAATTAGCGGATTAGGCAATCATTTGTTTCATCTTGCAGGAACATATTTACCTCATTGATAACCGGCTTCACCTAGTTTCACGTTTTACTAAAAGAAGACCCAAAATTTAAAAACAAAGGAGATCCGACCAATGAAAAAAACAATTCTTTCTGTTGCCCTTGCCACTGCTGTTTCTTCGACACTACCAGTATTCGCTGACGCTGCTGAGCAAAAAACTGCTCCAGTTTCAACAACTATTCAGCAAACTGTGTTAAACAAAGCTGCTGAAGGTAAAGCAACGACAAATGCGACAAATGTTAACATTAACTTTGACGTACTTGGAATTGCCAATGCATTAATTAATGCTGCAAATGCTAACACAAACCGTGAAGGCTTTGTCAAAGGATTAATGGAGTCTGCTTTCTATGCTGCTGGCGCAAAATACAATGTTATGGTATTTAACTTAAGCCAAGGCTATGAGACTCGTTTCAACGGTGTTAAAACGTTTGCTACTGTTAAATACGGAAGCATTACGTACGGAGTTTGGGTATTTGAAAATGGATCTTTCACAAACAAAGGTGATGGCGGTTACATCAACTGGGCATTTAGAGGTTGGTTCGACCGTAACGGTGGTTTCGTCAACTTCCGTCGTCCTTAATTCTCGCTTTATCCATCAATCATACACGCACATTGGACCGATCTCAGCGATGAGATCGGCTTTTTTATGGTGAAAACGTATAAGTTCACCGCTGCTGCTTCATGATATAATGCAAGTCTGGAGGGGTGCACATGCTGAAAAAACTTGCAGTGACAAAAAACGGCGACTTGATTGAACATGCAACATTGCAGCAGCTTTCAAGCCCCGATATTGCCTGGTATTGGATTGATTTTTATGCGCCAACGGAAAAGGAAGCAGCACTGTTAAAGGAATTTTTTCAGTTCCATCCGCTTGCGATTGAAGATTGCTTCCATTATTTACAGCGGCCGAAGCTTGATTTTTATGAAGGGTATTTATTTTTCGTTCTTCATGCCCTCAATCAAAAAACACTTCGATCTGAGGAAGTCGACCTGTTTGTTGGAGAAAACTATATCGTTACTTTTCATTTGAAGGAAGCACCCTACATTGATCGAGTCATTCGAAAGCTCAAAGGGTCTGATAAAGCACGAGAGAGCGGTCCAGAGCATATGGCTTATATGCTGATTGACCAGCTCGTCGATGATTATTTTCCTATTATTTATCAAATTGAGGACAGGCTCAATGAAATCGAGGATGAAGAAGGGCATAAAACGTATGGTACATTAATGAACGAAGTATTCGGGATTAGATCCGATTTGCTCAAACTGCGCAGAACCATTATCCCGATGAGGGACCTCTTATATCGAATTGTGAACACGAATATGATGAAAAGCGATGCAAACCGGCAAGCATATTTTAATGATATTTATGATCATTTATTGAAACTAACAGAAATCGTTGAGTCAAACCGTGATATGACCGCCGATTTACGAGACAGCTATCAAACACTAAATTCCAATCGAATGAATGCCATCATGATGACACTGACCATTGTCTCGACGATTTTTATTCCACTGACCTTTATTGTTGGGGTGTATGGGATGAACTTTGATAACATGCCTGAATTACACTGGAAATATGGCTATTTTGGCGTACTGATTTTCATGGGTTTGCTTGTCTCAGGGATGCTTTTGTGGTTTAAACATAAAGGATGGTTTAGGATTTTCAAATAGTTTTTTGAGAGAAGTACTTGAAAGGGAGATACTATGGAAAACTGGATTCCACTGACAGACAAAGAACTAAAGTACGCATGGAAAACATTTGATCAAAAGTTTAAATTTAAACCAAGCATCTCTCGCTTTCCTGTTTTTCAAGCACCATCTCCTTACATCACATATGATATCTCTGCTTATTTCGAGGACCCTTCTCTTCTAAGTGCGGATGAAGATCTTGAAAAGAAGGCACTGCTGTCTTTTCAGGAGAATATCACTGGAACGGACGAATATATGCAGGTACTTGATTGGCAGCACGAATGCTATTGGATCACACCATACGGCTCATTTGAAAAAGATGAATTTGGAGAATGGAGAGTTCCTGTGCTCCCAAATGGGGATTACTATTTCTTTTTATCAAAAGAGATGACCTGGGGTTTACTAGGACACCCTTGGGAGCAAAGCATCACGATTTTCGGTGAGGGCTTGATTGACTCCTTTACTCGTCATCGCCCCCTTTTGTTCCAGCGTAAAATAAGAGAAGGATAAGTCAAAAAGCTTGCAGATGTCTGCAAGCTTTTTTCTATAGCTGAGGGAGATGCCATACTTTTTCAAGCATGAGATCGTCTAAGCTTTTAAAGGTATATCCTTGTTTTTTTAAAGCAGTGATGGCATCATCAAGTGCCTCGGCATTGTCCCTTGAAACGGTATGAAGTAAGTAAATGGCACCCGGATGCGCCTGTTTCATCATTTGATTGTACGCATACTGTTTTCCTTTTTGATGGTGGATGTGCCAATCTACAAACGCTACTGACCAGAAAACGCTTTGGTAGCCAAGCTGTTTCGTTTCCTTTAGTACCCTTTCACTGAACACCCCGCGCGGTGGACGAAGGTAGAGGTTATCTTGTTTTCCTGTGATTTTGTATACCGCTTCATTGACACGATCCAGTTCTTCTTTGATTTCTTTCGTGCTCTTTGTTGTTAAATCTGGATGGTGATAGGAATGGTTGCCAATAATATGACCTTCCTCTGCCATACGTTTGACGAGCTTGGGCTGGTCCTTTACAAAGTGCCCAGTCACAAAAAAGGTGGCGGGTACTTGATGTTTTTTCAGTACGTCCAAGATTTTGGGTGTGTACCCATTTTCATAGCCATTATCGAAAGTAAAATAAATCTCTTTCTTTTTCGTATTTCCTAAATAGAAAGCATCATATTTCTTTAAGAGTGTCGTCAGTTCCTTGCCGGCATCTGCTGGCTTGTGCCCTTTGCTTTTAGCAAATCCCCAATGAATCGGCTGATTAGACACGGCTTCTAGTTTTGAAAAAGGCATCGATACAAAAAGCGCACATAAACAGATCAGTATGCATTTTTTCATTTACGTCACTTCCCGGTTTTTCTTCTATTGTGCAGATTATACCGGGTACTCATACACTTTTTGACCTGCCAATTTAAAGAAAAAAGCCCGCATCAGCGCGAGCTATTCTTCCTTCCAATCGGTTTTAAACCGTTCATATTTCGCTTCTAGGTCGTCAATCATCTGGATCAGTCTGTCTATATCCTCAACGTCTGTGGATTCAGGATCTAATGAATCAATCACATTCATAAACATATCTAATCGGTTCTTTAAATAATCAACCTGCTGCTCTTTGCTGTCTGCTGCCTTGCCCATAGATACACTCCCTTTAGCATTTGTTTATAGCTTATCTTTTTTTCCTTTGTAAATCAATTGGGTCCCCTCTTGCGTATAACGGTGATGGGGCTTAAAATTAACTGTTGGCGGGTCTATGTTTGCCCGAATGAAAAGGAGATAGATACCATGAACCAAAAAACAGCACTTCGTCCGATTACACCTGCATTCGACCCTTGGGAAGCCTATCTCGATGTGCAGGATTACGGAGAAATGAAGCTGACAAATATTGAATTGACGACAACGACGTTGTGTAACATGAGATGTGAGCACTGTGCGGTTGGCTATACGCTTCAGCCTAAAGATCCGAATGCACTGCCACTCGATTTACTGCTTCGCCGTTTAGATGAAGTACCGCTCTTGCGTTCCCTTAGCATTACAGGAGGAGAGCCGATGCTGTCTCTGAAATCTGTACGGGAATATGTCGTTCCTTTATTAAAGTATGCCCATGAACGCGGCGTCCGTACCCAAATTAATTCGAATTTAACGCTTGATTTGGCTCGATATGAAGAGATTATTCCATACTTGGATGTCCTACACATTTCACATAACTGGGGAACAGTCGAAGAGTTTGCTACGGTTGGTTTTGCAATGATGGACCGAAAGCCAACCTTTGAGCAGCGTGAGAAATTGTTTAACCGCATGATTGAGAATAGTCAAGCACTTGTGAAAGCGGGTGTAACCGTATCTGCTGAAACGATGCTGAATAAGCGTACGCTTCCTTATATTGAACACATCCATCGTCAAATCGTGGACGAGATGAAATGCCAGCGTCACGAAGTTCATCCGATGTATCCAAGTGATTTTGCCAGCGCCCTTGAATCATTGTCGCTTCCGCAAATGCGGGATGCGATTCATCAGCTGCTCGATGTTCGTGATGAGAACACTTGGATGCTGTTTGGCACATTGCCATTTTATTCATGCAGCACAGATGAAGAAGACCAGCGCCTCTTGACTCGATTGCGTCAAGCGAAAAATGTGACAGTACGAAATGACCCTGATGGCCGTTCACGGTTGAATGTGAATATTTTTGATGGGAATATTATTGTGACAGACTTTGGCGATACACCGCCATTAGGAAATATTGAAACCGATACGTTGCAATCAGCTTATACACGCTGGATGAACACAAAATTGGCAAAAGAACTGAATTGTCATTGCCCAAGTGTGCAATGCCTTGGTCCGAATGTTCTTGTGAAAAACAGTTATTATCAAGATGTTGATTTTACTTCTCGTACAGCCAGGGGGTAACCGATAGATGGACGAAACATTTCTGACAGTGGTCAAGAACAAATACATTGAAATTCTCCTTGTTGGACTCATTCTTTGGCTTGCCGTCTTTATGATCAACAAAGCGCTTCAGATTTTCTTTAAACGAACTGAATTCATTGAAGATAAAAAGAAAAAAACGATTGAGAGCTTGGTCAAATCGGTTTCAAAGTATACAGCTTCCATATGTTTTGTCTTATATGTGGTTTCTCTATTCTTTCATGACTTTGGGAAAATCCTTGCGGGGGCTGGTGTTGCTGGAATTGTCATTGGTTTTGGTGCTCAGACCTTAATTCGTGACATTTTAGCTGGCATCTTCCTCATTTATGAACGTCAAATTCATAAAGGTGACTATGTGACGGTCAATAATCTTTTTAACGGAACCATTGAAGAAATTGGTCTCCGGTCTCTGCAAATTAGAGAATGGAGCGGCAAGCTGTTAACCATTTCAAACGGAGACATTCGTCAAATCCAAAACTACAATATGCACTACATGCGTATCACAGAGTCAGTCTTGATCAGCGCAAACCAAAATCCTGACATTGCTTTCAAGGCGCTAGAAACAGCATGTGATCAGTTAAATCAAATGCATCATGATTTACTGAAAAAAGATGAATTCCAAAACGCCATTGAACCTTTTCAGGTTCATGGCATTATGGGGCTCAATAAATTGAATCGCGGGATTGAGATCACCGTAAAAGGAATGGTCGAGGATGAAAAATACTTCGAAGCCGCCCTCGCTGTGCGAAAAGAAATGATCACACAACTTCATCAGCATGATGTGAAATTGCTTGAGGATCTCGTCTATCCACAGCCTGCAAAATAACCTCATTTGTGATGGGGTTATTTTTTTTGATCACTTTTTGTTCATCATGCATTTAGTTCGCCAGTTAACTAAATACCGGGATCATTTGGTGTGATGAGCTGACTAGACCGCATGAGAAAAATAAGACGCTTGAACAACTTGGACATATCAGCTAAGGAATTCTTTTCTTTTCAGCCCTCTTACTTCTATCCTCTTGACTGATTCATGTATAATAGAAAGCAGATTGATTTCATGCAGCATGGGGACCCTCATACTGTGTATTTACTAAGTGAAAGAGAGTGAATAAGATGGGTCGTAAATGGAACAACATTAAAGAAAAGAAAGCATCAAAGGATGCCAATACAAGTCGTATTTACGCAAAATTCGGGCGTGAAATCTATGTGGCTGCCAAGCAAGGTGAGCCAAATCCAGAATCAAACCAAGCACTTCGTTTTGTCCTAGAACGTGCAAAAACATATAGTGTCCCAAAACACATTGTGGACCGTGCGATTGAAAAAGCAAAAGGCGGCGCAGAAGAGAACTTCGATGAGCTGCGTTACGAAGGATTTGGTCCAAACGGATCTATGGTGATTGTTGATGCCCTGACCAATAACGTCAACCGCACAGCGTCTGATGTTCGTGCAGCATTTGGGAAAAACGGCGGAAATATGGGCGTCAGTGGATCTGTTGCTTACATGTTTGACCAAACAGCGGTGATCGGTGTCGAGGGGAAAAGTGAAGAAGAAACGCTTGAACTTTTAATGGAAGCAGACATTGATGTACGTGACATTATGGAAGAAGATGATACGGTGATCGTCTACGCTGAACCAGATCAATTCCATCAAGTTCAAGAAGCGTTCAAACAGGCAGGCGTAGAAGAATTTACTGTAGCCGAAATCACAATGCTGCCTCAAAACGAAGTGACATTAGATGATGAATCGAAAGCACAATTTGAAAAACTCATCGATGTATTAGAAGAGCTTGAAGACGTGCAGCAGGTTTATCATAATGTGGATTTAGGGGAATAATCAGCTAAGCCATCGTAGTTGTTGGATTCATTCAACTTCTGCGTTGGCTTTTTTATTGTCTAGGTAAGGTTTACGTTCTACTCAAGACCATGTAATATGAAGAAAGAGTCGTTTCCACAAATAACCAAGGAGCTGAGTTTCATTTTTAAAACATGGTGGTTTTCGTATTATGGCTTTATGATCCTCCCTTTTATTGGCCTATGCTTAATTTTCAACAATTTGACGATATTCACTAAAGTCTTTCTCTTTCTTTTCTTTGTATGGTTTTTATATAACGCCTTTGATTTTTACATTCATGAAATGAAAAAGAAAAAAGATAGGACATCTTAATCAAAAAACAGTCATCTCCCCTTGGTAAGAGGAGATGACTGTTTTTAATTCATCCCTTGAAACCCAAACGTCAGGTGATCTTGAACAGGAATCCAAGCGCCGATTCCTTGTGAGGTCACATTTTTCACGACAAGTTTGCGTTTATTTCCCTTGAGCACAAGATACACTTCTCCGTAAGTAACCTTTCCTTTTTCGTTAATCGCTGGAGCGTATGCATGCAGGGTTGCTGCTTTTTTCGGAGATACGTGGTAGGACTGATCTCGCTTTGTTCCTGCACCAATCACTGTGTCGAAGGCGAGCGGAAGTTTTGTTTTTTGGATGGCTTTTTGCATCATCAATGTTTTCACATCTTCTGGGTTTGGTACTTTTGCTGTGAGCCCTCCACTTACTTTTACTTGTTGCTTTTGCACATATTTGCCGATGGCTGTTTTGTTTCCGCCTCTATTATCAATGTGATTCGTGTTCACTTTTTTGTATTCCCAATTGGCGACGGTTTCGTTTGAATCATAGCTGAGTGCCCATCTTCCAAGAAAAATCGTTGCCCTGTAGCCAACTGCTAGCGGTGTACCTGAGATACTGGATTCATTCAGCATTTTAATTAAATGTGTATTTTCAATTGGTACACTTGTTGTTTTAAATAATTCGGCCGTCAGCTCGCTTGGCTGTAGCAGCGGTTGATCTTGTGAAGCATTTGGATACGTATTTTCCTTTGAGATACTGGCGACAGACGATGGCACCTTAAACGGCTTTGCTGCCTCGGCTGGAAAGCTGTATAGAAAACTTAAGGTTAAGAGAACAACAAACATGATGCGGGGCATCTTTTTCATATCATCACTCTTTCTCATTCATTTTTCCATAGTATTTTCCCGAAAGACGTCCCTTATCCACAAAAGATTATAAAAGGAAAAATCCAATCGAAATAATGAAATAGGCAGCGAGCAATGTAGCACCTTCAAACCAGTTCGTATCCCCATCATTTGAGAGGATGACCGTTAGTAATACAGAGGATGCCATGGCAATGAGCTCTGGTAATGAGAAGATCAGTGGCATTTGCTTTTCAAAAAACAGAGAGCTGATCACAAGGATCGGTGCGACCATCATGGCGACTTGAAGCGTAGAACCGAAAGCAATTTCGACCGCGACATCCATTTTGTTTTTATACGCCATGATGACGGCAGATGCGTGTTCTGCTGCATTACCGACAATCGCAACAATGATGACCCCGATAAACAGCTCACTCCAGCCAAACTGTTCTCCGACTGTGTCAAATGTATGGACGAGCCGCTCTGAAATATACGCCACAGCAATTGTCGCAAGGAGTAAAATCGCCGTGGCAAACTTCCCAGACCATTCTGGTGTTTCTTCTTCCGTCGCTGCTTCCCCTTCCGCAATTTCCTGCTTGGCAACATACACACCCCTGTGGCTGACCAGTTTGAAATAGAGTGCTGCGACATAAAGCAAAATCATCACGATGCTAATGCCGATACTTAAAACAAATTGACGATTTTCTGCCATCCCTATGGAAAAGACTTCTGGAATGACAAATGCCACAATAATCGCAAACATAAGAAGCCCAGAGTTATGCCTTGCATCGTGGACATTGAACTCTTGTCGTTTAAATTTCAATCCGCCAACGAAAAAAGACAGTCCAGCCACGAGCAGTAAATTGCCGATCACTGAGCCAGTGAGTGAAGCAAGGACAATAGCGGTGAGTCCTTGTTTTAATGCAAAAAATGAAATGATTAATTCCACTGCATTTCCAAAAGTAGCGTTTAATAACCCACCAATTCTTGGTCCCGCTATAATGGCAAGACTCTCTGTCGCTCTTCCCATAAAACTTGCAAGACCGATGATGGCGATACAATAGACGGCAAACATGACAGCCTGCGGAAAATGAAGAAAACTGCCAATTACAGATAATGGAACACCGATTGCGACAATCACAAGAAACAAACGATTCATACAGCCAATCTCCTTTACATCATATCTGACTGTTATTCTTTCGTGAGTGCCGGCATCATATACATTTAGATTCGTTCGTGTGAAAGGGTGATATCAATCGTTCCTTTCACGGATTGCACCATGGAGCAATGCTTTAACGCAAGTTTCATTACTTTTTCCAGCTGTTCATCAGAGGTGCTGATGCTTTCAAAGATCATATGTAAATGAATATGAGTGATTTTGTTTACAGTTCCTTCTCTTGTCGTTTCAGGTGTAATGGTCAGCCCTTGATAGGATATTCGTTTTTTCCGACATACATGAATGACCATTTCTCCAAAACAGCCCGCAATAGCCGAGGTGAACAATTGATACGGCCTGTATCCCGCTTCTTCATTTCCCGAAATAGGCAGCTGCCTATGATCAGCATTTGCGACCCACCGATCATTTTCGTATATCAGCTTCATTCCTTTTCCACCTTTCTATTGAAACCCCTATGGTTCCATTGTACGATGAAAGCATGAACTTGTAAGGAGCTTCTTATGTCGAGAATTCATTTTATGATTTTAATTTTACTTGTATCCGTATCTGGTTTTTCGCAGGGAGCGTTACTGCCAGTTATTTCGATTATTTTCGAACATGCCGGCACTTCCCCGACGTTAAACGGACTGCATGCCACCGGCTTATATCTCGGCGTGCTGCTTGCGTCTCCTTTTATGGAAGCGCCGCTGCGCCGCTTCGGATTTAAACCATTGATCGTCATTGGGGGCGCTGCTGTCTTTTTAAGTTTATTTAGTTTTGTCTTTATTGAATCTTATGTCGTCTGGTTCTTCTTGCGGCTGATGATCGGCATCGGTGATCATATGCTTCATTTCTCCACACAGACGTGGGTAACCTATGCCTCTTCATCTAGAAATCGCGGGCGAAATATTTCATTGTATGGGTTATCCTTTGGACTCGGTTTTGCCGCTGGCCCTTTTTTAACACCACTCATTGAAATCAATCCATCCTTGCCGTTTATTGTGTCTGGTGCAGTTAGTTTGTGTATTTGGCTGCTTGTGTTTGTTTTAAAAAATACATATCCTGATACAGGTGAAATGCAGACGTCAGAGCAGACAAATAGTTTGAAGCGCTTCAAGAAGGCGTTTCAATTTGGCTGGGTAGCGTTTATGATGCCGTTTTGCTATGGCTTTTTAGAAACGACGCTCAATAGTAACTTCCCTGTGTATGCGCTGAGAAGCGGGGTGACGATAGATGCTGTTGCGTTTATTTTACCTGCGTTTGCGATTGGGAGTATTGTTTTTCAGCTTCCTCTCGGGATGCTGAGTGACCGTTTCGGCAGACGACGCATGATTTTAGTTGTGACACTCGTCGGTTCATTCTTTTTCCTTTTAGCAGGGATTTTCATTCAGTCCGTTTTGGCTGTTGCGATCTGTTTCTTTATCGCAGGTATGGCTGTAGGTTCGACCTTCTCACTTGGCATCAGTTATATGACAGACTTATTGCCAAAGCATCTGCTGCCTGCTGGGAATTTGATGTGCGGGATGGCGTTTAGTGCAGGAAGTATTCTCGGTCCGGTTCTTGGCGGATTCTTTGTGCAGACGTTCGAGGGCATGAATTTACTTTACCTTGTCAGCATTGTGATTTTATTTGTGTTTTGTTGTGTTCGATTTGGGAAGACGCTGGCAGTGGTTGAAAGTAACTAAATGGAGGATCTATTTTGTTTACATTTAACATTTCAGATGACTTAAAATTGGCGTGTTTACAAGTAGCCGATGCAGAGGCATTATTTGCACTTATCCAGCAGAATAAAGATCACTTGGGAGAGTGGCTACCTTGGGTGAATCACTGTCATCGCATAGAAGATGTTCAATCATTTATTCAATCTGCCCGCACTGCCTATGCTGAAAAAAAAGATATAGAAGCGGGTATCGTATTAAACAATCAATTAATCGGTGTATTCCGCATGACGTTTCAGCATCGGATAGGCAATATTGGATATTGGATTGGTGAAGATGCGCAAGGGAAAGGTATTGTGACCAAAACAGTGAAATGTATGACAGATGCCTTTGCTCCTGAAGTCGATGGATTTGAAATCTTTTGTCCTGTTGGGCATGTCAGAAGTGAACGTGTTGCGATGAAAGCAGGCTTTCAGCTCGATCCAAACTATCAGCCAAAGCCTGATGCAACTTTTCTCCTGAAGCGTTATATACGGAAATTGAATCATTAAAAACTCCCCTGCACCTATGCAGAGGAGTTTTTTCATCTAGTGATACCCATTTTGCCCATTCGCACTTCCACTTGTTTTGTGCTTTGGCTGATGGCCTTTGTTTTGTTTTGTGTTGCTTCCGCCTTTTTTCGATTGTTTAGACATTCGGTATTCCCCCATCCATTAAGATTGAACAAGTTCGTTCTTCTTTAGGATGCCCGGTTTTTTTCACACCTTGCCTGGTACGATTTTACGCTTATGTAAAAGCGCATTGAGCTCGCCGCCGAGGATGATCATAATGCCGGTTAAATAAAACCAGATCATTAATATAATGATTCCCCCAATGCTTCCGTACATCGCACTATAGTTGGCAAATTCGCCTACATAAAATGAGAACAGCATGCTGACGAGAATCCAGCCAACAGATGCGAATATGGCCCCCGGCAGCACAAATTTCAATTTCAGCCTGATGTTGGGGGCAAAATAATATAGGGATGTAAAAACAATCAGTAAAATCAGTGGACTAATAATCCATCTCATGGCGGTCCAAATGGTGAGAAACGCATCTGACTGCCCTACTAATTTGGCAACGAATAAACCAAGCTCTTTTCCAAAGACAGGCAACATCAAGGCAAAAATAATCGTAAGCACCATCGCAATGGTTAAGATGATTGATGTTAAACGTACGAGAATGAAGGAACGATTTTCTTCAACTTCGTAAGCGTGGTTAAATGCTCTGACCACCGCATTAATGCCGTTGGATGCAGACCAGAGTGCCGCAATAATCCCGAATGACAACAATCCGCCGTTACGGTTATTCAGCGTCTCTTCGGCAATGGATTCAATCATCGAAAGCGCTCCCTCTGGCGCATAACCAGAAATGACGCTTAGAACATCCTTTGATGTCAGCGGCAAATAACCAACAAGCGTCAGCACGAAGATGAGAAACGGAAATAATGAAAGCAAAAAGAAATACGCAAGTTCAGCTGATTTTGCCGGTCCTTCATGCAGCAAAAAGCGTCCAATTAACGCTTTAACAAAACCCATACGCCTCATCTCCAATGATCAATCTTTCTGTTTCTTTTGAAAGTGATCCTTTGTTTCTTCAATAATCTCTAATACCTTTGGTGTTGTTTCCTTTAACTGATTCACCTGTTCATTCAGAAAAGACAAATCATCTGAGACCGTTCTCATCAATTGCTTCGTTTCTTCCATTTTTTCCTTCACGCAAGCAGACATCCTGCCAGGCTCCAGGCGGTATTCATCCAGCTTTTGCTGGCAGTCATTCCATTTTTCTTTTAATGCAATCCTTGTTGGGCGATGAAATAATGTCAGCAATATGCCGCAGGCTGCGCCTATAACAGCTCCCCGAAGCACGATTTGATTGTTCTCTTCCATCTCATCTGATCTCCTTTCAGTTAAAGGTGTTTCTCTTTTTTTACATACGTCAAAAAACGATCAATTCCTGTTTCGATTAAATCATGTACTTCCTCAAAATTCCCAGTGTAATAAGGATCTGGCACATCGTCTCGATCGTCGTCTTCTACAAAGTCAAGAAGACGGCCAATAAAGTGATGTTTTCCATAGCCGGCTAAACTGCGGAGGGCGCCAACATTTTCAGCATCCATCGCAATGATATAGTCGTATGTGGTGATATCCTTATCCATGATTTGTCTTGCAGTCATTCCTTCATAGCTGATACCCTTTTCATCAAGCAGCTTTCGTGTTCCTTCATGCGGAGGACTGCCTTGATGCCAGCCGCCAATGCCTGCTGAATCAATCACAAAGTGTTCACTCAGCCCTTCGTCTTCGACTCGTTTTCTAAACATCGCCTCTGCCATCGGTGACCTGCAAATATTGCCGAGGCACACAAATAATACATGAATCATCCTTCTTTCTCCTCCTATCTTTTCCCTAAGAGTCCCTTTGGAAAACCTTTTCTCTATCATATCAAGCCCTTTTTCTTTTGGAAACTTTGCAAGAAAAACTTCCATCGGCATTGACAAATTACACAAAAACAGGAGAAACTTTAGGAGAATTACACAAACAAAGGGGGACATTAGATGGGAATCATTGAGCAGTTTGTCACGACGATGAACAATTTTTTGTGGGGGCCTCCCCTGTTGATTTTAATTGTTGGTACTGGAATCTACCTCACCTTTCGCATTCTCTTCATTCAAATTAGATTACTTCCTTATTCTTTAAAGCTCGCTTTTTCAAAACAAGACAAAACATCAGAGGGAGATATCTCCCATTTCCAAGCATTAATGACGGCTCTTGCTGCAACTGTCGGTACAGGGAATATAGTCGGTGTTGCCTCAGCAGTGATTGCAGGTGGTCCTGGAGCTGTATTTTGGATGTGGTTTGCCGCATTTTTCGGAATGGCCACCAAGTTTGCAGAAGCAGTTCTTGCTGTGAAATACAGGGTCAAAAACGAAAAAGGCGAAATGTCTGGCGGACCTATGTATTATTTAGAGCATGGCTTAAAACAGAAATGGCTAGGGGTGCTATTTGCTGTTTTCGGTGCCAGTGCTGCCTTTGGGATCGGCAACCTGGTACAGTCTAATTCCATCTCAGGCGTCATGAATTCTACTTTTCAAATTCCAACATGGGTAACAGGTATCATCATTACTGCCTTTACGGCACTCGTGATTTTAGGCGGAATTAAAAGTATCGGCCGAGTGACATCTATTTTTGTACCAGTCATGGCTTTATTTTACGTCATTTGTGGTCTGATCATTCTTGTCATGAATGCTGATCTTGTTCCAGGCGCAGTTGGGCTGATTTTTTCAGATGCCTTTACAGGTCAAGCCGTAGCAGGTGGTGCGATTGGAACCGTCATTCGCTGGGGTGTGGCACGAGGCGTCTTCTCGAACGAAGCAGGTCTTGGTTCCGCACCAATCGCCGCAGCTGCTGCCAAAACGGATTTGCCTGCCCGGCAAGCTCTTGTGTCTATGACACAAGTATTTATTGATACAATCATTGTTTGTTCCATTACTGGCATTACCATTGTCATGGCAGATATGTATTTAACAGAAAAAAGTGATGCGCTGACTTCGTTATCCTTTGCTCACTTCCTCGGTCCAGCTGGCTCAACCATCGTGGCAATCGGGCTGCTCCTATTTGCCTATTCAACCATCATTGGCTGGTCCTATTATGGAGAGAAATGCTTTACATATTTGGCGAAGGATTCGTACGTCATGTATTACCGCATCGTGTTTGTGATAGCTGTCTTTTTCGGTGCCGTGTTTAAGAATGACTTCGTCTGGGGCGTAGCAGATATGCTCAATGGGCTGATGGCCATTCCAAACTTAATTGGCCTCATCGGTTTATCAGGTGTTGTGGTGTTTGAATCCAAACGAATCATTGATAAGATCAAAGAGGAGAAAAAGGAAAAAAACATTTCAGTGTCGTCATAATAGCCCTTTTATTCTTTTGCTTTTCTGTTAAAATAGACATATTATTCGACACATGCAGGAAAGGACGTGCCGCCCTTGTCACAGCAAAAAGCGGCTGAAGTCAATCAGCTGATTGAAGACATTTCGCAAAAGCTCAATATGCTGAATATTGGAGTCATCAAAGCCGAAGACTTCAGTCCAGATAAGTATGAAGATATTGAATTTCTTCACCAAATAGTGATGAAAAAATCTTCATTCAGCCCAAGTGAAATGCAAGCCATTGCAAGCGAGCTGAAAAGCTTAAGAAAATAATCGTGCACCTGATACTGAATTGCGGTTGACGCCGCTTTCTTACATCCATGCACAGAAAAAGCCAGCACCTCGCAAGGTGCTGGCTTTGTTTATCCTGTCAAAACTACTTATTTTGCGAGCAGTTTTAATGATTCACGGTTAAATGCTGGAATGTCATCAGGTGTACGGCTTGTGACAAGCTGATCCTGACAAACGACAACTTCTTCATCTTTGAATTTGGCGCCTGCGTTTTCCATATCTACTTGAATGGATGTATAGCCGGTCGCGCCTCTTCCTTCCAGCGTCTTCGCTGTAATAAGCAATTGCGGTCCATGACAGATCGCAAATACTGGTTTTTTCTCGTCCATAAAGGCTTTTGTGAATTGCACGTAGCGATCATCCGCACGCAGAATGTCTGGTGAGAAGCCGCCAGGAATCAGAAGTGCATCGAAGTCTTCTGGTTTCACGTTATCGATAGACGCATCGACTCTTACTTCTGCCTCTCCTTGCTTTCCTTTCACTGTTTTTCCTTTTTCGTTTTCAATGACTGTGATCTCATGGCCTGCGTCTTTAAAGGCTTTTGCAGGCTCGGTGAATTCAACATCCTCAAAGTAATCTGTTAAGACAACTGCAATTTTCTTACCCATGTAGAAACCCTCCTGCTTGATTATCGTTTACACTACACACTATACCCCCACCAATTGAAATCAAACATCCTATCCCTATGAGAAAACCCCCTTTCATAAAAATAAGCATTTAGACTCATTCACATTCCCTTAACAAGGTAATTCGTATGATTTATGTTATCTTTACAATAATCTGCAAAAAATAACTACAAAAGTTAACGAAACATTTCTACAATAGGTATTGTGGTCAAAAAAATTAGAAAGGCGGAGATCAGGTGAAGAAGCAAGCACATAGGTCTAAACGAAGGAAAAACCTGTCTATTCTGCTCACTTCCATTATGTTGATTAGTCTCATTCTCCCAGCAGTACCTACTCATGCAGAAACAGAAAGCGGCAGTGCCGTAAAGGTCAGTATCTTAGCCACAACGGATGTTCATGCGAACATGATGAATTATGATTACTACAGTGACAAAGAAACAAATGAATTCGGTTTGGCAAAAACAGCCGAGCTGATTGACAAGCACCGTTCACAAAATCCCAATACACTCCTTGTTGATAACGGAGACCTGATTCAAGGAACCCCTCTTGGAGAATACGTTTATAAAAATGAAAAAGACAGCATCATCAATCAAACAAAGGTTCACCCCATTATTCATACACTCAACAAATTAAAATATGATGCAGGTACACTCGGCAATCATGAATTTAACTACGGTTTATCTTTTCTTGACGGTACCATTGCGGGCGCCAACTTCCCGATTGTCAATGCGAACGTCAAAAAGTTAAACGGAGAACACCGATTTACTCCTTATGTCATTCAGGATAAAACCTTTAAAGATGCAAACGGAGCCTCCCAAACTGTGAAAGTCGGTTACATAGGATTCGTACCACCACAAATTATGACGTGGGATAAGAAACATTTAGATGGACAAGTTCAAGTGCAAGATATTGTGGAGTCTGCCAATGAAACCATTCCAGAAATGAAAGCAAAAGGCGCAGATGTCATCGTCGCTCTTGCTCATACAGGAATTGAAAAAACAGCTTCACCTAAAGGATCAGAAAATATGATCTTTGACCTTGCCACGAAAACAAAAGGCATTGATGCGATTGTGTCTGGCCACCAGCATGGCACATTCCCAAGCGCTGAATATAGCGGCGTTGACAAATTTGATGTCGCAAAGGGAACCATTAATGGCATTCCTGTCGTCATGTCAAAAAACTGGGGAAGCTACCTCGGGGTCATTGATTTAACGCTAGAACCAGACGGAAGCAACTGGAAAGTCACAGACGGAACAGGCAAAATCGAATCCGTTGCCGGGGTGACATCTCAAAACAGTACAGTGAAAAATGCCATTCAAACAACTCACCAAAACACCCTAGATTACGTCAGAAAGCCAGTTGGAAAAACAGAAGCAGACATTAACAGCTTTTTCGCTCAAGTGATGGATGACCCTTCTATTCAAATCGTGACAGATGCCCAGAAATGGTATGCACAAGAAAAAATGAAAGATACTTCGTACAAAAACTTGCCGATTCTCTCTGCGGGTGCGCCATTTAAAGCCGGCGGACGCAACGGTGTGAACTATTATACAAATATCGCAAAAGGTGATTTAGCGATTAAAAACATCGGCGATCTCTATCTTTACGATAACACCGTACAGATTGTAAAACTAAAAGGCAGTGAAGTAAAAGACTGGCTTGAAATGTCTGCTGGTCAGTTTAACCAAATCAAACCAAACACTTCAAATGAACAGCCTATTTTAAACGAAGAATACCGCTCATATAATTTTGATGTAATCGATGGTGTGACGTACCAAGTAGATGTCACACAGCCTGCTAAATACAGCACAACGGGCACACTTGTTAACGCTAGTGCGAACCGCATCAAAAACTTGTCTTACAACGGAAAACCCGTTTCTGACAATCAAGAATTTTTAGTCGTGACAAACAACTACCGTGCATCTGGCGGCGGAGGCTTCCCGCACCTCACACAAGATAAAGTCGTGCTTGCCTCAGCAGATGAGAACCGCCAAGTGCTGATGGATTATATTATTGAACAAAAAACCATTAACCCAAGCGCAGATCAAAACTGGTCCATTGCACCGATCAAAGGCGCAACCGTCACTTTTGAATCTTCTCTTTTAGCCAAACCGTTCGCAGAGAAATCAAGCAGCGTCGACTTTATTCGGAATGCCAGCACAGACGGACTTGGCGTGTACAAGCTAGCGTTTAAAGATGATGGTACAACAGAACCACCTGCAACAGACAATTGGCATTTAACGGTGATGCATACAAACGATACACATGCCCATCTGGATGATGCAGCAAGACGCGCAACCAAGATCAAAGAAGTTCGCGCCCAAAGCGAAAACAATATTTTATTAGACGCTGGAGATGTCTTCTCTGGTGATCTCTATTTCACAAAATGGCAAGGACTTGCCGATCTGAAACTGATGAACTTAATGAAATACGATGCCATGACGTTTGGGAATCATGAATTTGACAAAGGTCCATCTGTCCTTCGTCAATTCCTGACAGGTGATGCATCCAGCGTAGATGCTCAAAACCGTCATCAGTTTGAAAAACCGAACTTCCCGATCGTGTCATCAAACGTGAATGTCTCTAAGGAAAAACAGTTAAGCGACTTAGTGAAAAAACCAGCAACATTTAAAGCTGGTGAGAAAAAAGAAGCTGGCATTTACCCTTACATTCTGCTTGATGTAAATGGTGAAAAGGTCGCTGTATTCGGTCTCACCACTGAAGACACAGCCATTACATCCAGCAGTGGTCCCAACATTCAATTTCAAGATGCATACAAAAAAGCAAAAGAAACAGTCAAAACCATTCAAACTGAAGAAAAAATCAATAAAATTATTGCGCTCACACATATTGGCTATAACCGTGATCTAGAGCTGGCTCAAAAAGTAGATGGCATTGATCTCATCATTGGTGGTCACACCCACACCCTTGTTGAAAAATTAAAGGTCATCAATAAAAAAGAACCAACGATTGTTGCACAAGTAAAAGACTACGGACAATTTTTAGGAAAAGTAGACGTGGCCTTTGACAAAAAAGGCGTCGTACAGCCAAAAGAATCTACTTTTGACCTCATCACGATCGACGACTCTGTGAAAGAAGATGCGGACGCAAAAGCGATTCTTGATCAGTACAAAGCAGATATCCAAGATTTAAAAACCGAAAAAGTCGGGACGTCAGATGTCTTCTTAGATGGACAGCGTGAACACGTCCGTGCAAAGGAAACGAACCTTGGAAACTTTATTGCAGATGGCATGTTAAAGAAAGCACAAGAATCTGCTGGGGCTGACCTTGCCATTACAAACGGCGGTGGCATTCGAGGCAGCATTGAAAAAGGAGATATCACATTAGGGGATATTTTAACCGTGATGCCTTTTGGAAACACACTATATGTCGCAGATTTAAAAGGCAGTCAAATTAAAAAAGCGCTTGAACAAGGTCTTTCAGGCATTGAAGAAGGCGGAGGCGCATTCCCTCATGTAGCTGGCATTGAATATACGTTTACACTGAGTAAACCGGCTGGCAGCAGACTGATTGATGTCAAATTGAAAGATCAAAAGGGCAATCTGACTGACATTGATGATCAGAAAACATACCGCGTGGCGACTAATGCATTTGTCGGCACAGGCGGTGATGGCTACAGCGTCTTTACAGAAGCGTCTCATGGTGAAGACTTAGGCTATGTTGACTATGAAATTTTCAAAGAGCAAATTGAACAGGCAGACGGTCATATTTCTCCAGTCATCGACCATCGAGTGAAAGAAGTATTCCTTCCTCGCTTGAAAGGAAAAGGCGCCTATGACATTCAAGATGATGAGAAATTCCAAACGTATGTGCAGCATACGAACAAAGCATTGCTCTATTTAGACAAAGCAACCGAAGCGAAAAAGGTTCAATTGTCTCTATCAAAAGGGCAAGTAGCTGAACTGAAGAAACGAGAGCAAGATCCAAACGTCACCATCTATCATGACAAAGTCGGTCTAGCATTACCGCTCTCCAATTTGTCAGAGCAACAAGCAGATATATCAATGGCAAAAACAAATAAGGTGAAAAACGCATTAACCGACACTTACGATTTCCAAATCAAACAAGATCAGAAAAATGTGTCTACCTTTAAAGATCCCGTCACACTGTTCTTTACATTAGATGCGCCTGAAAAAGCGAAAAAACCAGGTGTCTATTATGTCGATCGTGAGAAAAACCACTATGCCAAAACAAGTAACGGTTCATTCGAAAACGGGATTGTCTCAGGTAAAACGGAGCACTTTAGTGAATACACCGTACTCAATCAAAGTGAAGCGGCTGGAACAGCTCCAGACCAAAATGGCGGAGACGGTGGAACTTCTGCTCCAGGCGGTTCGAATCCAAATCAGGATGGAAGCAGCTTACCAGGCGGCACACTGCCGAATACCGCAACAATGATGTATACAGCGGTATTAATTGGCTTGCTCATGCTCGCCTCAGGCGGTATCCTTTATTACTACCAGCGCAAGCGCACACGAGACAAAGTATCATCTTAATAGAAAAGGACAGAGCATTGGCTCTGTCCTTTTTCCATCTCACTATCAATCTTGGGATAAATAAATCCAATGACGGTTATCAAATTCTTTCACATCATCTGACCCTATATGACGCAGCATTCTATTAAAGAACGTGATATCATCTTCATCATCAACGGCATATAAATCCTCTTGAACATATTCTCTCGTAATGAAATTCGTTAAGTTCGTGTTATTCACAAATTCAGCAAAGTACGATTTCACAAGGGTTAAATCTTCTTCATTTAATGTTTCATCACTGATAATTGAAAGATGAAACACATTCAAAGTCGCTTGAATGTCTTCTTCATCCATATAACATAACGGCTCTAATTTTCTATCTTCTTCCGTAAACGGTTTTCGCGTGTCTTCAATGATGACATAACATAAAATCCTGTGATCTTTCATCACGCTAAAAATTTCTAAATCTCTTAATTTTAATGGTCTATTCAGTCTGATCATTTGTCCTCCTAGAATGTTGCTCTTGTTTCCCTAAAACCTGAAATAGACAGAGCCTCGGCCCTGTCTACTTCTCTCTTCTAGCAAAATCCACGAACCTGAAACGATCTAGGCGGTGGCGGCTTTCTGTGTATTGGAATAGACTCGTATCCTCCAAGAACACATAATTCTTCACCACTACCACATGATCAAACCCGTTCAAATCGAGATACCTTTCATCTTCTTCAGTACATGGCTCGACCACAAATTCCTTTTGAGCATAACTAATCGAGACCCCAAGTTCTCCTTCAATATACTCGTAGATCGATCCTTCACAAATGTCCTTAGACAAGAACGGCACATGTTTTTGCAAGAAGTAATCTTTGTCTAAAATGACTTCTTCTCCGCTAATATTGCGAGAGCGAATGACTTCCCAAACGTCCTCCTGCCCACTGATTTTCAGCTGTGACTGAATATACTGATCTGGCTTGATTAAACCGAACTCATGAACCGTTGTTACCGTCTTTCGCCCAAGCGTTTGGGAAAGCTCTTTAAAGCTGACAAGACCCGAAACTGGGAACTGCATTTTCTCTCGATTCAGCAATACTGAGCCTTTCCCACGAATTTTTTGGATATAGCCATTTTGCACAAGGATGTTTAATGCCTTTCTCACCGTCTCACGGGATGTGTCATACATGACAGACAGCTCATGTTCTGATGGGAGGATGCCTTTATCCTGCCATTCACCTTGTTCAATTCGTCTTGCGAGCTGATCATAAATCACTCGAAACTTATTCTCTTTCATTTTCCTTCCGCCCCATTTACTAGCGTTTGGTTAAATGATAAACGATTGACTCATATGGACGCAACGTAAATCCCTTGATATCTGCCGGCACATCCTCATAATTGGACAGCAAGACTTGCCCTTCCATTTCATTGACATCCTTTGCAAGCTCATCTGGAAGTGTAAAGTCCGTCTCGCCTGCATAAAAATGGTTGATCACGAGAATCTTCTCATCTTTGCCTTCTCGGACATATGCAAACACCTTTGGATCATCTGAAAGCAGTAAAGTAAAGCTTCCATAGGTGATTACATCAAGTTCCTTACGAAGCCTACAAAGGGCTTGATAATGATAAAAAATCGACGTCTCATCTTTTAAGGCAGCTTCTACTGAAATGCCGTTTTGAGCTGGTTCAATCCAAGGCGTACCTTTTGAGAACCCCACATTTTTTTCCGACGTCCATTGCATAGGTGTCCTTGCGTTATCTCTTGATTTGACCTGTAAAATCGCCAAAGCTTCTTCCTTTGTTTTCCCTTTTTCAAGCATGACTTCGTACATATTGAGTGATTCGATATCGCGGTATGACGAAATGTCCTCAAAACGAGGATTCTTCATCCCAATTTCTTCACCTTGATAAATATAAGGAGTGCCTTGCATCAAATGAATGGTGGTCGCCAGCATCTTCGCTGATTGCTGATGGTACGTGCCATCATCACCGTATCTAGACACGATGCGTGGCTGATCATGGTTGCACCAAAATAGTGCGTTCCAGCCGCCGCCCTCATGCATTTTCGTCTGCCATTCTGACAGAATTGATTTCAACTCTAGAAAATCAAATGGCGCAATGGCCCACTTTTCACCGTTAGGATAGTCAACTTTTAAATGATGAAAATTAAACGTCATATCCAGCTCCTGCCGATCAGGTCTTGTATACCGAATGCAGTCTGCAATATTCGTTGAAGACATTTCCCCCACGGTCATGCTATCGTATTTCGAAAACACTTCCTGGTTCATTTCATGCAAGAATTCATGAATTCTCGGCCCATCTGTATAGTACATACGCCCGTCACCTTGCACTGATTGCCCGGCATCATCTAAAAAGCGTTGATCCTTTGAAATGTTATTGATGACATCCAGTCTGAATCCATCGATCCCTTTTTCAAACCAAAAGTGCATGATGTCATATACTTTCCTGCGCACTTCATCATGTTCCCAATTGAGGTCTGCCTGGGTAACATCATATAAATGAAGATAATAGTCACCTGTCGCTTTATCTAATTCCCACGCTGGCCCGCCAAACTTTGACTGCCAGTCATTCGGAGGAGAGCCGTCCGCTTTCGGCTCCTTCCAAATATAATAGTCTCGATACGGGTTCTCCTTCGACTCTCGGGAGGCTTGAAACCACTCATGGAAAATCGACGTATGGTTCACGGCTAGATCCATGATGACACGGATCCCTCGTTCATGTGCTTCTTTCAGCATGTGTTCAAAATCAGCCATTGTGCCGTACATGTCATGTATTTTTGTATAATCACTAATATCATAACCATTGTCATGCTGTGGTGACTCATACATTGGGGTCAGCCAAATACAATCCGCCCCTAGCTCTTTGATATAGTCGAGCTTTTTCGTCACGCCATTGATATCACCTGTACCAGAGCCTGTTGTGTCTAAAAAGCTCTTCGGATAGATTTGATAGACCACGGATTTTTTCCACCACGGTTCGTTTGTTTGTTGATTCAATTTCCTTCACCACCACTAGTTAAGTTCTTGTGATACATCCTTCTTCTTAAGTTTTGCATATAAAAGGGTACCAATGAATGGGACGATCAGCACAATCACCATTCCGATGGCAAATGCACCCCAATATTTCGGAATGATCGAGAAGATTCCTGGAATGCCTCCAACGCCGACTGAACTTGCCAGTACCCCTTGTGAGGCAATAAACATACCAGCTATCCCTGAACTGATCAGGGCAAAAATAAACGGGAATCTATAGCGCAAGTTCACCCCAAACATCGCCGGTTCAGTAATGCCCAAGTAAGCAGAAATACTTGATGTCAGCGAGAGCCCTTTTTGCTTTTCATCTTTTAAGACAAACATCATCGCAAGTGCCGCCGACCCTTGAGCAATATTAGATAGCGCGAGCATTGGCCATAGGAACGTGCCGTGCAGTTTTGAGTTAATCAGCTGAATATCGACTGCTAGGAACGTATGGTGCATGCCTGTAATGACTAACGCTGCATACAATCCGCCATATAAAAGACCACCAAGTGCTGCGAATTGCTGGAATACAGTGACGAGTCCAGATGTTAATACGTTTCCGATCGCAAATGTAACGGGACCAATGACGATAAATGATAAAAATCCAATGAGTAGTAATGTAATTGGTGCAACAACTAACAGCTGAATACTTTCAGGTGTCCTTTTTGTTATAAATAATTCGAGCTTTGCAAGTAAATAGGAGGCAACGAGTATCGGAAGAACCTGTCCTTGGTAACCTACCTTTTGTACTTCAAGTCCAAACAAATTCCATACAGGTATGTCACCTGTCTTTTCCGCCGCTCCATACCCCCACGCATTCAACAGATCTGGATGTACAAGCATCAGTCCGAGGACCATCCCTAAAAGCGGATTTCCTCCAAACCGCTTGACAGCCGACCAGCCGATTAATGCTGGCAAAAAGGTAAAGGCAGTGCCTGCAATCAAGTTGATCATATTTGCTAAATCCGCCCAAGCCGGATACACATCCACAATGGATTTTTGATCAAAGAAAATATCAGGAGCTGTTAAAATATTATTAATCCCCATCAATAAACCGGCTGTCACGATAGCTGGAAGGATTGGAATAAAGATATCTGCAAGCGTTTTCACCGCACGCTGAAGTGGGTTTAATTTCTGATCAGAGGCACGCTTGACGTCCTCTTTTGTCGCTTCGCCGATTCCCGTCTGTTTGACCATTTCGGCATAAACCCGATTCACCACTCCTTGACCAATGACCACTTGGTATTGGCCATTCGCTGAGAAAGATCCCTTCACTTCATCAATTTGTTCTAGTGCTTTCTCATCCACCTTACCTTCATCTTTTAGCACAAAACGAAGTCTTGTCACACAATGTGTGGCTTGATCAATGTTTTCTTTGCCTCCAATGGCTTTCACAATCTGATCTGCCGCTGCCTGATAATCAGCCATGCTATCCCCTCCGAGATCGTTTTTTTATAAGAAAAAAGAATCAAAACTTGTATATACATGTTCACTTCATATTTTATATTTGTATATACATGTAGTCAACAAGAAAATGTAGCGCTTTCATAAAAAAAGCTCCCTCAATGTGCTCAGAGAGGCAGCGTGTCATCATCTTTTTTTATGCTCCGTTAGTTTTTCATAGACCCTATTCTTATAAAAGGAGGAGGCTGGACAAGCAAATGTTTGGCGCTTGGATGTGAGTTCATCGAGGCGTTTTTGTTTTTCCTCACATACGAGAGAGAGTTTTTTTCTTTCTTCTCCATCTATACTCGTTTTCAGTAACTCTTTGACCGTCATTAGTTCTTTATTCAAAGCGGTTTCTTCCCCGGCAAAGCCAGCATTTTTCATGATTCGATAGGCCATCCTCAGTTCTTCTGGTACATGAGCAGCATCATCCTTTGGCAGAGGTTTCCCAAAACCTGCTAGTCCTTCAAAAGCTCCATGGTCCATCGCCTTTTTGATCCGTTCTTCTGACAATCTCTGCGCAAAATCCATGACACGTCTCCTTTCAGATCGTCTGTTATTTTGGTTAAGCATAGCAAAAAAGCTGACTCTCTCACAAGAGCCAGCTTTCTCGTTATTTTTTGTCGATTTTAAAAGTAGATACCATTTGTGCCAAGTCCTCTGACATGTCAGAGAGCTGTTCAATCGCACTTGAAATTTGCTGCATGCCAGCACTTTGTTGTTCTGTTGCTGCCGCTACTTCTTGAGAGCTTGCCGCATGTTCTTCTGACACGACCGAAATTTGTTCAATCGATGTAGAAATTGTTTGATATGCTCGTTCTACCTGCTTAATAGATTGAAGCAAATTGTTCGTTCTGCTTGCAAATTGAGACACTCCATCATAAATACCAGCGAAGTTCTGCGAGGTGCCTTTCATTTGCTCACGGCCTTCTTCCACAGCTTTACTGCTTTCCTCCACGCTTTCAAGGACACGCTGACTATTTTCCTGTGTGCCAATGACTAAGTCTGAGACCGTTTTAGCTGCATCAGCTGACTGTTCAGCTAACTTACGGACTTCATCAGCCACAACAGCAAATCCTTTTCCTTCTTCTCCTACACGGGCGGCTTCAATAGAAGCATTCAGTGCAAGCAGATTCGTTTGCGCTGAAATGTCCGTAATAATGGAGATGACACTTTCAATTTCTGTTGAATGTGATTGCAATTCTTCTGCCGCCTGCTTTGAGCTTGTCATCATGTCGTGTAACATGTTGAGATGTTCAAGCACATGCTGCACTAATTTTTGACCAGATTCTGACTGCTCTTGTACTTCTGATGAAACAGATTTCATTTCATCCACTTCTTTTGTCACGCCTTCGATTTGAGTATCGATTTCCGCAACAGATGTTGTGCAGTCTGTAATGTTTGTGACTGAATCATTGATTCCTTCACTCATATTCGTCATCGCTTCTGACACTTGTTGTGCACTTTGACTAGATTCTGTTGTCACTGTGCGAAGCTGTGAAGACATTTTCGACACTTCACTTGATGAGTTTGAGATCTTTCCAATAAGCTCTTTGATCCGTCCCTGCATTTTCTGGAAGGAAGCTGCTAATTGACCGATCTCATCTTTACTTTGAACTTCTACCATGCCAGTTAAATCACCATCTGCAATTCGATCTGCTGATTCCATTAATGAACGTGCTGGTTTTGCAATTCTTCTTCCCATGAAGAATGAGAAGAGTAATCCACCGATGAGCACAATCGCAGATGCTACTGTGATATAAATTGTCAACTTTTTCGTTGTTGCTGGAACAACAGACGCATCTAAGTCAATTCCTAAAATCCCCGTGAGTTCACCGCCTGAATCTTTAATTGGTAAAAAGACGGATTTATGAGTCCCATACGAATCAACGTAAATGTCACTTTTGACCATTTTATCTTCAGAAAGAGCTTGTTTCATTTCATCTGAAAAGACATAATCTTGATCAAAATCATTGTCTTCCCCTGTTAGTACGATGATTCTTTCTTTGCCGCCCTTATTTGATAACACGTATAAGTTCTCAAGCGTATGATCTTTTTGTAGTTCTGTGAATTTCTTTTTGATCTCCACATAAATAGGATCATCCTTCCCGCTAATGCTAAGGACATTTCCATCAATTTGATCGATTTCTTTTTTCGCTGTATCAATATCTGTTGTTAATCGATAATCAAATTGCTTTAATAATTGGGAAGATAAATCCTGGCTAACTAAATAAAATGTTAGAACGAATAATGCAACGGTTGCGAGTAATGTTACGACAACGACTGACATGATTTTGGAGGATATCGTAAGTCCTCCAAACTTCCTTTGTTTCGCCATTTTTTTCTACATCTCCACTCTCAATTTTAATTTAAGCCTCTACACTTTCAAATTGTCCACAAACAGATGCAATCACATCTTTTAAATAAGATACGATATGAGGGATATGCTCCGGTAACGTATAAGGTGAAATCACAAAAAATTTACTCACACTTAGATAGAATTCTTGACCTTCTTTGGCATTGACTTGTAAAAACTTCGTTGTATCGCCAAAGAACATTTCGTCTCTTTTCTCTCCAAGCTTTTCAAAGAGGATTTTGTTCAAATCATTGTTGCGCTCAATTTCCATAGCAGTTGCTTCTCCAGACACTTCTTCCTTAAAACGAGGAGAGCCGTCTAGGTAAATTCTAAACAATGTAGCCATTCCGACATTGTCATCATTGACGACTTCTGCTTGTGGAATTTCCTGACGAAGTGCTTCTCTAAATGCAAGGTTCACCTCTAAAAATTGACCGAGCAAGCGCTGGTATCCTTCAATTCCAAACGTTAGCAGCACACTTAGCATGCTGATGGAGCTTCCCATTCTTGAGCATTCCAGTGTATAACCGGTATGGTATTCCCCGTATCCTCTATGTCCAACGTATGGTGTTTCTTGTTCTTCTAGGTCCAAGCGCTTTAAGTCAGCAGCGTTTTTCACCAAGAATAAACTAGATGTGTACGGTGTTTGTCCGAGCTTTTGAAAGTCAAAGCACATCGTGTCAGCAAGAGAAAGATGCTGGAATTTCGCTTTGATTTCTTTTAGCATACGAAGAACACCGTCTGAGAATTGCAGCGGGTTTTCAGATACATCATACTCATTAAAGAAAGCAAAGAATCCACCAAGCGCCGAATCCGCATGAATATGCGGCACCTTGAGACCATACTCCTCAGCAATGGCTTCTGCCGTTTCACGTACCCCTTTTACATCATCAATTGCAATGGCATCTGTTGTTCCGGTTGTTGCCACAATATAAACGGGAATTCCGCCATTTTGGGCAACACGTTCCATTTGACAACGCAAATCTTCCATATCCATCGAATGATCTTTATTCGTCTTAATTCTGATTAAGTTGTCTGTGCCAAGCCCTGTTGCTTCCATTGACTTAAATAAGCTGTAATGTGCTGCATCAGAACAAAACGCATAAAGATTTTGCGGGACACCTTTTCGTAATGACTCCGGTGCAACTTTCGAAATTGCTAAACGAAGCCCCGAGAAAATAGCCCCTTGACCTCCCCATGTTGTGTAGCCCCCGCTCACATTTGGATCATATCCGATGAGCTTAGACATCATTGAGACCACTCTGACCTCAGCTTCTGCGCCTGCTGGTCCATACACATCCCATAGGTTGTTTCCGTTAACCAGCATAGCCGTCAGCATGCCTAGAATTCCTGGTGTACTTGCCATTGGCAAAATGTTCGTGAAGAAATACTTCGTGTGGTATGGATGATTATGTAAAAGCTTCAGTAATTCTTCATTCACAAGTTCCGCTTGTTGTCCGTTCATCGGAATTTGACTTGTTTCAGTGAGCTTTTTGTAAAAGTCCTCCTCACGATTCTTTTCACCTTTTAGGTGAGCACGGTTCGGATCCTTCAGGTCATCGACCCCTGAAATGATCTGTTCCATTAATTTAATGAGTTCTTTCCGCTCTTCTGCATTTCCGTCCTCACTCGGAAACCAGTTCTGAACGAGGTTCTGTGCTCGTACAGTCATATACTATCAATCCTTTCAATGGAAGATTTCCTGTCACTGTCTATATCGACCCCGTTTCAAAAGTTTATAGTGTCGAACTGTTCGCTTAAGTATATTTAGATAATTTGTTCGCTCGTCAAAACGAATAAAACCCTTAAACTACACATCAAAACCTTTATGTTTATGAAGCAATAAAATATATCAATATATTTTCATGAAGGAATTATTATCCAGTGATTTCAACCATTCATTCCCTCATTTTTTATACTTAACCTGCATAAACATTAATAAACACTGGAAATTCACCTAAAAGCACCATTGTAGAAATCAAATTAATTCTTTAGACTTGTGTCTTTTTACCTGTTTTATTGATATAGCAACAGGAAAATACCAGAATTTTCTGTCAATAATAGGATGAATTTCATAAAAAGTTTTTCGAAGATCGAACATTTCCGATGTCTTCCCATTTTTAGCGCGGACAGGCTGCTTTACCGGCTCATCGGTTATGACTTTTCTATTTGTGCATTTCATGGTATATTCTAATGGTTCGTTTTCTTTCGTTCCGCCTCTTCCGTTTAACGGAGAAAAGGAGTGTTTAAATGAAAACATTTATTCAAAAAAGAGGCCTCGGCTTCTTTGTAATTGCAGCCATCTTGTTATGGCTCAAGACGTATACAGCTTATTTAATCGAATTTAAACTTGGTATATCAAATGTGCTTCAGCATATTTTGCTTTTTGTGAATCCTATTAGCTCCAGCTTGTTCTTTCTTGGCTTTGCTTTATTGTTCAAGAAAAAATGGCAGCCTGCCGCTATCATTGTGATTCACTTTTTCATGTCTTTTTTACTTTACGCAAACATCGTGTACTATCGATTCTTCAATGACTTTATCACGCTGCCTACAGTGATGCAGGCAGGAACGAATGGCGGACAATTAGGTGATAGTGCATTTTCACTCATGCGTTGGACTGATATGTTTTACTTTCTCGATACCATCATCTTGATCGTACTCGCAGTCCGCATGAAAAGACAGCAGCAAACAAGTACAGCGACTGTACCTGTTCAAAAAACAAAATCGTTTAGACTCGTTCTTGTGTCCTCTGTTCTGATCTTTGTTGTCAACTTAATCGCAGCAGAAATTGATCGCCCAGAGCTTTTATCAAGATCGTTCGACCGCAATTATTTAGTCAAATACTTGGGTGCTTATAATTTTACGGTGTTTGATGCCATTCAAAATGTGAAATCAAACAGCCAGCGTGCCCTGGCAAATTCAAGTGATGTAACAGATGTAGAGAATTATCTAAAGGCGAACAGCGCTGATCCTAACCCAGCTTATTACGGGAAAGCGAAAGGCATGAACGTCATTACGATTTCTCTTGAATCACTGCAAAACTTTGTCATTGATTACAAGGTGAATGGAAAAGAGGTCACTCCTTTTCTAAATTCATTAGCCCATGACAACAAAACGTTTTATTTTGATAACTTCTTCCATCAAACAGGACAAGGAAAGACATCTGATGCGGAATTTATGATGGATACGGGGCTTTTCCCATTATCACAAGGCTCTGTGTTTATTAACAAAGCTCAAAACACATATCAGGCGCTTCCTGGCATTTTGAAAAAGGACCAATACACGTCCGCAGAATTCCACGGGAATACGAAAACGTTCTGGAACCGAAATGAAATGTTTAAGTCCTTTGGATATGACAGATTTTACGATTCTGAATACTACGATATGAATGAACAAGATACGAAGAACTATGGATTGAAAGACAAACCGTTCTTCAAAGAATCCATGCCAATGCTTGAAAATCTGAAACAGCCGTTTTATTCAAAATTCATTACGCTGTCAAACCACTTCCCATTTGGTATGGATGAAGGTGATACTGATTTTGAACCTGGCGACTTCGGAGACTCCGTCGTTGATAACTACTTCCAATCTGCTCATTATTTAGATGAAGCCATTGAACAGTTCTTTAATGACTTGAAGACATCTGGTCTCTATGACAATACCGTCGTCATTATGTACGGTGACCATTACGGCATTTCAGAAAACCATAATGAAGCGATGGAAAAAGTGACTGGCGAAAAAATTGGAGACTATGAAAATGCCCAGCTTATGCGTGTGCCGCTCTTTATCCATGTGCCAGGCGTAAAAGGCGGACAGATTCATAAATACTCTGGTGAAGTCGATGTTGCGCCTACTCTTCTCCACCTGCTCGGAGATGATACGAAGAACTATTTAATGTCTGGTTCTGATATCTTATCGAAGAACTTTAAAGAGCTTGTGCCATTTAGAAATGGAGACTTCGTGTCTAAGGACTACACGAAAGTAGGCAACAACTATTACAGCAACAAAACAGGTGAAAAAATCGAGCCGACTGAAAAGGCATCACAAGAAAACGAAACGGTGAAAAAGATGCTAGAGACATCTGATAAGATTGTCACGGAAGATTTACTCCGTTTCTACAAACCTAAAGGCTTTACACCAATTGAACGCAATGATTATGACTACACAAAGAAAGTACAGGATGAAAAAGATTCCTCTTCCGCCAAAGATGAATCCAGCTCGTCTTCCAAATAACTTTTTCATTTAAGGCCCCAGCCGATCCAAGATCAGCTGGGGCTTTTTACGTTTGATCCACATGGCACCGGGTATAGTTGAAGAAGGAGGGATTGATTAATCATGAAAAAAACAGCAGCTTTTGTCGTGACCGCTTCACTCGCTTCTTCCACCTTATTCGGTTTTAGCCCGGCGATTTCAGCGCACGCCTTGACCCAAACGCAGGCAGAACAGTCCATTCCTCAAGGGCCGAAAGCAGCGCTAAACAGCATTTATCAGCTAGCACATCAAGGACAAATGCCATACTATGCAGAAGGACTCAAAATAGGGGTTCAAACAAAAAAAGACGTTCGGCATAAACTAGGACAGCCTTATCCAGAAACCGGTCAAAGCGGCTTTGATTTGTATCATGCTGAGATGGGCAACCCTGGATTTGCTTTTCACTATGACAAAAAAGGCAAGATTAACGAAATCCGTTATTTTGGAACAAATGTAGAAAAAGAAACGAATATCGGAGGAATGACTCCTTCCCTATTAAAGAAACAGCTTGGACCAGCAGATTCAGTCAGCACCATCCCACAAACAAAAGAGAAGAAATACGTTTATCAGACCGGTGATTATGAGCTCGAATTTATCGTCGGACATGATCCAGATATCAGTCAGCACGAGCTGACTGTGGTGCATATTAACCTCATCAAAGCCAGTTCCTAAATAAAAAGCATCCTGAGTTTTCGCTCAGGATGCTTTCTTTTATTAAGATGCCACTTCTAAATGCGGCTTTCTTTTCAGTTTTCGCTTAAGGACTGGACCTGCTACATAATCAAGGCCAAGTTTTCCGGCATTTCCTTTCGCTGCCATAATGAAGACGGCGATCAGAAGAAGAAGCGGGTTAACAGAAACGGTTCCAGCTAGTAAGAAAGAGACATTCATCACGCTTCCAAAAAAGGCTGCTGTTGTTGTGAACAATCCAACAATTAGTCCTAGACCAACTAAGATTTCTCCCCACATGACCATGGCACTGAAGAGTCCGGCATTTGGCAACGCGACATTTTCTAAAAACCAGACATAGAACGGATAAACAAGATGTCCATCTTTCACAACAGGTTCAGCTATGGCAAATTGCAAATATCCTGATGCATCGAATCCGCCTGTTAGTTTTCCAATACCAGATGTCAGCCAAGTCCATCCGATATAAAGTCTTGCTGCCAAAAGGATAACCGCTGCCCATACATTCGTTTGTAAGAATTTTGTAAACATGATGATGCCTCCTTTTAAATTATGTGAAATATTTCACATTTTCTTTATGATCTTATTATACTACTTAATATACATTTGTGATCCTTTTCACATATATATTCACAAATTGTTCATGAATATCTAGTCGAGGCAAACTTTTCCCTTGTTATCACCGTCTAAGTTATTTCAGACAGTGAAAAGGGGTTACATTTTGTATGAAAACATTATTGCAGAGGCTGGGATCTGATCTGGATTGAAGATGATGAGGTAACTAATGAGACTTTTGAAGTCATTGCGCATTGGCTGTTGGTATCAATAATTAAATAGTTGCTAAGGAAAAGCAGGCTGACTGGAGCCTGCTTTTTTGTCTTTGATAACAAAGATCTTATTAATTAAGATTTACTATGTTTTTTTCTTTTATTTTTATATTAGATGACTTTTCAGAATCTTGATTTTTCCACTCTATCTCTATTTCTAATTTGTGTCCTTTTATTTTTTCTTCTGGTATGAAATCAAATGTTGTTATATGATCTGGAGCATTTTCAGATTTATCTGTGGCATATTCCGCCAAGTCATAGTTCTCATTTTCTTCATATACTTTTCCATCTATTTTTAGTTTTAATGTTTTAATTTTTATTTCTTTTTCTATATTTTTGTTTCCTTTCCAATAAAGTTCCAAATAATAGTTTGGGCCTATACTTGTCTTGTCACTTCTCGTTAGTTCTGCTTTCCAATACTGATCTTTACTTTCACCCATGAATTTTGGGTAATTGTTTTTCGCATAAATTATTACGCATGTTGCGGTAATAAATAGAATGAATATGGTTGATAGAAGAATGACTTTTTTAATTTTCATATTTTTCTCCTTAAATTTAATCAAAATAAATACAAATATACCAAAGTTATATTTAAAATATAAGGGTGAATGAGATTTTTTTGCTCCTAATTGTTGAATATCCAAAAACAGCCGTTTCCTTTCAGGTCGGTTCATCGACCTTTCGCATGCCGCTTGTTATCTCGTTTTTGCTGATTGGCTTTTTTATTTGGGTGGACGAAAATGTCACGACCTTTTTAGGAGCATGGCAATATCCAAATCAGCAGCATGCTTGGTCTCTCGTCCATCTTGGTAAAATCAGTTCATGGTTTTTACTTGTTGTCATCAGCATTGTACTGGTGATCGAACAGCGAAAACAAAAAAACGTTCAGCCCATTTGATCTGGCTGAACGCTTTTTTTAGTCCCGATCGACTTCCTTGCGAAGATCATCGGCGACAAATTCGACATTTGTTCCAATGATGATTTGTACGGAAGTTTTTCCTGACGTCAGTACCCCTTTGGCACCTGCTTTTTTCAATGTACCTTCATTTAATAAATCGGTATCTTCTACTGTTAAACGAAGACGGGTCGCACAATGGTCAATTGTGGTGATATTGCCTTTGCCGCCTAGTCCCTCTACGAGCATACTTGCTCCGGCAGTATGTGTATCATCCCCTGAAATATCTTCGATGTCATCATCTTCCCTGCCCGGTGTTTTTAGCTTTAACAATTTAATCAGGAAATAGAAAACAACAAAGTAAATCACGCCATAGATGACCCCAACCACAAGTAACAGAATGGGTTTTTGCGCAATTCCAAAACTTAAAACGTAATCAATCGCACCCGCTGAAAAAGCGAAACCGCTATGAATGCCTAAGGTGTTGACAATAAAGAGCGAAAGACCAGTTAATATCGCATGAACACCATATAAAAGTGGAGATAAAAACATAAATGAGAATTCAATTGGTTCTGTGATTCCTGTAATAAATGACGTCAGTGCCATTCCAATCATTAGACCGGCTGTTGCTTTTCGTTTTTCAGGCTTTGCGGTCACAACCATCGCGAGACATGCCGCCGGCAGCCCAAACATCATCACTGGGAAGAAACCAGTCATAAAGACACCTGCACTTGGATCTCCTTTGAAAAACCGCGCTAAATCACCTGTCGCTCCGCTGAATTCACCGAATTGAAACCAAAATAGATTATTCAACACATGGTGAAGTCCTAATGGAATGAGCAAGCGGTTAAAGAAGCCAAACAGCCCGGCACCCGTTGCTCCAAGACTTAAAATCCACTCCCCTAAATCATTGATCACACTTTGAATTGGAGGCCATACATAACCAAAAACGGCTGCTAATAGAATGGTAAAAAGTGCTGTCATAATAGGCACAAGCCGTCTTCCACTAAAGAAACCTAAGTATTCAGGCAGTTTTGTGTCCTTAAATTTATTGTAAACGTAACCTGCCAAAAGTCCGCACAAAATACCACCCAATACCCCCATATTGTTGGTCGAATTGATCGACGTGGTACCAGCTGACAAAATAAAATAAGAGATCGCTCCAGATAACGCCGCTGCTCCGTTACCATCCTTTGAAATACCAATCGCTACACCCATAGCAAAAATTAAAGCCAAATTCGCAAAAATTGCATTTCCTGCCGCATGAATAAACGGGATGTTGAATACATCTTCCCGCCCAATAGCCAAAATGATACCCGCTGCAGGAAGCACAGCGATTGGAAGCATAAATGATTTTCCTAACTTTTGAAAAAACTGAAACACCATCTTATTTCTCCCCCCTTCGTCATCATCATGAACAAATCTCTCATGATGTTCATAAAAAATATATCATATGCACATCTAGTTATCTATACCAATTTGTCCACATCTCACCCAAATCTCAGCCTTTACTCTTTTGGCGTAAAATGTGGTAAGCTATTGAATAGAATGAAGTTATAGAAAGCGGGAATGAACAGTGATTGTCAAACATGATCATGAGTTAGAAGCCTTAAAAAAAGTCGGCCGAATTGTCGCTTTGGCAAGAGAAGAAATGAAAAGCCAAGCGAAACCAGGCATGTCTACAAAAGAATTAGATTTGATTGGGAAAAAAATATTAGAAGAGCATGGAGCCAATTCAGCTCCTGAAAAAGAATATGATTTCCCCGGTACGACTTGCATCAGTGTCAATGATGAAGTCGCACATGGCATTCCAAGTGAAAAAACCATTTTACAAGAGGGCGACCTTATTAATATTGATATCTCAGCAGAGCTTGATGGATATTATTCCGATACTGGGATTTCATTCGTTTTAGGTACAGGAGATGCTCGTCTTGAAGCATTATGCCAGTGTGCAGAGGATGCATTCCTTGAAGGATTAAAGCACGCGAAAGCCGGAAAAAGACAAAATCAAATTGGCCGTGCAGTCTACAATACAGCCAAAGAACAAGGATTTACCGTCATTAAAAACCTGACAGGACACGGCATTGGGAAAAGCCTGCATGAAGCACCTAACCATATTTTGAACTATTATGATCCATTCGATAATGCTTTGTTTAAGAATGGGACAGTCATCGCCTTTGAACCTTTTATTTCAACAAATGCTGAATCGATATATCAAGCGGATGACGGCTGGACATTTAAAACACCTGATAAGAGCCTGGTCGCACAGATTGAACATACGATTGTGATCACAAAAGACGAACCGATTATTTTAACAAAGCTGTAAGCAAGCGGGTCCCTTCCTTCACTGGAGGGGATTTTTTCATGCCCGTTTCACGAATCTGTCACGACTAAACAAAAATGCCTGTGGTAAAATAGGCAAAGATATGCGAAAGGGGTCTTATTTGATATGTGGTTCATCATCATCGGTATTATCTTCTTTATTGAAAGTATTATTTTAACGGTTGTAGGTATTAAGAAAAAACAATCCATGATGACCTACCTCGGGATTGTCATCATGATTATGACAGTCGGCATGATCATCGTTACCCTCAACCCGCCAAATTCATAAATGATTATTTCCAGCATATACATGGATCATAGGCAGATAGAATCAGTTTTCATTTCTAAACACCTGCACACTTTTCACGTCCTTTTTTGAGATGTTACAATGCAGGCAGTTTCCATTGAAAGGAGTTTTCTATCATGCATTATGGTAGCAAAGGCTGGTATGTCGAAGAATTAAAGAAGCTTGGTGTGACCAAGCATGAAGGAAGAAAGCTTCAAAGCTTTAAAACTTATTTCCTTGCAAATCTTCTTGAGCAAAAGAAAACGAGCTCTTAAATGTTGAAAAGCCGTACATCCATATCAGATGTACGGCTTTTTTATATGGGCTGAACACGTTTTTCTAAAGACTTCCTGACCACATCTGCTAAGGCATCTACGTCAAGAACTGCTTTCAGCCTGTTTTGATCTACTTGACGGTATTTAACTTCATTGACTTCGTGGACAGTGATGGGATGGGGCGCTTTTTCGACTAACACAAGAGCTTCATCAGGAGAGACCATTCCTTCTTTCAGCACACGCAAATAAAAACCGGTATATCCCGTTTGCTGCACTTCCTTCACAAGCTTCATGTTTCCATGCTTAAGAGAGAGCTTCACACATGGCTGTCTTGGCTGACTGACCTCAACAATCGCTTCCCCAAACTGAAATACATCTCCAATACGGACTTCTGTCTCTACAAGCTGATGCACGGTCACGTTCTCACCGAAAGCTGCCTCCTGTAACGACACTCCTAAAAATTGCTCAAAATAAGTATAGTGATCATATGGAAAGACGCAAATGGCTTTATCATCACCTCCGTGATGGACCAAATCACCCTGACCATCTCCATCAAAATTGAGCTTACTCAAATAAACAGGCTCGTGAATACGCTTTTTGTTGATGGCTGTTTTGATTTCTTTACCATTCACATAGGTGGTGATAGGTTGTCCTACTTGAATTCCTTCGATGTCGTACCTTGTCTGCCCCACTCTCGCCATCTCCTTTGATTGTCTGATTGCTTTTATTTTACATGGTTTGACAGTCAAATCATAGTCGGTACGTGAAGGAACGAGACAGGTTATGGTACGATGAGAAAAAAGGAGAGATGACATTGGTTCATTATCACGCTATTGTAAAAGGACGAGTTCAAGGAGTCGGTTTTCGTTATTTTGTTCAAGGAGAAGCCGTCAATCGAGGGATAAAAGGCTGGGTACGCAACACAGATGAGGGTCACGTGGAGTTAAAAGTAGAAGGAGAGCAGCAGGAAGTTTTTGACTTTTTAGAGACCGTCCGTAAAGGCAGTCCTTTTTCAAAAGTCACACATTTGGACATGGAGCCGCTCACCGAGTTCGCCCATTATCAAGACTTTCGGATTAGAGGATAGTTGATGTGTACTCTTTATTTCACAACAGTAAATGGGTTTGCAACATCATAACCAATCAAGGTTGTACGTGAAGCATCTTTGTAGAGACTCACATGAACATCATAGTTGGCTGACCCACTGTTAGGAAGTAATAAACGAGTAGGTGCTGCGAAAGCGTTTTGTCCAGAGATAGACCCTTCGTGTGTAAAGACTGGTGTCACTGGGAAAGTAAGTTTTCGAATAGCAGCTGTATAATAAAGTGTTTCATTTGTTGTTGCGGTCATGTTGACGTTGACCTGAGGATGGAGCGAAGTATAAGTTGAACGATCGGTTGTCACCTTTAAATCGATGACATTCTGAACCATTGTTCCAGTCGTTGCTTTAGCTCTTTCATTACCTAGTGGTAGAAATCCGTTGAAACTGAATACAGCCAAAAATATGAGCAACGTTATTTTTTTCATCTATATTCCCCCTTTTTGATTTCACCGACATTAAACCATCATTTTCCAAATTAAACAACATTCAAAAGACTCATTTCATACAAAAAAACCTAGCTTTTCGCTAGGCTCTTTCCGTCCCGTGGTATGGTTTTTCCTGATAAAAATAATTCGGTTTCACGATCGTATTGTCATAGTGACGATGGAAGATATGCGTAGCAGCTGGTGATACTGGCGGAATCAGCCATGTCCAATCACCAGTCAGCTTACGGTCAGCCTTTTCTTCCTGTTTTTCAAATTGTTTGAACTGATGGGCAGCTGTATGATGATCCACAATGGTCACCCCTGCCTCGCGATAAGAGTGCAGAACCGCGACATTCAACTCGACAATGGCTTTGTCCTTCCAAAGTGACGCATTCTTTGTCGTGTCCAGTCCTAAAATAGAAGCGACTTTTTTCAGCATATTGTAGCGGTTTTCGTCAGCTAGATTTCGTGCGCCAATTTCTGTTCCCATATACCATCCATTAAACGGTGCCGCATTGTAATGAATGCCGCCAATTTCTAATTTCATATCAGCAATAATCGGAACAGCATACCATTTCAGTCCTAAATCACCGAACCCATCATATTCAGGATGAGTGATCTCTACCTCTTGAACGATCTCTTTCGGAAGATCATACAGAACCGGCGGCTGATCTTTTAGCTGAAACATAAGTGGCAGAAGGTCAAAATGCGTGCCTTCGCCTTTCCAGCCATGCGCTTCACACAACTTGGTTAATTCAAGTGATGCCTCGTCCCCAATGATGCCATATTCCGACTCATATCCCGCATAACGAACGAGTTGATGATTATAAATAACGACTTCCTTCCGTCCCTTATTCTCTGGTGGGAAGATGGTAATGGACGGTTTGATTTTACCCCCATTTGTCGCATACTCAATATGATGAAAGAGTGCCTCTTTCACCTCATCTTCTGTTGTCACGTGCCGGCAGTCATGCACATGCAGTGTTGACCAAAACAAGCGCCCAATGCACCGGTTGCTGTTGCGCCATGCCATTTTTGCCCCGTGAGCTAATTCTTCCTGCGTATGAGTATACATACCGTCAGACTCAATTTCTTTTTTTATTTCATGCAGACGTGCTGCTTTTTCTTCATTTGACTTGCCTAATTCTTCATAGCATACAGAAATAAAAGCTTCTGCTTCATTCCACAACGCTTCTTGGTTACTCAAACATACTCGCCTCACTTTAATACGAATATATCCATTGTAGCGGTTTCTATTAATAAATTCACTTGTTTCAAACCATTTTTTATCATATCGTGCGACGATTGTCCTTAGACAATGGATGAATCAATGACTTCAAGGGTCTTTTGGAGCCAGCGAACATACCCTTTTTCCCTTTCAATTGCTCTTGTCAGCACTAAATAATGCCCGAATTGTGTTGAATGCAGTGATTGGGCAGATGGATCTTCTTCTGTTAAAACGTTCAGTTTCTGTTCAAGCATCTCTACTTTCTTTGTTCGCTCCTGCAGCTGATGTGAGAAAAGACCGGCCGCTTCTTTTTGATCCATAGATGAGATAAAGAACGTTTTTAACATAAATTCATCTTTTGTTGTGTCTGGAATCGGGCATTTTTCCCTTAACCACTCATGCAGTTCTCTTTTTCCTGCATCAGTGATTTGATAAACCTTCTTCTCTAGCTTCTTTCCTTGTATGTGAATATCAAATTCAATAAAACCCTCTTCTGTTAGCCGCTTTAATTCAGGGTATATTTGACTATGCTTCGCACTCCAAAACTGTCCAAGGGAATCTTCAAAGTGTTTCTTCATATCGTATCCCGTCAGCTCACGCTGATCTAGTAAGCCAAGAATGGCATATTTCAGTACTCTCATGACATGCCTCCAACGCATATTCTTTGACAATAGTATACCATACACCCTAAAATAAACATGTAAATCATGACATGTTTGAAACAACATCATTTTAATTGAAAGAAGGAATAAACATGGATCAATTCGTTGGACTTCATATGATTTATACGTATGAAAATGGCTGGGAATATGAGATTTACATTAAAAATGATCACACCATTGATTACCGCATTCATAGCGGAATGGTTGGAGGCCGCTGGGTTCGTGATCAAGAAGTGAATATTGTGAAACTGACAAAAGGGGTATACAAAGTTTCCTGGACGGAACCGACTGGGACAGACGTGTCTTTGAATTTTATGCCTGAGGAAAAACGCATGCATGGCGTCATTTTCTTCCCAAAATGGGTGCATGAACGTCCAGATATCACCGTTTGCTATCAAAATGACTATATCGACCTCATGAAAGAATCCCGTGAAAAATATGAAACCTATCCGAAGTATGTCGTACCAGAATTCGCAGACATTACGTACATCCACCATGCTGGGGTAAACGATGAAACGATTATCGCAGAAGCACCGTATGAAGGTTTGACAGATGAGATCAGAGCTGGACGAAAATAGAAAAAGCGGCACGCACTGTGCCGCTTCTAGGGTGGTTGACAAAGGGCTAAAATGAACTTGATTTTAGTCCTTTTTATTTATACCTAACGTCTTTTGAGATAACAAGAATCGGTAAACTGGTAGTTCATCGCCTACTTTTGATGCAATAAAACCTGATGACATATAGCTGTCTTTTGATTCTGGTTCAAGGGCAAGTGACAACAAATTGGTCTCTGGCTGTGCAGTCACATATACCTTTGTTCCTTTTGGCAGTTGACGTTTCTTTTCAACGAGCCTCGTTTCAAGCTGAATATCTGTTTTGCTTGTTTCCACTCGTTTTGTCACCTCATAGGCTTGAACTGGCACTTTCATGCCAACAGGCAATGTCACACTTTTTAACCCTAAAGTTCTGAGCTTTCTATCTACTCCTTCATGTCCTGGGAGAATAAGATAAGCTGTCGGCCGTTCTCTTGTCAATACAGGAACCGCATCACTTGCACTATGAAAACGTACCGGGACATTGGTGGTTTGTCCTTTCTCAATATCCACCATTTCAAGTGAATCGTTCACAGGCGCCTTGAAAGCATCTTGAATGACTACTTGATCATCATCATTTGGTTGAAGACCTTTTTTCACAAGTTTCAGCCGCTCCGTCACCATTTGCTGCTTCACCTGCTTAGCATGCTTCACTGTTGTCTCAATGATTTTTTCATGAGTGGTGACTTGTGCTGCCACGCGCCGGGTAAAGTCCTCTCTGCCAATTCCAATCCCCCTACTTTCTACAAGAAATGAAATAGCTGGTGAAAGCGCTAGGGCATTTCGGCCAATTCGTGCATCAGTTCCGCCTTCATAAAGATCGATTTTTCCGTCCTTCCCTCTTGTGTTTGTATAATATAAATCGTTGGAAAATCCCTTATTCGTCAATGTTTCACGCACTCCGTTGACGTACAATTCATTTGACGTGAAACGAATACTTTCAGGAATGTTCAAATTCTTACCGGATAATATCAGCAAATCGTGATACTTGAGTGCACCTGATGCACCGATGTCTTCAAACTGCTTTTGACCAACATCATATTCATGGGCATCGATGACGACCTCGGGCGCAAAGCGATTAAATTCTTGATGAAGGGCTGTCAGCTCTGGAGATTCTAGTGTCATGTGGTCACGGTTGCCATCCATTCCGTTTGCAAGCCTGCGGTCAAATGCATAAGAACCATCTGGATTGATTCTTGGAACAATGATGACGTTGACATGGCTCAGTATACGCTCTCCTTCATCACCTGCTAGTCGTTTGGCGATGACAAGGGCAGATTCACCGGAGGCTGGTTCATTTCCGTGTATTTGTGCTTGAAGCCAGATCGTTGGCTTTTTTGACAGTGGAGAGATGTGACGATCCTTTGTAAAATAGAGGGCTGGAATGGATCTGCCTTCAATGGATGTTCCAATCTGTTTCTGCGTGGCGTAAGGACTTTTACTGACAATGTCACGTAAAAAATCTTGAAGCTCTTCTTGTGTGGTAAATGCTTTTCCTTTTTTCTGAAAAGCAGGGGTATCAAACGTTTCGTCAGGCTCAGGATACAGTTTTTGAACCGTGGCTGGCTGCTCATAGCTTTTTCCATAATAAGGGGTCTCTGCATTCGCTGAAGCTGGTGTCACCATCGACAAACTTCCTGCCATGAGGCATATAGCAGCAAAAAGAATGGTACTTTTCTGTTTGGACATGCTATCCTCTCCCTTCGTTGATTTGCATTATAAAGAAAAAAACAGCAAAAGTGTCAGCATTTTTCAAAAATATATCTTTTGGAGGAATCATGCATGTCTTTATATAGGGCAAATGAATGGATGTTGCCCTGCAATAGGACCTAAAGAAGAGCGCCTGCATGAGCAGCAGACACTCTTCTCATTACCAGATCGAAATGGCCCCAATGAGAACCGCCATCACTGTCATGGCGACGACTGCAAGAACCGCCCATTTCATGCCAAATTTCTGATGCTGATCTAGTGATACCCCAACGAGTCCCACAAGTAAATGAGTCGATGGAACAAGTGGGCTTAACATATGAATCGGCTGACCAATGATAGATGCTCTCGCAATCTCAATTTTATCGACACCGTATGCTGCCGCTGTTTCTGATAGGATCGGCAGTACCCCATAAAAGTATGCATCATTCGGCATAAAGAAAGTGAAGATCCCGCTTGTTAGCGCGACAATGACTGGAATAAACCCGCCAAGCTGCTCTGGAATAGCCGAAACAATCGAAATCGCCATTTCATCAACCATTTTCGTCCCAGTTAAGATGCCTGTAAAAACACCTGCCGCAAAAATCATCGAAGCAATCGCTAAGACGTTGGTTGAGTGAGCCGCAATCCGCTCACGCTGCTGTTCAAGGTTCGGATAGTTCACGATAATGGCAACACAGAAGGCAAGAACAAACAGAACCGTTAAGCTTACTTTTCCAGACACAAGCAAGAGAACCAAAAGCAAAGTCAGTGTCAGGTTAAACCACCAAAGTTTCGGTCGCTTAATATCATCTTGCAGCGCTGCTGCCATTTCATTTGCATGAATCGGCTGTTCGAGCTCAATAACACCAAGACGTTTTCTTTCAGACTTCCCAAGAAAGTATGCCACCACAATCATGCTCAAAACCCCTGCACCAATGACTGGAATCATCGGGCCAAATAAAAGTGATGGATCAACGCCAAGTGCACTTGCCGCTCTAGGTGTTGCCCCTCCCCATGGAATCGTATTCATAATCCCCATGCCGACTCCGGCGATACCCGCTAAAATAATCGGACGAATGCCAAGCAGTGTAAATAGTGGAAGCATGGCTGTTGTTGTAATCATGTACGTTGTGGTTCCATCACCGTCAAGTGCGACAAGCATCGTCAGGACGGCTGTTCCGACAACAATTTTTAATGGATCGCCTTTGACGATCTTTAAAATTTTCGCCACCATTGGATCGAATAAACCTGCATCAATCATAATCCCGAAGTACAAAATGGCAAACATGATCATGACCGCCGTTGGAGCAACTTGCTGTACACCTTTGACAATCATGTCTGAAATTTCTGTAAAATGAAAACCTGCAATAAGAGCAAATGCAATCGGTGTTAATACCAATGCCGTTAAAACAGACATACGTTTCGTCATAATTAAAACCATAAATACAATCATCATAAGAAATCCTAAGATCGCTAACATTTCGTTCACCCCTTATGTTGTATACGCTTTCATTAAATGTTGGTATCCCATTTCCAACCCTTTCTGTCATGATATCTGACGCCTGAATTGAAGTAAATATTATGAATTTTAATTCTTTTTTGGTCGATAAATGCTTTTTGTTCATTTTGTGCAATTGTTGTTGTTTGTTGGTTCCATGAAAAAAAGCGGTCTCATTTGACCGCTTGCTCTCCTTGTATAAATTGCTCATAACGCCTTAATTGATCTTCCATAAAGACCTTTGCTTCTTTACTATTCATATAACGGCCTGTCCAGCCTTTTTGTTTTAACTGCTTTTTCCATGACTTCGTTTGCGTCATTTTTTGAAGAAGCTGATCCCATGCTCGAATGTCGTGCTGATTCATTTGCTTTGGTCCCATCACACCACGCCAATGAGAGAAGATGAGCGGAATCCCTTGTTCTTTCCAAGTGGGCACGTCTTTGAATCCTTCTAAACGCTGATTCGTTGTGGTTGCAACGAGCTTCAACCTTTTCTTTTCATAATCATGGCGAACCTCTGTAATGGTTGTAGTCGCCGCATCTACCTCATGGTCAATGAGTGCTTGAAATAAATCATCTGCACTGTCAAATTTTAAAAACTGAATGCGGTACGGATCTATCCCTGCCATTTCGGCAGCCCGTGCGAATGAGATTTGATCATCATTTCCAAAGTCCGGGGCAAACCCAATTTTTAAGGAATCCGGTTTCTTTTTTAGTGCGTGTAATAGCTCTTTTCCATTTGAGAAAGGAGAATCAACTGGCACTGCGACTACCTGCCACTCTTCCGCAAGAATAGCGAGCGGGGTAACATCATTCATGGTCACGTTACTGCTGCCCAGCAAATTACGGCTTAATAATAAGCTTGAATTTAAACTGATATAATTGGCATCTCGCTCCATCATATAGGTCCATCCTTTATCAACCGTTCCGCCTCTTTGATAAAGAATATGCACAGGCTCTTCCACTAGCTTTTCTTGTTCTAGCACGGTTTTCATCACTTGAGCTGTTTGGTCAAATCCGCCGTCAGGTACACCTGATACCACAATGTATAATGGGCTGTGCTCCAGGAAAGAATCTTTTGCTGTTTTTTCATTAAAGGTGAGCGTTGTACAAAGGCAGACCAAAATGAGTAAGAGTATTCCTTTTTTCATTTTTATGACTCCGTTTGTTTTTTGGCGGGATAATATTTTCGTTCTGGTCTACCAATGATTCCATACGCCAGCTCTGCCCGGCATTCTCCCGTTGTCACAAGATACTCTACGTATCGTCTTGCTGTTGTGCGTGATGCGCCCATTTTTTCTCCGAGTTCTTCCGCTGTAATTCCGTTCATCTCTGCTGCCATGAATGTTTTCACTTTGTCCAAAGTTAATGAATTAATGCCTGTTGGCAAGTCTCGTTCATCCTTTTGCTGCGATTCTTCCTGTATTTGACCAAAAAACAGATCAATCATCGTTTGATTGACTTCATCTTTTGAATTGATTAACTCTCTCTTCTCTTTATATTCGGTTAAAACCTGCGTGAATTTTTGTGCGGTCACTGGTTTGATTAAATAATGAACGACTCCATAATGCAGTGCGTCTCTTAACAGCATCGTTTCCGTTGCAGCCGTGATAATGATCACATCCACTTCAGGATGGCGCTCTCTTAACAGCGGCAAAAGGTTCGTGCCGAGCTCATCAGGCATGTAGACATCAAGCAAAATGAGATCCACTTGTTCTTTTTGAAGTGCCTCCCACAGATCCTTTGCACTCTTTGCCTTGCCGGCCACTTGAAAGCCTTGTACCTTTTGTATATAAGATTCATGAATCGCAGCGATTCGAAAATCATCTTCCGCAATGAGTACCTTTATCACAACCTATTCCCCCTTTGTGCCTTTCGGTATGTAAACAGTGAAGATGGCACCGCCTTCTTTTTGGTTCGCAACTTCAATCCAGCCCCCAAGTTCATCTAGCACTTCTTTGACATTGGCAAGTCCATAACCTCGCCCTTCTCCCTTTGATGAATGTCCTCTTGTGAAAAGTTGTGAAATGGCTCCTTCATCTACACCATCCCCTGAATCAGATACCTCTATGATAATATCAAATCCAATATCTGTGATGAACAAGCTGACTTCTCTTTTCTCCTTATTCAATACAGCCTCAAACGCATTGTCTACGAGATTGCCAATGATGGTAATAAAGTGAGATAAACTTAAATGGGCTGGGAGCGGCTCCAATGAACTATTTTCATCAATGTGAAAATGAACCTTTTTCTCAGATGCCTTTCCTAACTTCCCAAGTAAAATGGCTTGTATCTTCGGAGAGCGAATTTGCTTCATGAGTAAATCATGCTGGCGATTTTGAAGTGTATACTCTTCTTTAATTAACTCAATGGCTTCATCCACTTGTTTCAACTCAAGCAAGCCTAAAATAGCGTACAGCTTATTCGAAAATTCGTGTGTTTGTGCTCTAAGGTCTTCTGAATATTGACTGACCTCTGTCAATGTATCCAGCAGCTTTGTCAGCTCGGTTTTCTCCCTGAAGCTCACAATTCCTCCAAATACCCGATTGTCCTGCACCACTTTTTTGACATTTAGCACGAAGGTTTTATCATTGACGACTGATTCTATGTTAGGTTCAATCGTCTCTACCTTTAGATAGGAAAGAAGATTGGCATTTGGCAACACTTGATCAATATGAAGAGGCAGCGTTGAAGAGACGCGCAGCATCTGTTCAGCTGACGTATTCATCATCGTAATGGCACCTTTACGGTCAAATGCAATGATTCCCTCTTTAATCGCATGCAGCATCGCTTCTCTTTCTCGATATAATGAAGCAATTTCATGCGGTTCAAGCCCTAATATATCTTTTCGAATACTCCTTGTTAAAAAAATCGCTCCAAAAACCCCAGGCAAGAGCACAAGAAGGGCAATATAACTTAATTTGAATAGTTGATGAGCTGTCGCTTGGTCGATATCTCTTTTTAAAAATTCGACACTGACTGTCCCAATAATCTCTTCATAACTGCCAGTTTCTTTCATGATCGGAGCACTTCCTCTGACAACGGTTTCACCATCAGAATCACCCGTTGATATGGAAGTTCCTCCAAATAGCAGTGTACTTCTTCCTTCCGACACACTGATGGTTTTCCCTACATCCTCATGATTCGTATGAAAAAGAACCTTTCCTTTTTGATTGGTGATAAAAATGGCATGCGCTCTTACTTGCTCTTTCATTTGCTCAAGCACAGCCTGTTCTTCATTTTGCGAATCTCCCGTGGCCACCGATGTTTTAATGGGCGGCATATAAGATATCGTTCTAGCAGTTTGCACCGCCAGCTGTTCAGCTTGGTTCTGCCTTTCTGATGTCTGCAAAAAACCAAAACAAATGGTTAATAAGGCAATAACAACAAGCAAAAGACCAATAATTAACCCCAAAATTTTTGTTTGTAAAGTGACTTTCCTTTTGCCCATCCTCACCGCCACAACCCCTAATTCAGTAGATTCACCCGAATAGACTCTAAGAAAATCATATCATTTTTTCTCATGAAGTTAAGAGAAAATTCACACAGACAAAAAAGGATGACTCAGTATTGAGTCATCCCTGTGTGCCTATTACGTGATGGATAAACCAGCACTTGCATAGCCTGCTACAGTATTCACTAAGGAAAGACCAGTAGCTGTTGCCGAGAATACAACAAGCAATCTTGTTTGCGGTGTGACTGGTACATTTAAACCAGTAGCGATACCGTTTGTAATAGCCCCTATCGTTAAAACACCGGTTAACGCTGGAGCCAATGTAACGCTCGCTACTTGAGTGAAGCTGTTATCTGGTGTTGGTGAAGCAAACAGACTAGCAGTTACAGTAATACTCGTGCCAACTAAAGAAAGGGCTGCAGTCGTGCTAAAATAGCCAGCAAATGACGTAATGGTTCCAGCTCTTGGAACGGAGAATGCCATGTTTAACAATGTTCCTGCTGCTCCGGTTAAATCAATGATTCCTCCTACAATACTGACACCAGTGGCTGAGTTACCGAATCCGACCAAGCTAGATGTTCCAACTAGACCGCCTGCGATTGTGGTTAAAACAGCTGGCGTACCAGATGCAAATGGAATAATCGCACTTGATCCTGTCGCACCTGTGGCGCCTGTTGCACCGGTTGCTCCCGTGGCGCCTGTTCCTGTAGCCCCTGTTGCACCCGTATCTCCTGTTACACCTGTGGCGCCTGTGACTCCGGTCGCTCCTGTTGGACCTGTATCTCCGGTGACACCGGTTGCTCCCGTGGCGCCTGTCACACCTGCGGCTGCCAATAACGTATAATCTGGAGACGTATCTGGTGTGCCGGTTGGTGGTGCTGTATTTACGACATAAGTTCCACCTTCATATGTCACCACTTGACCTACTGTATAGGTTGGAGCTGTTGCTGGGTCAAATGCCAAAATACCAGCTAACCCTACTCCGGTTGCTCCGGTATCTCCCGTTGCACCAGTGGCTCCGGTTACTCCAGTCGCTCCCGTATCTCCTGTTGCACCTGTAGCTCCGGTTACTCCGGTCGCTCCCGTATCTCCCGTAGCACCAGTGGCTCCGGTTACTCCAGTCGCTCCCGTATCTCCCGTTACACCTGTGGCTCCGGTTACTCCAGTCGCTCCCGTATCTCCTGTTGCACCTGTAGCTCCGGTTACTCCGGTCGCTCCTGTATCTCCCGTTACACCTGTGGCTCCGGTTACTCCAGTCGCTCCCGTATCTCCCGTTGCACCCGTGGCTCCAGTTACTCCGGTCGCTCCCGTATCTCCCGTGGCGCCTGTCACACCTGCGGCTGCCAATAACGTATAATCTGGAGACGTATCTGGTGTGCCAGTTGGTGGTGCTGTATTTACGATATAAGTTCCACCTTCATATGTCACCACTTGACCTACTGGATAGGTTGGAGCTGTTGCTGGGTCAAATGCCAAAATACCAGCTAACCCTACTCCGGTTGCCCCGGTATCTCCCGTTGCACCTGTGGCTCCGGTTACTCCAGTCGCTCCTGTATCTCCCGTTACACCTGTGGCTCCGGTTACTCCAGTCGCTCCCGTATCTCCCGTTACACCTGTGGCTCCGGTTACTCCGGTCGCTCCCGTATCTCCCGTTGCTCCTGTGGCTCCGGTTACTCCGGTCGCTCCTGTATCTCCCGTAGCGCCCGTGGCTCCGGTTACTCCAGTCGCTCCCGTATCTCCCGTTACACCTGTGGCTCCGGTTACTCCAGTCGCTCCCGTATCTCCCGTTACTCCTGTGGCTCCGGTTACTCCGGTCGCTCCCGTATCTCCCGTTGCACCGGTCGCTCCGATTGCTCCTGTCGCTCCTGTATCTCCCGTTGCACCCGTGGCTCCTGTTCCTGTTGCCCCTGTGGCACCCGTATCTCCTGTGGCTCCGGTCGCTCCAGTAGCACCTGTATCTCCAGTAGCGCCGGTCGCTCCTGTTCCTGTTGCCCCTGTGGCACCCGTATCTCCTGTGGCTCCGGTCGCTCCGGTTGCGCCTGTATCTCCAGTAGCACCGGTCGCTCCTGTTCCTGTTGCTCCCGTGGCACCCGTATCTCCTGTGGCTCCGGTCGCTCCAGTAGCACCTGTATCTCCAGTAGCGCCGGTCGCTCCTGTTCCTGTTGCCCCTGTGGCACCCGTATCTCCTGTGGCTCCGGTCGCTCCGGTTGCGCCTGTATCTCCAGTAGCGCCAGTCGCTCCTGTTCCTGTTGCTCCCGTGGCACCCGTATCTCCTGTGGCTCCGGTCGCTCCAGTAGCACCTGTATCTCCAGTAGCGCCGGTCGCTCCTGTTCCTGTTGCCCCTGTGGCACCCGTATCTCCTGTGGCTCCGGTCGCTCCGGTTGCGCCTGTATCTCCAGTAGCGCCAGTCGCTCCTGTTCCTGTTGCTCCTGTGGCACCCGTATCTCCTGTGGCTCCGGTCGCTCCAGTTGCGCCTGTATCTCCTGTTGCTCCTGTTCCTGTTGCTCCGGTTGCACCCGTATCTCCTGTCGCACCCGCAGCGGCTAGAAGCGTATAATCTGGTGATGTATCCGGTGTACCCGTTGGTGATGCTGTGTTTGCAAGATACGTTCCACCTTCATATGTCACTACTTGACCCAATGGATATCCTGGTGCCGCTGCCGCATCAAAAGGAACGACTCCAGTTAGACCTACACCAGTGGCTCCTGTTGCACCCGTCGGACCTGGATCTCCGGTGACACCTGTTGGTCCTGTACCTGTTGCGCCCGCAGCTGCTAAAAGCGTATAATCCGGCGATGTATCAGGCGTACCTGTTGGTGGTGCTGAATTTACCACATACGTACTGCCATCATATGTCACCACTTGACCTACTGGATACGCCGGGGCTACCGCTGGATCAAATGCTACAATCCCTGTTAACCCAACGCCTGTTGGGCCTTGTGGACCTGCCGGGCCGGCTGGACCCGCTGGGCCAACTGGACCCACTGGACCTGCCGGACCTGCTGGGCCTCTCCTTCCTCTTCCCCCTGGCGGTCCTTGAATGACACACACACAAGGATCTTTTCCACAGCATGGATTTTTTACTGGTTTCCTTGGTTTGTCTGATTTACCTTTCTTACAACTATCACATTCCCAGCCATCATCCTTATACGCATCATACCAGCTTCCTTTTTGGTAGTGGTCTGTCGAATGAGTTGGGTATATCTTTCCGCATTGTCTACATTTTCTCATAGAATCACCCCAATCCATCGTATTCATCATGATCGATAAAGGTGTATGTACAATTTTATTTTTATCAAAAAATTTGAAAGGCCTTGCACTCTACGTGCAAGGCCCTCTCTCCATCGTTAAAATGTCATCGTCATTTTTAAATCTTTTCCTACCATACTATATTCAATATCCGCTGGACGGATCGCCTTTTTTAGTTTTTTTACCCCTTCTCCTTCAAAAAAAGTAGGTGCATCTTTCCCTCCGATTAATAAAGGTGCCATATAGATAACAGCTTCGTTCACAAGGGATGCTTCTAAAAATGACGCACTCACACTGCCCCCTGCCTCTACAAGCACTGACATCACAGAGCGCTTCTTCAACATGTGTAACACATCCTGAAGATCTGTCCGGTGTTCTCCGCTTGTAACAAATACTTGATGACCTTTTTGTATCAACTGTTGATACTTTTGATGATCATAATCTTGTGATGTACAAATTATGGTTTCTGCCCTATGATCTGTTAAGCATTTGGCATGAAGCGGTATCCTTAATGTTGAATCTAAAATGACACGAATGGGCTGATGGTTGAATGAATCCTTTACAATTAAGCCGGCATCATCTTGACTAATCGTTTCCACTCCTGTCAGCACCGCATCTGCTTCTTGACGTAAGCGCTGCACTTCTGTTCTCGCTTCTATTCCAGTGATCCATTTGCTTTCTTGATCAGCCGTGGCAATTTTCCCATCTATCGAAATAGCTGATTTTAAGATGACATAAGGAAGGTTTGTTTGCATCAAATGAAAAAAAGGAGCATTTAAACGATCTGCTTCGTGTTTACATATACCTTGCTCCACTTCAATTCCAGCCTTTTTCAAAAAGGCAATTCCTTTACCTGCAACAACCGGATTCGGATCTTGGGTGGCAATCAACACTTTCTTCACACCACTTTTGATGATCGCTTCGGTGCAAGGGCCTGTTTTTCCGTGATGTGTACAAGGTTCGAGTGTCACATACATGTCAGCTCCCTTCGCCTTTTCTCCTGCCATTTGCAGCGCATGAATTTCAGCATGAGGCTCGCCCGCCTTCATGTGCGCACCAATCCCAACAATCTCACCGCTCTGAACAATCACTGCACCAACAAGCGGATTGGGTGAGGTTTGTCCTTTCATCGCCTTCGCGTTGGCAATCGCCAGCTTCATATAAAAAACATCGTCTTTCATCTCGGGCTCCTTTCTTCTCTCAAGGGAAAGAACTCCTTCAGAAAATGAAGGAGTTCTATTCTCATGTGCTATACTTTCTCAAGCCGTTTCTTTTCAGATCGATCATAGTAAGGCAAGGAATAAAACAGTTTATATGATGCTCGTTGTTTACAAAAACAGCATTTGCGACATTCATATTTATTAATGAGGAGCACATGCGGACAATTGAGTACAGTCAGACCTTTTTTCATATGTTCCTTGCAAACACTTATCATGAGAATCCCCCGCTTACATTCTTTTTCTTAATGAGAGATTACTTCTTTCGGAAATTGTTCAAATAAGCGCAGTACTTCCGTATGTGTGCCATCTTCTCGAATATGATAAATACCACCGTCATATGAGCTTGCATACACATCATTTCCTAGTTGTCTAATGGCACTAATACCATTCTTAGCAATTCGAATCGGACCTGTATTGACATCTAGCTCTGGATTCCATACCACAATATACCCCCAATAGTCTCCGCTCACAATATAGCCAGAGTCTGTCACAGTGATGGATTTAATGGAATATTGATGCTCGTTGTGCTGATTTAAAATTCTGCCTGTATGCAAATCAAACAATCGGACGTTTTTATCACGGCTGACAATGGCAATACGATCTCTTTTGCTATCAATAAATACATCATTTAACAGCTCTGTCGCCCCGATATATTCTGCTGTTAAGGACAAACTCTTTTTATCGAGAAGACAGATGGTTCCTTCAACTGCCGCTGTGATGATATGATCTCCTTCTACCTTTAATGCTTTGACCGCGCAATCATGTGCTTTAGAACGGCCGATTTCCTTTAAGTGTTCTGTCGAAATGACATGCACATAACCGCCATAAGTGCCGATATAAAATTGACGATCCTCCTCATGGAAATACACACTATTGACAGGACCTGTGTTGAGATCAAAAGAGACCATTTGCTGCAATGACTCGTGTACAATATGCACCTGACTCGCATGATCGCCCCATGCATAATAGCTTCCATCCCGTGCAACAGCCACTCCATTTGTGAGAACACCTGTTGACTTTGCGATTTCGATTCCATTTTTTCTGAATTTTCCGTCATCTGATGCAGTGATAATATCACCCGCTTCAGTCAACGCAATATCATTAATAGAAGGTGTCGCCAATTCCTGCTCATCAGAGATCACTTTTCCTTCTTGAATGGACCATTCACAATACGTTTTCCCAAAGCTGGCTCCTAAAATGGCCTGCTCATCTTCTGTCCAAACAAGCGAGCGCTCCCATTGATATTTATGAGGCAGCAGCGTATCAATTAAATCACCGGTTTCATAATTCCAGAGCTTAATTAAATGGTCATATCCCGCTGTGAGCAAGTAGTTACCGCTCGGCGAAAAGTTTACACGTTTCACACCTTGTAAATGAGCTTTAATGATTTTTTTCTCCTGTAATGTAGCGGCATCATAAATGATGACCGTGCCATCGTCTCTACCAAGGGCGAATACTTCTTTTTGATTGCTGCCGCTGATGGTATCCAGCTCATAATCAAACGGGCCAATTTCACCTACAATTTCTCCTGTTTCATAGAGCCATACAAGGACATAGCCATCGTCACCAGTTGTATAAGCTTTATCCTCATGAATCCATACAGCTAATACATCCTTGCTATGTCCATGAAATTCTCTTAAAATGGCTCCCGTTTCAATATCCCAAACTAAGCATCTTCTGTCTCTGGACACTGATACAAGAAGCGTATCCTGCTTTGCAAATGCGACAGCTTCCACATCATCCGCATGACCATATAGCGTACGAATTCTTGTATGTGTGCCAGTATCATATAATTGAATGGTATAGTCTGACGATGCACTCGCTAAATACGTTCCATTTTCCGAAAGGGATAAAGAGTTGATGATATGCTCGTGACTGCCAATGAATGTTCCTTCTCCCGTGGCACGGTCCCATTTATAAATACAGCGGTCATAGCCACCTGTGTAGACAATTTGGTCATGCTGAGTTGATAAAACGGATGTAATCGGTCCTCTATGCATGGTTTTACACTCCCACCTTTATATGTTGTTTTTGACGAGTAACTACACGAAAACCAGTAAATCGAAAAACAGGGTCTGGGTGTTTACCGTGTCTTCTTGCGACTCTGCATAAATCTCCGCCTCTTGCGAAGGAGCCACCTTTTAAAATGTAGTAATCACTGCCGAGTGTCTCGGTTAAATCATCTACAACCTCAATTCCGCCTTCATATATGTGATACTTGGTGTTGACCCATTCTTCGACATTGCCACCCATATCATATAGTCCAAATAGAGATCTTCCTTTTTCGTAATGACGGACAGGTGTCGTTTTTTCAATATTTGATTCGTGTGTATTACAGTAAGAGGGGTTAAACTCATCTCCCCAAGGATATTGATGTCTCGTATTGCCCCGGGCAGCATATTCCCATTCTTCCTCAGTAGGAATCGATACCTCATATCCAAGCTTCCCGCTCAGCCACTGACAAAATGAGAAAGCTTCCTCGATGTCCATGCCCCAAGCTGGATGGTCTTTTCCCCCGCCAAGTTCTAGGTTCGTCAAGCTCTCTGGATAAGGCTTTCCTGTCTCGTCGCAATAGCTTTGATACCATTCATTGGTGACGACCGTATCTGAGATGAAAAATTCACTCATATACGGCTGATAAGATGGAAATTCTTTGTACAGCCATTTTTGAAATTTTTTCTCACGGCCATAGGCTGGATTCAGAAGTTTGTCCTTCCAAAATTCTGATGCCTTTTTCATATCTTCTTCATTACTTCCAATCGTCGCATAGCCGCTTGGGATTTGAATCCAATTGATATCAGGTTTCACGCTTTTCTCCCGCCTTCTTTAAATAAACTCATCTACTGATTAATTAATTTCTTCTCATCGACCATATGCCCTGATGCTGCTTTTGCCTTTAAATATGCTTCATTATATAGAGAGGCTTCTACCGTATGATCAAACCGTAAAACCGGAAGACCGTAAGCAGCAATGGAATCGACTTTATCTGGATTATTGGTTAAGAGATGCAATGGTTTCCCTTTGTTTAAATAGTGCAAGACAGCCGCTGCTTCCTCGTAATGCCGATCATCATCTCCGCAGCCGATCAACCTGTTCGCCTCAAATGTATCTAGTTTCATTTCCTGTAATTTATACGTGAAGGCTTTGGCCATTAACCCAATAGAGCGCCCTTCTTGATTGGCCATATACACAAGCATGCCTTTTCCGTAATCGGTGATTTTTTTTAGCGATGATGCAAGCTGTGGACCGCAATCACATTTCAGTGACCCAAACACATCCCCTGTTTGGCAGACACTATGAATTCGCACAAGCGGCGGCACTTCATTTTCAAAGTCGCCAAAAAGGAGACAAGAGGAAAATGTTTGCTGCTCGGTACTCATTTGTACAATAGACTCAACCGTTGGCGTTGTATCAGCTTCTACAGACGCAAAGGCATACCATGTAAACTGCACTTCTTCATGTTCAATAGAGATCGGCAGGTTCACTGGCCCCACGAGCAAATAGTGTTTTTCTTGAAATGTAAAATGATGAATCATTGATTGTAGTTCAGCTACAAACTTGTTCATTTGTCTCCCCCTATTCATCACTGCACCCCATTGAACTCTCTCAGCGCAGTGATGGCGTGATGAATATGTGTATGCACTCCCTTTGCATCCTGAGCACCGGTTCCAGCTAGAATCATGGCTCAGGAGAAATTTCCTGTCATACTGGCTGAATAGATGTGCGATGCCAATCATCCATCAGTACCTTTCATAAAGACTCTTTTTAGACTGTCACTTGTCCAGTACAAAGGAGCAGAAATCGAGCTTCATACGCTGTATTCTCTGTAAGAGAGCAACACCATTTGATGATTCTTGAATGGAAACTGACATGCTCTTTCTCTAAAAGAATATCTCTGCTAGCTTCGAGCTGCTTTCTCCTTTACTAGAAGCTCTGGTTCTTCAAATGCACGTCATCCGGTTGTACCCTTTGATTGGATGAATAGTCCGTACTTCAATTCAGCTACATTGATTGAAGCATGACACCCGCCTAGGTATGCACCAAGAACCATCACATCAAACATCGCGTTTATCCTCCTTTGCACTAGATTTTGACAGCAATGACATGATGCTGGCTGATCCCAGCCTTCGCTTGTAATGGTGTAATCGAAACGAGCTCAAGTCCTGATGTACAAATCTTTTCTCCAAGCTGAGTATCTGAGAATGAAAAATGGAAGCGTCCATCTTCTCCGATTAAGCCTGTTTTCCACTCTTCTCCCCATACAACAAGGGAAAACACACCACCTTCATGAAGCAGCGAGGAAATCTGCCTTAAGTATCGTTCGTGGTCATCAGGGTGCTGATGGTGAAAGCAGCCATGATCTAAAATCAGATCAAACGTCAGCTCGCGCCCTTGATTCATCGACCAGGACATAAAATCTTGATGATAAAAATGGACAGGAACCTCTTTTCTCTTCTTTAATCCTTGCCATTCCTCATGCTCATAAAGATCAATGCCGGTATATGCCGACAGTCCTTGTAAATGTTCAAGAGCCCTGCCGTTCCCGCAGCCGATATCCAGCACAGAAGCAAGTGCATCCTTTTCCCTGGAACGCCATGCCTTCAGAGACATCACAGCAGCATCTGTTAATGATGGATCAGTGGACCACATATCTGTTCTTTGCTCATAGTGTTCTTGAAAAGCCATACGCATTTTTTCTAAATACAACCCGCTGTCTTCATGATACAAAGCCTTTTTCATCACGTGACCTCCTTCAATTCACAATCACCTTTCCTAATAAAGGTGGTTTTCAAGCAAAAAGCCTTATGATAAAATGAAAGATGGATTTTTTAGGAAATCTATTTTCTGAAAAAGGAGAGAAGCATCCCACATGTCACTCTTCTTTTTCAACACTCATCTTCACATACAACCACAGCCATTCAACTGTTACAGCGCCTCAGTTTGTTATACATTTTCTTCATATGGGTTCACCTCCTTAACAGCGTTTAGAAAGCGTTTTCTTTATGATGATCCTCTGAATACCCTGAATCATATCATTGAGAAATAGGCATAGTAGAAAAACGAATCTACCATTCTAAGTTATCTATCATCCATTTCTTTTTGTCTAATAGATATTTCTTCCGTATCGCTCTGCCTCAGAAGCGCTCTCCCTTAGGTCTTAATGCATCATCATTTACCGAATTGATCCTGAAATCCACCTATCGAAAATTTAACAACTACTTCCATAATGACTTGATTAAGCCAAATATATTGTTTTTAGATTATTTTGTCAACAAATTATTTCCTAAACATTAGAATGATTTTCTAATTGAAAATACAGGTATATTTCGTGGTTTTTTGACCTTAAAACACTTATTTCTACACAAAAATACAACTTAAACCAATAGAACTAAGAAATTTATCTACTAAATTACACAAGATTTTTATTTCATTTTGAAATAAAAATAAAGATATCATAATTATTTCCCGAATGGTTTTTTGTGATATTTTCACTACTTTTTTCATTTTTTTGATGGTATCCTTTGATATTTCTATATTTTCAATTAGACATTTTACTGTTTATCCCAATTTTTTAACCTTTCTTATTATAGTGAAAAAGACAGATGGTAGATTTTAATTATCGCAGCATGAAAAAAAGCCCCTTACAAAAGTAAGAGGCTTTTTACGATGGCGTTTATGCCCAATTTTTCACTTTTTCATGGTCAGTCACAAAGAGAAGAACTTTTCCTTCGTCTAAATGTTCTTCAAATGTCTCAGCTTCTTCTTTTGAGAAACCAATTTCGTGAATCTTATTGCGGAGTTCATCTCCCTTTTTGCTAAAGATGTTTCCAACCGCATGCTTGAGTCCAACTTCTTTTGGACCTATCGTATTGGCATCTGCGTTGCTTGCAATACGCTCAGTTCGATCATCGTCATGGGACAGAACATAAATGTCCTCTCTTGCAACACCGAGTTGTTTTAATTGCTCCACATCTCTTTGAAGTGTTTCATCATTTGAATACTCTCTTACAACAGGTTTCATTTATTATTCCTCCTTTAACGTCTTACGAATCTTTTACCCGTCACTTTTGTCATTAAACCTTCCTCCAGCACATCCATTTTTACTCTGTGAACTTAGTGCGTCTATGGACTTATTTTTGACAAAAAGACTGTGAATATGACTAAATTTTCTGAAAAATTGTATTCATTCCTTGTCATTTGTTGTACAATTCTTATACTGGAGGCTAGAAATGGGGTGGAGCTGATGTATTATTTTTCAGCTGAGCAGCAGTTTAATGCATGGGTTGTCAGTGATTTGGTGAAACAGCTTTTTCAAAAATGGAATCCTGAAGAATCAAAAGCAAAGCCGCTTACTTTGTTTGCTGAACAGCACTTTCACATCTGCATCGATTATCTTTTTTCTATTATTATTAACATTGGAGATATCGAGTCAATCGAACAAGATCCACAAGACCTGTTATCCTCATATTTAAATATCCTTTTTCCTTTTGTGACGCACGATATGATGAAAGCCTCCATGCAAAATGCAAATGAATATTTGTTAAAAGAACGTGATGCGGATGAGTATCAACTGTTTGGTTGTCTCCCGCCGCTCCTTTCTGTCTCTCTTCAAAAAAAGTAGTCCCCTTCTTTTAGATGGTGGCTGCTTTTTTGTATGTGCTTGGAAAAGACCGTATGTTTTGAACGAAAAGAAGCATCATGTTAATGTAAATCTAGGTTGCAAGTGAAAGGGAGGATTTGACATGAGTCAACAAAAACAAATTCAATTAGCAAAACGTCCAAAAGGGTTACCTACTAAAGATGTTTTTCATTTTGAAACAGTTGATATACCAACGCCGCAAGATGGCGAAGTCTTGATTCAAACGAAATATGTGTCTGTAGATCCTTACATGAGAGGACGAATGCAAGATACAAAATCCTATACACCTCCGTTCAAGCTGAATGAAGTCATTCAAGGTGGTGTGGTCGGAGAAGTCGTCGAGTCCAAATCTCCTCAATTTGAGAAAGGTGATTTTGTACTTGGATTCCTTGGCTGGCAGGAATATTCTACTGCCAAAGCAGAGTCTCTGACAAAAATTGATCCATCCATTGCGCCGTTATCTTATTACTTAGGGATTTTGGGCATGCCAGGACAAACCGCCTATTTTGGACTTCTTGCGATTGGTCAGCCAAAAGAAGGCGAAACGGTTGTCATTTCTGGAGCCGCAGGTGCCGTTGGTTCTGTTGTCGGACAGATCGCTAAAATCAAAGGTGCCCATGTCGTTGGAATTGCCGGATCTGATGATAAGCTAGCTTATTTAAAAGAACTGGGCTTTGATGAAACCATTAATTATAAAACAACAAATGATTTAGATGACGCCATTGCAAAAGCCTGTCCAAACGGTGTCGATGTGTATTTTGACAATGTGGGCGGCGAAATCTCTGATGCCGTGATGAATCATTTGAACCGTTTTGCACGTATTCCAGTCTGCGGCGCCATTTCTTCTTATAACATTAGTGCAAGCGAAGATATTGGGCCTCGTGTGCAAACAAAACTCATTAAAACAAGTGCATTAATGAAGGGCTTCATTGTTGCCAACTACTCTGATCGTTTTGAAGAGGCGGCAAAAGATCTCGCACAATGGGTAAAAGAAGACAAACTGACTTACAAAGAAACCATTATCGAAGGTTTTGACCATATTCCAGATGCATTCCTTGGACTATTTAAAGGGGAAAATGTCGGAAAACAACTTGTCAAAATTTCATAACAAAAAAGGACCCTGCCAATTATGGAGGGTCCTTTTCTTATGCCTGCTTGGGTGCAAGGTGCAGCTGACCTTGCTTATAAATAATTTCCTGAAGCGAAAGATTTAGCTTTTTCGCCATTTTTTTAAGCATTGAATGCTCTTGAGGTGTGACTAGGCTGATAACAGCCCCTTCTTTTCCTGCGCGGCCGGTTCTGCCTGAACGGTGGATATAGCCTTCTTCGTTTGGCAGGTCGGCATGGATCACGTAAGGCAGATCGTCAATATCGATCCCTCTTGCTGCGATATCTGTTGCAAGAAGAAGCGGGAATTCACGCTGTTCAAATTCCTTTAAGATGATAGCTCGCTCTGCTTTTTTCGCTTCACTGTGAAGCACACCAAGGTCGACATGGTGATACGCTAATTTTTCTGCATAAATGCTCAAATTCGTAATATCTCGCACAAAGACAAGTGCCTGCATGTCCTCAAGCCGTGATAGCTTTTGCAGTAATTTCACCTTGTCACGCTGATCACATAACAGGTAATAATGCCCTACCTTCTGCGCTTCTTCTTGGCTTCTGCTAATTTTCAATACTTCTGGTTTAGATGCAATGTCTTTAATCTGTTGAACGGTTTCCTCTTTCAACGTCGCAGAGAAACAAAGGATTTGTCTTTCTTTTAATGTGGATTTAATGATCGCTTGGATCGTTTTCATATGCTCTGGGACAAGAAGCTGGTCTGCCTCGTCTAACACGATCGTTTTCACTTCATGCATTTTCAGTTTCTTGATTTTGATTAACTCTTGTACGCGACCCGGTGTCGCCACCACGATATTCGGGTGTTTTTTTAGCTTTTCCTGCTGCTTCTTGATGTTTGCCCCGCCTATTAAGGAAATAGCTTTGATGTCTGAACCTTGTTTGAACTCTTGCACGACATCAAAAATTTGCATCACAAGCTCTCTTGAAGGTGCCAAGATTAAGACTTGCGGGTGTTTGATACTCACATCAATTTTATTTAAAAGCGGCAGAACATACGCTAGGGTCTTCCCTGTTCCAGTCGGTGATTCTGCGATCACATCGCGTTTTTCCGTAATCCACTCTGCTGTTTGTTCTTGTATCGCTGTTGGCTTCTCAAAGCCAGCCGCTTCAAAGTTCTTTTGAATAAATGGCTTTGCTTCTTTCAAAAATGCCCAATTTTCCGTCATGTTGATCTCCTTTATCCTCATTCAATCTATCCTTAAGTATCTCAAAATCGGCTTTGAAACGCAATTTTTCTTTTGATGCTTTTATCGAGCCGGACAGTTCGATATAATCATGAGAGGCACTAGCCGTTTTGAATCTATTTGAGGTGTAAAAAATGATATTATCTGTTAAAGATTTAAGTCATGGCTTTGGCGACAGAGCCATTTTCCACGAAGTCTCCTTCCGGTTATTAAAAGGCGAGCATGTCGGCTTGATTGGCGCCAACGGTGAAGGAAAGTCAACGTTTATGAATATTATTACTGGCAAGCTTGAGCCAGATGCAGGAAAAGTCGAATGGGCAAAAAATGTCCGTGTCGGCTACCTCGATCAGCATACCGTGCTTGAAAAAGGAAGAACCATTCGTGAAGTCCTTCAAGATGCATTCCATTATTTATTCTCAATGGAAGCCGCAATGAATGACATTTACGAAAAAATGGGTGAAGCAGATCCTGATGAGCTAGAAAAGCTTTTAGAAGAAGTAGGCGTCATTCAGGATGCCCTGACGAACAATGATTTTTATATCATTGATTCCAAGGTAGAGGAAATTGCAAGAGGTCTTGGGTTAACAGATCTCGGGCTCGATCGTGATGTGACAGAGCTGAGCGGCGGACAGCGGACAAAAGTACTGCTTGCGAAATTGCTGTTAGAGAAGCCTGAAATTCTTCTTCTTGACGAGCCGACCAACTATTTAGATGAACAGCATATTGAGTGGCTGAAGCGCTATTTGCAGGAATATGAAAATGCATTTATCCTCATTTCACATGATATCCCGTTCCTAAACAGTGTCATTAACTTGATTTATCATGTCGAAAATCAAGAACTCACGCGATACGTTGGTGATTATGATCAATTTAAACAAGTATACGAAGTGAAAAAGCAGCAGCTAGAAGCAGCGTATAAAAGGCAGCAGCAAGAAGTGGCTGAACTAAAGGATTTTGTTGCAAGAAACAAAGCACGTGTCAGCACTCGAAATATGGCGATGTCCCGTCAAAAGAAACTGGATAAGATGGATATGATTGAACTGGCGGCCGAAAAGCCAAAACCAGAATTCCACTTTAAACCGGCACGTACGTCTGGGAAACTGATTTTTGAAACGAAAGATTTAGTCATCGGTTATGATGAACCGCTCTCCCGCCCATTGAATTTGAAAATGGAACGTGGTCAAAAAATTGCGTTATACGGTGCCAACGGTATCGGAAAAACGACACTGCTCCGAAGCTTGCTTGGAGAAATCTCCCCCATTTCTGGTGAGGTGGAACGCGGAGAATTCCTGCATATTGGTTACTTTGAACAAGAAGTAAAAGAGCAAAACAGCAACACTTGTATCGAAGAGGTGTGGAGCACCTTCCCATCGTACACACAATATGAAGTCAGAGCCGCCCTTGCCAAATGCGGTTTAACGACAAAACATATTGAAAGCCGTGTGTCTGTTTTAAGTGGTGGTGAAAAAGCGAAGGTCCGCCTTTGTAAGCTCATTAACGAAGAAACCAATTTGCTTGTTCTCGATGAGCCGACAAACCACTTGGATGTCGATGCAAAAGAAGAATTAAAGCGCGCGTTAAAAGAATATAAAGGCAGCGTCCTATTGATTTCCCACGAACCTGAATTTTATCAAGATGTGGCCACTGAAACTTGGAATTGCGAATCCTGGACAACCAAAGTATTATAACGACAAAAAAAGCCTCATATCTTTTCAAAAGATATGAGGCTTTTTTCTATTAATGACCTGGTTGGATATTCACCAGATGCTTACGGCCAAGAAGCAGGATGACCATTCCTAAGAGAACAACTGCCGCCCCTACATAATAAGGGGTGCTTGCTGTGTAAGTTTCAGCGAGAACTCCCGCAATCCAAGGCGCAATCGCACCACCAATAAATCGTACAGCACTGTATGAAGATGATGCAATTGAACGCTCAACAGGAGCTGATCCCATCACAGCCGTCGTCAGCACCGTATTGATCATGCCGAGGATTCCCCCAGCAATGACAATACCGCAAATGACCACGACCACATGTGATGTCCATATTCCAATGCCGAATAAAATCACAGCAAATGAAGCAAAGAGAACAACAAGAGCTGTTAATGTACCCAATTTGCGATGAATGACCGGCGCTGAGAAGACAGATGTCACAGCCAAAAATAATCCCCATCCAAAAAAGACATAGCCAAGACCATGCTCATCAAGATGAAGCACAAATGGCGAATAAGCTAGAAGAACAAAGAATCCAAAATTATATAAGAAAGCAGCAGATGCCATCGTTAAAAGCCCCTTATATTTCAAGGCTCCAACAGCTTCAAATAACTTCACCTTTTTCTGCGGCTTTTGTATAGGTGGAAGCATAAAAATAATAGCTAAAAGAGCAACGAGCATTAACACTGCCACACCAAAGAATGGCCCGCGCCAAGAGATCGTTCCAAGCTCACCGCCAAGGAGCGGCCCGACAGAAATCCCAAGACCTAGTGCCGCCTCATATAAAATGATGGCTTTCGCACTTCCTCCAACAGACACACCGACAATCACTGATAATGCCGTTGAAATAAATAAGGCATTCCCAATGCCCCATCCGCCTCTAAAACCAATTAATTCATTAATGGTTGAAGAAGTACCGCCTAAAGCAGAAAAGACAATAATAAAGATGAGTCCTAATAATAACGTCCATTTGGCACCAATACGACTAGAAATAAAACCGGTAAAAAACATCACAAAGCCGGTGACAAGCAAATAGCTCGTAAATAAAAGAGACACCTGACTTGGAGATGCATGTAATTGTGATGCAATGGCTGGCAAAATCGGGTCTACAAGCCCTATTCCCATAAATGAAATCACACAAGCAAAGGCCACCGCCCAGACGGCTTTTGGCTGTCTAAGCAAACTCGTACGCTGTTTCAATACTTCTTCTTCCTTCATTCCATCAGAACCTTTCCTACAGTTGATTAACAAAATAAAATAAACACGCTGAGGTGTTTATTTTATTTTGTTGACAAAGGGCTAAAATGAACTTTATTTTAGCTCTTTGTCTTCTTTTTCAGCGTGATAGAAAACCTTTGCAGTCTAGGAAGGACGAGCACTGGAGCGGAGCGAATTTGGCATTCGTGAGCACCAGAGCGCAGGACTGACAAAGAATGCGAGGGTTTGTCTACACGCTGAAATAAACACGCTGAGGTGTTTATTTTTGTAATTGCTCAATGGCATGAGCCGCTCTTTCTTTCATCATTTCAAGATCCTTTTTAAAGGATTGAATCGTTTCTAGCTTTTTTGTAATCAATTGATGCTGCACAGTCAGCTGCGCATCAATATCTAACAGTTTCTCTAATCGTTCCTTCGGGTCAAGAGATAACAGGTAGCCTTCTTTATTCAGCTCAAGCTGTTTTCCTATTTCCATAAACGACTGAAGCTCTTGTAAAGAAAAGCCAAGTACTTCTTTGGCCTGCATCACTTTCTCCAGTTCTTCCATGTCATCCTCTGAGTAAAGTCTGACTCCGCCCTCTGTCCGCTTTGGTGCTGATAATAAACCAATCTCTTCATAGAAACGAATGGTCCGTTTCGTCAGACCGCTTCTTTTCGCCACTTGATCAATTTTCATCCATTCCATCACCAGTGCCTCCTGCTCATCAATTCATGTTTTATTATACACCTTTGTGACCTTAACGTAAACGTTAATGTTTGATCACTTGATTTCTATTGTGGTTTGATGCAGAATAAATAGGAATCATTACGTTTTAAAGGAGGTACCCTATGTGTTCATTTCCATCCAAAAAAGAACGACACGCACAATTCGGTTCTGTCCCGCCAAGCGCTAGAACAAAACCTTGTCAAAAAGAGGACATGATAGACATCCAACAAACCGAACAGGACTTTTATTTTGATCTGGAACAGGTCGGAATTTGCCGTGTGTCGTACCCTGTACATATTTTGTCTAAAACGGCTCCACAGCACCAAACCGCTTCCGCTGATTTTACGCTGAGTACATATTTGCCAGCTCATCAAAAAGGCATTCATATGAGCCGTCTCACCGAGCAGCTTCACTCATTTTATGAGAGCGGAAAGCCGGTTGATGTGGATTCCTTAAAAGAATTGACAGCACAGCTTGCCAAGCATATGAATCAGCCATCTGCCTCGATTCAAGTTTCCTTTCCGTGGTACATGGAAAAAAAGAGTCCCATCAGCGGAAAGTCCGGTTTGATGCATGCAGACGTGCAATACGACATCCACTTTCATGAAGAAAACGGATGGATTTGTCATATTGGCTGCACTGCTCAGGTGACAACGTTATGTCCTTGTTCAAAAGAAATCAGTGAATACGGCGCACATAATCAGCGCGGCACTGTATCGATTCAGGTAGAGCTGTTTGAACAAGGTCAACTCCCTGATGACATGAAAGCAGATCTACTGCAGATCATCGAGTCTAATGCGAGTGCGCCTCTTTACCCTGTACTCAAAAGACCAGATGAAAAACAAGTGACAGAAGAGGCCTATGAAAATCCACGTTTTGTAGAGGATGTTGCGAGATTAATTGCAGCAGAGCTATATGAACAAAACTGGATCAAAGGCTTTCAAATTGAGTGTCGAAATGAAGAATCCATTCATCAGCACGATGCTTATGCCAAATGTTCTTATCAAAAAAAACTGTAGAATGTCTCTACAGTTTTTTTGCCAACCTTTATTTTTCATTACTTTCTAATTCTTCAATCATCATCGACAGTTCTGTCCAGCGATCCATCGCTTGTTCTAATTCTTCAGCGACGGCTTTTTGCTTGTCCATCAGCTCTTGAATTTTCCCAAAATCACTGCCAGCCTCTGCAATGCTGGCTTCGAGCTGCTGGTGTTTGTCCTCTAGTGCTTGTATCCGATCTTCAATCCCATCCCATTCAAGCTGGTCCTTATAGGATAGTTTTTTCCTCTTTTTCGGTGCAGCTTCTACTTGTTTTTCAGCTGGTTTTGTCTCTGTCCGCTTCTGTTCTTTTTCTTGCTCCATGTAATCGCTGTAAGCACCTTGGAAGTGTGAAATACGTCCATTTCCTTCAAACACAAGCAGACGATGGACGACTCGGTCTAAGAAATAACGATCATGCGACACGGTGATGACTACGCCTGGGAACTGCTCCAAATAATCCTCTAAAATGCTCAGTGTCTCTGTATCCAAGTCGTTCGTCGGCTCATCTAAAAAGAGAACATTCGGCTCTTCCATCAAAACCTTCAATAAATACAATCTGCGGCGCTCTCCCCCTGACAGCTTGCGGATAAACGTGCGCTGCATGGATCTAGGGAATAAAAATCGCTCCAACATCTGCTCTGCTGTCACAATGACGCCATCTGCCGTTTTGACAATTTCAGCTGTTTCTTTAATGTAATCAATGATATTCAGCTCTTCATTCATTTCGTTATGGTCCTGCGTGTAATAGCCAATGCGAACTGTTTGTCCAATGGTCAATTGTCCATTCGTCGGTTCTATTTTACCCGCCAGGCAATTGAGTAAAGTCGTTTTGCCCACTCCATTCGGTCCGATAAATCCGATACGATCCCCTGGCACGACTAAATCGCTGAACTGGTCCACAAGGGTTTGACCAGCAAATGTGATGCTGATCTCTTCTGCCTCAATCACTTGTTTTCCAAGCCGGTGAGAACCGATCGCAAAATCAAGCTCTCCCTTTGCATCAGGTCCCTTTTGATCCTTCAGCTCTTCCACTCTGCCGATACGTGCTTTTTGCTTTGTTGTTCGAGCCTTTGCCCCTCTTCTCAGCCATGCAAGCTCACGTCTAAGCAAATTTTGACGTTTCGTTTCTTTTACTTGAGCTTCTGCTTCTCGTTCCGCTCTTTTTTCTAAAAAGACTTCATAATTTCCTTTATATGTGTAAAGCTGCCCCTGATTTAATTCATAAATCCGATTGGCGACACGGTTTAAGAAATAACGATCATGGGTTACAAGAATGACAGCCCCGCTGTATTGACTCAAATATCCCTCAAGCCATTCAATGGTTGCGTTGTCTAGATGGTTTGTCGGCTCATCTAAAATCAGCAAACCCGCAGGCTGGATTAAGTTTTTGGCGATCGCCACACGCTTTTTCTGTCCGCCTGATAACGCATGAACAGATCGGCTCACATCTTTGACACCAAGCTTTGTCAAAATCGTTTTCGCCGAAAGGTTCGCATCCCATGCGTCGTCCTGATCCATTTTATTTTGCATACGCATAAGCGCTTCTTGTTTTGCCTCGTTTTGTGGATCATGCTCTAAATCAGCCAGCGCCTGTTCATAGGCTTTCATCGTTTGAATCATTGGTGCTGTTCCTGAAAAAATATAGTCGAGAATCGTTTCATCTCCGCTCATTTCAGGATCTTGCTCAAGAAATTCGATATCAAGTGTCCCTGCCTTTGTAATGTCGCCTTCCTCAAATGATTCAAGTCCTGCAATGACTTTTAAAAGCGTTGACTTCCCTGTTCCATTCGGTCCAATTAACCCGATGCGTTCCTTTGGTTCTATATGAAAAGAGATATGATCAAACAGCGTTTTTTCGCCATAGGTTTTATATAATCCTTCTACATTCAATAAACTCATTTTATCAGCCCTTACATAGATTCTTCCTTTATTTTAAATCAGCCAGTAGCAGAAAACTAGTTTTAAAAAAACCCGCTGCTGAAAAGAATGTTTCCTTTTGATGCTCGATACACTATGAAGAGGTGATCTAAAGATGATAACCATTAGTTTATGTATGATTGTGAAAAATGAAGAGGAGGTTTTGGCTGACTGCCTATCTTCTGTTCAAGACATTGTAGATGAGATGATCATTGTTGATACAGGATCAACGGATCAAACAAAGGACATTGCTCACTCCTTTTCAGCAAAGGTGCTCGACTTTGAATGGGTCCAGCATTTTGCAAAAGCACGCAATTTCGCTTTTTCCCATGCGACAAAAGAGTATATCTTATGGCTGGATGCCGACGATGTCCTACTTGAAGAGGACCGGCAAAAACTGCTTCAGCTCAAACAGACGCTAGATCCCGCAGTAGATGCCGTCTCGATGTTTTACCACGTTGGATTTAGCGAGGACGGTCAGGTGAATTTTAAATATAGAAGAAATCGGCTCGTCAAGCGTGCCTTGAACTTTCAGTGGTATGGGGCCGTTCATGAATTCCTTCAAGTGTATGGCAACATTTTTCCTGCTGATATCGCCGTCACCCATCAAAAGCGTAAGAAAACAACCGCTGGAGAGCCTGGACGCAATCTGCGCATTTATGAAAACATGCTTGCAAAAGGCGAAGAGATGACGCCTCGTGATCTCTTTTACTTCGCCAATGAATTACGAGATAACAAGCAGCATGTGAAGGCGATTCGCTTTTATCACAAATTTTTAGCCACAAAACAATGCTGGATTGAGGATGAAATTCGCACATGCCAAAATTTAGCTGACTGCTATTATGCAGTCGGTTTTGAGGAAGCCGCCTTATCCTCCTTATTGCGATCCTTCTTATATGATCAGCCCCGTCCAGAATTTTGCTGCCGGATTGGGGATCATTTCAAAGCACAAAATAAATACAAAGCGGCCATCTATTGGTATGAGCAGGCACTGAAGGCACCTGAAATCGAAACAGCCTTTACACTGACACAATATAAAACATGGTATCCTCACCTTCAGCTTTGCTATTGTTATTATCAGCTCGGTGATTTGGCTCAAGCCAAAACCCATCATCTTGCATCCTCAGCCCATTACCCAACCCATCCGAGTGTGCTGTACAATGAAAAAATATTTGCAGAACAAACGTAAATCTCCTGTTATCACATCCGCCTGTCACATGACGGCGGATGTCTTTTGATACACATTAGACTATTGTGACATTTAACACTTTAGTGATTTAAAGCGTTTTTCAACCAATTGACTAAATTGTCATTTACGCATATACTAACATTCGTCTTACGAAAAGATTTATCCATTAGGAGGTCAACATGAGTTCTTTATTTAGAAAAAAATCTCTCGATCAGCTCATGCTTGAAAGTCAAACGAAGCGGCTGAGCCGTTCTTTGAATACATTTGATTTAATCTTGCTTGGCATTGGCTGTGTGGTCGGGACTGGAATTTTTGTGATAACGGGGGTTGCGGCTGCGAAAGATGCGGGACCTGCGATTATTATATCTTTTATTTTGGCTGCGATCGCATGCGCCCTTGCTGCTTTTTGCTACGCTGAATTTTCCTCGTCCATTCCAGTGTCAGGAAGTGTCTATACGTATTCTTACGCAACACTTGGAGAATTCCTCGCCTTTTTAATGGGCTGGGATTTAATGCTTGAATATGTTGTTGCGCTCTCTGCTGTGGCAAGCGGATGGTCATCCTATTTTCAATCACTGCTCAGTGGATTTGGTCTGCACATACCGAAGGCTTTATCGGCTGCACCCGGAGCCGCTGATGGGGCCATCTTTAACCTGCCAGGCGCACTCATTATTTTACTCATTACCTTTATTGTCTCAAGAGGCGTAAAAGAGAGCACGAAGCTGAATAACATCATTGTGCTCATCAAAATTGCCATTGTCCTCCTCTTTATCATTTCAGGCTTTGCTTACGTTAAACCTGAAAATTGGACACCTTTTATGCCAATGGGCTTCCATGGCGTGATTGCAGGAGCGGCAACTGTCTTTTTTGCTTACCTTGGATTTGATGCAATCGCTAATGCATCAGAAGAAGTCAAAAACCCGCAAAAAGCGATGCCAATCGGAATTATTGGCGCGCTCGGTGTTTGTACAATTTTATACATCGGGGTATCCTTTGTCTTAACCGGCATGGTTCACTATACGAAACTGAATGTCAGTGACCCTGTCGCTTTTGCTTTACAAGTGGTTGGACTGAATAGTGTCGCTGGTATTATATCGGCAGGTGCTATTATTGGGATTACGACCGTGTTAATTGCACTTGTCTACGCTCAGGTTCGTTTAACCTTTGCCATGAGCCGAGATGGACTCATGCCAAAAATCTTTTCAAACGTTCATCCAAAATCGAAGACACCGGTTGCCAACACTTGGCTGACAGGCGCTGTTGCGGCATGTATCGTTGGTTTCGTCAACTTATCAACACTTGCTAATTTAGTCAGCATCGGTACACTTGCGGCCTTTACGGTGATCTCGATCGCTGTGATCATACTCCGGAAAAAACATCCGAATATGAAAACAGCGTTTAAAGTACCCTTTGTTCCTGTTCTTCCCATCATTAGTGCGGTCATTTGTATGATCTTGGCTGCCACACTGAAATGGGAGACATGGCGAGCCTTCCTCATCTGGGTAGCCATTGGTGTCGTTGTGTATTTTACCTACGCAAGACGCAAAAGCCATCTGAATCAAACACAATAGAAAAGAGACACGGGGAATCCCGGTCTCTTTTTTTGTTTAAATCACACTGTTTTTCACTGAATTCGAGTCCACCATATCTGGATCGAGTACGCTTGAAATCGGAATGACAAGCGGTGAACAATCTCCATTGTCCTCACCAAAACCTTGGTTCAATTTCATCGAGAGAAAATAATCGATCTGCTGATAAGGTCCTAGCGTCAGTGATGCCCCCCGATCCATTGCATTGATTTTAAAAGCACCGACATTGACGACTGAGGGTGAGAATAACATCACACATCACTTCCTTGGAATAGGTTTAGCTGCTGGCGAAAAAGAGGCAGGTGAGTCCACTTGATCTCGATCATCTACATGGCTCTTTGTTCCGACAAAACCGCTGGCATCTCCAAAATTCTGTCCGTACCCCTGATTTTTTTTATCTGAGTTTTGCCACTCTGCTAACAAATTTTGTCCGACATTCACCGCCGACGCATTTTCAAAGGAATTAATTTTTAACATGAAAATATTAATATTGATATACGGAGTTGGTTGAACCACAGATAAACCTCCTTTTTATAGGTATATGCGAGCACCCATCAAGTATGTTAACAGGAGGTCTTCACATGGACTTCGAAAAAATGAAGCAGTGGATGGACATTGCCCAGCAAATGCATGGAGATGATTTTTGGAAAATGATATTCGATGATGAGCAAAGATCTCCCTTTATGGCAAATGGTCCGTCTCCCTTTACATTCTCGCAGCAAGATCAGCGAGGAACAGATGCATCGTTTCCACCAGTCGACATTGTGGAAACCCCTACTGAATTTCAGTACTTAATTTATCTGCCTGGCTACCGGAAGGAAGATGTTCAGGTGCTGTCATATGGTGAATATTTAGTTGTAAAAGGACAGCGTTTTTCCTTTTTTAACGAACAAGATTTTCGCCAAAAACAAGGAAAGTATGGTCCGTTTGAAAGAAAAATTCGGCTCCCAGATATGATTCTTGGTCAAATGAATGCGGCCTTTAAAGACGGCGTGCTATACATTCGTCTGCAAAAGGATGAAGGAAAAGCAACTGCGATTATCATAGATGACGAATATTAATACTGACTGCGTCTATTAGATCACGATCATCAATCGTTTCAATCGGCAAGATCGTGATCACGCCATCGGCATTTTGTTCACCAAAACCATTGTTTCTTTTGATCGTCGAGCAGTGATTTCGTACGATCGTCGAACCGAATGTCATCGAGGACCCTGTACCAATCGTATTCGTCTTCATATGGGTAATCTGAATGCGTGTAGGCAGCATGCCCTTCTCCCCCTTCATGTATCTCTATAAGTATATACTTGGTAGCTTTTCCATAGACTAGAGCAAGGCGAAAGAAAAGGTTGTGGTCCACTTGAAACATTTCATTCAATCACTCTTTAAAAAAACCGAAGCAAGTCCATCCCCATCTGTCGTCGAGCTGGAAAAAAGACTCACCGCTCTTGAGCAGAAAATGTCTGCACCTGCTCCGCCTGTCTCGGAGGATACGCACATTCACATTGAATCACTGCATGTGGACAAAATTGACTACCATTTAGAGTTTGGTGAGCTTTCCATTGATCAGCTTAAAGGCAGACTCAACATTGGAGCCACCTATTACACGCCAAAGGACCCGCACCTCAAAAAGGCAGCTTCAGTACCGAAGCCAAAAGAAACAAAAACACCAAAAGTCTCCATTCGATCAAAGTCTTCATCTCAGCACGACCGGAAGCCAGAAATAAACCGCAAGCACAATCGCTACAATACTGATCACATTTAGCCAAAAGCCAGCCTTGACCATATCAGATATTTTCAGCACGTCCGCACTAAAGACAGCCGCATTTGGCGGTGTGGAAATTGGCAACATAAACGCACATGAGGAAGCTAACGCAGCCGCAGCCATTAAGCCGTACGGCTCCATGCCAATTGCAAGTCCAAGCCCTACTGTAATCGGAATGATCATGTTCGCAACTGCTGTATTGGACATAATTTCGGTCATAAATAAAATAGAAGCCGTTAAAATAATCAGCAGCATGAGATACGACAGCCCATTTAAATGCTGTAAATTTTCCCCGATCCATCCTGTTAGATTCGTTTCCGCAAATCCTGTAGCGAGCGAAAGCCCGCCTCCAAACAAAAGCAAAAGCCCCCACGGCAACTGCTTCATATCCTGCCATTCTAGTATTCTCTCTCCATTTGTCGCTGGAATGAGAAATAACAGCATCGCCCCAAAGATTGCGATCGACGTATCCGAGACAGGAAGCCCGCCAAACAAAAAGATTTTAAAGATCCATAAAAAAGCCGTCATAAGAAAAATAGCAAAAACCCATTTTTCTTCTTGTTTCATTTTGCCTAAATCCTCTAAACCCTTCCGTATAAACGCTGCTCCCATTTCCCCTGTGTGCTCTACCTTGAATTGTATCTTGGTCAAATACAGAAATAAGAGAATAAGCAGGACAGCCGCTACCGGAAAACCAAACAAAAACCATTCAAAAAACATAATTTCTCGATCCAACAGCTTTTTTGACATCGCCGCAAAAACAGCATTTGGCACAGACCCAACGAGTGTCGCCAGTCCGCCAATTGAGGCTGAATAAGCGACCGATAATAGGATGCTTTTACTGAATCGGTCAAGAGATGCACCAGACAAAATATCGTTCGCCTTCACCTCTTTAATCACAGCCAGTGCCACCGGCAGCATCATCAGTGCTGTGGCTGCATTTGAAATCCACATAGATAGAAAAGCCGTTGCCATCATAACCCCTAATACAATGCGGTCACTTCTTGTGCCAATGATGTTTAAAATATGTAAGGCCATTCTTCTATGTAAATTCCATTTTTCAATGGCAATGGCAATCATAAATCCGCCCATGTACATAAAAACAATCGGGTCTCCATACGCTCTTGATGTTTGCTCCATCGATAGCCCGCCAAGTGTAGGCAAAAGGATGATGGGCAATAAAGAGGTCGCCGGTATAGGCAAAGCTTCTGTGACCCACCATGTCGCAGTCCAAGCCGTAACGCCCAGTACCACTCTTGCTGCATAGGTCAATTCACTTTCTGGAATGAGCAAAAAAATAAGCAAAAAGAAGATCGGTCCAAGAACAAATCCAGTTAGATTCACTTTTTTATAAACGATCACAATTCCCCCTTCATGAAAACGCTTTTAAAATTTTTCTAATTTTTCACATTCGATGATCACATAAAAAATCCTTTAAATCATAAGAAAAAATGAAGAGATTCTTCAGCAGCAACTGTGTCTTGCTTCATATTTCCACTTCATGTCTTAGTCTATTTTCATAGGAGAAACTATACAAATCCTACACAGTAACTGTAAACTATAGAGGATCTAATCAAAAATTGAGGTGTTTTCATTGTATACAGATCAACGAAAATCATTTTGGAAACAGAAAAAAGTCATCATTCCCCTTCTTAGCATCATCGTGATTGCTGCTGCTCTCTTTTTCTTAAAAGATTCGCTTTTCTCAAAAGAAAAAGAGGCGCTGAAAGCCGCTGAATCCTTTACGAAACATCTGGAGAAAAAAGAATTCACGAAACTGGCAGATGAGGTCACAAGTGGCTCTCTGAAAGCCAGTGACTTTTCTAAAAAACAACTTGCCGAAAAATACGATAAGATCTTTAGCGGCATTGGTGCAAGTGATCTAAACGTCTCAAACGTCAACGTAGAAAAACAGGACAAAGGAAATGGGTATCAATTCACCTATGAAGTCACGATGAAAACGTCACTTGGAAAGCTGAACAAACTCTCTTACAAGGGCGTTCTCTCCGAAGAGGATAACGAGTGGAAAGTAGACTGGAAACCAAATCTCATCTTCCCGCAAATGGAAACGGGTGACACCATCAAAGTGACAACGGATCCTGCGGTACGCGGAAATATTGTAGATCGAAAAGGGCGCACGTTAGCCGAAACAACTGGTGGACACGCACTTGGCATCATCCCTGGAAAGCTCGGGACAGGTACGGAAAAAGAAAGCAACATCAAAAAAATCAGCAACGCTTTTGATATAGATGAAGAGCTGATTCAAAATCAGCTGAAACAAGCATGGGTCACAGATGACACATTTGTCCCGCTAAAGTCTATGTTAGAGCAAAAGCCGATTCCAAAAGACATAAATGGCGTCACCTATCAAACGAAGGAAATGCGCTACTATCCATATAACGAAGCCGCTGCCCATCTGACAGGCTATGTGGGAAAAGCAAATGCGGATGATATCAAAAGAAATCCAGCTTTAAAGGCGGATCAAATCATCGGCAAAACCGGCCTTGAATTCACATTTGACAAGAACTTAAGAGGACAAGATGGCGGAAGCATCCTCATTATCCATGATGAAACAGGTATTGAAGAAACATTACAAAAAACAGACCGAAAAGACGGAAAAACAGTCAAGCTGACCATTGATGCATCTTTACAGAAAAAAGCCTATCAACAGCTGAAAGGTGAAAAAGGGGCTGTCACCATTATGAACCCATCATCAGGTGATTTATTAGCGCTTGTTAGCACCCCTTCTTACGATGTCAATTTAATGACCAACGGGATCACGCCTAAACAATATCAAGCATACAGTGAAAATCCTGATCTCCCATTCCAAGCTCGGTATGCGAGCAGATATGCACCAGGATCCACATTCAAAACCATTACAGCAGCGATTGGACTGGAAACAGGTGTCACAAAACCTAATAAAGTACGCACCATTCATGGACTGAAATGGCAGAAGGATCAATCTTGGGGAAATTATCGCATTACACGGGTACATGACAAAGAACAAGTCAATATGGTCGATGCCCTCGTGTACTCAGATAATATTTATTTTGGACAGGAAGCCCTTGAAATCGGCAAAGATACTTACGAGAAAAAAGTGAAAACATTTGGATTTGGTGATGATTTAAACATGCCGTTTACAATGAAACCGGCACAAGTGTCTAACGACGGAATCAAATCAGACATCTTACTTGCCGACTCAGCATATGGCCAAGGAGAATTACTCATGTCACCAATTGAACAAGTACATGCCTATTCACCATTTGCAACAGGAGGAAAGCTTGTGTACCCTCGAGTCATTCAGGATGAAAAAACCGCATCACCAAAACAGATCATCAAAGAAGATACAGCAAATACGGTGAAGGATGCACTAACTCAAGTCGTCACCAATTCAAACGGAACCGCTCACTCGTTGCAAATAAAAGGGGCTGATATAGCCGCTAAAACCGGAACAGCGGAACTAAAGAGCAAACAAGGTGCGACAGACGGGACTGAAAATGGATTTTTACTTGCGTTTAATCCTAAAAAAGAAGATTATGTCCTCGTCGGCATGATTGAAGGTGTGAAAAACCGTGGAGGCAGTGGACTTGTCATTCAAAAAATGAAGCCTGTCATCGCTTCTTTCTATAAATAACCCTTAAGAGACACACGCTCCATCAAGCGCATGTGTCTCTTTTTTTCTAAATCATGACAATTTGCTATTGTTTTATAGTTCACCTTATGAATAAAATGAGGAGAATGAAAAAAGAAACAAGTTGAATGAAAGGAGGAAGTCTCATTGGCTATTGCTGCTCAAACAAAGAATAAACCTCAAAAAGCGGTCACCGGTTCAACGGTTTATCCTATTTTATTGATTATTGGTATTTGCCATATGCTCAACGACACATTGCAAGCCGTGATTCCTGCCATGTTCCCTATTTTAGAACGCTCAATGGGGCTGACCTTTACTCAATTAGGGCTAATCGCCTTTACATTAAATATGGTCTCCTCTGTCATGCAGCCTGCGATCGGGTGGTACACAGATAAACGGCCGATGCCCTATGCACTGCCTATCGCATTATTTTCAAGTGCTGTCGGCATTTTCGGCCTTGCGTTTGCACCATCATTTGCGACCATCCTACTGTGCGTCGTCTTTATTGGACTCGGCTCTGCGATTTTCCATCCAGAGGGCTCACGGGTTGCCAACATGGCAGCTGGTCCTAGACGGGGTCTTGCTCAATCCATCTATCAAGTCGGCGGAAATACAGGTCAAGCCTTTGCTCCGCTAATCGCTGCATTAATGCTCGTCCCTCTCGGTCAGCCAGGTGTGGCTTGGTTTACGATTGTTGGAATGATTGCTGTCGGTTTCCTTCTTTATATTTCAAGGTGGTACGCAGGAAGACTTCAAACCATTCGAGCACAAGCGAAAAAAGCGCCTGCAAAAGCAGCAAGATCTGAACTTCACCGCAAGTCAGCGCTCACAGCACTTGGCATTATCGTCTTTCTTATTTTCGCGCGTTCTTGGTATGGAAATGCGATCTCGAATTTCTATGCGTTTTATGCGATTGAACAATATGGTTTGACGATTAAAGAATCACAAACTTATATTTTCTTATTTCTTATATTGGGTGCGATTGGGACATTTTTAGGCGGGCCGCTTGCAGACCGCTTCGGCAAGAAAACCGTCATTTTAATTTCCTTATTAGCATCCTTTCCGCTTGCCCTACTTCTCCCATTTGCCGGACCAGTTGTTGCTTATGTTTTACTTGGACTTATTGGGATCATTCTGACTTCAAGCTTCTCTGTCACCGTAGTCTATGCCCAAGAACTATTTCCCGGGAAAATTGGCACAATGTCTGGTTTAACTGTTGGACTTGCGTTTGGTATGGGAGCGATTGGATCCGTTGCCCTCGGCTCATTAATTGATGCAGTCGGTTTAACGCCTACCATGATCGGTGTCGCCTTTTTACCGATATTAGGCATCCTAGCCTTTTTACTGCCAAGCGATCAGACCATAGCGAAATGGAATGAATCATAAAAGGTAAAAACCGCTCAATAAATGAGCGGTTTTTTCATAACTTATAAAAATGCGTGTCAGGAACATGCTTCTTTGCAATAAACCCCTGCTGAAAGTCTGGAAAGACCTTTTGCACCTGTTTAATTTTCAGATGAATCAAATCCGCATACGGAATATACAAATGATCCACAAGAGTGTGTTCTGTCATATAGTAATACCAATTCAGATTAAAGTTCTTTTCATCAATGATCGTAAAGGCAGAAAAATGATAGAACAGCAGTGGACATTCGTCGAGATACATATCTCCTTTCACAACGGAGAGCTTATAGTTTTCAATATTCCAAATCGCTGCATTGGCACCTTTAGATGCCACCACATGGACACCCTCAAAATCATCGACCCATCTTTCAACATACCGCTGATCACCATATGTCTTTTTTTCCGTATCCATTTCTACTGTACAGTGCGCAATGCAGTTCTCTTTCCACTGCGTCACAGCCCGTTTGGCCACATCTGTGTTTCGACAGCCTACAAAGCCAGTATTAAAACGGCCGGATAATTCATAAAAGTGATAGAATCGCTTGGAATTCATATGATCTGTCAAAAATACATGAGCGAGTGGATTTTCTGCAAATATCGCCTCTGGATCATGATAAAAATACAAATCCGTATCCAAATGAGCGAGATAATCTGCATCAGAGGACTCAAGAATTTTGAGTAGAAACGCAGGCTTAAGCGTCCAGCAATACTCGTGGAACGTACGATCCGCCTTTGCTTTTCGCAGCGAATCATCTTCCACATCTTCAAGCTGTTCATATTGGACATGTGGATGAGGAAACTGACTTAACACCTTGTAAGCCAAAGGATCAGCACATAAGACAGAAAGTTTGTATGATTGAGCCGTCTGCTCAAGTGAATGAATCAGCGCCAGCAGCTTAAATACATGGGTATTGGACACAATGGTTGTGAAATGATAGGATGCCATCTACAACACATCCACTTGGAACAAGTCAACATGCAGCAGCTCTTTTGTGAGCCCTTGAATGGCTTCTACCAGCACCGTGCATCCATGTTCCTGTTTGGCAAGCTGGGCCGCCTCTGACAGCTTTTTCAAAGGGAAATGCTTTGCCGTCAGCACGTCCTTTTGATCACGTTTAATGCCCACATTCCGCTCTGTGATCATATGAAGTAGCTCCAAAAAATAAGCAAGCAGATCATCATATGCTGCATTCTTACGCAGCTGGCGAATGTCTTTCACGATATCATTTGTCACGGTATGAGAAAATGGTCCAGAGAAAGCCAAATGAACATCAATCGAATCAATATTGTTGTACTTCTCGCACATATACAAAATGTTATATTTGATGTCATCGAATGACGTTAAATTACTTGGATGTTCCTGATGCACACTTAAAATATCCTCACGCAGCTCAAATGAGAGGCCAAGCTGATGCAGACGAATGCCTAAATCATAATCCTCAAACCCGTATCGAACGATTTTTTCATCAAACATCCCTAGTTCCATGACATGCTTTCGCTTGACGGAAGAGTTATTTGTGATAAAAAATCGCCACGGCAATTGATAAGAACTTAAATCATAGTCGTACGTGTTTAAAATGTCTTTCAGAATATCAATAAATTCGGACTGCAAGTCGAAGCTTCTCTCTAGAAATGCTCCGTTTTTTATTTCCTCCATCGACACAAGAGACGTTTTGTCTTTCATTTTCCGCTGATACAGCCCTTGTTTTTTTAATCGCTTCACATGATCTTTATCAAAACCGGTGTAAAAATAACGGTAGATTCGCTTCCAGCATACACCGCAAATGACACGGTCCTCATGATCAGCATGTGCCTCTGCGTGCTTTTGAATAAATTGGGGCTCTGCCAGCATATCGCTGTCATGGAATATTAAGAGGTCTCCCTCTGCCTCATGAATGGCATGATTGCGCCCCTTGGCAATTCCTTGATTGACAGGAATACGCACCTTTTTGAATGGAAAGTTCACCTCAATGTTTTCGAGCATTTCCATCGTGCCGTCCGTTGACCCATTATCAGCAACAATGACCTCAAATGGAATATCGGTTTCCTGAAGCGTTAAGGAAAAGAGGCTCCCTTCTAAACGCTCTTTCGCATTATAACTCGGAATAATGACGCTGACCTTCGGCTTTTCATTCATGCGCCATCCTCCTCCAGTTTGGCATAGCCGTTAAACATCGGATTGACTTGTTCTACCGATTCAATCACATGACGCAGCACTTCCCGATAGGCTTCTTGGAAAAATGGCAAATCATCTCTTCCTTTTTCATGGATTTGCTGCATATCATCTTTGCTTAAGATCCGAAAACCACTGAAATGATAGCAAATGAGTGGGCTTCCATCCTCAAGCAAAATACGTCCATTCTCTTCCTGATAAGAATGCTGGCCATAATTCCAGTGACCAATATTCACACCCTTTGTTTGAATATCTTCTACTTTTTCAAACAGCATCGGCATATGATCCAAATACCCTTGATCGCCAAATTTCCCCTCTCCAGGCGCATTTTTGCATTCCTTTAGACATTCTTCTTTCCACCAGCTCAGGCACTTCCGGCCGGCTTCATCTCCTTTAAAATGGAGGAATCCTGAATTGTAGCGCCCTAAAAGTTTCTGAAGCATCTTCACTTCCTCTGGATCAAAGCTTGGAATGACAATATCCCCTCTTGATAGAAGCACAGACGCATCAGGCTGGTTTTGAAAAATCACTTGCGGACGCTCATAAAAGAACAAATCCGCATCTAGATACGTCACTTCCTCCGCCTGGTCCTGCTTAAATAGCCACTCAATCCAAATCGGTTTTAATGTCCAGCAATATTCCGAATCATTTCGTTCCTTTTTGATCTCTAGAAGCTCCGGCGTTTCAAGCTCACGCACATGAACAAGATCGACATGCGGGAAATTCATTTGATGAAGCAAATCAAATGCAGCATCATCCATACATAACGTCTTGATGACAGCATCATCTTCTACTTGCTTCAACGATAAGAAAAACGCAATGGCTTGATAAAGTCTTCCACTTGATAGAACCGTACAATATATGCTGTTCATCTGTATACACCTCTATTTTTGAAAGAATTCGCGATACCATTCAATTGTCTTTTCTAACCCTTCATCAATGGAGTAATCAGGCTTCCAATCAAGCAGCTTTCTCGCCTTTTCTGCTGATAAATATTGATGCTTAATCTCATGCGTTCCTTGATTCAAAATACGAGGTTTTAGTTCACTGCCCATCGCCTTTAAGATTTTATCAACGAGCTCAAGCACGGTCAGCTGAATTTCATTACTAAAGTTAAATGCTTCTCCTGCAAGCCCTTTTTCCTCCATTTTTTCAGCTAGCAGTAAATAAGCCTTGACCGCATCTTCAATATAGAAATAATCACGGATAAAGGTTCCGTCACTTCTAATTTCTGGCGCCTTTCCCTCTAACACAAGCTGGATGGTTTGCGGAATGATTCGGTTAAAATTCAAATCCCCGCCTCCATATAAATTACCGCAGCGCGTAATACAAACCGGAAGACCATATGTGTTGTAGTACGTGTGAGAAATTAAATCTGCACAGCTTTTTGACACATCATATGGATGCTTGCCGTTAAGCGGCATGTCTTCATCATAAGGAAGCTGCTCTTGATCCCCGTATGCTTTATCACTCGATGCCACAATCACTCGTTTGATAAGCGGCTGTCTTCTGCATGCCTCCAGCACATTCCATGTTCCTAAAATATTGGCTTCAAATGTAGAGACCGGGTGACGATTTGCGACCCCAACAATCGCTTGGGCGGCCAAATGAAAGACCGTATCAATCTCATATTCTCCTAACGCACGTTCTATCGTTTGCATGTCCTCAAGTGCGCCTTGGACGACATTCATCTTTTCAAATTGACTGCCTTGATATAAGTTCGATCTTGGCACCTGATCACGTACAAGCCCTGTTACGTTTGCTCCTTGATCTATCAATTCCTTGACGAGGTAACTCCCTAACAATCCCGTACACCCAGTCACAAATACGTTTTTCCCATTCCAAAATCCGCTCATGCTGTCACCAAACCTTCCATGGTTGTTTTCCTTCATTCCACATGCCGTTGATTTCTTTCAAGTTTTTATACGTATCAATTGCTGTCCAAAATCCGTGGTGCTCATATACTGCAAGCTCGCCATCATTCGCCAAGTTCTGAAGAGGCTCTGCTTCAAAGACGCACTGATCATCATCTGTTAAATAATCAAAAACCTTTGGAGACAACACAAAAAATCCTCCATTGATCATCCCGATACTGTCTGTCTTCTCAGAGAAGGATTGTGCCATCCCGTTATACACCTTCAGCGTGCCGTACTGTGATTTCTTTTCAATTCCTGTGACAGTGGCAGCTGCTCCAAGCTCTTGATGGCGCTTGAGCAAATGAAACATATTGATATTGGCAAGTCCGTCACCGTACGTCATCATAAATGTCTCATCACCAATATAATCCTGTACCTGCTTTAACCGCCCGCCTGTCATCGTATTCTCACCCGTATCTAAAAAGGTGATTTTCCAATTCTCCGAATTCCCTAAAAGCTTCATTTCCCCTGTCGACATATCCAGCTGCATGCTGTGATGCCGCCAGTCGTAGTTGAGAAAATACTCTTTGATTTTCTCTCCTTTATATCCAAGCAATAAGATAAACTCGTCTACACCGTAATACTGATAGATTTTCATAATATGCCATAGAATAGGCCGGTCTCCGATCATAGCAAGTGGTTTAGGAAGCGCTTGTGTGACCTCACTCATTCTCGTTCCCTTTCCTCCGCAGAGAATGACTGCTTTCATCTTCTCCCCTCATCTCTCTATGAAAATTTTTGATTGAAAACCCTATCTTCATGCGGAAAATCAGTACATGTACCCTTATACTTTGTCCGACATCAGGTTTTGAATCTACTCTATTCATATGTCGGAATAAGAGAGGGTGCCACCTAGCATTTAACTATTTTTACAAACAAAAAAGAGCGAGATTTGCATTCTCGCTCTTTCAAAGTTTAAATTGTATATTTTCAGGGTAGATGGTATGATAAACATGTGCATATACAGCACAAACAGACTCTTTCGATAAAGAGACTACTAGATTGAATGAACTCAAGTGGCAGCTTGCTTCATTCTTAATATGAATCACGGAGGTGAATTCCCATGGCACAAAATGTACTTTGTGAAGTGAACTCTTGCCGTTTTTGGGCTGACAACAGCTGTACAGCCTCTACAATTAAAATTGGTAAAAGCACAATGACTGACGTGACTCGCAATGCTGAAACGGATTGCGAAACATTTGAAACAAAATAATACATGATTTTCTGAGATGAAGGAACTGGCAGGTTCCTTCTTTTCTTTTATCATTCTATCAAGAATGATAATTATTATCAAGCGTTTTTCACGAAACATTTCTCGGGAAATAATGACACGATATTTCTCCATTCGTTGACGATTTTCACTCCTTTTTCTATACTCAACATATCCAAAGAAGAAAAAGTGGTGACCAATCAGTGGATTTTACGATACGATTTCTATCATTCTATGTCGTTGAAATAGAAGGCAAAGAGGAACAAGCAAATAAACGGTTTAAACATTATCAAACATTAGACCAAGAAGAATTTGAACAAAGTGAGCTGAAGGACTTTCTAGACGGTGAGCTTAAAAAAATCGTCAAACGAAAAGTGGACAGACACCCTAAGTCTGAGCAAGTACCGACTAAAATTGGCCGATTTATTGTCGAACCCGGGCATGAACTCGATTCAAATCCAAACTACAATTTATTTCATCAGACGAGATTTGCAGATACAAAAGAAGTATTTAACGAATGCAGTGAACAATTTGTTCGCACCTATTTAGATACAAGTGCTGTAAGAGGCGGCGTGTTTTTGGTTGCATCTGCGGCTCCTAAAAAGTATTTCGATGACTCTTTTGTCTTTATCATGAAATGCGATTTTGAACAGAAAGTCGCTTCTATTGCTGATACATCTACCTTGATCAAAAAAGTAGAAATGGCGATTACAACAAAAAACATGAAATCGATTCAATACCCGTTTATGCCAGAAGAGGGCATGACAGAGGAAGCCGAAGTGAAAATTCACCAATCCTCACACGCTCGTTATTTTGAAGACTTTCTGAAATTCGTCGAATACGGGGAATCGATGCCTGAAATCATGAAATCACAGGTCATGAATATGGTGCAGGAACATGTATTTGAAACATTTCAGGATGAAAGTGAAGAATTAAAACAATTTGAAGAGGACCTTGAAATATGGGAAGCAAGTGAAAAACGGGAGATTCGGGAAACACTCGATACAGAACAGGTCACGCTAGCAGCTTCTCATATTGTGGAACAAACCCCTGATATCACGATGAAGATGCGTCTAGGCGAAACAGAAATTAAAGGACTTTTAGCCGACTTCGGCCACTCGATTCATATCGCAAAGGTCAACAATCGATATGTCGTGCTCGTTGAAGCAGATCAAATTGTATTTGAAAAAGGAAGCACACCTGTTGAATTCCATAAACCCAATGGATTGAAAGAGGTCGTCAGCCAACTCACGCAAAAAGCCTATGATTCAGACTTAGAATAAGAGAATATGACTGCCTCCTGCGATCAGCTGCATGAGGCAGTTTTTTATATAACGCTTTATTTTTTACACTGCACTAGAAGAAACATGCTACCCGCTTCTTATCCACATGCTGACGAGCATTAAGCTTATGATAAGCATCAGCCAAAAGACGCTGTTTGTTCCGAAAAACTGGATCAACGTATACCCACACAAAGGTCCTAAAGCAGCCCCCATATCTTGAACAAAAGAATAGCTGGCGAGAAAGCGGTTCTTATCTGTTTGAGCAGAAGCTTTTTGAAAGGCAAGTGTATCGGTGAACGTTGTGACTATTGTTGCCATCAGCTGCATCAAAAGCAGCATCAATAGGAACCAGCCGCTTACCTTCAGCATGATCACAAGAAAACTGAGCCCTCCAAATGAAAGAAACATCCAGCTTAACATTCGTTCCTTCATCACAAGACGATCAAACCATTTACCCGTTCTCGGTGCGAGAAATGGTTCCCATCCCCACCTGAGCGCTTGAATAACACCGCTTAAAGCCGAAGCTCCGATGACAAAGCCAAACAAAGTCAATTCATCTTGGTCAATCTTTGCTTCAATGACATGACTCAGCGTGGATGCGAATAAACCTTGGATGATCAGTGCGATCAGCATGCCTGTTATCAGTACTTTTACCACATCTCGTGTCAACCACTTCTGTTTGATGCCATGATACACCTGCGTGCCTTCTCTCTTTTCAATTTCTTCTAACGATACATAAAAAATGCAGCCCATTAATGTGAGTAAGCCAAAGACAAGCGTCATGGACTGAAAACCGATCAAGCTGGCAAGGATTCCACCAAATAACATGCCAAATAAACTGCCAAGCCGGTAAAGCCCATTATAAAGACCCGTCAAATGTCCTTGTGAGCCTTCGTCCATTTCAGCCAAGACCCTCATCCCACTCATACGGAGTAACGTCCAAGCGAGACCCCATGCACAGCGGCAAATCAATAGCAGCCAAAATCCACTCATACCATATAATATCGTGGTCACTGACGCGATCAAAATTGCGATCAGTACACCGGTCTTCATTGGAATATATCGATAAAGCCACCATACGACAGGTGCTAGCGGGATACGAATGAATCGGTTGATAGACAGCAGTAACCCCACCTCCCAAATGGATGATAAACCAATCTCTTTCCAATAGACCGGGAGAACAATATAGAGCATTGAATCCCCAATAAGGGCAAATGCTGTGATGAGCGCAATTGACACCACTTGCTTTTGACGATGATCCATTTTTCTTCCCCCTTCGCTACCTTTACGATAAGGGATACCTTATAATAAATCTAATGAATGTTTTTGATTGAATCATCAAAATAATTGATAGGCGGTGCAAAGATGAATTTACATGCCCTCCGTATTTTTGCAAAGGTAGCCGAAACAAAAAGTGTCACTCAAACGGCAGACGTGCTGTCTTTGACGCAGCCTGCTGTGACGGCACAATTACGAAGCATTGAACGAGAGATCGGCTTTCGTCTTTTCAAACGAAACGGCCGGGGGATTACATTGACGGAGATGGGAAAGATCCTGTATCCATATGCCCGGCAAGTATTCGAGGCGGAAAAAGAAGTAGAATATCAGATCACCCTTCTGCAAAACGGAAAAAAAGGAAGACTCAGAATTGCTTCTACCTACGTACCACTTAACTTTTTGCTGCCTGATTGGCTTGCCTCTTTTAAAACAGCATCGCCACAGACAGACATTGAATTAAAAAGTGGAAACTCCGCTCAAGTGATCGAAAGCCTGCTTCAATATCAATCAGATGTGGCGATCGCCGTAATAGAGGATCTGCACCACGAAGATCTTCACACCTCTCACTTAACTGATTTAAGTTATGACTTTATCGTGCCTGTGGATCACCCGTTAAATGGACAAACCGTCCCCCTAGAACGCCTAAGCCATGAACCCTTTTTAATGCGAGAAGAAGGCAGTTCGACGAGAGACAAGCTTTTTTCCCTTTTTACCGCTAAAGGAATTAAAAAACCGACCGTTGATTTACAATTCAGTGGTGTCCACGAAGCCATTCAAATGATCAAAGCTGGCTATGGCATTACCCTTGTTCCTCGTGACGCCGTTCAGCGAAGCTTAGAACGTGGAGAAATTGGGCGTGTGTATATCGAAGGAATTGACATTATCAGGCCTGTTGTGGTCTGCAAACGGGCGAATGACCTTGAGGAAAATAGGACGGTGAATGCTTTTCTGCAAATGAAAGACATCGGACCCTTTACAACACCTGACTCCAATTAAAAAAGTGCCTGCTTCAGCAACAGGCACTTTTTTCTATTCGGATGGCTGAACAAGATCAAATGGGACCGCCTTTGAGGCTATCACTAATTGTTCTGGTGTGATGAGGATTTCATTTCCCCATTCTCCTGCTCCAACGCCTAATATCTCTTCTTCTAATAGCGATGCTTCGATAATCGTGCGGAACCCTTCAGGTTGCCAACAAAATGGCGGAATAGAGCCAATCCGATAGCCCGTCACTTCAAGCACCGTGTCAGGTGAAGCCATTTTGATATTACGAGAGCCGGCGGCTTTCTTTAGTTTCCCTGATTTGATGTGCTGGTCAGCACCAACCATCACAAGCAGCTGCTCCCCTTCCCCTGTTTCAAAGATCAATGTTTTGATCATTTGTCTTTCTCTAAAACCAAGAGCTGCCGCTACATTCGCTGCGCCCTTCTCTGTGTCGGCAGAAAATGTTTTGATGTCATACGGGATGCCATGCTTGTCCAAAAAGTCATGTGCTGGTAATTTTTTCAATGGATTGAACCCCTTTCCTTACGATGTTCTTTCATTTAGCTTATCACAATCCTCTCATCCTTAAGATGTATTTTTCAATGGAAAACCTCTGCACACTTCGCCAACATGCTATACTGAACTTGTTTTTGAAAAGGAGTCGGTTGGATATGGGAAATAAGTTTTGGTGTTATACAGGCAGTAAAAGCCTTCTCATGCTAAGTGATATTCTATTTTTGATGACAGTCACATTGGTTATTTATCAAGATACACAATCTGTCGCCTATGCGGCTGTATTTCCGCTCATAAGAACACTATGTCAGCTATTGGCTGGGCTCCTCTCTCCTGTTTTGACAGAACTCTTTCAAGCCAAGCGTCTATTGAAATGGGTCCCTCTTTTACGTATTGGAATGCTCGTCGTATTCACGACCCAATTTGATTTCTTTCAGCAGCACCTGATCTGGCTGTTTAGTGCGTTCGTTTTGATTTCCATCACAGGTGGGTTCATCAGCCCTTTATTACAGGCCATCATGCCGATACTTGTGCCAGAAAATCAGCTTGTGAAAGCGAACAGTACAGCCTCCGTTTTTTATCAATCTGTTCAAATCGCCGGCTATTCGTTTACTGGAATGCTCGTCCTGTTGATTGGTCCATCTTATTTAATGTGGGCCTCTTGTTTCATGATTGTGTTGTCCTATCTATTGATCATCCCTGTTTTTTCTCTACTCAAGCAAGAAGACACGGTTCAAAAAGAAAATAAGATGAACGGGTTCAAAGATGGCTGGAAGATCATTTGGACAAACAAAACGGTTCGCATCCTGACTTTCATGGATGTTAGTGAAAATATTGCAGGTGCTTTGTGGGTCGGACCAGTTACGCTTGCCTTTGTCACACTTGTTTTAAATGAAGGTGCGGAATGGTGGGGATATATCAATGCCGCATATTATATAGGTGCCATTATAGGCGGACTCATGGCTGCATGGCTAAGTCAGTTTATTCAAAAACAACTTCTCCTCTTTATGGCAGCGGGCTCTTTTATTTATGCAGTGCTGACGATCCTATTTTCACTAAACAGCCTGCCATGGCTTGCATTGCTGCTCTGTATTTTAATGGGGCCTGCCTATCAAATTCGAGATGTCTCTCAGCAAACCATTCTCCAAACGGAAACACCAGTCCATGAGTTATCAAAGGTGTATTCGGCTCAATACGTGCTCTCTTCTATGTCTGTCAGTTTATCTATTTTCTTTGTTGGATTAATTGCGGATACATTCGGAGCGAGATTTGTGTATTTGTTAGGCGGACTGTTTGTACTCATCTGTTCCGGGATTGCCATCACCGCTTTCATGATGCAGAAAAAAAGAGCCACTGTTTAAGGCAGCGGCTCTTTTACTTTTCTTTTAACATCGCAAACATGTCACGCGCCATTGCTTCTAGGATATACACAACGGGTGTCTGTGTGGTGATGTTGGCTCTATGGACTCGTTCGTCTGTGACGTAATAAGCAATATTCAAGTCAGAAATACGAGAAATTGTACAGTGCTGATTGTTTGTAATACTAATGATCGTGCTGCCTTCTCTTTTTAGTTTCGAAATATGATCAATCGTAATACTGTTCTCTCCTGATACCGACAGCACAATGGTGACACTATTGTCTAAATACTGCATATTCATCGGGAAAAACGGATCGTTGATGTAGAATGAAAATTTCTCAAGACTTGAAAAGTACCTTGCCCCATACTGCGCCAAAATACCAGAACTGCCCGTCCCAATAAACAGCACATTCTTTGCATCCGCAATGAGCTTCGCTGCCTCTTTAATCTTCTCTTCAAAATCTCCTTTAAGTGTCCGTTCGATAAATTCATACAGGAAATGCTGCGTGCTTTTCAAAGAAGGTGTTTGTTCTGCTTCTAAATACATTTTGAGCTTCACCTTAAATTCTGAAAAGCCTTCACAATTCACTTTTCGACAAAAGCGAAGGACAGATGAGGTCGATATATGTGCGGCATCTGCCAAATCACGAATTCTCATATAGACGACTTTTTCACTGTTTTCCATAATGTATCGGTATAAAGCGCTTTCTAGTTCATTAAAGCTGGAAATGACCTCACTTGAAAACATCTGACTTCCCCTTTCTCCAACAACATGACACAAGACGTTTCTTTTATGTAACAAATCTCTAAATAGGGCACCCTTGCCTAAAGACGCTGAAACCGTTTACGCACAAGGTACTCTCACGATAAGCTATAAATGTACAAACAAATGATAAAAGATTGATTCACTCTATTATAACATTGTGCGTTACATTATTCGGAGGTGCAGAACATGACAAAAGGATTAAAGGTTGTCACAATCGGCGGAGGATCAAGCTATACACCAGAACTTGTCGAAGGATTCATTAAACGGTACGATGAATTTCCAATTAGCGAACTTTGGCTCGTCGATATCGAAGCAGGTAAAGAAAAGCTTGAGATCGTCGGAAATCTTGCAAAACGCATGGTAAAAAAAGCGGGACTTCCAATCGAGGTTCATTTAACTTTAGATCGCCGGAAAGCACTGGTAGACGCTGATTTCGTCACAACACAATTCCGCGTCGGATTACTGGAAGCACGTATGAAGGATGAACGCATTCCTTTAAAATATGATGTCATTGGTCAAGAAACAAACGGTCCAGGCGGTCTATTCAAGGGTCTGCGCACCATCCCTGTCATTCTTGAGATTGTGAAAGACATTGAAGAATTATGCCCGGATGCTTGGCTTGTGAATTTCACAAATCCAGCTGGTATGGTCACAGAAGCCGTACTTCGCTATTCAAACCACCGCAAAGTCGTTGGCTTATGTAACGTACCAATCGGCATTCGCATGGGCATCGCCAAAGGACTTGATGTCGACGCAAGCAGAGTCGAAGTCAGCTTTGCTGGATTAAACCATATGGTCTTTGGACTGAACGTGTTCTTAGATGGCAAAAGCATCATGGATCAAGTGATCGAAGACATGGCAGATCCAAACTCCACCATGTCCATGAACAACATTCAAGCGATTCCGTGGGATGCAGATTTCTTAAAAGGGCTTGGTGTGATTCCTTGTCCGTACCACCGCTACTATTACAAAACAAGTGATATGCTGGCTGAAGAGAAAAAAGCAGCAGCGAATGAGGGAACTCGTGCAGAAGTCGTCCGTGCACTAGAAAATGACCTGTTCGAGCTTTACAAAGATCCTGATCTTGATATTAAGCCACCACAGCTTGAAAAACGAGGCGGTGCTTATTACAGTGATGCAGCATGTAACTTAATCGCATCCATTTATAACGACAAGCATGACATTCAGCCTGTAAACACCATCAACAATGGCGCCATCAGTGACATTCCAAATGATTCTGCCGTTGAACTGAACTGTGTCATCACAAAAGACGGCCCAAAACCAATCGCTGTTGGTGAAATGCCGGTCGCTGTCAAAGGACTTATTTCTCAAATTAAATCTTTTGAACGTGTAGCCGCTGAAGCAGCCGTGACAGGTGACTACAACACAGCACTTGTCGCCATGACCATCAATCCGCTCGTCCCATCAGATGCCATTGCAAAAAGCATCCTAGATGAAATGCTAGAAGCACACAAAGACTACTTACCACAGTTTTTCAATAAAGTAGAAGCATAAAAAGAAGCCGCACTTGTCAAAAGTGCGGTTTTTCTTATTTCCCGGCAAACAACTGATCCATCTGAGCACGGTCATAGTCTAAGAGCCAGTGCTGTAAACCTTCATAAACTGGACGCAGATGTTCTGGATCTGCCGCAATAAGATCACAACCTCGATCATCATATAAGTGGAAAATCATCTGTTTTGAGAGATTGATGAGATAAATGTCATAACCAAGCTTTCCTTTCAAGATTTGATTCGGTTTGTAGAAATCCTCTTGGCATATGGCTTGTAATAGCGGGCGCAATCGAATATCTTGCAACTGACACTTGAGTGTAAATCTCTCTATTTTCATTGTTTCTTCTTGTTTTGGTTGTATATAGGTCAAACGCTCGTGACGCAATCGATGACGCACTTGTCGGTCGGCATATTTCTGATAAACTAGGAGCTTTTGCTTCGTTAATTCATGTTCATGCTGCGTATAGACATCCGTGACAAGTAGAATATCGTCTTCTGGATCAAAAGCATATCTGATAATTTTTAAAGCCCGATCGCCTGCTTTTTCTAATACAACCGATTCTTCTCCTAATGACCAATCTGCCACTTCAAAGCGAAGACCAAAAGGCCACTTATAAAAAAGAGGCGGCGCGAGGACAAGTTCAGGAAAATGACTTTTTAAAAAACGATTGGTTTGATCGCTCATCTCATGTCCTTCCATTGGTTTTATTTCTTATTTTACCGTTGAAACTGATGGAAATTCAATTGGAAATAAACTGTCATTTCTTATATGATAGAAAGAGATGGAGGTGTGACCAATTGAAAAAATGGTTTTTACAGGTGTTCCTCACCGCATTGATCACGATGTGGATACAGGCTGGACTTGATCAGGCGAACATCATTCAAATCAACAATGTATGGGTCGATGTCAGCAGCTGGATCCTGATCTTCTTTGTCATCTACGCACTTTTTGAATGGACTGCTCACGTCTTAGCAAAACGGAAAATCGCTCATCGCTGAACATCTCTTTTTACAGAGATGTTTTTTGTTGAAACTCTTCCTGCACAAGTTCATGAATCACGCCCATTCCTGCCTGACTTCCAGCTGCTGCTGCAAGAACAAGCTGAGCAGGCCCGCCTAAATTATCACCACATGCAAAAATACCGCTGACGGTTGTACGCCCAAGAATATCTGTTTCAATGCCCCCATTTTTCGTCATTTGACAGCCTAGTTTTTCAGCAAAAGGGGTTGACTGCTTGAAATCACTTGCGACAAATCCGCCTTCTCTTTTCACCGTTTCCCCATTCGCAAGGTGAAGAGAGTGAAGCTGCCCATTGTCATGATTGATCGCTACAATTGGTACATCAATGACTTGAATAGAATGCGCTGATAGCAGTGCTTTCTCCTCTTCAGCTAACACTTGCTGTCCATTTGTAAACACAATCAAATCCTTTGTCCAATTGGAAAGAAGTTTCGCCATATGCAAAGCGCGCTGGTTCTCAGCAATCAGAGCCAGCGGCTTGTCCTTTAGCTCCCAGCCATCACAGAAAGGACAGCTAAACAACGTCTTTCCATACACTTCATGAATCCCCTTCATTTCTGGCAGTATATCCTGAAGTCCTGTTGCCAATATGATTTTCTTCGCTTCGAATCTTTCTCCCTCTTGTGTCAGTAACGCGAAGTTGTCCTCATGATTTTGTATCTCCACAATTCTGCTTCGTTTGATTTGGATATTGGGGTAGTTTTGAAGATCCGCTTCTCCCGCTTGTCTGATCTCAAACGGTGTCATTCCATCGTTTGTAATAAATCCATGTGATTCCTGAGTCACTCGATTTCTTGGCATCTCATCATCGAATACCATGACCTGTTTTCTGCCCCGCCCCACAACAAGAGCTGCATTTAATCCGGCTGGCCCGCCTCCAATAATGGCACAATCTAATAACATATAAATCTCCCCTTTTATCAAAGACTTTAAAGACTCTTAATATCTATAATTAATTCAAAAAAATCACATGTTGAAAAATGGATTTTTTTCTGTCTGCTCTATTTGGCTTGCAATATCAACTAACCGCTTTTGACTTAACGTCTCCTGCATTTTCATTTCAACATCCTGCATGACTTGTTCAATCAAACAGCCATCGTGAGGCATGAAAGAATCATGTTCTAAAGAACAACGAAATAAATGGGTTTGTCCTTCTACCGCCTGAATGACGTCTAGAAACGAAATGTCCTCCTTCTTTTTCAGAATGGTGTAACCACCTTTTGCGCCAGGTGTTGATTCAATCAATCCCGCCTTCACAAGCTTTGTTAAAATTTTGGATAAATAAGTGGGTGAAAGATCTTGCATCTTGGCGAGAGGCTCAACGCCTATTGCTTTCCCCTTTGGTGCAAGGGTTAAAAATACCATCGTATGAAGCGCATAGTTGGTCGCTTTAGAATATTTCATAGAAACATTCCTTTCTATCTATTGTAGACCTTTTATATCTGTAAATGATCATAAAAGATTCAAGAAGAAAAAGCAAGTATTGTGGATCTGCTTCTTTTTTCATTCCACATTTCGCATTTCCTTCCGATAATAGAAGTAAGCACGAATAAAAGCTTGATGAAGACTAGAAGGAGTGAAAAAAATGTCAGATCAACAGCACAATGCAGCACACGAAGAAGAAGAGGAATTTAACGTATACGACATGCTTCCACCCGCAGGAACAATCATTGGCGAAGCAACAGAAGAAGAAATGGAGGCTGCGGCAGCATTAGAAGTGAGACATTACGCCTTTATGCGTCTGCAAGACTCGTACATTCAATTTGATGGATCTTCTTATAAAGAATTGCTTAAAGACTTTCAAGAAATAGAATTTGATTCTGCAAAGTTTTGGAGAGCCATCGCACGACGCCTGCAAGTCCCATACGAATGGCCAATCCGAATCGACCATGCAAACGGTCCTATTTATATTGGTGAAACAGAAGATAGCCGTGATGTTGAGGAGAGTGCGGAGTAAGTTATAAACTATAGTAAACACCTTATGTTAAATATGACTAATGTCTAATAAACTTAAGGTGTTTATATATGAAATTTTCAACTTAGATACGCCTGTTTTCATTACTGATTTTATTATATTCAATAATACAATCTTTAAGTAAGTCACTTAAATAATATCTTCTATCCATGTTTTTTTCTCTATTCCTCACATAAAGAATGTAAAATACGCCAAGTATCACAAATGCAATTAAAATCATATAGAGTGAAAGTTGAAAGACCGGTGAAGGGTCTAGACTCTTTAACCATTCAAATAGCTCATCTTTACTTATTTTTTCTTCCCCTAAATGATTTTTAAGAAGGGTATTAAACATAGTAAAAGTCACAGTAATCATTCCAATTATAACTGTAGTTAATACTGGCAAAAGTACTGTTATAAAGTTGAAAACAATATTATGGAGAGGCTGTATATCTTTGGCCCTTTTAATTTGAGATTCTGAACGTCTTAACATTCTTTTTAATTCAGACTTATCATGATCTAGTATTATTGATTCTCTCAGTTCTTTTTGGTCTTTAAAATTCAACTCATAAATTTCTCCATACCTAGCACTAAGATAATTTGAAACGTATTTAGATTCTCCGTAATCTCTAGTCATTTTTTTCACCTCCAACCTTTATATCGACAATCTAGAAAAAAATCAAAATTAATAAAATCTCATTTTGAATTCATTTGTGTCCCAAAATGGTTTCAAATAAAATACCTCAAATTGTTATTTCTATCTCATTTTACCATTTGAGAGAACTAGTTTAATAGTCCTATTCATAAAAAAGAGAAGGGTTCCCCTCCTCTTGTTGATTATGATTGTTCCTGATTTCTCGCCTCAAATTCATCTAGCATTGCACGCACTTCATCTGTTGATGATGTGTTCATTAATTGGTTTCTTAGGAAGCTCGCTCCTCTGAATCCTTTTACATAAATCTTAAAGAAACGATGCAGTGCCTTGAATGGACGCAAGCCTAATGAGGAATATTGATCATGAAGATCAAGATGCAACCTTAAAAGACCTAGCAGCTCATCACTCGTATGCTCCTTCGGCTCTTTTTCAAAAGCAAATGGGTTATGGAAAATCCCACGCCCAATCATCACACCGTCCACTCCATACTGCTCAGCGAGCTTTAAACCAGTTTGACGATCAGGAATATCACCATTGATCGTTAAAAGCGTATCTGGTGCTACTTCATCACGCAATTTCTTAATCTCAGGAATGAGCTCCCAATGCGCATCCACCTGGCTCATCTCTTTTTTTGTGCGAAGGTGAATCGATAAATTCACAATGTCTTGCTCCAAAATGTGTCTGAGCCAACCACGCCATTCATCGACCTCTGTAAACCCTAGTCTTGTTTTCACACTAACAGGTAATCCCCCTGCTTTTGCCGCTTGAATCAGCTCTGCGGCAACATCTGGACGAAGAATCAATCCACTACCCTTCCCGTTTTGCGTGACATTTGGGACAGGACAACCCATATTAATATCAAGCCCCTGAAATCCTAACTCCGCCATTCCAATACTCATTTGTCTAAAGTTCTCAGGCTTGTCTCCCCAAATATGAGCAACAATCGGCTGCTCATCCTCTGTAAACGTTAAACGGCCTTTCACACTTTGAATACCATCAGGGTGGCAGTAGCTCTCACTGTTCGTAAACTCTGTAAAAAACACATCCGGTCTCGCCGCCTCACTCACAACATGACGAAACACAACATCTGTCACTTCTTCCATTGGTGCTAATATAAAAAATGGCCGTGGTAAATCACGCCAGAAATTTTTACTCATCTTTCATCCAATTCCTCTCATGACATAGCGCCTAAAGGGCATGTCCCTCTGTAAATTCTTTCAGCAATTTTTATCATTATATACTTTAATATGAACTAGGCAAAATTGCAAAAAAGGAATTTGGTGATGAAGTAGGGTTTAATGCTGATTTGATCATTAAAATATTGGTTTTATGACTAAAGACTACAAAAAAAAATCCTGATTTGGAGGACCCCCTAAAGACGCGATTTTTTATGAGACAGCTTTCGGGGGGCATGAGTTCGATATTGTACCGGACTCATGCCTTTTAGTTTGGTCTTTATACGTGTGTGATTTTAGTAGTCAATATATTGTTCAAGTTCTTGCTTGAAGTGTTCGATGTTCTCAAATTCTTTTAGGTATAGAAATTCAGACTTTAAGATACCGAAGAAGTTCTCGATAACTGCGTTATCGTAACAGTTCCCTTTTCGGGACATACTCTGTGTAATCCCACGCTTTTTAAGGCGTGTCTAAATTGCTTCATTTGGTAATGCCATCCTTGATCAGAATGTATCATTAGTTTCTCCTCTTCATCTAAACGGTTGAACGCCTGATGAAGCATCGTTGGGACGAATAAACAGGTCTTAAACCGACTGTATAGGTAATGATTTCACCATTAAATAGATCTAAATCAGCTTGAAAATGACGAGCCAAAATATTAGGCGCTATTTTGTTCACTGTGCCTCTGTATGAACGATATTTCTTCACTCGGACCAGCATTTTAGTCCTAGAGCTTTCATGATGCGCTGGACTTTTTTGTGATTCACCTTTTGTCCCCGGTTGATTAGTTCATCACGAATCCGGCGATATCCATAACGTCCTTGATGTTCCTGATAAATGGTTTGAATCATCTTTTTCAGTTCGACATCCTGATCAGGACGAGCTAAATGCTTGATCAAGTATTAGTAAATACTGCGCAGAATACATGCGAGCTTAAGAAGTAATTTCACCGGATACTGATACCTTAAATCGTAGACTACTTGCGCTTTGTCTTGTTTGGTGATTGTTCCTTGTTTTGAACTAAGGCATTCAACTTTTTTAAATACTCATTTTCCATGCGCAAATGTTCTACTTCTGCCTGTAACGCTTCCATTAATCCTTTCATTATTTCTTGTTTTCCAGTTTTCTTTTTCATAGACGGACGCCCCTTTTTCTTAGATTGAAGGGCGTCTACTCCTTGTGTTTCCAAGATGCGCTTCCAGTTCCAAAGCGTGGTATCAAAAGGCAGATTAAAGAGTACAGCTGTATCCAAGATAGACGTCACATGTTCATTCATATAATCAAGACGTCTAGTTTATATTGGACTAGATAATTTGTATATGACTTTGAAAAAGCTTTTTCTCTTATAGCATTTATAAATTCCACTCGGAATTTTCTTATATTATTTTCATATGTTCTATACGTATAGCAGATTGATTAATTAAATCAATTTGCCAACGTTTCCATTTAAAATTAAGATTACCTATCATTGCAACTCTATGTACTTTATTAATATCAACTACGTCTTTATTTCCCCCTCTGTAAATTTGTGTTCTATATTTCCATTGCCCAAGTTTATTCAAAGTCCATAATTTTAATAGATAATATTTGTAACTTTCCCCATCATCATTTACTTTTTCTTTTTCAACTACCTCTAATTTTACTTCCCCATAAAATAAATAAAGATTCGTTCCATCAGACTCATCAATCCAACTCGATAAGCTTTTTCTTCTGAGTGATTTTAACTCAATAACATCTTTTTTTACTTCAGGAATTAACATTGGACTAGAGTTGTTTTTACTATTAGAGATATTTTTTTTAATTAAGATATTAGATTTTTGATTTTTCACTTTAAATAAAATATGCATAATAGAATTTAACTTATCTTGGATTTGACTATTAGTTAATCCTTTAACATAATTTTGAATAGTTGTCTTAGAAGCATATTCGTATATATATGAGCAAGTATCGTCATGAGAAGATGACGGTTTCTTTTTTAAATGCGCCCTTTTACCAGACGTTTCTCTCACTAAAAACAATTCTGCTTTTTCGCACTCTGGACAAAACATAGCCCCTTCAAAAGGAGTGTAATTACCGTGATTTTTTTTTGAATAATCCACTACATCTTTAACATTACAGGTCCTACCCGTCTTACTATAATAAAATTCTTCAAAGCTTTTAGGTTTGGCCATTATATCACCTTATCGTAATTATTTAAAATGCTTCATTCCTTAAAATTACAAATGTTTTTTATCTTAACTTTTTCAGTTGCACTAATAATTCCTACACTATATTTAGCCCTTGTTAGAGCAACATAAAATTTAGCTAAAGTAGTTTCATCTAAATCTAACTCCCCAGATTCCATATACTTCTCCATCTTAACCGTAGGTTTTATAAGCACCCTATCAAATGTTAAACCTTTTGAATCCCCAAAATTAATCGCTTTGGGTAAGACAGTTCTAGCGTTGTATCTTAAACACTGTGGATTATATCTTTGAATATACTCTTCCAGATTATTTGGATGAACAATAAATACGCCATCGTGTCCAGTTCGTTCTTCATTTGTTGATACCGTACTAGCCATACTCTCGAATAAACTATCAGCGAAATCACATATCAACTGATTGCATCTGTGGCTAATATTTAAACTTTGATCAACCTCACAGATGTTTGTTCTTTCTAAAAAGTAATCAATAATATTTATGCCTTTATATTTTTTGTTCTTATTAGTATTATTTGTAGCATAAGTTGCTTGTCTAATATCACCTACAAATAATACATTTATAGTAGAATGCATTAAAAAATTAAATATCTCTAAATCATAGCCAGCCATATCTTGTACTTCATCTATATAAATAGAGTCATATAATTCGCTAATACGATTAATATTCTTATACTCAGTATTTTGCGCAATTAACTCTGCTAATTCAGAAAGTCTATCCTTGTTAACCTCATTTTTTGCATTTAAAAAATAAGCCTTAATGTTAGTTTTCGTTGCAAATCTATTAATAGGTCCTGCAGGGAAATATACACCTTCTATAAATTCTTCATAAACGAAATTTTGATATGGTCTTATTAAGTCGGATAATAAAAATGTATACCAGCTTTTCACCATAATATGATTTGGTATAAATCCATATAACTCTATAATTTTTTTCTCAATCTCTTCACGATTCTTATTAGTATAAGTAACAATCAAAGTCTTTTTGGGAGTATTATTAAGAGCTTCTTTCACTATATATGTTGTTTTTCCGGAACCAGCAGCTGCGACAATTACTTTATTCTTCAATTGCATCTAATATATACCTCGGCATTTGAATAATTTGATCAGATTCAAATATCTTTAATGCACACTTTGTTTTATTGTTTAGCATATACTCTAACAAACGTTCATCTGTGTATTCAGGATGAGCTAAAATCTCTTTAATTATTGATAGATTTTGTTCGTTTGCCTCAACAATATTTGGCTCAAGTGTTTTTAGCGTTTCATCTGAACCATAGTAGATTTTCACTAAATTATTTGATGAATATTTTTCGTACTTCTTATGAATATTTTGTTCAATGTTTCCATCATTATCTGTAATTATCGTTATTTCTTTTTGAAGGTTAGCGGATATCTCTATAAACCTTTTAAAGGACAAACCATCTATACAAAATACATCCACACCATCTTCTAAAGGTAATTTCCCATACAAATCTTTATAGGCTCTTTGTACTATTAAATCTTCAGATGGCCCCTCTACTAAAATAACTTTTCGGCTTAAAACAAGGCGCAGCGTATCATATCCAGGCAACCTAATAAAGAACTCTCTAGTTTCCTCTTCAAGATCATTGAATGTTGTAATTTTCTTATCGTTTGATAGTAAAATCATCTTTCCAATGTCTAATTTATTTAAAATAAAACTACTATGCGTTGTAATTATTAATTGTTTATTTTTATTCTTAGTTTTGATTACGTTTAATAATTTATTTAAATTTGAAAGTGATAAATGATTTTCTGGCTCTTCAATTAAGACTACCGCTTCTACATCTTTATTTGCTTCTAATGCTAATTTCATTTTAATAGCACTTTGTTCGCCTTTCCCTATGTAATCAAATGGAACTTCATCTAAATATGCAGTAATAATTTTGTCCCAATTAGATTTGCTCGAGATATCGACCGATACATTTAAATTTTTATCAGTAATATCTCCCTTCTTTTCATTTAAATTTTTATTTATTGTTGAAATGGATTGGTTTTCTGAGAACGTTTCTTTTAACTTTCTATAATGAACAGTTAATTCAGTGCGTTGTGAAGGTTCTAAGGAGTCATTTAAAATCTTGTGCAGGTATATATCTGTACCATTTTGATATTTCGAAGTGGATGTATCTATTAATGTAGATCTGGCAGGTATACTTCTAGAAGTTAGACTATTCCCAGCGAAAGATCGCCAAACTACTTTGTAATATTCAATTGGTAACGTTTTAATTGTACTTACATCTTGAATATAAGCTTCGTACTCAGCTTGGTATGTTGAATCAAATTCAATGCTTATAGAGACCCCTGGAGTATCAATTCTTAATAAGTTATTTGTGCCTTTTAATTCACTGTATATGTTGTTTGGGTTATCAAAATATAATTCAACATTGATTTTAGGTAATTCGGCTTGTGGATTTGTTAATAATTGCTGTAAATACGATCTTACGCTATTAATGTTAAACAGATATGGACTTAATTCGTTGTGAAGCAGCCTATTATTCAATTGACCTGTCAAAGCTAAATTTATAGCTTCTAATAGTGTTGATTTACCAGTTTCATTATCTCCAATGATAATATTTAAATCAGGATTTAAATTTAATTCAAAGTCCTCGTAAGATTTGTAATTCTTGATTTTCAATTTATTAATCATTTAAACACCTCAACTTAACCTAAACATAATCACTATTATATCACCTAAAACAATAATCATTAACAAATTTTGTAATAATATGAAAATAAATTATAACACATATAAGTAGACCAATATGGATGACTTTCTAAAATTTCATTTAATTTTCAGGAGGTTTTCGATGGTAGGATTAAAAAATGATGCATGTGGAGTCAATCCAGTAATTCGAATAAGAAAAAGTGTGTGTTAATCTTTAAGTATAACTACTTATTTATTTACTTTTTGCCTTTTTGTTTAACGATGTCTTAGGTTCTTTGGGAACCACCTCATTTTTAACAATCCATTTTTCATGGGTGCAGACGGCCATTAAAGGTGCATTATCGCACTTCTAAACCGTCTGCTTTTTATGTTTAAACAAATATCAAGTTAGTATTTCAAATCCACATCCGAGTATTATACATGTAAAAAACATGTTTAACTTAGGATTTGTCAACTAGTTCAATTAACGCACAGCACTCCACATGACTCGTATGCGGAAACATATCCACTGGCTGCACTTCCTCCGTCACATACCCACCATCTTCAAGAATACGCAAATCACGAGCTAGCGTCCCTGGATTACAGGACACATATACAACACGGTTTGGTTTCATCTTTAAAATCGTATCAAGCAGTGCTTCGTCACAGCCTTTTCTTGGTGGATCAACCACTAGCGTATCTGCTTTGATGCCTTCTTTGTACCAATTTGGGATAACGATTTCTGCTTCGCCGACTGCGAATTCAACGTTGTCAATCCCGTTTAAGGTAGCGTTGCGTTTTGCATCTTCAATTGCTTCTGGCACAATTTCCACGCCATATACTCTGCCTGCTTTTTGTGCGAGAAATAAGGAAATTGTACCGATTCCGCAATACGCATCGATCACGGTTTCTTCTCCTTGCAGCTCGGCATATTCAAGGGCTTTGTCGTAAAGCACCTTTGTTTGAGCTGGATTCACTTGATAAAACGAGCGGGCTGAAATAGCAAATTTGATGTCGCCAATCGTGTCATAAATGTATTCTTCTCCCCATAAAACGGTCGTTTCGTCTCCGAAAATGACATTTGTCTTCTTTGAATTCACGTTTTGCACAATTGACCGAACGTGTGGGAAGCGTGCTATAATCTGCTCAATCACTTGTTGCTTTTGCGGAAAATCAGACGTTCTTGTGACAAACACAACCATCATTTCACCTGTTGCCATGCCGTAGCGAACCATGACATGACGGAGCCAGCCTTTATGCCGCTCTTCGTTATATGCTTTGATGCCAAACGCATTGCAGATGTCTTTTACTGCTTGTACCACTTCGTCATTTTCTGATTGCTGGATCAAGCATTTTTCCATATCAATGATTTCATGGGTACGTTGCTGATAAAATCCTGCAACAAGTCCGCCTTCCCGTTCGCCAACTGGTACTTGTGCTTTGTTTCGGTAATTCCAAGGGTCTTCCATGCCGAGTACAGGATGAACTTTTACACGGCTCATATCAAGCTTGCCGATCCGCTCCAATACGTCCTTTACTTGTTTCTGTTTAAAAAGCAGCTGGCCTTCATAGCTCATGTGCTGAATTTGACAGCCTCCGCACTGCTTATAGATAGGACATGGCGCATCTTGCCTGTGCTGACTTTTCTTTGTCAGCTCCATGAGTCGTCCAAAAGCAAATCCTTTTTTGACACGTGTGACTTTGATTTTCCCTTGTTCGTCAGGAAGGGCATTCGGTACAAACACAGGGAAACCCTCAATTTTCGCTACTCCTGCACCTTCGTGCGTTAAATCTTCGAAGGTTACATTGTAGTATTCATTCTTTTCAACAGGCGGTTTCATTTTCACCAATTTTATCACCTCATTTGCAAAGAAAAACTTGGTCGCCATAAGGAACCAAGTTCAGTCTTCACCCTATTTTTTCAGCTGTTGCTTTTGGCACAATAAATTCAATATGGCGATACAAGTTTTCAAATTCACCTGGCAGCATGCCGCCGTATTCGCCATCTAGATTTAATTGCATTTTATCTTTTACATCTACCTTTACGCGATTCGCTTTTGCGTAGATGACATTGTTATCATGAATATGCTCGCCTCTGAGTGCAAGGCTGACCACTCGAATGGCTTCTGCTAGATTGACCTTCTTTAGAATGATCAGGTCAAACATCCCATCATCTAGAATGGAATCTGGTGCGAGCTTTTCAAAGCCGCCTACTGAGTTTGTTAGTGAAACAAGAAACAGCATGATTTCTCCATGAAACAATTTGCCGTCATATTCAATTTCGACTTCTGTCGGGCGAATGGAAGGAAGCATCTCCATGCCTTTCAAATAATACGCAAGTTGTCCTAGCATGGTTTTCAGCTTACTAGGCACTTCATAGGTCAGCTCTGTTAATCGGCCGCCTCCCGCAATATTAATGAAATACTGTCCATTCACTTTACCAATATCAAGCGGCTTTGCTACACCATCAATGATGGCATCTGTCGCTTTTAAAATATCTTCTCTTGGAATGCCAAGTGCTCTTGCGAAGTCATTGGTCGTTCCAACTGGAATGATTCCTAATTTTGGTCTTTTTTCAAGCGGTGCTAATCCATTGACGACTTCATTAATCGTGCCGTCTCCACCAGCTGCTACAATTAAATCAAAATCTCTCTGTGCGGCTTTTTCGGCTGCTTGTGTTGCATCTCCTGCACATGTCGTCGCATGACAAGATGTTTCATAGCCAGCCTGTTCAAATTTTTGCAAAACCTGCGGTAAATTCTTCTTAAAGAGTTCACGTCCAGATGTCGGATTGTATATAATTCGAGCACGTTTCATTCATCATCATCCTATTATCATTATGCAATCTATTTTCACCACTAACAACCTTTAATTATACTATGAGATTTGAAAATGGCAACAGAACAACCCCCTAATATTTGAAATCTCACGGTACGTTTCCCTCAGCAGATCAGCATTCTGATAAGATAAAAGAAAACGATGAAAAGGATGGTATGCCATGAAAAAGCCTGTCTATTTCAATCATGACGGCGGTGTTGATGATCTCGTGTCCTTATTTCTGCTTCTTCAAATGGAACACCTGAAAGTGATCGGGACGTCTGTGATTCCTGCTGATTGTTATTTAGAGCCTGCGCTGAGCGCCTCTCAGAAAATTATTGATCGTTTTAGCCCTTATGAGATTGAAGTAGCCGCTTCCAATTCTAGAGGTGTGAATCCTTTTCCAAAGGAATGGCGCATGCATGCTTTTTATGTAGATGCCCTGCCGATTTTAAATGAAAAAGGCGCTGTTGATACAAAAGTATCTAAGCTTCCTGCACATCTTCACCTGATTGAAACGGTGAAAAAGTCAACCGAACCTGTTACGCTGCTCTTTACAGGACCGCTCACAGACCTTGCACGCGCCTTAGAAGAAGATCCTTCCATCTCAAATAAAATTGAGAAACTGGTGTGGATGGGCGGCACATTCCTTGAAAAAGGCAATGTCGAAGAACCCGAACATGATGGAACAGCAGAATGGAATGCCTTTTGGGACCCTTATGCTGTGAGCACCGTATTTCAAGAGCGTTTTCCAATTGAAATGGTCGCACTGGAAAGCACGAATCAAGTCCCGCTCACACTCGATGTCCGTCAACGCTGGGCTTCCCTTCGCTCTCACATCGGGATTGACTTTATTGGACAATGTTATGCCTTTTGTCCGCCTCTCATTCATCACGAAACGAACTCGACTTACTACTTATGGGATGTGCTGACAACGATCACTCTTGCATCCACCTCATTTACCCGTTCAAAAGAAATGAATGCAATTGTTTATACCGAAACACCAAGACAAGGACGTACTGAAGAACATCCAGATGGAAAATCGATTCAAGTCATTGACCACGTCGATCGGGATGCCTTTTTCGAGGCATTTGAAGAGCTGATGAGAAAAGCGGTTTGTCAGATTTCATCATAAAAAAGCCCCGCTTATTAGCGGGGCTCAAATTGTTGACACAGGGCTAAAATGAACTTGATTTTAGCCCTGTGTCTTCTTTTCAGCGTGATAGAAAACCTTTGCATTCTAGGAAGGACGAGTACCGGCGCATAGCGAATTTGACATTCGTGAGCACCAGCACGCAGGACTGACCAAGAATGCGAGGGTTTGTCTACACGCTGAAGCCCCGCTCATGAGCGGGGCTTCCTCTTACTCTTCTTCAGCGTACTTTTTCTTACGTCTAAACTTGCTTAAGATTTCATACACGATTGGCACGATGACCAATGTGAGAAGTGTAGAACTTGTTAAACCGCCAATAACGGTGACGCCAAGTCCTTTTGATACGATCTGACTTCCGCCTTCAAAACCTAATGCGAGTGGCAGCAATGCACCAATTGTCGCAAGTGCCGTCATTAAGATTGGGCGTAATCTTGTTGTACCTGCTTCAAGTAAGGCTTCTCTTGTTGAAAGTCCTTCTTTTTCTTTATGAATCACTCGGTCAATCAAGACAATGGCATTTGTTACAACGATTCCGATTAGCATCAGCAATCCAATCATGGCATTTAAACTGATGGTTTCTTTCGCTACAAACAATCCAACGAGTGCCCCAATAACCGTAAATGGAAGTGAGAACAGAATCGCAAATGGTGCAAGACCTCCGCCAAATGTAATGACGAGAACGAGGTATACAATCGCAATCGCTGCAAGCATTGCGAGTCCTAGCTGTGTAAAGGATTCCTCAATATCCGCACTTACACCGCCTGTATCAATCGTAACGCCAGATTTTAAATCAAGCTTGTCAACTTTCTTCTGAACATCTTGTGTCACACTTGATACGTCGTCTGTTGTCATGTCACCAGATACTTCAGCGTAAATCTTCCCATCCCGCTTTGTCACAGTGTTTGCTGTTGTGCCATCTTTCACTTTCACCACATCGCCAATTCGAACTTGTTGTCCTGTTGGTGTTGTGATCTTTTTATTCTCTAGATCTTTTTTACTCTTGTATTCATCTTTTTCGGTTTGAAGCTTCACATCTAGTTCTTTGCCGTCCTCTGTTACTTTCGTCAACGTTGTTTCATTACTTTGAGGAGCGATCGCCTGTGCGATTTGTGAAGCGGTTAAGCCTAGTTTCGCCAGTTTTTCTTGATCTGCATTAAACGTATATTCGTCATATTTCTCAGATAAGCTTGTGCTGACGTTTTTCAAGTTCTTTTCATCTTTTAAAATGTTCTCGACATCTTTGACTGTGCCTTCAATATCACTTGCTTTGTCACCGTACACATAGTACGTCACTGTATTGCTTGCGCCAGCAGATGAGAAGTCTTGTGATTTCCATTCCCCTTTAGACGTTTTGTCTTGAAGGGCTTTAACCATACGATCTTTTTCTTTATCAAAGTTCGGTGTGTCCTCGTCGTATTGTACGAAGAATAATGCACCGTTAGAGTTTCCGCCAACACTTGCTGTCATTGCATTTGAAGAGCCTAATGAATATTGAACCGTATTGACATGATCACGTTTCATTAAGTAATCTTCTGCCTTTTTCGTTTCAGCAATGGCTTGTTCTCTCGTTTGTCCAGGCTCTGGCGTGTATGTCACCATTGCCGTTTTTTCTGCTTCCTGTGGTAAGAAGCTGACACCGACAAGTGGTGCGAGGAATAAGCTTCCGACCAGCATCAAAATCGCAATTCCTGACGTGATCCATTTATGGTTCAATGTCCAATTGAGTACACGTCTATAACCACCAGCAAGTTTGCTTGGTTTGTGTTCTTTCACCTTTTTCGCTTTGCCGTACAGGTTCTTTTTAAATAGGCTGTGAGCCATCATTGGAACGATTGTAATGGCGACAAGTAGTGAAGCCATTAGAGCAAACACAATGGTTAATGCAAATGGGATGAATAGTTCACCAATCATTCCACCCACTAGCGCTAATGGCAAGAATACCGCAATTGTGACAATCGTCGAAGACATAATCGGAATAAACATTTCTTTTGTGGCTTCTCTAACGAGTGCTTTGCCCTTTAACGGTTCATCCTTTAACGCCATTCGTCGATAGATGTTTTCTATGACAACAATCGAGTCATCGACAACACGTCCAATGGCGACTGTCATGGCACCAAGTGTCATGATATTTAATGTGATATCCAGCTGATTTAATAATAAAACAGCAATCAACAGGGATAACGGAATGGAGATGACCGAAATTAATGTTGATTTGATATCTCGAAGGAACAACATGATGATAATGATCGCAAAGATTGCTCCGATGATCGCCTTGTTCAGCATTGTGCTGACAGATTCTTTAATCGGCTCTGCTTGATCATATGTCGTGCTGACTTTGATTCCTTTATTGTCTTTCTTGAATGTATCAAGTTCTTTTGTGACTGCTTCTGCTACACTCACTGTGTTGGCATCAGAGCCTTTGACAATTTGCAAACCGATACTGTCTTTTCCGTTCGTTCTAGAAATCGATTCTGCATCTTTCACGACTTTAATATCTGCAATCTCAGAAAGTTTGATCGTCGGCAGCTCTACAGATTGACCGCTTGCTGCACCAGTTTGTTGCTGAGCTGCTGCTGCTTGCTGCTGACTTGCACTTCCCGCCTGTTGATCAGCACCTTGAGCTCCTGCATTTCCTGAGCCGCTAGCAGATGCACCAGCTCCTGCGCTTGCACTTGGTGTGACAGGAATTCGCATGTTTTTCAAATCTTTAACACTTAAAATATTGCCATCCACTACGACTGATTTTTGCTTGTTGCCAAATGTGTATAACCCTAAAGGTACATTGACATCAGAGCCTTTGATCATGTTTTGGACAGTTTCTTCATCTAAACCATATTCCTTCAATTTCTTTTGTTTAAAAGAAAATTCTACTTCTTTGATTTGTTGTCCAGAAGCTTCGACAGACGAGACACCCTCTAAGCTTTGAAGAGAAGGAATAAGATCATTTTCCACTTTTTGTGTCAGGTCTTGTAATGATTCTTTATCACCGGAAACACTTAGAGCTAAGATTGGAATCGCATTGATGCTAAAACGTGTGATTTTTGGTTTTTCTGCATTTTCTGGAAAATTGATATTGCTAATGGCATCTTCAATTTCCTTCTTTGCTTCATCCATATCTTTATTGTAATCGTACTCGATTTGAATCGATGAGGCATTTTCAAAAGAATTAGAAGTGACCACATTCACCCCATTGAGATTTTGTATCGACTTCTCAATTGGGTCTGTCACCTTATCTGATACTTCGTCCGGCGTTGCGCCAGGATACGTTGTAGAAACCGTAATGACTGGAGTGTTGATATTCGGGATTGATTCTTGTTTCATATTCAATCCGGCATATAGACCAGCAACTGTTACGATAATCGTCATGAGCCATACAGCGAACTTGTTCTTTAATACAAAATTGATGATCGAATTCATTATGTCCTCCATTTTCCTTTATGTATTGACTGACTGGTCATTCTATATCATAATAAACGGTGATATACAATGCCGTCAACCATTTCACTTGCGTTTGACGTAACATTCTAAAGCTGAAGGGGCCTTATTTCATGAACGAAAAAAAAGAAAAAATCATTAAAGCAAGCATTCAGTTGTTTGCGAAAAAAGGTTTTTCTTCTACGACCATTCAGGAAATTGCAGATGAATGCGGAATTTCTAAAGGTGCATTTTATTTGCATTTCAAATCAAAAGAACAGCTTTTCAACAGAGCGTTTGAATATTATATCGACACGTCTATGCAAAGTATTGAAAAGATTCGAAAAGAAAATCAACATCTTGCGCCTAGAGATATCTTTCAGAAACAAATCGCTGAACAGTTCCAGCACTTTACTGAGAACAAGGATTTTATCATTTTGATCCTCAGCGAGAACATTATTCCGGAAAACCAGCAAATTAAAAAGTATTCCAAAACGGTTAAAAAGCAGATGAATGATGAAATCCAAATTTCTATTTTGACCACGTATGGACAGGAGATCGAACCATACATAACTGACCTGTCAGTCATGATTCAAGGAATCATCCAATCTTATGTGCAGGTACTGCTTTTGCAAGATCAGATGCAATTATCATGTGATGAGCTCTCATCCTTTATTCTCGATCGATTTGATGATTTGGTGCATGGGCTTCTCCGTTCTCATGCGAAGCCGATTCTAAAGCAAAACATTTGGGATGACGAAGCGCCAAATGCCGCTACTCTTCAAGAAGAGCTTCGATTGTTAAAATCTGAGCATCTGCTTTCGGATGATACCCTTGTATCCATTGAAGTTATTGAAGAAGAATTGGCCAAAGATGAGCCTCGCAAGCCGGTCATTCAAGGGATGCTGACAAATTTAGAAACGTGTGAGGACTCCGCTGTCCAAAGAGCTGTGGAACAATTGAAGCTATTCCTCCAATGACAATACGTGGCGATGTTCACTTTAGTTCACCTTTATCCCCTTCGAATATGTGCTAAAGCTTATGCTTCATTATAAAAAAAGAACCAATGAATTGATATACGGCGGTGGTCTGAATCTGTGATAAGACCCTGTCATATCCATCAACAAAAAAACCGCCTCTTCCATGAGGCGGTTTTTGCGATTTATCGTTTTTTGATTTCTTCAAGAAGAATCTTGTTGACCATCGGCGGGTTTGCTTGGCCCTTCGATGCTTTCATGATTTGTCCGACTAAGAAACCAATTGCGCGGTCTTTTCCATTTTTGAAGTCTTCAATGGATTGCGGGTTGTTATCAAGAGCTTCTGTGACAAGTTTGAGCAGTGCACCTTCGTCAGAAATTTGGACAAGTCCTTTTTCTTTGACGATTGTTTCTGCGTCGCCCCCATTTTCGATAAGTTCTTTAAATACCTTTTTGGCAATCTTAGAAGAAATCGTTCCTTTTTCGATAAGCTTGATCATGCCAGCCAGTCCTTGCGGCGTTAGCTTCGTATCTTCCAGCTCTTTTTGAGCCGAGTTCAAGTAGGCAGATACTTCACCCATGAGCCAGTTTGATGCTTGCTTCGCTTCAGCACCTTCTGAAATGGTCGCTTCAAAGAAATCAGACATTTCTTTTGTCAGCGTCAGTACCATTGCGTCATATGCAGGAAGTCCAAGTTCATCAATGTAGCGTTTGCGGCGCTCGTCTGGAAGCTCTGGAATGGATGCTCTTACGCGTTCTTTCCACTCGTCATCAATATACAGCTCCACTAAATCTGGTTCTGGGAAGTAGCGGTAATCATCAGAACCTTCTTTGACACGCATGAGGATCGTCTTTTTAGACGCTTCGTCATAGCGGCGAGTTTCTTGTTCGATCAAGCCGCCAGAAAGCAATACTTGCTCTTGGCGTTTTTCTTCGAACTCAAGACCTTTTTGGACGAAAGCAAATGAGTTTAAGTTCTTCAGCTCTGTTTTCGTTCCAAACTCTTCACGGCCGATCGGACGAAGAGAAATGTTGGCATCACAGCGCAGTGAGCCTTCTTCCATCTTACAGTCAGAGACGCCTGTATATTGAATAATAGATTTTAATTTTTCTAAGTAAGCATACGCTTCTTCTGGCGTACGAATGTCTGGCTCAGATACGATTTCAACAAGTGGTGTTCCTTGACGGTTGAAATCGACGAGTGAATAACCGTCGCCTGTGTGCGTCAGTTTTCCTGCATCCTCTTCCAAATGAAGACGTGTAATACCAATTCGTTTTGTTTTGCCGTCTACTTCAATTTCAATCCAGCCGTTTTCACCGATCGGTTTATCAAATTGAGAAATTTGATACGCCTTTGGGTTATCAGGATAGAAATAGTTTTTACGGTCAAATTTTGTATCAGTTGCAATCTCACAGTTCAGTGCCATTGCTGCTTTCATCGCAAAGTTCACCGCTTCTTTGTTCAGCACAGGCAGTACGCCAGGATAACCAAGATCGATGACACTTGTTTGCGTATTGGCAGCCGCACCAAAAGGCGTCGGTGAGCTTGAGAAAATTTTTGATTGTGTTTTGAGCTCTACGTGGACTTCAAGTCCAATTACCGTTTCAAAGTTCATTCTGATTCACCCCTTACAGTTCAGGTTTTGCTTTATGATGATCTGTTGCTTGTTCGAAAGCGTGAGCCACGCGGTAAACGGTTCCTTCATCAAAGTGTTTACCGATGATTTGTAGTCCTAGCGGAAGACCATTTGCAAATCCACAAGGTACACTGATTCCTGGAACGCCTGCAAGGTTAACAGGGATCGTTAAAATGTCGTTTGCATACATTGTGAGTGGGTCGCTTGTCTTTTCACCAATGTTAAATGCCGGAGTTGGTGTTGTTGGTCCTACAATGACATCATACTTTTCGAAAACATCTTCAAAGTCTTTTTTGATCAGCGTACGGACTTTTTGCGCTTTTTTATAGTATGCATCGTAATATCCTGAGCTTAGAGCGAATGTGCCAAGCATGATGCGGCGTTTCACTTCGTCTCCAAAGCCTTCAGAACGGGTATTTTTATATAAATCAATCAGGTTGTCTGCATTGTCTGTACGGTAGCCATAGCGAATACCGTCAAAACGAGCAAGGTTTGCAGATGCTTCTGAAGATGACAGTAAGTAGTACGTCGCAAGCGCATATTTAGAATGCGGAAGAGACACTTCTTCCCATGTGGCACCAAGTCCTTCTAATACTTTCAATGCTTGAAGAACAGACTCTTTTGCTTCTTCGCCAACACCTTCGCCAAGATATTCTTTTGGCACAGCGATTTTCAAGCCTTTGATGTCGCCAGTTAATGAAGAAAGAAAATCTGGGACATCGACATTTGCACTCGTTGCGTCCATTTGATCAACACCAGAAATCGCTTGAAGAACATATGCGTTGTCCTCAACATTACGCGTAATCGGCCCAATTTGATCTAATGATGAAGCAAATGCGATTAAACCGTATCTAGATACACGGCCATACGTTGGTTTAAGACCAACAACACCACAGAATGATGCCGGCTGGCGAATGGAGCCGCCTGTATCTGATCCAAGAGAGAATGGTACTTCTCCAGCTGCAACAGATGCTGCTGAGCCACCACTTGACCCACCTGGAACGGTGTTTAAATTCCACGGGTTCTTCGTTGCTTTGAAGCCTGAGTTCTCCGTAGAAGATCCCATCGCAAATTCGTCCATGTTTAATTTACCGATTGTGACAGCTTCCGCTTCTCTTAAGCGGTTCACAACGGTTGCATCGTAAATAGGATCGAAGTTTTGCAAGATTTTACTTGATGCCGTTGTACGTAAATCTTTCGTCACGATGTTATCTTTGACACCGATCGGCATACCGAACAATAGACCAAGCTCGTCCTTTTCACCAACGGCCTCGTCCAATTCCTTTGCGTACACACGTGCTTTCTCTTCGTCCAGCGCTAGGAATGCTTGTACTTTCCCGTCTACTTCATGGATTCGTTTATAAGACTCGTCCACTAAATCAGAAACAGACAGTTCCTTTTTATGTAAAAGCTCTTTTAATTCAGAAATTTTGTGGTCAAACAGTGACATGCCTCAGGCCTCCTTTAGTCCAAAATTGATGGCACACGAATATAGCCGTCTTTATGATCAGGCGCGTTTTTGATGACTGCCTCAATGGAAAGACCTTTATTCGGAACATCTTCTCTCATGACGTTTTTCATTTTTAATACGTGTGTTGTTGGTTCAACGTTTTCCGTATCTACCTCGTTTAACTGCTCTGCAAATGAAATGATGCTATCAAGCTGTTCTGTAAACATCTCAGCTTCTTCTTCTGTAATCGCAAGCCGTGCCAAATGCGCAACATGCTTTACTTCTTCTATTGAAATTCTTGACATGCAGGTTCACCTCCAAAAATGATACGTGTTCGTGGTCATGATCATAAGTCATATACACTTTATCATATCAAATTTTACTGTTCTAAAGCAACTTTACGAGGACGCCCAGAAAGGCTTTGTCCACTAATATGTCATTGTGGTGCAGCCAGTGTCTAAAATATTCATCAAGTTGACTTTTTATTTTTCAGAAAATTTTTTCTTTTATTTAATTTAGTAAACGCTTACATATAGACGCTTATCACGCATACACGTATTTTTTTGTCTGATGGGGATGTTTAAGAAGGTTGATCACTTGGGAATACTCTGATAGGTTAAGTAACCATAGCAGTGAGCAGGCAGTTCAATAGGCTGTTCTTTGTATATTTTGATTGAGGTGATGTCAAATTAATACGAAAAAGGTGATATGGAAACATGAGTATTGAGATTGTAATTTCTCTATCTATTTATTTTATTGGAATGCTGGCTATTGGCTGGTATGCATTCAGAAAAACAAATGACTTGAATGATTATATGTTAGGCGGACGCGGGTTAGGTCCTTATGTAACGGCTCTATCTGCTGGTGCAGCTGATATGAGTGGGTGGATGCTGATGGGGCTTCCAGGCGCTATGTATACAACTGGCCTTTCATCTGGATGGCTTGCTGTTGGTTTAATTAGTGGTGCTTACTTAAACTATCTATTCCTAGCGCCACGATTGAGATCGTACACAGAAGTTGCTGATGATGCGATTACCATTCCAGACTTTTTTGACAAACGGTTTAAAGACTCATCTACTTTATTGAAAGCTGTCTCAGCTGTCATCATTATGATTTTCTTTACACTTTACACCTCATCAGGTATGGTATCAGGCGGACGCTTATTTGAATCAGCGTTTGGTGCTGATTATATGTTTGGTTTAATCTTAACTTCTAGTATCGTGATTTTGTACACACTATTCGGCGGCTTTTTGGCAGTTAGTTTAACTGATTTTGTTCAAGGAGCTATTATGTTTTTAGCATTAGTGCTCGTGCCGATCGTTGCCTTTACTCAATTAGGTGGACCTGTTGCCACATTCAATGATATTCAACAGATTGACCCTAAATTGCTTGATATTTTTAGAGGAACGAGCGTCATTGGCATTATTTCCTTCCTCGCTTGGGGACTCGGTTACTTTGGACAGCCGCACATTATTGTTCGCTTTATGGCGATTACGACTGTAAAAGATTTAAAGCCAGCACGTCGTATCGGTATGAGCTGGATGATTGTGTCTGTCATTGGTTCACTATCTGTCGGTTTAGTCGGCGTGGCGTATGTTCATGAAACAAGCACCACTTTGGCAGACCCAGAAACCATCTTTATTGTGTTTTCTAAAGTGTTATTCCATCCATATATTACTGGATTTTTACTTTCTGCCATTTTAGCTGCGATTATGAGTTCAATTTCTTCTCAGCTGCTTGTCACTGCAAGTGCGATGACAGAGGATTTATACCGTACATTCTTTAGAAGAAAAGCCTCTGACAAAGAACTTGTGATGATTGGACGTATCTCTGTACTAGTCGTAGCGATTGTTGCTATTGGTCTCTCTCTAAACCCAAGTGATACGATTCTTGACCTTGTCGGTTATGCGTGGGCTGGATTTGGATCTTCATTCGGTCCCGTCATCTTGTTATGTCTATACTGGAAACGAATGAATCATCATGGCGCTTTAGCCGGAATGATTGTTGGAGCTGTTGTCGTTCTCGTTTGGATTTCAACAGGCTTAAACAACACGACTGGATTGTATGAAATGGTTCCTGGATTTATTTTAAGTGGTTTGACTGCTATTATTGTCAGCCTCTTAACAAATAAACCGTCTAAAGCTTCTAAAAAGCTATTTAGTAAAATGGAAGACCATCTCGAAGAAGAAACAAAATAACCAGACATGAGGAGTCATCTGCATTATGCGGATGACTCTCTTTATTTTTCAATAAAATGCTTTTCTTTCTCCCGTTTCTGAATAAAATAGAAGTTGTGCAGCCATATGGGCTGTGAGAAGATCATATACATGATGTGAAACGTACATGAAGTGAAAGGAGCGATACGCATGTTTTGGACAATTGAATGGGATACGGTCTTGAAATTAGCCGTTGCCACCTTAATCGGTTTGATCATCGGTCTTGAACGCGAACTTAAGAAAAAGCCGCTTGGGCTGAAAACGTGTATTGTCATTGCTGTCAGCTCCTGCGTATTAACCATCATCAGCATTGATGCAGCCTACAATTTCCCTCGAGTCTCTAAGCTTCAAATGGACCCACTCAGGTTACCGGCGCAAATTATATCTGGTGTTGGTTTTATTGGAGCAGGTGTGATTCTTCGCAAAAGCAATGACGTCATCTCAGGTCTTACGACATCTGCGATGATTTGGGGAGCAGCAGGACTTGGGGTTGCAACAGGTGCAGGTTTTTATAAAGAAGCCTTCCTCAGTCTTTTCTTTATTCTCGTCAGTGTGGAATTTTTACCTTGGCTCTTCCAGCGAATTGGACCCATTCGCTTACAGGAAAAAGAAATCCGCATCAGAATGTCACTTTCTGATCGAAACCGCATGACAGAGATTTTAAAAGAAATGAAAGCACTCAATATTCGGATTCATTCTGTACGTATTGATGATTTAAAGGAAAAAGACTATCCGATCATGGAAGTACGTGTTCGCGTACATAAAGACCGCTATACAACCGATGTGTACTTTGATATTAAAGATTTAGAAGGCGTTGTTGGTGTGAAGTGTGATACGGTGTAGGATAAAAAGCCCCTTGCTATGTGAAACAGCAAGGGGCTTTCGATTTATGTTGTTAGCTGATGAAAGTCAAAAGGCGTAATTGGGGTTTTGTCCTCAATCTCCTTTCGAAAACGCGCCAGCATGGCACTTTCGTCAGCGCTTAGTGTTCGGAGATCAAATGCTTGATGTAAAAGCCCATAAATAAGCATATGACGCAGCATAAGGAAATCTGGTATTGTCGCCAGCCATGCGTCATCAAGCTCATTCTCCTGTCGATAGCCTTTGAGAAAATGGCTCATAAATTCACCCGTAAATTCAGCTTTATCCTCATACGGAATCACCGGATACCAAAGAACGTTGTATAGCAAAATGCTCATATCGTTGATAAACCAGTGATACCCACAATCATCAAAATCAAATGCAATGATTTCTCCATGATGATAGTGGAAGTTCCCGTGATGTAAATCCGCATGCACCAGTCCATAGACATCCTTGGATATTCGGAGCTGGTGAAGCTTTTGCATCAGTTCATCTTTTCGCTGCAACACAACCGTTTGATCAGAAGGAATATACGTTTCAAGCTTTAATTGCTCCTCCTCATACCACTCTTGACGCTTATAGCGAGGATCTTTCACTTGATATTGTTTAGTCGTTTGATGCATACGCCCTGTATAGGCTCCTAACGCTTGAAACAACTGTCCATTCCAATCTGCTTCGGTCACTTTTCTGCCGGGCGCCTTTTCGTACACTCTCAGCAAAAAAGCGCCTCCTGCTTGATCGGGAATCGCTTCAACATCTTTTCCTCTTGTGGATAAAACCGGTTTAGCTACTGAGATTCCATGTTGAGATAAATACCGAATCCAGTCCATTTCTCCCAAAATATATGTGCGGGAGCGGCGAATGGTATGGGTGATTTTCAATATATAACTCGACCCTTTTTCATCCGTATATTCATACACATAATTTTCTGCATCGGCTAGAAATGTGACCTGTTCTGGCTGAAAATGATAGAGTAGAGCCGCTTTCTTTAAGACCATTTGTTCATCGTATCGTGCTTTTACTTCTTTATGCATGCTGATTCTCCTTTTATCGTCTTTTTACTTATATATGACGGTAATCAGCATTTATACGAGCATCAACATACCTGCCTTTCCTTTTGGTTTCTTCACATACTTTGACAAAAGTTGAAAGATTCCTCTAATTAGAAATAAAAAAACCGCCAAAAGGCGGTTTTTATTTAGTCATATATATGGACCGTTGGTTCTTTATCTTCAGCATTTTTTGTGATGAGGGCTTCTTGCTGATCAGAAGAGGTGATGTTGATTTCTATATTAGTGCTCTTATAGTAATCCATGACTTCACCTGTTAAGTATTGCGTGAATGCCACGACTTCTGTTTTTCCGTAGAATTGCATTGGAATTTCTACTTTCATTTTTTGCAAGTTCCCGTTTTTATAGAAACCTTTGCCTACCACACCCGTGTAATTCGGGAAGTAGTCTTCTACCTTTGTCTTGAAGCGGTCAAATCGCTCTGAATCATCTTTGTAGCTGCTCTTGGCATTATCTGAAGGGAAGAAGACATTCTCTTCTTTAATCGTATCCCAACTGCCAATATCAGCTGATCCTGCTTTTACATCGGTTTTAGCGATGAAGTTTCCTGGAACAATAGATGATTTTGGCGCTTGTTTATAAAGGGCAATCATGACTGGGACTTTTTGCAGTCCGTCCATTTGACGAAGTCGTTTAATGACTTGTTCCGCAATTTTTTCGCCCTCTGCTAAAAGTTTCTTTGAATTTTTCGATGAATCGATGGTCACCTCTTGCTGAGGATCCCCGATATTTTCGCGATAATAATAGACAGAGTTAAGCGCAAGACCGATGACAACCCCGCCAAGCTGTAAGCTATTTTTATCTTTTCTGATTAAGTAATTATGCTCTAGCATGGAAGCTAAGTAGATTGGACTATTTTCATTTTTTGACTTTGTTGAACCTGAGTTTGGAAGAGCAGGGTTTAAACCTAAGTTCTTAAAGTCTTTGTCTTCTTTTTCAGCTTTTTTCAGATCACTGCCTGTTTTTTTGCGGGCAAGCCAGCTGAGAACAGTATCTTCATCTAAATGCTGGCCTTCTTGGAACAGATAGTCGTTTGTATTGAATGATTCTGTTGCCAGGCGCATGAGTCCTGTTTCAAATTCATCAATGTCTAAGCGTGTATTGAGACGCTCTGCAGTTAGTCCTCTTGCCGCTCCTTGTTTAAACGGCAGCACCATTTTGTAATAGGAATCAGAGATGTTGTACATTGGGATGATCGCTGTTTCTTTCGTTTCATCCGTTTTTTGTGTGACCTCTTCCTCATCCTTTCCCCCAAAAGGTGCACACGCTGACAATACCAGTGTGAGCATTGTCAGCAGCAATAGCAACTTTTTCAATAGAAAACACTCCTCTTATTTCTTTAGCTCCTCGAGCATTTTGGCTTCGTCCCAAATTTCAATATTGAGTTCTTCTGCCTTTGTCAGCTTACTTCCAGCTGCTTCGCCGGCAATGACTAAGTCTGTTTTTTTACTTACGCTACCTGCTAACTTGCCGCCTAATGCTTCGATCGCTGCCTTTGCATCATTACGAGACATTTCTTCTAATTTTCCCGTCAGCACAATGGTTTTTCCTGCAAAGTAGGAATCACTTTCTTCTACTTTCACCGGTTTTGGCCCTGTGTAGGTCATATTGACACCAAGTTCTTTTAGTTCATTTAGCAGATCTAGTATTTCTTCTTTCTCAAAGTACGTGACGACTGCATCGGCCATTTTTTCACCAATTTCATCTACTTCAAGTAATTGCTCTTTCGTCGCTTGTTTTAACTGATCGATATCCTCAAAGTGCATGGCCAATGTCTTCGCCGCTTTAGAACCAATAAATCGAATACCGAGTCCAAATAATAACCGTTCAAGAGAGTTTTCTTTCGATTGCTCGATCGAACGCAGTAAATTATCGACTGATTTCTCGCCCATTCGTTCTAGCTGAATCAACTCTTCTTTTGTTAAACGGTACAGGTCTGATACACGAGAGACAAGCTGTTCTTTGAAAAGTTGTGTAATGACTCGCTCCCCTAACCCATCAATATTCATCGCATTACGAGACACAAAGTGAATGAGTCCTTCACGTATTTGGGCGGGGCATTGTGGATTGATGCACCGAAGCGCCACTTCTCCTTCTATTCTGACCAGCTCACTATGACACTCTGGACATTCAGTCGGCATGTGAAACGGCTTTTCTTCTCCTGTTCGCTGATCGACAAGGACACCTGCAACCTCTGGGATAATATCGCCCGCTTTTTTGACAATCACTTGATCAAAAAGGCGGATATCCTTCTCTTTGATCAAATCTTCATTATGAAGAGAAGCACGCTGCACTGTCGTTCCTGCCACTTTTACAGGCTCAAGAATCGCTGTTGGTGTGATGACGCCAGTACGCCCAACACTTAGTTCAATATCAATCAGCTTCGTCACGACTTCTTCGGCCGGAAATTTGTACGCAACAGCCCAGCGTGGACTTTTTGCTGTGAAGCCTAGTTCTTCTTGCTGTGCCAATGAATTGACTTTAATGACAATGCCATCGATTTCGTATGAGAAATCAGCACGCTTTGTTTTCAGTGTTTCAATGAGATCGATCACTTCTTCAATGGTTTGGCACATCCGTCTTTCTTTGTTGGTTTTAAAGCCAAGCTCATCGAGAAGATCAAGTCCTGCGCTTTGCGTTTCAACACCAATTTCATCAAGCTCCGCTATACTGTAGACGAAGATATCAAGGTTTCGTTTCGCTGCAATTTTCGTATCGAGCTGACGAAGTGAGCCAGCAGCCGCATTACGCGGGTTCGCAAACGGCTCTTCTTCGTTTTGTAATCTTTTTTCGTTAAGGGCTTCAAAAGAAGGTTTTGGCATAAATGCCTCGCCTCTCACTTCAATCGACAGAGGCCGATTGATTTTGAGCGGGATGGAACGAATGGTTTTGAGGTTCTCGGTAATATCCTCACCTGTTGTCCCATCACCCCGCGTGGCACCCCGGACAAACACGCCATTTTCATAACGGAGAGAAACAGCGAGTCCGTCAATTTTCAGCTCGACATTGTAAGCGACGTCGTCACCGACTGCTTGACGAACCCGGCGGTCAAAATCAAGAAGGTCCTGTTCATGAAACGCATTGCCGAGACTGAGCATCGGTGTACCGTGACGTACTTTTTGGAAGGCGTCTAAAACAGCACCTCCTACTCTTTGCGAGGGTGAATCGGCTGCTTTTAAATCAGGGTATTCTTCCTCCAGAGAGATCAGCTCACGCATCCGCGCATCATATTCAGCGTCAGGAACACTTGGACGATCCAGTGTGTGATATTCGTAGTTGTATTGATTCAAAATCTGGTGTAGTTCCTCGATCCGGCGTTTCGCTGCTTCTTTATCCATCTGCTTCTTCCTTTCACTTCATCCGTTTTGTCAGTCCTATCAGTTTATTGCTTTTCGATTGGCGCAAATGCGGCAAGGAGACGCTTAATGCCTGTAGGGCTTGGGAAGGCAATATCAAGCTCTGTACTATCCCCACTACCTTTTACACTTACAACCGTGCCAACGCCCCATTTTTTATGAGCGGCTTTATCACCGACAGCCCAACCAATGCTGCCGCCGCCTGTGTTTTGAATGGTTTGCGTTTGGGGACGTGAGACAGGCCCTCGTCTTTGCGGTCTTTCTCTCGTTTGGCCAAACGGTGTTTTCGTTTCTTTTTTCTCATTTAGGTTGTCCAATAAATCAGCTGGTATTTCTCTGATAAATCGTGATTCCAGATTCATGTTCGTCCGGCCGAATAACGTTCTCATCTTCGCACTTGATAAATAAAGCTCTTCTTCGGCCCGTGTGATCCCCACGTAAGCGAGACGGCGCTCTTCTTCCATCTCGGCATCTTCCATTAATGAACGGCTGTGCGGGAAGACACCTTCCTCCATGCCCATTAAGAACACAACGGGGAATTCCAGCCCTTTTGCGGCGTGAAGCGTCATTAAAATGACCGCATCCTGATCTTCTTCCTCAGCCTCATCCAGCTTATCAATGTCTGCGACGAGGGCGAGGTCTGTCAGGAAGGTGACAAGTGATTTATCTTCATTTTGTTCTTCAAAGTTTTTAGTGACCGATAGAAACTCGTCAATATTTTCTAAACGGCTTTGTGCTTCAATCGTTTTTTCGATCTTCAGCGCTTCACGGTAACCTGTTTTCTCTAGGATCTCTTCCGTTAATTCTGTGACAGATAAATAATCCTGCATATTTGTCATTTGATCAATGAGCTGTTTGAACTCATCAAGTGCATTGGCTGCTCTTGCACTGAGTCCAATGAAATCCACCTGACCAAGTGCTTCAAACATAGAGAGATCATTCATTTCTGCGTATGCGGCAATTTTATCAACAGAAGTCGCCCCAATTCCACGCTTTGGTACGTTGACAATGCGTGCAAAACTAATATCGTCATCTGGATTTGACACAAGGCGTAAGTAAGCCAAAATGTCCTTGATCTCTTTTCTGTCATAGAACTTCGTACCGCCGACGATGTTGTATTGAATGTTCGCCTTCATTAACGTTTCCTCTATGACACGTGACTGAGCGTTCGTTCGATAGAGGATCGCAAAATCAGATAATTTACGCTTGCCGCTCTGATGAAGCTGACGAATCTTGCCAGCGACAAATTGACCTTCACCGAATTCATTATCTGCACGGTAATAGGCAATCTTCGCTCCTTCGTCATTTTCTGTCCAAAGGTTTTTTGGCTTACGGTTTGAATTGTTTTGAATGACCGTGTTTGCGGCATTCAGAATACGTTTAGTCGATCTGTAATTTTGCTCAAGCAAAATCACTTCACTGGACGGATAATCTTTTTCAAAGGAAAGAATGTTTGTAATATCCGCTCCACGCCAGCGATAGATAGACTGATCCGAGTCACCGACCACACATATATTTTGAAAACGCTGAGCGAGCAATTTCACAAGCATGTACTGCGCTCTGTTTGTATCCTGATACTCATCGACATGAATGTATTGGAATTTTCGCTGATAGTGTTCTAATACTTCAGGGATCCGCTCAAACAGACGAATCGTCATCATAATAAGATCATCAAAATCGAGTGATTGGTTCTTGAGTAATCGTTTTTGATAATCTGTGTAGACGTCGCTGACCACTTGATCATAGAAATCACCAGCAGTTTTAGCGTATTCCTCTGCGTCAATGAGTTCGTTTTTTGCACTACTGATTGAACCTAAAATGCTACGTGGATCAAACTTTTTAGGATCGATATTTCGTTCTTTTAAAATGTTTTTAATGACTGAAAGCTGATCAGATGTGTCTAATATAGAAAAGTTGCGATTCACACCAATACGGTCAATATCGCGTCGTAAAATGCGTACACACATGCTGTGGAACGTAGAAATCCAAATGTCATCCGCACCAGGCCCTAAAATGGCTTGTACACGCTCACGCATTTCTCTTGCTGCTTTATTTGTAAAGGTAATCGCTAAAATATTCCACGGTGCCACATGCTTTTCTGCCATTAAATACGCAATTCGATGCGTGAGCACTCGTGTTTTTCCACTACCTGCTCCTGCCATCAGTAGCAGCGGCCCGTCTGTTGCTTTGACCGCTTCTTTCTGCGCGTCATTCAGCCCTTCTAATAGATGATTCGATATTTCATTCATTTCATTCACCGCCAATTCGAACTTATGTTCTATTTTAACCCGTTTCGTCTTGTTTGACTATGATGACTTTTTCACTGCGTCGACTGTCTTTAACGCTTCTTTAAAATTGTCATAAATGACGTTTCCCACTACGACAACGTCTGCGTGCTGTGCAAAGTCTTTCGCCTGCTCTTCGCTTTCAATACCGCCGCCATAAAATAGAACCGTTTCATGTAGCACTGCTTTGGTTTCTTTCACAAGCTCTATATCTCCAAGCATTCCGCTGTATTCTAAATAAAAGATGGGCAGTTTCATCAAGTGCTCTGCTACTCTCGCATATGCCCTTACGTCATCTATATCCAGTGACGTATTGGCCTCTGTCAGCTTAGCCGCTTTACACTCTTCGTTTAAGATGACATATCCTTCCGGCACAATCTCTTCCATTGACATCAAATCACCGTATTCCTTCATCGCATCCTTATGCAGACCAACAATCCAATCAGGATGAGCGCTGTTTAACACAGTGGGGATAAAATACAGGTCAAAGCCAGGCACAATCATCTCATGTGTCGAGATTTCAAGGACACATGGCACAAGAAAGCGGCGCACCTTTGACATCAGTTGCAGCACGTTGTCTTCTGTCACATTGTCACTGCCGCCAATTAAAATGGCATCCGTACCGGATTCACAAATCGCTTCAAGTTGTTCATCGGAAATCTCTTTATTTGGATCGAGTTTAAAGACATGCTTCCACTCGGTAACATCATACATGAAAAACGTTCCTCCATTCGTTTCATTCCATTTAAATATTATAACAAAATCAGACACCGCAAAAAATGGGTAACCTCCTTCAGCTAAAAGTTTCATTCTTTTGAAAATAGTCGATTTTCACTTTAGGCGAGGTGAATGGAGACTATATGAAAAGCTCCACTTCAATAGGAGCTGAGTGAGATCAATAGATGGATACTGAACTGAAATGAGAGCTACTTCATCTCATCACATGATATTATACATGAAAGGAACATTTGACTATCGACCAAGCAGGTGAATGATTTGAAAAGAACCATCACATATGATCAAACGATCGACATCGGATACATCTATCTCATCCCGCCTCGAATCGGGACAATTAAAGAAACCATTGAATTAGACGTGAATGAATGTGTGAACGTAGACATCGACAAAGAGGGCCGAGTAGCTGGGCTGGAGTTATTTGCAGAAGAAGCCAAGGTGTTGAAACACACACCCGTTTATGAGGACGAGCTTTCGTTACGTTTTACGGATCAGGAAGTTCTCTCAACCTATCATTTATTGGGCATTGAATTTCTTTTCTCGACGCCTGATCACGAAGGGTTGATCGGTTTTACGATTGTCGATCCTCTTCGATATCACATCAAAAATAAGACAAGAAAAAACCGTTTTGAATGGTCAAAACGGTTTTTTAAAGCTATTGTCTCACTTCATTAAAATAATGAACAGATGTCATGGCCCCTTCATCGACCATCTTGTTGTCTTGAATATCTAACGGATCAGGGTGTCCAGCTTTTTCAGGAACCTTTTCATCTGATCGGAACATGCTTACCCATTTTTTGAGATGCTGTTTATTTTTCACTGCTAATAACACTGCACCACCAACCCCTAATCCTGCAAGTACATACGCATTCGGACGCTTATTCATGTATGTTCCCTCCCCTTATGATCTTATTTGTAAGTTACCCCGCCTTTTCATTTCTAAACGTCACAAGCTGTTGAAGTGGTTTCTCTTTCAATGAAAAGTGGAATAACAACAGTAATGATAGAGAAAAGAGGGGATTTTCGTGACAACAACTTTCATTGTCATTGGCGCATTATTAGTGATTTTTTTCATCATACCAATCATTTTATTCATCTGGATTTGGATGCGAGATGAAAAACAGGAAGAGCATTCTGTCCTACGAAATTATCCGGTCATTGGAAAATTGAGGTTCATTTTTGAAAAAATAGGACCTGAGCTTCGTCAATATCTGTTTCTAAATGATCGAGAGGAGCTTCCTTTCTCAAGAAGAGAATACGAGCAAGCTGTCATGTCTGGGAAGTACAAAAGCCGGACAATGGGCTTTGGATCAAAACGTGATTTTGACAAGCCTGGTTACTATATTCGCAACGTCCTATTTCCAAAGCAGCGAGATGAGTTACGCATCGATCAATCTGAAAAAATCCAAACAAAAGTGTATCAGATCGATCAAGACAATTTACTGAGAAGAAGTGAACACACGAAAGAAGTCGAAGCAAAACCTTATTATCTCCATGAAGAAGATGTACAAATCATTGGTGAACATACGTGCCAAAAACCTTTCCGCGTCAAAGGATTGATCGGTCAATCAGCCATGAGCTACGGCTCATTAGGCGACCGGGCGATTACGGCTCTATCCTCCGGTTTAAAAATGGCTGGCGGCACATGGATGAACACAGGTGAAGGCGGGCTTTCGCCTTACCATCTCGAAGGGGGCGCTGATATCATTTGCCAGATTGGGCCTGGTTTATTTGGGGTTCGAACAGAGGATGGCACATTTTCGTTTGAAGAGTTTAAGAAAAAAAGTGAACATGATGAGGTAAAAGCCTTTGAACTCAAGCTAGCACAAGGAGCGAAAACACGCGGGGGACACATTGATGGTGAAAAAGTCACAGAAGAAATTGCCCAAATCCGTAAACTGCCGCCACACCAATCCATTGACAGTCCGAACCGGTTCGAGATGTTTCACTCCATTCCTGACATGCTTGATTTTATTGAACAACTGCGAAACATCGGCGGAAAACCAGTTGGAATCAAGCTAGTTGTTGGACATAAAGAAGATATCGAGGAGCTTGCTCTCTATATGAAAAAAAGCGGAAAACATCCTGATTTCATTACAGTGGATGGCGGAGAGGGCGGCACAGGTGCTTCCTTTCATGAACTGGCTGATTCCGCAGGCCTGCCCATTTTCACCGCACTACCGATGGTCCATCAAATTTTGAAGAAATATGGGGTTCGAGATCAACTCAAGCTGTTTGCGTCTGGTAAACTTCTCTCCCCTGATAAAATCGCCATTGCCCTTTCCATGGGAGCGGATTTTGTGAATATCGCACGGGGCTTGATGTTCTCGGTTGGCTGTATTCGGGCGCAAGTATGCCACACGAATAAATGCCCTGTTGGGGTTGCCACCACAGATCCAAAGCTGCAAAAAGGTTTATCCATTGAAGAAAAGAAATACCGCGTCTGCAATTATATCCTGTCCCTTAGAGAAGGTTTGTTTAATTTATGCGCAGCAGCTGGAATCGAATCACCTATTCATTTTAACGAAAAACATATTATTTTTAGACAAGAAAACGGCCAGACAAGTGAAGTCCCTATGTTCTCAGGCACAGAGCAGTCTGTCTAGCTTAAAAAGGTGCGTTTCCGCACCTTTTTTCGTTGACATTCTTGCTCAATCACGTATAAAGAACTTAATAGATCTTTGATAAGGAGAAAGAGTATGCGTGAAAAAAAGGTCCGCGGTATGAAACGAAAGACTCAACAGATCATAAAAGAAATGAACGCAAATACACAGTCGTTTCCGGAGAATGTTTCTGACTACTGGCACCTGCCTCTACCAGCGGCTTATGATTTTATGACTTCCAACAGAACACCGAAAAAGATCAAACGTCTATGCATTCAAACTCTATTGAATAGAGCTGAGCATCTCATTGATTTGAAACCAAACGACGGGGACATATATCGTGTCGTGGTCGCAGTCGATCTGCCTGGATTATGGCATTCACAAATCATTGTGTTTAAAGGGAATTCTTATGTGAAAGATTTCTTCAACAGACAAGATGAGTATCAGACATGGCTTCCCCTTTCCGATCAGAGAAATATTCAAAAAGAATGGGATATATCTGTTGCACAAAATATGCGAACCATCGGTTTTAAGGAAGTGATCACTGATGACGATGAAGTGTCCTATGAAGGTGAACGATGGTTTATGGGAGAACTTGATGACATCAAATAGAGCCATTTCAACTGAAATGGCTCTTACTTGTTCAACTTCAAAACGACAAATCATAAAGAATGTTTGCAGTGAAAGCTGCTTTATTTTGTTTCGTCCGTTGCTTGTTGCTCTGCTACGCGGTCAAGTGCCATCGTATAGGCATCATTTCCGTAGTTCAAGCAGCGTTTGACACGTGAGATAGTGGCTGTACTTGCACCTGTTTCCGTTTCAATTTTGTGATACGTATTTCCCTCGCGAAGCATACGCGCTACTTCAAGACGCTGTGATAAAGATTGGATTTCATTGATGGTGCACAAATCATCAAAAAATCGATAACATTCTTCCAGGTCTTTAAGGGATAAGATGGAGTTGAATAGCTGATCTAAGCTTTTGCCCCTTAATTTATCAATTTGCATCTTTATACATCTTCTCCTTTACTATTGGCACACCGCTCCGCACTGACTTTTCCGAGAAAGCGGTATCTTTCCTGACTCATTTTTTTCAACCTCAGCAATGAGCTTTGAACGAATCATGACAGGTTTGGTTCTACGCTGAAAATGCCATCAGGTTCTTTCGTAAGCCGAAGCTTCTTTATCGTAAACAAATTCGACAAGTTTTGTCATATTCCTTGTGCGACAATCTGACAAACTTGTTTGCCTCCGATATCTAGAACACTTCTGCTCTGTTAAGTCTTTCCCTAAAAAACAGTATGTGTAGAAAGCTTGGCGAGACGACAAACCTGCGCCCCGCCTTGCTTAATTATTCAAAATATGTTGGTCGGCCAGCGTAACCGACAGATTCATTTTACAATTGGGCACTTCATTCGTCATGTCAAAGCCCTATGCTTTGTCACCATATCTAGCAGCGAAGAGATCCATTGCTCACTCCTGCCCTATAACAGCGGTCAGAAATCTAGCAAATATGATACAGCTCCACTCTGTTATATTTTAACGCATTATAGACGGAAAGAGTACAGTTTTTTTCATGACATCAAATATTCCTCTTGGTGTCACCCGAATATACGGCAAGTGTGTGCTTTGGAAAAAGACAAGTGTATCAATCGGGCAGTCAAATGGATACCCGCGCTCAATGAGTAGCTCGCGTAACGTTTGCTCCTGCTGAAGAACCGTTTCAAACGATTCAGCTGATGCACAGCCTGATAATTGCAACGGGATTTCATGCAAAATCTTTCCGTTTTCTGCGAGCACAATTCCCCCGCCAATTTCTTTCATTCGCTTATGAGCAAGCATCATATCATCTTTATTTTTCCCAATCACTAAAATGTCACCAGTGGTTGAAAATGAGCTGACAAATCCTTGCACCTTGTTTGCAAATCCTTTTAACATTGTGTTCACGCGCCACTCGCCTTTTCGATCAATCAGACTGAAGAAGCTTTGATCATGGTCACAGGACAGCTGATTGACAGAGTTATCAATCTCCACTGTATAAGGCTCCATAATAACAGCATTTCGCATTTTGACACCAAGCGGCATTGAGAATTGCAAGTCACTCATTGTCAGGTCATAGCTTAAATCTAATGGTTCAAGCCCGCCATTTTCCCATTTTGTCTCTTGGAATTGATGCTGGTTCTCCCCCTCTAATTTAAGGATTACCCCTTTAGAAATAACCGTTTCTGGATTTGGATTCATCGGATCATCTAAAATATTCAAAGAAGCCAATCGGCCAGGACCGACCACCCCTAATAAGTCATCAATTTGATAGTATTTCGCAATGTTAAAAGTCGCCATATTGTACGCATCAATAGTAGGCACGCCTTCTTCAAGGGCAATGGAAATGAGACGATTGATCATGCCTTCTTCATAAAAGTGAGGCGCTGATCCATCTGTTGTATAGAAAAAGTGATCGTAGTGCCTAAAGTCACGCTCATGCAATTCCCTTAAAATGTTCACTAAATCTGGGCGGATGGAAGAATGACGCAAGGACACATGATAGCCAAGAGACAAGCGTTTGAGCACATCGTCTGCATTCATTGCTTCATGATCACTGTCCGCTCCAAACAGCTTCATTTTTGTTAGCGTTTTCTCAGAAGCCCCAGGGAAATGCCCTTCAATTCGTTTTCTCTGCTTCTTCGTTTCTTGCATGCAATATAAAATGAGATCATCACCGTCCATTAATCTTGGCCAGCTCGTTAATTCGCCGCCTTGAAGGACGTCAGGATGATCAATCCATTCTTTCCGATAGTTAATAGGAAGCATCTCATCTTCATACCTGACCTCTGTTTGAAGATCGTATCTAGACCACCAGAAGTACTGAAATGGCTGCTTTTTTAATTCGCATAGAGTGGAAAGCGCTTTCTTTTCGTTGCTTTGCAAAAGAAGAAATAAGTTATCGCTGACCATTGTTGTTGTGCCAAATTGAGACACATATTCTGCAAGTGATTGGGGATTATAAATATGGAACGGATGCGCGTGAGGTTCAATATACCCCGGCACAATGTATTTACCTTCACAATCAATCACACGTTTAGCTGATTTATTTTGAGGAAGCTCTGCTCCGACATAAACAATTCGATCATCATGTATCCAAATATTTGCCTTCACCCATTGCTTCAAAAACGGGTTTAGCACGAGTCCATTCGTTAAAAGGAGTGTTGGAACTATTTTTGAGTCGACTACATCGATTTGTGTGCGGATGTCATTGTTTCTCCAATTAAAAGTACGTTCGGACATTCACATACTCTCCTTCATTTGTATTAGCCCTATCGTAACATAACGAACCACGTTACGCATTAATGAAACGTTACAATTTCTTGAAATCACACTTAAAATAATTTAAAAAAGGAGAATCACTTGCAATGAAACCTAATCTTGGCTTAATGGAAGCGCTCATGAGAATTGCCTGCGGAATGACGATATGTACTGTAGCTGGATCCTTATATGCTCGAAAACCATGGAGTAAAATGCTGCTTTTTGGCATCATGCTCGGCGGATTAAAATTGGGTTCTGGTATTCTTCGTTTTTGTCCAGTGACCTATATGTGTGAACAGCAGAATACACATAAAGAGAAGGCTGAGTAGACAGCCTTCTTTTTTTGTGTGTGAATCATTCCGCTGCTTCGCACCATTTGACCAACGTACCAGCAATGATTTCTGCTGCTTCAATCACATGTTTGATCTCAATGGATTCATTCGGGAAATGGGCAAGCTCTGTCGTTCCAGGTCCAAACACAATGATTGGGATATCCGCTGCTTGTGACAGTAATCCGCCATCTGTCCCCCAAGGGGCGGCTTGCACCTTTGGCGGGTGCTGCATGACCTCTTCATATTGTTCCTTCAATAGACCTAAAAGCGGGTGATCAGAGTCGATTGACCCTGGAAGCCATCTAGCACCAAACCACTCCACCTCCACAGGATGTTCTTGAAACCAATCATCCTTTTCAGCGAGTCCAGTCATCCAATTTTCTAATTCCTTCTCTGCCTTCTCAACTGTCTCACCTGGCATCACACCAAGCCTGCCTTCCATTGTGACAAGATCTGCGACAGAGGACGGCCAATCACCGCCTTGAATTTTCCCAATGTTGATAGGAATTGGAATCGGGATATGCTGAAACAGAGGCTCCGTCACTCGCTGATTTCTTTCTTTTTCTAGTGCCGCTATATGAGAAAGGACCACCGTGCTCTTTTCAATAGCCGAAACACCGTGATACCTTGTTCCGCCATGAGCTGCCCTTCCTTTAATATGCAACCTGAACCACTTTGACCCTTGCTGAATCGGAAAAATGTTCATATGACTTGGCTCTGGAATGATGGCAGCATCCGCTGTGTACCCTTTCAATATTGCTGCAAGTGTGCCTGCTCCGCCACTTTCCTCTTCGACGACACTATGAAACACCACATCTCCTTTCAGGGGAATCTGAAGCGCATGCAGTGCCTCAAGCGCAAAGAGTAAAGAAACGTTTCCACCTTTCATATCTGTTGCCCCGCGTCCATAAAGTCTCCCGTTTATGATATGCCCGCTGTAAGGCGGATATGTCCATTGATTCTTATCTCCTGCCGGAACCACATCTACATGTCCGTTTAATAAAATCGATTTGCCGCCACCTTTTCCTTTCAATCGCCCAGCAACGTTGGGACTCCCTTGAAAAGATCGGCGCGGGGAATAAAAATAAGGATGCTCTAGTAATTCATCGCCGCCAATTTCCCAAACGTCTACATCAAAGCCAATGGCGGACAGTTTATTGGCCACGATCTGCTGAACCTCTTCTTCATTTCCTTGGGTGCTGTCACATTGCACCATTTGCTGAAGAAGCGTAATGGCTTCATCCTGATGCTCTTTCATCCAGTTTCTGATACGTGTCATTGGCTGCAAGTCGTTCATCCTTTCTACACAACAGATTTGACATCAGGCGCTAAAATTAATGGCGCTTCAGTCGCCCTGATGACATCTTCCGGCTGAAATGGCGGCATGACTTCACGTAAAATGAGCAGCTGAGACTTGACCTCAATGACCGCCATATCCGTAATAATCAAATCGACACACGCTTTAGCGGTTAAGGGCAATGTACAAGCCGATTTCACTTTAGATCGACCGTGTTTATCCAGATGGCTCATCACCACCACCACTTTTTTTGCTTTTTGCGCCAGTTCAATCGCTCCGCCCATACCCGGTACTCTTTTCCCCGGTACAATCCAATTGGCAAGATCCCCTTGGCTACTTACTTCAAGTGCACCCAAAATCGTCATATCCAACATTCCTTTTCGGATGATGCCGAAAGCAGTCGTACTGTCCATGTACGAGCCGCCCTTTGTCAACGTAATGGGAAAACCACCGGCATTGCACAAATTCGGATCTTCTTCCCCTTGCAGAGGCGAGGCTCCTGCCCCCATAATGCCGTTTTCTGCATGCAGCCACACCTCGTAATGTGATGGAATGTAATCTGCTGCTAGGGTCGGAATGCCGATCCCAAGATTCACAATCATGCCGTCTTCAATTTCTTGTGCTGCTCTTTTGGCAATGCGGTGTCTTAAATCGATGTCTCCCATGCCCATGTCCAGTTCACTCCTTTTGATTGCACGATTTGATTCACAAATACGCCTGGCGTCACGATTTCTTCTGGATCGAGCTGCCCCGCTGCCACAATTTCTTCTGCCTCCGCTATGGTCCAGTCTCCTGCCATCGCCACAATCGGGTTTGTATTCCGTGCGCTTTTATCAAAAATCAAGTTTCCCACTTCATCTGCTTTGTAGGCATTGACGATGGCAATATCCGCTGTGAGCGCAGGCTCTAACATATAATTCTTCCCATTCAGCTCAACCAATTGTTTCTCATCGAGATTCAGGCTATCCATCCCAACATCTGTCACAATGCCCGCCAGCCCCATTCCGCCTGCTCTGATTTTTTCTGCAAGAATGCCCTGCGGATAAAAATGAACGTCTAATGTACCAGCCTGCATTTTCTGTCCGGCAATGGGATTTGAGCCGATATGAGAGGCGATGATTTTTTTCACTCTTCCTTCTGTGATGAGCCGGCCCACACCAATTTGCGGGAAACCTGCATCATTTCCGATCAATGTCAGATCTTGAATATTTGCTTCCAAAATGGCATCAATCAACGATGGTGGTGAACCTACGCCGCCAAATCCGCCAAACATGATGGTCATGCCATCTTTTAATCGCGTCATCACTTCATCCAAACCCACAGTTTTGTTCATGTTCGTTCCTCCTTACATAGCAGATGGGAAAAATCCTCGATTGATCACTTCTTGTTCGACTTGTGTGATGGTCTGCCCGAATAAATCAATCAGTTCATCCATTTCCTGCTGTGTGATGGAAAGCGGCGGTGCGATCATAACCGCTGCTCCTCCGACTCCATCCTCTCCAGCGCTTGCTGGATACACCAGCAGTCCATTTTGTTTTGCCGTTTCAACGACAAGATTGGTTATCTGAGCATGTGCAGGAAATGGCGTTTTGGATAAACGATCTGCGACAAACTCAATGCCAATCAGCAATCCCTTCCCTCTCACATCTCCTATGATGGAATGATTTACTTGCAAATCTTTTAAAGCATTCATCAGATATCGCCCAGAAAGATCAGCCCGGTCGGGAAGCTGATGCTTTTTCATATATCGAATGACCGCTAATGAAACGGCTGCTGAAAGTGGATTGGCACTATATGTGTGCCCTGCCATGACAGAGCCGGAGCCGCTGATAATCGGTGCCATCACACGATCCGTTGAGACAACTGCTGCGATTGGAGAATAACCAGCGCTCATGCCCTTTCCAAGAACCATGATATCTGGTACGGTGCCCCAATGTTCCATCGCAAACATTTTCCCAGTTCGTCCAAAGCCCGTCATGACTTCATCTGCGATCATTAAAATGTCGTTTTCTTCACAGACACGCTTCATCGCTTCGAAATATCCGTCTGGCGGCAGGAGCGCCGCTCCTGCTGCGCCAACAATCGGTTCAGCAATCAATGCGGCAATCCTCTCTTTTCCTATACGCTGGATGACGGTTTTAAATTCCTGGACATACCACTCGACCTGCTTGCTGTCTTCCTTTGGAAGCCATGACCTGTAGCTATAGGGCGGTGACAGCACTGGATGCTTTTCAAGCAGTGGTTCAAAACGCTCTCTCCTTGCAATATGACCTGACATTGACAACGCCCCTAATGTAATACCGTGGTAACTCATCCACCTTGAGATGATATGATTTTTTTCCGTCTTCCCCTGCTCCTGCCAATGCTGTATCGCCATTTTCATAGCAGTCTCCGTTGCCTCTGAACCGCTCCCTACAAAAAAAGACCAGTTCAGATCACCTGGGCAAAGTGTACTCAATTCATACGCTAGTTCTTCCGCTGGTTCATTCGTAAATTGTGACCTGTACGTAAAGCTCACCTTTTTCGCTTGCTCCGTCATCGCATCAATAATCTCTTGTATGCCATGTCCAATACTTGCCGTGACTGCCCCTGATGAGCCATCTATATATTTTTTTCCGTCCCGATCATATAAATAAATCCCCTCTCCTCTCACAGCCACAGGATATTGCTGATTTAACATCGGTTTGATTAAGTAATCCCGGGTCTCCACTTTGTCATTCCTCCCTCTCTTGTCAGCAGCTGCACTTTTCTTTTTACATGAATCGCAAGAAAATTTTGTATACTTGGTATAAGATTAGCTTAATCAAGAGGGCAGTCATCCTCCATTCGCCATATGCCCGAATTTCACACGTGTTTTTTATACATGGTGTATAAGAGTGTTCAAAAGGAGGTCATGAGTCTATGGCGATTCTCGTCAAAGATGCACTCTCGCTCGATATGATGAAAGAAACCAAACTGCTTGCTGGAGAAAATGGACTGAATCGTCTTATCCAGTGGGTGACCATTGTGGAAATTATTGAAGACACGTCTAGACTTTCCGAAGGAGAATTACTTGTTACAACTGGGTTTGGACTGACAGAAAATAAAGAAAGACGCATCCGGCTTGAAGAATTGATTCAATCTCATCGTCTTTCAGCCATTGCCATTTATAAAGGCGTGTACTTAACGGAAATTCCCGCATCACTCATTGAAGCCGCCGAAAATAGCGGTATTCCGCTCATCGAGATTCCGCCCCATGTCAATTTTTCAGACATCACAAAAGCCGTTCTAGAACAAATCGTCAGCAGTCAGCTCCATCAGCTCAAATATTCTTCCGCGATTCATCAAAGACTGACCCATTTAAATGTGAGCAATAAAAATGTCACGCAAATTACAGATGAACTGGCACATCTCACAGCGGCAAATATCGTCGTACTGGATGTGTTTTTGCACCAAACAGCAGCTCATCTCGAAACAGACGAAGTGACCTATTCTCATGCTTTTGGCTTTCTAACAGATGACGAACCGATTGAAACCTCTTCTCTGCTCAAGCAGGCAGAGGAAAAAGGCCGGCTCGTCTATGACACATATGGTGCGTTTGTTCTAGCCGCATGCCCTGTGATTGCAATGGGGGATATTTTCGGGTTCATTGTGGCGTTAAAGAAAAAAGAGACGTGGCACCATCTCGATGCCATCGCCATTGAGCATGCCGGTGCGGTGTATGCGATTGAATGGTTGAAACAAAAAGCCATTCAAGATACAGAAAACCAAATGCAGGGGCATTTATTGGATGATATGCTGCAACAGCAATACACAGAAGAAAGTTATGTCATCGAACAAGCAAGAAAGCTGCAATATGATATGAGTGAGGAACAAGTCGTCATCTACTTTCAATTTCAGCATCAGCACACACAGCTCGATCATCAAATGGTGCAGCGCCTATCCCAATTGCTCACATCCATTTTTGAACGCAGACAAATTCCTTTTTTATTAAAGGCAAGGCTTGATTCCATTTTCGTCTTGACACCCGCAGGGAAAAGCACGTATCAAGAAACAATTTGGTATCGCGCAGCAGAAGAATGCCGCAGCACTTGGTCTTATTTTTTCCCCGTCCATCCGATTGTGATTGGCATCGGAAGAGCCTACGACCAGATCAGTCTCTTTGCTAAAAGTGCAAAAGAAGCCCAATATGCAGCAAGGCTTCTTCCTCTTTTGAAAACAGATGACAGCATCATTCATTATCAGAAGCTCGGTCTATATGGGATGCTGCTTGAAATGAACGAAGCCGGAATGAATTTGCATGACTTTTATGTGGAGCTGTTAAGCCCGCTGCTTTATACAAAAAAACAAGGGGCTGACCTCATTCATACACTCGAAGTCTATTTGGCACACAATGAAAATATTCAAAAGTCAGCGGGGGAATTGTTTATTCACCGGCATACGTTAAGCTACCGGTTGAAACAAATTGAAACGAGAACAGGCTGCAGCCTCAAATCCACTGATGATCGGATGAAGCTGCAGCTGAGTATCATGGCGTACCGCCTATCTGGTCTGCTTGATCAGATGAGAACCATTTCATGATTCATTTGGCGTTTTGACCCATAGATTCATATCTTCAATTTTGTCAAAAATATAGCAGTTGTTTTGAAAGCGTCCGGTGTATGTATACCCGAGCTGATAAAATACTTGATTCATTCCATAGGACAGTGCACGGGCGAGAGAATAAAAGACATAAATGTGCATGGATTGAAGCTCTTGTTCGAGGGCTAGAATCAAATGATGCATGAATCCTAGTTTTCTGTATGTGGGAAGGGTTGCACAATCTGTTAATTCTGCATGACCATACGGTACATTGATTTCAGCAGAAGCGGCACTTACAAGTTGACCGTCATGTTCAACGGCATAAAAAACCGTCCCTTCCTCCATTACCTTTCGGATGTAATCTGGCTCATTCATTGGTGTGGGGTACGTTTCAAAGACCGTATCATAGAGCGCTGCCAGCTTGTGCACATCCTCTGGACCGGCTTTCCTCATCACATACTCATCCTGCCACACGCCTTGATTTTTTTTAATCGGCTTTTCTTGAATAGACGTAACGATTTCATCTTCCTTCAGCCAAAACGGGCTGTTCATTCGATCTTCGGTCAGAAAGAGCGACATGCCGTATGCATCACTTCCGAGGAAATAATGAGAAAACACACCTTCAAGCCGAAAGCCTTTTGCTAAAAAAAGCGGCATATGCTCACGCCTTACTTTTACAATGACCTTAGACGCCTTGCAGTCCGCCGCTTCCTGAAGCACGGACTGAATCACATCCTGCACCTTGCCGCTATAGTCATCCAAACGAATTCTCTCGTTAAATGAATCCATACAGATCAAAGCAGAAAAACGATCGTTTGCAAGCTTCTTCAATTGCACCATACACTCATTCCCCTCTTAGCTAATGAAAAACTTCCAAATTAAAAATGAAGAAATAGCAATGCCAGAAAAAATGGATAGGATCATATAACTAATGGCTGAAGCTTTTTTCATTTTATTGTGTTTAATGGCAAATAACATAATGTTATTTATATTTATGAGAAATAAAATGATCATGAATATTGCAAAGAGAATAATTGCCTTAAATTCCATGTTGCCTCCTCGTGAATGGGTCATCCAATAACACTTCTCCATATTCGGGCTATATCCCTTCTAATCATCAAAAGAAGAAAAAACACCTTTCCATCTCGTCAGATAGAAAGGTGTTTTGATTAAACGTTTTTTCCCGCCGCCTTCAGCGCACGGGCGCCAATGTCACGGCGATAAAATAAACCTGGCTGAATGATTTCTTCAACCGCTTCATACACTCTTGATCTTGCCGCTTCAAATGTGTCGTCAAATGCGGTCACATTTGCTACACGGCCGCCATTTGTGACGAATTGATCGTTTTCCTTTTTTGTTCCTGCATGGAAGGTTACGACATTAGAAACCGTTGTTTGCAAAGCACCGATTGGTGTGCCTTTTGCGTAGTCTTCCGGGTATCCTTCTGATGCAAGAACGACACTGACAGCGGCTGTGTCTTTCCACTGCAAGTCCACATCTTTTCCATCTAGAATGTCGAGGAATACTTGGACTAGATCTGATTCAAGACGAGGGAGCACTACTTGCGTTTCAGGGTCGCCAAAGCGTGCATTGAACTCAATGACCTTAGAGCCTTCTGGTGTTAGCATTAAGCCTGCATATAAAATGCCTGTAAACGAACGCTCTTCCTGCACCATCGCGCGAGCTGCTGGTTTAACGACGTCTTCCACCGCTTTTTGTACGACTTCATCTGAAATTTGTGGAACCGGTGAATAAGCGCCCATCCCGCCGGTGTTTGGTCCTTTGTCATCTTCAAATGCCCGTTTATGATCCTGTGCGATCACCATCGGATACACCTTTTCTCCATTGACAAAGGCCATCAGAGAAAACTCTTCACCTGTTAAAAATTCTTCAATGACAACCGATGCACTCGCATCGCCAAACTTTTCATCCTCTAAAAAGTCATGCAGGCAGTTGATCGCCTCTTCAAGCGTCATTGCCACTGTCACGCCTTTTCCTGCGGCAAGCCCATCTGCTTTAATGACAATTGGGGCACCCTTTTCTTCCACATATGCCTTCGCTTCTTCAAACGATGTAAAGGTGGCATAAGCGGCTGTCGGGATATCATAATTTTTCATTAAATCTTTTGCAAATTCTTTTGAGCCTTCAATGACTGCGGCTTTTGCATTCGGTCCAAATACCTTTAGACCTGCTTCTTCAAATGCATCGACGACACCTGCAATTAAAGGAACCTCTGGACCGACAATTGTTAAGCCGATGTTATTGTCTTTTGCAAAACGAATTAACGCCTCATGATCTCCCTCGTCGATTGGGACAAGCTTCGCAACATCTGTCATTCCATCATTGCCGGGTGCGACAAATACTTGGCTGACAAGTTCGCTTTGATTCACTTTCCATGCGATGGTATGCTCTCTTCCGCCTCTGCCGATAATTAATACGTTCACACTGTCATCCCCTTAATGTTTGAAATGTCTAACGCCAGTAAAGACCATGGCGATGCCGTATTCATCTGCCTTTTGAATCGATTCTTCATCACGAATAGATCCGCCTGGCTGAATAATCGCTGTGACGCCTGCCTTTGCAGCAGCTTCCACTGTATCGCCCATTGGGAAAAATGCATCAGAACCTAGTGCACTGCCTTTTGCCTTTTCACCTGCTTGCTCAATCGCAATGTTAGCCGAGCCAACACGGTTCATTTGACCAGCACCAATACCTGCTGTCATTTGATCCTTCGCTAGAACGATGGCATTTGATTTCACATGCTTGACAACTTTCCAAGCGAGCTTTAAGTCTTTCCATTCGTCTTCAGTCGGTTCTCTTTTCGTTGGAATAGAGATCGTTGCTTCCTCTAAGCCGTATGTGTCGATATCCTGAACGAGCAATCCACCATGAACACTTGTGAGCTGCTTTTCTTTTTTCCCAAGATCTGCTTCTACATCTAATGTTAGTAGACGAAGGTTCTTTTTCGCTGTTAGCACATCAAGTGCTTCTTGGCTGAACGATGGTGCGATGACGATTTCTAAGAAAATCGTATGGAGCACCTCAGCCGTTTGCTTATCTACTTCACGATTAAGCGCCACAATGCCGCCGAAAATAGACGTTTCATCTGCTTTAAATGCACGATCAAATGCTTCTGCAATCGTTTCTCCTGTCCCAACGCCGCACGGATTCATATGTTTTACAGCCACAGCCGCTGGCTCCGAGAATTCACGTACAATTTGAAGAGCAGCATCTGCATCTTTGATATTGTTGTAGGAAAGTTCTTTTCCATGTAATTGCGTTGCAGTAGCTAAAGAGCCTTTGCTTGGAAGCGCATTTTCATAGAACGTCGCCGCTTGGTGCGGGTTTTCTCCATAACGAAGAGATTGTTTTTTCTCAAATGTGACTGTGAACTGTTCTGGCTCTGTTTCGCCAACAAAGTTCGTTAAATAATCCGCAATCAGGGCATCGTAAGCAGCTGTATGACGGAATACTTTTGCTGCAAGCTCACGTTTTTTCTCTAGTGAAACGCCGCCTTCTTTGATTTGTTGAACGACAGAATCATAATCACGCGGGTCTACAATCACCGTGACATCCTGATGGTTTTTAGAAGCAGCACGAAGCATACCCGGTCCGCCAATATCAATGTTTTCAATCGCTTCTTCATACGTGACATCGTCTTTGGAAATGGTCTCTTTAAATGGATATAGATTCACAACGACAAGATCAATCGGTTGAATGCCGTGCTTTTCGATCTGTGCCATATGCTCATCGTTTTCTCTCACTGCTAACAGTCCACCGTGAATGTTCGGATGAAGCGTTTTGAGTCGTCCGTCCATGATTTCTGGGAAGCCAGTCACTTCAGAAATACCAATGACATCAATGCCGTTCTCTTGAAGAAGTTTGTGTGTACCACCAGTTGAAATCACTTCAACGCCAAGTTCTGTTAGTTCTTTCACAAAAGGTACAAGATTTGTTTTATCGGAAACACTGATTAATGCGCGTTTGATCGTCATGCCTTTGTCACCTCATTAAGATAATTCTAAAAGTGATTTGATCACTTTTGGATATAGTGTGTGTTCTAATTCATGCATTCTTTTTTCAATGGATTCAAGGTCTTCCCCTTGTTCAATATGAATGGCTGCTTGATCAATAATCGGGCCGGTATCCATGCCTTCGTCGACATAATGAACCGTGATACCAGCCACTTTGACTCCTGCTTGATAGGCTTGTCCAATCGCATCGAGTCCAGGAAATGCTGGCAATAAAGAAGGGTGGATATTCACGATTTTCCCTCTAAATGCATCAAGCAATGTCGGACCGATCAGTCGCATATACCCAGCGAGGAAAATCCATTCCACTTCATGCAGCTTCAGCTGTTCAATGATGGTTTGCTCAAAAGCGGCTTTACTCGGGAAAGCCTTCGGCGTAAAAGAAAAGGACGGAATGCCCTCTTTCTCTGCCCGCTCCAGCACCTTCGCACCCGGTTTATCACAGATCACAATGGCGGCTTTTGCCGGCCACTGTTCTTCTTTTAACGTATCAATAATGGCTTGAAAATTTGTCCCGCTTCCAGAGGCGAAGATCGCAAACTTTTTCATGAGAGGCTTCCACCACCGAAAGTGACGCCTTCTCCTTTTTGAACTCGTCCGATAAGGAAGGCTTTCTCTCCGTCTTGTTCAAGTCCGCTGATCACATCGACGAGATCATCCTCTTTGACGGCTAGGACAAAGCCGATACCCATATTAAATACATTGAACATCTCTTCTGCTTTCAATTGCCCTTTTTCTTGAATAAAGGAGAAAATAGGCGGAACTGGCCATGAGCCGTTATCAATCTCCACACCAAGTCCTTCAGGCAGCATACGTGGTAAATTCTCAATAAAGCCGCCGCCTGTCACATGTGCCATACCATCAACTTTGCCAGCTTTCACTTGTTTAAGAACAGGCTTGACATAAATCTTCGTCGGTTCAAGCAGCTCTTCTCCAAGTGGTCTTGTAAAAGGTTCATACGTTTGGTGAAGATCTAGGCCCGCATCTTCAAGCAATACTTTTCGTACAAGAGAATAGCCATTGCTATGAATTCCGCTAGAGCTGAGTCCAATCAGCAAATGCCCTTCCTTGATATTCTCCCCTGTGACGATTTCATCCTTTTCAACGACACCTACAGAAAATCCAGCAATATCATATTCTTCTTCTGTGTAAAGACCCGGCATTTCTGCTGTCTCTCCGCCGACAAGCGCTGAACCAGACTGCTCGCATCCGTCAGCTACACCTTTGACGATGGATTCAATTTTCAAAGGATCTGCTTTTCCAACTGCTAAGTAATCTAAGAAAAAGAGCGGCTCTGCCCCTTGTGCAAGTACATCGTTCACACACATAGCAACAGCATCTACACCGATCGTATCGTGTTGATCCATTAAAAAAGCGAGCTTTAATTTCGTACCAACACCATCTGTTCCTGAGACAAGAACGGGCTTTTTGTATGGCAGTTCAGATAAATCAAACATCCCGCCAAATCCACCTAGAGCGCCCATGACACCTGCTCTTTTTGTACGTTCTACGTGTGTTTTCATTCGTTTGACGGCTTCGTATCCTGCTTCGATGTCGACACCGGCGTTTTTATATGCTTCTGACATCCCATTCACTCCTTTTATCTGCTTGTCTTTCATGTATTTTCGGCAGAATGAAAGAGCAGCATATCAAATCACGTTGACTGCTGCTCCATTATTCGATTATTTCGTCAGGACTGTTTCCTTCACATGAGGAAGGACAGTATCTTCATAAATTTCGGTCGGGTATTTTCCAGTAAAGCATGCTAAACACTGACCGCGCTGCGGATCATCATACTTTCTGCCAATCCCGTCCATTAAACCGTCTACAGATAAAAATGCAATGGAGTCTGCACCGATTTCCTGTCTAATTTCTTCCACTGAATGAGATGACGCAATCAGCTCTTCGTGTGTAGACGTATCAATTCCATAAAAACACGGATGAGCAATTGGCGGTGAACTGATGCGTACATGCACTTCCGTCGCACCTGCTTCTCTTAGCATCGTCACAATTCGGCGGCTTGTTGTTCCTCGTACGATGGAATCATCCACCATGACGACACGTTTGCCTTCGACCACCCCACGCACAGCAGACAGCTTCATGCGCACGCCCTGCTCACGCAATGCTTGAGACGGCTGAATAAATGTCCGGCCGACATAACGGTTTTTAATTAAACCTAGCTCATATGGAATACCTGTTGCTTCGGCATAACCAATCGCTGCAGAAATACTGGAGTCTGGCACACCTGTCACGACATCTGCTTCGACATGTGCTTCTTCTGCAAGCTTCTTGCCAAGATTCTTTCTCGCACTATGCACATTGATGCCATTGATATTGCTGTCCGGTCTTGAGAAATAAATGTATTCCATGCTGCACATGCTGCGGTTAATGTTCATCGAGAAGCGCTCAGATTTTAAGCCTTCATCATTAATGATCAGCATTTCGCCAGGCTCTACATCTCGTAAATAGGTAGCACCAACGACATCAAATGCACATGTTTCAGAAGCGACAACATAAGCATCTCCAAGCATACCAAGTGAAAGTGGGCGTAATCCGTTCGGATCAAGTGCTACGATCATTTCTGTTTCCGTCATGATTAAGAAAGCATAAGCTCCTTTTAACATAGACAGAGCATTTTTGATTTGATCCTTCAAATCCATATATCCGCTGCGCTTAATTAAGTGAGCAAGCACTTCTGTATCAGAAGACGTTTGAAAAATACTTCCTTGGTTCTCTAGCTGCTGTTTTAATTGCGTTGCATTGACCAAGTTTCCATTATGAGCAAGGGCAAGACTGCCATTGTTTTGCGAGCGGAAGAAGAGGGGCTGCACATTCTCAAAGCCGCCTCCGCCTGCTGTCGCATACCGAACGTGTCCGATCGCACCTTTTCCCTTTAAATCCTTAAGCTCACCATTTTGGAACACTTCCGTAATCAGTCCAAGGCCTTTGTGTGACGTCAGGTTTTCACCGTCTGTTGCAATAATTCCCGCACCTTCTTGTCCTCGGTGCTGAAGGCTATGCAATCCGTAATAGGTGATTTGCGGGGCTTCTTCGTGTCCCCAAACCCCAAAGACGCCACATTCTTCGTTTAAGCCTCTGATTTCAGCAAGCATGGGATCGCTCCTTTCCATGCGCGTTCAAGCTCGTTGACTGCCGCATGAATCCATTGTTGTCCTTCTTGATTTTTGACAGTGAATACACCATCATTTGTGACCGTTCCGACTTCTTTTGCATCTTGCACAGCCGCAGCAAACGCTTCGCGATTTTCTGGTTTCACTGTGACGACAAAACGTGACTGTGATTCACTGAATAGTGATGCTGCGCTGTTTAGATCGAGCTGGATATCAGCGCCAAGACCGTCTGTTCCAAATGTACTTTCAGCTAGTGCTACACCAAGACCGCCTTCAGACACATCATGTGCTGACTGAACAAGTCCGTTTTGAATCGCTGCTAATAGGGCTTCTTGACGCGCCAGCTCTACATCCAAATCAATTTCTGGTGCTTTTCCGTAGATACGGCCTTCTGTCATTTTTTGAAGCTCACTGCCTGCGAATTCTTCCTTCGTTTCACCAATGACGAAAATCACATCACCTGCCTGCTGGAACGATTGAGTCGTAATATGAGCTGTATCTTCAATCAAACCAACCATGCCAATGACTGGCGTTGGGTAAATGGCTGTTCCATTTGACTCGTTATATAAAGAGACGTTACCGCCGATGACCGGTGTACTTAATGTACGGCAAGCTTCGCTAATGCCATCAGCAGATTTTTCAATCTGCCAGAAGATTTCTGGTTTCTCCGGGTTACCGAAGTTCAAGTTATCTGTTACTGCAAGCGGACGAGCGCCTGAGCAGACAATGTTACGTGCGGCTTCTGCAACGGCGATCTTACCGCCAACCTCTGGATCAAGGTAGAGATAACGTGCGTTACAATCTGTTGTCATCGCAAGAGCTTTTTTCGTCCCACGGATTCTGAGCACACCCGCATCAGAGCCAGGTGCAACGACTGTGTTTGTACGAACCATATAGTCGTATTGATCGTAAACCCATTCTTTACTCGCAATCGTTGGCTGCTTTAACAGCTGTTTCAATGTATCTGCTGCATCTGTGATCGCTGGAGCTTCCACTTTTGTTTCTAAAAACTCACGATAGTATGCAGGCTCACTTGACGGCTTGTGATAAACCGGTGCTTCTTCTGCAAGTGCATCAACTGGAAGCTCACACACTACTTCTCCTTGATGGAGTAAACGAAGCATTTTATCGTCTGTCACATGACCGACTGAGACTGCTTCAAGATCGTATTTTTCAAAAATATCAATGATTTCTTGCTCACGGCCTTTTTCAATGACCAACAGCATTCTCTCTTGGGATTCAGACAGCATCATTTCATACGCTGACATGCCTGTTTCACGCTGCGGGATCAGGTCTAGGTTCATTTCGATACCTGAACCAGCTTTACTTGCCATCTCTGCACTTGAGCTAGTTAAGCCAGCCGCTCCCATATCTTGAATGCCCACAAGCGCATCATTTTTGATGACTTCAAGACATGCTTCAAGCAAAAGCTTTTCCATGAACGGATCGCCGACTTGAACCGCTGAACGTTTTTCTTCTGATTCATCAGAAAATTCTTCAGACGCAAATGTTGCACCGTGAATCCCGTCACGTCCCGTTTTAGCACCAACGTACATGACCGTATTGCCGACACCTTTTGCCTGCCCTTTCTTGATGTCTTCATGGTTGATTAACCCTACACACATCGCGTTAACGAGCGGGTTGCCTTCATAGCTTTGATCAAAATGAACTTCTCCGCCGACTGTTGGAATACCGATACAGTTTCCATAGCCTGCAATCCCTGCCACTACTTCTTCAAACAAGTACTTCACGCGCGGTGAAGTCAGTTCACCAAAACGAAGAGAGTTTAATACCGCAATTGGACGAGCACCCATGGAGAATACATCACGGATGATTCCGCCGACACCTGTTGCCGCTCCTTGATACGGTTCAATTGCAGATGGATGGTTATGTGATTCGATTTTAAATACAACCGCTTGGTTGTCTCCAATATCAACGATTCCAGCGCCTTCCCCAGGACCTTGAAGAACATGCTCTCCTTTTGTCGGGAATTTGCTTAAAACAGGCTTTGAGTTTTTATAACTGCAATGCTCTGACCACATGACAGAAAAGATACCCGTTTCTGTGTAGTTTGGCAGCCTGCCAATAATGGATTCGATTAAAGCGAATTCTTCATCACTCAATCCCATTTGCTGATACAATTTCTCTTCTTTAATTTGCTTGTGACTTGGTTCAAGCAGTAGTGACATGAGTGTCCCTCCAATTTTTCACGATAGATTGAAACAATTTAAGTCCGTCTGCGCTGCCTAGTAATGAGTCAACCGCGCGCTCAGGGTGCGGCATCATGCCGAGTACATTGCCCTGTTCATTCGTTACACCTGCAATTCGATTGACACTGCCGTTAATATCGTCACCGTAAGTGAAAGCGATTTGGCCTCGTTCAATCAGCTTCGCTAACGTGTCTTCGTCACAGTAGAAGTTGCCTTCTCCGTGTGCTACAGGAATCGTAATCGATTCACCTTTTTGATAACCGCTTGTAAATTGCGTTTCGTTGTTCTCTACAATGAGTTCAACTGGACGACAGATAAATTTTAGATCTTTATTTCGTCTCATTGCACCTGGCAGAATGCCAAGCTCCTGAAGAATTTGGAACCCGTTACAAACACCAAGAACAGGTTTTCCTTCCGCAGCTGCTTTTTTCACAGCCGGCATGATGTTAGAAAAACGAGCAATCGCACCGCATCTTAAGTAATCCCCATAAGAGAAACCGCCTGGTACGAGTACACCGTCAAAACCATCAAGACTCGTTTCGTCGTGCCATACATATTCAACTTGTTCACCTAACTCATCTTGAATCGCATGGTACATATCGATATCACAGTTAGAGCCAGGCAAGACGATCACTGCAAACTTCACTGTGCGACAACCTCCTCCACCTCATAGCGGTAATCTTCAATCACCGTGTTGGCAAGCAATTTTTCACACATTTCTTTGACCACTGTATCTAAGTCACGTTCTGATTTCTCAATGACTAGCTCCATATATTTCCCGATACGGACATCCTTTACTTCCTGATAAGACATGCTGTGCAAAGCGTGCTGCACGGCACTTCCTTGTGGATCAAGAACGCTCTCTTTTAAGCTGACAAAAATTTTCACTTTATACATGTTTATGGCCTCCAAGTCTTTTGAAAATTTCTTCGTATGCATTTGTTAAGCCGCCCAGGTTTCGTCTGAACACGTCTTTATCAAGCTTTTCGTTTGTGTCTTTATCCCAAAGCCTGCACGTATCAGGTGAAATCTCATCAGCTAGCAAAATACGATTCTCGTGATCTATTCCGAATTCAAGCTTGAAATCAATTAAATTCACATGGCAATCTGAGAAGATTTGCTTCAATTCTTCATTCACTTGTCTTGTGATTTGTTTCATTTCCTCGACCTGCTCAGGTGTCGCTGCATGTAAAATGCGAATATGATCTTCTGTAATGAGCGGATCGCCAAGTGCATCATCTTTGTAGTAAAACTCGATCAAAGGTGTGTCCAGTTTCGTTCCCTCTGGAATCCCAAGACGTTTTGACATACTGCCTGCCACCACGTTTCGCACAACGACTTCAAGCGGTACGATGTCTACCTTTTGAATGAGCTGTTCTGTTTCAGATAGGCGTTTAACAAAGTGATTATTGATCCCTTTCTCATGTAGCATTTGAAAAATCAAGCTGGAAATTTCGTTATTCAGTCTGCCTTTGCCTTCAATTTCCGCTTTCTTTTCACCGTTAAATGCTGTAGCTGAGTCTTTATATTCAACATATAAAATATGCTCGTCATCGGTCTGATAGATTCTTTTCGCTTTGCCTTCGTAGAGAAGTTCTTGTTTCACAGTCATTCAGATTGGCCTCCTAATTTGAATGTTGGCAATTTTCAGGATTAGGCGCCTGACTAGCAGGCGGCCCATTTCTTACGCAAGACCTAGACGTTCGAAAATCATATCGACATTTTTCAAGTGATAGTTGTAATCGAAGCAGTCAGCGATTTGTTCAGGTGTTAAGCGTGAGGTGATTTTCTCTTCTGCTTCTACTAATGAACGGAATGGTACTTGTTTTTCCCAAGCTTCCATCGCCTTTGGCTGAACCGTGTCATATGCTTCTTCACGTGCCATACCTGTATCAATAAGTGCAAGAAGAACGCGCTGAGAGTAGATCAAGCCAAGTGTGCGGTCCATGTTGCGTTTCATATTCTCAGGGAAGACCGTCAAGTTCTTCACAATATTAGAGAAACGGTTCAGCATATAGTTCAGTGCAATCGTTGCATCTGGTAAAATGATGCGTTCAGCAGATGAATGAGAAATATCACGCTCATGCCAAAGCGGTACATTTTCATAAGCAGTCAGCATATAACCACGGATGACGCGGGCAATTCCCGTCATATTTTCAGAACCGATTGGGTTTCGTTTATGCGGCATCGCTGATGATCCCTTTTGTCCTTTTGCAAAGAATTCTTCTACTTCACGTGTTTCACTCTTTTGAAGACCACGAATTTCAACAGCAAATTTCTCAATGCTTGTTGCCACTAAAGCAAGGGTTGCCATGTAATCTGCATGACGGTCACGCTGCAAGGTTTGGGTTGAAATTGGTGCAGCTTTGATGCCAAGTTTCTCACATACATATTGCTCAACAAACGGGTCGATGTTCGCATATGTGCCAACAGCACCAGAGATTTTGCCGTATTCGATGCCGGCTTTTGCTTGTTTAAAACGTTCTAAGTTACGCTTCATTTCCTCGTACCAAAGAGCAAGCTTCAAGCCAAATGTTGTCGGTTCAGCGTGTACACCGTGCGTACGACCCATCATGACTGTATATTTGTGCTCTTTTGCTTTTTCTTTTAGTATGTCAACAAATCTCTCAATGTCCTTGAGCAAAATATCGTTCGCCTGTTTTAATAGATATGAAAGCGCCGTATCCACTACGTCTGTAGATGTTAACCCGTAATGAACCCACTTTCTTTCTTCTCCTAGAGATTCAGATACAGCACGCGTAAAGGCAACCACGTCGTGGCGCGTGTCTTGTTCAATCTCCAAAATACGTCCAATATCAAAGCTTGCATTCTTGCGCATTGTCACAACGTCTTCTTTCGGAATGATGCCAAGTTCTGCCCAAGCTTCACAAGCGAGAATTTCTACTTCAAGCCATGCATTAAATTTGTTTTCCTCTGTCCAGATTGCTGACATTTCTGGTCGTGCGTAACGTTCGATCATTTCCCGTTTCCTCCATCTCTTTCAGTCCATATCTTTGTGATGTTTGCCATCCATTCATCATCAAGCTGTTTCATAAATGTCATATGCCCCATTTTACGGCCGGCTTTTACTTCATGTTTGCCATATAGATAAAGCTTCGCTTCCTTTAGAAGCTCAGGATGTTCTTTTGGGATGTCCACTTCATCGCCCAGCAAATTCACCATCATGCCCTCTGATAAAAGAGCTGTTCCGCCAAGAGGCAAACCGCATATGGCGCGAATGTGCTGTTCAAACTGACTCGTCTCACATAAATCCAATGTGTAATGTCCAGAGTTATGCGGGCGCGGTGCCAGTTCATTGACGAGCAGCTTCCCTTCATTTGTCAAGAACAGTTCAACAGCAAGCGTACCGACTAGCCCTAGCTTTTCAGCAAGCGTTGTTGCCAGTTCTTTTGCTTTCTCCTGAATGCTGCCATCTACCCGTGCAGGCACGATGCTTTGGAATAAAATATTGTGCTTATGAATGTTCTCAGCGACTGGGAATGTCGCAATTTCTCCATGAACAGACCGCGTCACAATCACGGACAGTTCCATTTGGAAAGGAACCCAGCTTTCTAAAATACATGTCCCATGAGTGAGAAGTGCAACAGCTTCATGAAGCTGATCCTTCTCTTTAATGACGTACTGTCCTTTACCGTCGTAACCACCTCTGCATGTTTTCAGCACAGCTGGCAAACCAAGCGCATTTACTGCGTCTTCCAGCTCCTTCTCATCATGAACGATGCGATAAGGGGCGACTTCACAGCCTGCATCTACAATCCCTTTTTTCTCCGTTTCACGGTTTTGGGTTAAAAGAAGGAGTTCGCTTCCTTGCGGTAAATACGCCTCTTCCTTCAGTTGATTGAGTGCATCATAATCAATGTTTTCAAATTCATATGTGACCACATCACTGATGTCCGCCAGCTGCCTGATCGCTTTAAGGTCACTGTATGCGGCTGTGATTTCTGTATCAGCAACCTGTCCACAAGGTGAATGTGTGACGGGGTCAAGAACTGCTGCACGGTAACCCATTTGCTTTGCACTGACGGCCATGTATCTGCCAAGCTGTCCGCCGCCGATGATACCAATGGTTGCGTTTGGAAAAATGGTCTGCTTAGCCAAGCTGATCACTGCTTTCTAATACAGTTTGTTTTGTTTGCTCTCTTCTTTCTTCAAGGCGTGCTGCAACGGCTTCATCGAATGCTGAAATCATTTGTGCGGCTAGAAGCCCTGCATTTGTTGCACCGGCTTTGCCAATTGCCACTGTGGCAACAGGTACACCGCCTGGCATTTGAACGATGGATAATAAGGAATCCAGCCCGTTTAATGCTTTTGATTGTACGGGCACACCAATGACCGGCAGTGTCGTTTTTGCTGCGACCATCCCCGGTAAATGTGCTGCGCCTCCAGCACCGGCAATAATGACCTTGAGTCCTTTACCTCTTGCTTCAGTCGCATATTCAAACATCAAATCAGGTGTCCGATGTGCGGATACAACCTGTTTTTCATACGGAATGTTCAATTCCTCTAAGATATCGCACGCATGTTTCATTGTTTCCCAATCAGATGTACTTCCCATGATGACACCTACAAGCGGCTTCATTTTGTCCCCACCTTTAAGCTATTATTCGATTTTGTATCGTTTGACACGCTTCCCAAACCTAAGTAGCTTGTCAAACGCCGAACAAAAAGGCCCGGTTTGTATTGCATTGTTAGGAAGCAACACAAACCGGGCCATGGTAAGCGCTGTTCGCTTTTAAAACGCCATGTCAGTTTTGTTCACTATCCTGCATAGTCCAGTCATTTACGGTAACTGGGTAGAAACTTATGGGCCATATTCCCAAGATTATATGAGGCTCGTGTTTTGATTTCATGTTTATCTTAACAACGGATGTTCATGATGTCAACGGATTTATCGAACAATCTATGAAGTCGTCGTTTTAATGTTCGGATTTAGAGTATTTTTCCCTCAAATACGATTTTTTTCCCAATCGGAATGATCTGAATCGACCCATTTTCCTTCTTTTCCTGAAAGATGGGCTCCTCCATTCGTCGGACAGGTGAGTAGCCTTCCTCCGCCATCTGGGACAACACTTGATCAATCGTCATGTTGTCTTCCACGTAGAATTTCTTTTTCTTTGGTTTTGCGGTCATTCTTTAATTCTCCTTTTCTTCACAGCCTTCACCCAGAAGCCGCCATGAATCGTTTTGGGCTCATACGAAATGATAAACGCCTTTGAATCAAGCGTTTTAATCGTTTCATATAATTGCAGTTCATATTTTCTCGGTGTTAAAATTTGCATCGCTGACCGGTCTCCTTCAAGACCTCCTACTACCCAGTTGGTGACGCCATATCCTTTTTCTCTCAATTGTTTTGGGAGATCTAGATCGATTTCTTTTGTAATCACGTTCACAGTAATGTAGCCAAGTGCCAGCTTCTCTTCAATTTTCATCCCGACAATGATTCCAATTCCATAACCTAGCGCATACGCAATGACATTTTGTACTTGATCTAAGTTATCTAATACGATACTCAAACCAATGACATAAATCAGCATCTCGACAGTACCAGCAAAAGCGGCTGCATACCTTCTGCCTTTCATTGTTAAAATTAAACGCATAGTGGAAAAAGAGACATAAACAATGTTAATCACTAAAATAATCAAAACCATGGTGAACGCATTGGATAAAAGTTGTTGAAGCACGATTCGAACCCCCTGCACTAAAAATCAAATAAAGCACCCCATATTCTACTAGAGAACAAACCTTGATACAATCAAATTTGCGCGAGAAAAACACATATATCTTTCGACAACAAGGGGTGGTCTTTGTTACCAAGAGTTTACCCGTTTTTTCCTCTTCTCAACATGAAAAACCTCCTTTTTCAAAAGGAGGCTTTAGATGGTTGATAAAGGGCTAAAATATACTTTATTTTAACCCTTTGTCTTTTTTCAGCGTGATAGAAGGCCTTTGAATTTTAAAAAGACCGAGTACACGCTGAAACGTGTTTTATCCAAACCGAACTGGAACAAGTGATGGGATCAAATACTCTCCGACAATGCCCCATAAAAGGGCAATGATGACGAGCTCAATCAACAAAAAGACCCAGCCGGCATACATCAAGTCTCCCCGCACAGCTTCTTGCTCTGATTGAATGGAGCGGAAGAGCACAATGGCAATCAGCTGAAGACCGAAAAACATCATGACGGATAAAATCACCGTTACATATGGAATATTCAGCATGGCAAATACAAGCCAAAGGATAGATAAAACCAAAACCGGCACAAGCACGGCACCGAACTTCATGATCACTTCTTTCAGCGATATGTTTCCTTTCAGCATGTACTTACCGAGCACCCAAACCGTCAGCATCATCAGTGTCAACAAAATGAGTGTAAAGACCGCTACCTTTAAAAAGGCGTCACCAAAAGAATAATGAATACCAAAACCTAATAAACGGGTCTTTGACGCCTTTAATTGAACGTAGTTGCCTAAAGCAAAAAACACACTGAATAACACAATTGAAATCCAGGCGTACTTCATGCGTAAAGTGTCCGCTTGATGGATCGCACGACTCGGTGATTTTAACATCGCAAACCCATATGAGCCGTAGCGCTTAAACGCACCTCCAACACCTCTTGCGATGCGCTGAATGGCTGAACCCTCTTCATCAGCTGGCTTAGCCGTTCTTCCTCGTTTTGCAGCACTGCGGCTGAGGCGGGACTGCCTTGTTTCTTGATCTATTGATGGCTCTTCGTTTTTCGTTTCAGATGTGACCTGCTCTTGATCTTTCTCTAACATCCCATATCAACTCCTATCTCAGACAATCCGCACAGGCTCAGGTGACCTGTCCGGATGACTCCTATTAAAGTAGCGGAGTCTCTCTATTCAGTCAAGATTCCTTGACGTTCATACGAATAGACGGATAAAAGAATGTAGAGGTTTTAAATGGAGAGAAAATAAGACAAAACAAAAAAGCTGATGAGTGGATCAGCTTTTCATCATCTTTCATCACTTTTCATGAACGATAGCGCGCCTGCTTTGCTTTCTGAATCCGAAGATTCTCTTGGTGTGCGGGGAAACGAGTCTTTTCTGTCGTATCGACTTGTGTAATTTGTCCATTATGAATGGTGATCACCACCGACCCGTATTCAATCCCTTTTAAGGCAGATAAAATAAAATTCAGCTTTTGTTCATCCATCGCTCATCCCCCATCCCACTAATTTTGCTTTCGCTCTTTTAAATAGAGAACCTCATTTTCCAGCTCATGAATCGTATAATGCATGAGCGCTTCATGTTTTTCTTCATGCCCCCATAAAAGGAGCTGCTCAATCAATACCTGCTTTTTCCGCTCAATCACCTGCCTAAGCCAGCGTGACAAGTCATCCCCTCCCGTTATGATGAATGCAAGAAAAAAGGCACTCTGAACCCTTCTATAGAAAAAAGGAAATCAAAGCGCCTTTGGTGATCCAATCAGCGAATTATGTCTTTTTATCATAAACACATAATTCCTATAAGTCAACTATGTTTTTAAAATTTCCCTACAAAAAACAGCAGCCTTCATGAGCTGCTGTTTCAGACAAATGATTAATGATTTAAAAAAGCAAAATATAGAATAAAGATGACAAACAGGCCGTACATAATTGGATGCACTTCTTTTGCTTTTCCTTTAAAGATCATGGTGATCGGGTAGAAAATGAAACCAATCGCAATCCCTGTTGCAATACTATATGTGAGTGGCATCATAATCATCGTTAAGAAGGCCGGTACCGCAATTTCAAAACGATCCCATGCGATCTTCGCAAGAGGTGCTACCATCAGTGCACCGACAATGATTAAAGCAGGTGCCGTTACATTCGATGTCACGACAGATAATAGTGGCGAGAAGAACATCGCAAGTAAGAAGAAAATACCTGTCACGACGGCTGCAAAACCAGAGCGAGCACCCGCAGCAACACCTGAACTAGATTCAACATAAGACGTCGTCGTTGATGTTCCAAGAACAGAACCGACGACGATAGAAGAAGAATCCGCCAGAAGCGCTCTTCCTGCACGAGGCAGCTCATTATTTTTCATTAAACCAGCCTGCGTTGCCACAGCCACAAGTGTACCAGCTGTATCAAAGAATCCAACGAATAGGAACGTTAAAATAACCACAAGCATTTGAATGGAGAAGATGTCTGGCAAGTGAATCAAAGCTTGACCAAAGGTTGGAGACAAACTTGGAATGCTTCCGATAATTTGAGATGGAACTGGCACAAGACCAAAGATCATTCCAGCAATGGCTGTCACAAGCATCCCAATGAAGACACCTGCATTCACTCGAAGAACCATTAAAATGACAGTCACAACGATTCCAAATACCGTCAACAGGACAGGACCACTATGAATGTTTCCAATCGAAACGAGCGTATTATCGTTATTGGCAATAATGCCAGAGCCTTGAAGACCTACGAATGTAATGAACAAACCAATCCCTGCACCAACTGCCAGCTTCAGCTCAGCCGGAATGGCATTGATGATTTTTTCACGGAAACCTGTTAAAGAAAGAGCAACGAAAATCAATCCTGACACAAACACACCGGAAAGTGCTGCCTGCCATGAGATCCCCATACCAAGAACCACCGAGAAAGCGAAGAACGCATTCAGTCCCATACCTGGTGCAATCGCAATCGGATACCTGGCGATCAATCCCATGAGGAAACAACCTGCCGCAGAAGCTAACGCTGTAGCTGTAAAAACAGCCCCCTGATCAATTCGTAATTTATCTGGAAAATCCGGTACTGCTACTAAAGCAAGTGTGATCGGATTGACAAACAAGATGTAAGCCATCGACAAAAATGTCGTTAAACCGCCGATGATCTCTCTGCGATAATTCGTACCTAACTCATCAAACTGAAAAAACTGTTTCAAAGCCAACTGACTCCCTTCATGTCCTTTTGCTTTAGTCTGTCCCATTCACAAGTCAAATAAAAAACGCCCCAACAGTTTTTGGGACGCTTGACTACAATGTGAATTCAGACCGTGACATCAAACAAGAACAATGCATGATTTATATCAAACGAGTGTGAATTGACGTAGTCAAGCCATTTACGGTAGCTTGGTAGAAACTTGCGGGCCATATCCCCGCCATTATACGACTTCTATCTATTTGATTTCTGTGTCTATTGTACCAACTTCATTTTTAAAACACAATACAAAAAGCGAACATTTTTCAAAGAAATGTCCGCTTCATTCGTCTTATTACACGAATTTGGAAAATCACATCTAGTTCTTTATACACCCATCACTGAATTCTGGAAAAAACCGTTTCTGCTACATCGAAAAATGCCTTCACAGCAGGAGAAGCTTGCGTGAGCGATGGACAGGCAAGCGCCACCTCACGATGATGCGATACATTCAGATGACTGATCTTCACAAGTTGCTGCGTTTTTAGGAATAACTCAGGACCTATCGTCACACCAAGTCCTTCCCCAACCATGCGGGCAATGGTCGTACAATCATGCACTTCAAATAAAATAGACGGCTTGATTTGCGCCTCTGCAAAAATATCCTCTACATGGGACTGATACATGCCAGTTGGCATAATAAACGGTTCGTCCGCTAATTCTTCCATGTCTACAATTGGCTGCTGCTTAAAACGATGATTTTCGTGATAAGCGACCACCATTTTATCTTTCATAAGTGGCAATAGATCAAACGATTCATCCGCTTTACCTTTTACAACAAACCCAACATCAATAATGCCAGAATCGAGCCACTCCAATATTTCTTCATATGTCCCCTCATAGAATTTAAATTCAATCTTTGGGTGCTTTTTCTGATAGCTCACAAGTAGCTTTGGCAATAAACAAGCGGATGCACTGGCAAATGTTCCAATCCGAATCAAGCCAGATTCAATATTTTTGGTGAGCGCAATTTCCTGTTGAATTTTCTCTACTCGATTTAGCACTTCTCTTATATGCGGAAGAAGGGTTTCGCCGGTGTCTGTCAGCGTAATGCCCTTTTTTCGGTCACGCACGAATAAAGACACACCCCACTCCGTCTCTAAACTTGCCACCGCATGACTCACGGCAGACTGTGTCATATTTAATGCTTCAGCTGCAGCGGTAAAACTGCCTAGCTCGACCACCTTAGCCATCGTCTCGAATCGAACAAAGCTCATGAGTATTCACTCATCCCTTTCATGAAAAACATCAATTTTACTTATGTTAGCACGGAATTTAAAATGAATACAACGTTTCAACATAAAGGAAGGGTTCAAAATGAAAAGTACATCATATCCATTGCTCATATTTCTTTTAGCCGTCGGTTCTTTCGTCACAGGTACTTCAGAATTCGTCGTATCAGGCATACTGGACATCATTTCTGACGATCTGCGCATCTCCATCCCGGTTGCGGGACAGCTCATCACCATCTATTCTCTTTTTTATGCCGTGGGTGCCCTCTTTTTAGTCATGGCCACATCGAAATTGAATCGAAAAAAGGTTCTTTTATCGGCGATTTCCATGTTTATAGCAGGTAATGTGCTTGCCTTTTTTAGCCATCACTTTATGCTGCTCATGCTCTCGCGAGTCATCATGGCCATGAGTGGCGGCTTATATATTGTGCTCGCAACAAATTATGCAGCGCAGCTCGCCCCGCCAGAAAAAAAGGGGAGTGCGATGGCAACGGTGATCACTGGATTTACAGTTTCACTAGTACTCGGTGTACCGATTGGAACATTTTTAGCAGGATATGTAGATTGGCATGCCATTTTTCTCATCATTGCAATAGGGACCGCTTGTCTCTTGTTTCTTCTGTATCGATTATTACCGCCTATGGAGGGACATTCCCATGTGCCATTCAAACAGCAAATGCAAATTCTTCAAGACCGTAGGGTGTTAAGCGGCTTAGCCACGACAGCCTTTTGGATTTTAGGTTACACGATGGTATTTGCTTACATTTCACCATTATTGCGGCAGACATCCGGATTTACACTTGAACTGACAAGCATTGCCTTGCTTGTCTTAGGCATCTCCGCTTTTATTGGCTCGCGCTTTGGTGGATACGCTGTCGATCAATGGGGACCAAACCGAACCATTTCAATCAGCATCACGGTTCAGATGCTCATGCTCTTTGCATTATCCTTTACACAATTTTCTGTAGTTGGCGTCTTCATCACGCTCGCCATTTGGGGCACCGCCACATGGACAACAACACCAGCGAAGCAATTTTATCTCATCTCCCTAAAACCCGAAACATCGGAAACCGTGCTGAGCTTTAATACAGCGATTATGAATATCGGCATGATGCTCGGCTCGTCAATGGGTGGTCTGATTATTCAATATACAAATGTAACGAATTTAAGTTGGATTGGCGGGTTAGCCAGTTTTGTTGCGTTGATGTTGATTCGGTACTCGTTCAATCAGCTGGTTCAAAAGCAGACAAAAAGCGAACATGTGTAATCATGTTCGCTTTCTTATTTATTGACTAGCTTTTGATGTTTCTTTTTTGACTGGAATGGTTACCGTTATCGCCTTCTGTGGTGCCAACATATTCAGTTCTGACAAATCAAGGTAAAGCCCATATTCTTTAAAAGAAAAATGTTTTAATGATAAAGTTTCTAAATTCTTATCATCAAATTCAAAGGTGGATTGCATGGAAGCTGTCTTTAAATTCGTCATCTTCGCATGGTTCCCCTTCAAGTAATATCCGCTTTCATAGTCTGCTTGTGGATTGGGCCATGATTTCATCTTTTCAACATCGCCTAATCCAATGAATTCACCGATATTCTTCATCACATCCTCATCTAATTCTTTCTGGTCTACTCCAGTAAATTGATAATCAACAATCACAGAACGTCCTTTTTGCTCTATTTTATTGATTTTGATCCCAATTCCATGATGCTTTGTTTCGAACTGCACAGGCAGCTTTGTCTTGAGAGGAATGATGTGGCTGTATTCTCGTTCGATATCCACAGATGTGTCAAATGTCAATTCAGTCGCCTTTGGATTGATTGGCTGATTCAAAATGGTTATATGATCGACTCTATTTTTTTTAGGAGAAAGTGGTTTTCTTCCTAACCTTGTTCCTAATTCTAACTCGTACTCATTCCCTAAATTATCCTTCATTCCATCTATACTGACTCTATCATCTTTGGCAAAACCATTGTAATCAATGGCATATTGAATAACAGAGCCATTCACTCCATTTTCTACCTTTACATTTCTTATTTGATAACGTCCATTTAAAATAGACACGTCTTTTTGTCCTGCTAATAGTGTGGTTTTTTGCTTCACTACAGGTAATTCAAAACGCCAATTCCCTACAATATCTCCAATTTTTGAAATGACGATTGGGGCTTTTTGACCTTGCTTAATTGTCTGTCCATTTGTATAGACTTCCATTTGTCCAACATATCGGCCATCCTTTAATTTTTTCAATCCCTGATTGTCGTAACTCGGTTGGAAAGTTTCATTTATATGATCTAAGTTGCTAACGATGAATGGTACAGAATCTTCCTTTGTATTCAAATTCTCCACAGTAAACGTATAAACAAGCCGCCCGGCATCATAGTACACACTGTTCACTTTCACAGTAACCCCTCTTGATTCAGCCCCCTCATTCACATGCTTCACCAACTCACTCTGAAAAAGAGACATTCCTACTTTATCATGAAACATCATATATAACTGTCCAACCAATGGTACTCGAGCCATCGCTGTATTAAGAGAAGGAAAAAGGAAGCCTGATGAAAAATAAAGAACGATTAGTACGATGGCAGAATATATTGGCGTTCTCCAATTCCATGTGAACCAACGTCTTTTCTTTTCCGCTTTCACATCTCCCATTGCTTGACGAATTGCAGAGGTCAATTCAACTTTTGGTACATCAATCTCTTCATAAAGCTTTTTCATTTCTTTTCGTTCCATCGACACTCTCCTCCTTCTCCAACGTTTGCTTTAATAACTTTCTTGCTCGATACAAATGAGTTTTGACCGTTCCTTCGGGCACACCCATCTGTTCAGAAATCATTGAAATCGAATAATCTTGAAAATAAAATAGCTGAATCACGAGCTGATATTGCTCATCTAACACATCTAGTGCATTTTTTAAATCGAGCTTGTCTTCCAAAAAATCATGTTGCTCAACGCTTTCATGATGCTGTTCAAACGGAACAACATCATGCTGCTTTTTCTTCATCGCAAAAATCGTATGAATTAAAATTCGAGTCAGCCATGTAGAAAAATAGGCTGGTTCTTTTAAGCCAGATAAATGCTTAAACGCTTTAATGACCGTCTCCTGAACAGCATCTAACGAATCCTCTTTATTTCTTGTGTAGAGAAAAGCCGTTTTATATAAACGCTCTTGATACATCAGCATTAATTTCTCAAATGCCAGGACATTCCCTTTTTGTGCTTTTTTAATTAGACGCACTTGCTTCATCTCATCCACACCTCCTACACCTGTTAGAGCAAGGTTTCTCTCAAACGGTTTCAACAAACAGAAATTTCTTTTACTTAGCATATGTCGGACAAAAATAGAGAAAGTGAAGGATAGGCCGCAAAGATCGTATTGAACTTTTGATATAATGGAAGAAATATCCACAAAAAGGAGGATATTGATTGTTTTTATTTGAAGAACCCACGTGTGCTAGCTGTCAGAAAAAAATAGAAGGTAACGAAGAAGTGTACGTTAAGCTGGTCTATCCAAAGAGACGAGGGATGACAGAAGTGAAGGCTTGGCTAAGGAATGAAGGGGTTTTTTATTGTAAGGCATGTTATGAAAAAACAACATAAAGACGAGCACTTCAATAGAATGCTCGTTTTTACTTTCTACTATTTCACTCCCGCTTACTGCGAAGTTCAATGAGTGCTAGTGTCTCGTCATTGAAAAAGAACTCCAAAATGATGTCATTTGATTGATCTTGGTATTGTATACCTTTGCTATACCCTTCGACAAACCAAAGCTGCTTGAATTGATTTCCATACATTTGTATCACAGATGAATAATCTGCCCCAATTGTAACACCCTTAGATGTTTGAAACCTTTTTGAGTTGACTGATTGTAAATAGATGTTACTCGATGATGTTGATCAACTGATACGACAAAATCTTCATTTTCTTTTTCCATGTAGACCGTCTGTTTTTGCTGAGAGAATTGAGAATTCTCAACAAAATGATGATCTCCCTTAAATGTTTGACCGATCTTAAAATGACCTATCGATTCATCTGTTAAAGTGATAGAGTGAAAATTAAAAAACATAGCTATCCAGACAACTAGTATGGCTCCACCTAAAACAGAACCTATTATCACTAACACCTTAGAACGAAAGGCTCCCTTTTCAAATAAATAAATCATGAAAGATACGGTGATCATCATGATACAAATCATGATCAGAAAAATGCCCATTTCTTTTATCCTCTTTTTTTAAAGTAAAATTCGAATGTACATGATTACCCCAATGATAAATTCATATTATATCAGAGCATTCCACAAATTGTACCAATACAGGTATAATTTAAATAAAATAAACTATAGGAGATACATATGACTAGACATAAACTGATATTTCCACAATCATTTCCAACGATACAGACCGAAAGACTGATCTTAAAACAAGCAACGATCGCAGATGCTGAGGATATGCACATCTATTTATCCAATGAAACTGTCTGCCGCTACATGGGCATTGATGCACATGAATCCATCGAAGACACAAAAGGTGAAATCAAGTGGTATGACAATATCTTCAAAGAACAAACAGGCATCCGCTGGGGAATATCTCTAAAAGAAAATCCAGCCATCATCGGTAGCTGCGGCTTTCTCAATCTAGAAAAACAGCACCGCCGTACGGAAATTGGCTATGAATTACACCATGATCATTGGAGAAAAGGCATCATGAAGGAAGCGATTACTGCGGTGTTGCGGTATGGATTTCAGGAGATGAACTTGAATCGGATTGAAGCCATCATTGATCCAGCAAATACGTCTTCTGTTCAATTATTGGAGAAGATACATTTTGTACAAGAGGGTTTATTAAGAGAGTATGAATTGGGTCAGAAGGGATTCGATGATGTGTATATGTATTCAATTTTGAAGAGAGATTACGAAAAATCCTATTAAACAGAGGAGAAACAAATGAAAACGGATATTCATTTCATCCAAAAGCCAAAACCAGAGTATGTTTCTTTTCACATTTATGAGCTGAATCCAGCGATTGAAAAACTTGTCCAGCAAGTGGAGCAGTCAGCTCCCTATTTCTTAGCACAAGAACCAACGAAAGAAAGAGTGAAAAAGGTCTATTATCACGACATTTTATATATAGAAAGCGTTGATAAAAGATCGTTCTTGTATACGTCAGATGGAGTGTTTCTCTTAAAGGAAAAGTTATTTGAACTTGAAAAACAGCTTGAAGCGCACGATTATGTCAGGATTTCAAAATCGATGATTCTGAATATCGATTCTATTGCCGCTATTTCTCCTAAAACAAGCGGTCGTTTTGAAGCAAAGCTTACAAATGAGGAAAAGGTGATGATTTCACGTTTTTATATCCAATCATTAAAAGAGAAACTTGGGTTACGAAGGAAGTGAACAGGATGAAACGTTATATCACAAATCTTTTGATCACATTTTGTATGATCTTTACTGCACTCGTGTTGATTTACTGTTTCACGTTTGGAACGATGCCCATCTATATTTTACAAGCCATCATGTTCAGTTCCTTTTTTTCAAGCGCCCTGACCTTCTTGCTATACCCAAAACAAACGTACAGCCATCAACGGATTCTTTTTCAACAAATTCTATATATCGTCCTTGTGATGTGTATGATTATGACCACCATCATCATCGTCAGCGCTGAAATCAGTCTCCTTTCGTTTATCGTGAATTTCCTTGTGGTTATGGCATTATTCTTTGTGATCAAGTACCTATTGTATAAAAAAGATCAAGCAACCGCTGAGGAAATCAACGACCTTTTACAGCAGCGAAAGAAACGAACAACATCTTAAAGCGCATCTTAGGGCTAAAAATTGACATGTTAGGAAGATTTCATTGCGACCTCTGCATGATTCCACTACTCTGACGTTAGAGGAGGAATCAACACATGAAACCAATCACAATCATTCGAAAATCAGTACTTCTACTGCTCTTTTCTTTAATCATTCCAACAAGTGCAGGTGTCTATTTATCCATTAAAGAAGTAACCGACCCGATGACCATCTATCTCATCAATGGTTGTGCCATGCTAGCTGGATGTCTTTTACTTCTATTCATTATTCAAAAAAGTCGTTTTCACTTGAAAGAAATAGGTTTTCGAAAAGGGTCTCTTGGTATGTGGATATTTCCGATCCTTATCATCGAGGCCATTCCGTTTATTGCTGGATTCAACAAGGATTTAACTGTTTCTTCCTTTCTAGCACTTTGTTTCTTCATGGTGTGTGTCGGTCTTTTTGAAGAAGGAATCTTTCGAGGCATTCTGTTTCAATATTTAAAACAAATCAACTTGAACACTGCCATATGGGGCTCCGCCGTACTATTCGGACTTGGTCATGCTGCGAATCTTTTAAGTGGAAAAAGCCTCACCTTAACCGTTGCTCAAATCCTATTCGCCTTCTTATTTGGATTCGTTGCAGCTGAAATTGTGGCACTCACAAACAGCCTGCATTGGGTCATCATATGGCACGCAGTGCATAATATCGTGGATCAAATGACAAATGGGCAAACATCTGTGGAATTGCAAATGCTTTTACTGTCAATTCAATGTGTCATTTTGCTTGTTCTTGCGGTGGTGTTGTGGAGAAGATAAAGAATGGAAAGTTGAATCAACTCCTCAATCTATGAAGCGAAGAACGAAGTCAATCAACTCTTTGTTTATTTATCCTTTCATATGGTTAAGATCGAAAAAACATATAATATTTAATTTAGTTTCTGCACAATAAAGCCAACTCCTACTGTAAAGAAATTGGCTTTTCCCCTTGTTGTTTTCTGATGAAAAATGTTATTATATTCCAAAAAAATCAAAGGATTGAGTATTCTACTAAAAAATTAAGAATATTAAGTGCATAATTCTATATGAGTTAATTTCTTTCGGATAATCATTTTTCTCTTCAGGCATTTGAAAGTTTGAACTATCAAATGTCATTCAAGGCCCTTTAATAATTTTAACTATCAAATTTGAATTTCAAAGCAATCTCATCATATTTATCTCTAACCAACAGCTTACCCTCAACATTAATCTTATTGTAACTATCTACAAACTCTAAATGTTTAAGGTTTTCAGAAACGATTGAAAAGAAAGACTGATTAGTGTCAAAAAAATATTTTTCTATTGCTTCAAACATCTTTTTTGCAGTCTCACCCGTAATTTCATTTTTAATAAACGAATCCATACAAAAGGGAATTATATAAGAGCTATACTTTCTCAACAAACTAAAATAAATTAAATAGTAAGCTAAAAATTTTTTATTTTTATCCATACCACTCCCCGATATTTTCTTAAATTCAAGAAATTTAAGTTCATCCAGATTTAATTCAGATAAATCCAGCTTTGTATCATTTAAATCATTCAACACTTTTTTTATTTCAAATACCAAATCAGTGTAATCTCGCTCAATAATCTCTCTTAAACTTTCTTTCTCTTTCTTCAGTTTATTAATTTCCCTTCTTAATACTTTAATTTTTTCTTCTAAATTATATTTAGAAAGAACTTGTTTATCAACTAAACTTTCCAATTCATTTGATGCTTCTTTTTTAGCAGTTGCTTTTACATAATCATCAATCGTAAGTAGATCTTTAGAATTTTGAATCCTACGATGAATTTCATCAATTTTAGATTCAATAGAATTTTGTTGTGATTCGAATATTATAATTTCATTAGTCAATTTTACTACTTCTTTTTCTATTTCCTCTTTCAAAAGCGATATTTCAAAATAATTATTCGATAAATCAAGTCTTGTTAAAGATTGTTCTTTTGTTAATTTAGAATGACAATATTGACATTCTGTTTCAATAGAGTTATATCTCTTTTTGTTCATTTTTAAAAGCTGCTCTAATTCAGACAATTCTTGCTTTTGTAAATCCAACATTTCTTGCTTGTTTAATAGCTTCATTTTATATTTTACTATTTGTTCATTTAATTCATTTTGCATCTGCAAGTAGCGATCGATATCTTTATTTAAGGCTATTTTATCAATTTTTGAAACAGTAGGGACATCTGCGTTTTCATGTCTATAATCTTCCAAAACATTTAATAAACTCTTTATTGTAGACACTACCGTATTCTTTTCTTTACTATAATTAGTAAGCGAATTTTGCAACTCCAGAAGTTCGTAATTGGAGAGATTAAAAACACTTTTGAAAATATCTGCCGGTATGCGAGTATATTGATTCAGAGTATTAGTTACATTTCTATAAATTCCGCCATCCCAAGAATCGTCTTGATCTATGTAAAATGGTAAAATTACTGCCGAAGAATATGCCTCGTATAAGTGCTTAGTATGAGTATTAGCTAACTGCATTTTAATCTCAAGTTTATGTTGAAGCCACTCTGAATACTCTTTTACATTCAAAGGTACTTCTACATCACTTACTCTAAAAATATTTTTTTGTCTAGTTATATTATATTTAACATTATTTATTAAGACTTCTATTTGGAAATACATAAAATTTATGTTCCAGTTACTAGGAAATTGATGCACATTAAATCCTAATGTATAATACATTGATTTTAAAAGACTTGATTTACCTTTGGTATTTCCTTTACTAACAATTAGATTAGTCCCAGCTTTAAAGTCAAAATTTTGTGCTTCTTTATTTTTAAAATCAAGAATAGAAAAAGCAATTATTATCATAGATTTTATTCTCCCAACTCACAAAAACAGTCTATTGCTAAAGCAATAGATAGTTCTGTAGGCTTCATATCTGGCACTATCTCTACCAATAGATCTCTGAGATAGTTAATAGCACCCTCATCATTCTCCCTCATAAGTAAATTAATATCTGCCTTTTGCTTCGTTTGCTCTTTAATATTTTGATACAAGAGTGGTATTCTTAATTTCTCCTTCTTTACTTTTTTTTTCATAATTGTGTTGATAGAGAGATTATCTAAAATTTCATCAAACATCTCTTTTTGCTTAATATTAATGAATACCTGCTTAAGATAATTCCCGTCGATTTTTTTCCTTTCTACATCACTTTCAGTAGAAACTACTATTTCACTTTTACGATCTATTTCCAATGATAGTTCTCCTAAAACTAATTTAGCTCGATCGTTAGAAACCAGCAAGTTTTCATTAACCATTTCTCCTTTTAAAAATGTTAAAGCCAAATTTATATCGTTTGGAAAAGGGGTTATATATATATATTGATTGTTCATTCTATTTTTCTGTTCTTCATCTAAATCAAGAGTATTTATAATCTCTGTCTTTTGTTTCAATGAAAGGCTGTGTTTCATAGGAATAAGCGTTCCTTCTTGGCTTATCAATTCGTTTTTTGTTAACTCCGCTATATCCCAGAGAAATATTTTCCTTATATCTCCAACATTACCAGGAGAAAGATTTTTCTCTATGATTGAAGCTTTTCCGCTAGGCCTTGACTTCAACTTACCTATGGAAAGTTTTTTTGTTCCTTTCACTTGTATAAAATAAGTATCTTGTCCAAGATGAATTTCAAAATCTTCTTGCGATTCAGGTATGACTATAAAATTATCTTTTTCAAAATTATGAATCATTACAAGTATGATGGAAGCTTTTTGATAGTTAAATCCTTTTAGTGCGATGGCTCCCCCGTTGTCAATTTCAATCATTGCGCTCCTCCTGATATCCTCTCTCTTATTTATATGATATCAGGATTTTCAAAAAAATGGTACTATTTATCAGGAAAATTTTATTATGTTTTCAATAATATAGATTTTGAACTATCAAATATAAATACCTAATTTTTTTCATTATCAGACACAGAATGCATGAGCGGATCTTATGTTACTTTTATTAGCTCCCATAAAAAAACTATGATACCAATAAATAAAGACACCTCCCAAATGAGAAAGTGTCTTTAAAAGTTTTTTATCAAGATGGATATCAAGAGATATAATTGACTAGTGGAGAATTGCAAAACTATTTGCAATAGATTAACACTCGCCTCAACACACAATTATAAATATGCACTACTCCCACTCAATGATTTTACAAATTCATTTAAAGCTAAACACTTGTATTAATAGCTTTTGGACTGTTTAAAGCTGATTCCTGAAATAAGATTTTATTACTGTTGTTTGCAAATCGTTTGCAGAGATGATATTATGTGTTAAGACAACTTCACAATTTATTTGAAAGGAAGATTCTTTTCTTTATGGTTAGAGAGTATAAAACAGTACGCTTATCTGCAGAAGCAAAAGATTGGATCGATCAACTAATAGAACGAAGAGAGATTCTTTTACAATCTGATATTAAAGATGGATTAGTAACGCGTTTAGAGGATGATTTATTCGAGCGACACAAAGATAAATTAAACGGCGTTTCATTTAATGTTGTTTTAAAAGTTTCAAATGGGAGCGTTATAGAAGAGGCATATAGAAATACAAAAAATTTATCTAATGCACAGTGGTTAGAAAAGTTAAGGGAATTGGAAAGCTTATCACGAGCTAAAAATTTAATTCAAAACACCTCTTCGGTAACGCCTCGACTTTATATGGATATTGATGTTATGGAAGGTTTAGAAGAATACCGAAAAAGATTCATGACATTAGATCGTGAAAGAATCGGCAAGAGACCTTTAAAACTTAGTTTTGTAATTAAATTAGTTGTCTATGCTTACCTTTCTGAAGTAACCACAAATAATTAATAATTATGTCATATTATATATGGCATTCTCCTTTTATATTGTATAGTTGTTCTACAACAAGTTTTGAAATTTTAGGAGGTGGTAACTCAAAATTGTTGAATTAGTTTTTATTAAAGGCAATAACAAGCTGATTTTTGCTAATTAATATTTATTAGGAGCGATTTATATGAGAGCACAAGAAATGATACAAATCATTCGACAAGCAGAACATAACCTTCATGGAATACCTTTTATGGACAAATCAAGGATTAAATACTTTCAAAGAAAGAATTGGGACATTATGAAAGGTGTTGAATATGATAGCTCGTTTTATGCTTTTGTTAGGGAGCTTAAACAAGTAATGGGTAGTAATATAGCTGAAATTACAGCCAAAAAAATTCTTAACAATTGGTATCTATGGGCAGAGGATAATATCAAGTCACTCGAACAGATTCAACCATTTGAGTTTAGTGCAGATGCTATCGACTTTTTAATAAATAATAACTTTCGTGTAGATCATAAAACTTTTTCCGAGTTAGCAAAAGATCCGATTGCTATAACATCTGTGAAAGACAAAATGCCCAAAGACTCTATCTTATTTCTTAAGTTAAAAACAGTAGCAGATCATGCTTATCCTAGTCCTCGTGGCTTCACATATGAATATTTAGTGAAAGTAGTGGCTGGATTCTCAACAAGTTGGAATCAGAACGCAGTAACAGAAAATGAAAATCAGAAAAGAGGACATTAAAACATGGCAATCAGACCCGTAATTAATAATATGGACACGTTAGGAACGAAACTATTACTTGTAGATGTTAAGCCTGCATATGAACGTCTAAAAAAAGACAATGGGCAATATGAGAGAACAGATAGGATTACACATTATAACTATACAATCGTTTGCCTAGAACGAAAATTCGAAAAGATTTCTATTAAAGTTGAGGAAGCCCGCCCTCTTTTTGACACTGAAAAAACAGAAGTTCCAGACAATACATTAGTGCAATTTGAAAATCTTGAAATAACACCTTATGTTTCTAATAATTGGATACAACTTTCGGCGAAAGCAGAAAAATGCACTATCGTAAAGGAAGGATAAAAAGTGAGAGGAAACGATTTTGTTCAAGTAAGTTATTTCTCAAAAATTCCCTTTCGGTATAGATTATCAAGCCTACTATTCTCTATTTGTTTATTAGTGTTGATTACAATATTTCTTGATAGTCTATTAACTGGTGGTTTACAAACACTTCTTCTACTTCTCTTCTTCTTTGCTTTAGTTCAGATAATCAAAAAGTGGATTGTATCTAAAAGAGAATTTAATCTTTCTCCTTTTAATAAACTAAAGCGATTTATATCAGCGAATAAATTATATGAAGAAGAAACTCGTGAAGTCGGTGCTAACCAAAATGGCAATCCAAGAAGAGAAAAAATAGTGGTTAACTCTGCTTATTTCTTGTACATGGTGACTGATGATGAATTAATTATTAGAGCGTGGAAGAAAGCTGACAAATTTTCTGATAAGGCTAATTCATATGACACGCTGCTTAGCGCATTATTTGGATTAGAATTATATAAAAAATACGACGATATTCAATATTGTGATTATGTATTTGAACTCGTGAATGATCAACGAATTGTTTTTGGAAATGAATCGTTAACTCTTCTAAATAGTGACGTTATACAACTAACATCAAAAATTAACTGGGAGCTTGGAAAGCCACCACATGCACTAATTGTTGGAGGTACTGGTTCAGGGAAAACTTACTTAGTAAATACACTGATTTTGGATTACCTTCGTAAAGGTGCAGAATTATTTGTTGCTGATCCAAAGTCTGCTGATCTTGCTTTGATTGGTAGGTTAGTTAATAAAGAACATACAGCTACTACCGAAAATGAGATTGCGAAATTATTGCGTGAAGCAAGCGATGAAATGGAAAAACGTTATAGAAAATTGTTTACGGATGAAAATTCATTCGGTAAGACATGGAAAGACTTCTCAGGTATGAAACCTTTAGTTGTAGTGATAGATGAGTATGCCGCCCTATCATCTGTAAGTTCACCTAAAACATTGAAGGAAATTAATAGTTATTTAACTTCTCTCATATTGAAAGGACGTCAAAGTGGAATCGAGATCTGTATGATTATGCAAAGGCCAGATGCCAATATACTAGCTGGTAACCTTAGAGATCAGTTCGGGGTACGCATTGGATTAGGGAATATGACTGATGAAGGAAGAAAAATGTTATTTGGTTCAGTTGATATGAAGTATAAGAGTGTAAATGAGATCGGTGGTGGTTTCGTCATGATAGACGGGCAACATAATGCGCCTGTCTACTTTGAATCGCCACTTGTTCCTAAAGACTTTGATTTTATAGGGGAACTACGAAAAATTCGTGACAAGAACCCTGACTCAACCCCTTGAAGTGAATGAAATAGGGAGGTAGGCGCCTCGACGCCTAAACGGAGTGCCCGATTCTTTTCATTCACTTTGAGGGGTGTAGACGAGCGCTCTTTGCTCGGCTTATTTAACTTGATATATAGAACAACATCTAGAGAAAATAGGATTCTGGAAGGTATGGCAGGAATTTGGAATGAGTGGTTCCTATCAAAAAAGCGATCAAAAGTTATAAGTACAAAATAATTGAAACACCTACTACTGTTGAAGTTTGGGAATATATTGATGCCCCTGTCTTTTATCACGTTAAGGATGATGTAGAAATTGTACATACTGATAAGGATTGGATAAAAGAAGACTTCACCTGCAAGGATACTCTTCAACAATACGACAGTTTGAAGCGTAAACAAAAACATTATGAACAGATGCGTTGGGAAATTGCTCGTATTGTTGATTGTAATTTTGATGACGCAACAAAATTTATGACATTAACATTCAAAGCGAATGAAAAAGATATATCTTTCACAAATTCAGAGTTCAACAAATTTATAAAAAGACTTAATTATCGTTTGTACAAAATTAAAAAACAGCAGCTGAAATATTTGGCTGTGTGGGAAAAACAAAAACGTGGTGCAATTCATTATCATGTTATCTTTTTTAACTTCCCTTTCATCAAAATAAGTGATTTGGAAAAGTTATGGGGTCATGGTTTTGTTAAATTAAACAAGATTGATGTAGATAGTCAAGAAAATCGTGGTCGGTATGTGAGTAAATATTTTTCTAAAGATTTAGAAAGAAAAGAGCATAAAAAAAAGGCATTTTTCAAATCCCAAAATTTAAAAACACCTTTAGTGCGACGAACTAATTCGTTGAAATTGACTGATTTGTCTGATGGGCAAATTCTATACAGTAAAGAGTATACACGAAACATTCCTGACTTTCACTCAACAATTAATTCGTATAAGGAATCAACTGTTCGCTATACCAAATTTAGAAAGGAGTGTACTAATTGATTACAATCACTAAACAAGAATTAATTAGCTTAGGTTTTGGACCTAGTCAATCAGCAGACATTATTCGTCAGGCTAAACGATTAATGTTGAACAAAGGTTTTTCATATTATTCAAGTAAACGTCTAGGAAGAGTACCTGTCGCCGCAGTTGAGGAAATTTTAGGATTCTCAATGGAAACAACAGGAGATAAATCTAATGCCTAAGATTTCAAATGTATATCAAGATAAGAATAATGGCAAATGGTATTTTGTTGCTAGCTTAGGCTATGATGAAAAAGGAAAACGGGTACAGCACTGGGAACGTGGTTTCTCTACACAAAGAGAAGCTAAAAGAGCTTATGATGAATACATGAATAATCATTCCTCTACTTCTTTACAGAAAAACAGTACAATGTCATTTCAGGAGTTTTACGAAACATACTTTAAACCTGATTATAAACGATCTGTTAGTGATAGGACTTATGAAAACAGAGCCTCATCTATGGATCTTCACTTTAAATTTTTCTTTAACAGGAAATTAAAAGATATTAGTCCGCCTTTAATTAAGCAGTGGCATAATAAACTGTCCGAGAAATATTCAAGTTCCTATATACGGAACCTTCATGGAATGTTACAAAAAACATTAAATTTGGCTGTCACATTAGGATTGTTGCTTAAAAATGCAGCTAAAACTGTCGGTAATATTAAGAAAGTAAAAAAGAAAGTAGACTTTTGGACAAAAGAAGAATTCGAAAAAGTCATTGCAACTTTTAAAATGGATGATTACTATGAACATTTTTCTTTTATCACAATATGGCTATTATTTATGACTGGATTACGCTTTGGTGAAGCACAAGCGTTAAATTGGGAAACTGATATTGATTTTAAAAAACAAACATTAACTGTTAGTAAATCAATGTATTATAAAAATGCAAATAAATTTACAATTACTGAACCTAAAACAAAAGCTAGTAATCGTGTAATTGCTTTAGATGATGATACAATTAATTTCCTAAAAAAATGGAGAGAAAGGCAATTAGATGTCTTTCCCTCTAAATATGTTTTATCTTATAACGGACTACCGACTAATAAGAGCGCAACCTTTCATATGATCGAGCAGCACTCCAAATTAGCAAAGGTGCATAAAATTAAAACACATGCTTTACGTCACTCTCATGCTTCTCTACTTATTTCACTAGGTGAAAATGCTTTAGTGATACGTGATCGATTAGGACACGAAGATATACAAACAACCTTAGGAACTTATGGACACTTGTATCCTAATATGAATCGTGAGGTTGCTAATAGGCTGAAAAATGTTATTACAGTCAAAAAAGATAATACAGCTAAGAGAAAGTTAACTTCTAATCAGTATATTTCAAAAAGAATGTAATTTATAGACTTAAAGAAATTCATTTGAATAGTTATAGAAAGATAAGCTTAAACCTTTTATTGTAAAGGAGTTAAGCTTTCTCTATTTTTTCTCGAAATTGGTAAGTTCTCTTCTTATAGTTATTTCTAACTCTTTTCTCAACTTATCTATATTTCCCTTTACTCGTTCAATCTCATCTAGTGATTCGTCCATAGAAGTTGCATCAACATTGCGATAAATAGGCTCATAATTAACCCAAAGTTCGTAAATATTTTTTAATAGTTCATTAGCGATTTTGACTAATTCCTCAGAAAAAAAGAATCGATTTAATAATAAATAGTCCCATGCCATTCCATATTCTTCTCCAGCCTCATTATATTTAATATTTTCTAATCTGTAATTTAATTTCTGGATTGCTTCTTCTTTTCTAGTTTCCCATAATTCTAAAATTTGAGTTGTATCTTGCTTAGTAAAAAGTTTTTCTTTCATATATTCTTCCACATCTTCTTTTCCTACATTTTCGAAAGAAGGAGCTCTTACAATTCCTCTCAAGCTCATGACTTTACCTAGGCATAATTCAATTCTTTTATACAATTCTGGATAATGTTGATGTTTTTTTGTTGCATACAGTTCAAACTCTTTAAATATTATACTTTGATTAAATTTAACATCTTCTATTTCTTTACTTAAATCACTCTTGCTTTGCTCTAATGATTTTTGAAAACGATTGGTAATAAATCCTTTAAACCAAAAAACAATTAAACCACTCATTCCAGTTGAAACTAAAATATTTATTATATTTTCTTTTATCCAATCCATTGTCACAAGTCCGCCCCTTCTATTCTTTGTTCTGACTATAATAATAATATATAATGTCTCTTCATACTATATTGGAAATTAAATAGTAAATTTTCCGAATCGTACTTGTTGTTTGCAATTTGTTTGCAAAACCAAAAAAAAGAGCCTCAAACCCTTTTAAATAAGAGCTTGAGGCTTTCTTTTTACTACTCCCACTCAATCGTAGCAGGCGGCTTACTCGTAATATCATACACCACGCGGTTCACATGATTCACTTCATTCACGATACGAGTCGAGATCTTTTCAAGTACATCCCAAGGGATTCTTGCCCAGTCACTCGTCATACCATCAATAGAAGTAACAGCACGGATACCGATTGTATAGTCGTATGTTCTTGCGTCACCCATGACACCTACGCTGCGGATGTCTGGGAGAACCGTGAAGTATTGCCAGATGTCGCGCTCAAGGCCGAAGTTGGCAATTTCTTCTCGTAGAATCGCATCCGATTCACGGACGATTTCTAGTTTCTCTTCAGAAATTTCACCTAGTACACGGATTCCTAGTCCTGGACCTGGGAATGGCTGTCTCCAGACGATGTCGTCTGGAATACCTAGCTCTGACCCTAGAGCACGAACTTCATCCTTGAATAGTGTATTGAGTGGCTCAATCAATTCAAACTGCATGTCTTCTGGAAGACCGCCAACGTTGTGGTGAGATTTGATTGTTTGTGCCGTTGCTGTTCCACTCTCAATGATGTCTGTGTAAAGAGTTCCTTGTGCTAAGTAGTCGATTCCTTTAAGCTTGTCCGATTCGTCATCGAATACATAAATGAATTCGTTACCGATGATTTTACGTTTTTGCTCAGGATCAGACACACCTTTTAGCTTGTTTAAGAAGCGATCTTTCGCATCTACTTTAATCACGTTCATGTTGAAACCTTCGCTAAATGTTTTCATAACCCCTTCTGCTTCGCCTTTGCGAAGAAGACCGTGGTCAACGAAAATACATGTCAGCTGATCGCCGATGGCTTTGTGGATCAATACCGCCACAACAGATGAATCTACACCGCCGCTTAGTGCGCACAATACTTGTTTGTCGCCTACTGTTTGACGGATTTTCTGCATTTCGATTTCAATGAAGTTCTCCATTGACCATTTGCCATCGCAGTCACATACGCCGAAGACAAAGTTCTTCAATAGATCATTTCCGTACTCAGAGTGACGTACCTCTGGGTGGAACTGAACGCCATAGAAATTCTTCTCAGCTAAGCTCATGGCTGAGTTTGGACAATGTGCACTTGTTGCATCAACTGTAAAGCCTTCTGGTACTTCAACGACAAGGTCACCATGGCTCATCCAAACGACTTGATCCGTTGGAAGGTCTTTGAATAAAGCCGGTGTTCCGTTAATATGGATGTCTGCTTTTCCATATTCACGCTGGCTAGCCGCTTCTACTTTCCCACCTAAATAGTGAGTCATCAGCTGCATGCCGTAGCAAATGCCTAGAACTGGAATGCCTAGATCAAAAATCTTTTCGTCACAGCGGAAAGATCCTTCATCATATACACTGTTTGGTCCACCAGAAAGGATGATTCCTTTCGGCGCCATTTCTTTAATTTCTTCAGCAGTTAAAGTGTGCGGATGAAGCTCACTGTACACACCAAATTCACGAATACGGCGAGTGATCAGCTGATTGTACTGACTACCGAAATCGAGAACCAAAATCATTTCATTTACTAAATTTGTCATGGTGTCACCTCTATGTCCAATATAGTTTTTATAAACGCACAGAAAAAATGAGAGGAGAAAACCTGCTCTCAGTGTAAATCACGCTTTTGAAGCGCCCAGACTCACATCCGAACGCTTCAATTTCATGTATTTTAGAAGGTTTTAATATTCACCTATTCTAACAACAGGAAGGTACGGGGTCAAGACTATCTCCTGTTTATTAAATTTTCCCATAACTTCGCCGACTGCTGCCAAAGCGCCGACGCATCTTCTCGCCTGTAGAGCGCCCGCTCATAGAACTGCGTTAGTTCAGACATGTGATGATTCCCTTCCTTGTCATCGATCAAAGAAGCGAATTCTCTTAGCGTCATGCCTGGCTTTTTCTCGATCCCTCTGCGCCTTAGCTGTTTTAATAGAGCAGCATATGCGTAAAAAAAAGCTTCCTCATCTGGCAAACGTTTTACCTTTCTCACAATAAAGATTGGCAGCCATCTTGCTCTGAACCGGTAAAGCATCCAGCCTATGAAACCAAGAAAGACAATGACACCTGCTGCGTAGCCCAAGATTGAACCAACATGAACCATACTTGGCTTTGCTTTAGCTGCTTGTTCCTCTTGTTTTGCCGCCTGTTCTGGTTCTTGTTGCTGCGGCTGCTGTGTCTGCTCGTTTTCTTGTTGATCAGATGCGGGCTGATCTTTTTCATCCTCTTGATCATCTGTTTGGTCGTTGTTAGCCGTGGTTTCATTCGTAAATGTCTCTGGGTTCGTGAACCCTTTTGTCGGTTCAAAAGTCACCCAACCACGGTTTGGAAAATACACCTCTACCCATGAATGGGCATTGTTATTGGTCACTTCATACACATTGCTTCCATCCATCTGTGTTTCATATAACTGACCAGACGTATATCCTTTCACCCATCTCGCCGGAATTCCAATCGAGCGAAGCATGACAATCATCGAGGTTGAAAAGTTATCACAATAGCCAATCATCGTATCAAATAAGAACTGATCCACATAGTCTTCGTCACGCCCAGGCACAGCGACATTTTGGGTTTCATATGAAAACTTCGCAGATCCTAAATAGTCCTCAATTGCTTTTGCTTTATCATACATATTATCCTTCGTTTCCGTTAAGCTGTTCGCCAATGTTTTCACACGCTCTGGCAGCGAGGATGGGAGCTGCAAGTATTCACGTCCGACCTGCTGGTTCACTTGCTGCTTGGTCGGTACTTTGATCCGCTGCAAGTCCTCTAGGATAAATGTAGGTGATAAGAAGCTGACTCGATAGTTCCCTAAATTTTTAGGCGGGTTTTGAGTAGACGGGACAATTTTCTCCGTTTTGCCCATCATTTGCAGTGGAATGTTTTCCATCGGCGTCAGCATAACCGTACCAATCGGATAAACAGCATGATTAAATCGATAATTTGATTCCATATCGACTCTCGTTTCATGCTCCTCTGTTTTCACGCGATTGGTAAACCACTGGTTCGGCACTTCATTCCCTTTTAACCGAGTAGGTTTCGTATCATTTGAAGCATCCTCCCAGCCTTTCCCCGTGTAAATACTTTTTGTTTCTACACGAAAATAAGACGGCTCTTTTCCGCTCCATTTAAATACCGGTGTACGGTCCTCACTAAACGGTCCCCCAAGCGACGAATCATCCGTACTATATCCCACCTTATTCTGCCCGGCAGAACCATCTTGATTCGTGACCGCTTTAAAAAACGGGACAGGGTCAGGCCATTTCGGATCAGATTTTGGCAAAGACGCACCGAGTGATGCTGATACAAGAACAAGTGCCAGCATGGGTAAGAACCAATTGAGACGCGCTTTCTGTGACACCCGCACACCTTCAGCCGAACGAAGCCTGTCGAAATAGAGCAGACCAAGCAAACAAAAGCCAAATACCATAATTCGAACGATCGCAAAAGTCGCATCATAAGGCGTAAACGTATCAAGAATCGTGACATATACAATCGTCATCAGTAAAAAGAAAAAGATACGCTGCTGATACACAACCCAATAATGAAGCAAATAAACAAGTAGCCAAAGCAAAATATAAAACAACAATGTGCGGAAAGACGGATACATGTCACTCCACATGCCCATGCTCATCAAAGAAATATTATCTTGAATATCAGCAAACAGCGCAGGCAGATAACTTGGCTCTGATTGATAAAAAATCAAATATAATGCGAGCAAGATCAATCCAGCACAAATAGGAAACGTCACATACCACTTCAATCGAAAGAACGTAAACAAACACGTAAGCCCTATAAAAATGATGAAATAAGACGTATGACTCGTCTCTGTAAAATCTTGAAGCGGACGAAGCCACTCCCAAAGCAGCAGAAATGCGACAGCATAATAGATGAACAACTCAAAACGGCTTTGCCGCTGATGCATATGCAGCATAAATGTTTGTCACCTCACAGTTCTTTCGTGCAGCCGGTCCTCAAATAAAAGGGTCGTGTGTATCCCAGAAGCTTTAAGCCGGTCCACAAGCTGTTTTTCTTTTGCCGTCAATCGATCAACGGCTCTCTTCACTAAAAGAACAGTGATGTTCTTTCTGTTTCGATTCCCAAGTAAAATGGCAGCAAGCTCTTCTTGCAGATGACCTGTCACCACATACTTTCCTGTCTGCTGGTGCTCACTCGATGTTAATGATTGATAATCAGGTGCACGAGAAGGCTGATACTGCACCTTTGTTAAATAGTAGAGCATGTCCTGTAAATGCCTCTCTCCTTGATCCACTCGAAATAAGTGCTGATCCCCAAGCGGGACAAAGCCTACCGGCACCCCTTTTTTCACAGCCGTTTGCAGAACCGATGCGGCCATAGACACAATCGTTTCAAAAGCGGCTTCATCTGTAAAATCAGCAAACACCACCAGATCCTTTGTCTGATTCTGTTCAAACTCCTTCGTCATAAGCTGACCTCTTCTAGCTGTTGTCTTCCAGTCCACCCAAGCGAAACGGTCTCCTTGCTGGTATTCACGCACACCTGTTGTCACATTTGTCGGTTCATTTAACCAAGAGTGCAACGCTTTGCCTCCATTTTCATTCACCGATGCAGCAGATTCAACAGGAATATCCAACATTTTCGGATACACAAGCAATGTTTTCTCTAGTGGAAGAATCACTTCTTTTTCAACAAACCCAAACATATCACCCGTTTTAATTCTAACCGCCGTCAATTGATGCTCTCCCCGCACAATGTCATTGAATTGATACGAAAATCGCCACGTTTTCCGAAACCAAGGAAAGATCATTCGCTTCATTTCAATCTGTTCCTGTAAATGGAAGGTATCCGGCGGGTCATCCTCAAGTATGACGTACACGTACGGAAATAAATTCGTCCGCTTGATTTCAAGGTCCACAGACAGCACTTCCCCTGCCTTTAACCGGGTATGCTGTAATGTCCTTTTGGCTGTTGCACGAAGTGGAACAAGGGCAAACAGCAAAGCATACAAAGCATATGGTGAAAATGCATAAAAAAGGAACCAGCTCACAAAGCCGCCCTGAAACATGGCATAGCAAAAGGCTGCTGCCGTGAGGAGAAAGAGCATAAACACCCGTAACCATAGTGAAAAAGCGAAACGGTCACGTGACTTCATTGAGTCATCGACTTTTGAACTGGTACGCCAATATGCTCAATCATCTGTCGTAGCAGTGTCTCCGCCTTCTTCCCTTCATATGTTGCTTCTGATGTCAAAATCATGCGATGCGGCAATGTGTAAGGCGCCAAATACTGTACATCATCAGGAATCACATAATCTCGCCTGTTCAACAGCGCATACGCCTGAGCCGCTTTCATCAATGAAATTGAACCCCTTGGGCTCACGCCTAAATAGACAGACGAATGATTTCGCGTCGCTTGGGCGATTTCGACAATATATTCTTTAATCGACGCATCCACATGTACGGTCTGAACCGCTTGCTGCAAAGCATGGATATGATCTTTTGTCATGACTGCCTGAAGCGTGTCAATTGGCGATTGTTTCTCCTGCAAATTCAGCACCTCAAGCTCCTCCAACATGGTTGGATACCCCATCTGCAGCTTAAATAAGAAGCGGTCCATTTGCGCTTCTGGAAGTGGATATGTTCCCTCATACTCCACTGGATTTTGCGTTGCCATCACAAAGAAAGGATCTGCCAGCGGCATCGTTTCTCCGTCCACTGTCACACTGCCTTCTTCCATCGCTTCAAGAAGGGCTGATTGTGTTTTAGGAGAGGTTCGGTTGATTTCATCAGCCAAAATAATCTGCCCCATAATCGGTCCTTGTCTAAATTCAAACTCGTTTGTCTTTTTATTATAAATCGACACACCTGTTACATCTGAAGGCAAAAGGTCAGGCGTAAATTGGATTCGCTTAAACTCACACCCAATGGATTTTGCCAGAGCACGAACCATCATGGTCTTCCCAACGCCAGGCACATCCTCTAATAGCACATGCCCCTTCGCCAAAATCGCAACAAGGCTTAATATCGCAATATCTTTTTTCCCCACCATCACTTTATTGATGTTATCTACGATTTTTTGTAAATCTGAATGCATCGGTTCATCAAATGCCATCCTGATCCTCCTATCACGTTTCCGTCAATTTTCATATAGTCTAACTTTACCATACAACACGCATTTGCATGAAACATCAACACGTAGAAAAAAGAAGCCTTCTCACGACGGAAAAGACTTCTGCTCCTCTTTAGACTCACTTGCTGGTTCCATATGAACATGAGAGTGTAGAATATCATGTTCCTGCTTCATTCTGCGTTCAATTTCATCTGCAATATCATGGCTTTCTGCGATGTTTAAATGCGGTTCTACTTCAACGACCACATCCACATGGACAGTGCTTCCAAGATAACGAGCTTTAATGTCTTTCAAATCGCCCACTCCTGGTGTCGCTTCAATCGTCTCTTTATATTTAGACATATCTTTTATATGAAAACCGTCCGTTAACGAATGAGACGCATCTCTGAAAATCTCCCACGCCGTTTTACAGATAATTAAGCCAATCACAAACGCAGCAAGCGTATCAACCCATGCCAGCTGAAATTGAGAGGCGATAATTCCGACAAACGTCCCGATACTCACATAAGCATCTGATTTATTATCAGCCGCTGCCGCATATAGGGCCTGGCTATTAATTCGTTTAGACAGTTTACGGTTATACATATACACGCCATACATCACAACAGCACTTCCTGCTGCCGTCCAAGCTGCAATCATATCAGGCGTTTGATGCTCTGATGAGAAAAGCGACTGGCCTGCACTCAGCAAAACCTGAAGCCCGACAAGCATCATAATAAAGGAAGCCACAAGTGACGCAATATTTTCAGCTCTAAAATGACCGTATGGATGATCCTCATCAGGTGGCTTCTGAGAAATACGCAGCCCAATTAATACGGCAAGCGAAGCAATGATATCTGTCGTATTATTCAAGCCATCTGCGGAAAGGGCTTCTGAATGAAACACATACCCAATGATCAGTTTGACAGCAGATAAGATCACATAGGCTATAATGCTGACCCAAGCACCTGTTTCACCTTGTCTTAATTCGTTGTAGCGCTCCATACCGAACAGCGCCTCCTCACACATTACTTTTCTATATTTATCTTACAAAGCCAAGCCCGTGTGGGTCTACAGCAACATGATTCGCTTGAATCAGCAAAATAGGATACATAGAAATGTGTTGACCTAAGCAAACTTATTTTTATAAGGTCAATTGACCTCAAGACCTACTCCCATCAACGTTTTTCAAAACCACCCCGAAAAATGAAAAAGAACAAAATCACTCTACTGTACAATTGTCAGAATAGTTTTATTTTAAAACACAACTTTTCTTTCTTCCTTCTTATGCTATTTTTAAGAATGGGCAGAGGAAAATGAGGGAACATAATCTCTCAAATCCTTTATACTTTTTAACATCATGTTAAGAGGTTTGAAATGTCAGTTTGATAACCTGTCCAATGCTGAATGACAATTCAGTATGATAAAATTTAAAATATTCTAAAAACAAACTCTCGAATAAAAGAGAAATGTTTGGAGGTAAAGAAATGTCCAACATGACAAACGGTCTTCAAAAAAACCTTAAGACAAGACATATTTCAATGATCTCCATTGCCGGGGTCATTGGGGCAGGGCTATTTGTTGGTAGTGGTGCTGTCATTCATTCTGCAGGGCCTGGATCGATTCTTTCCTATTCATTTGCCGGACTTCTGGTCATCTTTATTATGAGAATGCTTGGAGAAATGGCATGTGCCTATCCGACAAGCGGCTCTTTCTCACAATATGCGAGCGACGCCATCGGCCCGTGGGCTGGGTTTACAATCGGCTGGCTTTACTGGTTCTTCTGGGTCATCGTCATCGCCATTGAAGCCATTGCCGGTGCTGCCATTATTCAATATTGGTATGGAGATGCACCTGTTTGGCTCACAAGTCTTATCCTCACAATCCTCTTAACTTTGACAAATATCTTTTCTGTTAAATCTTTTGGCGAATTTGAATATTGGTTTTCATTGATTAAAGTCGTCAGCATTATTCTCTTCCTACTCATTGGTTTTGCATTTATCTTTGGTTTTGGCGGTCATCATACTGCAGGTCTTGCCAATTTAACGGGGAATGGCGGTTTCCTTCCAAACGGGTTCGGCTCTGTGCTCCTCGGGATTGTCGTTGTCATCTTTTCATTCATGGGAACCGAGATTGTGGCAATTGCCGCAGGTGAATCAGCAGACCCTGTCAAATCTGTGACAACAGCTACTCGTTCAGTTGTATGGCGTATTATTGTTTTCTACGTCGGATCGATCGCTGTCGTTGTCACGTTACTCCCATGGAATTCAGCGAATATTTTAACAAGTCCGTTCGTTGCAGTATTAGAATACATCGGTGTCCCATCAGCCGCTCAAGTCATGAACGTCATTGTTTTAACAGCCGTTCTTTCTTGTTTAAACTCCGGCCTATACACAACGTCCAGAATGCTTTATTCATTAGCAGAAAGAGGCGAAGCACCAAAACGTTTTATGAAAATCAGCAAACGCGGTGTCCCAGTAGCAGCTACAGTCGCAGGTACCTTCTTTTCCTATATCGCCGTCATGATGAACTACTTTTACCCTGAAACCATCTTTCTATTTCTAGTCAATGCCTCTGGTGCCATTGCACTTCTTGTCTACTTGGTCATTGCCGTTTCACAATTAAGAATGCGTCGTAAAATTGAAAAAGAAAATCCAGAACAACTCAAAATCAAAATGTGGCTGTTCCCATACCTTACGTACTTTACCATTTTGGTCATCTGCGCCATCTTGGCCTCTATGCTGTTTATCGAATCAATGAGACCTCAGCTCATACTGACAAGCATCATTACTATCAGTGTACTAGCCGCCTACTTCATCTTTAAACCAAATAAAAAAGTGCCTGCAAGTGCAGCGCTTGAAAATAAACACCCTTAATTCTCCCGCTGAAAAGCGGGTTTTTTTTATTTTATTCACCTATTTTGATGTCCGCACTTATAATGTATCAAATTGATTTTAAGTGAGGATTAGTCAACATGAACCTAGAAAAGTTTGTTGACGAGCTGCCAATTCCAGAAGTCGCAGAGCCCGTCAAAAAAAACCCAAGACAAACATATTATGAAATCGCTATGGAGGAGGTGTTCCTAAAAGTTCATAGAGATCTGCCCCCAACCAAGCTATGGACCTATAATGGCAGTTTGCCTGGTCCAACCATTAAAGCGAATCGAAATGAAAAGGTCAAAGTGAAATGGATGAACAAATTGCCGCTGAAACACTTCCTGCCTGTCGATCATACCATTCACGCTGGACATCATGATGAACCCGAAGTCAAAACAGTCGTTCACCTGCATGGGGGCGTGACACCTGCAAGCAGTGACGGTTATCCAGAGGCTTGGTTTTCGCGAGACTTTGAAGCGACTGGCCCCTTCTTTGAACGAGAGGTTTACGAATACCCTAATCACCAGCAAGCATGCACATTGTGGTATCACGATCATGCCATGGCATTGACACGATTAAATGTATACGCCGGATTAGCTGGCTTTTATTTGATCTCAGATGCGTTTGAAAAATCGCTCGAATTACCGAAAGATGAATATGATATCCCTTTAATGATCATGGACCGGACGTTTCAGGAGGATGGCGCACTGTTTTACCCAAGTAGACCAAATAACACACCAGAAGATAGTGACCTTCCAGATCCCTCCATCGTGCCATTTTTTTGCGGGGAAACGATTTTAGTCAATGGAAAAGTATGGCCATATTTAGAAGTAGAGCCGCGAAAATATCGTTTTCGTATCTTAAACGCGTCCAATACAAGAACTTACGAGCTTCATCTAGATAACGACGCCACAATCTTACAAATTGGATCTGATGGCGGCTTTTTGCCAAGACCTGTTCATCACCAATCTTTTAGCATTGCACCTGCTGAACGTTTTGATGTCATCATCGACTTCTCAACTTACAAAAACAAAACGATTGTTTTAAAAAATACGGCAGGCTGCGGTCAGGAAGTCAATCCAGAAACAGATGCGAACATTATGCAATTTAAAGTCACTCGTCCGCTCAAAGGAAGAGCAGCTAAAACATTACGTCCGATCTTCAAACCACTGCCACCGCTCCGGCCGAGCCGAGCTGATAACGAGCGAACGCTGACCCTTACTGGCACACAAGATAAATATGGGCGCCCGATTTTATTACTAGATAACCAGTTTTGGAATGATCCTGTAACAGAAAATCCTCGACTTGGCAGTGTAGAGGTGTGGAACATCGTCAATCCAACAAGAGGTACACACCCTATTCATTTACATCTTGTTCAATTTCGAGTGATTGATAGAAGACCATTCGATACAGACATCTATCAATCGACAGGTGAAATCGTGTACACGGGACCAAATGAAGCGCCTCCTTTGCATGAACAAGGCTACAAGGATACGATTCAGGCGCATGCCGGTGAAGTCATTCGCATCATCGCTCGGTTTGTCCCATATAGCGGACGATATGTGTGGCATTGTCACATTTTAGAACACGAGGATTATGACATGATGCGGCCGATGGATATCATTTAGTAAATATGAAACCTCCTCTCTGTTAATTGCGTAATATGAAAAAGGGCTAACAGCTTTTATTTATTAGCCCTCTATTTTCTTTTCAATCTCCATGAGAAAAAACGAACAATGTATCGCATGAATGGCATTTATTTGAACATTCCACACTTAAAAAGTTGACGAAGCAAACCGATAATACTACTATATACCCATTACCTCTATCAAAAGGCACTTAAGAAACCATGCACGAACAAATAGAAAATCGTCATAAAAAACGGAGGAGTTCAATTTGAATGAAGAAAAAGAGACTTGCCAGGTCAAGCAAGAAACAGTGGCAGGTAACAGGGAGAAGCTTTCAATTCATGAAAACGAGAGCATTCGATCAAACATTGAACAACTAACAATTGAACTCGGTGAACAAAAAGAATTCAATCACTTCATATTAGATGAAAAACAGAAGGCCATCAGCACATTATCGGCTCTCATTGCAAAAGGTGATTGTGATGAAGAGTTAAAAGCTCATTTTGTACAAGCATTACATATCGGGCTCTCTGTTATAGAGATTATGGAGATCATTAAGCACTGTACAAAGGTTGCAGGATTCCCTCATTCCATTAATGCCTTGTTTATTTTTCAAAACTTACTAGATGAAAACAATAAATAAATAAGAGAAAACGAGAAGTCTTCTGTCCTCTCGTTTTTTTATTTCCACTTACTTTACTCTCTTACACTGATTCTGTCACAGCAGCAAAATATCAAAATACCACTCATTTCCTTATTTAAAAAGTGCTGTTCATTTCACAAATCCGCATTTTTCACCGACACATCCCATAACAAAATAAAAAAACGTCCAGTTATATGAAATAACTGAACGCGCATCTTTTACCGATTGACAGTGAAATTGTTAACAATCCCGCCTTCTTTCTCCCAAGCGGTTTCTACTGTTTTCTTCTTAATATCGTATTCAAAAATGGTTCTGACCTTCGCCTTTCGTCCTGTGTCATCCTTTAATTCCTTTGCGTTCTTTGCAACACCTAAGAAATAAACAGATGTACCATCCGCAGAAAATTGCGGCTGGGCAGCACTTAAAATACGCACATCTTGGCTGTTTTTAACGAGTGTCTTCGTTTTTCCTGTATCTACATCCATCACCTTAATAGATGATACTTCTTTCTCATTTCGAACCTTCACTTCTGTATAAATTAGTTTTTTATGATCTGGTGAAAAAGAAATATCATTGATGGTTTGAGAAATACGTGCAATTCGCTTACCCTTCTCACCTGTTTGAAGGGTAATTGTCATGGTCGTTGGTTCAGGATCCATTCCTTTTTCATTTGCCTCATCCGTCTTTTTATAATCCTCTTTTAACGAATAATGCTGAATGGCCAACAGATTTGATGCTGGATCATAAGCAAAAGAACTCACCGTATCATCATCACTTTTTTCTGGATATAACACTTTCACTTTCTGTGTTTTCAAATCAAAAGACGCTACATAAAATTGCTCACCTGAATCCTTGTTATACCTTAGATATAACTGTTTTCCGTCACCAGAAAGTCTCATACTGTCGATTGAATCGTCACTCGTAAAGAGCGTTTTTTCTTTATCCGTTTTCACATTCAATTCCCGTATACTTACTTTTTGTGTGTCTTCATCTGTATACGTGTAGTATAAAAGCTGTTTCGCCTGATCATAAGCAATTGAAGGATATGCTGTCAGTTTTTCTGTATGAAGCGCCTTGTCATGCAAGTAATAAGTATTGTTTAACTTTTGATCCGTAAAAGAAACAAGCAATTCGTCTTTTGCATCTTGATTTGTTTTCACATTTCCTTCCTGTTTCGCCTCTTGCCCAGGCTTCATCATGAAGAAAATAACGGCCGCAATCACTGCGACTCCAATTACTGTGATGATCCACCATGTTGATTTTTTCATTGACTTTCAGGCCCTCTCCACAAGAAAAGAAGCCAGAAAATGAACTTTTCCCGCTTCTTTGCATGCCTATGTATTAATAAGTGTAATGCCCTTTGACGACACCTTTACTTGTTGAATATCCAAGTGCTTTGAATGCTTTCGGACTTACGTCTAATACTGCGTTTGGCATTCTACCTACATCATATTTATATACTGTAATCACTTTATGTGGTTTCGCTTTTGTTGTCACTCTTAGTTTTGTACCTTTTTTCGGTACGTCAAATCCCATTTTTGTTGCTGCATCCCAATGACCGAGTTTTTTTCCATCTGCGCCTTTTTTACCGACACCATTATACCAAGTAATATTGCCGCTTACTTTTTTTGCACTTGCTCCATGTGAGAAACTAAACGCTAAAAATAAACTAGCTACTGTTACGATTGTCGCGATAAGCTTTTTATTCATTAAAAAATCCTCCGTATTTGGTTTCTGACCCTATTATACATGAAGATGCACCCAGTTATTTTACAGTCACATTACAATTCGAATACAAGTTGACCACTTAATGACCGATTTTGTTCATAAATTTCACCAAAAACAGCCAGAACATCGTAAGTAGACCTCCCCTTTCGTTTTATATAATAGAAATGAATCAAAGATAAGGAGGAATTTTCATGAAAAAGTGGTTCATCGTTTTGAGTGTAAGTTTGACCTTCGTTTTGATGCTTTCAAGTATTCCCGCCTCTGCGGCTGGTCCTCGTCACGGCGCCATCGTGACACAAACGGATGAAGCCAAATGGTCAGGTATCTCGGCTGATATTGTGCTGCCAAAAACAGCCACCATTAAAAATGGTTATGCTGACTGGTATCTTGGTCTCGGTTCTGCCGTTGTTGAGAGCGGAATTTCAAAAACATCTTCTGGCTATAAGGTCTTTTTAGGCAGCGGCTCCCAAGGCGGCAGTCAATATTGGAACAGCGAATACGATTCAAGTATTAAAGATGGTGCACGTGTCAACTTAAAGCTCATCAACAACGGTGATGGCACAGTGTCACTATACGTCAACGGAAAACTGCGTTATAAACAGCCTGTTTTCAATCCTAGTCGTCTGAAAGACCTCGATGTCGTCAAAATGGTACATGGCGTACAAGATAATGGAACAAACAGCTACTCGCAAGCAAGTTTCTCTAATGTACAGCTTCGTGCAAATACATCTGGAAGTGTCTATAAAAAATGGGACAGCACCATCAAATCATCCCTTTTACGCAAAAATCTAGAATCAGGTGCTCCGACTCCAAAATTCACGGTCATTTCGTCTATCCCACTTAGTACAACCCTTTCAGCACAATAAAACATGAGCACCCACCTTTGGGTGCTTCAACATTGCTGACAAAGAGCTAAAATGATTTTATTTTAGCTCTTTGTCTTCTTTTCAGCGTGCAAGAAAACCTTTGCAGTCTAGGAAGGGCGAGCACCGGCGCGGAGCGAATTTGACATTCGTGAGCACCGGCGCGCAGGCCTGACACCGAATGCGAGGGTTTGTCTACACGCTGGAGCACCCAACTTTGGGTGCTTTTGATTGTTCACAGCTTATCAACACTTCTCTTTTAATCAAAACATCGATTCGTGGTAACATAAGCATACATACTTTGAAGAACAAAGGAGAAAGAACGTGAGAAAAAGTCTACTTGTTTTCATGAGTCTTGTTGCAACCTTCTCTATCCTAGCAGCTTGCTCAAATACGGCAAAAGAAGAAAAAACAGAATCTACGGCACTTCCAACGATTAATCAACGCATTCAAAATGAAACGAAAGAGGTCATGGAGCAGTCTAAGCTCGTAAAAGACACAACAATCACCGTTGATCAAAAGAAAAAAGTCATTTCCTTAAACGTGACAGCTTCATCTGAGACCAATAGTGATTACGCTGAAGTCATTGGTTTGAACTTTGCCAAAACACTAGCTATTGGTGCATCCACTGAAAAGGAAAACAACCTGCATAAACCGGAAAATGACAGCCTCGGCGCCCTCTACTCCTTTTATGACCTAAACATTACCGTGAAACAGGAAAACGGAAAAGTACTGGCAAAAGGAAAGAAAACAACAAATGAAACAAAGATTACCTGGGAGAGAACCCAGTAATTGGACAAGAAAATTCTTTATGGATTTTCTTGTTTTTTTTAACAAAACTATTAACATTGTGAAAAGAATGCCGATGAGTAAGATTGTGTTGGTTCTTAAGTACCAATAATTCTTATTTACATATCGGAGGAAAGTATCATGAAAAGAACAACGGAATTTGTTTTAGGCTTAATTGGAGGAATTTTTGGATTTTTCGGTGCAATGTTTGCCATTGCCTTTGGAGGACTCGATGCCGCATTTAGTGAATCAGGTACGAGTCAAATCACAGGATTAGGCTGGGCAGCGATGCTTTTCTCTATTCTTGCTATTGTGGCATCTGTTATCGTGAAGAAAAAAGCAAAGCTTGGCGGGATTTTATTATTAGTATCTGCTGTTGGTGGTATTATTTCTATTTCTATGTTCTTTATCCTTCCAGCTGTATTAATCCTCATCGCAGGATGCATGGGTGTGTTTAGAAAAGAGCCTGTCAAAACAGTTCCTGCTGAATAACGTGGATATATAAAAGCTTGTAGAGGGTCGCTCTACAAGCTTCTTTTATTGTATATTTTCGTTTAAATCTTCTCTTATGATATCAATCAGTGTGTCAATATCCGAGTGAGTTCTAGATGCTAATCGTACCAGCAAATGATCGATATACTCATACAAATGACGATCTTTCAACATATACTTCCCATAATACGGAATGACAAAGAAATAGAGCAAATCAGCTACTTCTAGTGCAACGTCATCACCAACTTCATTCTTTAGCGCCTCCCCAACACATTGGATCAGCCAATTCAAATCTTCTTTCTTTTCAATCGGAACGTACATCAGCTGATGAATACGGTCCGTATCTCCCGTTTGTAAAATCTGCTCCGCTACTCCCTTTGATAGAGCACCAATCTCTTTAGAAGATATATTAAGAACCGCGAATTCATTCTCTGATCTGTCTTGATCCATTTGCAGCACGTTTTGGTCCATCTCGACTCACTCCCCGTTCTCAGATACTTTTATTATAAGGAATTCATCTGATTTTTTATGGAAATAGTGGATTTTTTTATGTAATTTTAAACAAAAAAAGAACCAAATGATATGATTCAAGCTCAATTGACATAAAAAAACCATTGCACTTTATTTCAATCTATCTCAATATATGTATGTTAGTAGATTGAAAGGGATGAGAGAAATGAAGATGAAGCACCCGTGGATCAAAGGAATTATTGTCAGTGTGGTTCTCGTACTTGGGCTTGGAATCTTTCCTGTCCAGCTGCCCTTTTTACACATGACTCATGCGACACCAGTCGCAAAAGCAGCCGCACCGAAATACGTGACAACAGCGAATGTTCATCTTCGCAAGGGACCTGGAACAACATATTCAGTGATATTGACCATTCCAAAAGGGAAAAGGATTCCTTATCTTAAAAAGAATGGTTCATGGATTCAAACAAAGTATAAAGGAAAGACGGGTTACGTCAGCTCTCAATATATCAAAAAAGCAGGCAAAAGCTCACCAGCTTCATATGCTGCTCCTTCCACTAAAACGCCAGGTACGTATGTAAAAGGGATATTGGTTGTGAATAAGAAACATAGACTCCCATCTTCATACAATCCCGGAGAAAACAAACAAGCGAGAAAAGCAGTAAACGCTATGATCGCGAAAGCAAAAAAAGCAAACATCCGACTCACCGCTTTTAGCACCTTCCGTTCATACGACCGTCAGCGTGTCTTGTACAACAATTACGTCGCCTCTCATGGCAAAAAACAAGCAGATCGATTTAGCGCAAGACCAGGCTATTCCGAACATCAAACCGGCCTTGCTTTTGATATCGGCGGTGCCAATTCAAAACATTGGGCTGAAGATTCTTTTGCCAATACAAAAGAAGCGAAATGGCTGGCCAAACATGCCCATGAATTTGGTTTTATCATCCGTTATCCGAAAGGTAAAGAAAAAGTGACAGGCTATCAATATGAACCATGGCACCTCAGATACCTCGGATCAACCAATGCGAAAAAAGTAAATAAGAGCGGTAAAACCCTTGAAGAATATTTAAACATAAAAGGATAACAACAAAAGCACTCTTTTTCTTCAGAGTGCTTTTTTCATATATTCTCTTCTCTCTTTTTCATCGCAGCCGCCATTTCCACTTCACCCTCTGCTTCCAGCTGTTCAATAATGCGAGCATAATCTCTTTCATGGCGATTTTGACTTAACTTAAAAGCAGCTTGAACTTCATCAATGATGATTTTGAAGCCCACAATCCCTTTCATTTGTTTCTCTAGCATTTCCTCAGACAACGTATCCCATAACACTGGCTGATCTCTATGACTTTCATATGTCTCCAGCATCGCTGTTAATTCCTTGACCAGTTCTGATTTTTCGAGCAGTGCAGCCTTTCCATATACATGTACAGCTTGATAATTCCACGTCGGTACGGCTTCTTTCTCATACCATGAAGAGGATATGTAGGCATGCGGCCCTTGAAAAATGACGAGCACCTTCTCGTTCTCTTCAAACGTTTTCCACTGAGGATTTCCAATCGCCATATGCCCTGAGATCACATACGAATCGCCAATTTGATGAAAACTCACTGGAATATGTGTCGCAATGGGCTTTTCATTCGTTGTCGTCACAACTGTAGCAAATGAATGAGATTGAATAAATGATTTGATTTTCTCCATATCTTTCACTTGAAAAAATGATGGTACATGCATGTTCCCTTCCCCCCTTATTTAATTAGTAGCTTCTCTTTTTGCCTTTTTTCACATCTTCCCAATCTTTTTCGATATTCTTTCGCACCCTTAGAAGATACTCATAAATCTGTTCCGCTTCCTCTTCAGAAAATCCATCCAGCGCTACCCGATTTGAATGATCATGTTCTCGTTTGATCATTGGATAGACGACTTTCCCTTTCTCAGTTGGAAACAGCTTCTTGATTTTTTTATTCACTGAGTCATCTTTCTTCTGAATAAAACCATGCAGCTCTAATTTTTGAATAGCCCGGGCAGCCGTTGTTCGATCTACCTTGATCATCTCCGCTAGTTTCTCCTGAATGATGCCAGGCTCCTCACAAATACGCACAAGATACAAATACTGCCCCTTCGTTAAATCATACTCTTTAAATTCAATATTACTAATTGAATCAAGCGCCCGAGCAATCACGCCAATCTCCCGCAAAATTTCTTTCATTTATCACGCCTCTTTTTTATTGTATTTACATAAATTTTAAAAATTAGTATAGCTCATGAATATTGTATATGCAATAAAAAGCCCACTTCCTCTCTGGAAGTGGGTTCAACCTCTTATTTATCACGCCTCTTCGATCCAAACAATCCAAACACGACAGCCAGTGCAACAATAATCGCCACCCAAGTCGTAAAGCCCATATGATCACCGCTTTTCTTTTAAAATCATCTCATCTCTTTATGTTAGATAAAACCAAAAAAATCACTGTCTCTTTAGTTAACGGATGTAAAGCGGTGAAAGTTTCAATTCATTTAACGCTCTTAACCAAAAAATAGACAAAACAAAAACCCCTATATTTCAAGGGGTTTTCGAGGGGTGTTAATAGCAATAGGTAAGGCTTTGAGTCACAGCTCTCCACCTTTTCCCCTGCTCCACACCGTACGTGAGACTTTCACCTCATACGGCGTTCCATCGTATAACTTATCTAATCCAATTTATCGTTTCCAGCACTCTTACGCAACTTGTTAAGTTTAGCCAATTGCTTTTTGTTAAGGTTCAACATAGTCATGTATTTCGTAATGATCTCGTTATTCTTGGCATGGATTAGTTTGTGGACGTTGGTCGAAACAAATACCAAATTTTCATATTTATCACTGCCCCCACTAGCTTTCGGTAGAATATGGTGACATTCCATATCTCCAACGACAAGTAGTGAACCTGTTATGGCACATTTACCATTCTGACCTACATATCTTGATATGCGGTTATCATTGTATTCTGCGCTCATATTAGGTATCGGGTTATGCATTAGATAGTGAATCAGCCACATGTCTTGATTCTTCAGAGAATCATGAACCAATTTCCTACCTTCGACCGTATAATTGCATATGTCTCGATTGAACCCCTGTGGAGGTGAAGTCTTTCTGTCTCCTATCGGGAACAATGCGATTCCGAGTACAAAAACCTTCTTATAATTATTTTTGTAAATCTTGTCATATGCTTTGCTTGTTCGTCCTGTTTTTGACCTAATATTTTTAAGTCTATTTCTAATCTTTGTCGCCAAACGATGCGCTAATTTGTTCATATCCAAACTGACATGTGTTGCTATTTTGTAATAGTTTTGGATGCCTAAGACTGTGGAGTTGTACTTCCCAACACTCTGTGGTGTAGGATGTTTTTGTATTGCAATTAGTCTTTCGGCTAAGAGTTTTTGTGCGTTTCTAAATGCCTTATCAGACATATTAGAATGTGCTACATATCTACTCCCTTTTTTGTGCGCTATTATCTTGAAACCCAAAAATTCTGTGGGTGATTTACGCAGATTTGTGATTTTTGACTTTTCAGGACTGATTTCCAATCCTAATCGTTCTTTTAACCACGACTCTGTAGCTCGATACATGATTTTTGCTGTGTTTAAGTCTCTACATACTATTTTGAAATCGTCAGCATATCGGACAAAATAAAATTCTTTTAGTCTGCTTCTATCTCGTTGAGCTTTATATCGTGTGGCGTTGTCTTTCCCACCCCGATCAAAGTACTTCGTTCTTGTTTTAAAAGTCATCCACTGGTCACTTAACCACCAATCTAACTCGTTTAACACGACATTAGATAGTAGTGGTGATAAAATACCTCCCTGTGGAGTTCCTTTTTCGGGGAAGCCAACACTCTGTATTTCGCTTTTTAACAGTTTTGAAATTATACTCAACAGTTGTTTATCGTGGATTCCTAAAGTCCATAGTTGCTTTAGTAACTTTCCATGATTAACGTTGTCGAAGAAACCCTTTATGTCTATATCCACAACAAAATGTGTCTTTGATACATTCACAAATCTTGCCAGTGTAGATATAGCGTGTTCAGCTCGTCTGTTCGGTCGAAACCCATAACTGTTAAAATGAAATTTACTCTCTAAGATAGGCTCTAAAACTTGTTTTATACATTGTTGTATTAGACGATCTTCTATGGTAGGTATTCCTAGCGGGCGAGTCTTACCGTTACCTTTTGGGATATACACCCGTCTAACAGCTTGCGGTGTATAATTGGCTAACCGCCTACGAATATATGTTATTAGGTCTTTACTACTCTTATTCGCCCAATAGTCAATTGTGTGACCATTAACCCCTGCTGTTTTACTACCGTTATTACGTTTGATCGTCCTGTAAGCCAACAATATGTTTTGTTCTGTGATGATAATCGGTAACAAGTTTTTAAGAATTTTTCTTGCTTTGCCCTTCTGATATAATTCATCAAAGATATGTTGAGTATCGTAATACTCATTGTACCTTAACTGATTTTTCTTTTTCATTTCTTGTTGCGATTGGATGGCTGTCATAAGTCGACCTTCACCCCCCTATATGGTGGCAAAGTTCTCTCTTAGTCTCACCAGAACCTTATGAATACGATTTAAATTTGTAAAAATTGAATTTGTCAAAGTTATACGACTTGTGGCTATCCCTCCGCACCTTATTATCAGTGTTTCATAGGTACTGTGCCACTACTTTCACTAGTATTAATCTAAGTTATATATACTTGGATAGTCTACTTTCCTTAGAAAATGGTTAATCACGAGTCGATATACTCTATTCCACTACTAGCTTACCACGTTTCGACAGTTCTATCTGTTTCATACATAACCTGTAGGTCGTTTCCTTTGTGCCTGTTTATACATCCAAGCCTGTAACTCGGATAGGGCTTTTACCATGATGAAGTACATACACCCCATAAACATTCCAAATAAGAACGAGGGGCATTTCTACCCCTCGGCGGTATAGACACGTTCATTCGGAAACTTCGTCATCCATGTTGGAATTCTAACCATAGTTATCTTCATATACCCTTAGTCCGTTCCTCTAAGCCTGTATGAACAATATCACCATTTATGATATGAGGTTTTTCACAACTAAAATGTTTACTAGACCTTTCATACATCCCCATTAAGGGAAAGCGTCTTTTCAGATACTCATTCCTTTAGACCCGTACATTCGGAACTTCGTCAGACTTTTTGTCATTCTAGACATAGATATTTTATAGACCCCCGGCATATCACGACCTTACTCACCTCTGAGCACATTTCCTCTGCATTATCAGTTAGGAGTCGCTCTCTGCCGACTTCACCGAGCTTTGAACCCCTATATTTTATCGTATATAGACGCACATCGGAGTATTAGGGAGGACCCTTCGAGGTCGTTACTCCTCTCATTTGATCCTTCGATACTGTCAATTCTCAAAATGGTTTTTGTCAACCATTAAGGCAACACCTTTTCAGTGTTGAACGTGTCACCCCATCATTCCACCCATGCCACCCATTCCGCCCATATCCGGCATTCCGCCGCCTGAGCCGCCTTCTTCTGGTTTGTCAGCTACGACTGCTTCAGTTGTAAGAAGCATAGCTGCTACAGAAGCTGCGTTTTGAAGTGCAGAGCGAGTGACTTTTGTTGGGTCAACGATTCCTTTTTCGATCATGTTTACCCATTCGTTTGTTGCTGCGTTGAAGCCTACGCCAATTTCTTCGTTTTTCAAGCGCTCAACGATGACTGATCCTTCAAGACCTGCGTTGTGAGCGATTTGACGAATTGGCTCTTCAAGAGAACGTAGAACGATGTTGACACCTGTTTGAACGTCACCATCAGCTTCGATGGAAGCGACTTTGTTGTATACATTCACAAGTGCTGTACCACCACCGGATACGATACCTTCTTCAACTGCTGCACGAGTTGAGTTCAGTGCATCCTCGATGCGTAGTTTACGTTCTTTTAGTTCTGTTTCAGTTGCAGCACCAACTTTGATGACAGCAACGCCGCCAGCTAGTTTTGCAAGACGTTCTTGTAATTTTTCTTTATCGAATTCAGAAGTGGTTTCTTCTACTTGCGCACGGATTTGGTTCACACGTGCTGCGATTTGAGCAGAATCTCCTGAGCCTTCTACGATGGTTGTGTTTTCTTTTGTAACAACCACTTTAGACGCACGGCCAAGCTGACCAATTTCAGTTGATTTCAGGTCAAGTCCTAGGTCTTCAGTGATGAGTTCTCCGCCAGTTAGAACAGAGATGTCTTCAAGCATTGCTTTACGACGATCACCGAATCCAGGTGCTTTTACTGCCACTGCGTTGAATGTTCCACGAAGTTTGTTCACAACAAGTGTTGCAAGTGCTTCGCCTTCTACATCTTCAGCAATGATCAATAATGGTTTTCCTTGTTGTACGACTTGCTCAAGTACAGGAAGGATTTCTTGAATGTTTGTGATCTTTTTATCAGTGATTAAGATGTAAGGATTTTCAAGAACCGCTTCCATCTTATCAGAATCAGTTACCATGTATGGTGAAGCGTATCCACGGTCAAACTGCATTCCTTCAACCACTTCAAGCTCAGTTGTGAAACCTTTAGATTCTTCAATTGTGATTACGCCGTCGTTTCCTACACGCTCCATCGCTTCCGCAATGAGGCTGCCGACTTCTTCATCTGCTGCAGAAATAGACGCAACTTGAGCAATTGATTCTTTACCTTCGATTGGTTTAGAAATCTCATGCAAGCCTTCAAGTGCTACTTTCACTGCTTCTTCGATCCCTTTACGCACGCCAACAGGGTTTGCACCAGCTGTTACGTTTTTAAGACCTTCACGGATCATCGCTTGAGCTAGAACCGTTGCAGTAGTAGTACCGTCACCAGCTACATCGTTTGTTTTGCTTGCAACTTCTGCCACAAGTTTTGCACCCATGTTTTCAAATGCATCTTCTAATTCGATTTCTTTTGCAATCGTTACACCATCATTTGTGATAAGTGGAGAACCGAATTTTTTCTCAAGAACCACGTTACGTCCTTTAGGTCCTAAAGTTACTTTTACAGCATCTGCAAGTGCATCTACACCACGTAACATCGCACGACGTGCTTCTTCACTGAACTTAATATCTTTTGCCATAATAACGAAACCTCCTCAGTCTTTTTAGAAATATATCTCAATCTTTGTTTATGTGATTAACCAATAACAGCTAAAATGTCGCTTTCACGAAGGATTAAATATTCTTTTCCTTCATATTTCACTTCAGTGCCTGCATATTTTGAGAAGATAATGCGGTCGCCTGTGTTTACTTCTAACGCAACGCGCTCACCACTTTCAAGTACACGACCTGAACCTGCTGCAACAATTTTACCTTCTTGCGGTTTTTCTTTTGCAGAATCCGGTAAGACAATACCGCTAGCGGTTTTTTCCTCAGATTCAACGAGTTCAATGATTACGCGATCGCCTAATGGCTTTAACATAAGAAACAACCTCCTCAATTTTTATATGTAGTCTTTTTTAGCACTCATCATCAACGAGTGCTAACACATTTATTATAATAAAGAATGTCTTCTGTAATTTCAAGTAAAAACCTTTAAAATTTTTTACGCTTTCATGATCTTTTTTTATCACCGATTCTTTCCTTTTCAACGAAAAAGAAGACTTGTGTTACAATAAATCTAGTTCTTTTAGTAAAGGGGTTTTCGTTACTTGAAAAAACAATATTGGTACATCATCTTAACGTATATATTGGTACAGGTATCTGCGTTTCCTTATTTTCTCATGATGAAATGGCTGGGATTCATCCAATCACCGATGACTCAAACAGAGCTTTCAAAATTATCAGGAACGTGGACAATCATCAGTTTCTGTATCGGATTGATTATTATTCTGCTCATCCTTCGAACCGTCCCAAAAGCTTCACTGCGAAATGAAGCACCGGTTTCCATAGGGTCTGCTATCGCCTGGATCATTGGCGGTTTCTTTCTTTCTCTTTTCACGCAATCGATTGCAGGCATAATTGAACAATATGCATTCGGCATTGGCCGTGAGTCAGAAAACACGCAAAATATTTTATCTATTATGGATGCTTTTCCTTTTCTTGTTATCATTATTTCACTGATTGGACCAATACTTGAAGAAATTGTTTTCCGAAAAATCATGTTTGGTGTAATTTATGAAAGAACGAATTTTTTTATTGGAGCACTTGTGAGTTCAGTATTTTTCGCTGCTGCACACTCTGATTTTCCCCACTTCTTTCTATATACCGCAATGGGCTTTACATTTGCCTTTTTATATGCGAAAACAAAACGAATCATTGTGCCAATCGGTGCTCATATGCTGATGAATTCGCTCGTGATCCTTGTGCAGATTGAGCCAGTAAGAAAAATGATTGAAGAACAATCTCAAACAATGCAAATGATTATTGGAGGCTTTTTCTCATGAGAAACCCTGTCGTATGGGGCATTATTTATTTTGCCGTAGGTGTGGCGTTCACCTATATGGCCATTCAAAATCCAGGTGACATGTGGTCATTTTACAGCATTTTGCTGATGGTGTTTGCGGCCTATAATATTAATATCGCGTTAAAAATGTTTGCTTTTTCTGTCAAAATGAAAAAACAGCAGCAAAAATAAACCAAAAACCATTTTCCGCCGTTTGGAAAATGGTTTTTTTATGGAGGTCATGTTTTGATGGAACACGAAAAACTGAACATCATGAACAATCAGCATGAAACGATTGGTACAGCCGCTCGATCTGATATCCATGCTGAGGGCCTTTGGCATGAAACCTTTCATTTCTGGCTTTTAAAAAAGGAAGATGACACAGTGTTTCTCTATTTTCAGCTGAGGAGTCCCTCCAAAAAGGATTTCCCTTCTCTATTTGATATCACAGCAGCAGGCCACCTTCTCGCAGATGAACAGCCTTCTGATGGCATCAGAGAAGTCGAAGAAGAGCTTGGTCTCTCCATCTCGTTTGAGAACCTTACCTTTGCTGGTGTCATTAAAGATGAAATCCATCTGCCTTCGTTTACCGATCGTGAGTTTTGCCATGTGTATCTTTATATGGATCAAAAAGAGCACATGGATGTCCATCTACAGAAAGAAGAAGTTGCTGGACTTTATAGAGCAAGGCTGATGGATGCACAGCAGCTTTTAAGTAGAGAATGCGAAAAAATGAAAATCGAGGGCTTTGAAGTGGATGCAGACGGCAAGCGACGTGAGGAAAAGAGAGAGGTCCGTGTACATGATTTTGTCCCGCATGAACCTGCCTATTATGAGCATCTCTTTCAAGCAATCAATCAATTTCTTTCGCAATAGAAAAAGCATCGTGATCCCTATTTGGATCACGATGCTTTTTTATGAGACAACATCATTTTCTTTCTCCTCTGTCTCTGTTTGCTGCATTTTGCGATAGGTCACTCTTGAAATGACAATACTCACTTCATACAAAACGAGCATTGGCAAGGTAACCATGAGGTGAGAAACGAGCTCTGGCGGTGTAATAAGTGCGGCAATGACAAGGAGGACAAAATAGGCATACTTCCGTATTTTCGATAAAAACATCGGTGTAATGATGCCAAGTCTAGTGAGAAACATCAACACGACAGGCATCTGAAACAAAAAGCCAAATGGAAGTGTTAACTGCATCAGAAATGTAAAATACTCATGAATCCCAATCACTTGCTCCACATGTAAATCATTTGACATCCGCATCATAAAGTCGACGACAAACGGAAACAAAATAAAATAAGAGAAAGCCACACCGCTCAAAAATAAAAGCAGTGCAATCGGAATATAAGCAAGTGTCACCTTTCTTTCTTTTTCATATAAGCCAGGACTCACAAACGCCCAAAGCTGATATAAAATTACGGGACACGTCAAAACAAGAGCAATGACAAAAGCGAACTGCATAAACACGTACAGTGGATCTGTGAGCTTAAATGCGTTCAATGTCAGTGTGGCCGCTTCATCGGTATTTTGTAAATACACAATGACCGGCTTAGCGAGAAAAAAACCTGCCACCATAAAGGTGACAAAAAACATCGCAATGATCACTAAACGTTTTCGCAGTTCCACAATATGCTCCATAAGCGGCATATCTTTGACATTCATGAAGCTCATCCTATTCTACTGATCTTCTTTTTTCTTTTTTTCTTCCTGATCATCAGCTAAACCTTTTGTGGCATTTTTGAATTCACGTAATGTATCTCCTGCTGCTCTTCCTAATTCAGGAAGCTTTTTCGGCCCAAAAATAATGAGCGCAACAACCGCAATCAGAACCAAACTTCCAGGACCGATCGGACCCATTTGCTCCACCCCCTTTACCCCTTTTCGTCAGTCCTCCTGTGTAACAGAGTAATGCTTTAAGAAATACACAAGAGACTGAAGTTCAACCGCCAAATCTATATGATGAATTCGAATGTGTTCCGGCACATTCAATCGAGCCGGCGTAAAGTTAAGGATTCCTTTGATGCCAAGGGCAATCAAACGATCTGTAATGGATTGAGCTGCTACGGCAGGCACTGTCAAAATCGCAACAGGAATATCTCCTACCTCTTTCACATGCTCTTCAAGCTTATCCAAATCATAGACAGGCACGCCGCCTATCTCACTTCCTATTTTACTCTCATTGACGTCAAAAGCCATTGAAATTTTTGTATTATTATTTTTAATGAAATTATAATGTAAAAAAGCAGTCCCTAAGTTCCCGACACCGATGAGCATAACATTCGTCATTTCATCTTGGTCAAGGGTCTTTCTAAAGAAGGTCAAGAGGTAATCGACGTTATAGCCATACCCTTTCTTCCCAAGTGCACCAAAGTAAGAAAAATCTCGGCGAATGGTGGCAGAATCCACTTTGACTGCATCACTAAGCTCTGCCGATGACACCCTTTGTTTTCCTGATGCATGCAGATTTTTTAAAAAACGGTAGTAAAGCGGCAAACGTTTGGCTGTCGCTTGTGGAATTTTTGACTGGTCTATATTCATATAAGATCCTCCAACTTAAATATCAGATGCTCTGTGAAAATCACCGTTTTTCCCGCCTGTTTTTTCTACTAGATAGGTCGGGCCGATGATCATCCCTTTGTCTATTGCTTTGCACATGTCATAAACGGTCAGTGCACATACTGAGGCAGAAGTGAGCGCTTCCATCTCCACACCCGTACTTCCTTTTGTTTTCACTTGTACTTGTATGTTCAGAATGTACGCATTTCCGTCTTCCTCCCAATCAAAGGAGATATCGACACCTTTTAATGCAAGCGGATGGCACATTGGAATGATAGTAGATGTTTGCTTTGCTGCCATGATGCCAGCTACCTGTGCGACAGATAGTACATCCCCTTTTCCAATGTCATGCTTTTGTATTTGATGAAATACTTCTTTTATCATACGAACGCTTGAAACAGCAACGGCAGTTCTCACTGTAGACGATTTGTCACTAATGTCGACCATCTTTGCTCTTCCTTGTTCGTTAAAGTGGCTAAATTGACTCATCTTTCAACGCTCCCTCACTCAAATCATACACTATTTTTTCCTATCTGTCTTTCATTTGACCATGGCAGCCGTATGTAAGATTTGCCGGTTTACTGCTGATAAGCTACACTTAACATATTATAGCAGAGGTGAAGTTACATGATGATTCTACAAGTGAATCAGCTGTCCAAATCGTTTGGCGCTGATACCGTTTTAACGAATATAAAATTGGAAGTCAAAGCGAGGGATCGTATTGCCATTGTCGGTCGTAACGGTGCAGGAAAATCCACGCTTTTAAAAATCATTGCCGGTCAAATGTCTTACGAACAAGGTGAGATCATCAAACCGAAAGACCTATCTATTGGATATCTAGCACAGCATACAGATGTGACGTCTACACGTACGCTAAAAGACGAACTACTATCCGTTTTCGATCATTTAAAAGAAATGGAACAAGAGATGAGAACCATAGAAGAGAAAATGGCTTCTTCCACAGGAACAGAATTAGATTCTCTAATGAAAACCTATGACAGGCTGCAGCAAGCATTTAAAGATCAAGGCGGCTACCAATATGAAGCAGATGTCCGCTCCATTTTACACGGACTCGGCTTTAGTCATTTTGAAGATCATACAACCGTCCAATCCTTAAGCGGCGGTCAGAAAACTCGTCTAGCGCTTGGAAAGCTATTATTGATGAAACCAGAACTCTTGATTTTGGATGAGCCAACCAACCATCTAGATATTGATACCTTATCATGGCTTGAGCAGTATTTGCAAAATTATACAGGAGCCATTCTCATCGTTTCCCATGACCGATACTTCTTAGACAAAGTCGTGAACCATGTATATGAAGTGTCAAGAACAGCGATGAAAAAGTTCGCTGGGAACTATAGTAAGTATCTTGATCAAAAAGCTGAGCAGCTAGAGCGTGATATGAAGCTGTATGAAAAACAGCAAGAAGAAATTTCGAAGCTTCAAGATTTCGTGGATCGCAACTTAGCAAGAGCCTCCACCACAAAGCGTGCTCAAAGCAGAAGGAAACAGCTGGAACGGATGGATCGTTTAGATAAGCCGTTAGGAGATGAAAAATCCGCAAACTTCCATTTCGATATTATGAGACAAAGCGGAAATGACGTGCTGAAGGTGCATGATCTCGATATTAGTTACGATGAAAAAACGCCGCTCCTCTCCTCCCTCTCTTTTCATATTAAACGGGAGGATAGCGTGGCACTCATCGGTCCTAACGGTATCGGGAAATCAACTCTTTTAAAAACCTTAACGGATACGTTAAAACCAGTAAAAGGCGATATCAGCTTTGGTTCTCATGTGACGATTGGCTACTATGATCAGGAACAAGCCAAGCTGACATCCTCCAAGAAAGTGTTAAATGAACTTTGGGATGATTATCCCCATATGACTGAAAAAGACATTCGGACTTGTTTAGGAAACTTCCTTTTTTCAGGTGATGACGTCTTAAAGCCTGTACATGCTTTAAGTGGTGGAGAAAAAGCACGACTTGCACTGGCAAAGCTGATGCTCCAAAAAGCCAATTTCCTCATTCTCGATGAGCCGACGAACCATCTTGATTTGGACAGTAAGGAAATATTAGAGAATGCACTAATAGATTATCCAGGCACCATCTTGTTTGTTTCACATGACCGTTACTTTATCAATCGCCTGGCAACAAAAGTTCTCGAGTTGTCACCAAATGAAACAAAAGAATACCTCGGTGACTACGACTATTATCTTGAAAAGAAAAACGAACAATTAGAGCTTGAAGCACTCCAAACTCAGGAGTCGCATAAAAAACAAGCAGAAAAACCAGTAGAAACAGCAAAACTTTCCTATGCAGAAGAGAAAGAACTTAAAAAGAAAGAAAGACAAAAGCAGCGCCGAATTGAAGAAATTGAAGAGCGTATCGCTGTCATAGAAGACAAGCTCGGTGAAAACGAAGAGCTTCTATGTGATCCTGCTATTTTCCAAGATCACGAGAAAGTACAAGCCATTCAAACAGAAAATGATGCGCTCAATCAAGAGATGGAATCACTTTTTGCGGAATGGGAAGATCTATCAGATGCATAAAGAGTGCCCTAACGGGTGCTCTTTTTTTAAGGTGTGAATCTTTATCCACAATGATACCCACAATAACATCTTGATTATTCTTAAATATTTTAAAGTTATCCACTTTATCCACAGTATTTTAATCACATATCCACATAAAAGATCACATTTATACACATTCTCTTCATTTTAAAACGAATTTTCTAACAATTGTGGATATATAACGTTTACATGTGAATAAATCGCTTTCATTTCAATAGAAAAAACCCCTGTGTGTCCACAGGAGTTCCAAATTGTTGACAAAGGGATAAAATGAATTTTATTTTAGCCCTTTGTCTTCTTTTCAGCTCAGCGTGATAGAAAACCTTTACAGTCTAGGAAGGACGAGTACTGGCGCGGAGCGAATTTGATATTCGTGAGCACCAGCACGCAGGACTGACACCGAATGCGAGGGTTTGTCTACACGCTGAAACTCCTGTATATCCACAGGAGTTCTTATTCATAGGAAACAAGCGGCAGTCCAGGTTGACCGTTCATTGCCATGTCGCCTCTTATTCCCTTTTCAAATGCAATGGTTCCCGCAGCAGCAATCATGGCTGCATTGTCTGTACAAAGAGACAATGGCGGAATCATGACATTCACTTCAGGTAGCTTCGCAAATGCTGAAGTAAGAGCTTCTCTAAGACCTTTATTGGCAGCAACCCCGCCAGCTAGAACGACTTGTTTCACACCATACGCTTCAGCCGATTTTAATGTCTTTCCGACTAGCACCTCAATCACGCTTTCTTGGAAACTTGCAGCCAAATCCTCAGGCGCAATGGTTTCGCCCTTTTGAGACGCATTGTGTAATGTGTTGATGACCGCTGATTTTAAACCGCTGAAGCTAAATTGATAGGATCCTTCTTCAAGCCATGCTCGAGGAAGCTTAATCGTTGGCTCCCCTTCATGTGCCAATCGATCAATGTGAGGTCCCCCTGGATATGGCAGACCCATTGTCCGAGCTACTTTGTCATACGCTTCTCCAGCCGCATCATCCAACGTTTCGCCAATGACCTCAAAAGACCCATGCTCTTTCATCAAAACAAGCTCAGTATGCCCACCAGAGACGACTAGAGCTAAACAAGGAAACACCAGTTCACCAACGAGCTGGTTCGCATAAATGTGTCCAGCAATATGATGAACACCTACAAGCGGAATTTGATGTGCGAAACTCAGTGCTTTGGCTGCATTGACACCTATCAAAAGTGCACCAACTAAGCCTGGACCTTCTGTCACAGCAATGGCATCTAAATCCTGAAAGGTCATATTGGCCTGCGTCATAACTTCTTCTAATACGATCGTCATTTGTTCCACATGATGCCTTGAAGCGATTTCTGGTACCACGCCGCCAAATCGTTTATGGCTTTCTATTTGTGAGGCGACAACATTCGCTACGATCTCTTTCCCATTTTTCACAATGGACGCAGCTGTTTCGTCACAGCTTGTTTCTATACCTAATATGAATCGATCTTTTTTTTCACTCATTTATCTTCACCCACATGACTAATGCATCTTCCCCGTTATCCGTATAATAATTCTTTCGAATAGAAGCTGGTTTAAAACCTAGCTTTTCATAAAGGGATTGTGCTGGCGTATTTGATACCCGCACTTCTAGTGAAAGATGATCTGTCTTTTTTTCTTTGCAAAATTCCATGACATACCGAAGCAGCGCTTCCCCGTATCCTTTTCCCCGGTGCTCAGGGAGAATCGCAATATTCGTAATTTGTGCATCATCCATGACAATCCAAACGCCGCAATATCCAACAGGCTGACCATCTTCTTCAATGAGGAAATAATGGCTGTATTGGTTATGGAGAATTTCATAGACAAACGACTCTTTTTTCCAAGGCGCTGTAAATGAATGCACTTCAATCGTATATACCTCTGGGATGTCCTCTACTGTCATTCTTCGCATCTCTACTGTGTTGAGATTATTTTTGTCCTTCAAGCCATTTCACTTCCGCTTCTGCCAAACGAATATAATTAGGAACAAGCTGATGGACATCTTCAGCAGGGCGGTCTGCCCCCAAAAATGCGAGCACTGAAGGTCTTGGGTTGTGAAATGCCTCGTCTGCTAAAACGGCGGTTTCTCCAAGTATGGAGAGTATATTCTCTTGATGAAGATGCACATCATGTCCAAGAAATAAAACAGGGTTCCCTTCCTTTTTCAGCTCTTGAAGCCAATCAGTGAGCAGGATATTTTGATCTGGTTTCACTTCTTTTATCTTTCCACCTTCAAATGTATATAACCCTGTATAAACTTGTCCTCTTCTTGCATCAAATATAGGAGAAATCATTCCATCAAAATATCGAGCATTTGCCGCCAGCGTTTCTAAACTTGAAACAGCAGCTATCGGAATAGACAGCGTCCAAGCAAGTGTTTTTGCAATGGTCACACCGATTCTAACGCCAGTGTAAGAACCGGGCCCTTTGGCTACAACAATTTTGCTTAATTCGCTCGGTCCTACGCCGCATTCTTTCATCAGTGCTTCAACTGTCGGCATTGCACGTACTGAATGATTCTTCTTTAAGTACGTAATACTTTCCCCAACCACAGTGTCATCACGAACAAGAGCTATTCCGAGTGTATGGTTTGACGTATCAATTGCCAGTATGGTCAATGTCTTTCATCTCCTTACAAAGGGCCTCATAACGCTCCCCTTTTGCATAAAACGTGAGATGACGTTCTTCTTCACGTTCTGTTCTCAGCATTTCAATTTTTAAATACGATGAAGGCAATTGAGGTTCAATGAGATGTGCCCATTCAACCAAACACACACCTTCCCCCTCAAAATATTCGCCCAGTCCAATATCTTCTTCCGCATCTTCCATACGATACACATCCATATGATAAAGTGGCAGTCTGCCATCCGTATATTCTTTAATAATTGTAAAAGTAGGGCTGTTGACGATACGGGTAATACCTAAGCCTTCTGCAAAACCTTTTGAAAAAGTCGTTTTACCTGCACCTAAGTCTCCTTCTAATGTTAAGACATCGCCAGGCATCACAAGTGTAGCCAAGGCAGCAGCAATTCGTTTCGTCTCATCCGCACCTTTTGTTGTCCACGTTAACTTCATGGTGGAGTCACCTCATTTCTTAAAATGATTATATCCTTTTTTCATTAAAATTGTTTGTTGATCATGGTCTTTTAAAATAACGCTGGACGCTCGATCATCTTTGACTTGTCCAATACGCGTGACCTGAATGTGTTCTTTTTTACATTGCGTCTCAAATCGCTTCCAATCCGTTTCAGGGATCGTACCAGTTAAGACAAAATCCTCTCCACCGAACAAGACCCATTCAAGCCACTCTTTATGTAACAACGGTAGATGTGGATGTTTTGGGAGCTGATCAGCTTCAATTTCAATCGTCACACGACTGGCTTCCGCTATTTCGTTTAACTCACTCGCTAATCCGTCACTCACATCATTCAAGGTCACCCGGGGGAAGCTTGAACAAATAAGGCCAGCAGCAATATGCGGCTGCGGCATTTTGTGTCGCTCTAGAAAAAAAGCAGTGTCAATCGAATGTGCAGCATTTACTTCATTCATTAAAAGGGATAGCCCAGCAGCTGATGAACCTAGTTCACCTGTGACAAAGACAACGTCTCCTGTCTGAGCACTATGACGGTAACAGGCTGTTCCCTTTGGAATCTCACCAATGACCGTTACTGTGATGACAAAGTCACTGCGGGTGGCTACTGTATCTCCACCGATTAAATCCATATGATATGTGTCAGCCAATGCTTTCATTCCCTCGTAAAATGATGCGACAATTGCTTCATCCCCATGAGGCGGGATCGCGATTGATACAAGATAATACTTAGGGGTTCCTCCCATGGCTGCGATATCACTGATATTCACTGCCAGCGCTTTAAATCCAACCTCAAAGGGTGTGGAAAAATCAAATCGAAAATGAACATGCTCTACCATTGTATCAACACAAACGACCTCTTCACAATGTGAATGAGGTTGATAAACACTAGCATCATCACCGATGCCCATGACCAAAGAACGCTGATGCGTTTCTTTTGGTGTAATTCGGCGAATAAGATCAAATTCATCCATAAAAGACAGCCCCTTCATACAATCAACTGATTTAGCAAACATGATGTCAGACACAGTTAGTATTAGTGTAGCGAATATGAGCCTCGGTTCCAACTAAAAACGATATAAAGAAAGCCTGGTATAAAAAAACCAGGCGTTGTTTGTTGAAGTCATGATCTTTTCTTATCACATTTAGTGTAGCCAAACACAAGGAGTTTCATTGCATCTAGGATACTTATTGAAAGAAAAAGACATAAAAAAAAACGAAACTATACGTTTTCGTTTACAAGTCATAAAAATGGCGGTCCGGACGGGACTCGAACCCGCGACCTCCTGCGTGACAGGCAGGCATTCTAACCAACTGAACTACCGGACCATTTTGGCTGTACTCAATGAGCACTCCCTATTTAATAGGTAAAATAATTTGGTTGCGGGGGCAGGATTTGAACCTGCGACCTTCGGGTTATGAGCCCGACGAGCTACCGAACTGCTCCACCCCGCGACGATATAAAATGACAAGCTTGGCGGCGTCCTACTCTCACAGGGGGAAACCCCCAACTACCATCGGCGCTGAAGAGCTTAACTTCCGTGTTCGGTATGGGAACGGGTGTGACCTCTTCGCTATCGCCACCAAACCTGATGGAGAGAATGTTCTCTCAAAACTAGATAACAATGTTCATTTTTCACATTAGAATATAGGTTAAGTCCTCGATCTATTAGTATCTGTCAGCTCCACGTGTCACCACGCTTCCACCTCAGACCTATCAACCTGATCATCTTTCAGGGATCTTACTTCCTTGCGGAATGGGAAATCTCATCTTGAGGGGGGCTTCATGCTTAGATGCTTTCAGCACTTATCCCGTCCGCACATAGCTACCCAGCGATGCCCTTGGCAGAACAACTGGTACACCAGCGGTGCGTCCATCCCGGTCCTCTCGTACTAAGGACAGCTCCTCTCAAATTTCCTGCGCCCGCGACGGATAGGGACCGAACTGTCTCACGACGTTCTGAACCCAGCTCGCGTACCGCTTTAATGGGCGAACAGCCCAACCCTTGGGACCGACTACAGCCCCAGGATGCGATGAGCCGACATCGAGGTGCCAAACCTCCCCGTCGATGTGGACTCTTGGGGGAGATAAGCCTGTTATCCCCGGGGTAGCTTTTATCCGTTGAGCGATGGCCCTTCCATGCGGAACCACCGGATCACTAAGCCCGACTTTCGTCCCTGCTCGACTTGTAGGTCTCGCAGTCAAGCTCCCTTGTGCCTTTACACTCTGCGAATGATTTCCAACCATTCTGAGGGAACCTTTGGGCGCCTCCGTTACATTTTAGGAGGCGACCGCCCCAGTCAAACTGCCCACCTGACACTGTCTCCCTGCCCGATAAGGGCAGCGGGTTAGAAGGTCAATACAGCCAGGGTAGTATCCCACCGATGCCTCCACCGAAGCTAGCGCTCCGGTTTCCAAGGCTCCTACCTATCCTGTACAAGCTGTACCAACATTCAATATCAGGCTGCAGTAAAGCTCCACGGGGTCTTTCCGTCCTGTCGCGGGTAACCTGCATCTTCACAGGTACTATAATTTCACCGAGTCTCTCGTTGAGACAGTGCCCAGATCGTTGCGCCTTTCGTGCGGGTCGGAACTTACCCGACAAGGAATTTCGCTACCTTAGGACCGTTATAGTTACGGCCGCCGTTTACTGGGGCTTCAATTCGCACCTTCGCTTACGCTAAGCGCTCCTCTTAACCTTCCAGCACCGGGCAGGCGTCAGCCCCTATACTTCGCCTTACGGCTTCGCAGAGACCTGTGTTTTTGCTAAACAGTCGCCTGGGCCTATTCACTGCGGCTTCTCGGGGCTTTAACACCCTAAGAAGCACCCCTTCTCCCGAAGTTACGGGGTCATTTTGCCGAGTTCCTTAACGAGAGTTCTCTCGATCACCTTAGGATTCTCTCCTCGCCTACCTGTGTCGGTTTGCGGTACGGGCACCTCTCACCTCGCTAGAGGCTTTTCTTGGCAGTGTGGAATCAGGAACTTCGCTACTAAATTTCGCTCGCCATCACAGCTCAGCCTTCACGGGAAACGGATTTGCCTATTTCCCAGCCTAACTGCTTGGACGCGGATATCCAATACCGCGCTTACCCTATCCTCCTGCGTCCCCCCATTGCTCAAATGGTGAGGAGGTGGTACAGGAATATCAACCTGTTGTCCATCGCCTACGCCTTTCGGCCTCGGCTTAGGTCCCGACTAACCCTGAGCGGACGAGCCTTCCTCAGGAAACCTTAGGCATTCGGTGGACGGGATTCTCACCCGTCTTTCGCTACTCATACCGGCATTCTCACTTCTAAGCGCTCCACCAGTCCTTCCGGTCTGACTTCACTGCACTTAGAACGCTCTCCTACCACTGTTCGTAAGAACAGTCCGCAGCTTCGGTGATACGTTTAGCCCCGGTACATTTTCGGCGCAGAGTCACTCGACCAGTGAGCTATTACGCACTCTTTAAATGGTGGCTGCTTCTAAGCCAACATCCTGGTTGTCTAAGCAACTCCACATCCTTTTCCACTTAACGTATACTTTGGGACCTTAGCTGGCGGTCTGGGCTGTTTCCCTTTCGACTACGGATCTTATCACTCGCAGTCTGACTCCCAAGGATAAGTCATCGGCATTCGGAGTTTGACTGAATTCGGTAACCCGGTAGGGGCCCCTAGTCCAATCAGTGCTCTACCTCCGAGACTCTTACCTTGAGGCTAGCCCTAAAGCTATTTCGGAGAGAACCAGCTATCTCCAGGTTCGATTGGCATTTCACCCCTACCCACACCTCATCCCCGCACTTTTCAACGTGCGTGGGTTCGGGCCTCCATTCAGTGTTACCTGAACTTCACCCTGGACATGGGTAGATCACCTGGTTTCGGGTCTACGACCACGTACTCATGCGCCCTATTCAGACTCGCTTTCGCTGCGGCTCCGCATCTTCTGCTTAACCTTGCACGGGATCGTAACTCGCCGGTTCATTCTACAAAAGGCACGCCATCACCCGTTAACGGGCTCTGACTACTTGTAGGCACACGGTTTCAGGATCTATTTCACTCCCCTTCCGGGGTGCTTTTCACCTTTCCCTCACGGTACTGGTTCACTATCGGTCACTAGGGAGTATTTAGCCTTGGGAGATGGTCCTCCCGGATTCCGACGGAATTTCACGTGTTCCGCCGTACTCAGGATCCACTCTGGAGAGAACAACATTTCAGTTACAGGGCTGTTACCTTCTTTGGCGGGCCTTTCCAGACCTCTTCGCTTATATCGTTCCTTTGTAACTCCGTATAGAGTGTCCTACAACCCCAAGAGGCAAGCCTCTTGGTTTGGGCTGTTCCCGTTTCGCTCGCCGCTACTCAGGGAATCGCATTTGCTTTCTCTTCCTCCGGGTACTTAGATGTTTCAGTTCCCCGGGTATGCCTTCTCATACTCTATGTATTCAAGTATGGATACTACTCCATTACGAGCAGTGGGTTTCCCCATTCGGAAATCTCCGGATCAAAGCTTGCTTACAGCTCCCCGAAGCATATCGGTGTTCGTCCCGTCCTTCATCGGCTCCTAGTGCCAAGGCATCCACCGTGCGCCCTTTCTAACTTAACCATTTCTTACTTTAGAAAGAATCACTATGTGTGATGAACTTTGCATTGCATTCAATGTGAATGTATTACTTATTGTTATCTAGTTTTCAAAGAACAATCCTGTCTCGCTAGAGACATGTTTGAAGGAATGATCCTTCAAAACTAAACAAGACGAAAACGCACGCTGCTCCATATATCCTTAGAAAGGAGGTGATCCAGCCGCACCTTCCGATACGGCTACCTTGTTACGACTTCACCCCAATCATCTGCCCCACCTTCGGCGGCTGGCTCCATAAAGGTTACCTCACCGACTTCGGGTGTTGCAAACTCTCGTGGTGTGACGGGCGGTGTGTACAAGGCCCGGGAACGTATTCACCGCGGCATGCTGATCCGCGATTACTAGCGATTCCAGCTTCACGCAGTCGAGTTGCAGACTGCGATCCGAACTGAGAACAGATTTGTGGGATTGGCTAAACCTTGCGGTCTCGCAGCCCTTTGTTCTGTCCATTGTAGCACGTGTGTAGCCCAGGTCATAAGGGGCATGATGATTTGACGTCATCCCCACCTTCCTCCGGTTTGTCACCGGCAGTCACCTTAGAGTGCCCAACTGAATGCTGGCAACTAAGATCAAGGGTTGCGCTCGTTGCGGGACTTAACCCAACATCTCACGACACGAGCTGACGACAACCATGCACCACCTGTCACTCTGTCCCCGAAGGGAAAGCCCTATCTCTAGGGTTGTCAGAGGATGTCAAGACCTGGTAAGGTTCTTCGCGTTGCTTCGAATTAAACCACATGCTCCACCGCTTGTGCGGGCCCCCGTCAATTCCTTTGAGTTTCAGTCTTGCGACCGTACTCCCCAGGCGGAGTGCTTAATGCGTTAGCTGCAGCACTAAGGGGCGGAAACCCCCTAACACTTAGCACTCATCGTTTACGGCGTGGACTACCAGGGTATCTAATCCTGTTCGCTCCCCACGCTTTCGCTCCTCAGCGTCAGTTACAGACCAGAGAGTCGCCTTCGCCACTGGTGTTCCTCCACATCTCTACGCATTTCACCGCTACACGTGGAATTCCACTCTCCTCTTCTGCACTCAAGTTTCCCAGTTTCCAATGACCCTCCCCGGTTGAGCCGGGGGCTTTCACATCAGACTTAAGAAACCGCCTGCGAGCCCTTTACGCCCAATAATTCCGGACAACGCTTGCCACCTACGTATTACCGCGGCTGCTGGCACGTAGTTAGCCGTGGCTTTCTGGTTAGGTACCGTCAAGGTGCAAGCAGTTACTCTTGCACTTGTTCTTCCCTAACAACAGAGCTTTACGATCCGAAAACCTTCATCACTCACGCGGCGTTGCTCCGTCAGACTTTCGTCCATTGCGGAAGATTCCCTACTGCTGCCTCCCGTAGGAGTCTGGGCCGTGTCTCAGTCCCAGTGTGGCCGATCACCCTCTCAGGTCGGCTACGCATCGTCGCCTTGGTGAGCCGTTACCTCACCAACTAGCTAATGCGCCGCGGGTCCATCTGTAAGTGACAGCCGAAACCGTCTTTCATCCTTGAACCATGCGGTTCAAGGAACTATCCGGTATTAGCTCCGGTTTCCCGGAGTTATCCCAGTCTTACAGGCAGGTTACCCACGTGTTACTCACCCGTCCGCCGCTAACATCCGGGAGCAAGCTCCCTTCTGTCCGCTCGACTTGCATGTATTAGGCACGCCGCCAGCGTTCGTCCTGAGCCAGGATCAAACTCTCCGAAAAAGTACAAAACCGAAGTTTTGTTTTTCGTCAGCGTTTGACTGACTACCTATGAAGTATCATAGGATTTTTTTATAAAAACTCGAATTAACAGGTACGTTTTGTCTTGTTTAGTTTTCAAAGATCATTTTTTTCAAAATGGAGCGGGTGATGAGAATCGAACTCACGACATCAGCTTGGAAGGCTGAGGTTTTACCACTAAACTACACCCGCGTGGTTAAATGTTATTGGCGCGCCCGAGAGGAGTCGAACCCCTAACCTTTTGATCCGTAGTCAAACGCTCTATCCAATTGAGCTACGGGCGCTTAATCAGGCGACTTAATTATCTTAACATATCGTTTTTATTAAGTCAACATCTTTTTGAAGTTTGTTTGTCGTATCTGTCTGAGCATCAGCGTTTCAGATGCGTCATCAGCGACGAATAAAAATATACCATGGATCATACAAAAGGGTCAATACATTTTTCTAAAAAAGTTTCATGTTTTTTAAGAAGTGCTCTTTTGTTAGATAAATAGAGTTTCAATCGCCCTAATTTCATTTCTTTCTTCATAATTCTAATGATTCTTAAATAAAATCTTTCTAAATCCAAAGGAGGACAAAACATGGTCACCTAGAATTTTTATTTATTGGAAAATTCTTAATTTTTTCCATGCATTTAAAGGAGGTAGGAGATGATGAAAAAGTTTGTCGCTTTTCAAATCATGATCGCTTTGGTGATAGGAGCTCTTATCGGCCACTTCTTCCCTGATTTCGGAATGGCACTGCGGCCCATTGGGGATGGCTTTATCCGATTGATTAAAATGATTGTAGTCCCTATTGTTTTCTCTACGATTGTCATCGGCGCAGCTGGCAGCGGTGGAATGAAGAAAATGGGCAGTCTCGGATTAAAGACAATCATTTGGTTTGAGGTCATTACGACCATCGTTCTTGGAATCGGACTTTTATTGGCCAACGTGTTAAAGCCAGGCGTTGGACTCGATTTCTCTCAATTAGCTAAGAAAGATATTGGGGAACTCGATGGTTATACTCAAAAGGTCGTCGATTTTAAACAGATGGTTTTAGACATCATTCCAACCAATATCATCGATGTCATGGCTCAGAATGATTTACTAGCAGTGATTTTCTTCGCTATTTTATTCGGTGTAGCCGCAAGCGGCATTGGGAAGGCTTCCGCTCCTGTCCTTACCTTCTTTGAATCAGTAGCACAAATTATGTTTAAGCTCACACAAATGGTCATGGTGACAGCTCCTATTGGAGTTTTAGCATTAATGGCAGCTTCTGTCGGACAATACGGCATTGTTTTACTAATCCCTATGATGAAACTTGTTGGCACTGTCTTCTTAGGATTGTTTATTATTCTATTTGTTTTGTTCCCTCTTGTCGCACTGATCTTCCGTTTTAACTACTTCGAAGTGTTGAAAATGATTTGGGATTTGTTTTTGGTTGCCTTTTCTACTACAAGTACAGAAACTGTTCTTCCACAGCTCATGTCACGGATGGAGAAATACGGCTGTCCAAAAAGAATCGTTTCCTTCGTCATCCCGTCAGGTCTTTCTCTTAATTGCGATGGTTCAAGTTTATATTTATCGGTTTCCTGTGTGTTTCTTGCACAAGCGTTTGGTGTCGATATGAGTTTATCACAGCAGCTCCTCATGATGCTTGTCCTTGTTTTAACAAGCAAAGGCATTGCAGCTGTCCCGTCTGGGTCACTTGTCGTTCTTTTGGCAACAGCTCATGCAGTAGGTCTGCCAGCAGAAGGTGTCGCTATTATCGCCGGGGTTGACCGGATTATGGATATGGCTCGAACAGGCGTGAATGTTCCTGGACATGCGGTTGCCTGTATTGTCGTTTCTAAATGGGAAAAAGTATTCCGAGAGTCTGCATGGGAAGTTCCAAAAGCAGGTGAAGAAACAAAAGGAATGTAATGTTATTTATGAAGGAAAGGGGTCGCTCTTTCCTTTTTTCATGGCAAAAATGTCTGCTTCAGCACGGCTTTACCTTCTTGTTGCAACTGCACCTCCGCATATGCTCCGTTAATGAGGGTCATTTGAGGCGGTACGTGTCCACAATCAATATCGTAAACAATCGGTATTTGTAATTCCTTATGCAATTCTTCATATAGATCCGTATATTCATATCCTTCCACAGGAGTGTCCACTGCACTCCTGCCAAACATGATGCCAGAGCACTGATCAAACCAGCCTGCTAGTTTTAATTGAACAAGAGACCTCTTCATGCTCGCAGCATTTAATTCACAGTTTTCAAAATACCATAGAATGGGTTCACCTTTCAGGTATGTTTCTTGAAAAGCTTTGACATCTCCAAAAGGCGTGCCAGCTAAGTGCCGGATCACATCAATACAGCCACCCATCAGTCTTCCCTTCATCGTCGTCTCTAAGTGATCAACAGTACGCCATGCGGTTGGTTCGGTTAAATGAAAGACATGTATACTTGGATGGTCATACTGCCATTCCTTTTGATACATATCAGAAGAAAATTGAGTAACGTCCTTTTTCTCTGGAGTGGAAAGTATTTGTTCCCACATAGCCGTCACCTGATCAAGCTCTTCCCCCTGAAGATCCACAAGGTTCGGTCCATGCGCTGTCGCAATGCCTGTGTTTAATGTCAAAGCTAATAGAAGGAGACTTGTATCTGAGTAACCAAGAATCCACTTTTTTTGCATCACTGAGAAATCAAGATGCTCTAACACTTCAATAAGCAGCTGTCCGCCCCATGGCGGGATGATGTGGTCAATCTCATGACAAGTCATCATCCACTGTAACTCATTTGCTCGCTTGATTGCAGGGGCTGATTTCGCTTTTTCCTGCTGCCATACTGTCTCTCCACATATGACTTCATAGCCTCTTTTTTTCATCCGATCGCAAGACAGTTGAAACATCTCATGCAAAGAGGGTTGTACACCTGAGGACGGTGCTGTCACCCCAATCGTTTGTCCTTTTTGCAAAAATGGATACTGGATCATCCTGCTCACCTCCACCTTCTATGAATCTCTCATCTATTCATTGTAAAGAAAATTCCCCTTCTTCAAGGGGAATCTCATCTTACTCTCTCTGACGCAGGACAGTATATACACCTGCGAAAATACACAAAATCCCAACAAACGAACGTAAGCCCATCTCTTCACCTAGAAGCAGCCATCCAAGGACCGTACCAACGATTGGTTGAAAGAAGAAAAACAGACCACCGCTTGAAGCGTCCATCAGTTGAAGCCCTCTATTCCACAAAAAGAAAGCAAGGGCCGTTGAGATGATACCTAGATACAGAATGCCGCCCCATATTTCCGGTCTTGCCATTTGCTGCACATCAAGATGAGGCAAACGAAACAAGACAGGTGGTGTTAATACGATAAAGGCCACAATGATCGCATATGTTGTCGTCACTACTTGAGGATACTTTCCTGGTACTCGTTTCAAAAGAACAGACATCAGCGCCCATGTTAATGCAGCGATCATCAGCGAAAGACCGCCAACAAACTCATCCGTTTGAACAGCGACAGGCCCAATCATCGTCAGTACACCTACTGTAGCAAGCAGAATGGAGACACACTTTCTCACTGTGAATGATTCTTTTAATAGAAAGAAAGCGAAAAGCACCATAAAAGCAGGTGTGGCCGATGTGATGACGGCACCCATTTGTGCAGACGTATACATTGTGCCAATTTCTTGGGTCACGATCGATAGAAAGTTGCCAATCAATCCAATCGACACAATCAGCGGGATATCCTTTTTGTCTAACCGAAAAGAGTAGCCCAAACGCCAAATCGTGAACACAAGAACGACTCCAGCTACTGCATATCTCATCCAGACGAGCTCAAGTGGCGGGACAACCGTAACTGTTACTTTGACCACTACATACATACCGCCCCAAATACTAGCAGCTAACGCTAAGTAGAGGGCTCCTATATATTTTCCATTCATTTTTTCCCCTCCGTTACTGGATATATTCACTGCGATATCCACAAACGGAGATCACTCTCCGTTATGGACGGAGGTGATTTGGTACATCATGTTCAAATAAAGGCTTCCATTGCATATCAGTCACCCCAATTGTGTTTATTTTCTGATTACTTTATAACAAAATCTGGTTCACTTCAATCCTTTTTATCGCCATGTTTCTTCATATAATAGAAGTTCAATAGGATTGACATGATGAATTCGTTTTCTTATAGTAAGTAAAACAATTGATGTTTACACAGAAAAGGAGTAGAGGTATTTGGATGTTGAAGCTAGGAAACACATTCCCACTGCCGGAAACGAACCGTTTCTTGAGGGAATAAAAGATTGTGTGCCAACCTTGCTTGGTTATATGAGCATTGGGTTTGCCTTTGGAATTGTTGGCATTAGTTCGCAGTTAAGTATATGGGAGATCGCGCTGTTATCTATCTTTATTTATGCTGGCGCTTCACAGTTTATCATCTGTGCATTACTTGTGACAGGAAGCCCTCTTTCCGCTATTATTTTCACCACGTTCATTGTCAATTTACGGCATTTGTTACTCAGCCTTACGCTTGCCCCCCATTTTACACGCTACTCTGTAAAGCAGAACATCGGATTTGGTCTTCTGCTTACTGATGAATCCTTTGGCGTAGCGATGAATAAATTAGCACAGCAAGGAAAATTGAATAACAGATGGATGCATGGACTGAACATTACAGCTTATTTATGCTGGATTGCTGCGTGTACACTTGGCGGAATATTCGGACACTGGATTTCAAATCCAGAGGCGCTTGGTCTTGATTTTGCCCTATCCGCGATGTTTGCTGCGCTGCTCATTCTTTCTTTACAGACGGTGCCAAAAAATAAGCTCACCCATCGCTTATCACTTGTTTTATATATGTTTGTTGCGATGTTTGTGCTGCTTCATTTTGTTCCTTCACACGTGGCTGTTTTGTTGGCAACTGTGCTTGTTGCCACTATTGGGGTGGTGACAGATAAATGATTAGCAGTTTTATGTTATGGCTCATTCTTGGCTGTATGATTGTGACCATCATCCCAAGAGTCGTTCCATTTTTATTTGTAAGGAGTATACAGATGCCAGAAGTGGTGCTCAAATGGTTATCGTTTATCCCCATTTGTATATTTACTGCTTTGATTGCAGAGCATCTATTCATACATACTACAGCAGGCGTCACCATTCACTGGATGTACCTTGCTGTCTTGGTTCCAACTGTGTTAATCGCTGTTTGGACAAAAAGCTTGTCCCTCACCGTTCTAGTAGGCGTCATGCTGATGGGCACAGCTAGATGGTTTTTCTAATAGAAAAAGCTTAACCGGATGCGGTTAAGCTTTTTTCATTTTACGATACCGTATACAAAGCCGTCATAGCCTTTTTCGCCAACAGTTTGAATAGCGGTTGCCTCAATTCTCGACTCTTGTTTGAGTAAATCGAAGAATTCACGAGTTCCCTTCACTCGCTCATCTTGATCAGAGGCATGAAGAACTGCTCCATTTCTGACCACATTGTCTGCAATAATGACTGTTCCCTTTTTTGAGAAGTGTAACGCCCACTTCAGATATTGCGGGTTGTTTGGTTTGTCTGCATCAATGAAAATCAAATCGAACGGGAGCGTATCCTGCTCTTTTAACTGAGATAAAGTATCTAACGCTTTTCCTTGTAAAATGGTGACACGTTCTGCTAGGCCTGCTCTGTCTATGTTTTGCTGTGCTGTTTCTGCATGATGACTGACAGCCTCTAATGTCATGAGTTCTCCATCCGCTTCAAGTGCACGGGCAAGCCAAATGGTACTATAACCGCCAAGTGTACCGATTTCTAAAATGCGCTTTGCACCCTTGGTTTTTGCTAACAAATAAAGCAGTTTTCCTTGGGCCGGCGACACATCTATTTCTGGTAATCCGGCTTGCTTATTCTTGATAAGAGTTTGCTCCAATACGTCATCTTTAGCCATCAATTTGTCTTTGATATACTCGTCAACTTTCCCCCATACTTGCTCCAAGTCATCCATCTCCCTTGTTCATGTCTTCTATTTAAAGTCTACATGACGGAAGCGAGAATTTATAATCAATTCTTTTCACACACCTATTCATTTTATTGATGAAAGGAATGGGATGATGGATACATGGGGCAAGTACCTGTAAGTATGTGCAAACTAGTGATTCAGCTTATTTTTCACGTCACCTTTTTTATCTTGAAGCTTTCCTTTTACTTGATCTTTCTTTCCTTCTGCTTTCAGGTTTTCATGATCTGTCGCTTCGCCAAGTTTTTCTTTCATTTGACCTTTGACTTGATTTGTTTTTCCTTTCGCTTTATCCATATGTCCATTTTGTTCACTCATTTGTTCCACCTCCACGTTTGATACTGTTTATTTAGCCTTTTTGCACATGACAAAACATCTGAGTGTGCTGTGTGGACGTTTCAGTGATTAGACGAAAGGGTGGTCGTCAGATCGATGTATTCGTGAATACATGTTTACTGTTCGTATTTGAACTACCACGAATATTAATAAGTTGCTATGGAAATCTTATTAATAGAAATATAAGAAAGGATGAAAAGAATAATGACTGATACAAATGACAATGAGCAGAATATCATTTGGAAAGAATATGAAAATGAAAACGGAGGAATATATCGAGTTGGCTATGTGGAAGATGAGCCTTTAGATGATGAAACGCAAAATCGGGTTTCAAATAAGAAACCTTTTAGTATTTCTGTAAATTGGCCTGTAAAAAACTCAGCGGTTCAAAAAACTAGTAATGAAGTAAAGCAAACAGCAGCCATTACAGAATATGCTTTATATGATCGAAATCCATATCATAGCCCTCGTAAAATATTCAAATACCGCCTGATCATCACTAATACTGAGCATTATGATTACTATTTTAAAGACGAATCGGGCGATAACTATGAATTGAACACTTTTTGGAATTGCACACATTACCTCGATTACAATTCAGAGGCACCAAATATAATCCGGATTGAAGGTACATGAGATTTGATTTCGGACAACAATCTAAAAGGATTGTTTATCTAGAAATCTAAAAATGTGAAACTTTTTATTATTTACATTGAGATTGTAGAGAAACTCATGTTTTTCTACAATCTTTTTTATTATTAAATCATCTGAGAAGGGTAAGATCTACGCCATGACACCAAAAAGAACCAAACATCTGAGTGTGCTGTGTGCGCGTTTCAGGTATGATAGACATAATGGAATGAAAGGTTGGTGGTCTGTTCAATGATCATTTCTGAAAGTATGTTCACTGTACGTGGTGTGACTTATCGTATTCGATCTGCTGCATTAGCAGATGCCAAACAGTTATCAGCTCTCAGACTGAAAATCGATGGTGAAACCGAATATTTAGATCGCGAACCGGGTGAAGCTTTTATTGATGAGAAAGGGTTCGAGGCGTTGATTCAAGAGGATTCCAAGGAATGCCGTCATCTCTTTTTAGTTGCAGATATTGAAGGAGACATTGTCGGTTTTTCAAGATGCGAAGGGCATTCTCTTAAGCGCTCTGCTCACAAAGTAACGTTTGGCGTCGCCGTACAGAAGGCCGCTTGGGGCTATCACATCGGGAAAGAACTTTTAGCTGCATCGATTGACTGGGCAGATCAGCAAGGCATTCAAAAGATGTCACTTCAAGTAATGGAAACCAATCAAAAAGCCATTCGTTTATATGAACACTATGGCTTTGAGATTGAAGGCTTGTTAAAAAAAGATAAACGGCTGGCGGACGGCATGTATTATGATACGGTTGTGCTGGGCAGGCAGCGGCCAGTCTCCTGACCGCTTACATGACATAACTCCAGATCATCGAAATCGCACTATACATAAGCAGCAGCCCCATGACGAACTGGAACGGCCGCTGATAAAGAGTCAAAAAACGCTTGAATACAGAGCCAAATAAACTCCAGCTAAATGTGCCTAAAAAACCAATGATGGCGAGAATCAACGTCAACAACATGTATTGCATATTGGACTGTCCATACGGCAGAACAAAAGTGGAAATGACGGTTAACCCATACAAGATGGCTTTCGGATTAATAAATTGCAGCAGCATCCCCGGGATAAAATGATTATAGCGGTCTAGTGTTTCGTCATCTCCGCCTTTACTTCTCATGATTTTGACAGCTAAATAGATCATGTAACCGGCTCCAATGAAAGCCATGACCCAGCCGATTTTCGGCATGACTTGATAAAGAATCATATTGAAAAAACCGCTCAAACATAAAATGACCAAAAATCCGATCCCAACCCCTAAACAAAATCGAAATGTTTGCTTGACCCCATATTTATTCGTAAAGACCATCGCCATGATATTATTCGGCCCAGGGGTGAAGCTGGTAACAAAAGCATAAATCAACATGGAAACAATCAAATCGTTACCTCCTTTTCATACGTTATTTAGACTTAAAAGTCTTTATTGCGTATATATTACGTTTTATTGTACTATTCAGTCGTTATAAAGTAAATGAAGAAAGGAGTTTTTTTGATGGAGGATGTACAATCGATTATTGCTAGAAATGTCAAACTGCTAAGAGAGCAAAAGAAATTAAGCCTAGAAAAGATGGCTGAGGTAACAAGTGTGAGTAAAACGATGATTGGGCAAATCGAAAGAGGAGAATCCACACCGACCATCACCACTCTGTGGAAAATCGCCAATGGGTTGAAGGTGTCTTTTAGTGAACTCATATACGCACCGCAGCCTGAGATTAAGTTTGTGCGAAAAGAAGACGGACAAGTTTTAACCGAGGACGAGGGAAGGTATCGGGTATATACGACGTTCCCATTTGATGACCTGAGAAAATTTGAAGTCTATCAGGTAGAAATTGATCCTCATGGGTCGTTAAGTGCGGAAGAACATATCGGCGGTACAGAGGAATTGATTACCGTGTTTGAGGGAGCACTTGATTTATCGATCGGTGATGAGCAATACACATTACAAGCTGGCGACTCGATTCGGTTTAAAGCTGACCGTGCCCATGAGTATAAACAATCAGGAGAACAGATGGTCCGGCTGCAAATGATTCTTTATTATCCCCATTAAAAAAAGCTGACAGGCTTGTCCACCTGTCAGCTTTACATTTTATTTAATTAAATCCTGGATCGCGTACAACCGTTCCAGTAAAGGTAACTCTATATTTTCCTAAACCTAACTCTTCAATTGACGATTGATAGAGAATACCGACCCATCCATCCTTTGCATATGTAATACTTGATGGGATGTTTGACGTCGTATATGTTCTCGTTTCCGAGACGGTTCGACTTGCTTGTACCGTAACTTCACTGTTTACTTTCCCCTTCGCTTCTACCGGGACAGCGGTGACACCCGCACCCGTTAAAACAATTGCTCCAACCAAAACAGAAGTTATGACCTTTTTCATACAAAAATCCCTCCCTTTTTTTGTTGAACATATTAACCATACCATAATTTAGAACTTTCGTAAGTTATTTTTTCATTTTTTTGAAAATTATGATATGATTGTCTTATACTGGATAGAGGGTGTTACATACTTCTATGCTTTTATCCTCATCTCGTTTCTAGTGAAACAATTGATAACGGAGGTGATTTCATGAAAAAATGGCTTATCTGTTTTCAACTTGTTTTCCTCTTCACCTTGACGGCCACACCATTTGCTTCTGCTGCTTCATGCCCTACAGTGAAACCATGTGTTATTGATCCTTAAGCATAAGAAAAAGTCGATCAAGCCTATTCCCTTGATCGACTTTTTTGTTATGCTTGTTCGGCTTCCCAGCGGGCAACCTCTTCTCTTACTTTAGGAGCCACTTCTTTTCCAAATAACTCAATAGCTTTCAGCACTTGATCATGCGGCATCGAACCGACCGGTACGTGCAGCATGAAGCGCGTAATGCCTACATTTTTTCGCAGATGAATCACTTTCTCTGCCACGGCATCTGGATCTCCTACATACAATGCACCTTCTAATGTTCTTGCTGCATCGAATGTAGAACGGGTATAAGGTCCCCAGCCTCGTTCTCTTGCTAATGTATTCATGACATGCTGTGTAGAAGGGAAGAATTGATCTGCTGCCAATTCTGTTTCCTCCGCAACAAATCCATGTGAATGGGATGCCACCGTTAATTTCTCAGGATCATGTCCAGCGTGAATCGCAGCTTGCTTGTAGAGCTGCACTAGCGGTGCGAACTGTCTAGGGCTGCCGCCAATAATGGCAAGGACAAGTGGTAATCCTAATAATCCAGCACGTACGACAGATTCTCTGTTTCCTCCACTGCCAATCCAGATGGGAAGCGGATCTTGAACAGGTCTTGGGTATACGCCGACATCCTGAATGGCTGGACGGTGCTTACCGCTCCACGTCACACGCTCTGACTGCTGTAATTTCAACAGTAAATCTAGTTTTTCTTCAAATAATTCTTCATAATCATCTAAGTCATAGCCAAAAAGCGGGAACGATTCAATAAATGATCCGCGGCCAGCCATGATCTCTGCACGCCCATTAGAAAGGCCATCTAATGTCGCAAAATCTTGAAACACACGAACAGGATCTGCCGATGAAAGAACAGTTACGGCACTTGTCAGACGAATATTCTTTGTTTGCGTTGCCGCAGCTGCTAATACGACTGCTGGATTTGATGCGGCGAAATCTTCACGATGATGCTCTCCTACACCAAAAACGTCGAGACCCACTTGATCTGCTAAAATAATTTCTTCTACTACTTCACGAATACGCTGTGCGTGGCTGACTGTTTTTCCTGTTTGAAAATCAGGTGTTGTTTCTACAAATGTACTAATTCCTAGTTCCATGAATGGAACCCCCTATCTTATAAATATGTCACAAATTCAGAGACCGGCTTGCGGTAGCCTCTCGCTTGTCTGCTCTCTACTTTTTCTTTTCCGAGTGTAATCATTAATACAGGAACCAAATCTGATTCGATATTTAACACCTTTTTCATTGCTTCGGGGTCAAAGCCGATCATCGGGCAAGTATCCCATCCCTTGTTTTTGGCGGCAAGCATAAATAGCATGGCAGATAATGAAGCATTGCGAATCGCCTCTTCTTTCTGAAAGTCTGATCCTCTCTGCTCATAAAAACTCATCGTCTCTCTGACCATTTCCTCATATTGTTGCGCATTTAAGATGCCGAGCATTTTTAGGCCTTCATAAATGTTTCCTGCTTGCTCATAAGCTTTCGGATCGCCGAGCACAATGATCGCTGCTGAAGCGGAATGCACCTTATATTGTCCAAATGCAGCATCTCTTACTTGCTCTTTAAGCGCTTCTGATTGAACGACGACATATTGCGTATGCTGTAAATTAAAGGCTGAAGGTGCCAGCTTCACTTCTTCAAAGATACTATTAAGCTCTTCTCTCGAAATCGAGATATTTGGCAAAAAATTTGATGCTGATCGTCTTTCACGTACCAATGTATCAAAGCTGTGTGTCATCTTGTTTCCCCTTTTCGTGAAGTTGTTTTGCACCTAAACCGATTTTTTTCAACCATTCAATGAGCTGCTCTTTTTCCTCTGTTTCGATAAAGGACAGATTTTGTGAAATGACATCTGTATGTTTTGGAAAAATATCGTCAAATAGCTGCTTCCCTTTATCTGTCAGTAATACATGGAATACACGTTTATCAGAAGGTGCACATTGTCTTTTGACTAATTCTTGTTTTTCTAATTTGTTGACCACATAGGTGATGCTCCCACTTGGAATGGATAGAATCTCACTAATTTTTTGAACGGGATGCGGTCCCTTACTATACAGTAATTCAAGAATTTGAAAGTTTTCAAATCCGATATCATAACGTTCTATGTCTTTTTGGATATTTGCAAAAAGGGCATGATAGGCTTTCATCCACACTCGGAAAAGCCTTAAGTCTAATTCCTGATCTTGCTGCACCATGGCAACTACTCCTTTTTCAATAAATCCTAACACTAGGATAAATTTATCCTAACACTAGGATATTTTCTTGTCAACGTGTTTGTTTGATTAAAAAAAGACCCCTTTGATTTAGTGGTCTTCTTTTAACACAAAATGCATTTCAGCAATTTGTTTGTATTGATTCACTTGTTGTAATGAAAATCTAGATTCCTGTTCAGTTGGAGGAAAAAGAGGGATTCCTTTTCCAATCATGACAGGTGCGATTTGGAGATACAGCTCATCGACTAATCTTTCTTTTAATAATGCTTGAAGCAGTTCCCCGCCTCCTAAAATCCAAATATGCTGGCCTTTTTCATTTTTTAAATTTTTGATAAAAGAGAGAACATCTTCACGAACGATGTGGGTTCCTGTATGACTGTCTTGTAAAGTGCGAGAAACGATATAACATGTCTTGTCTTCATAAGGAAACCCATCAGGTGAGAGCTTTAGAACCTGTTCGTATGTGTTCCGTCCCATGATCAGCGTATCGACTGAAACATAAAATTCCTCATATCTCGTATCCTCTTCGCCCTCTGTTCCTATGAGCCAATCTAAACGGTGATCATCCCTTGCTAAATATCCATCAATGCTCATTGCCCCATAAAATAGTAATTTCCTTTTCAATCTCACCACTCCCCGCCTCAAATAAGAACGTACATTCCCATTTTAACAGAAAGAATAGAAAAAGGATATATGATCAATTCATTTCTTACGATTCCTGTTCTACCTTCATAAGAAGCTTGTACAAGACGTGTGCAAGCTGCCCTGCTTCGACTGTCATCCCTTCATGAATCCATTCCTCCAGTACACCAACAACACCAGACACAACAAATGAAGCCTCAATCTGTTCACGTTCCGTAATCTGACGCTGATCAAGTTGCCACTCTTTCATGATTTTTTCTTTAAAAAACGCTTTAAATTGATTCGTCGTTGGGCTATTCGGTTTGACAAATAACGTCATCATGAATTGTTTTTCTTTTAAATACTCAGTTGTTTTGTTTAAAAAGGACAGCATATCAAGCGGGTCCTGGCTTGGAAACGATTCATCGTACAGTCCGCCAAGCTGATTAAATAGTTCCTTCTCAAGCTGTTCATGCAAATCAAATACATCTTGGTAGTGCAAATAAAAGGTCCCTCTTCCTAAATCCGCTCTTCTAGATAGCTCTGATACTGTAATTTGCTGAACATCTTTTTCCTTTAAAAGCTCAAGAAAGCTTTCCCGTATCGCCTTTTTGGTTTTGATTGTTCGTCTATCCTTCATCAAACACCCTCCATTTTTGAACAATCTGGCTATACCTGTCTATTTATGAACAAGAGATCATTCATTGCCGATGTTCGGTTTATTTTCCTCTTATTATAATAAACACATGTTCAATAATCTATATCTGTTCAAAAAAAGGAGGACCATCATATGCTTCAATTCAGACTTGCTAGAGAGGATGAACTGCCTCAAGTGGCAGCGTTGTTAGATGATTCATTTCAGAACTATTCATTTTTTGATTTATTATGCGAAAAGGTGACCAAGCGTTCTGCTTTCGCCCGTCAGTTGCATTTGATCAATACAAAGGTATATTTTCAGCATCAAATCTGTTTGGTCGGGGTTCAGAACGAGAAAATTGTGTCTGCCGCCCTGTTAAAACATCCCCGTCTTCCTGAACCAGGACTCATGGATTATGTGTTATCTGGTGGGTTAAAGCTACTCTTTACTGGCGGCATATCGGCGATTCAGCATGTGTTCCGTATGTTAAAGGAGGCAAAAAAAGCGTGTTCCTCCTTAAAGAAACCTTACTGGTATTTAGAAGCTCTTGTCGTTGCAAAAGACCAACAAGGAAAAAAACTTGGAAGCCGTATGCTAAAGCAATGTCTTTTCCCCTTTATCGCCCGGCAAGGCGGCGGACTGTTCACACTGATTACACACAACGAGGCCAATCGTCATTTCTATCGAAAAAATGGGTGGACGGAGTTTGATGAGAGAGTACTGCACGGAGAAAACATGTCCCTAGAAAGCTGGAGTTATAAAACCGTGATCAAATAAGGTATCTTCTTCAAGGGATGATATAATAGAAACAGTTCAAACAATGATCATACTTGGAGGAGAGACTGATGATACGACGACTTGATCATATCGTGTTGACTGTACAACATATGGAGGAAACCATTCGCTTTTATACAAACGTATTAGGAATGAAGGAAGAAACTTTTGGAGAAGGCCGTAAAGCCCTTCGTTTTGGCTTACAAAAGATCAACCTTCATGAAGCGGGTCATGAATTTGAACCAAAAGCTGCTCATCCCCAGCCTGGATCTGCTGACCTGTGTTTTATCACCGATTTAGATATAGACAGTTTATTGCTTCATCTTCGAAAGCAGGTTGTTCCAATTGAAGAAGGTCCGGTCAGACGTTCTGGTGCATTAGGTCCGATTGAATCCATTTATATCCGTGATCCTGATATGAACTTAATTGAAATCTCCCGATATATAGAGGAGGCTGATCCATCATGACTCGATTATTCTTGAGACCGATTGAAGAAAAAGATTATCCTGGTATTCATAGAGGATGCCAGCATGCAGAAACACTTTATATGACTGGCACACGCAAAACGTTCACACTAGAAGAAATTCGTTCAGCCTATACCCGTTTTCTGCAGGATGACAGTAGACGAGACTTTGCTATTTGTCTGCTAGACACGAAAGAAATGATCGGGGATGCGGCGATTGTGGATATTGATCCGATAAACCATACGGCAAGTTTCCGCATTGCGCTACATGGTCCAGAGCATTTTCACAAAGGGTATGGCACTGAGGCTGTTCGGATGGTTCAAACATTTGCCTTTGAGACGTTAGAACTCAATCGGCTTGAGCTTGAAGTTTTTTCCCATAACCCACGAGCCTTTCGAAGCTATGAGAAAGCCGGATTTCAATATGAAGGAAAAAGACGTCAAGCGCTCTATTTCAACGGTGCTTATTCGGATGTCATCATGATGGGCATCCTTCGTGAGGAATACGCTAGAATCAAATCATAAAGATGTCCCAGCCTACAAAGGGTCATCTTTTTTTAACAAATGAAGCCCTGTAACGATGATCAAACAAATGATAGAAGAGAGAACGATAGAGACGCTTGATATGCTGAGCGCCATCCCTTCCCATCTGCCAATGAAGAAACTGCCGATCAATAACAGCAATCCAAACAAAGTGATACATACCGGAACAATCAGCCCGGCATGGCGATGCCTGCGTCTTTTTCCTGCCCACCACGAGAGACAGAGCACAATGACAGTAAAAATAGCGGTTTGTAGCCAGAACATATCGCATCAACTCCTTTTCTTTTTTATCTTATGACAACGGAGGTTTTTCCAATGAATATTAGACCGATTCAAAAGCAGGACAATCCTTTTATCGCGGCCATTATCCGCCAGTCATTAGAATCAGCGAATCTTGCGATTGAAGGTACAGCCTACACAGACCCACACCTTGATCAGCTTTTCGAATACTATCAATCATTGACTCATGCAGCCTATTGGATTGCCGAAGAACATGTTGAAATTGTTGGTGGCGTTGGCATTGCCCCTTTCACAGATGGCATTTGTGAGCTGCAAAAGCTTTATTTAAGTCCAAAAGCACAAGGCAAAGGTGCGGGCAAGAAACTGATGGATATGGCCCTCCAATATGCCGCTACATACTACGATGCTTGTTATTTAGAAACCCGCAGTGAATTAACAGCCGCTACTGGTCTTTATCAACGGTATGACTTTTCTCTTCTTCCTGCACCGATTGAAGGCTCAGAGCATTCTGCCATGGATGCTTGGTATCTCAAAACCTTTTCAGCGTGAGGCATAAAATAAGCGATACGTCTTTGTCCACTGAAAACCTAGCTTCTCTGCCAATTTGGCCGAGGTTGCGTGATGGACATCGCAATCCCAATGCGGTGTCCTCCCTTTTTCAACACAGATGCTGATCATTTGCTGAGCTGCTAACAAAGCCAACCCTCTTCCACGGCAGGCTTCATCTGTCCAAATATCGATTTCCACACGTTTTTCACTTGAAAAAATAGAGATACATTCACTGACCACGTCTTCACCATTTAAGATGGCAACTCCGACGCCATTAGATAAAAAGTGATCTACTCCTCCCCAATATGCTTCATAATAGCTGGATGGGAATACTTTGCTAGCGGCAATGACTTGTTCATTCGTGCGTTTGATCATTTCGTCTTGATCAGGCACAATCAGATCAGGAGAGGTCAAGTCATAAGAATACGCATGTCTTTGCATTTCATTCAGTTGGGAACCGAAGCATTTTTTCATTATCTCATCTGATGCTGGATTTGCTGAAAACAAAGTGAACCGTCTGTTATCTCTTTTCTGCTTTTTATAAACATCTACAATGAACGTTGAACATAATGAGAGTGCTGCTTCTGTCCTGCCTGCGACATAATAAATGCCGGTTGTCGTCCCTGCAAAATAGACACACGGGTGCTCTCGGTGATCCACATATAAATCTCCTTGTATCACGCCATCGAGTATCGCATCTACGAACACTGGATAGGCAGGATCAATCCGCAGAATTTCCTCTTTCACCGCTCCTGTCCTTTGTTGATCTACCAGATACAACATCATTCCTCCATTCACGAACGAGTATCTTTTCATTATAAAGGAAAGCCGTAGACACGCGGTGAATCTTTGCAACAAAAAGAATTCTTCTGCATCAAAGCAACATTCAATCGCATTCGCTTTCATCTATTGCTATGCTCATTGTGAGAGGAGGTTTATGGATGAAATTTCGTTTGATCTGGAATCAAGAAAAGGATGTGACGGAAGTAGACGTCATCAGCCATCCACATAATCAAGAACGTTTACAAAAGATTGCATCAATGCTGGAGACAAGTACATCTCTAACGGTCAAAGATCCAAAAAATGATCGGCAGTCTCTTTTACCATTAGAACAAATTGAAGCGATCTCTGCGCTTGGACATCTGTCAAAGGTGATCACGACTCAGGGTACGACGTATTTTCTCAGTAAACGGCTGAAGGATCTGAAGTCGTTAGAGCGTGAACATTTCTATCGTATCAACAATGCAGTCATTCTCAATTTAGCGCAAGTCGACAGCTTTGTCGCTGGTACGTACGCTCGCTTAGAGGTCGAAACCATCTCGAAAAACAGCTACACCGTCAGTCGTCATTACGCCAAATATATAAAGGAGCGATTCAAATGATCAAGGAACTAAAACATCAATTTATGCAAACAGCTTTTGTCTCTATCGTATGGCTGACACTCATCCTGTCAATCACTCAATGGTCATCCTCTATCCCTTTTCATTACGTGTGGCACATCATTGCCATCGGTACTCTGGCAGGCATCGTCTTTGGGGTCATGTATCCTTTACTATGGAACTACTTTACCTTTCCAGCACCCATCAACATTCTGATCTCCACTGTCGTCAATTTAGGATTTCAAGTAGGAGCCGTCGCTTTATATTCGACTGCACTGCTCGAATGGATCATGCCTTATTTTATCGGTATTGCCTTTCTCACATTAGTAGGCCATATCATCGCCTTTCTATTTTACAAAAAGCAACAAAATCAAAAACTGGCGCAGGCACTGAATCACCTGAAGCCACAGCCTTAAAAAAAGAGACCTTATTTGAAAGGTCTCTTTTCTATTATTCTGCTGATGCCTCTTCTGTCGCCTTCCCCTTCCAAATAAGGGTTAAGCCTAACCCAAGAAATAAGACAACACCTGCAAACAGGAATGGGAAATGAATATTTTGATCGAATAATATGCCGCCAAGTGCCGGGCCAAAAATCGTACCAAGGCTTGTGTAGGTAGAGTTCATCCCTGCGACAAATCCTTGCTGATTGCCAGCGATTTTTGATAAGAAGGTCGTGAGCGCAGGGCGCAATAAATCGAACGCAAGGAAAATCACACACGTCACGATCAGCACAACCATAAAGCCTGACACGACTGTGGAAACAAAAGCGAGAACTGCTCCAACAATCAAGCATAGTTGAATAACTCGTTTCTCCCCAAGCGCATTCACCATTTTACCAAACACGAGGACTTGGATGATGACGGCTACAATTGAACTGACGGTAATGATAATCGCAATATCCTTTGGACCAAATCCAAACTTGTGATTTGTAAACAAGCTAAAGACCGTTTCATATGCAGATAGTCCAAACGCCAGCACAAACACAATGATGAAGGCAATGAGATAGCTTGGATGGATTGATTTTTTTAAGTCTTTAAAGAAGGTCGAATCCTTCACTTGATCCATTTGTTTCTCTCGCTCTTCTTTTGTTAATGGTTCCTTCAGCATAAACATAGACGAAATCACGGCAATAAATGCAATCCCTGCTGCAAAGAAAAACGGCAGGCGAACGCCATATTCTGCAATAAATCCGCCAATTCCCGGGCCGATGATAAATCCGGTACTAATAGCAGCGGATACATACCCCATTGCCTTTGATCTTTCTTGAACGGTTGTGATATCAGCGACATAGGCAGTGACAGCCGGCATGATAAATGCTGCACTAATACCGCCAAGAACCCTTGCAAAATACAGAACATATACGTGTGTTCCTAAGCCAAAAACGAGTTCTGATAACGCAAATAGAAAAAGGCCTGACACAATCATGATCTTTCTTCCGTATCGGTCTACCCATCTTCCCGCAATAGGTGATGCGATAAGCTGTGCAACGGCAAACGCCGCCACAAGATATCCCATCGTACTGCCCGTTAAATGCATGACATTCATAAAGAGCGGCATGACAGGTATAATCAGACCGATACCTAAAAACGCAATAAATATATTACTTAATAAAATAACAAGTACGGCTTTTTGCTCACGAATCGGTTTTTGCATGATGTTTGTTTCCCCTTTACTGACTCACTTGTTACTCATGATGGTTGATTCCGTGAATAAACAATGAGATCGCCTCTTTTTGTAATTCCTTTTTCTGCTGCATCGTGTCATTTTTATATAACACGTCTAATCCATAGAATACGGAAAGTAATATTTTCACTTTTGATTCAACATGCTGAATCGACCAGCTACCATCTTCGTTTCCTTCAAGCAGGATGTCTCTCATCACATCATCAAAGTCTACATCAATCTTGTTCAGCCGCTCCATGACTTCATCTGATGTAAATGCACTGGCGCAAAATTCTTCACTCGCTCTCATTAGAGGATAGTTAATCCCCATTTGACTAAGCAGCTCTGCAAATCCTGCGAGCTTATCAATGGCCCGGTGCAGCATTTGTTTCTGTTCATGCCACGTCTCCATCATGAATCGATGATCCTCTTCCATAATATGAAGGAACAAAAACTCTTTTCCTTTAAAATGATGATAAAGGTTGCCTTTACTAATCTCAGCCGCCTCTAAAATATCTCGCACGGATGTTTCGGAATATCCTTTTTTCGCAAATAAATCACGTGAAGCGGTGACAATTTTCTGCTTCGTCTTTTCACTTTTTCCAGCCCCGCTTTGTGTACTTGTCATCTATGAACAATCCCTTCTACCTTGCTTTTCTTCACACGGACAAATAAAACCGACCAGTTGGTTTATTTTTTTATTATAAATGGAGATCGCCCATAATACAATGAAAAAGTCCTCGACTTCCAAAGGAGTGAATCTAAGTGAAAACAAACAAAACGATCATTTTTGCCATCACCAAAAAGGACGTATACTTGTTTTTCTTTTATGACCTGTTCATTGCCATCTTGGTCTATTACCTATTTAAAATCAAACCAACTATGTTTTATGAATGCTTAGGGATGACAGGAAGTATTCTTTATCCATTGTTGATGAGAAAGTGGAGGTAGAAGTCATTTTCTCCTCAAGTCTATCTCTCTTTTATTTAATTTTCCTTAACATTTAACTTCACTTAAATATTAAGATCACATATAATATAGGAGAAAAGAGGTGATGTCATTGGATGAGGATATCATTCATTACAGCAAAAAAATCATTGAGTACTCAAATGCACTAGGTTCTATCTATGTAGAAGAGTATCAACGATTCTTAAAAAATGAGTATGCAGATTTAACAAGCAAACAAGAACTGACACTTGAATTGCTGCGGTCGAAGACGAGAACAATCAATGAACTAGCTGATTATTTCTCCATTTCATCTAGTGCCGCTAGCCAGCTCATATCAAAGCTTGAACAGCTTGGATATGTGAAAAGAGAGATTAATCCACATAACCGTAGAGAAATCATTGTTGATTTTGCTCAAAAGGGCCATGACTATCATAAAGATATTGAAAAAATTCAGCTGCATCTTATTCAAAAATACTATGCCAAGCTTTCAAAAGAAGATCTAAAAACATTATTATCGCTTTACGAAAAAATCTATCAAATTGCGAAAGAAACGCCTTAACCCGGCGTTTCATGCATGAATATGTAAGCTAGATAAACGATGAAGGGGATGATCATATGGACAGGATTCATTTGCAAGATGGACGTCATATTGGTTTGTCTCAATACGGTGATCTTGAAGGATTCCCAGTATTCTTTTTTCATGGGACACCTGGATCGAGAGTGATGTTTTTAGATGATGATCCAATCTCAAAAGAGCTTGGCATTCGTCTTATTTCTTTAGACAGACCTGGTTTTGGTTTATCTGATCCGCAACCGAACCGCACTATTTTAGACTGGGCAAAAGACGTACAGGAAGTGGCAGATCATCTTGACATCTCCCATTTTTCAGTGATTGGTGTCTCTGGAGGCGGGGCATTCGCTGCTGGTTGTGCCTATCAATTGCCAGACCGCATTCTTTCGGCTGCTCTCGTCTCAAGTACCACCCCATTTCAGGATGGTAAACCGCCTAAAAGTATGCTAAAAGAGAACAAGATTGCCTTTTTCCTCAGTAAAAGAATGCCTTGGCTCTTAAAGGCAAGTTATCGCGCTCAAAAAAAACTAATTGAAAAAAAACCAGAGAAATTCAAGAAACTAACGAAAAAAGGGAACAAGCATTTACATCCATCGGATCGGCAATTTCTTCAAACCGATGAGCAACTGGAGCTGATGATGCGGCATTTATACGAAGCCACTCGTCAATCGGTTGATGAATGTATTCATGAACCAGATTTACTCTCACGGTCATGGGCATTCGATATGAAAGATATAAAAATCCCTGTGGATGTCTGGCATGGAAAAGAGGATCAGATGGCCCCTTTTGCAGAGATAGAAAGCATTGCTCCCAGCATTCCAAACGCCAAAATGCACTATATCGAGCAAGCAGGACATTTTCTGACTGATATAGATGATGTTTGGAGAGACATTTTACTCTCTTTAAAAAAACGGGCTGAACATCAGGTACACATATAAAAAAGACCCAATGATACGTCGGGTCTTTTTCTTTTTAATACTGCTCGTAATAGGATTGAATTTTATCTGGATCTTTTGTTTTCGTCAGAGCCAGCATGAGTAGAATGCGTGCTTTTTGTGGATTTAATGAATCCGATGAGACAAAATGATGTTCATCATCCATTTTTTCATGTGTGACAATGCCATTTCCTGCACGGCTTGACCTCACAATCACCACGTCTTTTTTCACAGCATCTGTTGCCCCATTGATCGCTTCTGTTGACATCGTTCCATTTCCTGCGGCGGCAACGACAATGCCCTTCGCTCCTGCTTTAACGGCAGCATCATACACATACTTTTGATCATTTTGATAGCCGTATAAGATATCCACTTGCGGCAGCTCTTTTAGCTTTGAAATATCGAATTCACTGTCAGCTGTATGTTTTCTTGTCGGTTCGTTATAAAAAGAGACAACTTCACCAGCCACTTCTCCAATGTACCCTTGCTCAAGAGACTTGAACGAATCGGTTGTGGTGGTATTTGTCTTCGTAATAAAACGAGCAGAGGCAATTCGGTCATTTAATGTCACCATTACACCTTTGCCTTTGGCTTCTTTTGTCGAAGCAATTTTCACTGCATGATACAAGTTAAGCGGGCCATCCGCACTAATGGCAGATGCTGGCCTCATGGAACCCACGACCACCACAGGCTTATCACTTTTTACAACCAAATGTAAAAAATAGGCCGTTTCTTCTAACGTATCTGTACCATGTGTCACCACAATGCCATCCACTTGATCATCATTTAAAAGCTGATTGACTCGTTTCGCTAATTTTAAAAGAAGAGCGTTATCCACATTTTCACTGCCGACGTTCGCTACTTGCTCACCCGTGACATTTGCAATATCCTTCAGCTGTGGTACGGAAGCAATGACTTTATCGATTCCAAGTGCACCAGATTTATATCCAGTCGTATCCGTATTACTGTCTGAACTACCGGCAATCGTTCCGCCTGTTGCCAGCACCTTAATATTGGATAAAGACTTGTTCCCTGTCTCAACAGCCGTGTTTTTTTCTTTTGTTTCACTTGTAGTGCTTTCTTGATTACTTTGATTATTCTCTTGAGTGCTATCGTTCGCACAAGCTGCGGTCACCAATAGTGAAACAGTAAGAAGGGCAGCACCAAACCATTTTGTTGCGTTCATAAGATCATCTCTTTTCTTAAATGTGATGAATAATTATCTGTCTATAGGGTTTACTTTATACCATTCCTTCATTCATCAGCATGAGGTGAAAGTCACAGAACCAAATAAAGGAAAAAGGACACTATTATCAAAATTTATTTATATCTTAATACCTAAATTGACTTCAGAAATTGTTCTCAACCCATTTATGATAAAATATAGGAAATCTTACAAAAAAGGAGTACATACAGTGCTTTCCGTTCAACCATTTTACAAAATCCTACTCACACTATTCTTCAGTTCCATTTTACTCAGCTTGTTCGTATGTTTATATCCACCGATTCAGGGCGAGCCTGCGTTTATGATGCTTTACACTCCCATCTTTTTTGTTTATTATTTCATCTTTGCGGTACCTTTACAGTTGTTGTTTTCTTTACAGCCCAAGGCTTTTCATCCTCTTTATTTAGCGGCTTACTTACTGATAGCAATGATTGTCATGCTTTTTGTTATGGATGGAATTGAGAGCTCCACATCCCTTCCGATCATAATTGTCAGCAGTCTCATCTACTGGACCTGCGATTCTTTCATTCATCAAAGAATGCATAAAAAAAACACCTAATGTGTAGGTGTTTTTATCTATTCTAGTATGTGTTGACAGTGACCCACATTATCCAAGACATCTTTCGGCGCGGTGACCTACTGATGTGATCATGGGTTTTGAATGATGAATAAGAGTCGCTAAGAGAATCTATCCTCAGTGATTGGAACTTTTTATTTCATGCTTGTGCCAGCGTGTGAAAAAATGGGGTCCTTCAATTCAAAATCAAATGTCTTCCCATCAACGATACCAACTGTTTTTGAACTGTCGTAAAGCTCAAGCAAGAACGCTGCCATTTCTTTTGATGTGTGATATTTCTTGATAGTGCCTTCATATTCGAATTGATCGACATCTAATGAACGCTTTGCAAATTCCGATTCTGTCGCAGCAGGCGCTAATACTTTTGCCTGTAATTTGGCTCCTTTTTCTTTCAATTCTAGGGCCAGCCCTTCAGTAAAGGCGCTCACATAAAATTTCGTGGCTGAATAAGTGACGGCATTGGCGACGACGGTATAACCCGCTCTTGAAGAGATATTGATTAGCTGCGTCCCCTCTTTTTGCTCATAATCACGGACAAACAGAGTGGATAAAATTGTTAACGCTTCAATATTGAGATGAAGCATGTCCCCGATTTTTTTCACATCCTGCTCTCCTATTGAACCAAAATGGCCAAACCCGGCATTATTAATGAACGTATCCAGCTCGTCACCAGCTAATGACTCATAGAAAGAATACACTTGCTCTCTGTCTGTTAAATCAACAGATTGGACTTTCACTTGAATATCGGGATATGTTTCTAGAATCTTTTCTTTCAGTTCTTGGAGTTTATCAAGCCGGCGTGCAGCTAAGATCAAATTTTTTCCTCTTGCTGCAAATGCCAAAGCCGTTTCATATCCAATACCTGAACTTGCCCCTGTAATGACTGTATAGCCCATTGTATATCCCCCTATTCGTATCTTCTAGCTGTTTAAAGTATAGCGAGAGCATGTGACCTTAGTCAATTTTGAAGAGATTCAAAGAGTCATGAACAACTGAACGTTCAGCATTTAATCGGTTTCTTTTGAATCATGTTGGAGGGTAGCCTGCTGAGCTTTTTTTGTTAATTTGTGAAAAACCAGTTGATAGGAATGTTCAATTAGCTCTTCGACAAATGAAGATGGAATATCTGCATCAAGATAAATAGAATTCCAATGCGTCTTATTCATGTAATAGCCGGGAATAATTCCTTCATGCATTTCTCTTAATTCTTCAGCACGTTGCGGATCACATTTTAAAGTGATGACTGGCTTGCGATCGACGTCTCCCCCCATCATGGCGAACATCTTTCCACCTATATGATAACGATCTGCCTGCCACTCAGGTTGATAGTCGTGGGTTGCTCCTTGTAAAGAAAGACAAAATGCCTGTAGTGTCTCTTTTTTCATTCTATTAGCTCCTTTTTAGATGTCTTCTATCTTTCTATTATATCGACAGCTGCGATTGTTGTATCTATACTTCTTTTCAAGACGTCAGCAAGAACACAAAAAAAGCACAGAAATAAAGGTCTGTGCTTTTTACTGATATCCGAATATTTCTTATTCAAACGCCTTCTTAAGCTGATCGCTCATCAAATGCCAAGCCTCTTCAGCTATCTTTAAATCTCCGGCATGAGTGAACGCATGAGGAACTCCTTTAAATTGTTTATATGTGACATCTACCCCTGCTTCTTTTAACCTGTCCGCATAATGCTCAGCTTCTTCAGCTAGTGAATCCTTCTCAGCTGTGATAACAAGAGCTGGGGGCATTTGTGCTAAGACTTCTCTCTCCGCAAAGACTGGAGAAACGAGCGGATTGTGCGGATCTTGACCTTGCAGGTAGAAGGCATTAAACAGTCTCGCCATTTCAACTGGAATTGCTTCTTCAAACGCTGGCTTTTGTGCTGGATCAGTAGCTAAATCAAGCGGCGGATAATCAAGCACTTGATAGACAATCGGAAGTTTGTTCCCTTTTTGGATATCAAGCAGACAAACCGCTGTTGCCAAATTCCCACCTGCACTATGTCCGCCAATGGCTAATCGATTTGGGTCTATTTGTAGTTCATCAGGATGTTCATATAACCATTTCATCACATCGTAGCATTCATGAAGAGCGGATGGGAAAGGGTGTTCCGGTGCCAGCTGATACTCCACATTGACGACGATACACTCCGCACGATCTGCTATGACCGGACACCAGTGATTATCCATTTCAGCACTTCCAAGTATAAAACCGCCCCCATGCAAATTCACGAAAACAGGTAGGGGTTGTTTCAATGTTTTCACAGGTTTAAATACCCACACCTTTGTTTCACCAGCACCTGTTGGGATATCATATTCCATTTTGTTCACTTCAGGAGGGTGGACTGGCTTTAGTTCTGATTGACCAGCTAATGAATCTTCAGGTGGTTGACGTAATGACTCAGCCATTTTGATTTGTTCGTCTAAGTTCATGATCTCAGCTCCTATCTTATTCTTTTATCTCTATCCATTCGTTACGAATTTCGCCTTTTCCTTCAATGTCGTCAGAGAGTCGTTGCTTTTTATCTATCTCCCCATTTTCAGCCCCTTTGAAACAAGCATGAACCCTATGTATAAATAAAAAAAGCACTGCGGCGCTAAGTCCTCAGTGCTTTTCATATATTATGATACTTGTTGTTCTACTTTCACTCGTTTAATAAAGAAAGCAATTACCAAGCCAATCACTGTCATGATGACAGCAAAGATAAAGGCATGCTGGACGCCATTTGTAAAGGCGAGCAGCTGATTGACTGGATTTGCGGGATCAGCCACATTTTGCATAAAACTGCGAGCTCCTGATGAAAGGATCGAGATACCAACCGCAGTCCCAATCGCTCCTGACACTTGCTGCAATGTATTCATAATCGCTGTACCGTGCGGATATAGCTCTGGCGGCAGCTGATTCAAACCGTTTGTTTGGGCAGGCATCATGATCATCGCAATCCCAACCATTAACGTAATATGAAGCGTCACGATATAACCGATTGACGTATTCATACTTAAGTTCGTGAAGCCAAACATGGTCGCTGCAACGATGACAAGACCTGGGATGACAAGCCATTTCGGCCCAAATTTATCAAAAAGCCCACCCATGATTGGCGATAGCAGTCCATTGATAATTCCACCTGGCAATAGCATTAAACCAGCTGTAAATGTAGACAGTGCCAAGGACGTTTGCAGATATAATGGCAAAATCATCATAGCAGACAGCATCACCATCATACACACTAAAATCAGGAGTAACCCGATCACAAACATTGGATATTTAAATGGGCTTAAATTCAACATCGGTTCTTTCATGTTTAACTGTCTTAGGGAGAACACAAGAATGCCAATGACACCTACAACAATCGCCACAATCACATGCATACTGCTCCAGCCGCCGCCTTCACCGGCACTGCTAAAGCCATACACAATTCCACCGAAACCGATGGTTGATAGCACAATCGATAAAATGTCGATTTTCGGTCTTGTGGGTTCCGTAATATTTTGCATAAAAATATACCCAAATACGAGTGCAGCAACTAATAACGGAAGCGAAATCCAAAAAATCCAATGCCATGTTAACGATTTAAGAATGAGACCAGAGACCGTTGGACCAACTGCTGGGGCAAACATAATGACAAGACCGATAATCCCCATTGATCTACCTCTTTTATGAGGCGGAATGATGACCAAAATCGTATTAAACATCAATGGAAGAAGCAAGGCTGTTCCTACTGCCTGCACCACACGTGCCACCATTAAAATACTGAAGACTGGTGCAACGGCCGCAATAAATGTACCGATGATCGAAAAGACCAGTGAGGTTATGAAAAGCTGTCTTGTTGTAAACCATTGAAGAATGAGGCCTGAAATTGGAACAAGAATACCTAGTGTTAATAAATAGCCGGTTGTGAGCCACTGAGCAGTCGTTGCTTCAATACCAAAGTCTAATGTTAAACTTCTCAGCGCCATGTTTAATGCCGTTTCACTGAACAGTCCAATAAATCCAGCTGTGATAAATGAAATAATAATGGGCAGCGTTCGAATGTCGGAAGCTGCTGTTTGTTGTTTGTTCATATTAAGTTGGCTCCTTTTCTTTTTCAATATTGAGCAATCTTAGGAAGTCAGGCTAGTCAGAAATGAGCCACTTCATTGTCGTTGAAAAACAGATAAAATTTGTTTTTCCGCAGCGAATTGTGCAATTTTTTCGATTGAGTAGCCGGATTCATGAATATAAAACATGAGTTCAGGCGTCATTGGAGAGGACATACATAATGTCGTCAACTCAATGTCTTGTATGTTCGCTTCTCCTTTTTCTTTCGCTTCCTCGAGCAAATCACGAATGATTTGTTTGAGTGATTGACTGTAATGAGAATCATACACCTTACTTGTCTGCTCTAAATTTCCAGAGATCGTCAGCATCCGAATCCAGTCTAAGTGATGACCAACGATGAGATGGATCTCCTCGAGAACATATTGCAAACGATCTTGAACTGGCTGATCACTTATTTTATTTAAGTAAAGATGCAAAGCAGGGATCAGCTGTTCAAATCTCTCACCAAGAATAGAGAGACACAAATCACTTTTATTTGCATAGCGGCGATAAAGGGTCCCTTGACCAACACCAGCTGTTTTTGCGATTTTATGCATGCTGACATTCTCTACACCAAACTCTTGAAACAAAGAGAAAGCGACCTCTTCAATTTCCTTTCCAATATCCTTTTCCATGCTACCTCACCTTCTTTAGCTTCATCCACATCACATCTATTTGTATGTTTTGAATCAAGGCTCTTTAGGTTTCATTTAGGACAATTGTCCCGGTATTATCTTACGGACAACTGTCCGCTTTGTCAATCATTCTTTTCTGGCGATTTTTATTATCATTTGACTAATCCACCTGTTGTAACTATAATGGTTACAAAAAGTGATAGAGGTGATTGGATTGAATACATTCCTATTCGTTCATGGTGCATTCCAAGGAAGCTGGTGCTGGGACCAAATAAAACCTTCTCTTCAACAGAAAGGTCATACAGTGATAGCAATTGATTTACCTGGCAGTGGCGAAGACGCCACGCCTCCACAGGACGTATCATTAGAGAGCTATGTAAACAAAGTCGTCACAACGATTGAAAAAATAGACGAACCCGTTATTTTAGTTGGACACAGTATGAGCGGGATGGTGATCTCACAAGTAGCTGAGAACATTCCAGACAAGATCAAAAAACTAGTATATGTCTGTGCATTTGTTCCTGAAAACGGACAAGCTATTAGTGATATCGCATCAGGCGGTCCTAAAGCAACGTTTGACGAAAAGAATCAGACCATCACATTAATGGAAGAATTCATTGCGGAGGATATGCTCAACGAAAGTTCGGAGGAAGATCTGCAATTGTTTAAAAAGAAAATACGTCCACAGCCTGTTCAGCCTTTTGAAGATCAAGTTTCATTAACCAATGAAAGATTTGGAAGAGTGCCCAGTGTCTATATTGAAACAACATATGATCGCTCCATTCCGATTGACTTGCAAAGACAAATGTATGCCACTAAACCTTTTGAGCGCATCTATACCCTTGATGCCGATCATTTCCCTTTCTATTCTAGAAAAAAAGAGCTTGTGGACTGTTTATTAGATATCGCAGTTACAGAAAGATAGTAAACAGCATAAGATAAATATTTTGGGATGAAAAAGAGAAAACATATGTAAAGGATGAAAAACCCAATCAACACTACTGGCGTTTTTGATCCTTTTCTATTGATACCTCAATTCCCATGAAATAAGAGAAGATTCTATCAAACTCAACTGCTTAATATCAGAAATTAGACCGATTTTCCATTTTACAAGAATCATGTATGATCAATTAAGAAAGCGCTTCCAAAAAGGAGAGGAGAATGCTTATATGTCTTATCGTGTAAAACGGATGCTGATGCTGCTTGTCGCTGGGTTATGCTTGAGCTTGTCCACATTTACAGCTGGTGCCTCGGCACAAACCGGTGGATCATTCTATGAACCCTTTAACAATTACAATACCGGGTTATGGCAAAAAGCTGATGGGTACTCGAATGGAAATATGTTTAACTGTACGTGGCGCGCAAACAATGTCTCCATGACGTCGTTAGGGGAAATGCGATTATCGCTCACTAGTCCTTCGTATAATAAGTTTGACTGTGGGGAAAACCGCTCCGTTCAAACATATGGCTATGGACTTTATGAAGTCAGCATGAAACCAGCCAAAAATATTGGGATCGTATCTTCGTTCTTTACTTATACTGGACCGACGGATGGTACACCTTGGGATGAGATTGACATTGAGTTTCTCGGAAAAGATACCACGAAGGTACAATTTAACTATTATACCAATGGTGTCGGAAATCATGAAAAAATCGCCAACCTTGGTTTTGATGCAGCAAACTCTTATCACACATATGCGTTCGACTGGCAGCCTAACTCGATTAAATGGTATGTGGACGGTCAATTAAAACATACGGCTACTACTCAAATCCCTCAAACACCAGGAAAGATTATGATGAACTTATGGAATGGTGCAGGTGTCGATGAATGGCTCGGCTCCTACAACGGTGTTACTCCACTTTACGCTCATTACAATTGGGTACGTTACACAAAAAGATAACCACATCACAAAACCTGTGACAAGTCACAGGTTTTTCTTCATTTAAATAGAGCTCGTTTTTAATTGATGAACTAGTTTTTGTTCGTAACTGTGGATAATATCTTCATAACTTTCAATCTTGTAATCTAACCGTTTAATCGTTTCTTCGATTTCCTTTTGTTTGTCTACGAGTCTTTCTCTCTCATTGACCAAAATACGCTTCCTTGAGGACAATGTACGATCCTCTCCCTCGATAAATAAAGCCGTATATTCTCTAAGAGCATCAATTGACAGACCCGCATTTCTCATACATTTAATAAATTCTATCCATTGAATATCTTCTTCTGTATAATCACGAACACCATTTTCATCACGCCTGATCGGTCTAATTAAACCTATATTCTCATAATACCTGAGCGTAGCAGTAGATAAATCGAGCTGCTTGGCTGCTTGTGCTATTTTCATTGTTTTCACCCTTCTCTTCTTTCTCTTACTTGACGATCTCCCTTTTCCCATCATCTCCATTTTAATCGAGAAGACAAGATACTTTTGGCTCAAATCTTGATTCAAGGCTGATACTAAAGCCTGAATTCAGGCGATCAGAAGGTTCTATGTTGACTTAAAGTTCACTTTAAGACGTACAGTATAGAGGAAGGACCGAATCTTACTTTTGAAAGGATGATCAAGAATGTGTCAGACGCACCAGTCAAACGTTTTAAGTGTTTCCCATGCAAAAGCAAACTTTGAACGGACAACCATTGAACGAAGAGCACTTCGTCCACATGATATTTTAATTGATATTCAGTTTAGCGGGATCTGTCATTCAGATATCCACAGTGCCTTTGATGAATGGGGCGGCGGTATTTTCCCAATGGTTCCGGGTCATGAGATTACTGGAGTTGTTTCAGCTGTAGGGGATGCTGTCACGAAATTCAACATTGGTGATCGTGTAGGCGTCGGTTGTTTTGTCGATTCTTGCGGTACATGTGAATATTGCCAAAATGGAGATGAGCAATATTGCAAGAAAGGAGTCGTTCAAACTTATAATAACCTCGATTATGATGGAGAACCAACTTACGGCGGCTACAGTCAGAAAATTGTTGTGACAGAACGATTTGTTGTCAATATTCCTGACCAGCTCTCCCTCGATGTCGCCAGCCCTCTTCTCTGTGCCGGCATCACAACGTATTCTCCGTTAAAACACTGGAAGGCTGGGCCTGGCAAAAAAGTGGCGATTGTCGGAATGGGCGGTCTAGGTCATGTCGCCATTCAATTTGCACGCGCACTTGGCGCTGAAGTGACTGTATTAAGCCGCTCTTTGAATAAAAAAGAAGAGGCACTGTCATTTGGTGCAAAAGACTATTTTGCTACAAGTGACCCTGATACGTTTAAGACACTAGCCGGTCAATATGATCTCATTCTCAATACCGTCTCTGCCAATATCAACGTGGATGCCTATTTGTCCTTACTTCGTGTTGACGGAACATTAGTGAACGTCGGTGCACCACCAAAGCCAGACAACTTCCATGTGTTTTCATTAATTACGGGGCGTCGCAGCATCGCCGGCTCACTCGTTGGTGGCATCCAAGAAACACAAGAAATGCTCGATTTCGCAGCTGCTCACAATATCGCACCACAAATTGAAGTGATCAACGCAAACCAAGTCGATGAAGCATATGAACGTGTGCTAAATAGTGATGTGCGTTATCGATTTGTGATTGATATTTCAACATTATGATCGGATTCTATTTGGAAAGACCAGCTCAATGTCTGGTCTTTTTTTAATGATGGATATTCTGTTTTTCTTGTAGCAAGGATTCTTGAGGATATGATCAAAAACCACCCGAAATTTTCATGAAAAAATCTCACTTTTTTAGAACCAAATTTATTGACAGAAAATAAATAAACATGTTATTATTAAAAATTTGATCATTTTACCTCTAAATGTGGTACCCTTAAAGTAGATACATGATATGGAGGCGGATGATATGTTTCAAATTGGTGATAATATTGTTTATCCAATGCACGGAGCAGGTATAATTGAAGCCATAGAAGAAAAAGAATTCTCTGATGAAAAACAATCGTATTATGTCATTAAGATGGCCGTTAGCCATATGAAAGTGATGATTCCTACAAGGAAGATGTCAAGGTCAAAGATAAGACCTGTTACAGATATACTTGCCTTAAAGAACATCATACACACTTTCCAAAATGGAACATCAGATAAGTTATTGCCATGGAAAGAGAGATATAAAATCAACACAGACAAAATAAAAACGGGCCACATACTAGAAGGCGCTGAAGTGGTACGTGATCTCATGCGGATGAAGAAAGAAAAAAAACTGAATGCAAGCGAAAAGAAAATGCTTGACGATGCTCATGGTTATTTACTTAGTGAGCTAGAAGTCATCAAAGGAATCACTGAAAAACAAATCAAGAGTTTCTGCTAATATTGTCTACCTGCTTCCCCATTTTTTGAATACATTTTCTCTACGAACAAATCCCCCTATCTTCGACCAGTAAAGAAAAAGAAATTATTTAGGGAAATTCCGCATTTTGTAAATCTAATATGATATACTGTTACTAACCTTTGAAGCATGAAATTTTTACGAATACCTTGCACCATCTCCCTACTTGTACGCTAAGTAGGGTTTTTTCATGCAAAAAAACAGGCCCTCTGTAGAGAACCTGTTTTAAAAAATGAAGATTAAGCAGTTTTTTGAACGTTAGCAGCTTGAGCTCCACGAGAACCTTGCTCTACGTCAAAAGTTACTTTTTGACCTTCGTCTAAAGATTTGAATCCGTCACCTTGGATAGCTGAGAAATGTACGAATACATCGTCGCCTTCTTCACGTTCGATAAATCCAAAACCTTTTTCTGCGTTAAACCATTTTACTGTACCTTGTTCCATGATTGTTGCCTCCTCGTGCGTTTACCACACAATGTATTATACTATCCTTGCCCAAAGTACCCTCAAGACGAAAAGTCAATCTTCATACTATCCTTTACGCCGAACAAAAATAATTACTTTTTATTATAGCATGAATCGGAAATAATTGCAATTTGTTGATTTATAACCGTACCTGATGTTGTTACAAACATATTAATCCTTTTAAAAAAGGGCATTTTCGATTATAACGAATGAGAAATTCAATCATTAAGGGCTTAAACAAGCTCTATATATACTGGGTTATTCACTTCACCTTAGCTTTTTGTTTTATTCAGTTTATAATAAACCCTTTACAATTTCTTTCGATTTTAAAAACGAACAATCACTTTCCCTTTCGGCCGTCCATTTGCGACTAGTTTTAGCGCTTCATTTACGCTTTCTATGGTGAATATGGTTGGATGAATTGCTGGTACAATATTGTTATCTTCAATAATTTTTGTCACCTCTTTCAGTTGTTCACCGTCAGAACGAACGAAGATAAAGCGATATTCCACGTTTTGTTTTTTAGCTTTGCGTTCATACTTTGCACCAGCAAGGGCAAATAACATTTGTTTCCACCGCGGGAAATTTCGATCTTTCCCGAAATGTTTATTCGGACCTGTCCGAAGAGAGCAATCTTCCACCCGGTTTGATGATACTCAATTCACGATCAAATTCTTTAGGTCCCAATGTATCAATCACGTAATCGACATTCGACAACAATTCAACATAGTCTTCAGTTCTATAATCCAAATATTGAGATGCACCCATTTCCAAGATGCGTTCGCGCGCCTCTGCACTGCCGCTAACAATGACGTGTAAGCCCATTGCCTTTGCGATTGGTACAGCCATTTGCCCAAAACTCCCTGATCCGCCTGGAATGAAAACAGTTTCTCCCGATTGTACCTCAAGCTCTTCATGTAAGCCTTGATACGCTGTGAGTCCAGCAAGTGGTGCTGTAGCAGCTTCCACATAGGTTAAATTTTTTGGCATGAGGGCAATAGAACCAGCATCAATTGCGGCATATTCTGCAAAGGCGCCAATCTTTTCTATAGGGAGACGTGTATAGATGGCATCTCCTACGTGAAATTCTGTCACAGCTTTCCCGACTTTTTCGATCACTCCTGCCAATTCATTACCTAGCGTTAATGGGAATTCACCATCTTGAATGAGTTTGACACTTCCTCTCATTGTTAATATTTCAAGTGGATTGACCGCCGCAGCTTTGACATTTACTAAGACTTCATTGTCAGCGATCTCTGGAATTGAAATGTCATTGATTTGTGCATAGAGATTTTTTGAGTACTTAGTGATCTGAGCTGCTTTCATGAGTGTTTTCATTTTTCATTAACACCCTTTCATAGAGTTACTTTTATCATTTAAAATGTTTAATCGTTTAGGTGGAGGGAAACTTTTATTAAAATCAATCCACCACCTAAACCTTAAATACTTACAAAATTACCTTTTTCATTTGACAATCCCTTTTTAAGAACGATCATTCTTAAATATTTATCATTCTAATCGGTTACTCCGTTTTTCACGTGTATTGTTAAGATACTAAACGCCTAGTATTGGATAGATTTGATCTCTTAAATTGAAATTGTAGCTTTCATCTACAATACCTACGACTTTATCGTTGTCATAAAGTTCCATCATAAAACCAGCCATTTGCTTAGCTGTGTGATACATTGGCATAAAGTTTTTGTAATCAAATTCTTCTACATCCTGTGCAGTTTTCTCAAATTCTGTTTCAGTCACTGCTGGTGCTAAAACTTTTGCCTTCATTTTTGCACTTTTAAGCTCTAGTTCTTTTGCAAGCCCTTCTGTAAATGCACTTACAAAATATTTAGATGCAGAATAGGTAATACCACCAATATAAGTTGCATATCCAAGTGCAGAAGATACGTTAATTAATTGAGTTCCCTCTACATGAGAATAATCACGTACAAAAAGTGTAGAAAGGATTGTCAAGGACTCGATATTAAGACGTAACATGGACTCTACTTTTTTTAAACTCTGATCCGAAACAGAAGAAGATTCACCAAGACCAGCATTGTTAATCCACGTCTCAACTTGATATTCCTTTAAATTCTCATAAAGTTTATATGAGTTGGCTGTGTCAGATAAATCACTTGTACGAATGATCACATCTACATCTGAATGACTGTCTTGAATTTTTGATTTAAGCTCTTCCAATTTATCTAATCTTCTAGCCACAATAATTAGATTTTTGCCACGAGCAGCAAATGCTAATGCTGTTTCATATCCAATACCTGAGCTTGCTCCTGTAATAACTGTATACTTCATATCATTCTCTCCTCAAAATCATATTTTTAATTCATTAATCGATATGACACAACACGTATTTCTAGGTTTCTGTCTTTATAAAAGTCTCTGCAATTCTCCCAACATCCATTTAATCCATTTCTGGGTTTTGGCTAGAATGGCAGATCATAAAACACCCCCACTCCAAGTCACCCTCAATTAGGTCAATGCCCTGTTCTTTGCTGTGTGGATCTGACCATACGGGTCACCATTTTGCGTGGCATCAACCTCGGAAGAAATGCCATGAATCGGTTGCGAGCACCTGGTATTATGAAGGTCTTGCCGCGTAAGAAGCCTCGGTACCCTTCCTCAGCCACCTGCCCGGCCTCCATGATAGTACCACTCTGGAACAACTTCGATTCACTAATACCCGAACGATCAACGAAGCCGGTTGACGTAAGTCCCGGACATAGAGCCGTCACAGTCACTCCTGTGCCGCTCAACTCGTTCTCCAAAGCCTCGGTGAACGACAGCACGTACGCCTTCGTTGCGTAGTAAACCGACATCATAGGTCCCGGAAAAAAAGCCACCAACGAAGCCACATTCATCACGCCTCCTTGGCCCCGTTTAACCATATCCGGCAAGAACAGTTTCGTCATCACAGTCAAAGCCTTGATATTGACGTCAATCATATTCGTCTCTTGTTCTAAATGCGTCTCCAGGAATGTTCCGTACAAACCGAAGCCGGCATTATTGACAAGATAGTCGACGACGATCCCCTTCTCCTTGAGCTCAGCAAAAATCTCCGCCGGCACGCCGGGTGACGCCACATCCTTGGCGATGACCGTCGCTTGACTGCCATACCTTTTACGATATTCTTTTGCAAGTTCAAAAAGCTTACCCTCACTACGCGCCACCAGTACTAAATTATATCCTCCCTTAGCAAAACGATCTGCCAACTCTTTTCCAATCCCACCAGATACTCCAGTGATAAGAACAGTTTTTTTCATTTTATAGCAAACCTCCATTTTCAGTTTAATTTTTACCATAGTCTGCTATCGCTAAAGCTAATTAAAATTCTCTATATTTTTTAACGCACATGTATCTTTTAAAAGAACCTAAGAAAAAAGGATGTGACCATCCCTTCCCTAGATAGGATGGTCATATTAAATCAATTATTTTAAGAAAGGATAATCTGTATAACCTTCTTTTCCTCCTGCATAGAGCGTGTTTTTATCAGGTTCGTTTAGAGGATCACCTGATTTAATCCGCTCTACAAAGTCGGGATTAGCTAGTACCCAAGTGCCTACTGTGACAACATCTGCAATACTATTATCTACATCAGACGACAGTTGATCTAGAGGACGACCTGGACGGTTAACAAGAAGTGATTGATCCCATAGTTGACGTACATCTTTGAGAAATTGCTCGTTTCCAAAGTGCATTAAATGCAGATATGCTAGGTTAAGCTTATTTAATTCACTTATTAAATAGCGATACATCTCAAGACTATTTTCCCCCTCATCAATTCCTTGCAGTGTTCCTTGAGGAGAAAAACGAATTCCTGTTCTTTCTGCTCCTATTTCATCAATAACTGCTTTAGCTACTTCAATTGCGAAACGAGAACGCCCCTCAATCGTACCACCATATGCATCTTGACGATGATTGGAGTTTTCACTAAGGAATTGTTGGATCAAATATCCATTCGCTCCGTGAATTTCAACTCCGTCTGCACCTGCTACAATTGCTGAACGTGCTGCTACACGAAACTCTTTGATAATATCTTTTATCTCAAGCTCACTTAGTTCTCTTGGTGTTGGAATTTCTTTCATTCCATCTGCCATGAAAATTTCTACACCAGGCGCAATAGCTGACGGTGCAACTGCTTGGCGGTGATGAGGTGTGTTATCTGGATGTGATACACGTCCTACATGCATAAGCTGAATAAAAATATGACCGCCTTCACTATGAACTTTAGAAATTACTTTTTTCCACCCTTTAATATGATCTTCTGTATAAATACCAGGTGTATTAGTGTACCCTTGTCCATCATCTGAAGGTTGGGTTCCTTCGCTTATAATTAAACCGACTGAAGCACGCTGACCATAGTACTCTGCTGCTAATTCGCTCGGCGTACCATCTGGTAAAGCTCTATTTCTAGTCATCGGAGCCATACCGATACGATTTTTCAAATCAATGTTTCCGATACGATTTTTTTCAAATAATCTGCTCATATGAATACCCCTTTTTAATATGAATTAGAATCAAGAAATACATTTACGTGTTTTCCAAATAGTTCTGGAAATTGAAACAGATGCCCGTGACCAGAATCAGGATATATAATCAGCTGTGCTTTGGGCAATTTCTCTGCTAAAATATAACTATTTTTAGTCGGTACCATCACATCATTAACACCATTAGTCACAAGTACAGGGTGTTTGATGTTTTGTAACCATTCATAATCATGATTAGATTTTTGTTTAGCCCATTTTGCAACGGCTTGTAATTGTGCCTCTTTTACTTGTTCTGAACTGTTTACTTTTTTCTGATTAAAAATTCTTTGTAGTGAAGCCATTCCTGCAGATTTACTTGTTTCAGTTTGTTCGTAGAAAAAGAACATAAAATCATTCATTCCATCTTCTTCCGTTCCTCCATGCCGATTCATTCTTTCAAAAATCTCTGGATTTGGATTAACACCAGATTCAGGCGAAGTACCTGCCATAATAATTTTTCTTACTAAACCTCCTTCTTGTAAAGCTAGCTCTTGTGCAACCATGCCGCCAATGGAAAAACCAAGAATATCAACTTGTTCCAATCCAAGGGTTTTTATAAATGTTGCTGTATCTTTTGCCATATCAGCAATTGTAGCAGGCGTTAGTCCACTGGTCTCACCAACTCCTTTATTGTCAAATAAGATTACGGGACGTTTATTTGCAATAGGTTCAAGCATGGCTGGATCCCAGTTTTCCATCGTTCCTCTAAAGTGAACAAGAAATACTAGTGGTATACCATCTTGTATACCAAATTTTCTAAATGCGTAACGAGTTCCATCTGCTTCAACAAATTCTGATTCTGCCGGAATTCTAAATTTTGTCATCATTATGTTCCTCCTTAGAAATTAAAGACACGGTTTGTTTCATGATAATTTTAGAACGATCATTCTAAAATGGACAAAAAAAGAAAGCTAGTCCAACACTGAAAGTGCTAGAGTAATGATGCTTTCCAATTCTTTTTTACTGTAATTAGTTTTTATAAGTACTCTTATACCTACCAAGTTGTTGTGTAGAAAACGAGATGTGTTCTGAGAATCGATTTCTTTTGATATCTCTCCACTATTTTGGCCTCGTGTTATAAGGTTATTAAACATATCTTCAGTACGGTTAAACATTTTTGTAACGATGCGCCCAATTTCATTGTCCAACAAAGATAATTCAGTGGCTGCATTTACTGATAGACAACCTTTCGGGTATTGTTCAACGGCATTCAGTACAAAAATAAAAACATCACGTATCGCCTGTTTAAAAGATGAAGTGTTGCTAATGATACCTTCCATTTCATTGACGATGAGCTCTTCATAATGATTAAGGGAAGCTAAAAACAATGAACGCTTGTCACCAAATGTGTCATATATACTCCTGCGGTGTATCCCCATATGATCCACCAAATCTTGCATGGATGTTTTTTCATAGCCCTGTTCCCAGAAAAGCTTCATGGCTTTTCTTAATACTTCTTTTTCGTCGAACTCTTTACTTCTAGCCATTTTAATTCTCCTTAAAAAAATCAATGAAACCATACTAACAAAAACAAACGTCATAATCCATTATAGAATGAACATTCTAAAATAAACACATGAATATCAAACTCTGTTTAAATCATACCCTTTTTAGAACGATAAGTAAAGAATTATTCACACCCAATAATCACTAAAATTTATGCTCCCATTTTTTCGAACGGGATCGAAATTCATCATTCAGAAATGTTATTACCCTTATTATCAAATGCAAGAGAAGATTTTGGACTGGCAACTGTATTTTTAACTGGTTGTTGTTGAAGCAAGTATTTATGACAAAAAGCAATTTGAACCAATGCTATCATAGTACCATTTGGTGAGAAAGTCTTATCTCATGACCTTATGTTCTACATAAAAAAATAATACCAAAGGTGGTTAAACCCTTGGTATTATTGGGATGCGGCCGAGAGGACTTGAACCTCCACGGGTTATTCACCCACTAGGCCCTCAACCTAGCGCGTCTGCCATTCCGCCACGACCGCGTGTATGATGTGCTCATATATTCATAAGTGCACTGTTTGAAAAAACAATGCGGGTGAAGGGACTTGAACCCCCACGTCATAAAGACACTAGATCCTAAGTCTAGCGCGTCTGCCAATTCCGCCACACCCGCGTGACAATGGTGAGCCATGAAGGACTCGAACCTTCGACCCTCTGATTAAAAGTCAGATGCTCTACCAACTGAGCTAATGGCTCATCTGCTATGCAGAAAAACATATATAAAAAAATGGCTGGGCTAGCTGGATTCGAACCAACGCATGACGGAGTCAAAGTCCGTTGCCTTACCGCTTGGCTATAGCCCAACGAATCAACATAAAAAGAAAACATGACCCGTACGGGATTCGAACCCGTGTTACCGCCGTGAAAGGGCGGTGTCTTAACCGCTTGACCAACGGGCCATATCATAATGGCGGAGAAGGAGGGATTTGAACCCTCGCGCCGCTTGCGCGACCTACACCCTTAGCAGGGGCGCCTCTTCAGCCACTTGAGTACTTCTCCATTATGGCTCCGCAGGTAGGACTCGAACCTACGACCGATCGGTTAACAGCCGATAGCTCTACCACTGAGCTACTGCGGAATAATAAGACATGTTTCATTATATCTATGCCAGAAAAATGTGTCAAGAATTTTTAAACGTTTCATTCCTGCTCCATTTGCGACGGCTTTTATAATTTAACATATACTAATATAACAGTCAAGCCTTTTCCCCTTCCTTTTTTAACTTCCCGTGACAAATCCCGCAGACATATCGCGTGGTGTCAAACCGGCGCTTCCTCGTATAATGTCTTCCGCAACCTGTGCACACATAATAATGAAGCGTCACCGCTCTTTTTTTCTTTTGAACGGTCTTCAGCGGGGTACAAAAGCGCGGGGCTCCTACTTGCTGCAAGAGTTCACGAAAATCCCTGTCCCGATGCTGATAGCCCTTTCCTTCAAGGTGCAGGTGATAATGACATAGTTCATGCTTAATGATACCGATCAATTCGTCTCTGCCATGCTCCTCAAGATATCGGCGATTTAGCTCAATATGGTGTGTTGTAAGTAAATATCTCCCGCCTGTCGTTTTTAAACGGGGATTAAAAACAGCCTGATGGCGAAACGCCTTACCAAAGAACTGCTCTGAAATGTCTTCTGTTAACTGCTGTAACTCTCTCTCGTTCAATCAAGATCGTTCCTTTCTATAAAAACCTCGAACGGGACAATTTCCCCTTTGCATACATTGAAGGTACACCCACTGTTTTGATCAAAGGAGGAATGGGCGATGCCCAACTGGCTGAAAAATCAGATGCAGAAAGCATTTTATGAGAAAAATCATTATCAAATCAAATTGCTCAATCAATGCTGGTACTTCTATAGAAAAAAACATTCAGTCACATCAAGGCACACCCCGTCCTAAGGTGCGCCTCGTTTTTTATTTAATCTGGTTTTAGCATCGAAAGAGCCACTCTGCCTTTTGCCTGGTCAACGGAGTCTACCCAAACGGTCACAATATCACCGACTGATACGACGTCAAGTGGATGCTTCACAAAGCGATTGCTTAGCTTGGAAATGTGGACAAGACCATCCTGTTTTACGCCAATATCAACGAATGCGCCGAAGTCTACGACGTTTCTCACCGTTCCTTGTAGCTCCATCCCTTGCTTCAAGTCCTCCAATTTCAACACATCCGTTTTCAAAAGAGGTTTCGGTACTTCATCGCGCGGATCACGCTCAGGTCTTGTGAGCTGATCGATGATATCCTGGAGTGTAATTGGACCAATGTCAAGCTGCTGTGCGGCTTCGTCTAACTTGACCTCTGCGATTTTCTCTTTTAACTGCTCTGTACCAAGATCGTCTGGCGTCATCTTAATCATGCGTAAGAACTGTTTTGTTTCTTTATAGCTTTCAGGGTGAATACCCGTGCGATCAAGTGGATCTTGTCCATCTGTGATGCGCAGGAAGCCGATACACTGCTCATAAGTCTTTGCACCAAGCCTTGGGATATCCTTCAGCTCTTTTCTGCTTGTGAATCTCCCAATCTCTTCGCGGCGCTTGACGATGTTCCCTGCGACGGCTTTTGAAAGACCTGACACATATTGCAGCAGTGCCTGTGAAGCGGTATTAACGTTCACACCGACTTGGTTGACGACCGTCTCCACCACGAAGGTTAACGAGCTGTTTAATTGCTTTTGGCTCACGTCATGTTGGTATTGGCCTACTCCGACAGACTTCGGATCTATTTTCACGAGCTCTGCTAATGGGTCCTGCAACCTTCTGGCGATGGAAATGGCGCTTCGTTCTTCGACTTGCAAGTCTGGAAACTCTTCTCTTGCCAGTGCAGATGCAGAGTATACACTTGCCCCTGCTTCATTCACGATCAAATATGAAACTGGCTGGTCCAGCTCTTGGATCAAGTCTGCGATGAATTGTTCGGTCTCTCTTGAGGCTGTTCCGTTTCCGATCGCAATGACTTCAATGTTGGATGATTGAATGATTTCTTTCACTTTTTGTTTGGCTTCCGCTTTTTTCTGCACAGGCGGGTGCGGATAAATGACGCCAATATGATGGACTTTTCCTGTATCATCCACGACGGCTAATTTACAGCCTGTACGAAACGCAGGGTCCACCCCAAGTACACGTTTTCCTTTCATCGGCGGTTGAAGAAGGAGCTTTCTTAAGTTTTCAGCGAAAATATGAATGGCTTGTTCCTCTGCTTTTTCTGTCAGCTCTTTTCGTATTTCCCGTTCAATTGAAGGCTGAATCAAGCGCTTGTATGCATCATCAATGGCCGCTTCAATGTAAGGCCTCGCCGTCGTTTGCTTGCCTTTTAAGACTTGTTTATCGAGGTAGAAACGAATATTTTCAGCAGGTGGTTCGATGGCTGCTTTCAAAATCCCTTCTTTCTCGCCTCGGTTGACCGCGAGTACACGATGAGGCACAATTTTTTTAATCGGCTCTTGATAGTCGTAATACATTTCATAGACGTTTTTCTCGTCGTTTTCAACGTCTTTTCCTGATGTGACAAGACTTCCCTTTTGGTACGTCTCACTGCGAATCCATTTCCGCATATCAGGATCATCCGCAAGCTGTTCAGCAATGATGTGCTGGGCGCCCTCCAGTGCTTCTTCTGCGGTTGTGACTTCTTTTTCTTCATTGATAAAAGCCGATGCTTTCTTTTCGATCTCATCGTTTGGCAGCTTCAGTAAATACTCCGCCAGCGGCTCAAGTCCTTTTGCTTTGGCTACATTTGCCTTTGTTTTTCGCTTTTGTTTAAATGGTCGATATAAATCTTCGACCTCTTGCAGCTTATGCGCCTGTTCGATCTTCTGTTTTAATTCATCTGTTAATTTGTCTTGTTCAGCGATTAAGCGAATCACTTCTTCTTTTCGATTCGTCACATTTTGGATATATGTATAGCGTTCAGAAATGGTTTGAATTTGCACCTCGTCTAGTGAGCCTGTCTGCTCTTTCCGGTAACGTGCAATAAACGGGACGGTGTTGCCATCCTCTAATAGCTGGATCACACTTCCAATTTGTTTTGTTGAAAGCTTTAATTCTGTCGCAATTTGTTTCAATAAAAAGTCAGATGTCTTCATACTTTGCATCCTCTCACTGTGTCTTCTCTTTTAGTGTATCAAAAAAACTGGCAAAACAGAAAAAAGGTCAGCTATTTCATGTAAGCTGACCAAGTACATAGGTGAGATCGTCTTTCTTGTCTTGTGTGTATGTTTCAAGTTGTTTGGCGATATCTGCAACTGAATGGCTATGCTTTAAACACATTCGCATGTTTGGCACATTCAGTCCGTCTGAATACATAATGAATGTCGATCCTTTTTCGTAGGAATAGGTGTATGTTTTGTATTTTCTAGGTTTACCTGATAGATATCCTGATGTCGGAAGTGGATAAATATAGTCGCCAGAAGGTGCATTCAAGATAAATCGGATATTGCCAACCGAACAATAGGTAAACTGCTGCTGAGAAAAATTCACCTTTAATATGGCTACAGTGGCCCCGCGTTTATTTTTCATGGCCTGATTGCATCTATCGATGAGGGTTGTTACATCCTCATGTCCATATTCTTCGACAATTTCGCTGACTAAAGAAGATGATTCATTGGCGAACTGGCCGCTGCCTAATCCGTCTGCGACAGCACAAATTAGTTCTTCATCATCTGCTTTAATAAAAAAACTGTCCCCGCAGCATGATTTTCCCTCTTTGTTCGATTGATAGATAATGGCGTTTACATGCTCATGCTGTTCGATCTGCTTCATTACCCTAGCTCCATAGACGCATCTTCTGACAATGCATCTCGTAGCTTTTTAACTGCCTTCCGCTGCAGCCTTGATACATGCATTTGAGATATGCCGAGTAAATCGCCTGTTTCTTTCTGGCTTTTATTTTGCAAATACGTGAGATTGATAATTTCTTTTTCTCTATCTGTCAGAACGTGAAGCACACTTTCAAGCATCATTTTTTGGTCTACACGTTCGTACCCTTCTTCTTGTGAGCCGACGACGTCTAAAATCGTCACAGTGCTTCCTTCAGAATCTGCCTCTACCCCTTGGTCAACAGACAGCGCTTGATAGCTTTTGCCCATCTCCATTGTTTCAAGAACTTCTTCTTCTGTTACATCTAGATATTCTGCGATTTCTTGTACTTTAGGTGACTTTTGCGTTTCCGTTGTCAGGTGATCAACTGCCATCTTGATTCTTGGTCCAAGCTCTTTAATTCGTCTTGGTACATGGACACTCCATGTTTTATCACGTAAAAAGCGTTTGATTTCCCCGATAATGGTTGGAATGGCAAATGCCTCAAATGATTTACCGACAAGTGGATCATAACGCTTAATTGCGCCGAGTAGACCAATCATTCCAACTTGTCTTAAATCCTCATGAAAGCTTTTTCCTTTGGAGTATTTCTTCGCGAGCATATCCACAAGGTTTGTATAACACTCAACTAGTGTCAGCTGCGCCTGCTCGTCTTGGTTGGATTGATAGCTTTGAATGAGGCGATCCACTTCATCTTTAGTTAGTTTCATAGTTTTGGATGGTTGTGTCATGGTCAACTCGCTCCCTGTTTAAAAACTTTGTCATTGCCACGGTAACTCCGGAGTTTGCTTGCACCTCGACTTCATCCATCAATGTTTGCATTAAGTATAAACCAAGACCTCCTTCTGCCAATTGATCCACCGTATGAGCAGATGTGTACGGCCCTAGGTCTTCCTGCTTTTGCTTAAAGTCAAAGCTACCGCCTTTATCAGCGACAATGATTTCTAGACGATCTTCATAGACAAGAAAGCGAACCGCTACCTCTCCATCTTCGCCATCTGCACCTTTATAGGCATGCTGAACTGCATTAGTACATGCCTCACTGACGGCAATTTTCAAGTCCTCAATCTCTTCGTAGGCATAGCCCATTCGGCTTGCAACGCCTGAAAGAGTCAGACGAATGATGCCTACGTATTCTGGTTTCGCCGGTATTTTCATCTCGATTAGATCTACTGATTCGTTCATTGTACCCCACCCTCTGACTTTGCAGAAATGTCAATGATGTCCTTTAGTCCAGTGATTTCAAACAATCTGACAAGCCGATCCGACAAGTTCTCAAGCTTTAATGATCCTCCTGCTTTTTGAGCCGCTTTGAACAGCCCAACAAACACACCTAAACCTGTACTATCCATGTAAGTAACATCTTTCAGACAAATGTCAAGATGCTCTCCTTTCTCTGCTTTGGGCATAAGGGTTTCTCTCAGCTCAGGAGCAGAGTACACATCGATTTCTCCGCTGACACTAATTTTCGTCTTATGATCTATTTGATGCTCTTTTACAGACATATTCATTATGCATTCACCTCGAAATTCTTGTTTCCTAAAGTTTTATATACCCGCATATTCACTTTCTAAACCTTTCTTTTAAGGACAAGTAAAGTAAAGTCATCGTGAAGCTGAAAATCTTGTAATTTGAGTAAGCTTGCATAGATAGCGTCGACCATTTCCTGTGCTGAATAGGAAAGATGCTCTGCTATGAGCGCTTTGATATCTTCGCGCTCTAAGAAGCCGTCCTCTGACTTGGATTCGGTGACCCCATCTGAAAATAAGATCACCATATCTCCTACGTCCAAATGCTGCTCATACTCCCTGTAATCAAAGTCTGGTGCGATTCCAAGGACAAGACCTTTTGCATCTAAATCGTAAAATTGATTCTCTTTTTTGCAATAGAAAAAGCCCGGCTCATGTCCAGCCGATGCGTACTTAAATTCATGTGTTTCTTTATTATAGCTGCCATAAAACATGGTGATAAACATGCTTGGGTCTACGTTTTGCTCGACCACACGATTAAGGGTTTTGAGCACTTTCGTTGGACCGCTGCCTGACTCTGGCAAGGAATCCATCGCATACTTAATCATCGACATACAGAGCGCAGCTGGAATGCCTTTCCCAATGACGTCTGCAATCGCGATATTGATTGTATCGTGATCTGTTACGAAATGGTAATAATCCCCACTCATCTGTTTTGCCGGCACACTGATGGCTCCGATATCAAATGTGTCTCCTTCTGGAATTTTCGTTTCCAGAAGGGTTTGCTGAACATTTGCAGCAATTTCAATTTCCGACTTAATTTCTTGCTGGATGCCTCTTAGTGTTAAATGCTCCTGGTAGGCAAGTCCGTATCCAATCATGACTTCAATTAAAAAGTCTAGTGAATGAAAGACATCTTCCGGCAAATCAGGGTAAAGCTCCTGAATCACTTTTCGGTGAACACTCACTATTTCTTCAGGAGGTATTTGATGCTCAATGGTTTTACGGCTAAATTTTTGAGCTTGATAAAGCGATGTTTCAGTTAAATCACTGATATAACGACTGAGCAGCTGATGATACCGCTGCTCCATTACCTCCTTAAAATCCATGGTTTCCCTCCTAGCGAAGCCACTTGACAGCTTGTATCTCAGTTCCTTGTTCTGGTGCGGAATCTAATTTAAATTCATCCATCAGTCTTCTGACGCCCGGCAAGCCTGCTCCGAGTCCGCCTGATGTAGAAAATCCGTCTTCCATTACTTTACGTATATCCATAATGCCAGGACCCTCATCGGCTGCGATGACTTTGAGTCCACGCTTTCCGCGCTCCATTACTTCTTCTATACAAATCTGACCTTTACCAGCGTATAAATAGATGTTACGAGCTAATTCTGAAATGGCCGTCGTAATTCTTGCTTGGTCAACTGTTCCAAAACCAAGTTCTTTTGCAACATTGCGCCCCAATTGTCTTGCTGCGACTATGTCCCATTCCGTCAATATTTTTACACAGGATTGGTCTTTCATATCTATTCCCCCAATTCCCGCTTCAGTGTCTCAAGCCCTTGTTCAAGATCTAGTGCTGTCTGAATTTCTTCCAGTGAAATGCCAAGTTCAATAAGCGTCACAGCGACTGCCGGTTGTATTCCTGTTAATACAACTTTTGCCCCCATGAGCTTGGACATGGTGATCACATCACCTAATACCTTGGCGATAAATGAATCAATCATATCGACGGATGTTAAGTCAATGACCACACCGTTTGCTCCTGTTTCATGAATTTTATTCAGCAAGTCTTCTTGAAAGTGAAGAGCTGTTTGATCATCAAGCTCCCACTGTATTGAAATCAGAAGACAATTATATAATTTTAAGATTGGAATCTTCGGGTGATTTCTCAATTGGTTATCCCTCCAATGAAACAATTTTTCGATTTGTCATTTCCAAAGCAGTTTGAATTCCTTTTTGAAGGGTATTCTTTGTTGTAACCTGAGATAAATCAATTCCAAGGTTAACGATCGTTTGGGCTATTTCTGGGCGAATACCGACAAGTAAACACTTCGCTCCTACTAATCTCACAGCCTCTGACGCTTGAATGATATGGTGGGCCACCATTGTGTCCACGACAGGTACACCCGTGATATCAATCAAGACGACCTGTGAGCGATGTTTGACGACACCATTAAGCAGGTTCTCCATAATTTTTTTCGCACGATCTGTATCAATTGTTCCAACAAGCGGCATGACGGTGATGTGCTCAAATACAGGGATTAGCGGGGCAGAAAGTTCCTGCAGCGCAATTTTTTGAAGGCTGACGGTTTTTTCCCATGAGATGGAATACTGGTTTAAGATCTCATTATGGATGGGTGTGATGAATCGATCGATTTGCCAGATGAGGTCATGACTTTCTTGTGTTGTATCTTTGTCATCGTTCATTTTTTCATATAAATGTGTACGGATTTCTGTTAGACCGTTTGCCAGTAACTTAAGTGATATACCCATTTGAACAATTTTTAAAGCAAAATTTTGCACTTTTTCTTCAAAATCCTCATGATCCCCCTCTGAAAGAGATGTAATGATGAGTTGAACATATTCCGAACAGATGGTTTCATACATTTTGTCGTTCAGCATCATGTCCGTTTCTTTTTCTCCGAGTCGTTTTAAAATGTCCGTCCACTCTTTTTCTAATTCCTTTTGGTGCTTTCTTGCAAAAGCTAACACGATATGATTCGACATGTTTTACCCCCTACTTACATTTAAAGCTCTTCTCTAGTCTTTCTTCATTATAACGTTAAAAAAAATTGAACACAAAAAAAGTTGCTCCCAGTAGAGCAACCAAGTATCACCATATTAAAAATCAATAAGAGCCAAACTAACTTGTAAGGCTTCATCAACCTTCTCCATCATCTCATCATCAAGATGTGTGATTTTATCTGTCAATCTTTGTTTATCGATTGTACGAATCTGTTCCAAAAGAATGACAGAATCTCGTTCAAAGCCGTAGCGCTTTGCATTAATTTCGACGTGAGTCGGTAATTTCGCTTTTTGTATTTGGGCTGTTATGGCTGCAACGATAGCAGTCGGGCTGAAGCGATTTCCAATGTCATTTTGAATCACCAATACCGGGCGAACCCCGCCCTGCTCGGAGCCAACAACAGGAGATAAATCAGCAAAGTAAACATCACCGCGTTTAACAATCAAATGTTTAACCCCCGCTGACTAATCGCTCAACTGTATTCTCAGCCTCAAATTCTGCGTATTGTGCCTCTGAAGAGATATTCAGATTAATTTTCGCCATCTCCATGTAGCCGCGTCTCATCGATTCACGATTTTGTCGAATATTACGTTCACGAATATACGTTTTTGTCGCTCGGTAGATCAATTCATTTCTTGTTACCTTATCCTGCTCTGCTACTCGTTCGATCTCAGACATTAAAGCCTCCGGCAGTCGAATCTTCATTTCATTTGTTGCGCTGGATTCAGACAAAAAACATACACCTCCACAAAACTTACGGATACCGTTTCGATCCATTCCAAGACTAATCATACCATTATTCAATGCACAAGCAAAGCTGTTTTTTCATGATTTCTTATTAGAACATGAAGCGGCTCGCCACCCGTAAATCAAGATGATAATGGAGTTCCTCTTTCCCATTATACGCTTTTTTCCGAAAATCATACGGTATTTCCAAAATCTCTAAAAAAGGGAGAATGTTTATGATGCCTTTGTAGAATAAAAGAGAACGATGTCAGTTTGAACATCGTTCCCGTGGATGCTGTTTATAAAAAGCTTGGCCCGCCTTGAAGCAGCGGATTACGTACATGAACCCTTTTGCCGTCCTCTATATAGACTCTTGGGACGCGGTAGCCAACAGAACATGTGACTTCGTAGTTAATGGTTTCAAGCCGCTTGGCTATTTCATCGACAGATATCCTGTCTTCGCCTTGTGTGCCGATGAGCACGACTGGCTCCCCTGCCGGAATGTCCTTTTTCAAATCAACCATGAATTGATCCATGCACACCCTTCCAGCAATTTTTCGGCGTTTTCCGCCAACGAGCACTTCTGTTCCGGCAAGCTTCCTGATCCAGCCGTCTGCATACCCGATTGGAATCGTACCAATCCATGTATCTTGATTCGCTGTATAAGTTGCACCATAGCTCACGCTCTCACCCTTTTGAATGGGCTTTACATGTGCAAGTTTTGTATGAAGAGATAATGCTTCTTCCAGTTCAAACGGCAATTCATCTTTGATTTCTTCCGACGGCGACAGCCCGTACATACTGATGCCAAAACGAACCATATTAAATAAAGTGTCTTTAAACCTTAGACCTGCTGCACTGTTGGCGCAATGAATGAGCAGTTTGTCCGTATGAAGCGGTTGAAGCAATGTTTTAAACGTATCAACCTGCATACCGAAGTAGTTTTCATCTTTTTCATCCGCTGTGGCAAAGTGAGTAAATACTCCTTCCAGCTGTAAAAAAGAATGAGCGTGGACAAGCTCTTTTACTTCGCTCACCTGCTCGATTGTTTTCACACCTAACCGATTCATGCCGCTGTCGATTTTCAAGTGGAAACGAATGGGTTGTCCCATCTGCCCTTTCATCACTTTGACGACTTCTCTCAGCCACTGGATAGAGTAAGCAGTCATGATAACGTTGTATCTAACGGCGACTTTGACATACTCTGACGGTACTGCGCCGAGCACAAGAATAGGTGCTTTTACACCTTTATTTCTTAAAGAAATGGCTTCATCTAAAAAAGCGACGGCTAATAGGTCTGCTCCTGCTTCGAGGGCAGCTTTTGCCACTTCTATATCTCCATGTCCATATGCATTGGCTTTCACAACAGCCATTAGTTGGACGCTTTGACCAATATGGTCTTTCATATGTGAAACATTATGCTTGATTGCTGTTAAATCAATTTCTGCCCATGTGTCTCTATAAAAGGCATTTGTGTCCATTCATCACACTTCCCTATTGAATGATTCAATACTTCATTATGATACTAAAAATCCAGAATAATGTGAAACAACTCAAAGAAAATCAGCCCCTGCACAGGGCTGATTTGTTGTTATGTTAAGAATCTCGCCTATTTCGCTGACTGTCCTTCTACACTTTTGGCGACCATTAAGAGTTCTTCTTTCGATAAATCACTTGAAGAAATTAAATAGTCAACTCCATCAGATGTCCAAGAAAGAGATTTGTCTGTCAGAACACCCACTGTCATGCCAAGATCGACTGGCTCGCCATTCATCGTCACAGGCGTAGACGCTTCTGCTACCCGCGCTTTTTCCTGAATGAGCGTGAAGGATTTCTTTCCGCCATACGTCATCACATACCGCTTTCCAGCATCTGTTGTCATTTCTTTCTCTTCCATTTTCTTCACGCCCTCTGGCATATCCACAGGCGTTTTCACAGCAAAGCTGTCAGATGGATCTGCACTTGTGGCAACATCCATTTGAGAAAGTGTCATATTTTTCTTCTCATCAAAGGCATCTTTGTCAAAGGATTTGTTGAATTCAAAGTGAGAGAATTCTACTTTCACCATTGGCTTTTTATCGCTGTCCAGTACTTTCACACTAGCAGGCGCCATTGTTTTTTTATGAAAAGTAATCTCTTGGGTCGGCAGCATTTGATTGTGCTGATAGTTGGTTTTTGTTTCAAAAACGTACTTCGACTCTTTTGCTTTGAACTGAGCTGCACTGTCATTTTTAATGTCTTTCACAAGCGATTCAAATAAATACACCTGACTGCTGTTGTTCGGCCAATCGCTATGGAAGCGGAAGCTTTTGTTTAATGAAGGTGTCAGCACAAATACACCATTGCCATTTCTTAAAATGACTTGACTCTGATCCTTCTTCGGATTTTCTAAGTAGACACGGTAAAGCTCCGGCTTCTTGTACCAAATTTCCACATGGTATTCCTGCGGATCATTTCCTGTCTCAATGGTCATTTTTGCTTTGGCTTTGTATGATGTCATTTCCTCTGCCTTTTTGTTTAAATCTCCAACGATATCCTGTTGAGATTTTTGACCGCATGCGGAGAGAATCAGTACAAAAAGGATCCCCGTTACAAGCAAAACAAAGCTTTTTCTCACCCTTTTCAACCCCTTCGTTAATTGTGTTAAAAGGAAGAAACCGCTTGTTTGACTTTAACAGTACGCCTCAAGAGTGAACTGCGTACCGCGAACCATCAAAGCCTGTTAGCAACTCGCCCTTCCTTATCGCACTACCCAATATATGAAGGGGGGACAAACAATATGCAGACTAGCTTGACAACCTTTCAATTAAAACTTGTGCTGCAGCATATTCTTTTGTGTGTGTAATGGATACATGAACGTAGTCTTCTTTTGTTTTCTCACTTTTGATGAGAGGTTTTCCGTTCGCATCTTTTTGTATCTCGATGTCGTGAAAGCTTACATATTGACCAATTCCCGTACCGTATGCTTTTGCGAATGCTTCCTTCGCCGCAAAACGTCCTGCCAGAAACTCCAGCTGTCTCTTTTTACTTAGTGTACGAAAGTCTTCTTGTTCACGTAAAGTCAAAATTCTTTCTGGTAAACGGGGCTGCCTGCTAAGCACTCGTGACAGCCGGCCGATCTCTACAATATCCATACCGATTCCTTTAATCATGAGGTACCTCCTATGATACTCGTACTAATTTGGTTGCTCTCTTCATAAACGTGTTACTATAAACTTACCATTATCTAGTCAAAAGGGGTTTGTTATGTTTATTCGAACGGAGAGCTTTCAACAATTTATTAGATCGTATCCAATCGTAACAGCGATCCTTGCTTTGCAAATCGGCCTATGGCTTTTATTTGCAATCCCTATTCCAATGATCCAGCTTGGGCAGGACCATCTCGTTGGTTTTAATTATGGTGTTGCAGCAGGAGAATGGTGGCGGCTTTTAACGCCTATTTTTCTTCATGGAAGTCTGACACATATTCTGTTCAATTCCATGTCGCTCTTCCTATTCGCTCCAGCACTTGAGTATTTGCTTGGAAAGGTTCGATTTCTTGTGATTTATCTGGGTGCTGGATTCATTGGCAATCTCGGAACCTATTGGGTGGAGCCTTTAGAGTACGTACATGTCGGGGCTTCTGGTGCGATATTTGGTTTATTTGGCGTCTATCTTTATCTTGTCCTATTTAAACCGCATATGATGGACCGTGGTAATTCTCAGGTCATCTTAACGATTCTCGGCGTTTCTGTCATTATGACGTTCGTCAACTCGAACATCAACATCATGGCCCACTTATTTGGATTGATAGGCGGCATGATCCTAGCACCGATCACCCTATTCTTCCATTCAAAAAAACGACGCTATTAAGCTCATAAAAAATGTCGATCACTCTGTTTAACGGGAGCTGATCGACATTTTTTGTTTAAGTTGATTGATTCGTTTCATAGGAATACCAATCGCATACACGTTCAGCATCTTCCTCTTCAAGGTGATGCACACCAAAGGAATCAAGCAAGGCAGAGGACTTCACAAAGGTGTGAATACTTGCCACCCGCCCTTTCTTTTGAAAATAGGATTGGGTCATCGTATAGTTTTGCATTCGTTTTCTTAAAACAATTCCGGTGGTCTTGCCGATACCTCTTGTCGTTAACTGAATCAGCTGATCTTTGATCACATATCCTGATTGTTTATAGGCTAAATACCCAAAGAACAAGGCAAATGGTAATGGAATCAGCGCCAAATATCCCCATGGTGGAAAACGTACAGAAAGGATTATACCTACAAGTAATGGAACAAATCCGTAAGATATCAGATAACGTTTTAGTGAACGCTTCGGCACTTTTTTCAATTCACTTTCTGGTGCCAGCTGATATTGATCTGTAAATTGCGTTAACAATTCATTGATTTTTTTCTTCCGTATGAGTGGAAATAAGACAGAAGAGGTCTCTTTTTCTGTAATGGAACCTCCTGCGCTGACAAGCATGACCGTCGCAAAACCAAATGGTTCACGCAAAATATTTTCTTTGATTTTCACTGCTTGAATTCTCGCAAGCGGAATGGTCATTTGATGCCTTTCGATGAGTCCTCTTGTGATGATGATGTCTTTCCCTTTTCGTTTTGCGTTAAAATTCGCATATTGAAGGGCTGTTACCCCAACACTAAGAATCCACGCAATCAATACGGCAATAAATATGAGAATCGCATAAATCTCAACACTCGCATGACTTAAAAAAGAAAACCGTTTGAGGAATCCGTCCAAAGGCAGAATTTCATCTATTTGTGTGTAAATGGCGAGACACCCAGAAATAATGACGCCGATTCCGCTTGAAGTGGTCGCAGCCAAAAGCAGCTCTGGTATACCCATTCGGTAGGAAACACTGATTTCTTTTTCTACAGGCTGTTGCGCTGTCAGAGGATCAGTTAGATCTAAATTTTCATCATTCATTTCTTCTTGTTGCAAGCTTTTCTTCCGGTTGAAAATCGATTGCTTTAGTTGCTCAGCTTCTGCTTTTGTAATGGCCGTCAGGCTCACTTCAGGTCCATCCGTCCCGCCTGCCGTTTCGATTTGCACCCGAACCAAACCAAAAATCCGCTGGAAGATGCCTTCACTTGTATTCACCGTTTGAATTCGTTCTAATGAGATATACTTTTTCTTTTTGGTGATGACACCTGATTCCACTCGAAATTCATCGTCTTCCATTCGGTAGGTGAATCGTCTCCATGCTAAAACGGTTGAAACAGCTTTCCATAAAAGAAGCACACCAAGAATGATGAACGCATAAAAACGAATACTTGAATTCGAGTTCACAAAAATAAGCACGAAAAAAGGGATAATAAAGTTTTTGATCATGGATACGGCATCTGATATAAAATCAATGAACATCGAAATTGGATGTACACGTTTTGGTTCAGACATCATCTTCCGTCACCCTTGCTAATCGAGATATGTAATCGCGAAGCTCATCTGCCTCTTCTAATTCCAGTGCCGGAATATCATGCACTGTCGCAGCAGTAGAAATTTGAACAGATGCCAACCGGTAGCGCCTTAAAAGCGGCCCTTGAGATGTATCCACATGCTGAACACGTACCATTGGCACAATGACACGTGTGACACGAATCAATCCGTGCTGTATTTCAATTTCGTTCTCAAATACTTCGTAGCGCCAGATGTGATGGCGGATTTTCGGGATGAGCCAGATTCCGAAGATGACCTGTAAAATCCACAATCCGATGAGGATGGCTCCAATCCAATATGGCCATTGAAAATAATAACTAGCTACAAATACCCCAATGATGATGAATAAGAAAATCAATGAGATAATTCCATTTTGAAGACGCCATACTTTTAATCCATTTAAGCTGATTTGACGTTGCGGCTGTTTTCTCACATTCTTCCCCCATTCTCTTACTTTTCTATCAATATATTACGAAAGAAAGCCTAAAAAGTTTCATAAAGCCTGTTAAAAAAAGCGAACCCTGCAAAGGATTCGCTCTTGTATGTTAGCTGTTATAAGATTTCTTTTGACGACGATCGTTAGAAGAACGATTGCGGTCATTTGAAGAACGCTTTTTATCACCGTAAGATGAACGGCTTTTTCCGCGATAGCCGCCACCACCGCCGCCGTCTCTGCGTTTAGAAGAGCTGCGGTTGTTACGATTGCGTTTTGAAATCATTGGTGCTTCATCTGTCAAACGAACAGGCGTTGCATCCGGCTCTTTTGTCATCATTTTGATAGCAGCCGCAACCACTGTGACAGAGTCATGATCTTCTAATAATTCAGCAGCTGCTGTCATGTAGAAGTTCAAGTTGTTCTCACTAATGATTGTGCGTAGACGGTCAACTGTGACTTGTTGTTGTCCTTCAATTGCCTCGTCTAGAGTTGGTTCTTTCATACGATCCATTTTACGCTTAGTCGTTTGCTCAATCGCACGAAGCATATCTTTTTCACGTGGTGTGATGAATGTCATCGCCATACCTGTACGTCCAGCACGGCCTGTACGTCCAATACGGTGTACATAGCTTTCTGGATCTTGTGGTACGTCGAAGTTATACACATGTGTAACACCTGAGATATCAAGTCCACGTGCTGCAACGTCTGTTGCGACAAGCACATCGATTGAACCTTCTTTAAATTTACGAAGCGCAACCATACGTTTCGCCTGAGTCAAGTCACCATGAATTCCTTCAGCTGTATAACCTCTAAGGTTTAATGCTTCAGTCAATTCGTCAACGCGGCGCTTTGTACGGCCGAAAACAATTGAAAGCTCTGGTGATTGAATGTCAAGAAGACGAGTCAATGTATCAAACTTCTTACGCTCGTGAATATCCAAGTAGAACTGCTGGATGTTAGATACAGTCATTTCTTTCGCTTTTACTTTTACATGTTCTGGGTTTGTCATGAAACGCTCTGCAATACGCTTAATTGGTGCAGGCATTGTCGCAGAGAATAAAAGTGTTTGGTGTTCACTTGGTACATTTGAAAGGATCGCTTCAATGTCTTCGATGAAACCCATGTTAAGCATTTCGTCTGCTTCATCAAGCACGACTGTTTCAACATTTTGAAGACGCATTGTGCGACGATTAATGTGATCAAGTAAACGTCCTGGAGTTCCTACAATGATATGAGGATTTTTCTTGAGCGAACGGATTTGACGGCCGATATCTTGTCCACCGTAAATTGGAAGTACACGTGCACGCTTGTCTTGGCCGATTTTGTATAGCTCTTCAGATACTTGAATCGCTAATTCTCTTGTTGGTGCAATGATGATCGCTTGGATGTTAGGAGACGCTGGATCGATTTTTTCTACAAGAGGAATACCAAATGCTGCAGTTTTTCCTGTTCCTGTTTGTGCTTGTCCGATGACATCTTTATTCTGAAGACCGAGAGGAATCGTTTCTGCTTGAATCGGTGTTGCTTCTTCAAATCCCATGCGGTTAATAGCTTTCATGAGACTTTCGCTTAATTGAAAATCTTGAAACGTTATAGTCAATTTATTCAAACTCCTTCTAATTGCTGTTTCAGTAATCTCGTGAATGATCATTAAAAACTGCCCTTTGTATGAAAGGACAGGTCCATTATATACAAAGCCCGAATTACCCTACATTATATCTTACCATTACACTATTTGTTTTTCAACAAGACAGAAATGGATATATCTACTGCTCGACAATGACAGATTCACCTTCACTTTGATCTCCGTCCATCCATTTCCACTTTTCAAACAGTTGAATTTTTCCGTTATCCAGCTGCTTAGGGGTGGAATGACATGAACCGCTTCTCATGCTGCCATCCTTACTTACATGATGATATCTAAAATGAAGTGCTCCGTCTTTATTCACAGTTCCTACAAGCACGCCAGATTGAATACTGCCGCCTTGATATGTGCCCGTTAAAATATTCCCGTCCTGACGATATTGAAATATGGTTCCTTCCGATACTTCCCCATTGCTCGAATTAGACTGCGGGATAAAGGTTTTTCCGTCATATTGAAACAACCGAATCGACCACCTTTTCTTACCTATTGTAACATAGGCCTGTCACTCATTCGACAAAAATGATGCAAATTTTAACAAGTGGGATTCAATTTATATTAGTTTAGCCACATTTTAGCTTTTCTATAGATTAAATTGTTTTTTTTAGAAATTGTTCGACTTTCTCAAACAATTGCTGTGCACAAGGCTCATGACATACGTGATGTTTACAATCCGGTAAATAGAACATTTCTTTCTGACGGGACGGGATTTTATGATAAATGAATTCTGCACTAGAAGCGGGTACGATCCCATCACTTTCACCTTGAACGATCAAGACTGGTAGATGTAGCTTTTCAAGAGAGCCTTTCGTTTGCTTCACCAATTTCATAAATTCTACAGCAGCTGATAGCGGTGTACTCGTCAGCTTATGACGATATCGATCATACAATGGGTTCGTATCAATCAAACCAGACAAGGATTCCTTCACCAGCTGCCTTGTGTCTTGAATCATTTGTTTTGGGTTTACATATTTAGCAGCAGCACTTAACAGAACAAGACGGGCCACTGGATACTTCGCTGCTAAATATGAGGCAATCATCCCGCCCATAGAAAAGCCGACCAAATAAATGGTGTCACATGTTCGGTAAAGGGATAAGAGTTCTAATTCAGCGGTGGCAATCCACTCCTGATAGAGAATGCCTTTGAGCTGAAGTTTCTCCCCATGCCCCGGAAGCGTGACAGATTGTACCGTCCAATCTGTCGTCTGCTTTAAATATTCCGCAAGCGGCTCTACTTCATACGGGGCACCAGTAAAACCGTGTATACATAGACAGCCAATCACCCTGTCACCTTCTTTGCCGATCTGATTTATAGTGCAGTAATAACGTCTTCCAATCTCATGCCACGGGAAGCTTTGACCAGAACGACATCGTCAGGTCCTGCCACATCCGCTAGTTTTTTCTTCAGTTCTTCTTTGTCCATATAAGAAGACACGCGGTCGTCTCCAAATGCTTTCTTTGCTCCTTCAGCAATGAATGCGCCAAGACGGCCAAACGTTAAAACATGATCAATAAACTCAGGCTTGATGTACTCCCCTACTTCAAAATGATAGGTCTCTTCTTCACTGCCCATCTCCAGCATATCTCCGAGAACGAGTATGCGGTTAGCAAAGCCATCCATATCTCCTACAAGATCAATCGCTGCTTTCATCGACGTAGGACTCGCATTATACGCATCGTTGATAACCGTGATGCCCTTATCTGTTTTAAACAGTTCTAAACGCATGCCTGTCAATTTCGTTTGCATTAGCCCTTGGGCAATTTGCCTTTCATTCAGACCGAAATGCTGGCCGATTGCAATAGCTGCAAGAGCATTCTTTACATTGTGTTTCCCTAATACAGGAATGAGAAACCCTTGAGCATATCCCTCCACTTGAAATTCAGTGCCTTCAGCGAGTTGGTGGATGTGAATCACCTTGATATCACAGTCCTCTGATTCCCCAAATGTTTTTACGCTACGTGCAAGGGCATTTGCTCTTTGGCGGAGTAAAGGCTCGTCTCCTAAATAATAAAAAGTCCCATCCTCTTTTAACCCTTTTGTGATCTCACATTTTGCATCTGCAATGGCTTCTCTTGATCCTAGATCCTGCATATGAGATTCTCCAATATTGGTGATGACAGCTGCATCAGGTTCAGCGAGATTAGATAAAAATTCGATTTCTCCTTTTGCACTCATGCCCATCTCTAATACAGCAATCTCTGTTCCTTCTGGCATTGCAAGGATGGTCAGTGGAAGTCCAATATGATTATTAAAGTTGCCATCTGTTTTATGGACTCTGTATGTCGTTTGTAGGACAGAATGGATCATGTCTTTCGTCGTTGTTTTGCCATTACTTCCAGTAATACCGACAACTCGAGGGTTTTCCTCTTTTAAGTATGATTTCGCAAGCTGTTGGAGTGCTGTCAGAGTATCCTCTACAAGAATGACAGGTACACCGGATGGTGGGTTCGCTTCTGTTTCATTCCAAAGAACCGCTGCCGCTCCAAGCTCCACTGCTTTTGAAGCAAAAGTGTGACCGTTAAAATGTTCCCCGATAAGCGGGATAAATAGTGCGCCTTTTGATACTTTTCGTGTATCTGTTGTCACTCCGTGTATCTGTTCTTCGCCAAAAGCTTCATTCGATAATGTGCCACCAGCCATTTGGGCGACTTGTTTCACTGTACGTTTGATCATGTTTTTTCGCCTCTCTTTCTCATTTCACGTTTGAAGGAAAAGAGACACTACCTGTAGGATAGTGTCTGCTTGCTTCTTACATTAAAAAGTGGTTTTAATGGTTTGTTTTTCTTGATGGCGTTCAATTGCAAGTGACACCAGCTTCTCAATCAGCTCAGGATACTCTACACCAGTATGTTTCCAAAGTAGCGGGAACATACTAAAAGGTGTGAACCCTGGCATTGTATTCACTTCATTGATCAGCACTTCGCCTTCTTCTGTTAGGAAGAAATCTGCACGTACGAGGCCAGATCCATCAATGGCTTTAAATGCCTTGATCGCCATATCGTGAATCGTCTTGTACTCTTCCTCTGACACACTCGCAGGAATGATCAAATCTGTATCGCCATCTTCATATTTTGCTTTATAGTCATAAAAATCTGTTTTAGGTGCAATCTCACCAACGACTGAGCATTTCGGCTCGTCATTTCCTAATACACCAATTTCGATTTCTCGTCCTACAACGCCTTCTTCCACAACAACACGACGATCATATTGGAAAGCCAATTCAAATGCTGTTTGAAGCTCTTCTTTGCTGCGGCATTTACTAATTCCGACACTTGATCCCATGTTGGCAGGTTTCACAAAACAAGGATACCCGAGTACTGCTTCTACCTGTTCTAGGCTGTCTGATATGGCTTTCTCATAATCCTTTTTATTGAAGGAAAGATGCTTTGCCTGCGCAAGCCCAGCTTGAGCAAACACATCTTTCATCATGACTTTATCCATACCCGCAGCAGACGCGAGAACGCCGTTACCGACATATGGGATATTCAATAGTTCAAGTAACCCCTGCATGGTCCCATCTTCACCATTTGGCCCATGCAGCAATGGAAAGACAACATCAATCTTTTCATCAGCTGATGCAGGCTGTGGAAACATGCTTTCATTTAAAGAAGTTGGTAAAAACGTCTTTGCATTTTGTTCAAATTGAAGCATTTTGACGTTTGATACTGGTTCAGTGAGTTTTTCTCCTCTTAGCCATTCGCCCTCTTCTGTAATATAAATTGGATGTATATCGAACTTCTCAGTGTTAAGTGCTTTTGTAACTGCAAGGGCTGTTTGCAGTGATACATTATGTTCGGCTGACTTTCCGCCGTAAACCAATCCTAAACTTATTTTCAATGGATACTCCCCCCACTAAAATTCATCTTTACTATCTTATCACTTTCAAGCAAAAATGCTCTAATTAATTTTTGTTGTTACGGAATTGAAATGATTTGTAAAGGTTGTAAGCGCCCCCCGAGCATTTGTATGTCATTCGCCTTTATTTTATATTAAAATGACATTGAAAAGGAGTTGTGACAAATTGAAAAAAATTACAAGCACTGAACAATTCAACGAAATCATTCAATCAGACAAAGAGGTCATCGTTAAATTCTTTGCGACATGGTGCCCTGATTGCACTAGAATGGACATGTTCATTCCAGACATTTTAGAGGCTTATGCTCAGAATGAATGGTTTGAAATAAACAAAGACGACTTTCCTGAGTTAGCGGAAACGTATCAGGTCATGGGAATTCCTAGCCTGTTAATTTTCAAAAATGGCGAAAAAACAGGTCATTTACACAGTGCCAACGCTAAATCACCTGAAGAAGTAACGGAGTTTCTTCAAGAACACGTTTCATAACTCATTTGAATGGAGACATCAGCCAACTCATGCTGGTGTCTTTTTTTATATCCTTTTAAATCAAATCTCTTCATAAGACGAGATGTACGGCTAAAACGTTTCAACATAGGCAGGAATGTTTGATCTGATTTCATGACAAGGTTTGACAGCGGATTATTTCCTGGGAAAGAATTCATCGTCGATATGGATGGGAATATGTCGGTTACGTGAATTTTCTGAATTGAATCTTTACTTATGACATTCTGCTTTGTATAATGGAGTTGCTAATTGAAAATGATTATCAATTTCATCTATGTGAAATCCTATAGAGCCCATTCTACCAAAGGAGCGTTGAGTTACATGTCTAAGAAGAAAATCAAAACGTATCAGCAATTGATTGAAGAAAACAAGGAAGCGATCATGCAAGACCCTAAAATGATGGAAAGTATATACGAAACCATCGATAAAAAGCACCAAAAGCAGCTTGCCGCTGCTGGACGTGAATCATAAACACAAGAAGAGCAGTCAAACAGATGGCTGCTTTTTTATTTGCCTAAAGAAAAGAAAAAAGCCGATAAAATCTATTCTTCGATTTTATCGGCTTTTGTTTTAATGTGATTTCGCTACACGGTCTTGCTTCATTCCTAAATAGATGAGCATATATGTTAGATAACCCATTGTCATCGTTAAACCACCGAAGAAGAATTGTGAAAACACGGGTTCTTCAAATGTCGTAACGGCAGCAAGAACGATCCAGCTCGCATATAAATAGACCATGAACCATTTCATGTTTCTTTTAAGTGTATACAGAAAGAAAAGACCCGCTAATGAAAAGATCCCTAGCGCTAGTCTGAAATAAACAAGATGATCAAACTGGAAGGCAAAAGACACAAACGAAAACGACAACAGCAACAAAATAGGTAAAGCCGTAATAAAATTTTTCACGATAGTGCCACCTCCATGACTCTGTCTTATTATAAGACAAAATCAGCCGGTTATCGTGAAATACAGACTCGTTTTCACAAAGATGTCACGAATTTTTCTTGTTATTTGACACAATTTTTACACATTTACATCACGCTTCCAAAAAAGGAGCCAAGCAGCACCAACAAAGAAAACGAAATGCGCCCCTACAATGAATAGTGAAAACAGAGGGCTCATGCCCTGAAAGAGCGGCGGACCTTGAAAACTGTATTGTGTAAAGTCCGTATTAGCGAAAAGTAGAATCTTCCCCCACTGATTTTCTAACAGAGACATGATCGACACTAATGATTTCGCCGCGTATAAGACGAAAAATGAAGTCACAAGTGCAATCAGACTGTTTCTAAACAAACTTGAGCACAGAAAAGCAAAGCTTGCCATCATGACCACTTCCACCCACTGTGATCCAATCACAGCAAATGTGTGCAGAAATAACCGCCCAGTGCTTTCATCAAAATCAGTACTAAAGAAAATAAGGCCAAAAAGAAAAGCGAACACATAATAAAAAACAAACAGGTAAAGGACCATCAGCACAAGAGTGATGTATTTTGACAAGAAAATATGAAGCCTTGTCTTCGGCCGGATCAACAAGAACTTGATGGTTCTTTTTTGAAACTCTGTTGAGATCAATGTGGCGCCAATCACGACAGCGAACACTTGTAAAATAAATACAACATTCGTGGAATAAGCAAAATAGTTCGCGACTGTATCTTGCCCGCCAAGCCCGGAAATGACTCGTTTCAATGCTAGAGCCATCGTCAATTGAAAGACAACAATCAGTCCAAGTGCAATGAATGTGATCTTTTGTCTCGTGATTTTTTTATGTTCATTCTTGATGAGTTGAAGCATCTGCCGTCCCGCCTTCCGTCCATTTCATAAAGGCCTCTTCAATTGATTGTTTTTGAGGCGTCATTTCAAGTACATCAAATTCTGCTAAGACAAGCTGTTTATTCAGCTCTGGCACACGGTCTTTATTCAGTTGAACCAGCACATGCTGATCCCTTTGTTCATATGTATATCCTTGCGTATCTAGCCATGAAACTGCCTTTTCTACTGGCTGAATATTCATCAGCACCTGCTCTTTCCCTTCCATGTCGCGAAGGTTTGTATTGGCTTTGATCTGTCCTTTTTGAATGATGATCATGCGGTCACAAAGCTCTTCTACTTCATGCAATAGATGTGTAGCAAATAACACAGAGACACCTTCTTCTTGTACAAGTAGTTGCAAGTGCTCTCGAAACTCCTTCATTCCTGCGGGATCAAGCCCATTTGTTGGTTCATCTAAAATGAGCAGATTGGGCTTATGCAAAATGGCTTGTGCAATCCCGAGCCTTTGTTTCATCCCTAGTGAATACGTTTTGACCTTCTGATGAATGGCGTGCTCCAGACGAACTCTTTTTACCACTTCAAAAATGCGCTCTTCTGAAATTCCATCATGCATAGATGCATACAACTCAAGGTTTTCAAAACCTGTTAAATATGAATAAAATTCCGGATTTTCTATGATCGCTCCAACAGATGACATCGCCTTTAGATGATCATCATCTTGAGAATATCCATTAATGATAATCCGGCCGTTGTTTTTTTTCATCAAGCCAACGATCAATCGAATCAAGGTCGTTTTTCCAGACCCATTTGGTCCAAGTAAACCGACAATTTCCCCTTGCCTAATATCCATCGAAATATGTTGCAAAATTTGATGCCGACCAATTTGTTTATCAACGTTCTCTATGTGTAAAACAGCAGACTGCAAAGTGGTTCCTCCTTCTATGTAAAACCTATGGCGGCAGTTACGGCCGCTCATCCTGTAAAAAGTATATCACGCTAGACAAGCCGTTCCACGAAAAAAAGGGCTGATCCAGTCAGCCCTTCTTGTTGTTACAGTGATAAGTTAGGTGTTGGTGCTTCCTTCTCATGTTTCTTCTCGGTTTCAGAAACAATTACCGCACATGCTGCGTCACCTGTAATATTGACCACGGTTCTTGCCATGTCTAATAAGCGGTCTATGCCAAGGATCAGCGCAATGCCCTCAACAGGAAGATTCACGGAATTTAAAACCATGGCTAGCATGATGAGCCCTACCCCTGGGACACCTGCTGTGCCAATACTTGCTAGTACTGCCGTTAAGACAACTGTCAGCATTTGAACAAGGGTTAATTCAACTCCATACACTTGTGCGATAAAAATAGTCGCAACCCCTTGCATGATCGCTGTACCATCCATATTAATGGTCGCACCTAGCGGCTGCACAAAGCTTGAAATAGGTTCTGGCACCTTCAAGCGCTTTTGAGCTGTTTCCATTGATACTGGCAGCACTGCGTTACTGCTTGATGTACTAAATGCCACAACCATCGCTGGAGAAAATCCTTTGAAGAATGCCATTGGATTTCGTTTAGCTAATAGGGCAACGGTTGACCCATAGGTCAGGAAGAAATGCAAGATCAGCGCAATTAAGACGACTGAGAAGTAAAGTCCCATCGCTTTCATGGCATCGAGCCCCTGACTGCCAATCGCCGTTGCGATCAAACCGAATGTCCCGTACGGTGCGAATTTCATCACAACACCGACAAGATACATCATTAATTCATTTCCTTGTTCAAACAGCTTCAGCAAGCCTTCTGTTTTTTTACCGAGCAAGGCAATGCCGAGACCTAAAAATACACAAAAGACGATAATTTGAAGCATATTTCCTTCAACTAGAGATTGGACTGGATTGGTTGGAATAATGTTGAGTAGTGTGTCTGCCATTGATGGGGCTTCCTCAGCGGAATATTCTGCCGCTTTCGTATCAAAATTACCGAATGCGCCTGGCTTAATTAGTAAGGCCAATGAAATGCCAATAATGATGGCAAAAGTCGTAGTGAGTAGAAAGTAAGTAATGGTTTTCACGCCGATTCTGCCAAGTTTTTTCGGATCGCCAAGGCCTGCTACACCAAGTGTGATCGAAAAGAAGACAATCGGCACAACTAACATTTTAATCAGGTTTAAGAAGATTTGACCTAGAGGTGTAAATAGATAAGGGTCTAACACTTTGAATACATTTGGAGCAAAAATGTTGAGCAGTAGTCCTGTGATTGCACCTACAATTAAAGCAATAATAATTTTCGTCGCAAGCTTCAATAAAATCTCCCCTTCCTCGTCAAAAAGGCCCACGAGAGAGTCTTCTCGTGGGCCTGCGTGTCCATACGTGTACCACTGTCTACTCTCTTCACGCTGATGAGGTTAGCTGACGGGTTAGGACGAAGAGATGTCCTTTTTTCTTAAAATAAGAAAAATTCACCCCAAAAACTTGGGTCCCCCATTCCTTTAGAAGGATTAAGCGTGTGGTAATATGATATTTTCATACTATTTATACCTTATTTTTAGAAAATTGTAAACAGGTTCATATGAACTTTTTAATTACTTTCTTCCTTATTCGTGACCTCCAAGATATCTAAGATAAACACAAAGATTGGGATGCCGATAATCAGTCCCCAAATGCCAATATAGTGTTCAGAGAAGATCAGGACAATAAACGTGAAGAAAATAGGGAGCTCTGTTTTAGCTGACATGAGCTTCGGATTTAAGAAGTAGGCTTCAATGGCATGGATGATCACAATCACCAGCACAATATATAGGACGTACATTCCGCCTCCAAGTGTATACGCAATGATGCTGAGTGGAACGAGGGAGATGACCACACCCGCTACCGGAATTAAACCTAACAAGAAGACCATGACCGCTAATCCAAATAATTGCGGGAAGCCCATAATGCCAAGCGCAATTGTCGTTAACACACAGTTAACTGTTGCAATGATGAACTGTGCTTCAAGTACCTTACCAAATGTTCTGGAAAACTTACGTCCAAAGAAGGCAATTTCATGATAGAACACGGAGATTTTACTCGTTTTGAACTTATTCATGAATTGAATGAGGCGTTCCTTTTCGAACAGGAAGAACATGCTTAATATTAAGGACATAATGACCTGGATACTGAACGTGCTGAAATCTGTTAAGTATGTATAGAGGAAATTAAACCCTTTCTCGAAGAAAGAAGATATTTTGAAATCTCCGAACACATTGGTGACGACGTCAAAGAAGGGTAAATCTTGTGGATGATCTGCAATCTTTTTCCCTAAATGAAATAACTGTTCCACCTGTTTAGCAATGATGGGCACAAACACAAAGCCGCCAAACGTCAATCCACCAGCCAGAAGGATGTACAAAATGGTGATGACTGATTTCTGTCCTATTTTCAGGAAGCGATTTAAAAAGCCTCTTATGACCTCTTCTAACCGATTCATTAAAAAGGTGAAAATGAAGGTCAAAAGGATTAAATTCATCATTCCTCTTAATAGATATAATGCTGTGGCTAATACTACAAATACTGAAAACCTCTTGACACCAGGTTTTTCGAACAATTTAAAAAATGCCGCCATACGTTACACACCTGCCAGGACTAAAGTCTATTTTTCGTTGGATCTCATATTCATTATATCGGATCTTTCTGTAAATTATATAACAAAAGGTCAATGAGGTCTTACGATTCGTCCTAAATTTATCAAGCTTTTATGTTTTTTCTTTTTTACACAAGAAAAAACCGAACCCCATGTAGAACATAAGGTTTCGGTTTTTGGATGTTTTTATACTAAACAGCCTGCTTGATATTTCGCATTTCCTGTAGCGCTGTTTTACTCTTCGCTTCGTCAAATTCCCCTTCACTTTTCGCTACAACAATTGTAGCAATTCCATTTCCAATCAGGTTCGTAATTGCTCTTCCTTCACTCATGAAACGGTCGACCCCTAATAGCAGTGCAAGACCTTCTAGCGGGATAACCTGAAGTGCAGCAAGTGTAGAAGCCAGCACGATAAATCCGCTTCCTGTGACTCCAGCTGCTCCTTTTGATGTGAGCATCAGAACAAGGATAATCGTGATCTGCTGTCCGATGGATAGGTCCACCCCAAACACTTGCGCTAAGAAGACCACTGCCATGGACAAGTAGATTGAGGTTCCATCTAAGTTAAAGGAATAGCCTGTCGGGATGACAAGTCCAACGACTGACTTAGAGCACCCGTAGCGTTCCATTTTATCCATCATTCTTGGCAAGACAGATTCTGAAGAACTTGTGCCAAGAACAATTAAAATTTCATCTTTGATAAAACGGAGATAACCGAACAGGCTGAAGCCATACATTTTACAAATGATGTTCAGCACGACGAAAATAAACAGGAACATCGTCATATAAACGGAAAGCATCAGACTAGCCAGTGGTTTAATTGAAGCTAAACCGAAGTGTCCGATGGTATAAGCCATTGCTCCAAATGCCCCTAATGGCGCGGCACGCATGATGTAACCAATGATTTTAAAGAAGACAAGCGACAGCTTATCAAGCCATTCGATGATGCCTTTCCCCTTCTCGCCAAGTGCAGCGAGCGCAACACCGAATAAAATAGAGAAGAATAAGACCTGTAAAATATCTCCCTTTGCAAAGGCATCTACCATGTTAGATGGCACAATGTGTGTGACAAACTCCATCCAGTCGATACCCTGTCCCCCATTTTGGGTATATTGCGAGACATCCCCTTTTTCAAGCTTACTATAGTCAAGACCCGCTCCTGGCTTCATGATATTGACCACAAACAGTCCGATGACAAGCGCAAGCGTCGTCACAACTTCAAAATAGATAAAAGCTTTTCCCCCAACTTTTCCAACCTTTTTCATATCCCCCATCTTGGCAATTCCAAGAACAATGGTTAAGAAAATAATGGGTGCAATGACCATTTTCACTGCATTAATAAATGTGTCACCAAGCGGCTTCATTTCTTTCCCGACGTTTGGCCAAACCATCCCAACAATGATCCCGATAATGACAGCTGCAATGACCTGAAATGTCAGGTTCTTCAATAGCCTCTTCATAAAAAAATCAACTCCCTCACCCTTTGATGTAAACGCTTAACTGCTATCTGTAGATAAATGATAGCGATTTCACCAAAGGCTGTGAAGCTTATGGACATATCGTACATTTTGGTCTTTTTGGTCTCTTAGTCAGAATGTACGATATATTTGTTCACAGGGCGTCCGACCCCGCCATATTGCATATCTAATTTCAGCTCGCCTTCTTTCACAAGGAAGTCTAAATAACGGCGTGCCGTGACACGTGCAATCCCAAGTGCATTGGCGACTTCCTCTGCAGACTGCGCTCCTTCTTGCAGACGCATATAGGCTTTAATTTCATTCATCGTATGCACATTCAGCCCCTTAGGAAGCCATGTCTCTTCCTGCTTAACAGCAGGCTTTCGTATGATATCATCGAGCATCTCTTGAGAAAATTCTGCTGCGGTACGAATTTTTGATTTGAACGCTTTATAGCTTTCAAGAGATTCTTTCATCCGTTCAAACTTAAATGGCTTAATGATATAATCTCGGGCACCATTTTGAAGCATGGTGCCGATCGTCTCTTTATCCTTTGCTGCCGAAATCACAATCACATCCACCTGCATCTTTTGCTTTCTGATGTCTTGCAGTGTTTTGACGCCATCTTTTTTAGGCATATACACATCGAGCACCACAAGATCTGGGCGAATGTCTTTGATCAGCTGGATGCCCTGCTCGCCATTTCCTGCTACAGCCGCAACTTGAAAGCCAGGGACACTCTTAATGAACTCTTTATTGACTTCTTGCACCATCGGATCATCTTCAATTAATAGCACCTTAATCTGAGTCATCTGTCTCTCTCCTCTATTGTCATTGGGAATTCGATTGAGAAGGTGGTACCAATGCCGATGCTTGATGTGACTTCTACATTTCCCATTCCTTTGTCGATAATCGTTTTTACAATATACAGCCCGTAGCCTGTTCCGCCTTCTTTACCGTGAGTAAAGCCTTTGTCAAAAATATGAGGAATCATGTCCTCTTCTATTCCAGATCCATAATCTTCAATTAAGATCGCGAGGACATCCTCTGTTTGATCAATACTAATAGAAATGAGTTTTGTGTCTCTTTCTACAGTATCATACGCGGCAAAGGCGTTCTCGATCAGGTTGCCAAGTAGCTTCGTCATATCATGCTGATCCAGCCGCTCTGGGAAATCGCGCAGACTGCTATTTTCATCTACTTCAACCTTTATGCCTAGCTCCTTGCCCCTTCTTATCTTGCTCATCAATAAACCTGCCACTGCGTCATGCTGTATCACACGGTGGAGAAAGTCCGTCACATGCTCCTGCTCTTCGGTCGTTTGAAACGCTAAATCGAGTGCTTGATCGGCTTTCCCCAGCTGAATTAATCCCGCAATTGTATGAAGCTTATTCATATGTTCATGATTTTGCACCCGCAGGCCATCAACGAAGTTCTTCACCCCGGTTAATTCCTCCGCCAATTTGGCCGCCTCTGTCCGGTCCTGAAAAATCGCAACCGCTCCGATGATTTTCTTTTTCATCACAATTGGGATTCGGCTGCTCATGATCCGCTTTCCGCTCATATGAATTTCTTCATTGTAGACGGGTTCTGCACGGTCAATGATTTCTGGAAGCCTTGTATCTGACAGCACATCCCAAATATTTCGGCCCACGACATCACCTGTCACGCTGAAAATTTGCTTTGCTTTTTCATTAAAAATGGTGATCATGTGCTGATTATCAATGGCAATGACCCCTTCATTAATTGAATGAAAAGTAGCGGTGCGCTCCTCTAGCATTCTGACAATCTCATGCGGCTCCAGCTTAAACATTTGCTGTTTAATATGACGGGCGAGCAAAAATGAACCGACAAGCCCGAAGCTGAGCGTAAGCAGAAGGATCATGAGGATATCCTGCTTCATTTCTCCTAATATATCTGCCATACTCGGCAATGTTCTTCCGACTAGTACAACCCCTGTTTGGTTAAATTTTTCATCCTTTACTGGATAAAAAGCTCTAATGGCTGTGCCAAGCTCTCCCTGTGCTTCTGAGAAATAGATATGCTCTGCAAAGGCAGGTTCTTCATCTGTCCCCTCAGAGCGCTGGCCAATCCTTGTTTTCACTGGATGTGTCAATCGCACGTGATCCATATCCATGACAACAATGTAGTCAGCATCTTGGATAATCCGAATCTCTTCAATGGCATGCTGCAACCGCGCACGCTCCTTTGTCTGATCATCCAACGCCTGCTTTACCTCATTCATCTCAGCTACTGTTCTTGCCGTGTTCATGAGCCTTTTTCGAAGTTCTCGTTCCTCTGTTTGCTGAATTCCCCCGACCAGAACAATTCCTCCGATTAAAAGGGCAAAAATGACAACGAAATATGTGAGGATGGTGAGCTTCCATCTAATAGATAATTGTTGTAATTTCAGTCGATTTCTCATCATTTTTTCACCTGTATCTTTACGAATTCTTCCTCTGTCAAGTATCCTTGACATAAGGGGGATCTGACGCATGAAGAATTTACTCGCCTATACGCTATTGCTCATCATCGGTTTTGTAACCGCTTTATACTTTGGCTTTTATCATATGATGCCTAAATCAGCGACGACCTTCGACGATGAACAGACAGGGCTGAAGGATCAGCTTGTGTTCAAATTCAGCCATGTTGTCGCAGATAATACCCCAAAAGGGCTGGCTGCAAAGAAATTTGCTGAGCTTGTTCACGAAAAATCCGACGGCAGGATCAGCATTCAAATCTTTTCAAACGGGAGTCTTTATTCTGATATCGAAGAAATTAATGCACTAAAAGAGAATCAAGTTCAATTTATTGCTCCGTCTACGTCAAAGCTCGGCATGCTGTCCTCTGAATGGCTGGCACTTGATCTGCCCTTTGCCTTTTCTAACTACGATGCTGTCCAAGAAGGGTTACATGGTGCGATTGGACAGAGACTATTCGGCACACTGCAAAAAGACGGACTAAAGGGAATGGCCTACTGGACAAATGGCTTTAAGCAAATCACTTCGAATAAAGGCCCAATCAAGCAACCTAGTGATTTAAAAAAACAATCTCTTCGTATTATGCAAAGTGACATGATTGAAAAGCAATTCAAGCTTCTTGGCGCAAAACCCTATCAGGAATCGTTTAATTCAACGTTTCAGCTGCTAGAAACAAAAAAAGTAGACGGTGAAGAAAATACAATTTCAAATATTTATTCAAAAAAATTCTATCATATACAAGACTATATGACGATCAGTAATCACGGGTATTTAGGGTATGTCGTCTTAACGGATCAATCCTTTTTTGATCGTCAGACACCTGAGACGAAACGAATTTTACTCGAAGCGATGGAAGAAACAACGGCATGGAACGAAAAACATGCCGAACAGATGAACAAGGATCAGCTGGAGGATATTAAACGCGAATCTCCAATTGCGATACACGAATTAACACCAGCAGAGCGGCAAAAATGGATGAAGGCGCTCGATCCTTTATATGATGAAGCAGAAAGGATCATAGGTTCCACCTTGATCAAACAAATCCGCGAGCTCCGGGCACGCTATGAATATTCTCCGATTCAAGCGTTTGAAGAAGATGCTGAGACCAAATAAAAAATCCCTTTAGAAAGGGATTTTTTTATGCGCCGGAGTCACGCTGTTCTTGCTGAGCGAGCTCCTCTAATCTTGATAATATTCTGCGCTTTCGATATTGCATGATGCCTGTTTCGGCAATTCCTTTTAACTGTGAGCGGTTGGACGCTGCACCAAACAAAATCCCCGCAATTGGGACAAGTTGAAACAGCTTCTTCCAGCCAAACGAATCACGGTAGTTATATACGACCTCACGCCATCCTTGAATTTGAGAGATCATGTTTTCGTGCTTCCCTTCTGATGCATGATAGCTCTTCAGCTCTTTTAATATTGATTGTTTCCCAACAACGTCAGCAGAATTCAGCTGTAAACATTTAATGATAAAGACTCGTTCTTCTTTATTTTTCGGATCATAGCCATAGGTGACGGCGATATCCTGTAATGTTTTTAAAGAGAGACCCAGAACAGCCGGAATATCTGCCGCTAATGTAAACATACCTCCGACACCTGTTGTCGCACCTTGCACAGTGGCGAGGTTTGTTCGGTTTTTCCCCATCTGATCACTAATGGCATCCATGACCTCGATCGGAGCCGCCTCAATATCTTCAATACGCTGAATCGATTCATCGGCACATTTCTTTTGAAATTGATGAATAATGCCTTTCTCTGACGTCAAATAGACACCGCCTGATTGAATGTAGTGCCCCATCTCATCTAATAACACACCGATTTTCTTTTGAATAAAGGCAGGGGTCAGCTTGTCCAGCATTTGAAATGGAAGCCGGCTAAGTTTCTCCCAAAACCATACCTTCTGCTGGTCTTTCTCCCATTTTTCAATCTCTTTTAATTGTGCTTTTAGCCACTCTCTTTCCTCCATGCCATTTGCCTCCTTAGATGCCGTTCAAGTATATGTCTGTTATTATACACAATCCTTGTCCATCATACGTATCGAACATTGAAGCGGTTCCGAAAGGTTTTAATCTCTTTTAAAACGGTTATTGCTTAGTAAACAATAAACAAACAAAAGAGGAGTGATCAACATGTTAGGATTTCTGATTTCATTAGTTGTGGCGATTGTCATTGGTCTCATTGGGAGTGCACTCGCTGGAGGCAGTGTGCCAGGAGGCTGGATCGGTTCAATGATTGCCGGGCTTGCAGGAGCTTGGATTGGTCATGGATTACTTGGAACGTGGGGTCCTAGTCTGGCAGGATTTGCGATCATTCCAGCGATCTTAGGAGCAGCCATTTTTGTCATTATTTTAAGCCTGATCTTCCGCAGCGTTGGATCAAGGGTTTCTTAAAAAACGATACAAAAGAAGAGGAAGTAGAGGATGCACCGCCTAAGATCAGAGGCGGTGTTTTTTATGTGTTGATTGACAAGGTATCTATTTTTTTCACTTACATATGATAAACAAACCTATTAGTTCAGATAGTTGACTTTTCATGTAGATGGGCATATGATGATTAAAAATTGCATCGAGGAAACTTTTTGTGCCAAAGCAAAACTTTGTAGAATCTAGGTGATGACATATGACAAACAAATACATCGAGGCACAGGCCCACATGTCAGTGGCAGCGGAGCGTGCACTTGAAGGAAAGGTGAAGGGTTTTAGAAGGCTCCTTCCTTTTCTCGGACCTGCTTTTATCGCAGCCATTGCCTATATTGATCCAGGAAACTTTGCGACCAACATTGCGGCTGGCTCGAAATATGGCTACCTTCTGTTATGGGTCATTCTCATATCCAATCTCATGGCCTTACTCATCCAGTCTTTGTCTGCAAAGCTTGGAATCGCAACAGGGAAAAATTTACCTGAAATTGCACGAGAAGAGTTTCCAAAACCAGTCTCGATTGGTTTATGGATTCAGGGCGAACTCGTCATTATCGCCACAGATTTAGCCGAATTTATCGGGGCTGCCCTTGGTTTATACTTACTCTTTCGTATCCCGCTGCTTGAAGCATCGATTATTGCAGCGATCGGTTCTTTTGCCATTTTAGAGCTCCAAAGACGAGGTTATCGAGCGTTAGAAGCAGGAATTACCGGCATGCTGTTTGTTGTCGTGATTGCTTTCGCTGTACAAACCTTTGTGGCTAAACCTGATCTTGCAAGTGTCGCCGGTGGACTGTTCATTCCAAGATTTGAAGGGACAGACAGCGTACTGCTTGCCGCTGGTATTTTAGGCGCTACGGTGATGCCGCATGCGATCTATCTCCATTCAGCCTTAACGCAAAGAAGAGTCGTCGGCAGAACGGAAAAAGAGAAAAAGCTGATTTTTCGTTTTGAGTTTTTAGACATCCTCATTGCGATGGTAGTTGCTGGCGCCATCAATGCCAGCATGTTGATTGTAGCAGCTGCTTTATTTTTTAAAAATGGTCTTTTTGTTGAGGATTTAGATGTAGCATTTCAGCATTTTGGAACTCTCGCAGGTCCTGTATCAGCCATCTTATTTGGTGTAGGTTTGCTTGTAGCCGGACTTTCCAGCTCTTCTGTCGGTACACTGTCAGGCGATATTATTATGCAGGGTTTTATTCAGTACCGAATTCCGCTATATGTCCGCCGGCTGATTACCATCATTCCACCTATTGCGATCATTGCATCTGGGGTCAATCCGACTTCTGCGCTTGTGATGAGTCAAGTGGTCTTATCATTTGGCATTGCGTTTGCTTTAATTCCGCTCATTTTGTTTACAAGTAAAAAACGAATTATGGGCGATTTGACGAATGCTCGCTGGGTGACAGGAATATCTTGGGTGATAGCAGCTCTTGTTGTCGCACTTAATCTGTTTTTAATTGTGGATACGTTTATGTAAAAGACAGTAATCATGCTGTCTTTTACATCGGGTTGTGGTAGAATTTCCCTTGAGAGGATGTGATCACATGTTTTTTTATCAGGATCAAGATCTATCCATGCGGCTGCTTGAACCAAGAGACGCGAGAAGTCTGTACCTGCTCATCCAACGCTCAAGAGAGCACTTACGTGAATGGATGCTATGGGTCGATTCGACGCAGACAGAAGAAGACAGCATGGCGTTTATTCAAGGTGCCATGCAGCAAGCTTTGCAAAACAATGGTTTTCAGGCTGGAATCTGGTCACATGGAGAACTCGTTGGTATCATTGGCACCCACCAAATTCATTGGATTAACCGGACGGTTTCCATTGGCTATTGGCTCGGGGAAGGCTATCAAGGAAAAGGCATCATGACAAAAGCATGTAAAGCAGTCATTCACTATTTATTTGAAGAGTGCGGTCTGCACCGCATTGAAATCAGGGCCGCTGTCGATAATCAAAAAAGCAGACGCATTGCAGAGCGTTTATCTTTTTCACTTGAAGGCATTTTAAGACAATGTGAATGGCTGGGCGACCACTTTGCCGATCACTGTGTGTATGCACTTTTACAGCCTGAGTATGTGAAACAAAAAACGAATTCGATCAATCAGCCCACTTAATTGTGTCGATTGCATGAACTATTTTACAAAGTGAAGCTTTGTAGTATCCGTTGTGATTGGCATCTGATAAAATAGAAGGAAAAAATCGAGGTATGATGTATGTCTCTTATTATTTTATTTTACTTATGGATTGTCCCTTTATTATTTGGCATTTTCTTCTCATTCCTAACAAAGAAAGCCACATACAAACGCCGCTTTGTCCCATCATATAGCATGGCAGGACTCAGCATCGTATTTCTCATTCTGGCACTCGTCTTTTCAGCCAGTCATTTTCTATTCATTTGCGGTATGTTCCTATTCGCCACAACACTTGTCGGCACAGGCATTCCGTTATTTTTAGCCTTTACCAAAACACCTTCATAAAAAAGAAACCACCTTTCCATTAGGAAAAGGTGGTTTCTTTTTTATTGATGAGGCATTCGGTATGTAATAGATGCACCTTGATTTTCTTCAACCGTCTTCACAATGTCTTGCAGAATCTCTGCTGCTCGATCGCTTGAGTCATACTTGCCGAGAGTTTTTGTCCAAGAATCATTTCCCATGATCCCTTCAATTTTTTTACCCTGTACTGTGACTTCATTGACGTGGACCAGACTTTGCTGGTTTTGTGTGAAAATCCATAGCATGGCTGATTCTCCTTTTTTGTGGTGATTGGATTAGATTAACATATTATTATTAGTTAAATAGATCATAAAATTTAATCTTCAATATAGCTTTCTGCTAGATCAATATCTTGTTTCATCTCTAATTCAGGATATTTTTTATCCAACCTACGCAAACATTTAATTAATTCCTTACTTTGTAAAACTTCTGATATGTCTTCAAACACTTCACTTATCCAATATAAATCTTCTTTACTGCAACGATCTAAATATTCCAACGTTCTCTCTTCGTTTTCTCCGAGAATTTCTATTATTTCATCCCAACTCTTCTGTATACCGTAATCATCATTTAAATCTAATTTTTTTCTTTTATCTAATACTCTATTTAATGTATTTTCAATGTCCATCTTGATCCTCCACATTAAGGTTGTTTTGTAGCATCCGGAAAAATAGTTCCTACTTCTCCATTGGTTTTAATAACTCCAACTCTTACTCCTTTATATTCACCAAAGATAGCCACTCCATTTTCCACTTTAGAAAAATCAGGTGACTCAACAATTTTGGCACCCGCTGCCGCAATATCAGATTCTGTCCAGTTTTCTGGGAACCAAGATTGGTTAGAACCTGTTCGTTTTGCTTTCACCTTATGACCAGGCACATTCCCTATCCTAACACCGTTCTCATATACTTTATTTATATTATATTCTATATTATTTTCTTGTAAGAATTTTATATTGTGTTGTCCGTGTCCTCCACCCTTCATTTTTGAAATATCCCCTGTTTTAGGGTTTGTTGTGAAATCTCCTTTATTAGAATGTTTAATGCTATTTTCAGGTATTTTACTTAAACCACTTGTTTTTTTAATCCCCATCTTCCCATGAAACCCTTTCGCCCCAAACGGTAAAAGCATCCCTAGCGCCGCATTCATACTCGCTTCCTGCTGTTCTTTCGAGACTTTATTTCCAAACATATCTCGACCCGTAATCGCTTCGCTGAAGCCGTTTGTTGCGGTGAGTCCATATAAGCCTTTTTGAGATGTTTTCAGGGCGTCAAAAGACTTCTGTGATGTCTTGTAAATGTCGACTGCTCTAACTGCGGCAGACGTGGCTTGAGTCGTTTTATAGACGGCTTTTCCGCCTTTGAAAATACGTCCTGCCCAGCCGACAATCGGGATGTAGCCTGCTGCTGCCATGCCACCTGCGGCGACTCGCTGTCCTGCGGTGAGTTCTTCACCTGTGATCGGATCAACGCCCGTTGCGGCGCGTTTTGCATCGTTCACTCCTGTCAGTTCATTGACGATATTTCCTCCGTAATCAAGAGCTTTTTCATACCACGGACGGTTGGCGAGTGCTTCTTGTTCCTTTGCGATCTTGCGGGCTTCTTCTTGATCTTTTTTGATTTTTAGATATTCAGAAGTTTGCTTCTCAATATCGCTTTTTGCCTTGTAGATTTCGCTATTTTGATACGCTTTCTTGTCAAAATTCATAGGCGAAATGGATTTTCCGTCATTTGTCGCATTCATCATTTCTGCGTACAATGCCATTGTAGCCTTCTCCTCAGTCTCTGACAAAGCATATTCATCTTTTAGATTTTGATCAAGTTCTATTAAATCTTTAACCGTTTTCTTGCGTTCATCTTCCGCATCTGCAATCTTTTCGTCAAAGGTTTTACTATCAAATACCTCCAGAGAAATGAGGTCATCAATATCTTGAAAAATCGTTTTGAGTGCTTTTTTTTGATCCTTTACAATGCTTTTGGCGTTTTTGATGCCCATATGTACAGCGTTGTCTAAAAAGTGTTCTTCTACAAAGGTATCGCCGCCAAAGTTTGTATCATCAAGCGTTCCAGAAACACCTTCATGAAAGGCTTTTTGCTTATCAATAAAGCTGATGAACATGTCCACATTTCCGGCGAGTTCTTTGTAGAAGCTTTTAATATTATCGGCACCTTTTCCAGTAAAGTCATCACCTAGATTCGTCACGCCCTGTAGCGCTTTTTTTAAATCAACCATTTCTTCACGGAGTGCCTGATAGTCTTTCGCCCTTGTATCCATGGCACTGGTTAGTGCTTTTGCATCAAGTATCTTACCCAGAAAAATCCACTCCCTCCATTATTGATCATAAAGTCTATTTTACCTTTCTCATCGAATTGGAAAAATAGGCTTTAAGTTACAAAAATCCAGTCTGGATATTTTTATACAAAAGAAAACAAGTGACAATTGAAATGTTTTTCCTTGTTCAACAAAAAAGTCAGTCCCCCTAATTGGAGGACCGACTACCTGCTGTTTAGAAAAAGCGTTTGAGGCTTTTCTTGAGTGGAGGGATATCCAGCTCACCTTTTTCAAAGAATTTTTTCAATAAATATTTACTAAAGCCTGCTGCTTGTGTGTATGTGATTTTCCCAGGTAACGGTGGTTCATCGGTCACCGCAACATCAATGATCACAGGTTTCTCAGCTTGAAGTGCTTGATCAAAGGCTGGTGCTAGTTCTTCATGTGATGACACCGAGATTCCTTTACCACCGCATGCTTCTGCAAATTTTGCAAAATCAATATCTTCCAGCTCTATACCATAGTTGATGTTGCCTTTTACCTGTTGTTCATATTCAATCATACCAAGGTTGTTGTTGTTTAAGATCACAACGACAATTGGCAGTTTATATTTTACCGCCGTCACAAAATCTTGCATCACCATTGTGAAGCCTCCGTCACCACAGACAGCAATGGCTTGGCGGTTTGGTTCGTTTAATTTAGCTGATATTGCGCCAGGTAAACCACAGCCCATTGTGGCAAGCCAGCTGGAAATAATGAAATCCTGCTGCTTCATTTGGAAATGACGTGCCATCCATACCGTCACATTACCGACATCAACTGAAAGAATGGCATCATCATCGACCGCTTCTTCTAATCTAGCGATGACTTGTTGCGGTTTAAGCGGTGATGTGGCAATAGATTTTTCCTTATCCATTTCTTCTCGCCACTTCATCATATGCTCTGTACAAGCTTCAAGGAAACCGCGCTGCTCTTTATATTCAATATAAGAGGTTAGTTCATGAAGACCATTTTTACTGTCACTTACAATCCCCACTTCTACTGGATATCTTTTACCGATCTGATCCGATTTGATATCCAATTGAATGGCAGGTGTGTCTTCCGGTAAGTAATCCCTATATGGGAAGGAGGTTCCAAGCATGATTAATAAATCGCACTCTTCCATCGCTTCATATGCAGGCTTCGTCCCGATCTGACCTAGGTTCCCTAAAAAGTATGGATGCCTGTCTGGAACAACACCTTTTGCAGGAAGTGTAATGACGATCGGTGCAGCTGCCTTTTCTGCAAACGAAAGAAGCTCTTCTTTTGCATTTCTTAATCCTTTTCCTGCTAAGATGACTGGCTTCTTCGCATTGTTAATGAGTTGAGCAGCCTTTAGCAGTTGATCTTTCTTGGGGCGCACGTCTCCCTCTACGTAAAGAGGAGATGTATAAACGGGACTCCGCTTAATTTTCTGAGAAAATAAATCATCTGAGACAGTGAGAACCGCCACCCCTTTATGGGTATAAGCAGCTTTGATGGCTTGATTCAATAAGTCAGGCAGAGCTTCTGCTGTTTGTACTTGCTGATTAAAGACAGCAACATCGTCAAACATCCGCTCTAATTTGATTTCTTGAAATGCATCTCTGCCTACTTCAGTTGAGGCAACCTGCCCTGCTATCGCTAATACAGGTGCACCATCCGCTTTTGCATCGTATAGTCCATTTAATAAGTGGACAGCACCTGGCCCAGCAATTGATAAACAAACACCAAGTTTGCCTGTTAGTTTCGCATCAGCTGCTGCTGAAAGTGCTGCCACTTCTTCATGTCTTGTTTGTATAAATTGAATTTTGCTTGATTCATGCCTTAGTTCTTCGATTAATTCGTTAATACTGTCGCCGGGCATTCCATAAATATGTTTCACGCCCCACTCTTCCAGTAGCGCTGTTACTTCTTTTCCTGCGGTTCTTTGCGGCATGTGAGAAAACTCCTTTTTTCTTACTCCATACCACCGCACCCTTTTGATCAAACGTTTCAACTTGCTCTTGCTACTTTTTAAAGTGATATGGAAGAGTGGCGACAATAATATCCCGTTTCCATAATAAACGGAATCTTAATAAGAAAGCAGATTGATTATGCAAAATGGTGTGCCATCTTTTTTTCGGAATAAATTGAGGGACGAGCACCATCACTCTATATTGATGTGCATTTGCTTTCGCTTCAATCGTTTCAAGAAATTTATCAAGCGGGTGAATGAGACTTCGATAAGACGAATGTAAAATCACAAGACGCACATCACTATTCAGCTTTTCCCAATCAGCTTCAATTTTCTTGTCTTTCTCTTTATCAAACGATACATGAACCGCTATGACCTGGTCTGATAAGGATTTTGCATATTGCACAGATTGTTCGACGACACGTGTGACACCTGCTATTGGGACGATGACCACATTTCCTTTGATTTCGACAGGCTCGGTTTCATTCAATAAACGTAATTGTTCTCCAACAGACAGATAATGTTTCTTAATAGAATGAAAAATAAATAGAACAATTGGCATGAAAACAAATACTGGCCATACAAGGTGAAACTTGGTCAAAATGAGAATCATGAAAACCGTAAATGAAATAAGTGCTCCCACGATATTGATAGGCATTTTCACTTTCCATCCCTGTGGTTTTTCACGAATCCACTTTACACACATACCTGTCTGAGACAAGGTAAATGGAATAAACACACCGACAGCATAAAGTGGAATGAGGTGTTCTGTTTTCCCATCAAATAGCCAAATGAGCAGCATAGAAGCTACACCTAAAAAGATAATGCCATTGGAATAACCGAGTCGATCTCCTCTCACTGTAAACATGCGCGGCATATATTTATCTTTTGCTAAGTTGACAGCCAATAATGGAAAAGCTGAAAAGCCTGTGTTTGCCGCTAATATTAAAATTAAAGCTGTGACAGCCTGAATGACATAGTAGAAAAATGTCCGTCCAAATGTGTCTGATGCAATTTGTGACACAACCGTTTCTTCTGGCTTTGGCGAGATGCCAAAACCAAACGCAAGCAATGTCACTCCTACAAATAGAACGGCCAGTAATCCCCCCATCATCAATAAAGTTCTCGCTGCATTTTGTGCAGCTGGTTTTTTAAAGGATGGAATTGTATTAGAAATCGCTTCAACACCAGTTAAAGCAGAACAGCCAGACGAAAATGCCTTTAATAAAAGAAATAACGTGATGCCTGATACATGTGTGCCAAATGCTGTATGTTCAGGTGCTGGCGGCACTTGCCCTGTTAATAGTTTAAACCCGCCCACTCCAATTAAAATGAGCAATGAAAAGACAAATAGGTACACAGGATAAGCCAAAATAGATGCCGACTCTGTCAGTCCACGAAGGTTTAACACCATAATCACTAGAACTAATACGATTGAGATCATGACATGATATGGATATAGAGCTGGAAAAGCCGATGTGATCGCATCGGTCCCAGCAGAAATGCTCACTGCTACGGTTAAAATGTAATCGACGAGTAATGATCCACCAGCAACCAGCCCTGGTTTTTCACCTAAGTTTCTGCTGGAGACGACATACGCCCCGCCGCCTTCTGGATAAGCATAAATAATCTGGCGGTAAGATAGAATTAACGCCATTAAAAGGATTAATACACAACCTGCAATCGGGAGTGAGTACCAAAACGCTGCCGCACTGACAACTGATAGAACAATCAAGATTTGTTCTGTACCGTATGCGACTGACGACAATGCGTCTGATGACAATAATGCCAAAGCTTTGATTTTTGATAGTTTTTGTTCTCCTGCTGCCTGTGATTTTAATGGTTTACCAATTAAAATACGCTTCATCAAACTGTACATGTGTTGCCCGCTCCTTTAGTGTCAAACGATTTGAGTTACAAAATTTTGGATCGCCAAAAAGACACAGAGGCAATAGAATGCCCCTGTGCCTATTGTTTAGATCACAGGTTGGTCTTTGCTCTCTTTAACGCTTACGAGGTTAGCTGACGGATTCGGGCGCATGAGATTTTGCCCTACCTTAAAAGGATTCACCCCACGTGGTGTTTTATACCACCACAATTGGTTCCCCCGCTCATCGAAATGATTCAGCGATTGGTCTTTTATAAAAGAGATCATACTCCCGTTTGACACCAAAGTAAAGAGATTTTTTCAAGGTCTTTTGATCGTTTAGAACTCAGTCTTTTTACGGTTTTTTCGTACGAAATAGACAATCATCACAAGCACAAAAAGGATGAGTGCAGCGATACACGCAAAGTAAATCCAAGCCTCGCTGCTGCTTTGTTTTTCACTTGTTTTCAGACTGTTCGATGTGCTGCTGACGGATTGATGATTAGAAAACACACCTTTGTTTTTACTCTCTATTGCAACTGTTGCTTTTTCTGTATTTGTTTGAAGAAATTGCATTACTTCATTTGACACGTTAGCTTCAGCTGCAGTCATTCCTGAGAAGACTGTCATTGTCTGTTCTTTATTCCAAACAGATGGCTGCGTCCATACAATTCGAGCCGTTGTTTCGTTGATCATGCCGAAAGAAGATACATCATACTGATCCTTTTTCACCGGAACAACGAGATCGGCTGCGTTTTCTTTCAGAAGAGAGAATGTTTGAATGCCTCCGATGAAAATGAGAGGGTGATTTTTCAATTGTTCATTTGTGACTTGAGAAGCTTTCATTAAATGATATTGAGCTACTTCTGGCTGACTAAAAGATTCCGTCAACATGGTCATTTGATTGATTGTTTCACGTTTGATTTGATCTGGTATGATGATCAATGTATTTTTCGAAGTGAACGGGAGCGGCCATGCGGCTAAATCTGGCTTTTCACTCATTGTTCCTTCTGGTATTTGAAGAGAGCTATTTTTGTCAATGAATATCCAGCCTTCTTCATCCGTATGTCTGCAGGATTCCATGTTTTTAAAACCACTTGTGACAAATTGCAAATCAATATATTCATTTTTTTGAAGTATCTTTGCATCTACTGGAATCGAGACATGATAGAATCCATTCGCATCTTTGTTGCCTAGTTTTGTTAATGGTACGTCGTGCGGTTCGTCATTGATCATAACAGTTAACCGTTCTGTTTTGCTTGCTGCTGTATCAGATTTTTTGAATGAAAGATTGAGCTTTGCACCTGATTTTTGGTTAGCTAGTAGCGCTTTCGGATAATAGTAGTGGTCGGATGCCGTCTTGTTGGTCCCAACCGTGACATCATCTCCGCCAAAATCTTCCAAACGAATCTTGTGAGATGGTTTAGACGTTTGAGCTGCAGTCTTTTGAATCAGTAAGTCCGTTCCAGTCAGTTGACCCGTTAATTCTGACTGAGTCAGAACGTTGATTTTTTCAGCAATTGTCACAGGTTTTTCCGCTGTCACAAATAAAATGGGCTGTTCTGTTTTCTTTGCTGTCAAAGTTCTCATCGCTAACGTAAGATGACTGCTTTTCGTTTTAATTCCTGCAGCTTGTTCAATCGTTTTCATCCGTCCATCCCAGCTTCCTTTAGCTCCCACAGCAATCGTTGGGTGCGTCACTTGCTTGATGTCCTTTTCTTGGATAAGTTTGATCTCTTTTTGGCGATCTTTGTTTTTCAACGTACGGTATACTTTGATGGCTGCTTCTAATTCAGCTCCATCCGGTGAATTAGGAATGACAATGTCTGTCTGTTCTTTCTGATCACCCGTTTGAATAAAAGGTGATGGAAAGTTGTCTAATGCGAGGTCTTTCTTTTGAATTCCTTTGAATACAAGTTCACTTTCAGGATACACTTTTAGCCAATTAGCAGGTGTCTCTTGGTTGATACACACGCCTTCTTTTAAGACACCATAAAATGTGACCTGAATGCGGTGAGTACCTTTTTTCAATTGTGCTTTGTTCAACTTGATTTGAATCGACTTCTTCTGGTTTTTCCCTGATACAGGGATGGTCTTTTCGATCTCTCCATCAATCATAACAGTGAATGAAGAAGGTGAAATCAATAATGGTGAAGCCTCTATATTTAACGTCAATGTGCTTGACTCTGTTTTTTCCTGATCCACTTGATAGGTAAATTCAGTGCGGTCTTCTTGTCCATATAAGGTCACTACGTCTTCTGATAGATGCTGCGTTTTTGTTTTGCTTTCTTTTGAAGAATGAACCCAATCATCTTTGACTTGAACTCGGTTGGATTGCGCCATTGCTTGACCTGCCATGAAAAAAGGCTGGATCGCTAAGGATAATCCTAATATATAAATCAACCATTTTAACGATTTCAATATGTCACCCGCTTTTCTTTTGTTGTTGATTGTAACGCTCGGTTTTGTACCATTTCACTTCTTGTTTCAATAATCGGCTTTTCGCCTCTACACATAAGGAGTACACAACAAGCGCAATCCATACTTGGGAATAGGTAAAGTACATGAGAATCACAATGAGAATGTTTTGTTTGGTCAGCTCTGTTTTCTCTATGCTTAACGTAATCATCACTTCTGTTAAAAAGAGGAAGAAGGCTAACCCCCATAGGATGAGTGCCACAGCTCCCACAGATAAGTGAAGATCAACGAATAAGTTTACGATAAAAATGCCGTTGGAGAGCAGTACACCAAAGAAAAATAAGAAATACGTAAAGAAAAAATAAAATAAATCGAAAATCATTCGTTTTCGTTTTAATTTCATAAACTGTCTTAAAAATTTGAGCACAACATATTGGTTGCCTCTAGCCCAGCGTGTTCGTTGCCGCCACCAGACTTTCCATGTTTCAGGCTCTTGTTCCCATGTAATCGCAGCAGGAAAGAACCGAATCACATAGCCCAGGTTATACACACGAATCGTTAATTCAGTGTCTTCAGCTAGTGCATGGACATCCCAGCCGCCAAGCTCTTCTAAAATGTGCCGACGGATCGCAAAGTTGGTGCCTGGTATTGTCGCAATGCCAAACCATTTCCATCTCCCGCCTTGCGCCATCCACTGGAAGCAGATCGTTTCTATGTTAATGAATTTTGTCAGGAGATTTTTGGCTGCATTGATGACCCTGAATTTCCCGACAACAGCACCTGCTTTAGGATCATTCAATAATCCAAGAACCAAATGGTAGACGGCTTTCTTTTCAGGCATATTATCTGCATCGTATACACAAATAACGTCTCCTGTCGAAGCCTTCAAGCCTTCATTCAGTGCAGTAGATTTCCCCTTCCCTGCAAATGGCGGCTTTGTTTCAATCAGATGGACATGATCGTATTGCTCACTAAATGATTGCACAATCTCCCCTGTACAATCAGAGGAATTGTCATTAATCACAATGATTTCAAGAAGGTGTTTGGGATAGGATAACTGGACCATGGCTTTTAGCGTCTGCCGAATGACCACTTCTTCATTATGTGCTGGAATGAGAATGCTGACGGTCGGCAGATCTTTCCCTTGTTTCGTCCATTTAGGCAGCACTTTTTCGTAAGTTAAATAGTGCTGAAAGCCTCCCTGCATCAGAAACATATGATATAGGAGCATGATCCAAATCAGTATTAATGATAGGTAAAATAAGATATCAGCCACCTGATTTTCTCTCCTTAAAGATCCGTTTTTTCATCGTCAGCCTTAAATACAATGTGTAAAAAGCAAATGCCACAATAAAGAGCAGCACCACCATTGTGAGCATTCGAAGCATATTTTCCATCCCGCTTCGTTTGTTTGTTTTTGGTTCAGCTATATTGGATTGCTCTATTTGAATATGTCCATTTCCTGTTGTTTTGATCTGGACATGCGGGGTTTCAACAGTCTGTTTTGTTTTCTTTAAATCTAGCCATTCACTAGAAGGGATCGCATCCATTTGTGTAATTAACTCTTGCAGCCCATCTATCCCCGCTTCCACATCATAGGACAGCCCAATGGCGGCGGATTGGATATGCTGCATGGATTGAATTGTCTGCTCAGCCAGTATGTTTGCACCTTCTTGGTCAGACGCTGTATCTATAGACTGTTCAGGATATAAAGTCATGCCATGAAGCATGGCGGGTGTCGACAAAAACGGTGATGCACTTTTTGTTTTCCATGTACGGTCTGAGAGCTGCACCTGTCCAAATAGACTGGACACATGGCGGGAAATCACTTCATAGCCTTGCAGGGATATGGCGTCATTCGGCACTTCAAATGCAAGTGGATATAACCCCTGCTGCGTGAGCAGTTCAATGCCTTTTGTCAGCTTTTCTTCTGTATAGATGGCTTCTTGATGTTGATTGGATGTGATATACGCATTAAAATCTTTTTCATTCGGAAAAAAGCTTTTGTTCAGCTGCTGATCAGCTTTCTCTGGTTCATTTGACGTAACGGGCTGATCGTACTTTACATCCCAAAATTCAAAGCCTTTACCCGACTCCTCCGTTCGATACGTACGGCTAAACCCATGAAGAACGACACTAGCTCCATTGCTTTGCAATTGTTTTAACACGTGGACAAGTTTAGGTCGGTCACTCAGCGTCACTTCATCCCCTGTTGCTGGATCAATCCATATAGGGGTCACCGCCAGCAGAAAAGGGATATGGCGAGCTGTTACGTATCGCCCAAGTTCAAGTAACTTCTTCTCATCCGTGACGGGGTTAATCTTCCCAAGCTGTAAGTACTTTGTCTTCGTCTGACTAGAAGCCGGCAGGAGACTTTCAAGCACCTCTGCAAGTAGCTTGTCGTGCTGAAACATATTTAGCATTCCGACATATGCCGCACCTTCTTTTGTTTGAATCACAAATGGCTGTTCAGCTTGATTTTTCTTCAATAAGAATGTACGTTGCAGATCTGTCCCTTGAACCGTCTGAGCTGTGATTCCTCTCTCTAGCTGACGGTATTCTTGATCATCAGTATCTTTGATTTGACTGATGTGATCTTGTTTGTGAAAAGTAAGCTTGGAGAATGGGCGAAGCTGTTCCGCATTGTGTCCTATTGCAATTAAGCGTTTTGATTCGTTTATGAGACGTACGGTTTGTGCTTTCAACGTTTTCTTTTCTTCACCTATATAGATAACTTGCTGAAAGTTATTGAGGTTCTTTTCAGTGATTTGTTCATCAGATAAAATGGTTGTTCGTGTGGAAAAATGCCCCACAAGTACATCAAGCATATGAACAGTTGGCGTTGCCTCACCCGATTGTGTGGAATAGACGATGAGGGTCCTGGACTCTTTCTCAAGTGCACCGGCTGATGAATTGTCTTTGATCGAAAGCATAGAGAAAAGAACGATTAACAAACAACATTTCGTCAAAACATTAAAGTTCATTCATCATCATCTCGTTTTCTAGTTCTTCTAAAAATTGCTCTGGTGTCCGATAGTCCGAGCTGCTTGTTAAATGACAGACATGAAAGGTTAAGGTCACTTCACGACCATTTAGCAGGACATGCGTTTGCAGTTTATCCTTTAGCTTTTCAAGAACGATCGAGACGTTTTCTGCAGGTGTGTGAGTGAGCAGCAGCCCGATTCGTTCTTCGGATAATCGAAATTTCTTATCCGTTTCTCTCACACTTTCGCGTATCTTCATACTGAGTTGCTGGAAAAGATGCTGCATTTCTTTTTCTCCATATAATGTTTTGAATTCAGCTGAGTAGTGCATATGAAGAAGGATAAAGACGAATGGCTGTTTGTATCGTTCTGCTCGTTTCATTTCCTCAGACAACTCGAGTCTCATCCGCTCTGCATTGTCAAATCCTGTGGTTGAGTCAATCGCTACAAATTGTTTGATGGCCCTCTTTTGTTGGTCAATGGTGTGACGCATCGTTTTTATTCGCTCATGTACGTTTCCAGCAGAAATAGCAAAAAAGAGAAGCGCCACGCCCCATATCACGACATCTTGCAAGGTTTGATGAGAAAAGAGGGAATTTGTGTGACCAAGCTCTGTAAAGAACATCCCGCTTCCTATAAAGAACAAAATCAACAAAGTAAAAACCAATGCTGGCAAAATACCAAATAAAATGCCGCATCCTATCACGACAAATGTGAGTGTGATGATCATGACACTCTCCGCATCACGTCCATTCAAGTAGCCCATAAATAAAATGAGTCCCGCAAACGTGAGGAGCAGCGTATAATACGTGCGATAGGTGTTACTGAATAACCTTTTCATTTAGAAGCTCCCTTTCTGCAATTAGAGGCAATAAATTATCAAATGAGTGTGTATCTTTTTCGTTCATATAGCCTCCGTAATAAGGCTTGAGAGGATCTTGGATTTGCAGCTCTTTCATTCGGTGATAGACGTCTTTTGCAAAATCATCTTCTCCTTGTTTGAGTGCATATAAGATCACCAGTGCATAGACTGAAGGCGATTCATACGTCACTGCTGGCTGCAATGTGCTCAGCTTATATCGTCCGTACAGTTTTCCTTCCTTTTGGAAGTTGGTTTTCAGCCATTTCATGATGACTGATGTATCAACCTGTGCACGTTCAGCATAAAGAGCCGTATAAAGCTGGTCGATCAAGTTGATTTCCTGATCAAATGAGTAGACTTTCTTCGCTATGTCATAGGATTTTGGAAAAAACCCTTTTTGTCTCGGTGCATTTTTTAGAATGGCCAATTGGTTGTTCATCATTTGTTCTGTGAATAGGTGGAGGGATACTAGTTCTTTGATTGCTTTTGGGTCAAGATATGAAAGTGTGATTGTATGTGAAGTTTGCTTTGTCGATGCATCATAATAGTCGGTCAACATACCCTTGAACATGTTTTTGTCTTTTAACGCTTTTGCGATTTTTTTGGCTGTGGTTTGATACACTGACTTCTGCCACAATTGATCTGCTTTTTGAAGCGCTGTTACTACACGTAAGTCATCAACTAAAGCATTGACTTTGCTTTTTTGATGAGATTCGATTTGCCAGCTAAGAAGATCATGTTCCAGTAAGAATTGAGTGCGCAGGACGTCTACCTGTTGATCAAAAGATGTTTGATCTTTTTTTCTAACAAGATAATCCATCCAAAGTCCGAGCGATTCTGATAAGTAAATAGGCTGTTCCGCAAGCGAGGTCTGAATCATGCCTTGGTTTGTCATTAAGTGGTGAGTCATAAAGTACTCTCCTGACAATACTGGCTTTGCAGGTTCTGGTTGAGCTGAATGTTGCTGCTGTTTCCAGGTACATCCGCCTAGTAGAATGACAATGAGTATAGCGATAGCTGTACGATGTATGGGTTTATCCATTCGTGTCCCCTTTCAATCCCTGTTCTCTCTAAGCATCTAACGATTTATTATAGAGCGTTTCTGTTTAAATGAAAATAAATATTTTATACCAAATTACGAGTCTTTTCGCTTACATATTCCCATTTACAGAAAAACAACATGTCAAAATACTCGAACAAACAAAAAACCCATGCGAATTTACATGGGTTTTTACACAACTATTGATCTAATTTTAGTTTCTTCAATTGTTCTGCAAGTGCGTTATTGATTGGTTCTTCCACTTTCTTTTGTTTCTTCATATATTTAGACACATCGTGCTTACTGGCTCGTTTTTGATTGGATTGTGATTTACGTTTTTCGAAGACAGACAGTTTCTCTCTATGACCACAAACACAGGCAAATATTTTGCCATCGCCTTCCCCGCGCAGCTCAAGCTTTTTATGACAGTTCGGGCAGCGTGCATTTGTTTTCTTTGCCACATTTTTTCGATGTCCGCATTCTCTATCCTGACAAACAAGCATGGTGCCGTTTTTCCCGTTCACTTTTAACATGAGTTTTCCGCAGTCAGGACAATGTGTGCCTGTCATGTTGTCATGCTTAAAGGTTTGGTTCGTTTGTTTGATTTCAGATACGGCTTGTTTTGCATATGACTTCATTTCACTCATGAATTGAGAAGCTTTCAATTGGCCTTTCGCAATTTTAGAAAGCTTTTGTTCCCATTCCGCTGTTAACGCAGGTGACTTTAAATCTTCAGGTACTAAAGAAAGCAGCTGCTTCCCTTTCGATGTGATGAAGATGTCTTTGCCTTTTTTCTCAATTAAGAAGCTGTTAAACAGTTTCTCAATGATATCAGCTCGAGTTGCCACTGTCCCCAATCCACCCGTTTCGCCAAGGGTTTTCACTAAGTCCTTTTCCTTGTTCTGCATAAATGCAGACGGGTTCTCCATGGCAGATAAAAGGGTCGCTTCGTTAAAACGAGCAGGAGGTTTCGTTTCGCCTTTTGTCTCTTTTAATTGGCGTACGTCAAGTGACTGCCCCTCTGTTAATGCCGGCAAGTGCTGATCTGCTTCGGCTGATTCCTCGTCTTCATAGGAATCATCGTACACGGTTTTCCAACCGGCTGATTGCACAATTTTTCCTTTCGCTGTGAATGTCTCACTGCCGATCTTGGCGATCACTGTTGTTTCCTCATATTCAAAAGGGGTCATCAGTACAGCGAGGAATCGTTTGGCAATGAGGTCATATAATTTACGCTCTTTATCACTTAATGCACCCGGATACAGCTCTTCCTCGGTTGGAATGATCGCATGGTGATCTGACACTTTGGCATCGTTGACGAAGCCTTTATGTGCTTTAATGCCTGATTGTAGAATGCGATTCACATGCTGCGCGTAAGGTCTAACGTTCATTCCTTTGAGTCGATCTTTTAATGTGGGAACGATATCTGCCGAAATAAAACGTGAATCTGTACGCGGGTACGTCACAAGCTTATGCTGTTCATACAGACGCTGAAGTGTAGACAGTGTTTCTTTTGCTGAAAAACCGTAGCGTTTATGGGCATCACGCTGCAATTCTGTCAGGTCATATAATCCTGGAGCAAAGGATTTTTTCGCTGTTTTTTTCAGTGCATCAATCACTGCAGGTTTTCCTTTACAGGCTGCCAAGCGCTCCTTCACTACATCCTCTTGGAATGTACGGTTTTGTTTTGTCTTTGCATCCTGCCAAGTCAGCGTCAGTCCGTCTACTTGTGCAGTCAGCCCAAAGAACGGCTTCGGCTGGAATTGCTGAATGTCTTCCTCTCGCTTGGCGATCATAGCAATCGTTGGCGTTTGCACACGTCCACAGGATAACTGCGCATTGAACTTCGTTGTCAGCGCTCTTGTTGCGTTGATCCCTACAATCCAGTCGGCCTCTGCACGCGCAACCGCCGAGCGATACAGGTTATCATACTCTCTGCCGTCTTTTAATCGTTTGAACCCTTCTTGAATGGCTTTGTCTGTAACAGACGAAATCCATAGACGTTTTAGAGGCTTTTTCACATGGGCTTTTTCAAGAATCCACCTTGCCACAAGCTCCCCTTCGCGTCCTGCATCTGTTGCGATGACAATGTCTTTTACATCTTTTCTCGCAAGCTGCGCTTTAACCGCTTGAAACTGTTTCCCTGTCTTTTTCATCACGACAAGCTTGAGTGGTTCTGGAATAATTGGTAAATCCTCTAGACGCCATGATTGAAATTCTTTCCCGTAGCCTTCTGGATCAGCCAGTGTCACCAAGTGGCCAAGCGCCCACGTGACGATGTATTGATCTCCTTCTAAGAAACCATTTCCTTTTTTATGACACTTCAGCACACGTGCAAGGTCACGTCCTACCGAAGGTTTCTCTGCTAATACAACTGTTTTTGACACTAGATTTCACATCTCTTTCTTCTATCCATCCTTTTATTATAGCAGACGTGGAGATGCGGTTCTAATGACGGATTATTTCTTCAATCGTTTAATGATTTCGTTTGTGACCTCTTGTGTTTGATAAGCTCCGCCGATATCTGCCGTTAAAAAGCCGTCTGCTGTGACAGATTCAATCGTATCGAGAAGGTGTGTGCCTAATTCTTCCTCTCCGAAATGATCAAGCATGAGTTTAGCGGTCCAGATTTGTCCGATAGGGTTTGCGATCCCTTTTCCAGCGATATCTGGTGCTGATCCATGTACTGGCTCAAACATGGATGGATATTTACCATTTACATTGATATTGGCTGCTGGTGCGACGCCAATACTACCCATTATGGCGGCACCAAGATCCGTCAAAATGTCACCAAATAAATTGCTGGCTACGATGACATCGAATTTCTCTGGTCTTGTGACAAAGAAGGCTGAGAGCGCATCAATGTGCTGAGAATCTGCCGCCACCTTAGGGTAGTCCTTTTTGACGTCTTGAAACACTTCATCCCAAAATGGCATGGTATGCACGATGCCGTTTGACTTTGTTGCACTTGTTACATGCTTTCGTCTCTTTTCTGCTAATTGAAAAGCAAAACGCATCGCACGTTCTGTCCCTTTTCTAGAGAAGACGGCATTTTGAATCGCAAGCTGATCCTCCCCTTGATAAATCCGGCCCCCAATTTCACTATATTCGCCTTCTCCATTTTCTCTTACAACTAGAAGATCGAAATCTTTTGGCTGAGCAAGCGGAGAACGGATGCCCTTTAGCTGTTTTGCCGGTCTTACGTTAATCACCTGTTCAAATTCCCGTCTAATTTTAATGAGCAGTCCCCAAAGCGAGATATGATCAGGCACTAAGTTGGCATCACCGACAGCCCCTAAGAAAATACTGTCAAAGGCTTTCAGTTGTTCCAATCCATCCTTTGGCATCATCTCGCCATGCTCTAAATAGTATTCGCAGCTCCACGGGAAATCCTGAAAAGAAAAAGTCAGACCGCCATGCACCTCTGATACCGCTTTCAAAACACGTACTGCTTCTGGTACAACTTCTTTTCCTACCCCATCACCAGGTATCGTCGCAATCGAAAAGTGTTTCATTTGTATTCTCCCCCTTATGAATGGTCGACCGTCGACCGATTAAGTTGAGTTTACTAAAGAGTTCATGTTCTTTCAATAAACAAAAAGACGCTTTTTGATCAAAGCGCCTTTTTGTTCTGCAACTGTAATGGGACTGACTGTTTTTTTCTACCTGCTCCTTTTTTATCTGAAAGAAGCAATCCTCCCAAAGTCAGAGCTGTTCCGAGCAGTGACATGAAGGTCAATCTCTCATGGAGAACGATCATTGAAATGACCATCGTGATGATTGGAACGCCATAAATGTAGATACTCGATTTCACCACACCGATCGTCTTCACGGAAAAGCTCCATGTCAGAAAACAAATAGCAGATGCAAAGACGCCTAAAAACAGCAAGTGGAAGGCAAACGATGGATTCGTCAACCGCTCCCAGTCTAAACGAATCTTAAAATGCCAGATCAGTGGAATCATCCATAACAGCCCGTAAAAGAAGACACGTCTTGTCACCTGAATAATATGGTAGCCATATTGATTGATCATTTTCGATAAAATGGAATAAAATGCCCAGACAATGGTAGCCATAAATGCTAAAGCATCGCCGAGTGGATTCAATTGGAATGTCGTCATCCCGTTCAAGCTAATCAGCACAATTCCCGTCATCGCAATGAAAAAGCCGATAAAAAACCGGCTATGTAGCGGCTCATCTTTTAATAAAAAATAAGACAATAGAAAAGAGAAAAATGGGACAACGGAGCTGATAACACCTGCATTCGAAGCGAACGTATAGGTAAGTGCAACATTTTCTAAAAAATAGTATAAGACCACACCGCATAACCCTGCGAGCGCAAACATCCCTTCATGCTTTCTATGCTGCACCTTCATGGTGACTGGATAAATGATCATCAGGGCAAGGTACCCAAGGAAAAAACGAAAAAATAAAATCTCTGTTGGAGAAAAAGCCGTTAATAATATTTTGGTTGATATAAAGGTAGATCCCCATAAAAAAATGGTGAGCATGGCTGCTAGATGACCAAGAAGCTGTTTATTTTTCATTTTGCTGTTACCTGCTTTGCAAAAATTTGCTGATACTGCCCTGGCGTAAGCCCAATAAATTCCGAAAAGAAATGAGTCAAATGACTTTGATCAGAAAATCCAGCGGCAGCAGCTACATCTATTGGCTTCATTCCTTGGGCGAGAAGTTCCTTCGCATAGTTCACCCTGATTGTCTGTAAATAACGATACGGCGTAATTCCTCTGAACTTTGTAAAAGCACGCAGCAATGAATATTTGTTCATGGACACAAGCTCACCTAAGTCATCTAACGATATATTTTCCGTGAGATGTGTTTCAATATATTGCTGTACGTCTTGGACTTTTTGTTCATTGGCATTGGCTGCTGATGCTTTTTCCTCTGGTGTATCAGAATAGGTTTCGATCAACTGCTTCATCAAAAAGTAAAAGGCTTCCTGTTTATTCAAAGCAGGAGCTTCTTCTGTGATCATTTGATGAAGATCATATAATTGCTTTGCTAGTTCACTTTGTGAAACCACAGGGGCTTTAAAATGCGGCTTGTGCTGAAAGACCTTCTCCAGCACCTCTGGTTCAATATTTAAGCTGCGATAATCTAGCGGCATGTGATCAAATTGTTCACATGCGTGGTTATCGTACGGATTGAAAAGAAGGATATCTCCTTTTTCAATGATGTATTCTTGATTTTGGCAGAACATACGTCTTTGACCGCCTTCAATAAATCCAATCACATAGTATGGATGAAAATGTTTTGGGAACTTTTTGATGATGGCATGAAAGCGATACGCCTCTATTTGCAAGTCCTGGTCAAAATGGACTGTTCGTTCCTCTAGTATTCTCATGTCGATCCCCTCTTTTCACTGAGCTGATCATTAGTGTAGCACACCCTTTTTCTCTTGGATTGTACGATATTGACTTTTCGATGCAGGCTTGCCTAGAGGGAAGAACTTGGATAACATGAGACAAAAGATGATGTACAAAAGAGGGAATGATGGGATGAATTCATTCGAGATGGAAAGACCAGCACCGTATCACATGCAATTTTATGAACAGCTGAAGCAAATGATTTTTGATGGCCAGTTTCAGCCAGGAGAGCGCATCAATGAAACACAGCTTGCCAAACAATTTGGGGTAAGCCGTTCACCAGTGAGAGAAGCCATGCGGCTTTTAGAAAAGGACGAACTTTTAATCGCTGATCCTAAATCAGGCTATTCCGTCTATACGTTAACAGAGCGGGATGTCGAGGAACTCTATCAAGTTCGAATGGCTTTAGAAACGCTTGCCGTTAAGCTTGCCTGCAAAGAAGCCACAGATAGAGAGATAGATGACATTGAACAGGTGCTCACGAAGGCAGACGAAGCAATCAAACAGCAGCTGCCATCTCAGGATATCGTTCAGTTACACGAAGCGTTTCATCAAACAATCATACAAGCCAGTCACAATCACCGTTTATCTAAACAATTAAATCACGTGAATGCGCTCATTCATTATTGCCGCATCTTTCATTTTAGCGGCGGGCCTCGGGCCGAGACGATTCAAAAAGAGCATACGGCCATTTTCACTCAAATAAAAGAACGCCGGGCTGCAGCAGCCGTTCAGGCGATGACAGACCACCTCATACATGATGTGGCGCATTTAAAGCAAGTACTCTCTGAAACAACCGAAAAGTAACGCGTGTCATTTCCCATTTTTTAAGCATTCGATGAACATATTTTGAATTTTTCGTAGATTATCGCATGTTCAGGCGATCTTTCGTTTATATTAGAAGATGAGAAACTAGCTTTTATACAGGAGGATTTGTATATGCATACAAGTATCAGCCGTCTGAGACAGGCGGGTTTTATTGAGGGTATGTCTCTTTTAACCCTTCTTTTAATTGCCATGCCTCTAAAATATTTTGCGGATATTCCGATGGCGGTCACCATTGTGGGCTCTCTTCATGGCGCATTGTTTGTGATCTATATGCTCATTTTGGCATATGTGACCTTTAAAGTTCGCTGGCATTTGAAATGGTCCATCGCCGGATTCTTTGCGGCATTCATTCCTTTCGGCAACTTCGCCTATGACAAGGTGCTTCGCCAGTATGATACAAAAGCTTAATCAAAAGGGCTAAAACGAATGTCGTTTTAGCCCTTTGTCTTTACGTTGAAGCGTTCTGATAATGGAACGCTTTTTTATATCGATGCATATTTCACAATGGCTGCTTGACGTGTCATGTCGTTAAACGCTATCCATAATTCATCATCAGGCAATACGCTAGTAATTGGATCGATTGGCTGCTTGATCTCATACTGCACACCATTTCTTTCGACTTGAATGATCGCTAACGGAAGATTGCCGATGACCCCGACAAACGACACTTCGGTCACTTTTGCACTTCCTTGTTTCTCTTGCATGAGTCCCATTTCTCTATTCAACTCTTCTTTTTTTGTCTGCATCGTGATTTGTGTCCCTGGCGCAACCTGCATATGATCAGGGATGAATTGGCTGACCGTTTTTGTGATGGATTGATCTCCGCTAGAAACCGTCACATCCAGCATAATAGGCTTCTGATCATGAATTGTGACTGGATATTGCTTCACCCGTTGGATCGTTCCTGTCAATGTCACGTCTTTCCCCGAACGATTCCGCACTTCATGCCCATAGGCTGCCATTTTCAGCTGACCACTGATGTCGACGAGATCGGCTTTTTCTCCTGTTCTAAATTCAAAACCAGCGGCTTGAATCATCGGAATGGTATACCTTTTCTGATCTGCTTCAAATGTAAGTGATAAGACGGTGCCTCGTCCTACGGTTCCATATGATTCTATGTTTCTTAAAATAGCGCCTTTGATGAACTTTGGCTCGCTTGGCTGCGAGAAGTCACCCTCTTTTAAGAGCATCGCCTTTTTCTTTTTCGGATTGTAAAGAATAGCGATACGCTGACCCGGCTGCGGTATCTGAGTATAGGATACAACCGTTTTAACCGCCTTTTCGATATTTTTCCCATCATATTGAAATTGAAGTTGCATGTTGACCAGCGGCTGTTCGTTGATGTAGGTACCCGTTTCTTTGACTGATACAATATTGGCTTCTAATGTGACACTGTCTTTTATCTTGTTCTTTCTCACAAGCCTCAAAATCGGTGGCAGGAAGATCGCTAGCACAAATAACAACAGTGGGATAAAGAGCCATATCGCCCAGTTGAGAATAAGTGGTCCGCCCTTCATGACATATTGCATAAAGGTGTCAACAGACGTTTGGTGGGCTGGACTGGCATTTTCGATTGAGATAACCTTTTGCAAAGGAAATTCCTTTAGCTGTTTGCTTTTCGCCTCAAATGCCCCCGTTAATTGGTTGCCAAGTGAATAATAGAGCCAATCGCTCTTCACATTTTTATGAAAAGAGAGATCTTCTTTTTGTAAAGATTCATATGACAACGACTGAGACAGCTTGCTGGCAGACGTCGCCTTATTCGTGCGATGATTATAAATATAACCAGTTAGCTTGCCTTGTGCTTCGTCCTTTGCTGTAGAGCCTAAAAGAAGAACTTCTTCTTCATTCAGCTGGTAGATAAAGGTTTGGTACATCGGTTTTGGTGTTGGGACGACTTCCCCAAGCCTTCCCTCTGCATCCACTTTCCTTGGTCTTTTTGGATAGTTGGATTCGACAGCGACAGCAACGTTTTGTGATGATCCGATCGTTTTTTTCAGTTGCTGCACGACTTTATCTTCAATGAGGCTAAACGGTTCTGCACTTTTGGAGACATAGACCCCAAGCTGATGCTTCTCGTTTGAGATTCCGCTGACATACGCCTTCTGGTCATTTTTCAAAGTCAATTCAAACATAGGGAATGGGGTCTGCCCTCTAAAAGAATTCATGACGACATCGATGGAAACAGGTCTTGCTGGCAGCTTCAGCTCGCTGAGATTGTGGACATGAAACTGACCATTCTTTAGCTCACCGAGGACCGCAGCAGCGCCTTCCATTTCTCCTGTAAACACGAGACGTCCATTCCATTGATATGTATTCGTTTTTAAAAATGAGGGAATCTGTAAGTTTTGCTTGACGAGTTCTTTCTTTGCTCCGCTTGGAGACAGTTTTTCGATCAACAGCTGATCGTCTTTATTTTTTAAAGCAAGTAAGAGATGGTTCCCTTGAATAGATGGCAGCATTTCATTAAACGTATCGCTTTCCGTTATCCATTCACTGATTCTTTTTCCTGATTGAGGATCATACATTGCAAAATGGAGCTGCTGGTTTTTTGATACAGCACTCACCACTCGTTTCCCTTCATCGAATGTAAATATTTGTTTGACGTCATATTGCGTCGCTTTCCCTGCGGATAAATCATCTTGGTAATGGTTCCACACCAAAATACTAAGAATGATTGCTGGAATAAAGAAGACAATATACCTGAGGAAAATCACTGGTATTCTTTTCACTTGATCGCTTCCTTTCATGGAGTTCCTTTTTCTTATACGTCAGTGCAGCGAGAATGTTTCATGCTAGAAGAATACCATTCCAACTTTCTAAATCCATATTTTACATATTTGATTGTTTACGATAAAATCCAATCAGATTCAAAAAAAGGATGTTATCTCAATGGATAAGCTATCATCGATCATTCTAGCGGCTTGGCTGCGTGTTCCCCGTTGGTTCAAGCAAGGGGTGCTCGTATCTATTACCATTTTCTTTTTTTATATGTGCTTTGTAAAGGGGCTGACTAGCTGGTACACCTTGCCGCCTGTCACTTTGCTCGCATGCGCCATTTGTTCCTTTTTCATCTGGATGGTGTGGCTAAACAGTCAAAAAAACAAGTGAAAAGGAGAATTTCATGAAAGAATCCATCTTTTATTTTGCTATCTCTTTTGTTCTTCAATGGGTTTGGTTTGGGGTTGTGCATCCAGATAGAGGCGTGACACTGCTGGACATGTTGATCTTCTCTATTTTGTTTACGGTGATGTTCTTTTTTATTGGCCGGATTTGGAGGTATCAGAAGAAAGGGCGAAGGGAGTGATGATGAAGCATTTCCTCTTTCTGTCGATGAGTGTTCGTTGTTCTATTGTTGACGGCGAATCTTTTTGAAGGGGATGTCATGCGGATGGTATCCGCTTTTAACCTAAAAAGGCTGCCAAATAGATGGCAGCCCGTTTCTTACTCTTTTCATGCAAATAAATAATCAATGTTTAATCTCCGTCACGGAGTGTATGAATTAAGATTCGATCATATCAGTGTGTCATATGTGTTCCGAGTGAACCTACGTTTGAAAGTAAACGCCATGGAAGTTCTGGATAACAAGACAACGAAAGCCCTACCTCTCATTCGTCCTTACGGCTCCGAAGCCGTGCCAGTGTGAATTGTAAATCAAAACGTCTTTTTTCCATTCTTCCGCTTTTATAGGGGGCGGTTGCAGAAGGAAAAGAATAAGTTTGTTCGCTTTGACAGCGTCTCGTTCTTATCAAGTAGAAGCTCTATTGCTTCTCATTATGTCATAGAAAAAAGAAAGTTTACTTTCTTTATTTATTTGCTATTTCAACACTTAATATAAAACTATAACACGTTCCCCCAACTTACGCAAGTGTTAAAGTGATAATTCTGCTGGTGTCCGGTTTCCTTCGTTCATATAACGAATGGAGGTTGGGTCAATCTTAAGGATCACTAGGTTTGGATCATCTTTTCCTTTAAACCATTTCTCCATCTCATCAGACCAAAGGCGGTCGATCAATTCTGGATCATCCGTTAATGTGGCTTTACCTGCGATTTCTGCATATGTGTCCCCAAATCCTTCACCTGAATAACCAATGAGAATATGAACATTCGGATTTTTTTCAATCTCATCCGCTTTATGTGTTTCTTTGCTTGTTGGTGTATATAATGTCAGCCCTTCATGAAAAAAAGTCATATAGCGGGTATGCGGCTTATCTTGTTCAACAGTCGCCAATGTTCCAACTCTTTGTTCGTCTAATAAATTCATTACCTTTTGCTTTAACTCTTCTTGTGACATGTATCTTCACTCCTTCAAAATGTCATCCGTACTCTTAGGTTTCCACGACAATCCATTCATTAAACAAAGAAATGTGTTTTTCATAAAAAGACATCTTCTAGCTGATGCTATAAAAAACGGATACATTGAAAGGGGAAATTGAATATGCATCATGAAACGATGTTCCATTTGAGTTCACTTGTTATTGCAGCGGTTGTTGTGGGCATTATTATATGGTCTGTCTCATCTGTACAGAAGAATCGGAAGAAATACTAAACACACCGCCCAATCAAAGCTGGGCGGCGTGTTTATTGATCATGTATTCATAAAGGAACCGCCGTTGACGTGAAGTGTCTGTCCCGTCATATAAGACGATTCGTCCGAAGCAAGCAGTACATAGCAGCCTACATGCTCCACAGGCTGTCCTGGTCTTCCCATTGGGGTCTCGACCCCGAAGTTTTCGACACTGTCTTCATCAAATGTAGATGGAATGAGCGGCGTCCAAATTGGACCGGGTGCTACACCGTTGACCCGAATTCCATCTTTCACAAGCGACTGTGCCATAGAACGAGTAAAGCCGTTGATGGCCCCTTTTGTCGCCGTATAATCAATGAGCACTTTATTGCCTCGATACGGGTTAATAGATGTTGTATTAATAATGGAACTTCCCGGTTTTAAGTAATCGAGTGCCTTCTTCGTAAAATAAAAATAAGAATAGAAATTGGTTCTAAAGGTTTGGTGAAGCTGTTCACTAGAAATATCTTGAATACGTTCTTTCGGATGCTGTTCGGCCGCATTATTGACTAAGATGTCCAGCTTCCCAAAGGCTTCAACTGTCTTTTCTACCGCTTTCTCACAAAAGGCTTCGTCCCCGACATCCCCTGCCATTGTTAAACATTTAACGCCTTCCTGTTCTACACGTTTTTGCGTATCCTCTGCATCCTCATGTTCATTTAAGTATACGATCGCGACATGAGCTCCTTCTTTGGCATACGCGACAGAAACGGCACGTCCAATTCCGCTGTCTCCCCCTGTAATCAGCGCTACTTTTCCTTTTAGCTTACCAGACCCTTTATACGATTCATCCTCATAGATCGGCGCAGGATTCATTTCTCTTTCACTGCCTGGCTGCTGATCCTGCGTTTGGCGCGGAATGCCATTTGTTAAGTATTCACGTAAATCCATGTGTAAGCTCCTCCTTGATTTGTTGATGTATCCTTTCATTACCACTTCATTTTTTTACTCAAACATCCCTATGCGTCATCAATGCGTTTTGAAAACTGACAGGTTTCAGGATGGGAAAAATCGGTTACATAAACATGAAAAAGGAGCGTTCTCACATGCTATCAACCATTTCTAAAACCTTTAGCAGACCAAAAGGCTGGCTCGGAAGCATCGCAGGTTTTATTATGGCAAATGAAAATAAGGCACTGAATCAATGGGCGATCCAGCATTTAGATTTATCAGATGGTGAAAACATTTTGGAAATAGGCTACGGCCCCGGCTATAGCATCAAACATATGCTCAAGCATTATGACGATCTTCACATTGATGGACTAGATGCTTCTTCAACTATGAAGGAACAGGCGCATTCGCGTATAAAGAAACGATCCAAAGAGAAGCAGGTCCGGCTGTATGTCGGGAAAATTGAAAAAACACGCCTGCCGGCGGATCAGTATGACAAAGTACTTTCTGTTAACAATTATACGATTTGGGATGACCCAAAGGCTGGCGCACTCAACCTTTATCACACCTTGAAACCTGGCGGAAAACTCGTCATTGTGATGCAACCAAGAGAAAAAGGAGCGGACGCCAATCGAACAAAAGAAATGGGCGAAAGCATCCTCAATGACTTAGAATTTGCTGGATTTGATCAGTTTTCTGTTGAATATGAGGAGATTCGTCCCACCCTCGCTGTCTGTGTCACAGTAAAAAAGCCGAGAAGCGAATAAGCTCTCGGCTTTTTCTTACCATTTTGCCTCTTTGACAAATTGATAAAAAAGTTGATGTAATTTCTGTTCAATCTCTTCCTTTGTTCCTTGTCCATAAAGCGCCATGCTTTCTTCACTTTCAATGATGGATGAACTGATCAGGCTAAACATTTCAGACCCTTCTTTGCCAAGCTCTAGCGGCGCCAGCATGAGGAGCATTCTGGACATGAGCTGCTGCCCGCCATCCATGCTTTTGATCTCGTATGCCTCATCAAGATCATAGATATGAAAGACCGGTTTCTTAATGAGATCATGCTTTAAGTGAAAAAGAGCAAACTCGGTTCCTGGAATGCCTAAACCACCTTGCTGCTCACGCTCAAGTAAACCGGCTGTCACTTCGTCTGCACGTTCTAAATAGCCTTGACTTTCAACCTGACGCATCAGCTCTCTCATTGTTGACTCATGCTGCTCCGTCGTCTTCTTTTTTTCGATTGTAAAATGGGACAAGATGCTGCGAATCACTGACATATAATTCGTGATTTGCTCTGCCATCCCTATCATATCAACCGTTTCCTCCACCGATTCTTTTGCAGATTCCTGCGCTCTTTTTTTCTCAATCAGATAAGGAATTTTTCGTTTAATATGAGACTTGACCCGCACTGCGTCATCCTCGTTTAAGAGCGGGCTGACCATAATGTAATCAATATGCTCATAGGGGATCGGCACGGTTGATACAATCATGTCATAGCTGGCAGCGTCGATTTCCTTTAGCTCCATTAAGGAAGATAGATCGAATTTGGCGATTTCAGGCAATTCTTTTTTCAATCGTGATGCGAGCATTTTTGACGAACCGATACCGCTTGAGCAAACGACCAATGCATGAATCTTGGTTTCTTCTTTTTTAATTTCAAGCACCGAACCAAAATGAAGCACGATAAAGGCAATTTCATCCTCTGGAAATTCGATCTCAGGAAAGAAGCGCTCCACACCTTCTTCAATCGCCATGAACAGCAAGAAGTAGTCTTTTTTTATTTGTTGTGTGAGCGGATTATAAATCCGCATCTTTTCTTTTAATCGGTTCATAGCTGGTTCAAGATGAGACACGAGTCCCTCATACAATGAATCGTTTTCATTTAAATGATAGCCTGTTTTATGAGAAATAAAGTCAATGAGTTTCTTCGTTCTCAGCGCGATATCTAACTCAATCTCATCAATGCGGTATTCTGCCGTAAAGCTTCGATTTGCACTGCGCAAATGGATGGTCATGTATCCAACTTCAGCTTCAGGAATCTCTACATTAAACATGCGTTCTAATGCTCGTGCGATTCTGAGTGAAGATTCAAATTCCTTCGTCCGCTTTAATTCAAGCAATTCTTCCTCTTCCATCCGAATGGTTTCACCGATTTGAATGCGTTCAATGGCATAGGTTAAGTGAACGACAAGTGCAATATAGGCACTATCTGACAACGAGAGAGAGAGTCTGTTTTTCAAATGAAAAAGCAGCCTTTCTACCTTGAGCAGCTGTCCTCGACTGACTACCCCAAACACCTTTTCAGTCGCTTTCGTTCGATGTTTAATATTCATCTCAATCGTTTCGAGAAATAATTGAATGTCGAGACGGTCAACGATCAGGTTGCCGACAATTTTTCGTTTGGCTTCCTCCGGTCCTTTTAATTCAATGCCGTACCCACGCTTGCGGATAAGCAGTAAACCGTAAGGAGCGATCCAGTCCGTCAGTTCATCTAAGTCGTAGCTGATGGTCGCATTTGTGACCTGCAAGTCGGCTGCAAGTGTATATAATTTCACCGGTTCTTTTGCTTCGAGCAGGGCACACAGGATTAAGAGCTTCCGTTCATCAGAACTATATTCAATTTGATCTTCATTTGAAATATGAGACAGAAGCCGCTGTTTGTCTTCCTGTTCACCGACCGCCTTCAAGCCCTTCCCCGGCTGTTTATCAAGTGATAGGTTGTAATTCTTTAAAATAGGTTTAATGGATTTAAGTTCTCTATGAATGGTTCTTGTACTTACTTGAACAGAATCGGCGATCTCACGAATGGTGACATAACGATTTTGCTGAATCATATATTTGATCACTTTCTGTTCTCGTGCCGTTATGTACATGAAATGCCTCCTTCTGCTTAAATAGGTCTATTGTCACACTTTAATATAAAACGCTTTCACTGATCGATGCAACCTGAAGTTGATCTAAATTTGGCACACAGGCTGTGACAAAATGAAAGACTCAAACGTTTCTCCAAAATGAAGGTCCATAATCCTTTTGATGAAATTGAATCGTTTGTTCATGAAATGGCAGTGCGCCCCCGACCTTTAATGAATAGGTAGGATTATAGACGGGAGAGCCAAAGCAATACTCCATCGTCCCTTCCTCCGGCCGAAACATGACGGTTCGCATCGTCCCAAACAGCTCTTCATAATTGTGCACAGTCAGACCAGCAGGGTATTCTGCCTGAAATAGTTCCGTAAGAGACTCGCTTGACGGCTGTTCTTCTAAAGCTTGAATTAACATGTCGTACCTGACAACAGAATGATGTTTCGTCAACCCTTTTGCCGTGTGATCAGCAAGCGGATGGTTCGTAGCCGCAATAAATCCACGCTCCGGCCTTCTCACCTTTTTTTGCCCATCAATCATTTCAATCACAGCCGCCTCTCCCTTCCGGTCAGCAAGCATTAGGTGAACATTTGACGCGACGGGCATTTCCTGTACAAAACGGACGGCATCCTCCACCGTTTTACAGGACTCTAGCACAGCACGAATGACATGATATACTTGCAAGCCAGCAACAGCCGGCGGCTTTAAGCCTGGTTCGTTGCCAATAGGCGGACCGCATGCAGAAAATGTCACCGATAGACCATGCTCATTCATCCCATCCGATCTGCCAAATAAGATTAATGATGAGCCTGTATGGACTGATGAGCCCTTTACATGTGTAGATACAAGACGCATATCATCAAACAGCGGAGAAAAATCATAGTTGCGCAGCATCACCGTCTGTTGATTGGCAGCCTCATTCCCCTGCATCACACAATGGGAACAGCCCGGCTGAAGATGCGAAGAATAGAAAAAGGTCAAATCGCTTTCATCTATTTGCATTTCATCACAAAATCCCGAGAGCTCTTCTTCTAACTGAGGAAGAAACGGTCGAATCAGCTGCTTTGTTTCCTTCACAGCCTCTTTTGATAACGGTTCTGATTGAATGTATTGTTTTTTAAGCAAAGGGTGCTCCTTCAGCCAGACAGCCTGCTGCTTTCCTACCTCATAAGCTGTTCCTTTCAATTCATGAAAATACGCGCTCATCTCCTGCATGCATCCACCTCTTTTGTCTTTGTTTCTTTTATCATATCGAAACAGCCCTTCATTTAAAAGAATGAAAAAACTGCAATCCCGAGGGATCACAGTTGCTTAGCGGATTGTTGAAACAGCGCTTCTGCCATTGCTTCATATCCTTTGTGGTTTGGATGAAATTGATCAATCGATAAGTATGCGCTTTGATGTCCTTCAAATACACCGTAAATATCCACCACTTCTACATGTGGATTCGCAGCAAGCTGGCGAAGGTGATGGTTGTATTGCTTCAGCCATCTCTCTGCGATCGGAATCTCAGGAAAAGGATTATATAAATTCAATAAATATACGCAGTATGGATGATGCTGCCCTCTTTTTATCAGAGCGATTTCTTGAACCATTTTGCTAAAATTCGCCTGACAATGCATAGACGCTTGCAGCAGTGTCTTTTCATCTTCACCTTTTTCATACTGCAGAACAGCTTGAACAAGATCATTCCCGCAGCCTGTGATGGTGATGATGTCAGCATGAGCAATCGCCCGTCTTACATCAGACCGCTGAAAAAGCTGCAAGATCTCTTCCGTTGTTAACCCTGATTTCGCAAATACGGACAGTTTCACCGGTATATGCAGCTTCTTTTCAAGCTTCGCCGCATATCGCTCTGTAAAACCACCGCCAAATAAACGTGCCCCCACCCCAACCGTTAAGGAATCTCCAATCGCAACATAGGATCGTCCCACTCTTATCCCTCACTCTCTCCTGCCTTTTCTTATATATACGAAAAAGAAGAGCAAATGCTTGTAGCAGATGGCTTAAAGGCATCCACCTTTTTTTCAAAAACGCAGGATGGGCGCATTTACAAACACTTTACTTGCGATATCGATCCATTTTTTGTTCAATGGGAGTAGGGCTTTTTTGCTTAAATCGCAGCTTTGAAGCGTTTCAGAAAAATTTACAAACTTTTTATCTTGATTTCAAGACTTTATACCTTGACTTCAAACTATATAGTGATTACAATGAAAATATCAGTTTTTATGTAACTGTGCTTGTTACATCTTTTTCATAGCATTCCAATATGATTAAAGATGCCACATATTCAGTGTATCTTTGGGATACGCTAAAAAAATCATTGAAACAGGAAGGATTGAATAAACATGGCAAAAGTTTTATACATCACTGCACATCCGCATGATGAAACAGTTTCTTACAGTATGGCTACTGCTAAAGCATTTATCGAATCTTATAAGGAAGCAAATCCAAGTGACGAGGTTGTACATATCGATTTGTACAAAGAAAACATTCCTCACATTGATGCAGATGTATTCGCTGGATGGGGCAAGCTTCAATCTGGTGCTGGCTTCGATACACTTTCAGCTGAAGAGCAAGCGAAAGTTGCTCGCCTAAACGAATTAAGCGATCAATTCGTTTCTGCTGACAAATACGTATTTGTTTCACCACTTTGGAACTTCTCATTCCCACCAGTTCTTAAAGCATACATCGACTCTGTTGCTGTAGCTGGTAAAACATTCAAATACACTGAGCAAGGTCCTGTTGGATTACTAACAGACAAAAAAGCGCTACACATCCAAGCACGTGGCGGATATTACACTGAAGGTCCTGCTGCTGAACTAGAAGCAGGTCACCGTTACCTTGGAACAATTGCAAACTTCTTCGGTATTCCTTCTTTCGAAGGTCTTATTGTTGAAGGTCACAATGCTGAGCCTGCAAAAGCAGAACAAATTAAAGCAGATGCGATCGAACGTGCAAAAGCTTTAGGTAAAACTTTCTAATCATGAACACGCAAAAAGCCAATGATCTTAACGGTCATTGGCTTTTTATTTGTTCAGATGCAAAACCTAATTCTTTTGAAATGCCGCTGGCCGCTTTTTTGACCTGCTCAATTAAATAAGGAAGCCGTTCCTTTTGATAGCCGGCCTCAAACCCTGCAATACTAATGCCTGCTGCCACTTCTCCGTGATGATTGAAAATGGGCGCTCCAATAGCCGCAGTATAGTTTTCAAGCTCTGAATAGCTTAACGTATATCCGCGTCTGTTTGATTCTTCAATCATGTTTCGCAGGACATCTTTATCGGTAATGGTTCCGATCCCGATTTTCCCGAGCGCTACCGAATCAATATAGGCAAGTCTCTCTTCCTCTGGCAAAAAGGAAAGAATACTTCTCGCACAAGCTCCCGCATATAATGGGGATCTTCTTCCGACAGCGGTATAGAGCCGGACAGGCTGCGTTCCTTCCATTTTCTCCACATAAATGGCTTCATCTCCTTCACGAATAATGAGCTGAACAGCCTCACCTACCTCATCACGCAAGTTTTCCATAAAGGGCCTTGCAATTCTACGGATATCGAGGCGGTCGGCGACAAGCTGACCGTATTCAAGGAACATCAATCCTAATCGGTAAACACCTGAAGGATGCTTTTCTAATAATCCCATATCGGCTAACGAGTTGGCCATTCGGTGTACAGATGTTTTGGGCATGCTCGAGAGCTCAATCATGTCATTTAACGTTAATTGTTCGTGAGTGATAAAAAGCCGTAATATCTCCATTGATTTCACAACGGTTTTATTTGTGTTCTGCATGTTTCTCACCTTTTCTAAAACGAAAATGCTTCGAGTTTTAATCTTGCCGTCAGGTCCTTCATTTCTGCTTCTTGTGTGAATAAGGCTTGCTCTGCTTCTTGGCGGTCAATTTGTTGAAACGTGAGATTCGCTCCAGGCATCGCCTGCGCAATGAGCGGCAAATCGACTGTTGCCACCTCACCAATTCGGGGATATCCACCTGTCGTCTGACGATCTGCGAGCAGAATAATCGGCTGGCCGTCAGGAGGAATTTGAATAGAGCCAAAAGCAACCGCTTCTGAAATCAATTCAAGCTTTTGCTTTAAACGTATCGGTTCCCCTTTCAATCTGCATCCCATACGATCAGATTGGGGAGTGACCTGATAAGACCGTTCGAAAAAAGCTTGCTGCGATTCTTCCTGAAAATGAGATAGATGTCTGCCTGCCAGCACCCGAATGACTGGTGATTTCCCGAGAGGCAAAAAATGAGCATGATTGACTGTCCATTCTGGCGCACGTTCCCCTTTGCTTTTTAACATGTGAACGAGGCTCACCGCCAGTGGTGACGGTTCTCCAATCGGCAGGACGTCTCCTTTTTCTAGCGGACGCCCTTCTATCCCGCCTATCTTCGCTCTGACGTACGTACTTTTACTTTTCATCACCGGCTCAACATCAAATCCACCGGCTACAGCGAGGTAGGAGCGGCATCCCCTCTTACAAGGGCCAAAGGTGATCGTGCTTCCTGCTCGAATGAAGAGCGGTTTCCATAGAGGCACTTGTTCCCCGTCAATCTCAACCTCCACATCAGCACCGGTCACGGCGATCAGCTGATCCTTCTGACATGTCAACACTGGGCCGGGTCCCATTAATGTGATTTCCAGCACCGCTTCGTTTTCTTGATTCCCGGTGAGGATGTTGGCGATTCGGAGCGAGAGCGGGTCCATGCCGCCGCTCGTTAACACACCGTACTTCTGATAGCCTATTCTCCCTTTATCTTGAATGGTGGTGAACATTCCTGGCTTGATGACATGCATACTCAACGATCTTCCTCCTTCATGCTGAAAAATTCCTTTTCAGACAGTTGAACAAATCGAACCTCGTCCCCTGCCTTTAGAAGACTAGGTCTCTCAGCATTCGGCCGAAATAAGGACAAAGGGGTTTGTCCAATGAGCTGCCAGCCTCCCGGTGTAGATATCGGATAAACCCCTGTCTGCTTCCCCGCAATACCCACAGATCCTTTCGGAATCGACATTCTTGGTGTTTCTCTACGCGGAGCTGCAATTTTTTCAGAAAGTCCGCCTAAAAACGGGAACCCAGGAGCAAACCCAATCATATAGACAAGATACCTCCCGGATGTGTGAATGCGTACAACTTCTTCAGGCGTCAAACCATTGATACGGGCGACTTCTTCTAAGTCAGGACCGAGTTCTCCTCCATAACATACAGGAATGTCGATGATCCGGCGCTTTGCTTGATTCCCCTCCTGCCAGTTGTCTTCAAGGAGGTTTTCAATATAGTCTTTGACCCATTCATACGGAGAGATCGCACGTTGCTTAAGCTGAGCAGATTGATACACCTTATAGGGCTCATAAAAGACGGTCACGTTTGTAAAAGCTTGAACAGCTTCCACATATCCGTCAAATGGATGCTGTTCAATACATGAAAACAGCTGCTTCACACGCTCATGAATGTCTTCACTTATGTCAGTCCCGGCTTGGATGACAATGGCTGCGTCTCCTAGCGGGTGGAACGTGATCGTATCTTTTATCGTTGAAAATGCCACTTTTATGACACCTCTCTTTCTACAGGACACCGAGCTTTTGATCTCTTACATCTGTGATAAACATATGACCGGGTGCATGGGTGATCGCAATGTCTGGCTTAGTGTGCATGACGATGGCTTGCGGCGTCACACCACATGCCCAAAACACCGGAACTTCCCCTTCTTTGATCACAGATGGTTCTCCAAAGTCTGGTTGATCTACATGTTCAATGCCAATCACAGCTGGATCACCTATATGGATAGGACCGCCATGTACCGATGGGAATCTAGATGTCACCTGAACACTTCTTGTGACTTGATGCGCTGGGATCGGCCTCATACTGACAACCATCGGACCATGGAATACACCTGCCCTTTCACATGGAATGTTCGTTTGATACATTGGTACATTATGACCGTCTTCAATATGGCGGACAGGAATGTCATTCAGCATCAGTGCATGCTCAAACGTAAAGCTGCATCCGATGAGAAAGCCCACCATATCATCCTCCCAATAGGAAGAAATATCTGTTATCTCTTCTTGAAGAACCCCTTTTTTGTAAACACGGTATTTAGGGAAATCCGTTCGAATATCGGCAGCAGGTGCTGAACGCCTTGGCACTGGATCACCTGGGTCGAGCACATCAAGCAAAGGGCACGAAGCCGGATTCCGTTGACAAAATAAAAGAAAATCGAAGGCTAGCTCTTTTTTGACGATCATTAAGTTGGCTTGCGCAAATCCCTCAGCAAAGCCAGCCGTTGGTCCTGTGATCTTCTGCTTACGAATCAATTCCCTGATTTGTGACGGCTCATAGGTTTGATATGCTTTCATATGATCAGCTCCATAGTTTTGGAATTTCATTCATGATGGTATATCCGCCCATGATTGCCATGATGACAACAACAAACGCGCCTGTTGCTGTCAAAAAGAATGGATGGCGATAATCACCGACAATTTCTTTTTTATAGGCAGCAATCAGCAATGTTCCGAGTGCAAGCGGCAAGATCAATGCATTGATGGCCCCAACCAAAATCAATATGTTCACAGGTCTTCCAATCGTGATAAAACAAATGGTCGAGAGCGCAATGAATCCAACGATAATGCCTCGTTGATTTTTCTCGATTTTTGGTGAGAAGGTTTTAAAGAAGGAAACGGAGGTGTATGCCGCTCCAATGACTGAGGTAATGGCAGCAGCCCACATAATAATCCCGAACATTTTATATCCAACATTTCCAGATGCTAATTGAAAAACAGACGCAGGCGGGTTCGATGGATCAATCTGTAAGCCTTTTGAGACAACTCCTAGAACGGCTAAAAATAAAGCCACACGCATCACGGATGTGATCAAAATACCGAAAATGGAACTTTTCGTCACTTGTGGCAATGCATCCTTCCCCTTAATGCCAGCATCCAGCAGACGATGACCACCAGCAAAAACGATATAGCCGCCAACCGTTCCGCCGACAAGTGTCACAATCGATAACATGTCAATTTTCTCTGGCACGAAAGTTCTCATGACCGCTTCTCCAACTGGCGGTGCTGTGGAAATAGCCACATACAGCATCAGACCAATCATGACAAAACCAGCAATTTGTGTGAATCGGTCCATCGCTTTTCCAGCCTCTTTGATGACAAAAATGAGAATCGCAATGACTGCACTGACCCCAGCCCCTATGCGGGGATCGACGCCGAATATGACCTGAAAACCGAGACCCGCACCAGCGATATTTCCAATATTAAAGGCAAGACCCCCAATGACAATCAAACAGGCTAACACATATCCGAGCCCCGGCAGAACCATATTGGCAATGTCCTGTCCTCTTTTTTCCGAGACGGCAATGATACGCCATACATTTGTTTGCGCAAAAATGTCTAGCAAAATAGAAATCAAGATGACAAACCCAAAGCTAGCTGCGAGCTGCTGTGTGAACACCGTTGTTTGTGTTAAAAATCCCGGTCCAATGGCGGACGTTGCCATTAAAAAGGCTGCGCCCATCAGCATAGAACGGTTCCCTTTTGGAGCTTTCATCTGTTTGGCTTTCTCTCTTTTCATGCTGTTTCCCCCTTTGATGACGATTTATCGAAAGGCCTTGAGTTGAATAGTGGCTTCTTTTAACTTCGCTGTAATGGTTTTTGCAAATTGAAGCGCGTGACTGCCATCCCCGTGGATGCACACCGTATCTGCTTTGAGCTGAACATCTTCCCCTTGCACTGTCCGAACTTTCCCCTCTCTTACCATACGGATAACCTGCTGAACTGCCCTTTCATCCTCTTCAATGAGTGCATGAGGTTCACGGCGGGATGTCAGTGTCCCGTCTGGTTGATACGTCCGATCAGAAAAAACTTCATGTGCCACTTGAAGACCGATTCTTTCCCCTGCTGACGCAAGTTCACTGCCTGACAGCGCAAATAACACAAGGTTAGGATCAATATCATACACAGCCTTCGCAATTGATTCAGATAATTCAGTATTTTTAGCCGCCATGTTGTAAAGGGCGCCATGTGGTTTAACGTGCTGCATCGTACCGCCTTCTGCTTTCAGAAAGGCTGATAGTGCACCAATTTGATAGATCACAAGATCATAGGCTTCCTCTGCTGAGATAGCGATTGGACGTCTGCCAAAACCGACTAAATCTTGCAGACCTGGATGTGCACCAATTTGAACCCCTTTATCCAGTGCCATTTTAACCGTCTTTCTCATCACAGTTGGATCTCCCGCATGAAAACCGCATGCAATATTGGCTGAGGTAACATATTCAAGAATTTGTTCATCTGAACCGATGGTGTATTGACCAAAACTTTCTCCCAAATCACAGTTAATATCCACTTGATACATAGGACCCCTCCTTGTCGTTCCGAATTACGGAATAGAAAGTCCGAATATTCGAATTTATATTGATTATACCAACTTTGGATAGACTGCACATGAAATTGTCAGAAAATATAACAATAGAACTAGTAGAAAACAAAAAAAGTGAGAGGTCATATCCTCTCACTTTTTCTACTCATTTATTTAGACAGCACCCAATGCTGGATGGCTTTTGCTACCCCATGCTCTGTATTAGGAGCCGTAATCCAATCAGCCGCTTCTTTCACAACTTCTTGTGCATTGCCCATTGCGATGCCTAATCCGGCTTCTTGAATCATCGCCATATCATTCAGGCTGTCGCCAAGTGACATGACGTTGTCCATTGTACAGCCAATGCGTTCTGCAACTTTTGCAAGAGCTGCCGCTTTGTTAATGCCTGCTGCATTGACTTCGATATTGGTTGGACTGGAATTCGTGATTTCTAGCTGTCCATTTGTTTTCAATGTATGGAGGACTTCCTCACGAACAGCATCGTCATGAATATCAAAACCAAATTTCAGCCATTCGTGGTCATGAATGCGTTCTGGGAATTCTCCTCTCCACACTTTATCCACAGTAGATGCCCAGTAATCGGTTTCGTATCTGTTTTTTAGATCCCACATCATCTGAACGTGATCGGGATGCAGTAGTTCTCGTTCGATCAACTGGAAGTTTGAATCCCAAATTTCACTTCCGTTCGCTGTGACAAGATAGGAAGAGAGTTTCAGCGGCTCGACCAGCTCTCGGCATGTCATCAGCGTACGTCCTGTGCTAATCACCACATGGACCCCTTTGGCTTCTGCTTCTTTAATGGCTTGTTTATTTTCCTCAGGAATGACGTGCTCACTGTTTAACAGCGTGCCATCCATATCAATGGCAATCAATCGGATGTCTTTCTTATCAGCTTGTGTTGACAAATTGAGTACCCCACTTTGTATCATTTTTTGAATCTATCTTTATTTTAATATAAAGATGAAGATGGCACAAAGGGACGAGTTTGATCCCATAGAAAAAAGACCTTGTGACAGGTCTTTTTACTTCTTCTTAACGTTCACACGCAATGCCGTCTTTATCACGGTCAAGGTGTTTATTTTTTAAGTAAAGTGCTTTTGATGCATAAGGCTTGTACTTCGTTTTTCCACCTTTGTTTTTCGTATTTTTGCTTTTTGCCACGCCGCCTTTATATACTTTGTTGAGTGCTTTGCAGTTTTTGTACTTGACTGTCTTTGCATCCGCTGTGTGTGTGTCAACTTGTGTAAAGCTAAGTAAAAGACCGAAAGACAAGACAGCGACCATGATTTTTTTTAACATGTAAGTTCCCCCTATTTTTTCTCATTTTACATTTTTATCATATGTCACCACATTTTGTTTTTCAAGACGATCGAGGTGAAAATATTGGTTTTTTTGGAATTCAATGAATCTTATGACCTATGTGGTAAAATGAGTGGGAAACCTTTCCGGTTTTGACACGTATATGAAGAAAGGAGCTTTCCATATGAAAATGAAATATACCATTCTATATGTAAACGATGTTGAAGCAAGTATTCAGTTCTACCATCATATCCTCGGTTTCCCGATTAAATTGAGGGTTGAATCCTATGTTGAGTTTGATACAGGAGAAGTCACCCTATCGATTAATTCACGCCAAGATGTGAAAGAGGCACTTGAGCTGCCTGTTCCAGAGGCAGTCAGCTCATCACAAACGTTTGAGATTGGCTTTGTTGTGGATGATGTGAATGAAACCATTGCGTCTTTGAAGGAAAAAGGGGTACCTGTCATCAAGGAACCTGCTAAGAAGCCGTGGGGACAAACGGTCAGTTATGTGTCTGATCCTGATGGACATTTCATTGAAATATGTGATGCGGTCTCCTAATAGCTGTCCGAAGGAGTGAAGCGTAATGAGAAAGAAACATGCTTTTTTTGTTGGTGTTTGCTCCATGCTGGTGATTTGCAGTGCGGCGCTCATATTACAGCACCATGAATGGATTGGGTTTGTCAGTGGTGGAATCTCTATTATTGCATTCGTCGTGTCTGGATTTCTTATGGGTGCATGGACCAACGGGGACGAGGCACGAGCGGCCTATCACTCTGAAACAAAAGAACACCGGATGTTTCGTCTTGATACGGCTTTTCTTTTCATCATCTTTGCTCTTCCGCATATGGGGGCAGCACTGTTATATGTTTTTATGTAAATAGTTGATTTGGTTCAAAGGAGTAATTAACATGGCTGTTTTTGTCTTATTCGTTGTATTTGGTTTACCTATGATCTCTGTGCTGATTGGTATTTTCGGTACATTGTTTTTAAAGAACATTTGGTTTCCCACCTTGATTGTGCTGGTAGCGAGTGTGATTCTGATGTTCACCTCTATTGGTGGAAATGAATCTTTTCTCATTTGGATCATCATCTACACAGCCTGTGCATTTCTCGGTGCATTCATTACAAAGCGATTCCAAGTTGTTTCATAAATACTCATCAAAAAAAGAACAGTTTGCACTGTTCTTTCAGATTGTTGACAAAGGGCTAAAATGATTCTTTATTTTAGCCCTTTGTCTTCTTTTCAGCGTGATAGAAAACCTTTGCAGTCTAGGAAGGACGAGTACTGGAGCGGAGCGAATTTGACATTCGTGAGCACCAGCACGCAGGACTGACAAAGAATGCGAGGGTTTGGCTACACGCTGAAAGAACAGTTTGCACTGTTCTTTTTTTGATTAAATATCGGCACACCATAGCTCTATTTCGATTTTCAGCTCTGGCCACCCTAATGCAGTCACATAGGCAACGGTCATTGATGGATATGCCGTTTTGAAGATTGCATCCCACTGTGGATATAGATGATCCCAATCAATTTCTTCTGTTGCCCAAATATTGACTTTGATGACATGTTCTTCATTCAATCCTTCTGATGCAAGGATTTTTTTTATATTTTCAAACGTATTGGTTACTTGGTCGTTCAAGCTTGATGGGATCTGTCCATCCGCTCCTGTCCCTACTTGACCTGATGTCACAAATAACCCCGCACCCTTTGGCACCCTTGTGATATGACTGTAGTTGCCAACGGGTTTCGGCATACTTTCTGGATTTTTTCTCGTGATTTTCTCCATGTAAATCCCTCACTCACTATGATTTTTCTGCGTGTTTTTCTTCCTGTAGACAGACTTCACCAATTTTTGTCTACCTAAAAGAAAACAGCAGTGGAGTATCCGTAGCCACAAGGTAAGAACATCAATATTTTCTTTTTCATGGCCGAAACACTCCTTTTTGATTGCGTGAGCAAGGTTTAGATTTATTTCATCCTACCTGATAAATGAACCACAGTCAAAAATAAATGATAACGTGTAATATCTTGATTCTTATTGCCTATTATCTAAAATCGTTCTTTTCTTGTTCATGGTTTGTTCAAATTTCTTCTATATAGTAGATCGTAATAGGAGGTAGGATACATCATGGCAAAAATAAATAAGAAAATGATTAGTCTTTGCACCGCAGCCATCAGCAGCTTATACATCACTGGTTATGCAACTACCCATCACGCTCAAGCCGTTCAAACAGCACAATCAAATACACAAGCAGACGCTTCTTCAAACGATACATCTCTCACATCAGATACTACCGCCACTCAAACAGAAGATACCACTTCAGAAACTGAACTCAAGGATGGCACTTTCTCTGGTACTGGATCAAATGAAATTGGCTCTATCAGTGTATCTGTTACCATCAAACAAGGAAATATCACTTCTGTCGAGATTACGAGTGATAACACAAGATACGGGCAAAGCTCCATTTCATCATTACCTAATGAAGTGGTTATCAGACAAAGTGCTGATGTAGATACGGTGAGCGGCGCAACATTAAGTACTCAGGATTTTGAAACAGCCGTTGCTCAGGCTTTAGAGCAGGCAAAGGCATAGAGAGGAGACACTATGATGAAATGGTTAGGACAACAAAAACTCATTACTTTTCAAAAATCCATGCTGGCTATGGGAACTGTTATCAATATTCAAGTGGTTGCCTATGAAGAAGATCGACGGGCTGTTTTAGAAGACATCAACCGTGCCTTTTCCATTTTTTACGATATCGAGCATCGTTTTAGCCGTTTCCGCTCTGATTCTGAAGTCATGAAGTTAGCCAATCGTTCAAAGCAAGAGGTATTAGTCAGTGAAATGCTTTTCGATTTAACAGCCTATGCGCTAGAGTTAGCCGAGTTAACAAATGGCAAGTATGATCCAACCATCGGGAAAGTCATGGAACAAAAAGGATTCAATCGGTTGTACACGACAGGACAAACTTTTTCATCAGATGACGTACCACATACAGCCGTTCATTACCGTGACGTCCAGTTAAACGAGAAGAATCGGACTATTTATTTGAACAAACCGCTGATTTTGGATTTTGGTTCTATTGCAAAGGGATTCGCGTGCGATCTTGCCGCAAAAGAGCTTGAAGCATGGGAAGGCTTTATGATGAATGCTGGTGGGGATGTGTTGGTATCTGGATTTAACGAACAACAAGAAGAGTGGACAATTGGGATTCGGCATCCCATTCACAAACAGACCAACATCTCGGTCATTCAAACGACTAATTGTGCGATTTGTACATCTGGAAGCTATGAACGGATCAGCCGTAATGATCCTCATACGCACCATTTGATTCTCCCTCAAACGAAACAGTCTGAACAAAGTTTGTTAAGTTGTACCGTCATTGCACCACTCGGTATGCTCGCAGATAGTCTCTCTACAGCTGCTTTTTTATTAGGTAGAGAAGGAGGTTATTCTTTTTTAGCCGAACATGAAATACCTGCCGTGATGGTGGATCAAGATGCTGATATGACCCTAACACCGGAGATGAAGGAGGTTCCATCATGGAATTACAGCCAGCACCAACCACAGACCAAACATTTTTGAAATCATCGCCTTCACTAAAAACCTACATTCGGACGCCGAAACGGTATGTCATTGCCATTCTATTGGTTCTTCTAGCCGCCGGCAGTCTGCACACTGGATTTCTTAGTGGTCTCACTACAGTTGCCACCAGCATCGGGACAGCACTGATTCTTGACACTTTTATTACAAGAGTGATTCGGAAACGTCATAAACACACATTCCCTGATGGAGCTCTGCTCACAGGGCTGATTATTGGCATTGTTCTCAGTCCAGCCACTTCTTTTGCTGTATCTGCTTTCACAGCTGCAGCGGCCATTTTATCTAAGCATGTCATCACTTATCAAAAGAAGCCGATTTTGAATCCAGCTGCGTTTGGTTTATGGCTCTCAGTCATTTTATTTTCTTCCAATCAAAGCTGGTGGGGCGGTATGTCTCTTTTACCTTGGTGGACCATAATCCTTGTGGTGGCCTGTGGTTATTTGGTGACAAGCCGCGTACAAAAGTTCCCGCAAGTTTTCGCCTTTCTAGCCGCATACGGCCTGATCCACCTCATATTGGGATTCATCGGCCTAACGGATGCTTCATCTGCTTTTATGACGCCCTACTTAAATGCCGTCTTGTTCCTTGCATTCTTTATGTTGACTGATCCACCTACTTCACCAGCAAAGAATCGTGATCAAATCATCTTTGGTATCCTCTGTGCTGTCGTTTCATGTGTGGACTTCTATTTATTTAATAGCTTATCTTACTTACTCACAGGGCTTTTATGTGCCAATGCTTGGAAATCCTATCGAACGTACCAAACAAATCAAAAGCGACGGGCAATAAGGACGAAAGTCTAAATAAAAAAAACGGACATCGACTTTTCGACGTCCGTTTGACCATACCTTATAAACGATAACGTGCAATATCTTGATTCAATCGCATGCTTAGCTCATTGAGCCTTTCTGCTGCCTTCGCCACATTGGAGATGGCGGTGACTTGTTCGTCAGTAGATGCAGTGATTTCTTCAATCGCTGCGGCATTTTCTTGAGAAATATGCGCTGCACCATGCATCGCTTTTGTGATGAGGTCGTTTTGTTCCAGTAATGTATTCAGCTCTTTTGCCATCGCATTCGTTTCAACGATGGTTTGTGAAATCGATGTAGAGATGGAATTGAATTCTTGTTCTGTTGCATGAACCGCTTCATCAAGCTCGGCAAAACGATCCATTGTTTTGGACATCATGCCAGCTGTAGCCGTCGTTTCTTCTTTAATGCCTTGAATCATCTGCTGTATTTGAACAGCTGATTGCTTTGTCTGTTCAGCTAAATTCCGCACTTCACTCGCCACAACCGAGAATCCTTTGCCATGCTCTCCTGCACGAGCTGCTTCAATGCTCGCATTCAGGGCCAGTAAGTTCGTTTCGTTTGAAATGCTTTCAATGGTATCTGTGATTTGAGAAATATCTTGTACTTTTGTACTTAACTGCTCAATCCCTGATCGAATGCCTTGAGATGCCTGAATGGATTGCTCATTTGATTGTTTTAATTGCTGGACAATTTGCTGACCCTGCTCGGAAGATTGGTTCGACTGGTCTGAAATTCGTTTGATCTGGTCGCTTTGTTCTTTGACATTTTCAATGGATTGATTGAACTGAGTCATTTGTTGATTGGCTACCTCAAGGTCTGATGCCTGATGAAGGGTCCCTGTTGAGATGTCTCCAATCGCTCTGCCAATTTCTTCACTGCTAGCGGATGTTTCTTCAGAGATGGCGGATAGATCTGTCGCAGATTCGACGAGCTGGCTGCTCGTTTCCTGCAAACCGCTCACAAGTGTTCTGAGCTCTCCTGACATATGATTAAAGCCTTTTGCCAACTGCCCAATTTCATCCGAGGTTTCTTTTAAGCTGGTGCGTTCAAGATTGCCCGCCGCAATTTCTTTTGAAGCAGCCGTGACTTGCTTGAGCAGTCTCACTTTTCCTCGGGCTGCCAAATAAAAGACGCCCATACTTAAAAGAGCGACACCTGCTGTAATGAGAATAATATAGAGCTTCATCTGCTCTAGTTCTTTATAAAATTCATCCTGAAATACGGCGATTCCTATACTCCAATTCCACGGTGTAAACTGATTCATATAAGCGAGTTTTTGCTTTTCTTCCCCCGTGGCATCGTCTTTATCCATATAGGTGATATAGTGTGCATCTTCGCCTTTTGCTGTGGCGCCAGCGACCATTTTTTGACGGTTTGTCGTGTTATCTGGGATGACGCCGATGTCGTTAACCGGATGAACCTGTGATGAATAATCGGCTCCATATGCGACAAGGTAGCCTTTATTTTTATAGATAAAATCTGATTTTTGAAATTGGTACCCTTTGCCGTTGTCATTTTTAGGCCCGCTCAAGTAAATACGGGCTTGTTCCTGCGCCTGTTCAAGCGTCAGTTCTTTGTTCTCCACACGGTCGTTCAATTGTTCAAGAGTGGCCATCGCTCCATTTACGATGTGTTTTAAATCTGCTTTCCCTGCATCAATTAAGACATTTTTCGCTAAAAAATACCCCGTTGTTCCTACAAGTCCGCCTGTTAAAATTGTAATAACGATAATGGCTGACATCAATTGAAAAAAGACACTTCTTGAAGCAAACGCTTTCTTTTTCATGTTCTAATTCCCCCTTACTACATATATCGTCATGCTGGGGAAAGTATTAAAAAAGTCATAGAAAAATCCCTTTCACGTTAGAAAGGGATTTTTTGATTATCGCTCGGTTTCTTTGAGGATGGCTTGATAGAGATCGTCTTCAGGTTTGAGTCCACATACCTCTTGAAGCACACCTTCAATGCCTTTTTCTTTCCTTAATGCCTGCAAGCGAACCGCTTCTTCGTCTTCTGCAAAGTCGTAAGCCAAAGCAGCAGCGATCCCTTTGATTAAGTACACTGGCTGCTTGATCTTTTTCGCTGGACCGATTAAACGGTCATCTGCTCCCAGCTTTCTAAGAGGAGAGCGTGCGACACGAGTCACTTCATCGGAAATAAAAGCATTTTCAAATCGTTTGATGATTTTTTGAATGTACGCATCATGTTCTTCTTTTCGGAAGCCATACGCGTCAATTAAATAACTGCCCGTTTCATGAAGGGCACCTTCGACAACTTGACGAATGTCTGGTGTATCAACAGCTTCTTTAATGGTTTTTACGCCTTGCTGATACCCGACATAAGCCGCTAGTGCATGTCCTGTATTGACGGTGAAAAGCTTCCGCTCAATATACGGCGTCAAATCTCGGACAAAGGTCGCTCCGTCAATTTGCGGAACATCTCCAATAAAGCCCGTCTCATCAATGACCCACTCGAAAAATGGTTCAACCGACACTTTGAGAATGTCCTCATGGTGCTGAATCGGAACAATGCGGTCAACCGCAGCGTTTGGAAAGCCAACGGTTTGTGATATCACTGCTTGCTCATCTGCTGTTAAATGAGAGAACACCGCTTCTTTTAAATGAGCACTTCCCCCAATCATATTTTCACATGCCACGATGTTGATGATATGGTCTGGCTTTTTTTGTTTTAATCCTTCAGCAATCGATGAGGCAATGATCTTCAATACGGCTGGTCCAACAGCTGTTGTAATCAAATTGGCTGTGGCAACCGCCTCTGTTAATGCTGCTGGATTTTGCGAAGAATTGATCGCTGATACGGGCCCGACGATTTCTTGCTTCTGCCCTGGTGCTGCGAGTTCAACCGTGTATTCTCCTCTTTCATTCAGCTCATTGATGACCGCTTCATTCACATCGGTAAAGACAAGCTCAAAGCCCGATGTCTTTAACAAAGATCCGATAAACCCTCTGCCAATATTCCCTGCTCCAAAATGAAGTGCCTTCATGTTAGTTCACCTCGTTAAAGATGGCGATCAGTTCATCCTGATCCTTTGCATGAATGATCCGTTCTACATTTTCTTCTTCTGAACAGACAATCGCAATTTGAGACAGAATGTCAAGATGCTCGTTGTTTTTCCCAGCGATCCCAAAGACGACTTTCGCCACATTTCCTTCACCATATTCAACACCATCTGGAATTTGGATAATCGAAATCCCTGAATGAAGGACTGCCGCTTTCGCATCCTCTGTTCCATGAGGGATTGCAATGCCGTTCCCCATAAATGTAGAAGAAATCTCTTCTCTTTCAAACATTTTGTCGACATAATCACTTGTGACGTAGCCGTTTGCTACGAGGACTTCGCCTGCTTTTTTGATGGCTTCTTCTTTAGAACCTGCCTGTTCGTTTAGAAAAATATTGTCTTTAGAAAGTACTTGTTTCATACATGATCACACACCTTTTTTAGAATAAAAATCAGGAAAACAACCAAAACGGGGAGTTCAATTAGGAAAAATTGGACTCAACCCGTTTCGTCATGTTATTTTTTCAATTTCTCAATCAGCTCATCATATTTCGGGCTGTTTAAGAAATTATCCACTGAGATATGCACAGCGCCTGGCAGCTTTGCCTTTGCTCTGTCTGTTAAATCTTTATGAGTAAAGACCACATCCGCATCGTCTGGGATGTTGCTGATCGATGTGTTTGTCACATCGATATCAAGCTCTGCCTTTTTCACTTTGTTTTTCAGAATGGACGCACCCATTGCACTTGAACCCATCCCTGCATCGCAGGCAAAGATGATTTTGTTCACGTCATCTGGATTGACGTCACTTGGAGATGCTGCTTGCTCATTAGCTTCAGCATTTTCATTTTGTGCTGTAAGAGCAGCGGCTGCTGCACTTTTCTTGCCTTTCATGTCCTGCATCTTTTCTGTTGCTGCTGTTAAATCTTCGTCAACTTCTTTAGATGCTTTCAAAATGACCGATGCGACAAGGAACGATACGATAGCTGCTACGACAACACCTGCTAAAACGGCAAGGTGACCGCCTTTTGGAGACATCAGCATAAGCGCAATAATACTTCCTGGTGACGGCACAGCTTTTAATCCTGCATTTAATAATGTGAACGTCAGGACACCACTTGCTCCCCCTGCAATGACAGCCAAAATAAGTTTTGGTTTCATTAAGATGTACGGGAAGTAAATTTCATGGATTCCTCCTAAGAACTGAATGACAATGGCACCTGGTGCAGACTGTTTCGCATTTCCTCTTCCAAAGAACATATACGCAAGAAGAACACCTAAGCCTGGCCCTGGGTTTGTTTCAAGCAAGAACAGAACAGACTGCCCTGTCTTCGCTGCTTGCTCGACCCCTAACGGCCCTAAAATACCTTGGTTAATCGCGTTGTTTAAGAATAATACTTTTGCAGGTTCAATGAAGATACTTGCCAGCGGTAGTAAATGAGCATTGACAATGATATCTACACCTGCCGCAAGGGCTTTATTCAGACCTAGTACCACTGGGCCGATAGCATAGAATGCAATGGCAACAAGAATGGCACCGAGGATACCTGCCGTAAAGTTATTCACAAGCATTTCAAAGCCAGATTTGATTCGGTCTTTGAACAGCTGGTCGATTTTCTTAATAAGATAACCGCCCAGCGGCCCCATGATCATGGCACCTAAAAACATTGGAATGTCTGAGCCAACAATGACCCCAATCGTAGCCGTAGCACCGAGCACTCCGCCTCGATGGTCATAGACGAGTTTACCGCCTGTGTAACCAATTAAGAGCGGCAGTAAGTAGTTAATCATCGGTCCAACGAGTGTAGCTAATTGCTCATTCGGAAGATAACCACTTGGAATGAACAAAGCTGTAATGAGTCCCCATGCAATAAATGCACCAATATTCGGCATAATCATACCGCTTAAATAGCTTCCAAAGCGCTGTACTTTCACGCGGAATCCGCTTTTTTCCTGCATCTGTGAAAACCCCTTTCTTCTCTCCCTTTATTTCGGGCTTTATAGGTCAAAAGATATAAGAACAAGAGTCAGTGAAGCCCTTATACCTATCGTAAAACGCTTTCACTTTCCCTTCAATTGAAACTAAATGTCACTTTGTCACTTAGTGTGTGACAAAATTGAAAAATGATGTGACACTTCTCGGCATACCATAGATGATAGCGGGGTAAAAGTTGAATCTACTGTTGTTTTGGCGCAAAATTCATTGGAATTTCACAACTTTCAAATGGTCACTTCTTGTTTCCTCTACTTAAATCGAATAGGCTTATATTGATCAAACATTCAAGAAACGTCTGCGCAGACAAGACATGACACAGAAAAAGTGAACCATCTTGCTATTTGTTTCGTTTACCTTTTAGAGTGGGCGGTACAATAGAAAGAGCGGTTTTTTCTGTGACTCACAGTTTACTGCCGCTTTCTTTCTGATACATGAGACATTTTCATAGGTAGAAAGGCGGTTATTCACATTGTTGAAATATCGTAAGTGGCTTCTGCTGCTTCTCTTCATGTTCTCATTTTTCATTCCAAAAGAAGCATTTGCTCATGCATATGTGGTGAGCTCAAATCCAGTAGCAAATGAAGAGCTGGATCAGCAGCCTCCTGCAGTCTCGATCACCTTTAGTGAAGGGATCGAAAGTGGATTTCATGCCATTAAGGTGTTCAATGCAAAAGGGGATCGTGTGGATCAAGGAGATACGGTCATCAAAGAGCAAAAGATCATGGAAGCAGCTTTAAAAAAGAATTTACCAAAAGGCATTTACACCATTCAGTGGAATGCGGTATCAGCCGATGGGCACTCTGTGTCTGGCATGATTCCGTTTAGTATCGGAAAAGCGGATGGAGGATTTGATCAATTAGATCAAGGACAATCAAGTGAATCCATCGATATGGCTTCAACCATTGACAAAGCCTTTCTGTATACGTCATTTAGCTTATTTCTTGGAACCATTTTATTTGGGCTTCTATGGTTTAAAGCGGCCATAACCGACGTTTTAGCTCGGCGAATGAAGCGACTCTTAACTGTTTCATTGATCATGATGGGCGGAGCACTCTTGTTCCAGCTGCCGATTCAAACTAAGTCAGCGGCAGACGTGTCCTTTTTAGGGGCATTTCAACCATCACTTTTACAAGAAACCATTGCGTCGACTTCGGGCGGGAGTCTGTGGATGATGCTAATGGCGTCATTTGTTCTACTGTCGATCTGGACGATTGTGGCGATGAAAAAAGGAAACTTCACTTCCTTCCGGGTATGGCTGTTCCCGCTGCTCATTTTCACTGTGCTCCTATGGCTAAAAGCACAAATCGGTCATCCAGCCGCAACAGATAATAAAATACTGACAACGTCACTTGACTTCATTCATCTCATTTCTGCATCTATTTGGGTCGGCGGCTTAACAGCCATTGTCCTTCTTTTGATGAAGAAACTGCCGAATGAAGATCAGCCGCTCATACGCAGCACCCTGACAGCTTTTCATCCGTGGGCACTGCTCTCAGTTGGACTGATTGTGTTTTCTGGGTTTGTGAATGCGATTTTTATTCTGCAATCATTTGATGCCCTTTTCCAATCAGCTTATGGACGCACCTTCTTAATCAAACTTGGTTTATTTATCATCATGGGTCTTCTTGGGCTCGTCCATTATTTGATGCTGAGATGGGAAAAGAAGCAGAAACGAAACGTATCTTTACGAGCAGAGTGGATCATTGGGATCGCTATTTTACTATTAACAGCCGTATTCACCAATATCCCAAGTCCTCCGCCGCCTGCACCAGAGCCATTCTTTGGAGCCAATCAGGTGGAGCATCGTGACCTTGTGTCTTTGAGCATTACCCCGAATGCTCCAGGTAAAAACACGTTCGAGGTGGCATTTACGAAGAAGGATGGACAAACGATCACAGACATTCAATCAGTGACAGCTAAGATCCACAAAGTCTCCTTGTTCGGTGATGAAACGCCAAACGAATTTCAGCTGAAACGATTAAAGAATGGACACTTCTCGGCTGAAAACCTCTTACTAAATGAAAAAGGCACTTGGAAAATTGAGATTCATGCATTAACTGGTTCTTTTGACAACATCGATACGACATTCATTAGAAGAAACTAAAAGGAGTTCATATCATATGAAAAAATACGTTAAAGCTTTATTACCAATGCTTCTCGCTTCATTTTTACTGGCGATTCCTGTGAGTGCACACGTGACAGTCAAACCTGATACATCTGCAACGAATGCTTGGGAAACCTATACGTTAAAAGTACCTTCTGAAAGCGACAGTCCGACAACAAAGGTTGTCATCACGATGCCTAAAGGCGTAGAATTCCAGCAATACGAGCCAGTGCCTGGCTGGAAAACAACAACTGAAGAGAAAAACGGAAAAGTCACAAGAGTCACTTGGGAAGCAACTGGCGATGGTGTCCTTGCTGGCCAGTTCCAGCAATTCGTGTTTGTCGCAAAAAACCCTGAAAAAGCCGGCGAAGCGGCATGGGATGCGTATCAATATTACAAGGATGGAACAGTAGTTGAATGGACTGGCGACAAGGACGCTGATAAGCCTCATTCGATCACAAATATTGTTGCGTCTAATACCGTAACGGATTCACATGGTCAAGAAAAACCAAAAGAAGAAAAGGCATCTGAAACAGCCTCTTCTTCTTCTTCACCACTTGTTCTTGGTCTGTCCATTGCAGCCTTAGTTGTGGCATTAATTGCACTTGGACTTGCTTTTAGAAAGAAATAAGCCTTACATGAGCGATCGTTTTTTCAAGCGGTCGCTTTTTATTTTCCCAACCTATCATTTCCAATATAGGATTGAATAGGATACTCGTGCATGCCATAATGAGACACATGACCACCTAGGAGGCTATGAGATGAACCATCTAATCATATTTGCTCATCCCCAGCAAAGCTTAAATCAAACCCTATTAGATCTTGTTGTAAGCACTCTTTTGAACAATGGTCATGATGTGACGGTTCGTGATGTGTATAGCATTGGCTTTCCGCCAGAGCTGACAACAGCAGAAAAGGTTGCCATGAGAAACGGACATGTGCCGGCACCGGTTCAAAGAGAGCAGAAGCTGATTCAACAAGCTGATGTCCTCACGTTTATCTTTCCAATATGGTGGACAGGCTTGCCGGCGATGCTAAAGGGTTATGTAGAGCGCGTTTTTTCAGAGGGGTTTGCGTATGAGATCAATGAAAACGGAGTGGTGAAAAATCTGCTTCGAGACAAAAAAGGGGTCATTATTAATACGCATGATGCACCGAGGACCTTTCTTAATTCAAATATGATCATCACCCCCAGCCATCACATGACGACAGATACAGCCGCCTTCGATCTGATCGGCGTTGAGCCAGTCGAACGGCTCTTGTTCAGCAGCATGGAACAAGCATCTGCAGACGACATCCACGAGATTCTCAGAGAAACAAAAGAAACGGTGGATCAACTTTTCCCACCGGCTGTTTAACATAAAAAAGACTGCCGAAGCTTCTCGGACAGTCACAGATTGTTGATAAAGGGCTAAAATGAACTTGATTTTAGCCCTTTGTCTTCCTTTTCAGCGTGATAGAAAACCTTTGCAGTCTAGGAAGGACGAGTACTGGCGCGGAGCGAATTTGACATTCGTGAGCACCAGCACGCAGGACTGACAAAGAATGCGAGGGTTTGTCTACACGCTGAGACTACCGAGGCTTCTCGGACAGTCTTTTTCACATGTTATTCGTCTAAACCAATTGACACATACTTCGTTTCTAAATAAGGCTCGATGCCTTCGATGCCACCTTCACGGCCAATACCGCTCTCTTTCATACCGCCGAAAGGTGCCTGCACAGCGGATGGTCCGCCGTCATTCCAGCCAATAATCCCGTAATCTAGATTCTCAGATATATAGAGACCATTGCGGTAATTCTCTGTAAAGAAATAAGCCGCAAGTCCAAAAGGTGTATCATTTGCTAATTCAATGGCTTCATCTAATGTGCTAAATGTCGTAATGGGTGCCACTGGACCAAACGTCTCTTCATGCATAATGTTCATTGAAGGGTCGACATGAGTTAGCACCGTCGGCTGAACAAAATAATACGACTTCTCATCGTCAAAATGTGTATCGCCGCCGACAAGAACTTTCGCCCCTTTATCCACGGCATCTTGAATTTGTTCGACAATTTTATCGAAGCCTCGCTTATTGATAATCGGTCCGATGGACGTGCCTTCCTCAAACCCATTTCCTACTTTCAGCTTTTCCACTTCTTTGCTGAAACTTTGCGCAAATGCTTCATGAATTTCTTCATGGACAATTAATCGATTGGCACAAACACACGTCTGACCTGCATTACGGAATTTAGATGCCACTGCTTGTTTCACAGCCAATTCAAGGTTGGCGTCCTTATCTACGATCAGCGGGGCATGACCGCCAAGTTCCATAGAAACGTGTTTCACTGTGCTCGCACTGTTTTTGATGAGATGTTTTCCAACTGGTGTAGAGCCAGTAAATGTGATCTTGCGGATCAATGGACTATCTGTGAAGATTTCCCCCACTTCTTTTCCATCTCCAATCACCCATTGCAAGGCATCCTCTGGAATTCCGGCTTCATGGCCTAATTTGACAAGCTCAATGGCCGTAAGCGGCGTGTCTTCAGCGGGTTTCACGATAAACGTACAGCCCGCTGCAAGCGCTGGTGCAGCCTTCCTTGTAATCATCGCCGCAGGGAAATTCCACGGTGTAATGGCGGCAACAGGACCGACTGGCTGTTTTGTGACAAATAGGCGTTTGTTTGTCGTATGAGACGGGATCGTTCTGCCGTAAATCCGCTTTGCTTCCTCTGCGTACCATTCAATATATCCAGCGGCATAGACGATTTCCCCTAATGCTTCTTGATACGGCTTCCCGTTTTCTTCTGTGATGATTTTTGCAAGTCTTTCTTTATGCTCGATCATGAGATCAAACCATTTGCGAATGATATTTGCACGTTCATGGGCTGACGTTTTTGCCCATGTTTTGAATGCTTTGTGTGAGCGAGTGATCGCAGCTTCAATCTGTTCTTTTGTATGCTGAGCAACTGAGGCAATTTCTTCTCCGGTTGCAGGATTATACACTTTGAGTTCGTTTGTCATGCTCTACCTTCTCCTTCGTTCTTGGATTCATTACATATAGTATATACCCAATGAGTGCCCAACCTAAAAGCAAAATCCATTCAGCTGGCCATGATAAGGAAGCCGGCATCCCTGGAAAATAAAATGATAGAAAAAGGAGACTGAGTCCAATGGCAAAAACGCCGGTCGTCCGCCAATATTTAATGCGGTATGGACGCTCAAGCTCAGGTTCTGTCTTGCGAAGTCTCATAAAGGCAATGGACACAATCAAATACCCAACGATGATGCCCACACCGCCTGCATTAACAATCCACACGAGGGCAGGACGCCCAAGTAATGGTGCAAAAAATGCAAGTGCACCTAAGAACAAAATGGCATTTGTCGGAGTTTTATACTTCGGATGAATATACGCAAACCATTTGGAAATCATGCCTCTTTCCGCCATTGCATAGAGGATACGGCTTGCACCAATGATAAATGCATTCCAGCTCGTCACAATGCCTGCTACACCACCAATGACAAGCACAGTCCCAAACGCCTGATGACCAAGAAGCTGTACCATGGCATCTGCTGTTGCCAGTGATGAAGCCTCAAGCTGACCTTTTGACAACCCTGCCGCTACTCCAAAGACAATGAGCAGATAAAATACAACCGCACTCACAATGGAGATAATCAAAATTCTCCCGATGATCTTCTTAGGTGCATTAATCTCCGCCGCTACCTGCGGGATGACATCAAACCCAACGAATAAAAAGGGAATCATCACTAACACAGCCATCAGACCGCCAACCCCGCCCTGAAACATCGGCTCAAGGTTTGCAAAATCTCCATTAAATGTAGCTCCGCCTAATAGAAGAAAACCTGTCAGGATAATGGCCACTGTGAACACCGATTGAAAAATGGCAGCAGGCTTTGCGCCAATGTAGTTCAGAGCTGTTAAAAACAGCGCACCGCCAGATCCAATCAACACCCATGTAAAGTAAACATCCCATCCTCCTATATTCCATAGGAAACCAACATGCTGTGTTGGAATGACATAGTCAATGACTGTCGGAAGTGCGACAGCTTCAAACGTAATTACGGACACATAACCGAACAATACGCCCCATGCGGAGACAAACGCTGATTTGATCCCAAATGCCCGCTGGACAAAGACGAGTCCTCCGCCTGTTTCTGGAATCGCAGAGGAAAGCTCTGCATACGTTAGTCCAATAAAGATGACGAGAATGCCCCCTATGACAAAGGCAATCACACTTCCTAAAAATCCAGCTGTTAAAATCCAATCTCCCGAAAGTACAACCCAGCCCCAGCCAAGCATTGCACCAATGGATAAAAACAGTACGTCTGACTGCGACATGGTTTTAGCCATTTGTTGTTTTTGCATACAACCATCCCCCTTTGTTGTTTAGCGTGCTGTGAAGGCGTCTTCGATAATCCCTAGTCCTTCTTGCAGCAGCTCATCTGTGATGACAAGTGGTGTTAAAAAGCGAATAATATTCCCATTGATCCCTGCCGTTAATAAGAGTAGTCCGTGCTTGTTTGCATAGGCTGCAATCGCTGCGGCTGTCTTCTTATCTGGTGTACGCGTTGTTTGATCTTCCACAATTTCAATGGCCGCCATTGCCCCTAATCGCCGGACTTCCCCGATGAATGAGTACTTACTTCTCCACTCATTCGCTTTGTCCTCAATGACTTGTCCAATGTATTCAGATCGTTCATTCAGTTGTTCTGTTTCAATAATATCAAGTACAGCCAAAGCTGCCACACAGCCTAATGGACTGCCAGCATACGTTCCTCCTAGCTCCCCTGGGTCCGCTGCATCAAGTAATTCTTTTCTGCCAACAACACCGCTCAGCGGCAGGCCAGCTGCAAGTGATTTTGACACAGTGATTAAGTCTGGTACCACATCGTAGTGTTCAATCGCAAAGTATTTCCCTGTTCTTGCGAATCCTGTTTGGATCTCATCTGCCACGAATACGATTCCATGCTGCTGACAGAATGAAGCGACATGCTGGACAAAACGCTTCGATGGTACAATGAATCCGCCCTCCCCTTGAACTGGCTCCATCACTACACAAGCGACTGTTTCTGGTGCAACGGTTGCGACAAAGAATTGATTGAACTGATCGATGATGTATTCGTCGTAAGCTGCATCGCTTAATCCTTCAGGTTTTTGATAGTAATAAGGATACGGCGCTTGATACACTTCTGACGCAAATGGTCCGAATCCAAATTTATAAGGCTTGACCTTGCTTGTCATGCTCATCGTCATATTCGTTCTTCCGTGGAAGCCTCTTGTAAATGAGACAACCGCTTGTCTTTTCGTATATTTACGGGCAATTTTCACTGCGTTTTCAACCGCTTCGGCACCTGAATTTAAGAAAATGGCTTTTTTGTCGTGGTCGCCTGGTGTGAGGTGGCATAGCTTTTCTGCCAATTCGATATAGGATTCGTACATCATGACATTAAATCCTGGGTGAATCAGGCTGTCTGCCTGCGCTTTGACTGCTTCCACAACCTTTGGATGGGAGTGTCCTACATTTAATGTACCGATGGCGCCTGCAAAATCGATAAAACGATTGCCATCAATATCGAAAAGCTCGGCTCCCTTCCCTTTCGCTGCAAGATGACGGTTGCCATTACTTACGCCTCTTGCGACGTATTGATCTCTTTTCCCCTGCCATTCCTCTGTTGAAAAACGGTTTGTTGTCGTTTGACTCATTGTCATCCATCCCCTTTATGTCTTTTTTATTATTCTGAATATTTTTTGGTATGATAGAAAGTACCAATATCATTTTTTTCATGGTACCAGAGAGGATGACATGGCGAGATGCTGACAATTCAACTAGATCAAACAGGGGAAAACGGATTTATTTATCATCAAATTTATACAAAAATTAAAGAGGAAATTTTAAACCGTAACCTGCAACCACACGATCAATTACCATCTAAACGAGAGTTAGCAGATACTTTAAACGTCAGCGTCAATTCAGTGAATGGCGCCTATCAACAGCTGCTTGCCGAGGGATATTTATATTCAGTTGAACGGAAAGGTTTTTTCGTGGAATCACTGGAAACATTTCATGAATCAGGTCAACTGAAACCCTCTTCCCTTCCAGCGGATTTAAAAGAGAATTCGATTGAGCGAAATGACTGGTATTCCTTTTCACATATTTCTGTTGATACAGCCAATTTTCCTTTTAAAAGCTGGCTGAAAAGTGAGCAAAAAGCGATTCACCTCCACCAAGAAGCCTTTGGTGAGCTGCCGCACCCACAAGGCGTCTATGAGCTGCGGGAAACGATTGCCCGGCTGATTGGACTTGCACGAGGGGTCAAATGCTACCCTGAGCAGCTTATTTTAAGTGCGGGTACACAGTCGCTCATTCATTCGCTATCAAGCATTCTTCCAGCTGATCAAATATACGGATTAGAAAACCCCGGCTACCGCAGACTGTATCAAATGCTGAAAAACAATCATCACCGCATTGAAACGATTGGCATTGATCAAAAAGGGGTGCGGATGAGCGACATTCACAAAAAAAAGCCGAATGTCTTGATCATTACGCCTTCTCATCAGTTCCCAACAGGTGTGATCATGCCAATTTCCCGGAGGATACAACTGTTAAACTGGGCAGCTGATCAGCCAGACCGCTATATCATTGAGGACGATTATGACAGTGAATTTAAGTACGGCACAGACAGCATACCGGCGCTGCAAAGCCTTGACCGCTATGACAAAGTCATTTATATGGGGACCTTTTCGAAATCATTGCTGCCCGGCTTAAGGATCAGTTACATGGTGCTACCGCAGCATTTATTAAGACGCTATAAGGAAGAACAGCACTTTTTCATCCAAACGGCCAACCTTTTTACACAATACACCCTTCTTTATTTTATAAAAGATGGCGCCTATCAGCGGCATATTAAAAGAATGAATGGGCTATACGAGGAAAAACGAAAACAGCTCATTGGAGAGCTCGACACTGTCTTTTGTGACAACGTACGGATTATCGGGGAAAATGCAGGGCTGCATTTTATCGCAGAATTCCGCTCAGATCGGACGCAGCATGAGATTTTACAGCGTGCCAAAGACCGAAAGCTGAAAATGTACGGGATGGACCGTTTTACCCTTGATGAGCATGTGCCTGGTCACAAAGAAGGCTTTGTCCCGCTTGTCCTCGGTTTCTCTCATATGCGGCCAGAGGATATTAAGCCAGCGGTGAAACGCCTGTATGACTCGATTTATGGGAAATAAAACAGCTCATGTAGATGAATCGTGGCACTCCTTTGACGGGACTATCCCCATAGAGGAGTGTTACGATCACATTCTTTCATAAACGTAATAGTTGATGTGAATATTTTTTTCTAGCAATTTCACGAGTGTTTGAAGGCTTTTTAAGTTTGTTGGCAGTAACGCAATACCATCTCCCTGTTCAACGATTTTGATCATTCCTTCAAACGAATCTAACTCAAATAGGGTTCGATCACCCAGCATACGCGTGGCCTCATGTCTTAATGGGCAAAGCTGATCACGATTCACGACCAATGAAATATCATCATCGTATATTTCTTTAGATTTTCCATACACGTTCAATGCCAAGCTCTTTACCTCTTTTAATTGATATTCCGCTTTTTCCATTTGATTAAAAGAAATAATTTGATCATACACATCCTCTGTTAATTTTTTGTTGATCGTACTTGATGAAGCAATGATAAAATCAGTGGCTTGAATATCCTCTAAAACATGCTGCTCGTATAAAACGGTAAATAGAAGCTCAGAGCATAAAACGGTCTTTTTCTTTGAAGTCAATTTTTGTTGAATGGCCTTCGTTTCTTTTAAGATTTTTTGAGCGTATTGATAAAATAAATCCCCCTGTCCTGTTGAACTGATTCCATGATGATGCCGGATAAAAAATGTTGCATCATATAAAGTTTCAAGCGCTTTGATTCTTTGAGAAATATTGGATTGCGCATACCCTAAAGCTTTAGCCGCTTGATTAATCGATTCTTTTTGATACACCTCTATAAAAATAATCAAATCATTTATATTCATCATGATCACCTATCACTTTTTGTGATAACAATAACACAAATATGTATTATTCAACTGGTTTGAAGTCGATTATGATGGCTATTGAAAGGGAGTGTTTCTATGCATGCCATGCAATATCATGTGGATCTGCCTGCGGATTATGATATGAATATCATTAGAAAAAGAGTACTGAACAATGGATGGAAAACAGATGGATATCAGGATTTATTATTTAAAGCTTATTTGATCACTGAAAAAGACAAACATAGAAGTTTACACAATGGCTATTGCCCATTGTATATTTGGAAACAATCGGAGGGCATGACGGATTTTGTGTTTAAGGGGTCATTTGATCATATTTTACGTTCTTTTGGCTGGAAACAAATCAATATTGGCATCACGTATTCCGTTCATTTAACAAATGACTTTCATCGTAGCAAATTCGTTCTTGAAGAGTATGTGACGATTCATCCTACTGATTGCCTGGAAAACCTAGATATCGCCCATCTCTTTTCTCATTTTAACAACAATAAGGGTGAAGTCATCGTATATAACCCCGATAAATGGAAATGCGTCAAATATTCTTTTCTGGACTCATTACCAGAGAATATAGAGCAGCAGATTCACATTTATGACATTGTCCATCTGTCTATGGATCATTCAATGGCCTAATTCATTTTACACGAGACGCATCACAAATCCCCAAGGTTACAATGCCTTGGGGATTTGTCATTTGTTGATGCAAGATTCTCTTACCACCGCTCCTTGTCTACAGCTAAAACGGATGACAAGAGGCCTGGAAAAGCGGTATCAATGTCATCCTTTCTGAGAGAGTAGTAACGGTGCTTCCCGTCAATTCTCACTTTCACGATGCCTGCTTCTCTTAGTACTTTAAAGTGATGCGACAGCGTGGACTTGGCAATGTTCATATGATACGTACCGCATGTTCTCTCACCCGCTTCTGCTAAGCAGCGGACAATCTCCAGCCGAACAGGGTCAGCCAATGCTTGCAGCACAGAAATGAGTCTCATGTTTTCTTGGGTTGGATGATTTGGATTATTCATACGATAAATGTATCGTATTTTGTTCTAACATACAATCTCGTTACTCGCCTATGACATTGTAACGCGACAACCTATGGAAACGACTATGACTCATAGACACTATTTTGAAGGGAAGAACCTTATTTGACACGGACAATATGGACTTGCTTATTCATGCTCTTATTGGCAACGAGCTTATGCGCCTGCCAATCTGTTCAGCAATTTGAGTCAAAACCACCTAGTGCAGAAGAGTTATTAACTCTCGATCCAAAGGCAGATTTATTTCAATGGGAAGAAACGATCTATGAAACAAACATAGATTGGACAAAATCATTAAATGTAACAAAACACCTGCAAGTAGGTGTCATTCAGAAAACAGCTGCCAAACATTTTGAACATGGAACAGCTTCTCGGTTGAAAAAAGGAACACCTATTTACTCTGTCAAGGAGCGGAAAGACCTTTTGATCATCGAACGTAACGGACAAATCCACATATATGCCGCACATGCGGAAGGATAAATACCTGTCATTGGGGCAGGTATTTTTTTAAGTTCATTTTCTTGTCATGTGCCATTGGTTTTGTTATCATAGCAAAAGTGACCACTCGGTTTCCATTGTGACCATATGGTTTTGCCGATTCGGAAAGGACTTATGAAGATGAACGAAAAGCAAGAAGAGATTTTGCGGGTATCGAAGAAATTATTTTCTCAAAAAGGCTATATGAGTGTCTCCATGCAGTCAATTGCTGATGCCTGTAAAATATCAAAAGCGTCTATTTATAAACTGTTTGATTCAAAGGAAGCTCTTCTATTGGAACTGATTAAATACAATCAGCGCAAAATGAGAGAGATTTCTCAGATCATTCATTCCGAAACGACGCTGTCCAAAAAGGAAAAATTCACAAAAAAGATTAAGCTTGAGCTTGAAGAGTTTAAAGAGAATCATAAATTTTTGAATATGCTGTCCTTTGAAGCTTTTTCACAGCATTCGCCCATCGTCATTAAGCATTTACGTGAGACACGCTCCATTATCATGCAGCGGCACAGAGACATCATTTTAAGCACATATGGTGAATCTGTTGCGCCTTATGTGTGGGATCTTGTGATTGTCCTCAACGGATTAATGAGAGAATTCATCTTGATGTTGGCGATTGAGCACAAGAACATCCAATTAGAAAATGCCGCCGAAATGATCATCGGTGTGATGGACCGTGTATCAATAAAGCCTTGCTCCATTGAGCCTGTGCTAACAGATCAGCTGATGGACTCTTATTTGCTTTCCACACAGGAAGAATATGATGAAGAAAAGCTTGTCATCTCGTACTTAACAAAGATGAAACAAGAGCTTCACACACTATCAAACGGAGAAGAAAAGGACGATCTCCTCTCTGCGTTTGAACTGCTGAGTCAAGAACTGTCAAAGGACCAACCGAGAACCTTTTTAATTAGCTCATTGCTTGATTATTTAGGCAAACACAGCGTTTTATCACAAAACGTGTCACAGCTGAAAAGCATTATTTTATAGATAAAGAAGGGATAATATGAACCAATCAACAACATCGTATAACCGGTCTGTGATTGTTGGGATTTTCCTCGTTGGGGCGTTCGTTGCGATCTTAAACCAAACGCTTCTCATTCCAGCGATCCCACATATCATGGAAGAGTTCAATATTGATGTCAGTAAAGGTCAATGGCTGACCACAGCCTTTATGCTGACAAACGGGATTCTCATCCCAATTACGGCCTTTTTAATTGAGAAATTTTCAAGCCGTTCCTTAGTCTTAACGGCTCTCAGCATTTTTACAGCAGGTACCATTCTTGCTTCGTTCGCCACGAATTTCCCGGTGCTACTTGCAGCACGTATCGTGCAGGCAGCTGGCGCAGGGATTTTGATGCCGCTCATGCAAACGATCTTTTTAACCATTTTCCCAAAAGAAAAACGCGGGCAAGCCATGGGTATGGTCGGACTAGTGATTTCATTCGCACCGGCGCTTGGACCAACACTTGGCGGCTGGATTGTCGATTCCTTTAGCTGGAAGTTCTTATTCTATATTGTTCTACCAATCGGTATCATTGATCTCATTCTTGCTTTCTTCTTAATGAAAAATGTCACACAGCAAAGAGACACTCGTATCGATGTCTTATCGGTGATCCTGTCTTCCTTCGGATTTGGCGGACTGCTGTACGGATTTTCAAGTGTTGGAACGTATGGCTGGACGAGTGCCACCGTTCTTATTTCACTCATTGTCGGCGCTGTGAGCTTGTTCTTCTTTATCCTGCGTCAGTCGAATTTGAAAAGACCGATGCTTGAGTTTGGCGTCTTTAAGTTTGCGATCTTTAGCTTAACGACCTTCCTCGGTATGCTCGTCTTTGCTTTACTCATTGGAACAGAGACGATTCTGCCGCTCTATACGCAGAATGTCAGAGGGTTATCTGCCCTTGATACAGGGCTGATCTTATTGCCAGGGGCTCTCTTTATGGGATTCCTATCACCGATTATCGGACGAATTTTTGACAAAGTCGGCGGTAAAGGGCTGGCTCTAGGCGGGTTTACGATATTAGCTGTCACTTCCCTGCCATTTATGATGCTCAGTCTTGATTCATCGATTACCCTCATTACAGTGGCCTACACGCTTCGCTTAATCGGGGTTGGGATGATCATGATGCCGCTGACAACAGCCGGTATTAACTCGTTACCACCGCATTTGATTCCGCACGGGACAGCAATGAATAATACGATGAGACAAATGGGCGGCTCTATCGGGACGGCTGTGCTTGTCTCCATTATGAGCAGCTCTGCTGCCAATGCAGCATTATCCGATCCAATGAAGTCAGCCGTTCATGGCATGAATACGTCATTTATCGTGTCTGGTGCTATTGCGGTGATTGGACTCGTTCTCTCGTTCTTCTTAAAAGAAAAACGTAAAAACAAAGTGATGAAGCAGGAGCTATCTTCTTCGTCCTCTTCTTCATAAAGACAAAGAGCTCGGCATATCGCCGGCTCTTTTTTCATATATTCACACATAACGTCCTCCCCAAAAATACATTTGTTCATTCAGAGAAGAAAAACCTTGATAATTTGAAGAAAAGAGTTGATAATAGAAACTATTCAATTTGTGAGAAAATTTTTACTATAGGAGATGTATGCATTGAAGGTCGTTAAATTTGGTGGCAGTTCTCTTGCTTCTGGCAAGCAACTGCAAAAGGTATTTGACATTGTCACAGCAGATCCAGCTCGAAAAGCAGTCGTTGTTTCCGCACCAGGAAAACGGCATTCAACGGATACGAAGGTCACCGATCTATTAATTAGCTGCGGTGAACAATATTTACGTTTAGGTGAAGCACACGATTTACAAGAAGCTGTCATCGAGCGATATGCCTCGATTGCGGATGCGCTGGGGTTAGGTCATGACATTATTGACACCATCCGGCAAGATGTAAACACGTTATTACAGGCTGATTCTTCTCACCCTGAGCGTTATCTTGATGCGATTAAAGCAAGCGGTGAAGATAATAACGCAAAGCTGATTGCAGCCTACTTTCAGCATCAAGGCGTCGAAGCGCACTATGTGAATCCAAAAGAAGCCGGTCTATTTGTCAGCGACGAGCCTGGTCAAGCGCAAGTCCTTCCAGAATCGTATGATCATTTGTACAAATTAAGAGAACGCTCTGGCATCATTGTGTTCCCTGGCTTTTTCGGTTTTAGTCTAGCGGGTGATATCGTCACTTTTTCCCGCAGTGGATCAGACATTACCGGTTCCATTTTGGCAAATGGACTGAAGGCAGATGTGTATGAAAACTTTACGGATGTGGATGCAGTCTACGCCGTCAATCCAACAATCGTTCATGAACCAAAGGAAATCACAGAGCTGACGTACCGTGAAATGCGTGAATTGTCCTATGCGGGTTTTTCTGTATTTCATGATGAAGCACTTATTCCAGCCTTTCGGGCAGGCATTCCTGTTCAGATTAAGAACACCAATAATCCAACGGCCAAAGGTACGAAAATTGTAAATCAACGGGATCATACGAATGGCCCTGTTGTGGGAATCGCATCAGACAATGGATTTTGCAGTATTTATATCTCTAAGTATTTGATGAACCGAGAAGTGGGCTTTGGACGTAAGGTGTTGCAAACGTTAGAGGAATATGGCCTTACGTATGAACACGTGCCTTCTGGCATTGATGATATGACCATTATTTTAAGACAGGATCAGCTGGAGGAGCAGCAGATTGAACAAGAGCTTTTAGACCGATTAAAGCTTGTACTTGATGCAGATGAAGTGGTTCTAGAGCGGAACCTCTCGCTTATTATGGTCGTAGGAGAAGCGATGCGTCATAATGTTGGTACAACAGCAAGAGCGGCAAAAGCGCTGTCAAAAGCCAAAGTGAATATTGAAATGATCAACCAAGGCTCTTCAGAGGTGAGCATGATGTTTGGCGTCAAAGCGGCTCAAGAAAAAGAAGCCGTTCAAGCCTTATATGAGGAATTTTTCTCTATGTCCACGGTGCCTGTCTCCATTTAATCAGCAGACTGTCAGATCTCCGGATCGGCAGTCTTTTTGATCTCACACGATTTGCGCATTAAAGTATATCTATTTCTCGTTTGATTTTGTATGATAGAGACAAATCAACTATTGTTCCGTCCATTGATCGGAGCTACAAGGAGTCCTAATCCATGCCTCGTCAACAACTATTAAAACAGTTTCGCAATTTTCATGATGCTTCTACAAGTATTTTAAACATGATGAGTCAATTCATTCATGTGAATACACTGTTTATTGCTAAAAATGATCAAAACACCAATCAGATTGTGAAGGTGCTAAATCACGACGAGCAGCTTCTTGAAGAAGGGGAAGAAAATCCTTACGAGAAGACATTTTGCAAGCTGGCGGTCGATCATCGCGATACGCTGTTGATCCCTGATATCCGCTTGGACGAGCGTTCAAAAAACTTAGACGTCACGAAACAGCTGCAAGGCGGATCATTTATTGGGGTTCCCATCGATTTTACTGATGGTACGAACTATGGAACCATTTGTGGACTTGATCTAAGGCCGCAGCAATTTACAGAAGAGCATGTTCATATGTTTGAAACGATGGCATCTTTGTTGAGTTACGTCTTAGAACTCGACCAGGCCAATCGGCAGATTCAGCAATTATCTGTACCGATCGTACCTGTTGTTGACGGTGTCGCCGTGCTCCCTCTTCTTGGTGATATCGAAGAGACACGTGCGCAGCATATTTTAGAAACCATTTTACAGGAAAGCTACAGGCTGTCGCTCTCTCATTTGGTCATTGATGTTTCAGGGACAAAACGACTCAATGAACAAAGCATTCAATACTTGGTCAGCTATGCGCAAACGTTAAGACTTTTAGGCATTTCAGCTGTTTTAACAGGAATAAAGCAAGACCTTGCGCTAAATGCGATTCAATCGAATATTTCATTTAAAGACATCACCATTCGTAAGGATTTACCTCAGGCACTTGCTCATATCGGCCTAACGTTTTCCAAAACAGAATAAGTGATGATACACCAAAAAGGGCTAAACTGAGTTTAGCCCTTTTCTTCTTTTCAGTGTAATAGAAAACCTTTGCAGTCTATGAAAGACGAGTACCGGCGCGGAGCGAATTTCACATTCGTGAGCACCGGCACGCAGGACTGACATCGAATGCGAGGGTTTGTCTACACGCTGAGGCTAAACGGAGTTTAGCCCTTTTCTTGTGGTAGCGGTAAACGAATGATAAATGTTGTTCCTTTATGTTTTTCGCTTTTTAAATCAATCTGTCCGTCATGCAAGTCCACAAGCTGTTTGACAATTGACAGGCCAAGTCCGTATTCTCCGTATGGTGTATTCGTTCTCGAAATATCCGCTTTATAAAAACGTTCCCAAATGTGTTTGACTTCTTCAGGTGCGATGCCGATTCCCGTGTCTTCTACTTCAATGATCGTTTCCCCATTCTCTTCTTTCCCTCTCAAAGAAATACGGCCGCCTTCTGTAAATTGAATGGCGTTCTTTGTGATGTTGACGAGAATTTGAATGAGCCGGTCATAATCTGCGTATACCTTTTGTTCAGGGTGAACCTCTACCATGAGCTGATTGTTTTTCTCTTCAGCCATTCGGCTCAGCTGCTCCTTAATCACTTCAAACGTATCAATGAGTGGATAGTGAAATTTTTGAAGAGTGATTTGATTCGACCTGATTTTCTCATAATCCATATTTTCATTGACGAGACGCAACATTCGTTTTGTTTCATCAGTGATGAGCGCATAGCATTTCTCTTTCTCTTCTGCCGGCACATCCGCAGTATTCAGCCATTCGACCAATCCTCGAATGGTCGTCAGCGGTGTTTTCAATTCGTGAGACACATCTGCGATGAATTGTCGCCTACGCTTTTCGAGCCGGTCAATTTCCTCTCTTGACCGTTGAAGACGATTGGCCATCATATTAAAATCCTCACCTAGTGTACCAATTTCATCAAGGTGTTTGTTTTCAAGATGAATGTTGTAGTCACCATGCGCAATTTTCTCAGTTGCCTCTCTCAGTTTTTTGATACGATTCACATGGAACTTCGACAGAAACAGACTGAGAATAAAGGTAATCGTCAATGCCACAAACACGATGATATATAAATACCGATTCATTTGAGCAATCAGCTCTTCTGCTCCTTGAATAGGAGCTATGAGCACCACCCCGCCCTTCAGCTTTCCGTCTTCCATGACAGGAAGTGCCACAAGTGATGCTTCTTGATCAAGCCGGCGTGAATCACTTCGCTTGACAATAATTTCTTCTCCTTTTGCGAGCTTGGCCCACAAATCTTTTGTGAGTAACGCTTCATGCGGCGGCATCTCTTGCTGCTGAGATAGCACAGTCCCTTTTTCATCAAAGACGAAAAAACGGATTTGTCTCGTCGAGAGAATGTCTTCAAATGGACGCAAACGGAAGTTCATCTCGGCTTTCGACAATTGTTTAAAATTCTCCAAAATTTCATTCCCATACGAACTCATTTCGTCTACCCTATTTTGATAAGCAATATCTTTCACAAAATGAGACATCAAGGTGCTGATAATAATGATGGCAATGAGCAATAACCCAAGGTGACTAATCAGCAACTGGTAAAAATATTTAATCTTCATCGAACTTATACCCTACGCCCCATACCGTATACAGAAAGGGCTTAGGTCCGTCTCCGATTTTTTGGCGCAATCGTTTAATATGAACATCAACCGTTCGTTCATCACCATAAAATTGGTATCCCCAAATTTGCTCAAGCAATTGTTCTCGTGAAAATACTTGCCGAGGATGCTGTATAAAAAAGCACAGCAAATCGTATTCCTTTGGTGTTAAATTTTCGATCCGTTTCCCCTCTAGAAACACTTCTCTCGTTTTTTTATCTAACTGAAAATGTTCGGTCTCTAGCCGTTCACCCTCTTTCGCTCCTTCTTGAGTAGATGTTGTTTGAGCAAAACGTCGTTTCACTGCTTTGATTCTTGCCATTAAGGTGAGCGGACTAAAGGGTTTTGTCACATAATCATCAGCCCCAAGATCGAAGCCCAGCACCTGATCAGATTCCGTTTCCTTTGCTGTCAGCATAATAATCGGAACATCACTGATCTGGCGTACTTTTTGACAAATGGTCAGACCATCCATTGAAGGAAGCATGACATCTAAGATGAGCAGATCCCAATCCTCTTCTTGCTTAAATCGATTCAATCCTTCTAATCCATCATGGACGAATTCCGCTTGAAATCCTTCTCGTTGAAAAAACATATCCGTCATTGTACAAACACTCTGGTTATCTTCAATCATTAATATTTTCATCATCAGCCTCCGCTGTTGCCTTTGTTTTTCTTTATGTAGCTTTATTTTACATGTTCCTTCTCAAATCTCAATTGGATTGATACGATTTCATGAACTTATCATGCTTTGGTCATCTTTTATTCATACTTTTTGATGGAGCTGAAATTTTGGAGAATCACATTGTTCTTTTTAATATAGTAGAATGGAAAAATGAAGGAATTGCAGAGGATAGTCTAGATGAGGACAGTGTCATTTACGTTCTTTCAGATGAAGAAGTCTCCCCTGTAGTAAAAGAATGAAATGACACGCTTCCTGATCGTTATAAATGGTCTATATAAAACAGTTTGGAACTGGACATGCATATCGAGGGCGGTGTGCCCTAACGAAGCTAATTGTGATTTTCTATAAGGCACCCCATTTCGATGCGAATTTCCTTTTTCTTTATATCTTCATTTGAATAAGAGTTGACATTTAATCCAATCAGTTGAAAGCCATTTTTCAAATAAAACTGGATAGCTGGAAAATTGGATGATTGGGTTTCTAATACAATCATTCTAACTCCCAATTCACGAGCTCGTTTTTGTGCCATTTTAATGAAAGTGCTGCCAATACCTTTTCTTTTAAATTGTTTATCCACATATAAATCATGAATGAGTAATGTATTATTCCATTTCATGTGTTGAATGACTATAATTCCAGTTTCTTCACAATTCATCTCTGACACGTAAACCTCTGAACCCTCTTTATATGGATCGAAAATCTCCTCTTTTAGATTTTTTTTAACTGGCGCTTCAAATACTTCTTCTGTAAGGGAGATGTTCCAACCATTGTGACTGGTTTCCATATGAATTTCATAGTATTTTTCAGATGTATATTGATAATATACTTGTTTTCCTTTAGGATAATTTTTTTGATAGATACGACGAATAGTTAACATTTCATACTCCCTTCATTTCAATGATTTAAATCTTTAAACGTACTACTAAATTCGTCGATTTGCGATTTGATACCTTTAAAAATAAACCTAAAAGATAAAACTCGTTTTGCCTCTGTCATAGAATAGGGTCGTTTTTAAATGTGATTGTTGTAGATCAAGATCAATTGTTCACCTGACGAAGGAATATCTTCTTTGACGTCATAGAGTATATTCACTCTTATAAAAATAAGGACATTTAAAAAGCTCATCTCCAAAGATGAGCTTTTTTCATATCACACGAGCAACTTCAGATAGGCAGTGTCATTCCCCTCTTCAACCGCCTGTAATAGCTGCTTTGCCTGTGATGTGCTGGTGACGCTGCTTAATTTTTGTATGATGTCTTCTGTCGATAACGCACAGCCTGGTGCTCCCCGAGGGATATCGACCCGTTTGCTGATGGTGGTACCGTCAGATAAGGTGAGCTTTACAATCGTAAATCGTCCTTTTGGCACTGCGTCTGGATGGGGTTGTGTCGTTTGATCATACACTCTATTTACCCGCTTCATCCATGCCCGCAGCTCTGGTGAAATGGTTTTTTTCGTAAAAGCATCCAGTGATAAAGGTTGTCCAAACACTGCTAGTGCGATGACATACTCGACACTAAATCGTCCCTCTTCTCCCGTCAAAGGTGTCCGCTCCGTAAGTGCGGCATCTCCGCCAGGCGGAAACATGACGTCGACCTGTACGATCTTCTCCTGTAAGGAAGAGTGTTCTTGTACTAATGACTCGATCGCATCGGCTGCATGATGCGCCGCTGAACAGAACGGATACACTTTAAACCATAGACCTGGCGACACGATACGCCACGCAGTGCCATAGTCGTCTAGCAGACGTCTTTCCGCTAGTTTCTGATCCCCATAGAGAGAAAAGAAGCCCAACTCTCCATCCAGAAGCGATTCACTCCCGCCAAAACCTGAGCAAGCTAAATCCATGGACCATACGGCTGTTTGAGCGGCGAGGCCAGCTTGTAATGGTTTCATATCAGTCCCAAACTGCTTTCGCATTCCAGCTGATTGCGCACCTGCAAAGCCGATCGCTTTCGCCAGCTCTTTCTGTGAAACTTGTTTCAAATAACCAATCGCACAGACTGCTGCAATGGCTCCGAGAGTTCCCGTATTATGCCAGCCCCGCTCATAGTGCGACTTGCCGATGGATTCACCTAGCCTTGCCATTACTTCGACGCCAGTAATGTAGGCTGCTAGAAATCGATCACCGTACGCCTCCCCGTTGGTCAGCTGGGAAAGCAAGGCCGGGATGATGACCGCACTTGGGTGTCCTCTCACATCAGAATGCACATCATCATAATCAAGGGCGTGAATCAGGTAGCCATTTAGCATGGCTGCGGATTGACGGCTGACCTTCTTCCCTTGTCCAATGACGGGAATTTGAGCCGCGCCGCCTTCTTGTTCCACCAGCGCCATGAGCTTCTGAATCCCTTCATCCTCTTTTGCAGCAAGTGCTGCTGCCGCAGCGTCTAACAGACCGTTTCGAGCCATTTGAACGGCCTGTTGATCTTGCAGCGGATCAGCAGAGAGCACTGCCTCTGCGAGCTGTTTCGTTAGTTCCATGATCTTGACTCCAACGCCCGAACCGCAAGCTCGGCAAAGAAGGCAGCGGCAACAGGGATTGCCTCTTCATTTAACGTAAAGGCAGGGTGATGCCACTCCTTTGTACCGCTTGTCCCCATCCAGACGAAAAAGCCTGGAATGCGTTCTTGGTAAAGGGCAAAGTCTTCTCCGCCTGGTGACTGCTCTGCCTCTACTACTGCGAGATCAAGCGCTCCTGCCGTTTCTTCCACAACCTTTGTCAAACGCTCGTCATTCATCACAGAAGGCAAATACGGATGCCATTTCACTTCTGCCTTTGCGCCAAATCCTTCTGCGATACCGCTCACGATCTGTTTCATGAGATCTGGAATCATCGCTCTCACTTCAGGTTCAAACGTCCGAACGGTCCCTTCCATCTCGACGCGATCAGGTATCACATTCCATGATGTGCCGCCTTGAATACGTGTGATGCTGACAACCGCATGATGCAAAGAACTAATGCGGCGGCTGACAATTTGCTGTAGGGCGCTTGTGATCTGAGCGCTGATGGCAATCGGATCAATTGTGTGATTTGGAATTCCAGCATGACCACCCGTTCCTTGAATGTCAATTTCAAAGCGATCGACGCTCGCCATTAATGCTTTTTCTCTTATCCCGATGGTGCCAACTGGCAGGTTAGGTTTATTGTGCATACCAAATATCGCATCCACTCCATTTAAGACGCCTGCCTCTATGACGTGTTTCGCTCCTTGCGCCACTTCCTCAGCCGGCTGGAACAAAATGCGCACTGTTCCCTTGAGCTCATGTTTCCGTTCGTTTAATAGGACGGCTGCACCAAAAATCGAAGCGGTATGGAAATCATGACCGCATGCATGCATTTTTCCTTGTATCTTTGAAGAAAATGGTTCGCCAGATGCTTCTTCAATTGGAAGTGCGTCAATATCGGCTCTCAGAGCAATCGTTGGTCCCCCTTGTTCTCCTTTGATTTCACAAACGACTCCTGTTTGAAGATCTGGGAAATTGAGTACTGTGATCCCTTCCTCTTGTAACCAGCCTCGTAGTTTTTTGGTCGTTTCATATTCTTCAAATGCCAGCTCTGGATGCTCATGAAGCGCTCGGCGTATGTTAATTAAACGTTTGTTTAAAGCTTGATTTCCTAATGATTTCACTGATACTCACCCCTCTAAAGAGTAAAAAGCAGCTTATGCTTCTTCAGCCGCTGCTTCTTTTTGGATAAATCGTTTTGTTCGTTCATTCTTCGTTTCGTCAAATAGTTCGGTTGGCGTTCCCTGCTCAATGATATGACCATCTGCCATAAAAATCACATGATCTGCTACTTCTCTTGCAAACGCCATTTCATGTGTCACGATGATCATCGTCGTTTCTTGAATGGCAATGGATTTAATCACTTGAAGCACACCTGAGACAAGCTCTGGATCTAGTGCTGATGTTGGTTCATCTAGCAGAATCGCATGTGGATCAACCGCTAAGGCTCGGGCAATCCCGATTCGCTGCTGCTGACCGCCGGATAGTGTGACCGGGTAGCTGTCAGCTTTTTGTTCTAGCCCTACTTGTTTCAATAGCTCCATACCGATTTCATTTGCCTGCTGTTTTGTCATTTTTTTCGTCACAAGCAGTGACTCTGTAATGTTTTGCAGGGCTGTTTTGTTTTTGAATAAATTATAGTTTTGAAACACCATGGCCGTTTGCTGACGCAGGTGATGGGCTTCTTTACGTGTATATTTAGACGCATTCAGCTTCGCATCGCCAATTTCAATCGTACCTTCATCTGGCGTTTCTAATAGATTTAGACAGCGCAGCAATGTTGATTTACCGGAGCCAGAAGGTCCGATAATGGCCACAACCTGCCCTTTTTGCACGTCAAGATTAATTCCGTCTAAGACGACAAGGTCGCCGAATGATTTTTTCAAATTGGTGAGCTTGATCATGTCCACACCTCCTTAATTCCGGTAAGGTTTGCTGATTTTTCGTTCAAATAGGTCTTGCAGGAAACTATAAATGATGGTGAGCACCCAATACACAATGCCAACCGCTAAATACGTTTCAAAGTACTTATAGTTGGCCGATGCAATCATTTTTCCTTGCGCAAACATTTCTGCCACCCCAATGGTAAAGGCAAGCGATGTTTCTTTTAAAAGACCAATAAAGGTATTCCCCGTCGCTGGAATGGCATTTCTAACGGCCTGCGGGAAAATAATTCTGACGTAAGACTGCCATCTTGTCATGCCGACAGATAAACAGGCCTCAAGCTGCCCTTCATCCACTGAATTAAGAGCCGCTCTAAAAATTTCTGCTAAGTACGCTGAGTTTTTAATACTTAAACCGATAATGACCGCTGTTAAGGCATCCATTGAGGTCATCGCAGGGAATAGCTGCGGAAGACCAAAATAAATGAGAAAGAGCTGAACCAAAGTTGGAACCGCTCTGAAAAAAGAAATATACAGCTTGGCAAATTGGTATAAGACAGGTATCCGGTTTTTCGTTATAAGCGCGAATACCACACCAATGATAATGGCAAATACCATGGAGACAATCGCCATGAAGATCGTTATCGGCAAGTATTGAATCAAGGTTGGAAAAACCGTCACCATATACTGCCAATCAATGTGATTCATGTCTGCTTTTCACCGCCGCTGTTGTTATTTTTTAATCGGCACTGTGACATCGTCTTTGAAATATTTCTCAGACAATTTCTTCAGTGTTCCGTCTTCTCTTAATTCTTTGATCGCTTTATTGAATTCTTCTCTTAGCTTGTCGTGCTTTTCATCTTTGGCAAATGGGTAGCCGACTTCTTCATATACGATTGGGTTGCCGACGATTTTGAGTGGAAGTCCTGTTTTTTCAATTTGAGCTAACAAGACACTGCGTCCGTTGACGTAAGCATCTACACGGCCATTTGCAACTTCATTTAAGACACCGTCTTGTGTTTCATATGTTTTGATGTTGATTTTCTTGTCTGGGTCTTTGCTCTCTAGGTTTTTGGCATGGTTTGAGCCAAGAACAGCCGCCACCGTTTTTCCTTTTAAGTCGTCAAGTCCTTTAATGTCCTTGTTGTCCTTCTTGACAATGATTTGTGTTCCTGCGTATGCATACGTATCTGTAAAGTTGAACGTTTGTTTACGCTCATCTGTAATCGCAACTTGGTTTGATACGGTATCCAGCTTACCAGATGTCAGCTGGCCCATCAGTCCGCTGAATTCACTCAGCTGCCAGTCTAGTTTGTAGCCTAGTTTTTTCGCAATCGCTTCTGTGACTTCGACATCAAATCCTACTAGTTTGCCGTTTTCTTTATAAGCAAATGGATAGCTTTGGCCTGTAGCGCCCACTTTAAGCACTTTCTCGTCTTTGCCTTCACTATGATTACCCCCGCCGCATGCTGCTAACACCGCAAGCATTGCCGCAAATAAAACAACTAGCCACTTTTTGTTTTTCATGTTCGTACACCCTTCTTTCCTCTTATGGTTGTGTAATATCTGATCGTAATTGTTTTTTAAAATAAATGGTGATATGGCCTTTGCCTAGATCCTTTTCACCTGCTCTGACATAGCCTTTACGCTCATACATGTCCATGAGCCACGGATGCTTATCAGCTGTCCCAAGAGAGACAAACGGTACCTTTAGTGTGTCCCTTAGCACTTCCGTTTCAACCCACTCAAGCAAGGCTGAGCCTGTGCCTTTTTTTGCCGCTGGTTCTGAAGCAAACCACCATATATGCGGAACGCCGAATGGTCCTGGCTGTTCTCCCCAAGGCATACGGAGTGATAAGGTCGAGAGAAGCTCTCCGTTTTCTTCCATTACATAGCAAAGGTTCTTTTGTACATTTTTCTGAACGAGGGCGACATCTGCATGTGCTGCTTGGAACTGGATGCCGAGCTCACGAATCGGCTCGTAGGCTCTTATTGTCAGTTCCAGAAGCGCTTCTATATCTTCCTCAGTTGCCAGACGAAACGTATATCCCAACGTTAGTCACCTCACCTTTATGTCGTGTAGCGATTTTTTGGCTGTTTTAATCCGAGATTTTCTCGTAAAGTTTGTCCTGTGTATTCTGTTTTGAACAGGCCTCTTTCCTGAAGGATCGGAACGACGCGATCTACGAAGGCATCAAGTCCTTCTGGCAATAATGGCGGCATCACGTTAAAACCGTCGGCTGCTTCCTCAACGAGCCATGTCTCCATCACATCTGATAGCTGCTCTGGTGTTCCAATGAAGATATGGTGCCCACGGGAACCTGCAACAGATTGGTAGAGCTGGCGAATGGTCAGGTTGTCCTTTCTCGCCATATTCATCACAAGGTCAAAGCGGCTTTTCACGGCATTTGATGCGCTTGGATCAATCTCTGGAAGCGGTCCGTCTAGTGGATACTGCGAAAGATCAATACCCCCTAAGTAGTTTTGTAAAATGCTAAGGCCGATCTCTGGAACAATCAGCTCTTGTAATTCTTCATACTTCGCTTTTGCCTCTTCTACTGTATCGGCAATGATTGGGAAGATGCCCGGCATGATGCTGACATCCTCTCTAGCTCGTCCAGCAGCCTCTACTTTTCCCTTCAAGCTTTGGTAAAATTCCTTCGCTTTGTCGAGATCGTTTTGTGCCGTAAAAATAAGCTCAGCCGTTTTAGCTGCAAGCTTTTGACCATCTTCAGAAGACCCTGCTTGAATGATCACCGGCTGTCCTTGAGGGGTGCGTGATACGTTAAGCGGACCCCGTACGGAGAAGAATTCACCTTTGTGCTGCAGCTCATGAAGCTTACTAGACTCAAAGAATTCTCCTGTTTCTTGGTTTCTGACAAGTGCGTCCTCTTCCCAAGAATCCCACAGACCTTTGACGACATCGACGAATTCTTCAGCTCGCTCGTATCGTTTGTGGTGCGCTAAATGCTCTTCTCCGCTAAAATTTTTCGCTGTTTCTTCAATAGAAGATGTGACCACATTCCATGCTGCTCGTCCGCCTGATAAATGATCGAGTGAGGCAAACTGTCTCGCAATATGGAATGGCTCACTGTATGTAGTTGATGCTGTTGCTGCTAAACCAATTGTTGAGGTAGACTCTGCAATCGAAGAAAGCAGGGTGAGCGGTTCAAATCTCGTTAATACATTTGGATGAGATGTATGATTAATTGATAAGCTGTCGGCTAAAAAGAGCAAATCCAGCTTCCCTTCCTCGGCCTTTTTCGCTAATTGTTTAAAGTAATCAAGATTCATGGCTGCGTCTGGTACTGCTTTCGGATGTCTCCAAGAGGCGACATGATGTCCAGTTCCTGCGATGAATACGCCTAGCTTGAGCTTCCGTTTCGGCTGTGACACTTGTTCTTCATCCTTTCTATATCTTCCTTGTATCAAGTTATTATTTTACAAGATACATTTTTCTGATTGAATTAATCGGTTTTATCCATAAAAAAAGGGCAAATGTTGTGAAAAATGAAAAATAATTATTACTATATGCCCTTTTTACATGATTGTCAACCGCCTTCTGAACCTCCAAAAAAAGGGTTTTACAGGCGTTTACGGCGGATCAATTTCAATATTTCCGATGAGCCGGTCCGTGGAGTGTGTCATCAATTGACTGCGCTCCAGTACGTTATGGGCAATCACCGAATGAGTGGAAGATATGGTGCGGACAGCAATCGCTTTTTGAGGAGAGAGATTAATGATGTTATTCCGCAGCACACGTGCTGAGACAACCTCATCAAGAAAAACGGCTGTCGGCTGTCCGATTGAACGATTTAAATAAAAGCGGTTATCACCAATTTGGGGTGAGCCATTTTTAATATACATCACCACATATAAGGACGTTTCTTCAAAGGAATTGTCTTTAATCTCTAAAGGAGCGGTCGTATTGCTGTAGACGGCATAGTTTTGATAGTGCTTAAAACGATTCTGCCATATGAAAGCCTTTGTATTTCCTGTCACGCTGATCGTATACGAAGATGCGAGCTGTGAATGTCCTTCTTGAATAAAGTGATTGCCGTTGATCCCCGCTTCTCCCTCCTGCACCCATATCCCTCGGCTGAATTCCTTGAATTGATTATGCTGAATTAAGATATTCGTTCCTCTGACCATCGCCGCATCAATGACAGAGTAGACGGTATTGTTTGAAAAGACAATGCTGTCTGATTGATAAATACGCAGCGATGTACTTCTAAGCCGTGTGTTTGTCCCTGACTCAATATGATTTCCTTCTATTAAAATACGATTGGCCATATAGACAGACACAGCCGCATCTTCAAAAAGACTGATTTTATTACCTGTGATGTGCACGCTGTCTCCCCTCACATCAATCCCCTTTTCAAACCCTTCAATCATATTGCCAATAATGATCACATTGTTTTCCGATTGATCAAGCGGCACGCCTAAGCTCGTAATCCCTGCTTTTGTCACGCCCCCTCCCACTGCACGAATCAAATTATTCGCAATGATCATTTCAGTGGCGAAGCCATAGGAGATACTGCTGTCCGTTTGATTGCCTTCAATGATCACACCATAGCCATTGAAATTATAGATAGAGCTGGCTGCGCCGCCTCTGACTATGTTGTTTCGAATTTGAATATTCAGCGGTTCCTCCAAGTTGGTCGCATTTTCTCCGTATCCTTCAATATCAATGCCCATTTTTGGCTCGACCCCGTTTACCCCTGCCCTTTCAAGCAAACAGTCTTCCACAATGACACCATCACAGCCTGTAATAGAAATATTGTTTCGCCTTGAGTCAGTGATGGTGCAGCCAGAAATATGAATAGACGAAGCAGGCGAGTACGATTCGATATGGGTCAATAAACCGTGCGGACTGACAATGATGCCGTCTCCCGTACAATTGTTGATTTGAACACGATCGATATTCACATGGGAAGCACCTTCAATACACACCCCGAAGCCCCATTCATGTGTTTTTCTTTCTGGCGGGAGTGCCTTGTACACATGCTCATCACGGTCGCCTTCAATCCGCCCGCCCCGAATGGTCACATGCTCTACCTCTCCAATATAGAAGGCTGCATATCCCCACGAATCATTTGGTTTCACTTTGATAACGGCATCTGATGCCATCTCAATACAAATATGACTTGGCACTCGTATGCCGGCATTACGAAAAGGAAAAAATTGATCCCCCCTGTACACCGCATCTATTAGATACGTTCCACTCGGCAACCAGACGTGGGAGTAGCCCTGTGCTTTTGTCCATTCCAGGCATTCGTTCAGTTTCGCTGTACAGTCCGTTTTCCCGTCAGCAATCACGCCAAAGTCTATTACATTGACAACGGGTTTCTTCAGATCAGATTTATTTACATCCCCCAATGAAAACCCCTCCTTTTTACACATGTCCTCTTGTCATCCTATGCATGTGGGAAAGGTTTGCTTGTACGATATTTCAAATTTTATATAAATTCTTCCGAAATAACTTTCCGATGATTTTTACTTGAGCGAATTTTTCATCTTTTTGAGTCTTTACGCCTATTGAACTAACATTTTCCTGTTTTAGAATAGTTTTATATTGACACAAGAACTATACAAGAATATCATTTTTCTCATATCTCTTTTTTTAAGAAAGGATCTATGCCATGTCTACAATTGACCACGATAAAATTGTTAAAAGTGTTCCTCAAAAAGGGTTTTTTGGACATCCTAAAGGGCTTTACACACTGTTTTTCACTGAATTTTGGGAGCGTTTTTCTTATTATGGCATGCGTGCACTGCTTATTTATTATATGTACACAGAGGTGACAAAAGGCGGTCTTGGCTTCGACCAGACAACCGCTAATTCGATCATGTCTGTCTATGGTGCGCTTGTCTATATGTCAGGCATTATTGGCGGATGGCTTGCCGACCGGGTATTTGGTTCATCCAGTACGGTCTTTTATGGCGGGGTATTCATTATGCTTGGTCATGTCATTTTGGCACTACCTAGCGGTGCAACAGCGCTCTTTATTAGTATGGGGCTGATTATTATTGGGACAGGTCTCTTAAAGCCGAACGTGTCAAACATAGTCGGTGACCTGTATACAAAAACAGACCCTCGCAGGGATTCTGGATTCAGTATTTTCTATATGGGGATCAATATGGGTGGTTTTATCGCCCCATTAATTGTCGGAACACTCGGTCAAAAAGTGAATTTCCACCTTGGTTTCTCACTCGCTGCCGTTGGTATGCTTGTTGGACTGATTACGTTTGTCATCACGAAAAAGCCGAATCTTGGACTTGCCGGCACTTATGTCACAAATCCACTACCAGCTACTGAACGCAAGAACTTCAAAATTTTCGGTACATTGATCGTGATTGTACTTGCTGTTTTTGCTGTCATCGGTATTCAAACAGGAGCGCTCACGATTAATCTATTCACTTGGTTTGTCAGTGTCCTTGGTGTGCTGATTCCAATTGTTTATTTTATTGTGATGTATTTTAGTAAAAAAACGAGTGCAGTGGAGCAGTCGAGGGTACTCGCTTATATTCCATTGTTCCTAGCTGCGGTGATGTTCTGGGCCATTCAAGAACAAGGCTCAAATATTTTAGCCACATATGCAGATCAGCGAACAAACTTGAATTTCCTTGGCATGACATTAGCCTCTTCTTGGTTCCAATCATTGAACCCAATCTTTATTGTGCTCCTGTCACCAGTATTTGCTTGGTTATGGGTCAGACTCGGTAAGAAACAGCCGTCTACCCCGATTAAATTCTCACTTGGCCTTCTGTTCGCAGGATTATCCTTTATCATCATGATCATTCCTGCCTACATGTCTGGACCACATACACTTGTAAGCCCACTATGGCTCGTTCTAAGCTTCTTCCTTGTCGTCATCGGAGAGCTTTGCTTATCACCAGTTGGGCTGTCAGCCACAACAAAACTGGCACCTGCTGCCTTCTCAGCGCAAACGATGAGCCTTTGGTTCCTTTCAAATGCAATGGCACAGGCGATCAATGCACAAGTGGTCAAGCTGTTTGATAAAGTGCCAGAAACCGTCTATTTCGGGATCATCGGCATGCTCGCTATCGTTTTATGTGGCGTTATGCTTCTGCTTACACCGGTGATTAAGAAAGCGATGAAAGGCGTGCATTAAATTGAAAAAGAAGCCTCCCAAATGGGAAGGCTTCTTTTTTTGAATTAAAACCGAATCTCATCATCTCCGTGGATTTGCAACTGGAGCGGTTCACTTTTCACCTGATGTTTTTTCACATAGCGGTGATAGACAACATATCCAATGATCATGAGCGGTACGCCGACATACAGCCCAATCCGCTGCTCCGCATCAAAGGCAAGACTGATTAGCACAATCGAGTTCAGCGTGATCGCAATGATCGGCAGTACCGGATAAAGAGGGGTTTTAAATTTTAGGTTTTCCAGCTTCCCGCCTGCTTTCAAATATCTTCTGCGGAAAAGCAGTTGTGATAATGTAATCGTAATCCAGCCGGTTTGGGCGCTCATGCCTGCAATAGACACGATCCAAGCAAAAACGGTTTTCTCTGCAAAGAAGCCTGATAATAATGAAATACCTGTAAACAGGAAAGTGAGCAGTAAGGCATTCATCGGGATGCCCCGCTGATTGACTCGTCTAAACGCCTTGCCTGCCATTCCTTCCTTCGACAAAGAGTACAGCATTCTCGTAGAGGCATATAGGCCAGAGTTCGCCACAGATAATAAAGCAATGATAATGACAAAATTCATGATATCTGCCGCATAAGGAATGCCCGTTCTCTCAAACACAGTGACAAATGGGCTTTGCAGCACACTCGCTTCTTTCCAAGGAACCATACCCGCTAAGACAAAAATAGATAAAACAAAAAAGACAAGTGTGCGCCAAACCGTCTGATGAATCGAGCGAGGCACGGTTTTCTCTGGATTTTCACTTTCTCCTGCCGCAATCCCGATCAGCTCCGTCCCTTGAAACGAAAAATTCACCGTGATCATCGTGACGACAACGGCCAGCAAGCCATTCGGAAACAGACCGTCACTCACAAAATGACTAAAGTAAGGAGCTGGTTCCCCGCTCGTCGTTTGAATAAAACCAAACATCGCCGCTCCGCCTACGCCAATAAATAGTAAGATGGCGACAATCTTAATGGTTGAAAAGAAAAACTCCGACTCCCCGAACGCTTTCGCTGATCTGGCATTTAATAAGAACAAACACAGCCCAAATATGAGACACCAAATCCACACATCCACTTGTGGAAGCCAGCGTCTCATCAGCTGCCCTGCTGATAAAAATTCCAGCGCCACGGTGGCTGCCCAGCCAAGCCAATAAATCCAGCCAACAGCAAATCCTGCTGCAGGACTCACAAATTTCGTCGCATACGTATGAAAAGACCCCGACACAGGAAGCGCGACTGACAGCTCTCCCAAACACAGCATGGTTAAATACATGATCAATCCGCCCACAATATAGGAAAGAACAGCTCCGACTGGCCCTGCTTGTCCAATCGTATAGCCTGTTCCAAGGAAAAAACCTGTCCCAATGACACCGCCAAGAGAAATCATAAATAAATGGCGGGAGGTCATCGCCCTTTTCAATTGTTCGGGCTGATTTTGTCCAACATCCACAATGATGCCCTCCTTCTTCTAAGATGTTCTGTTATCAAAACATGTCTCCATGTGATTATTCCATTTTCAAAACAACCTACTAATTATACATCTTTTATAATAAATATGCTTCCTTCTATGGTCACTGTCTCAAAGTCTTTATTTTAGTAATGTTCGCACAAATAAGATGAATGACTTTTTAGGTTTGAAAGAAATGGGTTGCGGGCATAAAGTTGGTGAGATTCGCTCAAGCTAGTTTCAAATGCTTTACTTTTAGGTTGCTTCTCTGTAAGATCATATGTTGTAAATACCAACAAGAAAAGTGGGGAATAAAATGAAAAAAATGTTCTTTGCCATTATTTTAGGCGCTTGTGTTGCATTGATCACAGCATGTGGATCAGCTGCAAACGACAGCGCAAATAAACAATCTGGGTCTAAGGAATCAGGTGACCTTTGGAAGTCCATTCAGGATAAAGGCGTATTAACCATCGGTACAGAAGGTACATATGCTCCTTTCACCTTCCATGACAAAAAGACAGATAAATTAACTGGCTATGATGTCGAGGTCATCACAGAAGTCGCAAAACGTCTTGACTTAAAACCAGAATTCAAAGAAACACAATGGGACAGCATGTTTGCTGGTCTGAATTCTAAACGTTTTGATGTGGTAGCGAACCAAGTTGGTAAAACTGGACGTGAAAATCAATATGATTTCTCTGATAAATACACAACGTCTCAAGCCATTGTTGTGACAAAGTCAGATAACAATGACATCAAGAAACTTTCTGATGTGAAAGGCAAAAAAGCAGCACAATCATTAACAAGTAACTATAACAAATTAGCTACAGATGCTGGCGCTAAAATTGAAGGGGTTGAAGGTCTTGCACAATCCATTCAATTGATTCAGCAAGGGCGTGCTGATTTGACGTTCAATGATAAATTGGCTGTCTTGAATTACTTGAAAACAAGCGGTAACAAAAACCTAAAAGTTGCATTTGAAACAGGAGATCCACAAGAAACGTATTTTGCCTTCAGAAAAGGCAGCGGCGAAGTCGTTGACAAAGTGAATGGCGCACTAAAAGAAATGAAGAAAGACGGTACACTCGCTAAGATTTCTAAGAAATGGTTTGGTGAAGATGTTACAAAATAATATCCTCGGAGTCGTCATTCCGTGGGATCTTCTTCAGCAATCTTTTTGGCCAATGGTGATGCAGGGAATTTATTATACAATTCCCCTCGCCATCATTGCCTTTATCATTGGTCTTTTTATCGCGCTTGTGACAGCTCTTGCTAGAATGTCTAAAATCAAAGCGCTCAGATGGATTTTTTCTATCTATGTGTCGGCTGTTCGCGGAACGCCGCTTTTTGTGCAATTGTTTATTATTTTCTATTTCTTTCCGACATTTAATATCACACTAGATCCATATCCAAGTGCTATCATCGCTTTTTCTTTAAACGTAGGTGCGTATGCTTCGGAAATTATCCGTGCATCCGTCCTATCTGTTCCAAAAGGACAATGGGAAGCGGGGTATTCGATTGGGATGACCCATCGCAAAACGCTCGTCCGCGTGATTTTACCGCAGGCAGTGCGTGTATCGATTCCGCCGCTGTCTAATTCTTTCATTAGTTTGGTGAAAGATACATCGCTTGCTTCCCAAATCCTCGTGGCAGAGATGTTCCGTAAATCACAGGAAATTGCTGCGGCGAACTTGGATCAAATTTTATTCATTTATATGGAAGCAGCCCTGATCTATTGGGTATTCTGCTTCATTCTATCGCTCGTTCAACACCAAATTGAAAAACGACTTGATCGATATGTCGCAAGGTAAGGAGGGAACGACATGCTAACAGTCAAAGGCTTAAACAAATCCTTTGGTGAAAATGAGATTTTAAAGTCGATTGATTTTACGATCAACAAAGGGCAGGTTGTGGCGATTCTTGGTCCATCAGGTTCAGGAAAAACAACGATGCTTCGCTGTTTAAATGCACTTGAAATTCCAAATGCAGGCTCCTTTACCTTCGATGATTTCTCGATTGATTTTTCTAAAAAAAATAAACAAGCTGATTTGCTCAAGCTTCGCCGGAAGTCAGGCATGGTGTTTCAAGATTATCATCTGTTCCCACATCGCACTGTTCTTGAGAATGTGATGGAAGGTCCAGTCCAAGTCCAGCGTCGTCCAAAAGAAGCGGTGCGAAAAGAAGCGATTCAGCTCCTGCAAAAGGTAGGACTTGAGGATAAAAAAGATTTGTATCCCTTCCAGCTGTCAGGCGGTCAAAAGCAACGTGTCGGCATTGCCCGTGCACTTGCCATTCAGCCAGAGCTTATGCTTTTTGATGAACCAACCTCTGCGCTTGATCCTGAGCTTGTCGGGGAAGTCTTAAAGGTCATGAAAGATTTAGCGAAAGAAGGCTGGACCATGGCGGTCGTTACACATGAAATCAAGTTTGCCCAAGAAGTGGCAGACGAAGTGATTTTTATTGATGGCGGCGTGATCGTCGAACAAGGTCCTCCTGAAGAAATCTTCAAACGGCCAAAGGAAGAACGAACAAAGCAATTTTTAAACCGGATTTTGAATCCAGTATGATCAAAAAGGCTGCTCTCACTTGATGAGAACAGCCTTTTTTTATATCTCTTTTTTCAGGCGAAGCGCCAATAAGTCTTGAAGGAGTAATCTCGCTCCCTCTGGACTGATCACCACTCCACCCGATAGCACTTTGTTGGAGTTTGTCACTTCTCCTGTGACGATACAGGGCTTGTCCTGCCAATACGGCTTCATCACAATGTGACCTTCTTCTTGATAGATCTCCACCATATCTCGGGGATGAATTTTCAACCTTTTTCTTATATCTGTTGGCAGGACAATTCTTCCGACGTTATCTATATACTTTACATAGTCTTTACTTAACAAATTGACCCCCCCTGCATCTCTAGATATGATATAGACGATTCCCTGTTTATCCAGGGATTAAGCGCTCTAATCGGTTAATGAAAGAAGGAGCTGCAGGCTGATCCAATGGCTAAACACGCTTCCCATATATGATATATCTGTTTGGTGCAGGCCCAATGAAAGAAAAAGGATAACATGTTGTCAGGACAAGTTCTTCCTTTTCCTGTTGTAGTGTAATAATACTTTGATCATCTTTTTTCACAATCTTTGTTTTCTCAATTTCATAGGTAAATCGACCGTATGAAAGCTCAATAACGAGTTGATCCCCTTTCACAAGTTCTCCTGTTCGTCTAAACACAGTATCACGATGCCCAGATAAAACGATTTGTCCCTGTTCATTAGGAAAATAGCTCTCGTGATAATGACCAACTCCCTTTGCCAAATCCTCCGCCGCTGTTCCTTCGACGATCGGCAGCTCAGCCTTTAGTTTTGGAATGTGCAATAGCCCAATGGTTTCACCAGCCTTCGGCACAAAAGGGGAATCCGCTTTCCCCTTTTGCTGGATGGCTGCTTGTGCAGACTGGAATGACTGATCTACTTGTCTTTGTCCATCAACGATTTTCATATATCCTACAATCACAAGACAAATACCTGCTGTAATCAATAGAGCTGAGATGATTTTTTGAAACATGGACGATTATCCGTTTCTTTTTCTTCTTTTCCATCCAATAAGGGATGCACCTATTAGTACAAGTGCAAATCCTGCTAGTAAAAGGTTGTACATCTCTGTTGCAGTGTTCGGAAGATGATGACCAGGTGTATCCGGTTCTGAATGAGAAGGCTGCTCTGGATTTGCTGGCACCTCTGGCACATGCGGCGGTACTACCGTTGTTGAGTTTTCAGGTTTGTCTGGTTCGTCAACATTATCACCCTTCACAACTGCGATGTTTTGAATGGTTTTACCTTCAGATCCTTTCGTGAACTTCGCTTCAAAAGTAACCGTATGCCAGTCTGTGTCTTTAATATCACCAAATTGACCGGTCACTGTGCCTTTTGTGTAGTCTCCGTTGTCATCATCTTTTGCGTCTGTGACGGCTTGGTCATCTACTTTTAGTGACCCTTCGACGTATTCAAGACCTTCGGGCAGTTGATCTGCGATGACTAAATCTTTGATGATACTGTCTTCTACACTATTTTTTGTTTTGATGGTGTAAAGAAGGGTGTCGCCTACCTGAACTTGTTTTTCATTTGTATTGCCTTCTGCTTTTTGAGAGATCTCAGATGTTTTTTCTGATTCAAGCTTTGGATCTCTTGGATCAATATTTGTTTCGGTTGTCGGCTCATCTGGCGGCGTGTTTTCGCCTGTTACTTTCGCTGTGTTTTGAATGGTTTTACCTGCTTGTCCTTTGGCTACTTTCGCCTCAAACGTCACAGTATGCCAGTCCGTGTCTTTGATATCACCAAATTGTCCGGTGACTGTGCCTTTTGTGTAATCTCCGTTATCGGCATCTTTTGCGTCTGTGACGGCTTGGTCATCTACTTTTAATGACCCTTCGACGTATTCAAGACCTTCTGGCAGTTTATCTGAAATCACGAAATTTTCGACGATGCTGTCCTCTTCAAGATTCTTTGTTTTGATCGTATAAAGAAGGGTATCGCCTACCTGTGGTGTTTTTTCATCTGTGTTCCCTTCTGCTTTTTTCTGAATGCTCGCTGTCTTTTCTGATGCTAGTTTTGGATCACGAGGATAAATTTCTGTCTTCGTTGTTGGATCATCTGGCGGCGTGTTTTCACCAGTTACTTCGGCAGTGTTTTGAATGTCTTGACCAGCCTGTCCCTTTTCAACTGTCACTTCAAACGTCACGGTATGCCAGTCTGTGTCCTTCACATTACCAAAATAACCGGTGACCTTTCCATCTGTGTAGTCACCGCTATCGTCGTCTTTCACATCTGTAACGGATTCTCCATCAATTTCAAGAGACCCAGCGACATACTTCAGCCCTTTTGGTAATTGATCTGAGATCACTAGATTTTCCACAAGGCTGTCTTCTATCGTGTTCTTTGTTTTAATTGTATAAAGCAGGGTATCTCCCACTTCTGGATGCTTCTCATCTTTGTTACCTTCTGCTTTTTTCTGTAAAACAGCTGTTTTTTCTGAATCGAGCTTAGGATCACGAGGATAGATTTCTGTTTTTGTTGTCGGATCGTCTGGAGGTGTGTTGTCACCTGTGACACTGGCTGTATTTTGAATATCTTTACCAGATTGTCCTTTTTCAACTGTGACCTCAAAGGTCACTGTATGCCAGTCTGTATCTTTAATGTCACCGAATTGTCCTGAGACGGTTCTGTTTGTGACATCACCATTATCTTGATCTTTCTCATCTGTGACCGCTTGTCCGTCTACCTCAAGGGAATTCGGCACATACGCTAATCCTTCCGGCAGTTCGTCTGAGATCACTAAATTTTCAACGAGACTGTCTTCTATCGTATTCTTTGTTTTAATCGTATAAAGAAGGGTATCACCAACCTCTGGATGCTTCTCATCTGTATTGCCATCTGCTTTTTTCTGCAAGACGGCTGATTTTTCAGAAGTCAGCTTCGGGTCACGAGGATAGATTTCTATATTCGTTGTCGGCTTGTCTGGCGGTGTATTGCCGGTTGTGACATTGGCTGTATTTTGAATGTCTTTGCCTGCCTGACCTTTTTCAACTGTGACTTCAAACGTCACGGTATGCCATTTCACATCTTTCACTTCACCGAACGTTCCAGTGACAGTTCCATCTGTCATATCACCGTTGTCGTCATCTTTTGTATCTGTGACTGGATTCCCATCTACCTGAAGTGAGTTTGGTACATATGATAACCCTTGAGGTAACTTATCAGAAATCACAAGATCTTCAATCACGCTATCTTCAATAGCGTTACGGGCTTGAATCGTATACAGCAATGTGTCGCCTACTTCTGGATGCTTCTCATCTGTATTACCATCTGCTTTTTTCTGTAAGACCGCTGATTTTTCCGATTCAAGCTTTGGATCACGAGGATAAATTTCTATATTTGTTGTTGGTTTGTCTGGTGGTGTATTATCCCCTTCGACATTCGCTGTATTTTGAATATCCTTGCCAGCTTGACCTTTTGCTACTTTCGCTTCAAATGTCACGGTGTGCCAATCAGTGTCTTTCACATCACCTATTTGACCTGTCACAGTGCCGTTTGTATAATCACCTTTGTCTTGATCTTTGGCATCAGTTACGCTTGTACCATCTACCTTAAGAGATCCAGAAACATAGGTTAAACTACTCGGAAGATTATCTGATATGGTCAGATTCTTAAGAACGCCGTATTGCACCGTATTTTTTGCTCTAATTGTATAAAGCAAAGTGTCGCCTACTTCTGGATTCTTTTCATCTGTGTTGCCTTCTGCTTTTTTCTGTAAAGCAACCGATTTTTCTGATTCAAGGTTAGGTGGATATGGATCGAATTCGGGCTTCACCCTTGAAGCTAAGTCGTAAGATAATGAATCACCTGCAATGCCTAAATATGTTGTACTTAATGTTTTCGCATCAAGTGTAAAAAGAGTGGAATGACCAATGGATTCATTTAATCCTGACTGTAATAGCATCTGCCCATTTGGCAAGAAGCTAATTCCCCGCACGCCTCCGTCAATCGTTTTACCATCCGCATTTGTAATCGGAATGACACGAATGACTTCAGCTGTTTCAGGATTCATTTGCGCAACGGCTCCACTGTTATTCGATGCAAACCAAAGATAGCCATCCTTATCGACTACAAGATCTCCGCCAATGTCACCACCAATGCCAGAGCCAGCGTCATAACCGACGATTTTTTTGGACGTTTTTTGACCCGTAACTAAATCGTACGTTCCAAGGAAAGAATCACCATTAGAAAAATAAGAATAAATATATTTATCTTGATGCACAACGGCATTAGTAGCGCCTTCAGGTAGTTTCGTTACGACTTGTGCTTGCCCTGATGTCGCATTTATTTTATATAGAGTAAGGCTAGTGCCATTTGCAGTTGCATACACTACATTTTCTCGATCGCTAACAGCAACACCATTCACTGCGCCTATATCGATTCCTTTCACCTCTACACTAGCTTTAACATTTGTTGGATCATTTCCATCGAGTTGCTGAAGAACTAGTGGCCTAGTTCCAATCATATAGGAATCCGTATTGTTCACGACCACCGTCCCAGCGGCTTTCGTAACAGGTGGCGAAACTGTTAATAAATTCCCAGCAATCAGCACCAATATAAGAAATAATTGACTCGTTCTTTTTATTATGTTCATTTTTTTTAACATCCCCTTTTCCCTGCTCTAAATCATAATGGTATGTACCAGTTCACCTCCCACACTTTGGTAAAGAATATCAGTAACATTTCAGAACCCTCAACATGACCAAAAGACTATTTTCGACAAAAATAGCCCTTTGGTCATATACAGCTTTCGACATCTGATCCATCTATGTTTTTTCCAATAAAACAAGTTTTTTTATCGTGTATCAAATATTTTATCTATCAATAAAAACAGGCCTAACGACGCAATTTACATACAATCTATTCTATTTTATCTTGAATATTCTTTAATTGGATAAAGGTTGGTTTTTTGTCATTTTATATTGAATTTTTTTCTTGTTTTCATAAAAATTGTTAATTATTGGTTCGCTTTGTTAAAAAAAACAATTCAAAAGTCTTGCTCCAACATTTGATGTTTTCTGCTCTTTTTATGGAAAAAATTCTTTTTATCGAGTAAGCGATTACAATTGAGCAAAGCCATTTAAAGGGGCGTGCGAGTATGTTACGATTGAAATCGAGTGTTTAAGAAAGAAGGGAAAGCTTTTGAAGCGGGAACATCTTTTACGTTGGTTTTTTTATTTTGTTGGATTGATTGTACTTGCTTTTGGACTTTCGCTGACAGTGAAAGGAAAGATCCTTGGCATTGGTCCTTGGGACGCTTTTCATTATGGACTGTTTCAGCATTTTGGTTTAACTATTGGACAATGGTCCATCATTATTGGTGCACTCATTGTGACACTGACATCTGTTTTCACGAAATCTTTTCCAAAGATTGGCGCATTACTGAACATGGTGCTGATTGGTATGTTTATAGATTTCTTTAATGCGGTATTGCCTGCACCACATGGGTATTTACCCGCTTTATATGTGTTTATTACGGGCGTTGTGGTTTCAGGGTATGGCGTTGGCATTTATGTCTCAGCTAATCTTGGCGCTGGGCCAAGGGATTCATTAATGCTGCTCATCTCAGCAAAAACGGGGCTGAACGTACAGTGGGTTCGAAATGGTATTGAGTTAACCGTGCTTCTATTTGCATGGATGCTCGGCGGACCGATTGGCATTGGAACGATTCTGACCGCCATCTTTACAGGACTCGTCCTTCGCTTTTCCTTGCCGCAATCAACTCGGCTTCTGCAGCTGCTCATTACAAAAACAGCGGAGAAACCTGTTCAAACCCTTACCCGATAAGAACAAGCCATTCTATGAAAAGAATGGCTTTTCTTGTGCAGACCAACTTTACCCTTCTATTGAAAAGGATGCTTCGCAAGGTGTTCATCCAATGGTACAATAAATGTAAAAAATTGAGGTCCGTTATGAAGATTTTCGCTATTCAATTACAACCTTTAGATGATAAAAATGCACGAAAACAAATAGAACAGCTGAAGCCTCTTGTGTCACTTGAAAAACGCGCCGCCGCTGAGCGCTTTCGTTTTTTGATCGATGCAAGAAGAACGCTTTTAGGTGAGGTACTGATTCGTCACATCATTCATGAGATGTACGCACTGCCTATGGAACAGATCATTTTTGAAACAGAAGGGAATGGAAAGCCTGTTGTCCGGCAAATTCCTTCTTTTCATTTTAATCTTTCTCACTCTGGTGATTGGGTCGTCGGCGCAGTAGATGATGCGCCTGTTGGCATTGATATTGAAGAGATTAAACCGATTGATTTAGCCATTGCCAAACGATTTTTTTCAGCTGACGAATATCAAGATTTACTCTCACAGCCAGCAGAACGGCAGGAAGCCTATTTCTTTCATTTATGGTCCATGAAGGAGGCTTTTATCAAGCTGACAGGGAAGGGAATATCCTATGGTCTTTCATCCTTTACCGCTCGCTTGTCAGAGGATGGACAGGCTACTTTGAGATTACCTGATCACGAAGCCCCTTGCGTTGTCCAAACATATTCACTTGATCCTGCCTACCAAATGGCGGTTTGTACAAGAAAACCCGCTGCGGCTGAGCACGTCGAGATACTCACTTGTGAGAACATGCTGTCTCGCCTTAATAACGTGTGATTTGTTGAAGTGATGACTTGAGCAAATCGACGCCTCGTGCGATATCCTCTTCTTTTACATGCCAAATGTTCAGTTGAAGTATAGGCTCCTTATGATAAGTAGAAATGAAATGGCGGTCGATCGGCTGAACCATCACAGAAGCCTTTTTTAGCTGCTGAATGAGCTGATTCATCGGAATGGACCGGTCGACACGAACGTGGGTATGGGTAGCTGGCTCCTCTTCTCCCAGCTCATAAGCGCCTTGATCATTTTTCAAACAGGCCACAAGTTGTTTGGATCGAGCTCTATAGGTCGCCTGCATCCTTTCTCTATGACGCTCAAACATCCCGCTTTTCAAATAAATTTCTAAAGCAGCCTGCGAGAGCATTGAGCTGTCGATATCTATAAGCCGTTTATGTTCACTAAAGGGGCCAATCAGCTCGTTTGGTAAGACGACAGCACCTGTTCTAAGCCCCGGAAAAATGATTTTTGAGAAGCTTTTTAAATAAATGACCTTCCCCGCCTGATCATATGAATAGATCGGGTCTCTTTTTGTATCGAATTCTAAATCAGCCAAATAATCGTCTTCAACGATGTAGACATCATATGCTTCGGCAAGGGCTGCAATTGCTATTTTTTCTTGTTTCGACAGACTCGTTCCAAGCGGGTTTTGAAACCTTGGCATCGTATAGAAAAAGCGAATATCCTCCTCTCGGAAGATACGCTCCAATTCCTGAAGATCGAGTCCGTTTTCCGTCCGCTGAATCCCCCGGACAGGTAGCTGGTTTTTCTCTAAGTATTGGAGGAATAGGTGATAGCCTGGCTGTTCGACCAATATGGTCTGTTTTCCATTTGGAAACGGGATGGTGCTTAAAATCGATAAAGCCAGCTGAATACCAGAAGTCATGACGATCTGTTCTGGAGAGGCAAACACTTGATAATCCGTTAAACGCTTTGAAATGATTGGCAGTAAAGATGGTAATCCATTGGTGGTGCCATAGATAAATAAATCATTTTGATACAGATCAATCGCTTGATTGATGCAGTGCTGAAAATCGACATATGGAAACACAATGGGATCAGGCGCAGAGGAAGCAAAATCAATCCATGTGCTGCCCTTCTTAACGGCTGACTGATTGGTTTTCACGACAAAATAGCCACTTCTTTCTACAGAGTACAGCAAGTGTTCACGCTCTAATGTGTCTAGTGCTTTTATGACAGTGCTTTTGCTCACAGCATATTGAGCCGCTAAGTGACGAATGGATGGAATTTTCATTCCAGCATTGTATTCACCGCTCTCGATTTTGTTTTTTATATTCAACACAAGCTGATCATATTTCCTCACAGTACTACCCTCCTTGTACCGGTACAGATATCAATAACTCTGATTGTACACTTTACTTGATCCGTTTACGATAAAAAGACAGAACCGGTCAATTCAACTGAAGCATGCATGCTCTTGTAAGGAGAATTCTGATGGATATGTCAAAACAAAAAGCGTATGCTGCCTCGATCGCATACGCCTGTATAATTGGTTTTTCATTCTTGTTTGTCAAAGTGGCTTTAGCATCAGCGAATCCGATTGATGTATTGGCACACCGATTTACCGTTTCTTTCGCAGCCGCTCTTTTGTTATTTCCATTTTTACGAAAAAAGTACCGTTTTTCCATTCAATGGCGTGATCTTATTTACATTGTGCCATTTTCCTTGCTTTATCCTGTGTTGTTTTTTGCATTTCAAGTGTGGGGGCTGATGTTCACCTCTTCATCAGAGGCCGGCATTATTCAGGCGACCATCCCTATTTTGACAATGGTGCTTGCAGCATGGTGTTTAAAGGAACGTCCTACCTCGATTCAGGTGCTGTTTACCATTCTTTCTGTGTCCGGGGTGATGCTCCTCTTTGTGGTGAAGGGAATTGATGTGAAACATTCTCATCTCATTGGTTATGTGCTGATCTTACTTTCAGCCTTATCATCCAGTGCCTATAGCGTATTTGCCAGGGTGATGACACGGCGATTCCATGTCATTGAACTGACTTTCGTGATGACATTCTTTGGATTTGTCTTCTTTAATGCTGCTGCTCTCATTCGGCACTCGGTACATGCTACACTACCGCAGTTTTTCAGTCCGTTTACGCAGCCATCCTTTGTATGGTCTATGCTCTTTTTAGGCATTCTCTCATCACTGCTCACAGCGTATTTATCAAACTATGCTCTTTCCCACCTTGAAGCAGCAAAGGTGAGTATCTTTAACAATCTTTCTGCTTTCATTACCATTGCCGCTGGCGTGCTTATTTTACATGAAACGATTGATATGGTTCACCTCATCGGAGCTGTGCTCGTTATTGGCGGAGTGATTGGCGGGAATGTGGTGAGGAAGGGGAATTCAACACAGAAGAACTAGACAAAACTAACAACAAAACCATTTATTGTATTGTATTTTTTTGTATAATAAGGAGAGAGAACCTTTCCTTATTATACAAACTAAAATGGACGTGTTATGAGTGCATATATTTATAGTATTTACAAAGATATTGATCCTCAACGAGTTAAGAGACTATCAACGTAACAGACCTTATTTATATGTGTTATTTGCGATGAACTACATACTAGCACCACTCTTCCTAGGTGGACTGCTTGCGTTTTTTGTCAAAAACGTATCAATCATCTACATCTCATTTTTCATTTTTTTAACAACGATTCACCTTGATAAAAGTCTTATGCGAATCTTATTTTCTTCAGATAAAAAACAAATGGCCATCTTGAAATTGAATATGGATCAATATATTTTTGGGAAAGATATGAGTAAATTTTTCGGTGTCATGATTGGTTTTATATGCTTTTTTTTAGGTTCTTTCTGCATGATTTTAAACACACATGCTTTGTATCATTCTTTTATTCTTGGAGCCTTAGGCATTAGCTCGTTATTATTCGGATATTTACTTAGATTGAACTTATTATTACTTCTTACTAGACCTAGATTCTTTTCAATCACACCCATGATTCAATACATCACCACTGGGATCATTGCTTCTTGGATGTTTTTTGTTTTTAAATTCGAATTATTTTCTATTCCTTTTTCTAACCAATTGGTGCTTACGCTTGTTGCTTTGATCTTTCTTACTAGTCTTATTTTGTTAATCAATTGGAAAAAGAACCTTAGATATACGCCTATCTTCCATTCAGATGAGAAGGATAGACATCATCAAAACACAACATCAAGATCTTTCGATCATATTTTATTTTTTGAAATCACCCTTCTTTTGAGAAACCCTCCAATACAATGGTCGGTTTTACTATTTATATTCTCAATATCTGGTGGTCTATTTACTCTCATTCTGTATGGTGTTCATACAAACCAAATCGAAACAATGAATATAGAAAATGATTTTTTGTTTATTTTTAGTGTTATGTTCCCTATGATTTTTATTTCTAACGCCCTTCAATCTTATGTCTCTTTTGATGTTGATGGTCCCATTATTCCTTTAAAACATAGGTTACCTCACTTTATAAAGAACAAAATAAACTCTAAGTTGATATTATCCGTTTTATTACATATGTTTTTTTGTACTGTATATACTATCTTTTCTACTTTTACAATAAATGTAGATCACCCCTTTTATGTGATATTTACTTTGTTAGTTAGTAGCGTTTTAATAGGCGTATGCACAGTTGGTTCTACTGTTCTATTTCCTTATTTTAAATGGGAGTATGTGTATCAAGTTCCTAGCACACTGAGCAAATTAACATTAAACCTTTGCTTCAGTTTCATTTTAGGCTTATCCGTTATGTCCTCATATAACCTAGCCTCTTTTATTGCGGCAAATACGATCATGATTGTTTGTACAGTGATCATCATCGTCATCATGTTTTTATTTTGGGATAAAACGATTAACAAAAACTGCAAATCAGTTAAAACATTATTCGAGTGAGGGATTGTATGCTTTCAATTCATGATCTAATCAAGGAATATACAGAGTCAAACTTCAAAATATCAATTCATGAATTACATTTTCATCAAGGCTCAATTGTTGGATTATTAGGCAAAAATGGCGCTGGAAAAACAACCATTCTTGAAATAATCGCGGGATTGATCTCACCAGATAAAGGTGAATTAATCATACAAAAAGATATAGAAAATGGTTTTTCAACTGTCGGTTACATGGAAGATGATCCAACACTTTTTGAAAACTTAACATGCTTCGAATTGATTAAATATCAATCCATGTTAGTTGAGCAACCGTTAAATACAAAACAGATTCAACATTTATTAGAGAAATATGGGCTTGAAAAACAAGCCCATATTCGCTCTTCTTCTCTATCCCGAGGGATGAGGCAGAGGATTTCTTTTATATTAACCACCTTACACAATCCAGCTATAATCTTATTAGATGAACCATTTACCGGTCTAGACCCAGCAAATATGACTCTTATGAAAAGACATCTAAGAGAATTTAAGGCTCAAAATAAAACGATCATTCTTTCTACGCACATCCTTCAATTTGCCGCTAACTTATGTGACGAGATCCTTTTTATAAATGAAGGACAAATCGTTCATTCAGAAAAAAAACCTTCCGAAGAAACATTTGATGAAGGTCAGCTTGAAAAAAGATTCTTTGAAATGTTATCCTAAATAGCAGTTTCTCTACGTTTAAAATGGTATTCAGCTATAGAAAACAACGGCCCTCGTTTGACGGGGCCGTTGTTTTCTTTTATTGGCTGATGAATTGCCTTTTTGTTGTCTGCTCAATGACATGCCTCATATGTTCTGCGAACTGCTCGAGGTGTGTGTTGATATACATGTGCCCTCCTTCGAAATCAGTACGTTCGATGGCGTTTGCCCATGTTAGCCAGCCGTCTGCGTCTTCCATGCATTTCTTATCTTGCTTTCCGTTCAATAAATAAACGGGTGATTTAATGATTGTTTTGTCTGTGTGCTGGAAGGATTCTAATGCTTGATAGTCGGCACGTAAGGATGGTGTAAAGTAATCCATCATTGGCTTGTTCTCTAACAATTCTTTTGGAATCCCGCCCATTTCAGCGATATGCTGAACAAATGCTTCATTCGATAAATGGGTCAATATTTGTCTTTTTGTTTGCGGTGGCTGAATGGCAGAAATGACAACCGCTGCCGGATCGATGCCTTCCCTTTCTAGCAACTGAGTCAGCCTGTACACCACAAGTCCGCCCATGGAATGTCCGAACAAAATAAATGGACGGTTTAATTTGCCTGTCAGTCCTTCTTTATACAATTCAGCCAGCCGGTCAATGCTTGTTTCAAGCGGCATGAGGTTCGTTCCATGACCCGGAGGCTCTGCTGCTGTCACTTCGGCCGTGTCCTTCAGCTGTTCAAAGAGCGGACGGTAAGAGGCGGAATATCCGCCTGCAAAAGGAAAACAAATAAGCTGAATGAGATCTGATTTTTTTTCAAAGGTTTTAAATAATTGGTTCATACGTCCTTACCCCTTTACGATCGTTTCAAGAATCTGCGCAAGTTGATCTGCCTGCGGTCTTTTCATCATGGTCACATGGTCGCCTTTTATTTGATAATACGAGCACGTTTCTCTCGTGTAAGCTTCCCAATCGGCAAATTTCTTCTGGAAATCTGTGGCGTGATCGCTGCTTTGTATAATATAAAACGGCACAGAGAATGGGTCTTTTTCTAATTCAATGGCTTGTGACATGATGGTATTATGAGTCTGCATTTGCAAGTATTTATCTAAATAGTGATCATTCATAAATTGATGAACGACTTCATCCTTTTCTGCTTCTTTGAGGATTTTCTGCTTCACTTCTTGGAAACTGAGCCCTTGTAATGCTTCTGGTTTGATGCCGACGAGGTTCCCCATACCTAGGACGAGGGCGAGCATTTTCACTTCTTCTTCGTTCATATCGGCATGAAGCGCTTGATCTGCCTCATCTCTTAATACCGGAACCGTATCTAAAATGATCAATCCTTTTGGCGCTTTTCCTGCATGACAGAGTCTCTGATTCATTCCGTAAGCAAGATGTCCGCCCATAGAATGCCCTGCCAAATAATCAATGCCTGGTCGATAGAATGTCTCAATGGCTTCAATAAAAATGGTGACAAGCTCTGTATAATGAAGGAATTGTGGTTCTTCATCCTCATATAAGCCTGGAGACTGCAAGGCGTAAACAGCTCCTTCATGTGTCATGAGCTTGGCCACATCGATATACCCCATCACCGTTCCACCAGCAGGCGGTGCAAAGAAAATTCTCGGTTCAGCCGGATCCCCTTTTTTCAACTCGATTACATAGTCTTTCGGCGCTCTTTCGACAGGCTCGCCTATTTCTGGTACTGTGTCCAAATATGCCGCTAACTGTGCTGGCGCTGGGTGCATAAAAATCCATTTCGGATCAACACGGACACCTTTTTCTTTTAATTTGGCAACGGCTTGAATACTCATAATGGAATCTCCACCTAAATCAAAGAATGAATCATGAATTCCTACTCGTTTGACACCAAGCACTTCACTGAAAGCTGTCACAATCAGCTGCTGTGTTTCTGTTACCGGTTGATCGTCTTCATGTGAGGAAGAGACTGCGTCTGTCGGCTCCGGCAAAGCTTTTTGATCGACCTTCCCATTCGTTGTGACGGGAATTGCGTCAAGTACGATAAAGTAACTTGGAATCATATAGCCTGGCAGGCTTTCCTGTAAAAATGCTTTCCATCCGGGAACAGGCTCTCCCCCATCTGTGACAAGGTAGGCTGCCAGCCGTTTTGAGCTGCCGTACGTTTTAGCAATGACGGTACATTCTTTTACTTGTGGGTGTTTGAGCAGGGCTGTCTCGATTTCTCCACATTCAATTCGGTAGCCTCTAATTTTGACCAAGTTGTCTTTTCGGCCAAGGTATTCAATACTGCCATCAGACCGCCATTTCCCTAGGTCACCGGAACGATACAGTTTGTCCCCTTTTAATGCCGGGAATGGATTGTCAATAAACCGCTCCTCCGTACGCTCTGGGTCATGCAGATACCCTTTCGCCAGCCCTGTTCCGCCGATATAGATTTCTCCTTTTACGCCTGTTGGTACTGGATTGAGATGATCATCTAGTATGACAACCGTTGAGTTGGCGACTGGCACACCGATTGGCACTGATCTAGCATCCTCCGGTACGTGTGTGACTTGATAAGTGGTCGCTAATGTTGTGTTTTCTGTTGGACCGTAAGCATTGATCAGCACACCCTTCATATGCGGCAATGCCTTTCGTGCATGCTCACTAGACATGGCTTCTCCGCCAACAAGTAATGTACGGTATCCAGCTACACTTTTTGGATCATGCTCAATCAGCCGGTTGAATAATGCAGTTGGCAAACAGTTGGCTGTGACTTGATGCGTTTTGATTAACCGAGTTAATTCGTCCATATTCAGAGCAGCATATTTCGGGATCAGAACCAGCTGACCGCCATTGAGCAGCATTCCCCATAATTCAAAGGTAAAGGCATCAAATGCATAGTTAGACAGCTGAAGCATTTTATCTTCTGAACCAAGCTCAATATAGTTTGTTTCTTTCACTAAGCGGACCACACCTGCATGAGGAAGCATCACGCCTTTTGGTGTGCCTGTTGAGCCTGAAGTGTAGTTAACATAGGCAAGCTGGTCTTCTCCTACAATCGATTTTTCCCTTTGATACACTGCGTCTGTTTCTGGTAACGGCTTGTCCATTTCAATCTTTGTGCCGCTCAGATCGTCTAAACGATTGATCAGATGCGACTGGGTTAAGATGATATCGCTTTGTGTATCGCGAACGATCAGACCGATGCGGGCATCTGGATACTCAGGTGACATCGGTACATAAGCAGCACCCGACTTGACGATCCCTAGAACTGAGACCATCATGTCAAACGAACGATCAAACAGCATCGGGACAAGTGAACCTGGTCCAACGCCCTTTGACTGTAAATAGGCAGCCAGTTTTGTCGCCTTCTCGTCTAAATCTTGATACGTCATATGCTCTTCCATATAAGATACAGCAATCCGGTGCGGGTCACGCTGCACTTGTTCTTCAAATAATTCTTGCAGCTTACGCTTTGGATAAGGCGTGTCAGTTTGATTTTTCCCTATGATCATGGCATCCTGTTCTGTTTTGTCCATGACGCAAAAGTCAGCAAATGTCCGTTCAGGCTGAGCCGTCATGCCATCTAACAGATTGAGATAATAATTCATCATACGGTGGATCGTTTCTTGCTCAAATAAATCCGTATTATATTCCACATGGATAGACAGCTTGTCCTCCTGCTCAAATACATGCAAGGTGAGATCAAATTTAGAGACGGTATGATGGACCATCACTTGTTCCGATGTCAGTCCTTTTAGGTTGATATCCAGCGAATCAGTGACATACCCCATGGCGACTTGGAAGATCGGCGAACGACTTAGGTCTCTATCAATTGAAAGGTCATCCACAAGCTTGTCGAATGGATAATGCTGATGCTCAAAGGCTTTTAACGTCATTTCTTTCACCTTTGCCAGTAAATCGGCAAAGGTATCGGCTGTTGAAACGTCCTGTCTCAGCGCCAACGTATTGACAAACATGCCGACGAGCTTCTCTGATTGTTCGACATCACGGCCAGCGATCGGCGATCCAACAATGACATCTGTTTGTCCAGACAACTTGTGAAGCAGGACATAATAGGCTGACAACATCGTCATAAATAGTGTTGTCCCCTGCTGCCTCGACAAGGCATGTAAACGACGAACAAGCGGTTCATCTATCACGATTTGCTCTGTAGCCCCATTAAATGTTTGAACCGGCGGACGAGGACGGTCAAACGGGAGCTCTAATACCGGCAACTCTCCTTGTAACGTTTCAAGCCAATAGCTCTGAGCCTTCTGGTGGTTCTTTAATTGCTCATTCTCCCAATGAACATAATCGGTCCATTCAACCTCAAGTGCAGGTAGCTCAGGCGTTTCCTCTGATAATAGCGCACCATACACGACTTCTAATTCTTGAATAAGCAGGCTGAGCGACCATGCATCGGAAATGATATGATGCTGCGCACAAAGCAAGTAATATTCCTCTTTCCCCATATCAACAATTGTCCACTGTGCAAGCGGTCCCCGTTCTAAGTCATAGATGCGGTTCGCCTCTTGCTGAATCAGCTGTTCCAATCTTCTCGCTCTTGTTTTTTCATTAAATAATGAGAAATTCGCAACGGTTACTGATGGCGGAAGGTCTTCACGGATGACTTGAACCGGCTTGCCGCCAATGGTTTGAAATGTTGCGCGCAGTGCTTCATGACGTTTTGTTAAGAGACCGATCGCTTTTGTTAACGTTTGGATGTGTAATTGGCCCATCAGCTTCCAAGCACCTAATATATTGTAATGATGGCTCTTTTCTAATGTAGATAAGAACCAAATTCGCTTTTGAGCATGTGACAGCTCATAGCTTGTTCGTTTTTCCAGCTTTGGAATGCTGGCTTCCTGAATGGCTGGTGCTCCATTGATGTCATCGACCATTTGTGCCAAGTGTGCCAGATTCTTGCTTTCAAACAATATTTTTAGCGGTGCCTTTATTGAAAACTCATGATTAATACGAGAAATCGTTTGAGTGGCCTTTAATGAATGTCCACCAAGATCAAAGAATTGATCCTCTTTGTACACACGATCGACTTCTAAAATATCCTCCCATATGGCCGCAAGCACCTGCTCTGTCTTCGTTTCTGGCAATTGCTTTTCAAACGGCTGTGCGTGTTTGTGATGGAACTGTTTGAGGGCTTCGTGATCAATAGAGCCATCTTGTTTTTTCGGTATATCTTCCACTTGCCTGATGTCCCATTTCCCCTCTATGATGTCTGTGATCTTGTCAGCATCCACTTCTTTGCCTGATTGCACCGTATAGTACAGTTTCTTTTCAAAAAGCGGCATTGGTGCTGGTTGAAGATGTTCAGCGATTTCTTGATTCGCCCCATCTAGGCCGATAAATAGATGCGCTTCATTCAGCCGAACACCTAGACATAATGAATGGAGCCCTTGTTTTTTTCCAATCAATTGAAAGCCCTTGCGAACGGTTAGCGCAGCCCCAGTATGTCCCTTAGACAAACCAAGATTATCCCACATACTGAAATTCAACGAAATCGCTCTTCTTCCCTCATGATAGGTAAGGGCATGTGCGAGTCCATCTAAAAAGCTGTTTGCCGCAGAATATGCACCAAATGTTGTGCCGCCAAAATAGCCATTCACTGATCCAAAAAAGACGAGTGGAACTGACGGGTCATGCTTGAAGGCTTCTTGTAGCACCCAAGCACCATCTGCCTTCCCTGAAAGTTCTTTGACGAAATCTTCTTCTGTCGTATGAGCCAGTGTGTACGTATCCACATGCTGAAAGTGCTCAGATACATTGCCAGCACCGGCTAAATGAAGCGCTCCTCGGATCGACTGTCCGAAATGCTTTTCTGCTTCATAAATCGCCTGCTCGACGTCACATAAATTCGTCACATCGGCTTGTACATAAAGGACGTCTCCCAGACCTTTAAGCTGTGAGAATGACGCCTCTTTTTCTCTGTCTTCTTCAAGGGATGTCCGTCCAATTAACACGAGCTTCAAGCCAAATTGGAGCATTTGCTTAGACAGTTCAAATCCAATACCGCCAAGCCCGCCAGTCAGCAAGTACAAGCCTTCATATTCTAAAAACCCTTCTGTCTGAGGTGCCGTCATCATATTCACTTTTTCCAGCTTTGGTACGAGGCGCTGGCCATGCCGGTAAGACACTTCTGCTTTCAAATGAATCGCACCTAGTTCGTCCGCAATATGCTTGGCATCCTGTTCCACATTCTCCGCTTCAATATCAAGGTGAGACACTTCTGCCCCTTCCCATTCTTGCGGGATGGTTTTTAATAATCCGGCAAGAGACGTTTTCTCCACATGAAGCTCATCTTGCGGTTTTACAAATTGACCACCTTTTGTGACAACAACGAGACGCATCGGCTCTTTATTTTCTTGTCTCAATGCTTGATACAAATACAAAATGGATTGGCTAGTGCTTGCATTCAGTTCTTTGAACTGCGCAGGGCTGGCAATCATCTCCCTGTCTGATACATTCCACAAGTGGAGCATACGGTCAATCTTTAATTCATCGGCTTCAAGCGCCGCCACAAGCCTGACGTAATCCCCTTTGATTCGAGGGTTCATCTGATACATCCCTTTTGACAGGCGTAAAAATTCATAACCCTTTTTCACAGAAACATAAGGCAGGTTCATTTGTTCAAATTGGGTATAAAGCGATTGATAAAGCCCTTTTTCATCCTCAAATACGAGTACATGATCAGTGGAGACTGGCTGAGATGGACCGATATTCTCTTTTACCCAAATACGTTTAAAGAACCAATCTGGGAGGGTTTGTTCATTTTCTGAAGCAAGATCAAGTGCACGTTCAATGTCATGAAATACCCCATCTTTCAGTGCCGCACCTAGTTGGGCACGTTGGATTTTTCCGCTTTCTGTTTTCGGAAATTGGTCTTTTTTCACCGGAATGATATGGTCAGGTTCGATTCCCATTTTGCGAATGATGCTCTCTCTAATCTGCTGAATCATTGTGATTTGATCCTCTATCGAATCCTTCTGCGTGACAAAAAAGACGGCAAGTGTGTCATTACTTGATTCGGGATTGTAAATGCCGTACGCAGCGGCAAAGGTGACTTCAACCCCCTCAACTTCTTCCACAACGGCTTCAATTTCGTAATTCAAATAGTTCGCTCCGTTGATAACGATGATATCCTTTTCTCGTCCTGTGAGGACTAGGCGCCCTTCATGAATAAATCCTAAATCTCCTGTATGAAACCAACCGTTTTCCGCAAATACTTCTTCATTGGCTTCCTCATTTTGATAGTAGCCCATCATAATCGTTGGACTCTTCACCTGCAAGCGGCCGACTTGATCTTCTGGCAACACTTGGTGATGCTCATCTACAATCCGAATCCATACAGAAGGGATGGGTGCACCGACTTCTGTAAAAGTCATCTTGTGCGGATGATCGTGCGTCACATATTGAATCTCACTTGTTAATGAGGTCTGATCAATGGTCAGCTGTCCACCCTGATCATCATGACGCATGAATTCTTTTGACTGGACAATGGCTGATGATGTTTCTGACATGCCATAAGCCGGCACCATCGCATGGCGGCTTAATCCGTGCTCACCCATGATGTGCATGAAACGCTGCGTCACTTTAGGAACAACTGCTTCGGCGGCGTTCATGATATAAGTCAAGGTGGAGAGATCCCAGCTCCCTTTGCGAATGTCGTCTTCATATTCATTCATCATCGCAAAGGCAAAGTTTGGCGCCCACGTCCTTGTGACACCGTATCTTTCTACCCAATCCAGCCACACCATCGGACGTTCGATAAATTGGTCAATGGATGGACTAATTTGCTGGCAGCCGAGGTACACATCATGGACATGAAACATGACAATGCCCCCTACATGATCAAGCGGCATCCAGTTCATTGATACATCCTCATGCGTGAAACCATTTGCCTGCTCAAAGGAAATGATTCTAGATAAAATGCTTTGATGGTTGTGCCGGATACACTTTGGCACACCCGTACTTCCTGAGGACAGCAGCTGAAGCACAGGCTCATCCGGCTCTGGCTCATAATGCTGTTCATCTGGATCACAGGCAAGTAATGTTTCGATTGTTAAAATCGGAATCGCTTTTGATTCAAATGTTTTACGCAGTCCTGCAATGTCCTCAGCACTCGCTTCGTTTGTAATAATGAATGGCTCATTTTGCAGCTGAAACACGCCCTTGAGCTTGTTCACGCCTTGATTCATTTCATCATACACAGGCGGTACAGAGACTGGGGTTGGAATGATTCCACCGAGAATACAGCCCCAGAATACCGTGATAAAATCTTGATGATCTTTCAATTGAAGCAGCACTTGATCGCCGTTTGAAAGTCCGGCTGCCCTTAATCCAGATAGGACACGTTCCGCTCCTGTGAGCAATTCCGGGTAAGTCTGGATCACCTCATGACCGCCTTCTTTGAGATACGTGACTCCGCGATTTGGTGACATAAAGGCGGCTCGGATCAGTACCTCTGTCAATGTGACTGGTGTACCTGGTTTTCTGATCACATCACCTCCATAAACAAGAGCTGGTGGTTTTTCTTGTACGGAGGATTGTATGGTTTGGCTGACTTCATCTTTTGAAAACGATTCGTTTCCATTTGTACGCTGTCTATCCGGGAAGAGGTCATCTAAATGATAAGGTGTTTGTTTTTCTGTCTGACTCTCTATCAAAACAGCTGCTTCCTCTACTCCATCTATGGCTTTCGTGCGCTCTTCTATCTTTCTTCGTTCCTCTTCATCTAGTACATCAATGGCAAGCAGCGCCTCGGTATCGACCGCTCCACTTTCTTTTCGCGGCAAGGAAGAGACGAGGACGAGTGCGGCTGGCACTTCATCAGGATGAAGCGGGCCTTTCATCAAATCCTCTCTTGTCAGCGAAGGGTCCTTCGCCTGTGCAAACAGCACAAGCGATAGGCCTCCTTCTTGATTTTTCTTCGGGATGAGCGCACATTCCTTTAGTGGAAAGTGAAGCATGAAGACTTTCTCTAATGCTTTGAGATCGATTCGTTTTCCATTGATCCTGACAATATGATTTGCTGCATTTCCTTTTCGTCTACTAACTAGCATTCTTCTTCTCCTCCTACATCCAATCCAAAATCTGAATCTTGCTTTCTTCCGTCCAAACGCCGACATCCCCTGTCGGATAAAGGTATTCGCCTGTTTGATGTTTGAATGGATGCGGAATTTTATGCGCCTCCATCCAATCGGCTAGCTCTCCAAAAAGTGCTTTGATCTCTTTGGCGCCGATAAAAATATCTCCAGGAAATCCAATCGGCATGAGCTGATGTTCTTCATTCAGGACATATATTTCCGTTTCATAGGCAGGATCATGTACGCCTGCATAAACTTCTTCTTGGTCTGGGTATAGCACGCTGACATGTGCGTTTTTCGCCCAATCACTGATCATCCGCTCTTTTTCCTCATTTGTCACAATTGTGAAGGAAGATAGCGGCGTATCCACTTGTTCTGTCATGGCTTCAAGTGTGTGAATCAGCTGCTGCATCAGCGTTTGTATTTGCTTTTCTGTATATTGATTTAAGTTGTATGTGATCCGAAGCTCCAGCGTATCTCCCGGCACTGCGACAAGGGTTAAGTCATAATTTGTTTCTTCATGACTGGCGATGTCTAAAATGCGTACGCCATACGGCTCAATGGACTCAATCGGATAGTTTTCAAACACGACAATGCTGTGAAACAATGCCTCTCCATTTGGAATTTCCGTCATCTGCTGAATATCTGGCAGTACGGTATACTCGTATTCTCTCATCTGAAAAACGGTTTCCTGTGTATGGGCGAGCAATCGTGCAATCGTCCAGTCCGAATGGATCGGTAAACGAAGCGGCAATGTGTTAATAAAGAGCCCTGTCATGCTTTCCACTTCTGGTAAGTCGGCTGGCCGGCCAGATACGGTCACCCCAAATATGACATCCTCTGCGCCCGAATGAAGGTGCAAGAGCAGTCCCCACGCTGATTGAATCAGTGTGCTCATCGTGATCTTCTGCTTGCCAGTCATCTTCTCCAGCTTCTGCTGCATCTCTGGCGTCAATTTGACGCTGGACTGCGCCATGCTTACTTCTTGGTCTAAAGCATGTTCTTCGCCGTCTCCTGGAAGCGGTGTCGCTTCCTCTACGCCTGACATATAACGCTGCCAGAATTCTTGCGCCTTCTCTTGATCCTGCTTTTGCAGCCATTCGATAAAATCTTTATATGGACGGACTGTAGAAAGACTGATCTCTCGGTCGTCCACAAGAGAGCGATACAGTGCAAAGGATTCCTGAATAAAACTGAACAAACTCCAGCCATCGATTAAAATGTGATGAAAACTAAAGACAAACGTGCATCTTTCCTCATCACAACGGAATAAAGCAATCCGAATTAGCGGTTCATCTATATGGTCTAAATGGAAATCCTTTGAACGATCAGATATTAAAAAGTGTTCGATTGTCTCTTCTTGCTCCTCGTCACTCAGGTGGCGCACATCGTGCTGAGTGAGATGGATGCTTCCTTCTGATTGAATGAACTGAACAGGCTCCTTCAGCCCTTCCCAAGCGAATTTTGTTCTCAAAATCGAATGTCGTTCTACAAGAAGATTCCAAGCTTGTTCATAGGCATCGCCGTTTGTTAAGCCTTGGAGCGTCATATGCACCTGACCAAAATAAGCTTGTGAATCTTGATCTAGCAGTGCATGAAACAGCATTCCTTGCTGCATTGGAGACAGTGGATACACATCGACTACATTGTCTGGAAGTTCATCTAATTGCTTTTGCGTGAGCTGAACCATCGGAAAATCAGATGGTGTAAAGCCGCCGCTCGTTTCAACACAATGCGTCAAGATGATCTCCATTTTTTCTTTAAAACGCTCAGGTAACAACCGCACCTCTTGATCTTGCAGCAGTTCACGATTGATCATAAAGTTCATCTGCAACTGACCATCTGTCACATATCCATACACATCGATCAAATGCTGTCTTTCTGCTTTCGGATCGTGAACATGTCCATTTCGCTCGTCTGCTATATACAGCTTGGCTTCGCCATCTGCCTGATCTAACTGACCGAGGTAATTAAAGCTCATCTGCGGCGTTACCGTTTTGAGTAAACGAGATTCTGTCATGTATTGAAGCAAACCGTAGCCGATTCCCTTTTGCGGCACAGCTCGTAAGGTTTCTTTGACGTCTTTGATTTGTCTTGCAACATCGGTTTGAATAAAAGGAATAAAAATAGGATAAGAGCTTGTAAACCAGCCGACTGTCCGTGACAAATCCATCTGTTCAAATAAATCCTCGCGTCCATGCCCTTCTAACGTGATGAGCATTGGCTTTCCAATGGCTTGCGTGAGGCCTGATAACAGTAAATCGTTAATCTCTGTTCGGTATGCTTGTGAGGCCTGTCTAAGTAACATATCTGTTTGTTCCTTTGTGAGCTGAACCGACAGGATCTCTGCATGTTCTTCTATATTAGAAAGCGCAGGCAGTTGGAAAGGAGAACCTTCTTCCTCTTGATCCTTGATTTTTTGCCAAAAAGAGGCCTGCGCTTGTAATTGATCTGTTTGTGCATATTCATATAAGGCATCTGCCCACTGCTTATAGGAGGCGGTTTTTTTCGCAAATAGGATGTCCTGCCCCGAAGCAAGCTGTTTCAATCCATTTAGTACATCTTCTTGTATTATGCGCCATGATATGCCATCCATGACGAGATGGTGTGCAGCAATAAAGAGCTCAGACGTGTCTTCACCTGTATGAAAAAGAATCGCTTTGATCACTTCTCCACGCTCTAATGACAATGTTCCTTGACAGGCATTTGTCTCCAAGCGGATTTGTTCCCGTGCTTCCTCTTGAGACACATCTGTCACATCAAAGAATGTGACACAAGGTGTGACACCAGGCTCACGAATGGTTTGAATCCATGTGCCATCTGCCTCTTTTGTATATATAGCTCTCAGCATATCGTGATGATCGACCAGTTTTGAAAGAACCTGTGTTAACTGTTCATGTGGAACAGATCGCTTCATTTCAATATGCGCCGAGAGATTCCAATAATCTTGATTGGTCATCGATTGCTCAAAGAACCAAGATTGAATCGGGAGAAGACGAACCTCTCCTGTCACAGGTGATTGATCATAGACCGTAGAGACCTCTGACTTTCTCATCGCTTGTGCGAGTTGTGAGATGGTCTGTTTTTCAAATACATCTCTCGGCTGGATGACGTAGCCTTCCTGTGCTAAGCGTGCCACCATTTGTATGACAATAATGGAATCTCCGCCAAGCTCAAAGTAGTTATCATGGACGCCAATAGAAGGAACGCCTAGCAGCTGAGACCACACTTTTTCTAACACACGTTCTTCCTCAGTAGCTGCTTTGTCAATGGCTGTTTCTACTTCTTCTTGTCTCCACTCTGGCGGTGGAAGACGCTTTTGGTCTACCTTGCCATTTGGCGTGAGCGGTAATTCATCCAGCTCTATTAATAGGCTTGGCACCATATAATCTGGCAGAATGTCTTTTAAGTTATGGCGAATGTCTTGCGTGGTCATGCCGCCTTTTTGGACAAAATAACCGATCAATCGCTTATGACCACTCTCGTGCTGATGCGGGATAACGGCACATTCTGTGATGTCATCAAATGTCAGCATAGCGGCTTCAATTTCTCCGCATTCCACGCGGTGTCCACGAATTTTCACTTGATGATCGATTCTTCCAAGACAGTCAATGATGCCATTTGACAGCCAGCGGCCCATATCGCCTGTTTTATATAAACGCGCTCCTTCTTGGAAAGGATGCGGGATAAATGATGATGCTGTTTTTTCTTCATCTCCAAGGTAACCAAGTGCTAGCCCTGTGCCGCCAACATAAATTTCGCCGATGACGCCTTGCGGAACTGGCTGCATTTGGTCATCTAATACATAAGCTTGTGAATAAGCAATAGGCTGTCCAATCGGGACCGTCGCCTGATCTTCTTCTAGTGCTCGAATGTGATGCACACAGGAGAACGTCGTATTCTCTGTTGGTCCATATCCATTTAAAAGCCCTTCAGGCAAATACGGTAGTGCTTTTCGGATATGAGCGGCTGATAAGGCATCTCCGCCGATCAATAATGCATGAAGTCCAGATAAAGCTTCTGGATGTTCTTCTGTTAAACGGTTGAACAGCGGCACAGTCAGAAACCCTGTTGTAATCTGATAAGTTTTTAGTGCTTCCGCTAATGTATCCATTGATAAAATGGTATTTCGATCCGTCAGTATGAGCCTTCCCCCGTTTAAAAGGGCTCCCCATATTTCATACGTAAATGCATCAAAAGAGAAGCTAGCGATTTGTAAAATGCGCGTTTGTTCATCAAGGGTGACATAGTCTGTTTCACACACAAGCCGGACGACCGCTTGATGCGGGATCAGTACTCCTTTTGGCTGTCCAGTTGACCCCGATGTGTAATTGATATAAGCAAGTCCATCAGGTCTTAGTGCAGCGGGCATGACCTCTGCTTCTGGTAAAAATTCTTCATACCCTTGATCAAGACAAATGAGCTCCGTTTGATGAATGGATACTTTTTTCAGCCATTCATTTTTTGTCAGTAAAAGCCGAATCCCTGTATCTCTCAGCATATAGTCAATGCGGGCATCTGGATATTCAGGATCAATTGGCACATAAGCCCCTCCTGCTTTCACAATGGCCAGCACCCCAAGAATCATTTCAGGCGATCTGTCGATGAGCAGTCCAACTGGTTCATGCGGCGTCACGCCTCGCTGCTGCAAATAGGCTGCAAGACGATCGACTTTCTCGTGTAACTCCTGGTACGTCCACTCATCTCCCTGGAACTCGAGCGCCACTGCATGAGGTGTCTTTTTCACTTGCGCTTCAAATCGTTCCGTCATAAGCAGCGGACCTTTTGGTTGATCAGTCTTTCCGCTCCATTCATAGAGCAATTGATGCTTTTCTTTCTCTGGCAGGAAATTCACTTGTCTGATCGGCTGCGCTGGATTTTCACAAATTCCTTCAAGCAGGTGCTCGTAGTATGCAAGGAATCGCTCCATCGTGTCATCAGAAAATAAATCCGCTTGATACTCAAGTTTTAACTGAAGACCTTCAGCTCCTTCAAACACAAACAGGGAGAGATCAAATTTCGCTGTATCATTATCTTCAATGGCTAAAACCGACGTCGCCTCCCCCATTGGAGATGCTTCAAGCGGTAGGTTTTGCAGAACGAACATGACCTGAAACAGCGGCTGCTTACTGGCATCACGCACAATATTCAATTCATCGACCACCATCTCAAACGGCACATCCTGGTGTGCATAAGCACCGACAGTTGTCTCCTTCACTCGCTCTAATAATTCCGTAAAGGCTGGATTCCCGCTATGGTCGATCCGAAGCGCCAATGTATTCACGAAAAATCCGATTAAATGCTCCATTTCCGTTCGATTTCTCCCAGCAATGACCGAGCCAATGACAAACTCATCCTGTGAAGACAATCGATGTAAAAGCGTAGAGAAAGCCGAGAGCAAGGTCATATACAGTGTGCTGTCTGTTTTCTTGGATAGCGCCTCAATCTTTTTAGACAGCGACTTCGACAGCTGATATGTTTTCGTCTTCCCTTTGTAGGATTGAACGGCCGGCCGCGGATGATCATACGGCAATACCAAATCTTCAACAGGTGCCGCAAATTGCTCCTTCCAATAGGCAAGCTGCTTATGCAATGGCTCTCCTGTCAAATACTCCTTCTGCCACAGTGCGTAATCCGCATATTGAATAGGCAATGCCGGCAAGTGAGGCTCCCGCCCTTCGATCGCCGCTGTATACCACTCAGATAATTCTCTTGCAACAATGCCAATCGACCAGCCATCTGACACGATGTGGTGAATGGACATAAGCAAGATATGCTCTGCGGGTGAAAGTCGAATCAGCTTCACTCGAAAGAGCGCTTCGTGTTCTAATTGAAAAGGTGTGGATGCCTCTTCTTTCGCCCATTCAGCCGCTTTTTGTTCTTTCTCTTCCTGTGACGCTATGCCTGAAAGGTCCATCACCTCAAGCTCTGGCAGGGCCATCTGTTCATGAATGACCTGTACCGGTTCATCCCCGCTCATCGTAAAGGACGTTCTGAGCGATTCATGCCTTTCCACCATATGATGCAGACTTTCCTGAAGCACCTTGATATCTAAAGGCCCATTCATCCGAAACGAAATCGTATTATTGTAAAATGGCAGATCCGGCTCTAATTGATAGAGGAACCACTGTCTTTGCTGGGCATAAGACATCGGAATTTCCTGACCCTTCTCCATTTTTCTCATCGGAATCACTTCATCTGCTTTGGCATTTGAATCGATCCAGTCTGCTAATTCTCCGAGTCTCGTATGTTCAAACAACACAGCAAGCGGCACGTCAAACCCTGTTTTTTGCCTAACCGCAGACAGCATTTGCGTCGCCTTCAGCGAATGGCCTCCTAGTAAAAAGAAATGATCGCCGCAGCTGACATCCGAGACATCGAGCAACTCTGACCAAATGTGTGCGAGCAGTTTCTCCGTTTCTGTGTGAGGTGCTCTGTTGTCTGAATCCATTCCGCTTTCCTCTATTAATTCATGAAAATATGCCTCGTCTGGCGATCCATCTTCTGTTTCTTTCCAATATTCCTCAGGAAACAAATGCACGGCATATTCACCAGATAGACGGGACTGTAAACACGTATGAATCGATTGATAAAGCCGCTCTTCCACCGCCTTTGTTTGATCAGTTTTGAAAAAGACGTAAAAGGTCTGCTCTGTTTGCATCTCCGCATCCGCATGGATCATCTCGTGAATCTCTTTCTTCGATCGATCCAATCCCGCATAAATGAGCGGAGCATCTGTCATCAGACATGCGAGCATTGTTTGGAAGCCTGCCTGCTTTGAAATTGGTAGATAACCTCTTTCTTTTAACATGCCTTTTATCATGGAGCCTTCACTCATGCCAATCTCGTCCCACATGCTGAAACTAAAGCAATATGGCTTCACTGTAGATGTCAGCTTCTGATAATGAGCAAACTGTTCCACGAACTCATTGGCAGCGCAATAGGCGCCGACAGTCATACCGCCCTTTAGCGTTCGGGCTGACGAGCTGGAAAGAAATAAAACATTCCTACGTTTGGAGGCAGCTTCATGAAGCGCAATCGTTCCATATACCTTTGCTTCGTACATGTCATTCAGAGACACAGATGTCATATCAGCAAGCAGTTCTTCTTGAATAATACCTGCGAAATGAATGATGCCATCCAGCCTTCGATTTCCGGCGACCTCATGTCTAGAGATGATTGCTTCTACCTCTTTTTCAGCCGTGATGTCTGCTTTCTCATAAAGAACCTTGCCGCCATGCACTTTTGCCTGCTTTTCTAGCAAAGACAATGTCTCTTGCTGGTCACTAGAAAGTGCCTCTCTCTCTTTCCTTCCAAGCAACACGAGATGTGCTTGATAAGATGTCAGTAGGTGTTCACTGACTAAACGTCCAATTCCGCCTAGCCCGCCTGTTATGACATAAAGCCCAGATGATTCAAATGGCGGCTCTTCCCTTTTCTGTTCCTTTTCCAAATGAAGAGGTGCTAAAAAGGGAATATAACGAACACCTTGACGATAAGCAGCAACATGACGGTCTTGGTCATGTGTAAGTTCTGCCATCATCGCCATTGCATGGGAATGACTAGATACCGATTCTGCTAGAGAAAAATCAAGACATTGCACCTTGATAAACGGCCATTCATGCTGAACTGCTGTCATCAGTCCGGCTGTCGTTGCTTTTTCTACATCGTGGATATGATCCCCCGGCACATTCATCGCATGGGCTGAGACAAAAGTGATGGCCACCTGCTCCTCATAGACGGAAATGGCTTTTGTTAAAAATAATGCACTCATGCTGCCCGTTTTCTGCGCTTGTTTTGCCTTGGACACATAAAGCTTGTCTTCTTGGTTTGTATAGTTCCAAAGGTGAATGATGTGTTTCACCGAAACGCCATACGAACGGAGCGTCTCAAAGAGTTGTTCGTAGTCAGACGGCCGATTCGGGTGGATGATGAAGTGAGTGTGTGTGAGTTGTTTGAACGCTTGACCCGGTTCAACCGTAATGTATGTTTGTTCACTGTTTGCAAAAGATTTCAATTGATCTGCCAGTCCTAATGGATCTGCAAAGATCACAACGTCCCCTATGATCTGCTTGTCAGCTGCATCAAGTGGAGCAGGTATCCACTTCTTTTGATAACTCCAATCAGGCAAGGTATGTTCATTTTCAAGTCTCATGTCCATTTCCATGATCATTTCATCAAATTCGCCTTCTTGCCATCTTGTCTTGAGCTGTGCCCTTTCTATTTTTCCAGAGCTTGTTTTGGGAAATGCATGCTTCTGGACAGGAATGATGCGAGATGCAGACAAGCCCATTTTTGTTGCAATATGGGATTTAATGTGCTGACTTGCCCTCATAATATAAGCTGGCTCATACAGCTTCGGTGTAAAAAAGAGAATCAGTTCATCGGATGCAGAAGCCTCCATTCGGACGGAACAAGCAGCCACAAAGCTCGTTTCTACTCCCGGTACTTCCTCTGCTATGGCTTCAATTTCATAGTTGTGATAGTTTTTCCCGTTGATGATAATCATGTCTTTTTCTCTACCGGTTAGTGTCAGCCTTCCTTCGTGCAGGAAACCTAAATCACCCGTGTGAAACCAGCCATCCGCTTGAAATACTTCTTGATTCGCTTCGTCATTCCGGTAATAGCCCTTCATGGTGGTTGGACCTTTTATTTGCACACGGCCAATATGATCTTCTGGAAGAAGCTCATGCTGATGATTGACGATGCGTATCGTGATACCTGGAATCGGTTTGCCCAACTCTGTAAAGCTGACGGTTCCTGTCTCACGTGCTTCTGCTGGTCTTAGCTGCTCTGTCAGCGACGTTTCCTCAAAAGTCAGAACCCCGCTGTTTTCATCTCCACGCTCAATCGCAAAGGAAAACACAACCGCTGATGAGATTTCAGACATGCCAAAAGCCGGTCTGATCACATCTCCCTTTAAGCCGTGCGGAGCAAGCAGGTGTAGAAATCGGTGGATGGTTTTTGGCACGACCGCCTCTGCCCCATTGATCATGCAGGTCATCGCCGACAGATCCCAAGATCCTGATGAAATCTCTTTCTCATAATCATTGATCATCGCAAATGCAAAGTTAGGTGCCCACGTCTTCGTTGCACGGTAGCGGTCCATCCAGTCAAGCCACCGCAGCGGCTGAGCGATAAAGTCATCTGTTCTTGCCCGAATCTGCTCGCAGCCTGTGTACACATTGACAAGGTGGAACATCACGATGCCACCAATATGATCTAAAGGCATCCAGTCTAACGAGACATCCTCTTGTGTAAATTGATTTGCTGCCACTGTTCCTTTGACGTTCGCCAGCACACTTCTATGGGAATGCTCTACACACTTTGGCATCCCTGTACTTCCAGACGTTAAGATAAAGAAGACGGAATCATCTGGCGCGGCAGGGTGAGCGGCTGTATCTCTTTCTAATGTCAGCATCGGCTCAACTGCTGCGACACGTAATTGGTCTGTATGCCACAGTAAGGCTAACCCTTGCACCTCCTCGATCAGTGAGTCATCTGTTAGGATGAGCGGATGCTCGAGCAGCTTCCAAGCGTGATGAAGCTTCTTCACTGCAGCATTCATCTCCCGATAGGTTGGGGCAGCCGACACAAGCGTTGGAACAAATCCGCCTAATACACATGCCCAAAAGGCAGTGACCATGGCATGATTCGATGAGAATTGAAAGAAAACAGGATCGCCTGCCTTAAGCCCCAGTGCCCTTAAACCAGTCAGAACCCTCTCGGCGTCCCCTTGTAACTGCGCATAAGATTGTGTGAGTTCGTTCTTGCTATTCACGATATACGTAAGCCCATTTGTCGTTTTTGCAGCCTCTGTTAAGACGTCCTGTAAGGTCTGTGCGCCTTGTGTGACGTCGAGATCCCCTCCATAGGAAAGAGCGGGCGGCATATCGGCCAAAGCAGGTACAGCCTTTTGCGTCTGTATCGCTTCCGCTGCGGCCTCCTGCTCAATGTGCTTGTCGAGAAATAAATGAGAGAGGTGATACGGCCGCGGTCGAATGGTTTTTTCACGTGAAAAAACAGCGAAGCGTTCGATTTCGTTGGTTTGTAAAATGGTTGTCTTTACATCTTGTAAAATCGCATCCATTGATTCATGTCTACTCGTTTGGTTAATGGTTGATGGTTTCATATGAGTTCCTTTCCTTTTTTGTTAGGCAGGACTGCAAGGCTGCATCCTGCCTAATCTAAAGTTTACAAGACTCGTTCTCTATTTGTTTGATTGACAATATGTTTGATCAGCTGTGCATTTTGAGCTGCACATTCTTTATGTTTGAACATATCAGCATGCCGGCCATAGCCTTGGTATTGGGTAAAAGATCCGGCCGTTGCCTGTGTCCACTCTTCCATCCAGTCCGGGATCGCTATTTGTTCTTCAGATTGGATGAACGTAATATCTGCCTGTATTTTGCCTTGATTCACCCCCTTAACAAACGTTTCATAGTAGGCGCGCGTCTTTTGTGCAAGCGCTTCTTGAACAATCTCCCCTTGAGCAAGTTCGTTTTGTTTCGTTTGATGAACAATCGCTTCAATATCATCATCAATGGATCGTCCTTCTAAATCACTTTCTCCAATTTTCTTATAGGAATCGATCATGATGACTTTCTCGACTGTCCGTCCTACTTGTTCAAGCGCTTGAACAAGCTCAAAGGCGAGGTAACATCCGCCTGAGTACCCCATCAACGTCAGCGGCCCTTTTGGCTGAAGGTGCTGAATATGCTGAACGTACTGTGCCATTCGGTTATTCGTTTCAATAAAATCAAAGGCGACTAGCCGAACATCATCAAGCGTTTTTGCTGCTTCCTGATAGATAAAGCCGTAGCCTGGTAATGGCGGAAGAGCAAAGACTGTTGATGTTTGAGATTCATTGAATACAAGATAGCCAGCGGTTTCACCGTCCTGATGCTGAATATAACGACTAAGCGCTTCAATCGTCGGGGTCTCAAACAACAAATGAATCGGCACCTGAACCTCAAACTCTTTTGATACTTTGGACAAAAGAGACATCGCTTTTAAAGAATGTCCGCCAAGCTCAAAGAAATGGTCATCTGTGCTAATATCCTCTCGTTCAAGTACTTCTCGCCACATTACCAGCAGCTTTTGTTCCACTTCATTTGCGGGCAGTTTCACACGGCGGTTTCCTTGCGGTGCCTCTGGTTTTGGTAGCTGGCGTTTATCAACCTTCCCGTTTGGCGTAAGTGGGAGGTTCTCCAGTTCAATCAGCTCATGAGGCAGCATATAAGCTGGAAGACGCTCTTTCAGCCTTGATTTGATGTCATCGAGTTTGCCTTTCCATGCATCATCACACGTGATATAGGCAAGCAGCCTTGTATGATTTGTTTCATCATGATCCGCTAGGAGTACAGCTTGTTTTACACCTTGATGCATCAGAAGGTTGGCTTCAATTTCTGTCAATTCAATTCGGTGCCCCCGAATTTTCACCTGATCATCGACTCTGCCTGCATACTCAATCAGACCGTCTTCTCGAAAGTAAGCTAAATCCCCCGTGCGATACAGGCGCTCACCCGCAGCGAATGGATGGGCGATAAAGACTTGTTTTGTCAGATCAGGACGATTCAAATACCCTTTTGCCAGTCCTTTGCCGCTCAGACAAAGCTCTCCAACCATTCCAATCGGCTGAAGCTGTCTGTGCTCACTCAATATATAAGCGCCCGTCTGGTTGAGCGGCTTCCCAATTGGAATAGAACGTGCCTCTAAAGGGATCGCTTCATCTATCGGATAATACGTGGCAAAAACCGTTGATTCGGTTGGTCCGTATACATTCAACAATCTGCCTTTTCCCATCACATCAAAGGCTTTTCTCACATGCTGAACCGATGCCCTCTCTCCCCCAAACAGCACCTTACGCACACCGCGCATCCAGTCTGTTCCTTCATCAACGAGAAGATGGAATAAAGCGGTTGGAACAAACATGACAGAAATATGCTCTCCTTTTATCAACTCAGTGAGCTTCCCCATATCTAAAATGGTTTCTTTTTGCGGCAGGACAAGCTTTGCTCCATTTAAAAGCGCACCATATACATCAAATGTAAAGCCATCAAATACGCTATTTGATAACGACAGCAATGTATCTGTTTCTAAAATGGTTAAGTAATTCGTATTTTTGACCACCCGGGCAATATTGGAATGGGTCGTCATGATGCCTTTTGGCTGTCCGGTTGTTCCAGATGTATACATGATGTATGCCGTATCATTTAAACCAGCTTCAAGTGGCAGATTCTCTGAGCTCATCAGTAAAATTTCTTGATCATCTGCAAAAAGATACGTGCCATCAAATGCGAGTGACCTCGTCTGACTGATAAAGGATGAATGAGTCAGAAGATGCGTCGCTCCGCTGTCTCTCAGCATATATTGGATACGGCTTTCTGGATAATCTGGATCAATCGACACATAGGTGGCACCTGCTTTTAAGACAGCGAGTAAGCTGACAATGAGTTCAGGTGTCCGCTCTGCTAAAATGGCGGTCACCGTTTGATGACCCACCCCATTTTTTTGTAAATGCCTTGCCAGTCGATTGGCTTGTTCGTTCAGCTCCGCATATGTCATCGTGTGATCACCTGCTGATAATGCCACTGCATTCGGCTGTTTTCGGACATTATGCTCAAACCACTTTGTCAAATAAAGCTGATCATGCTCCAGCTCAGGTGCATTCCATTCCTCTAACATTCGCTGTTTTTCCTGCTTTGTCACAAGTGTCAGTGTATGAACTGACTGATCTGGATGTTTGATGGTCCCTTTGATCAAAAGGGTCAGCTGATCCTTTAATTTATGGACAAATGCAGGATCAAATGCACGCTGATTAAAGGCCAGCTTCAGCTGCAATTGTTCCCCGGGCGACGCCAGTAAATTGAGATCATAGTTCGATTTTTCATAGACATTCATGTCTTCTACTGTAAAGCCAAGCAGTGACTCCTGCTCGTCTTTCTTTGCAGCAGGGACATTCTCAAACACCACAATATGATCAATGAGCTGCTGCTGACCTACCTTAGCCTGAATATCATAAATCGGGATATATTGGTGCGGTTCAGCCGCTAAAGACTGCTGCTGCGTCTCTGATAATAGAGAACGGAACGTCATTTGGTCTGTCAGCTGAATTCGTCTTGGAATGACATTGATGAACAACCCCACCATCCGGTCCACACCAGCCAAATCCGACGGACGTCCTGACACAACTGTTCCAAACAAAACATCATTTGACCGCTGATACCTGCTTAGTAAAATGGACCAAGCCGATTGAAGCGCACTGCTTAACGTGGCATTCTGCTGCAAGGCTAACTCTGATAAAGCAGCTGTTTCTTCTTTACTCATGGCCCATTCGATTTCGCCTAATTCATGCTCATTTGTTTGCTTTCGCTGTTCTTTAAAAGTCGATTGCCCCTCAAAGCCAGCCAAAGATTGCGTCCAATATTCAAGTGAGGCTTGTTTATCTTGTTTTTCCAGCCAATGAATATATTCTTTATATGGCTTGACTGGCTCCAGCCTGTAAGGGATGTCATGCAAAAGTGCATGATAAATCGCAAACAATTCCTGCACAACTAGACCAAAACACCAGCCATCTAGAAGGATATGGTGATAGCTCCATATCCAGCGATAGCTTGAAGGACCCGTTTGAAAAACAGAGGCCCGCATGAGCAGATCCTTTGAGAGATCAAATCCTCTCAGCTGATCCTTTTGTTTAAAACGATCAATACGTTCAAACTGTTCACTTTCAGAAAGGTCCTGTATGTCCACAACATCAAGCTGGAAAGGTCGATTCTTTAATACAACTTGGACAGGACGCTTCACTTTTTCGTGGAGGAACACGGTACGAAAAATATCGTACCGTTCCACGATGATATTCATGCTTTTCTCAAGCAAATCATGCCGAAGTGTGCCCTTCACGTTCATATCCATTTGTTCTACATAAAAGCCTTTTTCTTGATGATGGAGGGTATGAAACAGCATTCCTTCTTGCATCGGTGACAGATAGTACATATCTTGAACTTGATCCCTTTTAAATTGACTCATCTATTTCATTCCTCCTTTCCCTTTTTCATGACTGATCTAGTGGTGTTAGGTCAATTTCTCCTCGAGCATGTCAAAGATATCGTCCATTTCATCCATTTCAAGGTCTGCAGCCGAGAAGTCACTTGGCGTAAATTCTCGCTCTTGATGCGCTAAGCAATGGGTGATGATGGATCTGATTTTCTCCTTCAACAATGCGATGAACTGCTGTATCGTTTGTTCTTCATATTCACTTGCACAATATGAGCACGACAGAATGAATTGATTGTGCCGAACAAGACCGCTGAGGTTCAGCTTATAAACAGCTTCTGATTCAGGGCTTGCTTGACGGCCCATATCATAGGTTGAGGGCCCAAAGAGTTCTGTCGTCACTTCCTGATCAATCTGCCCGAGATAGTTCAAGCTGATTTCAGGCTGCACATGTTTGACTGACGGTTCGGATGGTCTCATGTATCTTAAAATACCGTAACCAATCCCTTTATTCGGTACACGCCGCAGCATCTCTTTCGTTCCTTTGATAGCATCTGCAATGGTCTGATTCGGTTTCGCTTCAAGAACGACTGGATACATGCTCGTAAACCAGCCAACTGTACGGGATATATCTAATCCTGATAAAATGTCCTCTCTTCCATGACCTTCAAGCTGTACATGTACATGAGATTGTCCTGTCCATTCCTGAACGGCCAGCCCGAGCGCACATAGAAGAATATCATTCATTTCTGTTGTGTACGGAAGATGGATATTCGTTAACAGATGCTCGGTTTCTGCTTCTGTCAACTGCATTTTGACCGCTTTCGTATCTGCGACTTTTCTTTCTTTTACTTCATGGTCAACAGGTAAAGTCGTAAACGGTCTATTTTCAATCGCTGCCCAATACTCCTTCTGGTTTTTTAGCAGCTGTGACTGCGCGTATCGTTCAACCGCTTCTGCCCATTCTTTGAAAGAGTGTGTTTTTGGCGGCAGAACCATCGTTTCTCCTTTTTCTGCCTGATGATAAAGAGACATAAAGTCTTCTAGTAAAATCCGGCATGAAACGCCGTCAATCACTAGATGATGTGTGATCATGAGTAAGTGATCACCGTTTTCTGTATGGAAACAAATCACTTTCATCAACGGACCTTTTTCAAGATTCAGTTGACGCTGATACTCATTGGCGTATGTGGAAATCGCCTGTTTCACATCTTGCGCTTTTGAAACATCACAAGAAATAATTGAAAATGGTTCTGTCAGCTCCCGCTGATTGTATTGCAGCATGTCATCATGCTCTTGTCTGAACACCATGCGCAGTGCATCATGATGTGAGAGCAGTCTTTGCAGAACTTGTTCTGTGACATCCAAGTCAAACCCTTTTGGTGCATGAAGCATCATTGAGAGATTCCAGTGGTGCTGGTGATCAAAGTTCCGTTCAAAGAACCAGCGCTGAATTGGTGTCAAAATAACCTCTCCTTCTACAGCTGACTGATCGGCTGTGAGAAGGTCCGCTTCTTCGATATATGGGCGGAGCTCCGCAATTGTTGGGTATTGGAAAAGTAGCTTCATATCGAGCTTCCAGCCCTCTTGCGTGAGTCTGCTTGCCATTTGAATGCCTTTAATCGAATCTCCGCCAAGGAAGAAGAAATGGTCGTGAATACCGACTTGGCTGACGCCAAGCACATCTTCCCAAATGCCGCAAAGCAGTGCTTCCACTTCATCTCTTGGCGCTTCGTATGCTGTTTGATTCGCTTCCACATCAGGTGCTGGCAGTGCTTTGAGATCTACTTTTCCATTTGCCGTCATCGGCAGTTGGTCTAGCTTGATGATCCATGATGGCACCATATATTCAGGCAAGGTACGCTTTAAGCTTTCTTTCAAAGTGCCCGTTTCTTCATCTGTGATGACGTAAGCAACAAGAGCGTCTTGATCACTCGCGTCTTTGACCGTTGTCACGACGGCTTCTTTCACTTCATTTAGCGCAAGGAGCTGCGCTTCAATTTCTGACAGCTCAATCCGGAATCCGCGGATGCTCACTTGATGGTCTTTTCTACCGAGATAGATCAGTTCGCCATCCTCTGTCCACTTCACCAAGTCACCTGTACGGTACATGCGCTCTCCTGGATAAAACGGATCTGGGACAAACCGTTTGTCCGTTTCCTCTGGGAGATTCCAGTAGCCTCTTGCCAGTCCTTTCCCCGCAATCACGAGCTCACCCGGTACGCCTTGCGGCGAGAGGTCATATAACGAACCCATAATGTAAAAACGAGTATTGGCAATCGCTGTTCCGATAGGAAGCGTGCCTTGATCTGGATCAATGATCCCGCTTGTCGCCACGACCGTATTTTCTGTTGGGCCGTAGTTATTGACGAGTTTGTATGGAACGGGCTTCACCTGTTTCAGCTTGTCCCCGCCTGTCAGTAAGTAACGGAGAGAATGATTGTCCATCGACATAAACTGCTCACATAGCTGTGTTGGCAGGAATGCAATGGTGATGCCTTCGTGATTAAAATACGAATTGAGCTTGATCATATCGAGGCGAATCGCTTCATCGATGATATGGAGCTCTGCGCCGGCGATCCACGTCGGGAACATCTCCCAAATGGAGGCATCAAAGCCAAAGCCGGCATATTTGGCGGTTCGGTCTTGTTTCGTCACCTGGAAAGCATCATTGTGCCAAAAAGCAAGATTGACAAGAGACTGATGCTCGACCATGACACCCTTCGGCTGTCCAGTCGTTCCAGATGTGTAAATCATATAAGCGAGATCCGTTGGTTTGACAGGAACCTGAATCTCGTGCGCTTCTCCTTCTACTGCCTCTTCTATGAAGAGGGTATGACCTGTGAAAGAACGTGGTGCAGTGAGCTCTTTCTGAATCAGAAGGACCTCTGCCCCGCCGTCTTCCAGCATGTAGGCAATGCGCTGCGCTGGATAATCGGCATCAATCGGCACGAATGCCGCACCTGCCTTGAGAACTCCGAGAACAGCGGCTGTCATCTCGAGCGATGGACGCGTGAGAATGCCGATGCGGTCTCCCGGTTTTGTGCCGGTGGAAATGAGTCTTGCGGCGACTGTATTCGCCCGGTTGTTCAGTTCTTCATACGTCCAGCTTGTGCCGCAGAAAGTTGCGGCTTTTTGATGAGGTACTTCTTGCGACTTCGTCTCAATCAATGCATGAACCGTTTGATCTGTCGGGACATTTAGGATAGGACCTGACCATTCATCAAGCAGATGTCGCTCTTCTTCTTTGGTTAAGATGGAGATGGTTGAGATCGGCTGATTCAATTTCGCGATCATTTCGTCTATGATCCGCTCAAAATATTGACTCCATCGCTGAATGGTACTCTTTTTAAATAGTGCCTCTGCATATTCAAAGCGCAAGCCCACTTGATCTTGTTCCTCAAAGACACCGAGCGTTAAATCAAACTTTGCCTGAACGGCTTCTTGCTGTTTGTGCGAAAGCGTAAGTCCATTCAAATTCGGTAACGTCAGATCACGCTCATCCGTTGTCATCATGACACTAAACAACGGGTTGCGGCTCGTGTCTTTCGGAAGGTCTAACTGCGCGACCAAATCCTCAAATGGGAATCCTTGATGTTCATAAGCTGATAGATTGTGATTTCTTATTTTTTCTATCAGATGCTCTGCAGTTTCTTCTAACTGAACGTCATGTCGAAGGGCAAGTGTATTCACAAACATGCCCGGAATCCGTTCGATTGACGCATGTGTACGGCCAGCCGTTACAGCACCTATGACGATGTCATGCTGCCCAGTCAATTTATGAAGGAGAATGGCAAAGGCCGTTTGCATCACCATGTTCAAGCTCACATTTTTTTCAGCCATGAGCGCTTTGACATGCTGCGCCTTTTCAGCAGACAGCCATCTATCCACCCGGTCTCCTGCAAATGACTGCACGCTAGGCCGCGGGAAATCAAGCGGAAGTGCTAAGTCTTCTGGCGGCTGTGCATATTGCTCCAGCCAATACTGCCGTTGTTTTTCAAGTGCTGCTTGCTGTTCATCCTCTTGCTGCCATACCGCATAATCCTTGTAGTGCAACTGAACTGGCGGTAACGTCTTATGCTCATACAACTCCGCTAATTCTTGAATGAGCAGACTGCGTGTCACCCCGTCTGAGATGATATGGTGCATATCCATCATGAACACATATTTATCATCAGACAGCTTTGCCACTTTCGCCCTCATTAGAGGTGCTTGATGTAATGAGAATGGTGTCATGAAGTTGTCTACGACGGATTGTACCTGATCGCTTTCTACTTCAACCATCTGTAACGTAAACGGCACACGGCGATAAATTTTTTGGACGGGACTGCCGTCAATTTCAACAAAGGCTGTCCGCAATGACTCATGTCTATCAATTAAAGCTTGAATCGCTCCTTCTAGCTGCTTCAGATCAAGGTTTCCTTCCATCATGAAAACGGCTGGCATATGGTAGGTGACGGATTCTGGATGCAGCTGCTGTAATACGTACATTCGCTTTTGTGCGGAAGAGACTGGATAGAAATCTTGCTTTTCCGCTGGCTGAATGGATGTAACGAGCGAAGCATCAGCTTCTTCCAAATAGGCAGCTATCTCCCGTATTGTTGGCTTTTCAAAAAGAACCTTGAGTGGAACATGCTGATTCAGTTTGGCTTGCATGTTCGAAATGAGCACCATGCCTTTCAGAGAATGCCCGCCTAATTCAAAGAAATGGTCATCAATGCCGACTTTTTCAATCTCAAGAACATCTGACCACATATCACAAAGCGTCTGCTCAAGCGCCGTTTCAGGTGCTGCGTGTGCCGTGCGGTTCATATGTGCCTCATGAGGAAGCGGCAGAGATTTTGCATCTACTTTTCCGTTTTGTGTCAGCGGCATATGATCAACTTTGACAAAATAAGTAGGAATCATGTAATCCGGCAGTGTCTCTGAAAGCTTTTCTCTAAATGCCAGCGTCCCAATGTGATCAGGTGCTGTATAATATAACGCCAACTCCGGTAAACGGGATGTGTTGATTACTTTGACATATACTTTTTGAATGTTTGAAAGGGCACGTGCGGCATGCTCAATTTCTTGTTTCTCAATTCGATAACCGCGAATTTTCACTTGATCGTCTACTCTTCCAAGGAATTCAATCTCCCCATTAGCATGCTGTCTAACCAAATCTCCCGTTCGATACATCCGCTCTTGAGGGAAATAAGGATTTTCAAGAAAACGCTCCGCTGTTAATTCAGGCTGATTCAAATAACCTTTTGAAACACCATCACCTGAAATGTAGAGCTCACCCGGTGCGCCATAAGGGACAAGACGCTGCTCGTGATTGCATACGAGCGCTCTTGTATGAGCAATAGGCTTTCCGATGATAGAACGCTCCTTTAAAGCATCCAGCTCATGCGGTGTCATTAGCTTGCTCACTGTACCAATCGTTGTTTCTGTCGGACCGTAATGGTTCATCACTGCCACGCATGGATGCTGCTTCATAAATGTTTCAACATCTTCAGAGACAATCGGTTCTCCTCCCAATACCACAAGCCGTAAAGCGTCAAATGTATATCCCTTTGAATCTGCCATCATATGAAATAAGGATGGTGTCATTTTGATATAAGTCAGCTCTTGTTCATCAATAAAACGCATGAGACGTACAGGGTCTGTATACACGTCTTCACGAGGAATATAGAGTGTCCCGCCTGCTTTTAGAACCGGGAAAATGCTTGTGTAACCAAGGTCGTATGCATAAGAAGACAGGAGTGCCGTTCGATCGCATTCTTGTAAAGTCACTTCATGTGTCAACCAATTGACGTAGTGTGATAGATTACGATGCGTGAGCTGTACACCCTTTGGCTTCCCTGTTGTTCCAGATGTGTAAATCACATAAGCCAGTTGATCAACCGATACGTCCGGCAGGTCTAGAGAATCGTTTCGTTGGACGGCTTTCTCCACATGTACGACCTGAATCGACTTGAGATGCTGATAGGAATCGCCAAGAGACTCATTTGCCACGATGACTTTTGCCCCTGAATCTTTTAATGTGTAACGAATACGTTCTTCAGGAAAAGCTGGATCAATTGGTACAAATGCACCGCCCGCTTTCATTACACCTAGCATCGAGACAATGACATAGACAGAGCGATCAAGAATAAGTGCGACTGTGCTTTCTTTCTCTACGCCTTGCATCTTCAGCTCACTGCAAAGAGCATTGGACATGTGATCTAGTTCACGGTAGGTCAGCTTCCTTTCACCATCCATCACCGCAATGGCATCAGGCGTTTCCATGGCTTGACGTGAAAATTGCACATGGTACGGCTCATGTTGACCTGTTTGTTCTCCATCCCTTTTCTCCAGCCGCTCCATTTGCTCATGCTGATCCAAGAGGTTGAACAAGCCAATTTGTTCATTCGGATGCTGGACCGCCTCACGAATAATCGCAAGAAGATGTGTTCCGAACCGGCGGATGGTTTCCTCTTTAAATAATGCCGTTGCATAGTCTAGGCTTAGTTTTATTTCTCCCTCACGTTCAAATGCTTCTAGAGACAGATCAAATTTGACGGATCGGTGCTGCATCGCATAAGGCGAAATGTTCAGATCGCCGAGCTTTAGTGCAGGAACATCCATGTTCTGCATATTAAACGAAACACTAAAGAGCGGGCTTCGGGTTGTATCACGATCAAGCGGCAGACGCGCGATTAACTCTTCGAGCGGATAGCTTTGATGTGCAAAAGCATCTACACTCGTTTCTTTTATTTCTTCAAGCAGCTGTAAAAATGACTTTGTTTGTTCCGGTTTCCCGCGCATCGCAATGGTATTGATGAACATCCCCGGCATGTCCTGAATATCTGGATGTGTTCGCCCCGCAACAGGAGATCCGACAATGATATCTTCCTGTCCGCTGTAGGATGCGAGCAGCACTTGAAATGCTGATAACAAGAACATGTACAGCGTCGTATCTGTATTCTTGAGCAGCTCATGAATACGCTGAGTCGTCGCTTGATCACAGCCAAACATCACCCGTTCTCCAGAAAAATCACGTTCCACTGGACGCGGGTAGTCTGTCGGCAAATCTAAAACCGGTACATCTCCATCGAATTGTTTCAGCCAATACGTTTCATGCGCACGCTGTTTCTCTGTTTCTTCTTCACTTAACTGCCAGACAGCGTAATCTTTATAATGAATGGCTCTTTCTGCAAGTGCCTCTCCATCATAGGCTTTCGCCAAATCCTGAATGAACGTCTTCATGGAACTGCCATCTGTAATCAGGTGATGTGCTTCCAGAACTAAAAGATGACGGTCGTCACTCACTTTGAGCAGCTGTGCCCGCAAGAGGGGAGCGGCTGTCAAATCAAACGGCGCCTGACGTTCAGCAAGAAATGCCTCAGCCTCTTCTTCCTTTACATCATGGACAGGGAGGTCAAATACCGCTCGTTCATGTACCCTTTGGACGATGTTCTCGCCTTTCATATGAAAACTCGTTCTTAAGATTTCATGCGTTTGAATCAACTCATCAAATGCTGAGGTGAGCCGCTGATGATCGAGCGTACCTTCAAGCGTTAAGACGATCGGAATATGATAGTTCGTACTCTTAGGTTCAAGTGTTTGTAAAATGTATAAGCGCCGCTGAGCTGGTGACACTGGGTAGTCCTCCGCCTTCGCTGCGGGTAAGATCGGATGTCCATGTTCTTCTTGACTGTCCTGGTCAATGTATGCCGCAAGCGATCGAACCGTTGGCTTTTCGAATATCACTTGAATCGGAACTTCCTTTTGGAACACTTCTTGGATTTTGGCTGACATCATCATTGCTTTGAGTGAATGTCCGCCAGTCATGAAGAAATGCTCATCTATTCCCACCGCTTTCCCAAGCAGTTCCTCCCAAATTTGAGCAAGCGCCTTTTCCGTCTCGGTTTCAGGTGGAATGATCCTGATTTCTTCACGATCAGCTTCGTCAGGCGTTGGTAAAGCTTTTCGATCGACCTTTCCGTTTGCTGTAAGCGGAAAAGCATCTAGCTTCATGACGTGATGAGGTACCATATATGCTGGCAGTACTTGATGAAATAGAGCCCGCACTTCTTCTTCTGTGATCGTTCCCGTATAGTAAGCGGTCATTTCTTTTTCTTCTGAAGGAGACTCATGGATGAGCACAACCGCATCATCGATCCCTGTCTCTTGTTGAAGAACCGTTTCAATTTCACCGAGCTCAATACGGAAGCCGCGGATTTTCACTTGATCATCTGTCCGTCCGAGAAATTCGATTTGACCATTTGAACCGTACCTAGCCAAATCTCCTGTTCGATACAAACGCCCTTCTGCCTTGAAAGGATCAGCGATAAATGCTTGCTCTGTTAATTCTGGACGATGGAGATATCCTCTTGAGACACCGTCTCCGCCGACATACAGCTCTCCTGGCGCGCCAATTGGCTGAAGTCTTTGATTGTCATCTAAAATGTAAGCGGTCGAATGATTGATCGGCTGACCAATTGGAATCGTGCCCGTTTCATCCCCTCTCACCTCATAAATGGTTGAGATGGTGGTGTTTTCTGTTGGGCCATACGCATTCAGTAAAACAAGTGATGGATGGTTTTTCTTCACAAGCTCTGCACTTTTCACATTGATCACATCACCGCCTGTGATCAATTTGGACAATCCTTTAAACATATGCGGCCGCTGCTGAGCGAGTTGATTAAACAAACCTGTCGTTAAAAAGAGCGCCGAGATTTGATTCGTTTGGATAAATCGTTCAAACCGGTTGATGTCTAATAACGTGTCACGGTCAACAGGATAAAGCGTTGCACCGTTCAGCAGTGTTGTAAAAATTTCAAAGGTAATGGCATCAAAGCTGACTGCTCCTGTATGTGCCATACGATCCGACTTGTTCAAGCCCAGTGTCTCCTGAGAACATGCCAATCTGACAATATGCTGATGCTCAATTTGAACACCTTTTGGCTGGCCGGTTGACCCCGACGTGTACATGATATATGCCAATTGCGAAGGAGAGGTCTCGACTTCCAATGGTACGATTGACTGATTCGATATGTCTGACACATGAACGGCTTGGATGCTTTCATGAACTGGCGGCTGGCTGTCCGCATAGAGCAACACGGATGCACCGCTGTCTTCAAGCATAAAGCGGATTCTCTCCTCTGGCTGGGCTGGATCAATTGGTACATAAGCAGCCCCTGCTTGAAGAACCGCTAAAATGGCGATCACTGCTTCAGCAGATCGATTCATATACACTGCGACGGCATCTTCTTGTTTCACTCCGCTATCAATCAAATGTCCCGCAACACGATGGATTTCTTGGCCGAGCTCTTCATAGGTGAATGCCCGCTCTCCTTCGACTAACGCCAGATGGTCTGGTTGCGTTTGAATGCGTTCTTTAAGAATCTCAGGAATAGACAGATGCTTTGGATAATCTCGTTCTGTCTTGTTCCATGCTTCAATCTGCTGTTTTTCTTCTTCGGTGATACACGTCACGTCATGAAGGCGAACTTCCGGATTTTCGATGATCTGCTTCATGAGATTAGTGAGGTGTTTCGATATTTTTTCAATGACCTCTTCTTCAAAAGCCACCGCATTGTATTTGATTTTCAATGTCCATGTTTCACCTGGATATACGAGGACATTTAGATCGAAATTCGTTTGTTCAAATCCGTCTTTTACATCAATGGAAAACCCTAGACGTTCCGACATGGTGTCACCAGATAGCTCTTGATCTAAAGGATAGTTCTCAAACCCGACCAAGTGATCGAAGAGTTGTCCTCCTGCAGCTGTCTGTTGCTGAATGTCATAAAGCGGCATAAAATCATAGTTTTCCGCTTCCAGCGCATGCTGCTGAACTTTTTGAAACAGCTGTTTAAAGGTGTCTTCCTGATTCATTTCTACCCTGACCGGTATTGTATTGATAAAAAGCCCTGCCATCTGTTCAATACCAGCCACACTTGGCGGCCTGCCAGATACGACTGTTCCGAAAGTGATATCATTTGCCGCATGGTAAGTGCCTAAAAGAACCGACCAAACAGCCTGGAATAGATTTGGTGCTGTCACTTGGCAATTCCTTGCGATCTCTTGAATGCTGCTGACCATTTCAGCATCCCATGTGAATGTCCATTCCTGATGGTCATATTGCCCGTTCGCTTCTTTCTGTTGCAAAAGCCCTTGATGCTGAACCGCACCGTCTAAGCGATCCTTCCAATAGCCTTCCGCTGCTTGTTGATTTTGCTTGCCAAGCCACTGGATATAATCTGCATAAGGTTTTCCTTGTGAGCGATCCGGCGTTTTGCCGTTCCGATAAGATTCGTAGTAATGAAACAATTTTTTCATCAAAACTCCCATGGACCAACCATCCATGATGATGTGATGGTTGCTCCAAATGAGATGCCAGTTTGTTTCATTCAGTTGAAAAACAGCGACCTTCAATAACACATCATTCGTTAAATGGAAGCCTTGCTTTCTCACTTGCTTTTTATATTGATCTAGTACCTTTTGCTGTTCCTGATGATTCAGGTGAGATAGATTCTCTCTATACACATCTAGATTGCGCTCTGCCAGTACAACCTGACGAGGCTTCTGTAATTGCTGATAGACAAAGGCTGTACGGAGAATGTCATATGTGCCGATGAGCTCATTGAGACTTTTTTCAAAAAGATCGAGATCAAATTCCCCTCTTATTCCAAGCTCCAGCTGTGTGAAATAAGAGAAAGAATTAGGGTCTAGCATGGCATGATATAACATGCCTTCTTGCATTGGTGTTAAAGGATATACCTTTTGAATCTTCTGTTTGCTCATAGTCCACCTCTTCGTTTGCTTAAAATATATCCATTAGCTTTTCAAGTTCATCCATGGTCAGGTCATCGTCACCTACATCACTAGGCGTAATTTGCGCTTCATCTTGTGATACACAATGTGAGATGAGTGCCTTCACGTTCTTTTCTAAAAGGTCCTTGAACTGCTCCATCGTTTGCTCTTCGAATTCAAGCTGGTGATATGAAATCGTCATATGGAACATGCCCTGTTCTACGAAACCAACAATATCTAATGCATGAGGTTTCTCTGATTCTGGACTTAATGATTGACCTGCCTGCCAAGTGGATCGACTTAGTTCACCCCCGCCAATCTGTTCATCAAACTGACCAAGATAGTTAAAGCTGATATCTGGCATGACATCAAATGCGATACCGTCCTTCATTTTGTCAGGCGTTAAGTATTTTAAAATGCCATAGCCGATTCCCTTGTTCGGAATGTGTCTGAGCTCTTCTTTCAAAAGCTTGATTTGATAGGAAAGATCCTCCGCATGCGACAAATCAAGCAGCACAGGATACATGCTCGTAAACCAGCCGATGGTCCGCGACACATTGACCGCCGGAAGGATGTCTTCCCTTCCATGTCCTTCAAGATGAATAAAGTGTCTGTCTTCTCCTGTCCACTCTTTCAGGGTCAATCCCAATGCGGCCAGCAAAATGTCATTGATTTCCGTGTGGTACGCCTCATGTACTTCTGTCAGTAGGCTGCGTGTTTCTTCCTCAGACAGCGTAAAGCGAATGGTTTTTGTATACAGCATTCTTTGATCCTCTGTAACATGATCCTTTTGCAGAGGTGCAGTTAAATGCCCAAGTACCTTTTTCCAATAGTCCCTTTCTGCCAGCAGATCATCTGACACTGCATATTCCGTCAACTTCTGGGCATATGCTTGGAATGAATGTGTTTTTTCAGGAAGTGTCAGCTCCTCCCCACGCTTCGCCTGCTCATAAAGAGCTATGAAGTCTTCAAGGAGAATACGCCATGACACACCATCAATGACAAGATGATGTACAACGAGCAATAAGTGATCTCCATGATCCGTACGGAAAATCGCAGGTTTGACTAATGGTCCCTCTGTTAAAGAAATACTCGCCTGCACTTCATTTGCCAGCTTTTCTACCTGCTGGATTTGCTGTGGTCGTTCTCCTTGTACTTCTACCACGTCCACCGCTACATCGTTTTCGTCTACTCCACGATGACGCTGAATGATGCGTCCTTCTTCTATCGGATAAACCAATCGCAAAGCATCATGATGGGTCATTAACTGCTCGAGCACTTGTTTGACAAGCGCTTCATCCAAACCATTTGCCGCATGGAGCATAACGGACTGATTCCAATGATGTTGGCTGCTGAAGTTCCGTTCAAAGAACCAGCGCTGAATTGGTGTTAAAATGACCTCTCCTTCCACAGGTGATTGATCAGCTGTGAGAAGGTCCGCTTCTTCGATATATGGGCGAAGCTCCGCAATCGTTGGGTATTGGAAAAGCAGCTTCATATCGAGCTTCCAGCCTTCTTGCGTGAGTCTGCTTGCCATTTGGATGCCTTTAATCGAATCTCCGCCAAGGAAGAAGAAATGGTCGTGAATACCGACTTGGCTGACGCCAAGCACATCTTCCCAAATGCCGCAAAGCAGTGCTTCCACTTCATCTCTTGGCGCTTCGTATGCTGTTTGATTCACTTCCATATCAGGTACTGGCAGTGCTTTGAAATCCACTTTTCCATTTGCCGTCATCGGCAGTTGGTCTAGCTTGATGATCCATGATGGCACCATATATTCAGGCAAGGTGCGCTTTAATCTTTCTTTCAAAGTGGCCGTTTCTCCATCTGTGATGGCGTAAGCGACAAGAGCGTCTTGATCACTTGCGTCTTTGACCGTTGTCACGACGGCTTCTTGGACTGAATCCAGCGCAAGGAGCTGCGCTTCAATTTCTGACAGCTCAATACGGAATCCGCGGATGCTCACTTGATGGTCTTTTCTGCCGAGATAGATCAGCTCGCCACCCTCTGTCCATTTCACCAAATCACCTGTACGGTACATGCGCTCTCCTGGATAAAACGGATCTGGGACAAACCGTTTGTCCGTTTCCTCTGGGAGATTCCAATAGCCTCTTGCCAGTCCTTTCCCCGCAATCACGAGCTCACCCGGTACGCCTTGCGGCGAGAGGTCATATAACGAACCCATAATGTAAAAACGAGTATTGGCAATCGCTGTTCCGATAGGAAGCGTGCCTTGATCTGGATCAATGATCCCGCTTGTCGCCACGACCGTATTTTCTGTTGGGCCGTAGTTATTGACGAGTTTGTATGGAACGGGCTTCACCTGTTTCAGCTTGTCCCCGCCTGTCAGTAAGTAACGGAGAGAATGATTGTCCATCGCCATAAACTGCTCACATAGCTGTGTTGGCAGGAACGCAATGGTGATGCCTTCGTGATTAAAATACGAATTGAGCTTGATCATATCGAGGCGAATCGCTTCGTCGATGATATGGAGCTCTGCGCCGGCCATCCACGTCGGGAACATCTCCCAAATGGAGGCATCAAAGCCAAAGCCGGCATATTTGGCGGTTCGGTCTTGTTTCGTCACCTGGAAGGCATCAATGTGCCAGTAGGCGAGATTGACAAGGGACTGGTGCTCGACCATGACACCCTTCGGCTGTCCAGTCGTTCCAGATGTGTAAATCATATAGGCGAGATCCGTTGGCTTGATAGGAACCTGAATCTCGTGCGCTTCTCCTTCTACTGCCTCTTCTATGAAGAGGGTATGACCTGTGAAAGAAGGTGGTGCAGTGAGCTCTTTCTGAATCAGAAGGACCTCTGCCCCGCAATCTTCCAACATGTAGGCAATGCGCTGCGCTGGATAATCGGCATCAATTGGCACGAATGCCGCACCTGCCTTGAGCACACCGAGAACAGCGGCTGTCATCTCGAGCGATGGACGCGTGAGAATGCCGATGCGGTCTCCCGGTTTTGTGCCGCTCGAAATAAGTCTTGCGGCGACTGTATTCGCCCGGTTGTTCAGCTCTTCATACGTCCAGCTTGTGCCGCAGAAGGCAGCGGCTTTTTGATGAGATACTTCCTGCGACTTCGCCTTAATCAATGCATGAACCGTTTGACCTGTCGGAACATCTAGGACAGGTCCTGACCATTCATTAAGTAGTTTTCGCTGCTGCGCTGGTGATAATAATTGCATCTGATCTAATAATTGATCTGGTGCTGACACCATTTGTTCTATCAGGTAAAGGAAATACTCCTTCCACTTCTCAATCGACGACTGCTCAAAGATAGAAGAATTAAAATCAAACACGAGCTCGATTTGATCGTCAGATTCGTTTCCAGTTAAGGTCAAGTCAAATTTGGCTATGTTCTCATTGAATAATTGTGGAACAATGTGAAGTCCATCCATCGACAAGTCACGGATATCTGCATTTTCCATCGAGAACACCACATCAAAGATTGGATGACGGCTTGTGTCGCGAACCGTTTGTACTTGGTCCACCAGTTCTTCAAATGGGTAAAGTTGATGTTCATTTGCCGCTAACACAAGCTCATGAACTGTTGACGCAAATTGAGAAAATGTCTGGTGTCCTTCTGGTTTTGTTCTGAGTGCCAGCGTATTCACAAACATGCCGATGACTGATTGAATATCAGGATGGGTTCTGCCCACCACTGGAGAACCGATCATGATGTCTTCTTGTCTCGAAAGCTTGCTTAAAAGCGTACTGTAGCAAGCAAGTAGCACTGTATACGTTGTACCGTTGAGTGATCTAACCAGCTCATCCAATTGCGCTTTAAGCGCACCGTCTATAGAGAATTCGACGCGGCCCCCTTCAAACGTCTGAACCTTTGGTCTCGGAAGATCCTCAGGCAGCGCCAAAACAGGCAGTTCTCCTTGTAATTGTTCCAGCCAAAACGCCGCTTCAGCCTCTTTTTTCACAAGAGATTCTTCACTGTTTGACCAGACCGCATAATCCTTATATTGAATAGGCAATTCATCAAGTTCGTCTCCTCGATACAAGATCGATAGCTCATCAATTAAAATACCGACAGACGCACCATCTGAAATGATGTGGTGCATATCAATCAACAGATAATGAACACTCTCCGATTCAGACACAAGCCCCACTCTGAGCAGCGGCGCTTTTTCTACATCAAATGGACGGATAAAATCATTCATTAATTGCTGAATGTCTCGGCCTTCCCCTTCGATGTTTTCAATGTTCACAGAAACATTCGTTTCAATTCGCTGAACAGGTTCACCCTGAACGAAGTCAAAGCTCGTACGGAATGCTTCATGACGATGAACAAGCTGGTCAATGGCTTTTTTAAATCGTTTTTTATCAAATACACCTTCAAGCTTTAAAGCAGCTGGCATATGATAGCTCTGCTCGGCATCTGTCATTTTTTGCAGAACAAACAATCTTTTCTGAGCAGATGTCACTGGATAAAAAGCCGCTTCTTCCGCTTTCTCCACTCGCCTGATTTCAGTTCGATCTGTTTGATCCACCGCAAGGGCAAACGCCTCTAAAGTGGGTGATTCAAATAATGTTTTCAACGTACATTCCACATGCATCTCTTCATAGAGCCTGTTCAACATTTTCATGCCGCGCAGTGAATGACCTCCGCATTCAAAGAAATGATCACGTCTGCCGATTTTCGGAAGTTCAAGAACTTCCTCCCAAATGTGTGCCAATATACGCTCTGTATCTGATTGAGGAGGGACGTATTCATTTGCCGCCTGTTCACTCACATCAGGTATCGGTAATGCCCGTCTGTCTACCTTGCCATTCCCCGTTAGTGGCAGCTCGTCTAATTGCATGAAGAAAGCTGGCATCATATAAACAGGGAGTTCTCGTCCTGCTTGCTCACGTAAATCCGACAGTGGAACAGCACCTTCTGCTGTGAAATATGCACACAATGTATCATTTGATAACGCAATGACAACGGCTTCCTTCACTTGCGGATGCTGCAATAGCTGGTGTTCAATTTCGCCAAGCTCGATACGCTGACCTCGAATCTTGACTTGATAATCTATTCGCCCAATGAATTCAATATCTCCATTTGACAGCCATCGTGCGAGATCGCCCGTTTTGTACATGACTTCACCAGATCGGAAAGGATTTTCAACAAACTTTTCGCTCGTTAACTCTGGCTGGCGATAATACCCCTTGACCAGTCCGTCACCTGCGACACAAAGCTCTCCAGCTACTCCCGGCGGCTGCACATGTCCAAACTCATCGACAATATAAACAGCCGTTTGACTCACCGGCTTTCCGATCGGAATCGACAGTGCTTGTTCTTCAATGTGATTCACCGGATAATACGTTGTAAAAATCGTGCTTTCAGAAGGTCCATACATATGAATAAGTTTGTCTTCTCCAACCGTTTCAAGGGCTGCCACAACATGCGGCACAGAAGCACGTTCCCCGCCAAACAGCACTTTTCTGACGTTTTTTAGGCTGCCTTTTTTCATATCAATCAGTAAGTGAAATAGAGCGGTCGTGATCATTAAAATACTGACTTTTTCCTTCTCAATCGCGCCAGAAAGCTCATTCATATTTAAAATGTGATCCTTTGGCAAAACAATGAGTTTCGCTCCGTTCAATAAAGCGCCAAACACATCAAACATAAATGCATCAAATACATAGTTTGAAATGCTCATCACCGTGTCTTCATGATGAATGGTGAGATAACTCGACTGCTTCACTGTTCTCAAAATGTTCCGATGCGTCACCATGTTCCCTTTAGGTTTGCCTGTCGTACCAGATGTATAGGTCAAATTCGCCAAGTCCAAAGGCGAAACACATACAACTGGATTGCTCTCTGACTGCTGATCAACGGCTTGATCTTCTGTTTCTATGATTTTCCCTTCAAACGCAGTAAGCACAGAGCGATGACGTAGCACCTGATGGGTCAGGACAAACTGTGCACCACTATCTGTCAAAAAGTGCTTGATGCGCTCATCAGGGAAGTCAGGATCGATTGGCACATATACACCGCCAGCCTTTAGCACAGCTAAAACCGACAACACCATCTCATTGGAACGTTCAAAGAATAAAGCCGCTGTCATCCCTTTTTCAAAACCATGTTCACGTAAATAATGAGCCAGCTGGTTCGCTCTGTGATTCAGCTCTTGATAAGAAAGAACCACGTCTTTATATTGCAAAGCAGGCTGATGACCGTGCTGCTCTACTTGCGATTCAAATTGCGTCACAATGGTTTCTTCCACAGGATAAGGCGTAGGTAACGGGTTCCACATCTTCAATTGAGCCGCTGCCTCTTGTTCAGACAGTAAGCGGTATGATTGAATCGCTTGCTCCGGCACTTCGACCATCTGCTCCAGAAGATAAACATAATGCTTGAGCAGCTGCTCGGCTGTACTTCGTTTAAATAACGCCGTACTATAATCGAGGACGAAGGAAAGACCATGACTTGACTCCATCGCTTGAAGTGTGAGATCAAACTTTGCAATATGGAAATTGGTTTCCTCAACTTCGACTTTCATCTCTCCAATATGCTGGGCTGTTGAATGATCTGGCGTTAGAGTAAAGACCGTATCAAATAATGGATGGCGGCTAAAATCTCTTTGCACATTTAGCTTTTCAAGCAGCCGCTCGAATGGATATTGCTGATGCTCAAACGCCCTCATCGTCTTTTCCTTTACTTGTTCAATCAACTGCGTCATTGAACCGTTCGGATCTACCTCTGAACGTAAAGCAAGTGTTTGGACAAACATGCCGATCATGTCATTCAAATCTGCATGCACCCGGCCTGCTGTCGGTGTCCCCACAACAAACTCCTTTTGACCTGTGTATTTCGCAAGCAATGTATAGTAAGCAGAAAGCAACACGGTATACAGCGTCGTATGATGATTCGCTGCAAGCTCCTGCAAACGGCCTGTTAACGTCTCATCTATGTTTCTGAGAACGCGGTCTCCAGCGAAAGACTGGACAGCCGGACGCTGATAATCAGTTAGAAGCTGCAAAGCAGGGATATCTCCTGAAAATTCTTTCAGCCAGAATGCTTCATCTATTTGACCGAATTGCTCTGCCTGTTGTTCTTGCCAAACAGCATAATCTTGATATTGAAGCTTCAATGGCGCTTTCACTAATCCCTCATATGCGTCAGACAGCTCACGCAGCATCAAATCAATTGAAAGACCATCTGAAATCAGATGATGCATATCGAAATAGAGAAGATGCTCCTGATCATGTAAAGACTGTAGCCCAACACGCAAAAGCGGAGCCTGCTCAAGATGAAAAGGTCTGACAAATTGACGCATGTTCTCTTCCATCGTGCTGCCTGTCAGCTGTTCTATTTGAAATGGGACGGATGAAGCTACCCGCTGACGAGGGACTCCTTTGACTGTATGAAAAGAAGTTCGCAGCATATCATGACGTGCGATCAGTTTTTCAAAAGCTCCCTCCAACTTCTCTCGTTGCAGCGTTCCTCTTAATTTCACAACGGCAGGCATATGATAGGCGATGCTCTGCTCCAGCTGAGTCACCATATAAACACGCTGCTGCGCTGGTGACAGTGGATAATCGGCGGCAGTCGGTGCTTTCGGTATGACCACTTGTGAAGACTTTTCCGCTTGTACAATATAAACAGCAAGTGCTGCAATCGTTTGCTGTTCAAATAAAACAGATAAAGGGACCTCCACTTGAAAAGCCCGCTGAACGAGTGTAAGAACTTTCATCGCTTTGAGTGAATGCCCGCCTAGGCCAAAGAATGAGTCGTACACACCTATGTTCTCTTGATCAAGAACGTCTTCCCACAAACGAACAAGCTTCGTTTCTACATCGTTTCTAGGCGCTACATAAACAGCACTGACAGCCTTGTCTCCTTTTAATGCAGCAAGCGCACGCCGATCGACTTTCCCACTCACTGTCAGTGGAAATGCCTCAAGCTGCTTGAAATAAAGCGGCATCATATAAGCTGGCAGCTGATGTTTGATAGCGGCTTGCAGGGTGTCCACGGAAAGAAATTCTTGTCGTGCTTGATAGTAAGCACTTAAAGCCTTTCCACCGTCCGGTTCATCCACGACAAGGACAACAGCCTGGTCGACTCCGTCTACCTGCTCCATGACCGCCTCAATTTCACCTGTTTCGATGCGGTAACCTCTTATTTTTACTTGGTCATCTATTCTTCCAAGGTAATCAATTGTGCCGTCTGGAAGCCATCTCACTACATCACCTGTGCGATACATCCGGTCTTCAGGAAAAAATGGATCTGGTCTGAATGCCTTCTCCGTCAATTCAGGCTGATTCACATAGCCCCGTCCAACTCCTATTCCCGCAATGCATAGTTCTCCCACAGCTCCCTGCACCTGTAGTTGTTCATGTTCATTTAAAATATAAATCCGGTGATGGCCCAGTGGCTTTCCAATTGACACATAGCGCTGTTCTGGTGACTTCTGCAGCTCACTGATATCTAGACGGTGAACCGCCGCATCCACACACGTTTCTGTCGGACCATACACATTCCACAAGGTAAAATCCGGCTGGCTGACACGCACAGCTTCAATCAGCGCCTGCGCTGCTTTCGCAGGGAGTGCTTCTCCCCCTATCAGCATATGAGTCAGTGCAAGCCCATCCAAATCAGCTGCAAGTAAAAGCTGCACATGTGCTGGCGTTCCATCTGTTGCCTTAATTTGATGTTCTTTGTAATAAGCCGCTAGCTGTACACCGTTTCGTGTCGTTTCTCTTGGCACAATATGAAGCGTATGTCCAAATAAAAGAGCAGCAAAGATTTGTTTAACAGATGCATCGAAATGGAATGGTGCAAGAAGCGCCACTTGAAGCTGATTTGCCCCCTCATACACTTCGTGATGCAGGGCATGAACCAAATGATGCAGCTGAAGATGCTCGATCATCACTCCCTTCGGCTTTCCAGTCGTACCCGATGTATAAATGAGATAAGCCAAATCCTGTGATGTCGTCTGATCGATCAGCTCAGGCAGCGGACGATCTTCTAATTCCATATGCTGCTGGACAATCATTTTTTCCGCAATGGATGAATATCGCTGAACAAACGATTCTTCTGTTAAAACGATAGAAGCACCGGAATCTTCTACAATAAATTGAATGCGTTCCTCAGGTAATGCCGGATCGATCGGTACATATGCACCGCCAGCTTTTAATATCCCAAAAATGGCAGCCATCGCATCTGCCGTCCGTTCCATTAAAACGGCAACTGGTACATCAACCGAGACACCTTTCATCTGTAAAAATCGTGCCAGTTTGTCCGCTTTTTGATACAGCTCTCCATAAGTGAACGTTCCATTTTCCGCAACCACAGCTGCCCGTTCTGAATACTTTTTAGCTGCCTCATCAAATAAGTGGTGAACTGGTTTCGCTCCTGGTAAATCAAATGCTTCTCCCTTAGATAATTGAAGCAGCTGCTTTTGTTCATCTGCTGGCAGTAAAGAGAGAGCCCCAATCAGCTGATCTGGCTGAGAGACTGCCGCCTCCAGCAAAATAATCAATCGATCAAACAGCTTACTCATATCGGCTTCACTAAATAGGTCTGTACGGTAATCCAAATCAATGGTCAATGTATCTGTATCCCAGCGGTCTTTCACATGAATCGATATATCATTCATTCCGCTTCCACTAAAAATCGGCTCCGTAATGAACGAAAGATTCTCTTTTTTCTGCCACTGCATGACCTGATACTCTAAAGAAATATCAAACAGGCGTCCTGTAAATCCATCTCTTTCCCTTAAATCATTCATGAGCACATTGTAAGGATATTTTTGATGACGCAAGATCTTCATCTGATCCGCCATGACCTGCTTCACGAAATCAAGAAACGTGAGGGATCCTTGCACAGATGCGCGCATCGGAATGGTCGACACAAACATCCCAATCATCTTTTTTTCCTTTGCATTTGTCCGATTGCCCATAAAAGTTCCAAGGACCACATCCTCCATGCCGCTAAATCGGTGCAAGTAAATATAGACAGCGGACATAAACATAGAAAGCATACTGACTTTCTCTTCTTCACAAAAGACTCGAAGCTTCTCCTTTAAAGAATCAGGAATATCCCCTGAAAATCTCTCCGCATGTAAGCTCATCTCGTAACCTTTATGCGGTGTTAAAGAAGCGAAATCTGGAATATTGGAAAATTGCTCGTTCCAAAAAGCTTGGTCTTTCTGAAAACGTTTAGAAGATTCATACGTTTGCTCACTCATGATGTGATCAACGAAGGAAATGTCTTCAATTGGGGAGATGTCTGTCCCCTGCAGCATGTCATGGTATAGATCAATGATTCGGTTTCCCATCAAGATAATTGAAATACCATCAGCCACAATATGATGTGCTTTACAGAACAGCCAGCACTCTTGATCACTGATTTGAAAGACCGTAAATTCAATTAAGGAACGATCAATCAGTTCCATCGGCTCACGAATCTCCTCGTTCGCCCACGCTCTGACTTCCTTTTCACTCCAGCCTTTCACCAAACGAATCGGCTGTTTTTCATATGGCTTGATATATTGAACGGGCTCCTCCTGCTCATGTCGATACACCAGCCTTAAACGAAGAGAATCAGTTTCACGAATGTACGCTTGAAGCACATCAACGATCAAAGAAGGATTTAGACCTGATACCGATCTTAACTTGGCAAACCCACCCAAATTAGAAATACTTGTGCCTGGATAAAATCTTTCCGTGTAGAATACTCGCTTTTGCGCATGTGTTAAGGGGTAATAAACTGTACTCATTCTCATCCTCCGCTCTTCTATGTTTTCTCCACCAACTGTGATACCCTGCACCCTCTATATCAAAAGAACCAAGTCTATTTCATTAAAATAGACGGAATAACAAAAAAGGAGCCCACCCCGAATAAAACGGAGGGACTCCCATTTTGATTCGGTAACCTGCCGACCATAGTAAAAAAGCAACTTTTACCTTAGGACATGGCTTTGCGTCTCTATGTTTCCATAGATTTGCCTTTTTCTTCTTTTCTTTTAGATATTTTCTATTTACGTCCACTTTATATGAAATTATTGTTTTTTTCACCGAAAAATGGGTGTAAAGATTCATGCGTTATGCCGAAGGGATCACATCATAATTTATGATATTTACCGAAAATAACTAATAATAGTTGCGCTCCACCGAAAATAAATGACCAATTACCGCAAAAATTTCATGTTTTTCCTTAAATTTTTCAAATATGACCGAAAATGTAGGAGAGAGGTCTCCTATCACGCCTCGCATTTTCTTAAATCTTAAGAACTATATTCCCTAAAACTTTGAATATTTTTACCATAAAAACAATACAAAAAGAGCTGTCATTTCAAATGACAGCTCCTTGTTTCTTCATTATATTTACATCACCTTAGACAGACCAATCGTTTTCTCAATAATGAGCAACGCAATGATAGAAATGATAATAAATATGACAGATATCGCATTGACACTCGGATCAAAAGTTTGCTCAATGTAATTAAACGTCCTCACGGGAATCGTAATGGTTTGAGGTGAAGAAACGAACAAACTAATCGAGATTTCACCAAATGATGTCACAGCAGAAAACACCCCACCTGCGATAATACCAGGCTTGATCAAGGGCAGTGTCACACGAAAGAAAGTACGTATGGGCCCTGCACCAAGATTCATGGAAGCTAGCTCAAGACGTGGATCAAGATTTGAAACACTGACACCCACAGTTCGTACCACATAAGGAAAACCAATGATGACATGCCCAATGACTAATGCCCACAAAGACCCTGTAAAGCCCATAGCCGTAAACAAATACAGCATCGCAATCCCTAATACCACCTGAGGAATCATAAGAGGTGACAAAATAAAGGCTTGAACAGCTTCCTTTCCCTTAAAGGAAAGCCTTGCTAAAGCATAAGAAGCCATCGTTCCTAAAAGAACAGTAAGCGGCGTCACAATCAATAACAGAATCACGCTGATACGCAAAGATTCCATCCATTCTGGATTCGACACGACCTCATGAAACCAGCGAACGGAAAACGAAGTCGGCGGGAATTCAGGAAAAGCATTCGGACTAAAAGCAGAAAGAACAATGACAAGAACAGGTACGGTTAAAAAGAGATAAACGAGTGAGCCTGCGGTCCATATCAGAACCGAAAGCAAACGGTCACCTATTGATTTTTTACGCATGCATCCTCGCCTCCCAACGCTTCAATAAATAGCTTAATAGACTGACGACCGCTAGCACACAAATCAATAAAGTAAAGGACATCGCAGCGGCAAGAGGCAAATTATACACCTGCATGACCTGCTGATAAATGGACAGTGGCAAGAGCGGTTGCATCCGTCCGCCGACTAGCAGAGGAGTAATATAGCTTCCTGCTGCAAGTGAGAAGACAATAATTGCTCCGGTGATCATGCCTGGAATCGTAAGCGGCAAGGTCACATGAAAAAATGTCCGAATACGACCAGCACCAAGACTCATAGAAGCCGGTCTTAAGTGACGGTCCATATCAGTTAAGCTCGTTGCAATAGGCAGCACTGCAAAAGGCAGCATCACTTGAACATAAGCAATAATGACCGCATTCATATTCCACAGCATCGATAGCGGTTTCTCAATCAGATGTAAATCGATCAGCATGCCATTGATCAAGCCATTTTGCGAAAGAAGAACGATCCATGCAAATGTCCGAATGACGACACTCGTCAAAAGCGGCGATACAAGTAAGATATAGAAAAAAGCCCGCAACCTTGGGTGAGGTGCTTTCACTAGCACATAAGCTGCTGGATATGCCATCAATAAACAAATCACCGTTGTCTGTAAGGCCACCCACACAGTACTTCCAATTGCTTTCACATATGCATCTGTCGTAAATACATGTAAATATTGAGACAAACTATAGGATTGTAACGTATTCATCATCGAATCCACATCACGAAAACTGAGGACAAACATCATCACAAGCGGAGCAAGAAGGAATACAACTAGAAACAAACAAGCTGGCAGCAGCATAAACCAATGAAAGCGCTGATTCTTTTTTTTGATTCGCATCACGCATGCACCTTCGAATCTAAGAACACAATATCTTCAGGCTGCCAATGAATATGCACAGTTTCTCCAACTTGAGGCAGCTCGGGAAATGCTGCGTCTGATGCATGGACAATGATTTCACCTTGATTAAGCCCAACGACCAAACGTAAAGAGTGCCCAATATAACTGACATCTGCCAACACGCCTGTGACATGATTTGGCTGAACTTCCTCCCCGACAGAAGATAACTTGATTCTCTCAGGACGCAGCATGAGTAAATGCTTCTCGCTCTTCTCTTTAAATGCGGCAACTTTTAGCTGAACTTGCTTCCCGTTTGATTGAATGAAATGTGGAACAGTGTATGTGGAAGTAACTTCATCATATTCCGCTTCAAATAGATTGACCTGTCCGATAAATTCAGCAACAAAACGATTATTTGGCTGACGATATACTTCTAAAGGTGTCCCAATCTGCTGAATTTTCCCCTCACCTAATATCCCAATTCGGTCGGAAAGACTTAAGGCTTCCTCCTGATCATGCGTCACAAGAATAGTCGTAATCCCGACATTCCGTTGAATATTTCGCAGCTCCGTCTGCATATTTTTTCTTAGTTTTGCATCTAAGTTACTGAGTGGTTCATCCAGAAGAAGAACGGCAGGCTGGATGGCAAGTGCCCGTGCAATGGCGACCCGTTGCTGCTGACCTCCACTTAATTGGTGCGGCATACGTTTGGCAAATGACTCTAATTGAACAAGAGACAAACTCTCCATCACCTTTTGCTTGATTTCCGCCTTCTTTTTCTTTTGAACCTTCAACCCATATGCAACATTATCAAATACGGTGAGATGTGGGAAAAGTGCATAGCTTTGAAAGACCATCCCCGTTTTTCTTTGATAAGGAGGTAAAGTCGTCACATCCTGATCACCAATATAGACGACTCCTTTTGTCGGTTCTAAAAAACCACCAATGATATTGAGTAAAGTTGATTTTCCGCAGCCACTAGGGCCAAGAAGGGAGAAAAACTCTCCCTCTTTTACCGTAAGACTGACATCATCAAGAGCAATCTGCTCGCCAAAATGCTGGCTGATATTTTCTAAATTGATTCCACTCATGCGATCACCTATTTTCCTCCGCCTAATACTTCATTCCATCGATTTGTCCATTGACCGAGCTCCGAAGTCGCTGTTTCGTAATCTACCCAAGTCAGCTTGCTATAATAATTTTCGCCAACCTTCACTTTCCCCTTAATTTTGTCTCCGTATTTCACATCAGAATTCGACATGCCATAGTAAGATTTTTCTGAGAAGGCTTCTTGAGCTTCTTTCCCGCTAAGGTAGTTTAATAGCTTATAAGCCGCTTCCTCATGCTGACTTCCCTTTGTTAACGCCCAGCTCGCAACTGCTGCCACAGCGCCTTCTTTCGGATATGAGAATCCAATATCCATCCCTTCTTCTTCAAGTGCAAATGCTCGGCCATCCCAATATGGAACTGCCGTCACGTCACCACGTTCTAACAGCGTTTGAATAGACCCTGGGTTATCAGGAAAAGCAGCTACACGCCCTTTTAATTGTGCTAGGCTTTTAAATGCTTTATCAATATCCTTAGGATTTGATTCTGCCCCTCCTTGAGCATGGACAAGTGCAGAGAAAAATTGTAAGCCCGCTGAATAAGTTGGGGAAGAAATCGCCACTTTCCCTTTCAGCTGATCGCTCCATAAATCTGTCCAGCTGTTTGGCTCCTGTTTGACAAGATCTTTTCTATAAGCAATTCCAAGCTGTCCCATACTAAAGCCTGCTGCATATTGTTTTCCATCAACAGTGAGTTTCTTTTGAACAGAACGATAAAGCTTTTTCACATTCGGTGCTTGATCTTCATCAATAGGCGCAAGAACGTTTGCCGCAATACCTCTTTGAATCGTATCAGGCTGTAAAATAAGCAAATCATACGGTGGATTTTTACCATTAGATGCTTTTAATTTTGTAAACCATTCAGAATCTGCCCCAGAGACCGTTTGTACTTTAATGCCTGTATCCTTTTCAAACTTTTCGAGGATTGGCTTAATATTCTTTTCCCAATCCCCTCCGTAGACACCAACGATCACAGTCTGCTGCTGTTTACTTTGGTCCTGCCCATTTCCACCGCATGCAGACAGCAGTAACATGATGGATAGGACACCTGCAAATATGGTCATTAATCTTCTTTTCATAATTCGTTTCCCCCTTTTTGTTGATTCAACTGATGAAGTGCTTGAATAATATCCATCTTTGTTAATGGTTCCTGTCTATGACCAAAATGAGAATGAACCGCATGTTTATAGTGCGTACGCTCATTTGCTGGGTATGAACGAAGCTGCACAGCAAGCTCACTGCTGGCTTCGTCCGTCCACACTTTCTCATAAGCTGCTCTTTGCTCTCCAAAATCCCAAGCGACAGCATCAGCATCATTCATCTTTTCACGAAGCCTGCTCGTCTGTTCGTCATCAATTTTCCATTCATTATGATCTCGATAGACTTTGACGCCATATTGCTGAAGTGCTCTTTCTTCACTTAATAGCCCTGCTTCCACTTCATGAAGGACTTTTTCTTTCGTTCTAGCAAATGGATTCCCCCATCCTCCTCCACTTGGTGAAACCAATTGAACAATATCGCCTTTTTCAAGACGCATGACATCAATTTTCGGCTGGTTTTGTGTCTCCCCATTTGGTTTGGTCAATTTCACCTCACCAATTGCTCCTGCACGTCCGCCCATTAACCCCCAAGGTTGAAACTTCATTCGTTCCATTCCTCGTGCCGTCACCATCGATTCTGGCTTGATCATTTCAAATTCTAAACCAATTGCATGTCCCCCTCTATGTTCCCCTGCTCCACCTGTGTTTGGCAGCAGTTCATATCGGTGTACATGAATATCAATATGCTGTTCCAAGCTCTCAATAGGTGTATTTTTTAAAAATCCTGACGAATGATCAATTCCATCTACTCCATCAGTCCCTTTTTGAGCACCGCCGCCTCCGCCTAACGGTTCTACCACAGACATTTTTCTGCCTCCTGTTTGATCATCAGGAACAGAGAGAACGACGATAGCAGATTGACCTGCACCTGCCGCCGGCACTGCTTCAGGCAACAGCTTACCAATAGCACCTAGCACGACATTATACAGTCTCATTGTAATGGAATGCCGAATACCGACAGAAGCCGGATATTCTGGATGGACAAGCGTTCCTTTAGGTGAAATCACGTCTATCGGATACGTAATCCCACCATTAATCGGAATAAAAGGATCTTTACTAATGATGTAATTGATCAACCCTTGATACAAGAAGGAGTGCTTTTGACCATTGGTGACAAGATTAAAAGCTGTCTTAACTTGCGGGTCACACTCAGAGAAGTCCAATGTCAGCTGTTTCCCTTTGACCGTCAGCTTGATCTTTAATCGGATCGGCACGTCCGAAATCATATCATCATCCAAGTAATCAGCGAATTCACTCGTTCCATCAGGGATGGCTTCAATTACTTTGCCTGCGCGATCCTCTGCTTGCTTCAGCAGATCAATCATTCCTTGCTTCACTTCGTTTTTTCCGAATTTCTCGATCATTTCTTTTAGTCTGATTTCTGCTGTATTAACAGCGGCAATCATCGCATTAATATCGCCATCATTTAAATGACTCGCCCGGCTATTAGCTCTTAAAAAGGTACGAACAACCTGATTCTCTTTTCCACCTTCATAGATTTTCACTGGTGGAATTCTTAATCCTTCCTGATGAACATCTGTTGCAGTTGGAGAAATGCTTGAAGGGACAAGACCTCCCACATCACTTACATGAACAAAAGACCAGGCATAGCTGACAATTTCATCTTCTATAAAAATGGGTTTGATGATATGGACATCTGGCAAATGAGTCGCTAAACCGTCTGTCGTATAAGGATCATTTGTGATGATAATGTCACCAGGCTGCATCGGTCCGCTTTCTTCAATCGCTTTTTTGAGACTCAGCCCTAAAAAGATCGTGACACCGACTGTTTTTGGGTAAACAAAGAAATCCCCAGAAGGCGTGGCTAATGCTGTGGCAAAATCCGCCGATTCTTTTACGAATGTTGTAAAGGATGTCCGCTCAATGACATGTCCCATGCCTGATGCAATCGCATTAAAATAACTCCTCATCATCTCAAGCTTTGCTGGATCAGTTCCCATGTAAAGCCGCCTCCCTTGAAATCACCAAGTTTCCTGAATGGTCTATGCTGCCTGCCCAGTTTGGCAAAATCAATGTTGTCGTATCATCTTGCTCAATGATGGCAGGTCCTTTCACAACAGCACCTAATGACAAAGTACTCCGATTGTAAACAGATGCTTCGTACTCTTTTTCTTCTATAAAGATTCGTCTGTATGATTGTGGTATTAAAGGCTGTCCGCTGCTTTCATCAACAGGAGAGAAAGGCAGTGGAGGCGTTTCACCTATAACCCGAACTCGCAAATGAGTAAATTCAATGTTCGCCTGATCATCTCTATGGCCATATTGACGCTCATGCAGGTTGTGGAAAGCTTCAATCAGGTGATAGACGTCTTGTTCCTGCTTTAGCCAATCCACCGATAATGGCAATTCAATCTCAAATGCCTGTCCTTGATAGCGGGCATCTCCTAATAACAAAATGGACGTTTGTTTGATATGTTGAATGTTTTGCTGGCTGAACCAATCCGTTGCTTTGCGAGAAAGCATTTCATAATCTTGTTTTAATTCGTCAATCGTATAGTCTTGTAAGCAGATTTTCTTAGACAACACAGCATCATGGATAAAATCGGCTGTAAGTGCACCTAGCGCACATAATGTTCCTGGACTTGGAGGGACGACCACATTTTTTGCATGAATTTCTCTCGCAAGGAAATTCGCAACAACAGGCCCTGCCCCGCCAAATGCCAACAAACTAAAATCTCTAGGATCAAACCCTTGCTGCTCCATGACATTGCTTAGTTCTGTGTACATATTGGCAACAGCCACTTGAATCAACTGGTCAGCCGCCTGTTCGACCGTTTTATGAAGCTGATCAGCAATTGGCTGAAAGGCTATTTCCGCTGCAGACCGCTGCAATTGTAAATGTCCTCCGGCAAACCGATCTTGATTGAGGTAACCGCATATGAGAAATGCATCGGTTAAAGCAGCCTTTTTTCCCTTTCCATACGAAGCAGGTCCAGGCTGCGAGCCAACTGATTCCGGTCCTGCTTTAAGAAGCCCGCCTTGATCAAGCCATGCGACAGAACCTCCGCCAGCCCCTATCGAATACATTGCAACAGATGGAAGAATGATCGGAAATCCTGAAAGCTGATTTGATTGAGCCATTGTAGGCTGCCCATTTTGAATGATCGAGATATCTGCACTTGTGCCACCAACATCAAACGTAATTAAATTGGGTTCATTTGCAGAAGTTGCAATTCTCGCCGCACCAATTACACCAGCTGCCGGGCCAGAAAAAAGTGTTTTAACGGGTGAAGTGGCTGCACTTTCTGCATCCATTAAACCACCATTTGATTGGGTAATGTATGGAGAAATTGGTACACCTTCTTCTTTCAAGCGGCTTTTCAACGTTTGTAAATATTGTTTCACCTTTGGTTGAATGTACAAATTGACAACAGACATCACTGTCCGCTCATATTCCCTCATTTGGGGCCATAACTCAGAAGACGTCAGGACTTCTAACTGTGGGTAATGGTGATGAATATAGGCTTTAGCTTGTAATTCATGAACTGGATTCTGATAACTATGTAAAAAAGAAATGACAATGCCTGCTAGTTTTTTAGACATGACCTGCTGGACAGCATCATCTAATTGCTGCAGTTGGAGAGGTTTTTTGATCGAACCATCATGTATGAGCCTTTCAGAGATTGGATATACATGTTTTCGTGGTATCAATGGTTCTGGCAATTGAGAATTGAAGTCATAAGGGATGGGTAGACGTAAACGCTGTAATGACAAAATGTCTTGAAAACCTTCTGTTACAAAAAGGGCTAAATCTGCTCCCTTTCTCTGCAATAATGTATTAAGACCGATTGTCATCCCGTGTACGAGATATTGTATTTTGGATAAATCGACACCTCTTTCTTTTAGAAGTTTCAGCCCATTGATAATTCCTTGAGCTGGGTCATCTGTCACTGTAGGTGTCTTGAGTTCAGTCAGCTCCCCTGTCGCTTCATTCATCAGCGATAAATCAGTAAATGTTCCACCTATGTCTATTCCGAGCCGATAAGAGACATCCGCCATTTGTACTTCCCTCCTGCAATGTAATTAGAATCATATTTTGATAAATTACGACATTTTTTGATATTTGACTCCATATTATTAAAGCATATCGGTCTAGTCAATTTTATTTTTTTGAAATTTCTGTGTGTTAAAATCTTGAAATTAGCCCAAAAACCAATCATAAAGCCATTTTGCATCAGCATATATGTTTTTTGAGCAGCAAAATTAAATTTTTATGAGTTTGTACAACGAGGAAAAGAGCATAAACAGGTAAAAACCGTTTTTCAAACTTTAAAAGACGTTTTTTCAAAACGAGGAGAAATTGGTAAGTAATTCTGCTATACTTCTGTTTACAAAATACGCTAAAGAGAAAGAGAGCTAGCATCTATGAAACTTCTTAAAACCATTCTCTTGCTTTTATTGATTGTCATTGGTATAGCGACAGGCTATGTCCAACTAGGGCAACATAAACAAGAGACGACAAACTCTTCTTATGACAAAACCATTCACTTTCCATCAGATCGATATCCAGAAACCGCGAAGCACATAGAAGAAGCTATTGACGAAGGTCATTCTTCCATTTGCACCATTGATCGAAAAAATAGTGATGAGCAAAGAGACAAATCACTTCATGGCATTCCAACAAAGCGTGGTTATGATCGTGATGAATGGCCAATGGCGATGTGTAAAGAAGGTGGAGCAGGGGCTTCTGTCAAATATGTACGTCCTTCGGATAATAGGGGGGCAGGCTCTTGGGTAAGTCATCAATTATCAGATGATCCTGATGGCACAAGAATCCAATTTATTATCGAGTAGCACTATCTTTCCTTTTTTCACAACAAAAATTTCTGTGTAAGTGCATTCACGTATATCAAACATTTTTTTCATGCCGATAATCCTTAAGGAGGGATACCCCTACCTTATACCTAAAGGAGTAAAAAGCATGAAGAAAAAAGGAAAACTGAGGCTTGGCGCCAAAATAATGCTGATCTTTTTAAGTGTCCTCATCGTATTTTCAGCAGTGGTTGGTTATGTAGTGAACCGCGAAATGACAGAGAACATTAAGCAAATGGCCACCGAAAAAGCAAAAGGCGATCTAAAGCTAGGATACGCTTACCTAACTGAAAAGGTTGCTGGCTCGTGGCAGATAAAAGATGGCAAGCTTTACAAAGGAAATACTCAAATCAATAACCATGACACATTGGTTGATCAATTAGCCGAATATACTGGTGATACAATCACGATTTTCCAAGGAAATACCCGTGTTGCCACAAATGTCATGTTAAACGGGAAACGAGCTGTAGGAACCGAAGTCTCGCCTGAAGTAAAGGCCGCTGTTTTGGATAAAGGCGAGAATTATTACGGAACAGCCAATGTTGCCGGGAAAGACTACCAAACGGCTTATATGCCCATCAAAAATGATACAGGGGAAACGATTGGTATTTTCTATACCGGTGCAAATCAAAACATGATTTCACAAATGCTTCAGTCTTTCTTTATTCAATTTGTCACGGTTCTACTGTTAAGTTTAATTGTTTCTGTTATCATTATTTCTATTTTCACAAAGCGGATTCAGACACGTCTCAAACATATGGCATCTGCTATTAAGAGTGCAGGCGAAGGAAATTTAACCATCAACGTGACAGATCACACAGGCGATGAACTTTCTGAGCTGGCAGGTCACTTTAATAAGATGCGTGAGAAATTAAATCACACCATTTTAAATGTGATCAAAACATCTGAATTAGTAGCCACCTCTTCTGAGGAGCTGTCAGCTAGCGCAGAAGAAACGAGTGCAGCATCAGAAAAAATTACCCATACCATTCAAGAAGTCGCACAATCGTCTGAACAGCAATCAGCCCAAATGACAGCTAGTGAGCACACGATGAGACAAGTATCTAACGAGCTGGTAAACATCACTGAAAATGCGGGACAAATGGCAACAAGAAGCCAGTCCGCACAAGAAATGGCGAAAAAAGGTGTACAAAATATCGGTGAAGTCAATTCACAAATGACATCTATTGCAAAATCAATTGAAGAGAATGGTACAGCAATTCAAGCGTTGGAAACACGTTCAGCCGAGATTGATCAAATTTCCAAAGTGATTACAGATATCGCTAACCAAACAAATCTACTTGCTCTTAATGCGGCCATTGAGGCAGCACGCGCAGGTGAACATGGAAAAGGTTTTGCCGTTGTGGCAGACGAAGTGAGGAAGCTCGCAGAAGAATCGCAAACATCATCCAACATGATTTCACATCTCATTTCCGAAATACAAAAAGAGATGAATCATTCGACGAGTGCCATTAAACGAGTACGAGAGGAAGCGGCTCAAGGGGCTGTTCTTATTTCTCATACAGAGGATTCATTTATTGACATTCAGCAGTCAATGAAGGAAATGGCAGATGGCATTAAACATTTATCAGATGCATCCCAAAAAATCGCAGCTTATACAAATGATGCGAAGCAGACCTTTGCCTCTATCACAGAAGGCGTTAAACTGACGAGTGAACATTCACAACAAGTAGCAGGTTTAACAGAAGAACAATTTGCAGCAATGGAAGAAGTAACAGCTTCATCAGAGGCTCTTGCCCATTTAGCAGGAGACCTAAAAGAAATGGTTTCACAATTTCACATCTAGATCCCTCAAACAGTAGCGCAAGACGGCGACAATCGTCTTGCTGCCTAACATTCTCTTCAATTATCTTACTTTCAAACATTCACTTTTCAACATGATCGCCAGCTGGACAAATTTTATGAATAAAGGAGTTATCTATATGAATGATTTAAATCAAACGTATCCCCTATCTATCTCCTATCACCAAATCACCGTATACACTGGAAGCACGACGCCACCTGTGATTGATTGGACAGATGACGATATTCTTCAAGGATTCGCAACTGGGGATCGAGGTATTTCTTTTGAAGGTATCAATAACGGAAAGGCTTCTATTATCGTGACATTAAACAGCCATGAGCCTCCATCATCCGTTGATAGAGTCATCACAGTGCCATTTACTCATTCAAGTGATCATGTTTATCTGACAAGCGTCATGGCACAGGTACTGTCTTTCTCCATTCCAAAAGGAGACTATCAGCTCACCTGCTATATATCTGAGCACCCTGATCAAGATCTCTATTATTTTGATTTTCAGACTGCTTAGATCACGCCTGGTCGTACTGCTCAAGCCATTTTTCTGCAAAATCGACTGATTCTCTCATCGGCAATAAATACGAATTGGCTAGCCCGATTTGACTGTGGTTATAACTACATTCTGATTGTAAAAAATCACGACCAATCTGTTCAAATAGTTCTTCTCTTGTGATGATATCTTGATACTCTTTCCACACCCTCCAACCATTCTCTAAAATGGGGGCCCCTCGTGTCATGAGGTCTTGCTGTGAGATTCGATATTCAGCTAAGTGAAAAGCTGTAACACTCTCGAATGATGTGCCAATTAGCAGCACTTTTGCATCAAGATCGTACATACGTCCAAGAGGTGAATTTTCTCCTAAACCATAAGGAAGCGCATGGTAGTTCAACACTTCATGTTTCCTTTTCCCCCAGGCGGTGAATGAGAAATGAGGATGATTGCTTCTTTCTACGCCTGGGTATTTCCAAAAGGTCTCCGCTACCTTTCCCATTGCTGTTGGAGCTGTGTAAGCCGGATCAAATGCAGGCATCGTGTCTTTGATCGGTTTCCACCAAGAATAAGGAACAGGCGGATTGATCCAATCAGCAGGATCAGACAGCTCTAATGTTTGTGCCGGCATAATCAGTGTTCCTTCATCTGTTAAAATATCCATCATAGCTTGGATAACTGCTATGGCCCCTCCATTCACCCAGCCAATAGATGACAAGGATGAGTGGACACATAAGGTCATGCCCTGCCTCACACCGAGTTGAACCAAATCCGCTTTGATTCTTTCCTTTGTGATCGGCTCAACCTGATGTTCGATTAATTTTTTCATCGTTTATTTCCTCCTGCGCCTCATCTATTCTTGATGAGTGAGACGTTTCACAGCGATAGACAATTTATAATTTGCATGCTTTGTTAGCTCCGTTAAAAATTGATCAAGCTCATCATTACTGGAGAAATGTCCTTCAGCCATATAACAGCCCTCTCCACTAATTTTAAACAGGTTTTTGATTTCTTCCTTTTGATGGAGAAACGATAAAAGCGGTTCATGATCATGACTTCGGGTAAAGAGCTGCAAAAATGTTTGGATGTTCTGCTGTGTCCGCCAGTTAATTGAAATGGTATAGGCTTCAATAATCCCCTCTTCTTCAAGCTTTAAAACTCTATTTTTAGCAGCTTGACCGGTTAAATGGACTTTTTCACCAAGTGCTTTCATCGTCAATCGACTATTCTTTGAGAGTTCTTTTAATATATCCATATCTGTTTTGTCTAGCATTGGCTCACCTCTTTCAAAAATCAAGTCGTTCCGCTGAAAGACTTTCATGATCCTCTGTCACATGAGGCTCTTTTAATATACTGTAAACTTAATGAGAAAAAAAGGAGGCCTTTCTAATGAAAATAACACTCATTCGTAATGCTACTTTATACCTTCAATATGGTCCGTCAACATTTTTAATCGATCCCTTTTTAGCAGCAAAAGGAACCTATCCACCGTTCCCGCATACTGCCAATCAACATGTAAACAATCCAATTGTTGAGCTGCCTGCAAACATTGATTTGGACAAGATATTACAGCCGGATGCTGTCCTGCTCACTCATTTACATGTAGATCACTTTGACGACGAGGCAAAAAAGAGATTAGCTCAAACTTTGCCGATCTATACTCAATCAGAGAAAGATCGCACGGAAGTAAAAGAAGCTGGATTTCAGCATGTTACATGCATTGAAGATGAAATGGATGTTTGCGGTGTTCATATCAAACGAACTGGCGGGCAGCACGGGACAGGAGAAACCGCTAAACGGATGGGACAAGTGAGCGGTTTTGTTTTCTCTCATCCTGATGAGCCTACTCTTTATATTGCAGGAGATACCATTTGGTGTGATGAGCCGAAAGAGGTTGTGAATACATGCCAGCCAGATATTATTGTGGTCAATAGTGGGGCTGCCCAATTTTTAGAGGGAGATCCAATTACGATGACAAAGGAAGAGATTGTAGACATTCACCATACTCAACCACAAGCTCAAATCATCGCCTGTCACCTTGAAGCCGTGAATCATTGTTTATTAACAAGAGCCGCATTAAAATCTTACATTCAAGAGAATCATGCAGATCAGGCCATTTTTGTCCCTCAAGATGGTGAGACGCTGACCTTTTAACACATAAACAATAAAAACCGGCACCTTGCTGCCGGTTTTCTTAAACTTATGGTCGATGGTGCTGTGGTTTTTTTAGTAATGGAACAAACCCGTTATTTTTTAAGTGATTGTAATGTTCATCCATTCGTTTTGTGATGTGCGTGCCTTGTTCCTTCGTTAACACACCATACTGAACGTATTTTTCGATCACTTCTTTTCGTTTAGACAAAATTTGCTGTTCAAGTACTTCAATTTGTTTTTGTTGCTCTGTCGTTAATTTTACTTGATGCGTGACGGGGCGCTTTTCCATTTGGGGTGTTTCTCCATGAGCCGTATTCACCTGAAAACCAAATAATAGCACCATCGTTAGTATGATCAAACCACTTGTTTTTTTCATCTCTGTCGTTCCCTCCTTTATTCGATTTTAATTTGCGCACTCTTTCCTTTTTTATACATTATTCATCCCATCAAATTGCACATAATATTCTTACTTTTTCGCTTTTCATCTGAAAACGTTGTCCTAACTGAAAAAGCGTGCTATGTTTTGTTTTGTATAAAAAATAGAGGAGGATTCTTAAATGAGTCGTTTTTATCATAGAAAACCTATATGGGTGCTGCTTGTTGTGTCTGCTCTCATGCTTGTCATGTCTGCTTGCAATCAATCAGGCTCATCTCAGTCTGGAGAATCAAAGTGGGATCAGATTCAAAAGAAAGGGAAAATCGTGGTCGCTACTTCAGGCACCTTGTATCCTACGTCTTACCATGATACATCAAACGGCAAGGATCAATTGACTGGCTATGAAGTGGAAGTCGTCAAAGAAGCATTTAAGCGCCTTGACGTAAAAGTAGAATTTAAAGAAATGGGTTATGACGGTATGCTCAGTGCCATTAATTCAGGTCAGGTGGATGCCGCTGCAAACGATATCGACATCACAGATGACAGGAAAGATAAGTTCGCCTTTTCAACACCTTATAAATACTCATATGGAACCGCTATCGTCAGAAAAGATGATCTGTCAGGTATTAAAACGCTAAAGGATTTAAAAGGAAAGAAAGCAGCAGGTGCTGCAACGACCATTTATATGGATGTTGCCCGTAAGTATGGTGCAAAAGAAGTCATCTATGATAATGCCACAAACGAGCAATATTTAAAGGATGTTGCAAACGGCCGTACAGATGTCATTTTAAATGACTACTACTTGCAAACACTGGCGCTTGCTGCATTCCCTAAGCTAAATATTACGATCCATCCAGACTTAAAATACATGCCGAATGAACAAGGGTTTGTGATGAAAAAAGACAATACAGAGCTTCAAAAAGAATTAAATCGTGTATTAAAAGAGATGAAAAAAGACGGAACCATGAAAAAGATTTCGGAGAAATTCTTTAATCATGCTGACGTCTCAAAGAAAATTGATGTTGATGTCGAAGATGTCGACATTTCTAAATAAGGAGCCGCAGCCGTGGGAGATATTCATTTAGAATATATCTTTAATCCTGCACTGGCAAAAGCGTCATTTCCGTTTGTGATGAAAGGCATCTGGCTGACGCTGCTCATTTCTTTTGTGAGCATGTTTTTTGGTACGATTCTTGGCTTTTTTATTGCCCTTGCTAGAATGGCAAATACATGGTTCCTTCGGCTGCCTGCACGGCTGTATATTTCATTCATGCGAGGGGTTCCCATTCTGGTCATTTTGTTTATCCTTTATTTCGGATTCCCTTACATCGGCATTGAATTTACAGCTGTCACTGCTGCTATTATTGGATTCAGCTTCAATAGTGCTGCATACATTGCCGAAATTAACCGGGCGGCCCTCTCCTCTGTTCCAAGTGGTCAAGTGGAAGCCGCCAAATCACTTGGTCTCAGCTATTGGCAAACGATGCGCGGAGTCATTTTGCCTCAATCCGTGCGCATTGCACTGCCGCCCCTGACCAACGTCATGCTTGATTTAATCAAAGCTTCCTCACTAGCGGCAATGATTACTGTGCCAGAACTCTTCCAGCAAGCAAAAATTGTGGGTGGACGAGAATTCGATTATATGACCATGTATATATTGGTTGCCTTGATTTACTGGGGCATATGCAGTGTGGTCTCATTGCTCCAAGACTTTTTGGAAAAACGCTATGCAAAATATCTATAACAACAAAAAGCAGATCCATGGGATCTGCTTAGATTGTTGACAAAGGGCTAAAATGAACTTGATTTTAGCCCTTTGTCTTCTTTTCAGAGTGATAGAAAACCTTTGCAGTCTAGGAAAGACGAGTACTGGAGCGGAGCGAATTTGATATTCGTGAGCACCAGCACGCAGGACTGACAAAGAATGCGAGGGTTTGCCTACGCACTGAGATCCATTGGATCTGCTTTTTAATGTATCAGCCATAACCACACATACAACCCCAATAACGTGATGATCAGCGTCGGTATGGTTAGAATGATTCCAGCTTTCATGTATGCTCCCCAAGAAATATGCACACCTTTTTTCTTCAAGACATGAAGCCACAGCAATGTCGCCAATGAACCGATTGGGGTCATTTTCGGACCAAGGTTTGAGCCGATGACGTTGGCATAAATCAGTGCATCTCTCATCACACCTGCTGTATCTGTGTGACCGATGGCAATCGCATCAATTAAAACGGTTGGGAGGTTGTTCATGACAGAGGATAACACGGCTGCCAGAACCCCCATAAACATCGTTCCCGCAAGTAAACCGTGTGACGCCCCCTGTTCAATCCACGCTGCTAAAATTTCTGTCAGGCCGACATTTTTCAGCCCATACACCACGACATACATGCCGATAGAGAAAAACACAATCGACCACGGCGCTTCTTTGACGACTCGTTTTGTCGCTACTTGTGGACTCCGTTTCGCCAGCCATAAGAAAGCAATGGCAATGCCTCCTACAATGATTGACACCGGAATGCCTGCCAATTCGCCAGCAAAATATCCAACAAGCAAGCACCCTAACACATACCAAGATAACCGGAACATGCGCAGATCACGAATGGCCGAAGCTGGTTCCTTCGCCTGCGAAACATCGTACGTTTTCGGGATGAGTTTCCGATAAAACACATACAACACAAGCATACTAGCGCCAAGCGATACAAGGTTTGGGACGAACATGTTTGCTGTATATTCAAGAAAGCCAATATGAAAATAATCGGCTGATACGATATTGACCAAGTTACTAATGACAAATGGCAAAGACGTCGTATCTGCAATAAAGCCGCTTGCCATGACAAATGGCAGGATCATACGCTCATCCAGCTTCAGTGCTCTGACCACAGATAAAACGATCGGGGTTAAGATAAGTGCCGCTCCATCGTTGGCAAAAAAAGCTGCTACCACAGCGCCGAGCAATGTTAAATAAATAAACATGCGGACCCCGTTCCCTCTTGCGGCTTTTGCCATATGAAGTGCCGCCCATTCAAAAAAACCAATCTCATCTAAAATCAATGAAATGATGATAATTCCAATAAATGCAAAGGTGGCGTTCCAGACAATTTGGGTAACTTCCCATACATCGCCCAAATGAACGACCCCAAAAGCAAGCGCAAGAATCGCTCCCCCGCATGCTGACCATCCAATGGTTAAACGTCCTGGCTGCCAAATGACAAGGACGAGGGTCATGATGAAAATCAAAATGGCCAAGGTGACTGATCCCAAAGGTGGCCCTCCTTTCACTTTCCTTATAAAATCTTTATCTATCATACAACGAAATAAGGCAATTGTATGCCATTTTATCATCTCGCATAAAAATCCGCAGGTCAGCCTTTGCACCTGCGGAGTCCACGCCTATTGATCTTTTTTCATCAGCATCAATTCAATAAATAACTCACATCGCTGGCTAAAATGACTTAAATCGATAGACGTCATTTCAAAAATTTGTTTCATTCGATAGTTTAGTGTATTTTGATGAATAAACAACTGCTCTGCAGCTGGTTTTAGCTTGCAATTATTCAATAAGTAGACCTCTAAAGTTTTTAAAAATGATGTTTGGCTGTCACGGTCTTTTTCCTTTAGGCGCAACAAATCTGGATTGAAGTCGTTTTTCTTTTTTTGGTGACTGTAAATCGAGTCTAAGAACCGGAAGACCCCCAAATGCTCGTAATCGTATGGAATCAATTCCTGTCCGCCGACAATCTTCACTGCTTTCACGACTTCTATCGCTTCAAATCGACTTGTGCTCATTTTCATGACATCTCGATATTCTCTTCCCATCCCAATATATAAAGGAGATGGGTGTGTATGCGTTTTCGATTGAAGATGGGCGACGACATCCGCAGCGGTCGCTTTTGGTGAGTGGCGATCTGACAAACTGCCTAATATCACGACGATGTCTGCTTGCACAGAGTAGACATGATTGACCTTGTCTTCTAGCTGTAAATAGGTTCTAATCATATCCTTCACATCTTCTGCCGTCTCACTTTTGTTATCGGCGGCATGAACAACCATCACAGTAAAGACAGCTGGCAGTGGAATGCTTAAATTCTCAGCTTCCCATTTCAGCTCTTCTTCTGTATAAAAATGATCATCCATGACCTTTTTGAAGAACTCTTCAATCTTGCCTTCCTTTTTCTCCAACTGTTTCTTATTTTTATAAATAACTTTTCCAACCTGAAACGATGCCTCGTGTAAAAATTGCAGCTCCTCTTGAGAGAGAGAATCTTCAATGTCCTGCACCCAAATAAAGCCGACAACCTCTTGTTTGTGCTTGGCGCTTACAGCTACTCGTCGATTAAACCCGAGCTCCTCATGACCATTCACATAAAAAGGATTTGAATCTGTATATAGCTGCTCAATGACCCCTGTTTTTTTTAACCAATCCACCACAGCTCCCGGACATTCCTTTGAGAAAATGGTTTGCTGATTGACTGGGTCGAACTGCTGGATGCTGTAAGAATTATAAGCAAGCAGCTGACATTCAGTACTTTCTAAAATGACTGGTTTCTTTAAATAACCACTAATAAATGCAATTAATTTATCGACATCAAAAAATGTATGAAGCTTTTCTAATATCTCTTCCATCCCGATTGCTCCCTGAATAAGTGATACATTTATCATACTTCTTTCCAGTCATATTTGTATAGAAACAAGTCGTAGACAGGTAAAAAAAGCATGAACTCGCCTGCACGAGTTCATGCTTTTCCATATTAAAACATTTCGCTGATCGTTTTGGCCTGCATGTGCAGAGCAAGGTAATCTGGACCGCCTGCTTTTGAATCAGTTCCTGACATTTTAAAGCCGCCAAATGGGTGGTAACCCACAATCGCTCCCGTACAGTTACGGTTAAAGTAAAGGTTCCCGACATGGAACTCCTGCTTCGCACGGTTGATGTGATCACGATTATTTGTAATGACCGCACCGGTTAACCCGTATTCTGTGTTGTTGGCTACTTCAAGCGCCTCATCAAAGCTTGAGACTTTTGAGAAAGCTAGGACAGGTCCAAAGATTTCTTCTTGCATTAAACGAGATGTTGGCTCTAGATCTGCAAACACGGTTGGATGAATGAAGTACCCTTCTGAATCATCACTTGTTCCGCCAGTGACTAGACGGCCTTCTTGCTTGCCAATCTCGATATATTCTGTGATCTTGTCAAAGGAAGCTTGATCAATGACAGGTCCCATGTACACATCAGCTGATAACGGATTCGCTGTTGTTTTCGTTTCTGTGATTTCCTTCACTCGCTCAACGACTTGGTCATACAGCTTCTCGTGGACGACAGCACGAGATCCAGCTGAACATTTTTGACCTGAGAATCCGAAGGCTGATGTGAAAATGGCGTTAGCCGCTAATTCAACATCTGCATCCTCATCTACAACGACTGTATCTTTACCGCCCATTTCAGCAATGACACGCTTTAAATGCTGTTGTCCTGGCTGTACTTTTGCCGCACGTTCAAAAATACGTGTGCCCACTTCTCTTGATCCAGTGAATGTAATAAGGCTTGTTTTCGGATGATCTACTAAGTAATCTCCTACTTCTGCTCCGCTACCTGGCACGAAGTTGACAACACCTTTCGGCAGACCTGCTTGCTCCAGTTCTTCTACAAAGCGGGCTGCAATGACAGGCGTCGCACTTGCTGGTTTTAAAACAACTGTATTCCCTGTGACGATTGGTGCAACGGTTGTTCCTGCCATGATCGCAAACAAGAAGTTCCATGGTGGAATGACAAGCGTCACGCCAGTTGGTGTGTACACATATTGATTGCGTTCCCCTTCGCGGCTGTTCACCGGTTTGCCTTTCGCAAGCTCTAGCATTTGACGGGCATAATACTCTAGGAAGTCAATGGCTTCTGCTGTATCTGCATCCGCTTCATTCCAAGGCTTCCCTGCTTCTTTTACGAGAAGGGCTGAATACTCATGCTTTTTACGGCGAATGCTTGCCGCAGCGCGGAATAAGACGCCGGCTCTTTCTTCTGGAGACGTGTAGCGCCATGTTTCAAACGCTTTTGCCGCAGCTTGAATCGCTTGCTCTGCCTCTTCTTTCCCAGCTTTTGATACGGTACCCACGACTTCTTCCTTCTTCGCCGGATTGATCGAGACAATCTTGTCTGTTGTTTCGATTCTTTCTCCATTAATCACAAGCGGATAGGTTTGCCCAAGTGATTCTGTTACTTTGGCTAATGCTTGTTCAAACGCTTGGCGATTTTCTTCCTGGCTAAAATCCGTGAATGGTTCATGCTTGTAAGGTGTTGTCATCTTTGTCACGCTCCCGTTTCAAATTATTTTCTCGTCATCCCTTTTAAAGCAAATGCAATGTTTGCCGGTCGTTCTGCAAGACGTCTCATGTAGTAGCCATACCACTCTCGTCCATACGGGGTGTAGACCCTCATTTGATAGCCTTCCTTCACGAGTGCTTGCTGCGTTTCTGATCTCATGCCATACAGCATTTGAAATTCGAACTGATCTGTCTGTATATTGTGTTTTTTCACAATATGTTTCGTAAATTCGATCATTTGATCGTCATGTGTCGCAATGGCTGTATAATTCCCTGAGAGTAACTGCTTTTCGATCAGCTTCTTGTAATTCTGATCGACGTCTTTTTTGTTTGGATACGCCACTTCGGCAGATTCCTTATAGGCACCCTTTACAAGTCTTAAAAATGGCTGCAACTCATTTAGGTCATCAAGATCTTGTTCTGTTCTGTACAAATACGCCTGCAAAACCGTACTGACATACTCATATTGAGATTTCATTTCTTTAAAAATGTCCAGCGTCTTTTGACAGCGCTGTTCATCCTCCATATCAATTGTCACCATAATACGGTGTTTCTCTGCCGTATCTAAAATGCTTTTCATATTGCGATACACAAGGTCATCGTCAATATCTAAGCCAAGCGATGTCATTTTAAGTGAGACGTGGGAATTGAGTCCCGCCTCTGCAATTCGCTGAATGGTTTGAATACACTCATTCGTCCGCTCATTTGCAATCTCTGCCTTTGTGACAAACTCACCAAGGTGATCAACCGTTACGGCCATACCTTGATCGTTTAATCGTTTGATGACAGGGATAGCGCTCTCAAAATCCTTCCCACCGATGATTTTCTTTGATGCAACAGCACTTCCCCAATTACGAGCAATATGGTTCAAGAGACTGCTCTTTGACAAAAACAAGAAGAAATTTCTTGTGACCGACTCCATAAAGGGCACCTCCCACTCTTTGTAAGCTATGTCTTTATTGTAAGGCTCATGAGCTGTCCGCTACAATATTTGAAGATGACAAAAATTCTGACTTTTTTTGTGGTTTTATCACAATAAGAGATAAAAAAGAGCCTACCGCTAACCGGCTGGCTCTTTCATGCTTACGCCCACACCTCATCAAGGGTAGACTGCAAAAGCTCATTTAATTCTTGCATCAGATTGTCTTTCGGCTGATTGTAGCTTTTCACCAATTCATCAAAACGCACCAGCTCTTGATCAATAAATGGATGGACATGAGCGAGACGGTTCTCTACATCCATTTCTTCTCCGTCCATTTTACGTTTGAGCAGTTCGTGAATTTCTGCTAACAGCGGGCCTTCCTCCACTAGCTCCTTGAGTAATTCATGAAAATCCATTGGTGGAACCGTCCGGTAGCGTTCAATCCACTGACAGGCAAGCAGCGGACGAAGCACATAGAAATACTTCTTGATTCGCACCTGCTCTCCTCGTAAATGCCGGCTCTCATTCCGCTTCGCCATATTGAGGTAATGATACATCAAAGCCGCAGGGTAAAACGCTCGATCCTTTAATTCTCTTAGCTGCTTTGCCAAAGAGAAAGATTCAGCATAAATGATATCAGAAGACAGCCATTCCATAATGGACGGATTCGATTTATTGAATAAACGCAGCGCCTTTCGCAGCTCCCAGCCGCTGATATCAAGCATGTCATCAATCGGCCGTTCAATGACATCTCGATGTTCTTCCATCGCCCAGTACCATTCCTTCCGGGGAACGTATAAAAAGCGAACATCATAATCACTGTCAGTTGAAGGAAATCCCCATGCCCTGCTGCCCGATTCAACGGCGAGACAAATCTTGATGTCATACGTTTCTTCGATGATTTTCAGCTCTTCCTTAATTCTTTCTCTCAAGTGTCCATCAACTCTTTCTATAGAATTCTGCATGACTTCTTCACCTTTTGGGAAAATACGAATAAGACATATATGAAAAAGGAGTTGGATCTGATGTCTATATCTCGCATTATGAAATGGATCACTGGGATTTTTGAAGCTTGCCTTGCTATCCCTGTGATCGGAGGTCTATTCGTTATCAGCAATGGCTATTCACCGCTCATGGTCATGCTTATTCTGCATATTATCACACTCGTCTTATCGAAGCGAGACCAGGGACCAATGATCGGAAGTATCATTGGAATTGTCACATCCTGCCTTGCATGGATTCCGATTCTCGGATTCATCCTTCACATCATCACAGCCCTTGCCCTGATCGTTACAGCATTAGTGCCTGATGAAAAAACAAGACAGAACACCAGTTATTAAGCTGATCGCTCCAATAGCTGAAAAAGACAAAGAGCTAAAATGAATGTCATTTTAGCTCTTTGTCATGCTCTTATGTTGATAGAAGCAAATGCTTTTGTAAAAAGGACAGCTTCTCTGTTTGAAAAGCAGGAATAAACTCGTGCCCAAAATATCGGTACACTTTCAGCTCTTTATCTGTTTCTAAATGATTGTATGCCGCAAACACGGTGGATGGCGGTGTCACTTGATCAATCAGACCGATCGCCATCAATGTTGGCTGTTTCACCCAGCCGGCTAAATTGATTAAATCAAAGTAACTTAATGTCTCAAATCCCTTTTCTTCAGCTTCAGGATCACTGTTTCTGCGAAAGTATGAATTGATTTCTAAATAAGGCTGCTCCAAGGCAACATCAACCGCACGCTCAAAATTTGATAAGTAAGGATAGTCTGCCACAACGACTTTTGGAATGTCTGAAAGGGCTGCTGCCGCAATCGCTAATGCACCCCCCTGACTTCCACCGATCACGCCGATACGGTGTTCATCTACTTCGGGGAAAGACTGAATGACTTCGAGTGCACGAACAGCATCTAGATAAACACCTCGATAATAGTACGTATCCTTCGATAAAATGCCTTTTGTCATCCACCCTAATGCATGCCCGCCTGGCGTCACTGATGTGTCTTCACTGCCACCTTGACCACGGACAAGCATTCCAAACGTCGCATAGCCATGCAGCGCCCAGTTGACGATGTCGTGAATGCCGCCGTCATAGCTGGCATTATAGCCATGAAAACGAACGAGCGCTGGATGCGGACCAGTTTGATCAGGCACAGCATAAAAGCCTTCAATTTTAGAATGTCCAAAGCTTTGATACGTCAGGCGGTACACCTTGACGCCTTTCACTGGATAGTCATAAGATTCAAGTGTTGGCTCTGCCTCCACTTGGCGCAGTTCTTCGAGCGATTTCTTCCAAAAGTCTGAGAAATCAGGACGTGCTGTTTTCTTTGGTTTATATTTTTTTAGCTCTTCTAGTGATAAATCGAATAATTGCATATCATACTATTCCCCTTTGTTTTATTAGTTATGAGTATCATACCACTCATTTCTTGATTGAGAAAGTCATTTAACAAAACCTTCTGACATTTCTATTGGCAAAGATAGCGGAAAGCTTTATGATAAAGAAACTGGCTTGAAGACTAGATGTTTCAGGCAATATCAACGAACCATTCATTGCATGAAACGAATAAAGGAGGACGACCGACATGAACATCGCCCTGATTCAAATGGACGTACAAATAGGAGAACCTGATGTAAACTTTCAGAAAGCAGAAGCATGTTTAGAAGAAGCCATCCGCCAACAGCCTGATTTGATTATTCTACCTGAAATGTGGAATACCGGCTATGCGTTAGAACAAGCGGATGAGCTTGCCGATGCAGATGGCGAGCGAACAAAACAACTCTTCTCTTCCTTTGCTCGTCAGCACCAAGTGTATCTCATCGCAGGCAGTGTTTTAAATAAGAGGACAGAAGATGAAAACATCACCAATACAATGTATGTCTTTAACCGTCAAGGTGAGCTTTTGTTAGATTATGATAAAATTCATTTATTCCGCTTAATGGATGAACACAACTATTTAACCGCCGGTCATCAGCTTGGTTTATTTAACTATGATGAAGATGTCAAGATTGGCACCATGATCTGCTATGACCTCCGCTTCCCTCAGCTTTCTAGGACGCTCGTGAACAAAGGGGCGAAGGTGCTTGTTAATACCGCTCAATGGCCGTCAGCAAGAGTGGACCATTGGCGCAGTCTGCTCATCGCAAGAGCCATTGAGAATCAGTCATTTGTGATTGCGGTGAACCGGACGGGCACAAGCAGAGACACTGAATTCCCTGGTCACTCCATGGTGATTGACCCGCTCGGACGCATTCTACTTGAGACAAATGATGAAGAAGACATTTATTATGCAAACATTGATCTTCAGCTCGTAGATGAAGTGAGACAACAAATCCCCGTCATGACAGATCAGCGGCTGGATTTATATTAGAAAGCAGGGGGCTCCCCTGCTTTTTGCGTTTAATTAAACGTTTGTTTAAGCTTTTCCTTGATTCTGTTGAAGGTCCATGAAGGCTTGCGCGGCTTTCGTTAAATATCTTTCTTCCACATATGCAAACACAAGTGTGCGGGTTGGGCATGAATCAATGTGTAAATAAGTGACTGCTTTCCTTTCCTCTTGTGCCACCATTTTCGGCACCACCGTCACACCTAGCTCATTTTCAACCAATGCCTGAGCTGTTTGAATATGACTTGTTTCAAATGCAACCCTCGGCCGAAAGCCATGATGACGGCACAGTTCCGTGACCACTTGCCGAAAGCCATATCCCTCTTTCAGCATAATAAATGGGGCATCTTTCAAAAGATGAAACGGGACAGACCCTTCTTGATCCGCTTGATTGATGATTTCATTGAGTTCATCCGTCAACCACGGTTGAGCCGTTTGCGGAATGGCGAGGAGAAGCGGCTCTGTCAGCATTTGTTTTGTTTTCAATGATTCATGCTCGACAGGCAGAGAAAGAATCGCCAGATCCAGTTTCCCAGCGAGTAAACGTCTTTCTAGCTCACGAGGCGATTCTTCTATCAAATGAACGTGAACGTGCGGATACGTTTGACAATAGGTTTTTAATAAACTTGGCAGGACATATCCCCCTGTGACAGCTGGCGCACCGATCATCAGTTCTTTCCCTACCTCATAAGCAGCTTCCCCCATCTCACGCAACAAATCATCTCGTTCCTTCAAAATGGTTTCTGCTCTTTTGATCAATCGGTTTCCTTGAGGTGTAGGAGTGACTTGTCCATACTTCCGAATAAACAGAGGAGTATCTAATTCCTCCTCAAGTTTTTTAATTTGCTGACTTAACGAGGGCTGTGCAATGTGAAGTTTTTCCGCTGCTTTTGTAAAGCTTTGCTGCCGGTACACTTCCATGACATATTCCATCATTCGTATATCCACTTCTCTCACCTCATAGGTTTTAACTATTCATATCATATCTTTTATGTCTTAGACAAATCACGGGAAGAACCCTACGATAAAGAAACAACAAAAAGGGGGTAAAGGAATGAATCCATATTCAAAAGCCGAGAAACAATTCTCACAAAATGCAGAGAACTACCGAGATTCACCCATCTTTGCAGCGGGAAAAGAACTTGAATGGATGAAAACGGCGGCGAAGGCAAAGGGCGATGAGCATCTACTTGATATCGGCTGCGCGGCAGGTCATACCGTTTTTTCCTTTTCAGACGTCATCTCTAAAGGAATCGGGATTGATGTCACACCCAAAATGATCGAGGTTGCTACAGCACTTGCGGAAGAGCGACAGCTGAACCACATTACGTTTGAGCAGGCATCCGCAGACGCATTGCCCTTTTCTGATGCATCATTTGATCTGGTCACATGCCGATTTGCTGCTCATCACTTCCCACATCTCCCGGCAGCCATGTCTGAAATCAGCCGAGTCTTAAAGAAAGGCGGCAAATTTCTACTTGTCGATCATTATGCACCTGAAAACCAAGCACAGGATGACTTTATTAATCATTTAAATAGACTGAGAGATCCCTCCCATGTGCGAGAAAGCTCGTTATCAGAATGGAAAGAGCTTTTCGCTGACAACCATCTGACGAAAGAAGATATCCGTTACTGGGATCTGCATATTGATTATCAGGACTGGATCATACGAGGACATACACCAGAAAATGTTCAAAAGGAAATCGTTGCCCACCTTCATGCTGCAGACGATGAAACGAAACAGCTGTTTCAACTGCAATTCGATGAACATCGTCAGCCAACATCCTTTTGCCTAAAAGCTGCACTGCTTCAAGGAATCAAACACTGATCCTATAGAAAAAAGTCTACCCTAAAGCGGTAGACTTTTTTATTTCGAATATAAATCCCAGCCGAGCTTGAGTGTGTCGACAATATAATTGGCGACTTCTTCAGCTTCTAGATGATCTGTTTCCACTCTTGAGTTATGAAGGGAATAAATTTCCCGGCGCTCTTCAAACAGCTCTTTCATCTCGTCAAGCGTGCGGTTATGAAGAACAGGACGGTTTTCAATTAAAATATCCAGCCGCTGTTTCCAATTCTCCCAAGATAGGTCAAGGAAAAGAACCGTACAATGCTTTAAGCAAGATCGTTTGATTTCTTCCTGTTTAAACGCACCGCCTCCAAGAGACACGATCTTTAGCTGAGTATGTTCACATAAATCGACGATATAGTCCTTTTCAGCCTGCCTGAAGAACGCTTCTCCTTTTTGCTGAAACATTTCTGGAATCGTCATGTTGTACTTTTTCTCAATCTCCTGATCAACATCAATAAAATCTCTATATAACTTTTTGGCAACCAGCTGCCCAATGGTTGTTTTCCCAACGCCCATAAAGCCAATGAGGACAATATTTCGCTGTCTCACAGGAATCTCTCTATTGTTTTTCATGTTCGTGACACGTCCTCCTTACGACAAGGAATGCTACATAATGTTTCTATTATATGATAAATGGACTGAGAAAAGATAGGCATTCTTAAAAATTGTGTTTGACGACGTAACCGAGCTGTTCGGAGAGCTTCTCGGCATGCTCTTTCACTTTTTGCTGCAGCTGAGGGATGACATCTTCAGTAAATCGTTGGGTCGGTCCAGATATGGATAAACATGCCTGCACCTCCCCATGAATGTTAAAGATCGGTGCCGCCACTGCCGCCGATCCGACTTCCCGTTCATCAATACTGCAAGCGGTGTGCGTTTCAAGAATATGACGACATTCTTTTCGCCATTCCTCCATCGTCATGTGATCAGCCTCAGACGCGAAAACTTGCTGTTGAAACTCTTCGCTTTGGAAAGCAAGCAGCACCTTTCCACCAGCACCAGCGTATAACGGCAGCTTCTCACCGATTTTCACAAGATGCCGAATCGATTGCAGCCCTTCGGCTTGTTCAATACATACCCTGCTTTTGTGATCCAGCACATACAGGTTGACGGTTTCCTTTGTTTCATCACGAAGTGTGTACATGAGCGGTTTTGCCAGTTCCCTCAATTTGATGGACTTCCCAGCAATATAACCGAGAAGATAAAGTCTTTGACCGAGCCGGTACTTCATTGTCTCTTGGTTCTTTTCCACAAAATGATTCATTTCAAGTGCCTTGAGCAGTCTCGTTGTGGTAGACATTGCTAAGTTCATCTCTTTTGAAATGTCCGTTAGCGTCAACTCTTGACGTTCTTCGCTAAAGCAAGAAAGAATATCCAAAGCGCGCTGAACGGTACGCAATCCTGATTCTTCTTTTGACTTCTTATCAGCCATGTTCACTTTCTCCTTTTCCCCTTTGATTTCTTATCGACATGATTGACCAATTTTGCTATAATCCATTTTAAATGTTCCATTAAAAGAAAACAAATTCCACTGTACGGAATAAAACCAATAGATGTTTTGATGGAGGAGATATCATGATCTACCTGCTACTTTTCACACTTCTTATTAGCTTATACATCGTTCATCAACTATTCCCTGCTCCCATTCTCTCCTATTTGGTTGGTCTGCTGGCGGCTGCTTCGCTCACCATTTCCTTTAAGAAGGCAAGTGGGCTTTATTTGAAAACGGGTGCTATGTTTCTCTTGATTGGATTGGTGTTATTTTTCTGGTCAGAACAGCCTTTGCATACGCTTTTTCTTCATTTTCATTCCATGTTAGGCTTGCTTTCTTTATTTTTCATGCTGCCATTTATTCATTCTCTCATACACGTTGGACATTTCGATACTCAATTAAATAAACTGCTTACCTTACATACAACGAGCACAAATCAGCTTTATCGCAAGAGTTCATTTGTCACTCATGTTCTTGGTATGTTTTTAAATATCGCAACGATTCCCTTATTATATACATCCTTGAAACCATCGCTGAACGCCCTTCAGGAACAAGTCAAACAGCACCTTTATACGCGCAATCTTTTAAGGTCATATGCGCTATGTCTTAGCTGGAGTCCTGTCGAAGTACTGGTGAGTGTCACCATTGATGCAACCAAATTGAAATATTATCAGATTGCACCCGTTACGTTTTGTTTAATGGTGCTTGTGCTGTTGACGGATTGGTTGCTGTTTTCTCGTCAAAGCAAACGATTGCCGCATATCATCCAGCCGGCGGAAGCTCACTCCAACCCTCATCGCATCAAGAGAAAAACCCTTCAGCTTGCTTTTATGCTGCTCAGTTTTATGACAGTCGTTTCGCTTGTTGACGCCTGGGTTGGGAAAGGTTATCTGTTCGCTGTTGTGCTGACGATTATTCCTTTCGCTCTATTATTCTCGTCTATCATCAAAAAACGAAAACAATATGTAGCCGTCTCTATTCCCCATTGGAAAGAACGAACCCGTCAGCTCTCCAATTATATGTGTCTATTTTTAAGCGCGGGCTTCTTTGTCGATATGCTGCTTGTCACAAACAGCCTGCAGCCGATTCAAGCATTTATCGTCAGTATATCAGATCATGCCATTTGGGTTTATGGGGTCATCGGGCTGTATTTTCTCATCACCGCTCTTTGCGGTTTTCACCCGCTCGTTTCGCTTGCTCTATTAGTGAGCTTGATGGCACCTGTCATTCATGAACTGCCTGCCCTTCCCATCGCAATCATGTTCATTATCGCTGGAACCTCAACGGTCATGTTTAGCCCATATAATGTATCTGTCTCCCTATTAGCCGATTTGATGAAGGTTAACCCTTACCGAATCACTCGATGGAATATCTGGTTTGCTGGTTTTTATATCAGCATGGGTATCGCATGTGCAACGATTATCACCGTCATCTTTTATTCATAGAAAAAGAGAACCCAATGAGTTCTCTTTTTCTTGCTCTCTATTATTTTAATTGAATCCGCTCAATCTTACCTACAATAAAGATATACGACAACGCTCCGCCTAATGCCACTAAGCTGACGAATAAAATACCGCCGTTGTAAGAGCCTGTCGCCGATACAATGAATCCGATAATCAGCGGGGTGATGATGCCGGATAAGTTAGCAAAAAAGTTGAATACGCCGCCAGCCAGCCCTACCATTTCTCTTGGTGCCACCTCAGACAGCATGGTCCAGGAGATATTAGACAGTCCTTGCGCAAAGGAGGCGATGGATAAAATAGTCAGCACAAGCGGGATATTCGTTGTAAAATTCGCTAAAACAATGGTACTTGTCAGAAGCAGACCGACCACAACCGGCAGCTTTCTCGCTACATTGACCGATACACCCTTTTTAAGCAGCCAGTCAGACACATATCCTCCAAACAGCACCCCAAAGAATGCAGCGATGTATGGCAGGGATGCCGCAAAACCTACTTTGAGAAAGGCCATATTTTTCGCCTCTGCTAAATAGGTCGGAAACCATGTTAAAAAGAAAAAGAGGGTAGACGCAACAGAAAATTGACCAATATAGAGTCCAATCAATTTACGATATTTTAAAAGTGCGGCAAAGTCTGCCCATTTCAGTTTCTCCTGTGATGCCACTGTCAGTCCTTCGCCTTGACGGATCAATTCTAGCTCATCTTCATTGATCTTTGGATGCTCTTTCGGTTCGTGATAATACTTGTACCAAAAGAAAGCAAATATAATACCGAGCGCACCTGCCGTGATAAAGACGGTTCTCCAATCGAAAGTTGTCATGATCCAAAAAAGAAGAGGTGTCGCAAATGCAAGCCCCACATACTCTCCAGCGGTATAAACCCCTGTTGCAAATGCGCGTTCCCGCCTTGGAAACCAAGTGGTCACAATGCGGTTATTCGCAGGAAATGCGGGAGATTCTGTAATTCCGATAAACAAACGGCAGCCAAATAAGAAGGCAAAGCTGTTCGCAAACGCCTGTAAACCGGTGAAAATAGACCAAGTAATGAGTGATATTCCATACGTTACCTTTGATCCAAACTTATCAAGAATAAAGCCGCCAGGGATCTGCATGGCTGTATAGGTCCAGCTAAATGCTGAAAAGATGAGGCCTAATAAGGCAGGGTTTAATTGCAATGAAGACTGAATCGCAGGTGCAACAATGGATACACTGGCTCGATCAATATAATTAATAGCGGTAATAAAAAACAACAGAATCAAGATGCCGAAACGAGCTTTTGTTGGTTTCGCATAAGTAGGCCGCAAGTCGTTCCCCTTCAGTTCTGAATGCACTTTCATAACCATCCTCCTTTGTTTCCGCAGCGTGCGGATCGGTTGAGTGTCTTAAATGACCCCTTTTTCTTCTAACTGTTTACACTCTTCTTCTGTGAAGCCAAGCATTTTCGTTAAAATTTCATAATTATGTTCACCTAAATCAGGCGCAATATGGCGAATACGGCCGGGGGTTTTTTCAAACTTCGGAATGATCCCAGGCACCTTCACTTTTCCAAGACGCGGATGATGCACCTCGACAATATTTTCTCGTGCTTTAAATTGCGGATGCTCAAAGATATCCCGAATGCTTAGAATCGGACTCACAGGCACACCATGTGTATCTAGAATGTCTAGGACGTCATCTCTTGTTTTGGACGCAATCCACTGCGAGACGATCGCATCCATTTCATCGTTATGCTTCAGCCTGGCTGCATTCACAGAGAATTTCTCGTTCTCAAGTAAATCTAAGCGATTCATCGCCTCTGCCAATCGATTAAAGGTCGAATCTGTACTCGTCACAAGAACCAAATAATGCCCATCCTTTGTCTCATAGGTGCCGGCAGGGCTTGAATGACCGCTTAACCCTGGTGAACGCTCACGCACCTTCCCTAGCTTGTCATATTCAGCAACCAAAAATTCTAACATGCGGAACACAGATTCATAGAGAGCCAAATCCACCATTTGCCCAGTTCCTTCTGAATGTGTGTCACGGTAATACATCGCTGTCACAGTGGCAAACGCCACATAAATTCCTGCGATATAATCCGTAAGGGAAAAGGAAGGGCTGACTGGATGCCGATCTGGATACCCTTGAATATATGTAAAGCCGCTAAACGCCGTCGCAGGTGTACCAAATCCCGCCTTGTCCTTAAACGGACCGGTTTGCCCATAACCCGAAACACGAATCATAATTAAACGAGGGTTGATTTCTTTTAATACATCGTACCCAACGTCCCATTTTTCAAGTGTTCCCGGACGAAAATTTTCAATGATCACATCAACCTGCGCTGCAAGCTTTTTAAAAATGTCTTTTGCTTCTTCTTTGTGCAAATCGAGTGTAAGAGATTTCTTATTCCTTGAGAGCCCTGACCATCTCAAAGGTTCACCATCTGCAAAAGGGCCAACATGCCGCAGTGTATCCCCTTTTCCAGGAATCTCGACTTTAATGACCTCTGCACCAAAATCCCCTAGAAGCACCGCGCCGTATGGTGCAGCAATCATCGTAGAAACATCTAATATTTTGATTCCTTCAAGCGGTGTATTCTTATTCATTGCTTGACTCCCTTTCATTCAATTGATAAAGGGCTAAAATGCTTTCTATTTTAGCCCCTTTTCTTCTTTCTCTCGTGCAAGGTTTTTTTAGTCCTTCGGAAGCTGCCCTTGCGGTGTATAGAGCCAAATCAGCCATAAAGGTTCGTCCCCTGTGTTCACATGCTGATGTGAGACACCATCTGGAATAAACATAAAGTCATTTTGTTTAAATGATTGTCTTTCTCCATCGCAAATGACTTCGCCAGACCCTTTAATCACATAATCAAATTCCTCTGAACCCGGATGATTGTGTACCGAGCTTGCTTCGCCCGGCTCAAAAATAGTGAGACCTGCCATCATATGCTCTGACCCTACGGTATCTGGTGTTATCGTTTGAAACACTTTCCGAATCATTTTCTCTTCTGGATGATCTAAACCTAACCATAATGGATGACCGTCTTGAAATGGATTTAATACTTTAATTTTCATTGTTTATTCCTCCCTAGTCATGTTTAGTTCACACTGACATGTGAGCGTTTTGTATTTGGTGAATAAATATCATTAATGTTCCAATGTCCATCAGTAGGCACTGGATCATTTTTCATCGCTACATCAATGACACATGGTTCCTGAGAGGCGATCGCTTCAGCCAAAGCTTCTTTGAATTCAGAAGCCGCCGTAATTTTGATTCCCTTCATCCCATAACCTCTCGCAATGGCTGCAAAATCAGGCGAATAGCTTTCTCCATCTTTTCTAAAAACAGTGCCGTATGTCGTTTCATAGTGTGCCATTTGCAAGCCGGCGATCGTCCCAAACGCACTATTGTTCATCACAATCCACACGACAGGAATGTTTTCTTCCATGGCTGTTGCGAGAACAGATGGATTTTGACCGAATCCGCCGTCCCCAACAAGTGATACAACGACACGGTCAGGCTGGGCAATCTTTGCTCCAAGTGCAGCGGGAGCGCCAAATCCCATCGTCGCAAAACCACCTGGGGTTAAAATAGTGCCTGGCGTGTATACGGGAAATTGCTGTCCGACCCCATTTTTATTCCAGCCAACATCGGTTGTAATGAAGGCATCAGGTGGCAATACTTCTCGCACTTCCTGCAAAATACGCTGTGGTTTCATTGGGAAAGACTCGTCTTGAATATTCGTCAAATTACTCTTCTGAAATTCCTCACGATATGCCGCAATGTCTTTTTTCAATTGAGGGCGATCCAGACCTTCTGGCAGCCTTTCTTTCGCCACACGATTGAGTACAGTCAACGCCTGCTTGAGATCTGCTACCGCTCCAATTTCAACAGGATAGTTCCGGCCAATTTCATTCGGATCAATGTCAATATGAATGAGCTTGGTTGATTGGAAATTGAACGTATACTCCGATTCCCACGAACTCGCATCTGCTTCAGCAAAACGGGTGCCTAATGCCAATATATAATCCGCTTCTTTACACTGATCATTGATAAATTTCGTTCCCCAAAATCCTGTCATGCCAAGGGTCATTGGATGATCATCCGGCATCGCCCCTTTCCCCATCAGAGAATGGGCAACAGGGATGCTCAAATGGTCAGAAAATGCCTTTAACTCTTCTGCTGCATCGGCTAGTAAAATGCCTCCCCCTACATATAAGAGCGGTTTGTCTGCCTGCAGCAATCGATCTAATATCCGATTCGCTGTTTGATCATCAATAGATGGTTTTTCAACGGTGTGTGTATGATGAGCGATTTGTTCAAATAACGACACATCTAAGTCTTTTGAGAAGACATCCATCGGAACTGAAATCAGGACTGGCCCAGGGCGGCCGCTTTCAGCTAACTGAAACGCTTTTGATAAAATTTCTGGAAATAATTCTGGAATGTCGACTCGCCATGCTCTTTTCACAAATGGGCGATAAATTTCGTATTGAGAAGCATCGGAATGAAGATTGATTTCTTGGTGTGGGTGCTTTCCGTAGTAATGACTTGGAACATCTCCTGCAATGACAACCATTGGAATGGAATCGAGTGCGGCATTCGCTACGCCTGTTGCCGCATTGGTGAGTCCAGGACCTAAGTGACTGAGCACAACAGCCGTCTGTTTTTTCGCTCGTGCATAACCATCTGCTGCATGCGCCGCTATCTGTTCATGTCTGACATTCACAAATTGAATACGGCTTTTTTCTAGGGCTGATAAAAAAGCAATATTCGTATGACCGCACAGACCGAAGATATGCTCAACTCCTCGATTTTCTAAATACTGAATGACCTGTGTAGATATATTCTTCTTCATGTTTCTCTCCTCTCACGGTGCAGCTATGAATCTGCTACTCACTGATTCTTTGAAAACACAATCGATAGAACGGCATTCAAATCCTGTATCGCAACTTGTCCAGGTGCCGAGCTTTCTTTCCCTACAGCAAAGGTCATGACAGACCCAAAGAGTCCACCTACCATTCTTGTGAAGGCACCATATTCCCCCATCGCCATCGAAATAACGGGGATGGACAGATGCTTTTTCGCCTTGCCTGTCGCAGAGAGCAGTGTCAGTGCATCCTCATAGGAATGCGGCATGACGGCGATCTTTGCGATATCGGCGCCAACCGATTCTGCATTGGTGAATAGCTCCACAAGCCGATCTGCCTCCGGGGTACGCTGGAAATCGTGGTACGACACAATCAAGATGACCCCGTTTCTCTTAGCCGCCTGACTGACTTGCTGGATATGCGAGACATCATGCATTAATTCAAAATCAACGGCAGCCACAAGCTGAGTGGTACAAAGCTCGACAAGCAGGGAAACTTTTTCATCCTCTGAGAGTGAGATGCGTTCGCCGCCCTCTTTTTCAGAACGAATGGTGAATAAAAATGGGATGCTACCTGCCTTTTCAATCATCCCTTTCAGGGTGTCGATGACTTGTTCCTTGTCATTGAGGTGATTGAAAAAATCCGCTCGCCACTCTATCACATCAGGTTTCTTCTCAGCTAACACCTCAACTTCAAGAAACAATTCTTCCTTTGTTTGTCCAATGAGCGGCGTACAAATCATCGGTTGACCGCCTGTCTGCGCACTCTTTACCTTTTGCTGAAAGATATTCACATCCATCTGCCCCCTTTATAGCCCATTTGGCAGCACAACCATTTTGGTTTCGGTCATCTCCTCGATGGCGAAACGCGGGCCTTCCCTTCCAATACCGCTTCGTTTAATTCCGCCATATGGCCAATGATCCAGCCTAAAATTCGATGTCCCATTGATGACAACGCCGCCAGTTTCAAGCTCTTTTGCTGCGTGTAACGCAATATCCAGTTGATTCGTAAAGACGCCTGCCTGCAGACCGTATCGACTATCGTTTGCTTCTTTGATTGCCTCATCCAGTTCCTCGTATGGAAGGACACTGACAACTGGACCGAACACTTCTTCACAGACAACCTTGGCTTGTTTTGGAGGGTTTAGCAAAATAGCCGGTGTGATGCTTGCGCCATTTCGTTGTCCTCCAGATAGAAGCTCGGCACCCATTTTCTCTGCCTCTTGTATCCATGCCTCCACACGTTTTGCTGCTTGTACATCAACCATACAGCCGATATCACTTTCACTAGACAGCGGATCTCCAACGACGAGCTGTTCTACTTTTTGTTTAAGTGTCTCAGTAAATGTCGACAAAATTTGCTTGTGAACATAAATTCTTTGAACAGAAATACAGCTTTGACCAGAGTTGCTAAAGCCCGTTTTAGCGCAAAGAGATGCGGCTTGCTCGATATCTGCATCATGATGAACAATCGTCGCTCCATTTCCTCCGAGTTCCAGCAGTACCTTTTTTAATCCAGCCGAGTTTGAAATATGTTCTCCGCCCACCGCACCACCAGTAAAAGAAACAAGATTGGTTCTTTCATCAGTGACTAACTGTCTGCCGGCGTCTACTCCTCCAATCACAAGCTGCAGGCTCTTTTCAGGAAACCCTGCTTCAAGCAGGAGCTTAACAAACGCTGTGGCAACAGCTGATGTTTGCGGTGCTGGTTTTAAAATAATCGCATTCCCTGCCGCAAAAGCTGGACCGATTTTGTGACAAATTAAGTTGAGAGGCGCATTAAAAGGCGTAATCGCCAGCACAACCCCAACCGGCACTTTAAATGTCATCGCCATTGCTCTCTGTCCACGGGAAGATACATTGCCAGGAATGGTCTCACCGATTAGTCGATTGGCTTCTTCGGCTGACTGCGCCAGCGTTTCAATTGATCGTGAGACTTCATCTCTTGTATTTTTAAGCGGTTTGCCTAATTCTAAAGAAATGAGTTTTGCAAAATGCTCTTTTTGTTCTTCCAATAAGGCGGCTGCCTTTGTTAGAAGCGTTGAACGTTCTAATGCTGATATTGCCGCTATTTGTTTTTTAGCTTGCTGCGCAATAGAAAGCGCTTGTTCTATATCTTCTGAGGAGGCAAGATAGGATGTACCGATCATTTCCCCAGTGTATGGATTGATAATGTCTTCTTTGACATGGTTTGCATCCAGCCATTCGCCGTTTATATATGACAACGCTTTCAATTCACTCAAATTTTCTCACCCTCCTTCAAGTGACGCGTCCCGACCCCCGCATAACGAACCAGTCTTTCTTCATTCGGACAAGGGCCTTTCACTAGGGCACCTTTTGTCAGCTCTTCATATGCATGCGCCACGATGCCCATTCCTCTGGATAAGGAAAAGATGCCTTTTGCCGCTTCAGCTGGAATGTTTAATTCACATTGGATCGCAGCAGATACACCATCTATGTTCATCGTGATTTTTTTCCCTTTTAATTGTTCTAGTTCATGTCTAATCGCCTCAGCTAACCGTAAGTACGTTCCGCTGATATCACCTTGTTGCACATATGTTTGACTCAGCTCATACAGCCGTCTCACTCTCGGATCATCATCATGCAGCTGATGACCGATTCCTGGAATTTTTTCCTTGCGAGCTAACCACGTCTGACATACTTGCTTTGCAGCAGACTTCATATCTTTTTGTGCATCATAAACCGCTTTGGCTTCGTATAACATACGCATCGCCTTTTCTCCGGCTCCGCCATGAATATCACCTAATAGATTCACCCCTGTTGCAACAGAGGAATTAAACGAAATGCCGCATGTAACCGCCATTCTTGCCGCTGCAATAGACGGTGCCCTTGGCCCATGATCCGCACCTGCGACCAGAACACTTTCAAAAAGAGCTGCCTTCGAATCATCTAGTAATTCACCAACAAGCAGTAAATAAAGCATTTGTGGATACGATAATTGACCAATAAGCTCTTCAATTGGATAGCCCCGAAGTTCAATTGAATTTTTTTGAATATGACTAATCTCAGTCTCCCACCAAGCGCCTCCTTCTTTGTATATTTCCAGTGCACTTCGATTTTTCATCGTGTGAATCATTCCTTTAGCCTCTTATTTGGAGATGAACGACTCCTTTAATTCCGTCTAGTGGAATTCAATTTCACTTTTTGGAATGTGTTTTCATTGTAAGCGCATTCGTTTTTATCGTCAATCATTTTTTCTGAAAATACTGTCTTTTGATGAGAAATTAAGTGAATCGAACTAATTATTTCACCACTTATTCTTCAATTCATCCTTTATTTAGTCAAACAGACTTATGTAGATCGTTCTACTAATTAATGAACCATTTTCGATTCATTCTGTCAAATCCAGCTGAAATTTGACATAAAAAGACCCCTCCATCTTCTGGAGAGGTCACTTATTTTATTTCCACCAGTCATCAAACATAGAAGCTGGTACTTGACGTTTATGTTCTGATTGAACATAGCGTTTTTCAATCGCTTCTGCTGCTTGATCTGAAACTGGTTTTCCTTCTAAGTAATCATCAATTTCATTGTACGTAATACCAAGTTCTGTTTCATCCGTTTGCTGAGGCTTATCATCCAGCAGATCGGCTGTCGGTTTCTTTAAGTATAATCGCTCCGGCGCCTGAAGGGTCTCAAGCAACAACCGTCCTTGGCGTTTCGTTAAACCTGTGAGCGGAAGGACATCTGCACCGCCATCCCCATACTTCGTGAAAAAGCCCGTCACAGCTTCAGCTGCATGATCCGTTCCAATGACAAGTAAGCCTTCCTGTCCACCGACGGCATACTGTGCGATCATTCTCATGCGTGCTTTGACGTTCCCTTTATTAAAATCAGACAGCGCACCGCCTGTTTCCTTTTGGTATTGTTCACTGAATGCCGTCACGGCAGGCGCGATATCATATTTCCAAGACTTGTCCGGCTGAATAAATGATAGAGCCAGCTGCGCATCGTCTTCATCTTGCTGCGTGCCATGCGGAAGACGGACTGCAATAAAGACAGCATCCTCTTTTCCTTCTTGACGAAGCTCACTTACAGCGAGCTGAGCGAGACGGCCGGCAAGCGTTGAATCCTGTCCGCCGCTAATACCGAGAACGAATCCTTTTGCACCGGTCTTTTTCAAGTAAGCCTTTAGAAATCCAACCCGTTTTTCGATCTCCTGCTTTGGGTCAATTGAGGGCTGCACATGCAACTCTTGGCTGATTTTTTTCTGCAAACTCATACACTTTTCCTCCTAAGCATCCTCTACATGAAGAGAACAGGTTTTACTTCCATTTCAATTGATTTACCTACGATTTTAGCCACTTTATTATATCATGTTTTGAAAAAAGATATTTTTTAGACGTTCCCCTTTTTCATAAATGATCAAACATTCACAAACGAAATAGACCAAGTCTCTTTGACTGGTCTTTCCTTTTCAATCAATCTCCACCCGAATGGATGTACAGCTTGAGCCATTGCATTTTCCAATGTCGGCAGGACATGCAGACACCGCGACGATGAGATCCATTTCTGCACGCAGACGAATGTAATCACCAGGGAGCGATTTTGGTAGCTCGACAGACAGTTTTCCTTTCTCATCAATGACTGTATTCATAAACGCATTAAAAGGATAATACATATCCTCCTTTGGAATCCCGAATGGCTCAAAAGCCGTTCTGAGATTATCGTAGCATGTATGCATGACCTCTAGGTGCGTCCTGCCGTATAAGAGCTGATACATTTCTTGCCGGCACGCAGGCATATATAAATCATGACATTCGACTGTATCTTCGATGACCGTAAACATTGGTTTATATAAATTAGAATAAAGCTGATCTCCCTTTTTCACCTTGGAAGAGAACAGGCTGTCCATTGTAGCGCCTTGATCAAATTTTTCATAAAAATCCTTTTCATGATAAGCCATCACATCTGCTACTTGCTGCCCTTCGACATCAACCACTCGCATACATTGTCCTTTTCCTAACCGAAAACCAAGCCCATCCTTTGGTAAAATCACGTATTCTCCGTTCATCACATGCACTCCTTTCCATGTTGACAGTATGCCCAAAACGTCCTCTTGATCATGTATAAAAAAAAGAGGCGGTCACAAGCTAATGCTATTGAATCAGAAAGGTGTTGCACATGCATTGAAAGAAGAACAATCTTTATCTTGGTGGCAGCTTTCTCTTATCGGAGTCGGCTGTACAATCGGCACTGGTTTCTTCCTTGGTTCCAGCATCGCCATTACAAAGTCCGGTTATTCCGTCTGCATTTCATTTTTGCTTGCGGCAGTCGGCACATATCTCGTCTTTAAACACCTGGCTGCGATGACAGCCGAAAACCCAGATAAAGGATCATTTTGTTCCTATGCCCGAAAAGCCTATGGGCGCTGGGCGGGATTTAGTAATGGCTGGGTGTATTGGTTTTCAGAAATGCTCATCACAGGGAGTCAGCTGACGGCGATTTCTCTTTTTACTCGTCACTGGTTTCCATCCATTCCACTTTGGGTATTTTCAGCGATTTATTCCGCTCTTGCCCTGCTTGTGATTATCATTGGGCTTTCTTCTTTTCAAAAGACGGAAAATGTCCTTGCCGTGCTGAAAACCGGGGCGATCCTATTGTTTGTCGTCCTTGCGGTTCTTGTTTTATGCGGCATTCTCACAGAGCATAGGCCCACCCTCCACCTGCCAAATAAAGACCATGAATGGATGCCGCTCGGCCCACTCGGTCTATGGAATGGACTGATTTATGCGTTTTATGCTTTCGGGGGGATTGAAGTCATGGGGCTGATGGCGGTTCATTTAAAAGACCCGAAGGACGCCGCAAAATCTGGACGTGTGATGCTGATCATTCTTGCTGTCATTTATATCGTCTCCATCGGACTTGCGCTTTTGCTTGTGCCAGTGACAGCCTTTAACGAGAATAGCAGTCCATTTATTACATCACTGGAACCATTTCATTTATCCATTTTTCTTCATATCTTTAATGGCATTTTCATTATTGCCGGGTTTTCCACATTGGTTGCCTCCCTCTATGCAGTCACGACACTGCTTGGCACGATGTCGGAGCATCAGGATGCACCTGCTTGTTTTAAACAAAAAGAACCATCTCATGTCAGATGGTCTTCAATTCTTTTAACTGCTGCAGGGTTGATTGTCTCGATTTTGCTGGCACTCTTTTTGTCCAAACACATTTACGAGCATCTCACAACAGCAGCCGGTTTAACTCTTTTGTACACATGGGTGTTTATTCTGCTTTCAAGCAAAAAGCTGTCAAAGCCATCCACTCGCCAAACGTGCGAAATGGTTCTTGCCCTGATCTTAATTGGTGCAGCTGTTTCAGGCACTCTGACAGAGGCAAGCGGACGACCTGGCTTTTTTATTAGCCTTGGAATCATTGCTGTAATTGGCATCATGGTACTCTTTATGAGAAAAAAGTGGAAACAGGATCAGGCCGCATCATAATTTCATCATGTTTTTTAAAGCAGTAAATGGACATTTGGCGGAGGCTGGTTTCTCCGCCTCATCATCTGAGAGAAAATATTGTTTCCATTCTAAATTTTTCTGATCCCCATACCATTTTAATGCTGGATGTACATCAACTTGATCATACGCCTTCAGCCTCTTCCGAACGAGTTTACTCATTTTTTGACCAAATGTGGTGGAACCGTTCATCTTTTCAAACACCCACCTTGGTTGAAAGGCCCACATCACATAAGGAAAATGACGGCTTTTTCTTAGCTTATGCGCTGGTGTCGCGCATAAAATAAAATAAGGCTCCCCATGAAAACAAAACTCCCATTCATGATTTTCAGGATCTGATGGAATTTCCTCTGGCCATTTCATTTCATCCTTTTGATGTAATTGCTGAACAACCGACCAAAACTGTTCCTCATACTCTTCGAGCGAGTACTCCTTCATATCCTGTGGTGTTTCAAAAAAGCAAATGAACGAAGCATATTGACCGGTTTCCCTAGAGCAGCTTTGGTATTCCCTTAAAAGCTCTGCTAATTCATTCACGGCCTCTTCTCCCCGCGGATCACCGACAAATCCATAACGCAAATGATCGAGAAAAAATCCTTGTCTGCCTGGTACACACGGAAATGTATCTGCCTCATCCCCGACCATTTCTCCAAACTGTGTGAAAGCATCCTGCTTCCATTCATCTAGTGATCGTAGATTTTGATCAAGGCAACTTTTTGCATACAGCTGGGCCATTTTCTTCCACCTCGTTTTAGCGTCTTCTCCATAGCCTATGAGGAGGAAAAAGCTGTGGTGACTGTCCTTCAACGACTTTCACTGGACATTCACAGGGTGGTTGATTTGCCGGATGAAGCAGGAATTCACTTCCATTTATCTAATCATGTATGAGTATGCTTCTGCATATCATCATTTAGCCGCCTCTATCTAATAGAGTCGGTCATCATAAAAGAAATGGGTGAATGACATGCGTCTTCTTTTTCTCCATCCGATGTATCTGATCTTATTTACACTACCAGTGATGGCTTTCCTTTGGGGATTTGTTGGTTATCTGCTATTTAAACGGATATGGCCTGTCCTCATATTAACGTCTGTGATCTCGATGATTTTCATCTTCGTTTATACTGGATTTGACCTTAGCAATCTATACTGGGTCCTTCTAATGACGGCTCTTGCTTTTGTATCAAGCGGATTCTCGAAGGTCATACACGTTCATTTTCAGGAGAAAAAACGGGAAAAACCTTTATGATTGATTCTTCTTCTTTAAAAAGACTGAATCAAGCAGCCAATAAATAAAGGCCGCGCAAAAGCTAAATAGATAAACTTTGTAGCTAATAAAGACGACAACACCATAATCAATCCATAAAGCAAGCGCCGAACAAACCACCCACGCCCCGATAAAATAAACCAATAAATCACGGCGCCGAAACTTCTCAGGATGACGGTGTAAAACCATTTGGATAGGTGCAGCAAATAGGACATAAGCGATCAAAATAAAAAGACTGGTGACCTCCACATAACTGAATCTGGATTCAGGTGGGGCAAACAACATGGTATAAACGAATGTCGCTGTGATCACAGACAAAATCAGCATACACACATAGTTGAATGCTGGCAGGAACATACGCATGGCAAAAACTCCTTCAATTTTATGTATCTTCCATCATTATTGAAGAGTGTCCTATTATTGTCAAATATGAAAAAGGGCTAAAATGATTTAGATTTTAGCCCTTTTTCTTATCAACCATTCTATCCAATGAGCGCCATGATCCCTTGATATCCAAAGTAAGCACCGAAGCCGAGTAAAGAGAGACCTGCCAGAACGGATAAGCCGTGCAAAATCCGTTCATTTAAATATCGTCTAAACGTACTGGCGAGCAGCGCCATACAGAAATCCCATAAGAGCATGCCGATGAAAATAGCAATGCTGTACATCAGCATTTGAGATGCCCCGTACTTTTCAATCGTATTGGCTAAAATACTGCCATAGATCCCAAGCCAAAATAATATACTAAGCGGATTGGAAAGGGAAATGAAAAATCCCGTCATGAACGAATGCCCGATCGACGTGTTTCCTCCGTCCTTCTTTGGGCTTTCATGCAAATTGATTTTACGAAGGCTTTCAATACCGGTATAGGTCAGAACGAAAAAGCCGAACAGCCACAAAAAGGTTTTCACAAGAGGTGCAGTCAAAAGCTGGGCGACACCAAAATAGATGAGGATCATATAGACAATATCCGCAGCCATAGCCCCCACACCAAAAATCCAAGCGTGCCAAAATCCACTTTTAATCCCTCTGTCGATTTGGGCTGCATTGACTGGCCCAACAGGCGCTGAAAGTGACAACCCTAAAAAGATATAACCAAAAAACACCGCCACATAGACGTCCTCCTTTTGATGCTGACTTGTACATGTTATTCACGCTTTCGTTGTTTTAGTACAAGTCCTTCGTCACCTTTTCTGAAGATAAGCTATACAAAAGGAGGAGCCACCAGATCAGCTGCTTATCGATCTGCTTTCATCGCCGGCGGCTGTGTGGGTATGGTTTCTTTTTTCCGAGATCGATTCATTTGAATGGCAGCCGCAAAAAGGAGAACAGCTAAAAAGGCGAAAACAAAGACGGCGCTTGCCGCACCTGCCCACTCAAGGCTAAACCCAATCAAAAAGGACAAACAGGCTCCACCTAAACTAGCGGCGGCAATAAAATAACTCGTTGCCTCGTCGATGGCATTTTCAATCATTAATGCAGAAGCCGTCAAGGCAATGGGGAACATGCCAGCTGCGCACAGACCGATGAAAAAGATAAGAATCAGCTGCGCAGCGATGTGGGTGGCTAGAGCAAATACGGCGAGCAGCACAATCATAAGTGCTGCACTTAGTTTTAAAAAACGCAGCGGATGCAGCTGATCGGCTTTTCTCGCAATGACAGTTCTGCCAATGACGATCGCTGTCCAAAAAGTAGAGACCGCAAAAAGACCCCAGTTATCTCCCCCTTTTTCCAGCATGATCGACGGTAAAAAATTCGCAAAGTTCGTTTCAATTCCTGCGTAGAAAAACGCAAAACAGATCATAAGCACGACAATCATTCGATTCCCTCGATCAAACAGCAAAGATGGTTTCTTCATGTCTTGAGAAGGAGCTGCCATCTGTCCTTGAGGGAGTTTATTCATAAAAGTAAGCCACAGCATAAGGAAAAAAGTCAGTGCACCGACTTGAAATAAAAACACATAATGCCACGTTTCCTCTGTCACAGTCAACAGAATCAATAGAGGAAATAATAATGCACCTAATCCAAAAAAGACCTCCATGATGCTGATTCGCTTTGCACTGTTTGCCATTGAAATGACATACGCCCCGGCCGTCGTCTCAAGACTGCCTGCACCGCTCCCAAGGAAAAAACCTGCCACCACAAGAATCGTCCAGCCCGGCACCAAAAGGCCAAGAAGAAGCGCTCCGATCATCAGCAGCAATCCCATCGTCAGAACAGTGCCGTAGCCTTTTTTCCTCACAAGAATGGGCGACAAAAGAACGCCTGTCAAAAAGCCAATAAACTGAAAGAAGATTAAAGAAGATAATTCCCCAGGACCCTTATCATAACTAGACAGCAAATAAGGCGTTAAACTGCCAAAAAACACATGAATGGTCCCAATAAAAAAATAAAAGATACAGCCAAAATAAAACACCTTTTTCATCTTTTCACTTCCTCTAAAAAGGAGCGGAGTCATGATATCCTCCGCTCCCCTCTCCATTAATATGCGCGGGCAGAGACGACAGCCTCTTCCCTCTCGAAGCATGTATTCAGCGCAGCCTGCGCGCGATAACCATCTTCAAAATCAGCTACCTTCATATGAGATGGATAAGGATCTGTATTCACCCAATGCATCAGCTGATCACGGAATGTATCAGACCATCCATAAAATTCATTCGGCGGATCTGTCAGCAATGTTTGCGGCATTTGATGACGCTCTACACACAAGCCATCACTGATCTCATATTCGTTTTTCATGTTTGTATGGTATTTGAAAACCTTGTCATGCCCCACCACTTCTACACTAAATCCACATTCCTCGGGCTGCGTACTTTTGGACGTCACCAAATGAAAGAACACTTGATTCTCCATTTGCCCAAAAATTTCGGTATGGTCATCGACCTGTACCTTTTTCTCTTCCTTTTCCTTTACATGTGTCAGCATCTTCGTATTAAGGGATTCTTTTTTCATTTCACTGCCAAATAAGTACCACAGCATATCAATCAAATGAATCCCTAAATCTCCTAATGCACCACTTGTACGCAGACTTTCGCCGCTGTCTCTCCACGAAAATGTCTTTCTTCTAAGGGCACTATTTTTCTTAAAATGTGTCCGTACTGTCAAAACGCGTCCTAATTCACCATTGGCAATCAAGTTCTTCAAAATATTCACAAAGGATAAATAGCGATAGTTAAAACCCATACTGGCTTGAACCTGGAACTGTTTGGCTGTCTCCACCATTTCCTTCGCTTCTTTTAACGATACAGCCATCGGTTTTTCACATAAAATCGGCTGTCCCGCTCTAAGTGCCTGAAGGGCATGGTCCTTGTGACAGAAGTTAGGGGAAGCAATGATCAATCCATCTGATGCATCCGCTAGTGTTTCGATACTGGCATACACCCGTCCGCCGTACTGTTTAATAAATCCTTGTGCGACGGATTCGTGCAAATCATAGACCCCAGATAATTCTGCACCTTTGATCGTTGATAATGCTCTAGCATGTGCTTTTGCAATATTCCCTGCTCCAACAATTCCAATTTTCTTCATGAATGTGCCTCCTCATGTTTATACATCACTGTTTTCAATGTTTCATAGATTCCTTTTGCATACCCATGATGACAAATTTGATGATGGTGCCGTTTGGCTTCGGCTGTTGCATTTTGGACAAGAAAGCCGTGCGTGACGGATTGAAGCATCCGCAGATCATTCCCACTATCACCAAAAGCAAAACCCTTATCTTTTGACAGGTTATATTGATTCAGCATAAACCGAACGATTTCATCCTTTCCTGTTCCAACTGGTAAAAAATCAACGTCATAGCAATCCGCCGGGTCTCCCGCAAGCGGGTTGCATTTGTTGATGTTCACCGCCACACCCCGCTCCTTCGCAAGTGTTTGGATGAACGATAGATGATGAAGGTCTGTTCGTTCATCCTGCTCCTGATAATAGAAATTCTTTTTATACCCAGAGCTGCCTAGCTGCGTTTGCGGCCTAAGGGTGATCCCCTTTTCACGTACGGCTTGCAGAATATCTTCAATTTTTTCGTCCGAAAAGCCCTGTGCATCAAGCCGTTTCATCCATTCTGCATCCGGCTGTCCAAATTTCCCATCTGATGTATACACAATTTCAGTTCCTAAATTCGACGCAATGAAATGCGGGAATTGATAGAAACCGCCTTTCTCCATTTTGCTCGTAACAGAATCGAGGCTGCTTCCCGTCACCCAGCCCAGCATGAGCTGTCCGGCTTCGCTCTTTTCTGCCACAAAAGCTTCCAGCCGTTTTACATCCTCTCTCTGCTCCTCGGTCATTCCGTGAGAATAATAGGTCTCATCGAAATCACAGAAGACGATCCACTGCGGATGTTGCGGTTGATGCACAAGCTTTTTATTGAATGGAAGATTTGATAACATGATGGACCCCCTCGATGACTTTCTCCTGATCTTGCAGCGGCATACCTGGGTAAAGCGGCAAATGGAGTAATTGCTGTACGGCTTTTTCCGTATGTGGTAGTGCCGTTTGTTTATACTTTTGAGAAACAAGATTCGTTTGATGCTGATGCGATAAGATTGGGTAATAGACGTCTGTTTCTATGCCCATTTCCAGTAATTTCTCTGCCAGCTCATCTCGGCTTCCCTTCACCACTCTGATCGGGAATAGATGCCATACATGATCGTCTGTCAGCTTCGGAAGCTTTATGTAGCCTTCGTCTTCCAGCGTTTGCAGCTGATCTATGTATCTCTTTGCCAAGTAAAAGCGTTTAAAGTTTTGTAAACCTAAATATTTCATTCGTTCTAGCCCGATTGCGGCCTGTAAGTTATCAATCTTGGAATTAAAGCCATAGTCACTGCGCTTCACGTTTTTCTTTCCTGGTTCAAAACCGTGATAGCTGATTTCCATGCATTTTTCGGCTAAGGCTTCATCATTTGTCGCGATGGCTCCTGCCTTTCCGCAAACTCCAAGGTTTTTGTAAGGATTAAAGCTGAGAACAAGCCCATCCCCAAATGCCCCAAGCCCGCTGCTGCCAATCGCCTGACAGCCATCCTCAATGATCGATAGACCATGCCGTTTCGCAATCGTCGAAATGGCCTTCATATCCGCTTGCTTTCCATACAAATGAACCGGGAGAATACATACTGTCTTATCTGTGATATGCTTTTCTATTTCATTCGGCGCTAGGCAGTAGGTGTCTGGATCAATATCGGCATAGACTGGAACCGCACCAATCGCAAGCACTGCATTTTCTGTTGCAGCAAAGCTGTTGGCAGGTAGGATGACCTCATCTCCAGGATGGACGCCTGCTGATATTAAACTGATCATCAAGGCATCTGTTCCACTTGATGTGGCAATGACATATTTTTTCCCTAAGTACGCTGCGAGCGTCTTTTCAAACTTTGGAATATAAGGGCCTGATGTAAAACGGCCTGAACTTAATACTTTTTTCAGCACCTGCATAATATCATCGATCTCATCCTCTGAAATCAGTTTATCGACCGGCAGGAACGGTATCTTTTTTTCCTTATTTTGTTTATAATGGAAGAGAATTTTTTCCAAACCCGTACGCGCAATATCTTGCTCAAGGAACGCAGCAAGCTTATCATTCGCTAGATTCTTTTCAACTGAATCAGCCTTTACTTGAACACCTTGATTGATCATATCCAGCAACGGTAGATAATCCTTGCTTTTACCTGATATCTTCGTCAATATTTGCATTCCATTCCCTCCAATTAATCAATTCCATTTGTTAATATTTAACTTGTTTCACATTGTAAATGATGTTATCGATTTCAGAACAATAACTTTGTGTAAAGGATTTGTTAATATGTGTACAATTTATGAAATTGCCAAACGCTGCGGGGTTTCAACGACCACTGTTTCTCGGGTGCTGAACAACCATCCATATGTATCCGAAGAAAAGCGCCAGCACATTTTACAGGTGATGAAGGAAATGGAGTATACACCAAGCTCAGCAGCCCGCACCCTTCGGTCACATCAGACAAAAACCATTGCTGTGTCTGTTCCAGCTGTGGACCATCCTTTTTTTGCACAATTGATTAAAGGCATTTCAAAGGAAGCACTGGATCAAGGGTATAAAGCCATCGTGCTTCAGACGTTTTATCAAGAATCAGTAGAACTTGAAGGGCTTCAATTATTAAAAAGAAAAGAAGTAGATGGTGTCATATTGGGGGCGTTAGAAAATAAGTGGGAAACAATCGAGCCATTTTTAGCAAACGGCCCGATCGTCATGGCAAATGAATTTCATCAAACAGCAGACATTCCGATTATCGGATATGATGAGCGGGAAGCTGCCTATAAAGCGGTTGACTACTTGATTCAATCAGGGCGTACATCCATTGGATTTTGCTTTGATACAGAAAGCAGTGAAGCGCAAAAACAAAGAAAGCAAGGCTATCTTGATGCGCTTTCTGATCACGGTTTGCCGCTTAAAGAAGATTGGCTGTTCGGCGAGGCTTTTACCATTGAAGACGGATTTCGTTTAATGGACTTAATCCACCGGATGCCGGATGCGCCGGATGCGATTTTCACCGGCAATGATCAAGTGGCAGCAGGCCTCATTAAACAAGCCATTTCATATGGATATCACATTCCTAAAGATGTAGCGGTGATCGGTTATGACAATCAAGACATTTGCGAAGTGACAGCTCCAACGATCACGACCATCGACATCCCCATCGTCGAGCTTGGCCAGCAGTCTGTCAAACAAATGATTCAGCTGTTGCAAGATCAAAAACCATTACAACGTGAACATATTCAGCTACCTACTCGGCTTGTCACACGAGAATCTACATAAAAAAAGACTGAGAAATCTCTCAGTCTTCCATTTTTCAATCACTATATAAATTGAGCAAGAATGAATGTCCATATACATACGATGCCGAGCAAAATGAAGCTGTACTTCACTGTTTTTTGGAAGAGCTCAGATTCTTTACCTGTTTCTCCAACAGCTGCTGTTGCAATGGCAATGGATTGTGGAGAAATTAATTTCGCCATCACACCACCGGTCGTATTTGCCCCGATTAACAAACCTGCCTGAGAGCCGATTTGAGAAGCGGTGACTGCTTGAAGGTTACCGAATAAGGCATTGTTACTCACAACAGATCCCGTAATAAACACGCCGATCCAGCCAAGCACTGGGCTGACAAGCGGGAATAAATCGCCTGTTTTAGCAAGCGCTAGTCCGATAGCAGAACTTAGGCCTGCAAAGTTCGCCAAGTTGGCAAAGCCCATGACAAAACAAATCGTAAGAACAGGAACCCAAAGCTCTTTGACCGCTGCATTCAAGCAGGCAGACCCTTCTTTTAATGTAATATGTCTGCTGAACAATCCTGTCAGCATCACTGCAATTAGAATGGCGGTACCTGTTGCACTAATAACATCAATTTTAAAAATCGCATCAATCGGTGTTTCTGTTTGAGCAATTGGCGGTAATTTCACAATTTGCTGATGCAGAAACGGCATTTTCACTAAAATGGTTGTCCAATTAAGCGGGCCTCCCTCAGCAAATAATGCTTTAAAAGCTGGTAGGCTCCATACAGTAATGACGGCAGTTAAAATATAAAACGGAGACCAAGCCTTCAGCACCTCAACCCCGCTATACGTTTGTTTTTTCTCAATGGCTGGTGCCCCTTCTTCACGATAAATATGTTTCGGCTGCCATTTTCGAAGAAATAAAGCCAAAATTCCCATACTCGCTAAAGCTGAAATAATATTGGCAAGCTCAGGACCCATCGTGACCATTGTAACAGCCTGCAGAATCGCATAGCTTCCACTCACAACAAGCAAGGCTGGTAGTGTTTCTTTGATTCCCTTAAAGCCGTCTACAATGAGAATCAGCAGAAATGGGATACAGAAAGAAATAAACGGAATGGTGTACACAAGGGTTTGAGACAGCTCAAGCGGCGTCATATTCCCCATTTGTGCTCCAGTAATAACTGGGATACCTACTGCACCAAAAGCGCCAGACGCAGCATTTGCAATCAAGCAGAGCATGGCGGCTTTTAGTGGTTTAAACCCAAGCTCTGTTAAAAGAGCGGCACTAATCGCAATCGGTACACCGAATCCAGCGGCTCCCTCTAAAAATGCGTTAAAACTAAAACCAATTAATAAGAGCTGTAACCGTTGATCTTGAGAAATTCCTGCAATACTAGAACGAATGACATCAAACTTTCCAGACTTCACAGCAATTTTATAGAGCCACACGGCCATGATGACGATATATCCAATCGGCCACAGCCCATTAGATACACCGAGCACCACAGCAGATAATGCTTTTTCAATTGGCATATGAAAGAAGAAAACAGCTGTTACAAAACTGACGATCAAGGTAAAACAAGCGGCTAATACCCCTTTTAACTTAAATACAGTCAATGCAAGTAGGAAAAACAAGATTGGAAGCATGGCCACCAATGCACTGACGAACTCATTACCAAACGGATCATATATTTGCTGCCACATAGTGATTCATCCTTTTCTGCTCAGATAGGTTGCCTTTGATTGATTAAAAATGAGGAGCTAAAATTTCTTTTAACACATTCACACTATGTGCGAATTTTTCTTTTTCTGTGTCGTTCAGTGCGAGCTCCATCACTTCTGTTGCACCATTTCGGTTCACGAGGGCAGGTACACCAATGTAGACATCTTCTGCTCCGTATTCCCCATCTAAATAAGTGCTGACAGTCAAAATACTGTTTTCATTGTGTAAAATGGCTCTAGTAATACGGGCTAAACTCATCGCTACGCCGTAATAAGTCGCTCCTTTTTTCTCAATGATTTGGTAAGCAGCATGACGGACATTCTCCATGATGTCGTCTAAATCTTCTTGTTTGTATTGGTCATTTCTCTTCATTAATTCTGTGATCGGTACACTTCCGATATTCGCATGGCTCCAAACAGCAAGCTCTGTATCTCCATGCTCTCCAATGATGTACGCATGCACATTGTGCGCCGCTGCTTCAAAGTACTCACTAAGCATGTATCTGAATCTTGCCGTATCAAGCGTTGTTCCACTACCAATCACTCGTTCTTTTGGCAGTCCGCTGAATTTCCAAGTCGCATATGTCAAAATATCAACTGGGTTCGTAGCAACTAAGAAAATACCATCGAATCCGCTTTTCATCACATTGTCTACAATGCCTTTAAATATATTTAAATTTTTCTCAACAAGATCAAGTCTCGTTTCACCTGGCTTTTGGTTTGCACCAGCGCAGATACATACAATGTCAGCATCCTGACAATCCTCATAATCTCCATACCAAGTATTCACAGGATGCGGGGCGAATGCTTTCCCGTGGTTTAAATCCATGACGTCACCCATTGCTTTATCTTGATTCAAATCGATGACTACCAATTCATCTGTGATTGCTTGATTTATTAATGTAAAGGCATAACTGCTGCCGACAAAACCTGCTCCAATAAGTGCTACTTTGTTTACTTTTTCGTTTGTCATTTATCTCATCCTCCTGAGTAAAACTAGGTTGTTTTTCTTATGTGAAGTATTTCACATTCTTATTGTGCAACACTTCACAAACTTTTGCAAGGGGATTGCTCAAAAAAATAATGTAGCCATTTTGTGAACACTCATATTGTGGTTTTAAACCGCTGTTCCCATACATGTTCTCATAAGAAAAAAGCCACCAAACACTCTTTGGTGGCTTCTCTCTTATTTAATAAGGTCCCCAATTGATCATGACACCGATACAAATAAAGACAAGGCCGATGACGAACCAAATGAGCGCAAGCGGCACCATAAAACGCAGCCATTTCACGTATGGAATCCCACTTGCAGCCAAGACAGCCATCAACACACCTGAAGTCGGATTCACGCAGTTGACCACCCCTTCACCGAGCATCACTGCTTCTACCGCTACTTGTCTCGTGATACCCATTAAATCAGCAAGCGGCGCAAGAATCGGTATAAAGACAACCGCTTCTCCTGATCCTGATGAAATCAAAAAGTGAAGGAGCGCACTGGCGATATACATGCCGATCGCACCAGCGATTGGACTAAACCCTGTCAGCATACTCGCAAGCCCATTCACCACAGTATCAAGCAGCTTGCCGTTTTCCAAAATGACTGAAATGCAGCGTGCCATGCCAACAATGAGTGCGCCGTATACAAGGCTTTGACAGCCGACAATAAACGTTTTTGCAATATCATTGGCAGCTAATCCCCCAAGCAGTCCAGCAGCAATGGCCATGAAAATAAACACACCAGCCATTTCCTTATCGGTCCAGCCAAGCTGAAGCGCACCATACAAAAAACCCCCAAGCGACAAACCACACACCGCTAAAATCAGCTTATGTCTGCCGGTGAATTCAGGCTTGTCCACAGATTCCGCATCAGCTCCTCCTAGCCCTTTAGCTGGAAACCACTCGTCACCAAGCAGGCTTCCCTTTTCTTTATTTTTCAAGCGTTTTGTATATAAATAGATGTACACAATACTAGATAGGAGAAAACAAAGATAAATGATGACACGCAGCCCAATACCAGAAAAAATCGGCAATTCTGCAATCGTTTGTGATAAACCTAAAGGAGATGGAGACAAAATGGTTGCGTTAAAACCTGCATAACAGCCGATGTAAATAACCGCCGCTCCCGCCACTGCATCCCACTTTAAAGAACGTGCCACAATGATTCCAATAGGAATAAAGCCAATGACCGAGTTCACCACAATTCCGGTCGTCCCAAGTACAGAAAACAATCCGCCAACAATACAAATAAACAATAGCTGTTTCGTTTGGAACCGGCTGATGACATTGTGAATCATCCCGTTAATGGCACCTGTCTTTTCCAGAATCGCAATGGTTCCGCCAGTAAAAAGAATCAGAAAAATAATAGAGGATGAACCAACCATCCCTTCTTGAATCGCTGTAAAAAAACCAACCGGACTAACTGGTGATTGATCAATACGGTGATAACTGCCAGGAACAGCTGTTGTGATCTCTCCTGACGTTTTCCGATCAAATTCACCGGCTGGTACAAAATACGTTGCGATCGTACAAATTAAAGCAATCATAAATAAGAGTACATACGCATCCGGCATCTGAAGTTTTCTTTTTTGTTTCTTAGGTGCTGATACTGTCGCTGTTTTCATCTGTCAAAACCCCTTTGTCCCGATCGGAATTTCACTTAATTTTCTGAATAATCAAATGATGTGTTATATTATAAACACTGATGATATTTAAGATCAATATTATTTCACTAAAAGAATGTTTTGGCAGATTATCTGTCAGCAAGGAGGCTTCTCATGACAACTTTGACAAACGAGATGAAACAAACCGTGACAGACATCTTTGAACATCTGCACGCCCATCCAGAAATCAGCTGGGAAGAGACAAATACGACGGCTTATATTGAAGATCTATTAAAGAAAGCAGGCTGTAAAACGAGAACATTTGAAGACTGTACAGGGGTAATCGGTGAAATTGGGGAAGGCGCACCAGTGGTTGCTGTGAGAGCCGATATTGACGCCCTCTGGCAGGAAGTAGATGGCGTTTTCCAAGCCAACCATTCATGCGGACACGATGCACATATGACGATGGCACTTGGGACATTCATGGCATTGAAAGAAAAAGAACTCCCAAGTGGCACGATCCGATTCATTTTTCAGCCTGCCGAAGAAAGAGGCGGCGGCGCTTTAAAGATGATCGAAAAAGGTGTGTTAGCAGATGTCGATTATTTATACGGGGTGCATGTGCGCCCAATTCAAGAAACCTTAAACGGACGATGCGCTCCTGCCATTTTGCACGGATCAAGTAATCATTACGTCGGGACCATTCTAGGGGAGGAAGCACACGGTGCACGCCCGCATCTTGGGGTCAACGTCATTGAAGTTGCATCTACGCTTGTGCAGAGACTGGCACATATCCATGTCGATCCACGAGTCGCCCATTCTGTGAAAATGACCAATTTAAATGCAGGCGGCGGCAGCTCAAACATCATACCTGGCAAGGCCTCTTTTACACTCGACGTTCGGGCACAGACAAACGAAGTGATGGATGAATTAGAAAAGGAAATTGAAAGAGCATGCCATTCTGTAGCGGATGCTTTTGGCGCCTCTATCACACTTTCAACTGATCATCGTCTTCCAGCTGCGACATTAAATGAAGAAGCTGTGGAGATCATGTCACATGCCATAGAGCAAGTGCTAGGCAAAGAACAGCTCGATCCACCGATCGTAACGACAGGCGGAGAGGACTTTCATTTTTATGCAGCAAAGGTTCCGCATATTAAATCGACGATGCTCGGTTTAGGCTGTGATTTAAAACCAGGGCTACACCACCCTTATATGACATTTGACCGCTCTGCCATTTTTACCGGTATTGAGATTTTGACGGAAGCTGTATACGAAACACTTCAACAGCATTCATCGTAAAATAAAAAAACCACCCGTCTTTTCTGAAGCGGGTGGTCTCCTTTATTTTACGCATTCACATCTGTCATTGCCGGGACATTGATTTCTTTGACACAGGACACCCTGGATAGATGAATAACACATCTCGCCAGCTCGACAATATCTTGTACAGGTATTCTCGTTTCATCATACAGAGCAATGGCTTTTTCAGCGCCATCTTCGTACGGAACTTCTGCCGCCAGCTCTCCTGGATTGATACAGGTAACGGATATTTTATCTTTCCTTACGTGCTCTCTTAGTGCGTTCACAATACCACGAAGCCCAAATTTAGAAGCAACAAAAGAAACCTGAGATAAATTCGTATGGTCAAGTCCCGCAGTAGAACCAATGACGATGATCTTTCCATTCTCAGATGTCCTTACGTGCGGAAGCAGAGCTTGAATGTAGGTAATCGTTGAGGTAACGTTCACATTGATTAAATGAGCGATATCCTCCGGTTGATCATGATCGAAAGAATAATCATCTTCAAAGCCGCGTTTCTCCCATAAACCGACGTTATAAATGAGTATATCAATTGTCTGACCCTTCAATGCTTCGAGCATAAAAGGGATATGGGTTTGGCTTGATAAATCGATCTTCAGCCAGATTCTACGCACTCCGTCATCTATATTCAAACTGCTTGGTTCACTTCGTGACACAATCCATACTGTATCTCCACTTGAAGGAAGACCTTTTACAAAGGCATCCCCTAATCCTTGACTCGCACCAAATATGATATAGTTTTTACTCATGCTTCCTCCTTCATGGCTCACTTACGAGCTTCCATCCATACACCAACTCATCTGTAAGCGTTTTATACCTATATCATACAATGTCTTATACATGCTTACCCCTTTTATGCTCATCTTCACTTTCTAAATGGCCTAGCTTCCTTATTTCCTTTAATTCCGCTGGTAACGCACGCTCTTCTATAAAGCTTTTGATCATGTCGACAAAAAGTTCTTTCTTTTCAAAAGTAAACGTATGTCCAATGTCAGGAACGATGACCCCCGCTGCATTCGGGTGTGCATTCGTGATTTTTTCTGCTGACCTAGTCATAATGCCCTTTTCCTTTTCTCCCACTGTCACAAGAATCCGTGCCTTCGCTTGTTGAAACGTGTCAGGGAGCTTGTAATGAAGGTTTTCTTGAAACATCGTAAGCAGCGTCTTCTTCTGCAATTGTTTGGAATCCGCTGCATAATGATCCAGTACATCGTTTGGAAGTCCCATCTTTTCTGCTTGCAGCTGGATGAACCAATCTTTCTTTAATAACGGATATGTAAGAGGTAAAATGGGCCTTACCATCAAATAGAGCCATGGTAATGGCAACACAAGGGCGCTATTGATGATGGCGATGTCTGCGATGTCTGGCTCTCTCGATAACACATCAACGGCTACCTGTGCACCTAGAGAGAAGCCAATTAGAATGACTGTACGGCCATGTGCATGCTCCTTTATCCATGAAATGATTTCAAAAGCACTTTCTCGCATGGAAAACGACGTTTCATTTGCTCTTGTCCCGTGACCAATAAAATCAGGGGTATAGCATTCATACGTTTCCTTGAATATTTCCATATGCTCCTGCCACATCCAGCTGCTTACGCCTCCACCGTGCAGGAAAATCATCATTGGTTTTTCCACCATCGACAACTCATCCACCATCCTTATATATAAGAAAAAGCAGTCGCTTTTTGAGCAGACTGCTTTTTCCATATGCTCCCTTCTATTATAAGGGAACTGTTATACAATTGGCTATTTTTTCAAATCTTCGATCGAGTTAACGTTTTTCATATAAGTCGGAACAACGAGACCCATGCGAAGACCCTTCATACTTGTACCGAGATCATCATATTTTCCTTTAAACTTCGCTGCATACGTTTTATGCGTATTTGGAAGCCATGCAGATAATGATGCATCAGCACTTCCGGTTGCAATTGCAGTCCACATTGGGCCCGCTTCAACCTGAGTCAAGGTCACTTTAAAGCCAAGTTCACGCAATACCTCTGCGGCCACATTGGTACTTGCAATCTCACTATCCCACGCAACGTAGGCAAGATTGATTTTGTCACCGTTTGACTTTTTCACGCCTTTTGTCCATTTCGCTACTTGATCTTTATGCTTTTTCACATATTTAACAGCAGCATCCTTTGGTTTGACGCCATCCTGAATATCAAGCATCACTTCACCCATGTCATCTTGAGACCATTTAAACTGACTGAGCATTTTGGCTGCTTCCGGCTGATCCTTCGCAAATCCTTTACGAGAAATGGTGTGAATTTCTTCTTCATCACCATATGATTTTTTCGGATCATCCAAATATTTCAAATCGTAGCGAGAAAACATCCAGTGAGGATTCCAGCCAGTGATGATAATCGGTTTTTTACGGTCATACGATTTCTTCAATGTCGCTGTCATCGCTGCACTTGAGGCAGATACAACCGTCCAATCCTCTAAACCGTAATCCTTTTTCGCTTGATCGGTTAAGGCCATAATACCTGAACCCGGATCAATCCCGATAATCGTTTTATTGACCTGCTGCGCTGCACTTGCATTTGAATCTGATTGTGCACCACAAGCCGCTAGTAAAAAGACGAGCAGGGCGGTCATCCCAATGTAGAGAGACTTTTTCCACATTAAGCATTCCCCCTGGTTTTTTTCGTTTTAATGTTTTGTGTAATACGATCCAGTGTGATCGCTACGATAACAATGGCAATACCAGCTTCAAAACCAATCCCTGTTTTCAGCTGAGTTACTGCACTATATACTTCCGAACCAAGTCCTGGTGCACCTACCATTGCCGCAATGACGACCATGGATAGAGCAAGCATGATACTTTGGTTAATCCCAGCTAAGATGGTTTTTGTAGCAAGTGGAAGCTGAACTTTGAACAAACGCTGGAATGTCGTAGAACCAAAAGCCTCTGTTGCTTCAATCAAATCCGCTGGTACTTGTTTAATACCGAGAATGGTCATACGAATCGTTGGCGGCATAGAGAAAATAACCGATGCCACAACCCCAGGAACAACTCCAATATTAAAGAAGAAGATCGCTGGTAAAAGGTATACGAATGCAGGCATTGTCTGCATTAAGTCTAAAATAGGTGTGACAATTTTACGCACCGTTTCCTTCTGTGATGCCCAAATACCGATCGGAACCCCGATCACGATAGAAATGACCACAGCTGTCAGAACGAGCGCAAGTGTTTGCAGCATTGGCTGCCAGTAGCCTAAATAGTCGATCAGTAAGAATCCAATAAGTGTGAAAAGAGCAACTCCTCTTGTACTGATCCACCAAGCAATGCCGGCAAAGATAAGCGTTAAAATAATAGATGGAATCACGCCAAGTGCAGCTACAATACCATTTACTGTTCCAGCTAATCCATTTGTAATGCCATCAAAGAAACCACCAAAGGTTAATGTTAACCAGTCAACAAATTGATCGATATAATCCGCGAACGGAATTCTAGGTAAATCACTCATACTAAACATCTTATTCTACCTCCTGTGCAGAAGGCTCTTGTGCTTTAATTTCCTCTAGCTCGTTAGAAGACATGTTGATATATTCATCATTACCTGATAATGCACCAATCAATGCACCTCTGACCACAATACCCTTCATTCTATTTTTCTCATCTACAACGGCAATTGGAATGTTCGCATCAGACACCGCGTCAAAGATCTCTGTTAAATACGTTGATTCCAATACTGTCGTAAATTCTTTATCAAGAACAGTTTCTAGCGACGCACCCGTTTCTGCCGCTTTTTTCGCTGCTTGTGCAGAAATAACACCTAATAAATGCTTTTTCTTATCTACTGCATAGATAGACGAAATACCAAGGTTCTTCATGAGCGTGAGCGCAACACGTGCCCCTTTATCAAGCTGAACTGTTTCTGCACGTTTCATAATATGACCAGCGGTTAATACTTTAGAAAGGTCTACATCTTCAACGAAACGTTCAACATACTCGTTCGATGGGTTCATCAGAATTTCTTCTGGTGTTCCGATTTGAACGATATTCCCGTCTTTCATGAGGACAATGCGGTCGCCAATACGAAGCGCTTCATCTAAATCATGCGTGATGAAAATAATTGTTTTTCCTACAGACGTATGAAGCTCAAGCAATTCATCCTGCATGTCTTTACGAATTAATGGATCTAGTGCGCTGAATGCTTCATCCATTAACAAAATATCAGGGTCATTAGCTAGTGCACGTGCCAATCCAACACGCTGCTGCATACCGCCACTTAATTGATTTGGGTACTGCTCTTCAAAACCTTCAAGTCCAACAAGCTTTAAAGATTCAAGCGCTTTAGAGCGGCGCTGTTCTTTCTCTACACCTTGCAATTCAAGCCCGTATTCTGTATTCTCCAGAATGGTACGATGCGGGAACAATGCGAAGTTTTGGAAGACCATGCTGATCTTTTTCCGTCTGACTTCACGCAATTGATCCTTTGACATATTTGTTATCATATCCCCATCAATATAAATTTCTCCGGAGGTTGGTTCGATTAACCTATTTAGCAGCCGCACAAGTGTGGACTTTCCGCTCCCTGATAGCCCCATGATGACAAATATCTCGCCGTCATAAACATCAAAATTTGCTCGATTGACACCAACTGTTGCGCCGGTCTCTTTTAGGATTTCTCTTTTTGTCTTCCCTTTTTCAAGCATTTGAGATGCTTTTTTAGCATTTTTACCGAAAATTTTAGATACATTATTTATCTTGATTTTGATCTTTCTCTCTTCAGAATTCATTTTTTCCCTCCAAATTAGCATCTTTATAACCGTAACATAAGCGTTATGATGCGAACAATCTTTAGAATTCGCTTATTTCCGTACAATATGTATGAATTCCATATAGAGGTCTGGTGATTACAGTTTATACGCCGTATTACTCGTAAATCCTATAGAATGCTTCATAAACTACATATTTTACGGGGTATTTCCTCTCACCAGACAATATTTTACTGGAAATTCCTTATTGTGCTAAAAAATAAGTCGAATCCTTGTGATAGCGGACTTTTTCTTTCATGGGTGAACCATGCCCCTGAACAGGATTTACCCGAAAAAGGTCACATAAAAACCTTTTTCCTCAAATTTTAATCAAATTCATGAAAAAACTGCCTGCAACTTTAGTTACAGACAGCCTGTTTTTTTAGGACTCTAGGGCAGCTTTCTTAATATTATCTTGAAGCTCAAGCATACGTTTTGTTCCGTCCTCACGTAATCGTTTGTTTTCTTCTTCAATCTGCTTCGTCTCTTTCATCCCTTGTACAATCGTATTGAAGGATGATTCGATCGTTTCAATGTCGATGCTTGGACGACCTGATAATTTAGCAATCTCAACACTTTGACTTGAGATATTTTCAGCATTTCGTTTCAGCATTTCATTCGTTCTTCTGTCCAGTTCACTCATGGAATCAGCCACAAGCTTTTGTCTCTTCGCTGTTACCGCTTGAATGATTCCATTTTTGAAAATCGGAATCGTAATGATGAAGGCAGAGTTAATTTTCCCGATTAATTTCGTATTACCACGCTGCAGCAAACGGATTTGCGGTGCCGTTTGAAGTGCCACCATCCGTGCCATATCAAGATCATATACACGCTCTTCAAGCGCTTGAATCCCATTACGAAGCGTATCCAGCTCCATTTGTGCCAGCTGGTTTCCCCCCGCCGCTTTTTCTTCATAAGAAGGAACCAATTGTTTTAATTCTTCGATCTTCATTTGCCCTGCGACGACATACTTTTCAAGCTCCATATAGTATTGAATGTTATGCTCATACATTTCTTCAAGCGTAACCGTCGATTTGGTCATTTCATCTTTGTATTTACTGATTTCCACATTGATTTTTTCAATTTCTGCACCGAGCGTTTGATATTTGCTGAATATCTTTTCGATCATGCTACCGCCGCGTTTAAAGATTTTTGACAACAAACCGCCCTTCGGCTCGTCAAAATCATTTTTATCAAAACGATCCATAATCTTTCCAAGCTGTGTAAGCATCGTTCCTGAGTCTGTGACACTTGTTGAACGCATCATAGAGAGGATACGATCAGAAAACTTAGAGATTTCGACAGCCGGCTGTTTCCCGTATTCAAGCAGTTCAAGCTGATTTTTGGCATCAATCTGTCTCGCAATGTTTTGGACTTCTGGTTCATTGCGCAGCTGAACGCGAATATCGTCTGCCTTTTCAATCGTGATTTCCTCTTTATCAATTGAAATGATGTCATTTCCGTTTGTATTTGTCATAAGCTTTGATCTCCTTATCGGTTTTTAATGGATTGAAATAACTTTCTCACAATAGACGGCTCTTTAAACTCTTGGTTCATGACCATTTCATCAAGCCAATGTGTATCAAATAATTGATCGTCTATATACCGCTCTATACACTGATAGCCGGCGGGATGATACACGAAGAGATCCACACCCATTTCATTTAGGAAAATCAGGGCAGCCGCATCAGAACGAGTCAGCTCACCATTATATTCCGTATGGTATAAAATCACTTTCGGTACAGTCTGGGCATAATCAAAGGTTTGAATGAGTTCAATTACATCTTGGTTCATATGCAGAAGCTGCTTGAATAAATAAATACGCACATCTAATTCAGTCTCATGGCCTTCTTTTAACAGCTTCGGATGCTGACAAATGCGAGAAATGGCCTCTGCGATCGCACGCTGCGTGCCCTCATATAAATGCGAGAACTGCCACACATTGCTTTTCATTAACAAATCAGGGTCAACCTCTCCTGCTTTAGAAAGTGCATGCTGATAATGAAATTGATAATTCGAAGACACTTCTTGTGTGAAAGGGAAATGACGGATCGTTTTCGTTTCTTTCCCCTCCATTAGCGTATGGATACGGTCCCAATATTCTCGCTTGTCTCTCGTCACCCCCATCATCTTCGCAAAAAGATTCGGAATCTGTATGGTGTCACGGTCTGCTTTGAAATTCGGGCGGATAAACGACCGTTCCTTCGCAATTAAAAACAGCTCATCATACGTTGTCTTTAGCGTAATAGAATGAGGGGTATGATCTCTGAATTGCCATGGCTTATACAGCATGGAATCTTCTGTGTGAAGTACCTCTTCAAGCTCTCTTGTCGAACGGTACGCCACCGTTGATTTCCTCTCAGGCTTTTCAGTAGGGAACGGTTCAAGCTTTGACGTCCCTGGATACTGATCAATAAAAGTCAGCTTTTCTTCTGGATCTAATTCACGAAATTGATCCTTGCCTTCTGGATGAAACAGCACCACATCACAGCCAATCAGCATGACATAGTAAAGAAAATAAAGCTGACTTTTATTCGCCTCTCCATACCAAATGACAGATGGCATTTTTTCTTCCATATTGCCTTCCTTCAGCCATGGTCCTAAGTGATTATTTGAAAACTTCACTACATCTAGCAGCACACGACGGAAATCAGGATGCTGGAATCCCCCTTCATGCAGCTGCTTGAAATGTTCAAACACCTGGATTAACGAAAGGCGGATATGCCGGTTCATCACTGGGTTTGGATGACGGACAATGAGCTGTTCACCATCTAAGAAAGCCACAAATCGATTCACGGACAATCCCTTTTCTTCCTGATTAATCATATGAATCCGCTGGAGCGCTTGAAAGTGCTCCGGCTCAATATGCCGGTTGAGGGTTTCACTTAAAATATGCATGCCGTCAGTTTCGTATAATTCATGTAAATAAATAAAATAATCGGTTGCATCATGCGGAGTTCCAAGGACGCGGGCGGCGAGACGCGGCAAGGATAAGGTGTGCTCGTCCTTGACGTAGCCGTCTCGTTCAGGGAGCGGCTTTTTCAGCAGGTTTTTCCAGGCTTCCTGTTTCGCCCGTGTCTGGGTTACGTTGATTTCTTTATAACTCACGCCGCTCCTTCCTTTCTCCTATATTTTCTCGAAAGCTACTACTATCATATCATTCAGCCTTCTACTTCTGCTATCGAATCGAAGGCTTTTTTGCTGTGTTCATCTTCTTTGCGACAGAAGCGGCGATTTCGTCTGCCGCCGCCATGCCAGAGGCTGTCGTCGGTTCAAACGATAGCTCAGCATCTAAGACTTCCCCATGACTCGGAGCGAAGCCTTTATCTGCTTGACGTATGAGATCAGCATCTAACAAGGAGTCGCCCGCTCCATAAACATATTCAAGGTGTAGCCTTTCTTTTAGAAAAGCAACAGCAGCCCACTTATTGAGCGGCTTTGGAATAAAATACAGCTTTCGGCCTTGAAGGGAAACTTGCCAGCCTCTCTCCTCACCCCACAGCCTTAATTCAGCAAGCGGAATATGAGAAAGAAACTCGTCTTTCATAATCAAATAAAGAAATCTTCCCTCAGCTGTTCGAGTACGTTTCACCCAAGCGGCAACCGGAAGTTCAGAGATCGCCCTCAGCATATCTCTCACCGGCATACACTCTTGCAGTCTCTCATCTACAATCGCCTGCCACTCCTCAAGCGGCTTACCGTGATGAAGGATACAGCCGCCGTTTGTCGTGACGGCATACTCTGGTTTGATCTCTTGCTGAAAGAGAGTGATTCGTTCAAATTGTGCTGTCGTTCTTGTCGTCACTGGGATAAACCAGCCTGCTTGATGAATTGCCTGTAAGGATGCTTTCGTTTCAATAGACATGTAGGAAAGCGGCCGGTCGTCCAGCACCTCAATTAATTCGTATGCTCCCTTGTATGCATACTGCTCCAGCATTCGATGTGAGTATATCAGTGTCCGGTCTAAATCACTGGCAAATGCGATATTCTTCATGACGATTGCTCCAACGGGCGGATGAGCCCGCAGCATGTGTAGGACATGTTGGCATATTCAATGACGGGCACGCCTCTGTCCTCTGCGAGTAGTAAAATGTGCTTGAGCTTCTCCCGAGATCCAGGCTGAATGAGTATTTTCCAAGGGACTCTTCTGAGCAGCACACGGGTCGTCTCACCGACGCCCGGCTTAATCAAATGTGTATTGTCAATTTGGAACTCCTGACCAATCGCTTCAATGGAGGTCATCCCTCGCCAGTCAGGAGGCGTTCCTTGTGCGAGCAGGGTCTCTGCTTTCTCTTGTACATTTGCATTAAGTTCAGAAAATGCTTCTTCAATTGTATTCACGTACAGATTAGAGACATCCTCATCAATGAGCTCTTCATAATACTTGGCCCCATGGAAATCATCGGCATGGATCCAGCGGTTGTTTAGCACCGTTCGACTAACTAGGCCAGATACCGTTGAATTCAAGCAGGCACTTGGAATGAGGAAATCCTCTCTCGTTCCGTAAACACTCGTACAATAACCAGGATCAGCAAGCACAGCCAGCTCACTCGAAAGACGAATTCCATATTTCTGTTCAAAATCAAGCACCGCTTGTTGAAGCTCTTTGGAAATAGCACCCTTTCCGGTCCAACCGTCAATAAAGGCAATCTCAAAACCTGGATGTTCTTTGAGTATATAATGCAACGCATTTTCATCTATTCCACGGTCACGAATAATAGAGATGCTATAATGCGGCAAATCGAGACCATACGTCTTTCTGATATACCGTTTAATGAGCACCCCGATTGGTGTTCCAGCCCGTGCCAAGCTGCAAAGAACGGTTTGAAAGCCTCGCTTTTTCACAATTTGTTCTGCGACAACCGCTACGGCTTCCGCTACCTTTTGCTTACTTTCTTCAAGAGATTGATAGAATAAGTCCATATAAGATGCCGTCGGCTTGTATTCAATTGGCAGCATTTCTGAGTAATGTGCACCGCTTTGAATAGAGCGCTCCCGCTCTTCTGTACTTTTCTCCATCTCAATCGATGATAAATCCTTGAGTAAGAAGGTTACGTCCTGCTCTGGATAGCTTCCCATCTTTGTATACACGTTAGCCATTCACCTTCACCTCATCTGATAAAGTCACAATATGCACATGCTTCACATGCCGCTCAGCAAATAAGTGGATCAGCGGCATCAAAGCTTCTTGAGACACCTTTTTCTCAAAAAACAAAAAGACATCATCGTACTGATCTTTAGGGATATTGTACACGTAGTGCTGAATACGGGCATCCTCTGGACTCAAAAATGCGAATCCGTTTTGAACAGCGTACCCTTCCTTTTCAACAGGATGAATCGGACTTCTTGTCGTCGAATGAAATAGGACACCTTCACCCATATGAGCTGCAAGTCTCATCGGCACATACATCAATTCTCCTGTTCCTAAGCAGAGTGTCTGTTTTCCTTTTCGTTCTCGCTGAAGCTTCAGCCCAGCCTCAGCAGCTGCTTGATCAATGGCGACCGTATCCACTGCGCTTAAACCGAAACGACCTGTTTCATGTATATACGGCGAATGCCCCGCCGGATTGACTGCATGGGAAAGTGAATATGGCACTTGCTTAAAGAAGGATTGAAGAGAATGAAAAGAGAGTTCAGGTCTCTTCTCTTGCGCAGCAATCTCATACGAATAAGTAGGCTCATCCAGTGTTGTTCCCCGAAACATCATCTGCCCTTTTAATAAAGATAATGATGTGATATTTACCCCCAGCTCCTCTTGAAGCTGGAGCATCGCTTCCTCGTGCTCCTCTGTTCTCCAATCTAAAATGGATAGAATCGTATAAGAGGATCTAGGGTGCTTTGCGTGCAGATCCCGAATGATATTCATATTTGTCCGGCCTGTCGTGACCTCATCATCTACTAGCACAATCGGACGATCCGTACGAAGTAAGGCGCCGTCTGCATAGCAAAGCTGATCCGTGGCATGAGAATGTTCTTCTTCAAATACGAGTGAAGGATCAAGATCCAACAGCTGTTCACGTGTCGTATGAATGTAAGAGGCTCCTTCTATGACGTCATACACACCATGACCAAGCGCTGTTGCCGTTTCAGCAAAGCCGATTACTATCGGCTCGTTACTTGCCGGCAGCTTCTCTTGTTTGAGCGCTGCATAGGCTTCAATTAACTTAGCATGATCATCCGTTTTTAGAGCATCTACTACACAGTCTTGGTGCGGGGGCGTCTTGCCTGTTTGTTCTTTTGCATAAGCCATTGCCAAAAGACCTGAGACGAGGAGTGGTTTCAACGGGTGAACAGGCATATGTTTCCCGAGCACCTTACTAACAAATAAAAAGGCTCTCTTTTTGTTCACCCGTGCCGCCATGTCAAAAAGATGTTCTTTTTCAAGCTGAAGCGTACCTTCTTTGAGGTTAAGCTCCACCTCCATATGTTCCAAGATGTTCAGCGTATGCGGCTTCTGCTTCTGTGAGTATGTCGATATAGCTTCTATTTTCATGAAACACCCCGTAAATGTCTGACTTCATTAAAATGTTTTCCGCCCAGCGATAGTGCGGCTTCGTTTCGTTCATTTTATTAGAAAAGGTACTCTTCATCACGCCGACTGTACCATCTGCATGCTCTAAAATACTTAATGCATCCATGTACTCTTCCTTTGTGACAACGTACATGCTTTGAACTGGCTTGAGATGCGTTGGATGGATGACTGTCTTGCCATGAATACCGTTTACCACATCCAGCCTTGTCTCTTTGAGCAGACCTTGCATATGATCGAGCTCAGATGATAAAGACTCACCGCTCTTAGAAATTGCACGGATGAATGGATTTTGTTCTTTTCGTGCCGGTCCAAAATGCTCCCATACAGCTCCTGATATCACAAATGAACGACCAAAATAATTGATGATATCTGTGATCAACTCAGCAATGACTCTGATCTCATAAATGGTGGTCTCGCGATCACGGCGAATGCCGTACAATCCACACAGATCCGTTGCCCCAATGCGAATATTCAAAATATATTCCTCATCATTCAGCATGATCTGCTTTAACTCAGACAACACCTGATATCTCGTTTCTTTTTCTAATAAATCTGGTGTTTCTAAAATGGGCATTCCGTATAGTGTTTTCTGAGTTTGTGCTGAAGCTCGTTTCAAACTGTCTACATATTCCTTTGCATTGTGAACGGAGCACTTTGGAAACACAAAACCAGTCAGTAAATGAAGAGAGGAACCGAGCAAATCTGCCATTTTGAGCAGCTGTTTGGGCGAACGAACCCGAATAAATAAAAGCGGCAAATGCTCAGCCATTTCTGGAGATTGATGAATTGTCTCAGAAAGGCAGGTCAATTGTGCCACTATATTCTGTTCAGCCATGTCCACTTCCTGATCACCAATGGCGTCCTCCAAGCAAAACACAACAGAGCAAAGCGCTTCATATTTCTGCGAAAGCAGCATGTCTGCTACATCCTGTCTTGTCGCAGGCATATACAAAGTAGCACCTAATGCATGCGCAAGTACATGCCTTGGCGTCAATGAATGAACTGCCGCCGGCCGCTTAAAAAAAATATCGTGCTGCCTCGTCTCTGATAAAAAACGAAAATATCGCATGCAGTGCCACCTCCTGTTGTAATGACTTGATGATTCAAAAAAGGATGGAGCCGCTAGTCAACTCCATTCCTTTTTGATCGTCCTATTCTTCTTTTGAAGCCGCAGCTTCGTTTGTTACACCTTGATGCTTCTTCTTATTGATTTTATGAACAATAAACGTTCCGATAAACGCTAGGATAATAATCGCAAAGAATGCGAGATGCGGGATTTCAATATGAGCAGCACTTAAGCCCATTTTGATGGCAATAATTCCAATGAGAATAAATGCCGTATTCTCAAGCTCAGGTATACGGTCGATGAGTACAAGGAATAATTGTGCCACTGTACGCATCATGAGAATTCCAAGCATTCCACCTAAAAGAAGAATCCATACTTCCTCAGATACAGCGAATGCAGCAAGAATACTATCTACCGAGAAGGCAAGGTCCATAATTTCTACAGAAATAACAGTTGCCCAGAAGACGCCAAATACACGAATCATCCAGCCTTCTTTTTTCAATTCCTTCGCTTCGTCATCTCCGTCACCTAACCAGAAGTGCTTAATGACCAGCCAAGCTAAGTATGCAGCGCCTAGAACCTTAATCCACCAAAACTTAATAAGCAGCATCCCTACGCCAATGAATAGAAAACGGAAGAAATAAGCGCCAATTAATCCGTAGGTTAATGCCTTTTTACGCTGCTTTTCAGGTAAATGTTTCACCATAACAGCTAATACAAGTGCGTTATCCGCTGACAACAAACCTTCAAGCACGACAAGGGTCCCAATAAGCCCCCAAGAGACAGGGTCTGTTAATACCTCTGCCCACATATGCCAATCAAAAAACGAGGCATACGTGTCCAACATATGTTTCAAAATGTCCAACTGGTTTTCCTCCTATAAGTGTAGAAGCATCAGCAGGCTTTCGCCTGCTGTTATTCTTGATCGCTGTTTCTTTCTCACTTTGGAAAATACCCTCATATGAGTCATTGGCAGCGCCTCTTGAATGAAGTTGTTTCTTCTCTTTACACTTCTAACCCATAATTTTGACAAAGAGCTGCAAGTCCGCCAGAGAATCCGCTTCCGATTGCGTTAAACTTCCAATCGCTGCCGTGTCTATATAGTTCGCATACGACGACAGCTGTTTCAATTGAGAAGTCCTCCCCTAAATCAAAACGAATCAATTCTTCCCCGCCCTCTTCATTTACAACACGAACAAATGCATTAGAGACTTGTCCAAAATTCTGGCTGCGCGCCTCTGCATCATGAATCGTCACTGTAATTCCGATACGATCAATGTTAGCAGGAATTTTCGAGAAATCAACGAGAATTTGCTCGTCATCTCCATCTCCTTCACCCGTACGGTTATCACCGGTATGAGTAACACTACCGCTTGGATGCTGCAGATTATTATAGAACACGAAGTCTGTGTCTTGTTGACAACGATTGTTTGCATCTACTAAGAAAGCCGAAGCGTCCAAATCAAATTCGGCTCCGCCTGAATATTTATTCGTATCCCAGCCAAGTCCGATCATCACTTTTGTCAGCCCTGGGTTGGTTTTCGTTAAATCGACACGTTGTCCTTTTGAAAGCTGAATCGCCATATTCGTATCTCTCCTATCTTCTGAAAATATGAAAACGGGCGTTACCCGATATCTAAGCCGAAGTCTGTTGCAATGCGGGCAAGTCCGCCTTGATAACCTGATCCAACAGCTGAGAATTTCCACTCTCCGCCATGACGATATAATTCACCTACAATAATCGCTGTTTCAATTGAAAAGTCTTCCGCCAAATCATAGCGAATGAGCTCTTCATTTGATGCCGCATTTAAAATACGGACGTAAGCGTTAGACACCTGTCCAAAGTTTTGGCTGCGTGCTTCTGCATCATGGATTGTAATGACGAAGGAGATTTTCTCAATACTTGCTGGTACAGTTGAAAGATCAACATTGACCTGCTCGTCATCTCCGTCTCCTTCACCTGTACGGTTATCGCCTGTATGTACGATACTTCCGCCACCGCCAGTTGTTTGATTGTAGAAGACAAAGTCAGATGGAGAGTTTGCTTTCCCTGCTGCATCTAAAAGGAATACGCTTGCGTCTAGATCAAAGTCATGTCCGCCATCATACTTGTTTACATCCCAGCCAAGACCTACGACTACTTTTGTTAAACCTGGATTCGTTTTTGTTAAATCAATTTTTTGACCTTTCGCTAAAGAAATTCCCACTAGGAACCTCTCCCTTCTAAATTAAATGTAGTTTCTCGTAATATCGGCAAGCTTCGCATCGTTTGTACCATTTCCTACAGCTGCAAACTTCCACTCATTCTCGTGGCGATAAAGCTCTCCAACGATTAATGATGTTTTACCTGCATATTCATCTTTCAAATTATATTTCACTAATTCTTGATTGTTTGAACGGTCAACAATTCGGATGTAAGCATTTTGAATCATACCAAAGTGTTGGTTTCTTCTAAGTGCATCATAAATGTTCACAACGAACACCAATTTATTCACATTGCCTGGTACCTTGCTTAAGTTGACGAGGACTTGTTCATCATCTCCGTCTCCTTCACCTGTCAGGTTGTCACCTGTATGCTCAACACTGCCGCATTTGCTTTTCAAGTTGCCAAAGTAAATCAAATCTTTATTTTCAACAAACTTATCATTTTTCAGCATCAGCACTGAAGCGTCACAATCAATATCAGCGCCGCCTCCGCCGCCAAACAGCTTTCCAAGAAAACCGCCGCCTTGTGACACAGGGTCCCAGCCAAGTCCAACTAGAATATTGGTTAGTCCTGCTTTTCCTTTTGTTAAATCAATACGTTGACCTTTTTCTAATGTAATCGCCAAATCAATCACTCCTCCAGCATAATAAAAATCTATTTATTAAGCGATGGACCCTATTAAAATCATCATACATGAAAATTCGACAAAATTCATGAAATGACATTGGAGCCTCTTACTCTTTTTTCTATTTACTAGTATATACGATCTATGTATAAAAGAGGTTTCAATATGATGATATTTTTTTAAAGAAAGATCCATGGCAAAAATGATTCATGTCGTAAAAGAAGTGTTTCATGTGAAACATTGTCGAATATCCCCGTTACACAGCCTCTCGCTTAAAAACAGGGCGCGCATCCACTTCATATGTTGATATAGAAAATTCATGTACATAGCTGTGATAAACCCTTTCATTTCCTTCCGTTCATGACTTTCTTTATACTTATGGATAGAATTCAACGTATTGATGAAAGGGTGTTGATGATGCCATCACTTCATATATTAGATCAAGTCGCCATCCCTAAAGGCCAGTCCGCACAAGAAACATTGGTTCATACGACAGAGCTGGCCAAGCTTGCGGAAACACTAGGGTATGAGCGGTATTGGTTTGCTGAACACCACAGCACGAGAGGACTCGCAAGTACAGCGCCTGAAATATTAATGGCACATATTGCTTCACACACATCGACATTGCGCACAGGCTCCGGGGGTATTTTACTCCCGCAGTACAGCCCTTTTAAAGTAGCAGAAGTCACCCGCCAGCTTGAAGCCCTTTACCCTGGGCGGATTGAGATCGGTGTTGGTAAATCCCCAGGCGGAATTGAACGGACGAGACTCGCTTTGACAGACGGCGTGAAGAAAGAACTGTCTCAATTTGACCGCCAGCTGGAGGACCTTCTTTTTTACTTATCTGACAGCCTGCCTTCTGGTCATCGGCATGCAGGAGTGAAAGCGGCTCCGCTCGTTGATTCTTATCCGCCAGTCTGGCTGCTTGGACTCGGGGAAAACAGTGCCATCCAGGCGGCATCACTTGGAATCAACTATATTTTCGGACATTTTATTCATCCTGCACGAGGCAGGCAAGCTTTTGAAGCGTATCGGTCACACTTTTCTCCATCCGTTTTCTCACGTCAGCCTCAGTCTATGTTTGCTGTCTTTGTAATCTGCGCAGACACAGACGAGGAAGCAAGCCGCATTGCCACCAGTACAGACTTATGGCTACTTCGGGTTGAAAAAGGGCTGGACAGTCGCGTTCCTTCTATAGAAGAAGCAGAGAACTATCATTACACTGAGCAAGAAAAGAAAAAAGTGTTACAAAACCGCCAGCGAATGATTGTTGGCTCAAAGCAAACAGTGAAAGAACAGCTGCAAATCTTAATGGACCGCTATCAAACGGACGAGATGATGATATTAAACAATTCATTTGATCCAATGGAAAAACAGCGTTCCTTTGAACGAATCGCAGAACTATTTTGAAGCCAATCCTTCGTTGGCTTCTTTTTTACATTGTCATAAAAAATGGGGAATGTAACATCGAGATGTCAAAACGCTTCCTTCTGTCATCTGATCGCAAATGTGTCTTCTAATCGTTAGCGAACTGTAAACGCATTGTAGGTGTACCTTTTATATAGTAGAGGTACATATGAAGTAACGGTTTACAATGCTGAGAAGGAAGGAGATGACTGGCCATGAATAAGCGACTCGACTGGGTGGATGCGGCTAAAGGAATCGGCATTCTGCTCGTCGTAATGGCACATGTACCCATTCCTGATTCATTCAAGCAATTTATATACTCTTTTCATATGCCACTCTTCTTTTTACTATCAGGTATGATGTTTCGATCATCCTCACAACCTGCTATGTCATTTATACAGAAAAAAGCGAAAAGCTTGCTCTTACCTTATCTCTATTTCTCCATTATTACGTACGTTTTCTGGTTCACGGTGACCCGATTTTTCGCCTTTAAGGGGCAAACAGATATTGATCCCTTCGTTCCATTTACGGGAATTTTCATTTCAAATGCCGATGAAGCAAGACTGACGCATAACCCAGCCATCTGGTTTTTAACGACGCTCTTTTTAGTGGAAATGTTGTTTTTCTTGATGCATCGTCTGACAAAAGGAAAACCAGCTGTATTGATTTTACTGACCGTCCTTTGCGGCGGAGCCGGATATGCTTCCACGCTATTGTTAAACCAGAGTCTCCCTTGGAATGCCAACGTTGCGTTAACGGCTGTTGTGTTTTATTCAATTGGATTTTTAGCAAAACAATGGTTTGTGGAATTAAAAACAGATCCTACCCTTCTGTTATGTACAGGTCTGCTTGTACTGACTGCATATATGCAAAGCTTTAATTCACGAATTGATATGCGGGTGAATGACTATGGGGATCTATTCATTTTTTATGCTTGTGCACTGCTCGGTTCAGCTGCTGTCATTTATTTAAGCTTCAAATTGAAAACGTCCACGATATTGACGTATCTTGGACGTCATTCCATTGTGATTCTCGTCCTGCAATTTGCCGGTATCGATATCATGAAGGCATTTGTTTATTATGGGCTAGGCATCAATATCTCTGATACAGCGCAGCTTTCTTGGACGCTCTTTTATACGATCGGTACATTGCTGCTCATGGTGCCATGTATCGCTTTCTTGAGCAAGTATCCTATGCTGCTCGGCAAACCAGCAAAGTCAGCACACCGCTACAAAGAAAAAACATCCGCCGGCTAACGGGGCGGATGTTTTTCTATTATTCATTTAATTGAGATGGATAAAGTGTCATTCCTCCATCAACAAATAATGTAGTACCTGTAATATAGGCCGCTTCTTTCGATACGAGAAATGCAGCGGCAGACCCAATCTCTTTCGGATCGCCAAACGTTCTCATTGGAATTTTCTCAAGCTGCTTTTGTTTTTTCTGTTCATCTTGAAGATCGTCATTTGATTCCGTTGCCATTGTACCTGGTGCAATCGCATTGACCCGAATACCCGCTTCGGCATAATCAAGAGCCAGCGTCTTCGTCATCATATTCATTCCTCCTTTAGAAGTAGAGTAATGAACATTAAACGGACGCGGGATCTCTTGATGGACACTGGATATATTCAAGATTGATCCTTTCACATCATGTTCCATCATATAGGCAATCGCTGCCTTTGCTCCTAAAAATGAGCCTGTGATATTCACATCAATGACCTTTTGCCATTGTTCCAACGTCATTTCATGCGGCATTGCTTCTTCACCATTAAATCCTGAATTATTGACGAACACATCTAGTGCGTTAAAATTCTCCAGCGCGGCATCCATTAACGCCTGAATTCCTTCCTCTTTGGAGACATCTGCGTGTACTTTCACCGCCCTACCTCCATGCTGCTGAATGGCTTGTACTGTTTCTTCAGCACCCTCTTCATCGCCTTTATAATTCACAACCACGTTCATTTGTTCTTGTCCAAATCTCAAGGCGATGGCTTGTCCTATGCCTTTAGAAGAACCTGTCACAATGGCTGTTTTCCCTTTTAAGTCTTGATACATCTTCATTTCCTCCGATCACGTGCTTCATCTTGTTGATACACAATGGTTACCCATTTTGAAAAAAAGAAAAACACAATCCTCTTGAATACAAAGGATTGTGCTGTTCATTAAGCTAAAAGGTGTTATAAACATTCTCGCAAGTTTCAGCTGTGGGCTGGTAAAAGCAATGTGACTTATACCTTGCCACAAACGGCTGATTGTACCAAGTGGATGGGCAATTTCCAGGCGGTTTGAAATACCAAAGACTGAATTTCGCAGGCCAAAATCGTTCACCATTAATGTTCCTCCGTGCAAGTGTCTTTTCACTTTCTCGTGCTCGCTGATAAAAATAGCCATGTGTGACTGCCTCAAACGCATGCTCCTGATAAATCATTTGTGGAATCGTACGCAGCCCTTTAAAGTCAGAACAGTTGGCACGCAAACGATTGATGCCTACATTTCCTACAAGCAGCATCCCTTGTTTCCCTTCACCTTCCGCTTCGGCTCTCAGCAGTCTGGCCATTAAATCAATATCAGAGCTTGTCGCTCTTACCACTGCCATACATCCACCTCCCATTCATTTCTCTTTTATTTTATGTAGGGTTTCTGTGTAGATGACTGCCATTTTGAAGGGAAAAGACACATTCCGTGTCGAGAGCCTGTCTAAATACCTCAACATTTCGCTGGACAAGTGTCTCTCTGTCAACAACACACAAACCTAGTGATCATACACATCACAGGAAAAAATATTCATTACTAACGACTCATTTACAAGTCATAAAAATCCTTCTATTTGCTACATCTTCTTCAAAAACAGTCATTTGAACCTATTCAATAATCCGACTAAAAACCTTAAAATATAAAATGTTGAGTTTTTACAGGAGATTTCAAACAATAAAATACACATTTCTCCTCTCAACATAGTGTCATTTTTACTACTTGAAGTGGATGAACCTTTCGAACGCACTGAGGTATTGACAGTACTTTCGCTTCATTCTACAGTAAAAAACATACAGTATTTTTCTTTTTGTGCAAAAAGAATGATATGAACTAAAGCTTTCCAATGAAATTCACCATAAAACCCGAGGAGGAAAACATCTCATGTTTAAAAAGAAATTATCCCTGTTTCTTCTGATTTTGTGTGTAACTGTTGTCGCTGCTGCTTGTAGTGGTGGAAAAGACAAAACTGCTGCGAAAGAAAGCGATACAAAAAAATCTCTTGATGCAGCTGAAGTAAAAGTAGAAAGTGCTGAGTACACTTTACCACCTCAATACGATACATCTGTTCAGGATGATCAGTATGTCCTAAAAGTGAATGTATCTGTAAAAAACATCAGCAAAGAACCATTGAATGTGGATAAAAGCAACTTTACGCTTTACCAAGATGACGCTCAGGTGTCTACCATCTCTCCTGATGACTACAACGAAGTATTATCTTCAAGCTCTCTAAATGCAGGTAAAGTATCAAAAGGTGGTCTTTTCTATGTAGTTGATAAAGAAAAAGACTATCAACTTGTCTACACAGAGCCTGGTACTGGATCGAAAAAAGATGACAAAACACTAGAATTCGATATTAAAGGAAAAGACTTGATGAAAAAGGCAGATACACTTCAAGCGTCTGCAAAAGCCCTTTCTTCTTATATTGATGTCATGATTTTTGGTAAGAAAAATGACGATTTCGAAAAACTAACAGGTGATAACAAATCAACTGTCGTAAACGAATTTGATAAATCATTCAAACAAGGCTACATTTCTTCTTCTGGTATTTCATCTAGCTCAGCAAAAGACGAAAACCTTGATAAGCTTCTAAAAGCTGTAAAAGAAACATTAGCTGAAAAATCAAAAGTATCAACGAAAACAAAATCAATCAGTGGTGATAAAGCTGTCGTGACTGTGACACTTACACCAATTGATGCAAGCCCGCTTGTCGATCGTTTAAAAGAAAAAGCAACTGAATTCTACAGCAAAAACCGTACAGCATCTTATGATGATGCACAGAAATATCTACTTTCTATCTATCCAGATGAATTTAAAAAATTAGGACCATCATCTTCTGAAGAAACAGTAGAAGTGAACATGAAGAAAAACGATATCGACCAATGGAAACTTGATTTGAACGACTACAAAACAAGCTCATTGGTTGAGAAGTTCATCAAGAACTAAAGAAAAACCCCCGTTTCCCGGGGGTTTTTTTAGTCTTTTTTCGATTGATGTCTATATTTGGTTCCAACATATATACAAGTAAAGAAGAAAAGCGTGACCCATATCCACAAGACGTTCACCATCAATAATATGATGGCTACTATGATCAAAATCGTCAGATCAAGTTTCTTTTCTAGTTTTTTATGGGTAAGAACGAAAGTGATTAATAGAAAAGCGATGAAGCAGGCGATTCCATAACTGAAGACTGTTGGCAATTCTCGCATCTCCTTATCGGGAAGGCTTATACTGACAAAAGGAAGCATATTATGAAGAGGAATTCCCTTTTTCAGCATCATATTCTTTTATGATGTCAATTGGATCAATGGCATCGTCTTCTTGCATGTATTCCTCTACATAAGGAGTGTTTAATTTCTCGAACCTTTGCTCATCGTTTACTAAAGCAATATAAGTTTCATAGCCTTCATAATCAGATGGGAATAAATGTGCAACAGAACTACCTGTTTCTAAAGCTCTATCAATTGCATTTCTCAATTCTATCAGTCCTTTTTTATTCCCTAAAATGAAAGCTTCAAAATGATGTGTTTGCTGAGCATATATATTACATAATCCCAAAACATCATCGTCTTCTACTTGATAACTCATATACAAAACCCCTTTTAAGTAAAATTAAGTAAAATTTTACACGACTGAGCATTTTTATTCTATAACCTCCTTCACATTGTGACCCAATTTTTATCACTCATTTAAACATACAAAACAAAAAACTTGTAGAAAAAATCTACAAGTTCTTCATCTTTATCAATGAAATGATCTTTCTATTTCGCAAGCATCCATTTCTCTTTCATAAACAAACTTCTCACGATGACAAACAAAATCATCACTGTCAGCGCCGAGGAGCCGAGCGTCAGGGCAATTGACATTGGGTCAACGATGCCAAACATCAATTGCTTACATAGTGCATGAATATTAAGGAATGGGATAGCAAAGTAATACGTATCTAGCTGCGTAGCGCCTGCTCTCATGGTGAAAAACATCGGAATCACACCTAGTGTAATGATCATGGACATGTACGATTGTGCTTCTTTCACTGAGCTTGAAACGACACTGAGCAGCAGTTCAATCATTGATACCATGAATGAGAAAATAATTAATGCCGCTAACATAACGCCGATGATGCTCCACACTTGATCTCCGAAGTTCAGCGCTTGTTTCAGTTTTTCTGTAAAGAGCAATGTAGAGAGCAGCAGCATGCCAATCGCCACAATGCCACTTAATATACCAAACATAGACACAGCTAGCCATTTTCCAATTAAAAGCTGAAGTCTGCTGGCCGGTGTCAGGAATAAAGCTTCAATTGACTTTCTATCCTTTTCACCTGCTACGATATCAAGCGCAGCTGGCAAAGCACCTGAGATCACAGACGTCACTAAAATCATTGGAAGGAGAATCGACAGCAGCATGGTGGTCACCCCGTTTTCTCCATCCCCGTCCTCTCCTTCTTGCACATCAACTGATTGCACCTCAAACGGATGAATCACTGACGATTTGATCTGATCCTGTGCTAAACGCTTTTCTACGACTTGATTTTGATATTGTTCAAGCAATGATTGCAGCATTTGAACCGCAATCACTGAATCATCATCTGTTGGATACCCATGGACTTTAATGGCAAACGATGTTTGATGCTGAAGCATATCGCCTGCATCTTTTGGCATTTCTAGATAAGCATTTGCCTCACCAACTTTAACGGCTTGCTGCGGGTCATCAAATGTTTCAAGTTTCAGGTTTTTCACTTCTTTGATCATGTCATTCATATCGGACGGAAGCTTTTCATTGATTGCGACTGTATACGTTTTATCGCCTGGATCAGCGATCATGCTTTCGTAGAAAAACACGAGTCCGAGCATTGTCAAAAGAGGGATCAACACTGTTAAGAGCAACGTTTTCCTGTCTCTGAGCGAATCTGTCATTTCTTTTAAAAAGACGGTTTTCCACATTATGCATTCCCCCTTGCGAGCTTCGACATAAAGATGTAATTCAAGTCTTCACTTTGTTCCTGTGCATATAATTCTGGAAGCGTTCCTTTGTACACGAGCTCTCCTTGATGAATCATCATGACACTGTCACAAAGCAGGCTGACTTCTTCCATGATGTGGCTTGAAAATAGAATCGTTTTATTTTGCTGTTTCAACTGATGAATAAACTCTCTGAAAATATTACTCGATGTGATATCTAAACCTGTTGTCGGTTCGTCAAACAAAATAATGTCAGGGTCATGAATCAATGTTCTGGCAATCGCCACCTTTTGTTTCATCCCTCTTGAAAATCCTTTTACCTTGCGATCCATGTACTGCCTCATCCCGAAGCGCTTTGCTAAATCCTCAATTCTTGCTTTGATTTCATGCTGATCTAAGCCATATAATTTCCCAAAGTATTCAAGGTTTTCACGAGCCGTCAAACGGTCATAAAGTCCCGTCTCGCCGCCAAATAAGACCCCAATTCGCTTCTTCACTTCAGTTGCTTCTTTGACTGTATCAAAGCCTGCAACATTGACTGTTCCATGAGTAGGCTCCAATAATGTCGCAACGGCTCGCAATAATGTGGTTTTCCCTGCACCATTTTCTCCTAAGATGCCGACGACTTCTCCTTCCTTCACGGAGAACGTCATATGTTTCATCGCCTTTACGACTTTTTTCTTATCTGTAAACCAGCAACTACAATCGCTGAGAGTAATCATTTGGTTCGCCCCTTTCGACTATCTACGTCTATGATAGAAAAAATACCGCCTGTCTGACATAAAAATGTCGTGAAACGTCCTTTTTCTGTCTTGAAATGATCCATTTTAAAAAACAAATGGTAAAATAGACAAATAATAAGAAGAGTCATAGGTGATTTTTATGATAAAAGTAGGTCTTGTCGATGATTACCGAGTGGATTTAGAAAAGCTGCATGCCATTGTCGGCAGAATGGATGCCGTTGACATCGTTTTTGTGACACAGTCAGCGGAGGATGCATATGAGAAGGTCAAACAGGGCGACATTGATCTATTGTTTGCAGACATTGAGATGCCTGGCATGTCAGGCTATGAATTAGCAGACCTTATTCACTCTCATGCACTGAATGTAGATGTTGTATTTGTGACGGGAAACAGTGGGTATGCTGTTCATGCCTTTGATTTGAATGTCCATGATTATATTATGAAGCCCTATCAAGCTGATCGAATTGCCAAATCTTTAGAGCGCTACATGTCCACCAAGCAGGAGAAAAGCATTCACGGACGGCTTCTCATCAAGCAGCAATCAGATATCCATGTACTGCAAAAAAAGGATGTCATCTTTGTTGAACGTACTGGCAGGTCGACGACCATTGTCACAACAACAGGAGATATTCAAACATACCAAACTCTCAACGAGTTAAAAGGTGATTTAGCTGAGAAAGACTTTATCCGCTCCCACCGGTCGTTTATCATCAATATTCATTACATTAAGAACTTTTCGGCGTATGCCAAAAATTCATTTATCGTGTCTTTTGAAGGGACTGATAAAAAAGCCATGATGACGAAGCAGCAATTAGAATACTTTAAGAAATACTACTTTTAAGGAGAACGAACGTGAACGCTTTTTATCTTGGATTTCGCATATATACGCTCATCTGGCTGGGTCTTGCAGTTCATGCTGCTGCTAAAGCTGTTCTGCCTTTGTCATCAAGCATGGTGTGGCTTCTGACCTTTTGCATCATGTGCCTTTACACCTTTTTCATTTACAAAAGGTTTTGGCTAGGTATGAGTGGTTACGTGATATTAGGCGCTTTTGTGCTCATCACCTGTTCAGGAATTTCACTTTTTCTCAATCACGGAAATGGGCTCAGCCATCTTTTAACTGTCATCATCATTTTGACAGCCGATCTCCTTTCCTTCAAGATAATGCAAACGGAGCAACGATTAAATGGACGGCTTCAAGAGCTGATTCATGCTGAGTCGAGAACCAATGACTTGCTGCTTGAGCTGCGAAGTAAACACCATGAAACAGCTAGACATTTAAATGCCTTTTCCGCATCGAATGACGAGCATGAGATCAAAGATTTGATTCAGCAATATGTGAAACATTTCCCTTGGATCAAAGGGGAAAATGCTTATTTGGCCTCAACCCTTCATTCCTTTTTCCAGCGGGCTGAAAAAGAGGACATCGCCCTTTCACTAGATCTTCAAGCACCCTTTTCTTCTCTGCCTTTTTCTAAGGCGGATCAGGTGAGTTTTACTGGCAACCTGCTTGATAACGCATTAGACGCCGCCATTGAAGCGAAGCAAGCTGGGAACGAGGGAAGCATCTCGATCACGACTTCCATACGGAGCGGGCTCTTTTTGATTCATTGTGAAAACAGTACGAAGGGAATGGAAAAACACGTATTAGATCATCTGTTTAAGACTTTTGGCCGCTCGACAAAAGGCGGTGATCATCAAGGTATGGGTACTTATATCATTCATCAGCTTGTTGAAAAGGCAGACGGCACGCTTGATTTTACGTATCGTTCTCCAAACCTGAGGCTCGTGATCAAGATTCCTCTCACAATGGCATAAAAAAATAAGGTGCTGCTTGGCACCTTATTTTTTATATTATGAAAAGATCTGATCGATTTCGTTGATTTCTTCTTTTGTTAACTGAACATCGTTTGTTTTCAAGTTTTGTAAGACTTGCTCGGCTCGTTTTGCACCCGGAATTATGGCATCAATGCCATCCTGCGCCAATAGCCACGCCAGCGCTACATGAGCTGTTTCGGCATGTTTTGATTGCGCAATGGCCTTCAGCTTGTCTACTTTTTCGAGGTTTTGAAGGAAAGCATCACCTTGGAAAAGCGGGTCCTTTGCTCGAATATCATCAAATGTCGCATCCTTTGTAAACTTCCCGGTCAACAGGCCTGACGCCAATGGAAAATAAGGGATAAAGGAAATCCCATGCTCCACGCAGTATGGGAGAAGGTCTTGCTCGGCCTGACGTTTCAGCAGAGAATACTCTGATTGAAGCACGTCTAGGTATCCATCTCGATTAAAGGTTTGAAGCTGTTCAAAATCAAGGTTTGATGCCCCAATTGCCCGGATTTTCCCCTCATCCTTCAATTCCTTTAAAGTACCTGCCACTTCATCCAGCGGCGTGCGGCCGTCCGGGAAATGCATATAGTACAAATCAATATAATCAGTTTGCAACCTCTTCAGGCTGTCTTCGACCTGCTGTCTTAAGAAATCACGGCTATTATCCAGTTCAATTTGCCCGTTTACTTCTTTATGAGCCCCTTTTGTCGCAAGAACCAGTTCTTTTCTGCCGCCTCTTTTGGCAATGATCTCGCCAATCAATTCTTCTGAACGTCCCAGCCCATAAATAAAAGCAGAATCTAAGAAATTGACACCATGATCAAGAGCTGTTTCTACTAGCTCCCGCCCTGCATCTTCACTCAGATTCGGGAATAAATTATGCCCGCCTACTGCATTTGTTCCAAGCCCTATCGGATTCACCTGTAAATCAGTTCGTCCAAGCGTTACTTTTTTCAAAAGCTCATCTCCCTTATCTGCTTAATCATCCTTATTTTCCCATGAATCATTTTCAACATTCAAGTATTCTGCTCTCTGAAAATCAATCTGGAGGTGGACGCTTTGAAAGAAAAAAGTTTTGCGATGTGAATTCTAACACATCTTTTGAAATGAAAACTACCTCCATTTCAAGAATTTTATACAAAAAACATTTAAAACCCATGATAAATAGATAAATTAATTCTTATTAACTAGTATATTTTACTTATTAAATTCCGTTTTTTATAGGTATTTGTGTAAAAATCTATTAAAGATAGGGACTAAAACCTATTCCTCATCACGAATGAAATTCGATAGAATGAATAGTGCAAATCGTCATTAGGAGATTTTCCCCTTTAACACCCGAATATACCATTCTATCTGTTTCTTTTTTCTTAGTCAGATAGCGGGAAGAAAATGACGAAAGAAAAGCAAAGGAGCATCAACTGTGAATCTTAAAAAAATAAGTGCACTCCTCATGATTTCATTCGTGATGATCATCTCTGCAGCCTGCCAGAGCTCAGCAAAATCAACAAAGGCTGACCAAAAATCAACAAAAACAGCAGAGGTAAAAGTGAATAGCTACGAATATACGTTACCAGAAGACTCAACAACTACCCTGCGGGACAATGAATTGGTGTTAAAAGTCAACCTGACGATCACGAACAAAGGTGACAAAGCCCTTTCATTATATAACTCTGATTTCACCCTTTATCAGGACGATGCCAAAGTCTCTGATTTAAAATTCTACGGCAGTAAAGACCGCCTTGATCTTGGGTCATTGAACAAAGGGAAATCACTATCAGGAGCTCTTTATTTCCTAGTAGATAAAGGCAAAAAATATCAGTTCGTGTACCAAGATAGCATCAAGAAAAACAGTGATTCGATCGAAATTGAACTAGATGGCGAAAAGATACTGGATACAGCGAAAAAGCTAGATAACCCAGCAAAAGCACTATCTGCTTATACAGATCTCATTGTTTTTGACAAAAAGAATGATCAATTCTCAGAATTAACAGGTGACAATCAATCAGATGTCGTTAATAAATATCACGAAATGTTTGTGAAAGACTTCAAGAGAAGTGCAGGCATATACGGAAACGAAGTCAGTGACCGCGATATTTTATCCATGTACAAACGCATGCAAAATACAATGAAGGATAAAGCGAAAGTGGAAACAAGTGTGAAAACCATCTCAGATGACGAAGCGAAGGTTGTCGCTCAAGTAACCGGTATTGATGCTTCTAACTTAAAAGACAAACTAGACAAACAAAGAGATGAGTTTTACAACGGCAAAATCCGTTCGAAAGAAGAATTGTATAAGAAAAGCTTGAATATGTACGCATCTGAGTTTGAAAAGCTTCCTCCAGTCTCAAGCCCTGCTGAGTATGAAGTGAAAATGAAACGTAACGGAGATGGTCAGTGGAAAATTGACCTCAATGATTATAATACAGAGCAATACATGAGTGGTTTTATTAAAACAAGATGATGAAAAAAAGACGCTGGCTCCTTGAAAGGTGCCACGTCTTTTTTCATGCTATGATACAGTCGTCTCTTGCTCTTCTTTGACCGCTTTTTCAATGTCTTTAAATCGGCTCGATACAGTGGACGCACTAATTCCATACTTTTTAGCAACTTGTGCTTGAGAAAGCGGGGCATCGCTTGCAAGTGAATGAATATAATATTCGATTCCTGCAGCAAATGACGCCGCTTTACGGATCACAGGTGCTTTCTGATCACAGTAAGCTTTCCAAACCGTTAAAGCGCCATCTGTCAGGCTTTGGTCACCGTGCTCTTTCATCCCGTCTTCAATCAGCTTGGCTGTTTCCAGCTGAACGTCACTAGCCCATTCCATACGATCTGCTGATAGTCCTACTGTATTTCCTTCTGTTTGAGCAGGCGCTTCTGTTTCTTCAACTTCTTGCTTCGCAAACATACACTTCAGCACTTCAGGGAAGGCTTCTCTCATAAATGTACTACGTGCTCCTCCGTTTGCCTCATGTGCTTCAACGAGCTGGCGAACCTGAAGAAGAAGCGTATCAGTAAACTCTTTCGCGAACATCGTATATTGAATGAAAAACTCTGCTTTTTCTTCAAACTGAACAGGGAAACCAAGAACAAGGCTACCTTTCTCTGGCAGCACGGTTTGATCCGGCTTCACATCAACTTCAACCTTCTCAGCTGTCACCATATTCTCAAAGTAAAGAGACTCGTCCGTTTTTTCATTTAATAAAAGCAAAGATGGCTCCATGTCTGTCCAAGATTCCACCACTTGTCTTGTTTTAGGACGGGTAATATCTTCTGCTTTTTTTGTCAGGAATTCTTGGAAGATGGTCTCTTTCTTATCTGTTAATGGGCGGAAGAAAATGCCCCATACACTCAAATGAAAGACTGAGATTTGTTGCGTTTCTTTATCCATATCTGCTAGGAAAGAAAACTCATTAATGAATTGATTGATCGCTCTCTGATGCTTAGAGAACGCATAATTCATTAAATCCTTTTGAACTTGTACAGCTTCCTTAAACACAAGCTCAGACGTTTGTTCTCCGCCTGACTTTTGACCACAGCAATGTTTATATTTTTTTCCGCTTCCGCATGGGCAGAGCGCATTTCGTTTAATTTTTCCCAAAATAAAACCTCCGACATTCTAGTCTAACCTCACTATTTTAACAAACGATTGCACAGGAGAGTTTTATTTTCAAGAAAAAAGAAAAATCAGAATGATCAGATAAATAACAAAGACGTCTAAAAGAGCAAGGCGGCTCATAGTCAAAAGCACTCTGTCTCTGTTTATTTTCTCCAATCATTCCAATAGATTTCCCTCAGCTCATCCCTTCGAATAGCTGCTTTGCTTCAAAATAAAAGATTTGCACGAACTTTTTCGTATTGACTCTGCCTGTTGACCCTGCGGATGAAGAAGTCTTCTGCATTTCTTTCATTCTTTGGCTGACATCAGTGAAATCAAAAAACTTCGACGCATAGTGCTCAAATTTAGGGTTTGAAAAATCTGTAAGCCCTAGTGATGCGAAATGATTTAAGGAATGATGGATGGCTCGTCTAATTCGCTGCTCTGCTGCTTTCACTTCCCGCATCACTTCCACATCCGCCGCACCACGACCAAGCTTTCGTTCCGCCGTTTTGATAAATAGCTGCTTTAATGGCGGAAAATTCACCTCATGAGAATTGGCTGTCTGCGTTTCATGTAAGTAGATCAATATCTCTAGTAAATCCTTAGAGCCACTCTCTCCGACAATTCCTAATTCAGATAGGAGGAATTCCCCTGCCTCTTTCATCGTTCTTCGCTTTGATCCAGTACCTGTCTCATGAGAAATCACTGGCTCTAATGGCAGCACATGCCGAAGAGAAGCTTGAATATCGTAAATTGATTTTTCGAGCTTGATCCGCTCCATGACCTTTCGAATGACACTGACAATCTCAATTCGATTGACGGGTTTATGAATATAATATTCAATTCCAAGTTCATAGGCTTCTGCCATCATCTCTTTTGCTTCTACTTGAGATATCATGATGACCTTGCCTTTGAATTCAGGGTGAATATGACGTATGGTTTGAATGCCGTCTCTAGCTGGCATTAAAAGATCAATCAGAAGGATGTCTACTTTTTTCAGATTCAATGAATGCGCTTCTAATCCAATGCCGTCATCAGCTTCATCCACGACCTCTCCCAAATCCTCATCCTCAATGATTTGACCTAAAATCGAGCGTATTGCACGATCATCATCTGCAATGAAAAATCGCATACACTCACCCTCTCTGTATTAAATTTTTTATCGGAAGGACAAGCTGAAAAGCTGTTCCTTTCGTTTCTTTCTGCTCAATCTGGATTTGACCGTCCAGCTCTTGAACCAGCTCTCTCACATAGGATAAGCCAATCCCAGTTGACGGTGTTCCATATGCATCAAATTTTGAAGTATATCCAGGATCAAATACAATCTCTCTCAATTTCTCAGGAATACCCGGTCCATCATCCTCGACCCGAACCTCTATTTTATCATGACTGCCTTTTAATACGAGTGAGATGGCTCCATCATGCTTAATTGCTTCAACTGCATTTGCCATTAAATTATTAATCAGCGATAAGAAAATGAACACATGATACTCATGCAAGTGAATGCCTTTTATATCAGATGTAAAGGAAATGTTCTTCCCGAGAGATAGCGCATATTTCTCTTGAATGCGAATCACGATTTGAACAAGATCCTCTGCCCTCATATAATCTTGCATATTTTCCTTTGAAATCAGCTTTGAAAGCCCGGCGTAAATACGCTGATTGTCCTTTTTGACTTCATGTATTTCCCCTGCAAGTTTCAGCAGCTCCTGACTCACTTTCTTTCCTGCCTCATGTTCATTCAGCAGACGATAGAGCCGATAGGATTCTTGCGTTATGTGCTCTGTATGATTTAACGTTTTCTTTAAATGAACTGTTTCCTCATATAAATTTGAAATGACCATCATCATATGCTCATTTTGCTTCATGATTTGTTTCTCTCTTGATTGTGCCTCATACAGCCTCATCATATTAAAAAAGCTGATGACCACGAAGCTGTGAGCAAATGCAATGAGGATCATATCACTCAGCTTTGAGAAAGTCATGGTTGTATCAAACACTAAAAATTGTACAAACAGCTCAACAAAATCAGCAAGCAGTTCAATCATCAGTCCGATCAGCCCAATAAAAATGGAACGCTGCTTGAAACGTCCTGTACGGACAACAAAGAAAAGAAAAGCATAAGTAAAGTAAAAAAAGAAGCTCGGAAACTGCTGATAAAATGACAGAGCCAGATCAGCTTTTTGCTGAATAAGATCTAAACCTACCCGAAATAGGACAATGGCTGCGCCTGTTAAAAAACCTGGCAGCAATGGTCTTGATTTTCTTAAAAGTAATAAGCAAAAGAAAAACGCAGGTGCCCCAAAACTAATACGAAATGTTTCATTCACAGGATAAAACTTCAGCTCTCCCGCAAGCGGCACAATGACGATCATAAAAATCAAAATAAATGCGTCTTTTTTGACAAGCTGGTTTAAACTCAAATGACTGACATCCCTTCCCCTGTTTACATAGCCACAGTATACAAGGAGACTCTTTGCTCCACAATGAGCAAAAAAATTATTTTCACGGCTTCTTCTCTCTTCAAAATCATTTTTTATGACTATTCTCCGAGGAGGCATGGTGACCTTTCAGCTATCCTACGATTTGGAGATTGTCTACAATAATGGGAATTGTTTAGACAATTGCATGCAGACTGATTTTTATTTGTAAGTTTTTCTGTAGATTTTCGTCAGATTGTGTAGTTTCCAAGATAAATTGAATGAACAATTTTAGTGAAACTATATGTAAGCGTTTTCTGAATTTTCACTAAAAACCCTTTTTGTTGTTTCGCCGCCAAAGCCTTCATTTGAACATATATTTAGGTGTAAAGGAGTGGTACAAGCAGCGCATGACAAGTTCTTTGAAGATGTGTAACATGTTTTCGTGCCTATTTGATCGCATTTTTTGTCATCCGCCAATTCAATAGGGTACTTTTTGATTTTTGATTGGAGGAATCGTATGAAAACAGCAATTTCTAATAATACACAACACGCATGCCAGTCTTCTGTTGATCAATGGGCAGAAGAAATACGTCCGTATTACAAAAACGGGCAGAACGCTGGCTACATTCCAGCACTCGGAAAAGTAAATTCCTCTCAACTTGGTATCAGCGTGATAGGCCCAGATGGATCATCTGTACGTTATGGTGATTGGGACGTTCCCTTTACCCTGCAAAGTATCTCAAAAGTCATCAGCTTTATAGCTGCCTGTTTAGGAAGAGGCGTTCCGTACGTCTTGGATCGGGTAGATGTAGAGCCAACTGGTGATGCATTTAATTCCATCTACCGCCTTGAGATGCATAAACCAGGGAAGCCCTTTAATCCAATGATTAATGCTGGAGCTATTACCGTATCCTCCATCCTTCCTGGAAAGACTTCTACAGAAAAGCTAGCATATATTTTCGATTTAATCGAAAACTTAATAGGTAAGCGTCCTTCTGTTAATGAAGAGGTTTATCAATCAGAATGGGCAACTGCACACCGCAACCGGGCACTTGCTTATTATTTAAAAGAAACCAATTACTTAGAATCAGATGTCGAGGACACGTTAGAAGTGTATTTAAAGCAATGTTCCATTGAGGTCACAACAGAGGACATCGCCTTGATTGGACTGATTATTTCAAGTGATGGCTACCATCCCTTTAAACAAGTCCAAGTCATCCCAAAAGATATCGCAAGACTAACAAAGGCATTGATGCTGACATGCGGCATGTACAATGCGTCTGGTAATTTTGCTGCTTTCGTAGGCGTTCCAGCCAAAAGTGGTGTGTCTGGAGGAATCATGGCTTGCGTTCCGCCAAGCGCAAGAAGAGAATTCCCATTTCAGACAGGCTGCGGTATCGGCATTTATGGTCCTGCCATTGACGATTGTGGAAATAGTATTACCGGTGTCATGATGCTGAAGAAACTCGCCAAAGAGTGGGATCTCAGTATTTTTTAAAAAGAACAGTGATGAATTCGAAGAGGTGATGTTATGAACGAAAAAGCTTTGCTATCTTATTTAACAACTACAAATGATTTTATTTGGACTTATCTTATCATTGCTCTGTTACTTGGAGTAGGGGTCTACTTCACATATAGATCACGCTTCCTGCAAGTCAGAATGCTCAAAGAAATGCTGCGTGTTCTAAAAGAAGGAAGAAAAGAAAAAGAGGGAATCTCACCGTTCCAAGCTTTTGCCATCAGTATGGCAGCACGTGTAGGAACAGGGAATATCACAGGGATTGCCATTGCTATTGCGATCGGTGGACCTGGCGCAATCTTCTGGATGTGGATCGTAGCGATTATCGGTTCTGCTTCAAGCTTTGTTGAAAGTACACTAGCTCAGGTGTATAAAGTAAAAGATAAAACAGGATTCCGCGGTGGACCTGCTTATTACATGGAAAAAGGGTTAAATAAGCGCTGGATGGGGATTTTATTTGCCATCCTGATCACGATCTCTTTTGGGATTGTCTTTAACGCAGTGCAATCAAATACAATCACCGTCGCTTTTAAAAACTCTTTTGGCCTAGATCGTTTAACTGTCGGAATCGTTATGGCTGTTATTTTTGCGTTCATTATTTTCAAAGGGATCAAAGCGATTGCAAAAGCATCTGAATATATTGTCGTTTTTCTTGCCGTTGCTTACATCGGGATTGCTTTCTTTGTCATTATCACAAATATCACTGAATTACCAGGCGTCATCAGTACGATTGTGAAACACGCTTTCGGATTTGAACAGTTTGCCGGCGGTACATTAGGTGGAGCATTGTTACAAGGGATTAAACGCGGTCTCTTCTCAAACGAAGCCGGTATGGGTAGTGCGCCTAATGCAGCAGCAACTGCTGTCACGAGCCACCCTGTCAAACAAGGGTTAATCCAAGCATTTGGTGTGTTAACAGATACGTTAATTATTTGTACAAGCACAGCCTTTCTTGTTCTGTTCTCTGATGCGTATAAAACAACCAACCTGGAAGGAATTGAGCTAACTCAGGCTTCATTAAGCCAGCACATTGGGCCTTGGGCTTCTGGATTCCTAGCCATCATGATTTTCTTATTCGCTTTTAGTACGTTAATCGGTAACTATTACTATGGTGAAACGAACATTGAATTCTTGGGAGCGAATAAAATTTGGCTCAACATCTATCGTGTGGCTGTCATTGGCATGGTTCTATTCGGAGCCATTGCCACTGTTCCTCTCGTTTGGGGTCTGGCCGACTTATTCATGGGTCTCATGGTCATCGTCAACCTCATTGCCATTACCATGCTGTCTAAAGTCGCCTTTGCAGCACTGAGGGATTACATGCGACAGAAAAAAGAAGGCAAAGATCCTGTTTTCTATAAAAACGCCGTTCCGAACAATGAACAGATTGAATGCTGGGACGACGAACCTGTTTCCTTGAAAAAGAATCAAATCGGATAAAACAAATAAGCTCTGGTCATATGATCAGAGCTTATTTCTTTATGTTAAAAATTCGAGTATGAGCTTATTCACAACATCTGGTTTTTCATGATTGATCCAATGAGTGGCATCATCGACAAAAATCAGCTGTCCATTTGGGCAAATTTTGATCGTTTCTTTTGCGAGCTTTCTGCTTAGAAACTTGTCCTCCATTCCCCAGATCATGCGGACAGGAACGAGAATTCGTTTGGAAATCGGTTTTTCAAAGCCGCCTTTTTTAATACCTCGATACCAATTCAACATGGACGTAATGGCTCCCGGCTGCGTCCATGCCAACTTATAGCTTGAGACATCTTCCTTCGTGAACAGATGAGGTCTAGCAGACAGTCCAATGGCTTCATCCAGTCTTTGAAAGTGATTTTCTTGAAGGGCTGCCTCTGGTACATTTGGAAGCTGAAAGAACGCGATATAAGAGCTCTTCTTCCACTGCGGCGGATAAAACGGAAGGACCTTCATCATCACACGAGGATGCGGCATGTTGACGATGATTAATTTTTCTACATATTGAGAACGGGTTGAAGCAAGATGCCAAGCAACAGCTCCACCCCAATCATGTCCGCCGACAATGGCCTTTTGATTTGGACTCAGCGCCTTAATTAACCCCACGATATCATCTCTTAATTTGTCTAAAACGTATGATTCGACTCCTTCTGGTTTGTCACTCAGATGGTATCCCCTTTGATCAGGAACAACGACACGATACCCCGCCTCAGCTAGGGGGAGGATTTGATTTTTCCAACCATACCAAAACTCAGGAAATCCATGCAGCAGGACCAGCAGCGGACCATCTTCAGGACCAGCCATTGCTGTATGGAGCTTTATGCCGTTTGTTTGAATATATTGAAACTCAACTTGATCCATTCCTTTTCCACCCTTTCCCCATGTCTTATCATTCTTCCAACATAGCATATTTTCCATTTTTCAGAAAATAAAAACACTCACAAAAAAACCTTCACAAGGGTGAAGGTCTCAGATTGTTGACAAAGGGCTAAAATGAACTTGATTTTAGCCCTTTGTCTTCTTTTCAGCGTGATAGAAAACCTTTGAAGTCTAGGAAGGACGAGTACTGGCGCGGAGCGAATTTCACATTCGTGAGCACCAGCACGCAGGACTGACACCGAATGCGAGGGTTTGTCTACACGCTGAAACCTTCACAAGAGTGAAGGTCTTTATTTATTTCATATAATTCAGCACCCATATCAGACCATTCTTCCGATCTTGTACTTGTCCATGAAGTGCGCCAAAAAACGTATCCTGTAATTCTACAAGGACATCTCCATCAGCTTCAAGCGCCTCGTATACAGCCTTTAACTCTTCCTCATTGTCAAACTGCATGATCAATCGAAGATTCTCCGGTTTTGGTGTGCGGCCAAATGTATCTGAAAAGTGGAGCAGTGATTCTCCAAGGTGCAGCTCAGCATGCAATACACGGTCTTGATGTTCATTTAAGATACGAATATCTCCGCCAAAAATTCCTTGATAATATTGAAGAGATTCTTTGACATCTTCTACGACAATATAAGGACTAACGCTGATCATTTCCCTCATCCTCCTCTTATTCCGTTCATTATCTCTTATATAGCTTATCCCAAATCGTATGAAAAAAGGCACAAATCGTCAACGGATTTGCACCTTTTTCTTAAGCAGATTTCGCTAATTCACTGTGTTTGTTAGAATACGCTGCGTACATGACGACACCGATAATCAGCCAAACCCCGAAGTACAGCCATGTCCGGCCTGGTAAATTGAGCATCAGAAACACACAACAGCCCATCGAGATGATTGGCAAAACCGGTACAAACGGAACCCGGAATCCCCTTTCCAGCTGTTTATGTGTCTTTCTCAAAATGAGTACGGATAAACTCACCATCGCAAACGTTAATAATGCACCGATATTGGCTAGGTTGGACAGATCCTTCAAATCAATAAACCCTGAAATAACAGCTGTCATTCCGCCAATCACCCATATACTTGCAACAGGTGTATCACTTTTGTTTGTTTTTGAAAACACTTTAGGCAAGAGCCCGTCCCGCCCCATCGCAAAAGCAATTCGAGTTGCCGCATAATTATTGGCGAAAATCACAGCCATCAATCCAATGACAGCACCGACAGAAATAATACCAGCCACGCTATGTTGATGGACACTTTGCAGTACATAAGACATTGCCTCTGTCACATTCAACTTCGTATAGTGCACCATGCCTGTCATGACCAAACAAACGACAATATAAATGATCGTACAAATGAGCAATGAACCAATAATGCCAATTGGCAGGTTCCGCTGTGGATTTTTCACCTCTTCTGCAGAAGCCGAAATGGCATCGAATCCTAAAAAGGCAAAAAACACAGCAGCGGCTCCAGCAATAATTCCTTCCGTACCAAACGGCATGAACGGCTGCCAATTGGCTGGCTCTACATAAAAACCTCCTACTACAATGAAAAGAACAATAATGCCAAGTTTCACAAACACCATGATATTATTGAATTTTTTACTTTCTTTCGTTCCTCTAGATAGGATCCACGCAATGAGTAAAGCAATGATAATTGCTGGCAAATTCATATATCCGCCTTGTTCTGGACCAGCTAAAAATTGATGTGGAATTGAGATTCCAAACCCCTCCAGCAGGCTGTTAAAATAACTCGACCAGCCACTCGCTACAGCTGAAGCAGTCAGCATATAAACAGATAATAACGTCCATCCCATGAGATGACCTACGAGTTCACCCATTGTGGTATATGAATAAATGTACGCACTGCCGAACACAGGCAGCGCGGAAGCCATTTCTGCATAACAAAGTGCTGCTAAACTGCACACAATCGCTGCGATCGCAAAGGAGAAAATAACAGCCGGTCCTGCATCCTTAGCTGCTGTAATTCCGGTTAACACCATGACCCCCGTCCCAATCACAGCCCCTATGCCAAGGAGCGTGAGATCGAGCCCGCCCAGTGTTTTCTTTACCTTTTGCTGTCTGCTCTGTTCTAACAAATCGTGAATGTGTTTCTTACGAAGTATATGTCGCAAACCCTTTCCCTCCAAAACGTTAGAAAAACAAAAAAATCATTCAAATTTCATTATAGCAGAATAGGTCCTACGCATTCACAACCAATTCACGTAAATCTTTCTTCATGATTTTACCAAGTTTATTTTTTGGCAGATCCTGCGTGAAATGAATGGAAGGCACTTTGTAATCTGCTAAACGTTCCTTGCAGTAATTCAACACATCTTCTTCGCAGAAATCGACAGATTCGTCTTTTACGATATACGCACTTGGTACTTCACCATATAAGTCATCTGGTACCCCAATGACAGCAGATTCAATTACACCTGGAATTTGATCAATGACCTCTTCCACTTGGTCAGGATAAATATTATCCCCACCGTATAGAATCACATCTTTGTATCTCCCTGTGATGTAAAGAAAACCGTCTTCATCCAGATAGCCTGCATCCCCCATATGGAACCAGCCATCTTTGAGCACTTTCTCTGTCGCTTCAGGTTGATGATAGTAGCCTAAGAAATAAAATGGGCTTCTCATGACGACCTCGCCAATTTCTCCAGCTGGCAGCGCCTCCTCTGTCTCAGGATGCACGATTTTGACTTCTACATCCGGATCCACTTTACCAGCAGAGCCCATCTTATCCTCGCCCATCGCTGGATGCCACGCACTCACAACCCACGCTTCCGTACTTCCATAGCCATGCATCATCTGAATGCCTACTTCTTTGTAATCTTTAATTAAACGTACCGGTACCTTCGTACCGCCAGAAATTGCAATTTCAAAAGATGAGAGATCGTAAGAACCGCGCTTCATTTCTTCTAGCATGTACGTGTAAGCTGATGGGAAAGCCATCATAAACGTAATTCTTTCTTTCTCAATTGTTTCTAAAATGCGTTTCGGCGTTGCATCATGTAAGAAGACTAACGTATACCCTTCAATTGCAGCTGCAATTAGGTGATTAATTGAACTCATATGATACAGCGGATGACTTGCCAAGTACCGTTTTCCTTTCAGATCAAATCCTCGGTTCCCATGTCTTGTTAAAAATTGATAGATTCGCCCATGTCCGACCATACAGCCTTTTGGATTACCTGTTGTACCTGAAGTGAATAAAATCATGGCCAAATCCTCTTCTGATACCTGCTCAGCAAGATCACTTCCATCATTAGACGCCAATATGTCTTCAAACAGCTGTGTTGTTTTCGCATTGACACCAGATTCCACCATGAGACAATCTTCTAAAGACACATTCACTGCCGCAATGATGTCACGGAATTCACGGTCAAAAAATAAAGCTTTTGGCTCTGCTTTTTTCAAGATACCTTCTAGCTCAAAAGAGGTAAGCTGCCAGCTAAGCGGTACGGCGACTGCACCTGCTTTAATGGCTGCCAGCATAATCGTAGAAAAGTGATGATGGTTTTGACAAATAAAGCAAACCCGGTCACCTTTTCGAATTCCTTTACGATGTAAGTAATGCGCCAGCTGATCAATGCGTTTTGCATATTCTTCAAATGTATAAGACACACCTCCGCCAGTTACCGCTTCAATTTGTGAAGAGCGTTCCATTCTGTCGTTTAGTAATGCCTGTAAAGTATTCAATATCTTCATCTCCAAACGTTTGATGTCCAATAGCCAATTTCCAGAGAATTGGATTGGCAGATTTTATCTCATTCACATTCTAAAATAAAAAAAGGTGAAAGTAAAATCATTTCATTTTGGAATTGTTCCTTTTATTAATTGATAATATAGGTAATTTTATAGCCGTCTTCCATTTTGGTTTAAATGATGATGCTTATTATGATAAGATAGACCTAGTAATTGATCGGAAAATGCGAATGCAATAGGAAAAGAGGTATGGAGAATGCAACATTTCGAGCTAGAGGCAAGTTTGTTAGACCATGCACTGACAAAGTATTTAAAGGCGACGAAACGAATAGATGAAGAGAATATCCCCAAAAACGTCACGAATGTAAAAGGGTTTATTTTACGCATCATCTACCGCCATCAATCATGTACTGTGAAAAATATTCTGCAGGAAGTTTCATTATCTCCCTCCGCAACAACAACCGCTCTCAATCACTTAGAAGATGAAGGGCTAATTATCCGCTCTAGAAATAACAATGACCGCCGAACGGTATGGATTACACTCTCTGAATCAGGTGAACAAATCGCCAGACAAATGATCGACAATCGTCAGCTGCTTGTCAATCAACTGTTCAATCACCTATCAGAAGAAGATAAAAAAACATTTTTTGAATTAATCGAAAAAATGATGGACGAGCGCACATTAAAGGCTTAGGAATTATCCTAAGCCTCAGATTTTTGACAAAGGGCTAAAATGAACTTTATTTTAGCCCTTTGTTTTCTTTTAGCGTGATAGAAAACCTTTGGAGTCTAGGAAGGACGCGTACTGGCGCGGAGTGAATGTGACATTAATGAGCACCAGCACGCAGGACTGACACCGAATGCGAGGGTTCATGCATGTAAATAGGGATGCTGTTCCATAAGGGAAATAAAATAACCCGCCGATTGATTCGACAGGCTGTTTATTCAAATCTGTGTAACGCGTTACACAGCTATTTATCTTAGACAAACACCAAATCATACTGAGTAGAGGTCTCCCCACCCTCCATCATGTTCCCTTCCTGTATAAAATAAGGGCACATTCCTGGACTTTGTGCTTCTTCAAATTGTTCAAACACTTGCTCAATATAGCCAGGCAGCAGCAAAACCAACATTTTATTTGAATGAGACACGAATTCATACGAGTGAACGGTATTCGGAGGAATATAGGCAAAATCCCCCGGCATCAAGCAAATATTTTCTCCGTTTAACTGAAGATTTATTCTGCCTTCAACACAATAAAGTGCTTCTGTATGCATTTCATGATAATGCGAACGTAACCCTTTTCCCTTTGTCCCTTCAATCACAAAATAACTAAATCCGTCTCCTGTTGTTTCCGTTGTCGCAATCAGCTCATGAAGCTGACCTTCGACCATGTATTGCTTTCCTTCACCAGCCTCCAGCACATATGGCTGCACTGCGCGCGGGAGCTGACTATGAAACAAAACAGCTGGCTTGGTTGTATTGGATAGCTCCCTAATGCCGTGCATCAATATGATATCGCTTTCTTTTTCAGCCTGATGAAAGCTGTCTGCATCAAATGGGTGATCAGTCATCGGCCATTCATTCTGCAACAGCCTCTTTCCGATTTGCTGATAGACATCTGTCATTTGCCCGCCCAGTGTATAAGAAATAAACCGTGTTTTGTGACTATGCATTCTATAGCCATGAATTGTTTTGGGCGGAATATGAATATAATCACAGGCCGTCACCATATACTTTTTACCGTCCAGTATCACTTCCAGCTTCCCTTCCAGCACAAAGATGGTTTCAAATAGCGTCTCATGACAATGCAGCGGAAAGTAAGCACCTTTCCCACCTGTGATTAAGACAAGCTCAAACAGTTGATTTGTTTGATTTGCTTCTGCCAGCACATGTACAAGCTGATTCTCCAGGCCATACAGCTCCCCCGAACCAGACACGGTATAAAAAGAGGTACCTTCGGATTGCTTGATCGATTGTGGTTGCTCCGACATCCCATCACTCCTCATGACTAATTGACTATCTTTATTATATAGACCAATTGATATAATAGATAGGCAATATGCGAGAGATTTTACTCTTCTCGCATAAATAAGTGTCTAAGGTAACATTTTACGTGCTCTAAAGGAGTCGTTTGCTTTAATGCAGTGGTCATTGATAATCCGCCGATGACCATTGAATGAAGGAGAGATGCCCGCTCATTCGCTTTTGTTTCATCATATCCGCTATTCATCAGCTTTTCTTTGACAAGCTCTTGCCAGCGGATCATTTCTTGTTTGCATGCAGCATGAAGTTTTGTATGTTCAGGTTTTGACTCAGCCGCCAGTAAGACAATCGGTATCCCTCTTTCACTTTCTTGCTCCATAAAACCCCGAATAATATTTGTCATAAAATGATCGACGGCGACATATGGGTCATCAGAATAGGCAAAGCTTGCTTCAATTTGATCGATGACCCTTTGACTAATATATTCAACGGCTGCTATGGCCAGCTCTTCTTTTCCATTTGGAAAGTAATAATATAGAGATCCTTTCGGCGTGCCGCTCTCTCTAATGATTTGATTCAACCCTGTCGCATGATACCCCTGTTTACGTAAAAGAAGTGCGGCCGTTTGAATGATTTTGTCCTTCGTACTCACGTGTGACACTCCTTTCCTCCATAGACCAACGTCGATGCCATTGTATTATTGATTCAGTAATGGATGCGTTCCTTTCCATAATGAGGATGGTTCTATTTCTGACGCCAGTCTGAGCAGCCAGTCCTCTTTTCCTTTCGGTGCTGTCACCTGTACGCCTAAAGGCATGCCTGCTTCTGTGAGATGAACTGGCACACTCATAGATGGCTGGCCGGTTAGGTTAGCCAGCTGTGTAAATGGTGTGTAGGTCAAACTCTTGAGGAACATTTCATAAATCAGATCCTGCTGTGCTTGCATTGAAAGGGATGACACACGTAACAATGCAGCCATTTCTTGATCGTTATGCATCAGCTCGCCAACCTTTGGAGCCGAATAGGCAGTAGCTGGGGTCACATATAGATCGTAGGTTTGATGAAATGCAGCCATTTTTGCAGCGGCCATATCCCATGCATCAAGACTTTCTGTATAAGCAGCAGCTGTCACATTTTTTCCTGCTTCCGCCAGTACCCATGCCACAATATCTGTCTCCTCAGGCTTCACCGGACGCCCGAATGAACGAGCCAGAGAGGTAAATAAGGCAGACATTTCACCGCTGTTCATGACATAATACTGCTGCATCAGATGGACACCATCAATGTTCGGCTTCGCTTCCTCTATTTGATGCCCTTGTTCACTCAGCCATTTCACAGTGTTCAAGACTGCCTGCCTTGCTTCCTCACTAACCTTCGTGCCTACTGGAGAGTCTACACTGTAAGCAATTCGCATAGAAGAGGTTCGTTTCACCAAATCCTCCTGATAGCTGCCGTCATATAATGGCGTTTGGAACGCAGCCTCTGGCTGAATGACTTGAAGCAAATCAAGCAGGGCTGCACTGTCTCGAACTGTTTTTGTGAGCGTAAAGTCAATGGAAGCTCCTTGCCACTGCCTTCCTGCACCCGGGCCGACCGGTGTTCTCCCCCTTGTTGGCTTGAGTCCAAATAAACCAGTAAAGGATGCCGGAATCCGAATAGACCCTCCGCCATCACTCGCTCCACCCGCCGGTACGATGCCGCTTGCCACAGCTGCTGCCGTCCCGCCGCTTGAACCGCCCGGAGAATAGTCAGCATTCCAAGGGTTTCTCGTCGGACCATATAAAAAGGGTTCTGTCACATTTCGCAATCCGAATTCAGGTGTGTTCGTATGACCGATCATGAGGAGCCCAGCCTGCTTCAATCGACGGACAAAGTGGGAATCTGTTTGCGCCTTTACATCCTTTAACAGCAAAGCACCCGCCGTCAAAGGTTCATGTTCCAGCCCCTGCGATATATTTTTCAACACAAACGGAACACCAGCAAACGGCTGATCCGCATCTAGTGACTTCATGTCTTTGAACACTTGATCTCGCCTTGTCTGAATCACCGCATTTAGTACTGGATTCACTTCTTCCAATCTAGTAAATGCAGCTTGTACAAGCTCTTCGGGCGTGACCTGCTTTTTCTGCACAAGTGATGCCAGTCCCGTCGCATCATACGTCATATACTCTTTTATATTCATCGGCATGTCCTTCTTTCTCATATTATGATCTCTCTATTGTCTACTAGAATTCTATGAAATTCAATTTCGGGATACGTGTGAAAAAAACTTTCTTTCTAGACTATGATTCTTCTAACCATCCATCTTATTTCTCCGATATAATAAAGAAAAAAAGACGGAGGTCACCTCATATGCAAGGAGCCATTGCCTTGAAAAAGAAAATCGTCGTGGTCATCGCGTTTCTTCTTGCTTTGACAACTGCTTTGCCCTTCCATTCGCAGGCAGCTGCACCACCAAAAGAAACAGATGTCATCATCGTCTATAAAAATCAAAAAGGAAAACAAACAGCTATTCAAGAAAGTGAAAAAGTGAACGCTCAATACATACATCTTCCAGCTGTAGCAGTGACAGCAGATGAGCAAGCTGTCACCTCACTTAAAAAAGACCCGAACATCGCTTATGTTTCAAAAAACGTTAGGGTCAAACTCGCTGCTTCTACCGTGAAAAAAACGGCTGCTGCTACTGGTCAGGATGCTTTGGTACAAAAATCTTATAACTTGCAGAAGCTCAATGTAAAGCAAGCAATCAAAGAAGGTGTGACAGGGAAAAATGTGAAAGTAGCCGTTCTCGATACTGGCATTTTCCCACATGAAGATTTAAAGGTGGCCGGTGGTAAATCATTCGTCGATTACACGTCTTCTTACAAAGACGATGAAGGACATGGAACACATGTCGCCGGTACAATTGGGGCGCTTAACAATGATTACGGTACGGTCGGTGTTGCTTCTGGTGTGAAGCTGTATGCTGTAAAAGTATTAGATAAAAAAGGAGAGGGCGACTTATACAGTCTGCTCCGAGGCATTGATTGGGCGATTAGCAATAAGATGGACATCATCAATCTAAGTCTAGGTTTTGAAGATAACATTCCGATTTTACGTTCAGCAGTTGATGAAGCATACAAAAAAGGACTGCTGGTCGTTGCTGCAAGTGGAAATGATGGAAAGAAGAATGGTATTAGCTATCCTGCCGCATACAATAGTGTCATTGCTGTTTCCGCAACGACTGACAAAGACAAACTCGCCTCCATCTCTAATACGGGGAAAGGAATTGAATTTTCCGCTCCCGGCGAGAACGTCATCAGTACCTATTTGAAAAATGAATATTGGTATGCTACGGGTACATCACAAGCGGCACCACATGTCACAGGGATGCTGGCGCTGTTAAAACAGCTACATCCTAAGAAAACAAATGTTCAGCTCCGTACTTTATTGCGCAGCTATACAGTGGATCTTGGCGCAAAAGGAAAAGATCCACAATTCGGCTATGGCCGCGTGCAATATGTGCCGCAGTCAACCTTTTTAAAAGCTGCGACAAGCGCAGTCAAGACAGCCGAAACATCTAAAAAACAGACAGATGTTGATCAAGCCAAAACGAAAATTGGCAGACTCACTGCCAGCAAGCAAAAAACCGCACTCACTGACCGAGTCAAAAAAGTCCAAACAGCCATTGATATTCGTGACGCACGAGCGAAGGTCAAATCAGCTGAAAAAAATAAAACCCAAGGCTCGATTAAAAGTGCCCAAACGGCCATTAAAAAGCTATCCAAAGGCAAAGAAAAAACAAGCCTGCAAAACCGGCTCGACAAAGTCAAAAAACAAGTCGCCTATCAAAAGAAAGTGACAGATGCCAAACAAAAAGTCAAAAAAGCCGAAGCCAAACGAACAAAGAAAACAAAAGCAACCGCTCAAAGTGCGGTCAAACAACTAAAAGCATCTAAAACAAAAACTGATTTACAAAAACGAATCAACCGGATCAAGGTTTGATAAAAAACGATTCCTTGCTGAAAGGAATCGTTTTTTCTATTTCAACATCTTCTGAAACAAGGTGTGAGGATATTTCCCTTTCGCATCCAGCCTCACTTGATCGAGAATGTGCGCTAACGAATGGATGACATCATGTAGTGCTCGTTGAACAGAGCCGTGTTCAAAGGAAGCTAAACTCTCCGGCAGTTCATCTTCATCCAAAACAAAGAAATCACCATTCGGAAGAACGAGTAGATCAATCAATAAATCTTCAAAAACAACCGCCCGTTCTTCAAATCGCGTATGTCTGACGATATTCAAATAAGAGCCAAGTTCATTGCCTTGATCATCCCGCCAAAAATAGACATTATAAGGCCGGTCCGTCCAATAATAGGCGGTCGTATAACTCCCTTTTGAAATCGTGACAGTGCCATCACCAGCAACCATTGTAAATGGTTCTTGAATTTTATGAAACAATACGACTTGCTGCTCCTGTGCGTCTAACAGCTGACATGTATGTTCCACAACCTGATCATCGTATTTGATTTTTCTCTCGATTACGTCATCCCAAGAATTTGCATATAGCGGAAACAATCGGTCACAACCCCTTCTGCATCTACTTCTTATTCTAGTATACACTGCTTTCTTTTGAAGAAATAAAGGTTCACTGCTGCTGCCTATGGAAGACATATGGTGAGGTGAAAACAAATGAACGGAATCACAATCATCGAAACCGTAGCAGAACTCGGACAAATCATCTTGGTTTTTTGTGGCTATGCCCTTTACTGGCGGCTTGTGAAAACGAAAAGAGATCGAAAGCTGACCCCTTATGAACATGTGTTGAAATTCTTTGTCATGTTCGGGTTAATCTCATGGTGCTTATCATACATGGCACTGAACGTATGGGTGTCATGAGAAAAAGGAAGAGTCCCGTCCATGCAGGACATACTCTTCCTCTTCTTATTCGATGTATGTTATGAGCCAGCCGGCTGTTCTTTTTTAATCACATACTGATAGCTCTTCACATGCGTCCCATTTTGATTCACAAATTCTTTATCAAGTGCCCGTTCAAAGCCCATTCTTTCATATAAACGAATGGCGGCCTGCATTTTATCCGACGTATGAAGGTACAGGACGTTCTCGCCCCACGATTGCGTTAGTTCTATACTTTTACGCAACAATGACTCTGCAATGCCTTTTCCTCTCACATCAGGATCTACCCCTAAAAACCGGACAATCGCTGAAGTAATGCCCATCTCCGGCTTGTCATATGCCTGTTCTGATGATCGAAACATTTGAAGGGTTCCCACGACCTTGCCCTCAAGCTCGGCCACAAGCATCAACTCCATGTTTGGGTTATCTACAGCCGCTCGCAGCGCTGCAGAATAATTTTGCCAGCCTTCCTCTGTAAATTGAGGCTCATACTGTGCGTATGATTTGATCAGCACATGTGTGATCGCCTCATGATCTTCACTCACCGCTTGACGAATGATCAACTCTTGTTGCTCCATGCCAGCACCTCCTGTTTGTCTATGAATGGATATACGTATCATGCAATCACTGCATGCCGATGATCTGATTCTTTTCTCTACTCATTCAATGTAAAGAGTCTCCTTCGAAAGATCAATGATTTTGCACGAAAACTTCTTTGAAAATTTTGATTGAAATGGAAAGCTTGATTCATTATGCTGATTTGAGGACGTATACGAGGAGTGGCATCATATGAATTCTTTATCTTATCCCCAAGAATCGAAAAAAAATCGATTCCTCCTTGCCGCGCTTCTTGGCTCTTTAACAGCCCTTGCACCGCTGGCAATGGATATGTATTTACCTGCTTTACCTAATATCGCCCGTGACTTTGAAGCAAGCACGGCGCTGTCTCAGTTAAGTCTCATGGCTTGTTTGATTGGACTTGCGCTTGGACAGCTGATTGCAGGTCCAATCAGTGATACAGTCGGCAGAAGAAAGCCGCTAATGGTTGGATTAATCATTTTTATTGCGGCATCTCTTTTATGCATAGTGGTCACATCAATTTGGACATTCATTCTTTTAAGGCTGATTCAAGGACTTGCTGGTTCAGCAGGCATTGTCATTGCACGAGCCATCGTGCGAGATCATTATGAAGGCTCAGAAATGACGAAATTCTTTGCTTTGCTCATGTTAGTCAACGGAGTGGCTCCAGCAGCGGCACCGATCGTGGGCGGACAAATGTTACGGTTCACGACGTGGCAGGGTGTGTTTGTTCTGCTAGGAATCCTCGGGGCGCTCATGCTCCTAAGATCGATGTTTTCATTGAAAGAAAGTTTACCTGTGGAACGTAGACAGACTGGGGGCTTCAAACAGATCCTAGGTGCGATGAAAATTCTAGCGAGCGATCGACTCTTTGTCGGATATGCTCTCTCACAAGGGCTTGTCTTCGCCGCTATGTTTGCGTATATCTCTGGGTCACCGTTTGTGCTGCAGGAGATTTTCAACCTTTCTCCGCAGGGCTTTAGCGCTGCCTTTGCGGTGAATAGTCTTGGCATCATCACAGCCGGACAAGTATTCGCCCGCGTTGCTGCGAAAATTGGTGAGGAGAAAGTCCTTCGCATCGGGCTGCTGACAGCTGCTTTAGGAGGCGTCACCTTGTGTGTGATGATCTCTATTGATGCAGGATTGTATGGCATTCTCATTCCGCTCTTTTTTGTGGTCTCAAGCGTTGGGATTGTCGGCACCTCTGCACCATCTCTTGCGATGCAGCATCACGGCGCACATGCTGGAAGTGCCGCTGCCCTCATCGGTGTGGCGCAAATGCTGCTAGGCGCTTGCATGACACCCCTTGTCGGCTTAGCTGGAAGCCAGACTGCCTTTCCCATGGGGCTGATTATTATGCTCTGTGACCTTGGCGCACTCTGCTGTTATTTTTTCTTTGTTGCCAGAGCGAAAAAAAGACCCGCATAAGCGGGTAGCAGATTGTTGACAAAGGGCTAAAATGAACTTTATTTTGGCTCTTTGTCTTCTTTTCAGCGTGATAGAAAACCTTTGCAGCCCTAGGAAGGACGAGCATCGGCGCGGAGCGAATTTGACATTCGTGAGCACCGAAGCGCAGGACTGACACCGAATGCGAGGGTTTGTCTACACGCTGAGACCCGCATAAGCGGGTCTTTCATTTATGGCTTGCTCCAATTGATCGTGCGGAACACATTGTACTGGTCATTATTTTGATATGCATCTAGGTCAAAGCCTGAAAGTCCAAAACCAATTGCCATGACAATTCCTCCGGCAACGGTGAAGATGATCCCCCATTTGATGCATTGCTTTTTTAAATCATTCACGTTCATACTCTCACGACCTTCTTTTTAAACATTCCCATGAATGCCTTAGTGGTTTGAACAGTCCCTTGCACAAATAGCTTTGTTAAATACGCCGTGGCTATGCCGCTTAATAATCCGACACCTAATAGAAGAATCCCAACTCCGATCTGCGTCACCACCACATGCAAACCATCCTGAAAAATAAATGGAGAACCAATGATACTCCAAAAACCACCGAGCAAACCAACTAGCGTCATTGTACCTGTCACGAGTGGAACGCACCAAATCACCATATACACAGAAAGAATTAGCAGGAAGACTGCTGCTAGAATACTGCCCCATAAAGGAAAGCCCAAAATGAGGATGGAGAGTCTTGTGGCTTTTTCTCCAAACGTCGGCACCTGAACGGTTTTGATTCCTTGTTCCTTCATAATCCCTTCAGCGATGATGGCAGGCTGACCGACTTGATGAACTGCCTCCTGTTCACTGTAGCCATCTTCCTGATAATCCTCGATCATTTCATCGTAATACTCGATGAACCGATCACTTTCTTTTTCGCCTAGACGATGCAGATGCTTCTCCAAGCTGGCTAAAAATTCTTTTTTATTCATTGCTCTGTCCTCCAGAAATAAAGTCGTAAATCGCCATCACTTGATCCCATTCCGCTAAAAATTGCGCGATATGCTCCCGTCCGTTCTTTGTCATCCGGTAGTATTTTCTTAATCGACTGTTATGTTCCTGTGAATAGGTCTCCACATAATTGTTTTGCTCTAACCGCTTTAATATCGGATATAATGTCGATTCTGAAATCTCAATACAATGGGACATATCTTTAATCATTTGATAACCATAGGAATCGCTTTTCTTTAATACCGCCAGTACACAGAATTCCAGTAATCCTTTTTTTAGTTGTGCATTCATGTTTACAACTCCTAACTATTTATACTATACAATACATAGTATGATGTGACAAGAGGTATTTATTTTGTAAAAGCATAAAAAAAAGACCCCCACAGGGCCTTTCACTTTTATATATTCACAAATCCTTCTCCAAACACATCACGCACGTCATGGACAACAACGAATGCGTCTCGATCAATTTTCTTAATGATTTTCTTTAAACGCATTAGCTCCTGTTTTTGAATGACCGCATAGAGAATTTCCTTCGATTCCTTCGAATAATGACCGCGACCGTTTAAAATGGTCACGCCTCGATCCAAGGTATGATTGATTTCTTCGGCAATATCATCTTTGCATGAAGAAATAATCGTCACTGCTTTTTTCGTGTTAAGCCCTTCTATGACGAAATCCATCACCTTAGTCGCCACATACAGCATCACAATCGTAAACATTAATTTTTCCGCACCAATAATAAAGTAAGAAGCAAAAACAACGATCAGATCAAAGAACAAGATGGCGTAGCTCACGTTCCAGTCTAGATACTTATTCGCAATTCGGCCAAGAATGGCAGATCCCGCTGTTGTACCGCCCGCTCTTAAAACAAGACCAATGCCAATACCAATGATGATCCCTGCGAAAATAGAACCAATGATCAATTCATGGACATTCACCACCCATGTAGTGGTCAAATGTAAAAATAGAGAGTTACTTGCGACAGCTACCACTGTGTAGATCGTGGTCTTCTTGTCCAAGTATTTATACCCCACAAGTAATAAAATCGCATTCAACACAAGGTTTGTCAGCCATGGCGCAATCTCAAACATATAGTAGAAAATGATGGACAGCCCCGTTACGCCACCTTCACCAAACTCAAGTGGAATGACAAACATGTTCACAGCTGCAGCAAATAAAAAAGAACCAACGAGAATCATTGCAATATCTTTTACACATTTTTTCAATTTCTTCTTTCCTCCTTTTTTAAGCATATAAAAAACCCTCTTTCTGCACGAAAGAAGACAGTCGTTGGACAAAATAAAAATCAAAAGACGGCGCCTTTTGATGAAGCTTTCTGAAATGAACCTTTCCATAATATATATCTCTTTTTAGAGGCTGTCAATGACTTGGTTTTCTATTATTTCAACTGTATGTTTATGCACTCAAACCCGCATGTTATCAGGGTTTTCCCGTCATGTGATGCTTATTCCTCTCCTTGACAAAAACACTTTAGTCATTTAAACTACTGCCTCATATCATATCCATTATTTCCGATCGACAAAGGAGGCTGTTTGATTTATATGAATCCTATTCAAAGCCGTTTACAGGCTCACACACCATTGATTTTAGATGGTGCACTTGCAACGGAGCTTGAACGAAAGGGCTGTGATTTAAACGACAGTTTATGGTCAGCCAAAATCCTCATTGAACAGCCAGAATTGATTCAGCAAGTACACTTGGACTACTTCCAAGCAGGTGCTGACTGTGCAACAACAGCCAGCTACCAAACGACAATTGATGGCTTTGCTGAAAAAGGCTATACAAAAGAAGAAGCCATCGAATTAATGAAACGATCTGTCATTTTAGCAAAAGAAGCATGTGAGCAGTTTTGGCAGGATGAGACACAACGTAAAGAGCGGACAAAACCATTTGTCGCTGGATCTGTGGGGCCCTTCGGCGCTTATTTGTCTGACGGTTCAGAATATAAGGGGAATTACGGACTCACAGAGCAGGCGCTCATTGATTTTCACAGACCAAGAATTCAAGCATTGGTAGAGGCTGGTGCAGATATTCTCGCTTGTGAAACCATCCCTTGTCTCATTGAAGCGATCGCCATCGCTAAACTGCTGGAGGATGAGTTCAGCGGTGTATATGCGTGGATTACATTTAGTGCAAAAGATGGTCAGCACATTAGTGAAGGAGATTTACTTAGAGACTGTGTACAAGCACTCGAGCCATATGAGCAAATCGCTGCTGTTGGCGTAAACTGTACACCGCCGCAATATATGTCTTCTCTTATTCAGGAGATGAAAAAAGGGACGAGCAAACCGATTGTCGTGTATCCGAACTCAGGGGAATTATATGATCCTGAAGAAAAGGTTTGGAGCGGCGATACGTCTCACCATACATTTGGTGAATGTGCGCAGCAATGGTATAAAGACGGCGCACAAATCATCGGCGGCTGCTGCCGGACGACACCAGAGGATATTACCGATATCTTAAAACAGGCAACATCGTAGCATCATGACTCAACACACATACTTTTAAGCAAAAGGGCGGGAAGACATGGAACAAGCAAAAGATCAGTCACAACAATATCAACGAAAAATGACAAGCCGTCACCTGTTCATGCTTTCTTTAGGTGGCGTGATTGGCACAGGACTCTTTTTAAGTTCAGGATATACGATCAATCAGGCCGGACCTGCGGGAACGATTTTGGCTTATCTGGTTGGGGCATTAATTGTGTATCTCGTGATGCTCTGTTTAGGTGAACTGTCTGTCGCAATGCCGGTTACAGGCGCTTTTCACACATATGCAACAAAATACATTGGGCCCGGCACTGGCTATACAGTGGCTTGGCTTTATTGGCTGACATGGACCGTGGCACTTGGTTCAGAATTTACAGCGGCAGGTCTTTTAATGCAGCGCTGGTTCCCGGACACATCAGTTTGGATGTGGAGCGGTGTTTTTGCCATTCTCATCTTTTTACTCAATGCTTTTACAGTTAAGTTTTTTGCAGAATCGGAATTTTGGTTTTCTAGCATTAAAGTCATGGCTATTATTCTCTTTATTATCCTTGGCGGAGCCGCGATGTTTGGATTGATTCCACTAAAAGGCGGTGAGGCCGCTCCGTTCTTCTCTAACTTCACTGGAGATGGGGGTCTCTTCCCAAACGGCTTTTTACCGATTTTAATGACAATGCTGGCTGTTAATTTTGCTTTTTCGGGTACTGAGCTAATTGGGATTGCTGCGGGCGAAAGTGTCAATCCAGATGAGACCATTCCCCGGGCGATTCGCACGACTGTGCTACGTCTTGTCCTGTTTTTCGTCGGAACGATCGTGGTCTTAGCCGGCTTAATTCCAGTAGAAGAAGCCGGGGTGATCAAAAGTCCTTTCGTTGTGGTCTTTGACCGCATCGGTATTCCTTATGCGGCAGATTTTATGAACTTTGTCATTCTGACGGCGATCTTATCTGCTGCAAACTCAGGACTATACGCTTCATCTCGCATGCTATGGTCCCTTTCTGAAGAACGAACATTACCTAAAAAGCTGGCAAAATTGACGTCAAAGGGAATTCCTTTGAATGCACTCATTTTGAGTATGATTGGGGGCATTCTCTCTTTGCTATCGAGTGTCATCGCACCTGAAACGGTGTATCTGGTTCTTGTTTCAATCTCTGGACTCGCCGTTGTTGTTGTATGGATGGGAATTGCAGCTTCACAGTTCATGTTTCGCAAAAAATTCTTACAGGATGGCGGACAGCTTCATGATTTATCTTTCCGAACCCCGCTCTATCCGGTGGTTCCGATTGCTGCCTTCCTCCTATGCCTTGCATCTGTGATCGGCATTGCTTTTGATCCAAATCAGCGTATTGCTCTTATCTGCGGTATCCCTTTTATCGCACTCTGCTATGCTGCCTATTACATGACAACATGGATTCAGAAAAAACGAGAAAAACCTGGTGTATAGCACCAGGGTTTTTGTTTGTCCCAAAAAAGGATATCACTAGCAAAACAAAGACATTTTGGTATATGATAGGAATCTATGATTTTCAGGATGAATCAAGGGAGCTGTTTTTAATATGGAAATGACCATTACAAGAGCATTAAGTGAACTGAAAATGTTAGATAAGAGAATCAGCCGAACGATTGATGAAGCCGTACTCGGTGGCTTGGTCATCGGGAAACATATACAGAACGGATTTCAAAATCAAGAAGAAGTAGAAAAAAAGGCAAAAGCAGATGACCAATCGATTCAAGCATTAATCAAACGCCGAAATGCCATTAAATCAGCCATCGTTGTGTCGAATGCTACGACAACGATTGAGGTGGCGGGTGTTAGCATGACCGTAGCAGAAGCCATTGAACGCAAGACATCCATAGATTACGATATTCGTTATTTACGAAAATTAAAAAAGGTCTACACAGAGCTGGTTGACCGGTCAGAACAAATCAATGAAGATGTGAAAAAGAGACTGGATCAGCATTTAGAAACACTATTTGGGAAAGACGGGAAAACACAAGCCGCTGCCAACCAAGAGATCGTCAAGTCATTCCTAGCTGAAAATGAGGCGGCGATCATTGACCCTCTTCGTCTCCGAGTGAAGATTGAACAGCTTTCGAAAGAGATTGAAGATTTCCAAATGGAAGTGGATTTCTCCTTGTCAGAAAGCAATACCTTGACAAAAATACAGATCGACTAGTCGATTTTGTTAGTGAGCCGAAAATCGATAGGACTAAACACCTCCGAGGGAAAGGTCATTCCCTCCTCATCTGATGATCATCTTAGGATGATCCATGATAAAAGCTCAAAGCTGAACGTTCAAAGCTGAAAGCTCAAGTATTCAAAGTTCTTATCCATCAAAGTTCAAGATGAAAAGCTCAATGCTCGATCGAATCTGGGAGAAACGGCTCATGAGTATTTGTTTATCGACTCTTTCGGTTGCCGCCCAGCAGGTTTGCTAACAAAAAGAAAAGGATGTCACTAGCTGACATCCTTTTTTTCTATGAAAACGACAGGAATTTCGCCAAGTCGCCTCTTCTAGCAGATTAGTAACGTGATGTATATGCCAAATGGTACACACTTGTCACATTTGAAGATAGCGTGATGTCGTTTGAAGTAAAAGTCACTGGAACGATATCGTAGTAATGTGTAGACCAGCCTGCATTATTGTATGTACGGTAGCCTGCACCTGCAGGAACTTGAATCGTTAGTGAAAATTGTCCATTCTCGTCTGTTGTACCTGTCGCTGTTTGAGCATATGATTTGATTGCTGCTTCAAAATAAAGCTGAATTGGCTGATTCGCCATGAGTTGACCACTTGTGTCCTTTAATGTTCCTTTAAAAGTAGCTGGATAATATGAACCTACACGATATTTACTGCCAGAACCGTAATTAACCATACCACCGTCTGCTGCTGTGACGCCTGTTACTTGTACGGATGCTGGTACTGCTCCTGTTTCCTCTGCATGTGCAAAGCTTGGGAAAACGAGAAGCAATGATAGAAAGAAAGCAAACATGATTTTTTTCATCGATAAATCCTCCTTTTTTTTCCTACTATATTACTATCGACAGTTATTGTCATTTTTCCAGTAAAAAACAAAAACTTCCCTTTTTATTCAAAAGGGAAGCTGCAAAACTATTTTTTCACAACAACTTTCACTGCTTTACTTTCTCTTTTTCTCACATCTGAAGCCGTCACATACAAGACGGTTTTGGCTTTTTGCGGCTTGATTTTAGCCGTAAATGCGCCTTTGCTATTGGTTTTGACCGTTTGAATGACTTTCTTTGATTTGTTCTTCACCTTGATTGTCAAGCCTGCACCCGCAGTTCCTTTGACCGTTTTACTTTTCACTGTTACTCGATTCACCTTTGGCTTAGCTGGTGCTTTGCCCTTTTTCACTACCGTTTTGAGCGAAGTCGCAGCCTTTCCTTTTGATATCTTGATGTGAAGCACTTTATTATTGTTTTGATGCTTGATCTTCACACTAAAGGTTCCCTTTTTGCTTGCCGTGCCTTTTCCAAGCAGGGTTTTGCCTCTATACACAGAAATGGCAGCGCCGGCTTTCGCCTTTCCTGTCACCTTTTGATGCTGATCTTCTACTTTGTTAACTGATGCGTTTAATTCAACAGCACTTAACGCGGCAAAAGCATTGAGTCTGCCATGTCCTGTCATCCAATCGATACCCGGAATTTTCGGATCAACAACAGGCTCGTCATTTTCATCATAGAAAACGTCATCTGTTCCATCAACAGCTTTAAATGAAATATCATCCGCTGTATTTTGTAAAATATTTCTCACTTGATTTGGTTTCAGGGTTGGATTTTTAGAAAGCAGTAATCCTGCTGCTGCTGCAACATACGGTGTAGCCATTGATGTCCCGCTCAAGTATGAAACATTCCCATCAGGCATTAAGCTTGGGATATCAGACCCTGGTGCAGACATGCTTAATCCTTTCCCATAGCTTGAGAATTCAGCGGCAATATCCATGCGATTGCTTGCACCAACTGCCATGGCGTACTTGGAAGTCGCAGGATAACCCATTTCTGGAATGCCATCGTTTCCGCTCGCCACTACCACTAATACATTTTTTTGTGCAGCATAGTTCATCGCATATTCAATGACCTTGCTGTAGTAGCCACCAAGGCTCATGTTGATGACCTTTGCACCTTTGTCCACTGCATGTTTAATGCCTAGAGCAATATGCTCTGTATCTCCATTTCCATACGCATCCAGCACTTTGACTGGGATGATTCCTGTATGTTGATTCAGCCCTGCCATGGAGTAATGATTATCGGCTTTTGCTGCAATGATACCTGCCACATGGGTGCCGTGGCCATTGTCATCAATTGCATCTTTATTTCGGCCGATCAGATTGGCACCTAAGTCTGTGCGAACCGTTCCGCTTAAATCGGACAAACGGCTGTCGACACCTGTATCCACAACAGCAATTAACGTTTGCTTCATTTTGCTTGTGCCAATCAATGTATTCATTTGTTCAAACTTCACATCAGCGCCTTTTTTCCCACTGTTCTGCGCACTGTTTTTCAGCGGCCACTGGTAACCATACTGCGCGTCATTACTGAGCGCACGATACGTTTGTACAGGCTCTGCAAATTCAACATTCGGCATACTAGAAAGCTTTCTCGCCGTGCTTTTGATCACAGCTTTGCCTGCTTTAAGCGTTTTGCCAGCTGATTCTTTCCCTGCCGGTACATCGTAAACATACATTCCTTTGAATAAAGGATTTACTGACTGAGATGTCACACGGTTTTCTTGAATTCCGTAGCCTTTCATCTTCTTTTTTGCGGATTGAAGCGTTTGTCCATCCTTTAATTTAAAGATGATTTTGTTTGTGTTGACCTTTTCTTCTGGAACAAGCTTTTGTTTCTCTAATACATAACCGATCGATTTTCCTTCAAGCTGATCGATTCCTACTTTTTGTCCCACTGTTTCTAATTCCTTTTTTAGATAGGCTGGACTTGCCTCTTTGAGCATATCAAAAAGGGAACGGATCGCCTGTTGCTCTTTCTCTGTGACGATATGACCGCTGAATGCACCATTTTTCTCTACGTCATTCAGCAATGATTTTAATGTAAGCAAATGATTGTACACCGTTTGCTGCTTTTTTTGATTGTTGATGAGTTTAGATTTAAGAAACGGCTTTGTTTTTTGTAGCAGACGTGTAAGCTTCTGACCATCGGCTGTTTCATTGAATCGTTTGTCTTCGATCGTACGAATGGATTGAAGAATTTGACGTCCATGCTTTTTCTCAATAATGATGATCCCTGGCTCTTCTTCTTCAGGGAAAATCGGTTCAGATGGCGGAAGATTCGCGCCTTTATACCCGATTGTATATGCTGCATCCTCTTCCTCATCACGGCTGTCTTCCTCTGAACCTAAATACAGCACTTTGACATAGTAAGGACCTGACCATGCATGCGGGAAGTTGATTTCTGTCTCTCCACTTGCTGTGTCCACACGATATCTCGAATAAGTGTCATCCTTTATCGCTCTATCCTTACTTGGGTAGACCGATACAGATAACACTTGTTTGCTTTTGACAGCAATTTGCATATGTGTATGTTTTGCCACATCTTGTGCAGATGGCGTGATTTGGTACCATGACTCTTCTTTTTCATTCTGTAATGTACCTGAGATAACTTCACCATTTTTTAATCCAATGGCTTCATTGACACTTGTGCCCTTACTAACTGCTGATGCCTCGTACCCAGGTAATGCAGCCATACATAGAATGATGGCCATGAGTACAACCACACAGGATTTGACCTGCTTTTTAAACATGAAAAGACCCCCCCCTTATCTTTTACAATACCTTGGAAGAATATCACAGAATCCCTTTTAGTAGAATCTGTTTTTGACATAATTAAACTCGTTTTAAGCTAGGATTTGAGATATTCAGATGGCTAGTCTGATCGCTTCATAAACTTTTTGCCATTTCAAACGGAAAATGATGCTATTTAACCATGTCGAAAAGTAAATTACAATCAAATTGTAAGCGCTTAACAAACAAGAAAGAAGGGATCAGCTTGTTCCAAAAAGATCATGTTTTTACACAAGTAAACGGTCGATCAAAGAATGAGATTTTACAATACATTTCCGAGAAAGCTGAAGACCTTCACATTACAAACGATCAGTCAGGGTTATTAACAGATTTGTTGAAACGCGAAGACGAAGTCTCAACAGGACTTCAGCAAGGTTTTGCGATTCCTCATACAAAAAGCTCTGCTGTTCAAACGGCTTCACTTCTCTTTTTAGAACTTGAACAACCCATAGAATGGGGAAGCTTCGACGATTTGCCAACAAGCTATTTATTTACACTGCTCGTTCCACTAGAAGAGGCCAATGTCACACACCTCAAATTACTGTCTGGCATTGCCACAAGTTTAATGGAGCCTGCTTTCATCGAAAAGATTCAACCTGGTCAAACAGCAGACTATTATTACGAAGTCATTGAACAACAATTGAAAGAGGGGATTACACAATGAAAATTGTCGGTGTCACTTCATGCCCAGCAGGGTTAGCTCATACACCAATGGCAGCAAAAGCATTAGAGAATGCGGGTAAACAGCTTGGACACGAGATTAAAATCGAACAACAAGGAATTATGGGACAGGTGAATGGCATTACAGCAGAGGAAGCCAAGCAGGCAGACCTTTGCATCATCGCCTCCAATCAGCACATTAACGACGCTGAACGCTTCTCAGGTATTCCTACTGTACGTGTCGAAATCGGACGCGCCTTAAAAAATGCCGAGCAAATCATCACAAAAGCCGTTGCGCTGGTTGAAAAGAAAAAATCTGAATCCCAATAAACAGGAGCAATGCCATATAGAAAGGAGCAAAGCAGAATGAAAGCAAAATTAAAAGTCATTGAAGGCCACCTCATGACCGGTATTTCTTATATTCTTCCGGTGATCATCGGAGCTTCACTTATCGTTGGTTTAGCCAAACTAGTCGGGTTAGGTTTTGGTGTGTCAGATTTAAACGCCTATAAAGATGCAGGCGGCATTTTACATGGTGCCTATTTGATGGAACAGGTTGGCTGGACAGGCATTGGCTTAATGAACGTACTGCTCGCTGGCTTTATTGCCTATTCGATTGCGGATAAATCTGGTCTTGCGGCCGGCTTTATCGGTGGAGCTCTTGCCAGCTCAACAAATGCTGGTTTTATCGGCGCCGTCATTGCAGGTTTCTTTGCCGGATATGTCGCTCTCTTTGTGAAAAGAAAAATTCAAATTCAAGGCTCCGCAGCTGGACTCGTCCCTCTGCTCATCTTACCGCTCATTACTGTTGGCTTAACCGGACTTCTCATGTCCGTTCTGCTGGGCGGTCCATTAGGGGCTTTGAACACCGCATTAATTGAATGGATCAAAGGCATGGTCGCAGATGGAACAAGTACACTCGCACTTGCTCTCATTCTAGGTGCAATGATTGGCTTTGATCTTGGCGGCCCAGTGAATAAGTCAGCTTGGATGGCTGGTAACGCGCTCTTCCTATCAGGTGTCTATCTTCCTGCCATTCTCGTCAATATCGCGATTGTCATTCCGCCGCTTGGATACGGGCTTGCGACATTGATTCGAAAACGCAACTTCTCTCCTACGTTTAGAGAAGCCGGACGAGGCGGTCTTGTGATGGGGATTATCGGGATTACAGAAGGAGCCATTCCTTTTACACTCGTCAATCCTTTGAAATTGATTCCGCTGAATGTCGTCGCTTGTGCTGCTGGAAGCGGGGTCGCTGCCTTATTAGGTGTCCATGACATCATGCCGCCAATTGGCGGACTCTACGGATTCTTCTCAGTAGGAAACTGGTGGGCATATTTAATCGGCGCGCTAACTGGCGCACTTGTTATTGGAATTGGTGCCAACCTACTTGTGAACTTCTCTGAGAAAAAAGAACCCCAAAAGCCAGAACATGATCAGAAGCAGAAAGAAGAAGATGATTTTGACCTTGTGCTAGAAGGATAATTTGAACAAAGAAAGGTGTCGTTACACAATGACTGTCAATGTACATGTGATTCCACATACTCACTGGGACCGGGAATGGTATTTTACCACCTCCCGCTCCCGTATCTACTTAATGAAAAGCGTAATGGACATATTGGACACCCTCGAAACAGATGAACGATTCCATTACTTCATGCTCGATGCACAAGCATCCTTGCTAGATGATTACTTGAAATGGCGCCCAGAGGATGAGGATCGAATCAAACAGCTCGTCACAGCAAAACGCCTCATCATCGGTCCGTGGTATACACAAACGGATCAGCTCGTGATTTCTGGGGAATCGATTGTACGGAACCTGCAATATGGGATTGAGCGCTGTCAGCAGTTTGGACATGTCATGAAGGTCGGTTATGTCCCTGATTCCTTCGGTCAATCTGCACAAATGCCTCAAATTTATCAAGGCTTTGGTATTGTCGACACAGCCTTTTGGCGCGGCGTTTCTGATCATATGACGAATCACACAGAATTTAATTGGCGCGGGGCGGATGGCAGTGAAGTTTTTGCAGTGAATCTGCCATTTGGCTACTACTACGGAGGAAATATTCCTGAAAAGGATGAAGACCTGCAATCTTTCCTTTCTGAAAAAATCGGGGCGCTGCAAGCAAAAGCCACGACAAAGAATGTCTATTTCCCAAATGGCTTTGACCAGGCGCCTATTCGTAAAAACCTGCCTGACTTATTAGAAAAAGCCAATGAAATAGACGAGCACCACTATCAAATCAGCAGTTTAGAAGACTACATTGCAGCAGTGAAAAAAGAGCGGACTTCTTTTGAGACATTAGAAGGAGAGCTCATTCATGCCAAGCATATGCGAATTCATAAGTCTATTTTTTCAACAAGAGCAGATTTGAAAATCTTAAACAACCAAATTGAAAACTATCTTGTCAATGTGATGGAGCCGATCCTTACAATCAGCTATTCACTTGGACACGATTATCCGCATGACACGGTGCGTGATATTTGGTACCTCATGTTTGAAAATGCAGCGCATGATAGCATTGGCGGCTGTAATAGTGATACGACGAATCAAGATGTCTTTTTCCGCTATAAACAGGCAAAGGAAATCGCCGAGAATCTTGTGGACTTACACATGCGTCTCATCGCCATCCGGCTGCAAACTGAGCAAGAAATCACGTTCACTTTATTTAATACACTGCCTTCAAAGCGCTCTGAAGTCATTGAAGTCGAAACCTTTATCACAGAACGTCCATTTACGCTAAAAGACGCTGATGGACGAACTCTTCACTACACAGTCAAAAGCAAAACCGATGTGACAGATTATGTCTTAGCACAGCAGATTTCACTTAACCCAAGCAAAGAGGTGTACATGCCAAAGCAAGTCTGGAAAGCTGTTTTACTCATTGAAGCAGTCGACTTGCCATCCGTTGGTTATACACAAGTCAGCATGGTTTTCGATGAATCTAGTGAATCCATTTTGGAAAAAACAGAAGGTCGTGTCATTGAAAATACGTTTTATCGCATTGCAGCAAATGACAATGGGTCATTAGAAATTACGGATAAACAGACCGGACGAACTTTCTCTGAGCAAATGATCTTTGAAGACAACGGAGATGATGGGGATTCTTATAACTATTCACCACCGCGTGAGGATCTTTATGTATCATCTAAAGATATCTCATCAGCTGACATCGCCGTATCTAAAAGCAGTTTACAGGAAGAGCTCATCATCAAGCTTCAATTGACTGTCCCATATGATTTAGAGGAACGTTCGGAGCAAAAGGTGACGACTTCCCTCCCGATCACAGCGAAGGTGGCTTTAAATAAAGATGAAGCGGTCATCCGTTTTCATGTAAATGTTGACAACCATGCGCTAGACCACCGTCTACGGGTACTCTTTGATACAGGTATTGCATCAAACGTATCACTCAGCGATCAACAGTTTGGCACCATCGAACGTCCAACGGAGCTGACGCAAGAGCTAGAATGGTGGAACAATGAACATTGGGAAGAAAAACCGATTACCATTGAACCAATGCAATCATTTGTTGCACTTCGCGATGAAGCATATGGTGTCTCTCTTTTGACGGACTGCGTCAGAGAATACCAAATCACAGGCGAAGACTACACAACCATTGCTTACACACTCTTCCGCTGTTTCGGAAAAATGGGGAAAGAAAACCTTCTTTACCGTCCCGGCCGGGCTTCTGGAGAAAAAATCGTGGAAACACCTGACGCCCAGCTTCAAGGATCGCTATCATTCTCCTTTGGCATGCACTATAGCCAAGAAGCGGTGAATGAAGGACACTTGGCTCAGCTTGCTAAACGTTACACCACCCCGGTTCAGTGCTACGAGCGGGCAGACTTTTTAAACGGTCGTTTAATTTTCTCTTTCCGAGATGAAAAAGAAGACTTACAATCTACTTATAGCCTGCTTGACATTGAAACAGACGGGGCCGTTCTAAGCGCTTTGAAAAAAGAAGAGCATGGAACAGGCATTGTCATTCGTCTCTTCAATCCATATTTAACACGTCAAACAGCCGCTTCAATCAATAGTTCATCTCTACAACATGGAGAAACAGCGAATTTAGGCGAAACACCTGAAGGACATATACTGAAAGCACAACATGGATCATTACACATTGAACCGCTCACACCTTGTCAGGTACAAACCTACATTGTAAAGAAAAAATGAACATGTAGGGGCGGGATCCATTTGGATTCCGCCCCTCTTTAATGGAGGGCATTGATCATGCGAATTGGAGGCATCGAAGCAGGCGGTACAAAATTTGTCTGCGGCTACGGAACAACAGACGGAACGATTGAACATATGACTTCCTTTGCAACAGGGAACCCAGAAGAAACATGCCGGCAAGTGATCGAATACTTTACAGAACATCCAGTCGATGCGATTGGCATAGGCGCATTCGGGCCTGTCGATGTAAAAGAGCACAGCCCCAGCTATGGAACGATTCTCGAAACACCCAAAACAGCTTGGCGCCAATTTCCATTACTCTCAACCTTAAAACAAGCACTCGGTCTCCCTATGAAGCTTGATACGGATGTGAACTGTGCGGCGCTCGGTGAAGCTCGTTTTTCAACTGACACAGACAGACCAAATTCCTTGGTCTACATCACGGTTGGGACGGGAATCGGCGGCGGTGCCTATATTGAAAACCGCCTCATTCACGGACTGCTTCATCCAGAAATGGGACATATCACCGTTCAGCGCCACCCTCATGACACCTATGGGGGCTGCTGCCCTATCCACCATGATTGTTTAGAGGGACTAGCATCTGGACCTGCCATAGAAAGCCGATATCATACATTGGCACAAATGCTGCCAGAGGAGCACCCTGCCTGGTCACTTCAAGCTTATTATCTCGGGCAAATGACTGCAAATTTATTACTCACCCTTTCACCAGAACGCATTATTTTGGGTGGAGGTGTCATGAAACAGCCGGCTTTGCTGCCGCTCATCCTTGAAGAAACAGACAAGCGGCTTCATGGTTACTTACAATTACCAAAGCCATTAAATGAAATTGTCACAAAGCCTTCCTTTGACGGATTATCTGGTTTAATGGGAGCCATCGCCCTTGGAGCTGATGCCTTAAAGGAACAAGGAGCGGCGCAATGATGATGACGGCAGATACTCGAACCTACCAGCTCATTCAGCGGCTATTTGAAACGAAAGGGTTCGTGAAGCTGGAGGAGCTCACTGCCTCTTTTCGCTTATCTGACCGCTCCATCCGCAATTTAATCAAAGAAGCAAACGAGCTGTTAACACAAGCTGGAGCTATGATCAAGACCATCCGCGGGAAAGGATATACGCTCTTAACAAGTGACCAAGACGCTTTCCTGCTTTGGCTTCATCAGCAAAAGCTTCCTGCCCGCTCTCTCGTACCCGTCATGCCAGAAGAGCGCATACGATTTATGATGAGAAAACTATTGCTTCAATCAGACTACTTAAAAATTGATCAATTAGCAGAAGAATTGTTCATCAGCCGTATGACGGTCAGCAGTGATTTAAAAAAAGGACGGGAGCTGTTAGCCCGTTACGGTATGACCCTTGTCTCAAAGCCTGGATTTGGCTTAAAAGTAGACGGAGACGAATTGCAAAAAAGGACGTGCTACGCAGACTTACTGCTTGAAGAAGAACCCGCCCTATCTCATATAACTGAGCGGGAACAGCTTCATTTCCCTGACATTTCACTTGAAACCATTCGATCCATTGTGCTGACAAATCTATATCAAGAATCACTGCTCATTAAAGATATTGCCCTAAAGAATTTAGTGATTCACTTAGCGATTGCCATTCAGCAAACGCAAAAAAAACAGCGGATACCCGCCAGTACCACTCACCCACAAAGACCGCCAGTGTTAACAAGAATCGCTCAAAAGATCACTCATCAAATAAGCGACACGTTTCACGTCACCTTATCAGAGGATGAAACAGATTACTTGGTGATGCATCTCTTAGCGAATCAAACGTGGAAAGAAATCGATGAGCACCAAACGACCGAAGAAGTACGTCAGGCGGTGACACAATTTCTCCAGCACATTGAAAAAACAAGCGGTCATCGTTTTGTAGATGACGATATCCTGCGTCAAGATTTGATGCTGCATATGAAGCCATTATTAAATCGAATTCAATATGGCGTGTCTTTACAAAATCCGCTTTTGCATGAGATCAAAACATCTTACCCTTATCCGTTTGATTTGGCTGTCAGCGGACTCAATGCCTTACAGCTGGTGCGGACGCCAAATGAAGATGAGGCGGCATATGTTGCCTTACATATTGCTGCTTCATTTGAAAGAAGTCATCTTGACACCTCGCAAAAAAAGAGGGCCATTATTGTATGCGGGTCTGGACTAGGAACGGCACGGCTGCTTGAAATTAAATTGAAGGCGGCCTTTCAACATGAGCTTGAGATTGTTGAGCTTTATTCTTATCAGGATTACGCTTTTAGCACGACTTTGCCATGTGATGTGATTATTACAACCGTACCTCTCGCACCAAAGGGGAAACCAATCATTCAAGTGAATGCTTTTTTTGAACATCATGATGTCCAGCGTGTGAGTGAGGTCATTCACCTGTTAAACGGACACGGTTTCCCTTCGCAGGAGCTGATGGCTTTTTTCCAAGAACGATTGACCTTGTTGGATGTGAACCTTTCAAGCAAAGAAGAGGTATTAGATACGCTTTGCAGCCGGCTGGAGGCGCATCAGCTTGTTTCATCTTCTTTTCGTTCCTCCGTGCTGGAGCGGGAGCAAATGTCATCGACCTATCTTGGTAAGGGGATTGCAATGCCTCACCCGCTCATCACAAATGAAGGCACCTCCTGCGTGGCAATTGCACGATTGAAACAGCCGATTGATTGGCAGGGCGATCAAGTATCTCTTATTTTCTTGTTAGCCATTCAGAAAGATGACGCTGCTTGCATGAATCAATTTTTTGAACAAGCTGTCGATTTATTAGACAGTCCTGACCGCCTTCACTCCTTGAAACATGCAAAGACATTTGATGAGCTGATGCATGTCCTGTTTCAATAGCACATAAGGCCGCCCAAGTGAAATCGGGCGGCCTTTTATTCATCTATTCCTTACATACGAATCAATCGTATATGACATTTTTTCCTTCTTCCCTTAACTTTTTTAACGACGTCAGCATATGATTGATTTCTTCATCGGAATGTCTTTCCCACGCACCTAATTCTGCGACTATTTTCAAAGGAGATGTCGACCGGTAAGAACGGGTCGGGTTCCCCGGAAACCTTTGATCCGTCAAATTCGGATCATCTTCAAACTCGCCTGTCGGTTCCACAACATAAATTCTCTCTTTGGAATCAGATCGAGCTAATTCAGCTCCCCATTTGGCTGCGTTTAATGTTCCAGTAAAATAGATGTGGTTCGATTGTTTATCCTGATAATTGGACAAATGCAACGGTTCAAGCAGGTCCCCAATCTTCAATTCCGCTTTCGTCCCATGAAAAAACGGCCCAGGATCTAAAACATCTTTCTTGTCATTCATACAGCCACATCCCTTATCGTTTTTGACTTGCGTATAACAGTATACGGGCTGATGCGGGCGGAAAACAGTCTATAAATGAGATTAAATTCGGGGTATAATGATAGTAGAGAGTAAGGTGTGATTTGTAAAATCCAGCAAGTTGAAAAAACAGCAAGAATACATACAAAGCAGTCTTCTTGAAAGAGATAAAGAAACTAAAAAATTAATTGCAGCAACGGAGCAGGAGGAAAAGGAAGGAAGAAATTTTGGTGGCAGTTTTGGAAATATCGTATTGAAGGATATCTGATCAGGATTGAAGAAGATGAGGATAAAGTAGCCAAAGAGACGTTTTGATGTTTTATCTGGTTGGCGTGTTGGCACATAATCAATTAAATTCTTTAGGAAGGGTGTAATGAGATAATGAAAGATAGAGATAAGATTTGTCATATATATGCTCAAAAAAGTTGGCATATGGATTCTTATATTATTGGTAATCGTGAGGGTTTAATAGAATTAAAGAGTGCTATTGACCAAGCATTAAAAAGTAATGTTGGTCAAGCTGAATTGTTTCCATCAGATTTAGAGGATTATACAACTTACGTTGCTTTAGTTGATGATAAAGAAGAATTGGATTCACTTATTATGCCTTACACTGATGAGGATAATGATGATGAAAACTTGATACATCCAGTTGATATAGTTACAAGTCATGAAGAGAAAAAAACCCCTAAAAATTAGGGGTTTTTTAGTGTAATATTGTTTCTCCTGGACTTGCTTTGTATTTCTTTGGTACTGATGCTCTGAGAGCATGGTGTATTTTATCTTTTGGAGCTACATGAAAATGCCAATACCAAGTTGAGGTTTTTGGTATTAAAGGGATTTTTCCATTGTCTACAGCAAATACTCTTGTTGTTCTTTTCTTTCCTTTGTGTAGGACGACAACTAAACTTCTAAGTTGTCCTTTATCATTTCTTACATCCCATTTAATTTTGTAATTTTTACCAAATCCTTTTATCCGATTTTTTAGATATTTAAGTGCAGTTCTTGCGCCTTTTGATCTGATAGCCATTAAAGCAACTCTTCCTACGGTCATTGCGATAGGTATGAAGAATACTGGTAGTGCTTGTGTTGTTATTTCACTCTGATTACTTTTGGAGTCAAGTTGTTTCATTCGGTTTTCTAAAGCTAAAAATTCTTCATTGTTGAAATATTGATCGATCACTTTATTTTGTTCTGACTCTGTCATGTTTTCAAATTCTTTTTCTGTAAATGGAAGGTTTTCTATGTATTCCCCCATTTTCTTTTCAAGTTCGTCTAATTCTTTGTTAGCTTGTTCATTTTGTAGAACCGTCGGTGTTACTAATGCTTTTAACTCTTGTGAATTGATAGAGTGTGTTTCTGCTGATGCTTCTGATGAAAATGGAGTCCATATTGATATGACAAGAGCTAGGGTAATTAGGGTTAAAAGTGTTTTTTTGAACATTTTGATTATATTCCTCCTTTTGTATTAAATTCCAAAATAAAGGTTATCAAATCAAAATGAGTGTATCAATGGATTTAAGATAGATTTAAGGAAACTTCTATGGTAGACAAATGACACAAGCCGATAAAGTGAACGAACAAAGAAGCCAGTCACCCGCTAATAAGGTGACTGGCTTTTTTCTGTTACTTCCCGACGTTCTCTCCATTTTGCTCGATCAATGTTTCATACCAATAAGAGCTCTTTTTCCGAATTCTTTTGAGGTCTTTTAGGTCAAATTCATCACGGTTGACGTAGATAAAACCGTAACGTTTTGAGCAGCCTTGGTGTGTACTGATTAAGTCGATGGCTGACCATGGGCAGTACCCGAATACCTCAACACCGTCAGTGATCGCCCATTTGATTTGTTCAATATGTTTTTCTAAATAATCAATTCGATAATCATCCTGAATCGATCCATCCGCTTCTAACTTGTCAAAAGCGCCTAGCCCGTTTTCCGTAATAATAAGAGGTAGCTGATAGCGGTCGTAAATCTCACGCATCGTTGATCGGAAACCGGTAGGGTCAATCTCCCAGCCAAAGGCATTTTTACTTAAGAACGGGTTGTTCCCGCCTTTGTAGACGCCATCTTCACCAGATTTTAAATGCTGATCTCCACCGCGGGCAAATTCATCATTGCCATCTCCTTTACTCGCTTCAACCGTTTGAGATGTGTAGTAGTTAAAGGCAATGAAGTCTGGTTTTGCACTTTTCAAAATATCCATATCTCCCTCTTCAATCACAGGAAGAATGTCTTTTTCCTTCATGTATGCCCATGCAAGGTTGTTATAACGACCGAATACCGCCATATCAAGATACAGCCAGTTGCGGATCGCATTGTAATTAGCCGCAGCAATGACATCCTCAGGTTTTGGAGATGCCGGGTAAATAAGGGCGATGTTTGGCGCTGGTCCTATTTTCGCCTCAGGCAGCAAACGATGACAAAGCGTCATGGCTTTCGCCTGTGCCACAAGCATATGGTGGTTCTGCTGATATAGTTCTTTTTTCGGATTTTCTAAATTTGGATCCAGTGTACCTAGAGCTGATCCATGTAAGATCATCATGTTTTGTTCATTAATGGTCAGCCAATATTTTACCTTCTCACCATACTCCTGGAACAAAACCTCCGCATAACGTTCAAACGCATCGACTGTTGGACGATTTGACCAGCCGCCTTTCACTTGAAGCGCATGAGGTAAATCAAAGTGATACATCGTCACAATTGGTTCAATGTCATAGCGTCGCAATTCATCAATGAGAGAATGGTAGAAGTCAATTCCCTTTTGATTGATCTCCCCATCTCCATCTGGAATGATGCGTGTCCATGCAATGGAGAAACGATAAGCCTTCAAGCCCATTTCTGCAAACATCTTCACGTCCTCTTTATATCGATGATAGTGATCGCTGGCTACCTTAAAATCAGTTGTTCCTTCAGGATAGCTTTCTCTCATATCAATGACTGAAGGTCCCTTGCCATCCTCGTTCCATGCACCTTCTACTTGATAGGCGGAAGTAGATCCGCCCCAGAAAAAGTCTTTTGGAAATGGTGCTAGTGTTGAATATCTCATGATTATGTCCTCCCTTTTCTTAAACTAAGTGTAAAAATGATTGTCCTGGTGTCACTTGTTTTTCTTCTGTCTCAATGATATCGCTAAATTCACCGGAATTGGTAATAATCACAGGTGTTGTGACAGACAGTCCTGCTGCTTGAATGGCCTCAATATCAAACTCCGCAAGCAGTTCACCTTCTGTAATGGTTTGGCCCTGCTCAACCTTCGGCGTAAAATGACGGCCCCCAAGTTGTACAGTATCCAATCCAATATGAATGAGTACTTCTGCTCCGCTTTCAGAGGTGAGACCGTATGCATGTCCTGTTGGAAATACCGTTGTCACGACTCCAGTTACTGGTGCAAACAGCTTGCCTTCTGATGGAATAATGGCTGCGCCCTTACCTAAAGCGCCAGATGAGAAGGCCTTATCCTGCACCTCTTCTAGCTTGATGACTTCGCCAGATAAAGGACTTTTCACATGAGCTGCTTTGACACCATGTTCATTTTCAGATGCTGGTGCAGAACTAGCTGCAGGAGCATCTTCTTCATCCACAGGATCTTTGAATCCAATCAAATAGGTTAAGACGATTGAAAGGACAAATGAAACGGAAATTCCGATTAAGAACCCTGTAAATCCTTGACCATAGAAGATCGGAAGTGTCAGTAAACTCGGAAGACCTGACGCGATCGCAATACTTTGTGAATAACCGATAATGGCACCACCGACACCGGCAGAGATAACCGCTGCAATAAATGGTTTTTTCAAACGAAGTGTGACTCCGTATACAGCAGGCTCTGTAATTCCAAATACAGCAGAAACCGCTGTCGATCCAGCTAATGATTTCAGCTTTTTGTTCTTTGTTTTCAGCATAACACCGATTGAAGCACCGGCTTGTGAAAATACAGCTGGCGCAGTGGCCGGCTTAATATGATCTTTTCCATGAACCGCAATATTATTTAAAATGACTGGCACAAGCCCCCAATGGATACCGAAGATGACAAGAACCTGCCATGCCATCGCAATTAAAGCACCGGCAAGTGTAGGGCTAAAGGAGAATACTTTCAGTAGGACGGCTGCAATTCCATTCCCTGCATACACACCAAATGGTCCAAATACGATCAGTGTCAGTGGAACGACCGTGACCAGTAAAATCAGTGGTGTAATAAAGTTTTTCACACTTTCATGAATGACTTTGTTAAAGAAACGTTCGATATATCCCATCACAAACACTGCCAAAATAATTGGGATAACCGTTGAAGTATAAGACATTAAGACAACCGGAATGCCGAAGAACGACACATCTCCGCCGCCTTTTGTGAGCTCTTGAATAGTCGGGTAGATCAGTGCACCTGCAATCGTCACAGCGACAAATGGATTCGCTTTAAACTTCCTAGCAGAAGTGAATGCGAGCAGCAGCGGCAGGAAGTAGAACAAGCTGTCTGATGCGGCAAATAAAATTTGATACGACGTATCTTCAGGAGATAACCATTTTGCATTGATACAGATGCCTAGAAGTCCTTTTAAAATACCGGCACCCGCCATGACACCTAGAAGCGGTGTGAAAATTCCAGAAACAATGTCGACGAATTTTCCAAAAAGACTTGTACTCTCTTCACTTGATCTAGCAGATGAAGAAGTGGAATCCTCTAATAGATTCGTAAACTCCCCAATCTCTCGATATACCTCTGGTACGGTGTTGCCAATGACCACCTGAAACTGGCCGCCGCTTTCCATGACAGTCACCACACCATTTAATTTTTCAATGGCTTCTTTATCTGCTTTTGACCTGTCATTTAATGTGAAGCGAAGTCTTGTCGCACAATGGACCAATGAATGAACGTTTTTCTCTGTACCGATATGTTTGATAATGTCTTCTGCTAATTGACGATGACTCATACAAAAACCCCCTTTTTTTCAAAAAAATACGTTTTTAGGCAAAATAAAAACCTAAACGGGCACCAAAAATAGTCGCAACTTGCTATTGCGCTTTTTCAGTGAACGTTTAGGTTTTGCCTGCCGAACAGTCACAATCCTCTAAGACGATCATTGTGAAACCGTATTCTTTTATGTTTATGAGCAAATAGTACCACTCACTTTTTATAATGTCAACGCTTTCTTTTAAAATTCTATCTTTATTTTTCTCGTTTGATGAGTCGATTCAAATGAATCGATAGATAGAGCATCTCCTCTGATGTCAGGTCGCGATGATACGTTTGATACACATATTCCGCGATTTTCTTTGCACATTCGTACGCCTTCGGATATTTCACTTTAATCAGCTGATATAAATCTTGATCTTCACTGACGAGTAACGTTTCGTTGATGAGACGCTGTACGAAAAAGCGTAAATGTGTGAGAAAGCGATAAAAGTTGAGCGAGTCTTCATCAAATTCCATGTTCAGATGATATTTCACAATGGTCAGTATGGCATTCACTTCTTTCGTGATATTGACCGTTGTAGTCATGTCTTCATTGAGCTCTGCATTAATGATATGCATAGCAATAAAGCCCGCTTCATCTTCAGGCAGTTCAATATGAAGACGATCTTCAATCATCTCAAGGCATTCCTTCGCCACGAGAAACTCATCTTTGTATAAACGTTTAATCTCCCAAATCAGCGAATTCTCAATCAAGTGGTTTTTCTTTAATCGTTCGATGGCGTAATGAATATGGTCTGCCAGCGATACATGCAGACTTTCGTTTAATCTTCGGTTCAGCTTTGTATGTGCGTATTGGATCATTTCCTCGGTCACCTTGACGACATCATATGGAACCTCTTGAAGCAACATTTTCATCCGCTCATGTACGGAATGATCTTCTAGGCGGAACACTTTATCAATTAACGCCTCGTCCACCGGGTCGCCGGGACGTCTTTGAAAAGCGATGCCTCTGCCCATGACGACGATTTCTTTTCCTTGTTCATCTATCACACTAATGACATTATTGTTTAGAACCTTTTGAATCTGCATCTCCAAACACCTCCGTCTATAACCAGCCATCTACACTCAAAATATGCTCTCATCTTAACACAACTGTCAAATCACTTGGCGTTTTTATCTGACTTTTGAAATAGATTTAACGATATTTTCACTTCTTTCTTGCTGGTCTGATCCTCCCTCGGCCTGCATACAATACCCCGAGGAGGTGACCTTCGATGAAGGCTTTTTTCTGGTCAGCATCTTTTTTATTCATGTTGATTCTGACTCTCTTTATTCTAGGTATTGTTTTTTGGCTTAGTGGACAAGGCTTAGATCAGCTATGGAGATATGCGCTTATCTGTCTTGTGACAGCCACCGTTCTACACGGCGTTACCACTTGGCTAAAGCAGCATGTCATGCATCATCTATCCAAATAAAAAGGCTGCCCTCCGTATTCAGGCAGCCCTTCCGTTATTCCTTAGATGAGGCGGCTTCTTTCTGAGAAGCACGCAGTTCATCATTAATTTTTTTCGCATCTTCTAAAAACTCTGTTTCAAATCCACTTTTGAGTGCCCACATATAAAATAACAACGCCACAACTGCAATGAGCGCCATATCCCAACCATAATGAATGACGTTATACCCGCCAAATTTATCACTACCGAGACAGGAAATCGTCATCATCACAAGCAAATACACAACCATCCAAGCACCTGCTTTAAAGTGACGGCCAAAGCCCTTCCACTTCGCTTTTGCTTGATAGTAAAAATAGATTGGCAGACCGATGAGAATAATGAACAGCACCTGACCCGTCAGCGGCCATCTCGCCCAGTACAGTGTCAAGGATGCAAAGACAAAACCAAGCGGAGCAATGATGCTGAGTCCTTTAATTCGCAGTGGACGATATAAATCTGTGCCTGTCTTTCTCAGCGTCATCACTGTCACAGGTCCTGTCAAATAGGAAATCAGGGTCGCCACAGAGATAATTTCAGCGAGAACCCCCCATCCTCTAAACAAAAACAGAAAGATAAACGATACGCCTAAGTTAAAAAACATCGCTGGACGAGGCACACCATAAATTGGGTGCAGACGACCAAGTACACTCGGCATGTACTTGTTTTTTTCCATCCCATAAATCATACGAGACGTCGTCGCCGTATACGTAATCCCTGTGCCAGAAGGAGAAACGAACGCATCTGCATATAAAATAAGGACAAGCCAGTTGATCCCTAGCGCAATGGCAAGGTCAGCAAATGGCGAGTTAAAATTCAAATGCCCCCAGCCATTCACAATCATTGATGGATCGACAGCGCCAATAAAAGCGATTTGCAGCAGCACATAAATGACCGTTGCAATCAAAATCGATCCAACAATGGCGATTGGAATCGAACGCCCTGGATTTTTCGCTTCTCCTGCCATATTAATCGGGCTTTGGAAGCCATTAAAAGCAAACACAATCCCTGATGTTGCGACAGCTGTGAGAACACTCGCCCAGCCGTTCGGCGCAATACTTGTTCCAGAAGTAAAATTCTCACTATGAAAACCTACGAATAAGAGCGCACCAATTGTTAATCCTGGAATGACGATTTTAAAAACCGTAATGAATGTATTCGCCTTTGAAAACAACCCAACTGTCCAATAATTGAGCAGAAAATAAATCACCAGCAGCACACTTGCCACCATGAGCCCCTCGGTCGTCAAAACCCCTTTTGTGACCAAATGGCTTGTCCACTTTGCCCACTCCCAAGGCCATGAGCTCATGTATTGAACGGAGGCAACTGCCTCAACAGGAATCACTGAGACAATGGCGATCCAGTTTGCCCAAGCGGCGATAAATCCAATAAAAGAGCCATGTGAATATTGCGTATATTTGACCATTCCGCCTGCCTCTGGAAACATCGACCCGAGTTCACTATAAGACAATGCGATAAATAAAATAACAACCATCCCGATCAACCATGACAAAATAGCAGCAGGGCCGGCGATTTGAGCAGCCCGCCACGCACCAAAGAGCCATCCTGAACCAATGATTGAGCCAAGACCTACCATCATTAAAGCGAAAGTTCCCATCCTACGATGCAAATGATTCATGTTCATAACACCTTTCGATTAAAATACAGAGCATGTGTCGAGCAAGCGCCTTTCTTTTATAGCAGCTCACCTTTCATTCCATTGGCAAATACTTTCTGATCTGAACTTTTATCTTTGTTCATTTTTTTGCCTGTTATATTATCTCTCAATTCTCCATTTTCTGAAATAGTCGAACATGCTTATTTCAAAAGAAAGCGCTTTTTCAACTGTTCAATCTATTAGACTGATTAACTACCTTTACCCTTATTTTGAAAAAAACAAAACAAAAAAGAAAGAGGAAATGACTTCCTCTTCCCTCTGAACACATATCATCCAAAGAAAAAAGGATAAAAGGGAAACCCTCTTATCCTTGTGAGATTGCTTGTTCTTTTTCAATGACAGCTAGTCTTTCTTGAACTTCTTCTTCAGATAAATTGTGCTGTTTCACATAAAGGTTACGTTCGCTTGTGCGGCATTCATGGCTGCAGCTGCGCATATATTTATGCTCGCTTTCTTCTGTTGCAATCATTTTGCGGTTACATGCAGGGTTCGCACAGTTCACATAACGCTCGCAAGGTTCGCCAGTGAAGAAATCTTTTCCTACCACAACGTGCTCTGTTTGATTGACTGGAACCGTTAGGCGGTTATCAAACACATAACATTGACCGTCCCATAGCTTTCCTTGAACTTCTGGGTCTTTTCCGTACGTGACAATTCCACCGTCAAGCTGGGATACATCTTCAAAGCCTTCACGCTTTAACCATCCTGAGAATTTCTCACAGCGTACGCCGCCTGTGCAATACGTCAGAATTTTTTTCCCTTCAAGAATCTCTTTATTGTCACGAATCCACTCAGGCAATTCACGGAATGTCTCAATGTCAGGGCGCACAGCACCTCTGAAGTGACCGACATCAAACTCATAATCATTACGTGCATCAATCACGACCGTATCAGGTGATTGCATTTGCTCGTAAAATTCAACTGGACTGAGATGTTTCCCCGTTAATTCTAGCGGATTCACATCATCTTCAAGACTTAAATTCACCAATTCATTTCGGTGGCGGACGTGCATTTTCTTAAACGCATGACCATCTGCTTCGTCAATTTTAATTGGCATGGACGCAAAGCGTGGATCTTCTTTCAATGCTTGCATGTACTTGTCCGTCTGCTCAATGGTACCAGAAACGGTTCCGTTTATGCCTTCAGATGAAACAAGAATACGACCTAACAAACCAAGTTCCTTACAGAATGCTAGATGCTCTGCTGTAAACGTTTCTGGATCCTCAATGGGGACATATTGATAGTAAAGTAATACACGATATTGTTTTTCCATATATATAAACACCTCTTAAATTTAATCAAAACATACCATTTTATATCATACAGGAAATACATACCTTAAGGCAATGTCAGCAGTTCAATTCCATAAAACGGAAGGGTCTATGGTCTCATATTGTCCGTTTATTTGACAGAACTTTCTGTAAAATGAGATGATTTAAGAACTATATGATTTCATAAAGGAGCATAAGTCCATGATCCAACCAGAAGAGATCGTCAGAAGCGGTCCTAACCAGTTTATTTCTCAAAAGGGAATTTATCACGAACTCGAGTCACTTGCATCTCCTTTTCACTCACCTGCTATAGTGACAGGATATGACTCATATCAAGCCTTTTCACAGTACACAAAGCTTCCATCCGAGTGGCCTATTGTTCAGCATAAAGGTTACAGTTCACCAAATGCGATTACACGAATTGCGGAAGAACTCAAGAGTTCAGACGTGATCATCGGGATCGGTGGCGGAACGATTTTAGATACAGCGAAGTCTGTTGCCGACGCTCTCCAAATTGAAGTGATCATGGTGCCGACGATTCCTGGGACATGTGCGGCTTCTACACCGCTCAGTGTCATTTATGATGACAAGGGAAATTTCATGAGGGTCGACTATCATAAGCGGTCCAGCTATCTCACGTTAATTGATCATACTTTTTTGCTTTCATCTCCTCTTTCCTATCTCCAAAGCGGAATTGGGGATACGCTGGCAAAATGGTATGAAGCGGAAGCCATTATTCGTAACACAAAAGGCACCTTGCCGCTCATGGTACATGCTGCATTAAAGCAGGCAGTGTACGTTCGTGACATTCTTCTGACTCATAGTGAAGAAGCCGTTAGCAGCTTAAAAACAGGTCAGCTTTCTCAAGCCTTTGCAGATGTAACAGATACGATCATTACGTTAGCCGGAACAGTCGGCGGCTATGGAGGACGTTATGGCAGAATGGCAGGAGCCCATGCTGTTCATAATGGATTAACATTTATTGATGAAACACATCATGTGTTACATGGACAAAAAGTGGCCTATGGCATTCTCGTTCAGCTTGCCGCAGAAAACCGTATGACGGAAGTAGAAGAATTACGTGAGCTTTATCAAACACTCGGATTACCTAGAACGATGCGTGAGCTTGGCATCACAGCTCAGCTAGAGGAAGCAGCACATACAGTGGCAAACCATGCTACACGTAAAGATGAAACCTTTTGTTTGATTGGAGACTATACCAAAGAGCAAATTGTCGACGCCATTCAAATCATTGAGACCTATCAGCCTCAAAAAACGGTTTGAACATAGGTGCAAAAAAAGCACAGGCATCCCGCCCGTGCTTTCTTTCTATTAAAAATCGAAGTTATCTGGGTCTGGACCCGTGCGCTCATCTTCATTGAGCTGATCAATGACACTCATTTCATGGGCGGACAACTCGAAATCAAATACGTTTGTATTTTCGATGATTCGGCTCTTCGTCACAGATTTCGGAATGGTGATAATGCCATGCTGCAAGTCCCAGCGAAGAATGACTTGCGCCACTGACTTCTCATGCTTTTTCGCAATATCTTGAAGCACCGGATGATTAAGAAGTTTCCCGCTGCCTAATGGCGACCATGCTTCTACATGAATGCCTTTTGCCTTGCAGTAGTCACGTAAAGGCTCCTGCGTCAGCTTCGGATGCAGCTCAATTTGATTGACCATTGGTACCACTTCTGCCTCTTCTAATAAATCTTCTAGGTGGTGCTGATGGAAGTTACACACACCAATGGCTTTCACACGGCCATCCTTATATAGCTTTTCTAGCGCCTTCCACGTTTCTTTATATTTGCCTTCAACCGGCCAATGGATTAAATAAAGATCCAATACATCCAAACCAAGTTTGTTCATACTTGTTTCAAAGGCTTCAAGCGTTGACTCATATCCTTGATCACTATTCCACACTTTTGTCGTAATGAACAGATCATCGCGAGAGATGCCTGATTGCTGAATGGCTTTGCCTACACCTTCTTCATTTTGATAGGCCGCTGCTGTATCTATACTGCGATAGCCCGCTTCAAGTGCGTCTTTGACTGCATTTACAGCCTCATCCCCATCTTTTACTTGCCATACACCAAAGCCAAGCTTCGGCATTTTCACTCCGTTTGCTAATGTGACTGTATCTGTTAATCCACTCATCAAACAAACCTCCGCTTCATTTTTGCTTACCATGCACTATACCCGAATGTGCGAAAGATCATGCATGAAAATAGACCATTCATAGACTGAATGATCTCAGATAGTTGACAAAGGGCTAAAATGAACTTGATTTTAGCCCTTTGTCTTCTTTTCAGCGTGATAGAAAACCTTTGCAGTCTAGGAAGGACGAGTACTGGCGCGGAGCGAATTTCACATTCGTGAGCACCGGCACGCAGGACTGACAAAGAATGCGAGGGTTTGTCTACACGCTGAAACCATTCATAGACTGAATGATCTTATTTGATGTATTGTCCCATATCGACTTGATTTGCATCAACAATTTGGTATTCACTGATTCGATTTTTTGTTTTAGAACCATCATATGTCTCTAAAAAGCTTTGGTCATAAAAAGTCAGACCATACATTTGCTTTTGGTTCTCGTACACTCTGATCCAATAAGATTCTTTTGAGGCTTTTTTAGCCTCGTTTATTTTCTTTAATTGAATACCCGAAAATTTCTTCAGCAACTTTTGAATATCCTCTTTCTTATCCACCACAACGCGCTCATCATCATGCTCAATTTGAATGGAAGTCACTTTATCTTTATCAATCGAGACCACATCATCAAAAGCATATGTTTTGGCATTAATCATAAAATAAAGACCTATTCCGATGAAAATAACAACTACTAAACCAATGATCCACTTCTTCAACCTAACTCCTCCTTCAATTCACGCCTTCCCTATACAAACATCGAGGTCCAATCATCCTCCTCAGAGAATACTTGAATCCCATGCTGTTTCAGCAAGGCAGACGTCACACCGTCCCCAGCCTTTGTCTTCCCGTTAAACTCTCCCCGATAGATCATCCGGCTTCCGCAAGAAGGGCTGTACTCTTTTAACACGACGGATGTTGCGCCAAGAGTCTGAACCTGCTTAAGCGTGTCTTGTGCACCTTTTACATACATCTCTGTCACATCTGTTCCATGAACATCAACAACAGAAGCCTGCCCTCGTAAGACATCATGACCATCTCCACCAATAATTTCTGCGGGAGGTCTTGGTGTAGAGAAACCACCAAGCAGCTCAGGGCAAACTGTTACCGCCTTTCCTTCCTGCACAAGCTCCTCGATACGTTGATCTAATCGATGGCTGCCATTATAACGGACCTTTAATCCCGCAAGACAAGCGCTGACAACGATCATGTATGTTCCTCATTTCTTTGTATTGAACGTTTTTTGCTGACTTTAAAATAAATACATAAAGGCAAACAGAGTATCGTGTACATCAGAAAGGGCAGAGCACAATACAAAACAGCCGCCCAAATGGACCCTTCAACTCCTGTCATCCCAAAAAAATAAACAAATAATAGCAAGCTGACAAACAATCCGACGAACGGCATGATAAAAACATACTTTTTAAAATTTTCCATCATCTCTTTCACCAACACGGCACCCTCCCTCAATCATCATCACGAACAACGTCAATATATGTTAATTTTACCATAAAAAAACCGAAAGCATCTAGTTTATAGAAAGCTTTCGGTTCGTTTTTTATATCTTTTCCTTCCAAGTCTTTAAGAAGCGCTCGATAACCTGTAGCTCGTCTTCATTAAATTCATGGAGGAATTCTAAGTAGGAGGAGACTGCCTGTTCATGAAGCTCATCATGCAGTGCCGCCAGCTGTGTACCTTCCTCTGTGAGTGAATAATAGACGGATTTCTTGTCACCTTGCCGGTGGCAATAGTCGACCATGCCTTTTTCGATGAGCTTTTTCACAGCCTTTGTAATAGCTGGTTTTGATAGTTTTAGTTGTTGTGAAAGAAATGTATTATTGGATTCGTTAGGGTTTGCTTGAATCATAGATAAAATATGAAGCTGTGTAAGTGTCCAATCTTGCTTGAGTGTATCAGTCGTGGTAATCAGTGGATCTGTTGGATCGTTCCGTTTCTTTTCCCTATGCATAATCAAATCTTGAATCGCTTTTAAGACAATCTGCTCTTTTGTTTCCATCTGAACCTCCACTCTTAACTGGTTAATAAAATGGTACTAATAATCAATAAAGGAGTCAAAAGAAATGTGGGGATGAGGAAAAGAATGGGTCATCAGACCTGATAAATAAAAGAACTTTTTTACTAGATTACAAGAGACGGCACAATTTCCTTTTCTTTGCTATCATTTATGATAGGTAACCCTCAATCAAAAAAAGAAGGTGAGAGAATGAAAACAGAGCAGCAAATGGCCATTCGCCAGTTAGAAGAAAAAATAAATTTGTTTTCTTCTGTTGTAAACGGATCGTTCCTATCAACGGAAGATTTCGTTCTATCAAACACGCATATATCAACTGACACGTTCAATTTATTATTACCGATTTCAGCGCACATACAAGATCAACAAAAAGTGGGAGCTGCCATCGAACAAATGCAGCAACAGCAGCTAACATTCAGCACATGGATCACGCAAAGCCTGCTCCACCCCGATTGGTCGAATATCATGCAGAAATATGGGCTTCAAGAAGTGGAACGCAATACAATCATGATGCTTGAACATACAAACGACATCGATCAAAGGACCTCTCAATCGCTTACGATCAAGGAAGTGACTGACGATCAAACTTTTCTCGATTATCAACATTTATTTATCGAACTTTTCGAAGGATCACCTGAGGCAATCTCTTTAAACAGCTATTTCCAGCGCTTTTCGATTGAACGATTGAACCCGAGTACCCGCATGTTCGTTGGATATGAACACAACAAACCGGTCACAACGGGCTTATTGATTGAAACAACAGAGAGCTATGGTATTTATGATGTCATCACAAAGGCAGAACACCGCGGAAGAGGACTTGGCAGTGACATGTTTCATTACCTTCTGACCCAGACAGATAACAAACAAAAGTGTGTGATGTTACAAGCCTCAAATGACGGCAAACATATCTATCAGCGTGCCGGATTTCATCCAATTGGAGAAATGGTTATTTTTGAATAGAAGATGACATTTTTCCTGACGTATCAAGGGCAAAGAAAGGCATCCTGTCTCTTCTTTGCCTCTAACATCTCATCACAAAAATGAATGTACATTCATTCACTCCTTTGGTACATTTAAAAAAAGGAGCTGAAGAACAGATGGTTCGACCAGGCGATCAATTTCAAACAAGCAAAACCTATACGCATGAAGATGTGATCCAATTTGGCGAGATGACAGGTGATCTTGGCAAACATCATACCGAGCTAGATGATCAAGGCAGGCTCATGGTACACGGTTTTCTCACAGCAAGTCTAGCCACGAAGCTTGGCGGTCAGTTTCATTTTATCGGTCAAGAGATGACATGTACCTTCATACGCCCTGTTTATACAGGTGACACCATTACCTGTCAGATGGCCGTCACCAAGGTAGAACCCCTTGAAAAATACCATCGTGTCCACCTTTTTTCCCGGTATATCAATCAGCATGGAGAAGAAGTTATTACTGGTAAAAGCGAAGGTGTGGTTTTCAAAAAATAAAAAGCTGCCTATGATGAGGCAGCTAAACGATCTTGTTCTCTTCTATTCAGCGTGATGCTGACGATCCATATAAAGCGGCGGTCTCTTTAATGAAATCACTGCACAGCTAAAGGCAATCAGCACAAAAACAGCACCGAATTTAGCCAAATCAACAGATGAACCGGTCATTGTAAACATGACGCCACCCACTGCTGATCCAATGGAAATCCCAATTTGCAAAGCGGATGTATTTAAACTTTGCTGAATATCAGATGTCACAGGGTCTGTTTGAATCAAATAGCTCTGCAAAGCAGGTGTCAGTGCCCAGCTAAGAGCACCCCATAGGACAACCATCACCATAAAGAGCATAAACACTCCCGCTGTATAAGGAAGGATAAACATCACAATGGCAAACGCCATGGTCACAAGCAAAATGGCTTTTCCTGATCCTAGTTTGTCACTCAGCCAGCCGCCAAACCCATTCCCGCCAATCGACGCAAGTCCGAAGACCAAATAACAAATACTAATCCAAAACGGAGTCATATGCAGAACTTCCATCAAAAATGGCGTGAAATAAGAATACAGCATATAATGACCAGCAAGCATGAACAAACTAATCAAATGTGCACTGAAAATTTTCGGATGCCCTAAAGAACGAATTTGTTCTTTAAGCGGCGTGACTTTTTCAACAGGCATTTTCTCCAATAGAAAATAAATGAGTACCATAGATATGGCTGACAGAATACTGATTCCTAAAAACATCACTCTCCAGCCAAAGCTCTCTGTAATAAAAATACCGATCGGTACACCGAGAACAAGTGATGAGCTAATCCCAATAAAAATCAGACCTAATGCTTTCGCTCGATGCGCTGGTTCCACCAGCTTGGCGGTAATCGTCAATGATAGTACCACAACAAGCGCTGTACTCATGGCAATCAAGACCCTTGAGATCATGACAAGGGCAAAGGTGGAACTAAAATATGTGAATACATTGCCTAATGTAAAGACCAATAATGCGATTAAATACAGACGCTTTCGTTCGATTTTGGCTGTGACGGTCAGTAGCACCGGTGCTGAAATAGCATACACAATCGCAAATACCGTGATCAGCTGCCCAGCTGTCGCAAGAGACACATTGAGATCCTCTGCTAAACTTGGCAAAATGCCTCCGACCACAAGCTCAACTAATCCAACCGCAAAAGTAGAAACAGCTAATAAATAAACTCTCCAGTTCATGTCTAACATCCCTTCTCTATATCATGGCTTTCACTTTTGATACAGGGTGCAGACAAACAAAAAAACCCTGATTACAAAAAAGGAAAGCGCGCTTTTGTAATCAGGATTTATCGGATCCTGGTAGAAACCCTCAAACCATATTATTGAGGTTATACAAGTCTATTTTTTTCTTCAAATATATTAGCATAGCCTTCCATAACGTGCAAGCTGCAAAAATAGAAAATGTTTGCCAATGGCTCTTCGACATAAACGACCTAAGAAAGGCATGAAATGAACTTGCGGACCAACTTGCTTTCTCCCCCATTTACAGGTAAACTGATGAAAAATCAACGAACAAGGATCAACGTAGATCTGGAATAGTAGCTTGAATCGATCTTTACCAGAGAGGGAACGGTGCTGAGAAGTTCCTACTGACATCTTCAAGTGAACCTGCCGATTTAGTTCTGTTTCATACAGCGGTTCATACCGTTATCATGATCGAGTGTAAAGCTGTGCTTTAAATTAGGGTGGTACCACCAGGAATGGTCCCTAACTTAAAGCACAGCTTTTTTGTTTTTTTAAAAGGAGGAAAAAGACGATGTCAAAGAAACAATTTGTTGAGAAAATTACAAGCATGGAAGACGACTTTGCCCAGTGGTATACAGATGTTGTCACAAAGGCGCGTCTCGTCGATTATTCAAGCGTTAGAGGCATTATGATCATTCAGCCATACGGTTTTAAAATTTGGGAGAATATTCGCGACGAACTTGATCGTCAAATCAAAGAAACGGGTCACGAGAATGTCTATATGCCGCTCTTTATCCCAGAAAGCCTTCTCCAGCAGGAAAAAGATCATATCGAAGGCTTTGCTCCTGAAGTGGCGTGGGTGACACATGGCGGTGATTCGGAATTACAGGAAAGACTCTGCGTCAGACCAACATCCGAGGTGCTGTTCGCCGAGCATTATAAAAACATCATTCATTCCTATCGTGATTTACCGAAGCTATATAACCAATGGGCCAATGTCGTCCGCTGGGAAAAGACAACACGTCCATTCCTTAGAACCCTTGAATTCCTCTGGCAGGAAGGGCACACTTGTCATGAGACAGAGCAAGAAGCGATTGAAGAAACAGAAAAAATGCTCCATGTCTATGCGTCTATTTGTGAAGAGCTTCTAGCGATCCCTGTCATTAAAGGAAGAAAAACAGAGAAAGAAAAATTCGCTGGCGCCCGCTTCACCTATACGGTTGAAAGCTTGATGCATGATGGAAAAGCCCTGCAAACCGCCACTTCTCACTTCTTCGGCAGCGGATTTGCCAAGGCGTTTGGCATTGAATTTTTAAATCGAGAAGGAAAATTAGAGCATGTCCAGCAAACATCATGGGGCTTCACCACAAGAATCATTGGCGCTATGATCATGGTGCATGGCGATGACAGAGGACTAGTCCTGCCGCCAAACATTGCGCCAACCCAAGTACGTGTTGTGCCAATTGCTTCCCATAAAGAAGGTGTCCTCGATCATGCCTATGAATTAAAGGATCGACTCGCCCGCATCGCACGCGCTGACATCGATGCAAGTGATAAACAGCCAGGCTGGAAATTCAACGAATGTGAAATGCAGGGCATCCCTTTACGTGTAGAAGTGGGACCAAAGGATATGGAAAAAGGCCAGATCATGCTCGCAAGACGAGACACAGGTGAAAAGCAAGCCGTCACGTTAGATGCACTCGAACAAACCATCACGGCCACGCTTGAAGACATTCAACAGACGATGTACGAAAAAGCAAAAGATCGATTACATGAAAAAACATCAAACGCCCACACAATCGAAGACATCGAGCAGCTTCTTGCCGAAGAAAACAGGTTGATCAAAGCCATGTGGTGCGGCGATGAAGACTGTGAAAACGACATTAAAGAGAGAACAGGGGCGACATCACGCTGTATCCCGTTTGAACAAGAATCCGTTTCTGACACATGTGTCTGCTGCGGGAAACCTGCTTCTGATATGGTGTTCTGGGCAAAAGCCTACTAATCATATTTCAAATTGTTGACAAAGAATGCAAGGGTTTGTCTATACACTGAAGCATCTTATACGATGCTTCTTTTTTGTTAAAAAGAGCCAAATATCCATTGACCTCCTTCACACAATCCCCTATAATTCATATTAATATAATCGGTTTTTAAGACTTTAACTGGAGTGGTGATCTATGAAGCGCTGGCTCTCAATATTTAACGAACGTTGTCCAAAATGTAAAACAGCATTAGATGTCTCGAAGTCCAATGCCTTGCAAGGCAAAGTCGTGAAAACATGCCCCAATCTTCATTATCAAAAAGAGTACCACCCTGCACTTGAAACGTATATCGAGCACGATGACATGAAATAAAAAAGACCAACACATGGAAAAGAGCCCTTGCTCTTAGTTGTTGGTCTTTTTCTTATAATAAATCCACCCAGATTTTGATCGCTGTGGCTGTAATCATCACGGCAAGCGCCCATTGCAAATAAACGGCATTGATTTTCTGACCAATTTTCGCCCCAATCGGCGCAGCAATCAAACTGGCTGCCATTAAGACAAGCGCAGGCATGAACATGACTTGACCAGTCAGCACTTTCCCAGCCGATGCGCCGATCGCAGAGAGAAACGTAATGGCCAGAGACGAGGCAATCGTCATCCGCACAGGGATTTTGAGAATCGATAGCATCACCGGCACTAAAATAAAGGCACCGCCTGCACCTAATACACCGGATACACTTCCGATCACAAAGGCAATACCAGCCGCCAATCCTTTATGAAAGGTCACCTCTCCATCTGCTTCTGCCCGCTGACCTTTTTTCGGAACAAGCATTAAAATGACAGCGACAATGGCAAGCAGACCATAGACTACATTGATGCCTTTCTCTGGAAGGAAATGTGATAAATAGCTGCCTAATAAACTCCCTGCCAATATACTGCTCCCCATATATAAAATCAATGGACGATGTAAAAATCCGCTTTTCCGATACGCCAGCACACCGCCGAGTGTCGAAAATAGTACTTGAATGGCACCAATCCCTGAAACCTCGTGTGCCGATAATGCCATCACTCCGACAAGAGGCGGGATATAAAGCAGCATGGGATAGTTGATCACCGATCCTCCTATTCCGACCATTCCTGATAAGAAGGAACCAATAAATCCGATGATAAATAAAGTAATGAAAAACGCAAAATCCACGCTGGTCTCCTCCTTTGCAAAAGGAAAAGGGGCTCCCTCATAGATACCCCTCTCCCCTTTAGGACCCTTTTCTCACCCAGAACTTCAGCACATGCCCTTCATCTGTCTGTGTGATCAATTCATGTCCGCTTGACTTAGCCCATGCAGCCAAATCAGCTTTAGCTCCTTTATCTGTTGCATGTATTTCTAATACTTGACCTTCAGCCAAGTCATTCATTTTTTTCTTCGTCCGAATAATTGGCATCGGGCATGCAAGCCCGGTTACGTCTAAAATGTGATCTGATGTCATCTGATCATCCCTCGCTTCTTTATTTTATTGAACATTATCGAATCGCACAACGGTTTGGACCAATTTCCATGTCTCGCTGTGCTTCCTCGTCTGGATGCAGCTTCCCCATATTGGTAGACCGAATGTCTTGATAAGCGTTTGGCTGTGCAGGGAGATGCTGCGTGACCATTTGTCTAAATACGTCTTCATCTTCAATGTTCAGCCCGTGATTTTCTTCAAACAAAGCGCCTAGCTCCTTCCAAACGCTCCCGTCTTCATTAAGCTCCTCCACGATCATAAAATGTGCAGGCAGCACAATCAATTCTGCCGAAAGCGCCGTATATCGTGTATAAAGGGTTTCTCTCAAATCACCTACCCAGTCCTCCGCCATACCGGCTAGATCAGGTCTTCCAATCGAATCAATGAACAAAATATCACCTGAAAGGAGGTAACGGCCGTCTACGATAAAAGAGGTTGAACCAATCGTATGGCCCGGTGAATAAAGGGCATGAATATCAATCTCCGTCGCTCCAATCGTCACACGCTGCCCTCCTTCAAGGTGATTGTAATCAAACGTCACCTCTTCGGCGTCTTTTGGTGGTAGCCAATAGATAGCACCAGTCTGTTCAGACAGCTTTTTCCCGCCAGATATATGGTCCGCATGAAGGTGCGTATCAAACACATGCGTCACTGTGACTTGATGTTTTTTAGCAAATTGCGTATAGACCTCCGTCATTCTAGCCGCATCAATAATCGCAGCTTCCCCATTCGACATGATCATATAGGACAAGCACCCCTTGCCCATTCGCACAAATTGGTACAACTCTCCACCGCCAGTTAAATCACCGATCTTCACTGGCTCTAAATGCTCACTCCATGCCTTCATGCCGCCTTGCAAATAATGGACCGTTCTGCCTGCCTCTGACAGCATCTCTGCCACCATAATAGAAGAGCCCTCTTTCGCACAAACGACCAGTACATCTAGGTCATCCGGTATGTTCTCCACCATATCCTCTACGCCATCAAGAAGCTCAAAGTAAGGCACATTTAAATATTCAACGGCTTTCCCTTCAATTTTCCAGTCCTGCACATCTGTTTCGTTTCGTACATCCAACAAAAAGATCGGCTCTTTGTTGATGATCTTTTTTGTTAACTGTTCTGCTGTCATTGCTTTTACAGTCATCGTTTCATTCAGCTCCTATTTTTCAATCTCTCCTGTCCAGCTGTTCATGCCTGGCACTACATTGATCAATTGATGAAATCCTTTTTCTTTTAACTTTTGTGCGGCTAATTCACTTCTTCTGCCTGAATGACAGATGAGGTAAATGAGCGTCTCTCGGTTCAATTCTTCAGCACGTTGTTCCACCTCGCCAAGAGGGATGTGAACAGCTCCTGGAATATGACCCGCTTCGTATTCATCTGGCTCTCGTACATCTAAAATAAACAATGACTGATCTTCTTTTACCTTCTGTTGAAACATGTTCAACGACATTTCCGAAATCATTGACTGCTCCTCCTGTTTCGCTCCGCCTTTACGAATCAAATGATGAAGCACCTGCCCTTCTACTTTTGTTCCTAAAAATTCATGACCGGCGCTTTTTGACCAAGCTGCTAAATCCGCTGTAGACCCTTTGTCAGTTGCTTGCACTTCAAGCACATCTCCTGGCAAGAGCTCATTCATTTGTTTTTTCGTTTTGACAATGGGCATTGGGCATGCCAATCCTTTTGCATCTAGAATTGCTGTTGGTTGCTGCATTGTTTTTCCTCCTTTTTATAGGGGTGGGGGTATATTTTAAAGCCTATTTATACCTATAATCGCCAAGCATTCATGCCACCCTTGATATTCGTAATGTGGGTAAATCCCTGTTTTTTTAATAATTTAGCCGCCTGCATACTTCTCATCCCGCTTTGGCAGATCACATAAATTTCTTTGTCTTTCTCAAGCTCATGCGCTCGATTCCTTAACTGTGGTAAGGGGATATTTTGAAATCCTTTTATATGATTTGTTTGAAACTCTAAAGGTGATCGCACGTCTATCAGCTGTTGATGCCGACTATGCAATTTAGATTTCAGATGAGCTGCGTCCATTTGTTTCACACCCCGTACGGGAAGAAAACGGCTCACAAGCAAAGCGATCACAATGATGAGCAAAAGCGTTTGAATCATGTATGAACACCTCCCTAGATAAATAAGTTCACATTCCCGATTTCTGCCTCTGCTAAATACGCTGCCACACCTGCATATTGAATGTCTGCTAGTAACTCGTTCTCCTGTAGCCCTAAAAGATCCATCGTCATCGTACATGCCACGAGGTTGATGTCTTGTTCCTTCGCCATTTCAATGAGCTGCGGCAGGGTCATGGCATTGTGTTTGTTGATCACATGCTTAATCATCTTCGGTCCCATTCCTGCAAAATTCATCTTTGACAGCCCCATTCGATCAGCGCCACGCGGCATCATTTTACCAAACATTTTTTCTAAAAATCCCTTCTTCAGTGGCACCATCTCTTCCTTACGCAAGGCATTCAGCCCCCAAAAAGTATGAAAAATCGTCACCTCGTGATCATAAGCTGCTGCGCCATTTGCAATAATATAAGCGGCCATCGCTTTATCATAATCTCCACTAAATAAAACAATTGTTGTTCGTTTTTTCTGTTCCTCCATCATGATCCTCCTTATATGAATTACCCGTGGGGGTATATCGAAAACAAAAAATATATACACATACCGGTAAGGGTATATTATAACAAGTAAAAAAATTCGTCAACCTTCAAAGGCTGAGGAATTTCTTACCGGCTTTTCACCAAGAGCTCAACCGCTTCTTTGACAAGCCCCTCTGTATCCTTGCCTTGCTCAAGACTTTCACGGACACATTGTTCAAGGTTTGTACTTACAATCACACCCATTGCCCGATCAATGGCATTGCGTGATGCAGACAGCTGCGTCACCACCTCGCGGCAATCCTTTCCCTGCTCCATCATCGCAAGAACCCCTTTAATCTGCCCTTCAATCCGGCGAAGACGATTCTTCATCTGCTGATTATACTCCACGTTTAACACTCCTTTCTCTTTTCCCTATGATCAGATAGTATACCCTGATAGGTATTTAGTCAAACATGATGAATCAGTATAAAAGAGCTGCTGAGAGCAAATGTCACAGCAGCCCGTTCTCTTTAAGCACTCGCTTCCTCTCTAGAGCGCTTATTTCCTTTGTAAATAAAATAAAGAGCGATCAGCATAAAAAATAATGCCAATATGCGTTTGAGATCAAGTGAAATCATTAGGCTATGGAACCAGCCAAAATGATCGATGACCATTCCAATGACAAGCTGCCCAGCAATCCCCGCAATATTCGCAGCAATGACACCGATTTTCGGAACAGCGACCACTGTCAGGATTAAATAAGCCGTTCCAAGAAAAGCCGCACTCAACTGCCACTTTGGTGCATGCAAGAGATTCAACAGATGTCCGCTCCCAAAGAATAAAATCAGAATGGTCAAAAACATCGTACCCGTTAAAAAGGTCAAAAAGGTCGTTTCAATCGTACCCGCTCTCCTGCTAAACGTACCGTTTATGGAAGATTGCGCACTTAACGTAATGCCTCCGATGAAAGTAAATAGAATTAACAATAATGCCATATCGACGTTCCTCCTAATGAATAAGAATAAGGGCAATGATCATCGAAATGACCGCAAATACCTTCTCTTTGTTTACTCTCGTTCTCTGACTCCCAAGCCAGCCAAAATGCTCAATTACCATACTCATCAGCAGCTGACCAATAATGACAGCAACCATCGTTACCCCCACACCAACAAATGGAACACTCACCACAATAGACGTTAAATACACAACCCCCATCGCTCCGCCAAGCAGTGACCATTTCGGTGCCTTCAACGTATAGGAAAGGTCACCTTTGCCAAAAAAGAGCCACAATAAACCCATAATAATTGAACCGACAAAAAAGTTATAAAAACTCGTTTCTAACTGTCCAATTGACTTCCCAAGCTCCGCATAGATGGCTCCTTCAAAACTAAGTGCCGCACCGGCTAATAGTGCAAGCACATAAAAAATTAAACGCATCATCAAATCTCCTTTGATTCAAATATTTATATATCTAGATAAACAGATATATAGAATAGAAAAAAACAGAAATCACACATCCTTTAGATCTCTGTTTTCATATATTGTCCGATCTGTTGGATAAATTCTTCATTTCGTCTATAGTATGTCCATTGCCCATGCCGTACCGATTCGAGCAGACCAGCCTTTTGCATCAAATGTAAGTAGCTAGAGACCGTTGATTGAGAAATTTGCGCCTTTTCTTGAATATCCCCAACACAAACGCCCCCCTTATAACTAACCTCCTTCGGTAAATGAGCGCCTTGCTTAGGAAAATGCTTCTCTGGTTCCTTGAGCCACTTTAAAATATTCAACCTTGTTTCATTCGATAATGCCTTAAACACATCAATAGGTTCCATGGCAGACATTGTATATCTAGAAATACCGATATGTCAAGCCATTGCATATTCACCTCTAAATTGGTAGAAAGGAAATAATCAACGCTATAAGGAATATTTCAAGGAAAGAGGGTAACCCATGACTTTACAGCATTATATTGGATCAAACAAAGAACTGCCGCTTGGTACCATTGGTCAAAATCCTACCTATAAACCATTCTCTGAACTCAATATCAGCATGTTTGATAAAAAACAAAAAAAGCCCAAAATCTATCAAAAAGAAGATCTTTTGATAGAAGTATTTGAAACAGAAGAGGATTTCGAAGGCATTCACATTGATTATCTAGATCCCGTCAATGAAGCGGTAAGAAACAAATTCACGCACCCTTTTGTTTATGAATTAGACATCATTCATTCTCTTCGTGCACTTTTTAAATTCATTGAAAAAGAGCTGTCAAAAGGAGAAACCATCGAAATCTATTCTTGTCTAAATGAACTCGAAATGAAAGAAAAGGACGATCAATTGGATGTAGAAATTGACCTAAGCACAAAACGGTTTGGAAAACATATCGATTTTAAAGGGATCGATGAACTGATTGATATGTTTGAATTAGAAAACTTACAATATGTACTAGTGAAGAGGTAGAGGAGAATTGACAAGTTACATCAAAATGCTGTGTTATTAGAGATTGTAGAAGCGTAACCTTGGTTAAGCAAAGGATCAATTGGAGTTATGAATAGAAAAGCGAATAGAAATGTAACACGGAGGTAGTTGAAGGAACCAAAATTTCCTCAATTACCTCTCTTCAGAACATCATAAAATTTTTCATATTATTTGAACTAGATAAGCGAATAGACGGCATGTCTCAATCAGCGATACCCGAAGAAGCTAAATGTCATGATTAAGTTTAAAAAGCACAAAATAATTTCTACCATAAATACTTAATTTATCTAAATTATAACGAAGGAAGGATACCTCAAATCTATTCTTCTCTCCAAACAATAGCTACCCTTCAATCAAACGTTTTAACTTAAGCTCCGTTTCAGTATCCTCAACTGGAGTATAGACACTGCATCTTAAATCAGTATCCCCATACACTTGTAATGAAGTGAGATTAAACAACATTTTCCCTACCTTAGCATGACGAAATTCAATTAATACTTCAGGTGCATAACTGATCTCATTTTCATTCCATATTTTACGAAACTCAGGATATGCCTGCTCCATTTCTTCTATAAATTGCTCATACCAGTCATCCGCCACATACTGTCCATAATACGTTCTAAATATGGCGATATAGCCTCTTACAAAATGCTCCCAATTCACGGCTAAACTTTTAAATTCCTTTCTTGCGAATAGTAAGCGGATGATATTTCTTTCTGCTGGGATGATTTGTTCAAAGTCCAAAAATACATTAGCTGCTGCTTGATTCCACCCAACAATCTGACTTCTTCTATCAGATATAATCGTTGGACAATAACGAAGTTCCTGCAGAATTTTCACTAAAGCCGGACTGATTTCCTTCTCATTCTCAATGATATAGGATTGTTTCACACCTTCCTCTAACGCTAAAGCGTACAAATATCTCCTTTCATCGTTGTTTAATTGTAATGCACTAGAAATCGCATCTAATACCGAAGTAGATACTTTTATATCTCTGCCTTGCTCTAACCATGTATACCAAGTAAGACTCACACCGGCTAGTTGAGCCACTTCTTCTCTTCTGAGTCCTGGTGTTCTTCGGCGGGTTCCTACAGGTAAACCAACCATTTGAGGCGTAATTTTTGAACGTTGGTTTTTTAGAAATTCTGATAATGCTTGAAGTCTTGTTTCAGGTTTCATTAAGGTCTCCTTTTAAAATATTATTCATTATACTAGGATAAGCAACAACTTGTAATAGGATAACACAATGGCTAAAGTTAATAAAAACAAGGAGGGAATGATCATGAAAAGAGTTGTTATTACTGGAATGGGAGTTATTTCCCCGCTAGGAAATGATATAGATAGCTTTTGGAATCAACTCATGAAAGGACAATCGGGAATATCTCTCATTGATTCTTTTGATACGACTGATTATAAAACAAAAATAGCTGGAATCGTTCGTGATTTCGATGCAGATGAAATATTAGGGAGAAAAGAAGCAAAACGATTAGATCGTTTTAGTCAGTTTGCCTTAGCAGCCGCCGAACAAGCATTAGAACATTCACAATTACAGTTAGATCAAGTAGATCTTGAACGTTTAGGCGTATATGTTGGTTCAGGAATCGGGGGCATACAATCGCTTGTTGATAATGTGAATGTATTAGATAAACGAGGTCCATCGAGAGTAAGCCCTAGCCTTGTCCCCATGATGATTTCAAATGCAGCTGCGGCCCAAATCAGCATCAAATTGGGCGCACAAGGGCCATCATTGTCACCGGTCACAGCTTGCTCTATTGGGAACACCTCTATTGGTGAAGCTTTCAATGCGATCCGAAACGATGAAGCAGATATTATATTTGCCGGTGGAGCAGAAGCTGCCGTCAATCAGATATCTTTGGCTAGCTTTGGAAACGCACATGCACTATCTACTAGAAACCAAGACCCAAGTAGAGCCAGCCGCCCATTCGATACAGATAGAGATGGCTTTGTGATGAGTGAAGGCGCAGGTATCTTAGTATTAGAATCATTAGACAACGCAATTCATAGAGATGCGCCGATATTATGTGAAGTAGTGGGATACGGGGCTAGTTCAGATGCACATCATATGGTCGCTTCACACCCAGAAGGTAGGGGTGCCTACTTAGCCATGAAGAAAGCATTGAGAAGTGCAGATATATCAACAAGTGAAATCGATGTTATTAGTGCTCATGCAACAAGTACACAAGTAGGTGATCGTTCAGAAGTTCTAGCCATTAAGAAATTATTTGGTGATCTTTCAGGCGAAATTCCAACAACGGCGAACAAGTCAATGACTGGGCACATGTTTGGTGCTGCTGGCGGAGTAGAAGCGATTGCTTTAGTGGAAAGTTTGAGACGAGGAATGATTCCACCAACTATTAATGTAGAGAAACAAGATCCAGATTGCAATTTAGATGTTGTATTAGAAGCGAGACAGCTTCCATTGAAATATGGGCTATCCAATTCTTTTGGTTTTGGAGGACATAATTCAGCCATCTTGTTAAAACATTACGATTGATGTAGTTAAAAAGTGAAATAATGAATCGATCAAGGGTTTATAACCCTTGTTTTTTTCATTTTGGGAATACCTCACAGACAAATGATGACGGGCATCAACAATCTGATATATTAAATGGGGAAAGAGAATACTTAAAAAACATTTAGAAAGAAGGTGAATCATGCCACAGTTCAAAAAGCCACTTACAATTCTAAATATAAGATTAAATTCTAGCTACATAGACGCATGTTAAAATATTTTTATAATTTAAAGATTTATCTAATAAATTTCATTTTTCCCAAAACAATCCTATACAAGAAATCATTTTAGATGTACATTATTTGTAGTAATAAGCAAACTTTGTTTTTATTATGCAGGGCGTTGCTTCTTAGGCTAAAAATGAAAAGGAGATATGATAATGAATAAAATAATAAGTCAGTTCAAAATTTACAGGTTATTCGGGAGTATGAATGTCTGTTTAAAGTTTGATGAGACTGAAAACATATATATCGGTGAAAATGGTTTGGGTAAGACGACGATACTTTCCACAATATTTTATACACTAACAAAGCGATTTTCTGAATTAACCAAAGTTGAATTTGAAAAAATAGAGATCATATTTGGAGATTCTGAAAGCTATGAATTTACTGCAGATGATATAAAACAATATTATTTCTTAAAAAGAAGAAATCCACGAAATCGAAGAATTAATTCCCATTTCAAAAAAATTATTAATAACTATTTAGATGAAATTACAAAATTAGCAACCTTAAAAGCCCAATATACACATAGGGAATTATTAGATACTGAATTTTTCACATCCCTCTGTGAAAAAATTTCCTCCGAAACAGGTCTCCCTAAAGTATACTTAGAAAAAAATCTTTACGAATTTACCAGAACCATTGACTTAAATGTTAATGCTATCTCTAAATTAGAAAATAGGCTAGATGAACTTTTAATAAATAATGAAATATTATACTTTCCTACTTTTAGAAGGATAGAAGAAGACATTACGAAGCTAAAGGGTTTCACTGAAGTTGATAATGATGATGACGACGATGATGATTTTGATGATAATTTTCATAATAATATTGAGATTGTATTCCCTAAATTGAGTGAAGACGCATTTTCTAATAAGGGGGAGCTTATTAAGTTCGGTATGTCTGATGTAGAAACAACCATTGATGAATTATTACAAATAATTCGAAAAACTTCTATAAATAGTTTTAACCAAATGACTGCAATACTATTAAAACAATATGTTAAAAATGAAATTTCAAACAATAAGGATGAAAAAATAAACTTGAACAATTTAAAAATATCTTTAGATCGTGTTGGATCAGAGATTGAGGTGTCTTATAAAGAAATAATAATACGATTAGTTGAAAGCGAGGAAATTTACTCCCCAAAAAATAGTTATCTTTTGAACTTTATAAAGAACTTGCTGGCTAGTCATGAACAATTACGGACGATAGATAACAGAATCGAAAAATTTGTGAAAGTTTGTAACAAATACTTAGTTAATAAAAAATACCATTATGATGCAAGTAATGTAACATTACAAATAATAAATAATCATTATAACAAAGAGATTCCATTAAGAAAACTCTCATCAGGAGAGAAACAAATAATCTCAACCTTTTCGAAAATTTACTTGGAACATAAGAAGAACTATATCATTTTATTTGACGAACCTGAACTTTCACTCTCAATGAAGTGGCAAGAACAATATATACCAGACATCATTCAGTCGGGTAATTGTAGTTTATTATTGTGTGTTACTCATTCTCCATTTATTTTTCGAGATGAAAGATTGTTTGATATATCCAAAGAAATTCTAGATGAAATAGAATTAATAGATAGTACAGATTGGAATTTTGATTCGGAATTGAAATCTGATACAGATGCAGGTGAGGTGGATTTTTAAGATATGGCTATTACTAAAGAATTTATGAGGGAATCTCTGACAGAGGCATCAGTTGTCTGGATGGATTTTTCAATGAAATATGTCCCTTGTCATAATAAGAATCATATACACTGTTTTTTTGAGGGAGAAGATAGAAAGTACTATTTGGATAGAATAGGAAAATACACAAATTACTCACCAGAAAAAATTTTAAGCTATAATTGTAAGGGTAAAATTAGCTTATTGAAGATATGGAAAAAGATATCATCAAATAGTAAATATGATAATGTAGTTAAAGCATTTTTTGTAGATAAGGATTATGGATTAAACACATATAAAAAGCACGAAACAATTTACGAAACACCATACCATTCACTGGAGAATTTTTATGTTAATATCGAAACTCTCAAAAGTTTATTGATAAAAGAATTCGGATTAAATTCTATTGATTCAGATTTTAAAAAAGTATTAAAAGACTTTATTGAACGTCATAAATTTTTTCGAGAAATTTTCGCTCCCATAAATGCTTTTATTATATCCTTTCAAGAGTTAGACTCACCAATAATGATAAAGAAATTCAAGATAGAAGATTTTGTTGAAATAAAAATCGATCAGATTAAAATACTAAAAGAAACTAATTTTGATATTCTCAAAGAATATTATTTAACTAAATTGAACAAAGATATTAATATGCGGAGAAAACATTCAGAAGAAAACTTGTACAAATTTAATCAAATAATAGACAAAGTAGAAGAGCGTTATTTTGAAAATTTTTCAAAGGTCTACTGCAATTTAGACACTCTCATTCACGGAAAATTTGAACTGCATTTCTTAAAAAAAATTATCGATAACCTTAAAAGTTATAATAGTAATCAACAATATTTCACAAGGAAGCTAGGTAATGTTAATATCGACATCCAATCGAGTAACATATTATCCAATCTATCTCAGTACGCTATGACAACTGAATGTTTAGTTGCATTCTTGAGTAAATACAAATATGTTAATGAACAAGAAGTTGTGAAAGAAATTTCAACAGAATACTGAAATAACATTTCTGTCAAAATAAAAGCACATAGAAATAGGAAAGAAGGTGGTCTAATGCCCAATAAAAGTAAACCCAATAGATTAATCGCTGAGAAGTCTCCATATTTACTTCAACATGCCTATAACCCAGTCAACTGGTACACATGGTCAGACGAAGCATTCAAAAAAGCGAAACGCGAAAACAAACCTGTTTTCGTATCGATTGGGTATGGTTAACCAAAGGAACTTGTCACTGGTGCCACGTCATGGCACACGAATGTTTCGAAGATCAACAAGTCGCTGACATCCTAAACGAGCATTTCATTTCAATCAAAGTCGATCGTGAGGAGCGTCCAGATATTGACTCGATGTATATGTCCGTTTGTCAGATGATGACCGGGCAAGGCGGCTGGCCGCTCAACGTGTTTGTCACGCCTGATCAAAAGCCGTTTTATGCGGGGACTTATTTTCCAAAAAGAAGTGCTTACGGACGTCCTGGCTTCATTGAAGCACTGACGCAATTGCTCGATGCGTACCATAACGACCGAGATCATATTGAATCATTGGCAGAAAAGGCAACAAATAATTTGCGGATCAAGGCAGCAGGGCAGACAGAAAATACGCTCACTCAGGAGTCGATTCACAAAGCCTATTATCAGCTCATGAGCAGCTTTGATACGCTGTATGGCGGCTTCGGTTCTGCGCCTAAATTTCCTGCGCCTCATATGCTCACGTTTCTCATGCGTTATTTTGCATGGACAGGGCAAGAAAATGCGTTATATGCTGTCACAAAAACGTTAAACGGTATGGCAAACGGCGGTATTTATGATCATATTGGTTCTGGATTTACTCGGTATTCAACCGATGAAAAATGGCTTGTGCCGCATTTTGAAAAGATGCTGTATGATAACGCCTTGCTAATAGATGCCTACACCGAAGCCTATCAAATCACTCAACACCCTGAGTACGAAAAGCTTGTCCAAGACCTCATTCAATTTATCAAACGAGACATGATGAATCGTGACGGCTCTTTTTATTCGGCAATCGATGCCGATTCAGAAGGAAAGGAAGGGCAATATTACGTTTGGACAAAAAAGGAGATCATGACCCATTTAGGTGATGACCTCGGCACTTTATTTTGTGCGGTCTACCACATCACAGAGGAAGGAAATTTTGAAGGACAGAACATCCCTCATACCATTTCTACCTCATTTGATGACATCAAGGCAGCATATTCAATCGACGACAAAACCCTTCATTCCAAACTGCAATCCGCTCGACACATCTTACTCACTGTAAGACAGCAGCGACCTGCACCGCTAATCGATGACAAGGTACTCACCTCGTGGAATGCGCTGATGATTTCCGCACTTGCCAAAGCAGGGAGTGTCTTTCATGAAAAAGAGGCCATACGCATGGCAAAACAGGCGATGTCTTTTCTCGAAACACACCTCGTCCAGCAGGAACGGCTCATGGTCCGCTACAGGGAAGGGGACGTAAAGCATCTAGGCTTTATCGAGGATTATGCGCACATGCTCACAGCGTATATGTCTTTATACGAAGCGACCTTTGACCTAGATTGGCTGACAAAAGCCAGAGCCGTTGGTGAAAATATGTTTGAACTATTTTGGGATGAGCAAATCGGGGGCTTTTTCTTCTCAGGCTCAGATGCAGAAACGCTTATCGTTCGTGAAAAAGAAGTATACGACGGGGCCATGCCGTCTGGTAACAGCACCGCACTCCAACAGCTTCTGAAACTAAGCAGAATGATCGGACGTCAAGACTGGATCGAAACACTAGAGAAGATGTTCAGCGCCTTTTACGTCGATGTCTCTTCCTACCCAAGCGGACATACCGCCTTTTTACAAGGACTATTAAGCCAATATGCCGTAAAACGAGAAATCATTATTCTCGGGAAAAAGGGTGATCCGCAAAAAGAACAGCTTCTACAAGCATTGCAAAAACGATTCATGCCATTTGATCTCATTTTAACTGCCGAAACAGGGCAAGAATTAGCAAGGCTCGCACCTTTTGCAAAAGATTACAAAACGATCAACGACAGTACGACAGTCTATATTTGTGAGAACTACAGTTGCCGCCAGCCGATCACCAATCTCGACGAAGCGATGGAACAATTATTCCAAACTTGAGCTGTCATATGATGACTATGAGAAGACAAAATGAGGACAAACAGATAAAAAACATGTCAATCCGCTAACAATTCGTCTGTACGGTTTTATTTTTCCTCTAAAACGGTTAGAATGCGCACTAGATGTTCTCATACCGAAGGGAGAGAAAATAATTGAAAAAAGTATCATATACACTCATTGCTTGTCTGTTATCAGTGGGGCTTGCAGCCTGCTCATCAAACGATGCGAAACAGGATAAGCAAAACGATTCAGCCAACAGCAAGGAAACAACACAGGCTGACCAAAAAGAGCAGCAAAAGCAAATGGAAGAGATGCAAAAGAAATTAGACGCACAAAAAATTGATGATCAAAAGGTCGTTGCGACCGTCAACAAAGATAAAATCACAGGAAGTGAATACAATAGCGCCTTATCGACCATTCAAGGTCAGCTTCAGCAGTCAGGACAAGATCCAACATCTAAAGAAGGCGCAAAAGCTGTCAAAAAGCAAACCATTGATGCGCTAGTAGGTCAAGAGCTCATCCTGCAAGATGCTGAGAAGAAGGGCTATAAAGCCTCTGACAAGCAAGTCGATAAGCAGCTAAAAGAAGAAAAGAAACAATTTAAAGACAATGCTCAATTTGAAGAAGCACTCAAAAAGAGCGGACTGACAATGGATCAGCTGAAAAGTGATATTGCCGACAGCATCAAATACAGCCAATATGTCGACAAAGAAATTAAATCAGCCTCTGTGTCTGAAAAAGACGTCAAAGCGTACTATGACCAATACGCCGATCAAATGAAAAAACAAAAACAAAAAGCACCTGATTTCAAAGACGTCAAATCACAAATCAAGAAGCAGTTAGAATCTCAAGAAAAGCAAAAAGAAGTACAAAAAGAAATTGATCAACTAAAGAAATCTGCAAAAATTGATGTATCGATTTAACCACTATTAAAAATCCGCCATTGTGCGGATTTTTTTCATCACTTCATGAACTGTTTTTCCAAAATAATGACAAAAGCCTCATCATAAACATCTACTCCATCCGATATGATGGGAGTACAAAAGAAAGCGTTATCAATTCTTTTGTCTCTGAAAAAGTACAAGATCAAAGACAGACCTCGTACTTTTGTTTCAGTCATATCTACAAGAGGAGGATGTTTATGTTCAAATGGTTTAAACCAGCTCCGCATATCGACAGGCTCGATGATGCCAAAACAGACGAAACCTATAAACGGCTGCGGCTGCAAGTCTTTTTGGGAATCTTTATCGGATATGCGGGCTACTATTTGCTGCGCAAAAATTTCGCATTTGCCATCCCTTATTTACAGGAAGAGGGGTTCACAAAAAGTGAATTAGGCTTTGTACTAGCGGCCGTTTCAATCGCTTATGGCTTTAGTAAATTCATTATGGGGATGATCTCAGACCGGTGTAACCCAAGATACTTTTTAGCCGCTGGACTTTTTCTATCAGCTCTTATCAATATTCTATTTGTCTCATTTCCATGGGTGACATCCAGTGTATGGATCATGTTTTTATTCATGTTCTTAAACGGCTGGTTTCAAGGAATGGGGTGGCCGCCATGCGGACGAACGATGGCACATTGGTTTTCGGTGAGTGAACGTGGAACGAAAATGTCCATTTGGAACGTCGCTCACAATATCGGCGGAGGGATTCTTGCACCGCTTATTACATTAGGAATTGTTTTGTTTGCGACGTGGAAAAGTATCTTTTTCTTCCCTGCCATCATTGCCATTATCGTCTCCTTCGTCATCATTCTTCTCGTACGGGACACCCCGCAATCCGCTGGTCTTCCGCCAATTGAAGAATACCGAAATGACTATCCGGCACAACAATATGAAGATCAAGAAAAAGAATTAACAGTAAAAGAGATTTTGTTTAAATATGTACTCAACAATAAATTCCTTTGGTATATCGCCATTGCCAACGTCTTTGTGTACTTTGTCCGTTACGGGGTCGTAGACTGGGCACCTACCTATTTAACAGAAGCAAAAGGATTCTCACCAGAGCATTCACGCTGGTCTTATTTCCTTTATGAATATGCAGGCATCCCTGGTACATTATTGTGCGGGTGGATTAGTGACCGCTTCTTTAGAAGCCGCCGCGCACCTGCTGGCGTCCTCTTTATGATTGGCGTGTTAATTGCGGTTCTTGTGTACTGGTTAAACCCTGCTGGCAATCCAATGGTTGATAATATTGCCCTCATCAGCATCGGGTTTTTAATTTACGGACCCGTCATGCTCATTGGACTGCAAGCCATTGATCTCGCTCCGAAAAAAGCCGCTGGCACTGCTGCCGGGCTGACAGGATTCTTTGGGTATATTGGTGGCTCTGCTTTTGCTAATGCCATGATGGGCGTCGTCGTCGATCACTATGACTGGACAGGAGGTTTCATTTTACTAGTTGGTTCTTGTATCCTTGCGATTGTGTTCCTCGCCATGACATGGAATACAGGAAAGCGCGTAGAGCAAGCTTAATGAAAATCACATAAAAGATTCATCTCCGCCCAACATGCCCTTTACATCTATTTCTTATGATGGAGGCAGTTACCGTAAAAGGAGGATAAAATATGAAGAAAAGTAGATTACTTGCTTTCGTGTTACTCTCTTTTGCTTTACTGTCTTTTGGTTGGGTGCCGACCACCATATCGGCACATGAACATCTTTTATCTCCAGATCGCATTTTAACCGTTGCACACCGCGGAGCATCAGGGTATGCCCCAGAGCATACCCTAGCTTCCTACAAGCTCGCCACAAAGATGAATGCAGATTACCTCGAACTCGACCTTCAAATGACAAAGGATGGACACCTCATCGTCATGCACGATGAAACGGTTGACCGGACGACAAACGGAACAGGCTGGGTCAAAGACCTCACACTTGCGGAAATCAAACAGCTCGATGCCGGTGCATGGTTTAACGAAGCCAACCCCGACAAACAAAATACCCACTATATTGGACAGCAAGTCCTCACATTAGATGAGGTATTACGCTACTTCGGTAAACGAGAAAATTATTATATTGAAACCAAAAAACCAGACATCTATCCACAAATGGAAGAAAAGCTATTGGCCGTCTTAAAGAAACATCATCTTCTTGGAAAACATACGAGAAAAGGGCAGGTCATCATCCAATCTTTCAGCCAAGAAAGTCTATTAAAATTGCAAAAACTCGCCCCTCGGCTTCCAAAAGTACAGCTATTAGATAGAGCGCAAATGACGTCTATTACAGATGATCAGCTCGACTTCATCAAATCGTATGCAGTGGGGATCGGACCGAATTTTAGAGCATTGACACTTGAAAATGTCCAGCAGGTCAGAAGCCATGGACTCCTCCTTCACCCATATACGGTAAACAGCGAAGCAGACATGACACGTCTTCTGCAATACGGCGTCACCGGTCTTTTCACCAACTTTCCAGATGTCTTTCAGCGTGTCAAAGCTTCTCTGTAAACGACAAAAGCCTTGCGGGTCCACTCCGCAAGGCTTTTGATTATTTCACCGTTTGATCAGAAGAAGCTGTTTCAATCGGTTTTCGTTTACCAATTCCAAATACAAAAAAGCTAAGCGCCACTAAAATCAAGAACCCAATTGCTACAATAAGAGAAATTCGTGTATCCTGATTAATCAGCATAAACACAAGCACCATCAGCAAGAATCCGATTGTCAAATAGTTAGAAAATGGCGCAAGCGGCAGCTTAAACGGATGCTGATCAAGCGCTGCCCCCTTCGCTTTTCTGAAGCCAATATGACTAATCAAAATGACAAACCAAGGCACCATACCAGGAAGGACACTTGCACTATACACATAAACGAAAATGTTTGGCGGAGAAACATAATTCAAGACCACCCCAACCGCTAAACCAATCAGCACAGCAAATGTCCCAAAATACGGTACACCATTCTTCGAAATTTTTGTAAAGAAAGCAGGTGCCTGTCCATTCACACCTAATGTATAAAGCATACGTCCCGCACTGAAGATTCCACTATTACAGCCGGACATCGCTGCTGTAATGACAACAAAGTTAATAATACCTGCTGCTGCCGTAATTCCAATTTTCGCAAACGTCGCCACAAATGGACTGCCGAGCGTATTCAGCTGATCCCACGGATACACCGTCACGATGACAAAGATCGCACCGATATAGAAAATCAAAATACGCCAGATGATGCTTTTGATGGCATTTGTCAGCGTCTTTTGCGGATTTTGCGCCTCACCTGCAGTAATCCCAATGAGCTCTACCCCTTGATAGGCAGCAATCACTAGGGACAATGCAAACAAGAAACCGCTAAATCCACCTGTAAAGAATCCGCCATGCGCCCAAAGGTTAGACAAACCAATCGCTGTTCCACCATTGCCAAACCCAAAGAAAATAATGCCTAAACCTGCAATGATCATTAAAATAATCGTCACAATCTTGATCATCGCAAACCAGAATTCAAACTCACCGAATGACTTAACCGAAATCAAGTTGGCCGCACCTAAAATGATCATGGCGATTAATCCGGGAATCCACGCCGGTAACTCTGGGAACCAATATTTCATATAAGCGCCTACAGCGATAATCTCAGACATTCCAACAATGACCCACTGGAACCAGTTACTCCAAGCTGTCATATACCCCGCAAGCGGATGAATATATTGATGCCCAAATGTAGCAAACGATCCCGTACTCGGTTCAAGATACAACATTTCTCCCATCGCACGCATAATAAAAAAGATAAAAATACCACACACTGCGTACGCTAGAAGAACCGATGGACCTGTCCATTGAATGGCTTTAGCTGACCCCATGAATAAGCCAACACCAATTGTGCCGCCAAGCGCGATCATTTGAATATGACGAGCACTTAACCCTCTCTTTAATTCCTTTTGAGCCACTTCTATTCCCCCTCATCAACAAACAACATAAAAAATAAAAAATCAGAATTTTCATTCTGATTCAAAATCTTCAATCTTTCGATGTATATTATCATAATAAATCTACCCTTAAAAAACAATTGTTTTTTTGAGGAAAACACTATTAACAAAATATTCTGACATAAAAAGATATTCAAATTATTTTATATTGATATATCGAATTAGAGGATCAACATCACTTCAATGACCATCACTTAATAGAAAAGAACCCCCCCTTATATCGACCTCAAAGCTTTTCCCTCCATTTTTATAAACCATTCTCTCCTGATCATCAACACAGGGAAAGTCATTGTGAAAAGTACCTGATCTTTTCTTCACATAACAAATAAATCCATCATTTTCCGGAATCGCCACTTTGACAGATGATCCAGTTGACGTCGATTTGAGTGAATGTAGCATAGCCTTTGAATGAATTTGTACCCTTCTGCCTATTAAATTCAAATCAATATCCGAAAAAGCACCTGCCATCTCCACTTTTGACGAAGTGCTACGCAGCCTCAATGTTTGCGTGTTGAGCTGTTGACTAGAGATAAGTCCACCCACTGTCTGCAAGCGCAGATGCTTGATTTCTCCCGTAAACATGGACTTTCCAGAAATCAATTGGCATTCAGCCTCCTTCACCTTCAGTCCATCCAAGAATAGATTTGCTCCTTTACAATGAATAGACAAGGACTGTAACTGTGCCTGAGGGAGATAAATCTCCAAATTCGTTTGATGAAGATGAAGCCCCAAGCTGATCGCTCGTTTTCTTTTATCTTGAATGACTAGCCTGCCTTCCTGCACTTGATGATGCAGTAAATACCGATGGGGAAAAACGTGATTGGTGGTCTGCTTCATCAATACATAAGGATGTTCATGGTGATAAAGGCGAACATCTCCCACCAGCCAGTTTAACGAAAGTTCCGTTATTGCTTCTTCAATTTGAACCGTATGCTTCACATGCCTCCATCCTTTTCCCATCATGAATTACCTCGTTTGCAGCCGGCCGATGCGGCTCCATAATTCCAAAATCACAATGAGAATTGCCGAGATCATCACTCCTGACAGGACGAGGTTCAATTGATCATTTCCATAAATGGCCAGCGATATATTTCCTAAAACAGCACATAAAACAATTGCAGTCAGGACGGTCATCAAAACAGATTTCTTCCTCAACCCGATTCTCATCGCCATCAAACCAATCGCTTGAACACAAACAATCAACATAAAGAATGTTTTCATCAATTGAAACAGAGCACCTGCCGTCAGCGTATCATGAACAATAGGGAAGAACATTTCAGACACACTAAACACAACAAATGAAGGAATGATGCTGCACATCATCGCAAACGTTGAAAGGCACACCATCCATATCATATGAGAAAGGAATCTCACTGAATTGGATGTGCGTTCCTGATCAACAGTCTTGCCTACACGCCAATACAGCATAGCTGTGATGATAGAAAAAAAGATCATCCATACTGTACTCGTTAACAAATAAATATTCGTATATTGCTGAAAACCCGGTTCGCGTTCAATTTTTGCAGCAAACGCAATAAAATAGATGAATACTAGCAGCACAATACTCGCGATAAAACTAGCTTGAATATACTGCTTCATGTGGCCTTTTCTTAGCTCAACCTTCATAAAATGAATCATACGTCATCCTCCTATCAGTTGGCATTCTTTATCTTTCGGGCAGATCATACCCGCCAATTTCAGCATAGTGCGCTGTCACCTTTTGAATAAATAGATCACTCACAATATCCACGCCAAGACCCTTCATCATCTGCTTTAAAAAACACAAACGCTGGACCGTTTCTTCATGATTGCGTACAAACAATGTGGGATTCAACCATATATTCACAAGAAGCAAAAATACTTCTGCCACTTCACCAGGAAACGCAGTTTCCATCGAACCATCCTCAATCCCTTCAATGATTAACTGTTTGATTCTCACAGCATCCTGATTGACACCTGTCTTCATGCCTTCAATCACAAATTGCGGATTTTTCATCTGATCAACCAAGATCCCATCAATCGAATGAGACTGAGGGTCTGCCACAAGCTGCTCCAGGATAAGCTGCAGCTTCTCTTTCGCATGAGCTGCCTCCGTATGCTCAATTAACTCCTCAAGCTTCTCGGTTGCATAACGAAACTGCCGATCCATCACGCCGCGTAATATTTCATCCTTCGATTTAAAATGATGATAAATAGCCCCTTTAGACATATTCAATTCATGGATAATATCTTGCAAACTTGTCTTTTCAAATCCCTTTTCCTGAAACAACTTTGTCGACACGTCCAAAATTTGCTGCATCGTCTTTTCTGGATACTTATTTCGCGCCAGTTCAAACGCCTCCTTTTACATACCGACCGTCGGTATGTTTATTTATATTTTTCATTATAAACGGTTCATGCAGATTTGTATACAACAAAAAAAGACCGCTCACACGGTCTCCTCAATCTCAAAATGCAAATTCACCGGCACATCTGGCAGAGCCGAAGCCTCCACCATATTTGTCGTAGGTGTTTTCTCATTCACTTCCTCAAATCGAAAACCGTCAGCCCAGACTGTTCCATGACCGCTGAGCAGCACTCCAAAATGAATGGATTCACTGCGCGTAGGAACATCTAATACGATCGCATATTGATTCCATTCCGTAGAATCTGTCACAGGTCGATTCTGCATATTATCAAACTGCACCGTATCACCCTTTCCGTCATCTACCCGCATCCAAATTCCTGCTGAAGATACATTCTCTGTTTTCAAGAAAGCAGAGAGCTTCAACCGCTTGCCTGCATACTCTTTTGCTTGAAACCCTTGCATCATCGTCGCAAACTGTCCATCTTGTACGCCTTCTTTAGATGATAAAACACCTGATTGCTTTCCCGTATGAAACTCTGCTGTATCAACACCCATCTCATACATATGCGGATGTGAACCACTCAAACCCCAGCCAGGTACTGCTTCATGTAATGTCATCGAATCTTCCTCCTTTTTCATTTGCATGTCTCTCATCATCGACCTGTACATTCCGGGAGGTAAGGAATACAGATGCTTAAAAGCACGCGTAAAGGCTTCCTGCGATTGGAATTGTAACGAAAAAGCAATGTCTAAAATCCCCTGATCCGTATACAAAAGAAGCCGTGCAGCCGTAGCCAATCTTCGTTTCCGCACATATTCCCCCATCGACAGCCCGGTTTCTCGTTTAAACACACGCAGCAAATGAAAATGTGAATATCCTACTTTCTCAGGCACCTGTCTCAGCGACAGCTCATCCATCAAATGCGACTCCAAATAAGAAATCACCTCTTGCGTCACCCGACTATACATCATCTCCCTCACCTCTTCTTGATCATAAAACAAATCAGTTCACTCGTTTTGATCAAAATTGCGATGTTTCATCTGTTCAACTCAAACAGAAGCAGAGGGGGAAGAACGCTAACGTGAGCGCTCGTTGTTCGATAGAAACTCCCTCACATCATCTGCGATTTCTTTTGATTTCGTATGATGCAAATAATGGCCGCCTTTGAAAGTAACGACTTTTCCGTGATCTACATTTTTCAGCAGCTCTTCATGCATTGGTTTCCAGCTTGGTGTTTCTTCCTCCGTTTGATCCGCTAGGTAGAAAACAACAGGGAGACGCTTAGGAAAATGTAAACGCTCTGCATTTTTAAAGTTATTTGTGAAATTTTCCGCCTCACTCGCTTGGCTTTCATTCAAGAAATTTCGGAAGGTCAGCATTTTGATTTGATCTTTCGTTTGTTGATCCACGTTAGGCATCACCAGTTGATCTGTTTTCACTTTCAATAACAATCTGTAAAAGCCAGATTGATTGAGCAGCTGCAAGCTAGAAACCGGCAATTCATCCGTTTCCTGTTTAGGAACACTCGTATCAATGCCAACAAAGGCTTGGACTTCTTTTTCATATTGATTCACATATTCTAATCCATAAATGCCAGCAATCGAATGACCCATCAGCGTATATTTTTTAATGTTGAGTTTTTGCAAACATTCATGAATCTCATCCACAATGTTTTGACTTGTCCTTACTTTATCTGTGTCGTCACTTAAACCATAACCAAACGGTTCAATCACAACGACTCTATAATATGGCGATAACTCCTTGACTAACGGTTTAAAATCAAGCACGGGTGAAGCAGTTCCATAGCCTGGGAGAAGGACAATCGTTTCTTTCCCATCGCCTTGAATGAGCACATTCATCTGCTTCCCATCCACCAAGACCTTTTGCCCATAAGCTTCTATTTTCCCCTGTTCTCTTTCCTTACTAATTAGATTCACAACATAAACACTGGCCACAAATACAACCAAGACAGTCAGAATGGTACATAGAGCAATCAGCATTATTTTCAGTAATTTTTTCAATATTTTTTCTTCCCTTCATGATGAAGTACCCTAGCTTGCATCCGCAGATAAAAGATTAGTATTTTCTTTCACAATAGATAATGCCAATTGTATTTGCGCAAACACTTGATACATACATAAACGTAATCGCTATATAAAACCATTCCGTTGGAGATGATAATTCATGAACAAAAGCTTGAATGACAGCCACCAATATATAGGCTAATGCCACACCTACAATTGAAAAACTTCCGGCTTTCGCTAAAATAAATTGGCCCCGTTCATCCTGTTTATATTCACGGCTTTTCTTAAATTGAAAGACCGTACTTAAGATAGAAAGGATAATCAGAGAATAAAGTATGATCGTTGTCATCATCGCTGTTGTTCCTCCTTGTCGACCTCTTGAAAAACGTCATATAAATCAACTTCAAATGTTCTCGCAATTTGAAATGCTAGTTTTAAAGACAAAGAATATTTACCATTTTCAATCGCTGCCACAGTTTGACGAGTCACACCTAACTTCTCTGCCAAATCCTTTTGTGTCCAGTCTTTTTCTGCCCGTAATACTTTCATTCTATTTTTAATTTCCATTTCAGATTCCTTTCTTAAAGGATGTTTTATTTAACATTATGTTAAAAATAATTAACATTATGTTAAATAACAATAACCTGTTTTCTACTGGATGTCAATTTCACCGGATGCAAAAAAGAATCATCCATTTTGAAAGGCCTACCTCAAAATGAATGATTCTCTATAAATGATGTGATCATCTGATTTAAAACACTTTCCTCTGGTAAATCGCAGTAGAAAGTCCCCAAGATAGCAAGTAGATGAGCATAATCAGTACAGTTGACCCCGTATATACAATAGGGATCGATAAATTCATGATAAAATCAGTGATCCCACTGAATTGCTCTGCTAAATAGATCACAACAGGTGGCCCCATAGCAGATAAAATGATAAAGCCAATAATCACTGCCGTTGTGATATAGCCAGGCTTTAAGATATAAAACAATGGAAATGTGCACGCCGCAAACAATAAAAATAGCCCGCTGCCAATCGCAATATCAGATAGCGAAAACAGCTTCCCAAACACAAATAATGCAGCACTTGTCAGCACGATTGCAATACTCATATAAAAAATGGCGCCAAGATAACGTGATGCGATAATTTCTTTACGTGTATAGGGCAAGGAATTTAATAGAATATTCGTTTCTGCCTTCTCATCATAAGCATATGTGTTAAATGGAATGAAGACACTAGCGACTAGAAACGTTAATACTGGATGGACATCCATGAAAATGAAAAATAAGATAAACGGAATAAAAATAAGTAACTGCTTCTTTTGCAAAATCACATCACGCTTAATTAAATGAAACATGCGCAACCCCGCCTTTCAAATAAAACATGATATCCTCAAGCGACGCCGGTTCAATCACAACAGCATCCCCAAAAATAAGTTTCACCTCATCAATCCGATCTGTTAATGCTTCAAATCCGGCTGCCGTACGCTGAATATGGATAAACGCCTTTTCTGTGTCTCGATCCAGCAAATCCAGGCTCCCCTTCACCAGCGCATAATTCTCCGCCACCTCATGAATCGACTGTTGAAAGACCAATCTTCCATTTTGTATAAACGCAATATAATCCGCGATGCGATCTAAATCAGTCGTCATATGTGTTGAGAAAAAAATCGTTCGATTCCCATCAATCATCAATTCTTGTAACGTACTGAGCAGCTCTCTTCTAAATACCGGATCTAAACCAGCAGTTGGTTCATCCATGATAATCAGCTCTGCATGATGCGACAGCGCAATCGCAAGCGATGCCTTCATCTGCATCCCTTTTGAAAATGTTTTAATCGCTTTATTCAGCGGCAGACCAAACTGTTCAATATATTGATAAAATAGTCTATCATCCCAGCGTTTATAGGCAGGTGCCACAATTCGTTTGATGTCTTTTAAATTCAATCCTGGGAAAAAAACGTTAGCATCGTAAACAAAGCCAATTCGTTCCTTAATCTCTTTTTCATGGGTGCGATAATCTAATCCAAAAATTTTAACCTCACCAGAATCTGGTTTTAACAAATTCATGATCATTTTAATCGTGGTCGACTTACCGGCTCCATTTTCTCCAATAAACCCAGTAACAAAGCCCTTTTTGACCTGTAAATCAAGATTCTGCACAGAAAAGTCTTTGAACCGTTTTGATACTCCTTTGAATTCAATCACATGCTCCACTCATCTCACTCCTCATACAAGAACTTTAATAACTGCTGCAATTCATCAAAAGATAAGCCTAATTCCTTGCCGTTTGTAACAACCGCTCCAAGCTGTTCCTCAATCACCTTCAATTTTTTCTCTCTCATGACCTCTAGGTTTTGCTCGGCAACAAATGACCCCTTACCGACAATCGAATAAATAAATCCTGCCTTCTCTAACTCTTCATATGCACGTTTTGTTGTGATGACGCTGATTTGTAAATCCTTCGCCAGCTTTCGGATAGACGGCAGGGCCGCACCTTCTGCAAGCTCCCCCGTTAAGATCAACGATTTGATTTGCGTCGTAATCTGCTCATAGATAGGCTCCTTAGAATGGTTAGAAATCGTAATTTGCATATAAAAAACCTCTTTTTTCTGTACTGGTATTCGCAATGAAATATTGTATATATACTATATATACATTATATACACACTGAAAAAATATTCAACTCCTTTTATGAACTTTTTTGAATGCGATCCAACTAAAAAACCGCACAGCTCTTCAGCCATGCGGTTCCTCAACAAATCAATTTATCTCCAATATACCCATTTTCCCATAAGCCATTCTACAGGCCCTCTTCTCCACTTTTTCAAATAGAGATAGCTGATGAACAGCTGAGCTGTGTATAGTCCAACAGCAAGCAGCAATCCAAACATTGAGCCCATTTGTCCAAATAAACCAAGTCCGTAAGAATAGAAAATCGTTGTACAAATAATAGATTGAGCCAAATAGTTTGATAAAGACAATCGGCCCAGTCCTGCAAGCAGACGTTTCAACCCTTGAGCAGCCTTTGAATAGTAAAAGACAATAAAAGCTTGAATATAACCGATCGTCAGGACATAAGCTCCTAACGTCAACACCATTTCACTCCAAGGAGCATCACTGAACGTCGCACATTTTAAAGCGAGTCCGATCAAAATCATCCAGATCCAGCCTTTACGATAAGCCATTCCTCGATCTTCTTCTGTCAGATGACCTTTTTTCCCAATGGCCATGCCAAGCAGTGCAAATGGCCCCACCATGATCGTACCGAATAGAAAACCTAAGATCGGCATCAACGTAATGGTCACGATCGCCATAATAATGGTCACAATCATCATATCGTCTTCAATCGTCACCCGGCTCAATAAAATATCACCGTATGCGCCCTTCGCATACACATCCGTTAACAAATCATCATTTCCATAAACAAAGGTCATCAGATATGGTAAAACCACTAATGACAAAGCACCTAACACACCTGACCAAATCAGCATTGTTTTGATCCGGCTGCTCAAAAACATCATCAAGAAAAACGTACATGCTCCATAATATAAGAGAATATCACCATTCCAAATGAATATGTAATGCAACATCCCAAGCACAATAAGACCAAAGCCACGGCGAACGACGATGGCATTCGTATTCAGCCCCTTTGCCTTCGTGGATTCAATCAACTTGATAAAAGAATACCCAAACAAAAAGGAGAAAATCGGATAAAATGACCCCTGGAACAAGATCTCCGTCACATATACCCCAAACTCCTGTCCCCATATGCTCGGATCAAACATCTTCTCAAAATCATAATCATATTGAAAATTAAGCATATTCACAATCAAAATACCTAATAAACTAAAACCACGTAAACTATCAATAAACTCAACCCTAGATCCCTTCAACACGACAGCTCCTTCGGAAAATATAAAAATAAAGCATATTTATCCTACCACACTTTCAAAAAATTGGATCTCATCCCCATGTGAAAAATCATGTTTTAAGGTAAATTTAATAAAAAAACCTAGAATTTATATTCTAGGTAACCTACTTATGATTAATGACTCTTTTCATCCTTCCAAAGCACACGCTTCACATAAAACAAAATCCCCAATCCAAACAAAATCAACGACAACTCCCAGTCTGCAGAAACCGGCAGCCATGTCAACATCATGAGAATCAGCAAAACAGCTCCCACACCTGCATAAAAGACCACCGTTTTTTTTAATTCTTGGTTTGATTGAAACAAAACGCTCTCCTCCATAACTCTAATTATGATCGTTTTTCTAGTTTTTTTAATATTTTTTCCCAGCCGGTATCTCCCATTTTCCGATCAATTAATTGTCCCTCTTTATCTATGAGGCAAAAACTTGGCAATCCTTGAATTTTATATTTTGTGACAATCTCATAATCTTGATCCAACACAATGGGAGCAATGAGATTCTTTTCCTCCGCATATTTCGAAACAACCTCTATCGATTTTTCTTCTTCCGTATATGGAACATGGACACAGGTTAAATGGATACTCAACTGATCCACACTATGTAGAATGTGGTCGGTTAATTCTTCACAATGCGGACAGTTAACTGACCAAAAATAAAGAAGCTGAGTATGCTCTTCAGGTAAACACCGCTGATGTGAAGAATGAATCCAAGGAAGGTGCTCAGGCCATTTAAGTATTTGCGTTTCCACTACTCATCCCCCTTTTCTTTTAATTGAAAAGCGATGATTTTTCCTAGTGCCTCTTCTGCGGCAAAGGGGGCCACATTTCCTGATGGATTCTCTTGTTCCTGTTTTAGGCACTCGTACATATTTTTTTCAATTTTTGATGGGTCAATCCAAGAGATACACCACGATGCCCAAAAACAAGTAGGACCCTCATAACGCTTTGCCAAAGACAGAAGAAATGGCAAACTAGGCTGACCAATTCTCATGAGTGAGATCGCAGCCGCCATTCTTGTCTCCTCTTCTTCACTTTCTAACAGTTTAGCAAGAGCTTCTGCTGCATCCCCTGCATCTGCTCCAAATTCACCAAGAACCGCTGCTGCAATATTCCGCAAAGAACCCTCTTCTTTTAAGGCTTCAACAAGCACTGGCACTGCCTCTTTTCCTGATTTCCTTAATTCCCCCATGGCTTGAACGATTGTTACTTCATTCGTATTGACTAAACGTTGAACCGATTGGGATAGCTTATCTTCTGGTTTCATGACAATCAACTCCTCTTTTTAATGAGTCCCACGGCATCGATAACACATCACATAACATACACATCCAGCAAATACACATGTCATCGTTGTAAACCAGCCATTAGTGAACAGATGAATCCCAATGATGACTGCAGCACTTATGACAGATCCGATGAGCAATGATCGATAATAGATGCCCAAAGAAAGACTCGCTTCTCGTCTCAAAGGCTGCGTAAAGGCAAAGAGCCGAATGGTCAAAAACCAAATATAAACCCCTACCCCATAAATGGCCCAATACAATACATCATGAATCTCTAACAAGATAAGAGAAACCAAGTAGACACCATACAACCAAAAGGTTTGAAACACTTCCAATAGAAGAATTTTTTGATATAAAGCACCCGGAAAAAGATACAGCATTCCCGTTTGCCCGTGTCTTACAATCCCCGCGTAATATGAACTGAGCAGGACAGATGCACCAATGACCAGAAAGAATAGAGTCAACCAATTTGAAAAATAAGAACTGACGACATAATAAGTACCGATCAACAGCATGGTGGATAACAGGTGGAAGGTAGCATACTTTTTAATCATCAATATTTCTAGCCAAAGGAAAGCCCAGATGCCCGTTAATGTTGAAAGCCCCCACCACGTCTTGCTTTTCTTTGGACTTATTGGATTTGCATGAACCTGTTTCCCCTCAAATTCCTCCCAAAATGCCGCCTCTTTGACTAACGACTCCATCATCTCTATACGATGACTCGACCTGTACATCATCATGAAAGATAAAATCATCATTCCAAGTAATATCAATACAGAAATGAATGAAAACTCCACTATCATGCGTCCGACTTGATACATAAAAGAAGCAGATATCTCCATCATTGACGACTGTTTCAATATCAATTGATTCATAATAAGCAATGAAAGACAACCAAACATCAGTATAAAACCAATGAAGAGCACTCGCTTATATACTTGAATGGTTCTTGCACAAGATACCGCAATCATCCATGTTTCGATCATACATAACAGCGCTGTTAACAGGAGTGATTTACCAAGTAGAAAAAAGTACTGCTTCGTTAAACAAAGAAGGAGGATATCAGCCATCACAGCAGAAACAATGAGAAGAGCACATCGCCAAAAAATGTGATATACCCATACACTCATCACAACCGTCCATAAGGAAGCACCACTTCCATACAACCACATGATATCGTTCATCTGACTAGGCAATCGATTCGAAAACAAACCAAAGCCAGTATAAAGAACAAATAAAACGACAATGAACCATCCAGCTGTACTCGCATTCCAATCGCCCATACTTGAGACTGCGCTCAGCTGAAAACCAATGGCAGCAATCATAAGCAGCAAGATCAAAAAGGGCATTTTCTTTTCTTGATTTTTACTGATCAAGCGCCTTTGGGATTTCATCCATAAAAGGGAAAGCGTGTTATTCACTAGACCACTCCCCTAGAAGTTGAATGACTTCTGCCCGCCACTTCATTTGTTCTTCCTGCCGCTTAGGAACAGCGATACTTTTCATGATGGCACCGTCTCGAATCAATATCACCCTACTAGCCGTATCAAGAACAAACTCTAGACTATGAGTGGACACAAGAACCGAACCACCTTGAAGGCTCTTCTGTATCAGCCAATCTGACAGCCATTGTTTTGAAGGAATGTCTAACCCAACAGTCGGCTCATCTAAAATAAAAAGGGAGGCATCTTGCACAATGGCCCCTGCTAAGACGACACGCTGTTTTTGACCTCTTGAAAGCCTTCCGCACAATTCGTTCATCTTCATTTCGATATGTACTTCTTTCAACGCCTCAAATACCTTTTCTTTGATCTGTTTTAAACCTTTATGATAGCCTCTTGCACGGAATTGAACATGTTCAGCAACCGTTAAATCTGGGTACAAATATGGCTGATCTGGAATAAGAGCTACTTGTTTTTGGACATGGGAATGACCAGGAGGAAATCCCTCTATGAGTATTTCCCCTTGATCAGGTTGATAGAGACCTGTTAAACATCGAATGGTTGTCGTCTTCCCCGCACCATTAGGCCCAAGCAGCGCCACAACCTCCCCTGCTTCAACGGAAAATGAAAGACCCTCTATCCCATCACCATTGCTATATCGTTTGCTTACATTCTGAACCTCCATAAATGGCATCAAATCTCTCCCTTTTATTAGAGTGATGTATGCTGATCTATGGTGTTTTTACGGTGGAATGTAACCCACTTATTAATCACCATAATATTACCATATGAGGTATAAAAGGGTAAGAAAATTATAATCATTTAAAATACTAAAAGATAACAAAACAAAAAAGATTGGGCATCAATCACCCAACCTTTTATCTATTAAATAAACCAATTCAAACCGAATCCATATCCCGACAAGCCCATGCATCCACCTCGACCTTTAAAGCAGGTGAAGCCAAAGCCACCACATAAATCATCGTCATACAAGGCAGGTGAGCCCCTAAAAACTGACCCATGATTCGTTTTCTACTCTCGGCATCAAACTCCCCTACTAAATAGAACACAAGCTTCGTTATATCTTCCACTTTCATATCTGCCGCTTCTACATTGCGTTTTACATTCTCTAACGCTAGCTCGAGCTGTTCCATCGGGCTCGCTGGGATGGTCCCATCGACTTCCATCCCCACTTGCCCTGATAAGGTTAACCACCGCTGCGGCCCTGTTGTCTCTATTTGATGGATGTACGGTGCAACTGGCGCATGAATGGTCTCAGGATTACGTGATGTTTTCATTGATCAAACCCCTTTTCTGAAAATACAATCAATTTCCACCTATCATACCAAACTTTCTTCCCATCCTATCTGCATATGCTCCGAACGAAGCCAAAAAAAAGACCTTTCTTCAAAAGAAAGACCTCTCTAAAATGATGACCCGCTCCGATGCTCAATTTGATGAATCCAATTCAAATCAGCCTCTAAATGAAGCAGCGTGCCAGAAATCAATAAGTACCGACTCTCATCACCTTGCACAAGACATTCCGTTTTTAGCTTCGTGAGTTCCATCACATCTTTCATGATGACGGCTTTCTGCTGCTGAAGCATTTCTTTTTCTTGATGAAATCTGATTTTCCGTGCACAGCCCCATTTAAAGTGAAAATCATCCTTTGCAGCATGATATGGAACAGGTGCCAACAGCCATGATTCCAGCTCTTGTCTGCCTTCTTCCGTCACGTCGTACAACTTTCGATCTTGGTCATCTATTCCCACTGCTGTCACCAATTGATCACGAATTAACCGATCAAGCGTCGTGTAGATTTGACCCGGGTTGATTTTTCCTTTTATTCCGAGCAATGACTCCAGCTCTAGCTTTAATTCATATCCATGATGTTGCTGCTGACAGAGCGATGTTAAAATTCCGTATTTCACTGACATATGATTTAACCTTCTTTGAGAGATGATATCATCTCTATTTTACTCGCTGTCGCACTAGAAATCCACGAAGCCGCTAAACTAAGTGCAATTCCTGCGATCACTGCCAGCAGTAGATGCACAGGCGGCAATTGGAATGAAACAAATCCACCCAGCCAATCAGATTGGCTTGAGACATATAGAAGAATCACACCAAATAAAATGCCGCCAATCACACCTGATAACCCAATGAGCACACCTTCTCCGACGATCATTTTTCTCACCTGCTGCTTTGTCAGCCCAAGCGCCCGTATGGTGCCAATCTCAGATGTACGTTCAAGCGTATTCATCAGCAGTGTATTGGCTGTTCCAATGCTCGCGAGCCCAATAATGAAAATGAGCATCATAGAAATTAACTCGTTCATACCAGTTAAAGCCGATGTCGTTGATTCAATCTCATCCTCTACTGTTTTCACCTTTGAAAGCCGCTGCCCAAAGTCTTCCCATAGCTGATCTCGTAAAGACTCACCGGCACCTTTGTCTTTTAACGTAAGCAGGATATCAAGGGGCTGCGTCCACCCTAAATCCTCTTGTAAAAATGTCTGATCGACAAATGCCACATAACCCGAATGATGAGAAGTCTTGACCACATCAATGACTTGTAACTGCTGCCGGCCAGAAGGTGCATTGAGATACACACTCTCTCCAATACGCCCACCCCATTCATCAAACGCACGCTCTCCTAACACGATAGAAGGCGTTTCTGATAATCGTTGATACAAATCGCCTTTATTGTCACCTTCTATAAAAGAAGGTCCTTTCTCATCCACACCGATGATAGAAAATTGTCTTTTCTCTCCATGGGCCGTTTCCCATGTCAAAGGAGCCGCTTCCATCATCGGTTCCACCCGCTCAACAGACTCATAGGATGACAGCTTTTCTTGATCCGCTTTCGTCCATGGCGCTTCAGAGGTAACCCTGAGATCACCGCCGTACGTTTGACGGATCTCTTTTTCATAGCCATCTGGAGCCGATTCAATGACCGCACTTAAAAGCAAGATCACAGCAATCCCAACAGCTAGAATCGCCGCCGTATTGGCATTTCGATTCAGTTGCTGCGTGACATGCTGCGAGGATAGATGGCCCGGGTAACCAAAGACAAACTTCAAAAGAGGCGCCAACAACCGGTTCAAAAAGAGCAGAAAAAATGGGAATAACAGAACCATGCTGGCTAAAATGCCAAGATAAGCAGCCGGATGATCCACCCATACAAATGAAAGCAAGCCTATCCCTATCACCGCTCTAATGACCGATTGTTTTTTCAGTGTAGAAGTGGTAGTGGATTTTAAAGTCAGTAGCACAGACGTTTTCCCTGCATGATAGATCGGAAATAACGAAAACAGCACAGGGAACACAATACCAATGATCACTGAAATTACAACAGGCACTTGCCAATCTAACGAATACACCATATCAAAAGCGAACACACCAAGCAGTGTTTGCATGAACACATCTCCAAGCCAAACACCAATCGGCACCCCAATGGCTGTTCCAATACATGCCAAGATCAAAACCTCAATCAACATCAGCTTAGAAACAGAGCCCTGCGTATAACCAAAGCTCTTCATAATCGCAAATTCCTTTTTCCGTTCCATCACACTCGTATAAATCATATTAAACACGATAAAACCGCTCATAAACATCGACAGCCCTGCGATGAGGTAAAAGAACGTGTACAACCCGCCAATGTCATTACTTTGCCGGTCATCCGCCACCACAGGCTGGACAAAAACATCGGCATCCTTGAACTCTTTCTGTAAAGATTGAAAGAGCTGTTCCCCGCCTTCATTTGTCTGAAATCTCATATAAGAAAGCTGATCATCCATTCCCGTCCAGTCTCTCAATATATCAAGCGGCGCCATCACACGAAAGCTCGATGATTCTGCACTCTTCCAGTCACTCGGACTTGAAAGCAGCTGTGTATATTCCACAATGGCAGATACCTTCGCTTCGCCCAAATCAGAAAAACGAATGGTATCTCCCACTTTTTTATTCAGCAGCTTCGCCACAACATCTGGTATGACCAACCCCTGATTATCCAAACGCCCTTCAATCACAGGCAGCTTCAGTAAAGAGCTCGTTTGATCTTGTACTCCGGTAATGCGCACCGCCCGTTGGTTAAGAGAGTGATCACCTTCTACATCAAAAAACGTCTGTTTATCCAGCGCTAATAATGATCCTGTCACATCAGGATGCTTTAAAATGGATGAGATCTGTTCCTCATCATACGTATGATCATCACTCAACACCCAATAATCTGCATCAGCGACATACATTTGCTCATAATAATGAAACACATCATTTGTCGTTCGATCGGCAATGAGCATCGACGTGACAAAAGCAATCCCCACCATGATGCCTAAGACAGAAATGGCGAACCGCTTTTTATGCTGAATCATGTTACGCCATGAAATTCGCCACATACTGAGCATAATCATCATCCTTTCTAGAGATCACTTGATCAATAACACCGTCTTTAAAAAGGATGATTCGATCCGCAAATCCTGCTGCGAAAATATCATGCGTCACCATGATAATCGTCTGCTTGCTTTCTCGATTGAACTTGCACATTAACGCCAAAATATCCTCCGCTCTATGCCGGTCCAAGTTCCCCGTCGGCTCATCTGCTAACAGCACTGACGGCTGATTGACTAGAGCTCTTGCAATCGCTACACGCTGCTGCTGCCCACCGCTCAGCAAACTAGCCCGTTTCCGCCCAAGTCCATTCAAGCCAACAGCCTCTAACAGTTCTACAACCGTCTGTTGATTCTCCTTTGTTAAACGTCCATCTGCATGCAGCGGAAACGCCACATTTTCTTCGACAGTTAATGTAGGCAGCAGCTGATAATTTTGAAACACAAACCCAATCTGTTTTCGGCGAAAAATCGTTCTCTCTTTCTCATTCATCTCACTCAACTGATGCTCATCTATCAAAATCTCTCCATCAGTAGGCAGATCAAGCCCGCCTAACAGCTGAAGTAATGTACTTTTTCCAGAACCACTCGGTCCCATCACCGCTACAAACTCCCCTTCTTCTACCGTCAAATCAACGCCCCTCAACACCTCAGTCCGCTCCTGGCCTTGAAAGAATTCCTTCTTCACATGCTTGATCTGAATCATCTGCAAACTCCTCCCATTCCTTTACGGAGTAATTATATACTAAGTATATATTATTTCAACATTTAAATCATGATAATATGTATTTATATCTTATTTATTACTTACTAAATACATAAAAAACCCTCTAGATTTTCATATCCAAAGGGTACATCATGCTATAATTCTTGTTTTCTAAAAAGAAACCATCCGATGAGAAAAAAGAAACCAATCAATACCGATACACCTAGAAAGCTTGTAAGTGCCTGATCCGAATAAGTCCCTCTATGAATCATCTCCTCAGCCGCACTTGTGACGCCTTTAGGTGCAAACTTCCCTAATGTATTCTCATAAAACGAAGGAACGGTAAACAGGATGAGATTGATCAAAAGGGAAACGCCGCCCGCAGTCACTGAGCGCTTAAAGAATGCCGATGCACAAATGGTCGATACTACAATGAGCAGTAGGTTTGGATAATACAAAAACGTTCCTTTTAACACATCGCCCCAATCCACATGCCCAAATTGGATGTCCACATAATAAACGGAAGCTAGAACCGCCACTACCAAACTAAACAAAGTTAAACAGGCATAGGCACATATTTTTGAGGCATAATAACTCATTCGACTGATCGGTTTCACCATAATCATCGCCGTCACCCCAGAGGCACGCTCTCCAGCAATCGTCCCCATCACAATCATAATGAGGATAAACACGCCGAGTGAATCAAATTTACTCAATGCACTGGCTAAAGCCTCTCCAGCACTAGGCTCTGGTATATAAAATGTAGACCCTTCAGGTAAATTCGCTGATTTCGACAAAAGATCTGGCAGCATTTTGAGCGTAATAGGCTGTGTGATCATTAAAATCGTGAAAATGATTGGCACAAATAAGATTTTATAACTAGTGAATAACTCCCTAAATTCCTTTTTCAACATCATCATGCCGTTACAACCTTCATGAAAATATCTTCAAGCGTTAGCTTAGATAGTCGATATTGGAGAAGAACACCGCCAGTTTCAGTGATGAGACCCGGCAGCTCCTTCAATGCCGTATGTTGATCTTTGACTCGCACCTGATAAGTGCCTCCTGTCTCCATGCATTCCTCCACCCAATCCCGCTCCTTTAACAAAGCCATTAGTTTCGTATTCTGTTGTTCTAACTGAAATTCAATCACGGGCTGGATATAGTCTTCTTTGAGCTGTTTCATCGAAGAGGACATCTCAATTTTGCCGCTGTTGATCATGATAATATGATCGGCCACACGTTCAATGTCATCTAAAATATGCGTCGACATAAAGATCAGCATCTCATGCTTTAGACGCTCAATCAAAGTCAGGACGTCTTTTCTCCCCATGGGATCAAGTGCCGACACAGGTTCATCTAGGATGAGGACCTTCGGGCTATTGATCAGCGCCTGTGCAATGGCAAGCCTCTGCTTCATGCCTCCACTATAGCTACCAATGGCACGATCCTTTGCCTCGTATATGCGGCAAAGCTTCAACAATTCCTCCGTTTTAGAACGAATGGTGTTTTTCTCTAAATGAAATAACCCGCCAACCCAATACATCCATTCCTGCCCCGTCATATCCTGATAAAATGCAGGATGTTGCGGACAGTACCCAATCACCTGACTGATTTGATCCATGTCCTTTGTGGCATCAAAACCTGCCACCTTCACAACGCCAGACGTAGGACGAGCAAGCCCCGTCAAAATCCGGATCGTCGTTGTCTTCCCCGCTCCATTGGCTCCTAAAAAGCCAACACATCCAACCTCCCCAACAGAAAACGAGACATCTTTTAACACTTCATGCCGTCCATACGATTTCGTCAGGCCTTGACACTCCAACATATTCAAGTGAATCCCCCCTACTAAGATTGTTTACGACCAAAAATGAAATACGCAATAGGACCGGCACTCGCCACAAACACAATCACCAAAGCCCAAACCCACTTCACCTCTCCCCTAATCCTCGATGGATCTCTTTTCAGCAAATCAAACAAACCAATCACCATTAAAATCGCTTGTAGCAAAATAAGAGGTAAAATCATCTTCATGTCCATCACGCCACTCCCTTTTCAAACGTCAATTTGTTTTGGTATCACTTCTTTTGACGACATGAAGAGCGACTTCGTTCAAATGGATTTTATTTTTATTGGTCGAATGATCTATAAATATAAAAAAGCCCAGTGAAGGTTATTCACTGGGCTCGCTTGTGATGATCATGACGAAGCTCGCAAAATCTTTTCCATTTTCTTTCCCTTGGCTAACTCATCAATCAGCTTATCTAGATACCGAATATTTTTCATGGTTTCTTCCTCAATGTCCTCTACCCGTACACCACAGATGACTCCTTTGATTAAACTGCGGGAAGGATGAAGCTCAGGAGCCTCGGCAAAAAAAGTTTCAATGTCTATCTGCTTGTCCAACTGTTCCTCAAGCTCTTCTGGACTGTAGCCTGTTAACCAACAAATAATCGTATCGACTTCAGCTTTCGTTTTTCCCTTTCTCTCTGCCTTTGCGATGTAGAGAGGATAGACTTTTGCAAAGCTCATTGTGTAAATTTTAGGTTTGGTCATGTATCTGCTCTCTTTCTTCGTTAAATATTTAAACTGTCACGCTTTCTCAAGGGGACGCTCTCTCATTATGCACTTAGTATAATGTGTTAAAAATATAACTTATAAACGATGATATATGCCTTTATTATTTCTTTCATCTTTTTTGAAAGCTCTATATTTAAGAAATTGAACAATACAAAATCCAAGGAATACACCTATTGGTCCTTCACTTGAAACAGGACCACCAATTAAACAATAAGAAATGATAAACAATGCGATATAACCAATGAAGAAAAAAACAATTCCCCATTTTTCTTTTTTTACGTATCGAATAAAAATAATATTTCCCCCTAAAAATATTTATCATAATAGCAACATGGAAATAGTATCTATCAATCAAAGTTCAGCTTAAATCTTTCAACTGCTAGTTCTATTGACACAAAAATACCCCTTTAGACAATTATATCTAAAGGGGTATCAAAAATCCGATTTTATTTAATCCCTACTCCACCGTCACACTCTTCGCAAGGTTACGTGGTTTATCCACATCACACCCGCGGTGAAGGGCTGCGTAGTAAGCGATTAGCTGTAATGGAACAACAGATGCAAGTGGTGCAAGTGCTGGGTGTACAGCTGGAAGGACGAAACGGTCGCCTTCGTCTTCTAGGCCTTTTAGTGAGATGACACATGGGTTTGCGCCGCGTGCAACAACTTCTTTGACGTTACCGCGAATGCTGAGGTTCACATGCTCTTGCGTGGCAAGGGCAATAACCGGTGTGCCTTCTTCAATTAAAGCAATCGTGCCGTGTTTGAGTTCTCCGCCAGCAAATCCTTCTGCTTGGATGTAAGAGATCTCTTTTAGTTTGAGTGAACCTTCAAGGCACACATAGTAGTCAAGTCCTCTTCCGATAAAGAATGCGTTACGTGTCACTGTGAAGAAATCACGAGCGATTTGTTCCATTTCATCCTTTTGATCGACTAGGGCTTCCATTGCGTTTGCTACAATCCCAAGCTCTTTCACAAGATCAAAGTCAAGTGATTGACCATTTAATTCAGCTGCAACAGATGCAAGGATCGCAAGAACAGCGATTTGTGCTGTGTAGGCTTTTGTTGAAGCCACTGCGATTTCTGGTCCTGCATGAAGAAGCAATGTGAAGTCTGCTTCACGGGAAAGCGTAGATCCTGGTACGTTTGTGATCGTTAATGCTTTATGACCAAGCTCTTTGACTTGAACAAGTACAGCACGGCTGTCCGCAGTCTCCCCAGATTGAGAAAGGAAGATGAACAACGGTTTTTTAGATAGAAGCGGCATGTTGTAAGAGAATTCACTTGCTACATGAACTTCTACAGGTACTTTCGCCCAGTCTTCAATGTATTGTTTACCAACAAGTCCAGCATGGTAGCTCGTTCCGCAAGCCACAATATAAATGCGGTCTGCTTCTGCTACTGCGCTTGCGATATCGCCAGCGACTGACAGCTTGCCGTTTTCGTCTTGATATTCTTGGATGATTTTGCGCATAACAAGCGGCTGTTCATCCGTTTCTTTTAACATGTAGTGAGGATATGTGCCTTTCTCAATGTCGCTTGCATCTAGCTCAGCGATATAAGAAGGACGTGTCATGATATCACCGTCAAGGTTTTTGATGATAACCTCGTCTTTAGTAACAATGACCATTTCTTTATCCATTAATTCCGCATATTCGTTTGTTACTTGAAGCATCGCCATTGCGTCAGAAGCCACAACGTTGAAATCTTCTCCGAAACCAACCAATAATGGGCTTTTGTTTTTCGCCACATAGATTGTTTCTTTGTTTTCGTTATCGAAAAGGGCAATTGCGTAAGAGCCTTTTAGTTGAAGAAGCGTTTGACGGAAAGCTTCCTCTGTATCAAGACCTCTGTTCACAAATTGTTCGATGACTTGAACAACAACCTCTGTATCTGTGTCGCTTTTTAGTGTGACGTCTTGTAAATATTCACGTGTCAATTGTACATAGTTCTCGATGACACCGTTATGAACAAGCGTAAAACGGCCAGAAGCACTTTGATGCGGATGCGCATTTAGATGGCTTGGTACACCGTGTGTTGCCCAACGTGTATGTCCAATTCCTGCTGAAGATGCCACGTTTGCATCAACGACTTCACGAAGCTCAGCGATACGTCCTTTTTCTTTGAACACATGCACGCCATCTTCGTTTGCCACAGCGATACCTGCTGAGTCATACCCACGGTACTCAAGCTTCTCTAAACCTTTTAATAAGATTTCCTTCGCATCATTCTGACCAATATAACCTACGATTCCACACATAAATATTCTTCCTCCCGATCATGTGAAAGGGACAAAGAAAGCCTACTAAAATAGAAGGGACATTTCTTCGTCCCTCTCTACATGTTTATTTTGGGAGATCATGTGTATTCCCTTTGTACAAAGAGTCACCTCTTTGCTTTAAAGAAACACTTACGGCTGTGATCTCTATATTTGATCAGCCGGGAGGCATCCGCCGAAAAATTCGATAACCTCCATCCTCGTCAACTAAGCATCTGTCGTTCGATCGCTTAGTTCGGGCGCTATAATTATAAGAGTGGCTGAACATCTACCCTGCCTTTCCTGCTAGAATAAAAATCCAGTAACACAAGGATGATTGTACTATAAGGTCTGACCTCCGTCAATCACAATTTAGCGGGTGATCCCTTTCATGTTAGAAAGTGAGACCTCCCTACACTATATGCGATGAGGCTTGTCACGTTCTACCTTCGATGTGCTCTCTTATGTATGAAAGCAAGCAGCAAATTGCCCTCGCTTATATCATTCGTATAGAACTTTCCTCTTATGACGTTTATTCGAAAAAAAAGCAAACCGCTGCTTTGCGATTTGCTTTACATCAATTACTCAATACCCATTTCTTCTTTGACAACAGCCGTAATGCGAGCCACGTATTCATCACATAGCTCTTTTGTTTTCGCCTCTGCCATGACACGTACAAGCGGCTCTGTTCCTGATGGACGCACAAGGATGCGTCCGTCACCGTTCATCTCTTTTTCAACCTCTTGGATCACAGCTTTTACTTTTTCATTTTCTTCCACTTTATACTTATCAGATACCTTCACATTCACTAGAAGTTGCGGGAATTTCTCCATTTCAGCTGCAAGCTCTGATAATGTTTTTCCTGTTGCTTTTAGTGTATTCACCAGCATGATCGCAGAAAGCATGCCGTCACCTGTCGTATTGTAATCAAGGAAAATCAAGTGGCCTGACTGCTCGCCTCCGACATTATAGCCATCCTTTTTCATCGCTTCGACCACATAGCGGTCACCAACAGCGGTTTGAATGCTCTTAATGCCTTGCTTCTCAAGCGCTTTATAGAAACCAAGGTTACTCATGACCGTTGACACGACCGTGTCATCCTTCAATCGGCCCTCACCCTTTAGATAACGTGCACATATGTACATAATTTGATCGCCGTCTACAATATCACCTTTTTCATCGACTGCAATTAAGCGGTCGCCGTCGCCATCAAACGCAAGACCAATATCCGCTCCTTTTTCTTTCACAAAAGCGGAAAGTGCCTCTGGATGAGTAGAACCTACGCCATCGTTGATATTCAATCCGTTTGGTGATGTTCCCATTGTTGACACATCTGCATCTAAATCCGCAAATAAATGTGTTGCAAGAGAAGATGTTGCACCATGTGCACAATCAAGCGCTACGTGAATGCCTGTGAAATCCTCGTCCGCTGTCTGCTTCAAGAATTGCAAGTACTTCTGACCGCCTTCAAAGTAGTCATTCACGGTTCCAAGATCAGCGCCAACCGGACGTGGCAATTCATCAACTGGCTGATCCATTAGCTGCTCAATTTCATTTTCCTGTTCATCTGACAGTTTAAAACCGTCACCGCCGAAAAATTTAATTCCGTTGTCTTGAACTGGGTTATGCGAAGCTGAAATCATGACACCTGCTTCTGCATCCATTGCCTTCGTTAAATAAGACACACCAGGTGTTGAGATCACACCTAAACGCATGACTTCAGCTCCAATTGAAAGTAAGCCTGCTACGAGTGCTCCTTCTAACATATGACCAGATACACGCGTGTCTCGTCCAACGAGTACCTTAGGACGTTCTTTATCCTTCGTGAGCACATAGCCGCCAAATCTCCCAATTTTAAATGCGAGCTCTGGCGTTAATTCGCTATTAGCCACACCCCTTACACCATCAGTTCCAAAGTACTTGCCCATGTTTCAATCGCTCCTTTTTTACCATTCAAGAGGACGCTGCGTCCTCTTTGTTATCTTCTTTGATCCGCTGTCTTTGACTCGATTCTTTTTTTGCTTTATCTTGTGTAGATTCCTTTTGACTCTTCTCTTCCTGATCATCATCGGATGATTGATCTTTCCGATCATTCGTAGAAGCCGGCTGATCTTCTGTATCAGTAGAAGTCAGTTTCACTTTGACCTTCGATCTAGATAATGTCCATGTCACATTTTGAGGGCCATTCACTTGTACTTTGACCTCATGTGTTCCTTCGTTTAAGTCCCCCACATTGATATAGGCTTCAATATCTGAAGCCTTTAGTTTATCAATTGCACTCTTTGAACCTTTTGCTGTTAGTGTGAGACGCCCAGAAGACGGACTCACAAATGCAGAGCTGAGATCCTTGCTCAGACCCACGACAGAAATTGGGACATTATCGATCTTTTTTTCTTCAGCTGTTGCAACCTTCACTTTGATTTTAACAGTTTCAGGCGATACCTTTTTCACACCATCTGGCAGTGGAATGTCGGCATCAATCTCTGTATCATCTTTAATCTTGCTTAGGTCCAGCTGAACGCCGTCAATAAAATCAAGTGCATCCAGCACCTTTTGAGAACCGTAGACTGTAACCTCACTTGGGCTTGTCTCGATGCTTGAGATACTAATCCCATCTGGCAAGCTGCCCGTCCGCTCAATCTTAAACGGAACTTTCTTGCTTGGACTCGTAATCGGGACCGTAATATCTACCACAGACGGACTCACTTCGACTGGCAGCTCATTCCCGCTGCTATCATACACAGTGAGCTTCGCTTCTTTCTCAATTTGCTGATCGACATCCTCTAAGTTCACAAATGCTTTAATGACAGAAATTTTGTCGATCACGTCTTTTGAGCCAGTAACCGTGACATTTTTCGGATTCACAATAGGCTGCTCTGGTGAATAGCCGTCTTTGATTTTATTTTGATTATAAAATTCAGTTTCAACAGGGAATTCAGCTGTCGTTTTTTCCTGTATCGTCACAGTCGTCACAGACGGATTAATCGTTAATGTGATTCCTTTCGATACATCTCTTGCCTTCAATTCGACTTTATGTGTACCTGTCGTAAGGTTTTGCATATCTGCGTAAATTTCAAAATTTTTCGTTTGTCTTGCTGTTTTCACAGCACTAGTTGATCCTTTAATCGTGACATTGACTGTCTGCGGCACACCAGTGACTACATACTTTTCGTCGTCATAATATGCTTTAACAGGAATGTCCGTTAAGGTTGCTTCGTCTGTTGTTGATGTTGGGAAAAAGGATTCACCGATTTTTTTCGGCGTGGGCGCTTGCGCTGAATTGACTGCACCATACAGCAATAAAGCGAAGACCAATGCAAGAAACTTAACGGCCCAGCGATTATTCAAAATCTTATCCATTTTTCTTGCCCCTCCAATACCATTTGGTCGAGGAAGCATCTTTGCTGTTCTTACTAAACTCAGCAATCAGCATTTCTTCAAGCGCTTCTTCTGTCAATTCTCGATGGAGATCACCATTTCTTGCGACACTAATGCCGCCTGTCTCCTCGGAGACGATGACGGTTAAACTGTCCGTTACTTCACTAATACCAACTGCCGCGCGGTGACGTGTACCGAGCTCCTTAGAGATAAAAGGACTTTCAGACAGCGGTAAATAACACGCTGCAGCTGCAATCTCATCACGCTTCATAATCACAGCGCCGTCATGAAGCGGTGTATTCGGAATGAAGATATTAATCAGCAGCTCAGAACTGACCTTTGCATTTAAAGGAATTCCGGTCTCTATGTAATCATTCATCCCAGTATCGCGCTCAATCGTTAACAGCGCGCCTATTCTTCGTTTTGCCATATAGTTAATTGCTTTTGTAATTGCCTCGATCGTTTTCTGCTGCTGTTCCTCTACAGGTGTTCCGCTTCTAGAGAAGAAACGGCCGCGCCCAAGCTGCTCAAGCGCTCTCCTTAGCTCTGGCTGAAAAATAATAATGATCGCAAGGAACCCCCACGTAATCGCTTGATCCATCAGCCATTGAAGTGTGTTAAGACCGAGATACGCACTTCCCATCCTGACGAGAACAATGACGACAATTCCCTTTAAAAGCTGAACCGCTTTTGTTCCGCGGATGACCATCATTAATTTATATATCACATACCAAACAACGAGAATATCAACAGCATTACCGAGGTACTGCAAAAAAGGAATATCCCCTAAAGCCATTTCCTCGTCCTCCAGAATTTTCAGTTATTCTTCGTTCGATTCATTTTTTATAAAAAAAAGAGCCTATGTGTAAGTACATAGCGTGGCTATTATACCACATTTTGTTTCAGCAAGGAAAATAGTTGCCATATCTGGCTGGCATTCAAGTCTGTCCATCAATAGAAAAAGAGCAGTCCCTTAGAGACTGCTCTCAAACTGTTTGATTTACTTTTGCTCCTCTGGTCCAATGACCCGCATCACGTCTTGTGCTGTAGACTTCATTTTGTACCAAACCCAATCAAACACTTCATTAATTTCATTGATTTGACCAGTGACTTGTCCGGCAGAAGCAGTCAGCTGTTCTCCATTGACGACTGTTACGTTTCCATCAACCTTGCCTTCTACAATCAGCTTGCCATTTTTCACAGTGACATCACCTTTGACGGTTTCCCCTTTAGGTACCGTCACTGTATCATTTTCAACCACGAGATTCGGCTGCTTTGACACACTGAAATTATGATCCGTATTCCAGCTAGTAAACAGACTGCCTCCCATCAATATGACAAAGAGGGCAGCGGCGACCATTAGCGGATGAGCTTTGATCCATCTTTGAATCGACACACGCTTTTTCTCCTTTGGAAGACCTGCCATCACCTTTGCAGTGAAATCAGATGGTGCTTCTATATGAGATGTACTCTGCACGAGCGCGATGGATTTCTCAATTTGTTGAAAATGAGTACGGCATTCCTCACACGATTGCAGATGGCTCTTTAATTCTTTTTCATCTTCGGGCTCAATGTCCCCGTCTAAATACTGATGCATAAGCAGGACGATTTTTTCCTGACAGCTCATCAAAATCACCTCACTCAAAGGTCTCTCAACTGTTTCCGGAGAGCCTCTCTACCCCTGTGTATTCTCGTTTTCACCGTACCAACTGGTATATTCAGAATCTCACTAATTTCTTTTAACGAGAGTTCATCAATATACTTTAATACGATGACCGAGCGATATTTATCGGGTAATCTTAAAATTTTTTGCTGAATGGTGCTCGATAATTCAAGCGACACCACCTCGTCCTCTGGCAAAATGCCGTCAGCCGCAATTTGAGAATACATATTCAGTCCTTCTGTCCCTGCCACCTCTGCATCTAAATAATAATCCGGCTTTTTTTTACGAATACGGTCGATGGTCAGGTTGGTTGCAATGCGGTACAGCCACGTGGAAAACTTACGATTCACATCAAAGCTCTCAATATTCACATAGGCACGAATAAACGCCTCCTGCGCAATATCTTCTGCTTCATGTGCATTCCCAAGCATACGGTAGCACAGCTGATAAATTTTGTCTTTATACAGGTCTACGATGTCTGCAAATGCGTTCTGGTCGCCTTTTTTCACTTGCTTAATTCTCTTTTTAATCATTGTTTCCATAGTATATTCAACCTCTGCCTTCACCGGTCTTTATGTATACGAACCTCGTTCCAAAAGGTTTCATTCTCCTCTAAAAAATAGTGTAACAAATTTTTGACAGCATGTTACGCTTATCAGCCGGTAAAAACCTTAACATATCCTTAAATTTCCCCAAAATTAAAAAAAGAACGGGAACAAGTCCCGCTCTATAATAGCTTTTCACCCATTAAAGAACCAATTAATGCAACTGCCGTTTCTGCTGTTTTATTTTTCTCATCTAATACCGGATTCACCTCAACAAACTCAGCAGATGTCAAAATACCTGCTTCCTCTAAAAGCTCCATTGCAAGATGACTCTCCCTATAACTGATGCCGCCTGCAACCGGCGTTCCCACGCCAGGGCACTCCGCTGGATCTAGGCCATCTAAATCAAGCGACAAATGAACACCATCTGTTCTTTCTTTTAAATACGCAATGGCTTCCTCCATTACTCTCGTCATTCCTAAACGATCTATTTCATGCATCGTATACACTTTAATGCCTTTTTCTCTAATTAATGCCCGCTCTCCTTCATCTAAAGAACGAGCACCAATCAAGATCACATTCTCCGGCTTTACTTTAGGCGCATAACCGCCAATATTCGTTAGATCAGCATGCCCAAGGCCGAGACTGACAGCAAGTGGCATCCCATGAATATTTCCAGAAGGAGAAGTTTCCTCTGTATTTAAATCACCGTGCGCATCATACCAAATGACACCCAAATTTTTATAATGCTTGGCTACACCGGCTAGTGTACCAATTGCAATGCTATGATCCCCGCCTAAAATCAGCGGAAACGAACCTGACTGCACAATACTGCTAACCTTTTCAGCAAGAAGCTGGTTTGCGCCAGCATTCTCCGTTAAGTTTTTCAGTTTTTCACTTGTATAGAGACCTTTCTCATCATCTCTTTGCTCAACGGGAATATCCCCTAGATCCTCGACATCAAATGAAAGCGATTCCAATTTTTCTTTTACACCAGCACAGCGAATGGCACTCGGCCCCATATCGACGCCCCTTCTCATTTGACCGAGATCCATCGGCACCCCAACAATCGTGACCTTCTTTTGATCTCCCATATGTACATCCCCTTTCCGTTCATGCTTATATTTTACTTTCTCGGTGCCTTCTGACTCAACTCAACAATATTTTGAATAGTTATACATTCCAATCGTCAAAATAAAAAAAAGACACCTTTTTAAAAAAGGTGTCTTAACTGGGCTAGCTGGATTCGAACCAACGCATGACGGAGTCAAAGTCCGTTGCCTTACCGCTTGGCTATAGCCCAAAAATGGTGGAGGGGGGCGGATTCGAACCGCCGAACCCGGAGGGAGCGGATTTACAGTCCGCCGCGTTTAGCCACTTCGCTACCCCTCCACATATGGAATTGATAAAAGAAAAACAGTGCCGGCAAGAGGACTTGAACCCCCAACCTACTGATTACAAGTCAGTTGCTCTACCAGTTGAGCTACACCGGCATATGGTGGAGGATGACGGGCTCGAACCGCCGACCCTCTGCTTGTAAGGCAGATGCTCTCCCAGCTGAGCTAATCCTCCACATGATGGTGACCCGTACGGGATTCGAACCCGTGTTACCGCCGTGAAAGGGCGGTGTCTTAACCGCTTGACCAACGGGCCAGTTTGTCAAGTTTACTGTTTCCGTGAAGCTGACAAAAGTTATTATATACAGGTTGTCCCCCTTTTGTAAAGGGGATTTTTATTTTTTTTATTTTCTAACTATTCAACCCTCCTCAGCACAACATTTCGACTGAAATATAATTTCAGTATTTAAATATAATATTGAAATTTCATATCATACTCAATATACTGAAAATGAAGAAATAAGGAGGTATGTCACATGCAGCCATCTCAACTGCGTTCTTTGACAACAGAATCAAGAAACCCTAACACCATGGGAATTTCACAAGCAAGCCCGCTAGAAATGCTCCAAATGATAAATGAGGAAGATATGAAGGTCGCTCAAGCCGTCAACCGTGTCCTTCCAGACGTAAAGACAGCAAGTGACTTTGCCTTTGAATCCATCTCGAATGGAGGCAGACTCATTTATCTAGGCGCTGGAACAAGCGGCAGAATTGGGGTAATGGATGCGGTCGAATGTCCACCTACCTATAGCATTTCACCTGATGTCATCGTAGGCATCATGGCCGGTGGCGACTCTGCCTTTTCACATGCAGCAGAAGATGTGGAAGACAGTGAAGAAGCTGGTCAAAAAGATTTAGAACACATCCACCTGACATCAAAAGATACGGTTGTCGGCATTGCGGCGAGCGGCAGAACACCCTATATCATTGGCGCTTTAAACTATGCTAGAACCATTGGAGCAAAAACAGTAGCCCTCAGCTGCAATGAACAAGCAGAGATTAGCGAACTAGCAGACTGCGCCATTGAAGTCGTCGTAGGACCAGAAGCCATCACTGGGTCAACACGAATGAAAGCCGCATCCGCTCATAAAATGATTTTAAATATGCTTTCCACCTCTGTCATGATCAGACAAGGCAAAGTATATGAAAACCTGATGGTAGATGTAAAAGTAAGCAATCATAAACTAAAAGAACGCGCCATCACCATCATTCAGCATGTGACCAATGCTTCCTACGAACAAGCCGTAAAAGCACTTGAAGCAGCCGATTTAGAAGTTAAAACAGCCATCGTCATGCTCCAAACCAAAACAGATAAAAAGACAGCCAAAGACCTGCTCAACAAAGCAGATGGTCACATCGACAAAGCCATCTTACGTCATCAATCTTAAAGGAGGAAACTCATGTCAGCAGGCGGACTCACCCTACTACACACAATGAAATCAAAGCTTCCCCAATCTGAAAAAATCATTGCAGACTATATCCTTGCCCATCCTGACAAAGTCATTAAAAGCACAGTGCATGAAATCAGTCAGGCTGCCGGTGCAAGCAGCTCTGCCGTCATCCGCCTCTGTAAGTCTCTCGGGCTGGATGGCTATCACGATTTGAAAATGCGGATCGCTGGAGACTTAATGCACACTGATAAACAAGGCTACCGGGATATCGAACAAGATGAACCACTTCAATCCATTATTCAAAAGACAGCAGGAAACACCATTCAATCGATCAAAGATACAGCCTCTATTTTAAATGTAGAAGCTTTAGAAAAAGCTGTTCAACTGCTGCAGAATGCAAACCAAATCCATTTTATCGGTGTGGGTGCATCTGGCATCGTCGCAGCTGATGCCCAGCAGAAATTTCTCAGAATCAATTATGCAGCCACTGCCTTCACTGACATGCACATCGCATCTACGGTCATCGCAAATGCTGGAAAGAATGACATTGTGTTCGGTATATCCTTCTCAGGAGAAACATTAGACATCATCCAAGCCCTTCAGCTCGCCAAAGAAAATGAAGTAAAAACCATTGCTTTAACGCACCCAGGTCATACAAGCGTTTCTGCATTGTGTGATGTTCATCTATCAACGTCCGGTTCCAATGAAGCACCTTTTCGCAGTGCTGCCACTTCCTCTAGAATGGCACAGCTCTATTTAATCGATGTCTTGTTCCTCAGTTTAGCCTCCCGTCAATATGAACAGACAGCACAATATATTGACAAAACAAGGCATGCCATCCGCTCCATGAAACGAAAAACAAAGGGGGATTCAACATGAGTCATCAAAAAAAATATCAGCAGTTGGCGAAAGAAATCCTTTCACTCTGTGGTGGTTCTGAAAACATCTCTTCCCACACACATTGTATGACACGTCTCCGAATTACACCCATTGATCGTGAAAAAGTGCAAACCACCGCGATCAAAGAACTCGATGGCGTCATTGGCGTCGTCGAAGCGGAAACACTGCAAATCATTTTAGGCACAGGTGTTGTCAACCAAGTATCAAGTGCGTTTGAACAGCTGCTCAATGCCTCAGGTTCATATGACTTAAACAACGAAGCACAGAAAAACAAACAAGCCATTTCACAAAAGAACCGCACACCATTCAAGCTGTTCTTACGGCGGATCGCCAGCATTTTCATTCCCATTATTCCAGCACTCGTTGCATCGGGTCTTATAACGGGTATTACAAAAGCGGTCGTGCAAGCAGGCTGGCTCGATGAAAAATCTCAAGCTGCGATTATCCTAACCGTTATAGGCTCAGGCTTGTTTGCTTATCTCGGTATATTAGTAGGAACAAACGCCGCAAAAGAATTTGGTGGCTCTCCTGCATTAGGCGCATTAGCAGGTATTCTCATCATTAACCCAGCTGCCGCTGATATTATGTTATTTGGCACTAATATTCTACCAGGCAGAGGCGGACTCATCGGTGTTCTTCTTGCAGCTATTTTTATGGCACTTGTTGAGACACGGATCAGACGCTTCGTCCCGCAATCACTCGATATCATCGTCACACCAACCATCACACTACTCATTACAGGCATTTTCACGTACGTTATCTTCATGCCAGTCGGCGGATTTATATCTGATGCCATCACCTCTGGACTTACTTATCTATTAAACATTGGCGGTATTTTTGCAGGATTTGTTCTTGGTGCGACCTTCCTTCCTCTTGTTGTAACTGGACTTCACCAAGGCCTAACACCTATTCATATGGAACTGATTAATTCAATTGGAGATGACCCGCTTCTGCCAATCCTCGCTATGGGAGGCGCAGGACAGGTCGGTGCTGCCTTTGCCATTTATATGAAAACAAAAAAGAAAAAGCTGAAAAGAGCCATTGCAGGCGGACTTCCTTCAGGAATGCTTGGAATTGGAGAACCGCTCATTTTCGGTGTCACACTCCCGCTCGGAAGACCCTTCCTCACTGCTTGTCTCGGCGCTGGAATCGGCGGAGCATTTCAAGCCTATTTCCAAATCGCCACTAAAGCAATCGGGGTATCAGGTCTCCCATTAACCTTTATCGTTCACACACATCAAATGCTACTTTACTTAATAGGACTCTTCATTGCATATGTCGCTGGATTTATCTTCACATACTTATTTGGATTTCATGATGATATGGCTGTTGAATTCGAGGAAAATAAGCAATAGGAGGTCTAGCTCTTGAAGAAATATTTTCTCATCATCACAAGTCTGTTCATGCTCCTTGGGTTACCAGTACAAACATTTGCAACTAGCTCCCATCCTGTATCGTCTTTGTCTAAAACAGCACCTGAAGAATATCCCGTCTTAAAAAAAGCAAAACGACCGGAACAAGTAGGTTTTTCTTCTAGGCAGCTTAGGAAGGTTGATCACATGATTCAAAACGATATCAAAGCAGGATTTCCAGGGGCAGCACTCATCATTATCAAGGATGGTCAGATCGTCCATCAAAAAGCCTATGGCTACAGACAAAAATATAAAGGGACAACAGAACTCAAATTCTATAAGAAAATGAAAAAGAACACACTGTTCGATTTGGCATCCAATACAAAAATGTATGCCACCAACTATGCCCTGCAAAAGCTAGTATATGAACAAAAACTAGATGTAAATGAAAAAATACAAACCATCCTGCCTGACTTTCAAGATGAACCAGATGCAAAGGTAACCGGCAAAGATCAGCTTCGAGTCAAGGATCTTCTCACCCATTCTGCCGGACTTCCTTCCAGTGTTTTATTTTATAGCAAAGAGCAAGCGGGCTCTTTTTTCTCCCAAGATAGACAAACAACCATGAAATGGCTGCCAAAGGTGCCCCTGCAATACAAGCCAGGGACTCAGCATATTTATAGTGATATTGATTACATGCTGTTAGGCATGATCATCGAGAAAAAAACCGGTATGCCACTTGATCAATATGTAGAGTCGACGATTTATCGACCGCTTGGTCTCAAACATACCATGTTCAATCCGCTGAAAAAGGGATTCAAGCCAAAGCATTTTGCAGCAACCGAGCGTCTAGGCAATACAAGAGATGGTGTCATTGATTTTGAAAACATTCGCAGGTATACCTTACTAGGTGAAGTCCACGATGAGAAAGCCTATTACTCAATGGCAGGTGTCTCCGGACATGCCGGACTTTTCTCTAATACATCAGATATGGCCGTACTGCTTCAGCTGATGCTCAATAAAGGAGGCTATGGGAAAACAACCATCTTTGACCAAGCTTCTATCGATCTCTTTACGGAATCATCAGACACGAACCCAACTTACGGGCTAGGCTGGCGGAAAAACGGCAATACTGACATGGAATGGATGTTTGGGAAGTACGCAAGTAAAGAAGCGTATGGACACACAGGCTGGACCGGAACGATGACATTGATTGATCCAAAACACAATCTAGGCGTCGTCTTGCTGACAAATAAAAAACATTCACCCGTCATTTCACCTGAAGTCAACCCAAATCAATTTGAAGGTGACCTTTTCCCAACTGGTACTTATGGAAGCATCATGACCGCAATCTACGAATCTTTTAAGTAAAAGGAGGAATTCGATGTTAAAAGCTCTGTTCCCCGCTGCACTCGTTTTGGCCCTGCTCACCTCTTCCATTCCAACGGAAAAGGTGAGCTCTGCCCCTCTCCCAACTGCCAAACAAATGGTTCAAGACATGTCCTTGGATGAAAAAATTGGCCAAATGCTCATGCCAGACTTTCGCAATTGGCAAGCAGAAGGTGAATCCGCTCCTACAGGCTTCACAAAAATGAATAAAGAAGTCTCTCACCTTGTAGAGAAATATCATTTAGGCGGTGTCATCTTATTTGCAGAAAATGTCGTTGATACGGAACAAACCGTCAAACTCACACATGAATTTCAACAAGCATCATCCAACATTCCTTTACTCATTTCCATTGATCAAGAAGGCGGAATCGTCACAAGACTACAAAAGGGAACACATTTCCCAGGAAATATGTCGATTGGTGCCTCTAGAAGTAAGAAAAATGCATATGACACAGGAAAAATCATCGGCAAAGAATTAAACGCTCTAGGTATCAATACAAACTTCTCTCCTGTTCTTGATGTGAATAATAACCCGAATAACCCCGTCATTGGTGTCCGTTCCTTTAGCTCTGACCCTGCACTAGTCACGCGACTTGGTCTTCAAACCATGAAAGGACTTCAAAAGGAAAAGACCATTTCCACATTAAAGCATTTCCCGGGACATGGTGATACAGCTGTTGATAGTCACTACGGACTTCCGCTTGTCGAACATGATCTAGATCGTCTTAAAAAGGTGGAGCTGTATCCATTTCAACAAGCAATCAACGCAGGGGCAGATATGGTCATGACCGCTCATGTTCAATTCCCAGCCATTGATGACACAACGTATAAAAGTAAAAAAGATGGCGAGGACATTATGGTTCCAGCAACCTTATCAAAAAAAGTCATCACAAACTTATTAAAAGAAGACATGGGCTTTCAAGGAGTGGTTGTCACAGACGCCCTCAATATGAAAGCGATTGCAGATAACTTCGGACAGGAAGAAGCTGTGGTAATGGCTATTAAAGCAGGCGTCGACATTGCCCTCATGCCAGCACCTGTCACGTCCTTAAAGACAGAAAAAAACCTAGAGAATGTGTTCAATGCTTTAAAAAGAGCAGTTCTCACAAACGAAATTCCGATATCTCAGATCAATCAATCTGTCGAAAAAATCCTTCAATTAAAGATTAAACGCGGCATCATTTCCGCCAATAAATCAGTAAGCCTTGAGAAGAAAATCAAAAAAGCCACACAGCTCGTTGGTCAAAAGTCGCACCGAAAAGCAGAACAAAAAATGGCACGTGAAGGAATCACTCTCCTTAAAAACAACGACAAAACCTTGCCTTTTAAGCCTAAAAAGAATGACAAAATCGTACTCATGGCACCATACGAAGATCAAACAAAAGCAATGTCCGTCACAATTGAATCACTAATCAAACAAAAAAAGATCAAACCTGTGCAAATCCAATCATACACATTTGCAGATAAGAGCTTCTCCAAAGAAACAGCCAAACTCATTCAAGATGCTGACTATGTCATTACAGGCTCTTACGTTGTCCAAAATGACCCGGCTGTGAATGATGGCGTCATTGATGACGGTGTACAGGATCCGAAAAAATGGGCAACGGCCTTCCCTCGTGCTGTCATGAAAGAAGCAGCAGCACAAAACAAAAAATTGGTCATCATGAGTCTTAGAAACCCATATGATGCTGCAAATTTCGAGGAAGCCGACGCCTTACTAGCTGTGTACGGTTTTAAAGGCTACTCAAATGGACAATTCAATCAACCGAATATTCCTGCGGGACTAGAAGTGATTTTTGGAGCGGCCTCACCTAAAGGGAAATTGCCCGTCGCTATCCCATCAGTCACTCATCCTAATCAAACCCTTTACCCATTTGGCTATGGACTCAATTTAAAAGGCAAACAGATCAAATAGGAGGGATTCTCTTGAAAAAGACAGCAAGCTTGATACTCGCTAGCATTCTCATGATCAGCACATTGACCGCCGCCTCCCCCGCAAATTCAGAACGAACAGATACAAAAGGAAAAAAAGCAACAGTCAAAACAGGTATCGAAACATTACTCTCAAGTAACCTCTCTTGGCTTAAAGGGAAAAAAGTAGGGCTTATTACGAATCCTACAGGCATTGATGCAAACATGAAAAGCAGTGTCGATCTGCTATTTGAACACCCCGATATTAAACTGACTGCCTTGTATGGACCTGAACATGGCGTCCGTGGTGATGCACAAGCAGGAGAAGGCGTCGAATCGTATACTGACGAAAAAACAGGCCTGCCTGTTTACTCTCTTTATGGAAAAACAAGAAAGCCAACTCCTGAAATGCTCAAAAATGTAGATGTCCTGCTATTTGATATTCAAGACGTTGGTGCTCGTTATTACACCTATATTTACACGATGGCGTATGCAATGGAAGCGGCTAAGGAAAACAACATTCCATTTGTTGTCTTAGATCGTCCAAACCCAATAGGCGGACTAAAAGTAGAAGGACCCGTATTAGAGCCAGAACACGCCTCTTTTGTAGGTCTCTATCCCATCCCATTAAGACATGGGATGACAACTGGAGAACTTGCATACATGTTTAACAAAGAGTTTCATATCAACGCTGATGTAAACGTGATCAAAATGAAACATTGGAAACGATCCATGACGTTCGATGACACGAAGCTACCGTTCGTCCTCCCTTCACCTAATATGCCGACCGTTGATAGTACCTTTGTTTACCCAGCAACAGGATTAATCGAAGGCACAAACGTTTCTGAAGGCAGAGGAACGACAAAACCGTTCGAACTCATTGGCGCTCCATATATCAATAGCAATGAGCTAGCAGATCATTTAAATGGGTTAAAACTAAAAGGCGTTCAATTTAGACCTGTCTCATTTACCCCTACCTTTTCAAAACATGCCGGGACTTTGTCTCACGGGGTACAGCTTTATGTCACAGACCGAAAATCATTCGAAGCAGTCAAAACAGGTCTATCCATTATCAAAGCAATACACGACTTGTATCCTAATGACTTTCAATTCCTACAAACAGGCAGCTTTGATAAACTCATCGGGAATAGCTGGATCAAAGAAGAAATCAATAAAGGCACTTCCATCAAACACATCATGAAACAATACCACCATGACCTGAAAACATTCGAAAAGAAACGGAAAAAATATCTCATCTATTAATCGTAAAAAAAGCCTCCACCTTAAAGGATGGAGGCTTTTTCATGATAAAGACTTAATCACAGCAGGTTCTTTCAGCTCAAAACGATTAAGTAAAAAGCCAAACAAGGCTGCAAGTACTTGCTGAAACAGCATGCCAATCACGACAGGGACAGCAACAGCAGGCGGGAAAAAGCTAATGGCAAGCACCGCACCCGCGCTAATGTTCCGCATACCGCCCGTATACACAATCGCCACAATTTCTCCTTGAGTACATTTCATCGCCTTCCCAATGAACCACGCAAAAGCATATCCACTCATTGCAATGAAAAACACAATGGCTGCTTTACTAAAAAACGCACCATCCAGTTCACGTAAATAGGGAGCAACAACAGAACTATTGATCGAGACCACAACAAACAAGCCTATTTTTGAAAAAGGAGACAAGGTCTGACTGATCTTTTTCGTTACCGCTGGCTTTGCATATTGATGTACGAGCATCCCTAATATAGATGGAAGCACCACCATACCAAACAGCCCCTTCATGATGGCCGCCATGTCCATATGGACCTGTGAACCGACGAGAAGTGACAGACTGGCAGGTACAATAAATGGCGACAGCAGTGTATCAATCAAAATAATGGATAACGTTAATCCCACATTCCCTTTATACATCGCTGCCCATATTAAACTAGAAACGCCTGTTGGAATCACCATGGCAAGTGTCAAACCGGTGATCGTCATGGAGTCACCCGCAAAGATCAGATGCCCCGCTGACCAAGCGTAAAGGGGCATCAACACATGCAAAATCAAAAACGTTAAAATTAAAGGCAATGGATGCATCACCGTATGCTTTAAAGCTGAAAAGGTAGCAGACAGACTTCCTGCAAATGTCATCACAGCAAACACCCATGGCACCAAAAAGGTCAAATCTTTTAAATACGCCGCCAATAATACACCAAGTAGCACGCTGACAGGCGTAATGAGCGGCATCATCCGGCCGAGCACCTGATTCAAACGGACAAGCATGCCGGCCACCTCCATCCTTCACTTTCTTCCTTGTTTTATTGTAACAAACAGAAAAGTCTTTTAAGATCCAATCACTTGTTTCACAAGCTTTTGACTAGACGTATCCATTCCAACTACGTCCACCTCTACACCAGCTGTACGATATTTTTCCTTCACACGTTCAATCGCAGCCACACCTGATTCGTCCCATATACGCGCTTCAGACAAATCAATCACAACCGTGTTCAGGTCGTTTCCATGATGGAAGGCTTGAATCAATTCAGTCACGGAAGCAAAGAAAATTTGACCCTTAATTCGATAAACCCATGTACCAGCTTGGCTTTCTGTAGAGGTAATATGCAGTTTTGATATTTTAGCCACAAAGAATACGGCACTAAGCAGCACCCCTGCAAAAACACCCTTGGATAAATCATGAGTGAACACCACCGTCACGACCGTGACAAGCATCACAAGAGAATCTGTTTTTGGGTTCTTTTTCAGCTGCTGGAATGAACTCCAATCAAAGGTACCAATAGAAACCATGATCATGACAGCCACAAGAGCAGCCATCGGAATTTGAACAACCACATCACCGAGCACAAAAATCAATACCATTAAAAATGCACCAGCCACAAAGGTAGAAAGCCGGCCTCGTCCCCCTGCCTTTGTATTAATCACAGATTGACCAATCATCGCACAGCCAGCCATACCGCCAAAAAATCCTGCCACCACATTGGCAATTCCTTGGCCTCTCGCTTCCTTATTTTTACGACTAGACGTTTCCGTCATATCATCTACAATCTGTGCTGTTAATAAAGATTCAAGTAAACCAACCATCGCAAGTGCTAAGGAATAAGGAAAAATGATAGCAAGTGTTTCCCAGTTAAACGGTACATTTGGGATAAGAAAAACTGGCAAAGAGCTAGGCAGCTCTCCCATGTCTCCAACCGTTCTGACATCAATATGCCCAAATACAGCAATCATCGTCATCACAATAATCGCAATGAGTGGAGAGGGAACAACTTTGATGACCATCGGTAATACATAAATGATGAACAAAGCGCCACCTGTCATGATATACATAGCCATGGATTCCCCAACGAAATGCGGCAGCTGTGCCATGAAGATCATAATTGCCAACGCATTGACAAAACCAACCATCACAGACCTCGGAATAAATTTCATCAGACGAGAAACACGACACATTCCAAACACAATTTGAATCAGGCCTGTTAAAATCGTAGCCGCAAACAAATACTGCAATCCATGATCGGCTACCAAATTAACCATAACCAGAGCCATAGCCCCTGTAGCAGCCGAAATCATACCTGGCCGTCCACCAACAAACGAAATGACAATGGCAATACAAAACGAAGCATACAACCCAATCTTTGGATCAACGCCCGCAATAATCGAAAACGCAATCGCCTCAGGAATCAAAGCCAAGGCCACTAAAATACCCGCCAACACATCCTGACGCACATGTCCAAACCATTCTTGCTTTACAAATAAATCTTTCAAACCATCTACTCCTTTTTATATACATACCGCACAAGGAAAAAGAAGGCGAATAAAACTCGGAGATACAGAAAGGAAAAAACAATAACCATTCAATTTCGGGGAAAAAGAGGAACGTACAGAGTCTTTTGTAAGAGAGGTAGTCATCACTTTAGTAAGGATAAAAGAAATACGCCGAAGAATCAAGAACAAATAGAAGGAGTATATAGAAAGCTAAGGCAAAGCTTCCACCAAAATCGCTCGATTCATTTTCTAGTTTAATAAGCCGAACCAAGATCAATAAACGTTAAGTATATATTTTAAAACAAACAAAAAAAGCCTTCTCATCAACGAGAAACCTTAACATTTACTATTATCATATAGAGGAAAGCTTCCAAGCGGGCTCGAACCGCTGACCTCTTCCTTACCATGGAAGTGCTCTACCTACTGAGCTATGGAAGCATGGCTCCGCAGGTAGGACTCGAACCTACGACCGATCGGTTAACAGCCGATAGCTCTACCACTGAGCTACTGCGGAATGGATAAAGTAACTTCTTCCATTGGAAGGATATAAACAAAAAGCTTGGCGGCGTCCTACTCTCACAGGGGGAAACCCCCAACTACCATCGGCGCTGAAGAGCTTAACTTCCGTGTTCGGTATGGGAACGGGTGTGACCTCTTCGCTATCGCCACCAAACCTGATGGAGAGAATGTTCTCTCAAAACTAGATAACAATGTTCATTTTTCACATTAGAATATAGGTTAAGTCCTCGATCTATTAGTATCTGTCAGCTCCACGTGTCACCACGCTTCCACCTCAGACCTATCAACCTGATCATCTTTCAGGGATCTTACTTCCTTGCGGAATGGGAAATCTCATCTTGAGGGGGGCTTCATGCTTAGATGCTTTCAGCACTTATCCCGTCCGCACATAGCTACCCAGCGATGCCCTTGGCAGAACAACTGGTACACCAGCGGTGCGTCCATCCCGGTCCTCTCGTACTAAGGACAGCTCCTCTCAAATTTCCTGCGCCCGCGACGGATAGGGACCGAACTGTCTCACGACGTTCTGAACCCAGCTCGCGTACCGCTTTAATGGGCGAACAGCCCAACCCTTGGGACCGACTACAGCCCCAGGATGCGATGAGCCGACATCGAGGTGCCAAACCTCCCCGTCGATGTGGACTCTTGGGGGAGATAAGCCTGTTATCCCCGGGGTAGCTTTTATCCGTTGAGCGATGGCCCTTCCATGCGGAACCACCGGATCACTAAGCCCGACTTTCGTCCCTGCTCGACTTGTAGGTCTCGCAGTCAAGCTCCCTTGTGCCTTTACACTCTGCGAATGATTTCCAACCATTCTGAGGGAACCTTTGGGCGCCTCCGTTACATTTTAGGAGGCGACCGCCCCAGTCAAACTGCCCACCTGACACTGTCTCCCTGCCCGATAAGGGCAGCGGGTTAGAAGGTCAATACAGCCAGGGTAGTATCCCACCGATGCCTCCACCGAAGCTAGCGCTCCGGTTTCCAAGGCTCCTACCTATCCTGTACAAGCTGTACCAACATTCAATATCAGGCTGCAGTAAAGCTCCACGGGGTCTTTCCGTCCTGTCGCGGGTAACCTGCATCTTCACAGGTACTATAATTTCACCGAGTCTCTCGTTGAGACAGTGCCCAGATCGTTGCGCCTTTCGTGCGGGTCGGAACTTACCCGACAAGGAATTTCGCTACCTTAGGACCGTTATAGTTACGGCCGCCGTTTACTGGGGCTTCAATTCGCACCTTCGCTTACGCTAAGCGCTCCTCTTAACCTTCCAGCACCGGGCAGGCGTCAGCCCCTATACTTCGCCTTACGGCTTCGCAGAGACCTGTGTTTTTGCTAAACAGTCGCCTGGGCCTATTCACTGCGGCTTCTCGGGGCTTTAACACCCTAAGAAGCACCCCTTCTCCCGAAGTTACGGGGTCATTTTGCCGAGTTCCTTAACGAGAGTTCTCTCGATCACCTTAGGATTCTCTCCTCGCCTACCTGTGTCGGTTTGCGGTACGGGCACCTCTCACCTCGCTAGAGGCTTTTCTTGGCAGTGTGGAATCAGGAACTTCGCTACTAAATTTCGCTCGCCATCACAGCTCAGCCTTCACGGGAAACGGATTTGCCTATTTCCCAGCCTAACTGCTTGGACGCGGATATCCAATACCGCGCTTACCCTATCCTCCTGCGTCCCCCCATTGCTCAAATGGTGAGGAGGTGGTACAGGAATATCAACCTGTTGTCCATCGCCTACGCCTTTCGGCCTCGGCTTAGGTCCCGACTAACCCTGAGCGGACGAGCCTTCCTCAGGAAACCTTAGGCATTCGGTGGACGGGATTCTCACCCGTCTTTCGCTACTCATACCGGCATTCTCACTTCTAAGCGCTCCACCAGTCCTTCCGGTCTGACTTCACTGCACTTAGAACGCTCTCCTACCACTGTTCGTAAGAACAGTCCGCAGCTTCGGTGATACGTTTAGCCCCGGTACATTTTCGGCGCAGAGTCACTCGACCAGTGAGCTATTACGCACTCTTTAAATGGTGGCTGCTTCTAAGCCAACATCCTGGTTGTCTAAGCAACTCCACATCCTTTTCCACTTAACGTATACTTTGGGACCTTAGCTGGCGGTCTGGGCTGTTTCCCTTTCGACTACGGATCTTATCACTCGCAGTCTGACTCCCAAGGATAAGTCATCGGCATTCGGAGTTTGACTGAATTCGGTAACCCGGTAGGGGCCCCTAGTCCAATCAGTGCTCTACCTCCGAGACTCTTACCTTGAGGCTAGCCCTAAAGCTATTTCGGAGAGAACCAGCTATCTCCAGGTTCGATTGGCATTTCACCCCTACCCACACCTCATCCCCGCACTTTTCAACGTGCGTGGGTTCGGGCCTCCATTCAGTGTTACCTGAACTTCACCCTGGACATGGGTAGATCACCTGGTTTCGGGTCTACGACCACGTACTCATGCGCCCTATTCAGACTCGCTTTCGCTGCGGCTCCGCATCTTCTGCTTAACCTTGCACGGGATCGTAACTCGCCGGTTCATTCTACAAAAGGCACGCCATCACCCGTTAACGGGCTCTGACTACTTGTAGGCACACGGTTTCAGGATCTATTTCACTCCCCTTCCGGGGTGCTTTTCACCTTTCCCTCACGGTACTGGTTCACTATCGGTCACTAGGGAGTATTTAGCCTTGGGAGATGGTCCTCCCGGATTCCGACGGAATTTCACGTGTTCCGCCGTACTCAGGATCCACTCTGGAGAGAACAACATTTCAGTTACAGGGCTGTTACCTTCTTTGGCGGGCCTTTCCAGACCTCTTCGCTTATATCGTTCCTTTGTAACTCCGTATAGAGTGTCCTACAACCCCAAGAGGCAAGCCTCTTGGTTTGGGCTGTTCCCGTTTCGCTCGCCGCTACTCAGGGAATCGCATTTGCTTTCTCTTCCTCCGGGTACTTAGATGTTTCAGTTCCCCGGGTATGCCTTCTCATACTCTATGTATTCAAGTATGGATACTACTCCATTACGAGCAGTGGGTTTCCCCATTCGGAAATCTCCGGATCAAAGCTTGCTTACAGCTCCCCGAAGCATATCGGTGTTCGTCCCGTCCTTCATCGGCTCCTAGTGCCAAGGCATCCACCGTGCGCCCTTTCTAACTTAACCATTTCTTACTTTAGAAAGAATCACTATGTGTGATGAACTTTGCATTGCATTCAATGTGAATGTATTACTTATTGTTATCTAGTTTTCAAAGAACAATCCTGTCTCGCTAGAGACATGTTTGAAGGAATGATCCTTCAAAACTAAACAAGACGAAAACGCACGCTGCTCCATATATCCTTAGAAAGGAGGTGATCCAGCCGCACCTTCCGATACGGCTACCTTGTTACGACTTCACCCCAATCATCTGCCCCACCTTCGGCGGCTGGCTCCATAAAGGTTACCTCACCGACTTCGGGTGTTGCAAACTCTCGTGGTGTGACGGGCGGTGTGTACAAGGCCCGGGAACGTATTCACCGCGGCATGCTGATCCGCGATTACTAGCGATTCCAGCTTCACGCAGTCGAGTTGCAGACTGCGATCCGAACTGAGAACAGATTTGTGGGATTGGCTAAACCTTGCGGTCTCGCAGCCCTTTGTTCTGTCCATTGTAGCACGTGTGTAGCCCAGGTCATAAGGGGCATGATGATTTGACGTCATCCCCACCTTCCTCCGGTTTGTCACCGGCAGTCACCTTAGAGTGCCCAACTGAATGCTGGCAACTAAGATCAAGGGTTGCGCTCGTTGCGGGACTTAACCCAACATCTCACGACACGAGCTGACGACAACCATGCACCACCTGTCACTCTGTCCCCGAAGGGAAAGCCCTATCTCTAGGGTTGTCAGAGGATGTCAAGACCTGGTAAGGTTCTTCGCGTTGCTTCGAATTAAACCACATGCTCCACCGCTTGTGCGGGCCCCCGTCAATTCCTTTGAGTTTCAGTCTTGCGACCGTACTCCCCAGGCGGAGTGCTTAATGCGTTAGCTGCAGCACTAAGGGGCGGAAACCCCCTAACACTTAGCACTCATCGTTTACGGCGTGGACTACCAGGGTATCTAATCCTGTTCGCTCCCCACGCTTTCGCTCCTCAGCGTCAGTTACAGACCAGAGAGTCGCCTTCGCCACTGGTGTTCCTCCACATCTCTACGCATTTCACCGCTACACGTGGAATTCCACTCTCCTCTTCTGCACTCAAGTTTCCCAGTTTCCAATGACCCTCCCCGGTTGAGCCGGGGGCTTTCACATCAGACTTAAGAAACCGCCTGCGAGCCCTTTACGCCCAATAATTCCGGACAACGCTTGCCACCTACGTATTACCGCGGCTGCTGGCACGTAGTTAGCCGTGGCTTTCTGGTTAGGTACCGTCAAGGTGCAAGCAGTTACTCTTGCACTTGTTCTTCCCTAACAACAGAGCTTTACGATCCGAAAACCTTCATCACTCACGCGGCGTTGCTCCGTCAGACTTTCGTCCATTGCGGAAGATTCCCTACTGCTGCCTCCCGTAGGAGTCTGGGCCGTGTCTCAGTCCCAGTGTGGCCGATCACCCTCTCAGGTCGGCTACGCATCGTCGCCTTGGTGAGCCGTTACCTCACCAACTAGCTAATGCGCCGCGGGTCCATCTGTAAGTGACAGCCGAAACCGTCTTTCATCCTTGAACCATGCGGTTCAAGGAACTATCCGGTATTAGCTCCGGTTTCCCGGAGTTATCCCAGTCTTACAGGCAGGTTACCCACGTGTTACTCACCCGTCCGCCGCTAACATCCGGGAGCAAGCTCCCTTCTGTCCGCTCGACTTGCATGTATTAGGCACGCCGCCAGCGTTCGTCCTGAGCCAGGATCAAACTCTCCGAAAAAGTACAAAACCGAAGTTTTGCTTTTCGCCAGTTTGACTGACTACCTATGATGTATCATAGGATTTTTTTATAAAAACTCGAATTAACAGGTACGTTTTGTCTTGTTTAGTTTTCAAAGATCATCTTCGCCGTTCTTAGCGGCTTTAATAATATAACATTTCGCTTCATCTTATGTCAACAACTTTTTTCAAGTTTATTTCCCGAAGCGTTTGTGTTTGTCACTGTGTGTCAGCGACGATTAATAATATATCACGAAAACATTCTGTTGGTCAACGCCTTTTCAGAACTTTTTTTAAAATAGTTTTATCGTGCATGTCAAACCCTTGTCCTGCATACAATCAAGTAACAATCTTGGACAAGGCAGGAGTGTTTGAATTGAGTCGATTATATGTGTTGCCTATTAAACGGCTGAAGCAAGTAGTCATTATTCTTGTAGCAGCCCTTGCAGCTGCAACCTTTTTTTATGTACAAAAGGCACCGCCGCTGTCGGTATTTAAAACAGAACAAGGACCCCGAGCGATTTATAAAGGAGAGACCTCATCAAAACATGCATCCCTTACGTTTAATATTGGCTGGGGAGACGAGAAGGCTGTTCCTATTTTAAATGTCCTCCGAGAGTACGATATAAAGAACGCCACTTTCTTTCTGTCTGCTTCTTGGGCTGAGCGTCACCCTGATATTGTGAAAAGGATTAAAGAGGACGGCCATCAAATTGGCAGCCTTGGCTATGCATATAAAAATTATAGCCAGCTGGAAGAAAACGAAATTAAGCGTGATCTTGTCCGTGCACAAAATACATTCCAAAAGCTTGGACTGGAAGACATTCAATTATTAAGACCGCCAACTGGGCAATTTAATGAAACGGTATTGAAAATTGCAACACAGTATGGCTATACCGTTGTCCATTACAGCATCAATTCTCAAGATTGGCTGAACCCGGGCGTCGACCAGATTGTTCATAATGTAAATGATCGAATGAAAAGCGGAGACATCATTCTCCTTCACGCCTCAGATTCAGCCACCCAAACCGCTCAAGCCTTACCAGCTATTTTAAAACACTTAAAAGATAAAAATTTAAGAAACGTCACGGTTGGCGAGCTTATCTCTAATACAAAAACAAAGTCAACTGAGGTTAAGTAGCTTTTGCTTTTGAAAACCGCGGCATAGCTAATAACTGAAACGCATTACAACCTAATAGCGGAAATAGCATTAAATATAGCCAGTCCTCTTCATTGACTCTAAGCGCCGGAAACCATTCTAACGACGTGATGACGACCATGAGAAACATTGCAGAAATAAATGTTTTCTTAGAGGACTGCTGCTGTTTAAAATAAGACACGATCAATGCAAACACACCGATAAAAACAGGCAGCCACAAGTATGGAAGAAATGATTCATTCTCCCCGAAAAACAAAAACCGCAGATAAGCCAAATCAAACAGCACGAAAATCACAAGAAATAACTGAATGGTATTCCATAAAGAATGCGACCTGAAAATCTCCAGCGCAAACCGGTGCACCGTCAAAAAGACAACAAACCCCATCTGACTGATTACACTAAAGATCATCCCCACACCAATAAACCAGAATAACACAGACGCAATCTCTAAAATCTCAAACGATACAAACAGCTTCTGATATTTCCCCCACTCCAGCGCAAAACCTACCACGCTTGTAATGACCGCTCCAACAGCCAGCACAGAGAAGAAAAAACGAACTAAATCCCGACTTTTCATTGAATTGACCCAACCCCTATTTTTGTTATGTATAAATTCACGTGAAACATTCATATTAAAAGTAAGACATGTAACGAAAGGAGCCATAGTATGTCAAAAGGCATCTTGCGTATAATGAGCTGTTTTCTTCTTTTATCTCTAACAGCTTGTGCTCCCAAAACCCAATCCTCATCTAATATGGACTATGACGAAACGAAAAAAATGGTCGTCGATATTTTGAAAACAGATGACGGTAAAAAGGCCATTCAACAGTTATTAAATGACGAGGCAATGAATGAAGCTTTGGTAATGGATGAACAAACTGTGAAAAAAACAATAGAGAAAACACTGACTTCTGATAAAGGCAAAGAGTTCTGGAAGAAGGTCTTTGAGGATTCTAAATTTGCCGAGACTTTCGCAAAATCCATGCAGCAACAGCATGAAAAGATGTTAAAACAATTGATGAAGGACCCTGACTATCAACAGATGATGATGGATATTCTCAAGGATCCTGAAATGGAAAAGAAATACGGTGAACTGGTCAAAAGCAAAGAGTTCAGAAAGCACTTAGAGAAAGTTATTACAGAAACATTAAGCAGCCCTCTCTATAAGAAGAAATTCGAAGATGAGCTAAAAAAAGCAGTCTCTGAAAGCAGCAATGATTCCGGTTCACAAGGAAACGGCAGTTAAACATCACCCGAGTGGCACAAGGTCCACTCGGGCTTTCATTATGCTTTCACTGCTAATTGTTCAATGACTTTATTAGCAATGTGTTGATACACTTCCCCTGTCGGATGACTCTCATCATAGACGGAAGGTGCAAAATCGTCCTCATTCCAATCAGGCTGTCTTAAAGGGATTTGACCAAGAACTGATACACGCAGCTCCTCCGCCAGCTTGTCCCCGCCGCCTTTTCCAAAGACATATTCCTTCTCACCTGTTTTTTTGCTTTCATAGTAACTCATATTCTCAACGACCCCTAGCACCTCGTGATCTGTTTGCAGTGCCATTGCGCCTGCTCTAGCAGCAACGAAAGCCGCTGTTGGATGCGGTGTCGTCACAATGATTTCTTTACAGCTCGGAAGCATCGTATGAATATCAAGTGCCACATCACCTGTTCCAGGCGGAAGGTCTAATAGTAAGTAATCTAATTCTCCCCACTCTACTTCGTGGAAGAAGTTATTTAGCATTTTACCAAGCATCGGTCCTCTCCAAATGACCGGTGCGTTTTCTTCAACAAAAAAGCCCATTGAAATCACTTTGACGCCAAAGCGTTCCACAGGAATAATCTTTTCCCCTTTAACTGTCGGTCTGACGGTGATTCCCATCATATCCGGTACGCTAAAGCCGTAAATATCAGCATCGATCAGTCCCACTTTTTTCCCTAGACGAGCCAGTGCCACAGCCAGGTTAACGGAAACAGTTGATTTCCCAACTCCGCCTTTTCCACTCGCAATCGCTAAGAACACAGGCGGATTTTTAGAGTTGAGCAAATTTTCTTCCTCATCCTGGGACGGCATAAACTTTTCAAGCGTTTCTTGAGGCAGTTCTTCAAAACGAAGTCCTACAGTGTTCGCGCCCGCTGCTTTTAAAGCTTGTACGATGTCTTGCTGCAGCTTCATCTGCTCAGCAGTGCCTGTCTTGGCAATCGCCACTTTTAAGCTCACATGTTCTTTTTCAGGCTTTAGGCTGATTTCCTTGATGGCATCCAGCTCACCAAGCGGTATATGAAGGAAAGGTTCGTCCATCTTCCCAACTAGTTTTCTCACATCATCTTGTCCGATCATAGCAGAACCTCACCCTTTATTGAATTCGTTTACAATCCAAGTATATCATACATATCCTTACAATGTCTGTCCTCTTTGCCTGCGATAAACAGGAAAAAGCCCCTTATTCAGGCGGCTCTTTTTGCTCTGTTAAATATCTGAGAATGCCTTTATAAATTGAAGCAGCAATTTGATCCTGATATTTAGGAGTCGCCAGCTGACCAGCCTCTTTTGGATTCGATAAAAATCCTATTTCGACAAGCGCTCCTGGCTTCGTGACATTTTGCATTAAATAAATCCCATTGATTCGCTTCGCCTTGCGATCTGTGTTTTCAAGGTTGTTGCGCAATTCATCTTGAATGAACTTCGCTGCTTTTTCATTCTCTTCATACTTTCCGTAAAAAAACGTCTGGGCCCCGCTCCATTTGTTCGATGGGATCGCATTTAAATGTATGCTTAAATAGAGATCCGCTTCAGACTCATTGATGACTTTCACACGGTTTCTCAAATCCTCCGCTTTCTTTCGGGCATAACCCTTTGTATTCTTTGATGATAAATCAGAGTCATCCTCCCGGGTCATGAGAACAAGCGCTCCCTGCTCCTGCAAATAGTCTCTTATCTTCATGGACACATCCAGTGCAATCTCTTTTTCGAGCAGCTCGCCGCCAACAGCACCGCCATCTGGACCGCCGTGACCCGGATCTAAATAGATGATCTTGCCGCTCAAAGGCAAGTTCCACGATTTCCACGAATCATCATTTAGAAACTGAAATCTGAATAAGAATAAGAGGACAATAAACCCGATTAAAAACCCTGTCCATTTCAGCTTTCTTTTCATCCCTGTCCCTCCCATACACCATTATTTTATAGATATGGGACAAGGGCTGGAAATATGCTTAGTGCAGGCGAAGCTTATGCCTTTTTTCTGATTCCCGAAAGCCTTCCTGCCACCACTTACTTAAAAATTCCTTCGCAAATGGATACAGACACGACATCTTACGCTCCATTTGGAACATATTCCCCCACGATTGCAAACACCCTGCTAGCTCCTCAACCAGTTCATCTTCTTCATGAACTGACCGCTTTTTTATATCATCGAATGATTCACCATACTTACTAGACTCACCATATCTCCCACCTGCTAAAAAAGCCTCAATGGCGAAATCAATACAGCCATCACTCATAATCCCAGCTGGATCATCTGCAAATGGGAACAGCTTCTTCGTGAATTTCTCTGAAGCGACCGTCACCTGTTGAAGAGACAATGTACGCAACAGCTTCTTTTCAAGCGTGACATCTCGTTTTGTTTTCAATTGATAAAATGAAAGAACTTCTGCCATGGACTGAACTCCTTTTTTTCTTTGTATTGTTCGTTGGTTTGAACAAAACATGCAGTTCAGTAAATGGAAATCAATGAGCTAACGGATTGGAAAATTGTGATAAAATGAACATATATATAGAAAGAATAGAAAAGGGGCAAAATTCATGAAGAAATGGATGTATATCCTATTGCTACTAACAGTCGTCTTGTCTGGTTGCAACAGTCAAGCAACCGAGCAAAAGAGCGACATAAAAGAAATAGAAGACATATCATTAAAACAGCTTTCCAAACACAAAAATTCTTATATTGGAGACAATGGAGCAGTCGGCGCTATTTTATCAGATCTTCCAGGTAACGTGATTCGCGAGTATGAAATCGTAGATGAAAAAGCGCTAAAAGTGACATACGGCGTGAAAGAAAATACCAATGATACAGAAGAACAGTTTGATTCATTTTGGTTTGATAAGAAGGATACGATTGAAAAAAACTACTTATATAATGCATTGGCACTTTTTATTCTTATCGATAACGTGGAGCAAGTGACACTCCAGATGAACGCTAAAGACGAGCCATCCGTCACGTTTAAAAGAAAACAGCTAGAAAAAAAGCTGCCTCACTCTTTTAAAGTGTACAAAGACGATACAGCGCTTTGGCAAAAGGAACTGGTTGATGGAGTTGTGAAGTCAAAAGATAAACGTCAAGATGTATACAAAGCGTTTCCCATCAAGAAATAATAAAAACAGAGGGCGTCACCCTCTGTTTTTTGATAATTATGTAGTAAAAGCTTGAATCAATCGTTGTCGAAAGTTTTGATCTGCTACTACGGTAAGTATAAATTCATCGAACACTTCCCCCATCCAGTGAGAATTCTCCGCTTTCAGGTCATTGATGAATAGAGAAATCGATATAGTTGATGTATCCGTTTTTCGATATAAAGCAGCAGTGACAACAAACAACGTCGATCCACCTTTATACCAAATATATTGATCTGTTTCCGTCTTCAATATTTCTCCCAGCACAATTTGGCTAAAAAGACGCTTTTCTTCTGTTGTTAACAGCTCATCCTGTAGACGTTTCATAAAATGTGCATATTGATTCGTTGTAGACCTTGTCATCTTTTGCGTCAGTAAAGATTGAATACGCAAGCTTAACAAGTTCTTTTTCATCAATTTTTCTTCTAACGCCTTTTTATGCTCCGGGTCATTCTTCATGATATGAAAAATCTCAAACATCAGAGATTTGTATTGTTCATCAGTTACATCGCTTATTTGCTTTAATGCATCCTGCTCATGATCAGATACATAGGCTGGCCACAACACCTTGGGTGTCAGCGGCATGAGTTTATCATGTTCTGTAAGACCTGCTTGTTTCATCTGATCATTGATCTTTTTTAGGTCGAGCAAGTCAATCAAATAATCAGTACAAGCATTCGAACTAAATTGCATCATCCCTTTGGAAACATCTAATAAAGTTGCATGCTCAGAAAAATCGTTGACCTCCAGCCAGTATGTGTGAGCACCGCCATCGGTTCTATCAATATAAAACCGCTCTATATCAGACAATGCCACTTTTTCATTTAGCTTGATGTCACCGCTGGATACAGCTTTAACAAAATGAAACAAAACCATTAATTTCATCGTACTTGCAAGTGGTGTTTTTTGATTACCATTCCATTCTAATACCACATCTTCATTTTCAATAATTGTTACTGATACGTTCTTTTAGTTTTTCCTGACAAATGTCAAAAGATCCTCTTTTGTTTTCTTCAAATGTTTCTCCTTTCCAAACCACTATAGATTCTCGCCTCCAATATAACAAAAATTTGAAACAAAGGCACAAAAAAGCAAAGGGTTGTGAATACCTTTGCTTCTTGGTGTGTTTATTTACGAAGAAGATGCAGTTTCATCCCATCATGCGTAGCTTCAAATCCCAACTTTTCGTAAAAACGGCGTGCTTCTGGCCTCTGTTTGTCTGTTGTCAGCTGAATCATATGACAACCGCGGTCACTTGCGCGTTGAATAGCCCGTTTGATCAACAATGTGCCAATTCCTCTTCCTCTATGAGTCATGGCTGTACGAACTCCTTCTATTGAAGCTCTCCATCCACCTTGATACGTTAGAAATGGAATCATTGTTAATTGGAGAACACCGACTACCTCTTCCCGATCACAAGCGACGATTAATTCATTATTGGGATCCGCTTCGATCGAATGAAAGGCATTGAGGTAGCTTTCTAATAATGGACGAGTGTAGCGTTCTCTCTTTTGGCCTAATTTGTCATCTGAAAGCATCAAAACGATGTTGTCGAGGTCTCCTTGGACGGCTTCTCTAAATGTCAATTGATTCAGATTCAATGAACACACCCCCTATAATGGAATGGAAACTTTTATTCATTCGCCAAAATACCAATTAACAGCGTTTTCATATAAAATTTTATCCGCTGCTTCCTCATCAAAAAGATGTTGAATCAATTCAATATCACCGTATTCAAATGGACGTTTCGCTCTTGTAGATGGAAGGTCTGTACCAAACATCAGTGCATCAGGATTCGTTTGATAAATTGATGTCAACGCATGTTCCACGTTTAAATCAACGCGTCCAAAACCTGTTGCTTTCACTCGAACCCCTTTTTCAACCAGCTTGAGCAAATGCGGCAAACCTTCTTCAGATAAGCCTAGATGATCAATGGAAACGGCCGGCAGCTGTTCAAGCGTTGATGAGATGTCAGGGAGATGCTTAGCGTCTATGTAAATCTCACTATGCCACCCAGCCAGCTCATACACCCTTCTCGCAAAATAATCGAGCTTCGAAATATCCTCCGAACCGCCCCGCTTCACATTAAAACGTAAAGCCTTCACCCCATGTTGATCCAAATGAACAATTTCATCATCAGTTGCCGTAAAAGGTAATTGAGTCACGCCGAAAAAAGCCGGACCCAGTTCATCTAGCGCTTTCAACAAATAGCCTTGATCAAAGCCTTGAAATGACCCTGAGACGATGGCTCCACCTAAAATCCCTAGATCAGCCGTCTCTCTCTTATAATCATCCACCACATAACTAGGCGGTGTATACCCTTGGTTTTCTCGAATGGGAAAATTAAAATCAATGATATGGAAATGTGCATCAAAGATCCTCATGCGCGCGCCCCTCTTCTGCTTATTTGACCTGATTATATCAATTAAAAAAGCCAGAGAATATTCGGGATGATGAATCACTTCATATTATGAAAACTTATTAATCCTTCTTTACAAACCATTCCTCTTGTAAGATGGCATAGTAAAACTCATCCCACCACTCATTTTCTTGTGGGATACACTGTTTAAAATATCCCTCTCTCCTCATCCCCATTTTCTCCATCACTCTCCATGACGGCACATTTTCAGGCTGACAAGTGGCAATGATTCGATGTAAATTCATTGTGTGAAAACCATAATGTAGGACAGCATACGCCGCTTCAGAAGCAAAGCCTTTGTTTTGATATGCAGAATTGAAGACCCAGCCAATTTCATATGTGTGCTCACCAAAGTAAGGATGAAACACGATATGCCCGATGCATGTATGATCTTCTTTTAATAGAACAGCAAAATTCTTGGCCGTCTTAAGACGATTATTTTTGACAAATTCCTGCGCCTCTTCTTTAGAAAAAACACCTTCTGGCATATACTTCATCACCGCTAGATCAGATGTATATGCATAGACATCCTGCCAATCATCCTCATTAAACGGTCGAATGAGACATCTTTCTGTTGTTAGATTCATAAATGCCATCCTCCTTTAACATCATTTTTTAAACAAAAACCTGACTATGATCATATTTTATATGTTTCCAGACAGAAAATAACACAAATAAAAAAGCACCAGCAGGATGCTGATGCTTTTCATATAGGGTTTGTCTGTACAAACCTTTGTAAAACGTCCATACAATATAAAATTGATTAACGTTTTGAGAACTGAGGTGCGCGACGTGCGCCTTTAAGACCGTATTTCTTACGCTCTTTCATACGAGAGTCACGAGTAAGAAGTCCAGCACGTTTAAGTGGTGTACGGTACTCAGGATCTACTTCTAGAAGAGCACGAGAGATACCGTGACGAATTGCTCCAGCTTGACCAGAGAATCCACCACCGTGAACATTTACAAGAACATCGTAGCTGTTAGCTGTTTCTGTGATGTTCAAAGGCTGTTTCACGTCTTCGATTAAAGCAGCGAATGGAATGTATTCAGTAATTTCACGATTATTAACGACGATACGGCCTTCACCTGGAACTAAGCGAACGCGCGCTACAGAACTTTTACGACGACCTGTACCGTAATATTGAACCTGTGCCAAATTGTTAACCTCCCTTATAATTAACCGCGAAGTTCGTAAACTTCAGGTTGTTGTGCTTGATGTGGATGCTCAGAACCACGGTACACATTTAATTTTTTGAACATTTGACGACCTAGTGGACCCTTTGGAAGCATACCTTTGATAGCAAGCTCCAACATTTTTTCAGGGTAGTTTGTACGCATCTCAAGAGCAGTTCTTTGTTTCAAACCACCTGGGTGCATCGTATGACGGTAGTAAATTTTGTCCGTCAATTTCTTACCAGTTAATTCGATTTTCTCAGCATTGATGATGATCACGTGATCACCTGTGTCAACGTGTGGTGTATAAGTTGGTTTGTGCTTACCGCGCAAAAGTGATGCTACTTCAGTAGAAAGACGACCTAGAGTCTTGCCTGCCGCATCAACCACTAGCCATTTGCGCTCAATTGTGCTTGCGTTCGCCATTGGTGTTGTACGCATGAGTTTCCCTCCTAAATAAATCAATGAATTTTCCTGAATCAAATGCTACGTTCTATTTCAAAACACAGATAAGTCTTCCGGGGCTTATTTGTGGGGTTGAAATACATACCATATGATATCTTATAACTTTCTGCTTCCTGTGTCAAGAACATGTTACACCTGGTTTAGTTGTCATAGAAAACTTCCCATAAATACAGTCCGTGACTGGGCGCAGTCTTGCCTGCCGCTTCGCGATTTCGGGCGGCAAGCATGGCTTTTATCTCCTCAGGGTGAAATTTACCAGAACCAATTTCAAGTAACGTGCCGGCTATAATTCGCACCATGTTGTATAAAAAGCCATTCCCTCTCACACGCATTTCAAGCCCGTCTGAGACGTTTTTCCACTCGAGGGCGTAAATCTCCCTCACCTTGTCCTGAACCTCTGTATTGGCCGCACAAAAGCTTGTGAAATCATGTGTGCCAATCAGGTGCCCAGCAGCTTCTCTCATTTTATCGACATCCAGCGGATAAGGATAGTGACAGGCATACTGTCTCGTAAACACATTTTGGTGCGTTTCCGTTGAGACCCTATAACGGTACTCCTTTGAAACGACACCAAATCTAGCATGAAATGACTCATCCACTTCCTCAGCCTTTAGAACACGAATGTCATCTGGCAGCAAGCTGTTGAGGGCAAAAGGCCATCTTTCCATCGGGATGGCAAGCGGGGTGTCAAAATGGATGACCTGCCCCTTTGCGTGAACGCCACTGTCTGTCCGGCCGGAAGCCACAATCGGAATCAGTTCGTCTTGTTTATGCATTCTAGCAAGGGCAGATTCAATCTCCGTCTGAATGGTTCGCTGTCCTGGTTGCACTTGATACCCTTTAAAATGTGTCCCATCGTATGATACGGTACATTTTACTTTCATCTAGGCATCACCTAATTTCTAAGCAGCACAAGGAGTGCTGTTAACAGGATGAATAGAAGCAGCGTGAACGTGTCTTTCATTCCCCAGACAAGCTGACGGTATTTCGTACGACCTTCTCCCCCACGGTAGCCTCTCGCTTCCATAGCGGTCGCCAATTCCTCCGCACGCTTAAACGCACTGACGAAAAGCGGGACAAGCAATGGAACAATCGCTTTTAAACGATCTTTCACGGGTCCGCTTGTAAAATCAACACCTCTTGCCATTTGTGCTTTCATGATTTTGTCTGTTTCTTCGAGTAAAGTCGGAATAAATCGAAGAGAGATAGACATCATAAGAGCAAGTTCATGAACAGGTAGCTTGATTTTACGGAAAGGATGCAGCAGCTTCTCCATACCGTCTGTCACTTCAATAGGTGTTGTGGTCAACGTCAGAAGTGTTGTCATCATGATGAGATAGACAAAACGGAGTGAAATGAAAATCCCCTGTTTTAGACCTTCTTCATAAATATTCAGAAAACCAAAGTGAAGGAGCAAAGCGCCATCCTTTGTCATGAAGATATGCAGAATAAAGGTAAACAGAACAATCCAAAGGATGGGTTTCATTCCTTTGAGAATAAAGTACAGCGGCACCTGAGACACCATCACCACAAGGATCGTAAAGACCCCTAAAAGCCCGTAAGTGATGTAGTTATTCGCAAAAAAGACAATAAAGACAAAAAAGAAAATTGATAACAGCTTTGTCCTTGGATCAAGACGATGGACAAAGGATGTACCTGGCACATATTTGCCGATAATCATACTATCCATCATGATGTCGTGTCCTCCTGATATAAAGCTGTTAAGGCTTCTGCCATTTCATCCATGGTCAGAAGCGGTCTTGGAAACGTCATCCCCAGCTTTTCTTCGACAGCCTGCTGGAATTTGATCGTTTCCGGGAGGTCCAGTCCGAAAGAAGACATGTCGGTACGATTGGCAAATAGCTCCCTCGGCGTACCTGTCGCCTTTACTGTTCCTTTGTGCATCACAATCATTTGATCCGCATAATGAGCGGCATCTTCCATACTGTGTGTCACAAGGATCGTCGTCAGGTTGGCTTTTTGATGAAGCTCATAGAACATGTCCATGATTTCTTTACGTCCGCGTGGATCTAATCCCGCAGTCGGCTCATCAAGCACAAGCACTTCTGGCTCCATCGCTAGAACACCTGCAATCGCCACACGTCTCATTTGTCCACCGCTTAATTCAAAGGGTGATCGAGATAACAAGGATTCAGGAAGGCCTACAAGCTTCAGCATCTCTTTAGCCTTGGCTTCCGCCTTTTCCTTTGGAACACCGAAATTCATCGGACCAAAACAGATATCCTTTAGAATCGTCTCCTCAAAGAGCTGATGTTCAGGAAACTGAAACACGATGCCGACCTTTTTTCGAAGGGGTTTCAGTTCCTTCTGCTTCTTATTGGCTTGTAATACCGTATCTCCAAGCGCAATGCTCCCTTTTGTTGGCTTGAGCAGTCCATTTAAGTGCTGCAGCAACGTCGACTTGCCGGAACCCGTATGACCAATGACAGCAACATAGCTGCCTTCTTTGATGGAAGCATTGACATCATACAAAGCGAGACGCTCAAACGGCGTTTTCATTTGATAACGATGCTCTAATTCTTTGATCGTAATGTCCATAGCTCTTTCACCAATCCTTCTTGTGTCAAATGGGCATTTGCAAGCGGCACACCTTGCTGCTTCAATTGCTTACTCAACCGGTAGGAAAATGGCAGATCAAGTCCAATCTGAACCAGCTGTTCATCTAGTTCAAATACTTCCTCTGGTGTTCCCTCGGCAAATTTCTTCCCGCCATTCATCACAATAACGCGGTCTGCCTTCGCAGCCTCGTCTAAATCATGTGTGATGGAAATGACCGTGACCGTTCCTTGTTCCTTCAGCAGTCTGACGGTTTCTAACACTTCTTCACGGCCAATCGGATCAAGCATTGATGTTGCTTCATCCAAGATCATGATGTCAGGGCTTGCGGCAAGTACACCAGCGATCGCTACTCTCTGCTTTTGCCCGCCTGATAGATGGTGCGGCTCTTGATCAAGAAACTCCTGCATATTGACCTGTTTGACAGCCCAATCTACACGCTCTATCATCAATTCCCGCTCAACCCCGTTATTTTCTAAACCAAAAGCCACATCATCACGAACCGTTGAGCCAACGAATTGGTTGTCTGGGTTTTGAAAGACCATGCCGACCTTTTTGCGAATATCCCAAACACTTTCTTCTTTCAGCTCAATCTCACCAACCTTGACCGTTCCTGCATCCGGTAAAATGAGCCCATTCAGTACACGGGCAAGTGTGGATTTACCTGAACCGTTGTGGCCAACAATGGCAAGCCATTCATTTTGATTCACATGCAATGACACTTGGTCTAAAGCGGGCTTGTCCGCATCTTTGTGATAACGAAATACAATGTCTTTTACGTCAATTAATGTCTTCTCCATCTCTACCGGACCTCCTCTCAGCTCAACCTCTACTTTGCCTATTGCTAAAAAGCCGTAGTATCTAAAAAAGGGCATAGATCCAGTTATGAACTGTCCCGCCCTTTCTTAGATACACGATATGTGATTAAACTAATTCAATGACAGCCATTGGTGCGCCATCGCCGCGACGAGGTCCAAGCTTCATGATACGAGTGTATCCACCTTGGCGATCTTCGTAGCGAGTTGCAACGTCAGCGAATAATTTTTGAAGTGCATCTTGGTTTGTTTCAGCGTTAGCTACTTCGTTACGAATGTAAGCTGCAGCTTGACGGCGAGCATGAAGATCTCCGCGTTTGCCAAGAGTGATCATTTTTTCAACTACAGAGCGAAGTTCTTTCGCACGTGTTTCAGTTGTTTCGATGCGTTCGTTGATGATCAAATCAGTCGTTAGGTCACGAAGCATTGCTTTACGTTGTGCACTAGTGCGTCCTAGCTTTCTGTATGCCATGTGATGTCCCCTCCTTAATTAGAGATGCTGTATGAATAAAAAACACACGAAAATCCTAGTTCACAATGAAACTAGTCAATCGTCTTTACGAAGACCCAGTCCAAGTTCTTCTAGTTTCGCTTTCACTTCTTCAAGAGATTTACGTCCAAGGTTACGAACTTTCATCATATCCTCTTCTGTCTTGTTAGCAAGCTCTTGAACAGTGTTAATACCCGCACGCTTCAAACAGTTGTAAGAACGAACAGAAAGATCAAGCTCTTCAATTGTCATTTCAAGCACTTTTTCTTTTTGGTCTTCTTCTTTTTCAACCATGATTTCTGCATGCTGAGCTTCGTCAGTTAACCCAACGAAAATATTTAGGTGTTCAGTTAAAATCTTAGAACCTAGAGCGATCGCTTCTTTCGGTCCTGTGCTTCCATCAGTCCATACATCTAGTGTTAATTTATCATAGTTTGTGATTTGCCCAACACGGGTGTTCTCCACTTGATAAGTTACACGAGATACAGGTGTATAGATTGAGTCGATCGGAATCACGCCGATAGGCTGATCGTCTCTTTTGTTTGCATCAGCAGGATTATACCCGCGACCTCTTTGTGCAGTCAAACGAACACGGAAGCTCGCATTTTTGCCAAGAGTTGCGATGTGAAGATCTGGATTTAAGATTTCAATATCGCTGTCGTGTGTAATATCAGCAGCTGTTACAGTTCCTTCATCTTGTACATCAATTTCAAGCGTCTTCTCTTCTTCAGAGTAGATTTTGAGTGCAAGCTTTTTAATGTTTAAGATAATCGTTGTAACATCTTCAACCACGCCTTCGATCGTTGAGAATTCGTGTAAGACACCATCTATCTGGATCGATGTTACAGCTGCACCAGGAAGTGAGGATAAAAGGATACGACGAAGGGAGTTCCCTAAAGTGGTACCATATCCACGCTCAAGTGGCTCTACGACAAACTTGCCATACTTGGCATCGTCGCTGATTTCAACCGTTTCGATTTTTGGTTTTTCAATTTCGATCATCTAATAAAACCCTCCTTCAAAACGTCGAAACCTCGAATAGAATCATATGAGATTCCATCCGAAATTCCTCATTGTTTAGTCCCGTATGTGCTCAGGCAACGAGTCGTGTATTCGTCTCATAAATAACTGTATCATAACCCATTATTGACAGGGACACAAAATCTATACAAACAAATTACACGCGGCGACGTTTTGGTGGACGGCATCCGTTATGAGGAACTGGAGTTACGTCTCTGATTGCAGTAACTTCAAGACCTGCAGCTTGAAGCGCACGAATTGCAGCTTCACGACCAGAACCAGGACCTTTAACAGTTACTTCAAGTGTTTTAAGACCATGTTCGATAGAACCTTTAGCAGCAGTTTCAGCAGCCATTTGTGCAGCGAAAGGAGTAGATTTACGAGAACCTCTGAATCCTAATGCACCAGCACTTGACCAAGAAATTGCGTTTCCATGAACATCAGTAATCGTTACAATCGTGTTGTTGAAAGTGGAACGGATATGAGCGATTCCAGCTTCAATATTCTTTTTCACGCGACGTTTACGCGTATTTTGTTTACGAGCAGCAGCCATTCTTTAACTACCTCCTTTACTTATTTTTTCTTGTTAGCTACAGTACGACGCGGACCTTTACGAGTGCGCGCGTTGTTTTTTGTGTTTTGTCCACGAACAGGAAGTCCTCTACGATGACGGATTCCGCGGTAGCTTCCGATTTCAATTAGACGCTTAATGTTAAGTGAAACTTCACGACGAAGGTCACCTTCTACTTTAAGTTTGTCAATGATATCACGGATTTTACCTAGTTCGTCTTCAGTTAGATCGCGAACGCGAGTGTCTTCAGAAACACCTGCTTCTTTAAGGACTTGTTGAGCCGTCGTACGACCAATTCCAAAAACATATGTTAAAGAAATGACAACACGCTTATCACGTGGAATATCTACACCAGCAATACGAGCCATGATTTGGGCACCTCCTTGTTATTAGCCTTGTTTTTGTTTATGTTTTGGGTTTTCACAGATCACCATTACTTTTCCTTTTCTGCGAATCACTTTACATTTTTCACAGATAGGTTTAACAGATGGTCTCACTTTCATGTGTTTCCAACCTCCTTCTTCCGGAGTTGCTTTATTTGTAACGGTACGTAATTCTACCACGAGTTAAGTCATATGGAGATAATTCTACCGTAACTTTGTCTCCAGGTAAAATGCGAATGAAGTGCATACGGATTTTTCCTGATACATGAGCCAAAACTGTATGACCATTCTCTAGTTCAACTTTGAACATTGCATTTGGCAAAGTTTCTGCTACAGTACCTTCCACTTCAATTACATCGTCTTTCGCCATTCAAGTGTTCTCCCTTCTTCAAATCAGTAACTTGCTCTCTGATAAATGTCCAAATGAGATGTTCTCAATTGTCCATCTATCACCCGACCTGTTTTGAATATACTGTTCTGAACTTCCGGAGATACGCAATCATAAAAGGTTAAATGATTGATATTTTTTCTTAGGAGAATGAATTTACGCTTTTCTCCGTCTGCGATTAGTACATGGCAGCCATCGAACACGCCGATGACAACTGTATACTGATCTTGTTCTTTCATTGGACTATACAGACAACCTGCCCGATTTGGGCCTGAAAGGCTTCAGTGAAGACCTAAATCTTAGTCAGTATATCAAAACCTGTATCTGTAATCGCAATCGTATGCTCAAAGTGAGCACACTTTTTCCCATCAACCGTTACAACCGTCCAGTTATCAGCCAGTGTTTTCACATATCGGCTGCCTGCGTTCACCATCGGTTCGATGGCCAACACCATTCCAGGTTTGAGCCGTGGGCCTTTGTTCGGCGGACCATAATGAGGAATTTGAGGGTCCTCATGAAGATCCTGTCCGACCCCATGTCCAACATATTCTCTAACAACTGAGAAATTCTCACCTTCAACATACGTTTGTATGGCATGGGAAATGTTTGACAGACGTTCACCTGGCTTTGCTTCCTGTAAGCCCTTATATAGAGATTCCTCTGTGACTTCCAGTAGTTTGCGGTCCTCATCACTGATTACCCCAACTGGATAAGTCCAAGCAGAGTCACCATGATAGCCATTTAACTTTGCGCCGATATCGATACTAATGATGTCTCCATCACGTAAAACCCGTTTACCAGGAATACCGTGAACGAGTTCTTCATTCACCGAAACGCAAATGCTCCCGCGAAAACCATTATACCCTTTAAAAGATGGGATTGCACCCTGCTTTGTAATAAAACGTTCGGCAATTTGATCCAATTCTTTTGTCGAAATACCTGGTTTTATGTGTTTCTTCAGCTCTTCATGAGTCAGTGCGACAATGCGTCCAGCTTCTCTCATAATCTCAAGCTCGCGAGGAGTTTTACAGATAATCATTTATTTAATCCCCCAAGCAGGTCCTTGATATCAGCGTAAACATCGTTAATGTGCTTCGCACCATCAATGTTTGCAAGATATCCTTTTTCTGAATAGAAATTCAGTAAAGGTTCAGTCTGCTTTAAGTTCACTTCAAGTCTTGTCGAAACGGTTTCTGCATTATCATCTGCACGTTGATAAAGCTCGCCTCCACACTTGTCACAAACATTTTCTTTCGCAGGTGGATTAAATACTAAATGATATGTTGCTCCGCAATCTTTGCAAATTCTTCGGCCAGTCAGACGCTCCATCAAAGCATCTTTATCGACTTTAATATTAATGACATAATCAATCGTTCTGCCAAGGTCCTTTAGAATGTCTTCTAAAGCTTCAGCCTGAGCGACAGTTCGCGGAAATCCGTCCAGAAGAAAACCTTGTTCACAATCATTCTTGCCAAGTCTTTCTCTAACAATACCGATTGTGACCTCATCAGGAACAAGCTCTCCTTTATCGATAAAGGATTTTGCTTCGAGTCCAAGTTGTGTCTCCTCTTTCATAGCAGCACGGAACATATCTCCTGTTGAGATATGAGGGATCCCATAATCATCAACAATTCGTTCTGCCTGAGTGCCTTTACCAGCACCCGGAAGCCCCATTAAGACTAAGTTCATTTCGGATTTCCCCTTCCTTACTTAGAGAGGTTGGGCAGGAGCCCAGCCCTCTGTTTTATTTCATAAATCCACGGTAGTTTCGTTTCACTAATTGGCTTTCAAGCTGCTTCATTGTTTCAAGTGCAACACCTACAACAATGAGAAGACTTGTGCCGCCAATTTGTGCAGCGGAAGGTAATCCAGCGAATTGAATGAAAAAGATAGGAAGTATTGAAATCACGGCTAAGAAAATGGCGCCCACAAACGTGAGTCGGTACAAAATGCTCGTAATTCTATCTTGAGTCATTTTCCCTGGACGAACTCCCGGGATATAGCCACCCTGCTTTTGCAGATTTTCAGCCATTTGTTCAGGGTTTACTTGGACAAAGGCATAAAAATATGTGAAAGCAACAATCAGTGCTACATAAATCGTCATACCGATTGGCTTAGTATAGTCAAAGTTGTTAGTTATCCAGGTTGTCACATTATTTGTTCCGAAGAACGATGCGATCGTCTGCGGAGTAATAATGAACGAAACGGCAAAGATGACTGGAATCACCCCTGCTGGATTCACTTTCAATGGAAGGTGCGTTGCTTGACTAGCAGACATTTGTGCACGGCCAGTTCCTTTTGAATATTGAATCGCAATCTTTCTCACTGCCATTTGAATGTAAATAACACCGATAACAATGACAAGAATAGCAATCACAATAAGGGCAATTTTTAGGATTTGCATGAACAGCTGTCCATCTCCACCTACAAATTGCTGAGCGTACACTTGCTTTAATGTTTGAGGGATACCTGCGATGATACCGGCAAAGATAATAATCGAAATACCGTTACCAACACCGTGAGCAGTAATCTGCTCTCCCAGCCACATTAAAAATGCTGTTCCCGCAGTGAGTACGACCGCAATTAAGAGATACGTTGAAACACCTGGGTTTTCAATCAGCATGCCTCCTGCCATATTGTTAAATCCATATGACATTCCTAACGCCTGGATAAATCCTAGAACAATTGTAAAATACCTTGTGAATTGTGCTAATTTTCGGCGGCCAACCTCTCCTTGCTTTGACCACTCAGTAAACTTCGGTACAACATCCATCTGCAAGAGCTGGATGATGATCGAAGCAGTGATATACGGCATAATCCCCATTGCAAGAATGGAGAATTGGAAAAGTGCCCCGCCCCCAAACGTGTTGAGGATTCCGAAAACACTCATTTGATCCTGTGCCTGGAGAACTTCGGCGTTCACATTAGGCACAGGGATGAAAGCACCTATACGAAAGACGACTAACATTAAAAGTGTAAATATAATCTTATTCCGTATATCTTTCACGCGCATAAAATTGGAGATTGTCTTAAACAAGTTAGATCACCTCGGCTGTACCGCCAGCAGCTTCAATCGCTTCTTTAGCAGAAGCAGAGAATTTATTGGCTTTTACAGTTAATTTTTTTTCTAATTTACCGTTGCCAAGAATTTTTACTCCTGCTTTTAACTTGCTTATTGCACCAGTCTCTAGAAGAAGTTCAGGAGTGACTTCCGTTCCTTCGTCAAAACTGTTTAATCTGTCTAAGTTGATTACCGCGTAATCTTTACGGTTGATGTTTGTAAAACCACGTTTTGGAAGGCGTTGGAATAAAGGCATTTGACCACCTTCGAATCCAGGGCGTACACCGCCGCCAGAACGAGCGTTTTGACCTTTATGACCTTTACCAGAAGTTTTACCGTTACCTGATCCAATACCACGACCAACACGGTTGCGTACTTTACGTGAACCTTCTGAAGGCTTCAATTCATGAAGTTTCATTTGGGCACCTCCTTATCGATTAAAAATGTTTTATTGTTCTTTAACAGAAACTAAATGAGACACCTTGTTAATCATGCCGCGGATCGCTGCATTGTCTTCATGTACGACTGTTTGGTTTGTTTTCTTTAGACCAAGAGTACGAACAGTGACACGCTGATCTTCTGGGCGACCGATTACACTGCGTTTGAGGGTAATTTCTAATTTATTTGCCATTATTGTTCCCTCCTTATCCTAACAGGTCTTCTACAGATTTTCCACGAAGCTTCGCTACATCTTCAGCACGTTTAAGTTCACTTAAACCTTGAAGTGTTGCGCGGATCATGTTGATCGGTGTATTAGAACCTAGAGATTTAGAAAGGATATCAGCTAGACCAGCAAGCTCAAGTACCGCACGCACTGGGCCTCCAGCGATAACTCCTGTACCTTCTGAAGCAGGCTTCAATAGAACGTTTCCTGCACCGAATCGACCGATGATTTCATGTGGAATTGTAGTTCCAACCATTGGTACTTCAATTAAATTCTTTTTCGCGTCTTCAACAGCTTTGCGGATCGCTTCTGGTACTTCTTGTGCTTTACCAGTACCGAATCCTACATGACCGTTTTTGTCACCGACAACAACTAAAGCTGCAAAACGGAAACGACGTCCACCTTTAACAACTTTCGCTACCCGGTTAACCGTAACTAAGCGTTCTTCTAACTCTAATTTGCTTGGGTCAATACGACTCATTCGGATGTGTCCCTCCTTCTTTTATTAAAATTTAAGTCCAGCCTCACGAGCAGCTTCAGCTAGAGCTTTTACACGTCCATGATATAAGTATCCTCCGCGGTCAAATACCACGTTAGAGATGCCTTTTTCAACAGCACGTTTTGCAACAAGTTCGCCAACTTTAGTAGCAGCTGCAGCGTCAGAACTATTCTCGATCTTTAACTCTTTATCAAGAGTAGAAGCACTTACAAGTGTTACACCGTTAACATCATCAATTACTTGAGCGTAGATGTTCTTGTTAGAACGGAAAACGTTAAGGCGAGGTCTTTCAGCAGTACCTGAAAGTTTCGCACGAACACGAGCGTGTCTTTTAAGACGAGTAGCGTTTTTGCTAGTTTTCGTAATCATCCGAGTCACTCCTTTCTTCACATTAAGCGATCTTACTTACCAGTTTTTCCTTCTTTACGGCGAACGAATTCACCTTCGTAACGAATTCCTTTACCTTTGTAAGGCTCTGGAGCACGGACAGCGCGGATGTTAGAAGCTAGAGCTCCTACACGCTCTTTATCGATACCTTTAACGATTACTTTCGTTTGAGATGGAACTTCTACTTCAACTCCAGCCTCAGGAACGATTTCAACTGGGTGAGAGTATCCAACGTTAAGAACAAGTTTGTTTCCAGATTTAGCTGCACGGTAACCGACACCGATTAGTTCTAAACCTCTTTCGAAACCTTTAGATACACCTTCAACCATGTTTGCAATTAAGCTACGTGTTGTACCATGTAATGCACGGTGTTCTTTATTTTCAGACGGACGGCTTACAGTTAAGACGTTGTCCTCAATTTTAATTTCCATATCAGGGTGAAATGCACGAGTTAGTTCACCTTTTGGTCCCTTTACTGTCACTGTGTTATCGTTGTTTGTCACAGTTACTCCTGAAGGGATCTCGATTAGCTTTTTACCTATACGAGACATACCAAGCACCTCCATTCATCTTAAACTTTTTTTACCATACGTAAGCAAGTACTTCTCCACCAGCTTGTTTAGCACGGGCTTCTTTGTCCGATAAAACACCTTGTGATGTAGAAATAATTGCGATTCCAAGTCCGTTAAGTACACGTGGTACTTCATTTGATTTCGCATATACGCGTAAACCAGGTTTACTGATTCTTTTAAGACCAGTGATAACACGTTCGTTGTTTTGGCCGTATTTAAGGAACAAACGGATAATTCCTTGTTTGCTGTCTTCGACGTACTCAACGTCACGGATAAAACCTTCACGCTTTAAGATTTCAGCAATTTCTCTTTTGATTTTTGAAGCCGGTACTTCTAGCTTCTCATGACGTACCATGTTCGCATTGCGAATACGAGTCAGCAAATCTGCAATCGGATCTGTCATAACCATTATTTAATAACCTCCTTCCCATTTATGGGGATTACCAGCTGGCTTTTTTAACGCCAGGAATTTGTCCTTTATATGCAAGTTCGCGGAAACAAATACGGCAAAGTTTAAACTTGCGAATTACTGAATGTGGACGTCCACAACGTTCGCAGCGCGTATACTCTTGAACTTTAAACTTTTGTTTGCGTTGTTGTTTCGCAATCATAGACTTTTTAGCCACGATTTCGCCTCCCTTTCATTGATTATTTCTGGAACGGCATACCTACTTGAGTTAATAACTCACGTGCTTCTTCATCCGTGTTGGCAGTCGTAACGATAACGATATCCATACCGCGGACTTTTGTTACTTTATCGTAATCAATTTCTGGGAAGATTAACTGTTCTTTAATACCAAGCGTGTAGTTTCCACGACCGTCGAAAGATTTCTTAGAAATCCCGCGGAAGTCACGTACACGTGGTAAAGATACAGAAATAAGTTTATCAAGGAAATCGTACATGCGCTCTCCGCGAAGTGTTACTTTCGCACCGATTGGCATTCCTTCACGTAGACGGAATCCAGCAATAGACTTCTTCGCACGAGTAACGACAGGTTTTTGACCAGCGATAAACGTTAATTCTTCAACAGCAGTATCGATTGCTTTAGCGTTTTGAACGGCGTCACCAACACCCATGTTGATCACGATTTTTTCGATTTTTGGCACTTGCATTACTGATTTGTATTCAAACTTAGAAACTAATGCAGGTGTAATTTCTTTTACATACTTTTCTTTAAGGCGGTTCATGAGAAAGACCTCCCTTCCTTATTTACTATTTATCTAGAACTTGCCCAGATTTTTTCGCTACACGGACTTTCTTTCCGTCCTCAACTTTATATCCAATACGTGTCACTTCACCCGTTTTAGGATCAAGCGGCATTACGTTTGATACGTGGATCGGCGCTTCTTGTTCAGAAATTCCGCCTTGAGGGTTAGCTTGGGTTGGTTTAGAGTGTTTTTTCACAAGGTTAATACCTTCTACTAAAACACGGTCCTTTTTAGGGAAAGCAGCAAGGATGACACCTTGTTTACCTTTATCTTTACCAGAGATAACCACTACTTTATCGCCCTTTTTAACATGCATTTAATCGCACCTCCTTGAGTCGCGGATTGTATTCATTAAAGTACTTCTGGTGCTAAAGAAACAATTTTCATATAGTTATTTTCACGAAGTTCACGTGCTACTGGTCCGAAGATACGAGTTCCACGTGGGCTCTTGTCGTCACGGATGATGACACATGCATTTTCATCAAAACTGATGTAAGATCCATCGTTTCTGCGAGCTCCGCTCTTAGTACGAACGATAACTGCTTTCACAACTTCACCTTTTTTGACAACGCCTCCTGGTGTTGCTTGTTTAACCGTACAAACAATGACATCACCGATGTTAGCCGTTTTACGTCCAGAGCCACCAAGAACTTTAATCGTTAGTACTTCGCGTGCGCCAGAGTTGTCAGCTACTTTTAAACGAGTCTCCTGTTGAATCATTAATGTTACCTCCCTTCGGAAAAAGAAATCCGAACTTTATTAGATAATAACAGCTTCTTCGACAACTTCAACTAGACGAAAGCGTTTAGTCGCAGATAATGGACGAGTTTCCATGACCTTTACGATGTCTCCGATTTTTGCTTGGTTGTTTTCATCATGTGCTTTGAACTTTTTAGAGTATCTTACACGTTTGCCATAAAGTGAATGCTTTTTGTATGTTTCAACTACAACAGTGATGGTTTTATCCATTTTGTCAGAAACAACACGACCTTGATACACTTTACGTTGGTTACGTTCGCTCATGTTTGCGGGGCCTCCCCTCTAATTATTATTTATTAGCAGCGATTTCTCTTTGACGAATCACAGTTTTCATGCGTGCGATTGATTTACGCACTTCACGAATGCGAGCAGTGTTTTCAAGCTGCCCAGTCGCTAATTGGAAACGAAGATTGAAAAGTTCTTCTTTAAGAGACTTTACTTTTTGTTCAATTTCAGCAGTGGTAAGGTCACGAATTTCATTAGCTTTCATTTGATTCACCACCAATTTCTTCACGTTTTACGAACTTCGTTTTAATTGGCAATTTGTGAGATGCAAGACGAAGAGCTTCACGAGCAACTTCTTCAGACACACCAGAAATTTCAAATAAAACTTTGCCCGGTTTTACTACAGCTACCCAGCCTTCTGGAGCACCTTTACCGGAACCCATGCGGACCTCTAGAGGTTTAGCTGTGTATGGCTTAGAAGGGAAAATTTTGATCCAAACTTTACCGCCACGTTTCATGTAACGAGTCATAGCAATACGAGCAGCTTCGATTTGACGGTTAGTGATCCAAGAAGCTTCAAGAGCTTGGATACCGAACTCACCGAAATGTACTTCAGTACCGCCTTTTGCACGACCACGCATTTTTCCACGATGTTCTCTGCGATACTTCACGCGTTTTGGCAATAACATATTATTTTCCTCCTTCCGCAGTATTCTTCTTAGTTGGAAGGACTTCTCCACGATAGATCCATACTTTTACGCCAAGCTTACCATAAGTAGTATCAGCTTCAGCAGTAGCATAATCGATGTCAGCACGAAGTGTGTGCAATGGAACAGTACCTTCACTGTAATATTCAGAACGAGCAATATCTGCACCGCCAAGACGACCAGAAACCATTGTTTTGATTCCTTGTGCTCCAGCACGCATTGTGCGTTGGATTGTTTGTTTTTGTGCACGACGGAATGAAATACGATTTTCAAGTTGACGAGCGATGTTTTCAGCAACTAGCTGAGCATCAAGATCTGCTCTCTTGATTTCAAGAATGTTGATGTGTACACGTTTGCCAGTTAGGCTGTTAAGAGCTTTACGAAGTGCTTCAACTTCAGATCCGCCTTTACCAATTACCATACCTGGTTTAGCCGTGTGGATTGTGATATTTACGCGGTTTGCAGCACGTTCGATTTCTACTTTAGAAACAGACGCGTCAGACAAACGCTTGCTGATGAATTCACGGATTTTCAAGTCTTCATGTAAGAAATCAGCGTAATCTTTTCCTGCGAACCATTTAGATTCCCAATCACGAATGACGCCAATACGAAGACCTACTGGATTTACCTTTTGACCCACGGATTATCCCTCCTTCTTTTCTGATACAACGATTGTAATGTGGCTAGTACGTTTGTTAATTGCGCTCGCACGACCCATAGCACGTGGACGGAATCTCTTAAGTGTTGGACCTTCGTCAACGAATGCTTGAGTAATCACTAGGCTGTTAGCGTCCAACTCGTAGTTGTGCTCAGCATTTGCGATAGCAGATTTTAATACTTTTTCAATAATTGGTGAAGCAGCCTTAGGTGTAAGGTTTAAGATAGAAACTGCTTCTCCTACTTGCTTACCTCGGATCAGGTCCATTACTAGACGTGCTTTACGAGGAGCAATACGGACTGTTCTTGCGACAGCTTTAGCTTGCATTTAAAAGCCTCCTCTCATTAGCGTCTTGTTTTTTTATCGTCACTAGCATGACCTTTGTAAGTACGGCTTGGTGCGAATTCGCCCAATTTGTGACCTACCATATCTTCAGAAATGAAAACAGGTACATGTTTGCGTCCGTCATAGACAGCGATTGTGTGACCGATGAATTGTGGGAAAATTGTAGAACGACGAGACCAAGTTTTTACGACTTGCTTTTTGTCAGTTTCATTCAATTTCTCGACTTTAGCCATCAAATGATCATCAACAAATGGTCCTTTTTTTAAGCTGCGAGCCATTGTGGAACCTCCCTTCGTGATTGAACTACGGTCCTAAATGAACCGTAGACAACCCCGTTACTTGTTTTTACGACGACGTACAATGAATTTATCAGACTTGTTGGTTTTCTTACGAGTCTTGAATCCAAGAGTCGGTTTACCCCATGGAGACATTGGTGATTTACGTCCGATTGGAGCGCGTCCTTCACCACCGCCGTGTGGGTGATCGTTAGGGTTCATTACAGAACCACGAACTGTTGGGCGTACGCCTTTCCAGCGAGAACGTCCAGCTTTACCGATGTTGATTAGTTCGTGTTGTTCGTTTCCAACTTGACCGATAGTCGCACGGCAAGCAGAAAGGATCATGCGTACTTCACCAGAGTTCAAACGTACAAGAACGTATTTACCTTCTTTACCTAGAACTTGAGCAGAAGTACCAGCAGAACGAACTAATTGTCCACCTTTACCTGGTTTTAATTCAATGTTATGCACAACTGTACCAACTGGGATGTTGATAAGTGGAAGAGCATTACCTGGTTTGATGTCAGCTTCTGGTCCAGAAGTAACTTCAGTACCAACTTGGATTCCTTTCGGAGCAAGAATGTAACGTTTCTCACCATCTGCATAGTTTACAAGAGCGATGTTCGCTGAACGGTTTGGATCATACTCGATTGTAGCAACGCGTCCAGGTATACCGTCTTTATCACGCTTAAAGTCGATGATACGGTATTGACGTTTGTGACCGCCACCTTGATGACGAACAGTCAATCTACCTTGGTTGTTACGTCCGCCTTTTCTGTGAAGCGGTGCAAGCAACGATTTTTCTGGTTTGTCAGTCGTGATTTCAGCAAAATCTGAAGTAGTCATGCCACGACGACCATTACTGGTTGGTTTATACTTTTTAATCGCCATTTTGAATTTCCCTCCTTCTTTTTAAGATTTACGCTTCAAAAATTTCGATTTCTTTGCTGTCAGCAGTTAATTTCACGATCGCTTTTCTGCGACGGCTAGTCATACCAGTGTAGCGTCCAACGCGTTTTGATTTACCTTTGTAGTTTTGAACGTTGACTTTCTCAACTTTCACTCCAAAGATTTCTTCAACAGCGTCTTTCACTTCTGTCTTGTTAGCTCTGACATCAACTTCGAACGTATACTTCTTCTCTGTCATTAGATCAGCAGAACGTTCAGTAATAATAGGGCGCTTTAGAACATCACGAGGATCTTTCATTATGCAAGTCCCTCCTCTACTTTTTCAACCGCTGCTTTAGTGATCAGAAGTTTGTCGTGGTTGACAACGTCAAGAACGTTGATACCGTTAGCTTCAACAACTGTTACTCCAGGGATGTTACGAGCAGATAAAGCAACTGTTTCGTTTGCATCCGCAGTGACGATCAACGCTTTCTTCTCAACAGATAACCCTTTAAGGATGCCTGCGAATTCTTTCGTTTTCACTGCATCAAGAGTAAGATCTTCAAGAACGATGATGTTGTTGTCGATTACTTTAGAAGACAATACTGACTTGATAGCCAAGCGGCGAACTTTTTTAGGTAATTTATAAGAATAGCTGCGTGGTGTTGGACCGAATACGATACCGCCTCCGCGCCATTGTGGTGAACGGATAGAACCTTGACGAGCACGACCTGTACCCTTCTGTCTCCAAGGTTTACGACCTCCGCCACGTACTTCAGAACGAGTTTTTACTTTGTGAGTTCCTTGACGTAAGGAAGCTCTTTGCATAAGAATAGCATCGAATACTACGCTTTCGTTTGGCTCAATTCCAAACACAGAAGCGTTTAATTCGATTTCACCGTTAGTAGAACCGTTTTGGTTAAATAATGCTACTTTTGGCATGACTTGTTTCCTCCTTTCCTAAGAGAGTTATTTAGTTTTAACTGCACTCTTTACAGTTACTAGAGATTTTTTAGCTCCTGGTACGTTACCTTTGATCAAAAGAAGATTGCGTTCTGCATCAACTTTAACGATCTCAAGATTTTGGACAGTGATTTGCTCTCCGCCCATACGTCCTGGAAGAAGTTTACCTTTGAATACTCGGTTTGGATCAACAGGTCCCATTGAACCAGGACGACGGTGGTAACGTGAACCGTGAGTCATTGGTCCGCGTGATTGTCCGTGGCGTTTGATAGCCCCTTGGAATCCTTTACCTTTTGATGTTCCTGTTACATCTACGATATCTCCATTTGCGAAAATATCAACTTTGACTTCCTGACCAACTTCATACGCATCTAACTCCACACCGCGTAATTCTTTTACGAAGCGCTTAGGAGCAGTTTCCGCTTTAGCAACGTGGCCTTTCTCTGGTTTGTTAGAAAGCTTCTCACGTTTGTCGTCAAAACCGATTTGGATTGCTTCATAGCCATCCGTGTCAGTAGTCTTCTTCTGAAGAACAACGTTAGCAGCAGCCTCAACAACAGTTACAGGGATAAGATCACCGTTTTCTGCGAATACTTGCGTCATACCAATTTTTCTACCTAAGATTCCTTTGGTCATTCGTCACACCTCCTATAATATGTGTTTTCTATTTGAATTAAAGTTTGATTTCGATATCTACACCGGATGGTAAATCTAAACGCATAAGTGCATCAACTGTTTGCGGAGTTGGATTCACAATGTCGATTAGACGTTTGTGAGTACGCATCTCGAATTGCTCACGAGAATCTTTGTACTTATGCACCGCACGAAGGATTGTGTAAACTGATTTTTCAGTTGGAAGCGGGATTGGACCAGATACACTAGCACCAGAACGCTTAGCCGTTTCAACAATCTTCTCAGCAGATTGATCAAGAATTCTATGATCATATGCTTTTAAACGAATACGAATTTTTTGTTTTGCCATTATTTTCCCTCCTTTTCGCCTACTTACGTTAGACAGTTCTCCGTGAGAAAAACCTGATCACCTTGCCATGGCAAAGCGGCCGGGTGTGTCAGCAACCTCTCACTTCATCGCAGTCAAAGACCAACATGCACTATTGTACCAAATTGGCCTGAGTGTTGCAATAATAAATCGGATAAATTTATGATTTGCACACTTTTCATATTATACAGGGGTTCAGCCTATAAATCAAGCTTTCCCTGAAGATGATGTGTAGCTGTCTTCCTGACGATACGAATAAATTCTTCTGGCTCTTCAATATGCGGAGAATGCGCAGATTCTTTAAAAGTAAACCACTCTTTTATTGGTGCTGTAAGTTGATCAACATATGGTTTTGAAACAGCAGCTGGTGTAATCATGTCATGTTCACCGATGATAAAGTAGCAGGGTATTAATATAGAAGAAACTCGGTATTGAATGCTTTCGTTCATCAGCTCGTCCCACAGCAAATCCTGGCTATACTTCTGTCCCATAAGGAATTTCCACTTATCTTTTAGCTGATAATGCTTACTAACAAGAAATGCATACAGCATTTGAAAAAGTGGCTTCCACCTATGCGTGAGCCCTACTTTTGCGAACTCTTTGTATAGAGAGAACAAAGCATGAGCAGAGGTGCGTTTCCAAGGGGGTGGTGTCAGCAATCTTAGACATCTACTGAAGAAATGCTTGCCTTGATATTTTTTTAGAAGAAGTTCGTACGATACAATATCCTCTTTTAATACATCAACCACCTGACTAATTCCATAATAGGCATGATACAAATCTGGTCGTTTATGTACAGCTTGTATCGCAATTAATGATCCCCATGAATAACCCGCAATGTATATTTTCGTTTGATCATTATAAGAAAGCAGTTTTTCTGTAAGCTCAATCGTATCCTCTACGAATTGCCCAATGGTCATAGAAGACTCAGGAATGTTTTTTTGATAAGACAGTCCTGCACCGCGCTGGTCCCAATGAACAACAGTGAAGTCTTGATCAAGTTCCTTATGAAAGGAATCGATATAACTCATTTGAGCTGACCCTGGGCCACCGTGTAAAAATAATAAAACAGGTTTTATTTTTTTCGCTTGATCTTCTTTTATCATAATCCATTGATCAAGCCCGCCAATCAGCCACTTTTTCAACATTGTCTTCGCCATTCCAGTGATCCTCTCGGTTCCATTTAGATTCTATAGCTTATAGTAGCCGTTATGCACTGGAAAAGCAAAAAAAGAGACCCTTTTGCAAGGAGTCTCTTTTAACTGTTATTACTTAATGATAGTAGAAACGACGCCAGAACCTACAGTACGTCCACCCTCACGGATAGAGAAACGAGTTCCTTCTTCGATAGCGATAGTAGAGATAAGTTCAACTTCCATCTCAGTGTTATCGCCAGGCATTACCATTTCAGTACCTTCTGGAAGATGTACGATACCAGTTACGTCAGTTGTACGGAAGTAGAACTGCGGACGGTAGTTAGTGAAGAATGGAGTATGACGTCCACCCTCTTCTTTAGAAAGTACATAAACTTCAGCTTTGAAACGGCTATGTGGAGTGATTGTACCTGGTTTAGCAAGTACTTGACCACGTTGGATATCTTCACGAGATACACCACGAAGTAGTGCACCGATGTTGTCACCAGCTTCAGCATAGTCAAGAAGTTTACGGAACATTTCAACACCTGTAACAGTTGTTTTACCGTTTTCTTCTTGAAGACCGATGATTTCAACTTCGTCACCGACTTTAACTTGTCCACGCTCAACACGACCAGTAGCAACTGTTCCACGACCAGTGATTGAGAATACGTCCTCAACTGGCATCATGAATGGCTTCTCAGTGTCACGCTCTGGAGTTGGGATGTACTCATCAACCGCATCCATAAGTTCGAAGATTTTTGCTTCGTAATCAGCATCACCTTCAAGAGCTTTAAGAGCAGAACCTTTGATAACTGGTACATCGTCACCAGGGAAGTCATAGTCAGAAAGAAGGTCACGAACTTCCATTTCAACAAGTTCAAGTAACTCTTCATCGTCAACCATGTCACATTTGTTAAGGAATACTACGATGTAAGGAACACCTACGTTACGAGAAAGTAGGATGTGCTCACGTGTTTGTGGCATTGGACCATCAGCAGCAGATACTACTAAGATCGCGCCGTCCATTTGAGCAGCACCAGTGATCATGTTTTTAACATAGTCAGCGTGTCCTGGGCAGTCTACGTGTGCATAGTGACGAGTTTCAGTTTCATACTCAACGTGTGCAGTTGAGATTGTGATTCCACGCTCGCGCTCTTCTGGAGCACCATCGATTTGGTCATAAGCCATAGCTGTACCTTTACCAGATTTCTTATGAAGAACTGTTGAGATAGCAGCAGTTAGAGTTGTTTTACCATGGTCAACGTGTCCAATTGTACCAATGTTAGCATGCGATTTGGAACGGTCGAATTTTTCTTTAGCCATTCTAAAAATCCTCCTTAAAGGTTCATTGTATTTGGTATGAGTGATAGAAAGTGAAGAGTTACCTCTCACTTTCTGATCTTCAATAGTAGTTATACTTTAGTTTAAAGGCAAAATCAATTATTCACCTTTATTTTTTTTGATGATTTCTTCACTGATGCTCTTAGGCACTTCTTCGTAGTGATCCATGTGCATAGTGAAAGTACCGCGTCCTTGTGTGTTAGAACGGAGTGCAGTTGCATATCCGAACATTTCAGAAAGTGGAACCATAGCGCGAACAACTTGAGCGTTACCGCGAGCTTCCATACCTTCTACACGTCCACGACGAGATGTGATATCACCCATGATGTCTCCCATGTATTCTTCTGGGATAACGACTTCTACTTTCATCATTGGCTCAAGTAGAACTGGGTTACATTTGCTGACAGCATTTTTCAATGCCATAGATGCAGCAATTTTAAACGCCATTTCGTTAGAGTCAACATCGTGGTAAGATCCATCGAATAATTTTGCTTTGATGTCGATTAATGGGAATCCAGCTAATACACCATTTTCTAGTGAATCTTCAAGACCTGCTTGAATTGCTGGAATGTATTCACGTGGAACAACCCCACCGACGATTGCATTTGTGAATTCGAAGCCTGCGCCTTCTTCGTTTGGTTCGAATTCGATCCAAACGTGTCCGAACTGACCGCGTCCACCAGACTGACGTACGAATTTACCTTCAACTTTTGCACTAGAACGGAATGTTTCACGGTACGCAACTTGAGGAGCTCCTACGTTAGCTTCAACCTTGAACTCACGCTTCATACGGTCAACAATGATATCAAGGTGAAGCTCACCCATACCAGAGATGATCGTTTGACCAGTTTCAGTGTTTGTTTGTGTACGGAATGTTGGATCCTCTTCAGCTAGTTTAGCTAAAGCGATACCCATTTTATCTTGGTCAGCCTTAGATTTAGGCTCGATTGCTACATCGATAACTGGCTCTGGGAATTCCATAGACTCAAGGATAACAAGATTTTTCTCGTCACAAAGAGTATCACCAGTAGATGTATCTTTAAGACCAACAGCTGCTGCGATATCCCCTGCATATACCGTAGAGATTTCCTCACGGCTGTTTGCGTGCATTTGAAGGATACGTCCAACACGTTCACGCTTGTTCTTAGAAGAGTTCTTCACGTAAGAACCAGAATCAAGTGTTCCAGAGTATACGCGGAAGAAAGTTAGTTTCCCAACATAAGGGTCAGTCATAACTTTAAATGCAAGAGCTGCGAATGGTGCGTCATCAGTAGACTCACGTACAACCTCTTCATTTGTATCTGGCAATGTACCTTTGATTGCAGCAACATCAGTTGGTGCAGGAAGGTAGTCAAGCACAGCGTCAAGTACAAGCTGAACACCTTTGTTTTTGAAAGCAGAACCAACAAGAACTGGGTAGAATTCAACATTCAAAGTTCCTTTACGGATTGCAGCTTTCAATTCAGGAATTGTGATTTCTTCACCCTCAAGGTATTTTTCCATAAGCTCTTCATCAAGCTCAGCGACAGCTTCAATTAAGCTGCTGCGAAGCTCTTCAGCTTTGTCTTTATACTCAGCAGGGATTTCTTGTGCATCAGAGCGAGTTCCAAGGTCATCTTCGTAGAAGTATGCTACGTTTTCTACAAGGTCGATGATTCCTTCGAATTGATCTTCAGCGCCGATCGGCAATTGAATTGCATGAGCGTTCGCTTGAAGACGATCTCTTAATGTGCTTACAGAGTAAAGGAAGTCCGCACCGGTTTTATCCATTTTGTTAACGAATACGATACGAGGTACTCCGTAAGTTGTTGCTTGGCGCCAAACTGTTTCAGTTTGAGGCTCTACACCTGATTGTGCATCAAGAACAGCAACCGCACCATCAAGTACACGCAAAGAACGTTCAACTTCAACAGTGAAGTCTACGTGTCCTGGTGTATCAATGATGTTTACACGGTAACCTTTCCATTGTGCTGTAGTAGCAGCAGAAGTGATTGTAATACCACGTTCTTGCTCCTGCTCCATCCAGTCCATTTGTGAAGCTCCTTCGTGAGTTTCACCAATTTTATGGATACGACCAGTGTAGTACAAGATACGCTCAGTCGTTGTCGTTTTACCGGCATCGATGTGAGCCATGATACCAATATTACGAGTTTTGTCTAAGGAGAACTCTCTTGCCATTGGGTAATTTCTCCTTCCTTATTAGGGAATAGTTTTTTTAGTTTGGTATAAATCCTACCAGCGGTAGTGAGCGAATGCTTTGTTCGCTTCTGCCATTTTGTGTGTATCTTCACGTTTCTTAACAGCAGCACCAGTGTTGTTAGCTGCGTCAAGGATTTCGTTAGCAAGACGCTCTTCCATCGTTTTTTCTCCACGAAGACGAGCATAGTTTACTAACCAGCGAAGACCTAAAGTCGTACGACGGTCTGGGCGAACTTCTACAGGAACTTGGTAGTTAGCTCCACCTACACGACGTGCTTTAACTTCAAGAACTGGCATGATGTTTTTCAAGGCTTGTTCGAAAACCTCCATCGCTTCATTACCAGTACGTTCTTTGATGATATCAAATGACTTGTAGAGAATAGTTTGTGACTTTCCTCTTTTACCGTCGATCATCATTTTGTTGATCAAACGAGATACAAGTTTAGAATTGTAAATTGGATCTGGCAAAACGTCTCTTTTTGCTACAGGACCTTTACGTGGCATCTGAATAGCCTCCCTTCTCTTTTAAAAGGATTTCTATCTGTCTTTCATCTCAATTTCATTGTCAGCTGCCTGACTCCACTGATCTGAACTCGACTTCTAAAAACCCTTATGTTTGTTTATATTATTTGCTTTGTTTAGGGCGTTTTGTTCCGTATTTAGAACGTCCTTGCATACGACCGTCAACTCCGGCAGTATCAAGCGCACCACGAACGATGTGGTAACGTACACCCGGTAAGTCTTTTACACGTCCGCCACGGATAAGTACTACACTGTGCTCTTGTAGGTTATGTCCGATACCAGGAATGTAAGCTGTTACCTCAATCAGGTTAGACAAACGTACACGAGCATATTTACGTAGTGCTGAGTTTGGTTTTTTCGGTGTCATTGTACCGACACGAGTACAAACCCCGCGCTTCTGTGGAGATGTTACGTTAGTGTGCTCTTTTTTGAAACTGTTGTATCCTTTGTTAAGTGCAGGAGACTTTGAGTTTTCAACTTTACTCACGCGTCCTTTGCGTATTAGCTGATTAATTGTAGGCATGTTGTTATTCCTCCCTTCATTACTTTTTTTATAACCCACATACCCAGGTGGTTCATCAAAAGGCAAAAAACAATGCTTTTGCATTTTAAGCATGCAAAAACAAAACAAGTACGCTATAACATAATGGCAACAGCTGCTGCCCCAACTTCAATTCCGCAGGCCTTGCCGAGCTTTTTCATGGAATCTACCACTAAAATGTCTACACCCTTCTCTTGCGCTAGTTTCATTACACTAGCGGTTAAAGCAGGATCAGCATCTTTCGCTACGACGATTTCCTTCACTGAATCTCGTTTCAGAGCTTTTACTGTTTGCTTCGTACCAATAATAATGGATTGAGCCTGTGATACTTTATCATAAGACATCGAATATCCTCCAAAGTAACAGGTTTTATTTTGAGCACCTTGGTTATATTATCATCATGGCAGAAGGATGTCAATATCGTTTGACAGATTATCTTGACATCCTTCACCATTTTTTGATGATTTTTATAGAAATCTTAAGAGAAAGATTACTCTACAGGAACCATATCGTCAGACGGCTGCACTTGTGAAACCGGCTTAACTTTACGGTAGTTTGGCATTCCAGTTCCAGCAGGAACAAGTTTACCGATGATGACATTCTCTTTCAAGCCAAGCAGTTCATCACGTTTTCCTTTGATCGCCGCATCTGTTAGGACACGAGTCGTTTCTTGGAAGGATGCTGCAGACAAGAATGAGTCTGTTTCAAGCGATGCTTTTGTAATACCAAGAAGAACTGGACGGCCTGTTGCAGGACGTTTGCCTTCGAATAGTACTTTTTTGTTCGCTTCTGTGAATTGGTGTACATCAAGAAGTGTGCCTGGTAATACATCTGTATCCCCCGCATCAGCGACACGCACTTTACGAAGCATTTGGCGAACCATTACTTCTACGTGCTTATCTCCGATTTCTACCCCTTGCATACGGTATACTTTTTGTACTTCATGAAGCAGATATTCTTGAACAGCTGTCATGTCAGTCACTTTAAGAAGTTCTTTCGGATCGATTGAACCTTCTGTCAGTACTTGACCACGAGTGACTTTGTCACCTTCAACAACTTTCAGACGTGCATTGTAAGGAGCTGTGTAAGAGCGAGTTTCAACTTCGCCTTGAACCACAATTTCCTGCTGCTTGTCACGAACATCGTTAATTTCAGCAACGACACCATCAATTTCAGAAATGGTTGCCTGCCCTTTCGGATTACGCGCTTCAAATAACTCTTGGATACGAGGTAAACCTTGAGTGATATCGTCTCCTGCTACCCCACCGGTGTGGAACGTACGCATTGTAAGCTGTGTTCCTGGCTCACCGATCGATTGTGCAGCGATGATTCCAACTGCTTCACCGACTTCAACGTCAGTACCAGTTGCAAGGTTACGGCCGTAGCATCGTTTACATACACCATGAGGCGTGTTACATGTAAATGCAGAACGGATCCATACTTCCTCGATTCCTGCTTCAACCACTTCAAGTGCTTTATCTTCATCAATTAGTTCGTTTTCGCCAACAATGACTTCGCCCGTTTCAGGATGAATAATTGGTTTTCTTGCAAAACGTCCGATAAGACGTTCTTCAAGTTTCTCAATAATTTCATTTCCTTCTTTAATGGACTTCGCCAAGATTCCACGGTCTGTACCGCAATCTGTTTCACGGATGATAACATCCTGTGCAACGTCAACGAGACGACGCGTGAGGTAACCTGAGTCAGCTGTTTTAAGAGCTGTATCGGCAAGACCTTTACGCGCTCCGTGAGTGGAAATAAAGTATTCCAATACTGTTAAACCTTCACGGAAACTAGATTTAATCGGAAGTTCAATGATACGTCCAGCCGGGTTGGCCATCAGACCACGCATACCAGCCAGCTGAGTGAAGTTAGATGCGTTACCACGCGCTCCAGAGTCACTCATCATGTAGATAGGGTTGACTTCATCAAGGGACTTCATCAGTTTACCTTGGATGACATCTTTAGAAGAACTCCAGATCGAAATGACTCTCTCATAACGCTCTTCTTCAGTAATCAAACCACGTCTGAATTGCTTCATGACGTTATCTACTTTTGCTTGTGCTTCTTCGAGGATCTTCTGTTTATCATCTAATACGACGATATCAGACACCCCAACCGTAATACCCGCTTTAGTAGAGTATTTGAAACCAAGATTTTTCATGCGGTCAAGCATTTTAGATGTCTCAGTGATATGGAATCTCTTAAAGATTTCCGCAATGATTTTACCTAAAATACCTTTTTTGAACGGCGCATTGATTTCTTGTTTCTCGATCGCAGCTTTGACATCTTCACCTTTTTCAAGGAAGAAGCGGTCAGGCGTTTTTTCTTCAATATTGCTCTTAGTCGGTTCATTCATGTATGGGAATGATTCCGGTAAGATTTCGTTAAAGATTAGTTTTCCAACTGTTGTAATCAACAATTTAGAACGCTGTTCATCAGTGAATGTCACATTCTTCAACGAGTTAGCTGCAACAGCTACACGTGTATGAAGATGCACATACCCATTTTGATAAGCTAGAAGGGCTTCATTCGTATCTTTGAAGACCATACCTTCTCCGATAGCACCTTTACGCTCAAGTGTAAGGTAGTAGTTACCTAGCACCATATCCTGAGATGGCGTAACAACAGGTTTTCCATCTTTCGGGTTCAAAATGTTTTGAGCAGCAAGCATTAAGATACGAGCTTCAGCTTGAGCTTCAGCAGATAATGGTACGTGAACCGCCATTTGGTCACCATCAAAGTCAGCGTTGTAGGCAGTACATACAAGTGGATGCAGACGAATTGCGCGTCCTTCCACAAGTGTAGGTTCAAACGCTTGAATACCAAGTCTGTGAAGAGTTGGTGCACGGTTTAGTAAGACTGGATGCTCACGAATCACTGATTCTAAAACATCCCAAACTTCCGGCTGCACGCGCTCAATCTTACGTTTCGCACTCTTAATGTTGTGAGCTAATCCTTTTTCAACAAGCTCCTTCATCACGAATGGTTTGAATAGTTCAAGAGCCATTTCTTTCGGAAGTCCACACTGATACATTTTCAAATGTGGTCCAACGACGATAACGGAACGTCCAGAATAGTCAACACGTTTACCAAGCAAGTTTTGACGGAAACGCCCTTGTTTCCCTTTCAGCATGTGAGAAAGAGATTTCAATGGTCTATTTCCTGGTCCTGTTACTGGTCGGCCTCTACGTCCATTATCAATCAAGGCATCGACAGCTTCTTGAAGCATACGCTTCTCGTTCTGAACGATGATGCTTGGCGCGCCAAGATCTAATAAACGTTTCAGACGATTGTTACGGTTGATGACACGACGATAAAGGTCGTTCAAGTCAGAAGTAGCAAAACGTCCGCCATCAAGCTGAACCATTGGACGTAATTCTGGTGGAATAACCGGAAGTACATCAAGGATCATCCAAGACGGTTTGTTTCCTGAGTTACGGAAAGCTTCCAACACTTCAAGGCGTTTGATCGCACGTGTACGACGCTGTCCTTGAGCTGTTTTTAGCTCTTCTTTGAGTGTATCTACTTCTTTCACAAGATCGATATCTTGAAGAAGTTTGTTAATTGCTTCTGCACCCATAGCTGCTTGGAAGGTGTTACCGTATTTATCTAAATAAGCACGGAATTCTTTCTCAGAAAGAAGTTGTTTCTTCTCAAGCGGTGTGTTGCCCGGATCAGTCACGACGTAAGAAGCGAAGTAAATCACTTCTTCTAACGCACGTGGTGACATATCTAGAACAAGACCCATACGGCTTGGGATACCTTTGAAATACCAAATGTGGGAAACTGGGGCAGCCAGTTCGATATGCCCCATTCTCTCACGACGGACTTTTGCCCGTGTTACTTCTACACCACAACGGTCACATACAACACCCTTATAACGAACGCGTTTATACTTTCCACAATGACATTCCCAGTCTTTTTGCGGTCCGAAGATACGTTCACAAAAGAGACCATCTTTTTCCGGTTTCAGTGTACGATAGTTAATCGTTTCAGGCTTTTTCACTTCACCAAAAGACCAAGAACGGATTTTATCAGGTGATGCGAGACCGATGTTCATATACTCAAAATTGTTCACATCTAGCAAGGGGCCTACCTCCCTTTTAATCTTCGGGTTATACCCTAGTCACTTGCTCTAATCGTTTCTGCTATTCTTTTGTGACTGCGTCACGTTCAAGATCGACAGGTGCGAGGTCTGCAGCATCTTCGTCATTAGATAACGCTAATCCGTCTGCTTTCTTCGTTTCCTCATCGTCTTCTAAATCTCTCATTTCTATCTCTTCTTCATCGCCAGATAGAATTTTCACATCCATACCTAAACTTTGAAGTTCTTTAATTAATACTTTGAATGATTCAGGGACACCTGGTTCAGGTACGTTATCCCCTTTGACGATCGCTTCGTATGTTTTCACACGACCCACAACGTCATCCGATTTTACAGTTAAGATTTCTTGAAGTGTATATGCTGCACCGTAAGCTTCAAGTGCCCATACTTCCATCTCTCCGAAACGCTGTCCACCAAACTGTGCTTTACCGCCCAGTGGCTGCTGCGTAACAAGTGAGTATGGTCCAGTTGAACGTGCGTGAAGTTTATCGTCAACCATGTGAGCCAGTTTGATCATATACATGATTCCAACAGATACACGGTTGTCGAATGGTTCACCAGTTCGACCATCATAAAGGACTGTTTTCGCATCACGGGACATACCTGCTTCTTCAAGCGTTTCCCAAACATCTTCCTCACGAGCACCATCAAATACTGGTGACGCAATGTGGATGCCTAGGTAACGTGCAGCCATACCCATATGAAGCTCAAGTACCTGACCGATATTCATACGAGATGGTACCCCTAGAGGGTTTAACATGATATCAATCGGTGTTCCATCTGGAAGATACGGCATATCTTCTTCTGGAAGGATCTTGGAGATAACCCCTTTGTTACCATGTCGTCCGGCCATTTTGTCACCTTCAGAAATTTTACGCTTCTGAACGATGTATACACGGACTAACTGGTTAACACCTGGTGGTAATTCATCTCCATCTTCACGGTTAAAGACTTTGACATCGTGGATGATTCCGCCGCCGCCGTGTGGTACACGTAGAGACGTATCACGTACTTCACGAGCCTTTTCACCGAAGATTGCATGTAATAGACGTTCTTCAGCTGTTAGTTCTGTTACACCTTTAGGCGTTACTTTCCCGACAAGAAGGTCTCCGTCTTTTACTTCTGCACCAATACGGATGATTCCACGCTCGTCAAGGTTGCGTAAAGCATCTTCCCCAACGTTTGGAATATCACGCGTAATTTCTTCTGGTCCAAGCTTTGTATCACGAGCTTCTGATTCATATTCTTCAATATGAATAGAAGTGTAGACGTCATCTTTTACAAGGCGCTCACTCATAATGATCGCATCCTCATAGTTGTAACCGTCCCAAGTCATGAAGCCGACCATGACGTTACGTCCTAGAGCCAATTCACCTTTTTCCATAGAAGGACCGTCTGCAAGGATTTCTCCTTTGACGACTTCATCTCCAACACTTACAATTGGGCGCTGGTTGTAGCAAGTCCCTTGGTTAGAGCGGACAAATTTCAGCAAGCTGTATTTGTCTAGGTTTCCTTTGACTTGTTGTCCGTCAACGTCTTCATAACGGCGAACCCAAATATTCTTCGCTTCAACACGTTCTACAACACCTGGGTAACGGCAGATCACAGCAGCACCAGAGTCTTTACCTGATACATACTCCATACCTGTACCAACAATCGGTGATTCCGGCTGCATCAAAGGCACAGCCTGACGTTGCATGTTTGCTCCCATTAGAGCACGGTTAGAGTCATCGTTTTCTAAGAATGGGATACATGCTGTCGCCGCAGAAACAACCTGCTTTGGCGAAACATCCATGTAGTCAACGCGGTTTCGAGGAACAACTGTGTTTTCCCCTCTAAAACGAGCAATGATATTATCATCGATAAACGAACCATCTTCACCTAATATAGCGTTCGCTTGTGCTACAACGTAGTTATCCTCTTCATCAGCCGTTAAGTAATCGATTCTCGGCGTCACTTTACCTGTTTCAGGGTCAACCCGGCGGTAAGGTGTTTCAATAAAGCCGAAGCGATTCACTTTCGCAAATGAAGATAGAGAGTTGATCAAACCAATGTTTGGACCCTCTGGTGTTTCAATCGGACACATACGACCATAGTGAGAATAGTGAACGTCACGAACTTCCATTCCTGCACGCTCACGTGTCAAACCACCCGGTCCAAGCGCTGACAGACGACGTTTGTGCGTCAATTCAGCAAGCGGGTTTGTTTGATCCATGAACTGAGAAAGCTGAGAGCTACCAAAGAACTCTTTGATAGAAGCGATCACAGGACGAATGTTGATCAGCTGCTGAGGTGTGATCGTGTTCGTGTCTTGAATCGACATTCTTTCACGAACAACACGCTCCATTCTGCTCAAACCAATACGGAATTGGTTTTGCAGAAGTTCACCTACAGAACGCAGACGACGGTTACCAAGGTGATCGATATCATCTGTGTCACCTACTCCATGAAGCAGGTTAAAGAAGTAACTGATTGAAGCAATGATGTCAGAAGGCGTGATGTTCTTCACAGCTTCCTCTACATATGCGTTACCAATCACGTTGATCACTTGCTCGCCTTCTTGATCAGTTGGTGCATAAATCTTGATAGATTGAAGTTCTACTTCATCCTCTACTACGCCACCGTTTGGATAAAGCTTTCTAAATCCGATGCCGTTTTCTAAGTATGGGAGAACTTTATCAAGCACTCTTCTATCTAAAATTTGACCTTTTTCTGCTAGGATTTCACCTGTTTCAGGATCAACTAGCGTTTCAGCCAATTTTTGATTGAATAGTCTATTTTTAATATGAAGCTTCTTATTAATCTTGTAGCGTCCAACATTTGCTAAGTCATATCTCTTCGGATCAAAGAAGCGAGAGTCTAGCAAGCTTTTCGCATTTTCAACAGTTGGTGGCTCTCCGGGACGAAGACGCTCGTAGATTTCGAGAAGTGCTTTATCGGCATTCTCTGTATTGTCTTTTTCCAACGTGTTGCGTAAGTATTCATTCTCGCCAATGAGGTCAAGAATCTCTTGATCAGAGCTGAAGCCGAGAGCACGCAAAAGAACCGTAACCGGCAACTTACGTGTGCGATCGATGCGTACATAGACTACATCCTTCGCATCAGTTTCGTATTCTAACCATGCGCCACGGTTTGGAATGACAGTCGCAGTAAAACCTTTTTTACCGTTTTTGTCTACTTTACCACTGAAATATACACTTGGAGAACGTACTAACTGAGAAACGATTACACGTTCCGCACCATTAATGATAAAAGTACCTGTGTCTGTCATGATTGGGAAATCACCCATAAACACATCTTGGTCTTTTACTTCTCCAGTTTCTTTGTTAATTAAACGAACTTTTACTCTTAGTGGAGCAGAGTAAGTTACATCACGTTCTTTTGATTCTGCTACAGGATACTTAGGATCCCCTAGGCTGTAATCAATGAATTCAAGAGAAAGGTTACCAGTAAAATCCTCAATTGGGGATATATCTTGAAACATCTCTCTAAGACCCTCATCAAGAAACCACTGATAAGAAGAGGTTTGAATTTCAATGAGATTTGGTAATTCTAACACTTCGCTTATGCGTGCGTAGCTTCTGCGCTGGCGGTGTCGTCCATACTGAACTAGTTGACCTGTCAACTGATTCACCCCTCAAATCATGCGTATTATATGTGTAAAAAGTATTTCTGTCTTTCAAATGTCAGTAAAGAAATACTTTTACAAGACAAAAGAAAAAAGGGTTTCTAAAATAAGAAAACCACATCCAAAAACAAATACCGATTTTATTAGTTTTCCCAAGTATGCATAATTTATACAAAATAGTTGTTTTTTAAGCCTATCAAGCAAAATATACACATTGGCATTTTATAATGTTAACACAGCTAGGAAACTGCGTCAAACTTTTTTAGCTTTGATAATATAGTAGCCCTTTTTTTTCATAACGACCGTCACTTCTCCAAAAAGCTGCTCTAATTTCTCAATCGCAGATGGTCCACCTTGTTTTTTCTGAATAACCACCCACAACTCACCTTCCGGCAATAAATGATCAGCACTTTTTTCAAAGATCGCATGTACTACTTTCTTCCCTGCCCGTATTGGGGGATTGGTCAGTATAGAGGCAAAAGCAGCTGATGAATGAACATTCGAGAACAAATCACTTTGATAGATGCGGACATTATCAATGCGATTATGCTTAGCGTTTTCCTTTGAAAGTTCGACTGCTCTTTCGTTCACATCAATCATATGAATGGTGCGGCCTGTCATTTCGTTTGCTAACGATAAGCCGATCGGTCCATAACCGCAACCGACATCTAAGACGTCGCCATCCAAGTCAGGTTCTTCAAAAGCTTCAATTAAAAGCCTCGAACCATAGTCGACTTCTTTCTTAGAAAACACTCCACTGTCACTTGTAAAAGTAAAGCTACGGTTTCTCAAGGTGAAGTCCCATGTCTGTTTATTGCTTTTCACTGATGGCTTTTCCGTATAATAGTGGTCACTCATGGTGAATGGACCTCCTCTGGATTCAATCGTTTCAGGAGATAAGAAAAGAAAAAGCCCGCCAGTAAAAGCGAGCTTTCCCAAAAGATTAGGCGAAGATTACTTAACTTCTACAGAAGCGCCAACTTCTTCAAGCTTAGCTTTAAGTTCTTCAGCTTCTTCTTTAGCAATACCTTCTTTAAGTGGTTTTGGAGTGTTGTCAACAAGTTCTTTAGCTTCTTTCAAGCCAAGACCAGTGATTTCACGAACCACTTTGATAACTTTGATTTTTTGGTCTCCAGCACCAGCAAGTACTAGATCAAAATCAGTTTTTTCTTCAGCAGCAGCACCGCCACCAGCAGCTACAGCTACAGGAGCAGCAGCAGTTACGCCAAATTCTTCTTCGATTGCTTTTACTAAGTCGTTTAACTCAAGTACAGTTGCTTCTTTAACTGAAGCAATGATTTCTTCGATATTTAAAGCCATTTGTAATTCCTCCATTTTAAGTTTTTTTACGTCAAGTACGCATTAAGCGCCTTGTTCTTCTTTTTGATCTGCAACTGCTTTAGTAGCAAGAGCAAGGTTACGAACTGGAGCTTGAAGAACGCTAAGCAACATAGAAAGTAAGCCTTCGCGAGACGGAAGTTCCGCAAGAGCCTTCACTTCTTCTACAGTCGCTACGTTTCCTTCGATAACACCAGCTTTGATTTCTAAAGCTTCGTGGCTTTTCGCAAATTCGTTGATGATTTTCGCAGGTGCGATTACATCTTCGTTACTGAATGCGATAGCGTTTGGACCTGTTAAGAAATCGTTTAAACCCGTTAGTTCAACTTGTTCAACTGCACGGCGAGTCAAAGTATTTTTGTAAACTTTGAATTCTACGCCAGCATCACGAAGCTGTTTACGAAGTTCAGTCACTTCAGAAACTGAAAGACCGCGGTAATCTACGATTACAGTAGACATACTGTCTTTAAATTTAGAAGTAATTTCATCAACGACAACTTTTTTAGTATCGATTGCATTGCTCATGGTTACACCTCCTGTACATTCTTTGTGTAACACTTATACCGATCAGGTCATCACGTTCCTAACGAACGGTTCTCCATATAAAAAGCCTCCATTAAGACATGGAGGCTGTATATACAAGCATACGTTTACGTAAGACTGTGACATATACACCTCGGCGGGTTAATTAAGCCATAAGGCCCCTGCTGTCTACGGTATAAATGATTATTCTATTTTACAACATTTTGATATTATCAAAACGGTTGTGATAAGTCAAGAATTATTTTGCAGAGAAAGAAGATGGATCCACTTTCACGCCAGGGCCCATAGTAGATGTAACAGAAACGTTTTTCACGTATACACCTTTAGCCGCTGCAGGTTTTGCTTTAAGGATTGTGTCATAGATTGTTGCAAAGTTCTCAACAAGCTTTTCGTCCTCGAAAGAAACCTTTCCGATTGGCGCGTGGATGTTACCAGCTTTATCAACGCGGTATTCTACTTTACCAGCTTTGATTTCATTGATTGCTTTTTCAACTTCGAAAGTTACAGTTCCTGTTTTAGGGTTTGGCATAAGACCTTTTGGTCCAAGTACACGACCGATCTTACCAACTTCACCCATCATGTCAGGTGTCGCAACGATTACATCGAATTCGAACCAGCCTTGTTGGATTTTAGTGATGTAATCAGAATCTCCAACGTAGTCTGCTCCAGCAGCTTCTGCTTCTTTTGCTTTTTCGCCTTTAGCGAACACAAGAACGCGTTGAGTTTTACCAGTTCCGTTAGGAAGTACAACTGCACCGCGGATTTGTTGATCGTTTTTACGAGGGTCTACGCCCAAACGAAAAGCAACTTCTACAGTCGCATCAAATTTCGCTGTATTTGCTTTTTTTGTAAGAGAAACAGCTTCAGCTACATCATACGCTTTAGTACGTTCGATTAGCTTAGCAGCTTCTACATACTTTTTACCTTTTTTAGCCATTATAAAAATCCTCCTTATGTGGTTTTAGCGGAATAACCTCCCACGAATAAGGGTTGCGAACTTGTCAAAACCAAACTCGCAACCCAACAAGACAAAAAATTAATCTTCGATGACAATACCCATACTGCGTGCAGTACCTTCAACCATGCGCATAGCTGATTCAACGCTAGCAGCGTTTAAGTCAGGCATTTTTGTTTCCGCGATTTCGCGTACTTTATCACGCTTAACAGTTGCCACTTTATTACGGTTAGGTTCACCAGAACCAGACTCAATACCAGCTGCTTTTTTAAGTAAAACTGCAGCAGGTGGAGTTTTAGTAATAAATGTAAATGAACGGTCTTCAAAAACCGAAATTTCAACAGGAATGATAAGACCAGCTTGGTCAGCTGTACGAGCGTTAAACTCCTTACAGAATCCCATGATATTAACACCGGCTTGACCTAGTGCAGGTCCAACTGGTGGAGCTGGGTTAGCTTTTCCAGCAGGAATTTGCAATTTAACAACTTTAACTACTTTTTTAGCCACGAGACACACCTCCTTAAAGTCCGTGATGTGGTAATAGGGGAATCCCCCTCCCACTCAACAACTTCATTCTTTATATGAATGACGAAATAACTAGCTAGCGATCTTGAGCGAACTCAAGACGTACCTTTGCTATATTACCACTTCTATACACTCATTTCAAGCTCTTTTAAATTACAATTTATCGATCTGTGTGAACTCAAGTTCCACAGGAGTTTCTCTACCAAACATATTAACGAATACTTTGACTTTGCTTTTATCATAATCAATCTCTTCGATAGAGCCTGTGAAGTTAGCAAATGGTCCATCGATGACCTTGACTGTTTCTTTAAGTTCAAAGTCGATTTCTGTCTTGCGCTCTTCAAGTCCCATTCTCTTCAGAATGGTTTCTGCTTCGCCAGGTAATAACGCTGTCGGCTTAGAGCCTGATCCAGCTGATCCAACGAATCCTGTCACACCTGGTGTATTACGAACGACATACCAAGAATCGTCAGTCATGACGATTTCTACCAACACATATCCAGGGAATACTTTCTTTTTCACTACTTTTTTCTTACCGTTTTTAATGTCCGTTTCTTCTTCTTCTGGTACAACAACGCGGAAAATTTTATCCTGCATGCCCATTGATTCAACACGCTTTTCCAAGTTTGCTTTCACTTTGTTTTCATAGCCAGAGTACGTATGCACAACATACCAATTCTTTTCCATTTTCGTTCAGGACTATTTAGTCCTTCCCTCCCCACATTTCGTAATGTCTATTTGACGAATCTCGAGTACCGGTAAATATTTTCAAGCAATTGAAAAAACCCGTAAAACGGGTTTTTTGGCAAGTCATATTATGATCTATTATAGCACGTTCAGCAGACCATTATTCAAGTATTAATGAATTAATTCGATTAATTGTGAGATTCCTATATCAAGAAAAGAGAAAAAGATGGCAAAAAATACGACTGTTAAAATAACAGTGATCGTGTAGCGGACCATTTCGTTTTTCTTTGGCCAGCTGACCTTTTTCATTTCTTTCCCGACACTTTTTAAGAAACTGATAATACGCATGTAAAAGACCTCCACAGATTAAAGAACGCAAATCCTACTTCGTTTCTAAATGTGTTTTATGTGAATTACAAGTCTTGCAATATTTCTTAACTTCTAATCTTTCAGCTGCTGAAGCAACACTTTTCATTGTCGTATAATTGCGGCTTCCGCAGTCTTTACAGGCTAGAGTAATCTTTTTCCTCATATTTACACCTATTTTCTCGACATCATTTCCTTAGTACCTTATCACAGTGTCGAAAAAGCTGTCAATATAGGTTTGATTAGAGACTGATCTCGCGCAGCTCTAAATATTTCTCTAATTTTCTCTTTACTCTTTGGAGTGCGTTATCAATTGATTTCACATGACGGTTTAAATCTTCAGAAATCTCCTGATAGGACCTACCATCAAGATAAAGCACAAGTACCTTTCTTTCCAGCTCGCTTAGTAATTCACCCATTTTCATTTCAATATCATCAAATTCTTCTTTGCTAATGATTAAATCTTCTGGGTTAAGCGCTTTAGCACCGGAAATGACGTCCAATAATGTTCTGTCCGATTCTTCATCGTATATCGGCTTGTCTAATGATACATAGGAATTTAACGGGATATGTTTTTGGCGAGTAGCTGTTTTAATTGCGGTGATAATTTGGCGGGTAATACATAATTCTGCAAAAGCCTTAAATGAAGTAAGCTTGTCCTCTCTGAAATCGCGGATAGACTTATAAAGTCCGATCATCCCCTCTTGGACAATGTCCTCTCGATCCGCTCCAATCAAGAAATAAGATCTTGCTTTCGCACGTACAAAATTGCGGTATTTCGTTATTAAATAATCTAGCGCATCACTATCTCCGACATGAACCCTTTCAATGACTTGTTCATCTTCCAACTGGCAAAATTGCTCTCTGATGGACTTACCCTTGCTGTTGTTTAGATTCACTTCGATCCCCCCGACCGCACCTAGATAGAAATATTATACAATAATGGTTGAAATATCGTCAAGCTATTCCAAGTTTCCCCGCCGCCATTTTTCAAACGTTTTCAATACATCTTCTGACAATTCAATTTTGGATGCTGGTTTATCAGAAGTAATCTTTTTGACACGTGTTTCGATCTTTCGTTCAATCACTTCTATCTCTCTTAATAGCTCTCGTGCTGACTTACGAAGTGCCCCCTGTCCAAAAATCGCCCATTGTTCTGTATAATCAGAGGTCGCCACATGAATTTGCGTCCGAATGTTATTCAAGTCTTGTGCCAGTTTTTCAATCCGCTCATCAGCCGTTTCATTTTCTCTTGTAAAGATGACCTCTACTCGGTGGTTTGTCCGCTTCTTTTCGATTCCTTTGACCATATGGGCATCGAATACGACAATGACTCGATACCCTGTATATGCTTGATATTCTGCTAAATGTTGAATCAGCACGTCTCTGGCTTCTTCAAAGCTGTTTTCTTTTAAGTGCTGCAAACGAGGCCATGCACCTATCATGTTGTATCCATCGACTAAGAGGATGTCCATCTCTATTCTCCTAACGGATAACGTTTTCGATACACTTCATACATCAATAGACTAGCTGCAACTGATGCATTTAATGAAGTGACCTTCCCGGCCATTGGCAATTTAATCAAGAAATCACATTTTTCCTTAATCAATCGGCCAATTCCTTTTCCTTCACTGCCGATGACAAGAGCGAGAGGCATCGTGCCGTCAAATTGTCTGTAGTCCTGCTTCGCAGATGCATCTGTTCCTGCCACCCAGATTCCTCTTTCTTTCATTTCATCAAGAGCTCTGGAAAGATTGGTTACTTTTGCGACCGGGATATGTTCAATGGCTCCAGTAGATGCTTTCGCAACAGTTGTCGTCAAGCCTACCGCTCGTCGTTTTGGAATGACGATTCCATGTGCACCAACAGCATCGGCCGTACGCATGATCGACCCTAAATTGTGCGGATCTTCAATTTCATCTAAGATGATGAAAAATGGTTGTTCATTCCGCTTTTCAGCAATTTGATACAGATCGTCCAATTCTGCATATTCATATGCTGCTACTTGTGCAACGATTCCCTGGTGCTGACCTGTTACCATCTGATCAAGCTTTTTCCTCGGAACATACTGAATGGTGATATTTTGCTTTTTCGCGAGTTCAATGACCTGCTGGGCTTGTCCTTTTACAGTGTTTTCTGCCATCCAGAGCTTGTATAACTCCCGATCTGACTTCAGTGTTTCAATCACTGCATTTTTCCCAATCACATAATCATGTTGCTGACTCATTTGTCTTCCTCCCTGACGTTCCGATTTCAATCGCCTGACTAATCAACTCTTCTAAGCGTTCGTCCTGCTTCTCGATAAATAAATAACCCATGAGCGCTTCAAACGCTGTACTATAACGATACGTTTGAACGTCTGTGTTTTTAGGCACTGTGCCTGATTTTGCATTTCTTCCTCTTTTCAGCACCGCTTCTTCCGCTTCTGTGAAAAAGCCCTTCTGCTGAAGCTCAAATAAAATAGCGGCCTGAGATTTAGCTGAAACGATCTTACTTGCACGTTTATGAAGCTCATTTGGTTTGGTCGCCCCCGTTTGGAGGAGGTGATGCCTCACATATACTTCAAAAATGGCATCACCCATATAAGCAAGTGCAAGTCCGTTCAACTGTTTTCCGTCTTTCAGCTTTTCAAAATTCAACATGACCTATTCTCCTCTTTTCCAGCGCGTACCTTGAGGAGTGTCCTCCAATACAATATTCATGCTCTTTAACTGGTCACGAATTTGATCAGACAATGCGAAGTCACGATTCCTTCTAGCTTCATTCCGCTTCTCAATTAATGCTTCTACCTCTTCGTCAAGCGTGTGCTTTTCTTCTAGTGAGAAGCCGAGGACGGATGTGATTTCTTGGAACAAGCCAATAAATGCCTTGATCACTTCCTCGGAAGTATGATCATTTTCCATATAGTAATTCGCTTGTTTCGCTAGTTCAAATAAAACAGAGATGGCATTTGCCGTATTGAAGTCATCATTCATTTCAGAAATAAATGTCGCTCGCTGCTCTTCAATCTTTGTCAGCCATTCCGTGTTATCCTCTGTTAAATTGGTACTGCTCTCAAGGCGATGATGTAGATTTGAATAGGATGTTTTGAGTCTGTTAAATGCACTCTTTGTACTTTCCAATAAGTCAATGGAGTAATTGATTGGATGACGATAGTGAACAGACAGCATAAAGAAACGAAGCACATCTGGATCTTGTTCTTTAATAATGTCATGTACGAGCACAAAGTTCCCAAGTGATTTTGACATTTTTTCATTCTCAATATTAATATACCCGTTATGCATCCAATACTTCGCAAAAGGTTTTCCTGTCAAAGCCTCAGATTGAGCAATCTCATTCTCGTGATGAGGGAACGTTAAATCCTGTCCGCCAGCATGAATGTCAATCGTATCGCCTAAATACTTTTTGACCATCGCAGAGCACTCGATGTGCCACCCTGGGCGCCCTTCTCCCCACGGGCTATCCCAAGAAATCTCCTGATCCTTTGCGGCCTTCCATAGTGCAAAGTCGAGTGCATCCCTTTTCTTTTCACCTACACGAATACGGGCACCTGTCTTTAATTCATCAATCGATTGGTGAGACAGTTTTCCGTAACCTTCAAATGAGCGTGTGCTGTAATACACGTCACCATCTGCTTCATAGGCGTAGCCTTTTTCAATCAATGTGGCGATAAACGCAATGATATCATCCATATTTTCTGTCACTCGCGGGTGAAGGTCTGCTTTTTTGCAGCCTAATGCACTGACGTCCTCAAAGTATGCTTGGATAAATCGATCAGCAATCGTTGGGACATCTTCGCCTAATTCGTTTGCTGCTTTGATGAGTTTATCATCCACATCAGTAAAGTTGGATACGAAATTCACATCATAGCCGCTATATTCTAAATACTTACGTACCGTATCATATACAATGGCCGGTCTTGCATTCCCGATATGAATGTAGTTATACACGGTTGGTCCGCATACATACATTTTGACCTTTCCTGGTTCAAGCGGGACAAACTCTTCCTTCTTACGTGTCAATGTATTATAAATATTGATTGTCATGATTGTTCTTCCTTTCTGCTCAATGAAGCCAGCTCACGTTTTAGCTTTTCCATTTCTCGCTCCAATTCTTTGAAACGATCAGAAACTGGATCTGGCAAATCTTGATGATTGAGATCACGATTGATTTTCTTTCCATTTTGAACGACCACTCGCCCAGGTATACCTACAACAGTAGAATGGTCTGGTACGTCTTTTAACACAACAGACCCCGCACCAATCTTGGACCCTTTTCCTACGGTAATAGAACCGAGCACCTTAGCACCAGTCGCAATCAGCGCATCGTCCAAAATAGTTGGATGCCGCTTTCCCTTTTCTTTCCCTGTTCCCCCTAATGTCACGCCTTGGAAAACAGTGACGTTATCGCCAATTTCACATGTTTCCCCAATCACGACGCCCATGCCGTGATCAATAAAGAACCGCCGGCCGATGGTTGCTGCTGGGTGAATCTCAACCCCTGTGAAAAACCGGCTGACCTGAGAAATGATCCGCGCAAGAAAATACAGCTTACGCTTGTAAAATGCATGCGCAACACGATGAGCCCAAATCGCATGAAGCCCTGAATAGGTTAGCACTACTTCAAGATAGCTTCTAGCAGCAGGATCTTGATCAAACACAGTATCAATATCTTCTTTCAGCATTTTGAAAAACACATGCTCCCCCCGTTCTTCCCCATCAATCTCTCTTAGGACTTGCTCTCTTTTTTGGACAAATAAAAAACGCCTCTGCCATATGACAGAGACGTTTTGAAAACGCGGTTCCACTCTGTTTAGAAAGCCCTCATTTCGCAGCCTTCTCAACTTCATCCCATAACGGAGGGTACCGCCCTTGCATACTAACATACGTGTTCCTCAAGGGTCTTGAGGGTGCATTTCCAACGTCTGCCCATAAGTCTCTTTCAGCCGGTGAAGACTCTTTCTGTGATAGGCGAAAACATTGTACTTCTCCCTCTCAACGATTTTCCTTATATTTGTTTAATGCGGTTTAATACCGTCTCTTTACCTAGTAGTTCAATACTTTGCGGAAGCTCTGGGCCATGCGTTTGTCCAGTGACAGCCACACGAATTGGCATGAATAGTTTCTTACCTTTATGCCCTGTTTCTTTTTGTACCGCTTTAATGGCAGCTTTGATTTCATCAGGTGTGAAAGACTCAAGACGTTCAAGCTGACCTGCAAACGAAGCCATCACTTCTGGTACTTGCTCTTCTGCAAGAACTTCCTTTGCCTCTTGATTATACTCAATTTGCTCCTTAAAGAACAACTCTGTTAACTCAACAATTTCTGCTCCGTAGCTCAATTGCTCGTGATATAGAGAAATGAGTTTGCGCACCCACGTATTTTCTTCTTCTGTCAGCTGCTCGCTTACCTTGCCTGCCTTTTGAAGATGTGGAAGTGTAAGTGCCACAACTTGATCAAGATCAAGTGCTTTTACGTATTGGTTATTCACCCATTTTAGTTTATGCATATCAAATAGAGCTGGTGACTTAGAAAGTCGATTGACATCGAAAATATCGATGAACTGCTCTTTTGTAAATAGTTCCTCTTCGCCAACTGGAGACCATCCAAGTAGTGCAATGAAGTTAAACAAAGCTTCTGGTAAATAGCCCAAGTTCTTATACTGTTCGATGAACTGGATAATTGATTCATCACGCTTGCTTAATTTCTTGCGGTTCTCGTTTACAATCAGCGTCATATGTCCGAACAGCGGAACATCCCAGCCAAATGCATTGAAGACCATAATTTGTTTAGGTGTATTCGAGATGTGATCCTCACCACGAAGAATGTGAGTCATTTTCATCAAATGATCATCCACCGCTACAGCGAAGTTATACGTTGGTGTACCATCTTTCTTCACAATAACAAAGTCACCGATGCCGTCTGTTTCAAATGAAATCTCGCCTTTGACCATATCGTCAAATTTGATGATTTCTCCTTTAGGCACTCGGAAGCGGATGCTTGGCTCTCTTCCTTCAGCAATCAGCTTGTCCTCTTCTTCTTTTGATAAATGACTGCATTTACCAGAGTATCGAGGCATTTCACTGCGGGCAATTTGTGCTTCACGCTCTTCTTCTAGTTCTTCAGCCGTACAATAGCACTTATACGCCAAATCTTTCTCTAGCAGCTCGTCATAATATTTTTTGTAAATATCATTACGCTCTGATTGTCTGTAAGGACCGTAGCCCCCATCTTTATCAATGCTCTCATCCCAATCAATTCCGAGCCACTGCAGGTGGCGAAGCTGACTTTCTTCTCCGCCTTCTACATTACGCTTTTGATCCGTATCCTCGATTCGAATAATAAATTTGCCGCCTTGGCTGCGTGCGAACAAATAGTTGAAAAGAGCCGTTCTAGCATTCCCAATATGTAAATGACCAGTTGGACTCGGTGCATAACGAACACGCACTTCATTTCCCATGAGTTTAACTTCCTTTCATCTGCATCATGTTGTCTGACACCAATTTTTTATAAACGTATTTTATCATCAAAACCCATTCTCATCAAAACGGATTTTACTTTTTCTGAAGAAGCACTGTCGCCTGAGAGGCAATTCCTTCGCCTCTTCCTGTAAATCCAAGTTTCTCTGTCGTTGTTGCTTTGACATTCACCTGTGTGACATCTGCCTCAAGAGCTTCTGCGATTTTCTCACACATTGGCTGAATGTATGGTGCCATCTTTGGTTTTTGCGCCATGATGGTGCAATCGATATTCACCAGTGTATAGCCTTTTTCTTTTACAAGCGCCCACACGTGCTGAAGTAATTTAAAAGAGTCTGCATCTTTAAACTCCGGATCCGTGTCTGGGAAATGTCTGCCGATATCTCCTTCTGCAATCGCACCTAGGCAGGCATCCGCCACAGTATGAAGCAGTACATCCGCATCTGAATGCCCAAGTAGCCCCTTTTCATAAGGGATCGTCACACCGCCAATAATAAGAGGTCTTCCCTCTGTTAATTGATGCACATCAAAACCTTGTCCTATTCTAAACATGTTCTAGTACCCTCTTTCCGCATCCATAATTGCCTTGGCAACCAATAAATCATCCGGTGTTGTCAGTTTAATATTGGTATAGTCTCCTTGGACAATATACACACTCTCACCGTGTAATTGTTCCACAAGACTGGCGTCATCTGTTCCAAGAAAGCCTGTCCGCTCCGCATGTTCATGCGCTTCTTTTAAAATAGAATGACGAAAAGCTTGTGGGGTCTGGACTGCCCACAAGCTCTGACGTTCAATGGTTTGTTCCACTTTGCCTTCTTGAACGCGTTTGATTGTGTCTTTCACTGGTACCGCTACGACTGCGGAGCCTTTTTCAATCGCTGCTTTAACGAGCAAGTCAATCTGTGTATGCTTAATAAAAGGCCTTGCGCCATCATGAACAAGCACGATGTCCGCATCTTGCACAGCCTTCAATCCTTCGTATACACTTTGCTGCCGTTCTTCACCGCCAGTGACAAGTGAAACAGGCGTTTGAAAAGCGTGTACCTTCAGTAGCCTTTCAAAGTCACGACGCTCTTCTTCATTGATCGCTAAGATCATGCGTCTGCATTGTGAATGAGCGTCAAACACCTTCAGTGTGTGGATGATGACCGGCATTCTTTTCAATTCAATAAAAAGTTTATTGCGGCCGGCCTTCATTCGCTTCCCCTGCCCCGCAGCCGGAATAACTACTTCATAATACATGTTCGTTCTCCCTTTAGAGCGCCTTCTCCAGAAGTTTTGGCTTCGCAAAAATCATTCTTCCAGCAGCAGTTTGCAGCACACTCGTGACGAGCACATCAATGTCTTTTCCAATATAATTGCGTCCTTCTTCGACCACAATCATCGTACCGTCATCTAAGTAAGCAACACCTTGGTTATGCTCTTTCCCATCTTTGATGACCTGTACCTTCATTTCTTCCCCAGGCAGTACAACCGGTTTGACTGCATTGGCTAGATCATTGATGTTTAACACTGCTACTTTTTGAAGTTCGCATACTTTATTTAAATTAAAATCATTTGTCACAACAACACCTGAAGTTAACTTAGCGAGTTTCACAAGCTTGCTGTCAACCTCTTGAATATCTTCGAAGTCACCTTCGTAAATTTCAACTTTAATATCCAGTTCTTTTTGAATACGATTTAAAATATCAAGACCTCTTCGGCCTCTATTTCTCTTTAATACATCAGAAGAGTCTGCAATATGTTGTAATTCCTCGAGTACAAATTGAGGAATGACCATCACACCTTCTAGGAATCCAGTTTGACAAATATCTGCGATTCTTCCATCAATGATAACACTTGTGTCTAAAATTTTCAGCTTTTTATCTTCTATTTCAGGTTCATCATCAGCTGCTCCTTTTTTCTTTGTGACCTTTGCAGATCGGGAGAACAGCCCCATCATTTCATCCTTCTTCTTAAACCCTACCTGAAATCCAAGGTATCCTAAAAAGAAAGCCAGGAAAATCGGAATAATGGTACCAAAAATATGATATGGGATATTGTTTAGCGGGATCACGTTTACAATAAGATATGCTAGAATAAGTCCAAATACTAAACCGAAACTTCCAGATATAAGATCAGGAAGAGGCGCCTTCAATAGAGAATCCTCGATCCATTTCACCCAATTAACCACATAGCCTGTGCACCATTTACCAATGATAAAGAACACAGCGGCTCCTATTAGTGCTGAAGAGTAAGCATTTGTTATGAAAGGTATGTCCTTCACATTTAACAGCAGAAATAACTCTGGAATGATAAAAATCCCTACAACTGCACCGAAAATGATAAAAAACGCCTGAACGATTCTTTTTAACATACCTTCACCTCCTTTATTTTTCATCTGTCAATCCACCTTCATCTGACATTGATATATGCTTAAGTTTCCTATCATCATGAACAGAAAACAAAACCATCATTAATATACCCATATTCATCCATTTTTAACCGTATTTAAGAAAAATTTCTCTTTTTATAGCTGACGGTCGATATAATGTTTTTCTTGCAGTCTTTTTAATCCTTTTTTTATCTTTTTCGCTCTTACTTCTCCAATTCCTTCTACTTCATCCAAATCTTGTACATCTGCTTCCATAATTCGATCTAGCACACCAAATGCTTCGACCACGTTTTCAACGATCGGCATAGGCAATCTAGGAATTTTATGAAGTAATCTGTATCCTCTTGTGTACACATATTCGTCAATATTTGTAGATGCTGGATAGCCGAGTAACTTGTACAAAATTGAGTCATCTAAAAGTTCAAAGCTCGACATATCTTGGAGCTGTTTCAGCAGCACATATGGATCTTTGATCTTTTCTTTCACGTAATCTTTAATAAATAAAGCCGCTTCCTGCTCCATATCTGTAATCAGCTCATTGACTTGCAGACGGATCAAGTGTCCTTCTGTCCCAAGCTCTTTGATATACATATTGATTTCATTTTTGATTCTAAGTACCATTTCATAACGATGCAGCACGGATAATACATCACCAAAGGTCACAAGTTCTTCAAATTCTAAGGCGCTTAACGCAGAAATGGCATGATCTAAAATGGTTTTATATTTCTCCAGTGTTTGTATCGCTTGGTTGGCCTTCGTCAAAATAAAACCAATATCTTTCAGCGTATATCGTCGATTCCCTTGGTATAAGGTAATGACATTCCGACGCTCAGAAATGGCAATGATTAAGCAGCCTGTCTGCTTTGCTACACGTTCAGCTGTTCGGTGTCTCATGCCTGTTTCTGATGAATGAATGGTTGCATCTGGCATGAGCTGTGTATTCGCATACAAGATTTTTTGACCAGAGTCACTTAAAATAATCGCTCCATCCATCTTCGCCAATTCATATAAATGTGCTGGGGAGAAAGCAGAATTAATATGAAATCCTCCATCTACCACACTTTTCACTTTATCGTTATAACCAACAACAATGAGCCCTCCAGTATTGGCTCTTAGGACGTTTTCAATCCCTGCCCGCAGGGGTGTCCCCGGTGCCACAAACTGGACAATATCTAAAAGATCGACTTCTCTCGCTCCTTTTTTCTCTTTTTCCATTTCTATGATCCCCCTAGTGAAATACGAAGTGCCTCTGCTACATTTTCTACACCGACTAATTCAATCCCTCTCGGTTTTTTCCATCCATCTATATTCGCCTGAGGAATAAACATTCGTTTAAATCCTAGTTTAGCAGCTTCCTGCACACGTTGTTCAATTCTTGATACTCTTCTGACTTCTCCCGTCAGACCCACTTCTCCTATAAAGCAATCTGCTTGATGCGGCGCTGCATCTTTAAAGCTTGATGCAATACTGACGGCAATAGCCAAATCAATCGCTGGTTCGTCAAGTTTCACACCACCTGCGACCTTTAAATAGGCATCTTGGTTTTGCAGCAGCAGCCCTACCCGTTTTTCTAAAACGGCCATAAGCAATGACACTCGGTTATGATCAAGGCCAGTAGCCATTCTCCGTGGATTCCCAAAGCTTGTCGGTGAAATAAGTGCTTGTATCTCCACTAGAACAGGTCTTGTTCCTTCCATTGAGGCAACAACACACGATCCAGATACACCTGCTGACCGCTCTTCTAAGAAGATTTCTGATGGGTTTAATACCTCTGTGAGCCCTTCCTCTCTCATTTCAAAAATCCCTAATTCATTCGTTGAACCAAAACGGTTTTTCACTGCCCGTAAAATACGAAACGTATGATGGCGCTCCCCTTCAAAATAAAGAACTGTATCCACCATATGCTCTAAAAGGCGCGGCCCAGCAATCGAGCCTTCCTTCGTCACATGACCAACAATAAAAATAGGAATACCATTCGTCTTGGCAATTTTCATCAGCTGTGCAGTGCATTCCCTCACCTGAGAAACAGATCCAGGAGCTGACGTGATATCGCTTTGATAAACGGTTTGAATTGAATCGACCACAACAAAAGCGGGTTTCATCTCTTGTATAGCAGACGTTATATACTCCATATCGGTTTCAGCCAAAACATGTAAAGAGGCACTTTCAATACCGAGACGGTCCGCCCTAAGCTTCGTTTGTTTGATTGATTCCTCACCAGATATGTATAACACATTCTGATTTTGATCTGATAGCTGTGCTGAAACTTGTAATAATAGTGTGGACTTCCCAATCCCAGGATCACCGCCAATAAGAACGAGTGAACCTTTGACAATTCCACTTCCTAATACTCGGTTAAATTCTTCTAAATTCGTTTTAATTCGGGGTTCTTCGGATGTTTCAATTGCAGATATAGGTGAAGGTTTTTGAATGGTTTGAACAGAATGATTAAACGCACTTCGACGATTTGCCGGCTCTTTACGAACGACCTCTTCTGTCATACTGTTCCAAGTGCCGCAGCCGGGACATTTCCCCATCCATTTGGCTGACTCATAACCGCACGATTGGCATATAAATTTTGATTTTGACTTAGCCATAGATTGAAGAATACAACTCCTTATACTGGTCAGAAAATAAGTAAAGGGAGGCATCCAACTTACTGGTATGCCTCACACTTTTTTCTTACTATATTAGTTCGTAGCAGCCGTTGCTTTTACGACAATTTCTCCATCTTCTACATCTAATACGATATGTTGGCCCTTCTCAATATTGCCTTTCAGCAATTCCTCAGAAAGTCGATCCTCGACGTGCTTTTGAATCGCTCTTCTTAGCGGACGAGCACCATACTCAAGATCTACGCCTTCGTCGGCAATCTTGGCTTTTGCTGCTTCCGTCAATTCAATTGAAAGGTCCTGCTCTTTTAGTCGTTTTGTCAATTGATCAGACATGAGAGACACAATCTCTTTTAGATGTTTCTTTTCGAGTGAGTGGAAGACAATGATTTCATCAATACGGTTGATGAACTCCGGTCTAAACGCACGTTTCAACTCACCCATTACTTTGCCTTTCATATCTTTGTAATTTTGACTTTCATCCTGCACGTTAAAGCCAACATATTTATTGCGCTTCAGCTCACTAGCTCCAACGTTTGAAGTCATAATCAAGATCGTATTTCTAAAGTCAACAGTACGACCTTTAGAATCAGTGAGACGACCATCTTCTAACACTTGAAGTAAGATGTTAAACACATCAGGGTGCGCCTTTTCAATCTCATCTAGAAGCACGACAGAATACGGCTTTCTTCTCACTTTTTCAGTCAGCTGACCGCCCTCATCATAACCCACATAGCCTGGAGGTGATCCAACAAGTCTTGAAGTCGAGTGTTTTTCCATGTACTCGGACATATCAATACGAATCATCGCTTCTTCATCACCGAAGATAGACTCAGCGAGTGCTCTTGCAAGCTCAGTCTTACCAACACCTGTTGGTCCTAAGAAAATAAAGGAGCCAATCGGACGTTTCGGATCTTTTAGTCCAGCACGGGCACGTCTTACAGCTTTTGCAACAGCAACAACTGCTTCATCCTGTCCAATGACGCGAGAGTGGAGCAATTGTTCCATGTTCAGGAGCTTATCTGTTTCTGTTTGAGCAATTTTCGAAACAGGTACACCCGTCCAGCTAGAAACAACCATTGCGATATCATCAACAGAAACCTCTGAATTCTCTTGTCCCTGCTTTTCTTTCCAAGATTTCTTCGTCACTTCTACCTTTTCGCGCAAACGTTGCTCCGTATCACGAAGAGAAGCGGCTTTTTCAAATTCTTGACTTTGAACAGCTGCATCCTTTTCCTTGCGTACTTCATCCAGCTTTTGCTCAAGTTCCTTTAGGTTAGGCGGTGTTGTGAAAGAACGTAAACGAACTTTTGAACCCGCCTCATCAATTAAGTCGATCGCCTTATCTGGAAGGAAACGATCAGAGATATAACGATCAGAAAGCTTTACCGCCGCCTCAATGGCTTCATCTGTAATAGACACACGGTGATGTGCTTCATAACGGTCTCTAAGCCCTCTTAAAATTTGAATACTTTCATCAACAGACGGCTGATCCACTTGAATTGGCTGGAATCGACGTTCAAGTGCTGCATCCTTTTCAATATATTTACGGTACTCATCTAACGTTGTTGCCCCGATACATTGAAGCTCACCACGTGCTAAAGATGGTTTTAGAATATTAGAGGCATCAATCGCACCCTCTGCTCCACCTGCACCAATCAGTGTATGAAGTTCATCAATGAAGAGAATGATATTTCCAGCCTGACGGATTTCGTCCATGACTTTTTTCAAACGATCCTCGAATTCACCACGATATTTCGTTCCCGCTACAACGGTTCCCATATCAAGTGTCATGACTCGTTTATCACGCAGAATCTCAGGCACTTCGTTGTGAATAATTTGCTGTGCGAGGCCTTCTGCGATCGCTGTTTTACCAACACCAGGCTCTCCAATCAGCACAGGGTTATTCTTTGTTCTTCTACTTAATACCTCAATGACACGCTGGATTTCTTTGCTACGGCCAATCACAGGGTCCAAGCTGTCCTCTTTCGCAATAGCCGTTAAGTCTCTTGCCAAGCTATCTAAAGTTGGTGTATTGGCATTGCTATTAGATCCTGCCGCAGATGCACCCGTTTCATTGCTGCCTAGAAGCTGCAATACTTGCTGGCGTGCTTTATTTAAGCTCACTCCGAGGTTATTTAAGACACGGGCAGCTACACCCTCTCCCTCACGAATAAGACCTAAAAGAATATGTTCTGTCCCTACATAGGAATGACCAAGCTTTCTCGCTTCATCCATAGAAAGCTCCGTAACCTTCTTCGCTCTAGGTGTGTAATGAGGAATAGCTTGAGACACCTCTTGCCCTCTTCCAATCAAGCTCTCGACTTCTTTTTGGATTTTATCTGAAACAAGGCCCAGTGCTTCTAATGCTTTTGCGGCGATGCCCTCACCTTCACGTACAAGACCAAGTAAAATATGCTCTGTTCCGATGTTCTTATGGCCTAGGCGAATGGCTTCTTCTTGTGCAAGTGCTAATACCTTTTGAGCTCTTTCAGTGAATCTTCCAAACATCATATCGTTTCATCCTCCTGTCCATTCCTATGCATTTCTAAGCGCAGCCTTTCTCTGATAATTGCTGCTCGTTTTATATCTCTTTCATTTGGTTCCAAGGCTCCTCCTGAATATTGCTGAAGGAAGCCAGGCTGTGTCAAAATCATGAGTTCATTCAGTATATTACTTGAAAGCCCCTTAATGATACCTAAATCAATTCCAAGTCGCACATCTGACAAACACTTAGCCGTTTCCTTAGATTCAATCATGCGGCAATTAGCCAAAATCCCCAAGGAACGGTACACTCTGTCTTCAAGTTCAATTTTAGACGTCTGATATAATGCCTTACGTGCAGATCGCTCTTGTTCAATGAGCTGCGCCGTCACACTATTCAAGTCATCTACAATATCTTCTTCTGATTGACCCAGTGTCATTTGATTTGAAATTTGAAAGATGTTTCCTATTGCTTCGCTACCCTCACCATAAATTCCTCTGACCACAAGACCTAATTGATTAATTGCAGGAATAATGCGATTCATTTGTCTTGTCAGGGCTAATGCTGGTAAGTGCATCATGACTGAAGCCCTAATACCTGTACCTACATTGGTTGGACAGCTCGTTAAGTATCCTCGCTTTTCAGAAAACGCATAATCCACTTGCTCTTCAATCCAGTCATCTATTTGGTTAGCTGCTTTTAGTGCATTAGCCAGCTGAAATCCTGGGAACAAGCATTGAATACGAATATGGTCTTCCTCATTCAGCATGACACTGATTTCTTCATTTTCTGAAAGCAAACAGCCGCCAAATCTTGATTCTGCTAAATTGGGGCTAATCAAATGCTTTTCAACAAGTACCCTTTTAGCCAAAGGCTGCGTTTCATTCATTCGAATCAGAACAAAGTTTCCAATTTCCTTCACTTCCTGGCTCGCAAACTTTTGCTCGAATTGCTGAAGAACAGCTTCAGCCTCCTCTTGAGAAAACTGAGTTGGGAAACGAACATGCTCTAGATTGCGTGCCAGTCGAATACGACTGCTTAGAACAATGTCACTTTCTGGTCCTTTCTGTTTCATCCATTGACTTAATGCGTCTTGAATAAAATGCTGGAGCGACATGTCGTTAATCTCCCTCCCTCTGCTGAGATTGCTCATGCTCTAATGCACGAATTTGATCTCGAACTTCCGCTGCTTTTTCAAACTCTTCCTGTTCAATCAGCTGCTTCAGTTCTTGCTGCATTAACTCAAGTTTCCGGCGAACATGCAGACTGCCAGCAATCCGTTTAGGGACTTTTCCATTATGGACTGTATTTCCACTATGGACTTTCCTTAAAACAGGATTTAAATACTGATCAAAGGTTCGATAACATTCTGCACAGCCAAAACGGCCTGTTTTCCTGAATTGCTGAAAAGTTAAGCCACACTTAGGACATTGATCCACTTCTCTTGCCTCTTGAAAAATAGATGATCCTTTATTCGCACTTGTGGTAAAGCTAGGATCAATATTCAATAAGCCTGATAATAAGTTGTGAATCGAGAAACCTTGGTTTCCACTCATAGCATATGAATCACTGTTTTCTTTTGCACATTGTTCACATATGTGCATTTCTTGTTTTTCTCCATTTATTACTTTCGTAAAGTGAAAAGTGGCTGGTCTCTCATTGCATTCTTGACAAATCAATCTTTTCACCCGCTTTACTTTAATTTCAAAGCATTCAACATCGCTTTCATCATCCGAGCCCGCAGTTCATCTCGTTCAGGTAAATCAATGTGTAAAACAGAACGGTCCATGACACTAATCATCATCTTTGCTTCTCTTTCGGATAAAATGTTGTTCTCAACAAGACGCATGATGATATGATCAGATGCAGCCTGTGATAAACGATGATATATTTGGGAAATAATGTTGTTCAATAAATCGACTTCATCATTCATTTTGACTTTAATGATACGGATATAGCCACCGCCGCCACGCTTACTTTCGACGATATAACCTCTTTCGCTCGTAAAGCGTGTATTGATAACATAGTTAATTTGTGAAGGTACGCATTGAAACTTATCTGCAATTTCATTGCGTTTAATTTCTAATATTTCTCGACCATTCTGATCCAAGACTTCCTTCAAATACTGCTCGATGATATCAGAAATATTTTGTGCCACTCCGCCTCCTCCTCCATTGACTTTGACTATATTTGACTTTAATCTTACTATAAATTTTTTCGATCGATTTTTCAAGATAATCGCTCAACTAACAATATTATTTCCACATTTATCTGGTGCCAAACGTCCCAAAAACACAAAAAAGACCAGTTCCGATTGGAACTGATCCTTTGACAAGCTTGGCGGCGTCCTACTCTCACAGGGGGAAACCCCCAACTACCATCGGCGCTGAAGAGCTTAACTTCCGTGTTCGGTATGGGAACGGGTGTGACCTCTTCGCTATCGCCACCAAACCTGATGGAGAGAATGTTCTCTCAAAACTAGATAACAATGTTCATTTTTCACATTAGAATATAGGTTAAGTCCTCGATCTATTAGTATCTGTCAGCTCCACGTGTCACCACGCTTCCACCTCAGACCTATCAACCTGATCATCTTTCAGGGATCTTACTTCCTTGCGGAATGGGAAATCTCATCTTGAGGGGGGCTTCATGCTTAGATGCTTTCAGCACTTATCCCGTCCGCACATAGCTACCCAGCGATGCCCTTGGCAGAACAACTGGTACACCAGCGGTGCGTCCATCCCGGTCCTCTCGTACTAAGGACAGCTCCTCTCAAATTTCCTGCGCCCGCGACGGATAGGGACCGAACTGTCTCACGACGTTCTGAACCCAGCTCGCGTACCGCTTTAATGGGCGAACAGCCCAACCCTTGGGACCGACTACAGCCCCAGGATGCGATGAGCCGACATCGAGGTGCCAAACCTCCCCGTCGATGTGGACTCTTGGGGGAGATAAGCCTGTTATCCCCGGGGTAGCTTTTATCCGTTGAGCGATGGCCCTTCCATGCGGAACCACCGGATCACTAAGCCCGACTTTCGTCCCTGCTCGACTTGTAGGTCTCGCAGTCAAGCTCCCTTGTGCCTTTACACTCTGCGAATGATTTCCAACCATTCTGAGGGAACCTTTGGGCGCCTCCGTTACATTTTAGGAGGCGACCGCCCCAGTCAAACTGCCCACCTGACACTGTCTCCCTGCCCGATAAGGGCAGCGGGTTAGAAGGTCAATACAGCCAGGGTAGTATCCCACCGATGCCTCCACCGAAGCTAGCGCTCCGGTTTCCAAGGCTCCTACCTATCCTGTACAAGCTGTACCAACATTCAATATCAGGCTGCAGTAAAGCTCCACGGGGTCTTTCCGTCCTGTCGCGGGTAACCTGCATCTTCACAGGTACTATAATTTCACCGAGTCTCTCGTTGAGACAGTGCCCAGATCGTTGCGCCTTTCGTGCGGGTCGGAACTTACCCGACAAGGAATTTCGCTACCTTAGGACCGTTATAGTTACGGCCGCCGTTTACTGGGGCTTCAATTCGCACCTTCGCTTACGCTAAGCGCTCCTCTTAACCTTCCAGCACCGGGCAGGCGTCAGCCCCTATACTTCGCCTTACGGCTTCGCAGAGACCTGTGTTTTTGCTAAACAGTCGCCTGGGCCTATTCACTGCGGCTTCTCGGGGCTTTAACACCCTAAGAAGCACCCCTTCTCCCGAAGTTACGGGGTCATTTTGCCGAGTTCCTTAACGAGAGTTCTCTCGATCACCTTAGGATTCTCTCCTCGCCTACCTGTGTCGGTTTGCGGTACGGGCACCTCTCACCTCGCTAGAGGCTTTTCTTGGCAGTGTGGAATCAGGAACTTCGCTACTAAATTTCGCTCGCCATCACAGCTCAGCCTTCACGGGAAACGGATTTGCCTATTTCCCAGCCTAACTGCTTGGACGCGGATATCCAATACCGCGCTTACCCTATCCTCCTGCGTCCCCCCATTGCTCAAATGGTGAGGAGGTGGTACAGGAATATCAACCTGTTGTCCATCGCCTACGCCTTTCGGCCTCGGCTTAGGTCCCGACTAACCCTGAGCGGACGAGCCTTCCTCAGGAAACCTTAGGCATTCGGTGGACGGGATTCTCACCCGTCTTTCGCTACTCATACCGGCATTCTCACTTCTAAGCGCTCCACCAGTCCTTCCGGTCTGACTTCACTGCACTTAGAACGCTCTCCTACCACTGTTCGTAAGAACAGTCCGCAGCTTCGGTGATACGTTTAGCCCCGGTACATTTTCGGCGCAGAGTCACTCGACCAGTGAGCTATTACGCACTCTTTAAATGGTGGCTGCTTCTAAGCCAACATCCTGGTTGTCTAAGCAACTCCACATCCTTTTCCACTTAACGTATACTTTGGGACCTTAGCTGGCGGTCTGGGCTGTTTCCCTTTCGACTACGGATCTTATCACTCGCAGTCTGACTCCCAAGGATAAGTCATCGGCATTCGGAGTTTGACTGAATTCGGTAACCCGGTAGGGGCCCCTAGTCCAATCAGTGCTCTACCTCCGAGACTCTTACCTTGAGGCTAGCCCTAAAGCTATTTCGGAGAGAACCAGCTATCTCCAGGTTCGATTGGCATTTCACCCCTACCCACACCTCATCCCCGCACTTTTCAACGTGCGTGGGTTCGGGCCTCCATTCAGTGTTACCTGAACTTCACCCTGGACATGGGTAGATCACCTGGTTTCGGGTCTACGACCACGTACTCATGCGCCCTATTCAGACTCGCTTTCGCTGCGGCTCCGCATCTTCTGCTTAACCTTGCACGGGATCGTAACTCGCCGGTTCATTCTACAAAAGGCACGCCATCACCCGTTAACGGGCTCTGACTACTTGTAGGCACACGGTTTCAGGATCTATTTCACTCCCCTTCCGGGGTGCTTTTCACCTTTCCCTCACGGTACTGGTTCACTATCGGTCACTAGGGAGTATTTAGCCTTGGGAGATGGTCCTCCCGGATTCCGACGGAATTTCACGTGTTCCGCCGTACTCAGGATCCACTCTGGAGAGAACAACATTTCAGTTACAGGGCTGTTACCTTCTTTGGCGGGCCTTTCCAGACCTCTTCGCTTATATCGTTCCTTTGTAACTCCGTATAGAGTGTCCTACAACCCCAAGAGGCAAGCCTCTTGGTTTGGGCTGTTCCCGTTTCGCTCGCCGCTACTCAGGGAATCGCATTTGCTTTCTCTTCCTCCGGGTACTTAGATGTTTCAGTTCCCCGGGTATGCCTTCTCATACTCTATGTATTCAAGTATGGATACTACTCCATTACGAGCAGTGGGTTTCCCCATTCGGAAATCTCCGGATCAAAGCTTGCTTACAGCTCCCCGAAGCATATCGGTGTTCGTCCCGTCCTTCATCGGCTCCTAGTGCCAAGGCATCCACCGTGCGCCCTTTCTAACTTAACCATTTCTTACTTTAGAAAGAATCACTATGTGTGATGAACTTTGCATTGCATTCAATGTGAATGTATTACTTATTGTTATCTAGTTTTCAAAGAACAATCCTGTCTCGCTAGAGACATGTTTGAAGGAATGATCCTTCAAAACTAAACAAGACGAAAACGCACGCTGCTCCATATATCCTTAGAAAGGAGGTGATCCAGCCGCACCTTCCGATACGGCTACCTTGTTACGACTTCACCCCAATCATCTGCCCCACCTTCGGCGGCTGGCTCCATAAAGGTTACCTCACCGACTTCGGGTGTTGCAAACTCTCGTGGTGTGACGGGCGGTGTGTACAAGGCCCGGGAACGTATTCACCGCGGCATGCTGATCCGCGATTACTAGCGATTCCAGCTTCACGCAGTCGAGTTGCAGACTGCGATCCGAACTGAGAACAGATTTGTGGGATTGGCTAAACCTTGCGGTCTCGCAGCCCTTTGTTCTGTCCATTGTAGCACGTGTGTAGCCCAGGTCATAAGGGGCATGATGATTTGACGTCATCCCCACCTTCCTCCGGTTTGTCACCGGCAGTCACCTTAGAGTGCCCAACTAAATGCTGGCAACTAAGATCAAGGGTTGCGCTCGTTGCGGGACTTAACCCAACATCTCACGACACGAGCTGACGACAACCATGCACCACCTGTCACTCTGTCCCCGAAGGGAAAGCCCTATCTCTAGGGTTGTCAGAGGATGTCAAGACCTGGTAAGGTTCTTCGCGTTGCTTCGAATTAAACCACATGCTCCACCGCTTGTGCGGGCCCCCGTCAATTCCTTTGAGTTTCAGTCTTGCGACCGTACTCCCCAGGCGGAGTGCTTAATGCGTTAGCTGCAGCACTAAGGGGCGGAAACCCCCTAACACTTAGCACTCATCGTTTACGGCGTGGACTACCAGGGTATCTAATCCTGTTCGCTCCCCACGCTTTCGCTCCTCAGCGTCAGTTACAGACCAGAGAGTCGCCTTCGCCACTGGTGTTCCTCCACATCTCTACGCATTTCACCGCTACACGTGGAATTCCACTCTCCTCTTCTGCACTCAAGTTTCCCAGTTTCCAATGACCCTCCCCGGTTGAGCCGGGGGCTTTCACATCAGACTTAAGAAACCGCCTGCGAGCCCTTTACGCCCAATAATTCCGGACAACGCTTGCCACCTACGTATTACCGCGGCTGCTGGCACGTAGTTAGCCGTGGCTTTCTGGTTAGGTACCGTCAAGGTGCAAGCAGTTACTCTTGCACTTGTTCTTCCCTAACAACAGAGCTTTACGATCCGAAAACCTTCATCACTCACGCGGCGTTGCTCCGTCAGACTTTCGTCCATTGCGGAAGATTCCCTACTGCTGCCTCCCGTAGGAGTCTGGGCCGTGTCTCAGTCCCAGTGTGGCCGATCACCCTCTCAGGTCGGCTACGCATCGTCGCCTTGGTGAGCCGTTACCTCACCAACTAGCTAATGCGCCGCGGGTCCATCTGTAAGTGACAGCCGAAACCGTCTTTCATCCTTGAACCATGCGGTTCAAGGAACTATCCGGTATTAGCTCCGGTTTCCCGGAGTTATCCCAGTCTTACAGGCAGGTTACCCACGTGTTACTCACCCGTCCGCCGCTAACATCCGGGAGCAAGCTCCCTTCTGTCCGCTCGACTTGCATGTATTAGGCACGCCGCCAGCGTTCGTCCTGAGCCAGGATCAAACTCTCCGAAAAAGTACAAAACCGAAGTTTTGTTTTTCGTCAGCGTTTGACTGACTACCTATGATGTATCATAGGATTTTTTTATAAAAACTCGAATTAACAGGTACGTTTTGTCTTGTTTAGTTTTCAAAGATCATATTGGTGGAGCCTAGCGGGATCGAACCGCTGACCTCCTGCGTGCAAGGCAGGCGCTCTCCCAGCTGAGCTAAGGCCCCATAAAGATGGTCGGGAAGACAGGATTCGAACCTGCGACCCCTTGGTCCCAAACCAAGTGCTCTACCAAGCTGAGCTACTTCCCGATCTTAATGGCGCGCCCGAGAGGAGTCGAACCCCTAACCTTTTGATCCGTAGTCAAACGCTCTATCCAATTGAGCTACGGGCGCTTATTTTATAATGCCGAGGGCCGGACTTGAACCGGCACGGTAGTCACCTACCGCAGGATTTTAAGTCCTGTGTGTCTGCCAATTCCACCACCCCGGCGTGGATGGTATAAGCGGAAGACGGGATTCGAACCCGCGACCCCCACCTTGGCAAGGTGGTGTTCTACCACTGAACTACTTCCGCATTACAGGATTTCTTTATGTTGTTTGGCAATGCGGGTGAAGGGACTTGAACCCCCACGTCATAAAGACACTAGATCCTAAGTCTAGCGCGTCTGCCAATTCCGCCACACCCGCATAAAAATGGTGAGCCATGAAGGACTCGAACCTTCGACCCTCTGATTAAAAGTCAGATGCTCTACCAACTGAGCTAATGGCTCGCTTTTAAAGCGACTTGTCTATCTTACCATATGAAAGTGGTGCCGGCAAGAGGACTTGAACCCCCAACCTACTGATTACAAGTCAGTTGCTCTACCAGTTGAGCTACACCGGCTTTATCTATCCTAACATTATGTAAGAATAAATATGGTGGAGGATGACGGGCTCGAACCGCCGACCCTCTGCTTGTAAGGCAGATGCTCTCCCAGCTGAGCTAATCCTCCATATTGTGTCGTTTCGAATGTCTCTCGATCTGACAAATAGTATTATATAACGATAAGATATTGTTTGTAAAGACTTTTTTAAAATAATTTTTGAATTTATTTTAAATCTGTTTTTTCAAACCTTTTCGTTAAGGCACCTAAAGAAGTTTACCACTTGTCTCTTCATTTTAAAAGTCTTTTTTTCATTTTTTTATGTTTTTTTGTTAAAAAGGGCATTAATAGCGCTTTTTCAATGTAAAAACAGCTCTTTTAAAGCTGAAAAATGTTTGTTTTATTCCTTATATCCTCAGATAACGTGCATTTAGAAACGAATTTTTTTATTATTTTATTTTTCCGAGAAACCATTTTTGTATAATTGCTTTATATTAAATTGATCATGGTCATTTTTCAAAAATTCGTCTCAATGTTCCTTTGCTTCATCAAACATTGTAGTGCTTAACTCAAATCTTCATCTTCTCTCTCATTAGCAATCCAAGATGCCCTTTGCTCTCTTATGTAGGTTTCAATGATCTAGCAGCAAGCGCAGTTCGCTACATATGGTTGCCAGAGGAGAAGATCCTTTTTAGATATGTTGACTCTTAGCAAGATGAGCGAGCGACGAGATTGGATGATAAGAATATTATAGAATGTCTAGAATTCCAGTGAAGGGGATGAAATGAATGAGTTATTGAGAATGTAGTGAAAGACCACTATTTTCATTATAAATAGATATATCATTTATTGAAACACAAAAAAGACCAGTTCCGATTGGAACTGATCCTTTGACAAGCTTGGCGGCGTCCTACTCTCACAGGGGGAAACCCCCAACTACCATCGGCGCTGAAGAGCTTAACTTCCGTGTTCGGTATGGGAACGGGTGTGACCTCTTCGCTATCGCCACCAAACCTGATGGAGAGAATGTTCTCTCAAAACTAGATAACAATGTTCATTTTTCACATTAGAATATAGGTTAAGTCCTCGATCTATTAGTATCTGTCAGCTCCACGTGTCACCACGCTTCCACCTCAGACCTATCAACCTGATCATCTTTCAGGGATCTTACTTCCTTGCGGAATGGGAAATCTCATCTTGAGGGGGGCTTCATGCTTAGATGCTTTCAGCACTTATCCCGTCCGCACATAGCTACCCAGCGATGCCCTTGGCAGAACAACTGGTACACCAGCGGTGCGTCCATCCCGGTCCTCTCGTACTAAGGACAGCTCCTCTCAAATTTCCTGCGCCCGCGACGGATAGGGACCGAACTGTCTCACGACGTTCTGAACCCAGCTCGCGTACCGCTTTAATGGGCGAACAGCCCAACCCTTGGGACCGACTACAGCCCCAGGATGCGATGAGCCGACATCGAGGTGCCAAACCTCCCCGTCGATGTGGACTCTTGGGGGAGATAAGCCTGTTATCCCCGGGGTAGCTTTTATCCGTTGAGCGATGGCCCTTCCATGCGGAACCACCGGATCACTAAGCCCGACTTTCGTCCCTGCTCGACTTGTAGGTCTCGCAGTCAAGCTCCCTTGTGCCTTTACACTCTGCGAATGATTTCCAACCATTCTGAGGGAACCTTTGGGCGCCTCCGTTACATTTTAGGAGGCGACCGCCCCAGTCAAACTGCCCACCTGACACTGTCTCCCTGCCCGATAAGGGCAGCGGGTTAGAAGGTCAATACAGCCAGGGTAGTATCCCACCGATGCCTCCACCGAAGCTAGCGCTCCGGTTTCCAAGGCTCCTACCTATCCTGTACAAGCTGTACCAACATTCAATATCAGGCTGCAGTAAAGCTCCACGGGGTCTTTCCGTCCTGTCGCGGGTAACCTGCATCTTCACAGGTACTATAATTTCACCGAGTCTCTCGTTGAGACAGTGCCCAGATCGTTGCGCCTTTCGTGCGGGTCGGAACTTACCCGACAAGGAATTTCGCTACCTTAGGACCGTTATAGTTACGGCCGCCGTTTACTGGGGCTTCAATTCGCACCTTCGCTTACGCTAAGCGCTCCTCTTAACCTTCCAGCACCGGGCAGGCGTCAGCCCCTATACTTCGCCTTACGGCTTCGCAGAGACCTGTGTTTTTGCTAAACAGTCGCCTGGGCCTATTCACTGCGGCTTCTCGGGGCTTTAACACCCTAAGAAGCACCCCTTCTCCCGAAGTTACGGGGTCATTTTGCCGAGTTCCTTAACGAGAGTTCTCTCGATCACCTTAGGATTCTCTCCTCGCCTACCTGTGTCGGTTTGCGGTACGGGCACCTCTCACCTCGCTAGAGGCTTTTCTTGGCAGTGTGGAATCAGGAACTTCGCTACTAAATTTCGCTCGCCATCACAGCTCAGCCTTCACGGGAAACGGATTTGCCTATTTCCCAGCCTAACTGCTTGGACGCGGATATCCAATACCGCGCTTACCCTATCCTCCTGCGTCCCCCCATTGCTCAAATGGTGAGGAGGTGGTACAGGAATATCAACCTGTTGTCCATCGCCTACGCCTTTCGGCCTCGGCTTAGGTCCCGACTAACCCTGAGCGGACGAGCCTTCCTCAGGAAACCTTAGGCATTCGGTGGACGGGATTCTCACCCGTCTTTCGCTACTCATACCGGCATTCTCACTTCTAAGCGCTCCACCAGTCCTTCCGGTCTGACTTCACTGCACTTAGAACGCTCTCCTACCACTGTTCGTAAGAACAGTCCGCAGCTTCGGTGATACGTTTAGCCCCGGTACATTTTCGGCGCAGAGTCACTCGACCAGTGAGCTATTACGCACTCTTTAAATGGTGGCTGCTTCTAAGCCAACATCCTGGTTGTCTAAGCAACTCCACATCCTTTTCCACTTAACGTATACTTTGGGACCTTAGCTGGCGGTCTGGGCTGTTTCCCTTTCGACTACGGATCTTATCACTCGCAGTCTGACTCCCAAGGATAAGTCATCGGCATTCGGAGTTTGACTGAATTCGGTAACCCGGTAGGGGCCCCTAGTCCAATCAGTGCTCTACCTCCGAGACTCTTACCTTGAGGCTAGCCCTAAAGCTATTTCGGAGAGAACCAGCTATCTCCAGGTTCGATTGGCATTTCACCCCTACCCACACCTCATCCCCGCACTTTTCAACGTGCGTGGGTTCGGGCCTCCATTCAGTGTTACCTGAACTTCACCCTGGACATGGGTAGATCACCTGGTTTCGGGTCTACGACCACGTACTCATGCGCCCTATTCAGACTCGCTTTCGCTGCGGCTCCGCATCTTCTGCTTAACCTTGCACGGGATCGTAACTCGCCGGTTCATTCTACAAAAGGCACGCCATCACCCGTTAACGGGCTCTGACTACTTGTAGGCACACGGTTTCAGGATCTATTTCACTCCCCTTCCGGGGTGCTTTTCACCTTTCCCTCACGGTACTGGTTCACTATCGGTCACTAGGGAGTATTTAGCCTTGGGAGATGGTCCTCCCGGATTCCGACGGAATTTCACGTGTTCCGCCGTACTCAGGATCCACTCTGGAGAGAACAACATTTCAGTTACAGGGCTGTTACCTTCTTTGGCGGGCCTTTCCAGACCTCTTCGCTTATATCGTTCCTTTGTAACTCCGTATAGAGTGTCCTACAACCCCAAGAGGCAAGCCTCTTGGTTTGGGCTGTTCCCGTTTCGCTCGCCGCTACTCAGGGAATCGCATTTGCTTTCTCTTCCTCCGGGTACTTAGATGTTTCAGTTCCCCGGGTATGCCTTCTCATACTCTATGTATTCAAGTATGGATACTACTCCATTACGAGCAGTGGGTTTCCCCATTCGGAAATCTCCGGATCAAAGCTTGCTTACAGCTCCCCGAAGCATATCGGTGTTCGTCCCGTCCTTCATCGGCTCCTAGTGCCAAGGCATCCACCGTGCGCCCTTTCTAACTTAACCATTTCTTACTTTAGAAAGAATCACTATGTGTGATGAACTTTGCATTGCATTCAATGTGAATGTATTACTTATTGTTATCTAGTTTTCAAAGAACAATCCTGTCTCGCTAGAGACATGTTTGAAGGAATGATCCTTCAAAACTAAACAAGACGAAAACGCACGCTGCTCCATATATCCTTAGAAAGGAGGTGATCCAGCCGCACCTTCCGATACGGCTACCTTGTTACGACTTCACCCCAATCATCTGCCCCACCTTCGGCGGCTGGCTCCATAAAGGTTACCTCACCGACTTCGGGTGTTGCAAACTCTCGTGGTGTGACGGGCGGTGTGTACAAGGCCCGGGAACGTATTCACCGCGGCATGCTGATCCGCGATTACTAGCGATTCCAGCTTCACGCAGTCGAGTTGCAGACTGCGATCCGAACTGAGAACAGATTTGTGGGATTGGCTAAACCTTGCGGTCTCGCAGCCCTTTGTTCTGTCCATTGTAGCACGTGTGTAGCCCAGGTCATAAGGGGCATGATGATTTGACGTCATCCCCACCTTCCTCCGGTTTGTCACCGGCAGTCACCTTAGAGTGCCCAACTAAATGCTGGCAACTAAGATCAAGGGTTGCGCTCGTTGCGGGACTTAACCCAACATCTCACGACACGAGCTGACGACAACCATGCACCACCTGTCACTCTGTCCCCGAAGGGAAAGCCCTATCTCTAGGGTTGTCAGAGGATGTCAAGACCTGGTAAGGTTCTTCGCGTTGCTTCGAATTAAACCACATGCTCCACCGCTTGTGCGGGCCCCCGTCAATTCCTTTGAGTTTCAGTCTTGCGACCGTACTCCCCAGGCGGAGTGCTTAATGCGTTAGCTGCAGCACTAAGGGGCGGAAACCCCCTAACACTTAGCACTCATCGTTTACGGCGTGGACTACCAGGGTATCTAATCCTGTTCGCTCCCCACGCTTTCGCTCCTCAGCGTCAGTTACAGACCAGAGAGTCGCCTTCGCCACTGGTGTTCCTCCACATCTCTACGCATTTCACCGCTACACGTGGAATTCCACTCTCCTCTTCTGCACTCAAGTTTCCCAGTTTCCAATGACCCTCCCCGGTTGAGCCGGGGGCTTTCACATCAGACTTAAGAAACCGCCTGCGAGCCCTTTACGCCCAATAATTCCGGACAACGCTTGCCACCTACGTATTACCGCGGCTGCTGGCACGTAGTTAGCCGTGGCTTTCTGGTTAGGTACCGTCAAGGTGCAAGCAGTTACTCTTGCACTTGTTCTTCCCTAACAACAGAGCTTTACGATCCGAAAACCTTCATCACTCACGCGGCGTTGCTCCGTCAGACTTTCGTCCATTGCGGAAGATTCCCTACTGCTGCCTCCCGTAGGAGTCTGGGCCGTGTCTCAGTCCCAGTGTGGCCGATCACCCTCTCAGGTCGGCTACGCATCGTCGCCTTGGTGAGCCGTTACCTCACCAACTAGCTAATGCGCCGCGGGTCCATCTGTAAGTGACAGCCGAAACCGTCTTTCATCCTTGAACCATGCGGTTCAAGGAACTATCCGGTATTAGCTCCGGTTTCCCGGAGTTATCCCAGTCTTACAGGCAGGTTACCCACGTGTTACTCACCCGTCCGCCGCTAACATCCGGGAGCAAGCTCCCTTCTGTCCGCTCGACTTGCATGTATTAGGCACGCCGCCAGCGTTCGTCCTGAGCCAGGATCAAACTCTCCGAAAAAGTACAAAACCGAAGTTTTGCTTTTCGCCAGTTTGACTGACTACCTATGATGTATCATAGGATTTTTTATAAAAACTCGAATTAACAGGTACGTTTTGTCTTGTTTAGTTTTCAAAGATCATCTTCGTTATCGCTCGTAAGCGACTTTAATATCTTAACATTTTTCTTCGGTTGAAGTCAAGAACTTTTTTTCATTTTCTTTTTTCAACCTCGTTGCTGTTTTGCGGCAACGAATAATAATATACCATCTGGATTCTTTTCTTGCAATAGTTTTTTTAAAAAAAGTTTCATTTTATGAAAAATAAAAAACGCCACAGATCAAATGGCGCTTTTGTTGATGTATTAACGGTTTCTCATTTGCGGGAAAAGCAGTACATCTCTGATTGATGGAGAATTTGTTAGCAGCATGATTAATCGGTCGATACCGATTCCTAGTCCGCCTGTTGGCGGCATGCCATATTCTAATGCTTCAACAAAATCGTCATCCATGAGATGCGCTTCGTCATTTCCTTCTTCACGTTCTTTTAATTGAGCTTCAAAGCGTTCTCTTTGGTCGATTGGATCATTCAGCTCGGTGAATGCATTTGCATGCTCGCGGCGCACGATGAATAGCTCAAAGCGGTCCGTGAAGCGCGGGTCTTCAGGATTTTTCTTAGCTAATGGAGAAATCTCGACTGGGTGCCCGTAAATAAAAGTAGGCTGAACCAGTGTTTCTTCTACTTTTTGCTCGAAGAACTCATTGATAATATGACCTACTGTCATGTTTTTTGTGATTTCAACACCGTGATCAGCAGCATGCTGTTTTGCTTCTTCTACAGACATCTCTTGCCAGAAGTCTACACCTGTCGCTTCTTTGACTGCTTCAACCATATGGAGTCTCTTCCATTCAGGTTTTAGATCAATTTCATCTTCTCCATATTGAATCGTTGTTGTTCCTAGTACCTCTTGGGCAATATGAGCAATCAAGTTTTCCGTTAGGTTCATGATGTCTTTATAGTCTGCATATGCTTCATACAGCTCAATCATAGTAAATTCCGGGTTATGACGAGTTGAGACTCCTTCATTACGGAATACGCGACCAATCTCGTATACTTTCTCTAGACCACCGACAATTAGACGTTTTAAATGCAGCTCGATCGCAATACGCATATAAAGCGGCATATCAAGTGCATTGTGATGAGTAATGAAAGGACGAGCTGATGCACCACCAGGGATGCTATGCATTGTTGGTGTTTCAACTTCTAGGTATCCTTTTGAATCTAAGTATCTTCTCATTGATTGAATGATTTTGCTTCGCATGATGAACGTCTGCTTACTTTCTGGATTGACAATCAAGTCAAGGTAACGCTGACGATAGCGTTGTTCTACATCTTTTAGTCCGTGATATTTATCAGGGAGCGGGCGAAGTGCTTTTGTCAGAACCTCAAAGCTAGTCGCTTTAATTGAAAGTTCTCCTACATTCGTTTTAAATACGGTTCCCGTCACACCGATAATATCGCCTAGGTCCGAGCTTTTGAATAATTCGTAAGCTTCTTCTCCTACACTATCTTTACGTACATAGATTTGAATTTGTCCTTCTAAGTCTTGAATGTGTGCAAAGCCAGCTTTCCCTTTTCCGCGTTTTGTCATCATACGGCCAGCAATTGTTACTTGAGCTGCTTTTTCTTCTAAGTCTTCTTTTGAAAACTCGTCATATTCAGCAATAATTTGTGCAGATTGATGAGAACGGTCATATCGTTCACCAAATGGATCGATACCCTCTTCTCTCATTTTATTCATCTTGTCACGTCTTACTTGGAATTGATCATTTAATTCTTCGTTATTAAGCCCTTCATTACTCATTTATATCACTCCAATAATGTATTTTGCAGAGAAAAGCAGAAAAACTGCCAGTACGTGCACTAGCAGTGAGCTACAAAAAGAAAGATAGTCTTATCCTACTTTTATTCTTTGAAGCTCTTTTGCCTCGGCTTCGATCGTAAAGTCATCTAGAACTTTTACAAGCTCCGCTCTCGTTTCACTTTGATTGATTTGGTTTCTTACATCTGCATTGCCTCGGACACCTTTTAAGTACCATGCTGCATGTTTTCTCATTTCTCTGACAGCCACATGCTCGCCTTTCAGGTCTATGAGTCTGTCTAAGTGAAGTTTGCACACAGACATTTTCTCACGCACATTAGGCTCTTCTTTTAGTTCACCCGTTTCTAAATAATGAACCGTCCGGTAAATCATCCACGGGTTTCCTAGTGCGGCTCTTCCGATCATGACAGCATCTGCACCCGTTTCATCAAGCATACGTTTTGCATCCTGAGGGGTTTTGACATCTCCATTGCCGATGACTGGAATGGAAACAGATTGTTTGACCTCTTTTATAATATCCCAATTCGCTGTTCCTTCGTACATCTGCACACGTGTCCGTCCGTGAAGCGCAACCGCTTGTCCACCTGCTCGTTCAACAGCACGGGCATTGTCGATAGCGAAGATATGGTCTTCGTCCCAGCCCATTCTCATTTTCACCGTAACAGGTTTATCTACAGCATCTACGACTGCGGATACCATTTCGTAAATCTTGTTTGGATCCAGCAGCCATTTCGCTCCTGCGTCACATTTCGTGATCTTTGGTACAGGACATCCCATATTAATATCAATAATGTCCGCCGTTGTATTCTGGTCTACAAACTTGGCCGCTTCCACGAGCGTGTCCTTTTCTCCCCCAAATATCTGAAGGCTCAACGGTTTTTCACGTTCATCAATGTACAGCATGCCCATCGTTCTGGCATTATTAATCAAGATCGCTTTGTCACTGACCATTTCAGCGCAGACTAAGCCCGCTCCAAACTCTTTCACAGTGAGTCTGAAAGCAGAGTTACACACACCAGCCATTGGTGCGAGCACTACTTTGTTTTTAATTTCAATATCTCCGATTTTAAACATCTAGTCCCCTCCTTTCCTCTTCAAGTATTGGTGAAAGTTCTTCCACCGTTATATTTAAAGCATCTGCTATTTGACCAACCATTTGGTTTGTTGGTAATCGATTGCCTCGCTCAATTTCCCCTAAGACAGAGACAGAGATGCCCAGTCTTTTGGCGAACCCTTCCTGAGTATACCCTTTTAGCTTTCGGTATGCACGAATTCTTCTACCCCACATGTCTTTTTCCATATGCTTACACCTTCTTGGTCTGTTACGGCGTTTATCTGGGCTTCGCCGATTTCTGGGCAAATCTCACTCATCGGAACAAGAACGAATAAACGTTCGTACATTCTAGGATGCGGCACTACAAGTTGTTCTGTTTCAATATTTTCACGATTATAAAGTAAAATGTCAAGGTCAGCTGTCCGTGGACCCCACCTCACTTCTCTTGTTCTGCCCAACTCCTGCTCAATGTTCTGAGTCAGTGATAGAAGTTCTTCAGGACGAAGCGAGGTGGAAATCTTCACAGCCATGTTCAAGAAGTCATCCTGATTCTCGTAGCCTACAGGTGTTGTCTCATATATAGATGAAATGGATTCAACTTGAACACCTGGATGTTCGTGAAGTTTTTTGACAGCTTCTTTTAAGTAGGTTTCCTTTTTTCCTATGTTTGAACCTAAAGCGATATATGCTGTATTGTTCATGCGCGTGATCTCGTCATTTCAATAGCAACGGACTGATAGTGTCCTGGAATTGGCGGATCTGGTTTGATTACTTTTACTGTACATTCTTGAACTGTCGAAAAGTCCTTTAACACTTGATTTGCAATTCTTTCCGTCAGCGTTTCAACGAGGTTCACTGGGTCTCCTTCTACAATATTTTTGCAGATGTTGTAGAGTTCAGCATAGTTGATGGTCTCATTTAGGTCATCCGTTTGTCCTGCCTTACTTAAATCAAGTGAAGCTGTTAGGTCCACACGAAAGCGCTGGCCTAGTTTATTCTCTTCTGCAAATACACCGTGATAGCCGTAAAATTCCATTCCGTTTACATATACTTTATCGATGATAAGCGCCTCCTTTATTCAGCATGGCATCCATCATTTTTGCCATTCTTGCGATTTCTTTTACATCGTGCACTCGGACCATCGCGCTGCCCTTTTGAATCCCAAGACAGACCGTCGCACCCGTTCCTTCAGTACGTTCTTCAGGCGGCAGGTCTAAAACTGCACCGATGAATCGTTTGCGGGATGTTGCTAGAAGCAGCGGATATCCAAGGTGGCAAAAATGTTCAAGTTCATTCATGACCATGAGGTTGTCAGTTTTATTTTTCGCAAATCCTACACCAGGGTCTAATATAATCATGTCATCACGGACACCCGCTTGTTTTACAATTTGAACACTTTCTTTCAGATCTGCAATCATATCTGAAATCAGATGGGTGTAATTCCGCTCTGGTCGATTGTGCATTAAGATAATTGGCACGTTGTGCTTCGCTGCCACATGCGCCATTTGAGGATCAGCTTTCGCCCCCCATACATCATTAATGATTGAGGCTCCCGCTTTCACTGCCTCATCTGCGACATGGGCTTTATACGTATCAATAGAAATAGGTATGTCCAATTCTTTTGTGATCTTCTCAATGACAGGAATGACCCTTGAAAGCTCCTCTTGCTCTGAGACAAGTGCCGCTCCCGGCCGAGTCGATTCACCGCCAATATCAATAATATGCGCCCCATCTTCTATGAGCTGCGCTGCATGAGCCAGCGCTTTATCAATTTGATTAAATTTTCCTCCATCTGAAAAAGAGTCCGGTGTGACATTTAAAATGCCCATGACCAATGTCTTTTCTTCATAACTAAGGGTATGGTGCTTGGCTTGTATGATTTTAGGCTGTTTTATCAATTGTTGTGTCATTGTGTCCACCTACTCTTTATAGTCTAGACGTGCTTTTGTATATTCTGTTCTCAGCTTGGTCGAAATCGTTCGGTTGTGGTTTTGCAGGACGGTGTCTCCGATATTTTTAAAAGGCACAATTCCCTGAACCGAATTGGTCATCCACGCCTCATCAGCTGAGAGCAAGTGTGAAAGTGGATATCTTCCTTCTATTAGTGGGATCCCCGAAGCTTGCAGCGTTTCGATACAATATCGACGGGTAACCCCGTTTAAAATACCGGTATCAAGTGAAGGTGTATAGATCACATCTTTTTTTCGCCAAAATAGATTTGACGTAATTCCTTCTGCCACATCGTCTTCTTTTGTTAAAAAGATCCCTTCTACCGACGGGTCGTTCCCTACTTCTCTTTTCGCCAGCAGGTTGTTCATGTAATGATGCGACTTGAGCCGTCTTGGACCTTCCGGTGTGTTTCTTCTTGTATCAAGAATGATTCCCTGTTTTTCATCTACTATTGATTCAGGCCGGAATGGGGAGATCATCACAAAAACAACAGGCTCCTCATAAGGGTCTGCAGAAAATCCATTGCCTCTGCCCGCAGAAACATTGAAGCGGATCCTCGCATGACCGCCCGTTATTTGATTTTGTTTGAATAATGTATGAATGATGTCGAGTACAAATGGTTTCTCTATTGTGGATTCGATGCAAAGGTCACGCAATGATTGATTGAGCCTTTCAAGATGCCAGTCTAACAAGAAGACTTGTCCTGCTAGAGAGGTAAATGTTTCGAATACACCGATGCCATATAGAAAACCATGATCAAAAGGAGAAAGAGTCGCGTCTTTCTCCTCTATATACTGACCGTTCAGGTAAATGATCATGCGTTTACTTCATTCCCCTTTTTACGATAGGTTTCAATGAAATTTCTGAGCATTTCTTTACCGAAGGACGTCATAATCGATTCTGGATGGAATTGAACACTTTCAATCGGAAGTTCTTTATGGCGAATGGCCATGAGTTCGCCTTCCTTTGTGCTCGCTGTTCTGACAAAGCACTCCGGCAGCGTCTCGTCTTTAACAATTAATGAATGATACCTCGTTGCGACGAGCGGATTTTGGAGTCCCGTGAAGACACCTTTGCCGTCATGTTCAATCTCTGATGTTTTCCCATGCATTAACCGCTCCGCACGAATGACATCTCCACCAAATACTTGTGCAATGGATTGATGACCTAAACAGACACCGAAGATCGGAATCTTCCCAGCAAAATGTTTGATCGCTTCCATACTAATTCCTGCTTCATCCGGACTGCAAGGTCCTGGAGAAATCATCAGGAAGTCTGGCTTGAGCTCTTCGATTTCTTGAATGGTGACTTGATCGTTTCGTTTTACAATCAGTTCTTCCCCAAGCTCACCTAAATACTGGACCAGGTTGTACGTAAATGAATCGTAATTATCAATCATTAATATCATACTCTGCTCACCTCTAACTCAAAATAGTCTCTTCTTTGCTCAACTGTAATGCTTTTTTCACTGCATAGGCTTTTTTAATCGATTCTTTGTATTCGTGCTTTGGTACAGAATCGATGACAATGCCTGCACCTGACTGCATGAAGGCTCTGCCCCCTGTACAATAAGCCGTACGAATAACGATATTAAAATGCATATCTTGATTGAATCCAAACCAGCCTATAGATCCAGTATAAAGCCCACGCCTTGTCGGCTCAAGTTCTTCTATGATTTCCATTGTTCTCACTTTTGGCGCACCTGTAATCGTGCCGCCTGGGAATACAGCTCTCATGACATCTACTGCATCACAATCATCACGCAGCTCCCCTTGGACATTTGATACAATGTGCATCACGTGTGAATATTTCTCAATGGCCATAAATTCGTTCACCTTGACTGAGCCATAAGTAGACACTCGTCCAAGATCATTCCGCTCAAGATCAACGAGCATCACATGTTCTGCGCGTTCTTTTTCATCTTCAATGAGTTCTTTTGCCAGCGCTTGATCTTCCGCATCATCCTTGCCTCTTGATCTTGTGCCAGCGATCGGTCTTGTTTCGAGCTGAATGCCTTTTTTCTTAATAAGCAGCTCTGGAGATCCACAGACAATTTGGAAATCTGGCGTGTGCAGATATGACATATATGGAGATGGATTCACGTGACGTAATGTTTTGTATAAATGATATGGGTGGGTATGAAGCTGTTCATCTTGTCTAATGGATAGGTTCACTTGGAACACGTCACCGTTCGCGATATATTGTTTAATCGTTTCTACAGCTTCCCCGAAAGCTTCTTCAGTAAAAGGTGCAGCAGGTACACATTCCGAAGAAGACACGTTGACAGGTGAATGTGCTGATTCTTCTGATGTGCTTGTCCAGCTTTGCTTTAATTCTTCGAGTCTTTGATGAACTTCACTGACAGGTTCGTCTCCTTCTGTATGAGTGATCAGCCAGAGGACGTCTTTATTATGATCAAAGACAGCGACATCATTGAATACGAGGAAATACAAATCAGGCGTCTTCAAATCATCGATGGACAGCATTTTAAAATGCTCGATATATCTTGCGTAATCATAGCTCAAAAATCCAATCGCTCCACCTTGGAAGTCAGGGTATTCGTCGTTCGTTTCGGTTTGAAGGGTTTGAAACCAATCAGCAAATGCCCTGAAAGGATCTCCCTCTTTGAAAAACACCTCACCCTGATAATGGATGGTGGTCATCCCGTCCTTCCCTTTCGCTTTAGCGATCGGATGAATGCCGGCAATACTGTATTCTCCGCCACGTGCACTTTCAAGAAGGACGTGATGTGATTCATGAGCCGTTAATTGTTCGTATCGTTTCAAGAATGCATCTTTCGTAAAAGGAATTTTGATGCCCATCGGCCTACGTTGTGTCATGTAATCATCCTTTTTTATTTTCATTAATCTTATTGTAATGCAATCCATTTTAATTAGAAAATAGTATTTGCTTTCCATCTTCAGAATTCATGAAAAAACCCCAGCAAATGCTGGGGTGTATTGTTTAATCAAATTGATAAAGCGGCGTACTAAGGTAACGTTCACCATTACTTGGAATAATCGCTAGAACCTTTTTCCCTTTACCAAGCTTCTTCGCTGTTTGAAGCGCTGCATAAATGGCTGCTCCTGAAGATATACCACCAAGGATTCCTTCTTCTTTCGCTGCCTTTCTTGCAAGTTCAAATGCATCTTCGTTTTTCACTTGGATAATGCCGTCATATACTTCTGTGTTCAAGATAGATGGAACAAAGCCTGCTCCGATGCCTTGAATTTTATGCGGACCTGGTTTCCCGCCTGATAGTACAGGAGAATCTGTTGGTTCTACCGCATAAAGCTGAATAGATGGAATGGCTTCTTTCAGGACTTCACCAGCACCTGTAATCGTACCGCCCGTACCAACTCCTGCAATAAATGCATCAAGGTCGCCGTCAAACTGTTCAAGAATCTCTTTCCCTGTTGTGCGGCGGTGAATCTCAGCATTGGCTTCATTGCTGAACTGCTGAGGCATGAAGTATCCGTGCTCTTCTGCTAATTCTTCTGCTTTTTTGATGGCACCTTTCATTCCTTCTGCACCCGGTGTTAATACAAGCTCTGCACCGTAAGCGCGTAAAAGGTTGCGGCGCTCCTGACTCATTGTATCCGGCATAACTAAAATCGCATTGATTCCTTTTGCAGCCGCGACCATCGCAAGACCGATTCCTGTGTTTCCGCTTGTTGGCTCAATGAGTGTGTCACCAGCTTTTAATGTACCTTTTGCTTCAGCATCTTCGATCATCGCTAACGCAATACGATCTTTTACACTGCTGCCTGGGTTCATATATTCAAGTTTCAAGTAGACATCCGCACTGTCTTCATCTACTAAACGGTTTAATTTAACGACTGGTGTATTTCCTATTAGTTCAAAAACTGAATTTGCAATACGAGCCATCACTAACACCTCTATCTCCGAGTAATTTTATTGTATTAATATTAAATTATCAATTTCGAAAAATTTTGTCAATGCTTTTAGTCCTGCTCTCCATCGTAAAACCATGTGACTTTTGCTTCTTTCCACAGGGTTTTGACATTCGCCTTTTCACCCAGATCTTCCATGGCGATCTGCCTTTTGATCTGATCTTTGACTTCTTCATAAGAGAAGGAGCGGCCATTTAATTTTTCTTTTAATTGTATGATGGCATAACCGTTTTTGATCTCGATCGGCTCTTTCGTCCATTCATCTGGCTGAAGCTTTTGGGCTTCTTGTATGTATAGGGCTGGAATGCTTTCTTGCTCTTCTGTGACAAATCCAAGGTCTCCGCCGTAAGGAGAGGTATATCGATCGGTGGATCGTTCAGCTGCTACAGCTTCGAAACTAGATCCGCCCTTTAAATCTTTTAATACACTTTGTGCCTCGTCTTTTGTTTTCACAACAATGTGTCGAATTCGGTATGAGTCATCATATTGATACAAGTCTTTGTTTTTTTCATAAAAGGATTTGGCTTCTTTTTCAGAAACGACCGCATCTCTCGTTAGAAGCTGTTCTAATAAAATTTGATAACGAATCTGCTCTTTCCATTCCTTTTCACTTGTATGACCGTCTTCATAGAAATTATTAGATACCGCTTTCAGCATCAGCAGCTCACGATTGATCTCTTTTGAAGATACCTCCAGCTTGTTTTCTTTCGCAAGCTGATTGACTACCTTCTGATTGATCATTTGTTCAAGTGTTGCCTTTCCGTAGCGGTCTTCCATTTTCTTTAACCATTCTTGACGTGTGACTTTCTCTTTCCCAATAGAAGCAATTTCTTCACCGCTCTTCCCATTTGAAGAAGCCTGCGACATTTGTGATTTTGTTAATACATATGCAATGACAACGGCATTAATCATGAGCAGAACGAGGATAAATGTCCATACCACTCTTGCTTTCAGTCTCATCTTTCGTCTCCTTTCCATTCTAAAAAGAAAACCCGCTGCTTAGAGCTTAGCGGGTTATTTCTTCACGTAGCTCTTCTAGCTCTTCTTTTGTAAATACATACGTTTCGTTACAAAAATGGCATTGAGCTTCTGCTTGTCCGTCTTGTTCAATCATATCCTCAATTTCGGCTTTCCCTAGGCTGATAATACCGTTGGCAAACCGTTCTTTTGAGCAGTTACAAGAAAATTCGACAGGTACAGTTTCTAAAATTTGAGGTTTTTCACCGAGCACTTCTTCTAAAATTTCTTCAGGAGTCATCCCTTTTTCAATCAGTTTAGAGATTGGTTCAATGGTTGATAATCTCTTTTCGAGTCTTTCGATGACTGCATCTTCTGTTCCAGGCAGCAATTGAATGATGAAACCGCCTGCTGCAAGGATCGAGTTATCTGGATTGACAAGAACACCCACACCTACAGAGGATGGCACTTGTTCAGAGGAGACGAGGTAATAAGTAAAGTCATCTCCAATTTCACCTGAGACAATTTCTGTTTGCCCTGTAAAGTGGTCTTTCAGTCCGATATCTTTGACAACACTTAACGTTCCAGATGTTCCAACAGCACGTCTAACGTCCAGCTTCCCATGTTCATTTAAATCAAAGTGAACTTGTGGGTTTGAGACATATCCGCGCACCTGACCTTTTGCGTTTCCATCCGCAATGATGGCTCCGATCGGCCCACCGCCTTCAATTTTGACAGTTAATTTATTCTCGCCTTTCAGCATGGCTCCCATCATGACAGTCGCTGTCATGGTTCTGCCGATTGCAGCTGAAGCAGTTGGCCACGTATGGTGTCTTCTCTGCGCTTCGTTGATTGTATCTGTTGTGTTCGCAGCATACGCACGGACTTTCCCGTCATATGCTAACGCTTTAACTAAATAATCCATTTTGATTAAACCCTCCTATAATACACCGACACGATTGCGTTCATAAATTAATTGAAGTCCTTTTAATGTGAGGAACGGATCGACAATATCAATACAGTCTGATTCATTTCCAATCAATGTAGACAAACCGCCTGTTGCAATGACTTTCGGTGTTTGTTTGGCTTGCTGCTTCATCCGTTTCACTATGCCCTCGACTTGACCAACATATCCATAAAGGATGCCGGATTGCATCGCACTAATCGTGTTTTTCCCTACGATATGATCCGGACGAACAATTTCAATCCTTGGCAGCTTAGCCGCTCTTGTATATAAAGCCTCTGTTGAGATGGTAATACCCGGTGCAATTGCGCCACCCATGTATTGTTTTTGTTCATTGATATAGCAGTAGGTTGTGGCTGTTCCAAAGTCTACCACAATGAGAGGCGCCCCATACAGGTGAATGGCCGCCACTGCGTTCACAATTCGATCAGCGCCGACTTCCTTTGGATTGTCACACATAATGTTTAATCCAGTCTTCATTCCAGGTCCAACGATTTGAGGAGTAATGTGAAAATACTTTTCGCACATTCTTTCCAGAGCAAACATCATTGGCGGAACAACAGAGGAAATGATAATCCCTTCTATCTGGTCAAACATTAGCCCTACATAGTCAAATAAGGATCGGATTGCCATACCAAATTCATCTTCTGTTTTATGACGGCTTGTTTCAATCCGCCAATGGTAGTTCAAATCGCCATTATGATAAACACCTAAAACGGTATTTGTGTTTCCTACATCTATCACGAGTAACAACTTCATCACCACTTTGAATAGTGTCTCAAAAAGAGCATTTTTCGACTTTCTATCATACCATACACGAATTGAGTTCCATTTGTAAACAATTCGAAACCGATCCATTCATGAATAGAAATAAAAAAAGCTGCCGGTGAGCCCGACAGCTTTTTATAGAAAGAGATTAGATCTCCTCATCTTCTTCTTTTTTCTTGATGTTCACTTTCACATCATCGTTTTTCTCTTCGTCATCTGCGTATACACGCTCTGGAAGCTTTCCAGTTTCGTAAAGAGATTTAATTTGTTCAGCATCTAATGTTTCCACTTCTAGAAGAGCTTGTGCGATGATTTCTAGCTTATCTTTATTCTCAGTGAGAATTTGTTTCGCACGTTCGTAGCTTTCTTTGATGAAGCGCTGAACTTCTTGGTCAATTTCGTAAGCGATCGCTTCACTATAATTCGGCTCATTGTTGAAATCACGGCCAAGGAATACTTGACCTCCTTGTGATTGACCGAATTGAAGTGGACCAAGTTTATCAGACATACCGAACTCTGTGACCATTCTTCTTGCAATGCCTGTTGCACGCTGGAAGTCGTTGTGAGCGCCTGTACTTACTTCACCAAACGTAATTTCCTCTGCAACACGACCGCCGAGCAAGCCGACGATTTTATCAAGAAGCTCTGGCTTCGTTTGGAAATAACGGTCTTCTCTTGGAAGCATGACCGCATATCCGCCTGCCTGACCACGAGGAACGATCGTTACTTTATGCACCATGTCAGCTTCGTCAAGGACAAGTCCAATGACGGTATGACCTGCTTCGTGGTACGCCACGATATTGCGTTCTTTCTTCGAAATGACACGGCTTTTCTTAGCCGGTCCAGCAATGACACGGTCAGTCGCTTCGTCGATATCACGCATATCAATTTTCTTTTTGTTTTGACGGGCAGCAACAAGCGCTGCTTCGTTTAGTAAGTTCTCAAGATCTGCCCCAGAGAAACCTGGTGTTCTGCTTGCAATGGCTTTCAAGTTGACTGTATCATCAAGCGGCTTGTTTTTCGCATGAACCTTCAGTACTTCTTCACGGCCAATGACATCTGGGCGGTCAACCGTAATTTGACGGTCAAAACGTCCCGGACGCAGCAATGCAGGATCTAGGATATCTGCACGGTTCGTTGCAGCAATGATGATAATCCCTTCGTTGGCACTAAAACCATCCATTTCAACAAGAAGCTGGTTAAGCGTTTGTTCACGCTCATCATGACCACCGCCAAGACCTGCTCCACGCTGACGACCCACTGCATCAATCTCATCAATAAAGATTAAGCAAGGTGCATTCTTTTTCGCATTTTCAAACAAATCACGTACACGTGATGCACCGACACCGACGAACATCTCGACGAAGTCAGAACCACTGATGCTGAAGAAAGGAACGCCTGCTTCTCCTGCAGATGCTCTCGCAAGCAATGTTTTACCTGTACCTGGAGGTCCTACTAGTAAAACCCCTTTAGGGATTCTTGCGCCAAGCTCCGCAAATTTACGTGGATCTTTTAAGAATTCAACCACTTCTACGAGCTCTTGTTTTTCTTCATCCGCACCGGCAACATCTTTAAATTTCACACGTTTCTTCTCTTCTGTGTAAAGCTTCGCCTTACTCTTACCAAAGTTCATGACACGGCTTCCACCGCCTTGAGCTTGGTTCAATAAGAAGAAGAACAGGATAAAGATGATGATGAATGGAATGATGGTTGTCAGAACTTGCAGCCATCCATTTGTTTCAGGTGCTGGTTCTACTTTTACATCTGTATTCTTCAGTGCACTGTAAATTTGGTCAACTCCTTGACCGTCTGGAACGTGGGTAATGAAGTATTCATCTTTCTTCGCGCCATCTAATTGACCACGAATTTCATAAACCCCTCTTACAGGCTGAATGGAGATACTCTCCACTTTTCCCGCACTTAAATTTTGCGAAAATTTGCTGTAAGACATGTTCTCAGGCTTTTGATTAGGGGATCCTAACCAACTGACAACCCCTATCACAAGTAATAAAATAAGTATATAAAAAATCGTATTACGAAAAACCCGATTCATTCCTTACCTCCTCCCACAGTAAGCACAACTATGTTCAATAGTATCATAGAAAATCATTCCAATACAACCAATAACCTCATGTAAACGTGTGCTCATTAGCCTTCGTAAACAGATGGTTTTAACACTCCAATATACGGGAGGTTTCGGTAACGTTCGGCAAAATCCAATCCATAGCCAACAACAAATGCATCTGGTACTTCAAACCCAACATAATCTGCTTTGATGTCTGCTTTGCGGCCGCTTGGTTTATCAAGCAATGTCACAATTTTAATGGAGTTTGCTTTACGGTATCGGAAAAGCTCTACCAGATAACTCAAAGTTAACCCACTGTCGATGATATCTTCCATAATTAGAATATCTCTTCCTTCAACAGAAGTATCTAGATCTTTGATGATCTTCACTTCTCCAGAAGATACGGTAGACTTTCCGTAGCTAGATACATCCATAAAATCAAGCTCTAAATATGTATCAATGTGTTTGATCAGGTCTGCCATGAATGGAAGAGCCCCTTTCAAAACACCAATAGCCAGGGGAAATTTACCATCATAATCGCTGGTTAATGTTGCACCCAGTTCCTTCACTTTTAGCTGGATCTCTTCTTCTGAGATCAAAATCTTTTCAATATCTTGTTTCATGCTTTTGCTTGCCCCCTACAAATTTTCGTGCTGTCTATATTGTAATACAATGAGATCGCTGTTTGTCATATCAATTTCTTCAAAAACGGATTTTTTCAGACCTGGGATCCAGATGATTTGATGATCCGAGTCAGTGACGATCGGCCAGCTGTCTCTTTCTGCAAGAGGCACTTTTTTATCAATAAATATATCTTTCACCTTTTTTGATCCATTCATCCCTTTAAGTTTGATTCGATCACCGTTTTTTCGTGAGCGAATGATCAAAGGAAGACGAACATGATCTTTTTGAAGCAAGAAAAAATGGTTTCCGTTCCGTGCATCCTTCGGAACATGATTTGATACCAAGATAGACTGTCCATTCGGGAGAAAAAGTTCCTCGCCAAGCTCACCTTTTAAATGATGAGTATATGACTGATCTATGACAAGCGATCGTTCAAAGGTAAACATACAGTGATCATAAGATTTGACAGCTTGTAAACCTTTTGGCAAATCTAATGATCCAGACGGTTGATCAGTATGAGATAACCAGTCCAAAGTCCCTAGAATATGCTGGTTTGAAAACGCTGATTGAGTGTTTTCATAAAGATAGTTTAATATTAGTTGAATGCCTCTTCTTTGTAAAGGCAAAGGCAGGTCAAGCAAAGGCTTCGTTTTGATCTCAATTTGCTTAGGCGTTTGATTCGTAATGACTTGATGCATTTGATCCTTTGTTAATGCCTGCAAGTACTGCTCATCCTCAGTCAGCATGTCACTTACAAACTGAAAGCTTTCATGCACATGAGGTGCCTCTTCTTTTAACACGGGAAGAACGTGTCTTCTGATCCGGTTTCTCAAGTAGTCATCGGTGTGATTGCTTTGATCAATGACATAAGGAACTTGTTCTTTTTCGCAAGCAGTGAGTACATCATCCTTAGAATATCCAATCAGCGGACGAATCAGCCACCCTTCTTGAAAAGGTCGCTTTGCTTGCATACCTGCGAGTCCTATTCCAACAGTCCCCCTTGTCAGCCTCATCACCATTGTTTCTACTTGATCGTCTCCATGATGTGCAAGCGCTATAAATTGAGCGTTGTACTGTTCCATCAATTGACGAAAGAAAGCATATCTGCACTCTCTTGCAGCTGCCTGTTTGTTTAAGCGGTTTTCTTTTGCATATTGGGTGACCTGTATACGAGCCGATTCAAAAAGGATCTCATGCTCTTTACAGTACGCTTCAACAAATGCCAAATCAGCAAAGGATTCTTCTCCTCTGAACATGTGATCTACATGGGCTGCAATCAGCTGAAAGGAACCTTTTCGACGTTTGTTTAGTTCATGCAGCAAGAGCATAGAATCTGGTCCGCCAGATACCCCGACAATGACTGTCGTATTTTCAAGGAAAACATCATGTTTTTTCAAAAAAGATTCAATTCTATTCACAACTTCCTCCTCACAAAGAGCAGGTAATTTAAAGATATACATATCCTATCACTTTCATTAGCTCCAAGCAAAGAAGAAGCCTGCTTTTTTACAGCTCTATAATAGGAATAAAACCACATAGGCACAGTAAAGAGCGAGCACACTGCATAAGATGAGAATGGTTTCAAAAAGACCGCCTGATTTTTTGCGTACTGATGTTCTTTTCGCAGCAGCAACTCTTGATCGTGAAGGTGCGGCCTGTTGATGTTGGGGAACAGCTGGCTTTTGCCTATTTTGCTGTGATGGCTCCTTCTGTCGTGATTTTCTTGAAGCAAGCAATTGCCCTTCTTTCAGCATCGCGCTTTTCATGTCTGCGGCTGATTGATATTTGCCTTGGAGAGCCGCTTTTAACACCCTCTCATATCGCTTTAATAAAGGATGTCCTTCAATCGCTCGATAAAGCTGTTTTTCTGGTTCTGCCCCTTTTTTAAATTCTTTTTTATAGGCACAGTTCACCATGACCATACTTAAAGCAAATAGATCATAAGAAGGTTCTGCTTTTCTTGTACCGAAGCCCCAGTAGCCGCGGTCAAAAAACTCGGTGTATTCCTTAATCGCCCTTCCTGCCTTCGTTGTTCCTCCAACATCAATACATCGAATCGTAGCTGGGGGGCCTGAAACGATGAGATTATCAGGCTTCAAGTCACCGAAGATCCAGCCTTCCTTATGTAAGTGAGCAAGGTTAGACAACAGTTGAATCATGAGAACGACGATCCATTCATCGCCTTTTTGTTTCACAAATTCAAGCAGCAATGGCCCTCTGACATACTCCATGACATAAAACGACCGTTTCTCTGACATACCAGGATAAAGAGCATCATCCATATCATAAAAAGAAGGCCCCATGGTTTTCACAGGAGCCTTTGAAAAGGATTTTAATACATTGACTTCAGATGCAATGAGCATACTGTCATCACTCACTTTAAGGGCCACTTGCCCCTTTGGCGATTCGGCCAGATAAACCACACCGTTCGCCCCTTTTCCCAGCTCTTTTACAATGCGGTAATGTTGGTGATGCCACTTTCCCTTTATCATCGTACCTAATGGGATGTTAGAAGCCGAATTCATCATGTTTTTCCTTCGCTTCAAGCAGCCCTTTTCGTGAACGAACTGATTTGAAATGCTGGAGTGCTTCTCGAATTGCTGGTCCTGTCGGTGTAATTCCTCCTGTTGTCAGCTTCGGGAAAATTGATGATAACGAATCGAACCGAGGCGTCCAGTTCAACACAATTTCTGCATCTGAGTTTTTCCCGGGAAATACACACATCCCAAACTGATTTTCACCAATTCTCGAATTTAGACTAATAGAGAGATCGATGAGTGCTTCTTTGACCGTTGGCAGCTTCGGTTTCATACTTGCACTCGTATCCACAAGCACAAGCACTTGAAGATGAACAGTCTCACCGAGCTCGTCCACAACTTCCATCACTTCTCCACGCTTATCTGGGGGGAGTTCTTCAATTTCAGTATCTTTGCCAAGAATTTGCTGCAATTCTTTATTCACAACACCTTGTAACGTTTGCGTCATCGCCTTTTTTGTAACCATTTGTACGGTTTGAGACAATTGCTGAACGTAGACAACCTGATGAATGCCTCCGCCTGCTAGAGCAATCCCCTCTACTTCTTTCATCGCTTCATGATCGTGTCTGTTCTCTTCCATAATGCCAATGACATTGACTGTGATCCCTTGCTCCTTTGCCAATGCGGCAATCGCAAGTGGGTCTTCCCCATGATTTGAGCAGCCATCTGTAATCAGTAAGATTTGGTTTACGTGACCTTTTCGCATCTTCATTCCTCCTGGGATTGTAACTGAATGCTTATATCCCCATCATCGCCAGAAGAAATTCATATTATACGATATTTCAAGAAATCTCTTGTTTCTGAAGATAGAATGTACCTGTCGGAATGGATGCCCATTTTGGTGTATTGTGGTCGAGCCTAATGACGACAACCGTCATATCGTCATCGATTTGACCTGCTCTTGTGCGAATGACCTCCTCCATTAATAAATCAGCAATCTCTTGCGGATCTTCTGTTTTAAAGCTCTTCATTTTTCGTTTGACCCACAAATCATGATTTTCGATATGCTTTGGTCCTTCAAAGATACCGTCGCTCATCATGATAAGGAGGTCTCCTGCCTTCATCTGTTCACTCACCACTTCTACTTCAAATTCATCAATAATGCCAATAGGCAAGTTGCTGGCCTGTACCTTCATCACTTGATCACCACGTTTAATAAAACTTGGGGTGGAGCCAATCTTGAGGAACTTACAGCTCGCATCCTGTAAATCAATGATGGATAAGTCTAATGTGGAATAGACTTCATCTGTTGTCCGTAAAGATAAAATGCTATTAATCGTTTTAATCGCTACTTTTTCATCAATACCAGACGCCAAGATTTTTTCTAACAGCTTGATCGTTTCATTGCTTTCAAAATGGGCTCTTGCTCCATTTCCCATCCCATCACTAATAGCTGCGGCATATTTACCTGCACCCAGCTCCATCATGCTGTAGCTGTCTCCAGATACTAATCCTCCGCCTTTCGCTGCATGTGCTACACCTGTAGACACTCGATACGATTTTGCAGAACCGAATACAACATGACAATAACCTGTTGGATGCTCCGCACACTGCTCTGCTTTGACTAAAACTTGTTCTTCTAAAATATCCGAGAGCATTGGAGCGATGATTTTTTCGCATTCCCCATGACCTTGGCAATAGGGAATTCTCATCTCTATATCAACATTTCCCTGTTCTAAGCTATAAATTTCAACTTGCTGAATTTCAATTCCAAAGTTCTGAAGTGCTTCTATCATCTGCTCTTCCTGAATAAAATGCTGCTCTCTTTCTCGTTTTATTTCCCGGGAAAAATCCTCCATGACTTGCGAAACACCCATCAGTTGTTCGGCCACAAGGCGCCTGCTGTCTTGGACCTTTTTCTTTAAGGTCTGATTTGCTTTATAGTAAGCTATCTCCTCTTCAATCAATTCTTCTACATGCTTTGATTTTGAGCAGTGCTGACTGAATTTCTTTTTCAACTTCCGGTTATGCTCGTACGTTTTTTCATCAGATTCATGCATAACTTGTTTCATGAGTTCATAGGTTGTATCAAAGTTCTGCACCCAGCATTTATTTTTCTTATAGCACGTTTGACAGGAACGTTCTGTGATCGTACTTAAAAAAAGATCTACATCCTCTTCCTGCTTCTTTTCCTCAGGAATGGATTCGTAAAATGTCGCAAAACTCTCAGACAGCGCATGAAATACATTAGAGAATTGATCTACCTTTTTTGCTGTCACGTCTCGTACTTTTCTGGCATATTGCTGCTGTTCCTGTACATGCTCTACCGTACCAGGAATATATTTTGCCACCTTGGACGTTACTGACTGTGGTGTGAGCAAAAACAGTGCAACTGCGATGAGTGATTCATATAGCGTTGTCATTAGCCCTGCTGACCCTTCACCGTAGAGGGAGATTAGTAAAGAACCCACAATCAAGCCGATGGCGGCTCCTGCTTTTTTCCCCTCTTTTAGTAATCCGCCTAATAAGCCCGAAAAGGCAAGCAGACTCATCTGATAAAGGTTGCCAATGTTGGCGAGACCAAGAATTAATCCAGTTACAACACCCACGGTACAACCAATACTCGCTCCTCCAATAAAGGCAAAGCTCAGCACTACATATCGTGACAAAATATGCTCTGCCTGCATTCCTTGAAATGTGATCCCAGCCAGACCTGTTAAAACTGAAGCGATTAATATCATAAAGCAAATAATTTCTTCAACCTTTAAGGAGTGTTTGATTTTCCTGACTGTAAAAATCGGCAAACTTTGAAGAAAAATCAGTGTCAAAATGAAGGCAAGTCCAGCTTCAACCCCTGCCATCACATAGTCATAGCTTTGAACCGCACCCTGCTCGAGGTATACAAAAGCTCCCCTGGTTATCAGCATTGAGAGCACAATCACAACCGGTAATGTTTTCACCGGGTCTTTGATGATAAATGAAACGACCTTTGACATGAGGAGGAACACGATCAATGACGCAAACACGAATAATGCATTTTGAGGTGATATCGTCATCGCTCCAGCGAGTAAAGCAAGACAAGCAAGCATCGCTTTATCCCTTTTAATGAGCAGCATGGACCCAAAGAAAGGCAATGCAAACGGCATAATTTCAGATAAGATAAAGGCTCGTCCCAATAAAAAGCCCAGAACAACATAAATAAACCCTTTATAGAAAAAAAGAGAATGCGTATGATGAAGAAACAGGTTTTTCATCTTTTTTAACCCTGCACTGATTCTTTCAAACCCGGCTCCCGTTAAATCAGTTCTTCTTTCTAGTTTTTCCATCTTTTCATCCCCCACCTGATATTCGTTGCTTGTCATTATAGCGAAGGTGAAAAAGAAATTTTGTCAAAAGAAGTTGTCGTTTCCATAAAACGTTCGACGCTTTATTTGCCAAAGATGCATACTTTCTTGAAAGTCGATGTCTTTCATCAGAATTTTACGAAAGCACAAAAAACAGCTTTCCTATAGAAAGCTGTTTTGAAGATGACCCGTACGGGATTCGAACCCGTGTTACCGCCGTGAAAGGGCGGTGTCTTAACCGCTTGACCAACGGGCCTTGCTTATCGTTCTTTTTAAAAGGATAGCGGCGGAGGGGATCGAACCCCCGACCTCACGGGTATGAACCGTACGCTCTAGCCAGCTGAGCTACACCGCCATAATGTAAAATGCGCTAAGAAGCACAAGAACTATAATACAAAGGATTCGCTTGTCCGTCAATAGAAAGTTTTAAATTAAATGGCAAATGCACAAAAAACGTTGAATTTGTATTAAAAAAAAGCACCCGCTAAACAGCAGATGCTTTGTTGTGAAAAATATATAGAAAGCAGCAACAAGTTAACCTCTTCTTGCTCCGCGCCCCCCACGTTTTGATTCCGTGTTACGTTTTAAAGATGTTAAGCGATCTTCGCTATCTTTTAAGAATTTGTTCATTTTTTGCTCAAACGATTCCTTCGGACGGAAATCATTTCTGCTCGGTCTTGATTGTTGTTGTTGAGGACGATCTTTTGCTTTTTTAATGGACAAGCCGATTTTACCGTCTTTTTCAACGTTAATCACTTTCACTTCAACTTGTTCACCGACTTTTAAATGCTCATTAATATCTTTTACATAGTTATCGGCTACCTCACTGATATGAACGAGACCAGTTGAACCGCCTGGCAACTCCACAAAAGCTCCAAAATTTGTAATGCCCGTAACTTTCCCTTGTAACTTGCTGCCAACTTCAATCGACATAAAAAAAGTGCTCCTCCTTAGACTTATAAAAAAATCTCATTTGTTCAATTATACATAAACTGAATTTTAAGTGTCAACAAGGCTAATCGCTCTTATTGCCCACATCAAAGATTTTTTCGCCTTTTTTAGACATATAATAGTCCCGTCGTGCCAGTTCGAGTACGTATTCTTTGCTTTTCAGCTTTTTGATTTCATCAGAAATATCTTCCTGCTTTGTTTGTAATTGCTTCAATTCTTTTTCAAGCGCAACCTTCTTCTCTTCTTTTTCTTTCAATGCAGACGATTGCGACCAGAGGGCACTTGTTACCAAAACAGCAAACATGAGCACAATGACTCCAAACACGGTAAGCCTTCTAAGGAGTCCCCGGCGTTTGCGTTTTAGGCGCTGCGCTTGCTGTTCCATTTGTTTTTGATAATCATTTTGAATTTGTGCGATATTTCTTTTTCTCTCGTTCAAGGATGAAGGCCTCCTCTCTTACTTTGTCCAGAATTGTTTCCATTTCGTTTTCATGGTACGAGATAATTTCTTGATCCCTTGTAAAATTCCTGCTCCTTTTGAGAAAAACAACCTCATTGATGTTCGCCATTTTTCGGGAATTCGATGAATAATGGTCACATTGAGTAACCAAATAAGCGGATAACAAACAATATACAGCACCTTCCACACGAGTCGAAACGCAAAACGAACAAGGCGTAAGAGCGAGTGGAACAAGAACAGAAGAACACTTATGATCAAACCGACGATCCAGCGAATGGGCTGGAAAACCATCGACATGATCAGCCTTTTCAGGAAGAGAACAGTCTGATAAATACACCTCATCACAAACTTGAGGATGTTCATATACAGCTGTTTCATCAATGCCTGGTACATCGAGAAACCTAAAGCAACAGCTAGAAAAATATAAAGTCTGAATTCTCCCTCATTGGTTAGCAGCAGGACATAAAAGAACAACAGACCCTGCACCACCCAAAAAAGGAGGTCGTGAATGACCAGCAGCCATTTTGCTGTTTTTTCCCGGTTCACAAACAGCTTGTACGTATCCAGCGATGCGCCCAGCCAGATGCCCATCGCCGCCATCGAAAGCATCGTATAAAACTGGACCGTCAGTGTCATTTAAACAGCTTGCTAAAAAATCCTTTAGCTTTCTCCCCGTGCTGCTCATCTACATAGATTAAGTCAAAGACACGCCCTTTAATGGACACAACGCCCTTTTCTACATCTAAGTTTTTCATTTGCAAATTTTCTCCGCGAATGGCAAGGACTCCCATGACAGTCTCAAGCAGAAATTCTTCATTATCAAAGCTCTCGACTTGTTTGACCCCAGTAATATCTAAATGCTTTCTGTTGCGCATTGTGACATGATGCTCGGCTTCTGATGACAACTTCGTGCCTTGAGGTTGATTATAATATTGATTCATTTATACATCCCCCATATCTCATACTTGCATTGTTACTGCATTGTATGTGACAGGCGGGACATTTAGAACAAGCCCTATTCTGCTGTTTTTTCTTCTTTTAGCACGGTATACATGCCAGCAGCTTCTTCTTTTTTCGTTGTGTCTTTTAACTCGTTGACTTGAACAGTCACAAGCTTTTGGCCAAAGCGGATTTGAAGCTCGTCCCCTTCTTTCACGTCAGAGCTGGCTTTCGCCTGCGTGCCATTAATGGAAATTCTCCCTTGATCGGCTACTTCTTTTGCCAATGTTCTTCTTTTGATTAAACGAGACACTTTTAAGAATTTATCTAGTCTCATGTAAGTTCACCTCTTTCTATGCGTTTGGCATCGTTCCACAGATCGTCCATTTCTTCTAGGGTCAAGTCCTCTAGTGAACGCCCTATGTCCTTTGCTTTTTGTTCAATATGCTGAAAGCGCCGCATGAATTTTGTGTTTGCAGAAGAGAGGGCGGTTTCAGGCTCTAGATGATAAAATCTGCCAATGTTGACGAGAACAAACAAAAGATCCCCAAATTCATCCTTCATCCGCTTTGTTGCACCTTCATCCGTCTTATCTGCCACTTCCACAAGGAATTCCTGCTTTTCTTCTTCGTATTTGTTCCAAATATCCTCTACTTCTGTCCAGTCGAAGCCCACTTTTGCTGCTTTCTTTTGGAGCTTATAGGCTTTTGTTAAAGCTGGAAGAGTCGTTGGAATGGATTGCAAAATAGAAGCTGCACGCTCCGGTTTTTCCTGCTGCTTGATTTTTTCCCAGTTGGCGACGACATCTGATGCTTCAGACACATCCGTATCACCAAACACATGCGGATGTCGTCGAATCATTTTTTCTGTGACATGCTGGATGACGTCATCCATTGAGAAATAACCATCATCTTCACCAATTTGGGCATGGAGTAAAACTTGCAGCAGTACATCTCCGAGTTCTTCAACCATATGATCTGGATCGTCTTCATCTATGGCTTCCAGCAGCTCATAACATTCTTCAATTAAATATGGTTTGAGCGACTCATTCGTTTGTTTTTGATCCCAAGGACAGCCGCCAGGACCTCTTAATGTACGAATGACTTCGCGGAAAGTGTCAAATTGCTGATAGAGCAGCTTTTCATCTTGAATGGGAGGTACATAAACACTCGTTAAGTTATTTATCGACACATCTCGATCAAGTTCAAATAAAGGAACACCTGTAATCTGCTCCTGACTGCTTCCAGCTGCCGTTACGATAAAGACTTCATAATCGTCAGGTAGCTTTTCCATGAGGGTCAGCTTCACATTCGAGGCTGTCATCTGATCATATACCTGACAGATCAGCACATGCTGGGTCAACTTCAGATCATCCGCTCTCATATCCCCTGCGTCAACGAATTGCAGCCCTTCAATTGGGTCAATCTGTAAGGAATTAAACGTCGCATCCAAAAAGCTTTGTCCACCAGTCACGTACACCTCAATCCCGCGCTCCTTCTGTTGTGAAACAAGAAGCTGCACTGTCTTTTCAGCTACAAACGGGTGACCTGGTACTGCATACACAATATCTTTCTCCTCAGCCTCTTGGAAGAGAATGTCTATGATTTCCTCATACACTGCATTAAACTGATCATGCTTTTCATATATCTCATCAAAAAAGGTCAGAGACGGGACCTCCTGCATCAATTCTGCGGTGAGTGGATGATCCTGCGTTCTCATGTATACTTCTTTCGCCTGCTTCAGCTGCTTATATACACCGAGCGTTAGCTGATCCATGTCGCCTGCCCCAAGACCAACGACTGTAATCTTACCTGCCATTTCGATTCCCTCTCATCTGTTTAAAATATAAAATCTTTTCTCCTAATGGAATGAGTCTCCATTCCTCTTCCGTAAATACGTCTAGCTTAAGAATACTATATAAAAAGGCGAAACCACCAATAAAAACTGAAGTCAGGCTCTCTAAAACAGAAAACGGACGTTTCTCAAAGGGAATGACCCAAGAAAACAATGCCTGATATCCAATTAAAACGACAGCCATGAATGCTGCTGATAAAAGAATTTTCACTGGGAATAGCTCTCTTATTGAAATCCACCCTTCATGCTTCAAATACACCGCATTGAGTGCAGCGGCGACGAGAAACCCACAAACAGTCGACCATGCGGCTCCATAAATGCCGAATAACGGGACAAGAGCCAGCGTCAACCCCCATTTCACCAGTACACTGATCAGGACCACAACAGCTGGGTACACGATATGTCCCAGACCCTGAAGTAAAGCGGTTTGCGTAATCGCCATTGATGTAAAGGCAATGGATATGCAAAATATTTGCAGCGCATCTGTCCCTAAGTCATTACGAAAAAGCATAATGTTCACAGACGATAAAATACATATAAGACCGACAGCTGAACCAATCCCCAGCACCGATGTTGCCTTAAACGATGTACGTACTTTTTCACGAATTGCTTCATGCTGCCCTTTTCTTAAGGCCGACGACAAAAACGGAACAAGAGACGTCCCAATACTAATTGCAAACACCGTCCCGAGCTGCAGGAACGGCTGACCTCGGTCATATACGCCTTTTGCCGCCTTTGCAGCTGCTTCACTCAGTCCCTCACTGCGCAGTAGCGCATACAAGTGAAAAGCATCGATCATTTGCATCCATAGGATCAGCAATCCACTCACACAAATCGTCAATGTATAAAGCACCAAACTCTTCAGCACATCTTTTTTCCGCAGTGTAGCCTGTTTTAATGTCTTGCTCGCTGACGACCGCTTCCGATAGGTCAGCCAAAGGAAAAGAAGCAAAATGAGTGAAGCCGCACTTCCAGCTATAGAAGAGAACACCGCACCCGCTCCTGTTTCATAAAGCGAATAGCCATGTCTCACAAAATAGAAAGATAAAACAAGCAGGACGCCTACTCTGATGAGTTGCTCAGCCAATTGAGAGACCGCAGTGGGGAGCATCAGCCCATCACTCTGAAAAACACCCCTCAGCATCACGGTAAGCGGCAGAAATAAAAACACAAACGAACTCATCTGGATGAGCAACATTAATTGACTGTCCGCCATGAGATTCGCAATTGTGCCTGCTCCTATGTATAAACAAAGAAATAAGGCCAAGCTCAGCAAAGTGATATACACCAAGGATACCTTTGTAATGATTCGGCGATTCTCCTCACCATGCTCGCTCAGGAGCTTGGACACCATCACAGGAAAACCAGTGGTACCGAGCATAATCGCAATGCCAAGAAAGGGATAGACCTGCTGATAAATATAAAAACCTGTGTCTCCTACGATATTTTGAAAAGGGACACGATATACGGCACTCAGTACCTTTGATAACAAGCCTGCGATGGTTAAAATCACCGCACCTTGGAAAAGCCAATGCGGCTGATTCACAGCATTTTTCATGGATGACTCCTTTATGTTCAATCAAAAAATATACCTGCATTTAAACGCACTCATTATATCATACGTGACTGGCAAGCCGTTTCTTTCTAAGGAGTAGACGATACATTCATTGTTTTGTTTCATCCCATATAAAAAACGCCGACAAAATCAGATGATTTCATCGGCATTCTTTCGTTTTATCAAAATGAAGAATTATTAGACCTAATGTTCCATTTGACGGGCTAAGAAGCCAGCTGCCGTTTCTGCCGCTTTATGCTCCACTTCTCCCATTGAACGCTCTTTAGAAAATAAGACGACGGCGCCAATTGGATCTCCGTTTGCAACAATAGGTGCAATGGTATAAGCTGATACATCATCATCAATACCATCCACAAGCTGAATTTCTTTCTTGCTGTCCTCTAATACAGAATTACGCTGATCCATTGTTCGTTCAAGTAAATCACTAATGGATTTGTTTAAGTACTCTTTTTTTGAACTGCCAGATACAGCAATATACGTATCACGATCACAGATGAGGATAGAATGACCCAAACTGTCGAATAAAGCATCAGCATATTCCTTCGCAAAGTCTCCTAGCTCACTAATCGGTGAATACTTCTTCAAAATCACTTCTCCATCGCGGTCGACAAAAATCTCAAGTGGATCTCCTTCCCGGATGCGCAATGTTCTGCGAATCTCCTTCGGTATAACCACTCTACCTAGATCATCGATGCGGCGTACAATTCCAGTTGCTTTCATTCACTGCTGCCTCTCTTTCGTTTGATGATGTGTTGGGTGAATGGAACAAAAGCGTCCACTTTATGCAACATTCACCACTTGACCCTGAGATTAGTATCCGTCACATCAAACGTAATATACACGAGAGACCAACAAAATTTTATGAAGATGGAATGGTTTCTTTTTTCACATCTTGAAGACCTCGAAGCATACGAAGAATGACTTCAAGCCACTCCTCCGTTTTCTTGCCTTTTGTTTGGACAGAAATAATCAGCTTGCTGCCTTCCATGCCAAGACCGATATCACGTCCATATTGACTGCCAAGCTCAAATAATTTTTGACCATCGATGTCGCTGCTTGCTTTTTCATCGAGAGTGAGTCTAACAATGCCTTTCTCCATCTTGATCAACTCGACACGTTCCTGCACAGCGTACACCTTCATCGTCGCAATCGTGAACAAATCAGCCACTTCTTGCGGATATTCTCCGAATCGGTCAATCATTTCATCTTGAAGCTCTTTCCGCTCTTCTATTGATCCAATCGCTCTAAACTGTTTATACATCTCGATCTTTTGTTTGCCATCAGAAATATAGCTATCTGGAATGTAGGCATCAATTTGGAGATCAATTTCCGGCTCAAATTTTTCTTGAGCAGTCGTATCGCCTCTTCTTTCTTCAATGGCTTCTTTCAGCATTTGAGAGTAAAGGTCGAATCCAACAGAATCAATAAATCCATGCTGCTGTGCACCAAGTAAGTTCCCTGCTCCTCGAATCGTTAAGTCACGCATCGCAATCTTAAAGCCTGATCCGAGCTCGGTGAATTCTTTAATAGCTTGAAGTCTTTTCTCAGCTACTTCAGAAAGCACTTTGTCTTTTCGATAAGTGAAATAAGCATAGGCCACACGATTCGAGCGCCCAACTCGTCCTCTTAACTGGTACAGCTGCGAAAGCCCCATTTTATCAGCATCATGAACAATGAGCGTGTTCACATTTGGTATGTCTACGCCCGTTTCGATAATGGTTGTACTAACGAGTACATCCGATTCACCTTCTAGGAAATTAATCATCACGGATTCCAGCTCGTTCTCACTCATTTTCCCGTGTGCGTAGCTTACTTTTGCGTCTGGAACAAGCATCGAGATTTCATCTGCTTTTCGTTCAATATCCTCCACTCGGTTATAAAGGAAGTACACTTGACCGCCTCTTGCCAGTTCTCGCTCAATAGCTTCTCTAACTAACGCACCATTGTACTCGACAACATAGGTTTGAACTGGGAAACGGTTCTCAGGTGGTGTTTCAATAACAGATAAGTCACGTACGCCAAGCATCGACATATGAAGCGTACGGGGAATTGGCGTTGCCGTTAACGTCAGCACATCAATATTGGCTTTCATTTGCTTAATTTTCTCTTTATGCGTCACACCGAAGCGCTGCTCTTCATCGATAATTAACAGTCCTAAATCCTTGTACACAATGTCTTTTGAAAGAAGACGATGCGTTCCAATGACCATATCAATCGTTCCGTTTTTCAGCCCTTTTAAGGTTTCTGTTGTTTCTTTTCGTGTACGGAAGCGGCTAAGCTGAGCGATTTTAACAGGATAGTCTTGGAATCTGTCCATAATCGTGTCAAAATGCTGCTGCGCTAAGATCGTTGTTGGTACAAGCAGTGCCACCTGCTTCCCGTCAGCAATGGCTTTGAAGGCCGCTCGAATCGCCACCTCTGTTTTTCCATAGCCCACATCTCCACAAAGCAGACGATCCATCGGGCGCTCCCGCTCCATGTCTTGCTTGATTTCATGAATCGAGCGAATTTGATCGTCTGTTTCTTGGTAAGGGAATGCAGATTCAAACTGGCGCTGCATCTCATGGTCAGGCGAGAAGGCATACCCTTTGCTTGCTTCACGTTCTGCGTACAGCTTAATCAGATCATCTGCAATGTCCTGCACAGATGATTCTACTTTTTTCTTCACACGTTTCCAGTCGCTGCCGCCTAGTTTGTACAGCTTTGGTTCTTTTCCTTCTGACCCTACATACTTCTGCACCTGATCAATTTGTTCAACGGGGACATAAAGCTTGTCGCTTCCTTGATAATGAATATTTAAATAATCTTTATGAATGCCGCCAATTTCAAGCGTTTCAATTCCTAAATACTTACCGATTCCGTGGTTAATGTGCACCACATAATCGCCCACTTGCAGCTCTGAATAGCTTTTGATTCGCTCTGCGTTCGTCAGCTTTTGCTTACGCGCCTGCTTCTTCACACGTTTCTTGAAAAGTTCACCCTCTGTAATGACAGCAATTTTGGATAAAGGTAGTTCAAAACCGGTTTGCAGCTCACCTTGTAAAATATATACCTGCCCGCTGACAAGCTCAGCATCAGGTTTAGCAAGAGCTGCTTCAATGTCATAATCATGCAAGACAGATGACAACTTCTCTGTCCGCTCTTCATCTGCACCTAAAAAGACAACCGTATAATTCTGCTTTTTGTAGCGTTCAATTTCACTTGCAAGCACATTCATCTGCCCATGGAAATTCTGCATTTGCTTACTAGATACATTGACGATATTTTGCGGATTGGTCTGCTGAACATGTCTCAAAAATAAGGAATAGTACAGAATCGATCTCGATTGCTGATTGAACAGCTCTTGAAATGGGAAGGAAAGGGCTAGATCATGCAGGATATTCCCTTCTTCCAGCAGACTAATTGTCCAATCTGCTTCTTCCTGTTCAAGCTGTTCTTCCATCTCCTGAATTCTGCTGATTTCATCTAGAATGATAATCGTATCCTGCGATGTATAATCTAGCAAACTAGCAGGCTTTTCATAGAAATAGGACAGATACTTCGTCATTTCTTGTGTCACAATACCTTCTAGCAGCTTCTCACGATCAGCAGAAATATTCTGATGGAGCAGTTCTTTTTGTTTATCCGAGTTGAATTTCTTTAAGCTGCTGGCAAGACCTTCGTCAAGCTGTTCAATCGCTCTCACTCGTTCAGGCCCTCTTACAATCAGCTCTTTCGCCGGGCCAATCTTGATTTCTTGAAGTGTTTCCAATGAACGTTGCGTGTCAGAGTGGAAGGACCGAATAGAGTCCACTTCTGTATCAAACAGCTCAATACGGATCGGGTGGTCTTCCGTTAAAGCATAAATGTCGATGATTCCTCCGCGCACACTAAAGTCTCCGGGCGCAGCGACCATGGACGTCCGGTCATAACCGATTTGCACGAGTTGTTTTGAAAACGCCTCCAAATCAATTTCTTCACCAACCTTTAAATGGATCTGACTCTCCTTCCAGAGCTCAACAGGCGGAAGCATTCTACGCACTGCAGCTGCTGGGGTTACGACAATCGGATTTTCTCCATTCGCGAGACGATTCAATACATCAAGACGCTGCGCTCTAAGCTCAGGGCTTGCCACAGCAATTTCAGATGCAATGAGTTCATTGACAGGATAAAGAAGGACCGAGCGATCTGGCATCACACTTGCTAGATCATCTGTGACCTTCTGCGCTTGATATAAGTTGTGTGTTACAATAAACATCGGACGCTTTAATTCGTCTGATATGGCGGCTGTAAATAAAGATCTGACGGAGCCTGATAGTCCGGCGAGCAGCTGTTCTTTTAACCCTTCTTTTAGTCCGTTAAAAATGGACTGAAAATCATCACTTTGTTTGATAAATGATTGTATGTTTTTCATTTGGCTCCTCCTCCCTGCTTGTTTAAAACAGAAAAACGCTTTGGTCTAATATCTACACCAAAGCTTTTTATTGAATAAAGGTATGATACTGATGGTAATCAGGATTTCTTTCGAGCGCCTCTTGGCAATCCTCACAAATGGTTTGTACATGTAAATCACCATTTTCCCTATAAGAAATCATATCGTTTCTTTCCTCATTTGTTAAGTGATGAAATCCAAGTGCTTCACTTTGGACAGCGGATTCATCTAGACTGCCAACCTTTACACCACAGTGCCGGCAGTAATAGTGCAAAGCCATACGTGATCCTCCCATGCTGAGATTTTATGATCAGTATGTGCTTTGCTTATCATTCTTATACCTTCTTGTTAAAATCATTCATCACTTCTAAAAATGGCTTTGTTAAAGCCGCTTCACAAGCTTCAACAGATGCTTGAATAGCAGATGAGATATCAGGCTGTTCTTCCTCTGAGAAGCGTCCTAGTACGTAATCGACGACCTTCATGCCGTTTTGTGGACGGCCAATGCCGATACGGAATCTGTCAAACTCTGGTGAACCTAAATGCTGAATCAACGATTTGATTCCGTTATGTCCGCCTGCACTTCCTTTTGTACGCAAACGAATCCGTCCCGTTGGCAAATCAAGATCATCATAGATGACCTTCAAATGTTCAAGGGGTATATCATAGTAATCCATCAGCGGACGCACACATTCCCCCGATAAGTTCATATATGTAAGAGGCTTCACAAGTAGAACCTTTTGCCCCGAAACAAACCCAGTTCCATATTGTCCATGGAATTTTGATTGATTTAATGGGATATCCCATTTTTTTGATAGTTCATCTATTGTCATAAACCCGACGTTATGTCTTGTTTTTTCATATTCTTTTCCTGGATTACCCAATCCAACGAACGCAATCATGAAACCAATAACCTCCTTTGTCGCACATGCACACGCCTAAAAAATGAGCCAATGTGATTGCCTCATGCAAAACGTATGAATTCTTTTCATTCTAGCACAAAAGACGTAACCACGGGAGGGTTACGTCTCTAATTGACCAGTTATTCTTCGCTGTCATCTTTTTCTTTAATGGCCTCAGGCTCTTGCGTTTCCTCTTCACTATCTGGCTCTGGAACCTCTGATTGCTGAGGCGGTAAGATCGAAGCAACAACTTCTTCTGGATCATTATTAATTTGATACGTAGACTGAACAGACAGATCACCAACTGTTAGTACGTCATTTACTTCTAAATTTGTAATATCAGCTTCAATATTTTGCGGGATATCCTTTGGTTTCGCTGTAATGGATAGCTCAAATAGTGGCTGCTGAAGCACACCGCCATCCTTTACCCCTTTGGATTCGCCAATGAGTTGTACAGGTACATCTGCGTCAATTTCTCGCTGTAAGTCGACCACTTGGAAATCAGCGTGGACAAGCTCATTTTTCAACGGATCTGTTTGCAGTTCTGTCACCATCACAGATTTTGTTTCACCGCCAACGTCTAATGTGATGATTGTGTTTTTTCCTTCATCACGTAATGTCTTTAATAAATCAATGCTGTCTAATGAAACAGCCAGGTTGTCTGTATTTTTTCCGTATATGACACCAGGAACGTGTCCTGAATGACGGATTTTTTGCAGTGTGGAACGTTTGAAATCAGTTCTTTTATTTGCTTTTAAAGTTGCCATATTCAGCACCATCCTATTTCTTTTTTGTCACTACTTTCATAAATACCCATAACTGAATCATTTTAAACATGTTTGGCTTTCATTTATCACAGCAAAAAGACCCCAAGCTGATGCCTAGGGCCTTTTCCAATCAGAAAATTAGCTGAAAAGGTAGCTTACAGATTCTTCTTCATGTACACGGATGATGGCTTCTGCAAGCAAAGGCCCAACTGAAAGCGGAATGAATTTTCCAACTTTCTTGTCATCTGTTAAGTGAATACTGTTTGTCACAACTAATTCTTTAATTTTAGAGTTTGTAATGCGTTCTACTGCTGGTCCAGACAATACTGGGTGAGTACAACAAGCATAGACTTCAGCCGCTCCATTTTCCACAAGTGCATTTGCAGCAAGTGTAATCGTACCAGCTGTATCAATGATATCATCGATGAGAATCGCCGTTTTTCCTTCAATGTTCCCAATGATGTTCATCACTTCAGCCACGTTCGGCTTCGGACGACGTTTGTCGATAATGGCGATTGGTGCTTTCAGGCGGTCCGCCATTTTGCGCGCACGCGTAACACCACCGTGGTCAGGAGACACAACAACGATATCATTCAAGTTTTTCTGTTCGAAATAGTTTGTTAAGATTGGCACAGCCATTAAGTTATCGATTGGAATATCAAAGAAACCTTGGATTTGCGGCGCATGAAGATCAAGTGCAATGACACGTGTAGCACCTGCTGTTTCAAGTAAGTTCGCAAAAAGCTTCGCTGTGATTGGCTCACGAGGTTTCGCCTTACGATCTTGACGTGCATATCCGTAATAAGGGATGACAATATTGACCGTTTTCGCAGAAGCGCGTTTTAGTGCATCTACCATAATGAGTAGCTCCATAATGTGCTCATTGACTGGCGCACTAGTAGATTGAATAACATAACAATCACAGCCGCGGATACTTTCTTCAATATTGATTTGGACTTCACCGTCACTAAAACGTTTAACAGAGCTCTTTCCTACATCAACTCCGATACGATCGGCAATTTCTTTGGCAAGTTCAGGGTTTGAATTCAAAGAGAATATCTTTAAATTCGCATCAGCATAACGATTAGACATGGTAAACCTCCGGGTATTTGGATTATTTTTTATGAATATTTTTCACATAATCTTCTTTATTGACTTGTCTTGCTCTAGCAATAGACAATGCATCCTGCGGTACATCTTCTGTAACCGTTGAACCGGCTGCAACATATGCCCCTTTTCCGACAGTGACTGGTGCAACGAGATTTGAATTGCAGCCAATAAATGCGCCATCTTCAATCTTCGTTAAGAATTTGTTCTTCCCATCATAATTAACTGTAATGGATCCACAACCAAGGTTTACATCCGCTCCGACCTCTGCATCTCCAATATAGCTAAGATGAGACGCTTTGCTTCGGTCACCGAAAACTGTTTTCTTGATTTCGACAAAATTTCCGATCTTCACTTCATCGCCAATTTTCGACAACGGGCGAATATGAGCAAACGGTCCAATTGTCACATCTACTCCAACTTCACTATCACAGACAACAGACTGCTTAATGACTGTCCGATCTCCAATTACGCTATCAACAATTTCAGTGTTCGGACCGATTGTGGCATCTGCACCAATCTTTACATTCCCTTTGATGACCGTCCCAGGATAAATCATTGTATCTTCACCGATGACTGCATCTGGCGAGATATACGTGTTCTCAGGATCAATCAAGGTTACACCATTCTTCATATGCTGATGATTAATACGTCGCTTCATGAATTGCTCTGCTTGTGATAGAGCGATACGATCATTGACTCCAAGTGTTTCTTCAAAATGCGGTGTTTGATACGCTGCAACCGTCTGTCCTTCATTCTTTAGAATTTCAATGACATCTGGCAAATAGTATTCACCTTGTGCATTTTCATTTGACACTTGCTCAATCACACGGAAGAGATCTTCATTTGAAAAGCAATAGGTTCCAGTATTAATTTCATTCACTTGACGTTCAGCATCATTTGCATCTTTATGCTCGACGATTTTTACTACAGCACCTGTTTCATCACGAATAATACGTCCATAACCTGTTGGATCATCCGCGTGTGCTGTCAAAATCGTCACTTTCGCTTGTTGTTTTTGATGCTCGTTTAACATGGCTTCCATTGTTTCCGCTGTCAATAATGGTGTATCTCCACAAATGACAATGGTTGTTCCCTTTTCCTGCGCGAGGAACGATTTAGCTTGTTTGACGGCATGTGCTGTTCCCAGCTGTTCTTCTTGAAGTGCATATTCACTTCTGTCCCCAAGCTGCTCCTTGACGTCCTCAGCTCCATGACCGACAATCGTCACAAGCTTGGCTAAAGATAGCTTTAACGCTTGATCTGCCACATGCTCGACCATTGGCTTTCCGCAAACTGGATGAAGTACTTTGTATAACTTTGACTTCATTCTTGTTCCTTTTCCCGCTGCTAAAATCACTGCGAACCGCTTATCCATTGATTGGCCTCCAATATCCCTATTATCCATAGAAAAATATATCCTAAATAAGGACTGATTTCAAGGATACAAGAGGAAGTACATTAATTTTCTAATGGTTGAAACTTAAAAGAATCATGAGGAAAAACGCAAAAAAGACAGCATTTAAAAGAAAACATTCATTTTCTCTTAAAGCTGTCTTTTTAGGTTCACATATCTTTAAGAAGCTCCAGCTTCTTCATATTCAATTGTCTCTTCCTCTTCGCCTAAGCGATGATACTCATTTAAAACAGCATCTTGGATTTTACCCCGAGTGCTTGAATTAATTGGATGTGCAATGTCGCGAAACTCTCCATCAGGCGTACGTTTGCTAGGCATTGCAACAAACAAGCCATTGTTTCCATCAATCACACGAATATCATGAACAACAAATTCGTGGTCCAGCGTGATGGATGCAATCGCCCTCATGCGACCATCGGTATTCACGCGGCGTAATCTTACGTCAGTAACTTCCACAGTAGTTCACCACCTTTTCCCAATATAAAAGCATTAATTAGGTATTCAACGATTGTGGTGATTCTCCTGCTCTTTTTTTAAACTTTTTTTGAAATATCGGGATATTTATACATTTTTTGTCATTTTGATGACGGCGCTTACATCGGTTGCGTAAAAAAAGACATCATGCCGATGCCTTTTCATACATATAATGAAACCAAACGGCCTCCAAAGAGATGGTCTGTTTATTTCACTAATGCCACAACTTCAATTTCTACAAGTGCATCTTTTGGAAGTCTGGCTACTTCTACACATGAACGAGCTGGCTTATGTGTATGGAAGTATTCACCGTACACTTCATTCACTTCAGCGAATTGTTCCATATCTTTAATGAAAACCGTTGCTTTCACGACTGTTTCAAAGGAAGCACCCGCTGCTTCAAGGACGGCTTTAAGATTATGAAACACTTGATGTGTTTGTTCTTTAATATCTCCATTCACAAAATCTCCAGCTGGCGTTAATGGAATCTGCCCTGAGCTGTAAAACATGTTATTGACGATAATCCCTTGAGAGTAAGGTCCAATGGCTGCTGGCGCGTTTTTGGTTTGAACAACTTTTGTCATATCAATCTCTCCCATTCAAATACATGTTTGATCAAAACTTAAGCTTTCGAATGAAAAAACTCGTGGAAATTACCTTCATTAATCTCAATGATTTTCTGCTTCATATCAATGGTTGAAAGCTTTAAAAGTGATACATATTCATCGACAAGACGTTCATCTACGCCTTCATCTTCTAATAAAACACCGATCCCTGCAACATTTGCATTAAATTCCTCTAGAAGATTCATCATGCCATTAATGGTTCCGCCTGCTTTCATAAAGTCATCAATAATCAACACATTGGATCCTTTATCTAAGCTCCGCTTTGCAAGTGACATGGTTTGAATTCGGTTAGAAGAACCTGATGCATAATTAATACTCACAGTTGATCCTTCAGTTACCTTATTATCTTTTCTAACGATCACAACAGGCACATTTAAATAACCTGCAACAGAATAGGCAATCGGAATACCTTTCGTCGCAACAGTCATGACAACATCAATCGGTCGATCCGAAAAAATGGTCGCAAAAAGCTTACCGATTTTCGCAAGAATCGATGGATTTCCTAAAACATCAGTTAAATATAAATAACCGCCAGGAAGCACACGTTCAGGAGTTGATAATGCCTCTCCGATATCGTTTACGACTTCGTCTGCTTCTTTTAAATGAATCTTTGGAATATATTTCACTCCGCCAGCAGCGCCAGGTACAGTAAGTAAAGTCCCTATTCCCTGCTGTTCGAAGGTCTGTTTGATAATCGTTAAGTCTTCACTAATAGAGGACTTTGCAGATTGATATCGCTCTGCAAAAAAAGTTAAAGGTACTAGTACGTGCGGGTGGGTTAACAAATAATTTGTTAAGTCCACCAATCTGCCGCTTCGACGAAACTTCATGAACTTACCCCCAGAACCCGAATAATTTATGAATAATATAACTTAATATACGGATTTAATCAAGGGTATTTTGTTCGCCGATCATGCGGACAGCGTAAACCTGATCACAAAATCCTCTCAGTCCGTTATATATTCTTTGTACCTTCGATTCATATTGAATCAAGCCAAATACAGTTGGCCCGCTGCCGCTCATTAATACAGCATCTGCTCCGAAACGCTTCATCTGTCTCTTAATCATATCGACTTCCGGATACATCTTTAATGTCACAGATTCCAACACGTTACCGAGTGAGCCGCACATCTCTTTATAATCTTTCGCTTCAATTGCTTCAATCATACGCTGTACATTTGGGTGTTCTACTTTGCTTGCGTCATATTGTCTGTAGACCTCAGCTGTAGATACCCCAATCACCGGCTTCGCTAAAATCACCCAGCAATGCGGCGGTGTCGCAATATGCTTTAGTTTCTCTCCACGTCCTGTCGCTAGCGCTGTCCCTCCGTGTACACAAAAAGAGACATCTGAGCCGATCTCCGCTCCAAGCTCAGCTAGTTCATCTAACGTGAGATTTAACTTCCACAAACGGTTTAAGCCGCGAAGCGCTGCTGCGGCATCACTGCTGCCTCCAGCTAAACCTGCTGCGACGGGAATTGCTTTTGTGATGACAATCGATACGCCTTTTTGAATACCGAATCTTGTTTTTAATAATTTAGCTGCCTGATAAGCCAAATTCCGTTGATCATCTGGCACAAAACGATTATGAGATGATACACGGATTTCGTCTTTGTCCAGCTCCGTCAGCTCTAGTCGATCTGCAAGATCTATTGTTGTCATCACCATCTCCACTTCGTGATATCCATCCGGTCTTTTTCCATGAACATCAAGTGAGAGATTAATTTTTGCCGGTGCTTTTTCTAAAATACGCAAACATTTCACCTACTTCTCCATCTAAACATAAGTATCAATATTGTATCACATTTGATGGATCTGATGAATATTGGCTTTTGCCCCCAGCACACTCACTTTTTCAAGCAAAAAAGACCAGAGACACCCGAGGTATCCCTGATCATTTCTTTATCGTTGATTCTCTTCTTGAGCCATGTGCTGTTGAGCTAATTCAATGGCACGTTTGACCATATTTCCTGCGTCACGCGCACGAATCTCTCCCCAGCCTCCATTTTTGACGGTATCATAAAATCCAAGATCCTTCGCCAGCTCGTATTTGAACTCATCTGACATAATGCCTCGGCGTCTACCCAAACGAAACAGCCCCTTTGGTCGAGAATTCGAATCATCGCCACTCCTTTGTGGCTTTCTTATTTTGCATCGATTCCTGCCTTTTACCCCTTTCAAATAATGGACAGCCTCCCATACAGAAAAAAAGGCAAAACAAAAAGCAGTAAACAAAAAGTTCACTGCCCATTAATAGGCGACTGAGCTAGCGGTATCATCGAACGTTAATTCGACCGTCTCAGTCAGTATATCTGCATAACTGTAAGAAACTCTTTCAAACGAATTCTCATCTTGATCTAATTGAATCACAAAAACAGAAGGGTACGTTTCAGCTAAAATGCCCGAACGCTCAATTGTTTTTCGGCGGCCTCCGTTAGCCTTTAACGTCAAACGTTTACCTAAGTTACCATCAAGCGATCTTTTGATGTCGGACAAAGTCTTCGCCATTGCATCCACCTCACTGAGATAATTATACAACAACGGCCCATTTTTGTCAAATAAAAATTAAATTATATCAACCAACACGAGCCATTGTCAACAAAATAATTTTGACAAACTTCTACCTTTTCTCCTCCCTATTTTTCTCAAATTCCGGTGAATTATGTATTCATATGAAATTTCTTTTTGAGCATAAAAAAAACCAGACTGAAATCAGTCGGGTTATGTCGATTCATGGTCTCTTTTATATGGCATACCTACCCTTAAAACACCCCTTGTTTCAATCCCTCCGAGACCTTTTTCTCTCGTCAGTGTATTTCGGAGCACATCCCACACGTTGATTCGATCTACAAATGGAGTGAAGCTGATCTTGGCAACAATATAGACGGGGTCAAGTGCATGAATGTTGACACGTGAGGGTGAGCTTGCAAAATTAGCACCTGCTTGAATTAATGATTCAAAATGAGATTGGCAGGCACCTGCAAAGATCACGAGCTGATCTAAATGCGGAACCTTCCTTCTTGCCTTTTGAACCGTTTCAACGAAATGACGAGAATGACGATATGCACCGATATCGTGTACACCGCCCTTTTGTTTAGAATACGCATCATGTCCTGTGATGACCAAAATATCAGGCCGGTATTGATCAATTAATGAATCAATCATGCTTGGCATTTTCTTCTCGTGGCAATGCACACCATACACAGGTACACCAATTCTTTCATATACATCTAAGCATTTCTTTAAGTATGAAGCATCTCCATCTAAATGCAGAACCTTTCCGGGCATATGAAAATACTGCTCCTGATGCTGATATTGTCCAGACGTATAATACTCTTGTTTTTCACGAAGCAGCTGATAATCTTGCCTGAGTAAGTCGAGCGATTCGTTAATTTTCCGTTCATCGTCTTTCTCTCTTGTCAGTTGCTCCTCTTTTTGAATCAAGACCAAATCTGACATCTTCGCATCGGCGATCAGCCTCACTTCATTCCCATGCAAAATGGCGGTGGCTTCGTGCTGGTCTGTCTCATCAATTCGAATGATACGAAACATAATATCCATCTGATAGGATGCCCTCGTCACCATATCTCCTATTTGAAATTGCATGCTTTTCACTCCACAATCAGGCTCTTATCCTGTTGGTATCGTCTTACGCTACACTTGTTCTTCTTTCAGGTGTGTTGTTCTTTCTAGCCTATGCCTGAACAGGTGAAGTGGTGAAAACCAAAAGAAAAAAGCCCTTATGAAAGGGCTTTGTCTTCTTTTCAGCGTGATAGAAAACCTTTGCAGTCTAGGAAGGACGAGCACTGGAGCGGAGCGAATTTGGCATTCGTGAGCACCAGAGCGCAGGACTGACAAAGAATGCGAGGGTTTGTCTACACGCTGAAAAGCCCTTATGAAAGGGCTTTGTGTAAAACATTGGACAAACGGGCAAATTCATCGATTGATAATGATTCACCACGGCGTTTCCCATCAACCTCAGCTGTTACAAGGGCTTCTTCAATGATGGCTTTATGTTTCTTGCCATCTGGCAGATTGTTCATCAAGTTATTCATCAATGTCTTCCGGCGCTGGCCAAAACTCGCACGAATCAGTTGAAAGAAAAACGTATCATTGTCTACTGAGACCGCAGGCGTTTCACGAACAGTTAGTTTGATTACCGCTGAATCCACATTTGGTTGTGGGACGAAAACCGTTTTCGGCACAACCATGACCGTCTTCGCTTCTGTATAAAATTGCACTGCAATCGACAAAGAGTTGTATTCTTTTGATGAAGGAACAGCAGCCATGCGATCTGCTACTTCTTTTTGAAGCATGACAACGATTCCTTTCAATGGAAGGTTTTCTTCAAGCAATTTCATAATAATTGGTGTCGTCACATAATAAGGAAGGTTTGCTACGACCATTACTTCTTTACAGTCAGCAAATTGTTCTTCAATCACCTTTCTTACATCTGCCTTCAATACGTCTTGATGAATAATGGTGACATTATCATATGGAGAAAGCGTATCGTTTAAAATCGGCAATAGGCGCTGGTCGATTTCAAAAGCCGTGACTTTCTTTGCCCGTTTGGCGAGCTGTTCAGTCAACGCACCGATACCAGGGCCAATTTCAATCACACCTGTCTCATCCGTAATCTCTGCATGATCGACAATGCGATCTAAAATATTCGTATCAATTAAAAAGTTTTGACCTAAGCTCTTTTTAAAAGAGAAACCGTACTTCTTCAGTATTTCCTTCGTTCTGATGGGCGTCGCAATATCTTTATTCATCGGCTTCCTCCTGCATGACGGTCTTTAAGGCCGCAATAAAATCCTCTTTCGTTATTTGGAACATGTGAAGACGCTTTTGCAGCTGCTTCGCATTTGTATATCCTATATTTAAAAGCACACCTAATCGTTCACGGCGGCGTTTTGATGCTTCGCCTCCGATAAGGCCTGCGTCAAATAAATCGTCTAACGTAATCTCGCTTTCTGATTCTTCCATTTCCTCATGGACATGTGCAAGGCATTCTCGAATACTGTCCAAGGAAGCATGCTCGACACCAATTCCTTTGTCCCGCTTCGCTTTCGCAAGGTGTTTTGGTAAAAAGGCGTGCTTACAGCCAGGGACAGCCTCTGCGATGGTTTTACGGATCTTTTCCCCAGGGAAGTCAGGATCAGTTAAAATGATAACCCCCCTCGTCTCCTGAGCAAGACGCACTTGTTGAATGACTGTATCGCCAATGGCAGATCCATTCGTTTCAATCGTATCTGCATCAACGGCCATCTTTACTCTAGCAGTGTCGTCACGACCCTCCACCACAATGATTTCTTTGATTTTCATGTATTCCTCCGCTTGCAAAAACAATCTACATTTTTTTGTCAAAAAATGAAACCTTCCATGCTGTTTTTGCGTCTAATTAATTAGAAAACAGTGCTTCTATTATAACCAAAAAAACAGAGGGTGCGCAAAGCCCTCTGTTCATATAAATGATTTGATGTGTTTATTTGAGCACTCTAATTTTCACTCGTTTATTTCCCCATTGATAAGCTGCCGACTTACTTGGGACGAACACATCAATTTTATTCCCTTTTATAGCAGATCCAGTGTCTGATGCAACGGCATACCCATAGCCTTCCACATACACTTTAGAGCCCAGCGGAATGACACTCGGATCTACTGCTATGACCTTTGCACCCGGATTTGCTTTTAAATTAAAGCCTGTAGACGTTCTACCTGTACATCCAGCACAGCTCGCTGTATAGGCTGTAGACGTCACATAGAACTCTTTTCCTGACGATTCATTACTTCTTGAAACCGCAGGTGACGCTTTAGGTTCCCTCTTGGACACTTGTGTACCAACGGCCACTAAACGATCCTTACTGTCTTTTGCAGTAACCTCTTTAATTAATTCTTTAGACACCACTTTGCCGTTTTCTTTCACAATGGCATAGTGCTTCTTTAATTTACCTTCTTCACCTTTTTCAAGCACCTTCTCTTTTCCTTTTTCAAGAGATCGATCCTTTTTATGTTTGGTATCAAAAGCAATTTTCTCTTCCACTACATCGGTGACTTTTTCCACCCGAGTGATCTTCACATCTGCGCTTTTTTTAGAAAGGTGACTATGTAACGCAGGTTTGATCTTATCGTGCTTCTTGAGCTTCAGCTCTTGTTGCTTTAAAAAGTCAGCGACCGTAGTCGAAGTGGTCCACACTTTCTTATCCTTTCCTCCATCGTTTAAGCTGACCTGGAAGGCCTGCTGAACCACAAGATCCATATTCTTTTTAATCTTGTCATTCTTTCCTGGAGTGACTTGGTCGTGCTTCCCAATATCTATCTTCTCATTCTTCAATAATGCTCCAACCGTCTGATCTGTTGTCCATATCGTTTTCTCTTTCCCATCTAGGGTGAGATGAACCGGTATAGCCGCATCATACACAATGTTCATGTTGTCTTGAATCTTTGTATTTAGACTTGGAGAGATATGATCCTCCGCCTTGGTCCTTATTCCAAGGTCTGAAAGCAGCTGTGCTACTGTCTCTTCATGTGTACGAATTGTCTTCTCTTTGCCATTGATTGAAATGGTAATAGACTGCTTAGTGAGCTCATGCGCACCGTAAGCCGTCCCAGTTCCAGCTAAAAGCAAGCAAGCGACTAGAAATAAAACCTTGCCTTTTCCTAGCTTGACAGAAAACAGATTTTTCATTTTTTGTACGATGAAAAACGCCTCCTTCTCCTCGGAGAGATTATATAGAGTATCTCAAAACCTGTCAACCCTTCCACCCACTGTACAAAAATGCTCGATTGTAAACCTATTATGGGAGATTTTTGGAAGGAAGGGAAGAAAGACTTATCGACAACTTATCCTATGAGGAGGCGCAAACGTGTAGAACTTTTTCGTTATGTTTCACAATTGGACAAGCTTAAACAAGGATTGACATCATATACTGTCAGTTTATACGGAAAACTTTTTTCGCATTTTCTGTTGTCAATGCAGCAAGCTCTTCAAAGCTCATTTCTCGCAATTCAGCAATTTGTTCTGCGATATATTTCACATAGCTCGGCTCATTCCGTTTCCCTCTAAATGGCGCTGGAGTTAAATATGGACAGTCTGTTTCAATCAACAGACGATCACTTGGAATATCCTTTACAACTTCCTTTGGTTTTTTTGCATTTTTAAATGTCACAGGTCCACCAAATGAGATATAAAAGTTCATTTCCATACATGCTTTTGCAATTTCGAGGCTGCCAGTAAAGCAGTGCATAATTCCTCCAACTTCTGCCGCTCCTTCTTCTTTTAAGATCGTCACTACATCTTCCGTAGCGTCACGGTTATGAATGATAATTGGCAGATTCACTTCTTTCGCAAGAGCAATTTGACGTCTAAAGACTTCTTTTTGCACATCTTTTGGCGACTTGTCCCAATAGTAATCTAGACCCATTTCTCCAATGGCAACAACCTTTTCATGTTGAGATAATTCTTTGATCCAAGCCAAATCTTCATCTGTCATATCAATGGCATCAACAGGATGCCAGCCGATGGCTGCATAAATAAAATCATATGCTTCAATTAGCTCCATCGCTCTCGTAATGGTTGGACGATCAAACCCGACCACCACAATCTTCTCTACCTTTTCACTTTTGGCTCTTTCAATCACCTGCTCTAAGTCTTCATTATATTGTTCAGCATTTAAGTGGGCATGTGTATCAAATAACATGGTTGATTGCTCCTTTCGACAATTCTTCTGAAAAACAAAAGGTGTTCGACGAAATGTTACACGTGGAACACCTTTGTTGAATTATAAAATTTTTGTTCCATTTGCTAGAGATTGATCTACTTCAAGAACCTGCAATTTACCACCAGTTTCTCCAGTTAAAATCATCCCCTGGGAAATTTCCCCTCTTAGTTTAACTGGTGTGAGATTCGCTACGCAGACGAGCTTCTTCCCTACCAATTCTTCTGGTTGATAATGCTTGGCAATCCCTGAGACAATTTGTCTCTTTTCAAATCCAAAATCAAGCTGAAGCTTTAAGAGACGATCAGCTTTTTTCACTGGTGCTGCTTCCAATACTTGTGCTACACGAAGGTCAACTTTCGAAAAATCATCGAAGGCGATTTCGGCACCCAGCTCAGGTAATTCAGTTTCTTCTATTTCAACTGTCTCTTCTTCTACCTTAGGCGCACTTCCCTGCATCTTCTCTTTAATGTATGCCACTTCTTCTTCAACCTCTAAACGAGGGAACAATGGCTCACCTTTTTGTACCGTCGCTTTTTGGATCGCACCGAAAGAAAGAATGCTTTCCCAGCTTTTGAGTTTCTCTTCTTCAATTCCAAGCTGGAAGAAGATTTTCTCAGGTGTTTTTGTTAAGAATGGCGTTAACAACACAGCTGTGATTCGGAGTGATTCTGCTAAATGGTACATCACCGAATGCAGTTCTTTTCGTTTTGTTTCATCCTTTGCTAACACCCATGGAGCTGTTTGATCAATATATTTATTTGTTCTGCTGATTAATGTCCAAACATTTGAAAGAGCCACTGAGAATTCGAGGTTTTCCATCGCTTCTTCATAGGCTTTCACCGTTTGTTCAGCTACAGCTTTTAGTTCCTCATCAAACTCATTGACTGGTCCCTTATAGCTGCTTAATGTACCGTCGAAGTATTTTTGCACCATCGCCACTGTACGATTAAGCAAGTTTCCTAAATCATTGGCAAGGTCATAGTTTACACGTTCCACGAATCCCTCTGGTGTAAACACACCATCTGCACCAAATGGTACTTCGCGTAGCAGATAATAACGAAGAGCATCAAGACCATAGCGATCAATTAACGTAACAGGATCTACTACGTTCCCTTTTGATTTAGACATTTTGCCATCTTTCATGAGCAGCCAGCCATGTGCAAAAATTTGTTTTGGCAACGGCAGATCAAGTGCCATAAGCATAATTGGCCAGTAAATTGTATGGAATCGTACAATTTCTTTCCCGACTAGGTGTACGTTGGCAGGCCAATATTTTTTATATTTTTCATCTTGATCGGTTCCGTAGCCAATCGCTGTTAAGTAGTTGAATAACGCATCAATCCATACATAGATGACGTGCTTCGGATTATTAGGTACTTTAATGCCCCAATCAAAAGTTGTTCTTGATACAGCTAAATCCTCTAACCCCGGTTTAATGAAGTTATTAATCATTTCATTCTTTCTTGATTCAGGCTGAATGAACGACGGGTTCTTTTCGTAATAGTCTAGTAAGCGATCAGCATACTTACTCATACGGAAGAAATATGATTCCTCTTTAATCAATTCAACAGGGTGTCCACTGTCTGGGCTTTTCCCTCCAATGACTTCCCCTTTCTCATTTCGCTCAACATCAACAAGCTGTGTTTCCGTATAGAATGTTTCATCAGGAATACTGTACCAGCCCTCATATTGATCTAAATAAATATCTCCTTGATCAAGCAGCTTTTGAAAGACTTGCTCAATGATTTTCGTATGTCTTTTTTCCGTTGTACGAATGAAATCATCGTTTGAAATGTCGAGTTTCTTCCATAGTGATTTAATGTCAGCAACGACCGGATCTAAATACTCAATCGGTGTAATATTTTGTTCTTCAGCTTTTTGCTGAATTTTTTGTCCGTGCTCATCAGTACCCGTTAAATACATCACATCATAGCCTTGCAGACGTTTATATCGAGCCATGGCATCCCCTGCCACTGTCGTATAAGCATGTCCAATATGTAATTTTCCGCTCGGATAGTAAATTGGTGTAGTCAGATAAAACGTTTTTTTCTTTTCCGGCATGTCGGAACCTCCTGCTTGTGTGTAAATGTCAAAAAACTCCCGCCCAATGGACGAGAGCGGTTATGAAATCATTAAAATGTGCATTATTCAATTATTTGTTGCGCTTGTGCTTCCTCTATGATACCATCTTAGCCTTTAAGATCAAGCATATATACATAGAACAAGATGAAAAGATCGAAAAAGAGGAGTTTTTCGAAAAAAACGACAAACCTGTCGACATTTTGTCGAATATTGTCGTATGAAATCTATTTCCAGATTTACAATTGGCTAAATTAGGGCAAAAGTCTTGTTAATCTGTTATCGTCATTTTTCATATTTTTATAGATAAATTCTGAAAAATCCTTATACACCGGTAGTTTCAAGGTCCTTTGACTTTAAGAGTCATATTTTACAAACAATAGTAAACAAAATGATTGACGATTTATGGAAACCTTGTTATGCTAGGAATGTAAGGAATTTGTCGAATAATGACGAAGATAATATTATATTAAGAATAAGAACTTTTTGGGAGGAGAATGAAGATGAAATCTACAGGTATTGTACGTAAAGTTGACGAATTAGGACGCGTGGTGATTCCAATCGAGCTTCGCCGTACGTTAGGAATCGCAGAAAAAGACGCTTTGGAAATTTATGTTGATGATGAAAAAATTATCCTAAAAAAATATAAACCAAACATGACTTGCCAAGTAACAGGTGAAGTATCAGACGATAACCTTAAACTTGCTAATGGTAAATTAGTTCTTAGCCGTGAAGGTGCAGAGCAAATCATTAACGAAATCCAAAACCAACTTCAATCACAAAAATAAGTTTTATATAAAAAGGTTCTTGCACCGTTTGCAAGAACCTTTCTTTATTGTTCAATATGATACGCATCATAGATCGTCCGCTTTGGCACACCACGTTCGACCGCAGTACGTTTAATAGCCTCTTTTGACGTTAACCCTTCCTCTATGTAATGGATCACGTGCTCTTTTTCAGATAAAGAATTCCACCAAGCTTCTTCATTCAGTTCTTCTTCATCCTGATCATTTCCTTGTACGACGAGACAGAACTCACCACGGATTTGTTGTTCTGTCACCCAAGTCAGCGCGTATTCTAAATCTCCACGAATAAACTCTTCAAATTTCTTTGTCAGTTCTCTCGTAATGGCAATATTCCGGTTCCCCCACACTTCTTTCATCACAGTCAGCGTTTCTTTTAACCGATGGGGCGCTTCATAGAAAATAATTGTTTCTTGGCGTTTCTTCAATGCTTCCAACTGTTTTTTCTTTTCCTTTTTTTGACGATCAAGAAAACCGTAAAAGAAAAATGGCTGTGGTGCGATTCCTGACGCAATAAGCGCCGTAAGTGCTGCGTTTGCACCAGGTAACGGAATGACATAGCCTCCGATGTTCGTAAAGTCTCGAACCACTTCGGCACCTGGATCAGAGATCGTCGGTAAACCGGCATCGCTCACGAGTGCAATATTCTTCCCTTCTTTTAACCATTCGATTAACTTGTGCCCACTGCTATCTTTGTTATGTTCATGATAACTCGTTAATGGGGTATCAATTTCATAGACATGACAAAGCTTTTTCGTTTGTCTCGTATCTTCTGCGGCAATATAGTCTACATCTTTTAACGTTTGTATCGCTCGAAATGTCATATCTTCTAAGTTTCCAATCGGGGTTGGTACGAGATAAAGAATACCCATTTCTGATTGACCATCAAAGCTTTTCTGTGTCTTTTTCATGTGCCGCCTCCTTTTTGATTCGCTTTTCTTCTATATACATGTCCTTTTTTCGACGTGTCCACGTTTTGAAACGATATTCCTGTTGCATGGCTTCTCTTTTGGTTAAAAAGCATTCGTGGTAATAGAGTTCCACCGGCCGTCTAGCTCTCGTATACTTTGCACCCTTCCCACTATTATGGGCAGTCAGCCTTTTTTGTAAGTCATTTGTATACCCAGCGTACAAACTGCCATCTGCACATTTCAATACATAGAAATAATGACTATGCTTCTCCATACAGTATCGTCCTGATTTCTTTTGTATACTCTTGGTCTTCTCCATAAACAAAAAGCGGCGGGAGGATTTTCAAATCCGGCTTTCCATCTTTCATCCCTTCCACTAAAATGGTATTCGCTTCTTTTCCCTGTTTCGGATATACAAATTGAATTCGTTTTGGCTCAATTCGGTATTTCTTCATCATTTCAACAATCTCAAGCAGCCGTCCAGGGCGGTGAACCATTGCCAGTTTGCCTCCTTGCTTTAACAAAGTGGAAGAAACACGAATGACATCTTCTAATGTACAATGAATCTCATGACGTGCGATCGCCAAATACTCATTTTCATTGATTTCATCCTTAGAAGGAGTCTTAAAATATGGCGGATTACAAGTAATCACGTCTACTTTGTGGTTTCCGTACCGTTTAGGCATATCATTTAAATCACCATGGATCAACTCAATCTGCTGCTCCAGTTGATTATGCGCCACACTTCTCTTTGCCATATCATATAGGCGTTCTTGAATTTCAACCCCTGTAATAGAGGCTTTAGATCTCGTCGAAAGCAGCAATGGAACGATGCCATTTCCCGTACAAAGATCAATAATCTCCCCTTTTTGAATCGGCACATACGCAAATTTTGCTAATAACACTGCATCCAATGAAAAGGCGAACACCGTTTTACTTTGAATAATTTTCATATCTTCTGCAAGCAAGTAGTCTAAACGTTCATCTTCTCTTAACGAAACCATGATGTATCCTTTCTTTTCCTGTGAAAAAGGCTCCCGATTCAGCGGAAGCCTTTTCTCATTTTTTATTTAAAAATGACAGACAGAACAAACAGTCTCCCTCTTTCCGAATGCTCCCATAATGTACATTACAAATATGGAAGCCCTCCTGATATAAACGAGCTAGGTTATCATGACCTTCTCCTATATCAGAATGACTTGGCTTCTGGGCAGAATCATGCTCTACCTCAGACGATTTATCTCGATCGGATTGATCCAGACGTTCACGCAAGTGCTGATTCTCCATCTGCAGCTGATGATTTTCTTCAATCACTTCACCGATATGATTTTTCAAATCACCTAGCTGGCGATAAAGAGAACCGATTTGTTCTTCTAAATTAATCACCGTATCAAATAGTTCCTTTTTATCCAAGGTGGCACACCTCGTTACTCAGTTGTTTGTGCAGATACAACGCCTTCTTGTAATAATTCTTCCCAAGTATATTCTATCACTTTTTCTTGCCCGGTTAATTCAACTTGCAAAATTCGTTCTAAAATATTAAGCCCTACTACCTTTGCAGAGCCATTAGACGTCTGAATCGTTTCACCGATGTCCGGTAATTGTTCTTTTGCTGTTTCGTACTCATCATTCTCATATTTCAAGCAGCACATTAAACGGCCGCAAAGCCCTGAAATTTTGGTAGGGTTTAACGAGAGGTTTTGATCTTTTGCCATTTTAATGGACACAGGTTCAAAATCTCCTAAGAAAGTTGAACAGCAAAGCATACGTCCACACGGACCAATGCCGCCTAGCATTTTTGCCTCGTCTCTTACACCGATTTGACGAAGTTCAATTCTCGTCTTAAAAATAGATGCAAGATCCTTGACCAGCTCACGGAAATCTACTCTGCCATCCGCTGTAAAATAGAAGATGACCTTGTTGCGGTCGAATGTAAATTCGACATCGACCAGCTTCATTTCCAGGCCGTGTTCACTTACTTTCTGAAGACATGTGTCAAAGGCTGCCATCGCTGCTTCTTTGTTCTCCTCAACGATGAGCCGGTCTCGTTCGTCTGCGACGCGAATCACCTTACGCAAAGGGAGAACCACATCGTGTTCATCTACTTTTTTATTGGCGATGACCACTTGCCCGTACTCAACACCTCTGACTGTTTCTACAATGACACAACTATCATTTTCTATATGAAATCCATTAGGATCGAAATAATAGATTTTGCCCGCTTTTTTAAAGCGAACACCAATTACGTTGTACAAGCTTATCCCTCCTGCAACATCAACACCAATTGCTCCATTAGCCCTTGGGCATTCACGTTGGATTGAAGTCTCTTTTTCGCTTCTAATACAGCAAGGATCTGATTCGTCACCATCTGCTGTGTGGAATGCAGCGCGTGCTGCTTCATTGTCTGGAATAAGTCTTGATAAATGACTTTATCTTCATTTCCTATTTGAATCGACAATACATCACGATATATAAATAAAAGCATATCAAGACCAGTTTCTTGAAGGTCTTTCTCTTTGAAAAAAGGCATCCATTGATCTTGTATATAAAAAAATGCATGTTCTTTTCGCTGGTGTAAGACTTCATACAATTTTATCACTTTCGCTCTAGACTCTGCAAACTGATCATTTCGACTTAATTCGAGTGCTTCTGCTAAATTATTGGTTAAATTCGACAAAAGCCTTGCGAGATCCTGAGACACGCCTTCTTGTAAAAGCTGCTGCTCCAAAGATTGCGGCTGTAGCGGCTGAAAGCTAAGCATCTGACATCTTGAAATAATCGTATCTAGCATTTTATGCGATTGTTCAGTGATTAAAACTGCCATCGTTTCCCGGTTGGGCTCCTCTAGGAACTTTAATAAACTGTTCGCAGCATTGACCGTCATTTTGTCCGCATGGAGAATGATATACATTTTCCGATGCGATTCTACGCCTGCTTTTGTAAATTCCTCCTGCAAAGCCTGCACTTGCGCCTTCTTAATTGATTGACCGTCAGGCTGCACTAGATGTAAATCTGGATGGTTGCCAGACTGAATTCTTTTGCAGTTTTGACAGGACTCACATGGTTTCACTCCTGCTTCCAAACAAAAAAAGCTCTTCGCTAAAAGCATCGCAGCATCTAGCTTTCCGGTCCCTTTTCTTCCTTCAAATAAGTAAGCATGAGCCAGTCGGTCTTTATCAATACTATTAAAAATCAGCCGCATGACGCGCGGCTGTAAATCATTCATGTCATCCCAGCTAATTGCCATGTTATCACTCTCTATGTGTAAAGGTTAATCAATAAACCTTTTATTTCTCCAATACGTTCAAGCAAATCAATCGAGGGTTTCTCCTGATTCATCATATCCTCTGTTAACTCAATCAGCTTTTCATCTAATGCTTTGACTAAAGCGAGTGTTCGTGTGTTGCCATAAATGTCAAAGCTCCTTGATGTCTCTATATTTAATCCATTATCGACTGTTTCTTTTACAAAGCGTTTCACAAGTCCTTTAAACCTAGCCAAATCTTTAAGGTTTCGTGACTTTGTCAGTTTCTTGCCAAAGACTTCGATATCGCTCAGCATGACTGTCAGCTGCTCTAAACGCATTTTACCACTTTGTGTCTCCATCGATGATTTAAACGATGCTGAAGTTTGGCTTCCTTTCATCGCTTGAAGTTCACGCTTTTCTAAAAGCAGCCGCATATCTTGATTAATTTTCACAGCAACCCATCCTTAAAATTGATGAAATTGTTCAACTGGCAGAATAAAGACGGTAGCTCCACCAACTTCAACCTCAACAGGGTATGGTACATATGAATCTGCATTTCCACCCATTGGTGATACAGGCGCGATCATTTGATCACGTTTACGGCAATTTTCCTTGATTAGCTGTAACGCTTTATCCACTCGGACATCATCACAACCAATGATAAAAGTCGTATTCCCAGACTTTAAAAATCCACCAGTCGAAGCTAATTTTGTCACGCCGAATTGATGTTCGGTCAATATTTTCAATAACTTGCTGCTATCTTGATCCTGTACAACGGCAACAATTAATTTCATTTGATTGGCCTCCTTCATTTTAGGCACAGGTGACATGCCGATGTCTTCCTCTATATTATAACAACGATTGGGAATGAGGTCATATTTGATTTTTCTTTAATGTGTCCTGAATCAGCTGAAACACTTCATTAAAGACATCCTGAACAGCCTGAGACGCATCTACTACACGGAATCGTTCTGGTGATTGCGCAATAAGCTGCTCATATCCTTCTCTGACCATTTGATGAAAATTCAGTGTTTCCATGTCTAATCGATTTTTTTCTCTTCCTTGATTGGCATCAATTCGCTTTAGACCTTCCTCTGGTGTAATGGAAAAGTAAATGGTCATTTGCGGCATCGTGCCATTAATGGCAAAATCATTAATGGATTTGACTTCTTCAATCCCAAGCCCTCTCGCATAGCCCTGATAAGCAAGGGAGCTGTCGACAAAACGATCACATAAAACAGTTTCCCCCCGCTTCAATGCCGGTTCTACTTTCTCAGCCAAATGCTGCCTTCTAGCTGCTGCATAAAGCAATGCCTCTGTTTTTGCGTCCATTTTTGTATTTTTTTCATTTAAAATGACTTCACGAATTTGCTCTGCAATATCAATGCCTCCGGGCTCACGTGTCGCCATCACTGCATAGCCTTGACGTTCCATTTCTTCGTACACTTTTCGAATCACTGTCGTTTTTCCAGCACCCTCTGGCCCTTCAAACGTAATAAACATACCGCTCATAGTGTCTCCTCTTCTATATAAACATATAATTTTCTCTGGTGAATCACCTGACTTGCTTGCACATGAACTTGATGCCCAAGCAAACGGCTTAACGTCTCAACTTGATCTGATTCAATAGGTTCTCCTTTGATCATCAAAGGAATGCCAGGCGGATAGGGAATGACCGATTCTGCACTAATCCGGCCAGCTGCTTTTTCGAATGGAACAGCTTCTACATCTCGCTTTTGCTGATCGTGCTCTAAGAAGAGCGATCCCGTTTGAGGCTCTTTTTTTATAAGCAATGAATCACTTTGCTGAAGAGCCTGCTCTATAGCTGTAAAAGGAACGTCCTTTGTCTGTCCTAGACCAAAAACGAGTAAGACTTGATGTTCATCCGCAAGTTCTGGGTGAACCTCCACCGACTCAAGCACCTTTTTTAGTTCATAGCCTGTCAGCCCTTTTGTTGAACGAATGACACATTTTAATGGATCCATAGGTAAAGAGTCAGACTCAACCACTTCGAGATTGGAGATCATATTGAACTGTGCTTTCAGATTTGCCAAGTCTCTCATGATTTCGTCCATTAACCCTTTTCCCTTCAACTCCTCCACATAAGCTCTCGCCACATCTAACGAAGCCATAATTGGATAGGAAGGTGAACTGCTTTGAAGCATCGTTAATAACGTCTTTATCCGCTTCACATCAATTCGGTCTCCTTGAAGATGAAGATAAGACCCCATCGTCATTGCCGGAAGGGTTTTATGTGCTGATTGTACCACCACGTCTGCTCCATAGGAAAGGGCAGATGGAGGAAAGGCACCGCCTAATACAAAATGAGCACCATGCGCCTCATCAACTAATACAATGATGCCAGCTTCATGACACATTTGAATGAGCCCTGATAAATCCGCTGCATGTCCGTAGTAGTTCGGATATGTCAAAACGATTGCCCGGCAGTTAGGATGTGTCGCCATAGCTTGTTTGACTGTTTCCTCCGTCACGTGAGTTGGGACGTGCAAGTACGGATCACTCTCAGTTTCTAACATAATAGGCGTCGCTCCCGCAAGCTCAATCGCATGGAACACAGACTTATGACAATTTCGCTGAACGAAAATGCCCTCCCCAGCCTGACACGCAGACATCACCATTGCCAAATTGCCAACGGTTGTGCCATTCACAAGGAAAAAACTTTGTTTAGCTCCATATAGCTTTGCCAATAAATCCTCTGCCTCTTGAATCACCCCAGTCGGATGGTGAAGATCATCTAGACCTTCAAGTTCTGTCACATCCAGCTGAAGAATGGATGCATAATAGGACCGTGCCTCATCAAAAAAGACATCTCCATTGTGATGTCCCGGAACGTGAAAAGAATAGGGCTTCTTTTCCGCATGTTGTGATAATGCTGTATATAAAGGTGTTTTCAAACAAATCGACCCTTTTCACTTAAACGATATCTTATATCTATTATAACGTTCAAACAAGTGAACTGAAAGATGGATTCTCATTCCTTTATTGGTTTATGATTCACCAGCTTCTGCTCTGCCTCATACATGCTGCTTTTTAATTGTGCTCGTTCTTGGCTCCCATGTTCTTTTACCTCCAACGTTTCCTGCAATGTTTCGGCCAATTGGCGCTGAACCTTTTTCAACGTATCTATAGGCGTTAAGGATGCATCTTCAAGAAGCTGTCCTTGCTGCTTCGATACCTGTTCATATGTTTGCTGGATACGCTGCTCAAGCGCTGAATTGGCTCGCTGCTGAATATGATTGAACGCAATCGACATTTGGTTGATCCATAAAGGAATTGATGCGGAAACAGTTGATTGAATATGATTGGCTAATGTATGGTTTGTATGCTGAATCATTCGAATTTGGGCATTACATTGCAGTGCAATTTGACGGCTCAACAGCAAATCATACTTCCGTTCTTTTAATCTCTCCATATATTCTTCTTCATCGACTTCCCGACTCATCAATTGCTCCTCTAATGTCCGATCATGTGACTGTGTTGATTCTGTTAGGGCATGTCGCTCTAACAGCGTCAATTTTGCTTCAACTGCTGCAACCTGTAACGTCATCTCTTGAAAGTATGATTGATTTTCTTCAAATAAACGCTCCAATAACTTATGGTCCGAAATTAACACGCCTCTGGCGTAACGAAGCCTTGCTGACAATCTCTCTATCTGTGCTTCTGCTTGTTTAAAACGAGATATGATCTCCTGAGTAGAACGCTTTTCTCGCTGAAAAAACCTTAAAAAAAAGCCTCGCTTCTTTGGCAATAAATCCTCTGGCTCCACTAAATGCAGTTGCTGCAAAAAAGCTTCTAGAACGTCTCCGATTTGATCAATATCTTTTTTCTCCACATATTGCATCATTTGTTTTGATTGTTCTAACAATCGTTCCTGCACACGTGTGCCATAGAAAAGCAGTTTTTGTGGATGGTCAGGGATCTTCTCAGCTCGCTGTAGCGCCTCCTGCTTTTCCTCATCAGATAAGGTATCAAACACCCGAAACGGAAGATCTGTAGTAGATGAGGCTGGTGGTATGACTGGATCTTCTGGTTTCATCGAGTTTGACTCCTTTCATGTCTATTTTTTAATCATTTTATCGGCCACTTCAAGTTCAATATGAAGTGCTTCTATATCTCTTCCTAAAACTTGCTGTAAATCATTCGTCAATTGCTTTTGCAGTTCAGTCAGCGTGACTCGAGTTTGGCTTAATGTCATTTCAAGCTCATGGCTACGATTCGGCTGATTATACAGCAGTGCATATTTCTCAGTTAATTCAACAACAGAATCCAAACTCTCAAAATAAAACCGCTGTGCATCATAAAACCGGTTCGGTTCCTTTTTTGTTATCGTATAGATGCGTCGTGCAAGCCGAAGAATTTCATAATTATGCTTGATCGTCTGTACGTTCTTCACAGCAAATAAAGCTTTCTTCAAACGAACCAGCTTTTGCCCGGCTTCTTTTAGATGCTGTTTAATATATACATAATCACTGCGAGACAGTCCGTGTTTCTTCAAAAACAACTGGAAGGCAGCCCATCGGCTTCCTGCAAACATCACACCCCACCCAATCATCGCATACAGTATCGACAATCCAACATGATGATGGAAAACACCAATACTGACAGTTAAAATCACCAGCGAAAAAAGAGTAGAGAGAACGGCCCATACAAATGTGTAAAAAATTGATTTCATGTTCATCGACTCCTATGAATAATCAGGCTCTCTGTTTATCTTATTATTTATTACGGTTGATGTCCAAACTAAGTTCCAAAAAACAGGCCCAATCCCCGATTGCCCATAAAAAAAGACCATCTAATGGTCTATGAATACAAAGGCGGCGTATGAAGATTTTTAAGCTTTCTTACATAATCAGCATAACTAGGATCCGAGGTTGATGTAGAAATTAACTTCCGTTCACAATCTCGGCATAAAAACTGATGATATAAATAAATTCCCTTTGTTTTTTTCTCTTCACAAATCAAACAAATTGCTTCTCGCTCTTTTTTGCTCATTGTGACACCTCCACTTATAGCTTCAGTATGCCCTAGCGCTTTCAATTGTATACAAAATTAAGAATGTTTTAGATGATAGTTTAGTATATGTATCCATGCCAGATCGAGTGTTTGTTCCTTTTTTAAAACACAAAAAAGACCAGTTCCGATTGGAACTGATCCTTTGAAAAGCTTGGCGGCGTCCTACTCTCACAGGGGGAAACCCCCAACTACCATCGGCGCTGAAGAGCTTAACTTCCGTGTTCGGTATGGGAACGGGTGTGACCTCTTCGCTATCGCCACCAAACCTGATGGAGAGAATGTTCTCTCAAAACTAGATAACAATGTTCATTTTTCACATTAGAATATAGGTTAAGTCCTCGATCTATTAGTATCTGTCAGCTCCACGTGTCACCACGCTTCCACCTCAGACCTATCAACCTGATCATCTTTCAGGGATCTTACTTCCTTGCGGAATGGGAAATCTCATCTTGAGGGGGGCTTCATGCTTAGATGCTTTCAGCACTTATCCCGTCCGCACATAGCTACCCAGCGATGCCCTTGGCAGAACAACTGGTACACCAGCGGTGCGTCCATCCCGGTCCTCTCGTACTAAGGACAGCTCCTCTCAAATTTCCTGCGCCCGCGACGGATAGGGACCGAACTGTCTCACGACGTTCTGAACCCAGCTCGCGTACCGCTTTAATGGGCGAACAGCCCAACCCTTGGGACCGACTACAGCCCCAGGATGCGATGAGCCGACATCGAGGTGCCAAACCTCCCCGTCGATGTGGACTCTTGGGGGAGATAAGCCTGTTATCCCCGGGGTAGCTTTTATCCGTTGAGCGATGGCCCTTCCATGCGGAACCACCGGATCACTAAGCCCGACTTTCGTCCCTGCTCGACTTGTAGGTCTCGCAGTCAAGCTCCCTTGTGCCTTTACACTCTGCGAATGATTTCCAACCATTCTGAGGGAACCTTTGGGCGCCTCCGTTACATTTTAGGAGGCGACCGCCCCAGTCAAACTGCCCACCTGACACTGTCTCCCTGCCCGATAAGGGCAGCGGGTTAGAAGGTCAATACAGCCAGGGTAGTATCCCACCGATGCCTCCACCGAAGCTAGCGCTCCGGTTTCCAAGGCTCCTACCTATCCTGTACAAGCTGTACCAACATTCAATATCAGGCTGCAGTAAAGCTCCACGGGGTCTTTCCGTCCTGTCGCGGGTAACCTGCATCTTCACAGGTACTATAATTTCACCGAGTCTCTCGTTGAGACAGTGCCCAGATCGTTGCGCCTTTCGTGCGGGTCGGAACTTACCCGACAAGGAATTTCGCTACCTTAGGACCGTTATAGTTACGGCCGCCGTTTACTGGGGCTTCAATTCGCACCTTCGCTTACGCTAAGCGCTCCTCTTAACCTTCCAGCACCGGGCAGGCGTCAGCCCCTATACTTCGCCTTACGGCTTCGCAGAGACCTGTGTTTTTGCTAAACAGTCGCCTGGGCCTATTCACTGCGGCTTCTCGGGGCTTTAACACCCTAAGAAGCACCCCTTCTCCCGAAGTTACGGGGTCATTTTGCCGAGTTCCTTAACGAGAGTTCTCTCGATCACCTTAGGATTCTCTCCTCGCCTACCTGTGTCGGTTTGCGGTACGGGCACCTCTCACCTCGCTAGAGGCTTTTCTTGGCAGTGTGGAATCAGGAACTTCGCTACTAAATTTCGCTCGCCATCACAGCTCAGCCTTCACGGGAAACGGATTTGCCTATTTCCCAGCCTAACTGCTTGGACGCGGATATCCAATACCGCGCTTACCCTATCCTCCTGCGTCCCCCCATTGCTCAAATGGTGAGGAGGTGGTACAGGAATATCAACCTGTTGTCCATCGCCTACGCCTTTCGGCCTCGGCTTAGGTCCCGACTAACCCTGAGCGGACGAGCCTTCCTCAGGAAACCTTAGGCATTCGGTGGACGGGATTCTCACCCGTCTTTCGCTACTCATACCGGCATTCTCACTTCTAAGCGCTCCACCAGTCCTTCCGGTCTGACTTCACTGCACTTAGAACGCTCTCCTACCACTGTTCGTAAGAACAGTCCGCAGCTTCGGTGATACGTTTAGCCCCGGTACATTTTCGGCGCAGAGTCACTCGACCAGTGAGCTATTACGCACTCTTTAAATGGTGGCTGCTTCTAAGCCAACATCCTGGTTGTCTAAGCAACTCCACATCCTTTTCCACTTAACGTATACTTTGGGACCTTAGCTGGCGGTCTGGGCTGTTTCCCTTTCGACTACGGATCTTATCACTCGCAGTCTGACTCCCAAGGATAAGTCATCGGCATTCGGAGTTTGACTGAATTCGGTAACCCGGTAGGGGCCCCTAGTCCAATCAGTGCTCTACCTCCGAGACTCTTACCTTGAGGCTAGCCCTAAAGCTATTTCGGAGAGAACCAGCTATCTCCAGGTTCGATTGGCATTTCACCCCTACCCACACCTCATCCCCGCACTTTTCAACGTGCGTGGGTTCGGGCCTCCATTCAGTGTTACCTGAACTTCACCCTGGACATGGGTAGATCACCTGGTTTCGGGTCTACGACCACGTACTCATGCGCCCTATTCAGACTCGCTTTCGCTGCGGCTCCGCATCTTCTGCTTAACCTTGCACGGGATCGTAACTCGCCGGTTCATTCTACAAAAGGCACGCCATCACCCGTTAACGGGCTCTGACTACTTGTAGGCACACGGTTTCAGGATCTATTTCACTCCCCTTCCGGGGTGCTTTTCACCTTTCCCTCACGGTACTGGTTCACTATCGGTCACTAGGGAGTATTTAGCCTTGGGAGATGGTCCTCCCGGATTCCGACGGAATTTCACGTGTTCCGCCGTACTCAGGATCCACTCTGGAGAGAACAACATTTCAGTTACAGGGCTGTTACCTTCTTTGGCGGGCCTTTCCAGACCTCTTCGCTTATATCGTTCCTTTGTAACTCCGTATAGAGTGTCCTACAACCCCAAGAGGCAAGCCTCTTGGTTTGGGCTGTTCCCGTTTCGCTCGCCGCTACTCAGGGAATCGCATTTGCTTTCTCTTCCTCCGGGTACTTAGATGTTTCAGTTCCCCGGGTATGCCTTCTCATACTCTATGTATTCAAGTATGGATACTACTCCATTACGAGCAGTGGGTTTCCCCATTCGGAAATCTCCGGATCAAAGCTTGCTTACAGCTCCCCGAAGCATATCGGTGTTCGTCCCGTCCTTCATCGGCTCCTAGTGCCAAGGCATCCACCGTGCGCCCTTTCTAACTTAACCATTTCTTACTTTAGAAAGAATCACTATGTGTGATGAACTTTGCATTGCATTCAATGTGAATGTATTACTTATTGTTATCTAGTTTTCAAAGAACACGTTGGTGGAGCCTAGCGGGATCGAACCGCTGACCTCCTGCGTGCAAGGCAGGCGCTCTCCCAGCTGAGCTAAGGCCCCGATTTAATAGAAGATGGTGGGCCTGAGTGGACTCGAACCACCGACCTCACGCTTATCAGGCGTGCGCTCTAACCAGCTGAGCTACAGGCCCATCTTTCATATCGAAGATATGATGTTGTAGGATCTTTTGCAAGTTCCTTCAAAACTAAACAAGACGAAAAACGTACGCTGCTCCATATATCCTTAGAAAGGAGGTGATCCAGCCGCACCTTCCGATACGGCTACCTTGTTACGACTTCACCCCAATCATCTGCCCCACCTTCGGCGGCTGGCTCCATAAAGGTTACCTCACCGACTTCGGGTGTTGCAAACTCTCGTGGTGTGACGGGCGGTGTGTACAAGGCCCGGGAACGTATTCACCGCGGCATGCTGATCCGCGATTACTAGCGATTCCAGCTTCACGCAGTCGAGTTGCAGACTGCGATCCGAACTGAGAACAGATTTGTGGGATTGGCTAAACCTTGCGGTCTCGCAGCCCTTTGTTCTGTCCATTGTAGCACGTGTGTAGCCCAGGTCATAAGGGGCATGATGATTTGACGTCATCCCCACCTTCCTCCGGTTTGTCACCGGCAGTCACCTTAGAGTGCCCAACTAAATGCTGGCAACTAAGATCAAGGGTTGCGCTCGTTGCGGGACTTAACCCAACATCTCACGACACGAGCTGACGACAACCATGCACCACCTGTCACTCTGTCCCCGAAGGGAAAGCCCTATCTCTAGGGTTGTCAGAGGATGTCAAGACCTGGTAAGGTTCTTCGCGTTGCTTCGAATTAAACCACATGCTCCACCGCTTGTGCGGGCCCCCGTCAATTCCTTTGAGTTTCAGTCTTGCGACCGTACTCCCCAGGCGGAGTGCTTAATGCGTTAGCTGCAGCACTAAGGGGCGGAAACCCCCTAACACTTAGCACTCATCGTTTACGGCGTGGACTACCAGGGTATCTAATCCTGTTCGCTCCCCACGCTTTCGCTCCTCAGCGTCAGTTACAGACCAGAGAGTCGCCTTCGCCACTGGTGTTCCTCCACATCTCTACGCATTTCACCGCTACACGTGGAATTCCACTCTCCTCTTCTGCACTCAAGTTTCCCAGTTTCCAATGACCCTCCCCGGTTGAGCCGGGGGCTTTCACATCAGACTTAAGAAACCGCCTGCGAGCCCTTTACGCCCAATAATTCCGGACAACGCTTGCCACCTACGTATTACCGCGGCTGCTGGCACGTAGTTAGCCGTGGCTTTCTGGTTAGGTACCGTCAAGGTGCAAGCAGTTACTCTTGCACTTGTTCTTCCCTAACAACAGAGCTTTACGATCCGAAAACCTTCATCACTCACGCGGCGTTGCTCCGTCAGACTTTCGTCCATTGCGGAAGATTCCCTACTGCTGCCTCCCGTAGGAGTCTGGGCCGTGTCTCAGTCCCAGTGTGGCCGATCACCCTCTCAGGTCGGCTACGCATCGTCGCCTTGGTGAGCCGTTACCTCACCAACTAGCTAATGCGCCGCGGGTCCATCTGTAAGTGACAGCCGAAACCGTCTTTCATCCTTGAACCATGCGGTTCAAGGAACTATCCGGTATTAGCTCCGGTTTCCCGGAGTTATCCCAGTCTTACAGGCAGGTTACCCACGTGTTACTCACCCGTCCGCCGCTAACATCCGGGAGCAAGCTCCCTTCTGTCCGCTCGACTTGCATGTATTAGGCACGCCGCCAGCGTTCGTCCTGAGCCAGGATCAAACTCTCCGAAAAAGTACAAAACCGAAGTTTTGTTTTTCGTCAGCGTTTGACTGACTACCTATGAAGTATCATAGGATTTTTTTATAAAAACTCGAATTAACAGGTACGTTTTGTCTTATTTAGTTTTCAAAGAACTTGTTTACCGCTTCAGAAGCGACTAGAACATCTTATCACGTCCAAGTTGTTAGTGTCAACAACTTTTTTGTTATTATGTTTTTTCGTTTCTTCGTCATCAGCGACGTATATTAATTTACCACCATATATAATCAAAGTCAACAATATTTTGCATTAAATAATAAACTTTTCAATTACGACTAAAGCTGCTACACCTGGAATGCCCAACAAACCACTAATTCCACTCGTTACAGGGTTAATGGAAACATGAAGCCCTAAACTCTCACCGAATAAATTGAGACAAAATAAAAAAAGAGCACCTGCGACAAACTTAACTCCAATAAGCCCTAACCATTTGAATGGATTCGCTTGAACACCTGACATAAACAACAATAAAACAGCTAACAAAATTGAACCAATCACAATAACAGGTTCCATAATCCTCTCATCTCCTCTTCATATGAATAGTACAAGCATATGAGAGGATTATGTAAAATAGACCTGCTACCTCCAGTTGTTTAAACGTAAATTTCTCTTTTTCGCTTCTCTCAGATAGAAAAAGTACTTCGCTTGAGCAAGCTTTAATTCGAATAGAATGTCCGGTGAAGGCTCAACGCTATTTGCGACAAGCTTTTTTTGTCTGTTCCATTCTTCCTTTTGCTTAAAAAGCTGTTGAATTAATATCTCATCGAATTCTTTTCGAATTGATTTTCTGCGAAGAAAACCCATGTACCGTACTTCTCCTTCCTACATCTCACGTCTGCCTTCTAGAGCCTTAGAAAGTGTGACTTCATCCGCATACTCTAAATCTCCACCTACTGGGAGTCCGTGAGCAATGCGAGAGAGTTTAATTCCTGATGGTTTCAACAATCTAGAGATATACATAGCTGTCGCTTCTCCTTCAATGTTTGGGTTGGTTGCAAGAATGACCTCTGTGACTTGATCGTCTTGTAATCTTTTTAATAAGTCAGGAATTTTAATATCCTCTGGTCCTATTCCGTCCATTGGAGAAATAGCTCCATGAAGCACATGATATAAGCCGTTGTATTCTTTCATTTTTTCCATTGCAATCACATCTTTTGGATCCTGCACGACACAGATCACAGATTGATCTCTTCTTGTATCTTCACAAATATAGCAAGGATCCTGATCAGTAATATGTCCGCAAACAGAACAATAAGTTAAATTACGCTTTGCATTAACAAGTGCCTTCGCAAAATCCAGCACGACGTCTTCCTGCATACTAAGAACAAAAAAAGCCAGACGGACCGCAGTTTTAGGTCCGATTCCTGGCAATTTCATAAAGCTGTCAATCAGCTTTGATATTGGTTCAGGATATTGCATCTTTAGTTATTCCTCCTAGAATAAACCTGGCATGTTCATTCCTTTTGTGAATTGACCCATTGTTTCATTCGTTAATTCATCCACTTTTTTCAATGCATCATTTGTTGCTGCAAGTACTAGGTCTTGAAGCATATCGATGTCTTCAGGATCAACAACTTCTTCATTAATTGCCACATCAACGACTTCTTTTTGTCCATTTACTTTTACAGTGACCATACCGCCACCTGCCGTACCTTCAAGGACTTTTTCTGCAAGCTCTTCTTGAGCCTTAGCCATATCCTTCTGCATTTTTTGCATTTGTTTCATCATTTTTTGCATATTTCCCATTCCACCGCGCATATGAACACCACTCTCTTTCAAATTGTTAATCTTTAATTTCAATTAAATCGGTTCCTACTAACTTCTTTGCTTCCGCAATTAATGGATCTTCTTCAGCAGAAGCTGCCTGACCATCTGCTTGTTCTTCAGGCTGATGATCTCTTAAAAATTCTTCTCTTATTTTACCCCATTGAGCGTCAGGAACGCCAACTAATTCCACTCTTTTTCCTAGCATAGATTCTAGCAGTTGCTCAAGATTGGTTCGAACACCACTTTTATCTTCGGCCACCATCTTACAATGTATTTCAAATTTGAATTTTAAAACAAAGGCATGAGTTGCCGCCGCAACTGGTTCACTATCTGTTAATAGCGCAGCGTGAGATACCTTATTTTGCTGTTTTAATTGGGCAAGAAGCTCTCCCCATTTGCCTTTTATTTTTTCTAGCTCCGGCCGCTTCGCTTCTTTTAAAATCTCATGAATTCGGCCGACAGGTGCACGATAGCCATTTTTATTACTCGTTTGAGGTCGAGGTGCTTCCGTTTTTGCTTGAGGACTCTGAGACTGAGTCATTGGAACACCTTCAGCTTTTAGCCTAGATAGCTCCTGTTCCAGCCTGTCTATTTTATTCGTTAACGCTGTTAGGTCGGAATCAGCCTCAGATGATACAGCACCAGCCGTTGACTGACAGAGCTTAACCACAGCTACTTCAAAGAAAATTCTAGGATGGTTTGTCCATTTCATTTCCTGATGGCTTTTATTCAGAACTTCAATCGTTTCATAAAGAAACTGAGGTGCCACACGTTCTGAAAGAGCCACAAACTTATCGTCGACTTTGACTTTTTCAAGGACACCTTCAAGATCCGGTGCTGTTTTGTATAGAAGCATATCTCTAAAGTAGAAGATCATATCCTCTATTAATTTAGCGGCATCTTTCCCCTGTTGAAGCAATTCATTTAATGTATCCAGCGCTATCGCAATATTTTGCTCAAAAATGGCTTCAGCAAGCTGACTAATGAAATGCTGAGATACAGCACCTGTAATGAGCAGTGCATCATCAATTGTGAGCTGTTCACCACTAAATGAGATCGCTTGGTCAAGGAGACTGAGTGCGTCACGCATGCCTCCATCTGCCGCACTAGCAATAATCTCGAGTGAACCCTCTTGTATATTTAGGCTTTCTGCATCTACAATTTTCTCCATTCGTCCAACAATATCTTTTGTCGTGATCCGTTTAAAATCAAATCTCTGACATCTTGATATGATGGTAAGAGGAATCTTATGAGGCTCTGTGGTAGCCAAAATAAAGATACAATGAGCAGGTGGTTCCTCTAGCGTTTTAAGAAGTGCATTAAATGCCCCGATAGAGAGCATATGTACCTCATCTATAATATAAACCTTATATGTAACCGCTGAAGGAGCAAATTTCACTTTATCACGTATATCCCGAATTTCATCTACCCCGTTATTTGAAGCAGCATCTATTTCAATCACGTCTGAAATCGAACCGGTCGTAATCCCTCTACAGGCATCACACTCATTACACGGTTCACTAACAGGTGATTTTTCACAGTTCACTGCCTTCGCAAATATCTTGGCAGCACTTGTTTTACCTGTTCCTCTAGGACCTGAAAATAAGTAAGCATGAGAAAACTTTTTCTGCAAAAGGGCATTTTGCAACGTTTTTGTGATGTGTTCTTGTCCAACAACATCCTCAAAAACTTGAGGTCTGAACACTCGGTATAAAGCTTGATAACTCACAAATACGCCCTCCTCCATTTATCATCATGTTCATTATACATGATGCAACGATCAATTCAAAAGTACACCTTTATTTTCTAACAAACGAAAAAGAGCATTTCCTTTAAAGACTTTTTACTTTTCTTGATTAAAAAATGTGTTTTCCTGCTTTCTGAAAATGTCTGCCAGATCAACAAGAACATTTGTTCCGCTTATAAATTACTTCAAAAATACCTCACCCCGAAAATGGCTTTTTTGCTATTTGTATAAACAAAACAACTGATATATTCTTTCAATAGCAACAAAAAACTCACCTAGATAAACTAGATGAGTTACATTTAATATTGATTTACCGTGCACCTTCTGTCGATTCGCTACCCCAAGCGTTACTTAAACAGTTAGCTCGGCCCAGGCAACCCTGCGGCACATGAGAGGTTTCACTTAATGCTGCTTCCTTCCGGACCTGACATGGTTCATGAATTCCCATTGCGCAGGACCCAGACGTCAACACCACTTATTTAAGGCAGACCTTGAAGTAAACGAACCTTGAGAAGGGATTCGGCCTCGCTAGAGCGGATTGCGAGTACAGGGCACCGCTACCTCCCCGCTTAGCACGGCAAAATGAATATTAAATTGTTGGTGACGCAGACATAAGTATACCTTCTAAGTGATAAAATTGCAAACGACATCCATTCATTTACTTTTCGACTGCTTCTTACGCTGACGGAGGTCTCGAAAGAACTGACTTAACAGCTCACCACACTCATTTTCAAGCACACCGCCAATGACTTCAGACTGATGATTGAACCGCTCATCGTCCAATAAATTCATTAAAGTACCAGCACATCCACCTTTAGGATCATAGGCACCAAAAACGACCTTTTTCACTCTTGAAAGTACAATAGCGCCTGCACACATTGGGCACGGTTCGAGTGTAACATAAAGTACAGCATCTTCTAAACGCCAGCTACCAGTCATTTTACACGCTTCATCAATAGCAAGTAATTCCGCATGAGCAATTGATCGCTGTTCACTTTCCCTTAAATTGTGAGCACGGCTTACAATTTGATCATCAACAACGATGACGGCACCGATTGGAACTTCTCCTATTTGTTTTGCTTTCAAAGCTTCAGAAATAGCTTCTTGCATAAACTGTTCATCTTTCGTCATAGTACGGCTCTCTTTTCATGTTTTTTTAAAGGATATTGAGGTTAACATATTATCACAATCTTTTAAAGGGGGTCTTGATTTGCCAAAACAACAAAAGGCACTACTTATTATTGACATGATCAATAATTTTGATTTCGAAATGGGACATGTGCTTGCTGAAAAAACAGAGCAAATGACCAATAAAATTTTAGCCCTTAAACGACACGCTTTCAAGAAAAATTGGCCAATTATCTATATCAACGACCACTATGGACTCTGGAAGGCTGATATCAAAGCTGTTATGGAAACATGCAAAAACGAAAGAAGTACCCCTATTTTAGAACAAATGGCACCATCTAAAGATGATTACTTCTTAATTAAACCTAAGCACTCTGCCTTTTACGGAACAGCACTAGAGACACTCCTAAATGAATTAGGTGTGCAAGATCTTATTTTAACTGGAATTGCCGGAAACATCTGTGTCCTGTTCACTGCAAATGACGCTTACATGCGAGAGTACAACCTTACTGTACCTAAAGATTGTATTGCTTCAAATGATGATAGGGACAACGAGTACGCTTTAACCATGATGGAGAACGTTCTTCTTGCCAAAATCACAACAACTAAAGAGATCACGGATGAAAATCAAACATGATTTATCCATCACCCTCATAAATTGTTAGCAATAACAAAGGGGGCGTTGACCATTCAAATTTATGTTGTCAAAAGAGGAGATACATTAAATGAAATTGCCATGCGTTTTAAAACAACGGCAAATGAAATCATTCGGACCAACGACATCGAAACACCAAATCAACTAGTCGTTGGACAAACAATTGTCATCCCTATTAGAGGTCAATTTTATGAGGTCAAACAAAATGATACACTTTATCAAATTGGAAGAAGATTTCAAATTTCGGTAGAAGAATTGGCACGTGTGAATCGGATTCGGCCTGAAGCCATATTGCCTATTCGTTTTTTGCTTTATATTCCACAAAGACCGAAAAGAAATATTAATTCTAATGCTTATATAGAACCTCGCGGAAACCAAGTCAGCGAAAATTTAAAGCAAGCAGCCAGAGAAGCATCTCCATACTTAACACATCTCGGTGCCTTTAGTTTTCAAGCACAAAGAGACGGCACACTTCGCGAGCCACCGTTAGATCAATTACCTCAAATTGCCGCTCAAAGCAGAACGGTTTTAACCATGGTAGTCACAAATCTAGAGAATGATAAATTTAGTGATGAACTCGGGCGAATCCTTTTAACAAATCAATCTGTCAAAACGACATTATTAAATGAAATCGTCCGCGTTGCTCAAAAGTATCAATTAAAAGAAATCCATTTTGACTTTGAATATTTACGCCCAGTTGATAAAGAAGCTTACCTTCAATTTTTAAGAGAGGCAACAACTCGTTTTCATCAACAGGGTTGGACTATTTCTGTGGCACTCGCTCCTAAAACAAGCAGTAAACAGAAAGGAAAGTGGTATGAGGCGCATGACTATGAAGCAATTGGTAAGATTGTTGATCATGTTGTACTGATGACTTATGAGTGGGGCTACAGCGGCGGGCCTGCACAAGCCGTCTCTCCGATCGGCCCTGTCCGCCAAGTCATTGAATACGCACTGACTGTCATACCTGCCAATAAAATTGTGATGGGGCAGAATTTATATGGTTATGATTGGACGCTTCCTTATGTTCAAGGAGGCCCTATCGCCAAAGCCGTCAGCCCTCAACAAGCGATTGCCATTGCTAGAGAGAATAATGTATCCATTTTATATGACGAAACAGCACAAGCACCTTATTTCCGTTATACAGATGCTAACAACAAAGAACACGAGGTTTGGTTTGAAGATGCAAGATCCATTCAAGCCAAATTTAATCTCATTAAAGAGTTAAACCTAAATGGAATTGCTTACTGGAAATTAGGTCTATCCTTCCCACAAAACTGGTTGTTGTTATCAGATCAATTTAATATTGAAAAAAGAACAACATCGTAATTCATTGGCTCTATCTCTCAGAAGGGGTATGGTACAATATACATTGGTTTGACAACTTTATAGATAGAGGAGAACGCCTATGTATCCTGCCCCTTTTATTGCAGTGGAAGGCCCAATTGGAGCCGGAAAAACAACCTTGGCTACAATGCTTTCAAAGGAATTTCAATTTCCTTTAGTAAAAGAAATTGTAGAAGAAAATCCATTCTTAGATAAATTTTATGAAGATATGGAACAATGGAGCTTTCAGCTTGAGATGTTCTTTCTATGTAATCGGTTTAAACAGTTAGAATCTATTGAAGAGAACTATGTCAAAAAACAGCAGCCGATTGTCACTGATTATCATGTCTATAAAAATATGATATTTGCAGAAAGAACCTTATCCAAAAAGCACATGGATAAATACAGAAAGATTTATCACTTGCTGACAGATGATCTTCCTAAACCAAATGCCATGATCTATATAAAAGCCAGCCTTCCCACCTTACTTGATAGAATAAAGATGAGAGGCCGATCTTTTGAAGAAGACATTGATCCAGCTTATTTAAAAACCCTGATTGAAGATTATGAGTTGGCCATCGAGCATTTAAAACAAACTGACCCAGGGCTTCCTATCATTACAATTGAAGGCGATCATACAGACTTCGTTTCCTCACAGCAAGATTACCAGCAAATTGTACAGAACATAAAGGAGCAAGTACTATGAAAAATATTGAAATACCAAAGGATGCTGTCATTACAATTGCAGGGACAGTTGGTGTCGGAAAATCGACCATGACGAAAACAATAGCGGACAAGCTAGGGTTTCAAACTTCTCTCGAAAAAGTAGATGATAATCCATACTTAGAGCCTTTTTATTCGGATTTCCAAAGATGGAGCTTTCATTTACAGGTCTATTTTCTAGCTGAACGTTTTAAGGAACAGAAACGAATCTTCGAGTCTGGTGGAGGTTATGTACAAGATCGATCAATTTATGAGGACACTGGTATTTTTGCTAAAATGCACGCAGACAAAGGTACCATGTCAGAGGTAGACTATGAAACGTATACGAGTCTATTTGAGGCGATGGTGATGACACCTTACTTCCCTCACCCAGATGTCCTCATTTACTTACATGGGGATTTAGATCATATATTACATCGTATTGAAGAGCGCGGGAGAGAGATGGAAACTCAAACCGATCGAGCATATTGGGAAGAAATGTACACTCGATATACGGAATGGATTGAACAATTTGATCTGTGCCCTGTGATTAAAATTAATATTGAAGATTACGACTTACTTCATGATGAAAGCTCACTTGATCCAATTCTTCATGAAATTGCTTCTGTTATTCAAAAAAATCGCTCTAACACAAAATAAAAAAAACCGCTGCATTTCTCGAATGCAGCGGTTTGACAATTTCCAATTTTTATGCGTTTCAATTCAACTAAGGTAAAATCAATATGGCGGAGGAAGAGGGATTCGAACCCCCGCGGGCTTTGACACCCCTGTCGGTTTTCAAGACCGATCCCTTCAGCCGGACTTGGGTATTCCTCCGTATCGACAAGAATTAATATATCATATCATCTTATTTTAAGTCAACATCTTTTCGAAAAAAATTTCAACATTTGATTTTGGTATGATGTTTAGCCTTTTGTCTTCTTTTCAGCGTGATAGAAAACCTTTGCAGTCTAGGAAGGACGAGTACTGGCGCGGAGCGAATTTAGCATTCGTGAGCACCAGCACGCAGGACTGACAAAGAATGCGAGGGTTTGTCTACACGCTGAAGCAGCCGATTATCGGCTGCTCTTCATTTATTTCGTATCCTGTCTAATGTCTTCAATAAAAAGATTCATCTCTTCTTTAAAATCATTTAATGATTCGATAATCTTTGTAAAGTCTGTCACTTGTTTAGCTTGTTCGTTTGTTGAACTGCTGATTTGCGAGATATTTTCTGATAGAGTGCCAATGCTGTCTTGGATTTCTTTTAAAAATGCATTAATGGTTTCAGCTGCTTCCTTTGATCCATCTGATAACTTACGTACCTCGTCTGCAACAACAGCAAAGCCTTTTCCATTTTCACCTGCTCTTGCCGCTTCAATTGCAGCATTGAGTCCTAACAGGTTTGTTTGTCTCGCAATACCGCCAATGGTTTTGACGACTTCTTCAATGTTTGCGGATTTCTCTTCTGCTCTTCCGGCCTGCTCACTAATTTCTAAGCTTGTAGCCGCCAGTTCTTGTGAATGAGCAGCAATTTGCTCAATTCCACCTTGTAACTCTTTCGCTACTTTATTGATATGTTCCATATAGCCGCTTAATTTCTTCTCACGATGATGTGAAAAAGCCACTAAAAAAGAACCAATCACATTTCTATCTTCATCAAAAATCGGATAACCTTTTACAGCAATTTCATAACCATATAAAGACTCTGGCAAATGCCCATCATATTCTTGTCCTCTTAATGTCGTCGCCACGTTTTGGTCCTCTGGGTTTAAAGCGTCCCCTACTTTAATGCCAAAATCTACTGTGGTCGATGGATAATAGCAAAGTACCTTCTCTGTGTCAGTGATGCCGAAAAGGACACTTTCATCTAGAACTTTTCTGAGTAATTGAGCCATTTCAACATAATAGTCAAGCCTATTCAAGGTTATTCCTTCTTTCCTAGATGCTTTTAGTTCTTTTATCGGCTTATTTTAGAAAAACTGTAGAAGTTTAGGTAAAAAGAATAAGATGCCATGACGGCATCTTATTTTATCACTTCTTTATTTCCCATATAAGGACGTAACACCTCAGGAATGATCACTGTTCCATCCTCTTGTTGATAGTTTTCTAAAATGGCTGCAACAGTTCTTCCTACTGCTAAACCAGATCCATTTAATGTGTGGACGTGTTCTGGCTTTGCTTTAGGCTCAGGGCGGAAACGAATGTTTGCTCGTCTCGCTTGGAACGCTTCAAAGTTACTGCAAGAAGAAATTTCACGATACGTATTTTGGCTTGGAATCCATACTTCGATATCGTATTTCTTCGCAGCCGTAAAGCCTAAATCTCCTGTACACATGCTCATGACACGGTATGGCAGGTTCAATAATTGAAGAACTTTTTCTGCTTGGTTTGTTAGTTTCTCTAATTCTTCATAAGAATCTTCTGGTCTGACAAATTTCACAAGCTCTACTTTATTAAATTGGTGCTGACGGATGAGTCCGCGCGTATCTCTGCCGGCAGAACCAGCTTCTGATCTAAAGCAAGCACTAAATGCTGCATAATTGATTGGCAGCTGCTCTCCTTCAAGAATTTCGTCACGGTGCATGTTCGTAATTGGCACTTCAGCCGTTGGAATGAGGAAATAATCTTCTTCTCGAATTTTAAAAGCATCCTCTTCAAACTTTGGAAGCTGTCCAGTTCCTGTCATGCTTGCTCTGTTGACCATATAAGGTGGTAGTACTTCAGTAAAACCAAATTCATCTACGTGTAAATCCAGCATAAAGTTATAAAGTGCACGCTCTAACCGTGCGCCTAGCCCTTTATAAAAAACGAAGCGGCTTCCTGTCACTTTTCCTGCACGTTCAAAATCTAAAATCTTCAGCTCATCTGCTACATCCCAATGCGGCTTTGGCTCAAATGAGAAGGCTGGCTGTTCGCCCCATTTTCTCACTTCAATGTTGTCATCTTCTGTTTCACCGACTGGTACAGAATCATGAGGGATGTTTGGAATTGAGAACAGGATGGTTTGCAGGCTTTCCTCTACTGTTCTTAATTCATCATCCAACTTCTTAATCTCATCGCCTACCTCACGCATTTCTTGAATAATGTGATCAGCGTCTTTCTTTTCTCTCTTTAGAACAGCCACTTGCTGTGATACTTCATTTCTTCGGCTCTTTAATACTTCTGTTTTGCCGATTAATTCTCTTCTTTTTTGATCCAGTTCACCAAACTTATCAAAATCCGCTAAATCTTCACCTCGATGGGCTAATTTTTCTTTGATTTGATCAAAATCCGTGCGCAGTTGTTTAATATCCAGCATGTGTAACACTCCTTTTTTATCGAAAAATAAAAAGAGCCCTCATCCCATGAAAGGGACGAGAGCTCTCGCGTTGCCACCCTGATTGAAAACACGCCAAAAGCATGCTTTCCTCTTTCCTCTGTAACGGCATCACCGTAAATGCTTACTTCGTGTTTCAGCATTTCGCTCAAGGATGGATTCAGAATGCATCTTTCACCGATTCTCACCAACCATCGGCTCTCTGAGAAAGAGGGGCTTCTTACTATTTCCCGTCAACGCTTTTTCGATCTTTGATTGTGATTTTAATGTACTATAAGTTTTATCTCTTTTCAACCGTTTTATACAGCAAGCTTCGTTTTATAGGACTCGACCATCTCAACAAACAGCTGTGTTAACCGATGGTCGTCTGTCAGCTCTGGATGAAAAGAACAACCTAAGATATTGTTTTCTTTCGCCATCACAATCCTGCCGTCATACTCAGCCATGACCTCTACGCTCTCATCTGCGCTGATGATATGAGGCGCACGGATGAACACTCCTGTAAACGGCGTATCCAGTCCTTTCACTTCTACATCTGCTTCAAAGCTGTCTACCTGTCTGCCAAACGAATTACGTGCAACAGATACATTTAACAGTCCAAGATGAGCATCTTCTCGATCTTCTATATGCTTTGCCAGCATAATTAAACCGGCACAAGTCCCAAATATCGGTTTACCTTGAGCAGCGAACGCTTTAATCGGTTCAATGAATTGGTACGTATCCATGAGTCTTCTCATCGTCGTACTTTCACCACCAGGGATAATGAGACCGTCAACAATTTCTAACTCCTCTACCCGCTTGATGATCTTTCCCGCTGCGCCACAAGCTTCAATCGATTGAATATGCTCTCTCACCGCTCCTTGAAGCCCTAGTACACCAATTGTTAGCATGTTCGTTTGCGCTCCCTTAATTACCAGCCACGCTCTTGCATACGCTCTTCTGGCAATAGATTTGAAATTTCAATTCCTTTCATCGCTGTTCCAAGCTCTTTAGAAAGCTCTGCAATCAGACGGTAATCTGTGAAATGAGTCGTTGCTTCTACAATCGCTTTTGCAAATTTAGCTGGATTGTCTGATTTGAAGATACCAGAGCCGACAAATACACCATCTGCTCCAAGCTGCATCATTAATGCTGCATCTGCTGGTGTCGCAACACCTCCAGCTGCAAAGTTTACAACTGGCAATTTGCCTTCTTTTTTAATTTGAACCAATAATTCATAAGGTGCGCCTAAATTTTTGGCTTCTGTCATCAATTCATCTTCACTCATTGCCGCCACTTTACGAATTTGAGCATTGACCTTTCTCATATGACGGACAGCTTCTACAATGTTTCCTGTACCAGGCTCACCTTTTGTACGTAGCATTGAAGCGCCTTCTGCAATACGGCGAGTCGCCTCACCTAGGTCACGACAGCCACATACGAAAGGTACCGTGTATTCATTTTTATTTAAATGGAATTCCTCATCTGCGGGCGTCAGCACTTCACTCTCATCAATATAATCAACACCAAGTGCTTCAAGAACACGAGCTTCCACGATGTGGCCGATACGTGCTTTTGCCATGACTGGAATCGTTACTGCATTTTGTACTTCTTCTACGATTCTTGGATCTGCCATACGGGCAACACCGCCTGCTGCACGGATATCAGCTGGTACCCGTTCTAGTGCCATTACTGCCACTGCGCCTGCTTCTTCTGCGATTTTTGCCTGCTCAGCATTGACGACATCCATAATGACGCCACCTTTTTGCATTTCTGCCATTCCACGTTTTACTCGTTCAGTTCCCTTATTGCTCACAATTGTTTCCTCCCATTTGTCTATTCGATTGATTCAACACCTTTATCATACAAGCGATAGAGTATAACAATAAAGAGAATAGTATAACAATTCAATTAGCTCATAAAAAAGAAGAAACCCTTATATATCAAGGTTTCATAGTTAAAAAGGCATCATTCCCTCTTTTAAGTGTTATTAACATGTTATAATGCATCTATAACAATTCGAAACCATCTATAACAATTCCACACCCATTGGAGGATTTTCATGCATATTGATATCCATCGACATTCAGATACATCTCTTTCAAATCAGATTTATTTTTCCATCGTTGATCACATTCAATCAGGTCTGCTTCAGCAAGGCGATAAGCTGCCGACTGTACGTGATCTAGCGAAACAGCTAAATGTAAGTCTTGTCACAGCGGCAAAAGCCTATACACGGCTTAAGGACGACGGATTTTTAACGACTGTACAAGGGAAAGGTACGTTTGTGAATGAGCAGCATGAGCAAACTGACATCCCGGTTCAATCATCTACTTCTTTCGATTGGCAGTTATCGATCCCAGATTATTTACCAAGGTCTCAATTCGCTCAGTATCACTATGTCGAAGAAGCCATTAATCTTTCTTCCTCTATGATTGATCCTGGTCTTTTACCTAACCGGTATTTAGAAAAAGAAATGCAGCATGTCCTAGCCCGTCATCCTCAAATCATGTCAAAATACGGAGAAATACAAGGTGACCTTCAGCTTCGTCAGGTCATTCAATCATTTCTAGAAAAATTAGATGTTCCTTCTACTCCTGAAAATATCCTTGTCACTAGCGGTTCTCAGCAAGGACTTGATTTAGTGGCACGTACATTTATCGGGCCGGATGATGTAGTTGTCATGGAGGCGCCCACCTATCCAGGCGCAATTGATGTCTTTATGGGGAGAGGGGCACGAATTATTACGGTTCCTGTCGATCATGAAGGAATGAACATGAAACAGCTTCAAAGCATTTGTGATAAATATAAACCAAAGCTCATCTATACCATTCCTACTTTTCACAGTCCTACAGGCGCCAGTATGTCGATGAAACGAAGAAAACAGCTGCTTTTACTGGCACAAAGCATTGATTGTCTCATTGTAGAAGATGATCCTTATCGTGAGCTTTATTTTGAAAAGAAACCGCCGGCACCCATTAAAAGCCTAGATCACGATGGACACGTCATATATTTACGAGGATTAAGCAAGACACTGGCTCCAGGATGCAGAATTGGAATTATTACAGCGTCAGGCTCTATATTTAACCGTTTATTAGCTGCAAAAGCCAATAATGATTTAGGGAGCCCGCTTCTCACCCAAAAGGCGATCTTACCGTTTCTCACTTCCAAGAAAATGATCGATCATACGAAAAAATTAAGAACTGCCTTGAAGGTGAGACGCGATTTGATGATGGATGTGTTGACAAAGCATGCGCCAAAGGACGTCACCTGGCAAATCCCACAGGGCGGGCTCAATTTGTGGCTTAGTTTTCCTTCCTGGGTCGATACACGTGCCCTATTACATGAGGCACGGAAGCAGCAAATCACCTTCCTGCCTGGCTCTGTCTGCTATCCTGGGGAGCCGAAGCAGAATTATATACGTCTCAGTTTTTCTTATGTGAACGAAAAGGCACTGACGGAAGGGATGGAAAAGTTATGTGGTATTTTTCAGCAGGCCTTGTCTACACCTCAAAACCACAAACAATCTCTTTTCTTTTAACGATAAAAAAACTGCTCTCACATATAGAGAGCAGTTTTTTATTAGAACCAACCTTTTACTGTGTCGACGATTCCGCCCCAAATGCCAGCGAAGAATCCACCTACACCACGCATTGCAAGGATGAACCAGTTTGCTTTTTCATCACCTGTTTTCGTCACAAGCTCAACACCTGATTGGTCTTTACTCAAATAGCCGTAGTCCTTCTCATCACCAGAATAAGAAGTCGTCAGCATGCCAACCTTCGTTCCTTTTTTAATAGGAGCTTCTAGGTTCTTTTTATCAATATTTACTTTCGCTTTATAGCTCTTCTCATCACCATTTTTAACCGGTACAGAGAAAGCTTCTTTCGTCACGACGGGTACTTCTTTATCTTTCCCTTTATCGACTTCGATGTTTTCATGTCCCTTGATTTGTTGGCCTTTTTTGTACATTTCTTTCATCGTGAAGTTTTTAAAGGCATAATCGAACAATTTTTTCGCCACATCAAAACGAGCTGTATGAAGATTTCCTTTAGCATTCAGGACAACTGCGATCACACGCATGTCACCACGTTTTGCTGTACCTGTGAAGCTAGAACCAGCTGAATCAGTAGAGCCCGTTTTCAGACCGTCTACGCCTTCATATTCTTTCACAAGTCCTTTAAGCATAAAGTTCCAGTTTGGCATGTCCATTTCGTCATCTGTGCCTTCTCTGAACTTTGTTTTCGCGATGCTTGCTGTTTCAAGAATTTCTGGATGATCTTTGATGAGATGCTGTGCAAGCAAAGCCATATCCTTTGCGGAAACTTCGCTTTCTTCATCAGGTCCCGTACCTTTTGGCTGTTTGCCATGTAAGTCTTTATTTTCTAATCCAGTTGCATTCACGAATTTGTAATTGGTTAAGCCAAGTTCTTTTGCTTTTGCATTCATTTTTTCAACAAACTTTGATTCTGATCCAGCGATTACCTCTGCTAGACCAATTGCTGCTGCATTTGCTGAATAAATAGCCGTTGCTTGATAAAGTTCTTTGACAGTATACGAACCATCTTTTCTCAATGGAACATTGGATAAACTGCGGTCCTGAGAAATTTCGTACACGTAATCATCTGGCGTATATGTTTGATCCCATTTCACTTTGCCTTCAGCAATCGCCTCTAGTAATAGATACTCTGTCATCATCTTTGCCATACTTGCAATAGGCAGTCTTTGTTCTGCGTTTTTACTATAAAGAATTTTACCTGTAGAAGCTTCAATAAGGATGGCTGCTTTCGCATTCACATTGAATGGATCTTCAGCCGCTTTTGCTTTGGACATTGGGGTAAATGCAGTAACAATCAATGCCAATGCAAGGATAGAGACCATAAGCTGTTTCAACATCTTGCTGTTCAATCGTCATACCTCCGTATTCATCTTTTTTCGACGTTTTTCATATATATTTAATCCACAAGGGCTTATTTCGACACAACAGTATAAATTTTATCACAATAAAGACAAAAAAAATAGACAGAGTCATAGACCCTGTCAAATGTAATTTGATTGTCACAATTTATCAAGAAATTGTGTAGTTTGGTGATTCTTTTGTAATTTGTACATCATGTGGATGACTCTCACGAAGACCTGCACCTGTCATGCGAATGAATTGTGCTTCTTCTCTAAGAGTACGTAAGTCCTGTGTTCCACAGTAGCCCATACCAGAGCGAATACCGCCAACGAGTTGGTAAACAGTGTCAACAACTGGTCCTTTATACGGTGTACGTCCTTCGATACCTTCTGGAACGAATTTTTTATTATCTTCTTGGAAGTAACGATCTTTACTTCCTTTTTCCATTGCAGCAACAGAACCCATACCACGATATACTTTGAAACGTCTACCTTGGAAAATTTCTGTTTCTCCTGGGCTTTCAGATGTACCAGCAAGCAGGCTTCCCAGCATAACAGCATGTCCACCAGAAGCTAATGCTTTCACGATATCACCTGAATATTTAATTCCACCATCTGCAATAATAGATTTACCATGTTTTCTTGCTTCTGTTGCACAGTCATAAATCGCTGTGATTTGTGGTACACCGACCCCTGCAACAACACGTGTTGTACAAATCGATCCTGGTCCAATACCCACTTTTACAATATCTGCTCCAGCCTCAAACAATGCTTTTGTTGCTTCAGCTGTTGCAACGTTACCAGCAATGATGTTAAGAGAAGGATACGTTTCACGGATTTTCGATACAGTGTCTAGAACACCTTGAGAATGACCGTGTGCTGTATCAATGACGATCACATCAACATTGGCTTCTACTAATTTTTTCACACGAGTCATTGTATCGCCAGTGACACCTACAGCGGCACCAACAATTAAACGGCCATGTGCATCTTTAGAGGAGTTAGGGAATTCGATCACTTTTTCAATATCTTTGATGGTGATGAGACCTTTTAATGTTCCTTCGTCATCTAAAAGAGGTAATTTTTCAATTTTATATTGCTGAAGGATTTTTTCAGCTTCTTCTAATGTTGTTCCAACAGAAGCTGTCACAAGTTCCTCTTTTGTCATCACGTCGCTAATCTTCATTGAATAATCCGAAATAAAACGAAGGTCACGGTTCGTAATAATCCCAACAAGCTTTTGATCTTGTTCGTTATTAACAATCGGTACACCAGAAATACGATATTTACCCATTAAATGTTCTGCATCGAATACTTGATGATCCGGTGTTAAGAAAAATGGATTTGTAATAACACCACGCTCTGAACGTTTTACTTTGTCCACTTGTTCAGCTTGCTGCTCAATAGACATGTTCTTATGGATGATTCCAAGACCACCTTGACGTGCCATTGCAATCGCCATTTGTGATTCCGTCACAGTATCCATTCCTGCACTAATAATTGGAATGTTCAGCTTTAAAGTGCTTGTTAACTCAACTGATAAATTGACATCACGCGGAAGCACCTCAGACTTTGCTGGAACAAGCAACACATCGTCAAACGTCAAACCTTCTTTTGAAAATTTACTTTCCCACATTAGTAAATCCCCCTCTTTTCGGCAAAATATTATATGTAGATTATCAACTAGGAAACAGCATGTCAAGGAAGCAACAAACAGTTGCAATTTTTAGAAAATATAAAGAGAGTTGAGGAAGAAGATGAAAAGTTCAGGATGGAAGGATTTAAAACGTTTTTACTCACTTGAAACTTCCCAAAAGTTTCTATTTCAACAGTACGAGAAACGGAACATTCAGGAGGCAAACCAGCAGGCCTATAAAAACTGTGAACGATTTATTTACTTTTTAAAGCACGGTCATACATTTTATGACCAAGCTGCATCAGCTCCACTTGAACTAAAACCGATTTTATTGTTTTATGGAATGGCACAGCTGTTAAAGGCATGTTTGCTGACAGTGGATCCCGACTATCCTTCTCAAACCTCTGTCTTAGCTCATGGTGTCACCTCAAGAAAAAGAAAGAAGCAACATTATCGCTTTAGTGAGGATGAAGTCAAGATTCAGCGAAACGGATTATGTATGCATGTATTAAAGCACTTATTTCATTTAAATGGTCTTGAAGATGAGCGATTTACGATGATCAAACTCCTTTCAAAAATACCTGAAATGGGTCATATTCTTGAGTTTCAAAAACAGCCCGCGACTT